>NZ_JAQIJA010000001.1:0-1126372 GCF_036946485.1 Sphingomonas phyllosphaerae
GCTGGGCGGCAATCAGGGCGACGCGGTCACGCTGACGTGGATCGCGAAGACCCGCTGCGTCGCGCGGCGCTGGCCTGTTGGAGTGCCTCTGACCGGCAAGCCCGTCCTCATCGCCGCGAACGGCGTCCCGTTGTCGAGTAACGAGGCGTGACCTGGGCGGCGGTGTGGGCGCTGCTGCGCCGCTTCTGGCCGGTCGCCGCCGTCGCCCTCGCGCTGTTCTTCCGCGCCCAGCGCGACGACGCGCGCCATACGCTTGCCAACGAGCGACTGGCATGGACCGCATCCCTTGAGCGCGCCGACCGCGCACAGGCGGATCGGGAGCGCGGGTACGCTCAGCAGATGGCGGCGGCGGCCACCTCCTTCGCCGACCGGATCGCCGCCCGCGAACCGCTCATCCTTCGATCCACCAACACCGTGAGGGAATATGCTCAGACTGCTGCTGGCCGCGTCATGTGTCGCGGCGCTGACCGGGTGCGCGACATCGATGCGCTCGATGCCGATCTCGCCGACCGAAGTACCGGGGCCGCCAAAGGCAGCGCTGGAGCCTTGCGAGGCGACGCCGCAGCACCGCCAGCCGGACGGTAGCGCTTCCGCCAGCGATGACGACGCCACGATCCGCGACGGTCGCTTCGACCTGAAGCGATGCGACGACAAGCGTCGGCTGGCGATCGAGGCGTGGCCGCGCTCGACGGCGCGACCGGCCGAACGCTGACCTCGACCCTTCACCACAGCCGCCGGCCGCCCGGCACATCACGGGGAGCAGTTCATGAGTACCACCACAGCAGCCGGCGCTACGCTCGGCATTTCGACCGGCACCCCGGCCACTTTCGATCGGGCAGGCTATGCCGCGTTGAACTATGACGACGTAGGTTACGTCGAGAAGATCGGCACCATCGGCAAGGTCTTCGCGAAGACCGAGTTTCAGGCGCTTAAGCGCGCCAAGGACAAGCTGAAGGGGTCGACCGATCAAGGCGCGCTCGCCCCTTCGATGGCCTATGATGAGAGTGATCCCGGCCAGATCACGCTACGCGCCGCCGCAGCCGACACTACTACCCGGCTCTATCCAATTCGCGTCGGGTATCCGACCGGAGAGGTTCGCTATTTCCGGGGTCGTGTCTTCAACGCTGCTGAAGGTGTCGAGGGCGCCGATGGCGTCATCATGACCACTTCCACGATCGAGATTTGCACGCCGATCGTGAAGGTTCCGGGCGGCACCTCGCCCATTCCCAACCCCTCCGTTTTCGCGACTGGCGTCTGGGACGACACCGCGAATTGGGACGACTCTGAAGCATGGAAGGACGCAGCATGACCGTACTCACCAATCTCGCCAATGGCGGTTCCGGCAAGGACTTCCGCGATACCCTCAACGACATGCTGGCGCGGCTTCTCCCGACCGCCGTCGCATCGGCGATGCGAGATCAGGGGCTCGACATCACGCCGCTTGAGCCCGTCGCACTCGCCGCGCTCACGTCGCCGACCGTCTACACCGACTATATCGCTATGATCCGCGCGCTTCTCGTCGGCACGACGGCGGTCGAGACAAACCTCGGAAACGCGAGCGACAATGCCACTCCGGTCTATAGCTGGACGGTCGGCGCGGGCCGCAAGACAATCCTTCTCACCGCTGGGATGCACAGCGGCGAAAACCACGGGCAGCTTGCCGTCATTCGTGTGTTCGAGTGGATTGCGAAGCGCGCGACACCGCTCGCCCGGCGCATCTTCGCAAGTTACAAAGTCATCATGGTGCCGAACGTGAACCCGACCGGGTTCACCGCTGCGAATGGTGGGCGGACCAATGCGAACGGGGTCAACATCAATCGTCAGGGGGCCTATTTTTGGGCGGCCTATGATGAGACGCAGGGGACCGACAACGCCAAGGGGACATCGGCATTCGGTGAGAAAGAGGCGCAGTACATCAAGGCTATTTTCGACGCCAACGATGTCCGCGTCTATGTCGACAATCACAATATGGGAACAACGGGAGCAACGACCGACCTCGTGATCGAGCCGCCGAGCGCCGCAATCTACGCCAATCGGCAAGCGGTTCTTGGGGCGATGGCGCAATTCCGGGCGGCAACTGGCGCGACCGTTGCGACGCTTAGCAACGGTGCGTCCTTCGAGCCGACAATCATGAATTGGGCGTCCTACTACATGGGCGTTCTGAAGGGGAACAGCGATGCTGTGACAGCGCTAATCGAATGCCTGTCGAACGCGAAGGGCAGCACGGATCGAGCTGCAACCGCCGACCTCATGACGATGTATGGGACGGGCATCATCAGCCTGATCCGCGCGCACATGGAGGGTAACGGACGGGCGGACCAGCGACTGCCTGTCACGCTCTACCAGCGCAGGGACAACAACGACAGCGCCACGAGCATCGCACAAGGCGGCACCCTGATCGATCAGACGGTTGCCACCGCGCTTCAGTACGACGCCATGCAGTCCGTAACGATCGCGTCAGGCACCAAGCGCCCCTACAGGGATTTCATCTTGCCGGGCGCCGGAGTCGTGTTCCACTTCGTCCAGATGGATCTCGTCAGCAGCGGGAGTGCGGAACAGGTCGACCTTGCCCTAAGCTGGAATGGCGTCGTGTCTGGGCTGTATGCCAACTCGTTCATCCTGCCCGCGACCAACAACGCGGTGACCACAGTGAACCTGCTGTGGATGACTCATCAGGCCACGGCTCCCGATGCCGTCAGGATCGACCGTTTCGCGGTCACCGCGAAGAAGGCCGCGGCTGGGACGACCAACCCCCGCTTCACCAAGTTCAGGCACTTCATGCAGTTCTTCCCGTACAACCCGCTTGAAACGCTCGGTGCACAGTCGATCGTGCCGCAACCAGTTGTTACTTGACCATATCGGTAGCATGAGCCCGGCCGGCGACGGCGTGAACCCTCAAGTCACCCCGTCGGAAGTCGATCAATCACTCGGCTGGCGGCGGCGTAAGCCGTCCCGCCAGCCGGGACATCGTCTCGAACGATCGCTCGGGCACCAATTGTCGCGTCATCGCCAATTGCAATCCGTCCAACGATGGTAGCGTGCGCGTATATTGTCACGCGATCTCCAAGCACTGGGTAATCCGCTTGTCGTTCCGATCGGCGACCGATCGTAGTTCCCTGATAAATCGTCACATCCGAACCGATGACAGCGCCGTCGCCAATGACGATGCCGATTGGATGAGGGAGGCGAAGGCCTGCACCGATGATGGCGGTTGGGTTGATGTCGCAGCCGTAATCTCTCAGAATACGCCGCCGAGCCCATACCGAGAGAAGATTTCCAACTACGGTTCCCCGGCTCTTGCCCCATCGGGAGACACGGTAGAGGGTCGCGACAGCGAAGCCGGGATTTATGAACCATCCAATTACCGCGCTCTTCACTCCGATACGTTGCGAGTTGGCGTAAAGGTCATGCCTCCAGCTCGGCCGAGCGTTGAAATCGTGCGCCACGTTTAGCCTACTTTCCAACCTATGCTTAGCAGTCAGGGAGGCGATTGAGGTTCGGCACGATGGCAGGCCCATTCTCGTCAATTTCGATGTGCACGCCCTCACCAGCCAAGCGTGCTGCGACATCGTATGAAACTTCTAACGGCTGTCCAATTATTTCCTCAATCATCTGACTCAACATATCCCATCGCACCATTTCGGCGGGCGTCGATGCATGTCGAAATTGAGCGAAGATATAATCTGCCACACAATCACCATGCTCGCTCACAAGTGCAAAGGCGAACTTTAGTCGGTCAGATTTTGTTGGCAGCGGTGGTAAGGGCTTTATCTCTGGATAAGGTGGGAAGTTATGAATGCCTTGATCGCCAGTCTCAGCCATCACGCTTGCGCCTAAATCCGAATTTGCCTGCCGCTTTACGCGACCATTTCTGATTGGCGACGCATCGCCAGATCAACAGTGAGGCCGCGCATCTCCGTAGCCGCGCGATAGCACCGCGAGCGTCTCAAAGGCAACGACGGGAGAGGCGGGCATACATCAGGGGCGGTGAGTGTCCGACGGACCACGCCGGCCGAGAATGAGGTCAGCCTCCACCACCCCAGCCTGAGCGTCAAGCTCAAGAAGGCCGATGAGCGTTAGCAACGGCGCTCGCAGAGCGTCGACCGTTTCAGCAGTCGCAATCGCCTGCTTTACAGCCCGAACCGCGGCCAGCTTCTCATTAACCCCGACCATCCGAAATCCCCTCCGATGCGGTGTTCAACACCGCCATTCGTCTCGCCGGTAACTCAGTTTGTCGCGCCAAACCAGATGATCTTCATGGCGATCTCATGAGAGCATTGACGGGACAATGGGCCTGTCGGGCGCGGCCTCTCCCAAGGAAAACCGCATGACCCTTCTCAGCGTTCACCCGCATTACAGCATGATCCCGGCGGACGATTTCGCCGCGGACTTTCCACGCGCCGCAATTGTCGGCATCAACCTCAATCAGACCAGCCCGGCCGAACTGCTCAGCAGCGCGCCATGGGCGATCGGGCTGGGGCAGAAAGCCCTTGCTCGCGGACGCGAGGTTCTATGGTCCGTGCCGTTCCCCGGCGCGCGGCAACTTGAGGCGGTCAACGAGGGCCGCCACGACGATCTCTATCGGTCGATCACCGACCAGCTCGTGCGGGCAATTCCCGGCACTGGCCGCATCCTCGTTCGCCTTCCGTGGGAGTTCAACCTCAAGGGCAACCCGGAGAACCTGTTCGTCGACAAGGCGGGCAAGCCAAACCACTCGCTGGGACTGCTGGCATGGCGGCGCATCGCCGGGCTGTTTCGCGCGCGGTCGCCGCGTTTTCAGTTGGTATGGTCGCCCGACATCGAGCACCCCTCCGCCAGCGTCGTCGATCCGATCAAGGCATGGCCGGGCGTCGAGTTCGTCGACATCATCGCGCCCGACCTCTACGTCGCGTACAAGTTCCAGCATAAGCCGGGAGACTATACCGGCGGCTGGTTCCGCGCGCCGCTGCTGGCGCTTCGCGCTTTTGCCTATGAGAAGGGCAAGCCGTTCGGCCTCGCCGAAACCGGAACCGACAGCGACGACTTCGCCGCCGACGTGGCGATGTGGCTGGACGATGTCACCAGCGCCAAGAGCGGTTGCGCCTTCGTTTCATGGTGGAACGACTGGCAGGTCGTCGATTGCCGCATCACCGGTGGGCGGCTCCCGAAGATCGCCGCCGCCGTCGCGAAGCTGTGACGTGAGCGGCGTCTGCGACTGCTGCGGCGCGCCGCGGCAGAAGCGGGTCGAACGGGGCTCATTGTCGGCGATTGATGAGCCCTACACGATCTTCTGGGAGGGAAAGCGCGTGCCGCTCTATGCGTCCGAGGCTCGTGTCGCGTTCGAGCTGGTACGCTGGGGTCAGATATCTATCGAGCGCATCTGCCTGCTTGCCCCGCTTGCCGAAGACGGCAACGACGAGTGGCTGGCGCACACCCGAATATCCCGCATTCGCGCCAAGCTGCGCGACGCCGGTGCGATGGTGAAGATCGCAAACCGTCGGAATTACGGTTGGGAATTGCGCCCGGCCAACTAATTTGAACACGACCGCAGGTCCATCGGATATCCGATCGGCCGAGCGGGGGTGACGTGCTGGAACACGCCACCGACGGGCAAGTAGGACCGACCCGTCACGCGCGGCTGGCCTAGCCGCAACGCCCCGCACCCGTGCACCGGGCGGGGCTCCTGTGAGCATCCTGATTTATGGAGTCGAGTCATATCGTTACCCCGCAGCCGGTCTTCGGCGGCGGCGCTGCCGGCGAGTGCGCCGGTTACCTGTTCGATCCTTCGTCCAGCCTGATCGGCGCGCGCGAGGCGATCGGCTTCGGATCGCCCGACTTCTATGTCGCGATCATGGATCGCGACGAAGCGAACGCGGTCATCATCTCCAACCACTACAGCGGTCGCATCTACCGCGGCACGACCCTGCACCTCGGCGTCTGGATAGGCGGCGATCGGCTGGGCGTGCTGCAATACGGCTATGCCATGAACCCCGCCTCGGCGGGCAGCGTGGTCACCGGCACCGGCATGACCGAATATCTCGAACTCAACCGCATGTGGCTGGACGATCGTGCGCCACGCAACAGCGAGAGTAGGGCGCTGGCGGCATCAATCCGGCTGATCCGCCGCATCCGGCCGGCGGTCAAATGGATACAGTCGTTCGCCGATGAGCGCTGCGGGCTGTTCGGCGTCGTGTACCAGGCTGCGGGCTTCACCTTCCACGGTGAGCATCGCGGCATCTTCTGGGAACTCGACGGTGACTGGTATCACAACACGTTGATGACGGCGGGCGGGAAGCGCGCCGAGGCACCGCGGGCCGCGCACCTGATCGCCAATCGCGATCGGGCTGTGCGTCACACGCTGCGCCAGTTCCGGTATCTGCGGTTCCTCAAGCCCCGGTTCGCCAAAGGATGCCGCTACCCGGTCAAGCCTTTCCCGAAACCGGATTATTGCAACGAGCCGGCACGCCCGGCATAGTGCCATTCTCCTGTTCCCGCTCTCGCCGGATAGTGCCGTTCGCGACGGTGCCGGTGATCGGGCTTGGAGGGGCGTGCTTCGCGCCTGCCCCTTTTTTCCGCCCAATAGCACGAACATCCGAAAAGGTTTGGATCACCAACCTTTTAGCAGTTGCAGTTCGCCTCTAGCAGAGGCAGCAGCACCCATGCGGCCCGTCCATCGGACGAGCGCGGTTCCCCCGCGTGCGAGGACGGTGCGACCCCGTCGGGCCGCTCCATCATCAAGCGAACGGCACCTCGACTGGCGACCCTTCGAAGTCGCGAATTGCCCGTTCCATCGGCGACAGATGCAGCTCGGTCTGCACCGCCCTGAAGTCTTCCCTGACGTGGATCGAGCGAGTTGTGTCGCCCATATTGAGGGTGATGAACGTGCCGGCTCGGTCGGCATCAGGCTCGATCAGAACCACCCGGTTGCGATCAAGCTCGATGTCGTGCCCGTCTTCGATACGATGCATCAGGATTAGGTCCGCCATCTTCACCACCTTAGCCGAGAGTCGCTGTCCGCTTCTTGATGGACGCAATCGCGGCGGCTGCGAAGCCCCGGAAGATGTGCTGCCAATAGGCCCCGCATTCTGCCCACGGCACGTCGTCGAGCGTACCGTGTCGACGGCTCTCCCAAAGGTCGTCGGCGACCTGCTCGACCAGCACCTCGTCGCCCGGGCCGCCACCGGCGCAGAGCGCGCATGGTTGATTGTGGCCGATGCCGGGCGTCAGGCCGCTATCGGTCGCCATAGCTCCCTCACGCCGAGCGCGCGTTCGTCCAGGCCGAAGAAGTCGGCGAGCTGGCGATGCTCCGCTTCGGTCAGCGCTGCGGGCTTCCCGATCCTGACGAACGCGGCCAGATAGGGGTTGGGGCGGCCGAGCATTCGCGACAGCTCAGCAAAGGAATAGGGGCTTGCCTCGACGATCGCCTTGAGCGCGCGCCGCGGGCACGGCTCGCGGCGATCCATGATCCCGCCGGCCGGCATCAGTAAGCCGCCCAATCAAGCTCGGCGTCATCGACCGCCTCGAACATATCACCGTCGGCCTGCAAGGCGCGCAGTCGCGCGCGCACGTCCTCGGGGTTGCCCTGCTTGGGGAAAGATCGGTCGGCGGCGGCTCCGGCCGCCAGCGTGCCGATCAGCCCGCCGCGATCCTTCTGCGCCAACAGCCATGCTCCGAACGCGATCGGGGCAGGGGCGGTGTCCATCTGCATCGTCATGATCGAAATCCTCTTGACCGACTCGGGCCGGATGCGAACATATCCGTTCCGCGTTTGTTCTTCAATGCGCGGGTAGGTGATGGGCTGGAACGACTTCAGTTTGGCGGCGGTCGGCTGCGGCTATGACAATGACGATGGGAGCAGCCGCCAGCTTGAGCTGGCGGAGTGTCGACCGGGCGATCGGGTCGAGCTGATCCGCCAGCCTGACAACCCGCACGATCATCTCGCCGTCGCGATCTTCACCGCCAGCGGCACCTGCGTCGGGTATCTCGGGCGCGACCGGGCAAGCTGGATCGCGCCCAAGATCGACCGGGGGTATCCGGTCAACGCGATCGTCGAGCGGGTGAAGGGCGCGCATCTGCCCGACGCCGTGCTGGGTCTGGTGGTGCGGCTGAACATGGAAGGCGAAGAACCCGACCTTCCACATGCCGCCTGATTGGTGTACCAAAATGCAACAATCGAGAGTGGGGTATCTAGTGGGGTATCATTGAAGCGGCGGGTACCAAAGAGGGCGTAAATCCTCTGTTTTTTGGCTTGATTAGGGCGGGCACCCTCTCCGCCACAAATTCCCCGATCTGCCGAACCGACCGACGTTGAGGGCACGGCGACGTCGACGGGATCTTGCGTCCCACAATCGCGCACCCGGTGCCCGGCATCACAGCGCTTTGCTCAGGCGGAGCCCGATCGTCCGCGGTGGGCCGACCAGGTAGGAAAAATAGCTGGTCGCCGTCGTGTTGCCCGGCGAGGTCGTGAACTCCTGGCCGAATACCGGCACCGCGTCGAACAGGTTGGTGACGAACAGGTCGACCGCCAGACCGCCGCCCATCCTGACCCCGGCCGAGGCATCGACCAGCGTGTAGGCCGGACGCGGCAACACCTCGCCCTCCCCGAAGCCGCTGTTGCTCGCACCCACATGCCGGATCGCCGCGAACACCGTGCCGCGCAGCCTGTGCAGCAGCGCGACATCGTAGGTGCCGCGCGCGTTCCACGTCCAGCGCGGTACGTCGAGAACGCGCGACCCCGCCGGTAGCAGGAGGTTCGGCACCTCGTTGCGATAGGTGGCATCGGTAAACGAGCCGCCGGCATGAAGATCGAGTCCGTCGAGCGGAGCGGCGGACACTTCAAGCTCGCCGCCGCGGCTGCGCACCCGACCGGCGTTGACAGTGAAGGAGATCGTCGTGGCGTTGTTGATCCCGCACGCCGTCTGGAACGCCTGCTGATAATCCTTCCACTCGATCAGATAGGCGGAGGCGTTGACCCGCAGGCGACCACCCCACAGGCTGGTCTTGCCGCCCAATTCGTAATTGTCGGTCCGGTCGCTGCCGAACGGCGGTGGCACGTCGGGAATGCCCGCCAGGCGTCGTTCCGCCGCCGAACAGATGGTGTCGCTCACCGGGGCGTTGACGCCGCCGGTGCGGAACCCTTGCGAATAGCTGGCATAGATCGTTGCCGCCGGGCCCGGTTCGTAGCTCAACGTGACGCGCGGGGTGATGCCGTGCTCGCGGTTGCGCTCGTCATAGTCATAGGCCAGATCGCCCCCGGCGACACCGCCGATCCCGAACCGTCGGCTCGCCTCACGCTGACGATAGGAAAAGGCGCGCGCGCCCGCTGCGACTTTCACCCCCGGCACGAGCGCGTAGGTCAGCTCGCCGAACGCGGCGGCTTCAGTTTCGCGGAAGCGGACGGCGGTGTCCTGAATGACGGGCGGCGTGCCGGCACCGAGCGGAAGAGGCGCGGCAATGCCGAACAGATTCGATACGGTGATGGTGCGCCCGGACCGCTGGTGAAGGTCGCGGTAGAAGGCGCCCAGCACATATTGCAGCCGCCCGGTGCCGTCGGAGACGGCCCGCACCTCCTGCGTGAACTGGTCGGTCCGCCCGATGTCCACCAACGGAGTCGGGAACAGCCTTCCGCCCGGACCGGGGCCGACGATATTCTCGACGATCGGAGAATCGAAGGCGGTGACGTCGAACGAGAGGCTGTTGTGTCGGTCCAGCCAGGAGGAATTGGACGACAGCGTGAAGCCGCCCAGCGCGTCGAAGCGGTTCTCGATCAGCAGCGAGCCGATGACGAACCTGTCCCGGGCGAACGTGTCGTCGTATCGCGCCTTCAGCCGCGCCCGCTTGCCGAATGTCACGTCGCTGTGCGGTCGATCAGCGTTGCTGTAAACGTCCTGCCAGATCAACGATGGCGTGATCGCCAGCGTCGGCGTCGCAGTCCAGCGCAACGCCGCCCGGACGAAGCCGGTGCGCGTCCAGTTGACGTCCTTTCGCACCCGTGGGGTTCCGGCGTTTTCGGTCAGATTTCCCGTGGTGGGGCGCAGGTCGTCGATCCAGCCGCCCTGGCGGACGATTCCGCCGGACACGCGCAGCGCCAGCGCGTCGGCGACGATCGGCAGGTTGAGCATCACCTTCGCATCACCGCTCGCGCCGCCATCCTGGATGGTCGATACGCTCACCTGCCCGAGCGCATCGATCCTCGACGCGTCGGGCAGGTTGGTCACCACTCGCACCAGGCCGCCCATCGCCGACGACCCGAACAGCACCCCTTGCGGCCCGCGCAATATCTCGACGCGGGCGATGTCGAACAATTGCGGATCGGGCTGTGAAAAGCCGCGCAGCGCGCGCGTCTGAAGCTGGGTTTCGTCGAGATAGACGCCGGTCGTCGGCGACTGGACGAAGCCGACGCCGCCGATCCCGCGGACGATGTATTGCGAGTTGCCCGGGCCGGTGGTCGCGAAGGCCACCCCCGGCACGCTGTCAGCGATCCGGGAGAAATCCTGTGCGTCGAGATGGGTCAGCAGGTCGGCAGATCGAATGGTGATGCTGGCCGGGACCTCCTGAAGGGTCTGCGGCCTCTTGAATGCGGTGACGACGATGTCGCCGGCCTTGTCGGCGCGGTCATCGGACGGGGCTTGCTCCTGCGCACAGGCAGGCTGGACGAACAGCAGGCAGCGCAGGAACGCCCCTGCCAACAGGTAGGATCGGGTCATGGGAATGCCTTTGTCCGGCCCGGCGACATGCGCGGGGCCGTGAACGTGAAGGTGCGTCCCGGGGGCGGGGCGCACGCGATCAGTCGGTCAAAGGCGGGCCGGCGGCCCTCGCAAGGGTGGACGGAGATATACCCTGGCAGAGGCCGGCGGCAGCGTCCGTCCCGCCAACCCGGCGCTCAGGACGAAGGCGATCAGGGCGGCGAGCTGGATCTGATCGGCCGCACCCAGCGCCGCGGCCGACAGGCCCGCGAAGGCGCACGGCATCCCGGCCTTGCCGTGATCAGACGACTGGCCGTGCTCGGCTCCATGCCCGGCGGTGTCGCCGTGCATCTGCATCGTCATCGCGGCCGGGACGGTGCCCGGGCAGATGGTGATGGCGATGCGGCCGTGGTCGGCGTCGATCATATAGCCGGTCGGCACCAGCAGCTTCAGCAACAGCGTCGCCGCGCAGATGAGCACGCTGAGGTGGCGTTGCGCGAGAAGATGCCGGAAGAGCTGCAACGGAACCCGTTTAGGGCTGGGGGCGGCGACTGTCACTCGGACATTCCGGCGCGCGCGCTTCAGACTTCGCGGTTGAGATACATGACGAACGCCGTGCCGCCCTCCCTGCTCGCCTCCTCGTCGGGGCCGGACGAATAGCCGAGCGCCGCTATCGCCTTGAGCAGGTCGTCGCTGCGCAGCGCGGATCGGGCCGCGGCCGGATCGATGCTGGTCATCCCTGCCACTTCGCACAGGGTGACGGTGCAGGTGACGACGACGTCGCGCGCATCCGCGAGCGCAGCCCTGGCGCGGAAGGCGGTTTCCACCTGCCGCTCGATCAGCGGGCCGCGGGGATCGCGCGGTTGCACGTCCGTCGCCTGGTCCATCACGCGCGTGTCGGCCGTCGCATGGGCCAGTGCCGCCTTCGCAAGCGGCGAGCGCGGACGGTGCGCTCCCATCGGGGCAGGTGGTGCAGCCGCACCCTTTGCCACCGGTGCCGTCGTGGCCGCGGTGCCGCCCGGCACGACCGTCACGTCCCCGCGTACGGTCGCGGGGCGGTCGGGGCGCAGCATGAGTGCCGCGCCCCCGAGTGCGAGGATGGTCAGGCCCGCGATGGCCGGAGGCGAGCCCATGCGGAGCCGGCGCGTCATGACACGAACGACCATTTGTCGTTCGGGGCGGTGGCGCTGCACTTGTAATCGATGATCTTGCCGCCGCGCGTCCGCGAGTCGCCCGATACGTTCAGGCACAAGCCGCTGGCGCGGTTGACGATCTGCGACCCCGATACCGTCCATTGCGAGCGGTTTCCGATCCCGCAGGTCGTCTGGACCACGCTGCTCCCGTCGGTGCCTTCAGCCAGGCAGAGCCCGCTCTGCTGGAAGACGAACTGCGTATAGTCGCCCACAGTGCGACGTTCGACCTGTTCGTTGGAGAAGGCACCGCAATCCCACTGGATGATGCCGCTTTCGTAATTGCGCGCCTGATTGGCGACGTTCAGGCACAGTCCGCTGGACCCCGCCTTCACCGTCGCGAGCGTCGTCCCGCTAAAACCGTTCGCGATCGTGCCGGCGGCGGTATCGAGCGTGATCTGCGACGATGTCGGCATGGCCAGCGAGGTGCTGGTGGGAAACGTGACGGGCAGCCAGACATAGGTGGAATCGTTGGGCTGCTGACTGGTCGCCGGACCCCAGCGATCGCCGAGATAGAGGTAGGACGTCCCGCTCGTCCCCGTCAGCGGCTGCACCCAGGTGGATTGCGAGTTGTAGGTTCGGGGATCCCCGAAGGCGGTGGGGGAGGTCCAGGGGCCGGCCATGCTGGTGGCGGTCTGATAGGCGGCCTGGTTCGGGTTCCATCCCGTCGCCGCCGAGGTCAGCAGGAAATAGACGCCATTGCGTTTGAAGACGGCCGGTGCTTCGCGATGATTGCCCGCGAGCACCGTCACCAACGAGTCGATACCCGTGAAGCTGGCGTTGAGTTTGTAGATGTTGAGATCGTAATTGTTCTTGGCGGCCGAGATGAGGTAACCGGTGCCATCGTCGTCCAGGAACAGCGTCATGTCGCGCGATTCGTTGTCGAGCGGGCGAAATTCGTTTTGATAGACGTAATTGCCGTCGACCGTGTCAGATGTCGCGACGACGACCCTGGCTTCGTTGTAATTGGTGCCGTTCTCCTTGTGCGCCCACAAGACATATTTGCTCGTCGCGGCGTTATAGATGATCTTCGGCCGTTCGATGTTCGACGTGTTGAGGCTGGTCGCCGAGTTGGATGTCAACACGTCGTTGGCGAAGGTCCAGGTCTTCAAGTCGGTGGAGCGGTACATGCTGACCGCCTTGAAAAGGTAGCCGTTCCGGTTCTCACCGAAGAGATAATAGGTGTCGTCGACCTTGATGATGCCGGCGCCATGCGCCTGTATCGGATTTCCCGCAGTGTCGGCGAATTGCGAGCCGTTGTTGACGGCGACGGGATCTGCCCAGGCGGGCGTCGTGGTGGCGATCATGGCGGCCGACGCGGCGCACCAGACGGATTTCCATGCAGACATGGTTCCACTCCTCTCCATGGTCATCGGCTCAGGCCGACGATCCGCGACGAGGCTAGGTCGGCAAAATAAGTATGACAAGTACGTATCAACACACAAATGCCGGACAATCAGTTCGCCCGGAATAAGTCACGGGCATATTCAGGAGCCTTCGCATAACGAAGATGATGTAAAATCAGGAGATTTTGCGGCGTCTGCGTCGGGCGGAATACTTTCCGGAGCGATCGGCGACGTGCGGTGTTGCTCAAAAGCAGGCGATGCGTCACGTGATACGTCATGGATCAAAACTCGATAGCGCCCCGCGCCAGATCAAGGACGGACGCGCGAATCCAGAAGTCGCGCGCAGCGTTGCGCGGGGCGCTGATCGAGATGCTTGCCGAGCAGGCGCTCGCCGACGTCGCCATCGGGGCGCTCGCCGAGCGGGCGGGGGTCGGCTATGCCACCTTCTTTCGTCATTACCGGGACAAGGAAGCCTTGCTCGCCGATATTGCGGACGCGCTGATCGCCGATCTGCTGGTGCGCATGGTGCCGTTCGTCCTGGCTGGTGACGGACTGGCGGCGTTCCACGCGCTGGCTGCCACGGTCGAGGAAAGCCGCGGGCTGTGCCACGCCCTCCTGACCGGCGCCGGCGATGCGATGCGCCACACGATCACCGAACGGGCGATCGCCCAGTCGATGGCGGCGCCCGACACCTCCCCGTCGTGGCTCCCGCGCGAACTGGCGGTGACGCATATGGTCGGCGCGGTGTTGACCATCCTGACCTGGTGGCTGGAGCGGGAGCCGTCGCTGTCGACGGATGACATGGCCGCTATTCTCCACAGGCTGGTCCTCGCACCGGTTATGTCCGACCGCCACACGTCCTCGTAGCCCGCATTCCGCCCTGCGTGACGCAGAACGGTGGATGCAGCGGGACACTACCGGCCCGGCCACCAAGAAGTTATGCCATTTAAGCGGAAAGGCTTGAAATTGGCTATCTTTTGGTTTTGAATGGCTTTGATCGTGGCCAGGCAGTCGAGGGCCGCCCCGCGCGAGACGTTTTCTGAGGCAATAAGACGTGTGGCGGACGCGCCGCGCG
This sequence comes from Sphingomonas phyllosphaerae, assembly GCF_036946485.1. Taxonomy (GTDB): domain Bacteria; phylum Pseudomonadota; class Alphaproteobacteria; order Sphingomonadales; family Sphingomonadaceae; genus Sphingomonas; species Sphingomonas phyllosphaerae_E. The sequence goes on from NZ_JAQIJA010000001.1 coordinate 14,276, forward strand.
GAAAATTGGTGCAGATCAATGCCTTCGACGCTGGTTGCGCTTGACAAAGCGACCGCTGCGATCATTAAATAAAAAAGCCTTATTAAATAAAACATGTTTTCAGGGATGAAGGGGAGGATCAATGCGTAAGATCACCATGCGCGGCGCCATGCTGGCCGCCGCCTCGCCGGTCGTGCTCACCATGGCGATGACCGCAAGCGCGTCGGCGCAGACTGCCACGCCCGACGCCGTCGCCACCTCGGCTGATCAGGTCGCCGCACCGACGCAGACCGACGACACCGCAGGCGACATCGTCGTCACCGGCATCCGCGCGTCGCAGGCGCGTGCGATCGAGGTGAAGCGCAACGCCGACAGCGTCGTCGAGGCGATCAGCGCGCAGGACATCGGCAAGCTGCCCGACGTCACCATCTCCGACTCGCTCCAGCGCATCGCCGGCGTCCAGATCCGTCGCGACGCGGGCGAAGGCGCGGCGATCAACATCCGCGGCCTGCCGCAGGTGACGACGCTGCTCAACGGCGAGCAGTTCCTCGGCGCCAATTCGGTCACGACCGTCCAGCCGAACTTCACCGACATCCCGTCGCAGCTCTTCTCGGGCGCGACCGTGTTCAAGTCGCCGACCGCCTCGCTGCAACAGGCGGGCCTGTCGGGCACCGTCGACCTGCTGACGCGGCGCCCGTTCGACCTGAAGCGTGGGCTGACCTTCTCGGCCGCCGCCGAGGGGCAGTACGGTGACAAGACCAAGAAGTGGAATCCGTCCGCCAACGGCCTGATCGCTTTCCGTGGCGAGCGCGTGGGCCTGCTGGTGTCGGCGGCGTACAGCGACCTGACGCTCGCCAACAGCTTCCGCGGGATTCAGGATTATGGCGTCGCGCTGAAGAACGAGAGCGGCAGCGCGACCAACGCCGGTGACTTCGCGGTCGGCAACAATGGCGTCAGCCGTGGCACGCCGGTGCGCAACGGCAGCGGCGCGATCGTCGGCTATGACGTGAACGGTGACGGCGACGCCAATGATGCGTTCATCACGCCGCAGTCGCACACCGCCTGGAACCGCATCACCGATCGTCAGCGCTTCGGTGCGAACGCCTCGTTGCAGTTCGAGATCAACGATGCGCTGCAACTGACCGCCGACGCCTTCTACACGCGCCAGACGCAATATGATCGCACGGCCGGTTTCCAGTTCCAGAATGTCGACTGGCTGTCGTCGCCGTTCCTGCCGACCAAGTCGCGCGACACCGGCGCGACGTCGGGCGGCTATAACGTCAACACCGTTCAGCAATATACGTACAGCCTGCCGAACTTCGACAGCTATGCGGAAACCTTCCGCACCAAGAGCGAGTCGCAGAACTACAACCTGCAACTCGACTGGAAGCCGTCCGAAACCTTCAAGGCGACCGTCCGCGGCATCTATGGCAAGGCGTATCGCAACCGCGACCAGTCCTACACCCAGTTCAGCCTGACCAACGGGCGTCAGTGGGCGTATAACGGCGTCGGCAATTATCCCGGCGGCGACGTCACCTTCAACCCGACCGGCTATTCGATCTACAGCGATACCGCGACCGTCGATTATTCGAGCGGCGCACCGGTGTTCGGCTTCTCGCCGGGCTTCCTCGCGCAGGCGTCCGATCCGTCGCGCTATGGGCTGAAGACGATCTCGTCGGAGGGCAATCAGTATCAGAAGGGCGACATCTGGGCGTTGCGTGGCGATGCCGAGTGGCAGGCCAACGATCAGTTGAAGGTGGCGTTCGGCGGTCGCTATGGCGAGCGCAGCGTCAACCAGTTCACCTTCGACCGCGTCTCGCCCTTCTACGCCGGCAACCGCGACAATGCGGCCAATCCGGCGGCGGGCTGCCTCGTCAAGTGGAAGGCGTTCGACGTCAACCTGAACGACAAGTCGTGCCCGGTGCTCGATGCGCAGGGCAATGCCTATACCGCCGGTCTGACGCGGCAGGCGACCGACCCGATCTTCGCCGGGCTGATCAAGCAATATGCGCTGCCCGCCAATGGCGCGCCGAACCTCTACGTCCTCGATCCCAAGGCGATGGACGACAGCGAGGCGTGGCAGAACAAATTCTACCCGGGCAGCCAGAACCTCGTGAACCCGGCGCTGTCGTTCGACGTGCACACGCGCCAGATCTCGGGCTATGCGCAGGTCTCGGGCGAGGGCGAATTGCTGGGGATGCCGTTCCGCGCGAACGGTGGCCTGCAGGTCGTCAACACGAAGCTCAACGTCCGCCAGAATATCGTCGGCAACCCGCAGCCCTATGGCGTGTCGGGCGTCGACGCGGGCGATCTGGTGACCAAGCGCGAGTTCACCGACTTCCTGCCGTCGATCAACATCGCGTTCGACGTGACCAGCAAGCTGCGCGCGCGTGCTGCCTTCTCGAAGACGATGACGTTGCTCGACTTCCAGCAATGGGGCGGTGGCCTGAACGTCGGTTACGCGATCAACACCACGATCAATCCGGCGCGGTTCGAGGCGCAGACCGCCACCTCGGTCGGCAACCCGAACCTCAATCCGTGGCGCGCGACCAACGTCGAGGGCAGCTTCGAATATTACACCGGACGGTCCAGCCTGCTGGCGGTGGGCGCCTTCTACATCGCGGTCGACAGCTTCATCTCGAACACGACCGAGATCCGTAACGACATTCCCGACAACGACGGCGTGATCCGCCGCCCGGTCGTCACCAACACGCTGGCGCAAGGCGAGGGCGGGACGCTGAAGGGCATCGAGGCGTCGGCGCGGCAGTCGCTGGCCGATTACGGCGTCAACGGCTTCCTCGGCGGATTCGGCGTCGATGCGAACTATACGCTGTCGCTGGGCGATGCCGGGCTGGTCGATCTGGCCGGCAACAACCAGCCGTTCCAGGACAATTCGAAGCATCAGGTCAATGCGGCGCTGTGGTTCGAAAAGTACGGGTTGCAGGCGCGCGTCGCCTATAACTACCGCTCGAAGCGGCTGGTGTCGTCGAACTACGGCGGGATCGTCGGGCTGGCGCAATATCAGGCGCCGACCAACTATCTCGACGCGTCGATTTCGTATGACGTGACGCCGTTCATCACGCTGTACGGGCAGGCGTCGAACCTGACCGCCGAGACCGAGCGTTATTACCTGACCTGGACCGATCAGGTGTTCAACGAGAACATCTACGAGCGGCGCTTCATCGGCGGGGTGCGCGTGCGTTTCTGATCAAGCGGAGGCGGGGTCGTCGGTGATTGACGACCCGGCCGTTTGCTGCGTCATTGCGAGCGAAGCGAAGCAATCCAGAGCCCGGCGCGCGACGCTCTGGATCGCTTCGCTTCGCTCGCGATGACGGGCAGGGGCGGGGGCAAGAAGCGACATGCGTGATCCGATACGATCGATCGTGATCGTCGGCGGGGGAACGGCGGGCTGGATGGCCGCGACGTTCCTCGCGCGGCGGCTGGCGCATCTGCGGCTGGCGATCACCGTCGTCGAAAGCTCGGCGATCGGGACGATCGGGGTCGGCGAGGCGACGGTGCCCGCGATCCGCGACTTCTTCGCCGCGATCGACCTGGGCGAGGCGGATGTGCTTCGCGAAACCGAGGCGACGATCAAATACGGCATTCGCTTCGCCGGATGGAAGGAGCGCGGACACGACTTCTTCCATCCGTTCGGCCTGTACGGTGTCGGCGCGAACGGGGTGGCTTTCCACCATTACTGGCTGAAGCAGCGCGCGGGCGGCGATCGCACGCCGCTCGGCGCTTATTGTCTGGCGACGCAGCTGGCGGAGCGCGGGCTGTTCCTGCCGCCGCTCGATCAGCCCGCCAACGATCTGGGCGTGTTCAACTTCGCGGTGCATTTCGATGCGTCGAAATTCGCGGCGCTGCTGCGGCGACTCGCGCTCACCAATGGCGTGCGGCACGTCGATGCGCGGATCACCGATGTCGTGCGCGATGGCGAGGACGGTCGTGTCACCGCGGTGAGGCTCGACGACGAACGGGATATCGCGGGCGATCTGTGGATCGATTGTTCAGGGTTCCGTAGTCTGTTGCTGGGCGAGGCGCTGGACGTGCCGTTCGTCGACTGGCGGCGCTGGCTGCCGTGCGACCGCGCGGTGGCGATCCCGTGCGAGGCGGCGCAGGTGCACCGGCCGTTCACGACCGCGACCGCCACGCGCGCGGGATGGCGCTGGCACATCCCGCTGCGCCATCGGGTCGGCAACGGCCATGTCTATTGCTCGGACTTCATCGACGATGCGGCGGCGGAGGATGAACTGCTGGGGGCGCTGGAAGGCAAGCCGCTTGCGGAGCCGAACCGCATCCGCTTCACCGCCGGGCATCGCGCGCGCTTCTGGGAGAAGAACGTCGTCGGGCTGGGACTGGCGTCGGGCTTCCTCGAACCGCTTGAATCCACGAGCATTACGCTGATCCAGTCGGGACTGGAGCGGCTGATCCCGCTGTTTCCCACGCGCGATGTCGACCCGCGGCTGGCCGCGACCTACAATCGACAATCGGTGCTGGAGTTCGAGCGCATCCGCGACTTCCTGATGCTGCATTACAGTGGCAACCGACGTGTCGGTGAACCCTTCTGGGACCATGTCCGCGCGATCGGACCGACCGACGGATTGCAGGGCAAGCTCGATGCGTGGCGCGCGGCGGGCGAGTTCGTGCGGCGCGAATGGGACACGTTCCAGGACGCGAGCTGGCTGAGCATGTATGCGGGTTTCGACGACCTGCCCGCACGTTATGCGGTGCGCGCCGACGAGATCCCGGAGCATGACCTCCACGACAGCCTGACGCGGATGCGTGCGGCGATCGAGGGGACGCTGCGCCATGCCGAGCCGCATGCGGACTTCCTGACCCGCGTCCATGCAGGCCGGGCATGAACGTCGCGGGGCTGTTGCGTCTGACGGGCGCGAATATCGAACATGCCGGGCTCCACAACCAGCGCGTCGTGTTGCACGCGATCCGCGTCGCGGGATCGGCGACGCGGGCGGAAGTCGCGGCGGTCACCGGGCTGACCACCGCGACGGTTACCAATATAACCAACCGCTTGCTTGAGGAGGGCTTGCTCGACCGCGCCGGGCAGCGGCGCGGCGGGCGCGGGCAGCCTGCCACGCGCCTGTGCGTCAATCCCGATGGGGCGTTTGCGATCGGGGTGAACATCGACCGCGATCACCTGACGATGGTGGTGGTCGATTTCGAAGGGCGGTCGCGGGCACGGATCAGCCGCGAGCTGGCCTATTCGAGTCCCGAGGACGTCCAGCGCTTCTATCGCGAGCATGTCCATAAGCTGTTGGAACAGGGCGGGATAACCCCCGAGGCGCTGAGCGGGATCGGGGTGGCGCGGCCGGACGACCTCGGCGCGATCGACCTGCCGGGGCGGCCGCGCGACTATGATCGCTGGTCGACGCACGACGTCGCCTCGCTGTTTGCCGAACCGCTCGATCTGCCGGTGACGGTCGAGAATGACGCGGCGGCGGCGGCGATCGGCGAGATGCAGTTCGGGCTCGGGCAGCAATATGCGAGCTTTTTCTATCTGTTGATTACCGTCGGGCTTGGCGGGGGCGTGGTGGTCAATTCGCTCTACGATCGCGGGGCGAATGGGCGCAGCGGCGAGATCGGGTTCCTGATGGTCGACGGCCCCGACGGGCGGCGCGTGCCGTTGCAGGAGGTGCTGTCGATCGGCGGGCTGGCGCGGGCGCTGGAAGCCAAGGGTCTGGGCGGGCAAGAAATTCATGCCCTGAACCTGGACGATCCGGCGGTGGCGGCGGTGACCGACGACTGGGTGGCGCGTGCCGCCGACGCGCTGGCGCCGTCGTTGGTGGCGGTCAGTTGCCTGCTCAACCCGGGCGCGGTGCTGGTCGGGGGGCGGTTGCCGGTCGCGCTGGTCGAGCGGCTGGGGCAGGCCACCAGCGCGCTGATGCAGCGCGATGGCGGCTATGCCCCTGTTCTAGCGCCGATTCGTACTGCTGCGCTGGCGGAGGATTCGCCGGCGATCGGGGCGGCGTTGCTGGCGTTCGGGCATCTGATGCTGCCGGCCGATACGCCGGGGCGGCAGCCTGACGCGATGATTTCACGAGACAAAGGGCGATAAGATGACGCGCGGGACCACGATGATCGCCGGGATGTTGCTGGCCGGGAGCGCGCAGGCGCAGGAAATCGGCAATGCGGGGCCGTATAATGCGCGCTTCTTGCAGGGCGGTATCGGGATCGAGCGGCCATTGGAGCGGGCGGAGACACTTGTTGTCGCCGGGGCGCCGTACACGATCGCCACCTGGATCGACGCTGGGGCGCAGAACGATGCGTCGGGGACGCTGATCCGCCTTGGAATGCCAGCCGCCGCGCGCGCCCTGTCGCTCGAAAAGGGACGGATGGTGCTGCGCGATGGCGCGACGGTGCTGCGTGGTCCCATCGTGCCGAAGGGCTGGCATCACCTCGCTGCCGTTTCGGACGGTGGGCGGGTGACCTTGTACCTCGACGGCCGCCGCGTCGGCGGCGGGGCGGCGCGATCCAGCGCGGTGGCCGCGCAGATCGCGATCGCACCGGCGGACGCAGGTCAGCCGCATTTCGGCGGGCAGATGATCGATGCGCGGGTGTCGGGGACGGCGCTCGATGCGCGGCAGGTCGCGGCGGCGGCGCGGGTAAAACCCGATGCGGCGCTGGTGCAGATGACCGAGGTCGGGGTCGGCTGGCCGTTCCAGAAGCAGGCCAATATCGGGCTGACGACGCAGCAGGACGCGTGGACGCTGCCGCAGTCGCGCGACGGTGCCTATAGCGCGCCGGTCGCCAAGCCGGTGGCGCAGGTCGCGGCGATGCAGCCGGTGGCGGACAATCGCTGGCAGGTGAACGGCTGGACACTCGCCGCCGCGCCCGACGTCAAGGGTGACGGCGCGACGCTGTCGCGGCCCGGCGCGCCTTCGGGGACGTGGCGGGCGGCGACGGTGCCGGGGACGGTGTTGCAGACGCTGGTCGATCGCGGCGTCTATCCCGATCCCTATTACGGGCTGAACAACCTCAAGATTCCGGAGAGCCTCGCGCGGCAGGATTACTGGTACCGCACGCGCTTCACCGTTCCCGATGCGGCGGCGGGCAAAAGGCTGACATTGGTGTTCGGCGGGATCAATTATGCGTCGGAGATTTGGGCGAACGGGCAGCGCCTCGGCGAGACGCATGGCGCGTTCGTGCGCGGGCAGTTCAATTATGTGCCGGTCGCGGGGGAGAATGTCATCGCGGTGCGCGTGTCGCCGCCGCCGCATCCCGGCATCCCGCACGAACAGTCCGTCAAGGCGGGGGTCGGCGAGAATGGCGGGCAGCTCGCGATCGACGGGCCGACCTTCGTCGCGACCGAGGGCTGGGACTGGATCCCCGGCATCCGCGACCGCAACACCGGGCTGTGGCGGCCGGTCGAGCTGGTCGCGACCGGCGCGGTGCGGATCGGCGACCCGCATGTCGTCACCGATCTGCCGTTGCCGCGCACCGATCGCGCCGACGTCTATGTCACGGTGCCGCTCGACAATGGCGGCCCGGCGACGCCGGTGACGGTGCGCGTCGCGTTCGAGGGCGTGACGGTCGAGAAGCAGGTGACTGCGCCGACCGGCAAGAGCGAGGTGAGGTTCACCCCCGCCGAATTCCGCCAGCTGAGCGTCGCCAGCCCCAAATTGTGGTGGCCGAACGGCTATGGCGCGCCGCATCTGTATGACGTGACCTATCAGGTCGCGGATGCGCAGGGCGTCTCGGACCAGCGCAAGGCGCGGTTCGGGATCCGCGAGGTCAGTTACGACCTGTCGCTGTTCGATGCGGCGGGCGCGTTGCGGCGGGTGAACGTCCAGACCACCGATGGCGGGCTGGCGGGGACGCCGCTGATCGACATCCGCCACGCCGCGATCAAGCAAACGCCGACCGGCTGGGCGGAGTCGCTGACTCCGGCGGGCGAGCAATCGCGCGCGGTGACGCCGATCACCGAGACCTTGCCCGAGCCGCATCTGACGATCCGCGTCAACGGTGTGCGGATCGCGGCGCGCGGCGGCAACTGGGGCATGGACGATGCGATGAAGCGCGTCAGCTATGACCGGCTCGCGCCCTATTTCCGCCTCCAGCGCGAAGCGCATATGAACATCATCCGCAACTGGATGGGCAACAACAACGAAGAGGAGTTCTTCGACCTCGCCGACGAGAACGGCATGATGGTCCTCAACGACTTCTGGCAGTCGACGCAGAACTTCCAGATCGAACCGGAAGATGCGTCGCTGTTTCTCGACAATGCGCGCGACACGATCGTGCGCTATCGCAACCATCCGTCGATCATCCTGTGGTTCGGGCGCAACGAGGGCGTGCCCTATCCGGTGCTCAACGAAGGGCTGGCGAAGGCGGTGTTCGAGCTGGACGGGACGCGCTGGTTCACGGGCAGCTCGAACGTCGTGAACCTGCAAGGCTCGGGACCGTACAATTACCGCGCGCCGGTCGGCTATTTCACCGATCTCGCCACCGGCTTCTCGGTCGAGACGGGCACGCCGTCGCTGTCGACCGCCGAGTCGATCGCCAGCTATGTGCCGGCGGGCGACCGCTGGCCGCTGGGCGACGTGCTCGCCTATCACGACTGGCATTTCGGCGGGAACGGCGACACCAAGACGTTCATGGCCGCGCTCGATCGGATGTACGGCGCGGGGACCAGCTTCGCCGATCTCGAGCGCAAGGCGCAGATGATGAACCTCGAAACGCACAAGGCGATGTACGAGGGGTTCCTGGGGCATTTGTGGACCAAGAATTCGGGGCGGCTGCTGTGGATGACGCACCCGGCGTGGCCATCGAACGCGTGGCAGATCTATTCGTGGGATTACGACACGCAGGCGTCCTATTACGGGGCGAAGAAGGCGGTCGAACCGCTGCACGTCCAGCTCAACCTGCCGGGCAACGAACTGGTGGTGCTCAACACCACGCAGGCCGATGCCAAGGGGCTGATCGCGCGGGTGAAGGTGGTCGGGCTCGACAATCGTGAATTGTTCGCGCGCGACACCAAGCTGGACGCGCTCGCCAATCGCGCGACCGCGCTGGCGGCGGTGCCGCTCGACGGGCTGTTCGCGGCGAACCCGCTGGTGCTGGTCAAATTGTCGCTGGTCGGCGCGGACGGGGCGGCGGTGTCGGAGAACTTCTACTGGCGCGGGCGCGACGAGGGCGCGTATCGTGCGCTCGAGACGCTGGCCCCGGCGGCGCTGACCGCGCGGGCGGCGGCACCGGTGGTCGAGGGTGCGGATCGCGTCGTGCGGGTGACGCTGGCGAACGACACCGCGACGCCCGCGCTCAACGCCAAGCTGACGCTGGTCGACGCGCAGGGCAAGCGCATCCTGCCGGCCTTCTACGACGACAATTACGTCTCGCTGCTGCCCGGCGAGCGGCGTGCGATCGCGATCCGCTATCCGGCGGCGGTCGCGGGTGCACCGCGCGTGACGCTGGGCGGGTGGAACGTGCCCGCCGCGACGATCCCGGCCGGGTGATTGACGGCGCGGGACAAAAAGCGTTGGCTGCGGTCATGAACGATGATCGAACCCTGATGATGACGCGGCGCGCCTGTGTCGGTGGCCTGATGGCGCTGGGCGCGCTCCCGGTGCGGGCGGCGGTCGCCGCACCCGCGTTATGGGTCGGCACCTATGTCGCCGAGGGCGGGGCGGGCGTGGTGCCGCTGCGCAAGACGGGTGACGCATGGGGAAGCGGCGCGGCGGTGCCGGACATCCGCAACGCCTCGTTCGCCGTGAGTGGCGCGCGCGGGCTGCGCTACGTGCTCGACGAGCAGAAGCAGGGCGGGCTGGGCGTCTATGATCGCGCGTTCCGCCGGGTGGCGGTGTCGTCGACGCTGGGCGCGGACCCGTGCCATGCCGCGCTGTCGCCGGATGGCGGGATGCTGGCGGCGGCCAATTATTCGAGCGGGAGCGTCGCCTTGTGGACGCTCGATCGCGCGACCGGGCTGCCGAAGGGGCCGGTGCTCGCGCTCCAGCACAAGGGCAGCGGCCCGAACAAGGAGCGCCAGGCCGGACCGCACGCGCATTGGGTTGGCTTCACGCGCGACGGGCGGACGCTGCATTCGGTCGATCTCGGCGCGGATGCGATCTTCGCGCACCGGCTCGGGGCAAGTGGCGTGACCGGGACCGACATCGCCTATCGCGCGACGCCGGGGTCGGGGCCGCGGCATCTGGCGCGGCATCCGCGCCTGCCGGTCGCCTATCTGGTCGCGGAGCTGGCGAATACGGTGACGGTGTTGCGGGCGCTGCCGGACGGACGCTTCGTGGCGCGCAAGGTGCTGTCGACGGTGCCGCGTGCGTATCGCGGCGAGAGCTATGCCGGGCATATCGCGATGAACGCGGCGGGCACGCGGCTGTATGTCTCGAACCGCGGGCACGACAGTATCGCGACCTTCGCGATCGACGGCGCGGGCGACCTGCGGCCGATCGGGCATGTCGCCAGCGGGGGGCACTGGCCGCGCTATTTTCGGCTGCTGGAAGCGAGCGGCGAAATGCTGGTCGCCAACCAGCGATCGGGCGATGTCGCGCGGTTGCCGGTCGGGCGCGATGGCGTGGTGGCGCGGGCGACGCAGGTGGTGCGGATCCCGTCGGCGGTGTTCATCGGCATCTGACGGCGATCTTCCCGCGCGTCGGGGGAACCCGCGCCCGCCAGCGATGTACGAGGAGGGCCTTGATCCCGGGCGACGTGCGTGTTGGCACCCTATCGTAACCTCCCGCGTTCAGCGGGGATGACACAGGATGACAAACGCTGGATGCGCGAGGCGATCAGGGTCGCGCGGTCCAAGGGCAGCGACCCTTCGACCTCGCCGCTGGGATCGGTGATCGTGCGCGGCGGGCGGGTGATCGCCGCCGAGCGCAACCAGACCCACGAACTGCCCGACGCCACCGCGCATGCCGAGATGATGGCGATCCGGCGCGGGTGCGAGGCCGAGGGCGAGTTGGAGCTGCGCGACGCGACGCTCTATTCGACGCTTCAGCCGTGCGGGATGTGCACGATGGCGTCGATCTGGTCGAAGGTCGGACGGGTCGTTTATGGCGCAGGGCGCGACGACGTTCATGCGATGTATTTCGAGGCGAAGCATGTCGACACGCTGTCGTTCATCGCCGACGCGTATCGCGACGATATCGTGATCGAGGGTGGGTGCCTGCGCGAGGAATGTGCGGCGCTCTACTATCCGCCGGATGCCGAGCTGCCCGAGGAGGAGCAGGCGAATTTGTAGAGCGGGTCGTCTTCTTCTGTCATCCCGGACTTGATCCGGGATCCCGCTTCTTCTTACCCGGTTGCGAAGAAGAAGAAGCGGGGCCCCGGATCAAGTCCGGGGCGACGGGCATCGGCCACGCCTCATCAGCGTCTCCCGCTAGACCCAGATCCTCGCCGGCTTCTGAACGCCGGTCAGCAATATAAATCAGGTTCGAACGGGATATTTCCGATTGTTGCCGGGTTGGGCGCGCGAACGGTGAAGGAGCGCGGACCATGGCGACGGTGGCGGATACGCTCGGCGGTGCTTCGCCGTCGCGTGACGATGCGCGCAGGCGCGCGACGCGGCCGCTGGAGGCGCTCAACTTCTTCATGGCGGACATGCAGGCGGGAATCGGCCCGTTTCTGGGCGTGTTCCTTCAGCAGCGCGGCTGGACCGCGGGGCCGATCGGCTCGGTGATGACCGCCGGCGGGGTCGCCGGGATGCTGATGACCGTGCCCGCGGGCGCGTTCATCGATCATACCGAGAAGAAGCGGCTGGTGGTGATCGTCACCGGCATCTGCACCGTCATGGCGTCGTTCCTGATCCTGTTCTCGCAGGCCGGATGGGTGGTGACGGTCAGCCAGGTCGCGACGGCGATCGCGGGGGCGGCGATCGGGCCGGCGGTGACCGGCATGACGCTGGGGATCGTCCGCCAGAAAGGCTTCAACGCGCAGAACGGGCGCAATCAGGCGTGGAACCATGCCGGCAACATGGTCGGCGCGGGGCTGTCGGGGTATCTCGGCTGGCGGTTCGGGATGCCGGCGATCTTCTATCTCGCCGCAGCGTTCGGGGTGCTGGCGATCACCAGCGTGTTGATGATCCCGGAGAAGGCGATCGACCACCGGGCCGCGCGCGGGCTGGAAAAGGGCGACGACGACGGCGCCGACGCCGGACAGGCCGAAGGCTTCCGCGCGCTGCTCCGCAACAAGCCGATGCTGGTGCTCGCCGCCGCGCTGGCGTGCTTCCATCTCGGCAATGGCGCGATGCTGCCGCTCTACGGGCTGGCGGTGGTCGGCGCGGGGAAGGGCAATGCGGCGATCTTCACCGCCGAGACGGTGGTGGTGGCGCAGGCGGTGATGATCGTCGCCGCGCTGGTCGCGACGCGGATGTCGGCGGGGCGCGGTTACTGGCTGGTGCTGTTGATCTCGTTCGCGGCGCTGCCGGTGCGCGGCGCGCTGGCGGGGACGTTCATCGAACATTGGGGGGTGTGGCCGGTCCAGGCGCTCGACGGGATCGGCGCGGGGTTGCAGAGCGTCGCGGTGCCCGGCCTCGTCGCGTGCCTGTTGAACGGGACGGGCCGTGTCAATGTGGGTCAGGGGGCGGTGATGACGGTGCAGGGGGTCGGGGCGTCGCTGAGCCCGGCGATCGGCGGGTGGCTGGCGCAGGAACTCGGCTATCACGTTGCTTTCTATATCCTCGGCAGCTTCGCTTTGATCAGCGTCGCGCTGTGGGTGGTGTTCGCGGGCGTGGTGCGCGAGGCCTGCGCGACGGCGCAGGCGTGACGCGGGCGCTGGCGGCGGGCGGAGTGTTGCGGCAGGAGCGTGGCATGATGAAGCTGTCGGCGCGCGCGCAATGATCCTTGCCACGGGGGCGACCTGGGGGATTTGCGCCGCCGCGACCGCGGGGGTGATCGCGCGGCCGTTCCGCTGGCCGGAGGCGATCTGGGCGGTGGCGGGGGCGGTGGCGCTGCTGCTGTTCGGGCTGGTGACGCCGGGCGACGCGCTGGCGGCGGTGGCGAAGGGCAGCGACGTCTATCTGTTCCTGATCGGCATGATGCTGCTGAGCGAAACCGCGCGCGAGCAGGGGCTGTTCGACTGGGTCGCGGCGACCGCGGTCGGCCGTGCCAAGGGCTCGCCCAAGCGGCTGTTCCTGCTGGTCTATGCGACCGGGGTGGTGACGACGACCTTTCTGTCGAACGATGCCACGGCGGTGGTGCTGACCCCGGCGGTCTATGCCGCGGCGCGCAAGGCGAAGGCCGAGCCGCTGCCGTTGCTGTTCGCGTGCGCGCTGATCGCCAATGCGGCGAGCTTCGTGCTGCCGATCTCGAACCCGGCCAATCTGGTGCTGTATGGAGGGAAGATGCCGCCGCTGGGGGCGTGGTTCGCGTCGTTTGCCTTGCCGTCGGTAGCGGCGATCGTGGTGACGTTCTTCACCTTGCGCCATGTCGAGCGCGCGCGGTTGACGGGGACGTGCGAGGCGGCGGTGACGCGCGAACCGCTGAGCGCGGCGGGCAAGGCGGCGCTGGCAGGGATCGCGGCGACGGCGGGGTTGTTGCTGGTGGTTTCGGCGCTCGACCGGCCGTTGGGGCTGCCGACCTGTGTCGCGGGCGTGGCGACGATGTTGGGGGTGGCGGCGCTGGTGCGGCGCTCGCCGATCGCGACGATGCGATCGGTGTCGTGGAGCGTGCTGCCGCTGGTCGCCGGGCTGTTCGTGCTGGTCGAGGCGCTCGATCGCACCGGCGTGATCGCGTGGGTGGCGAGCGGCTTGCGCGGTGTGGCGGCGGACCCGGTGCGTGGGGCGGCGTGGAGCGGGACGATCCTCGCGTTCGCGTCGAACCTGATGAACAATCTTCCCGCCGGGCTGATCGCGAGCACTGCGGTGGCGCAGGCGCAGCCGCCGCGAGTGATCGTCGATGCGCTGCTGATCGGGGTCGATCTGGGGCCGAACCTGTCGATCACCGGCAGCCTCGCGACGATCCTGTGGTTGCAGGCGATCCGGCGCGAGGGAGAGGACGTCGGATTCTGGCGGTTCCTGAAGGTGGGGGCGGCGACGATGATACCGGCGCTGGTCGCGGCGTTGGGGATGCGGTTGGTGATCAGCTGATCCGTCATTGCGAGCGTAGCGAAGCAATCCAGGGTTGGATCAGGACGCCCTGGATTGCTTCGCTACGCTCGCAATGACGGGCAATTACCGGTGCGCGGTGCGGAGTTTGGCGACGCCGATGCTGTCCATCATCAGCTCGTATTGCGCGGGCGAGAAGCCGGCGTGGAGGAAGCGCTTCAGCTCCTCGGTCGGGATCGTATAGCCGTAATGCCAGCCGAGCACCGCGATGCGGCGGAGTGCCTCGAGCCGCTCGTCGGCGAGCATGTGGTTGTGCGGCGGCTTGAAGAGCACCGCCATTGCCTTGGCGATCCGGCCGGGCTTGTCGAGCGACCACAGCCGGTCCTTGCGCGCGAGCGCCACCACCGACCATTCGAGCGCGCTGAGCCGCGCCGGCGCGTCGGTGGGCAGCGGATCGGCGCAGGGCGCGACGACCGAGGCGGGGAGGGGGGCGGTGGTGACGACCGAGCGATCGTCGTCGAGCATCAGATAGGCCATGGGCGAACTCCCTTGGAAACGGGCGGGCGCAGCCGTTCCCGGCGTCGCGGACGACGGGTGGAAGCGCTGGCAGATGAAAGGCAAAGAGCGGGCGGGTCGCGCCCCTTTCAAGACGCGCCGGTACGAACGAAGCGACGAGGATCCATGAGCGGCTCCTGCGATGCGGAGGAACCGCGCTGGCTCCTCATTCCATACCGTGTGGTATATAAACCGACCGAACGCCCGTCAACGGCTTTGTGTACCGATCGGTAATTTATTTTTCGATCAGGATGTCGGCCACATGGACAGCGCAATCGTCACCACGCCGTCGAGATCGTCGCGGGTTGCGCCCGAGGTGGCGAGCACCGCCATCCCCTGCAGGATGGCATAGAGGTAATAGGCCAGTCCCTGTGGATCGAGATGCTGCGGGAGGTCGCCGTCCTGCCGCGCCTGTTCGAAGCGTGTGACCAGCGCGGCGTTCGACGATTGCCGGCGCTGCATGATGTGCGCCTTGATCGAATCGCCCTCCGCGCCGCAGGCGGTGGCGCTGATGACGCCCATGCAGCCTTTGGGATCGCAGGTGCTGGTCTGCGCCGCGACCGCGCCGCGCATGAAATGCTCGGCGACCGCACGCGCGGTCGGCTGTTTCAGCGCCTCGCGGGTATAGGCCAGCTTTTCCGCCTCATAGCGGTCGAGCGCCTGGTGGAAGAGCTGTTCCTTGTTGCCGAACGCGGCGTAAAGGCTGGGCTTGGTGATGCCCATCGCGGCGGTCAGGTCCGCCATCGACGCGCCGTCATAGCCCTTGGCCCAGAAGATGCCGAGCGCCGCCGACAGCGCCGCATCGGGGCAGAATTCGCGCGGACGCCCACGGGTGGGAGCGGGGGCGTCGGCGGTGGTGATCGATTCCATAACGACCGGTATATAATGACGCCGACCCACGCCGTCGAGGGGCGGTGGCGGCCTCAGGCGTGGGCGCCGTCCCGGATCGACGACAGCCATAGCGGAAAGGTGGCCTGAACCGGCACGCCGAGCGGCGACATGCGCGCATGGACGAGCGCGAGCAGGGCGAGCGGGAGGTCGAGCACGACCGGGGATGTGCCGTCGTATCGGTCGCGGACGAGGCAGAGATGATAGCGGCGATCGCTGGGCTCGCCGGGCTGATCGGCGGTGATCGCGGCGTCGAGCGCCTCCTCGACGATCGTCCACGCGAACAAGGGATCGGTGGCGATGATCGCGGCGGCGTTGAGCCGGGCCAGATCGGAGACGAAGCTGAAGACGAGATCGCGCCCGGCGCGGTCGCTGGCGAACCAGCGGGCGTGCGGCGGATTGGCCTCGGCATCGCCGCGGACGAGATCGAGCGGGCGTTGCGGGACCCAGCGCGCGAGCCAGGCATCGATCCGCGCCCCTTCGGCCAGCGCCGCGTCGCCCCCGGCGAGCAGCGCGGTGCCATCCAGCCCCTCGCGCGCGAGCCTAGCGATGACGGTGGCGATGCGATCGGCGTCGCAGGCAAGGAAGCGGGCGAGGTTCTCCGCGCGATCCGCGGCGCTCAACGTGTGCGGATCGCCGCGATGGACGGGCGGGTCGGGCGGATAGTCGCCGAGCCGCGCGGACAGCGCGGCATAGGGGTCGTCACCGTCATGCTGCGCGGACGACGTGCGGCCGGCGAACCAATCGGAAATCCTCGACATGCGCGCGATCTACCAGTCGCCGGCGACGGCGGCCAGCGCTCAGAACCAGCCGCGCACGGTGTCGAAGATGCCGCGCCCGGCCGAGTCGCCGGCCAGCCCGCCCGCGACGCCGCCGATGATCCCGCCGACGACCGTGCCGACGCCCGGGAAGATCGCGGTGCCGATCGCCGCGCCCGCGGCCGCGCCGCCCCAGCCGCCGGCCGCGCCGCCCGCGAGGCCCGACAGGCTGCGCCCGGTATTCTCGCCGATCTGGTTGCCATCCGCGTGGAAGGCGGAGCCGACCTCAACCACGTCCATCGCGATCGCGACCGGGCGGGCG
Organism: Sphingomonas phyllosphaerae; assembly: GCF_036946485.1. GTDB lineage: Bacteria > Pseudomonadota > Alphaproteobacteria > Sphingomonadales > Sphingomonadaceae > Sphingomonas > Sphingomonas phyllosphaerae_E. The sequence goes on from NZ_JAQIJA010000001.1 coordinate 30,795, forward strand.
ACCTTGCCGACCGTGCCGAGCACCTGCCCGGCGCGCACCGCGCCCGCGCCTTCCTGTAGCGCGGCCTCGCCGCTGCGCGCGATCGTGCTGCCCTGCGTCTCCAGCGCCGCGCCGGTGGTGCGCGCGGTCTGATTGGCGGCGAGGCGATTGATGTCCATCGTCGCTTCGCGTGCGGCCTGACCGGAGTTGGTGGTGTAGCCGACCTTCGATTCGGTCTCGACCCGGACGTTCAGGCGCGGATCGGCGTTCGGACGCTGGGCCACGACGTCGACCACCCGCGCGCCGTTCTGGACGCGGTTGGCGGGATCGGGCGCGGTGGTGACGTCGAAGCCGGCGGCGCGGTAGCGGTCGCCGATCGCCTGTTCCGCGACCGAGCCGTTGACGTTGTTGGCCTGGCCCCGGGTCAATCCCTGTCCCTGCCCGACGCTGCCGGCGGGCGCGGGGTTGGTCCAGGTCGCGACCTCGATCCCGCCGGCGCGCAGCCGGTTGGCGAGCGGACCGCTGAGCCCGCCGGCCTGCGTCCAGGCGCTGGTCGTCCCCTCCCAACGGACCGACAGGATCGGATTGTCGGTGAGCAATTGCGTGCCGCGCGCGGTGAGGGTGGCGCCTTGTTCGACCAGCGCGCTGCCCTGCGCGGCGAGCGCCTGTCCGCGCGCGACCTGATCCGCGCCCGCGCCGATCACCCGGTTGGCGGCCGGGATCGTCGCGCCCGACACGGTCGTGCCGAGCGGCGTGTCGTTGTTGTTCGCCGGTTGCGACGCGCGGGCGGCCGCCTGAACGTCGGCCGACAGACGACCGACGTCGCCGACGCCGCCCGCACGCCCGACCTCCGCCTCGATCGCGGCATAGGCCGCACTGGCCGCCGCCGGATCGCTGCGCGCCGCGGTCACGACCTGATCGGCGAGCGCGCGGGTGTCGATCCGGCCGGTCGCGGGATCGGTGGCGGCGCGGACCATGGTCGACGCCACTTGTGCCGGATTGGCCGGCGGCAGCGCCGACTGGGTCGCGCGCGCGACCGCGCCGTTCGACGGCGGCGGCGCGGGCGGTGGGGGAGGCGGCGCGGAGGGGGCAGCGGTGCAGTTCGTCGAACTGGCGGCGTCGAGCATGAAGATGTCCTTCCGCCCCCCATCTGTCATGCGCGCGGCGCGGCGCGCCATCATCGTTTCGATTAGCCGCGATCGACATCCATCGCGCCCCATCCTCTTCCGTCATCCCGGACCTGATCCGGGATCTCGCTGTCGCCGCGGTTGCCAAAGAAGCGGGGCCCCGGATCAAGCCCGGGGCGACGAAGGGAAAGACGTCGGTCAACAAGGGGGCGATCAGCCATAAGAGCGTGAGGGTCGATCGGCTCCAAGCCCGATGTACGGGCTTCAGCGGCATCGCCGGTGGGTCACCGCACGGGGTGGCCAATCGGCGTCGTAGCGGACAGAAGGAGCGTAGACCCCCAGCCGTTTCGAGGATTCATGGACGCCGCGTCATCCCCTGCACCGCTCGATCGCTGTGCGCTGCGCCCGATCAGCGTCGCGGAGCTGTTCACGATCGGGGTGGGGCCGTCGAGTTCGCACACCGTCGGGCCGATGCGCGCGGCGTTCGACTTCGCGCAGCGCGCGATCGGGCTGGCGCAGGACGTGGTCGGCGTCCGCTGCGACCTATATGGCTCGCTGGCGCTGACCGGGCGCGGCCATGCCACCGATACCGCGGCGATCCTCGGGCTGGCGGGGTGGGAGCCCGAGCGCGTCGACCCGGATGAAGCCCCCGCGCTGCTGGAGGTGATCCGCGACACCTCGCGCTTGCGGCTGGCGGGCGCGCGGACGATCCCGTTCGCGGAGGCGGCGGACATCGTGTTCCATCCGCGCGACTTCCTGCCCGAACATCCCAACGGGATCGGCTTCACCGCGCGGCTGGCGGACGGGACCGGCTATACCGAGACCTATTTCTCGATCGGCGGCGGCGCGATCCTGCGCAAGGGCGCGCCGGTCGCGGCGGGCAATGTCGCGGTGCGCTATCCGTTTTCGTCGAGTGCGGAGCTGCTCGCGCTGGGCGATGCGACCGGGCTGACGATCGCCGAGATCGTGCGCGCCAACGAGGAAGCGTGGCGCAGCGGCGACGAGGCCGACGCCTTTCTCGACGCGGTCCATGCGGCGATGGATGCCTGCATCGACCGCGGCATCGCGCAAGACGGCGTGCTGCCGGGCGGGTTGAAGGTGCGGCGGCGGGCACGCGCGCTGGAACAGGCGCTGACCGGCAACACGCCGGGGCGCAACCCGGCCGAGGTGTTCGAATGGGTCAGCCTGTGGGCGCTGGCGGTGAACGAAGAGAATGCCGCGGGCGGGCGCGTCGTCACCGCGCCGACCAACGGCGCGGCGGGCGTGTTGCCGGCGGTGCTGCGCTTCTACGAGACGCTGGTGGCGCAGACCAAGCCTGCGCCGGTGCGGCAGCAGGGCGTGCGGCGGTTCCTGTATACCGCGGCGGCGATCGGGATGCTCTACAAGAAGCGCGCGTCGATCTCGGCCGCCGAGATGGGGTGCCAGGGCGAGGTGGGCGTCGCCTGTTCGATGGCGGCGGGCGCGCTGGCGGCGGTGCTGGGCGGCACCAACCGTCAGATCGAAAACGCCGCCGAGATCGGGATGGAGCACAACCTCGGGCTCACCTGCGACCCGATCGGCGGGCTGGTGCAGATCCCGTGCATCGAGCGCAACACGATGGGCGCGGTGAAGGCGATCAACGCGGCCTATCTGGCGCTGCGCGGCGACGGCAGCCATGTCGTCAGCCTGGACGCGGTGATCGAGACGATGCGGCAGACCGGCGAGGACATGCGCACGCAATATAAGGAAACGAGCCTCGGCGGGCTGGCGGTGAACGTCGTGGAATGTTGATCCGGGCGGCCGCGGGACACAAGCGGGCGGGAAGAGGGTTGTTATCGGTGCGCCTTCGTGCGTAATCCACATCAATCCTGCCCGGATCGGAGTGCGCGTGCCCCCGGAACTGCCCCCTGCATTGGTCGACTATCTGCGTCAGTCGCGCGTCGCCTTGGCGATCGCGCGTGCGGATGACGACAATCACCTGCTGATGGTCAACGACCGGTTCTGCACGCTGACCGGATATGAGCCCGAGGACGTGGTCGGGCGCAACTGCCGCATGTTGCAGCACAAGGCGCCGAACGTCGAACCGCGCGCGCGGCTGCGCGAGTTCCTGGGCAATCCGCGTGCGGACAGCGTGCGGACGCCGATCGTGAACTTCCGCAAGGACGGGACGCCGTTCGTCAACCTGCTCTATATGTCGCGGCTGCGCACGATCGAGGGCGCCACCCACTTCATCTTCGCCTCGCAATTCGACGTCAGCCGCTCGCAACCCGAATTGCTCGCCGATTACGACGCGGAACTGCAGCGCACGCTCGGGCGGCTGACGCCGATCGCGGGGGATGCCGGGATCGTGGTCGAGGGTACGCTGCTGACGATCGCCAACAGTGCCGCGACGGTCGCGCAGGCCAAGATGATGCTCGCCGGCCTCGAAATCGACCATCGTGCATAGCAGCGGCGCGCCCCGCTCCGCCACGACCCACCGCGACACCGCGCCGGGCGTGCCGGTGGTGGGGATCGGCGCGTCCGCGGGCGGGCTGGAGGCCCTGCGCGAGATGCTGGCGCCCGCGCGATTGCCGACGGGGCTGGCGTTCGTGGTGGTCCAGCACCTGGACCCCAATCACGAGAGTATGCTGGCGCAATTGCTCGACCGCGCCACCAAGCTGAAGGTGTTGCAGAGCGCGGGCGGCGAGCGGATCGAGGCCGACACGGTCTATATCATCCCGCCCGGGCGCGGGCTGGCGATCCGCGACGGCGTGCTGGAGCTGACCGACTTCCTGCAACCGCGCGGGATGCGGCGGCCGATCGACGACTTCTTCCAGTCACTGGCGGGCGACCAGCAATCGAACGCGGCGTGCGTCATCCTGTCCGGCACCGGCGCCGACGGCACGACCGGGCTGCGCGCGATCAAGGAGAATGGCGGCGTCGGCGTCGTCCAGCAGCCGGAAAGCGCGCGCTACGACGGGATGCCGCTGTCGGCGGTGGGCACCGGGCTGATCGACTTCGTGAAGCCGGCGGGCGAGATCCTGGAGTGCCTGCAAGGCTTTTTCCAGCGCCGCAACACCGATCCGGTCGAGGCCGAGGCCGGCGTGGTCGCCGATCATGTCGACGACCTGTGTCGCGTGCTGCGCACCGCGGTGGGACACGATTTTTCTGGCTACAAGCGGTCGACGCTGATCCGCCGGGTCGAGCGGCGGATGCACGTGCTGGGGATCGACACCGGGCGCGCCTATCTGGCGCGGGTGCGCGGCGATGCCGAGGAATGCGAGGCGCTGTTCCGCGACCTGTTGATCAACGTCACGCGCTTCTTCCGCGATGCCGAGGCGTTCGAGACGTTGCGCACGCGCGTGATCGAACCGTTGTTGCGCAACCGCGCCACCGACGACGATCTGCGCATCTGGGTACCCGGCTGCTCGAGCGGCGAGGAAGCCTATACGATCGCGATGCTGTTCGCCGAGGCGGCGCGCACGATGAACGAGCCGCTGGCGGTGCAGATCTTCGCCACCGACATCGACGAGCAGATGCTGGCGATCGCGCGCGAGGGCAGCTACCCGGCCGCCGCGCTGGCCGACCTGCCCGCCGCCATGCGCGAGCGGTATGCGGTGCCGCACGCCGAGCGCTTTACGATGGCGGCGTCGATCCGCGACATGATCCGCTTTTCGAACCACAGCGTGGTCAAGGACCCGCCGTTCTCGCGGATCGACCTGGTGTCGTGCCGCAACCTGCTCATCTATTTCGACGACAAGTTGCAGCAGGCGGTGGTGCCGCTGTTCCATTATGCGCTGCGGCCCGGCGGTTACCTGTTCCTGGGACCGTCGGAGAGCGTCGGGCGGTTCGAGCATCTGTTCACCCCGATCGACCAGCATGCGCGCTTGTACGAGCGGGCACCCGGCGCGCCGAGCTATCCGATCGACCTGCCCGGCAACGGACGTCCGACCGGCGCGCGGCGCGAGCGCGACAGTCGTGGCGACGGGCCCGCATTGACCAACGAGAGCGTCGCGATCCGGCGGATCGTCGAGCGTTACGCGCCGGCCAGCCTGATCGTCGACCAGGACGGCGGGATCACCGCCGCCTATGGCAAGCTGAGCCGTTATTTCGAATTCCCGGTGACGCGTACCGGCGGGAGCAGCGCGGTCAATCTCGCACGGCCCGGCCTGCGCACCGTGATCGGGCCGCTGCTGCGCCAGGCGCGCGACGAGCGGCGGCGCGTGGTGGCGCGCGATGTCGAGGTGGAGACCGATTACGGCATCCAGCCGGTCGAGGTGATCTGCGATCCGCTCGGCGACGGCACGTTGCTGTTCGTGTTTCGCGACAGCGGTGCGTTCCGGCCGTCCGATCAGGGCGAGCTGGAGGACCTTGCCGCCACCGACGACCATCTGGAGGCGATCGAGGACGAGTTGCGGCTGACGCGGCACCGGCTGCGCTCGGCGATCGAGGAGCTGGAAACCGCGAATGAGGAGCTGAAAAGCTCCAACGAAGAAATGATGTCGATGAACGAGGAGCTTCAATCGACGAACGAGGAACTGTCGACGGTCAACGACGAGCTGAAGAGCAAGGTCGAGCAATTGACGGTCGCCAATTCCGACCTGCGCAATTTCCACCAGTCGACCGAACTGGCGGTGGTGGTGCTGGATGCCGAGCTGAAGGTGCGCAGCTATACCGAGGCGGCGGTGTCGATCTTCCCGTTGCAGCCCGCCGATCGCGGCCGCCCGCTGAGCGACGTCGCGAGCCGGCTGCGCGGAACCGACTATCTGGAGGATGCGCGCGCGGTGGCGGCGGGCGGCGCGGCGACCCAGCGCCGGGTGACGACGCGCGACGGCGAGCGCGTGCTGTCGCTGCGCGTGCTGCCCTATCGCACGCAATCGGGCGCGGTCGACGGGACGACGCTGGTGCTGACCGACATCACCGAGGCGCTGTCGCTGGAGCGGCAGTTGGCGGCGGAGCGCGAACGGCTGGACCTCGCGATCAAGGCGGCCGGCATCGGGGTGTGGGAATATTGCCCGGAGACGGGCGAAACCGTGCTCGATGGGGTCGAACAGCGGCTGTTCGACGTGGATGGTAGCGACGCGACGCGGATCGACCCGTTGCTCGACCGGATCGACCCCGAGGATCGCGGGAAAGTGGAAACCGCGTTGCGCCGCGCGGTGGAGCGCAACGGCGATTACGAGGCGACGTTCCGGGTGCGCGCCGGCGACGGGACGCGCTGGATCAAGGGCTTCGGCCGGGTGATCGCGGGCAGCAACCCGCCGCGGCTGGTGGGCGTGTCGATCGACGTGACGCCGGAATATACGCTGGCGGAAACGCGCGAGCTGATGCTGCGCGAGATGAACCACCGCGTGAAGAACCTGTTCGCGGTGATCGCAGGGATGGTGACGGTGGCGTCGCGCAACCATGCCGAGGTGCGCGCCTTCGCCACCGACCTGCGGCACCGGATCGCGGCGCTGGGCGCGGCGCATTCGCTGGCCTCGCCCGCCGGACAGCCGCAGGCGATCGGGCTGCGCGAGCTGGTCGATGCGACGCTGGCCCCTTATCGCGATCACTCGCGGATCACGGTCGAGGGGCCGGCGGTGGCGCTCAACCGCAACTGCCTGTCGTCGCTGGCGCTGGTGCTGCACGAATGGGCGACCAACTCCGTTAAATATGGTGCGCTGGACGGCGAGGCCGGCGAGCAGGGCGATGTCGGGCTGGATGTGCGGTGGCGGATCGATGACGACGGCGGCATTACGCTGGAGTGGGAAGAGCGCGGGCGGGAGGACCATGGCGCGGTGCCGACGCCGCGCGGCTTCGGATCGTTGCTGGTCGACACCAGTGTCCGACAATTGCGCGGCGAGGTAGGGAGCGAGGCGGCGGGTCGATCGTTTCGGCTGCGAATGAAACTTCCCGAGAGTATCCTTGCCCGTGACTGATCCTGCCAACGTCGACGTCCTGCTGGTGGAAGACGAGCTGTTCATCGCGCTCGATCTACAGGAGACGATCGAGGAGGCGGGCTTCCGCGTCGTGGGACCGTGCGCGACGGTGGTGGAGGCGGAGGCGGCGATCGAGGCGTGCGAAGCGCGCTTTGCCGCGGCGGTGCTCGACGTGCGGCTGGCGGACGGGACGGTGTTTCCGGCGGCCGACCGGCTCCACGCCGCGGGCGTGCCGTTGCTGTTCCATTCGGGCCATGCCGATGACGCGGCGTTGCGGCAGCGCTATCCGAGCGCGACGGTCTGTCCGAAGCCGAGCGCGCCGGACGCGCTGGCCAATGCGTTGCGCGGCTGTGCGGCGCGGCGGCGGGCGGCGTAGGCCTTCTCAAGGTCGAGGGGTGATCGACATTCATGGTTGCCTGCCCTCGCCCCTCGCAGAGGGGAGAGGGTTGCGCAGACTTAGGCTTTGCGCAGCAAAGTCTTAGTCGGAGCTGGGTGAGGGGTGGCGCTCGCGCAAGCGAGCGCGCGAGCCTTTGGCTCGCTCAACCCCTCACCCAAGCTGCGCTAGCCAGCAAGCTGGCAAGCTCCGCAATCCCTCTCCCCTATCCAGGGGCGAGGGCAAGAGGACACCATCATGAATGTCGATCGGCCCTAGAAGAAGCGGAACCGTTGGCTTAGGTCCGGGGCGACGTGAGGGGGAGGCTTGCTCCCCCTGCTCGTCCTTTACTTGCCGCGGAGCGTGTTGAGCAGCGCGAGGCCGATCACGCCACCCACCGCGGCGGCGGCGAACGGACGCTCGTTGACGAAGCGACGCGCCTGATCGAGCAACGGCGCGACGCTCTCCTTGGCCTCGCCAAAGGTCTTCTGCACCGTGCCCTCGGCGCGATCAGCCTTGCCCTCGGCCTGAAGCTGATTGTCGCCGAACGCCTTGCCGAGGCCTTCCTTCAGCTTGCCGCCCAGATCGGTGGTCGTGCCGGTCAGCGTATCGCTGTTCATCGAACATCTCCTTGTTTGGGTTCGCGGGGCATAACCGGGATCAAAGGCGGTTCGTTCCGTTACGCCGTGATGCTTCGCTGCACTTGCAACGACCTAGTGAGGCCCAGCGACGTCGAGGCGGACCCGCCCTTTTTAGCTGACGCTTCCCTGTTCGTCGCCCCGGACTTGATCCGGGGCCCCGCTTCTTCGGCAACCGCGCCAAAAGCGGGATCCCGGATCAAGTCCGGGATGACGGACGTGGGCAGATGCCGGGATATGCCGATCGGAGCTAGGCGTCGGTCAGCTTGGCGCTCGCCGCTTCGTGAAGATGCGCTTCGAGTTCGGCGGCGCGGTGGTGCGCGGTGTGTTCGGCGAGCACGCGCGCGCGGCCGGCGGTGCCGATCGCGTCGAGGTCGGGACGGGCGAGCGCCGCTGCGACATCGTCGCCGGTGTCGGCGAGCAGGATCTCGGCATCGGGTGTCAGCAGTTCGTCGATCCCCGGCCAGCGGTCCGAGACGATCGGGGTGCCGCAGGCGGTCGCCTCGAACAGTCGCACCGAAGGCGACCAGCCGGCGGCGATCATGTCGGCGCGCGTGACGTTGAGCGTCGCGCGGCTCGCCGAATAGAAATCGGCGTGGTCGGCGGGGGCGAGGTGCTCGATCCGCTCGACATTGGCGGGCCAGTCGATCGTGTCGGGATATTGCGGCCCGGCGACGACGAAGCGCTTTTCCGGGTGGCGGCGCGCGGGTTCGATCAACAGCCGCTCGAGCGTCGGCTGGCGATCGTCGCTGTAGGTGCCGAGATACGACAGGTCCCACCGCTTCTCGGCGCCGGTCGGGCGGTAGCGGTCGGCGTCTACCGAGCAATAGAGCGCGCGCGCGGCGGGGCTCTTGTAGCGTTCCTCGATCAGTCGCAGCGTCGGGCCGCCGGTGAACGAGCAATAGACGTCGTAGCCGGGGATGACCTCGGGCGAGACATAGTCGCACGTGCCGCGCGCCAGCCTGGCGAGCGTGACCGGCGTGTCGATGTCGTAGAAGGTCGTCACGCCCTTCGCCCATTGCTGGACCAGCTTGCCGACCTCGATCCCGTCGGGGACGTAGGAGCCGACCATCACCGCATCGGCCTGTTCGATCTCCGTCCGCCAATCGGCCAGCGCGGCGAGGCTGTCGTAGAGTTCGAGCCGGCAATAATCGGGCGCGGGTTCGTCGCGGTGCGCGGCATACCAGGGCATGTCGCGTTCGAGGAACAGCACGTCGTGCCCGCGCGCGGCGAAGGCGCGGAGCAGGGCGCGGAAGGTGGTGGCATGGCCGTTGCCCCAGCTGGAGCTGAGCGAGAGGCCGAGAACGACGAGCTTCATCACGCGGCCTCGCGCTGGCGGGCGGCGTGCGCCTTGAAGAGCGTGTCGACCTGCGCGCCCCGCAGATCGTAGGTGTGTTCGGCGAGCACGCGCTTGAGCGCGGCCTGGCCGATCGCCTGCGCGCGCTCGGTGGTGAGCGCGGCGAGATGATCGGCGACGTCCTGTCCGTCGCGCGCGACCAGCACCTCGTGGTCGGGGGTGAGGAATAGTTCGATCCCCTCCCACGCATCGGTGATGAGGCAGGCGGCGGCGCCGGCGGCCTCGAAGACGCGCGTCGCGGGCGAGAAGCCGATGTGCGCCATCGAGTCGCGCGCAACGTTGAGGACCGCGCGCGGCGTGCAGTTGAAGGCATTGTGCTCGGCGGTGAAGACATGGCCGCGATGGCGGACGTTGCCGGGCATCGCCTTCGTATCCCAGCCGTTGCCGCCGATCAGGAAGCTTTGTTGCGGGAGCAGCGCAGCGGGGCGGAGGAAGAATTCCTCGACCCGCGCCTCGCGGTCGGGGAGGCGGTTGCCGAGGAAGGCGAGGTCGCATGCGAAGCGCTCGTCGGCAGGGACGGGATGGTGCGTCTGCGGATCGAGCGCATTGTAGACGGGGATGCACTGCGCCGCGCCGAACCCGCGATAGGCGTTCACGACCGGATCGCCGCCGCCATAGGTCAGCACCATGTCGAGGTGCGGCAGCGCGGCGGTGACCGGATGATCGGGATCGGCGCGCATCTCGTCGAGCGTCGCGGCGGCGTCGACGTCCCAGAAGATCTTGAGCGCGTCGGGGCGCGCATGGGCGATGATGCCTTCGAGCAACTCGCGGTCGAAGACGCCGACGCCGTTCGCCTTGACGACGATGTCGGCGTCGGCGGCTTCGGCGAGGACCTCACGGAGCGCGTCGTGGGTCGCGGGATAGACGACGACCTTGGCATAGGAAGGCGGGTCGATGTCGCGATGCTGTTGCCGCTCGAACGCATCGGGTTCGTAGAAGGTGATGTCATAGCCGCGCTCGCCGAGCGCGCGCAGGATGCCGCGGTAATAGGTCGCGGCGCCGTTCCAGTAGGAGGACAGCAGGCTGGACCCGTAAAAGGCGATCTTCACGCTGGGATGCTCCGTGAATGGGAGGGGGCGTCGAGCTGCGCGAGGATCGCGAGCAGTTCGTCGACGCGGTGCGCGCAGGTGTGGCGCGCGCGGATGGTTTCGAGCCCGGCGGCGGCGAGCGACGCGCGCAGACCAGCGTCGTGGCGCAGGTCGCGCAGGATGCGCGTCATCTCGTCGGGCGTTTGCGCGAACAGGAAGTCGGTGCCGGGGCGGAAGAGATGCTCGGCATCGTCCCACGGCGCGCTGGCGAGCGGGAGGCCGCATGCCAATGCCTCGAAGACGCGGATCGTCGGGATGCCGGGCAGGATCGTCGTGTAATAACGGCGCGGCACGTGGACCGTCGCCAACGCGCGCGCGAACAGTGCGGGGGCGGCGGCGTTGGGCACCCAGCCGTGATAGCGCGCGCCATAGGACGCAAGCATCGCCTTGCCGTCGTCGGGGTAGCGGACCCCGTAAATATCGAGCGGCAGCCCGGCGTCGCGCGCGGGGGCGAGGAGATAGTTCTCGATCTCGGCGGTGCGCTCGCCATCGCCCCAATTGCCGATCCAGACGAGGCCGTCGCGGTGCTCGCCATCGACGGGAAAGAAGCGGCGGGTGTCGGCGGCCTCGTGCCACGTCCAGACGCGGTCGCCCCAGCCCCAGTCGCGATAGACGCGCGACAGCGCCTCGCCGAACGCGAGCACGCCGTCATAGCCGTCGAGATCGTAGGCGCGCATCTCCTCGGGCGCGCTGACCGCGCGGTGGTGTGTGTCGTGGAACAGCAAGGTGAAGCGCGCGCCATCGCGGCGGAGCGTGCCGAGCGCGGCGACCAGATCGTGCGCGTTCCATTCGTGGACGATCACGACGTCGGCATCGTCGACCAGTTCGGCGAGGTCGGCGTCGGGGACGAAGGTCTGCGACGACAGTTCGGGATAGGCGTTGCGATAGGCGTCGAGCCCGGCTTCGCCATGGTCGCCGAGCAGATTGTCGAGGCTCCACGCGCCGGCCGGCTCGTAGACGCGCACATCATGCCCGCGCGCGATCAGCTCGGAGAGCACGCCGCGCAGGAAATGCGCGTTGCCGTGGTTCCAGCACGAGGCGAGGCTGTGGGTGAAATAGACCAGCTTCATGCCGCGACCCGCTCGCCGGTGGCGGTGACGCGGTCGAGCAGCGCGGCCATTGCGCGCGCGGTCTGTTCGGGCGCGTAATCGAGCGCGCGGGTGCGGGCGAGCGCGCCGCGGGCGAGACGCAGGTCGGTGTCGGCGGCGAGCGCGGCGATCGCCTGCGCGAAGCCTTCGGCATCGTCGGGGGCGACGAAGGTCGCGACGCCGTCCCACAATTCGCGGAAGGTCGGAATGTCGGACAGGACCAGCGCGCAACCGGTCAACGCCGCCTCCAGCACCGCCAGCCCGAACGGCTCGTAATAAGCGGCCGAGGCGAAGATCGGGCGGGTCGAGAGCGCGGCGGCGATCGCGGCGTCGCTGATCCGGCCGAGCGGTTCGAGATGGTGGAGCTTGTGATGCTCGCCATGCGGGCCGCGCGCCGGACCGGCGGCGCGGAACGGCAGCGACAGCAGGGCGGCGGCGCGATCGAGCGTCGCGATGTTCTTGCCGCGGTCCCACAGCCGTCCGGCGGTGAAGGCGCGCGCGTCGAGCGCGCCGGTCGCGGCGGGCAGCGTGCGGCCGTTGTGGATCGCGCGCGGCGCGGCGGGGAGCGCGTAGAGCCGCTGGACCGTCGCGGCGAAGGCGCGGGTCGGGCAGACGATCGCGTCGGCCCGTGCGAGGCCGCGCGCGACCAGCTCGGTCTGCCACCGCAGGTCGGCGGGAAGCGGGCCGTGCTCGACCGCCTCCCACCAGCTCGCGACGCAGCTATGCACGACCGCGACGACCGGCATCGCGAAATCGGCGACCGCGAGCGCGGGCTGGTTGAGCTGGACGACATTGACCGCGCGCGCCGCGGCGAGCGCCGCGATCGCATCGGCGGCGACCGCCACCGCCTGCGCATCCTTGGCGAGCCAGTCGAGCGGGAGGCGGGTGTCGATCAGCGTGACGCCGGCTGCTTCGGTCTGTGCGTGGTGTGCGGGCGAGGGGGCGGGGCCGAGCGTGGCGAGGTCGACCGACCAGCCGGCGCGGACCAGATCGGCGGCGAGCTGAAGCGCGTATTGCCAGACGCCGCCGACCGCGTCGGCGGTCATCAACAGCCGTCCTGTCACGCAGCGACCTCGATCGCTGGCGTCTCGGCGGCGGCATGTTCGCGCTGCAGCCAGTCGGCGAGCGCGCCGACGCCCTCGCGCCAGTCGCGGCGGTCGGGCAGCGCGAGCGTCGCGGCGGCGGCGCGCGCGTCGGCGACGAAATAGCGTTGGTCGCCCGCGCGCCAGCCCGAATAGCGTACGTCGACCGGGCGGCCGGTGAGCGTCGCGATATGCGCGAGCAACTGGCGCAGGCTGACCGCATTGTCGGGCCCGCCGCCGAGATTGAAGGCGCGCCCGGCGACGTCGTCGATCCGCCGCCATGCGGCGAGATAGGCGTTCACCGCATCGCGGACGTCGAGCACGTCGCGGACCTGATGCCCGTCGCCGTAAAGCGTGATCGGCTCGCCGTTGAGCGCGCGGATCAGGAAGTGCGCGACCCAGCCCTGATCCTCGGTGCCCATCTGGCGCTGGCCGTAGATGCAACTCATCCGGAAGACGCAGGTCTTGAGCCCGAAGCTGCGCGCGTAATCGAGGACGTATTGGTCGGCCGCGCCCTTCGACACGCCATAGGGCGTGTGGAAGTCGAGCGGGCGTGCCTCGCCGATGCCGTGCGCGCGGACCTGCGGGTCGACGGGTCGATAGGCTTCGTTCTCCAGCACGAAATCGAGATCGGCGAGATCGCCATACACCTTGTTGGTGGAGGCGAAGATCAACGGCACGTCCGGCGCGCGGGTGCGGATCGCCTCGAGCAACTGGAAGGTGGCGGTGATGTTGGTGGTGAAATCGTCGGCGGGGTCGTCGAGGCTGGTGGTCACCGCCACCTGCGCGGCGAAGTGGAACACCGCCGCCGCGCCCCCGACCTCGTCGGCGAGCCGGGCGGCGTCGCGGACATCGGCATGGACGAAGCGGATGCGCTTGCCGTGGCGTTCGCGCAGCCACGCCAGGTTGCGCTCCACCCCGGCGCGGGCGAGTGCGTCATAGACGACCACGTCATGCCCTTCACCGGCGAGCCGGTCGGCGAGGTTCGAGCCGATGAAGCCGGCGCCGCCGGTAACCAGTACCGGCCCCCTCATGCGACCAGCCCGCGGCGCTCGAGCTCGGCGCGCATCGTCGCGACCTTGTCCTCGGCGGTTTGCTCGGCGACCCATTCGGCGAGTTCGGCGAGCCCGGCGGTGAAATCCTGCGTCGCGCGGAAGTCGAGCCGTTCCTGCGCCAGCGTCGTGTCGCAGAAGCAGTGGCGGATGTCGCCGATCCGCGCCTTGCCGACGATTTCCGGGGCGAGATCGTTCTTGCCCATCGCCTTGGCCAGTTCGGTGGCGACTTCGGTGACCGAGCGGTCATGGCCGGAGCCGATGTTGAACGTGCCGCCGACCGCCTGCGGGAGGAACAAGGCATCGGCGAACGCGCGTGCGACGTCGCTGACGTGGACGAAGTCGCGGCGCTGCTCGCCGTCCTCGAAGATCATCGGCTGCTGCCCATTGAGCAGCCGCGACGCGAAGATCGCGAGCACGCCGGTGTAGGGGTTGGAGAGTGCCTGGCCGGGGCCGTAGACGTTGAACAGCCGCAGGCACACGCCCTCGATCCCGTAAGGCGCGGCCATGATATGCGTGGTGCGCTCCTGCACATATTTGTTGAGCGCGTAGATCGAGGCGAGGTTCGGCTGTTTCCACTCGGGGGTCGCAACCGGCGTAAGCGGGCGGCCCTGTGCGTCGACCGGCTCCCAGTTGGTGAGGCCATCGCGCAACCCCTTGCGCTCGGCGTCCTGGACCAGATTGCCGTCGGGGTCGCGGTACAGCCCCTCGCCATAGATCGACATCGACGAGGCGGTGACGACGCGGCGCACCGGCTTGTCGATCAGCTTCTCGAACAACACCGCGGTGCCGACGTCGTTGGTGGAGGTGTAGCGCTCGACCTCGTACATCGACTGGCCGACCCCGACCTCGGCGGCGAGATGGATCACGCTGTCGACGCCGTCGAGCGCCTTGCTGACGACATCGCCGTTGCGCACGTCGCCGCGGATCAGCTCGACCGCGTCGTTGAGGAGCGGCGGGCGCTCGCAATCGCCGTGGACCTGTTCGATCAGGCTGTCGAGCACGCGGACTTCGTGGCCGCGTGCCAGCAGCTCATCGGCCACGAAACGCCCGATGAAGCCGGCCCCGCCGGTGATGAGAATGGTTTCCACGAATATTCCTCCCGCCCCGCAATTGATATCGATCAATGACACGCGCGTGCATTGCTGGTTGATTGCAGAAAGAAGAACATCTTCTACTTAGCTTGGTTCCAAAAATAATTGCGTTACCGTAATTTTCGTGGACTTTGCGGGTGAGTTGATTCAGATCAATCCGCTATGGCCAGAATTGTTTTGCTCGCCCGGCATGGGCATCATGAAGAAGTCGGCCGCGTGTTGAGTGGTCGCTCGAATATCTCGCTCGATCGGCGCGGGCAGGCAGAGGCCCAAGAACTTGCGCGGCTGGTCGCGTCGCGCGGCGTGACGCGGATCGTCACCAGCCCGCGCGCCCGGACGCGAGAGACGGCGGCGGCGGTCGCGGCGGCGCTGGACTTGCCCGTTACGGCCGACGCGGCGCTGGACGAGGTGGATTTCGGGGCGTTCACCGGGCGCTCGTTCGCCGCGCTGGACGCGGAGGCGGACTGGCAGCGCTGGAACGCCGAACGCGGCACGGCGCGCTGTCCGGGCGGCGAGACGATGGGCGAGGCGGTGGCGCGCGCGGTCGGGTTCGTCGCGGGGTGCGGGGAGGGCGTGACGCTGGGCGTGTCGCATTGCGACGTGATCCGCGGCGTCGTGGCGCATTATCTGGGGTTGCCGCTGACGCGGATCTTCTCGCTGGGGTGCGATCCGGGGTCGGTGACGACGCTGGCGCTGGAGGGCGAGGGGGCGATGGTGGTGGCGTTGAACGAGCGTTTCAGGTGACACATCGGCGGCGCGGGTGAGGCGGCGTGGGGATGGACTTTACAGACATGGGCCCCTGCCTTCGCAGGGGTGACGGTTCTTCTGGCCGCCGTCGCCCCTGCGAAGGCAGGGGCCCATGTCTGTCCAATCCAAAGGTGTAGTTGCCCCGGAAAAGACGCCTCTGTGTCAAAGAGATCAATTCACCGCCGCATAGCTCTTCTCTTCGATCAGATCGGACTCAAGCGCGACGTTGATCGCGCGCTTCAGCGCCGCGCGCTCGTCATTCTTGACGTAGACCGCGCGCGCCAGCCGGATGAACTCGCCGCCGAAGCTGCGCGCGGCCTCCTCGCGGCGGATCGCGTCCTCGATCTCCCACAAATCTTCGTTGACCGACTTCAGACGCGCATAGAGCGGCGCGACCTCGTCCTGCCCGAGCACGCCCGCGCCGATCCGCGACAGCAGCGAATGTTCGCGCGCGACATTGGCGCGCGCGTCGGCACGATCGATGCGGTGCTGCTTGATCTCGAGGATCGTGATCTTGTCGAGCAACTCACCCCAGGACACGGGCACGGACGGGCTGGGGAGGCTGGCCATGGTCTTCTCCTTCAAACGAGTCGAGATCGCGCGCGATGGCGGCGAGTGGCGTATGCCAGTCGCCCGCGTGCGGCTGCGCGTAGAGACGGGTGTGCGGGTACCAGGCGCTGTCGCGGCGCGCTGGGTCCCAGCGCCAGTCGGGCGCGGCCTTGAGCAGCAGCCACGTCGGCCGCCCGAGCGCGCCGGCGAGATGCGCGATCATCGTGTCGACGGTGATGACCAGCGCGCAGCCGGCGACGAGCGCGGCGGTCGCTTGCAGATCGAACGGGCAGCCCTCCGGGTTGATGACCGGCAGCGTGGTCGGCGCGCTGACCAGCGACAGGCAGCGGTGCTTCGCCGCGATCGGTTCGAGCAGCGCAGGCGGCACCCAGCGTTCGGCGTCCCAGTCGCCCGCCTGCCAGCAGAGCCCGATCGTGCCCGCCGGCAGCGGCGCCGGCGCGATGTGGAGATAGGGGAGCGGCACGTCGCGCGGGGCATAGCGCAGCGCGGTCGCCAGCTCGGTGATTTCGATATCGCAATCCGATGGCGGCAGCGGGTGCGCTTCGTCGAACGGCGCGAGCGCGACGCCGGGAACGCGCAGCAGCGCCTGGAGCCGCGCGGGAGCCTCGACGGTCACCGACCGCGCGCGCCGCGCCAGCGCCGGGAGGAAACGCGCGAATTGCAGCGTGTCGCCGAGTCCGTGATAGCAGCGCACCAGCACGTCGCGCCCATCGACCGCGCAGCCGTCCCAGACCCAGCGCTGGTGATAGGGCAGCGCCGGATCGTCGCGCGTCGCCGGATCGCGTGCCGCGAGCACCGCCCGCTCGATCGCCCAGGCGTCGTCGTAGCGCTCCTCGCGCATCGCCCGGGTCCAGCCGTGATCGCTCATGCCGCCGCAAACGCCGCGCACCCCGGCGATGGTTCCCTGATATTAAGTTGAGCGAGATCAAGATCATGGAACGTCGCCGCCGGAGGATGGTTGATGCTGCCAACGGGTTACGGGGGATTGATGACGGAAGATGTGCGTGCGCGGGTCGCGGAGCTCGCCCCCTGGTTTCATAACATCCATTTGCCCGGCGGGCTGCAGACCGCGCCCGATCATTTCCTGCTCGACTATCCGGCCAACAAATTCGCCGAATTCGGCGTCTGCCTGCCCGAGGATCTGACCGGCAAGACGGTGCTCGACATCGGCTGCAACGCCGGTTTCTATTCGGTCGAGATGAAGCGGCGCGGTGCGGCGCGGGTGGTGGGGATCGATTCCGACGACCGCTATCTGGCGCAGGCGCGGCTGGCGAGCGAGGTGCTGGGGTTCGCAGACAGCGTCGAATTCCGCAACCTGTCGGTCTATGACGTCGCGCAGCTCGGCGAGCGGTTCGATCTCGTGATCTTCATGGGGGTGCTCTACCATCTGCGACATCCGCTGCTCGCGCTCGACTTGATCCGCGAACATGTCGCGGGCGATCTGATGTTGTTCCAGACGATGCAGCAGGGCTCGAAGGACGAGGCGCAGGTGCCGGAGGATCATCCCTTCTACGTGCCCGGCACCTGGACGCCGCCCGACTACTTCGACGACCGCGACTATCCGAAGCTGCATTTCATCGAGCGCAAGTTCGCGGGCGACTGGACAAATTGGTGGGCGCCGAACCGCGCCTGTTCGGAAGCGATGCTGCGCGCCGCCGGCTTCACGGTGACCGCGCATCCGCAGGACGACGTCTATCTCTGCCGCATCAGCGACGTGCCCTTCGCCGAGCACGGACCGGCGGCGGTCTATCCATCCAAGGGGGGAGTGCGCGCGTGATCGAAGCCGCGATGATCTGGAACGAGCCGAACAACAAGTCGCACTGGGATCCGGAGGTCGACCCCGACTGGTCGCTGTTCGCCGACACCGTCAAGCGCGCCGGCGCGTCGATCGCGGCGGTCAATCCGGCGGTGACGCGCGTGCTGGGCGGCATGTCGCCGATCGATCCCTTGTGGGTGAAGCGGCTGGAGGGGCATGGCTGCCTCGACGCGGTCGACGTGATCGCGGTGCATGGCTTCCCGCTCGACTGGAATTTGTGGTCGATCCACGACTGGCCCGCCAAGATCGCCGAGATCGAGGCGGTGACCGACAAGCCGGTGTGGGTGACCGAGGTCGGCGTCGGCTCGTTCGGCGCCGAGGAGGTGCAGGTGTTCGGGGTCGAGAAGACCGCCGAGCTGCTGATCGGGCGCGTGCCGCGCATCTATTGGTATTCGCTGTTCGACCTGCCGCAGGAATGGGGCGCGACCACCCGCCACCGCGAGGCGGAAGGGTCGAGCTATTACCGGCATTTCTACATGGGGCTGATCCGCGAGGACGGCACCCCCAAGCCGTCGCTCGACAGCTATGCCAAGGTCGCGTCCGAGATGGGGCTGATGCAATGGTTCCATTTCGAGGACCCGCGGCTCGACGACGCGGTCATGTGGATGAAGCGGCTGGGCACGAAGAAGCTGCGCACCGGGCTGAGCTGGGCCGACAGCTTCCGGCCGAACGCGACCGACTGGTTCGACCGGCAGATGGAGGCGCTCGCCGAGTTCGACACCACCGTCACCTTCTGCTTCACGCCGGAGCATCTCGGCATCCAGCCGCATCATACCAGCGCGGCGCGCGATCCGCAGGCGTTCGCGGATTTCTGCGCGTGGATGATCGACCGCTATGCGCCCGCCGCAGTCACGAGCCAGAAGGCGGTGGCGTAACCCGGTCGAGCGTGTCGAGCACGTCCTCGGCGCGGACGTCGCGCTCGATCTCGGCGGTGTCGACGGGCGGTTCGACGCCGACCCGCTCGGCAATCTGCCGGACCAGCGCGGTGAGCCGCGACAGTTCGTGCTCGGCGAGCAGGTTGATGTGGAGGTCGAGGTCGGCGCGTGCCTGCGCCTGCGCGGCCATGCGGTTCTGGCTGATGAGGACGAAGGTGGACAGGAAGATCGCCTCTACCGACGCGATCATCGCCAGCACGACGAAGGTCGGGTCGAACTTCGGCGACAGCCACAGGTTCCACACGATCCAGCCGCCGAAAAACGTCAGGTGCAGCGCGACGAAGGTCATCGAGCCGGTGAAGGCGGTGATCCGCGCCGCCAGCCGCTCCGACCACGGGGCGTCCGCCTCGACGCGGCGCTGGCGCTCGGCAAGGCGATGGATGTTGTCGGCGAGCGCGCCGTTGAGATCACGCGGTTCATTCATGGGAAGTCGAACGATTGTCGCAGGGTAATGGAAGCATGATGCCGGCCGCGGTGCTGGTCGCGCCGGGGCGGTTCGAGGTGCGCGAAGCGCCGGTGCCGCAGCCGGGGGCGGGCGAGGTGCGCGTGCGGCTCGAAGGCTGCGGCGTGTGCGCGTCGAACGTCGAGCCGTGGGAAGGGCAGCCGTGGTCGACCTATCCCAGCGAGGCCGGCGGGATGGGGCATGAGGGTTGGGGCGTCGTCGATGCGCTGGGCGAGGGCGTCACCGATGTCGCGATCGGCGAGCGGGTGACGATGCTGTCGGGGCACAGCTTCGCGCCCTATGACGTGGCGTCGGTCGACCAGCTGGTGCGGCTGCCGGTCGCGCTCGACGGGCAGGCGTTTCCGGGCGAGCCGCTGGCATGCGCGATGAACATCTTCCGCCGCGCCGACGTGCTGCCCGGACAGACGGTGGCGATCGTCGGGATCGGCTTTCTCGGCGCGGTGCTGACGAAATTGGCGAGTGACGCGGGGGCGCGGGTGATCGCCATCTCGCGGCGCGAGGAATCGCTGGCGCTGGCGCGCGCGAACGGTGCGGCCGAGACGATCGCGATGGACGATCACTGGGCGATCATCGAACGCGTCAAGCAACTGACCGGCGAGGCGTTGTGTGAGCGCGTCATCGAGGCGGTCGGCAAGCAATGGCCGCTCGACCTCGCCTCGGCGATCGTCGGGTTCGGCGGGCGGCTGGTGGTGGCGGGCTATCATCAGGACGGGCCGCGGCAGGTGAACATGCAGGACTGGAACTGGAAGGGCATCGACGTGATCAACGCGCACGAACGCGATCCGCGGGTGAATCTGCGCGGGCTCAACGAGGCGGTGGCGGCGGTGGCTGGCGGGCGTGTTGATCTGGCGGCGCTGCTGACGCACCGCTTCTCGCTGACGGAGCTGAACGAGGCGGTCGCCGCGACGCGCGACAAGCCCGCCGGCTTCGTGAAGGCGGTGGTGACGTTCTGAGACGGGGCCGCTTCGCGGCCGTCACCCCGCGCGCGAGGGCGTTCAGGACCGATCGACATCCACCGATCACCTGTTCTCTCCCGTCATCCCGGACTTGATTCGGGATCCCGCTTCTTCCTTCGGTCGCCAAAAGGAAGCGGGACCCCGGATCAAGTCCGGGGCGACGAATGAGGGATTGTGCGGCTCGGACCATTGCCCGCGCCGCATGGGAGTTTTGACGGTCGAGCCGCATTGGAAGCCGATGACGCGCAAGCGACCAAAGTAGATGAAGGACAGACGAGGCATGACTGACGCCAAACCCCGCATCGGCTTTCTCGGCACCGGCTGGATCGGGCGCCACCGGATGGCGGCGATGGTCGCCAGCGGCGCGGTCGAGGCGGTCGCGATAAGCGATCCTTCGGCGGAGATGGTCGCTGCCGCCTCGCAGGACGCGCCCGGTGCGCAGGTGTGCGCGTCGCTGGACGAGATGCTGACGCTCGGGCTCGACGGGGTGGTGATCGCCAGCCCGAGCGCGCTGCACGCCGCGCAGTCGATCGCCGCGCTGGAGGCGGGGGTGGCGGTGTTCTGCCAGAAGCCGCTCGGGCGCGACGCCGTCGAGAATGAAGCGGTGGTCGCGGCGGCGCGGCGGGCGGACCGGTTGCTGGGGGTCGACCTGTCCTATCGCCATACCGCCGGGATGCGCGCGATCGCGCCGCTGGTGCGCAGCGGGGCGCTGGGGCGCGTGTTCGCGATCGATCTGACCTTCCACAACGCTTATGGTCCCGACAAGCCGTGGTTCTATGACCGCGCGCAATCCGGCGGCGGTTGCGTCATGGATCTCGGCATCCACCTTGCCGATCTCGCCTTGTGGCTCAATCCGGGCTCGACGGCCGAGCGGGTCGAGGCCGCGCTCTATGCCGCGGGCGCACCGGTCGCGGCCGAAGCGGTCGAGGATTATGCCGCTGCGACCGTGCGGCTCGACAATGGCGTGATCGTTCGGCTGGCCTGTTCGTGGCGGCTCCACGCCGGGCAGGATGCGGTGATCGAAGCGGCCTTCTACGGCACCGAGGGCGGGGCGGCGCTGCGCAACGTCGGCGGCTCGTTCTACGATTTCACCGCCGAGCATTTCCGCGGCACCGCGCGCGAGACGTTGGCGGTGCCGCCCGACGACTGGGGCGGGCGTGCGGCGGTCGACTGGGCGGAACGGCTCGCGGCCGGCGCGCGGTTCGACGCCGCGGCGGAGGACCATGTCGCGACCGCGCGGGTGCTCGACGCGATCTATGCGGCGGGGCGGGGGTAGGGCCACCCCCGTCATTCACGCGCAGGCGGGAAGCCGGAAGCGCTGACGTCGCGGATCAAACGACGACCTGCGCGTCTGGAGTTGCGCCTACGCGGGAATGGCGGGGTTCGCCGCGGCGAAGCCGCGTCGTCGGTCGGGGTGGCGCCCCGCCGGCCGGTCTTGGGCGGGGCCCGTCGCGGGATGCGACGGGCCGCCCGGCGACCTAAAACTCCGACCACTCCTCGTCCGCCACCGCCAGCGCGGTTCCGCGCGTGCCGGTGACCGGGCGGCGGGCGGTGCGGGCTAGGTCGCGGCCGGCCTGTGCCGCGCGCGCCTGCAGGTCGTGGATCGACGCGGCGGCCGGGGCGCTCGCGGCGAGCACCGGGCGTTGCCCGTTCGCGGTGCGGAAGCGGGCGACTTCGGTGGTGAGACGCGTCGCTTCCTCGGCGAGGCTGCGCGCGGCGGCGGTGGCTTCCTCGACCATCGCGGCATTCTGTTGCGTGACGCCGTCCATCTCCGACACGGCGGTGTTCACCTGCTGCAAGCCCGTCGCCTGATGCTCGGCCGATTGCGCGATCGTCGAGACGAGCGTGCTGATCTCGCCGATGCGCGTGATGATGCGCTGAAGCGCCTTGCCGGTCTCGCTGACCAGCGTCACGCCCGCCTCGACCTGCTCCGAGGAGGCGAGGATCTTGGTCTTCACGTCCTTGGCGGCATCCGCGGAGCGCTGCGCCAGCGCGCGGACCTCAGAGGCGACGACCGCGAAGCCCTTGCCCGCGTCGCCCGCACGCGCCGCCTCGACACCGGCGTTGAGCGCAAGCAGGTTGGTCTGGAAGGCGATGCCGTCGATGACGCTGATGATCTCGCTGATCTCCGACGAGGCACGCTCGATCCCGCCCATCGCATCGACCGCGCGGCGCACGACGTCGCCCGAGCTTTCCGCCTCGGCACGCGCATCGCCGACCGCATCGTTGGCGCGCCGGGCACCGGCGGCGGTTTCGCGCACGGTGGTGGTGATCTCGTCCATCGCCGCGGCGGTTTCCTCCAGCGAGGCGGCCTGCTGTTCGGTGCGCTGCGACAGATCGTCCGACGCCTGGCGGATGTCCGCCGCACCGCTGTTGATGCCGTTGCTGGCCGCCGCGACGGCCGCGATCGTGTTCGACACCGCCGCCATCGCGCGGTTGAAGTTGACGCGCAGCGCGTCATATTCGGGCGTGAACGGCATATCGATCGTGAAACTCAGGTCGTTGTCGGCAAGCCGGCTGAGTCCGCCGCCCAGCGCGTCGACCACCGCCTGTTGCGTCGCCGCCGCCTCGGCCAACGCCTTGCCATTGCGCTGGAACACATGCATCGCGCGCGCCATCCGGCCGACGCAATCGCGGAATTCGGTAAAGGCGATCGGCGAGCCGAGATCGTTGGCGGCCAGCCGCTCCATGCGCAGCACCGTGCTGACATAGGGGTCGCAGATCAGCTTGCGCGACGTCAGCGCGATCACGAGCACGACGACCACGATCGTGGCGGCCAGCCCGATCGCGAGCGTCGCCGGCAGCGTACCACTTGCCGCGCCGATCGTGGTGCCCAGCGATAGCGCGGAGAGGCTGCCATAGAGCGCCGCCAGCACGGCGAACTTCACGCGTATCGGTGCATCCCGTTGAAACCACTGGATCATTCTTATGTTCTCCGCACCCTATCCCGAGCATCTCTACCAATGGAGATTAGCTGGCGGAGAACTGGCGGGATTTGTTGAAGGTGAAGTTAACGGATGCGGGCAAGCAACAAACCTGTAACACGATCCATGATGGAACTTTGCCATGTTTCAAATGTTTGCTGTTGCTGGCAAAGAAATTCGATCACCGAGATCTACTTATTCAAGCAAGGCCGGCGGCAGGCGGGGGGCGACGACTTCTTTCAGCACGAACCCGCTTTCCATCTGCGTCACGCCGGGCAGGCGCGATAGCTCGTCGCGGTGGATTTGCGCGAAATGCCCCAGATCCCGGGCCCTTACCGTCACGAGATAATCATAGCTGCCCGACATCAGCTCGCAGCGTACGACCGACGGACTGGCCACGATCGCGGTCTCGAAGGCGTCCAGCACGTCGATCCGCTGGCTTTCCAGCGTCATCTTGATGTGAACGGTCGCCTGGCAACCGAGCCGGGCGAGATCGAGCCGGGCGGCATAGCCGGTAATGATCCCCGCTTCCTCCAGCGCGCGCTGTCGCCGTGCGACGGCGGTCGCCGACCGGCCGATCGCCTCCGCAAGGGTGAAGGCGGTTGCGCGGGCATTGTCGAGCAAGAGCGCGATCAGACGGCGGTCGATTCGGTCCAGTGCGGGGTCTTTCTGCGTCATGGCGGATGATCATGCAGGAATCCGGCGTCACGTCACCCCCGGACCGTGCAGTTCGCCCGGTTTCACCGCCGGCCCCGCGCTATGCTGGCGCCAAACAAGGAGATGGACCCATGCGCATCGGCGTGCCCAAGGAAATCAAGAACCACGAATATCGTGTCGGCCTGACCCCCGGCGCGGTGCGCGAATATGTCGCGCATGGCCATGAGGTGATCGTCCAGACCGGCGCTGGCGCCGGGATCGCCGCCGATGACGACGCCTATCGCGCCGCCGGGGCGGGGATCGTCGACACCGCCGAGGAAGTGTTCGCGACCGCGCAGATGGTCGTGAAGGTCAAGGAGCCGCAGCCGGGCGAATGGGTGCAGCTTCGCGAGGACCAGATCCTGTTCACCTACCTGCACCTCGCCCCCGATCCCGAGCAGGCGAAGGGCTTGCAGGCGTCGGGCGTGACCGCGGTCGCCTATGAGACGGTGGTCGACGCGCGCGGCCACCTGCCGCTGCTCGCCCCGATGAGCGAGGTTGCGGGACGGCTGTCGATCGAGGCGGCGGGGACCGCGCTGAAGGCGGTCAACGGTGGGCGCGGCGTGCTGATCGGCGGCGTGCCGGGCGTGCAGCCGGCGCGGATCGTCGTGCTGGGTGGCGGCGTGGTCGGCACGCACGCCGCACGGATGGCGGTCGGGCTCGGCGCAGAGGTGACGATCATCGACCGCTCGATCCCGCGGCTGCGCGAGCTGGACGAGCTGTTTCAAGGTCGGGTGCGGACGCGCGTGTCGACGCTGGAGTCGATCGAGCACGAGATTTCGGAGGCCGATGCGGTGATCGGCGCGGTGCTGATCCCGGGCGCCTCGGCGCCGAAGCTGGTGACGCGCCCGATGCTCAAGCTGATGAAGCCGCGCGCGGTGCTGGTCGATGTCGCGATCGATCAGGGCGGCTGCTTCGAGACCAGCCATGCGACCACCCATGCCGAGCCGACCTATGAGGTCGACGGCGTGATCCATTATTGCGTCGCGAACATGCCGGGCGCGGTGCCGCTGACGTCGAGCCACGCGCTCAACAATGCGACGCTGCCCTATGGATTGGCGCTGGCCGATCGCGGCTATGCCGCGGCCGAGGCGGATGCGGGCCTGATGGCGGGCGTCAACGTGCGCGGCGGCAAGATCGTCAACAAGGTGGTCGCCGAAGCGCTGGGCGTAGCTGGATAGCACGCTTTGATCGTCGTCCCGGGCTTGACCCGGGACCCCGCTTCTTCTCGTCAGTTTGGAAAGAAGCGGGGCCCCGGATCAAGTCCGGGGCGACGACGGAGGGCAGCCCGTTTGCCGCCCTCCGTCGACATCACTTCTTCTTGCGTGCGCGCTTCGGGGCAGCGGCCGCTGCGGCGTCCTCCTCCTCGTCGTGTTCCTCTTCGCCCGCCTCGGTCAGTGCTTCGCCGAGCGCCTTGAGCTTGTCCTGCGATTTCTCGGCCTTGTCGGCGATCTTGGTGGTCGCCGCGCCGAGCCGGTGGAGCAACGCATGGACGCGGTCGGCGTCGGGTTCGTCCTTTTCGAGCTGTTTGCGCAGCGACGCGAGGTCGCGCAGGATGCCCTTCGCGCCGGGCGTGTCGATGTCGGCGAGCGCAGCCTCCCAGTCCTCGATCATGTCGACGCCCTTGGCGGGCTTGGTTTCGTCAAGCCCGCGATTGATCGCGTTCATGGTTCCGGCGAATTTCACGGCCATCGGCGATTTTCCTTTCGTGGGAGAAAAGTCCCGCGCGGCGAACGAGAGGCCGCTGCACTTGGGTCCGTGATGCAGATCAAGTTCAAAGATAAAGGTTCGTCTGGCGGATGTGTCACTATCATTTCGCTTCGATGACGGCCGCCGTCACCCAATCGTCGTCACGCTGACACCTCGCCGTCGCACAAGGGTCGCCATCCCAAGGCCCATGCGGGCTCCTCAGCGAAGGTAAGCGGCGGGAATGACAGCGACGATGACGACGGCCGGCGTGGCGCTGGCCTATGATCGGTGGGCTCCGGTGTACGATCTGGTGTTCGGACCGGTGTTTCGGCAGGGGCGCGCGGCGGCGATCCGCGCTGCGGACCGGATCGGCGGGCGCATCCTCGAGGTTGGGGTGGGCACCGGCATCTCGCTGCCGCAATATGCCACCACCAGCCGCGTGACCGGCGTCGACATTTCGGAGGACATGCTGGACAAGGCGCGTGCCCGCACGCGGCGGCTGAACCTGCCGAACGTCGACGCGATCCGCGTGGGAGACGCCGAGGCGCTGGATTTCGCGGACGAGTCGTTCGACGTCGTCGTGGCGCAATATGTGGTGAGCGCGGTCGCCAACCCGCGGCGGGCGCTGGATGAATTCGCGCGCGTCTGCCGGCCCGGCGGCGAGATCGTCATCACGACGCGGGTCGGCGCCGAGCAGGGGCTGCGCGGCGGGATCGAACGCGCACTGATGCCGATCACCGAGCGGCTGGGCTTCCGCACCGATTTCCCGTTCGCGCTCTACACCGACTGGATCGCGACGCGCAGCGACGTGTCGCTGACCGAGCGCCGCGCGATCCCGCCTTTCGGACATTTCTCGCTGGTCCGCATCGCCAAGGAGAAGGCATGATGCCGTCGCTTCGCAAGCTCCGTTTCGAGGATGAGCAGGGCAATCCCGGGTTCCGCGCGCAATTGAAGGAGCAGCGCTGGGACGATCATCGTTATTATCATCACGATCTGATTAACCAGAGCCTGCATTTCGTCAGCGCGTGCACGTTCATCACCGCTTATGCGTTGCTGTTCGTCGACGCCGCGTTGGCGAGCCTGCTGGCATGGGGCGTCGCGATGACCAGCCGGCAGGCCGGCCATTTCTTCTTCGAGCCGAAGGATTACGACGAGGAGAATGGCGTCAGCCACGAATATAAGGAAGAGGTGAAGGTCGGCTACAATCTGATGCGCAAATATGTGCTGATGGGGTTGTGGCTGGCGATCCCGGTGGTGCTGGCGCTGTTCCCGACATTGTTCGGGTTGCTGGAGCGGCCGGAGGGGGCGATGGACTTCCTGCGGCACGTCGGCTTCGGGTGGCTGTTCTTCGGCGTGGCGGCGATCCTGTTCCGGGTCGGGCAATTGTGGATCGAGCGCGATCTGGAGACCGGGATCGTCTGGGCGACCAAGATCGTCACCGATCCGTTCAGCGACTTCCGCCTGTACCGCACCGCGCCGGCGCGGTTGCTGAAGCACGGGCGCAGCGACGACACGCACGCCGCGGCGTGAGGCGGCTTTAGCGTCATTGCGAGCGTAGCGAAGCAATCCAGGGCCGGACCAGGACGCCCTGGATTGCTTCGCTACGCTCGCAACGACGGAAATGCCTGTCACCCACCCCGCAAGCGCGCCGTCAGCGACTCCTTCAACGCCTGCCGCTTCAATTGTTTGTTGGTCGCGACCGGCCCGTCCCACCAGCCGTCCGCCAGCATCGCTTTCCCAGCTGCGACGATCCGCGCGGCGATCTGTTCGAACAGCGCATCGTCGATGTCGAGGCTGAAGATCAGCCGCCCGGTGCCGACCCACGACAACGCCAGCCCCTCGGCGCGGAGGTAATATTGCAGCATCCAGTTATAGCGCGACGGGCGAATGTAGAGGATCGTCCATACCGTCGCGAGATGCGCGATCGAGAGCGGCAATCCCGCCGCTTCGAGCAAGGCGTTGAGCTGCGCGGCGCGAGCGGTCCAGCGCTCGGTCATGCCGTCATACAATGCGGCGACTTCCGGCGTGTCGAGCCGGCGCAGGAAGGCGTCGGTTGCGGCCATGACATAGGGGTGCGCGTTGAACGTGCCGCGCGCGAAGCAGATGTCGACCGGACGATCGTCGCGCCAGCGTTTCATCAGCGCCGCGCGGCCGGTCAGCACGCCGATCGGCAACCCGCCGCCGAGCGTCTTGCCCCACACGATCATGTCCGGGTCGATGCCCCAGGCGCGCGCGACGCTGCCCGGTGCGAGGCGGAAGCCCATGAAGACTTCATCGACAATCAGCACGATGCCGTTGGCGCGGCAGGTCTCGGCGAGCCGGCGCAGCCACGCGATGTACGCGGGCAGGTCTGCGCCGGCCGTGCGCGCGCTGTCGACCAGCTGGCTGTCGGACGGTGCGCCGGCGTTGGGATGAAGCGCCTGCAACGGATTGACCAGCACGCAGGCGATGTCCTTGCGCCGGGCGAGCACCGCGAGCGTCTGTTCGGACTGGTCGGCGAGCGTCAGCGTGTGGTCGGCGGGAACCGGGTTGCCGATGCCCGGCTGCACGTCGCCCCACCAGCCGTGATACGCGCCCGCGAACCGCACCAGCCGGCGCCTGCCGGTGTGATAGCGCGCCAGCCGCACCGCCTGCATCACCGCCTCGGTGCCCGACATGTGGAACGACACCTCGTCCAGCCCCGACAAAGCGCGCAACCGGCGGACGTTGTCGGCGACGACCGGGTGATAGCTGCCCAGCACGCCGCCGAGCGGCTCGGCGGTGTCGAGCGCTTCTCGCATCGTCGCCTTGTAGAAGTCGTTGCCGAACAGGTTGACGCCATAGCTGCCGGTCAGGTCGATGAAGCGGTTGCCATCGAGATCGGTCAGCCACGCGCCGTCCGCGCGCGCCATGAACGCGCCGACCGGCAGATGTTCGCGCACCGTCGCCGCGAACGGGAAGGGCACGCGGTAGCGGCCGGTGAATTGCAGGTCGGACAGCCCTTCGCGTGTCTCGGCGGTCAGCGCGAGCGTCTGCGGGAAGCGTTCGGCATAGAGTGCGGCGAGTCGCTCGAACCCGGCACGGCGGCGGGCGGCGACATCGGCGTCGCAGCCGTCGGCGCGGAAGAAGCGGTCGTCGACGTGCGCGTAATAAGGGATCTGCCCGGCGATCCGCTTGGCCATGCGGACG
Source organism: Sphingomonas phyllosphaerae (assembly GCF_036946485.1). GTDB lineage: Bacteria > Pseudomonadota > Alphaproteobacteria > Sphingomonadales > Sphingomonadaceae > Sphingomonas > Sphingomonas phyllosphaerae_E. Next base: position 59,516 of record NZ_JAQIJA010000001.1, read on the forward strand.
TGCCCGCCGGGGCCGGGATGCTTGGCGCGCGACAGCGCGAGCCGCTCGCGGCCCTTGGTGGCGGCGAACAGGGTGCCGGCGACGAGCCCGGCGACGGCGGCGAGGGTCTTTTTCTCCATGGCGCCACTACGCGCGCCGCGATGACGCAGGTGTGACAATGCGAGCCGGACTGATGCGCGTGCTGATGCAGGAGGACCTCAATTTCCTGCTGACCAACCGCTTGCCGCGGCGCTGGGCGACGAAGATGGTCGGGCGGATCGCCGCGATCGAGCATCCTTTGGTCGCGAAGCCGGCGCTGGCGGCGTGGCGGTTTTTCTGCGACGTCGACCTGCGCGACGCCGAGACGACGCGCTTCGCGAGCCTGCGCGACGGGTTCATCCGGCGGCTGCGCGACGGGGCGCGCGTGTTCGCGGAGGGCGACGCGGTGGTGGCGAGCCCGTGCGACGCGATCGTCGGCGCGCATGGGCGGGTGGAGAACGGGCAAGTCTATCAGGTGAAGGGGTTTCCGTACCGGCTGGCCGAGCTGGTGCCGGATGCGGCGCTGGCGGCGCGCTTCGCGGACGGGTGGTTCGTGACGCTGCGGCTGACCGCGGGGATGTACCACCGCTTCCACGCGCCCGCCGACCTGACGGTCGAGGCGGTGACCTATCAGTCGGGCGATTGCTGGAACGTCAACCCGATCGCGCTGCGCCGCGTCGAGCGGCTGTTCTGCCGTAACGAGCGCGCGGTGATCGAGGCGCGCGGGACGGGCGGGCGCGAACTGTTGCTGGTGCCGGTCGCGGCGATCCTCGTGGCGAGCATCCGGCTGACCTTCCTCGATACCGAGCGGACGTTGCGGGAGCACGGGCCGGGGCGGCGTGCGTGCGATGTCGCGGTGACCAAGGGCGCGGAAATGGGGTGCTTCGAGCATGGCTCGACGATCGTGATGTTCCTGCCCGGTGGAGCGCGGCTGCGTGAGGGGTTGCAGGAGGGGCAGCCGATCCGCGCTGGAGAGGCGATCGCTGAATGGTGAGCGGTTCGTCCTTGCGAGCGTAGCGAAGCAATCCAGGGCGTCCTGGTCCGGCACTGGATTGCTTCGCTACGCTCGCAATGACGAGTCAGGCCGCCGGCAACGTCAGCGTCACCAAGAGGCCATGCGGCGCATTTTCCGCCAGCGTCACTGCGCCGCCGTAGAGCGCCGCAAGCTCCGCGACGATCGGCAACCCGAAGCCGTGACCATCGCCGCGCTCGTCGAGCCGCGTGCCGGGTTGCAGCACCTGCGCGCGGGCGTCGGCGGGGATGCCGGGGCCGTCGTCGGCAATCGTTAACGCGACGCTGCGCCCGTCACGCCGTGCGACCACGCTGATCCGCGACGTGGCATGGCGCGCGGCATTGTCGAGCAGATTGCCGAGCAGTTCGTCGAGGTCCTGCGCATCGACCGCGACCGCGAGATCTTCCGCGATCGCGCGCCCGATCGTCAGCGGGGGGCCGTCGCGGAGCCGCTCCACCACCGCGGCGATGTCCGCGACCGCAGGCGCGAGGGGTGTGGCGACGCGGCGGTTGACCGCGGCGGCGCGGGCGCGGGCGAGATGGTGGCGGATCGTGCGGTCGATCCGCGCCACCGTCGCGGCGAGGCGCGGCTGGTCGCGCAGGTCGATCGCCAGCGCCGCGACCGGGGTCTTGAGCGCATGGGCGAGATTGGCGGCGGAGGCGCGCGCGCTCGCCAGCGCCGCTTGGCTATCGGTGGCGAGTGCGTTGAGTTCGCTCGCCAACGGCGCCAGTTCGGCGGGCTGGTCTTCGTCGACGCGCTCACGCATGCCGGTACGGATCGCCGCGACCTGCTCGCGCAACCGGCGCAGCGGCCGCAGCGCGACGCGCAGCTGGACGAGCAACGCCGCGGTCAGCAGCGCCGCGACACCCGCGAGCGCCATCAGCAACGGCGCGAGCGCCCCCTCGATCGGGCGCGCGATCACGTCGCGCGGCGCGGCGGCGGTTAGCGTCACGTCGCCGCGGCGGGTGGTAAGCGTGATCGTGCGGGCGTGGAGCGCACCGCCGTCCGCCGCTTTCGCCTCGACCGGCCGCGGGCCGGGCGGAGCGGGCGGGGCGGGGGGCGCCGGCGGCGTCGGCGGTCCGGCGGGCGGGGTCGGGACGTCGGCGGCGCCGATCGCGCCGTCCGGGCCCGCGATCCGCCATTGCCAGCCGGGATCGCTGCCGAACGCCGCGACGCGCTGCGTCAGTCGCGCGCGGTCGACACGCCCCTCGCCGTCGACGACCGAGGCGAGCACCAGCAATTGCGCGTCGAGCCGGCGGTCGAGCCCCTCGGTGACGAACCTACCGAGCAGGCCCGCCATCACCGCGCCCGCCAGCACCAGCGCGAGCGATGTCGCGACCGCCGACACCAGCAGCATCCGTGCCTGGAGCGAGCGCGGCACCCAGCGGATCATGCCGGGCACACCAGCCGGTAGCCGCGCCCGCGCACCGTCTCGATCAGCGTCGCGCCGATCTTCTTGCGCAGCCGCCCGACGATCACCTCGAGGCTGTTCGAATCGACATCGGCGTCGCCTTCGTACACGCGCTCGAGCAGGTCGAGCCGCTCGATCACCGCGTTGCGATGGAGCATCAGCTGCGACAGCACGCGCCATTCGAAGGCGGTCAGCTTGAGCGGCAGGCCGTCGCGCTCGAACACCCCGGTCTGCGAATCGAACGACAGTGGCCCGCACGTCAGCAACGCCTGCGCATGACCGGCGGCGCGGCGCATGAGCGCGCGGAGCCGCATCACCAGTTCCTCGACGCGGAACGGTTTGACGAGGAAGTCGTCGGCACCCGCCTTGAACCCGGCAACCTTGTCCGACCAGCCGTCGCGCGCGGTGAGGATCAGCACCGGCAGGTCGCGGTGCGCGTCGCGCCACGCCTTGAGCACCGAAATGCCGTCGCGCCCCGGCAGGCCGAGGTCGAGCACCGCGGCGTCGAAGCGCTCGGTTTCGCCGAGATGCGCGGCGTCGACGCCATTGGTGGCGAGGTCGACCGCGAAATTCTCCTCGCGCAGCGCGCGCGCGATCGCCGGTCCGAGATCGCGGTCGTCCTCGACCAGCAGGATACGCATCGTGCCCCTTCCTTCGTGCGTCGCGTGAACCATCTTCCCTTTGGTCATCCCGGACTTGATCCGGGATCCCGCTTCTTGCCACCGTCGCTGAAAGCGGGGCCCCGGATCAAGTCCGGGGCGACGGGGAGGTGCAGGTGCTTCCTGCTGTCTTCCGCCCCTATGCCGATCGCTTAAACCGAAACTGAACGATCCGGTTCAGCGCGGGTGGCAGGGGGCGCGCCTAAACGTCGCTCATCAACCCGAAGAGGAGTGAGTGATGAAGGCTTCGATGATCCCGCATCTGTCGCGCGGCCAGCGGGTCGCGCTCGGCGGTGCCGCCTTGCTGGCGATGGGTGCCGCGGGCGGCGCGGGCGCGGTGCAGCTGACGCGGCCGAGCGTGGAGATGGCGCCGACCGTGCCGACCGCAATCGCCAAACTGCCCGCTACCAGCGGCATCGTGACGGTGCGTGGGCGCGTCGCGGGTGTCTATGGCACGCGCTTTCTGGTCGAGGATGCCAGCGGGCGCACGCTGGTCGACGCCGGGCCGGGCGCGGGCACGTTGACCAAGGGCGCGCCGGTGCTGGTGCAGGGCCGCTTCGACGATGGCCAGTTGCGCGCGCGCTTCCTCGCCGATCAGGGCGGGGTGCGCGAGGTCGGTGCGCCGCCGCCCCCGCCGCCCCCGCCGGCTCCGGGGGCCGGCGCACCGCCGCCTCCGCCGCCTGGAGCCGGTGCGCCGCCGCCTCCGCCGCCGGGTGCGGGCGCGCCCCCGCCGCCTCCGCCGCCGGGCGCTGGCGCGCCGCCGGCCCCGCCTGCACCGGGCGCTGGTACTCCACCGCCTCCTCCCGCACCGGGCGCCGGCGCGCCGCCGCCGCCACCGGTGAACGGGCAGGTGCCGCCCGCGCCGGTCGCTCCGCGCGCGTGATCGAACCGGGGGAGCAGCGCCACGCGCGCTGCTCCCCTTTTCGCGCGTCAGGCGGTTTCAGGCACCGGGGTCAGCGCCGCTCCGCGGTCGAACCAGCTGATGAGGTTATCGACCACCAACTGCCCCATCGCCGCGCGGGTCTGTTCGGAGGCCGAGCCGAGGTGCGGCAGTAGCACGACATTGTCCATCGCGCGCAGCTCGGCCGGCACATGCGGTTCGTCGGCATATACATCGAGCCCGGCGGCGAGGATCGTGCCTTCGCGCAGCGCCGCGATCAGCGCCGGCTCGTCGGTAACGCTGCCGCGCGCGACGTTGATGAAGATGCCCCTCTCGCCCAGTGCCGCCAGCACCTCGGCGTCGACCAGATGCCGCGTCGACGCGCCGCCCGGCACGATCGCGATCAGCACGTCGCACGCTTTCGCGAGCGCGACCGGAGTGTCGTGATAGGCATAGGCAACATCGTCGCGTCGCGTCCGCTGATGATAGGCGATCGCGACATCGAACCCCTCCAGTCGCCGCGCGATCTGCTGCCCGATCGCGCCCAGCCCGAGGATGCCGACCGTCCGCCCGCGCAATGTCGGCGAGAGCGGGAAGGGCGCCTGTTCCCAGCGCCCGTCGCGCACGTAGCGGTCGGCTTGCGGCAGGCGGCGGATCGTCGCGAGCAACAGCCCGAGCGCGAGATCGGCAACCTCGGCGTCCAGCACGCCGGGCGTGTTGGTGACCATGATCCCGCGCGCCGCCGCCGCCTGCGCGTCGATATTGTCATAGCCGACGCCGAAATTGGCGACGATCTCGAGTGCGGGCAGCCGGTCGAACAGCGCGGCATCGACCCGGCCGGCAAGCGTATTGGCGGCCAGCCCGCGGATCGTCGGCCCGTGTTCCGCCAGATACGCATCGGCGTCGGGCTGCTCCCACAGGCGGTGCAGCGTGAAGCGCGCGTCGAGCGCGGCGATCACCGCGCCGGGCATCGGGGCGGGCATGAGGATGTGCGTGTCGGTCATGCCCGCCGGTGTAGCGGCTCGTGCGCCGCGCGTCAGCCGACCGGACGCGCGCCGGGCGTGCCGCATTTGACGAACTTGCCGTTGGCGGCCTTGCAGCGCGTCGCCTTTGCAGGCGGGCATTTGACGAACTTGCCGGTCTTGGGGTCCTTGCACGGCGCGGCGGCGACCGGCGGGGCCACCAGCGTCAGCACAGCGGCAACGGCGAGCAGACGAAGCATCGGACATCCTCCAGCCCGATCATCGGGCACGATCAAGGTTAAGCCCTTCTTTGTGCGAGGGAAAGTCGAAGGGCTTGTCCGCTCGACGGTTTAGCGCCGATAGGTTGGCCAAGACGAGAAGGAGGGGCTGTATGCGACGGATGATATGGGCGGGCGTGGCGGCGATGCTGGCGAGCGGGATGGCGCAGGCCGAACCGGCAAGGCTCGATCCGAAGACCGCGGTCTATGAATTGCGCACCTATTACCCGGCGCCCGGCAAGACGGCGGCGCTCAACGCGCGGTTTCGTGAGCATACGCTGGGGCTGTTCGCCAAGCACGGCATGACCAACGTCGCCTATTGGAATGAGATCGCCACCGACGCCGCGCCCGAGGGACGGGTGGTGTATGTGCTCGCCTATCCGAGCCGTGCGGCGCGCGATGCGGATTGGGCGGCGTTCGGCAAGGACCCCGAGTGGCAGAAGGTCGTCGCGGCGTCCGAGGCGGGGGGCAAGCTGGTGACCAAGGTCGACAGCGTGTTCATGACCGCAACGGATTACTCGCCGCCGATCCTTCCGAAATGATCGTCGCCCCGGACTTGATCCGGGGCCCCGCTTTTCGGACGGCCGGGAGAAGAAGCGGGATCCCGGATCAAGTCCGGGATGACGGGATCGCTACGCCGCGCCGCCCGGCTTGAGCAGGTCGAGCACCGCGGCGGTCATCGCGGTCGCGCCGGTGGTGACGACCGCCTGCGGATCGACCTTGAACAGCGGCGAATGGTGCGACGGGATCGGCGGTCCGCCCTTCGCGGCGGCGTCGAACGCCGCCTGCTGCGTGCCGCCAACCGCGAAATAATAGCCCTTGATGCCGTATTTGGGTTCGATGAACGCGGCGAAATCCTCCGCGCCCATGCCCTTTTGCTGGAAGGGGATCACCTTGTCCGCGCCCAGCGTCGTCGCCATCACCGCGTTGAGCCGGCGCGCCAGCGCGGCGTCGTTAATCGTCGTCGGCGTGCCCTCGATCACCGTCACGACCGGCAGCTTGTCCGCGGGCATCCCGTTCAGCTCGCCGATCCCGCGCGCGACGCGCCTGATCCCGGCGAGCAGTTGCGCGCGCGTCGCCTCGTCGTTTGCGCGCACCGTCACCTGCAATTTTGCCTGATCCGAGATGATGTTGTGCTTGAGCCCGGCGTGGAAGCTGCCGACGGTGATGACCGCCGGGCGCAGCGGCTGGCGCTCGCGGCTGACCAGCCCTTGGAGCGCGATGACCAATTGGCTGGCCATATAGACCGGGTCCTTGCCGGCCTGCGGGCTCGCGCCGTGCGCGCCGATGCCGGGGACGACAATGTCGACGCTGTCCGACGAGCTGTACTGGATGTCCTCCGACGCCGACACGGTGCCCGCCAGCCCTTCGGAGTTCGAGTGATAGGCCAAAGCGTAATCGGGCTTGGGGAAGCGCGTGTAGAGCCCGTCCTTGACCATCGCCGCCGCGCCGCCGACGCGTTCCTCGGCGGGCTGGACGACGAAGACGACCGTCCCGGCCCAGCGATCCTTCATCGCGGCGAGCCGCCGAGCGGTCGCGACCAGCCCGACGATATGCGTGTCGTGCCCGCAGGCGTGCATCACCGGCGCCTCGACGCCGTCCACGCCGACCTGCCGCACGGTGCTTGCGTTGGCGAGCCCGGACTTCTCCTCGACTGGCAGCCCGTCCATGTCGGCGCGGACCAGCACGACCGGGCCGCTGCCGTTCTTCAACACCCCGACCACGCCGGTCCCGCCGACCTTCTCGGTGACCTGCACGCCTTTGATCGCGCGCAGCGCCGCCGCCATCTTCGCGGCGGTGCGCTCTTCCTTGAACGACAGTTCGGGGTGGCGGTGGAAGTCGTCCCACATCGCGGCGAGCGACGTGTCGTAATCGGCGCGGATCGCCGCGGCATAATCGGGCTCGGCGGACGCAGGCTGCGCGAAAGCCCCGAGCGCGGCGGCGGCGAGAAGCAGATGACGCATGGCAAGACCCCCTTGTTTTCCGCAGCCTAGGGTCTGCGTCCGGTCACAACAAGCGATCGTGTGCCGTCTAAACGTCATTGCGAGCGGAGCGAAGCAATCCAGGGCCGGATCAGGACGCCCTGGATTGCTTCGCTACGCTCGCAATGACGAAGGTTCACATCCGCAAAGTCGCCGACAGATAGAAGCTGCGGCCGTAGAAGCTGCTCTCCTGCCAGATCGACGGATTGTTGTTGTAATAGGCTTCTTCGCGGCTGTTGTTCAGGTTGATGACGCCCGCCGCGAAGCTGAGATAATCGGTCGGGGTGAAGCCCGCCGACAGGTCGAACTGCGTGCGCGCGCGCACCGTATGGCCCTCGGTCGCGAAGAAGCTGTCCGCGCCATTCTGTTCGTAGGAGCTGCGGTAATTGGCCGACAGCCGCAGGCTGAATAGCCGGTTCTCCCAATAAGGCGTGATGTTGGCGGTGTTCTTCGACAGGTTGCGCACCGTGAAGCCGGTGCCGATCGCGACCTTGGTCGGGATCACGCGCGTATAATTGGCGAGCAGCCCGAAGCCGTCGACCGGCAGCCAGCGGTCGAACGACTGGTTCCAGCTCACCTCGACGCCGCGGATGCGGATCGTACTGGGGTCGTTCGAGGTCTGGGTGATGTTATAGATGTTGCCCGCGGCATCGACGCAGTCGCCGTTGGTCGCGCCGGTGCTGGCGCGCGACAGCGCGGTGCCGTTGAACGCCGACGGGCAGACCAGCGACGAGAAGGTGCCGTTCTTCACCCATTTGTAGAAGCCGTTGATCGACAGCGCACTGGCCGGGCCGTAATACCATTCGACGCCCAGATCGAGCTGGTCGGCGGTCAGCGGCTTGAGCCCCGACTGGCCGAGATCGATCGTCAGCGTGCGCGTGCCGACCGGGAAGGTGTTGGCGGTCGACGAGGTGGTCTGCGCCAGCGAGCTGCGCGAATCGAGGATCGGGCGCACCAGCACCTTGGCGGCGGCGAAGCGCACCTGCAGCGTGCGGGTCGGCTCCAGCACGAGGTTCAGGCTCGGCAGGACGTTGTCATATTCCTGTGTCTCGACATATTCGCCAATCTTCTGCGTGACGTCGGTGTAGCTGCCGGTGCGTGGCTGGGTGATGTTGCCGTTCACGACCTGCCGAGTGTGCTCGTAGCGCACGCCGAGATTGCCGCGCAGCGGCGCGCCGAACACCATGCTGTCGAGCGAGGCCATCGCATAGACCGCGGGGATGTAGCGATCGACGGTATAGCTGCCCTCTGGCGCAGGCAGGTCGGGCACCGCGATCCCGGCATTGGCGAGCGCCTGGCGATAGCCGGCGGTGTCGGGCGCGATCCACGCATTGGGCAGGTTGCCGTTTCCGTCGAGGAACCCGCCGACGCCGTAGCTGGCCGCCGACAGCGCCGGGAACAAGGTGCTGGTCGGCCCCGGCCGGTTGGCGATCGAGCCGAGATCGTGGCGGCCGACATCGCGGACGAAGCTTTCATGGCGGAACTTGGTGCCGGCCGCGAATTGCGAGATCGGGCCGAGCGTCACGTCCTTGGTGACGTCGACCTGCGTCGAGACTTCCTTGCCGGTGGTGCGACGCGTCGCGCCGTTCGGGAATTCGTTCCGCACCAGCGTCGCCTGATTGTAGAGCGCCGGATCGGACAGGTTCGCCGCGACCGTGTATTTCGGCTTGCGCGGATCGGTGATGTCGAGCGTCGCCGACGGGATGGTGACGCCGAGGATCGCGGCATCCTCGCGCGAATAGGCGTAGCCACGCGTGAAATTGCCGACCGCGCGGACCGCGAGCCCGTCCTCGTCCTTCCACTTCATCGCCAGCGTATAGCCCTGGCTCGACAGCTTGCGGCTTTCCTCCTGCCGGTTGTTCTCCAGCGTGAAGTTGGTGGCGGTCGTCACCTTCGACGCGCCGTCGCTGATGCTGCCGGCGGTCAGCCGCGCGGTGTTGAACAGGAACACCTGCTGGTTGACGTCATATTTGGTGTCGTCGCGCGCGTAGATCGCGGTGGCGTCGATCTCGAGCCGGTCGGTCGGGCGCCATTGCAGCCCGCCGCTGCCGGTCAATTGCTCGATCGAGCGGTCGATGCGGCGATAGCGCGGGCGGCGCGGCACCGCGATTATCGCGCCGTCGATCGTCTGCGTCGCCCAGCGATCCTGGAACAGATAGTCGGCGCGATCCTCGAGCTTCTGATAGCCGAGGTTGACGTACACGCCGAGCCGCCCGTCCGCGAACTGGTCGACATAGCTCGCGCCGAACTTCGGCGTGATCGTCTTGCCGGCATATTCGCTGTTCTGCGCCTTGGCGGACAGCACGATCTTGCGGTTCTTGTAGTCGAGCGGCTGGACGGTCTGGATGTTGATCGTCCCCGACAGCCCGCCGCTGTCCATGTCAGGGGTCGGCGACTTCAGCACCTGCACGGCATTGGCCAGTTCGGTCTGGATGATGTCGTAGCGAAAGCCGTCGGTGAAGTCGGCGCTCTTGAAGGTCTGGCCGTTGATCGTGGTGAGCGCATATTGCGGGCCGAGCCCGCGGATGCTGATCGTCGCGCCGCGGCCGTTGATGTTCTGCATCTGCACGCCGGAGATGCGCTGGATCGATTCGGTGATGTTCTGGCTCGGGAACTTGCCGAGATCCTCCGCGGAAATCCCGTCGCTGACACGCGTGTCGCGGCGCTTGGCGTCGAGCGCGGTGGCGATCGAGGCGCGGAAGCCGGTGACGACGACCTCGCCCGCTTCCTCGGCGGCATCGGCGGCGGCGATCGGCTCGCTGGTCGCCGGGGTAGGCGTGACGGGATCATTGGGGTCGACCGGGACGGTCTGTGCGGCAGCGATCTGCGCCATCAGGAACAACGCAGACCCTGCGGTGCCGAGCAGCATCGTCTTCACCGCACGCAGAGCGCGTGCCGGTTCGCGAACAACAACAGCCATTTTCCCAACCCCCGAGTTGTTAAGCATGTGACGCCGGTCGGCTTTCGTCCGATCGCGGGCCCTGCTCCTCCTGCACGACCAAGGTGCTTTGGTATCAAGCGGCTGTCAATTGGTTTTACAACGGTCCCATATTGCCCTGACCAAATCACCGTCGCTTCCTAATGGAACCTACTAATCCAGAGCAGGTTATGTTGGCGAATGCGACGCGGATCGGCGTCGTTCGGCTGCGGAGAGCGGTGGTGATCGGACGAAATCCCACGGGCACCCTGCTGCTTCAACTACTTTCATCGGAGGATCGAGCATGAACAAGCACGAACTGCACGGTGGTGCGCGCTATGTCGGCGGCAAGGTCGAGGAGGCCGTCGGCGACGTCGCCGACCGTCGCGACTGGCAGGCCGATGGCGTGCTGAACCAGGTCGCGGGCGGTGCCGAGAATTTGTTCGGCCGCGCGCAGTCGATCGCAAGCGACGTTGCGGACATGACCCCGGGGCTGATCGAGGAAGCGCGTGAGCGGATCGGCGACACCGCCGATCGTGCCGCGGCCGCGACGCGCCACGGGGCGCAGGCGGCGAGCATGACCGTGCGTGAGAACAAGGGCGCGACGCTGGCGCTGGTGGCCGCGCTGGGCGGGGTCGCATTGGGGTGGCTGCTCTTCGCGCGTCGCCGCTGACGATTACGATTCGAGTTCAAGAGTAACAGGAGTGCGTATGGCTACGAACCTCTCGGCCGGCATGATGCCGGTGGAGCAAAGCGCAATCGCTCGCGCCGGACGGCGCGTGTCGTGGGGCGCGATCTTCGCCGGTGTGGTGATCGCGGTGGCGGTGCAACTGCTGCTCGGCATTCTGGGCACCGGCATCGGGCTGTCGATGGTCGACCCGGTCGATGGGACCACGCCGGGCGCGACGGGCTTCGGGATCGGGGCCGGCATCTACTGGCTGATCACGACCGTGATCGCGCTAGGCTCAGGCGGCTATGCCGCTGCGCGGCTGTCGGGCGTGACCGAGAAGTTCGATGCCTTGTCGCATGGGTTGGTGGTGTGGGGCGTCACGCTGATCCTGACGCTCTACCTGCTGACCTCGGCGGTCGGCGGGATCATCGGCGGTGCGTTCCGCACGGTCGGCTCGGTGACGGGCGCTGCCGGGGCGACGGTCGGGGCGGTCGCCCCCAGGGCAGCGCAGGTCGCGGGCGTCGATGCCGGCGACGTGCGGCAGGAAGCGTCGGCCTATCTGTCGGACGCGCCCAGCGATCCGGCGCAGATGACGTCGGAGCAGGCGCAGACCGAAATCGCCAAGCAGTTGCCAGCGCTCGCCCGCGGCGGTGCTGACGGGCAGCGCGCGGAAAGCCGGATCGTCGACATCGTCGCTGCGCAGCGCAAGATCAGCCGCGAACAGGCACAGGCGCAGGTCACGCGGGCCAAGGCGCAGTTCGTTCAGACCAAGAATGACGCGGTCGAAACCGCCAAGTCGGCGACCGACGCCGCCGCCGGCGCCGCTGCCAGCACCTCGTTCATCCTCGTACTCGCGCTGTTGGCCGGCGCCGGTGCGGCCGCCTTTGGCGCGACGACGGCAACCCGCCGCCGCCTGCGCTGAGTGCCCGCGGCGGGCCAGCGTATCCGGCCCGCCGCACCCCTTTTTCCTGCAACGGAGACGATGATGAACCGCAAGATCGCTCTCGCTACTGCCTCGCTCGCGATGCTGACGCTGTCGGCCTGCAACACCGTTCACGGCGCAGGCAAGGACCTGAAGTCGGCCGGGCAGGCGGTGTCGAACGCCTCGGGCGAAGAAAAGAAATAGCTTCGATCGGCGGTGCGGCGCGTAGCGTAGGCCGCGCCGTCGGTCGGACTATCGGCGGCCCGCCGGGACGATCGTCCCGGCGGGCCGCTTGCTTTTCGACATATCCCGTTCCGGCGCAGCGCTCCTCGGGAAATGCGTGTCAGCCGATCAGCAACCCGGCCAGGGCTGCGCTCATCAGATTGGCGAGGCTTCCCGCCGCCAGCGCGCGCAGCCCCAGCCGCGCGATCGTCGGGCGCTGGTTGGGGGCGAGGCTGCCGGTCACCGCCATCTGGATCGCGATCGAGCTGAAATTGGCGAAGCCGCACAAGGCGAACGTCACCACCGCGATCGTGCGCGGCGACAGCGCCGCCGCCTGCTTGCCGAGATCGATGTACGCAACGAATTCGTTGAGCACGATCTTCTCGCCGAACAACCCCCCGGCGATCCCGGCCTCGTTCCACGGCACGCCCAGCAGATACATGACCGGCTGGAAGACATAACCGAGCAGCCCCTGGAAGCTCAGCCCCGGCATCCCGATCAACCCGCCCGCCGCGCCGAGCAGCCCGTTGGCGAGCGCCACCAGCGCGACGAACGCCAGCACCATCGCGCCGACCGCCACCGCCAGCTTGACGCCGGTCTGCGCCCCCTGCGCGGCGGCCATGATGAGATTGGCAGGCTTTTCCTCGTCATGCGTCGCATCGGGCAAAGGCTCGCCCGGCGTGCCCTCGGGCAGCAGCGCCGCCGGGCCACGCCCGCTGATCCGTGCCTCGGCCAGCGCGATCTGGCGCTGTTCGTCGGGCAGGTCGCCGAGCGGCAGCTCGCCCTCAGGCGGCACGACGCGATCGGGCATGATGATCTTGGCCATCAGAATTCCGCCCGGCGCGGCCATGAAGCTGGCGGCGAGCAGGTAATCGATGCTGATCCCCATCGAGGCATAGGCGGCGAGGATCGTCCCCGCGACGCCGGCCATCCCGCTGGTCATCACCGTGAACACCTGCGCCGGGGTCAGCCCGGCGAGATAGGGGCGGATCACCAGCGGCGATTCGCTTTGCCCGACGAAGATGTTGGCGGCGGCGCACAGGCTCTCGACCTTGCTGGTGCCGATCACCTTCTCGATCGCGCCGCCGATCCAGCGGACGACGAATTGCATGACCCCCAGATAATAGAGGATCGAGACCAGGCTGGCGAAGAAGATGATGACCGGCAGCGCCGCGATCGCGAAGCTCTGCCCGCCGACCGCCGGGCTGGCGAGATTGCCGAACAGGAATTCGGTGCCCTTCTGCGAATAGCCGAGCAGCGCCGCGACCCCCGCCGACGCGCCGGCCAGCGCGGCGCGACCCGGCGTCCAGTAGAGCACGATTGTCGCAATGGCTGCCTGCAATGCGAACGCGCTGGCGACGATCCGCGGCCGAATCGCGCGCCGGTCGGCCGACAGCAGCACCGCGAGCAGCAGGATGACGGCGATCCCCGCCAGGCCGATGAGAGTCCGTTGCATTTTTCTTCTTCGCTGCCGAAGTTCCGCGCCATGACATGCCCGCCGGCGGATCGCCAGCGAAGATCATGTCAACGCGCTATCCGCCCCATCCGTTCGCCCTGAGGAGAGGCTGAGCTTGTCGAAGCCTCGTCTCGAAGGGCCTTCGCCAACGCGGTGCTTCGAGACAGCATTTCGACAAGCTCAATGCTTCCTCAGCACGAACGGACTGGTGTATGTCACGGGCAATCGGTGATTGCCCGCCCCGCCGCCGCCCCGTACACCGCCGCGATGGAAGACCCCGACCATCGCCCGATCGCCCACCGCGCGATCCCGCCCTCGCTGTTCGCCTTTTCGATCTTCTACGGCGGGATGGTGTGCATCGCCGGGGTGCTCGGCAACAAGCAGGTGTCGCTCGGCCCGATCTCGCGGCTCGGGCCGCTGGTCGGGCTGCCGCCGCTCGCGGTGGAGGCGGGGATCTTCGCCTTTCTGCTGCTGGTCGTCACCTCCAGCGCGGTCGCCGAACTGCACGGGCAGAAGGTCGCGGGGCGGCTGGTGCTGATGGGGTTCGTGCCGCTGCTCGTCTCGATGGTGCTGACGCTGGTCGTGCTGGTGCTGCCCGCCGCGCCGGAGATGGATGGCGGGCATCTGGCGGCGTTCAACCAGATGATGGGCGCGACGCCATGGATCTGGGCGGGCGGGATCGTCGCCTATGGCGTGTCGCAGACGCTCAACGTTACGATCTTCTCGTGGTTGAAGGGCAGGGAAGGCGGCAAGCTGCTGTGGTTCCGCGCCGCGACGGCCAGCGCGCTCAGCCAGATCGTCGATTCGGTGCTGTTCATCTCGATTGCCTTCGGGCTGTCGGCGGTCGGGTGGTTGATGGCGGGGCAGATGCTGGCCAAGGTCGTGCTGTCGGTGGCGCTGGTGCCGCCGCTGATCTACGCGCTGGTGGCGATCGGGCGCCGGCTCGACGCCTGACCTTTTCGGCGCGCCCTGCCGCCGCTATGGCGCCGCACATGACCGATCCGAACCTATCGCCCGCCTTGAAGGCCGAAACGCTGGTCGAGGCGCTGCCGTATCTGCAACGCTATGCCGGCAAGACCTTCGTCGTGAAATACGGCGGGCACGCGATGGGCGATCCCGAGGCGCAGGCCGATTTCGCCGAGGACGTGGTGCTGCTCAAGGCGGTCGGGATCAACCCGGTCGTCGTCCACGGCGGCGGGCCGCAGATCGGTCGGATGCTCAAGCGGCTGGGCGTGGAGTCGCGCTTTGTCGATGGCTTGCGCGTCACCGATGCCGAAACCGCGCAGATCGCCGAAATGGTGCTGGCGGGCTCGATCAACAAGGAAATCGTCAGCTGGATCGGCCGCGCCGGGGGCCGTGCGGTCGGCATCTCGGGCAAGGACGCCGGGCTGGTGCAGGCCGAGAAGGTCGGCCGGAGCGATCCCGACCGGTTGCAGGGGATCGAGCGCAAGGTCGATCTCGGCTTCGTCGGCGAGCCGGTCGCGGTCGATCGCCGGATCATCGATTCGCTCAGCCGCGACGGAATCATCCCGGTGATCGCGCCGATCGGCATCGGTGCCGACGGCCACACCTACAATATCAACGCCGATACGATGGCGGGTGCGATCGCCGCCGCGCTGGGCGCGTCGCGCTTCTTCCTGCTCACCGATGTCGCGGGGGTGCTCGACAAGCAGGGGCAACTGGTCACCGACCTGAACCCGGCGGCGGTCGCCGCGCTGCGCGCCGACGGCACGATCTCGGGCGGGATGATCCCCAAATTGGAGACGTGCGTTGCGGCGGTCGAGTCCGGCGTGGATGCCGCGGTGGTGCTCGACGGGCGCGTGCCGCACGCGATGTTGCTCGAAATCTTTACGAAACGCGGTGCAGGCACGCTGATCCGCAAATGAGCGGCAGCCTTTCGATCCGCCCGCCGGTGCTCTACATTACCGGCACACCTATTGGGAGACGCCCGGCGTGCTGACGACCACCATCATCCAGATCCTGCAGGTGATCCTGAACCTCGTCTGGTGGATCATCATCGTGCAATTCGTGCTGTCGCTGCTGATCTCGTTCAACGTCGTCAACACCTCGAACAACTTCGTCCGCTCGCTGTACGAGGGGCTCGATCGCCTCACCGAGCCGATGTACCGCCCAATCCGCCGGATGCTGCCGAACACCGGCGGGATCGATTTCGCGCCGGCGGTGGTGCTGGTGCTGATGGCGATCATCAACATCATCCTCAACAATATCGCGCTGAGCGCGATGACCGGCGGTACGGCGATCTGAGCGCCTGGCGCGAGACGCCGGACGGGCTCGCGATTGCGGTTCGCGTCACGCCGCGCGGCGGGCGTGACGCGCTGCTCGCCGGGACCGACGAGCATTTCACGGCGCGCCTTTCCGCCGCGCCCGTCGACGGCGCGGCCAATGCGGCGCTGATCGTGCTGATCGCCAAGCATTTCGGCGTCGCGAAGCGTGACGTCACGCTGATCGCCGGACAGACCGCGCGCCTGAAGCGGCTCGCGATCGCGGGCGATCCGCAGGTGCTGGCGCGCGCCGCCGCTTCGCTCTATGCGGTCGCGCCATGACTGCTCGCCTCATCGACGGAAAAGCCTTTGCCGCCAAGCTGCGCGACCGTGTCGCCATCGCGGCCGCCGCCTTCACCGAACAGGCAGGGCGCAAGCCCGGTCTCGCGGTGGTGCTGGTCGGCGAGGACCCGGCCTCGTCGGTCTATGTCCGCTCCAAGGGCAAGGCGACCATCGCCGCAGGCATGGAGAGTTTCGAGCACCGCCTGTCCGCCGATGTGACCGAGGCGGAGCTGATCGCGCTGGTCGATCGCCTCAACGCCGACGAGACGGTCGACGGCATCCTCGTTCAATTGCCGCTGCCGAAGCATATCGACGAGCGTGCGGTCATCACCCGCCTCGACCCCGACAAGGATGTCGACGGCTTTCACCCGGTCAACGCCGGGCGGCTCGCGACCGGGCTCGACGGGCTGGTGCCGTGCACCCCGCTCGGCTGCCTGATGCTGCTCCAGGACATCCACCCGCATCTGGCCGGGCTGGAGGCGGTGGTGATCGGCCGCTCGAACATCGTCGGCAAGCCGATGGCGGCATTGCTGCTCCAGCAGAGCTGCACCGTCACCACCGTCCACAGCCGCACGCGCGACGTGATGGGGCATGTCCGTCAGGCCGATATCGTCGTCGCCGCGGTCGGCCTTCCCGGGTTCGTTCAGCCGGAGTGGATCAAGCCCGGTGCGACCGTGATCGATGTCGGCATCAACCGCACCGATGAAGGGCTGGTCGGCGACGTCGACCCGCGCGCGGCCGAGATTGCGGGCGCGATCACGCCGGTGCCGGGTGGCGTCGGTCCGATGACGATCGCGGTGCTGATGCGCAACACGCTCGTCGCCGCCGGACGCCGTGCTGGCATCGCGGTCGATCCGGCGCTCTGATGATCGAGCTGTTCGTCTCGTCGTTCATCACGCTGTTCGTCATCATCGATCCGCCCGGCTGCGCGCCGATCTTCGCCGGGCTCACCGCCGGCGCGACCGCCGCGCACCGCCGCGCGATGGCAATCCGCGCGGTGATGGTCGCGGCGGGGATCCTGCTGGTCTTCGCGCTGGCGGGCGAGCCGCTGCTTCATGCGCTCGGGATCGAGCTGGCGTCGTTCCGGATCGCGGGCGGGGTGATGCTGTTCCTGATCGCGCTGGAGATGGTGTTCGAGAAGCGCACCCAGCGCCGCGAGGACCGCGCCGCCAAGATCACCGAGGAAGAGGCCGACGACGTCTCGATCTTCCCGATGGCGATGCCGATGATCGCCGGACCGGGCTCGATCGCGTCGGTGATGCTGCTCACCGCGCGCAGCCACGGCATCGAACAGACCGCGGTGGTGATGGCGGCGCTGGCGGCCAACCTGCTGCTGATGCTGATGGCGCTGCTCGCCGCCGGGCCGCTGATGCGGGTGCTGGGGGCGAAGATCGAGGCGGTCATCACTCGCCTGCTCGGCGTGCTGCTCGCCGCGCTGGCGGTGCAATTCGTGATCGACGGCGTGATGGAGCAGTTGCGGTAAGTTCGTCATTGCGAGCGCAGCGAAGCAATCCAGGACCGTATCAGGATGCCTTGGATTGCTTCGCTGCGCTCGCAGTGACGTAATCTACTCCACCCGGAACGCTCTGAACGGTGATCCCTTCTTGATCGGCAGCGGCACCAGCCAGTCGAAATGCTCGCCCTTCGCCAGCCGGTCGTAGAAGCCGCCGCGCGCCTTGGCACGGTAGTTGGTCGACTCGGCCATGTCAGGACACACCAGCAGCATCGTCGCGCCGTGGCGCTTCATGATCGCGCGCGCCACCTCCGGCGTGCCCATGAACGCGTGGTGGACGTCGAGGATCGCGTTGCCGTTGCGGTGGTACGGGCCGGCGATGGCGTTGTGGTGGGTCAGGGTGATGAGCCGCGGTCCGAGGTCGACGAAGGTGAAGACGGTCTGTGCCGGATAGCGGTCGAGCGGCTGCATCGCCGGGATCGTCAGGCAGCGCCCGGTCGCCTTGTTGACGCGGCGGACATAGGCGCTGGGGCGATCGACCTTGAAGCGATCGATGATGATCTGGGTAAAGCTGCCCGAGACGATCACGAACAGCGCCGCCGCCGCCGCTGCCTTCGCCCACCAGTAACGCGGTGCGATCAGCCACGGCACGGCCATCCACGCCAGCGCCGCCGCGCCGGGGATCGCGAGCAGCTGCGCCGCCGGACCGGCGCGCGCCTGCCACAACAGCATCAGCGCCGCGAATGCCCCGAACAGCGCCACGCATGCCCAGCCGCGCAGGGTCGGCTGCCGGCGTGCCCGCCACGTCGCAAATAATGCGCCGATCAGTCCGATGAGCGGGAGGGTGACGATCGGGAGCGCGACACGCAGCGGATGGCGGTAGATCGGCTTGGCCTCGCGGACCTGCGACAGCCAGCTCGTATAGAGTTCGTTCGAAACCTGCTCGGGCCGGCCGAGGCATTGCGGGAAGGCGAGCGCGAAGAACGCCGCTACGAGCGCACCCGCCGCGACCACCAGCAACAATCGTATCAAGGGTTTGCGCGGCGAAACGACCGCGAGCGCCAGCAGCAGCCCGCCCGCCAGCACCATCGTCGAGGCATAGACCGGGGTGAGCGCATCGCAGCGATAGACGCGATTGGCGTAGGAAGTGAACGCCGCGAATCCCGCCGCCACCCCGCCGGCGAGCGCCAGCGCGTAGAAGGCCAGCCGTTCACGTTCTGCCCGCTCCCATACCCAGGCGAGCGCGATGATCCCCCCCGCCATCGCGGCATAGGGCAGCATTTCCAGCCCGATCGTCAGTGAAATTGCGGTCGCGGTGCCGACCAGTGCACCACCGCGCGCGCGGTGCGGATCGCACAGCCCGGCGACCGTCACCGCCAGCATTGCGAGCTGCCAGCCGTGATGGTCGATCCGATCGGGCATGAACATGCCGAGCGCGACGTTGGTGGCGAGGAACAGCGCGATCCCCAGCGGCCACGCCAGCGGATGCACCAGCCGCCGCAGCGTCGCGCCGAGCGCCACCAGCACCACCGCCATCGGCAGCAGCGGCGCGATCCCGCACGCCAGCCGCTCGGCCTCCGCCACGCCCACGAACGGCCGCAGCAGCACGATCAGCCCGGCGATCGGCAGGTCGACGAGCCGCGACCAATGGATGTCGAACCCGCCCGGCGGATTGAGCCGGTAGTTGCGCAGGTCGAACCAGCCCTGGCCGTTCAGCAGCGCGCGGACCTGCATCAGCCGCATATTGTCGTCGGTATCGCCCAGTGACAGCCAATGGATCGCGGCCCAGCGCTGCCACACGTACCAGATCGCGATGCCGGCCCATGCCAGTAGCGTCAGCCGGAGCCAGTGGCGATCGAGCGTCCGCGCGACGCGGTCGTGCGTGGCGGGCGGCAACAATGGGTCGGTCAACACTTTTCCTTCACGCCGCACCCTGGCGCGCGGTCCATCGATGGCGCGATAGGCCGCAGCGGGAAAAACGGCAACGGCGTCCCGTCCCCGCGCGCACGCGACCATTGCCAGCATCGGCGCGCGGCCCTAGGCGGGCGGCGGAAAGGGCTAGGTTGTGGCGACGTTGCAAGCAGACGGCAAGATCGATCAATTCCGCGCGCTTTTCTGGCAGATCGTCCGCTTCGGGCTGACCGGGGGCGCCGCGACCGTCATCTATGCGGCGGTCTACTGGCCGATCGCCACCTATGCGCAGGTGCGCTGGCCGCTGGAACATCGCAGCGTCTGGCCGCTGATCGCCAATGTCCTGGGCTATCTGGTGTCGATGATGGCGGGCTATGTCATCCACAGCCGCTGGAGCTTTCGCGGGGTGGGCGAGCGTGGCAATGTCGCGCGGACCGGCGGCCGCTACCTGGTGGTGATGCTGGTCAGCTTCACGATGAACACGTTCTTCGTCTGGTTCCTGACCGGGCCGATGCACGGGGCGACGTGGTGGCCGCTGGTGACCAACGTCTTCGTCACCCCGATGCTGACCTTCGTTCTTTATCGTTTCTGGGTGTTCGCTTGAGCAAGAGTAATCGCTGATGGACCGTCGCGTCTATGATCGCATGGCCGAACACGATTCGACCCATTGGTGGTATCGCGCGCGCCGCGACATTCTGGCCGATTATCTGACGCGCGAAGGTCGATTGCCGACGCCCGCACGGATACTGGAGATCGGTTGCGGCACCGGGCACAATCTGCCGATGCTGGCGGGGTTCGGCGAGGTCGATGCGATCGAGATCGATCCCGCCGCGCGTGCGATCGCCAGCCAGCGGCTCGGCAAGCCGGTCAGCGATGCACCGCTGCCCGCACTGCCCGGCGTGCCGCGCGGCCATTACGACCTGATCGCGGTGCTGGATGTCGTGGAGCATATCGAGGACGATGTCGCCGCGTTGACGGCGATGCGCGAATGTCTCGCGCCCGGCGGCAAGATCCTGATCGCGGTGCCGGCGCATCAGTGGATGTGGAGCGCGCACGACGTGGTGAACCATCACCACCGCCGCTATTCGAAGAAGACGCTGCTCGGCGCGATCCACAAGGCGGGATTGAAGGAGCGGGGGCTTACCTACTTCAATTCGCTGCTGTTTCCGCTGGCCGCCGCGGCGCGGGTCGCGGGTCGGCTGACCGGGCGCGACGACAGCGACGATTCGCCGCCGGCCGCGCCTGTCAACGCGCTGTTCGAGCGGATCTTCCGGGTCGAGCGGCATCTGGTCGGGCGCGTGCCGATGCCGACTGGCGTGTCGATCCTGACGCTGGCGGAGCCGAGTTAGGCTAAGGGATAGCGTCAGTGTGATGTCGTTGCGAATGCAGCGTTTAGGACGCCCTGGATTGCTTCGCTCCGCTCGCAATGACGAACGGTGTAGCCGACCTCACGTCATTGAGATCTGGCCGTCGCCCCTGCGGAGGCAGGGGCCTATGGCTGCGGAGTTTGTGTGATTGGCCGACACATGAGCGGCGTTCTTTGTGTCTGATGTTACGACAGGACGGGACAGACATGGGTCCCTGCCTGCGCAGGGACGACGGTGGTTCTTGTCGAACGGCGTTCTAGCGCATTTCCGGATTGGGCGGCATCTGGTCGGGCACTGGCGGAGTCGATGTGGCGGTGCCGAATTGATGCCTTCGCAGGCGCGACGGTCGGGAAGTGCGGTTATTCGCCGATCACATGTAGCGCCAGAGTCCGGCGGTGGGGGGCGGTGCGGTGTTCGAACAGGTAGAGGCCCTGCCACGTGCCCAACATCATCCGCCCGTCGTGAACCGGAATGCCAAGCGAGACGTTCGTCAGCGCAGTCTTGAGGTGCGCGGGCATATCGTCGGGGCCTTCGTCGTCATGTTCATAGTCGCGTGACTCGGGGGCGAGCCGCTGAAAATAGCGTTCCAGATCGCGACGGACTGCCGAGGCTGCGTTTTCGTTGATGAGCAGCGACGCCGAGGTGTGGCGGCAGAACACCGTCAGCAGCCCGTCGGTGATGCCCTGCGCATCCAGCCAGGTGGTGACGGCGTCAGTGATCTCGACCAGCCCGGCCCCGCGGGTCGCGACCGTCAATCTGCCATGCGCCTGCCGCATCAGAACAGCCGCCCGCCATCGGGAACAGGGAAGGTGGGATGCACCAGCACCACCTTGCCCTGCGCATCCGGGAAGCCGAGCGTGAGCACTTGTGACATGAACTTGCCAATCTGGCGCGGCGGGAAGTTGATCACGGCCGCCACCTGTCGCCCGACCAGTCCGTCGCAATCGTAATGTTCGGTGATCTGCGCCGACGATCGTTTCACCCCGATCGTCGGGCCGAAGTCGATCGTTAGCTTGAACGCCGGCTTGCGCGCCTCGGGGAACGGCTCCGCGGCGACGATCGTCCCGACCCGCACGTCGACCGCCAGAAAGTCGTCGAACCCTATCTCGGGCGCGGGCGGGGCGGCGGGGTCGTGGGTGGCGTGCATCAGAAGTCCGGATTCTCGTAATAGCTCGGCGGTTCGATCCCGCTGATCCGCTCGGCGAGCAGCGGGCGGAAGCTGCGGCGGCTCTTGAACGCCGAATACCACGCCTTGGTCAGCGCATGGCCCGCCCAGTCGATCCCGCCGAGATAGTCGGCGACCGAGATTTGCGCCGCCGCGGCGAGGTCGGCGAGGCTGATCGTCGAGCCGGCGATCCACTTCCGATGGTCGAGCAGGAAGTCGATGTAATCGAGGTGCCCGACCGCCGACTTCATCGCCTCGCGCAGCCGCGACGCGTCGGGGGCCATGCGGTGCGCGATGCGCTTGATCATGCGCTCGTCGAGCAGCGGTTGCGTGACGTCGCGATAGAAATGCGTGTCGAACCACGCCACCAGACGGCGGATCTCGGCGCGGTTGGCGGCGGTGCCGTTGATCATCGCGACCCGCTCGACGGTTTCTTCGAAATATTCGCAGATCGCCATCGAATCGACCAGCACGACGCCCCGATCGTTGTCGGTCATCACCGGCGTCTGCCCGGCGGGGTTCATGTCGATGAACGCGTCGCGCCGCTCCCACGGATTCTCGCGCATGAGCTGATAGCCCACGTCCTTTTCATTGAGGAGCGTGCGGACCTTGCGCGTGAACGGACACAGCGGGAACTGATAGAGCTGCCACATATATCGGCGCTGTTAGGCCGAAGTAGGGGGCGCAGGGAAGCGCCTTCGTCGCGCGAGCGGGACGATCAGCCCGTGGCGCGCGGGCGGCGGCGCGGCACCGCATCCGACTGCCGCCGGATCAGCGCGTAATCGACCACGACATGCGGGTGATCCTCGCTGCTGCCGGCGCGCCGCTGGCGAATCTCGCGCATCAGCAGGTCAACCGCGGTGCGTGCCATGTCGCTGACCGGCTGGCGGATCGTGGTCAGCTCCGGCCAGACCGTTGTGGCGAGTGCCGAATCGTCGAAACCGCAGACGGTGAGGTCGCCGGGCACGTCGAGATCGCGGCGGTGCGCGATCGCGACGGTCGCGGCGGCCATGTCGTCGTTGCTGGCGAAGATCGCGGTCGGCGCATCGGACAGGTCGAGCAAGCGTTCCGCCGCGTCCAGCCCCGAGCGATAGCCGAAATTGCCCTCCGCGATCAGCGTGTCGTCGACGTCGAGCGCCATGTCGACGAGCGCATCGCGATAGCCGGCGAGCCGCTCGCCGGTGGCGCTCTGGTTCGCCGCGCCGGTGATGAAGCCGATCCGCCGATGGCCGAGCGTACCGAGATGGCGGGTCATCTCGTAAGCGGCCTTGCGATCGTCGATGCTGACCGACAGCGCCCATTCCGGCGCGCGCCCGGTCGAAACCGCGACGACCGGCACGTCACGCTCGCGCAGCATCGCCACGACCGCCTCGGCATCGCCGAGCGGGGGCGGGAGCAGCAGGCCGTCGACGCGCCCGTTCAGCAGGTGCTCGATCGCCGCCAGTTCCGCGCCCTCCGCGCATTGTTCGACGATGATCTGCCCGTTCTGGCGCGCGGCCTGATCGAGACAGCCGACCAGGAACTCGCTGAAATAGAACAGGCTGGTCGTGGTGTGCAGGACGCCGAGGCGGAAATCCTCGCCCCCGGCCAGCATCCGTGCCGCCGCCGACGGTGCGTAGCGGAGCGCGGCGATCGCCGCCTCGACCCGCTCGCGCGTCGCCTCGCGCACGCTGCCTTCGCGATTGATGACGCGGCTGACCGTCATCGGCGACACGCCCGCGCGCGCCGCGACGTCGCTGATCGTCGGGGCGTTGCGTTGGCGGCGCGACCCGCGCGGTTCGTTCATGCCGGACAGTCCATATGCTACGGTTCTTGGCGGGCCGGAGCGGCGTCGGCAAGCACGAGATTAGTCGTGGTGACCCGGAACGTACGCAAAGGACTGCGCCTCGTACCAGGCCAGATCGTGCGCGGGCGGCGCGACGCCGGCGGGCAGGGCGCGGCCGTTGACCGACATCCAGTATGCGAGGCTGGCGTCGCGCCACCAGCGCGCCTCGCGCTCCTGCACCGCCAGATAGGTGGCGGTCTTCTGCCAGCGTTCGGCATCGACCTGCGTGCGCACGCCATCCCATTGCTGTCGCATTGCCGCGACATAGGCGACGCCGCGGTCGTAATGCGCGACAAGGTCTTCCCACAGCGTCTTGCCCGACGGCATCTTCCGGTCCCAGGCGACGTGGTGGAACCACAACAGGTCGCGCTCGGGCGTGGTCTTCGGGTCGGCAAAGCGCTTTGCGACCGGCGGCGCATATTGCGCCACCGCGTTGCTGCCCGT
The DNA here is from genome assembly GCF_036946485.1 of Sphingomonas phyllosphaerae. GTDB lineage: Bacteria > Pseudomonadota > Alphaproteobacteria > Sphingomonadales > Sphingomonadaceae > Sphingomonas > Sphingomonas phyllosphaerae_E. Next base: position 83,634 of record NZ_JAQIJA010000001.1, read on the forward strand.
CTTCGTCCGGTCGAAACCGATGCCGTCGCGGTCGGCCTTGTGGTAATAGACCGGGTTCCATTCGGGGCGCGCCAGATCGGCGACCCACGGCCCCGGCCCGTAATGGTGTCCGGTCGCCATCAGATGCGCCAGCCCGAGCGCGCCGGTGTAATCGACCACCGCCTCGCGCGAGCCCATCATCATCGCAACCGCGGTATCGACCACCGGACGGTCGGTGCCGAACGTCTGCTGCGCCCATTCGCGCGCGATCGGCTCCGCCTTGAGCGCCGGGTCCCACGCCATCCGGCCGAGGGCGTACCAATTGGCCTGATTGAAGGTCGACCCCGACCAGTCGCGATCGCGCCCGATATTGGCGACGCCGGCCATGCCGGTCAGGCGATGCCGCTCGCTGCTGCCGTCGACGACCGAGGCGACCGTCTCGGCGCCGCGCCCGGTCTTCGCCGACAGCACTTCCTCGAACAGCGGGCCGAGATAGGCGAGGTGGGTCGCGAAGCCGAGATATTCCTTGGTGATCTGGAATTCCATCATCAGCGGCGTCTTCGGCATCGCGCCGAACAGCGGATGGAAGGGCTCGCGCGGCTGGAAGTCGATCGCACCATTCTTGACCTGCACCATCACATTGTCGGCGAAGGTGCCGTCGAGCGGCTTGAACTCGGTATAGGCCTGCTTCGCGCGGTCCTCGGGATCGGTCTCGGCATAGACGAACGCGCGCCACATCACGACGCCGCCGTGCGGCTTCACCGCGGCGGCGAGCATGTTCGCGCCGTCGGCGTGGCTGGCGCCGTAATCGCGCGGGCCGGGCTGGCCCTCGCTGTTCGCCTTCACCAGAAAGCCGCCGAAATCCGGGATCGCGCGGTAGATTTCGTCGGCCTTCGCCTTCCACCACGCGGCCACCTGCGGATCGCGCGGGTCGGCGGTCTTGAGACCGCCCAGCTCGATCGGCGCGGAGAAGCGCGCGGAGAGATAGACCTTGATCCCCCACGGCCGGAACACGTCGGCCAGCGCCGCCGCCTTGGCGATGTAGCGCGGGGTCAGGCTATCGGCCTTGGCGTTGACGTTGTTGAGGACGGTGCCGTTGATGCCGATCGAGGCATTGGCGCGCGCATAGTCGGTGTAGCGCGGGTCCTTGAGGTCGGGGAGCGTCCACCAGTCCCACAGCGACACGCCGGCATAGCCGCGCTCGACGGTGCCATCGAGATTGTCCCAGTGGTTGAGGACGCGCAGCTTCACCTTGGGCGCGCTGATGAGCGTCGCGTTCGCCGCCGTACCGCCGGTCGCGAGATGCCGGAGCAGCGCGAAGGCGCCGTAGAGCGCGCCCCGGTCGGTGTTGCCGGCGACCAGCAACGTCGGCTTGCCGTCCAGCGTGACCGGGCGAACCAGATAGCCCTCGTCACCGAGCGGCGCGAACGGCAGCCGCAACCCCACGACCTGTGCGTCGGCGGAGGTGGCGACGGTGACGCTCATGCCCGCCGGCAGCGCGCGGGTCAGCTCATCGGCGGCGAGGCGCAGCGTGGCGGTGTCGCCGCGCACCGCGACCGTCGCGGCGGCCGGCGTCGCCGCCGGTGCACGCAGCCACAACCGATAGCCGTCATCGGCGTGCGCGGCGCTTGCCAGCATCAGGGCAAGCGCACCCAGCCATCCCGAACGTGCCTTCATCACCGCTCCCGCTACCTTTGGCGGCATTGACAACGCCGCTTCTGAACGGCCATGGTACCGCTATCAGCAAAATTCACAAGTCCCGGCGCCAGATCGGGAAAGTTAGGAGAATGTGCGCGTGACCGCCCATCGTCGACCGACCGCGGTCATCGCCCGTCGCGACCTGCTGCGCTGGAGCGCCGGAGTTTCCGCGCTCGCTTTCCTGCCCGCCGCCGCCAGCGTGCCGATCTATCGCGACCCGCGTGCGCCGGTCGACCTGCGCGTCCGCGACCTGCTGGGGCGGATGACGCTGGACGAGAAGGTCGCGCAGCTGATCACGCTGTCGACCACCAAACGCGACGTGATGGACGAGGCGCGCGCGTTCGCGCCGGGCAAGGCCGACAGCGCCTATCCGCACGGCATTGGGCAGATCGCGCGGCCGTCGGATCGCGGCGGGGCGGCGACCGCCAACAATACCGGGACCGATGTGACCGGACGGTGGCGCAAGCCCGCCGACACGATCGCGTTCGTCAATGCCGCGCAGGACTGGGCGAAGCGGACCCCGCTGGGCATCCCGATCCTGTTCCACGAGGAATCGCTGCACGGCTATATGGCGCCGGGTGCGACCAGCTTTCCGCAGGCGATCGCGCTGGCGGGTTCGTTCGACCGCGCGCTGATGCAGCGCGTCCAGTCGGTGATCGGGCGCGAAGTGCGCGCACACGGCACGACGCTGGCGCTGTCGCCGGTGGTGGACATCGCGCGCGACCCGCGCTGGGGTCGGATCGAGGAGACGTTCGGCGAGGATCCTTATCTGTGCGGCGAGATGGGCGTCGCAGCGGTCCGGGGCCTGCAGGGGAACGGGAAAGAGCTTGGGCCGGGCAAGGTCCACGCCACGCTGAAGCATATGACCGGGCATGGCCAACCGCAGGCGGGCAACAATGTCGCGCCCGCGCAGCTGGGCGAACGCGAATTGCGCGAGAGCTATTTCCCGCCGTTCCGCAAGGTGGTCGAGCAGACCGGGATCGCGGCGGTGATGCCGTCGTATAACGAGATCGACGGCGTGCCGAGCCATGCGAACCATTGGTTGCTGGGCAAGATCCTGCGCGGCGAATGGGGCTTCGACGGCGCGGTGGTCAGCGACTACGCCGCGATCCCCGAGCTGGACTATTTCCACCATGTCGCGGCTTCCAAGGAGGGGGCGGCGAAGCTGGCGCTGGAGGCGGGGGTCGATTGCGATCTGCCGGACGGCGTCGCCTATCGGACGCTCGCCGATCAGGTGCGGGCCGGGGCGGTGCCGGTGGCGGCGATCGATCTGGCATGCGCGCGGATGCTGACGATGAAGTTCCGCGCGGGTCTGTTCGAGGAGGCGACCGTCGACGCGCGCGCCGCCGCGAAGCTGACCGCGAATGCGGAGGCGCTGGCACTGGCGCGCGAGGCGGCGGGCAAGTCGATCGCGCTGCTGGTCAATGACGGGACGCTGCCGCTGACGCCGGGTGCGCAGAAGCGGGTGGCGGTGATCGGGCCGAATGCGGCGGTGCCGCGGCTGGGCGGCTATTCGTCGCTCCCGACCGATCCGGTGTCGCTGCTCGCCGGGGTGCGCGCGAAGCTGGAGGGGCGCGCGGAGGTGGTCCATGCGCAGGGCGTGTTCATCACGCAGAGCGAGGATCGCTCCGCCAACGAGGTGCTGCTCGCCGACCCGGCGCGCAACCGGCAGTTGATCGCCGAGGCGGTCGAGGTCGCCAAAAGCGCCGACGTGATCCTGCTCGCGATCGGCGATACCGAGCAGACCAGCCGCGAGGGCTATGCCAAGACGCATCTCGGCGATCGCACCGACCTCGATCTGCTCGGCGAACAGAACGAGCTGTTCCGCGCGATGAAGGCGACCGGCAAGCCGGTGGTGGTCGTCGCGATCAACGGGCGGCCGCCGTCATGGCCGACCGTCGTGGCGGGCGCGAATGCGCTGGTCGAATGCTGGTATGCCGGGCAGCAGGGCGGGCACGCGGTCGCCGACGTGCTGTTCGGTGACGTCAATCCGGGCGCCAAGCTGCCGGTGACGGTGGTGCGCGACGTCGGGCAGGTGCCCTTCTATTACAACCACAAGCCCTCGGCGCGGCGCGGCTATCTGTTCGACGACGATCAGCCGTTGTTCCCGTTCGGCTTCGGGCTGAGCTACACGACCTTCACCCTGTCGCCGCCGCGGCTGTCCGCGCCGCGCATCGCGACCGCCGGGCAGGTGGTGGTCGAGGTCGATGTCGCGAACACCGGGCAGCGCGCGGGCGACGAAGTGGTGCAGCTCTATGTCCGCGATCAGGTGTCGTCGGTGGCGCGCCCGGTCAAGGAATTGAAGGAGTTCGCACGCGTCTCGCTCGCGCCGGGCGAGCGGAAGACCGTGCGCTTCACGCTCGGCCCCGAGGCGTTCCGGATGTGGGACGAGGACATGCGCGAGGTGGTCGAGCCGGGCCGCTTCGATATCATGACCGGCCCCAACAGCCGCGACGTGCAGACCGTCACGCTCGACATCGCCTGAGAGAGACCATGCCGATCATCACCGATGCCCGCGTCATCATCACCTGTCCGGGGCGCAATCTCGTCACGCTCAAGATCACCTGCGACGACGGCACGACCGGCGTCGGCGATGCGACGCTCAACGGCCGCGAGCTGGCGGTCGCCGCGTATCTTTCCGAGCATGTCGTGCCGTGCCTGATCGGGCGCGACGCGCACCGGATCGAGGACATCTGGCAATATCTCTACAAGGGCGCGTATTGGCGGCGCGGGCCGGTGACGATGACCGCGATCGCAGCGGTCGACGTGGCGCTGTGGGACATCAAGGGCAAGCTGGCCGGATTGCCGGTTTACCAGTTGCTGGGTGGCGCGAGCCGCGAGGCGTGCATGGTCTATGCACACGCCAACGGCACGACGATCGAGGACACGATCAACGTCGCGCTGGCCGAGCGCGACAAGGGCTACAAGGCGATCCGGCTGCAATGCGGGGTGCCGGGGCTCGCCTCCACCTATGGCGTCGCCAAGCCGGGGCAACGCTACGAGCCCGCCGATGCCGCGCTGCCGAGCGAGTCGGTGTGGTCGACCGAGAAGTATTTGCGCGTCGTGCCCGAATTGTTCGCGGCGGCGCGCGACGCACTGGGGCCGGACGTACATTTGCTCCACGACGTCCACCACCGGCTGACCCCGATCGAGGCCGGGCGGCTGGGGCGTGATCTGGAGCCGTACCGTCCGTTCTGGATCGAGGACCCGACCCCGGCGGAGAATCAGGACGCGTTCCGGCTGATCCGCCATCACACCACGACGCCGATCGCGGTCGGCGAGGTGTTCAATTCGATCTGGGACTGCAAGGCGCTGATCGAGCAGCAGTCGATCGACTATGTCCGCGCGACGATCGTCCATGCCGGCGGGATCACGCATTTGCGTCGGGTCGCTGCGCTCGCCGATCTGTATCAGGTGCGGACCGGCTGCCACGGCGCGACCGACCTGTCGCCGGTGACGATGGCCGCGGCGCTGCACTTCGGGCTGTCGGTGCCGAACTTCGGGGTGCAGGAGCATATGCCGCACACCGCCGAGACCGATGCGGTGTTCCCGCATGGCTATCGCTTCGAGGACGGCATGATGCACCCGGGCGATGCGCCGGGGCTGGGGGTCGACGTGGATGAAGAGCTGGCGGCGGGGTATGAATACAAGCGCGCGTACCTGCCGGTGAACCGGCTGGAGGATGGCACGCTGTGGAGCTGGTGAGGGTGACGCCAGCGCCGACTTTGTGGAGGCGAACAAGCTCCACCTCCGTTCGCCCTGAGGAGAGGCTGAGCTTGTCGAAGCCTCGTCTCGAAGGGCACGCGCGGGGCGGTGCTTCGAGACGGCATTTCGACAAGCTCAATGCCTCCTCAGCACGAACGGTTTGGAGAAAAGCGCGAGACGGCAGGTGAGGGAAATAGACAGCTTATGAGCGACTTCACCCACATCGCGCAGCACGCGCCCGAGACCGCCGCGCACGAGGTGCCGCGACCGAAAGGCCGCATCCGCTGGATCATCTGCGCGCTGTTGTTCGCGGCGGTGGTGCTGTCGTATGTCGACCGGCTGGTGCTGGGCGTGCTCAAGCCGCAGCTCACCGAACTCTACAACTGGACCAACACCGGCTACGGCGACGTCACCGGTTATTTTCAGGTCTTCTACGGAATTGGCTTCCTGATCTTCGGGTGGCTGATCGACCGGATCGGGCCGAAATACGGCTATCTGCTCGCGATGGGGAGCTGGACGCTCGGCCATTTCGCGCAGACATTGGTCACCTCGACGACCGGCTTCGTGATCGCGCGCATCCCCCTCGCGTTCGGCGAGGCGGGGACTTATCCTTCTGCCTTGGCGGCGGCATCGCAATGGTTCCCCAAGAAGGAACGTGCGCTCGCGATCGGGATCTTCAACGCCGGGGCGAATGTCGGCGCGGTGGTCACGCCGCTGCTGATCGGGTTCATCGTCGCCGGATTGCTGCTCGACTGGCGCTGGGCGTTCATCATCACCGGATTGTTCAACCTGGTGTGGCTGTTCGCGTGGTGGCGGCTGTATCACAAGCCCGCCGAGCATCCGCGGCTGACAATCGAGGAACGCGCCTGGATCGAGACCGAGCCGGCGGTCGATCAGGGCCGCGCCGGCTTCCTGCGCGTGCTGCGGCATCGCGAGGCATGGGCCTATATGGCGGGGCGCTTCCTGATCGATCCGGTGTGGTGGACGTTCCTGTTCTGGCTGCCGGACTTCTTCAACAAGCAATATGGCTATGATCTGAAGAGCTTCGGTCCGCCGCTCGTCGCGATCTACATCCTCGCCGATCTCGGCGCGATCGCGGGCGGCTGGTATTCGTCGCATCTGCTCAAGCGCGGCGTGGCGACCGGACGCGCGCGCAAGCGGGCGATGTTCGCCTGCGCCCTGTTTGCGCTACCCGTGATGTTCGCGGGGCAGGCGAGCAATATCTGGATCGCGGTGACGCTGATCGGGCTGGCGTGCGCGGCGCATCAGGGGTTCTCGACCAATTTGTTCGCGTTGCCGGGCGACCAGTTCCCGCGCTTCGCACAGGGGACGCTGATCGGGTTGGGCGGGTTCGCGGGCGCCGTCGGCGGGTTCATCGCGTCCAAGTCGCTTGGGTTGCTGCTGGACACGGTCGGGAGTTACGGGCCGTTCTTCGTGGCGTGCGGCGTGGCGTATCTGGTCGCGTTGCTGGTCTTCCACCTGCTCAACCCGCGCTACCGCGACGTTCGTCTGACGCAGGCCGGTTGACGGATGCGGACAAGTTCTTGATACCGCTATCAACACCACGCGGCCATGGTCTCGGATCAGGTGCGACCGGCATGAACGGTCAGGGAGAGGAAAGATGTCGATCACCACGCCCGGCCCGCTGCACGCCGCTCTTGACGTCTTTCCTCTGCTGCCGCCCGGCATCAGCCCGATTTCCTGATTGCGTTAGGCGCGCCGTTTTTCTCCCCTTTATTCGGCGCGTCGCCTCTCGGGGCCGGTCTCTTCGCGAGCCCGGCCCTTCTTTCTTTTCGGAGCGACCATGCGATCCTCTCTCGTGCTTGCCGCCGCGCTGCTTAGCCTTTCCGCCACCCCCGCCGCGGCGCGCGCCTGTAGCTGGCAAGCGGCCTGGGCCTCGGCGCAGATGACGCCGCAGGGCGAGAATGTCCTCCCCGCCAATGCGCTGCGCGATGCGACGCTGCGGCAGGTGGTGCGGCCGTCGATCGGCGGTGCGCGGGTGCGGGTGCGCTTTTCGAACGCTTATGGCCGCGCGCCGCTGCACGTCGCCGCCGCGAGCATCGCGCGCTCGGCGGATCTCGCCAGCGCACGGGTGACCCCGGGCAGCGTGCGGGCGCTGTCGTTCGGCGGCGCCCGCGAGGTGATCGTGCCGCCGGGCGCGGAATGGTGGAGCGATGCGGTGGCGCTGCCGATCACGGCCTTCGACGATCTGGCGGTGTCGGCCTATTTTCCGGTCGCGCCGGACGGGCAGACCTCGCACCCCGGGTCGCGCGCGACGTCGTGGATCGCGAAGGGCGAGGCGACCGGCGCGGCCGATCTGACCGGGGCGACCAAGACCGATCACTGGTTCCAGCTCTCCGGCATCGAGGTCGAGCGCTGCGCCGCGCCGAACGGGGTGGTCGCGTTCGGCGATTCGATCACCGATGGGTACGGCGTGAAGCCGAACACCAATGCGCGCTGGACCGATGTCCTCGCGCGGCGACTGGGCGGCAAGGCGGCGGTGCTCAACCTCGGGATCGGCGGCAACCGCGTGTTGCTCGACGGGTTGGGGCCGAACGCGATGGCGCGCTTCGATCGCGACGTGCTGGGGCAGGCGGGGGCGAAGCATCTGATCGTGCTGGAGGGCGTCAACGATATCGGCGTGCTGACCGGCGAACAGCCCGCGACCCCGGAGGCGCATCGCGCGCTGGTGGCGGGGGTGACGGGCGCCTATGCGCAGATGGTGGCGCGCGCGCACGCCAAGGGGATGACGGTGCATCTCGCGACGATCATGCCGTTTGCCACCAATGCTTATTACCACCCCGGCGCGGCGAGCGAGGCCGACCGGCAGGCGATCAACGCGTGGATCCGGACGCCGGGCAACGCCGATCGCGTGATCGACTTCGACCGGCTGATGCGCGATCCGGCGCGGCCCGACCGCTTGTTGCCCGCCTATGACAGCGGCGACGGGCTGCATCCGAGCATCGCCGGCTATCGCGCGATGGCGGAAGGAATTTCGCTGGCGTCGCTGCGCTGAGCGATGCTATTTGTCCGACTATATACCTGACTCGTTCTGGAGCCCGCCTGCATGACCGCCCCCCACGATCCGACGAAGCTGCGCAGCCGTGCGTGGTTCGACAATCCGGCGAACATCGACATGACGGCGCTGTATCTGGAGCGCTATCTGAACTTCGGTCTGACGCTGGAGGAGCTGCGCTCGGGCAAGCCGATCATCGGCATCGCGCAGACCGGCTCGGACCTGTCGCCCTGCAACCGCCACCATCTGGTGCTGGCGGAGCGGGTGCGCGAGGGCGTGCGCGAGATGGGCGGGATCGTGCTGGAATTCCCGGTGCATCCGATCCAGGAAACCGGCAAGCGCCCGACCGCCGGGCTCGACCGCAATCTGGCGTATCTCGGGCTGGTCGAGGTGCTGTACGGCTATCCGCTCGACGGCGTGGTGCTGACGATCGGCTGCGACAAGACCACCCCGGCCTGCCTGATGGCGGCGGCGACGGTCAACATCCCGGCGATTGCGCTGTCGGTCGGTCCCATGCTCAACGGCTGGCACAAGGGCGAGCGGACCGGCTCGGGGACGATCGTCTGGAAGGCGCGGCAGTTGCTCGCGGCGGGCGAGATCGACGATGCCGAGTTCATCCGGCTGGTGGCGTCGTCGGCGCCATCGACCGGCTATTGCAACACGATGGGCACCGCGACGACGATGAACTCGCTGGCGGAAGCGCTCGGCATGTCGCTGCCCGGCTCGGCGGCGATCCCGGCACCGTATCGCGACCGGCAGGAGGTCGCGTACCTCACCGGCAAGCGGATCGTCGAGATGGTCGCCGAGGATCTCAAGCCCTCGGACATCCTGACCAAGGATGCGTTCCACAACGCGATCAAGGTCAACTCCGCGATCGGCGGATCTACCAACGCGCCGATCCATTTGGCCGCGCTGGCGCGTCACATCGGCGTCGAGCTGCCGATCAAGGATTGGGAGGAGCAGGGCCACAAGGTGCCGCTGCTCGTCAACCTGCAACCGGCCGGCGAGTATCTGGGCGAGGATTATTACCGCGCGGGCGGGGTGCCGGCGGTGGTCAACCAGTTGATGGAACAGGGGCTGATCGCCGAGGACGCGCTGACCGTCAACGGCAAGACCATGGGCGACAATTGCCGTGGCGTCGCGATCGAGGACGAGAAGGTCATCCGTCCGTATGACGCGCCGCTCAAGGAAGAGGCCGGGTTCATCGTGCTGTCGGGCAATCTGTTCGACGCGGCGGTGATGAAGACCAGCGTGATCTCGCCTGAGTTCCGCGACCGTTACCTGTCGAACCCCGACGATCCCGAGGCGTTCGAGGGCCCGGCGGTGGTGTTCGACGGGCCGGAGGATTATCACGCGCGCATCGACGATCCGGCGACCGGGATCACGCCCGAGACGCTGCTGTTCATGCGCGGCGCAGGGCCGATCGGCTATCCGGGGGCGGCCGAGGTCGTCAACATGCGCCCGCCGGCCTATCTGATCACCGAGGGCGTCCATGCCTTGCCGTGCATCGGCGATGGTCGGCAGTCGGGGACGAGCGGGTCGCCGTCGATCCTCAACGCCTCGCCCGAGGCGGCGGCGATGGGGGGCCTCGCGCTGCTTCAGACCGGTGACCGGGTGCGGGTCGATCTGGGCAAGGGGACGGCCAACGTGCTGATCTCCGACGCGGAACTGGCCGAGCGGCGCGCGGCGCTGGAGGCGGCGGGGGGGCTATGCGTACCCGGCCTCGCAGACGCCGTGGCAGGAGATCCAGCGCGCGGTGGTCGGGCAGATGAGCACCGGCGCGATCCTCGAGGGCTCCGAGAAGTACCAGCGCATCGCGCAGACGAAGGGACTGCCGCGCGACAACCACTGACGGATCGGTACACGCGGCGGCGCGGAGGGTCTTCTCTCCGCGCCTTTTTTGTTCGCGCAGAGCACGCAGAGGACGCAGAGCGGTTGCGCCATAGGCACGGCTCCCGTCCGCCACCGGGATGATGGTGGTTGCTGCCGCGGAATGTGACACAGCGCACCGCCTCTCCGCGTCCTTTGCGTGCTCTGCGCGAACTCAAGATTTCTCACGCGGAGGCGCGGAGGCGCGGAGGGCTGCTCGGGGAGTCTCTCCCGGCTGCGCCAGCAGCCTCTCATATCCTTGTGAGGAGCTGCACGATGCGTAGCCCACGACCTCTCTGCGCCTCTGCGTCTCTGCGCGCATAAAACTGCTGCACGCGCCGCCGCGAGGACGCCGGACAAGTGGCACGGTGTCGCCTGCTGGACAGCTTCATGTTCGCGGCTGCGCGCGGATTGATCGCGCGCAGAGACGCGGAGGCGCAGAGAGGGCGCGTTTGCCGCGCCCGCCGGACATCATTTCCGTCATTGCGAGCGGAGCGAAGCAATCCAGGGCGTCCTGATCCGGCTCTGGATTGCTTTGCTGCGCTCGCAATGACGGATCCGCCTTCGTTGTTGAACATGCCTGCGGCGCTGGGCGGAGCACCTCCGCGCCTCCGCGTGGAAAAAAAAGGGGCGGCCCCGCGAGGCCGCCCTTTCCGCTTCACATCAACCCGCGAACCTTACCGCGGCGACGCCTCGCGCTTGCCGTCGATGCGGCGGGCGATGCCCCACGGGTTGGCGTCCGAGACCGCGTCCGGCAGCAGTCCGGCGGGCAGGTTCTGGAGGCTGACGGGGCGCAGGAAGCGATAGATCGCCCCCGTGCCCACCGAGGTGGTGCGGCCGTCGCTGGTCGCCGGGAACGGGCCGCCATGGACCATCGCCGGAGCGACCTCGACGCCGGTCGGCCAGCCGTTGACGAGGATGCGGCCGACGCGGTCGGCGAGTACCGGGATCAGCCCCTTGGCGTCGCCCTCGTCCTCGGCATCGATCTGGAGCGTCGCGGTGAGCTGGCCTTCGAGGCTGGCGATCACCTTCTTCAACTCGGCGAGATCGCGGCACGCGACGACGATCGACGACGAGCCGAACACCTCATGCCCGAGCGCGCGATCGGCGAGGAACGCCTCGGCGTCGGTGCGGAACAGCGCGCCGACCGCCTGGTTGACGCCCTCGCCGACCTTGCCGCGCGCGACGGTGGTGACCGCCGCATGCGAGGCGAGCGCCTCGACGCCCTTTTCGAAGCTGGCGTGGATGCCGGGGGTGAGCATCGTGCTCGGCGCGCTCTCCGTCAGCGCCTGACCGGCCGCTTCGACAAACGCGTCGAGCGCCGGGCCGGCGATCGCGAGCACGAGGCCGGGGTTGGTGCAGAACTGGCCCGCGCCCATCGTCAGCGACTGGACATAGGCCGGGGCGAGCGCCGCGCCGCGTGCTTCGAGCGCGTGCGGCATAAGGACGACCGGATTGATCGCCGACATCTCGGCATAGACCGGGATCGGCTCGTCACGCTCGGCGGCGATCTTCATCAGCGCCATGCCGCCGCCGCGCGAGCCGGTGAAGCCGACCGCCTTGATGCGCGGATCGCGGACGATTGCGCCGCCCAGCTCGTTGGTCTCGCCGGGCAGATAGGAGAAGACGCCGGCCGGGAGCCCGGCCTTCTCGACCGCCTTGGCGATCGCACGCGCAACCAGCTCGCCGGTGCCGGGGTGCGCCGGATGGCCCTTGACGACCACCGGGCAGCCCGCCGCGAGCGCCGAGGCGGTGTCGCCGCCCGCGACCGAGAAGGCGAGCGGGAAGTTCGACGCGCCGAACACCGCGACGGGTCCGAGCGCGACGTTCATGCGGCGCAGGTCGGGGCGTGGCAGCGGCTGGCGGTCGGGAAGCGCGGGGTCGATCGTCGCGTCCAGCCAGTCGCCCTGACGGACGACCTGCGCGAACAGCTTGAGCTGGCCGACCGTCCGGCCGCGCTCACCCTCGAGGCGCGCGCGCGGCAGGCCGCTTTCCTGCATCGCGCGGACGATCAGCTCGTCGCCGAGCGCGAGGATCTCGTCGGTGATGCCCTCGAGGAACGCGGCGCGGGTTTCGGGATCGGTCGCGCTGTAGGTCGGGAACGCCTCGGCGGCGAGCGCGGCGGCGGCGTCGACCGCATCGGGGCCGGCGGAGGAGAAGTCGGGCGTCAGCGTCTCGCCGGTCGACGGATCGACCGAGGTGAACCGCTTGTCAGCCTGACGCGCCTCGGCGCCGATGAGCATCGCTCCGTCGATCATGATCGTCCTCGTGATGGGAATTAGTCGGACATTAATTAGGCGGCAGGGGGTGGATTCGCAACCCTGCGGCTGGGTGAGCGGGCTCGGTATCATCAAGCCCCTCTCCCTCGGGGGAGGGGTTGGGGTGAGAAAGTCTTGGCGCTGGTCTCGGTGAGACACGGCCCCACCCCTAGCCCCTCCCCTGAAGGGGAGAGAGAATTTTCGTGTCACCCAGTTCCATTCACCGTGATCCCCGCGGAGGCGGGGATCCAGATGCTCTGCGGTCGCGCCTCTATCGACGGACCTGCGCGTCTGGATTCCCGCCTTCGCGAGACCTCCGCGGAAGTGCGGGCCATATCCTTCGTAAGCCGTTCCCCGGCGGAGGCCGGGGTCCAGTTGGGAAGGTGTTTCGGTTAGCTACAAGCCTCTCCCAACTGGGCCCCGGCCTTCGCCGGGGAACAGAAGACGGGTTTCGCAGAGGTCTCGCCTGCGCGGGAATGACGATTTGAGGATCAGATGAAGCGGTTGACGATATTCTCGATCCGCTCCTGACGGCCCGAGCGCGGGCGCGGGTTGACGTCGGCGCTCTCCGCCAGATCGGCGATCCCGGCGAGGTCGAGCGACGACACCTTCTGCCCGAACTCGGCGTCCCAGCCCGCGTAACGCTCCTTTTTGATCGCATCGAGGCGACCGTCCTCGATCAGCGCCGCAGCGTTGAGCAGGCCCTTCGCGACGACGTCGATTCCGCCGACATGGCCGTAGAACAGATCGACCGCGTCCATCGACTGACGGCGCACCTTGGCGTCGAAATTGAAGCCGCCAGTGGTGAAGCCGCCGGCGCGGAGAATCTCGAGCATCGCGAGCGTCAGTTCCTCAACCGAGTTCGGGAATTGGTCGGTGTCCCAGCCGTTCTGGTGATCGCCGCGGTTGGCGTCGATCGACCCGAAGATGCCGAGCGCGCCGGCCATCGCGATCTCATGTTCGAAGGTGTGACCAGCCAGCGTGGCGTGGTTCGCCTCGATGTTGACCTTGACCTCGTTCTCCAGCCCGTACTTCTTGAGGAAGCCGTACACGGTGGCGGTGTCGAAGTCGTACTGGTGCTTGGTCGGCTCGTGCGGCTTAGGCTCGATCAGGATCGTGCCGTCGAAGCCGATCTTGTGCTTGTGCTCGACGACCAGCGTCAGGAAGCGGCCGAGATTGTCCAGCTCGCGCTTCAGGTCGGTGTTGGCGAGCGTCTCGTAGCCCTCGCGGCCGCCCCACAGCACATAGTTGCTGCCGCCGAGGCGGTGCGTTGCCTCCAGCGCGTCGCGGACCTGCATGGCGCCGAACGCATAGACCTCCGGGTCCGGGTTGGTCGCGCCGCCGGCGGCGAAGCGCGGGTTGCCGAAAAGATTCGCGGTGCCCCACAGCAGCTTGCGGCCCGACGACGCCTGGAGCTTCTCGAGATGGTCGACCGCCTCGCCGAAGAAGCGGCGGTGCTCGGCGACGCTGTTGGCGTCGGCCATCACGTCGACATCGTGGAAGCAGTAATAGGGCACGTCGAGCTTGGTGAAGAAGTCGAACGCCACCTCACGCTTCTGCGCCGCCGCGGCGCTGTCGTTCGCGCCGGCATGCCACGGGCGGTTGAAGGTGCCGCCGCCGAACACGTCCGAACCCGGCCAGCAGAAGGTGTGCCAGAAGCAGGCGGCGAAGCGGAGGTGGTCCTCCATGCGCTTGCCGAGCACGACCCGATCCTTGTCGTAATAACGATAGGCGAGTTCGTTGGTGGTTTCCGGCCCCTCATATTTGATCTGGGGGATGTCGGCGAAGAAGTCGGTGCTCACGGGCGTGCTCCTTTAGGGCTTGATGCGGGGATAGGCGGCGCGGAAGGCGGCGCGCTTGGGGGCGAGCCGGTCGACCAGCGTCGGGTCGGGGGTGATGACGTGGCTGATCGGCGGGGCGACGCAGACGTCGGCGGGGATGCCGCCGTCGACCGCGAGCTGCGCGAGGCGCGCCGCGCCCATCGCCGGGCCGACCTCGCCGCCCTTGAGATAGGCGAGTTCGACCTCCAGCGCGGCGGCGAGCGTCTCGCCCCAATAACGCGAGCGCGCGCCGCCGCCGATCACCGACAGGCGTTCGACGGTGGTGCCGGACTCGCGCAGCACGCGGACGCCGTCGGCGAGCGCGAAGGAGACGCCTTCGAGGACGGCCTGCGCCAGCCGCTCGGGGGTGCTGTCGTGATCGAGCCCGAGGAAGCCGCCGCGGACCTGCGCGTCATTGTGCGGGGTGCGCTCGCCGGAGAGATAGGGGAGGAACAGTTCGGGGCCGCTCGCCGGGCCGGCGATCTCGGCGCGCGCGAACACGTCGGCCGCGGCCGCCGCCCCGATCAGCCGCGCGACCCAGTCGACGCAGACCGCCGCCGACAGATGCACCGCCATCTGGTGCCACATACCCGGGATGCAGTGGCAAAAGGCATGGACCGCCGCCGCCGGGTTGGCGCGCAGCGTGTCGGTGGCGACGAAGATCACCCCGGATGTACCGAGCGACAGCAAGGCGTCGCCGTCGCGGACGACGCCGATGCCGGCCGCGCCCGCGGCATTGTCGCCGCCGCCGCCCGCGACCGGGACGGCGTCCATCCCCCAGCTGTCGGCGATTTCCTGACGGAGCGTGCCGGTGACGTCGCTGCCCTCGACCGCGCGCGGCATCTGCGCGTGGGTGAGCCCGGTCGCGGCGAGCAGTTCGTCGCTCCAGTCGCGCTTCGCGACGTCGAGCCACAAGGTGCCGGCGGCGTCGGACACGTCGGACGCCTTCTCGCCGGTCATGATGAGCCGGACGTGATCCTTGGGGAGAAGGACGGTGCGGATCGCCGCGAAGGTCTCGGGTTCGTGATGCCTGACCCACAGCAGCTTGGGCGCGGTGAAGCCGGGCATCGCGATGTTCGCGGCGATGTCACGCAGCGCAGGGACGGCGCGCTCCAGCTCCTCGCATTCGGCAAACGAGCGGCCGTCATTCCACAAGATCGCGGGGCGCAACGGACGGTCGTCAGCGCCGAGCAGCGTCGCGCCGTGCATCTGGCCGGCGATGCCGACGCCGCGCACTGCACGCCGCACGTCGGCAGGGAGCGCGCGCACCGCGGCGTCGGTCGCCTGCCACCAGGCGTCCGGGTCCTGTTCGGACCAGAGCGGGTGCGGGCGCTGGACGGTCAGCGCGGCGGTGGCCTGTGCGGCGATCGTGCCGTCACGGTCGATCACCACCGCCTTCACGCCCGAGGTGCCGATGTCGATGCCGAGGAACATGGGGGTCTTTCAAGATGAGTGCCCCGGCGAAGGCCGGGGCCCAGTGTCGGAGGTCGCGGGGAAGGCGGCTGCGTTTCCCGACTGGACCCCGGCCTTCGCCGGGGCACAGGCATCACTTCACGAAGGGATCGATCGTCTGGATCGTGCCGTCGGGATTGTACTTCAACTCGGTCATTTTGACGTTGCGCAGCCGCGTCTGTCCCGACAGCTGCGTGTCGGCGTAGAACAGCCACCATTTGCCCTTCCACTCGACGATCGAATGGTGCGTCGTCCAGCCCTCGACCGGCTGGAGGATGCGGCCCTTGTAGGTGAACGGGCCATAAGGCGAGTCGCCGATCGCATAGACGAGGTAATGCGTGTCGCCGGTCGAATAGCTGAAGTAATATTTGCCCTTGTACTTATGCATCCACGAAGCCTCGAAGAAGCGGCGGTCGTGGTCGCCGCCGAGCAGCGGCTTGCCCTTTTCGTCGAGGATCACGACGTCGCGCGGCTTGCCGGCGAACGTCTTCATGTCGGCGGCCATCGGCGCCACCTTCGGGGTCAGCGCGGGCTTGTCGTCGGCGCCGAGATCGGTCTTCGAGCCGTTCGGATCGTATGTGCCGGTGGTGTTGCGCTGGAGCTGCCCACCCCAGATTCCGCCGAAATACATATAGCTCTTGCCATCGTCGTCGGTGAACACCGCCGGATCGATCGAGAAGCTGCCCGCGATCGGCTGCGGATCGGCCTTGAACGGGCCGACCGGCGATTTCGAGGTGGCGACGCCGATCCGGAACGCGCCCTGCCGGTCCTTGGCGGGGAAGTAGAGGAAGTAGGTGTCGTTCTTATAGGCGGCGTCGGGCGCCCACATCTGCTTTTCGGCCCAGGGCACGTCCTTGACGTCGAGCGCGACCGGGTGCGCGGTCACCTTGCCGCCGGGTTCGTCCATGCTGAGCACGCGGTAGTCGCGCATCTCAAAATGGCCGCCGAGATCGTCTTCTTTCGCCGAGCCGTCGATGTCGTGGCTGGGATAGACGTAGAGCTTGCCGTCGAAGACGTGAGCCGAGGGATCGGCGGTGTAGAAATCGGTGATCAAAGGCTGCGACAGATAGCGGCGGCCGTCCTTGGCGCGCGGTGCGTCGGTGGCGGCGCCATTGGCGGTGGTCGCATTGTCGGCGGTCGTCGTCCGGTCACCACAGGCGGCGAGCGGCAGCGCGGCGAGCAGCGGCAACAGATAGGCACGGGTCGGGCGACGCATCGTCTCGGGCTCCTCTCAGGTCCATGTCACAGGTCTACGCCTGTGCTTTCATTAGGAGTTAGCGCTACCATCTCCACCACGCAACCGTTTTCGCGTCAGAGCCCTTCACCCCCGACCCATTGGGCATTTGCGAGCCGCCGGGCGAGCGTCCAATTCTGTTGCCGGATGTCGGGAACGGCGACGACTTCCCACAAGCCGCCCCGCGTCATCGGCCCGATCGCGTAGAATTGTTCGGCGACGGTGCCGTCCGCTTCCACGACGCGCGATTGGGCATCGACCTCCAGCCCGATGCGCAGCGGATCGGGGCGAATCATGCCTCGCGCCAGCAGATCGTGGAGCAGGGGCTCGGCGGAGCGGAGCAGGTCGCCCTGCGGCCCGGTGCAATTGACCACGCGCGCGGCCCGCAGGCGGCGGACCGCTCCACCGCCCCGCGGACGCCAGTCGAGGAGCGCGTGCGCGCCATCGGCGGTGGCGGCGATCAGCTTGCCCGCCGTCACCTCCAGCCGCCCGGCGGCGAGCAACGCGTCGATGCGGTCGGCGACCGCCGGGGCGAGGCGGTGGCGGTGCACATCCCACCACGGCCGCAGGTGGCGAAGGAAGCGCGCGCGGGTCGCGGCATCGGCGGCGCCCCACATCATCTGCGTGACCGGACGCAGCTCGTCGACCGCCGCGCGCCAGCCGATCGCCGCGCTGCGAATGCGGACGTGGCGGAGCAGCGCCGACAGCGTCGCGGCGGGGCGCTCGGCAAGGCCGGGTTGCGGCGGCAGATCGGCATGGCGGCGCGGCGCGAGCCCGCGCCGCGACAGTGCGACGATCCGCCCGCAAAACCCGCTCGAATCGAGCAGCAGCGCGGCATCGACCGCGGTCAGCCCGGAGCCGAGCAGCACGACAATATCGTCTTCGCGCAGCCCCTCCGCGATGTCGCCCGCCCATGGATCGCCGCGATAGCAGCCCGGCGGCAAAGCGTCGGGCGCGAGCCCCGGCGGCGTGTGCGGCGGCAGGTTGCCGAGCGCGAGCACGGCGGCATCGGCGCGCAGCGTGCCGCCGCCGGCCAGCGTCGCGCCATAGCCTTCGCCATCGCGGACAATCGCGCGCACCTCGTCCTCGATCAGCGTGAGGCGCTGCGGATGCGCGGCGACCGCCTGTTCCAGCATCTCGCGCAGATAGCGGCCATAGACGCGACGCGGCACGAAGGTGGTGCGATCGCCCAGGTCGTTGTGCGTCAGCCAGCGGACGAAATGATCGGGATCGTCGGGCAGCGCGCTCATATTGCCGGCGCGGACGTTGAGCAGATGCTCCTCGTGCGCGGCGCTATAGGCGACGCCGCGCCCCAGCTGCGCGGGACGACGCTCGATCAGCGTGGCGCGCGGCCCGTCATGGCGCAGCAGGTTGATGGCGAGCAGCGCGCCCGAAAAGCCGCCGCCGACGATCGCGACATGGCGGATCATTGCCGGCCTGCACCGAACGAGAAACGGTTCGACGCTATCATCCCGATCGCCCCTGTGCCATGCCGCCCCATATGACGACATTGCGCCTATCGAATGAACCGCGTGCCCTGGGCAAGAGCGGGATCATGGTTTCGCCGATCGCCTGGGGCATGTGGCGGCTGGCGGGTGATGACATCGCCGCGGTGCGCGCGCTGATCGATGCGGCGCTGGCGGCGGGGATCACGCTGTTCGACACCGCCGACATCTATGGTTGCGACGTGCCCGCCGGCTTCGGATCGGCGGAGGCGCTGTTCGGGCGCGCGCTGGCCGAGGATCGCGGCCTGCGCGACCGGATGGTGATCGCGACCAAGGGCGGGATCAGGCCCGGCATCCCGTACAATTCCAGCCGCGACTATCTCGCCGATGCGCTCGACGATTCGCTGCGGCGAATGGGGGTGGAGGTGGTCGACCTGTACCAGATCCACCGCCGCGACCTGTTGACCCATCCGCAGGAAGTGGCCGCTGCGCTGGACGCGATGGTGACCAGCGGCAAGGTGCGCGCGATCGGCGTCTCGAACCATTCGCCCGCCGAATTCGACGCGTTGCAGGCGTTTCTCGGCCAGCCGATCGTCGCCACCCAGCCGGAATTTTCCGCGCTGCACGTCGCGCCGCTGTTCGACGGGACGCTCGACCATGCGATGACGCGTGACCTTGCGGTGCTCGCATGGTCGCCGCTCGGCGGTGGCCGGCTGACCGACGGCGCGCATCCGTCCGGGGCGTTGCTCGGCCAACAGGGCGCGGCGTTCGGCGTCGATGCCGCCACCGCCGCGCTGGCCTGGGTCATGGCGCATCCGGCGCGGATCATCCCGATCGTCGGGTCGCAGAACGCGCGGCGGATCGCGGCGGCCGCCGACGTCTTCCGGGTCGAATGGACGCGGTCGCAATGGTATGCGGTGCTCGAAGCGGGGATGGGAAGCAGGCTGCCCTAGCTTGCTTCGCGGCGTGGTATCGCTAACAGGAGCGGCGAAAAGCCGCAGGCGACAGGATCGGAGAGGATGGCGGACGTGTTGATGACGCAGGCGATGCGCTGGTTCGGGCCGCGCGATCCGGTGCCGCTGGCGCATATCCGTCAGGCCGGCGCGACCGACGTCGTCACCGCGCTTCACCACATCCCCAACGGCGTCGTCTGGCCACGCGAGGAAATCGCCGCGCATCGCGCGATGATCGAGGCCGCCGGACTCCGCTGGACGACGGTCGAAAGCGTGCCGGTGCATGAGGCGATCAAGACCGCCGGGCCTGAGCGCGATCGGCTGATCAACCATTATATCACCACGCTGCGGAACCTGGCGGCGGAGGGCATCACCACCGTCACCTACAACTTCATGCCGCTGCTCGACTGGACGCGCACGGATCTCGCGTGGGAGCTGCCCGATGGCGCGCGCGCGTTGCGCTTCGAGCTGGATGCGGTCGCGGTCTATGACCTGCACCTGCTAAAGCGCCCGGGCGCGGAGGCGGACTATGCGCCCGACACGATCGAGCGCGCCGCGCGGCGCTTCGCCGCGATGGACGACGAGGCGAAGCTGCGGCTGGAGCGGACGATCATCGCCGGGCTGCCGGGCAGCGAGGAGAGCTTCACCTCCGCGCAATTCCTCGACGCGATTCATGGCTATGCGCAGACGGGCGCGGACGAGCTGCGCGCCAACCACCACGCCTTCATGGCGGCGATCTGCCCGGTCGCCGAGGAACTGGGCATCCGCATGGTCGTCCACCCCGACGATCCGCCGTTCGCGATCTTCGGCCTGCCGCGCGTCGTCAGCACCGAGGCGGACGTGACCGCGCTGTTCGCGGCGGTGCCGAGCGCCGCCAACGGCCTGTGTTTCTGCACCGGATCGTTCGGGGTGCGCGCCGACAACGATCTTCCCGGCATGGTCCGACGGCTGGGGACGCGGATCGGCTTCCTCCACCTGCGCAGCGTCCAGCGCGAGCCCGACGGCGCCTTCCACGAGGCCGCGCATCTGGAAGGCAGCGGCGACCTGACCGCGGTGATGGCCGAGGTGGTGGCGCTGCAACGCCGCGAGGGACGCTCGATCGTGATGCGCCCCGACCACGGCCATCAGATGATCGACGATCTGAGCAAGGTGACCAACCCCGGCTATTCGCTGCTCGGGCGGATGCGCGGGCTGGCGGAGCTGCGCGGTTTGGAGCGCGGCCTCGCCTTCATGGGAGCGAACTGACGATGACCCGACCGCTCGAACTCCACCCCGACCGGCTGTTCCCCGCCGATCCGACGACCCGTGACATCGCGCGGACGCTCTATGCCGAGATCGGCGCGCTGCCGATCGTCAGCCCGCACGGCCATACCGACCCGACGTGGTTCGCGACCGACGCCAATTGGGAAAATGCGACCACGCTGCTGCTCGCCCCCGACCATTATGTGTTCCGGATGCTCTATTCGCAGGGCGTCGCGCTCGACGATCTGCGCATCCCGCATCGCGGCGGCGTGCCCGCCACCGACCCGCGCGCGGCGTGGAAGCTGTTCGCGTCGCACTACGACCTGTTCCGCGGCACGCCGTCGCGGCTGTGGCTCGACCATGTCTTTGCCGAGGTGTTCGGGTTCGACGTGCGGCTGGATGCCGATACCGCCGACCTGTATTTCGACACGATCAACGAGCGGCTGGCGGGCGACGATTTCCGTCCGCGCGCGCTGTTCGACCGCTTCCGCATCGACTTCCTCGCCACCACCGAGGGCGCGCACGACAGCCTCGACGCGCATCACGCGATCCGCGCCTCGGGCTGGAACGGCCGGGTCGTCACCACCTATCGCCCCGACGGCGTGATCGACGTCGAGCACGAGCAGTTCGCGGGCGCGATGGAGAAATTCGCGGCGCTGACCGGCGAGGACGTCCATCGCTGGTCGGGCTATCTGGCCGCGCACCGCAAGCGCCGCGCCGACTTCCGCGCCGCCGGGGCGACCGCCACCGACCACGGCCATGCCACCGCGCAGACCGCCAACCTGTCGACCGCCGACTGCGAGGCGCTGTTCGCGAGGATCGTCGGCGGAACGTGGGACGCCGCCGATGCCGAGCTGTTCCGCGCGCAGATGCTCACCGAAATGGCGAAGATGAGCGTCGAGGACGGGATGGTGATGCAAATCCACCCCGGCTCGTATCGCAACCACAATGCCGGGCTGTTCGCCAGCCACGGCCGCGACAAGGGCGCCGACATTCCGGTGCGCACCGAATATACCCGCGCGCTGCAACCGATGCTCGACGTGGTCGGCAACGAGCGCGATCTGACGATCATCCTCTTCACGCTCGACGAGAGCGTCTATGCGCGCGAGCTGGCGCCGATGGCGGGCCATTATCCGTGCCTCAAGCTGGGGCCGGCGTGGTGGTTCCACGATTCGCCCGAGGGAATGCGTCGCTATCGCGAGCTGACCACCGAAACCGCCGGCTTCTACAACACGGTCGGCTTCAACGACGATACCCGCGCGTTCCTGTCGATCCCGGCGCGGCACGATGTCGCGCGCCGCGTCGATTGCGCGTTCCTCGCGCGGCTGGTCGCCGAGCATCGCATCGAGGATTGGGAAGCGGTCGAACTGGCGCATGAGCTGACCGACGGGCTGGTGCGCAAGGCGTACAAGCTGTGAGGCTCTCCGACGCGACCCGCGCATTGCTGCCGGGCGATGTCGCGCAGCCCGGCTATGCGTGCACCGAACAGGCGCGCGGGATCGTGCATCTCGGCATCGGCGCGTTTCACCGCGCGCATCAGGCGGTCTATACCGACGATGCGATGGCGGCGGGCGACCGCGACTGGGCGATCACCGGCGTGTCGCTGCGCTCGCGCGGGGTCTACGATCAGCTCGCGCCGCAGGACGGGCTCTATACGGTCGCGACCCGCGATGCGGAGGGCGAGCGGCTGCGGCTGATCGGGGCGGTGCGAGAGGTGCTGGTCGCGCCCGACTCGCCCGACGCGGTGGCGGCGGCGCTGGCCGCGTCCGCGACGCGCATCGTGACGCTGACCGTCACCGAGAAGGGCTATCACCGGCTGCCCGGCGGCGGGATCGACACCGGCTCGGTCGAGGCGGCGGGCGGCACGATCTACCATTATCTGTCGCAGGCGGTGCGCGATCGGCACGCCGCGGGTGCCGGGCCAATGACGCTCGTCAGCTGCGACAACATGACCGACAACGGCCATGTGCTGCGCGATGGCGTGGCGGCGCTGCTCGACGGCGCGGCACGCGACTGGTTCGAGCGGGAGTGGGCGTGCCCGTCCACGATGGTCGACCGGATCGTCCCCGCGACGACCGCCGCCGATCTCGATGGCATCGCGGCGCGGCTCGGTCAGCGCGACGAGGGCGCGGTGGTGACCGAGCCGTTCCGGCAATGGGTGATCGAGGATCGCTTCGCCACCGATCGCCCGCGCTGGGACGTCGGCGGTGCGCAGTTCGTCGCCGACGTGCGCCCCTATGAGGCCGCCAAGCTGCGGATGCTCAACGGCGCGCATTCGGCGCTCGCCTATCTCGGGCTCGGCGCGGGGCACGACTATGTGCATCAGGCGATCGCCGACCCGGCGGTGCGCCCGGTGGTCGAGCGGTTGATGCGCGACGAGGCCGCCGCCAGCCTCGACGCCGCGCCGGGGCAGGATTTGCGCGCTTATGCCGATGCACTGCTGGCGCGCTTCGCCAATCCGTCGCTCGAACACCGGCTGGCGCAGATCGCCACCGACGGGTCGCAGAAGGTCGGGCCGCGCTGGCTGGAGGCGCTGACGGTCAATCGTGCGCGCGGGGTCGAAACGTCGGCGACGCTCACCGCGCTGGCGGCGTGGCTGCGGCATCTGCGCGGGCAGGCCGGGCCGATCAACGATCCGATGGCGGACGAGCTGGCCGCACTGTGGCGCGCGAACGATGCGCGCGGGATGGTCGATGCACTGTTCGGCACCGAGGGCAAGTTTGCCGCGCGCTGGCAGGCTGATGAGGCCGCGCGGGCGACGCTGGCGAATCTGGTGGAGCGGGGTTGATGGGCAAGTTCCTGGCGTTCGGCGAGATCATGCTTCGCCTGTCGCCGCCGGGGCGCGAACTGCTGATGCAGACGCCGCGCTTCGACGTATGGGTGGCGGGCGCGGAGGCGAACGTCGTCACGCAACTCGCCAAGCTGGGCCATGACGTCGGGATCGCCAGCCGTGTGCCCGACAACGATCTGGGGCAGAGCGCGATCACGACCTTGCGCGGCCATGGCGTGGACGTGCGGCACCTGCAGACCGGCGGCGAGCGGATGGGGCTGTATTTCGTGACCTCGGGCGCGGGGATGCGCGCCACCGAGGTGATCTACGACCGCGCCGGATCATCGTTCGCCGAGGCGCCGGCGGATGCGTGGGACTGGGACGCGATTCTCGACGGGGTGACGCGGCTGCATCTGTCGGGGATCACCCCGGCGCTGGGTCCGGTGCCCGCCGAAAGCGCGTGTCGAGCGGCCGAGGCGGCGACGGCGCGCGGGGTCGCGGTGTCGTTCGACGGCAATTGGCGCGGCAAATTGTGGGCGCGCTGGGACAGCGATCCGCGCGCGATCCTGACGCGGATCGTCGAACATGCCGATCTGATGTTCGGCAACCACCGCGACATCGCGCTGCTGCTGGGGCGCGACGATTTCGGCGGCGAGGGCGAGGATCGGCGGCGCGCGGCGGCGGAGGCGGCATTCGCGCGCTTCCCGAAGCTGATGACGATCGCCTCGACCGCGCGGCATGTCGAGCATGTCGATCTCAACCGGCTGTCGGCGCGGATCGACACGCGCGACGACCATGCGCAGACGCCAGAAACGGTGCTGGCGGGGATCGTCGACCGGATCGGCGGCGGCGATGCGTTCGCGGCCGGGGTGCTGCACGCGTTGCTGAACGGACAGGGGATTGCGGCGGCGGCGGAGACCGGGCTGGCGCTGGCGGCGCTCAAGCATTCGTTGCCCGGGGATGCGGCGTTGTTCCGGCAGGGGGATGTGGAGGCGTTTCTCGCCGGCGGGCTGGACGTGCGGCGGTAGGGTTGGCGGCGTGATCCGGGGTGACGCTATAGAGGCTGACGCGACACCGCCCCACACACCGTCGCCCCTGCGCAGGCAGGGGCCTATCGCTGTGTCGTCGTGCGCGGCGGCCGACATATGGGCGGCGCTAACTGTGTCAGATGCCCGATCAGGACGAGACAGACATGGGCCCCTGCCTGCGCAGGGGCGACGGCGTGTGACGATGCGGCGTCCAAAGCTACGCCCCTCCCAACAGGCGACGAACCTACCGCCCGATCAACGCCTCGGCGCGGCCGACCTCGTGCGCGGCGACCTGATGCGTCACGCGCAGGAACAGCCGTTGCGCCTGCCGCCACGCGTTCGTCTCGCGGGTGACGTGGCGGTTGCGGTGGCTGGCGATCAGCCGGCTGCCCCAGCTTTCGACCGCCGATTCAATCTCGCCCGCATCACCCTGCGGTGAGATCACGATCGACGGGAAGGGCAGCGGCGCGGTCGGGGAGGCAAACAGGTCGGTGTCGCCGTCGCGCGTCACCTCCGCCCCGCGCGGCGCGAACAGCAACGCGCCGGCGATTTTCGACACATAATCGCTCGGCGACAGTCGGCCCCACCACGCGCTCGCCGCGCAGCCGATCCCGTCGGCGACCAGCAGCACCGGGCGATCCGCCGCGCACACCGCCTGATCGACGCGCGCCGCCCAGATCTTGCGCTCGGCGCGCGAGCGGGCGGCGATCGGGATCGTGCGCGGATCGTTGGCGGGCCAGCCGAACATCGTCCGCCACGTCGGCTCGCGCTGCCGCGCGTCCGAGATCGCGACGATCGAGAAAGGGGCAAAGCGGTCGTTGGCGGCGATGGCGAACATGGCTGTGGCTCCCGGGTGGCGCGGACCGTTGTCGTGGCTGAGGGCCGCGATGGTACGCGAGTTCGGCGGGTTGGGGAGTCTAATTGGCCTTTTGCGCGGTGAGGCTGGGGTTTGTCGGGGTGAGGTGAGGGGGGCTGGCCATGCGACTGGAGCCAACACCTATAGCCCGTCGCCCCGGACTTGATCCGGGGCCCCGCTTCTCCTTGGCCGACAAAGAAGAAGCGGGATCCCGGATCAAGTCCGGGATGACGGTATGGAAAAAAGGGCGCCTTCCGCTTGGGAAGGCGCCCTTTTCTTGGTCGCGGCAGCGACGCGGCGGAGCCGCCCTTCGACTGCCTGCCAAGGCAGGCGCTCAGGACAGGCTTCGTCGGTCCTCGCCTGCGGCGAGGCCGGCCGACAGCGCGTGTGCGGCGGAGCCGCACCGGCTGCTGGCACGGCAGCCTTACGCGCTATAGTACATATCGAACTCGACCGGGCTCGGGGTCATTTCCCAGCGCGCCACGTCCGCCCACTTCAGTTCGACATAGGCCTCGATCTGGTCCTTGGTGAACACGTCGCCCTTCAGCAGGAAGTCATGGTCGGCCAGCAGCGACTCGAGCGCTTCACGCAGCGACGCGCAGACCGTCGGCACTTCCGCCAGCTCGGCCGGCGGCAGGTCGTACAGGTTCTTGTCCATCGCCTCGCCCGGATGGATCTTGTTCTGGATGCCGTCCAGACCCGCCATCAGCAGCGCCGCATAAGCGAGATACGGATTGGCCATCGCGTCCGGGAAGCGGACCTCGACGCGCTTGCTCTTCGGCCCGGTGCCGTACGGGATACGGCACGAGGCCGAGCGGTTGCGCGCCGAATAGGCGAGCAGTACCGGCGCTTCGTAACCCGGCACCAGCCGCTTGTAGCTGTTGGTGGTCGGGTTGGTGAAGGCGTTGATCGCCTTGGCGTGCTTGATGATCCCGCCGATGAAATACAGGCAGGTGTCGCTCAGCCCGGCATAGCCGTTGCCCGCGAACAAAGGCTCCTTGCCGTTCCAGATCGAGAAGTGCGTGTGCATTCCCGAGCCGTTATCTTCCTTGATCGGCTTCGGCATGAACGTCGCCGACTTGCCATAGGCGTGCGCGACCTGGTGCACGACATATTTGTAGATCTGCATCCGGTCGGCGGTGGTGGTCAGCGTCCCGAAGGTCAGCCCCAGCTCGTGCTGCGCGGCGGCGACCTCGTGGTGGTGCTTGTCGCACGGCAGGCCCATCTCGAGCATCGTCGAAACCATCTCGCCGCGGATGTCGACCGCCGAGTCGACCGGGGCGACCGGGAAGTAGCCGCCCTTGGCGCGCGGACGGTGCGCGAGGTTGCCGCCCTCATATTCGCGGCCGGTGTTGGTCGGCAGCTCGATGTCGTCGATCTTGAAGTACGACTGGTTGTACGACGTGTCGAAACGGACGTCGTCGAACATGAAGAATTCGGCTTCCGGCCCGACATAGACGGTGTCGCCGATCCCGGTGGTGGCGACATAGGCCTCGGCGCGCTTCGCGGTGGTGCGCGGGTCGCGGCTATAGCCCTCGCCGGTCGACGGCTCGACGATGTCGCAGAACACGATCAGCATCGGGGTGGCCGAGAACGGATCGGTGTAGACGGCGTCGAGATCCGGCTTCAGGATCATGTCCGACTCGTTGATCGCTTTCCAGCCCTCGATCGAGCTGCCGTCGAACATCAGGCCGTCGGTCCATTCGTCCTCGCCCATCACCGAGGCGACCATGGTCAGGTGCTGCCACTTGCCCTTGGGATCGGTGAAGCGCAGGTCGATCCACTCGATCTCCTCGTCCTTGATCTTCTTCAGAACGTCTGCGGCCGTGTTCGCCATGATGTTGCTCTCTCTCGCATAAGCGTCGCCCCGACCGATGGTCGAAGTGGCGCGGTAAGTGGCACGCTCCGGTGACAGCGGAGCGAAGGAATGGGATCAGATCGCTTCGTTGTCGCGCTCGCCGGTGCGGATGCGCAGCGCGGTTTCGACCGGGATCACGAAGATCTTGCCGTCGCCGATCCGCCCGGTCTGCGCGGCAGCGGCGATCGCCTCGACCACGCGTTCGGTCAGTCCGTCCTCGACGACCACCTCCAGCTTCACCTTGGGCAGGAAGTCGACGACATATTCGGCGCCGCGGTACAGCTCGGTATGGCCCTTCTGCCGCCCGAAGCCCTTCGCCTCGGTGACGGTGATGCCGGACACGCCGATCTCGTGCAGCGCCTCCTTCACTTCGTCCAGCTTGAACGGCTTGATGATCGCTTCGATCTTCTTCACGCGACGAACGCCCCACCCCGGAAAACTTGGATGCCCCAGCAGCATCGTTGCACCGATCGTGCCAGCCGCGGGCGCGAAGGGCAAGGCGACGACTCGCGGAAATCCGGGCTTTTTGCTGCCTGAAAATCGGGCAACAGCGCATCGTCTGCCACTTTGGCGGGCAGGTGCCATTTCTTAACCGGCGCGCGCCTATGCGATGCCGATGCGAATCTCACGCGGATATCGGTTCGGTGCCGTCTCGGCCTTGTCGCTGCTGCTGGCAGGTTGTGGCGGCGGGGGGAGTGACGGCGGGGGTACGGCCGCCCCGGCCAGCGGCGGCGTGCAGGTCGCGCCGGCCCCCGCGCCATCGCCGACGCCGAGCCCCACGCCCGTCCCGACGCCCAGCCCTTCGCCGACACCTAGTCCCACGCCGCCGCCCCCTGCCGCCGCGCCGAGCGGCAGCTGGGCAGCCAATGCCGCGGCGCTGTTCACCGCGCAGCCGGACGTCGCCAATTGCAAGCCGGGCACGCTGGCGCAAAGCGTCCGCGACGACGTGCTGGCGCGGCTGAACGCGATCCGCGCGCTGCATCGCCTGCCGGCGGTGAGCTATTCGAGCCCGGACGACGAGCAGGCGACCCAGGCGGCCTTGATGATGGCCGCGAACGGACAATTGAGCCACACGCCCGCCGCGTCGTGGAAATGCTACACCACGCTCGGCGCGACCGGGGCGGGGACCAGCAATCTGTATGGCGGGCTGATCTCGCCCTATCTCGCTTATTATACCGAGGATATGTACCTGGGCGGGTGGCTGACCGAGACGTCGAACCTGGTCGCCAACAATGTCGGGCACCGCCGCTGGATGCTCGATCCGTTCCTCGGCAAGATCGCCTATGGCCGCGTCGCGCAGGTGCTGGCGGATGGCAGCCGCACCGACGCCGCGGCGATGAAGGTCGTATCGTTCACCGGCGGGGTGAGCGTGCCCGGCAATCTGCCGCCGTTCGTCGCCTATCCTTACGGCGACTATCCCGCGCGCTATTTCGACACGTCGTCGCTGCTGTCGTTCACGGTGATCGCCGACACGACGCAACGCGGGGGCGCGAATGCGACGGTCGACTTCTCGAAGGCGACGATCACGGTCAGCGATGGCTCGACCGCGCTGGCGGTGTCGAACATCAGTTTCGACAATGTCGGCTATGCGGTGCCCAACAACCTGCAATTCCAGGTGACGGGGTTGAAGGCCGGGGTGAGCTATTCGGTGAAGATCGCAGGGGTCGGCGTGCGCGGGACGTCGACGGACTATAGCTACACGTTCAGGATCGTGTCCTGACCGACGGCCTCAAGGCCGGATCGTCATCCCGGACTTGATCCGGGATCCCGCTTCTTGCTTCTGTCGCGAAGAAGCGGGGCCCCGGATCAAGTCCGGGGCGACGAAAGAAGTGGCCGCTCTCCCTCAATACGGCGGC
Source organism: Sphingomonas phyllosphaerae (assembly GCF_036946485.1). Classification (GTDB taxonomy): domain Bacteria; phylum Pseudomonadota; class Alphaproteobacteria; order Sphingomonadales; family Sphingomonadaceae; genus Sphingomonas; species Sphingomonas phyllosphaerae_E. The sequence continues at coordinate 112,673 of NZ_JAQIJA010000001.1, forward strand.
TTGTCGAGCCCAGCGGGCGAGCCGGTGAAGATCTCGCAACCATCCTCGGTGATCCCGATCGAATGTTCGAACTGCGCCGACAGCGAGCGGTCGCGCGTCACCGCGGTCCAGCCGTCGTCGAGCAGCTTTACGTCGGGGCGGCCGATGTTGATCATCGGCTCGATCGTGAAGATCATCCCCGGGCGCAGCTCCGGCCCGGTGCCGGGGCGGCCGACGTGGACCACCTCCGGCGCGTCATGGAACAGCCGCCCGACGCCATGCCCGCAGAAATCGCGGACGACGCCGAAGCGATGCCCCTCGGCGTGGCGCTGGATCGCGTGCGCGACATCGCCCATCGTGTTGCCGGGGCGCGCCTGCTCGATCCCGAGCATCAGGCATTCATAGGTCACTTCGACGAGCCGCTTCGCCTTCAGCGGCACGTCGCCGATCAGGTACATGCGGCTGGTGTCGCCGTGCCAGCCGTCGACGATCGGGGTGACGTCGACATTGACGATGTCGCCCGACTTCAGCGCCTTGTCCGACGGAATGCCGTGACAGACGACATGGTTGATCGAGATGCAGCTCGAATGCGTATAGCCGCGATAGCCGAGCGTCGCGGGCACGCCGCCGCCGGCCTTCACGAAGTCGTAGATCAGCTTGTCGAGCTCGGCGGTGGTCACGCCCGGCACCATGTGGGGCACGAGCATGTCGAGCGTTTCGGCGGCGAGTCGCCCGGCCTTGTGCATCCCCGCAAAGGCATCCGGCCCGTGCAGCTTGATCGCGCCGGTGCGCGCGAGCGGCGCATCGCTGGTGACGGTCACATAATCGGTCATGCGCGCGGATATAGCGTGGCGGGGGCGCGATTGCGAGCTAGGGAAGGGGCATGACCACTGAACGCATCTGGACCGCCGCGCTGGTGGTGATCGGTGACGAGATCCTGTCCGGCCGCACGCAGGACAAGAATATCGCGCAGCTCGCGACCTGGCTCAACGTGCAGGGCATCCGGCTGGTCGAGGTGCGCGTCGTTCCTGATCGCGAGGACGCGATCATCGAGGCGGTCAACACGCTGCGCGCGCGCAACGATTATCTGTTCACGACCGGCGGGATCGGGCCGACGCATGACGACATCACCGTCGATGCGATCGCCGCTGCGCTGAGCGTACCGGTGGTCGAACACCCCGATGCGATCGCGGTGCTGGAGCGGCATTACGCGACTCGCGGCGGGTTGACCGACGCACGGCGGCGGATGGCACGCGTGCCGGCGGGCGCGTCGCTGATCGAGAATCGCGTCTCGGGCGCGCCGGGCATCCGCGTCGACAACATCTTCATCATGGCCGGGGTGCCGCACATCACCGCCGGGATGCTCGACTGGCTGACCGGCACGCTCGAAGGCGGCCGCCCGGTGGTGAGTGCGACGATCGGCTGCTGGGTCGCCGAGCGCGAGGTCGCCGAGCTGCTGCGCGCCACCGAAAAGGCGCATGAGGGCGTGGCGATCGGTAGCTATCCGTTCTTCCGCGACGGGCGCACCGGCGCCAATTTCGTCGTGCGCTCGCCCGATCCGGCGCTGGTCGACGCGTGCATCGCCGATCTGACCACCGCGCTGGAGGCGGAGGGACGCGCGGTGATCGCCGGGGGTATTTAGGGGTGATCGACATTCATGGTTGCCTGCCCTCGCCCCTTGCAAAGGGGAGAGGGTTGCGCAGACTTAGGCTTTGCGCAGCAAAGTCTTAGTCGGAGCTGGGTGAGGGGTGGCGCTCGCGCAAGCGAGCGCGCGAGCCTTTGGCTCGCTCAACCCCTCACCTAAGCTGCGCTAGCCAGCAAGCTGGCAAGCTCCGCTATCCCTCTCCCCTGTCCAGGGGCGAGGGCAAGAGGACACCATCATGAATGTCGATCCGCCCTAGGGTCGATCATTGCACGCTGCGCCTGACCCAAGTCCGTCATCCCGGACTTGATCCGGGATCCCGCTTCTTCTCTCGTCGGGCAAGAAGAAGCGGGGCCCCGGATCAAGTCCGGGGCGACGACACGGGGAGGGGGAGGGCACCGCCCGTCCCGAACAGGGATCGGCGACACGGTAAACGACGTTGCGCGACGCCCCGCCACAAGTCACGGAAACCGCAGACTTTCCGGGACCGTGTACGATGGCGCGCGCAGCATATAGAGCAGGATTGACGGCGGCTTTGGCGATGGTGGCGGCGACGCCGGCGTCTGCCGCGACCGTCATCCAGGGCATCGATGCGCTGCACGAATGGAATCTCGTCGTGCTCGGCGACCTGAAGTCCTCGTCCGAGGTCGAGGGGCGGACGTTCGTCGGTGGCAATCTGAGCGGCACCTCGTCGAACTATCAGATCCGCACCCCCGCGGCCTCGACCGCGAACACGCCCGCGCTGACCGTGGTCGGCGACGTGACCGGCGGGACGAAGAACCTCACCGGCGGCGCGACCGTCGGCGGCGACGTGACCAGCGGCTTCTCGCTCAACGGCAATCCGCAGACGGTGCTGGTCGGCGGCACGATCGCCAACACCAACGTCAATCAGAACACCGTCAAGTCGGGGCAGGCCGCGACCGCCGGCTTCACGCAGGCGTTGATCGACCAGCGCGATGCGCTCACCCGCTCGATGGTCGATCTCTCCAACGGCCTGTCGGCGCTCGCCGCGAACAGCACCGCCCTGATCGCGAGCAATCGCGCCACCTTCAACGCGGTGGCGGGCAGCAACGGGGTGGCGGTCTTCTCGCTGACCAGCAGCGATCTGGCGAAGTTCGGTGAGATCGAGTTCAACCGCAACGGCGCGGACACGGTGATCGTCAACGTCAGCGGCGCGACGATCAAGCTGGACGACAATTTCACCGGCAGTGTCGATCAACTCGGCCGCAACGTGATCTGGAACTTCGCCGGCGCGACCCAGGTCGATATCTCGACGCAATGGCGCGGCTCGGTGCTCGCGCCGCTCGCGGCGGGGACCAACAGTAACTATATTCAGGGTACCGCCGTCTTCAACAGCATGGTGCAGAAGGGCGAGGTGCATCTCGACACGTACGCGGGGAACTTCCGTCCGACCGCGGCGGTGCCGGAGCCGGGCACGTGGATGATGATGCTCGCCGGTTTCGGCGTGCTCGGCGCGACGCTGCGGCGGCGTAAGGTGGGGGTTCCCGTGGCGGCTTGAAGAGGGCTGTGGCCCCGTTGTCGCTTGGCTAGACCCGATCGAGAGTCGGCCTTTTCGGCTGGTCTTGGCCGTAGTTTATCGTTTCCCCCGATCGTCGCCCCGGACTTGATCCGGGGCCCCGCTTCTTCTCGTTGCGTGCCGCTAGAGCGGGATTCCGGATCAAGGCTCTCCTGAGCCTGTCGAAGGATCCGGGATGACGGAAGAAGGCGGCTGGAATGCTGGATGCTGATCGATTCCACCGAATTTACGTCATTGCGAGCGTAGCGAAGCAATCCAGGGCGTCCTGATCCGGCACTGGATTGCCTCGCTACGCTCGCAATGACGCTTCATGTAAGCGGAGCAACGCTCCTAGGATCAAGCGACCTGAACGATCTCTTCCGGCTCACGCAGCACATAGCCGCGGCCCCAGACGGTCTCGATGTAATTCTCGCCCTCGCACGCCAGGCTGAGCTTCTTGCGCAGCTTGCAGATGAAGACGTCGATGATCTTCAGCTCGGGCTCGTCCATCCCGCCATATAGGTGGTTGAGGAACATTTCCTTGGTCAAGGTCGTGCCCTTGCGGAGCGACAGCAGCTCCAGCATCGCATATTCCTTGCCGGTCAGGTGGACGCGCGCGCCATCGACCTCGACGGTCTTCGCATCGAGGTTCACCGACAGCTTGCCGGTCTTGATGACCGACTGCGAATGGCCCTTCGAGCGGCGGACGACGGCGTGGATGCGCGCGATCAGTTCCTCGCGGTGGAACGGCTTGGTGACGTAGTCGTCGGCGCCGAAGCCGAAGCTGCGCACCTTCGAATCCATTTCGTTGATGCCGCTGAGGATCAGCACCGGGGTCTGCACGCGCGCGACGCGGAGCTTCTTGAGCACGTCGTAACCGTGCATGTCCGGCAAGTTCAGGTCGAGCAGGATGATGTCGTAATCGTAGAGCTTGCCCAGATCGAGGCCTTCTTCACCCAGATCAGTATTGTAGACGTTGAAGCCCTCCGTCGACAGCATCAGCTCGATGGCCTTGGCGGTGGTCGGCTCGTCCTCGATCAGCAGCACGCGCATCGGCAATTCCCCGGTTGTCGGTGGCGAAATGCCGTTGCCGGCCACGCCTGTCTGGTTCGTTTACCAAACTGCCTCTGAAGCATAAAGGTTAACTGCCACTTAAATTGAGTGTTCCCTTTTTTCACTTTGCTTGTCGACGTTCGCTTCACGCGGCGTACCCATTGCGGTGAAAAGCGTGCGTTCGCGCGAGCGTGGAATGTCCTCGCCGAGCATCTCGCGCAGATAAAGGCTGCGCACCAGCGTGAAGCTGACGACCAGAATACCGCCCGAAAAAAACAGCCCGAACAATCCGAAGACCGCGCCGGTGCCGATGATCGCGAACAGGCTCAGCGCCGGCGGGATCGCGACGACTCGGCTGGTGACGAACGGCGTGACGAAATTGGTCTGGATGATTCTCACCGCCGCGAACACGCCCAGCGCCCACAGCAACTGATCGGTGCCGGCCGTCGCGGCGAGCCCGAGCGCCGGCAGCATCGCCGCGACCGGCCCGACATAAGGAATGAACTCGCTGAGCCCGGTCAGCAGCCCGAGCATCGCCGGGGAGGGCACCCCGGCCGCCCACAGCCCCAGCCCGACCATCGTTCCCATCGCGGTCATCTGGATCAATTGCGCGCGCAGCCACAGCAGCAGCGTGGAGCCGACATCGCCCAAGGCATCTTCCAGCGCCGCGCGCCGCGACGGCGGCACCAGCAGCAGAATGCCGCGCTCGTAGATCTTCGGATCGACGGCGAAGAAGATCGCGCCGAACAGCACCAGCACGGTGTTGAGCAGCAATTGTCCGGCACCGCGGACGATCTCGCCGATATCCTGCGCCACCCGGCTGCCCGCGAAGGCGGCGCGCACCGCATCCACGACCTTCGCGCCGACCGGGCTCTGCGACATATAGGCCTGAAACTGGTCCAGCAGCCCCGGCAAGGCGACCACCAATGTGTTCACCTGCGCACGAAACTCGACCCCGAACAGCCAGAACAGCAACGCGAGGAAGCCCAGCAGCGTCAGAATCGCCGCCGTCATCGCCCGTTTGGTGCCGAGATGGGCGCGCGTCGCATATAATTCGGCGATCGCGTGAATGACGATCGCGATCAGCACCGATCCGAAAGCGAGAATCAACAGGTGCCGCGCGAGATACAGCGCAGCGACCAGCGCCACGATCACGACGATCCACAGCACGCGACGGATGAAACGCGCGTCGGCTTCGTCGGGCGCGAGGCGGTTCATGCAGGAGGGGCGGAACGTTTCACGAGCGGCACAACGCATCCGCGTCCAAAAAGGCGCGCCGCCGCCGCACGATTTCTGCTCAGCGTGGCAACAGCGTCACGGGCGGTGTCCAGCGCAGCAGGTCGTCATATTCCTGCGGCGGATCGGCGAAGGTCATGCGCGCCAGCAGTGCCGGCGCGCCGAGGAACAGGACGGCGCCCGCGACGACGCACATCGCGCGTCGTGACGGCGCCCGTTCGATCAGCAGCACTGCCGCCAGCGCGGTCGCGAGTATCGGCCACAGATGATAGCGCAGGTCGGCCGCGATCGAGACCGCCGCGAAACTCGCTTCCAGCGCCAGCGCGGAGGCGAGCAGACCCAGCGCCAGCCGGCGAGCCGCGCCGCCCTGCGCGCGGCGCGCTGCCGGTAGCAGCAGCAGCGCGGCGACGATCCAGACGAATGGCCAGCCCAACGGTCCGCGGGTGACGCGCCCGGCCAGCATTTGCCATGCCGCTGCCACGCGACCGGGGGTGGCGATGCCTTCCGCATTGGGTTCGCTGATCGTCGGCGGCTCGGCGCCGGGCAGGCGCGCCGGAACGAGCCAGCGCCATGTCATGTTCAGATGCGCCGCGCGGTGCGTGACATAGGCAGGCGGGTGGCGGAATGCCTCGACCGCGAGCCGGCGATAGAGCGTGCCGGTCGACGATGTGGCGAGTGGCGCGAGCGCAGCGGCACAGGCCGGCGTGTCTTCGAGCGGGTCCCAGAAATAGGGCGTGACGCAATGCCCAGCGCGCAACGCCGCACCTGTGCCGGGCGCAAGCCCTGCCACCGACGCGTCGGTGCGGACGGCGATCCCGGCGAGATCGTAGCGCGCTTGGGTGGTCGCGACGTCGCTCGGCTGCGCGCCGAGCACCCGGCGGTTGATCGGGCCGGACGAGGCGAGCACCGCCGCGACGATCGCGAGCGTGGCGCCGAGTCGCGCACCGGCGCGCCGCAACGGGCTTAGGGCGACGATCAGCGGCGCGAGCGCGAACACCGCATTGGCGCGGACCAGCAGCGCGTAGCCGAACAGCAACCCGGCGATCGCGATCACGCCGAGCGGTACAGGACGACCGTGGAGGCGATAGCGCGCGATCAACCCGGTCGCGGCGAGCGTCGCACCCACCAATTGCGCGTCCTTGAGCACCACCACTTGCCAGCCAAGCAGAGGAGGGAGCAGCCCAACCATCAGGGTCGCCCAGCCGGCGCGGGCACGCCCCGCGGCGGCGAGGGCGTCGGCGATCAGCGCGAGGCCGAGCCAATAGCCGGCGAGTTGCAGGACCAGCAGCGGCGCGGTGCCATGCCCCAGTGGCAGCAGCACTTGCCAGAGCCGTGCCATGATCGGGGGATGCCAGTCGTCGACCTGGTTCGCGACGACCTGCTCATACTGGCGCAGCGTGTCATATTCGGCATAGCCCGGCCAGAACAGCGCGAGCGATGCCGCGAAGAGGAACGCGCCGGCAATGAGGTGCGGGCGGCCCGGATCGATGAGTCGGCGCGGTCGCTCGGGCATCATCGTGCCGGGATAGTCACGCCGGTCGGTCATGGCGAGCGCAGCGCCGCCCGTCGGCACTGGCCTTGTATGCGAGGGATCGTCTCATGCGCTCGCGATGGTGGCGGATCGTTCTGTCTTCGCGTCGGTGCGCGTCCGGCGTTTCGTCGCAATCCGATGCGATCCGACCCGCGTGTCGGCGGTCGGGGTCAGGATGCGGACTCGCATCGACCTGTTCGTCCGCCGAGCCGCCGCCGGCTATCATCTGCGCCAACCCGTCATCCCGGCTCCTTCGACAGGCTCAGGAGAGCCTCGATCCGGGATCCCGCTTCTTCCTTCTGTTGCCAAGAGAGCGGGGCCCCGGATCACATCCGGGGCGACGAAGGGATGGGTCAGGATCGACGACCGCGCCGATCCGGTCGGCACCTGTGCTCTAGAAGTGGATCGCGCGGCCGTAGGCGCCGAGCACGCTCTCGTGCATCATCTCGCTGAGCGTCGGGTGCGCGAACACCGTTTCCATCAGCTCGTGCTCGGTCGTTTCCAGCTGGCGCGCAACGACATAGCCCTGGATCAGCTCGGTGACTTCCGCACCCACCATGTGCGCGCCCAGCAGCTCGCCGGTCTTGGCGTCGAAGACGGTCTTGATGAAGCCGTCCGCCTCGCCGAGCGCGATCGCCTTGCCGTTGCCGATGAACGGGAATTTGCCGACCTTGATGTCGCGGCTGGCTTCCTTGGCCTTCGCCTCGGTCAGCCCGACGCTCGCCACCTGCGGGCGGCTGTAGGTGCAGCCGGGGATGTTCCACGTCTCGAACGGATGCGGGTTGCCGCCGGCCAGCTTCTCGACGCAGACGATGCCCTCGTGGCTCGCCTTGTGCGCCAGCCACGGCGCGCCGGTGACGTCGCCGATCGCGTAGATGCCCTCGACGTTGGTGCGCCCGAAGCCGTCGACCTTGATATGGCCGCGCTCGGTGGTGACGCCGAGCTTCTCGAGCCCGATCTCCTCGGTGTTCGGGACGATGCCGATCGCGACGATGACGTGGCTGTAATCCTCGGTCGTGGACTTGCCGTCCTTGCCCTTGATCGTTGCCTTGACGCCGTCCGCGCCGCTGTCGATCTTCTCGAGCGCAGCGCCGGTGACGATCTTGATCCCGTCCTTGGTCAGCCGCTTTTCCATGAACGCGCTGACTTCCTCGTCCTCGACCGGCAGGATGCGCGGCAGCATCTCGACGATCGTCACGTCCGCGCCCATGTCGTTGTAGAAGCTCGCGAACTCGACGCCAATCGCGCCCGAGCCGATCACCAGCAGCTTGGTCGGCATCACCTCGGGGACCATCGCGTGGCGATAGGTCCAGATGCGCTTGCCGTCGGCCTTGGCGAACGGCAGGTCGCGGGCGCGCGCGCCGGTCGCGACGAGGATGTGCTTCGCTTCGAGATCGACGGTGCCGTTGCCCTGCTTGACGCTGAGCTTGCCCTTGGCCGTGATCGTGCCGAAGCCCTCGACCACGGTGATCTTGTTCTTCTTCATCAGGCCCTTGACGCCGGCATTGAGCTGGCCCGAGACCTTGCGGCTGCGGTCGACGATCTTGGCGAGATCGAAGCCGATGTTCTCGGCCTTGAGCCCGTAATCGCCCGCATGGGTCATGTAGTGATAGATTTCCGAGGTGCGCAGCAGCGCCTTGGTCGGGATGCAGCCCCAGTTGAGGCAGATGCCGCCGAGCCGCTCGCGCTCGACGATCGCGACCTTCAGGCCGAGCTGTGCGCCACGGATCGCGGCGACATAGCCGCCGGGGCCGGAGCCGAGAACGATAAGGTCGTAGGTGTCAGCCATGTAACCACTCCCGGGCCGCAGCCCCTGTTGTCACCACGGGCGCAGCGGCCCGAAAAATCTCACGCCGCCGGCGGCACTTCGCGCGGGCGGCGGTCCTCGTCGATCGCGACGAAGGTGAAGCGTGCTTCCGTGACCTTCCGCGATTCCTCGCCGTGGCGGTCGCGCGCCCAGCTTTCGACCTGGATCGCGATCGAGGTGCGCCCGACGCGCTCGATCCGCGCATAGACCGACACTTCGTCGCCGACATGGACGGGGGCGTGGAATTGCATCCCGTCCATCGCGATCGTCACCGCGCGCCCGCGCGCGCGGCGCGCCGCGGTCAGCCCGGCGGCCGAATCCATCAGGCTCATCAGCCAGCCGCCGAAGATGTCGCCATAGGCATTGGCGTCGGCGGGCATCGCCGAGACGCGGATCGTCGGCGCCTGTTGCGGTTCGATCGCGCTCATGCGGCGGCTCCTTCGCGGCGCACGCGCCAGATGTCGCGCGCGCCGAGCAGGCCGACCGCGACCAATGTCGCCGCGCCGACCAGCCAGATCGTCTCGGCACCCTGCGGATAGCTCCACGCCGCGCCCTTGAAGACCAAGGCGGTCAGCCCAAGCGACAGCGCGCTCCACGCGATCTCGCGCTTGTCCGCGCCCAGCTCCATCTGCGCCACGCAGCCGTGCCTCAGGCGAGCATCGCCAGCGGGTTCTCGACCAGCTCGCGGAACGCCTGCATCAGCTGCGCGCCGTCCGCGCCGTCGATCGCGCGGTGATCGAAGCTGCCGGTCGCCGACATGATCGACGCGACGCCGAGCGAGCCGTCACCCAGCACCCACGGGCGCTTCTCGCCCGCGCCGACCGCGAGGATCATGCCCTGCGGCGGGTTGATGACCGCCTCGAACTGCTTGATCCCGAACATGCCCATGTTGCTGATCGACGCGGTGCCGCCGGTAAATTCCTCCGGCTTCAGCTTCTTGTCGCGCGCGCGCGCGGCGAGGTCCTTCATGCGCGTCGAGATGCTCGACAGCGAGGCGGTATCGGCCTCGGTGATGACCGGGGTGATGAGCCCCTCGGGCGTCGACACCGCGACCGAGATGTCGGCGCGCTGGAAGCTGACGAGCTGGTCGGGCGTGAACATCACGTTGCACTTCGGCACCTGGATCAGCGCCACCGCGAGCGCCTTGATGAGCAGGTCATTGACCGACAGCTTCACGCCGCGCGATTCGAGCCCGGCGTTGAGGTCGCCGCGCAGCTTGAGCAGCTTGTCGAGCTGCACGTCGACCGTGAGGTAGATGTGCGGAACCTGCTGCTTCGATTCGGTCAGGCGACGCGCGATCGTCTTGCGCATGTTGGTGAGCTTGGTCAGCTCGTGCGGGATATCGGGCACCTGCGCCGGGGTCGGCGCGGGGGCGGGCGATGCGGCAGGGGCCGCGCTGCTCGCGGCGGCGGTCGGTGCGGATGCCTTGCCCGGCTGCGCGCTGTCGACATCGGCCTTGACGATCCGGCCGTTCGGGCCGCTGCCCTTCACGCCCGACAGGTCGACGCCCTTGTCGGCGGCGAGGCGACGCGCGAGCGGGCTCGCCTTGACGCGGTCGCCGTCCTGACGCGCGGCGGGGGCCGGCTTCGGATCGGCGGGCTTGCCGTGGTCGCGGACGTCTTCCTTGGCCGGCTGCGCCTCGGTGCCGGTCTTGTTCGGGTCGGCGGGCGACGGCTTGGGCTCGCTTTCCTTGGCGGCGGGGGCGGGGGTGCTCTCACCCTCTTCCTCGCCATCGGCGAGCAGCAGCGCGATGACGGTGCCGACCTTCACGCCGTCCGATCCTTCGGCGACCGCGATCTTGGAGATGACGCCCTCGTCGACGGCCTCGAACTCCATCGTCGCCTTGTCGGTTTCGATCTCGGCCATGATGTCGCCGGCCTTGACGGTATCGCCTTCCTTCACGAGCCATTTGGCCAGCGTGCCCTCCTCCATCGTCGGCGACAGGGCAGGCATCTTGATTTCGATCGGCATCGTGATCCTCGAGAGGCTCGTGGGACAGGCGCCCGTCTCTTGCGGACGCGCGCCGTATGGTCAAGCCCGCCGCCTTGTCCCATGTGCTTGGCGTGAGCGGGCGCGAGCGGTACACCCGGCGTTGAAGGGGGCCTTGATGCGCATCTATCTGACGGTGATCGACGATACGCCCGAGGCGCTGATCGCGCTGCGTTTCGCGGCGCGGCGCGCGGTGAAGACCGGCGGCGGGGTCGAGATCCTCGCGCTGTTGCCGCCGCAGGAGTTCATTCCGTTCGGCGGCGTGCAGGCGACGATCGAGGACGAACAGCAGCGCCATGCCGAAGGGCTGGTCGCGCGCGCGGCGGGAACGTTGCTGGAGGAATCGGGGGTGCGCCCGTCGATCACGGTGCGCAGCGGCGATGGACCGAAGGTGATCCGCGCGCTGATCGCCGAGAATCCGCAGATCGCCGCGCTGGTGCTGGGGGCGGCCGCGGATGGCGCGCCCGGCGCGCTGGTCGATCATTTCGCCGCGGATGTCGGGACATTGCCAGTGCCGCTGATGATCGTGCCGGGCGGGTTGTCGACGGAGGCGATCGACCGGCTGAGTTGATCGCAATCGCTTGAGCGCAGGCGATTCCCTCGCCACAAGCGGGGCATGAACCATCGCCTGTTGCTCGCCGCCGCGCCCTTGCTCCTTGCCACCCCCCGCCGCCGCGCGCGAGGCGCCGTCGCAAGCGCGGCAGCGCGCCACGGTCGAGAAACTGGTGTCGTTCGGTACGCGCCACTCGCTGTCGTCGGCGACCGACCCGAAGCGCGGGATCGGCGCGGCGCGTAACTGGGTGGCGGGCGAGTTCGCCGCGCTGTCGCGCGCCTGCGGCGGGTGTATCGCGACCGAGCGGCTGTCGCGGCGCTTCGTCGGTCCGCGCGCGCCCGACGGCGTGGTGATCGAGGACGTGCTCGGCGTCCAGAAGGGCAGCGACCCCAACCGCTACATCATCGTCGGCGCGCATATCGACAGCCGCGTCACCGACGTGATGAACGTGACCAGCGACGCGCCCGGCGCGAACGACGATGCGAGCGGGGTCGCGCTGGTGCTGGAGGCGGCGCGCATCCTGTCGAAGGAGAAGTTTGCGGCGAACATCGTCTATGTCGCCTTCTCCGGCGAGGAGCAGGGCTTGTGGGGCGCGACCTTGCTCGCCGAGACCGCCAAGGCGCGGGGCTGGCAGGTCGATGCGATGCTCAACAACGATATCGTCGGCAACACGGTCGGGCAGGGCGGGGTGACGATCGACGGCTATGTCCGCGTCTTCTCGGAAGGAATCCGCAGCAGCGAGTCGCTTGTCGAGGCGATCGAGCGGCGCGGCGTCGGCGGCGAGGATGACGGTCCGAGCCGCGCGCTCGCCAAGGCGATCGATGGGATCGCGGGCACGCTGCCCGGCGGGTTCGGCGTGTTCGTCGACCGCCGCCCCGACCGCTTCGGGCGCGGCGGCGATCACGAGCCATTCCTCAAGCAGGGCTATCCGGCGGTGCGCTTTTCGGTCGCGGCGGAAAACTGGGATCGTCAGCATCAGGACGTGCGTACCGAGAACGGGAGCGTCTATGCGGATACGATCGAGGGGATGGACTTCCCCTATCTGGCGAAGGTCACCGCGATCAACGTCGCGACGATCGCGCGGCTCGCCGCCGCGCCCGCCGCGCCGCCGGTCGCGTCGATCTCGGGCGCGCTGTCCTACGATACGAAGGTGACGTGGGCGGCGGTGCCGGGGGCGGCGCGCTACAGGATCTACTGGCGGCGTGCCGATGCGGCGGCATGGACGCAGTCGCGCGAGGCGACCGGCACCAGCCTCGACGTCGCGGGCGTGCCGGTCGATGATCATTTCTTCGGGGTCGCGGCGGTGGGCGCGAATGGCGCGGAAAGCCTCGTGACGTTCGCGGGCCGCGAGAAGAAATAACGATTTGCCATTGCGAGCGTAGCGAAGCAATCCAGGGCCGGATCAGGACGCCCTGGATTGCTTCGCTACGCTCGCAATGACGAGAGAACTATAGCCGCGCGGCCAGCAGCGCCATCAATTGCTCGCACCCGCGCGCGTCTTCGTCATCGAAGCGCGCCGGCGACGGGCTGTCGAGATCGAGCACGCCGAGCAGCGCGCCATCGCGGACGATCGGCACCACCAGTTCCGAGCGACTCGCCGCATCGCAGGCGATATGTCCGGGAAAGGCGTGGACGTCGGCGACCAGTTGCGTGCGGCGCTCCGCCGCCGCCGTGCCGCAGACACCCTTGCCCAGCGGAATGCGGATACAGGCCGCCTTGCCCTGAAACGGCCCGAGCACCAGCTCGTCCTCTACCAGCCGATAGAAGCCGGACCAGTTCAGGTCGGGCAGATATTGCGCGATCAGCGCGGCGGCATTGGCCATGTTCGCGATACCATCCCGCTCGCCCGCGGTCAGCGCGTCGAGCGCGCGCAGCAGCTCGCGATACAATGCCGGCTTCGATTCGGCTTCGATGTGAAAGTCGTACATGGCGTCGAGGTAGGCGCTGCGCGGGCGCTGCGCCAGAGGGAGCGCATCGCGGGACGAAATGAAATTAGGGTGCTGGTAAAGGAAGTAAACAGGAAGTAACCAGCATCCTTGAAGCGGTCCCCTAAGTATTCTAACACTTAACGAAAATAAACCAGAAGTGTTAGATTATGTTAGGGTTTTGTCGCTAATCATGTCTCTACAGCGCGGCACCGGCCGTGCCGGTCGAAAACGGTGTTCGGGATGAACTTCGGTTCAACGAACGCCCACAACGCCAGGGACTGTGATGAAGAAAATCGTCATTTCGGGCGCCATGATCCTGGCTGCCTCTACCGCTTATGCCGCCATCATTCCGTCGAACATGCTCAAGGCGCTTGGCAGCAAGGTGACTGTTATCGCCGCGCCGGCGACCGCCAAGCTGAGCGGCATTCTGCCGACGTCGGTCACGCAGGCCGTCACGACCACCGCGATCGAGCCGGTGAAGGGTGCCGTCCAGACCGGCCTGCTGCCGGGACAAGGCCAGTTGGAGAAGATCGCGTCGAACTTCGACGTGGACAAGTATCTCGTCCCGTCGTGGGGCACCGGCGATATTGCCCAGAGCGGTCGTCCCGAAGTGGTCGGCGCCTTCCGCTTCCTTTGCAGCGCGGGCGACGTGAAGCGCGACGATCCCATCGTTTTCCCGGGCCAGCCGGGCAAGAGCCACCTTCACCAGTTCTTCGGCAACACCGGCACCAACGCCTATTCGACGTACGCCAGCCTGCGTACTTCGGGCGAAAGCACCTGCGCGAACAAGTTGAACCGCTCGGCCTACTGGATCCCGGCGATGCTCAACGGCAAGGGCAAGGTCGTGCGTCCCGATTACGTGGTGATCTATTACAAGTCGCTGCCCGAGACCGACCCCGAGTGTCAGAAGATGGGCAAGGCGTGCGTCGCGCTGCCGCGCGGGATGCGCTACATCTTCGGCTACAACATGGCGACCGAGAAGGGCGAAGGCTTCTACTTCAATTGTGACGGTCCTACCGGCACCGGCGGCCATTACCCTGATCTGGTGACGGCGGCGAAGAACTGCCCGGTCGGCAATCACATCGGTGCGATGATCGCGTCGCCGACGTGCTGGGACGGCAAGAACCTGAACAGCGCCGATCACCGCAGCCATGTCGGCTATCCGCAGTGGAACAACATGGGCCAACAGCGTTGCCCCGAGAACCTTCCCTATCTGATCCCGATGTTCTCGCTGGCCGCATGGTACGCGGTCGACGAAGATCTGGACCGGTCGGGCGAGTGGACGCCGGGCATGTCGACCTGGTCGCTGGCTTCCGACAACATGCCGGGGATGGCGCCGAAGCGTCCGGGCTCGACCTTCCATGCCGACTGGATGGGTGCGTGGGACGACGATGTCATGAAGACCTGGTTCGCCAATTGCATCAACAAGCTGCTGAGCTGCAACGGCGGTGATCTGGGCAACGGCAAGCAGTTGCGCGCTGACCCGAACTTCGACTGGAAGGCGCATCCGCGACTGGTCGACGTTCCGGCGGCCTGATCCGCCCCAGCGATGACCAGGAGATCCGGTCGCACCGATGGTGCGGCCGGATCTTCGCATTTATGGAGCGTGCATGGCCCGCGTCCCCGTCACCCGTTCGATCAGCATCGATACCGATTTGATCGAGGAGAGCTTCACCCGTTCGGGTGGCGCCGGCGGGCAGCATGTCAACACCACCGATTCGGCGGTGCTGCTGCGGTACGATGTCGCGCGCTCCGATCTGCCCGAGCGGGTGAAGCTGCGGCTGGCGGAACTGGCGGGCACGCGAATGACGCGCGACGGCGTGCTGACGCTGCGCAGCGAAGGCTCCCGCTCGCAGCATATGAATCGCGCCGAGGTGCGCGAACGGCTGCTGGCGCTGGTTCGCGAGGCGACGGTGGTGCAGGCCAAGCGCCGCGCGACCAAGCCGACACGCGCGTCGCAGGTGCGGCGGGTGGATGCGAAGAAGGGGCGATCGGCGGTGAAATCAGGGCGGAAGAAGCCGGCGTTCGATTAGCGACAGGGCTGAGCGACGAACGGTTGTGGAACGCGGCCGGCCATCCGAACGCAAAGGGCTGCCGATCTCATGATCGGCAGCCCTTCAATCGGCCCCAAGGGCGCTGGGTCAGGCGAAGCGGACCCGCGTGTTGACCTTCGCCTTGCGACGCATGGCGAAGCCGACCACGCCAAAGCCAAGCATCATCATCGCCCAGGTCGCGGGCTCGGGAACCGCGCCGGCAGGCGGGTTCACCACCTGACGAGCGTCACCGATCGTCATCTGGTCGAAACCCAGCACATCGCCGCCGGAGTTGGGGCCCTGGCCGAAGGTCACGCTGGTGAACAGATCGGTCGTATTGATGAAGCCGAGGAAGTTGACCGAAGCCGTCGGCGACGCGAAGATGCGGCTGTAGTCCACGTCCGGAAAGAGCGAGGCGAAGCCGTACGTCTGGGTCCCGCCCGACGCCAGACCCAGGATCAGCTGAACATCGCTTTCGATGTCGGTGGCGTAGAAGCCGAAGGCGGCGACCGGCGTTCCGAAGGTGATCTTGAAATCGTTCGAGTCGACCTCGTAATATTTGGTGCCGTCCGTGGCGAAACGGTCATAGAAGGCATTGTTGGTCGGGCTGCTCGATACGGAACCGGCGCCGGTGAGGTTCGCGGTCAGCGCGCCGGCACTACCGGCGAAGCTAAGTGAGAGCGGCGCACCGGTGCCGCTACCGAAACTTTCGAAGCTTTCGGTGCTCGTGCCCGCCAGTGCCGACTGGAACTGTGCGCTTGCGGCGTCAGCATTGGTGCGAACGGCGACGCCCGTACCATTGCTGGCATCATAGCCCTTGTAGACGGTTGTTTGCGCCTGAGCGATTGAAGCCGAAGCGCCAAGTGCCAAAACGCCCAGCACAAGCTTTGATGTCGTTTTCATTGTTGCCCTCCCATGTCGCAGGTGTTGCGATCTGTTAAGTCACAATTAACCTTAGATTAAATGTGAGCGAAGGCGTATTTTCTTACACTACTTGGTGACCATCCCGATTTGAGACAAAGGCGCAAGGTGACAAGTGTAACGACACTTACGAGGGCGTCGTGTAACGGCTTGCGGTAGCTTGTCTGTCTTATGGCAGGCATGGCATCGACCGATAAGGCATCGCATAGAGGCACGCGTCGTCCGGCGCGTCGCACGCCTGCGGTATCGGACATCGATGTAGGGGCGGCACCGACGCCCGGTACGTTTCAGCCGGCCGTGAACCCGAGGGCCGAGAAGCGCGCCGGCCACGGTGCTTCCGCTGCGACATCGGGCTTGCCGGGACGCGGCAAGGTCAACGCGATCGCGTGGAGCATCATGCCGCCGTCATGCCCGGTGCCATAGACCGGGTCGCCGGTGACCGGTGCGCCGAGTCCCTCCAGCGCGTGGACGCGGATCTGGTGCGTGCGCCCCGTCGCAGGGCGGAACTCGACCAGCGCGCGGCCCTCGTGCGTCGCGAGCAGTCGCCAATCGGTACGCGCCGCCTTGCCACGCGGGTCACGCGTCATCCGCCAGCCCGCCTCGGCGGTCGACACCTTGCCGAGCGGCAGGTCGATCGTGCCGGCTTCACCCGCGGGGACGCCGTCGAGGATCGCGACATAGCGTTTGGAGACCTCGCCGCGCTCGAACGCCTGTTGGATACGGGCGTGCGCCTTGGGGTTGCGCGACAGGAGCAGGCAGCCGCTGGTGTCGCGGTCGAGCCGGTGCACCGCGACCGGCCAGCGCCGAAATCCGAAGGTGAGCGACGACAGGTGATTTTCGAGGCTGAGGCCCCCGGCACGCGGCGGATCGACCGGCAGCCCGGCGGGCTTGTCGATCACCAACGCCTCGCCATCGAGGAAAAGAACATGCTGACCCAACATGGCGCGGCTCTTGCCAGTTGGCGCGCGGCATGGCCAGAGGGCGCGGTGCGACTCCCGACGATCCTCGCCGCGCTGACCGCGCTCGCCGCTACGCCCGTTCAGGCGCAACTGTGCGATGGCCGCCGTGTGCCGACCGCGGCGGACAATCGCGTGATGGGGCATCTGCCTTATGGCGACGCCGCGCCCGATACTTTGGCGGCGGTGCCGGGCGCGCTGACGGTCAACCCGTGCGTGCTGCGGCGCGAGGTGCTCCCCGATTTGCAACGGCTGATCGAGGCGGCGGCGCGCGATCCGGCGGCGGGCGGGCAGGTGCTCGCGCTGTCGTGCCACCGTTCGATCACTTATCAGGAAGCGGTGTTCTGTCGCGAGGGGCAGACCGATGCCGCACAGCGCGCGCTGTCGGTGGCGCCGCCGGGGCATAGCGAACATGCGACCGGCTTCGCGCTCGACTTCGCGTTCCGCCCGCGCCGCAACGATTGCCCGGATGCCGAGGCGTGCGTCGCCGCGACACCGGCGTTCCGCTGGCTCGTGAAGAATGCGGCGCGCTACGGATTCGAGATGTCGTTCCCGGCGGGCAATCGCCAGCGTGTGAAATGGGAGCCGTGGCACTGGCGCTGGGTCGGGGCGCACGCGACCACGCCGGGCGCGGCGCGGGCACGGGCGTTGTTCGCGGCGGCGCGGGTGCGGTATCCGGCCGAGCCGGCGGTCCCGCGCGATCCGGTCGTGATCGCGCAGGTGGCGCCCCCGCCGGTGTACATGGGACCGGTCGCGCCGCCCGAATGCCGCAAGGGCAAGTGCAAGGTGGTGCGCGCGAAGAAGCGGTAAGAGTAATCAGGTCGTCCCGGACTTGATCCGGGACCCCGCTTTTCTTGTCAGAGACGAAAGGAAGAAGCGGGGTCCCGGGTCGAGCCCGGGACGACAGTGAGGGCTCTTTATGCCGTCAGCTTCGCGGCGGTCTCGGCGATGCGCTTGCCCTGATAGCGCGCGCCGTCCAGCTCGACCTGCGAGGGCTGGCGGCTGCCGTCGCCGTCCGCCAGCGTGCTCGCACCGTACGGCGTGCCGCCCTTGACCTCGTCGACGCCCATCTGACCCTGGAAGCCATAGTCGAGCCCGACGATCGTCATGCCATGGTGGAGCAGGTTGGTCAGGATCGAGAACAGGGTCGTTTCCTGGCCGCCATGCTGGCTGGCGGTCGAGGTGAACGCGCCGCCGACCTTGCCGACCAGCGCGCCCTTCATCCACAGCCCGCCGGTCGTGTCCCAGAACGCCGCCATCTGGCTGGGCATCCGGCCGTAGCGGGTCGGCGCGCCGACGACGATCGCGTCATAGTTCGCCAGCGCGTCCGGACCTTCTATCTCGGGATGCGCGGTATCGGTCTTGAAGCCGGCCGCCTTGACGATCTCGGCAGGCGCGGTCTCTGCGACGCGGCGGATGTCGACCTCCGCGCCGCTGCTGCGCGCACCCTCGGCGATGGCATCGGCCATCTTCTCGATATGGCCGTAGGACGAATAGTAAAGCACGAGCACCTTGGTCATGGTCGTCAGCTCCTTTCAGTAACGTCAGTTGGCGTCGACGAGCACCAGTTCGGCCTCGTCGATCGCGGTGATGGTGATGGTTCGGCCGCCGGTGATCGCGACGCCGTCGCGCGCGGCAAAGCGCGCGCCGTCGATCTCGATCGCGCCGGTCGCGGGGACCAGATAGGCGTGGCGGCCCGCGCCGATGTCGTGGGTCAGCGTCTCGCCCGCCGCCAACGTCGCCGCCAGCACGCGCGCCTCGGCACGGATCGGCAGCGCCGCACCCGGCCCGGTCACGTCCGCCTCGAACCCGCTCGCCAGCGTCACGAACCGGCCGCTGCGGTCGCCCTTCGGGAAGGGCTTGGCGCCCCAGCTCGGCGCGCCGCCGCTGCGGGTCGGCTCGATCCAGATCTGGAACAGCGTCGTCGGCTCGTTCTCGAGATTGTATTCGGCGTGGCGGACACCCGATCCGGCGCTCATCACCTGCACGTCGCCGGCCTCGGTGCGGCCGGTGTTGCCCAGCGAGTCCTGATGCGTGATCGCGCCGCTGCGGACATAGGTGATGATCTCCATGT
Organism: Sphingomonas phyllosphaerae; assembly: GCF_036946485.1. GTDB lineage: Bacteria > Pseudomonadota > Alphaproteobacteria > Sphingomonadales > Sphingomonadaceae > Sphingomonas > Sphingomonas phyllosphaerae_E. The sequence continues at coordinate 131,891 of NZ_JAQIJA010000001.1, forward strand.
CGCGGTGCGGATGCGGGGGGAAGCCGCTGTTCGGCGCGATCGTGTCGTCGTTCCAGACGCGGATCGCCCCCCAGCTCATCCGTGCCGGATCATGGTAATTGGCGAACGAGAAATGGTGGCGCGCATCGAGCCAGCCATGGTTGGCGTGGCCCAGCGTCTCGAAGCCGCGCCGCTCGATACCGGCGGGGCGGGTCAGGGTGGCGGTGTCGGTCATGATCAACCTCCGTTTCGTTGCCGCCAAGCTAGGGAGGCATGAGGCTCCCCAAAACAGAAACGATTGAAACGGATCGTTTCGCCGCGTAAAAGACCGGCCATGAGGCTCCCCGATTTCGAGGCTTGGGCGATCTTCGCCGCCGTGGCCGAGCACCGGTCGTTCAGCGGTGCGGCGGATGCGATCGGGTTGAGCAAGGCGACGGTGTCCAAAGCGGTGTCGCGGCTGGAAGCGCATCTGGGGGTGTCGCTGTTCCATCGCACCTCACGGCGGCTGGCGTTGACCGAGGCCGGCGCGCCGCTCGCCGACCATGCCGCGCGGATCGTCGCCGAGGCGCAGGCCGCCGAGGAAGCGGCGCGGATCGGCGCGAGCATGCCGAGCGGGCGGGTGCGCTTGGCCGCGCCGATGACCTTCGGGGTCAAGAATGTCGCGCCGCTGCTCGCCGACTTCCTCCACGAGCATCCGCAGATCGAGATCGAACTGCACCTCTCCGATGCGCGGGTCGATATCGTCGCGGAGGGGTTCGACGTCGCCCTGCGGATCGCCGATCTGCCCGACAGCTCCTTACGCGCGCGGCGGCTGTGCTCGATCGCGGCGCATCTGGTCGCCGCTCCCTCGTATCTGGCGGCGCACGGTACGCCGACCCATGCGGCACAATTGGGAGAGCACCGCCTGCTCGGCTACACCAACATCACCGGACCATGGCGGTTTCGTGGGCCCGAGGGCGCAGAGGTGTCGGTGCGCGCGGCGGGCCCGCTGGCGGCGAACAGTGGTGACGCGTTGGTCCCGGCCCTGGAGGCGGGCCTCGGCATCGCGCGGCTGCCGGGCTTCATCGTCGGCGAGGCGCTGGCGGCTGGGCGGGTGGTCGAGATCCTGCACGACTGGGCGCCGGCGCCGATCGGGCTGCACCTGCTTACCCCGCCGAGTGCCTTGCGCCCGGCGCGCGTCGATGCGCTGATCGCCTTTCTAACCACCCGGCTGCGCGATTGAACCGTTCGGGTCGTCGGCGCTTTTCCTCGTCCGAGGAGAAGCAGATGGCCGACGATCACGACACGATTGCGAAAGACTTCGCCGAGGCGGTCAACATGGCGCCCGCCGAGCTGGAGAAATTCCTTGACAGCGACGACAGCAAGCGTGTCGGCTGGAAGGGCGACGACGGCAAGGGCTCGGGCGAGGGCGTCGGTCACGAATCGGGCCGGCGGATCGTCGCGATCAAGCGCAAGAAGAAGGCCGATCTGACCGACGATGATTATGCGCATATGAAGAAGGTGGTCGGCTATGTTCACCGCCATCTCGCGCAGGGCGGGCCGGCGAAGGACAAGGAACAGTCCGACTGGCGCTATTCCTTGATGAACTGGGGGCACGATCCCTTGAAATGAGCCGCCTCGGCGAGGGGCGCGAGCGGCCGGCCATAGGGAAGCCGCTCGCGCACCTCGCGCCACGTCAGCACCAGACCGGCGGTCATCGCGAAGGCGCCCACGAACGCGCCGCCGGTGAGGTGAAGCAGGAAGGTGGCATAGGATAGCAGCGAGCCGATCGTCACCAGCCGCACGATCCAGAAGGCGCGCGGCGTCGGTCGCATGAACACATAGGCCCCGGCCAGCAGGTCGGCCATGAAGAAATAGCGATTGTGCATCTTGGGCAGCAGGTACGGCACCACGATCGCGCCGAGCAGTGCGACCAGCACGACATCCTCGGGCTGCATCAGATGGTGCCGCGTCCGCCACGCCACGACGATCGTCGCACTGGCGGCAGCGATCAGGCCGATCGCGACGCCGATCGGGTAGGGAATGGTGACCAGAGCGCGCAGGATCTGCCAGATATTCGGTACCGAGCGCGCCAGGTCGTGATAATGCTGTCCCTGTCCAAGGTAGAGCAGCGCGAGGTCGATCGCCGGGCGTCCGGCCAACCAGGCGGGCAGCATCGCGGCGGCATAGACCGTCGGGATGATCGCCAGCATCCACCAGCGCGCGCGTCCAGCCAGCAGCATGGCGAGCACCAGCGGCGCGATGAACACTCCTTGCAGCTTGAACGACAGCGCCGCGCCGACCGCGGCCATCGCCAGCGCCGGACGCTGGCGGATGAAGGCCGCGACCGCCAGGATCGCGCAACAGGTATAAAGCGCGTCGCACTGGCCCCAGACCGGGCCGTTCGCGACGACGGTCGGCGCGATCAAGGTCAGCGCGCCGCCCGACAGCGCCTGACGGCGGGTGAGGCGGGTCGCCAGCAGCGCGTACATCGTCACCGCCAGCAAAATCGTGCCGCCGACCGACACCAGTTTGATCGCGGGCACCACGCCGATCACCGGCGCGGTCCAGCTCCCCAGCGCCAGCAGGTAGAGGTACGGCGGCGCATATTCGGAGAAATCGTCGCCCAACGCCGCGAACCGCCCGTGATCGAGCAGATATTGCATCCACGGGATCAGGTAATTGCGGATGTCGCCGTTCATGAACGGCACGCACGCGACATAGAGCAGCGTGGCGCCGACCAATAGTGCGGCGAAATCGCGATCGCGAAAGGCGCGCGCCCGCGCCATGACATTCGGCATCGCGTGTCCTGCTAACCCATGTAAGCTCAGGCGCCTCGTAAACGGTTGCGCGGCGGCGGCAAGCGCCGATGCTACGCAGCGTGGCGATTGACCGACGGGGCGAGCGTGCGTATAGCGCGCCGGTCCGGGAGGAGGCGACTCCGCCGGGCAGCTTGAACATTGCTGGATGCATCAAGGGCCATCCGGTCGCCGCCCAAGCGGCGGCGCCGCGGTCCCTTTTCGTATTCCAAGTCTGTGTTTTAGGGCTCCAGCAAAGTAACCTATCGGAAAGGTGAAGGCTTCAATGCCGACGATCAACCAGCTGGTCCGCAAGGGCCGCGACCCGCAGAAGGCCAAGAGCAAGGTCCCTGCGATGGAGCAGAACCCGCAGAAGCGCGGCGTCTGCACCCGTGTCTATACCACGACCCCGAAGAAGCCGAACTCGGCGTTGCGCAAGGTGGCCAAGGTTCGCCTGACCAACCAGCGCGAAGTCATCAGCTACATTCCGGGTGAAGGCCACAACCTGCAGGAGCACTCGGTGGTGCTGATCCGCGGCGGCCGTGTGCGCGACCTTCCCGGTGTGCGCTACCATGTGCTGCGCGGCGTGCTCGACACGCAGGGCGTCAAGGACCGCAAGCAGTCGCGGTCGAAGTACGGTGCGAAGCGGCCGAAGTAAGCCGCTCCCGTATTCTCACCAGCTGATTGAAAGGTAACAGACCATGGCGCGTCGTCGTCGTCCCGAGAAGCGGGAAATCCTGCCTGATCCCGTGTACGGGGATGAGGTTCTCTCCAAGTTCATGAATTCGGTGATGCTGGACGGCAAGAAGTCCGTCGCGGAAGGCATCGTCTATTCGGCGCTCAACACCGTCGAGACCCGCGCGAAGCGCGAGCCGATCGGCGTGTTCCATGACGCGCTGAACAACATCAAGCCGGGCATCGAAGTCCGCAGCCGCCGCGTCGGCGGTGCGACCTATCAGGTTCCGGTCGAAGTCCGTCCGGAGCGTGCCCAGGCGCTCGCGATCCGCTGGCTGATCTCGGCCGCGCGTGCGCGCAGCGAGAACACGATGTCGGCGCGGCTGTCGGGCGAACTGCTCGATGCGTCGAACAACCGCGGCAACGCGGTGAAGAAGCGCGAGGACACGCACCGCATGGCGGAAGCGAACCGCGCCTTCTCGCACTACCGCTGGTAACACCGGCGATGCGGACGCGGCCTGTCTTGGAAGCGTCTCAAATCTGACCTATATCGTGGGGAGCCGGCGACACGCTGCGCTCCCCACATCGCTAAGGAAGCCCGATCATGGCCCGCAGCCATCCGCTCGAACTCTACCGTAATATCGGCATCATGGCGCACATCGACGCCGGCAAGACGACGACGACCGAGCGTATTCTTTACTACACCGGCAAGTCCTACAAGATCGGCGAAGTCCATGAGGGCACCGCCACGATGGACTGGATGGAGCAGGAGCAGGAGCGCGGGATCACGATCACGTCGGCTGCCACCACCTGCAAGTGGAAGGCCGAAGAGGGCAAGGGCCCCGAGCACCTCATCAACATCATCGATACCCCCGGCCACGTCGACTTCACGATCGAAGTCGAGCGTTCGCTGCGTGTGCTCGACGGCGCGGTCGCGTGCTTCGACGGCGTCGCCGGCGTGGAGCCGCAGTCGGAAACCGTGTGGCGTCAGGCCGACAAGTACGGCGTGCCGCGCATGTGCTTCGTCAACAAGCTCGACCGCACCGGCGCCGATTTCTACTTCTGCGTCAACTCGATCATCGAGCGTCTCGGCGCGAAGCCGGCGGTGCTGTATCTCCCGATCGGCATCGAAGGCGGGTTCAAGGGTCTGGTCGACCTGGTCGAGAACCGCGCGATCATCTGGCTCGAAGAGTCGCTGGGCGCGAAGTTCGAATATCAGCCGATCCCCGACGACATGGTCGAGAAGGCGGCGAAGTATCGCAACGACCTGATCGAACTCGCCGTCGAGCAGGACGACGAGGCGATGGAAGCGTATCTGGAGGGCAACGAGCCCGACACCGCCACGCTGAAGAAGCTGATCCGCAAGGGCACGCTGAACATGTCGTTCGTGCCGGTCGTTTGCGGCTCGGCGTTCAAGAACAAGGGCGTGCAGCCGCTGCTCGACGCCGTCGTCGACTTCCTGCCGAGCCCGCTCGACGTGCCGGCGATCAAGGGCGTCAAGCTCGACGGCGAGACCCCGGACGAGCGTCCGTCGTCGGACGAGGCGCCGTTCTCGGCGCTGGCGTTCAAGATCATGAACGACCCGTTCGTCGGCTCGCTGACCTTCGCGCGCATCTATTCGGGCGTCCTGACCAAGGGCGGCTACCTGAACTCGGTGAAGGACAAGAAGGAAAAGATCGGCCGTATGCTCCTCATGCACGCGAACTCGCGTGAGGACATCGAAGAGGCGCGTGCGGGCGACATCGTCGCGATCGCGGGTCTCAAGGAGACGACGACCGGCGACACGCTCTGCGATCCCGCGCACCCGATCATCCTCGAGCGCATGGAATTCCCGGAGCCGGTGATCGAGCTGTCGGTGGAGCCGAAGACCAAGGCCGACCAGGAAAAGATGGGCATCGCGCTCAACCGCCTGGCCGCCGAGGACCCCTCGTTCCGCGTGTCAACCGATCACGAATCGGGCCAGACGATCATCAAGGGGATGGGCGAACTCCACCTCGAGATTCTCGTCGACCGTATGAAGCGCGAGTTCAAGGTCGAGGCGAACGTCGGCGCGCCGCAGGTGGCGTATCGCGAATACCTCAAGAAGCCGGTCGACATCGACTACACCCACAAGAAGCAGTCGGGCGGCACCGGCCAGTTCGGTCGCGTGAAGGTGAAGCTGACGCCGGGCGAGCGCGGCGCGGGCATCATCTTCAAGGACGAGATCAAGGGCGGCAACATTCCGCGCGAATACATCCCGGCGATCGAAAAGGGCTTCCGCGAGACGGCGGCTACGGGCTCGCTGGTCGGCTTCCCGATCATCGACTTCGAGATCACGCTGTATGACGGTGCGTATCACGACGTCGACTCGTCGGCGCTGGCGTTCGAAATCACCGCGCGCGGCGCGATGCGCGAAGGCGCGCAGAAGGCCGGCATCACGCTGCTCGAGCCGGTGATGAAGGTCGAGGTCGTCACCCCGGAGGATTATCTGGGCGACGTCATCGGCGACATGAACTCGCGTCGTGGCCAGATCCAGGGCACCGACACGCGCGGCAACGCGCAGGCGGTGACCGCGATGGTCCCGCTGGCGAACATGTTCGGCTACGTGAACTCGCTGCGTTCGTTCACGCAGGGCCGCGCCAGCTACTCGATGCAGTTCTCGCACTATGACGAAGTGCCGCAGAATGTTGCGGATGAGGTGAAGGCGAAGCTCGCCTAAGGCGCACGGGAGCAGGGCAACCTGCTCCCGAGACGCCGCAGGGCCGGCCGGCCGGTCGGCCCCGCCGATCCCGTCCGACGGCGCAGGATTAAGTCCTGCGTCGGCTCGCCAGAGCAGGGCAGGGGTTTGCACAACGGTTAAACAGCCGCTATGGGGCCGCCTTCACGCGAGTCCTCGTGCGGCTTGCATGTGAAATCCAGAAGGTAGGGAAACAATGGCCAAGGCTAAGTTTGAGCGGACCAAGCCGCACCTGAACATCGGCACCATCGGTCACGTCGACCATGGCAAGACCTCGCTGACCGCAGCGATCACCAAGGTGCTGGCGGAGAACGTCGCGGGCAACGCCGCGGTCGACTTCGCGAACATCGACAAGGCGCCGGAAGAGCGTGAGCGCGGCATCACCATCTCGACCGCGCACGTCGAGTATGAGACGGCGAACCGCCACTATGCGCACGTCGACTGCCCGGGCCACGCCGACTATGTGAAGAACATGATCACCGGCGCGGCGCAGATGGACGGCGCGATCCTGGTCGTGTCGGCCACCGACGGCCCGATGCCGCAGACCCGCGAGCACATCCTGCTCGCCCGTCAGGTCGGCGTGCCGGCGATGGTCGTGTTCATGAACAAGGTCGATCTGGTCGACGACGAGGAAATCCTCGAGCTGGTCGAGCTGGAAGTCCGCGAGCTGCTCAGCTCGTACGAGTTCCCGGGCGACGACATTCCGATCATCAAGGGTTCGGCGACCTGCGCGCTGTCGGGTTCGAACCAGAAGCTGGGCCCGGATGCGGTGCTCGAGCTGATGAAGGCGGTCGACGAGTACATCCCGCAGCCGGAGCGTCCGCTGGACAAGCCGTTCATGATGCCGATCGAAGACGTGTTCTCGATCTCGGGTCGTGGTACGGTCGTCACCGGCCGCGTCGAGACCGGCATCATCAAGGTCGGTGAGGAAGTCGAGATCGTCGGCATCCACCCGGAAGTCCGCAAGACCACCGTCACCGGCGTCGAGATGTTCCGCAAGCTGCTCGACCAGGGCCAGGCGGGCGACAACGTCGGCGCGCTGATCCGTGGCGTCGCTCGTGACGAAGTCGAGCGTGGCCAGGTGCTCTGCAAGCCGGGCTCGATCAAGCCGCACACCGACTTCTCGTCGGAAGTGTACGTGCTGTCGAAGGACGAAGGTGGCCGTCACACGCCGTTCTTCGCCAACTATCGTCCGCAGTTCTACTTCCGCACGACCGACGTGACCGGCACCGTCGAGCTGCCCGAGGGCACCGAGATGGTCATGCCGGGCGACAACGTCGCGCTGGGCATCAAGCTGATCGCCCCGATCGCGATGGACGTCGGCCAGCGTTTCACCATCCGTGAGGGTGGCCGGACCGTCGGCGCGGGTGTCGTGAGCGGCATCACCAAGTAAGGACGTCGGGCCGCGTCGCGCGGCTCGTCGCAAAGGTCCCGCCCGGCGCGCCGAAAGGTGCGTCGGGCGGTTGCCTTTTTATGAGGGCGGCACTAATGCCGCCGCTTCGGTTTTCGTTCGAGAACAGCAAGAGGTGCTCCCGATTCGTCGCGCCGGGTGATCCGGCAGGCGGGCAGGGCAGGTACCCCGCTCTTTCGCATTGGTAGGGACTATGGACAGCAACATCCGCATCCGCCTGAAGGCGTTCGATCATCGCGTGCTCGATCAGGCGACCGGCGATATCGCCGACACCGCGCGCCGCACCGGCGCGCTCATCCGTGGTCCCATTCCGCTCCCGACCCGCATCGAGAAGTTCACGGTCAACCGTGGGCCGCACATCGACAAGAAGTCGCGTGAGCAGTTCGAGGTCCGCACCTACAAGCGGATGCTCGACATCGTGCAGCCGACCCCGCAGACCGTCGACGCGCTGATGAAGCTCGATCTGGCCGCCGGTGTTGACGTCGAGATCAAGCTGGCGTAACCGGCCGGCTCCCGCGGTTGACGTGAGTCCCGCGGGTTTGTCGTTTCGTGGCGTATCGCACGAAACGGACGAGCGCACCGCCTGAGCGGACGCTCCGACGACCATGAGATACCGCCGGTCGCCCTCGGGTGGCCGGGTCCAGCGTCTCCCGTCTGCTCTTCCTTCGTGGAGAGCGCCCAGCCCGGGACGGGGGCACGCTTCGCTATTCCGGGCCGGACTGATCCGCGGCGCAAGCCACGGGTCGCAAGCACCCTGGGGATGGGCTTCAGGGTGCCTCTGTCAAGGAGCAAGGGATCATGCGTACTGGCGTGATCGCGAAGAAAATAGGGATGACCCGCCTGTTCCAGGACGACGGCCGCCACGTGCCGGTCACCGTCCTGCAGATCGAGGCGCTTCAGGTCATCGCCCGTCGCGAAAATGACCGGGACGGCTACACCGCCGTCCAGCTTGGTGCAGGTGTCGCCAAGGCCAAGAACGTTGCCAAGCCGCAGCGCGGCCACTTCGGCAAGGCCGAGGTCGAGCCGAAGGCGATCGTCCACGAATTCCGCGTGAGCGAAGAGAACCTCCTCGACGTCGGGGCCGAACTGTCGGCCGATCACTATGTCGCCGGCCAGCTGGTCGACATCCAGGGTCGCACGCAGGGCAAGGGCTTCGCCGGCGCGATGAAGCGCTGGAACTTCGGCGGTCTGCGCGCCACGCACGGCGTGTCGGTCAGCCACCGTTCGCATGGTTCGACGGGTAACCGTCAGGATCCGGGCCGCGTCTTCAAGAACAAGAAGATGGCCGGCCACATGGGCGACAAGAACCGCACGCAGCAGAACCTCGAGATCGTCGGCACCGACGTCGAGCGCGGGCTGATCTTCGTGAAGGGTTCGGTCCCCGGCTCCAAGGGCGGCTGGCTGTTCGTCAAGGACGCCGTCAAGCAGGCCCGTCATGAAGGTGCGCCGTTCCCGGCGTCGATCAAGGCGGCCAACAACAATGTTTCCGCAGACCCTGCTCCGGCAGCTGCCGAGAGCCAGGAGGGCTAAGAAGTGAAGGTCAAGATTTCTTCCTTCGCCGGCACCGATACGGGCGAAGTCGAGCTCAACGACGAGGTCTTCGGCCTCGATCCGCGCGCCGACATCCTGCACCGCGTCGTGACCTGGCAGCTCGAGAAGCGTCGCGCCACCGCGCGCGGCACCCGCGAGCGTTCGGATGTCGCACGGTCGGGCAAGAAGCTCGGTCGTCAGAAGGGCGGCGGCGTCGCCCGTCACGGCGATCGTCGCGCTCCGGTGTTCATCGGCGGTGGTAAGGCGCACGGCGCCCGCGTCCGCGATTTCAATCCGGGCCTGAACAAGAAGATCCGTGCACTGGGTCTGAAGATGGCGCTCAGCAGCCACGCCAAGGCGGGTTCGCTGATCGTCCTGGAAGGTTTCGAGGTCGCCAAGACCAAGGAGCTGAAGGGCCATTTCGCGGGGCTCAACACGGGCAAGCGGACGCTGGTGATCGACGGCGAGGCGGGCGAAGGCTTCCGCGCCGGTCGCAACCTTCCGGGTGTGGACCTGCTCCCCGCCGTGGGCGCCAACGTCTACGACATCATCAAGGCTGACACGCTGGTGCTGACGCGCGCGGCGGTCGAGAAGCTGGAGGCGCGCTTCAATGGCTAAGCCGGCAAAGGCGATCGACAACCGTCATTATGACGTGATTGTCGCGCCGCACATCACCGAGAAGGCGACCCTGCTCTCCGAGCAGAACGCGGTGGTCTTCAAGGTCGCCAACAAGGCGACCAAGCCCGAGATCAAGGCGGCCGTGGAAGCGCTGTTCGACGTCAGCGTCGTCGGCGTGAACACGATCGTCCAGAAGGGCAAGACCAAGCGCTGGAAGGGTGCGCCCTACCGTCGCTCCGACATGAAGAAGGCGATCGTGACGCTCCGCGAGGGGCAGTCGATCGACGTCACCGAGGGGGCCAAGTAAGATGGCACTCAAGCATTATAACCCGACCTCGCCGGCGCAGCGCGGCCTGATCCTCGTCGACAAGTCGTCGCTGTGGAAGGGCAAGCCCGTCAAGGCGCTGACCGAAGGCAAGCGCAAGACCGGCGGCCGCAACAACAAGGGCCACGTGACCTCGCGCGGCATCGCGGGCGGCCACAAGCAGCGCTACCGCTTCATCGACTTCAAGCGTCGGAAGTGGGACGTCGACGGCACCGTCGAGCGGCTGGAATATGATCCCAACCGCACCGCGTTCATCGCGCTGGTCTCCTATCCGGACGGCGAGCAGGCGTATATCATCGCGCCGCAGCGTCTGGCCGTCGGCGACAAGGTCGTCGCAGGCAAGAAGACCGACGTGAAGCCGGGCAACGCGATGGAGCTGGGCCAGATGCCGGTCGGCACCATCGTCCACAACGTCGAGATGAAGCCCGGCAAGGGCGGTCAGATCGCGCGTTCGGCGGGCACCTACGTCCAGGTCGTCGGTCGTGACCGCGGCATGGTCATCGTCCGCCTGAACTCGGGCGAGCAGCGCTACATCCACGGCGACTGCATGGCGACGGTCGGTGCGGTGTCCAACCCGGACAACCAGAACCAGAACCTCGGCAAGGCCGGTCGTTCGCGCTGGCTGGGCTCGCGCCCGCTGACGCGCGGCGTGGCGAAGAACCCGGTCGACCACCCGCACGGCGGTGGTGAAGGCCGGACCTCGGGCGGTCGCCATCCGGTGACGCCGTGGGGCAAGCCGACCAAGGGTGCGCGCACGCGCCACAACAAGGCGACGGACAAGATGATCATCCGTAGCCGTCACGCGAGGAAGAAGTAATGGCGCGCTCCGTCTGGAAGGGCCCGTTCGTCGAACTGAGCCTGCTCAAGAAGGCCGAAGTCGCACAGGATTCGGGCGGCCGCGCGCCGATCAAGACCTGGTCGCGTCGCTCCACCATCCTGCCGCAGTTCATCGGCCTGACCTTCACCGTCTATAACGGCCGCAAGTTCGTGCCGGTGACGGTGAACGAGGACATGGTCGGCATGAAGCTCGGCGAATTCGCGCCGACCCGCTATTTCCCGGGTCACGCGGCTGACAAGAAGGGCAAGCGCTGATGAGCAAGCCTGCATCCCCCCGCAAGGTCGGCGAGAAGGAAGCCCTCTCGGTCGGCACGCAGATCCGTGGTTCGGCGCAGAAGCTGGGCCTGGTCGCCGCGCTGATCCGTGGCCGCTCGGCCGCCGACGCGATGAACATCCTCGCCTTCTCGAAGAAGTCGATGGCGGTTGATGCGCGCAAGGTGCTGGCCTCGGCCATCGCCAACGCCGAGAACAACCACAACCTCGACGTCGACGCACTGGTCGTCGCCGAGGCGTCGGTCGGCAAGTCGATCACCATGAAGCGGTTCGCCACGCGCGGCCGCGGCAAGTCCACCCGCATCCTGAAGCCGTTCTCGCGGCTGCGGATCGTCGTGCGCGAGCAGGAAGAAGCCTAATGGGTCACAAGAGCAACCCGATCGGTCTGCGCCTGCAGATCAACCGCACCTGGGACAGCCGCTGGTTCGCCGAGGGCGCGGATTACAAGAAGCTGCTGCTGGAGGATCTGAAGATCCGCCAGTACATCCTGAAGACGCTGCCGCAGGCGGCGATCTCCAAGGTGGTGATCGACCGTCCGGCCAAGCTGTGCCGAATCTCGATCTTCGCGGCCCGCCCCGGTGTCATCATCGGCAAGAAGGGCTCGGACATCGAGAAGCTGCGCAAGACGCTCGGCGCGATGACCAGCTCGGACGTGTCGCTGAACATCGTCGAGATCCGCAAGCCGGAAGTCGATGCCAAGCTGATCGCACAGGGCATCGCCGACCAGCTGGAGCGTCGTATCGCGTTCCGCCGCGCCATGAAGCGCGCGGTGCAGTCCGCGATGCGGCTCGGCGCCGACGGCATCAAGGTCTATTGCGGTGGCCGTCTGGGCGGCGCGGAAATCGCGCGTTCGGAGAGCTATCGCGAGGGCCGCGTGCCGCTGCACACGCTGCGCGCCAACATCGACTACGCCCATGCCGAAGCGCACACCGCGTATGGCGTGTGCGGCGTGAAGGTGTGGGTGTTCAAGGGTGAGATCCTCGGTCACGACCCGTTCGCCACCGATCGTCTCATGATGGAGGCCCAGACCTCCGGCGTGCGCCCGGCGCGCGACGACCGCCGCTAAGGATTAACGGACATGCTGCAACCGAAGCGCACCAAGTTCCGCAAGGCGTTCAAGGGCCGTATCCACGGCGACGCCAAGGGCGGTACGTCGCTGAACTTCGGCTCCTATGGCCTCAAGGCGATGGAGCCGGACCGTATCACCGCGCGTCAGATCGAGGCGGCCCGCCGCGCGATCACGCGTCACATCAAGCGCCAGGGGCGTCTGTGGATCCGCGTGTTCCCGGACGTGCCGGTGTCGAGCAAGCCCGCCGAAGTCCGCATGGGCTCGGGTAAGGGTTCGCCGGAATTCTGGGCCGCGCGCGTCAAGCCGGGCCGGATCCTGTTCGAGCTCGACGGTGTGGAAGGCGCGCTTGCCGCGGAGGCGTTTGAGCGCGCCGCGATGAAGCTGCCGATCAAGACCAAGGTCGTGGCGCGCCTCGGCGACACCTCGCACCTGGGAGGCGAGTAAGATGGCGAACAAGACCGACTATAACGGCCAGAGCGACGACCAGCTCTCCGAGAGCCTGGGCAACCTGAAGCGCGAGCAGTTCAACCTGCGCTTCCAGGCGGCGACCAGCCAGCTCGAGAAGCCGAGCCGCGTGCGTGAGGTCCGCAAGGACATCGCGCGCATCAAGACCCTGCAGGCGCAGCGCAACGCTGCGGCTGCGGCCAAGTAAGAGGACGACGCACATGCCGAAGCGCGTGCTGACCGGAGTGATCGTCTCCGACAAGGGCGAGAAGACGGTGGTCGTGAACGTGGAGCGCAAGGTCAAGCACCCGCTCTACGGCAAGATCATCCGCCGTTCGAAGAAGTACCACGCCCATGACGAGGCGAACGAGTACAAGGCTGGCGAGACGGTGCGCATCGAAGAGATCGCGCCGATGTCGAAGCTGAAGAACTGGAAGGTGCTGGATCGTGTGAACACGCACGTGGCACCGGAGCGGGTCGACGTCGACGCATAAGCGTCGATGACCGAGTGCCTCGCACCGTTTTGTGCAGGGTCCGGCGGCATGCCGGAGACCACATGAGCGGGCGAGGGGCGACGTGGGATGGAGGGCTTGCCTTCCATCGGCGGAGCGGCTACCGGGCTGCTCCCCCTGGCGCGGGCCAAGCCCGCCGCCGGGGGTCGTTTTTTATAGGCGGGGTTGGGTCGGTATCCACCCCATGAGCGAGAAGGAAGCGGATCGATGATCCAGATGCAATCCAATCTCGACGTCGCTGACAACAGCGGCGCGAAGCGGGTGCAGTGCATCAAGGTGCTTGGCGGGTCCAAGCGCCGCACGGCCAGCGTCGGCGACATCATCGTCGTCAGCGTCAAGGAAGCGCAGCCGCGTGGCCGCGTGAAGAAGGGCGACGTTCACCGCGCGGTGATCGTGCGTACCGCCAAGGACATCCGTCGCGCCGACGGTTCGGTGATCCGTTTCGACGGCAACGCCGCGGTGCTGGTCAACAAGAACGAGGAGCCGATCGGCACCCGTATCTTCGGCCCGGTGGTGCGTGAACTGCGCGGCAAGAAGCACATGAAGATCATCTCGCTCGCGCCGGAGGTGCTGTAATGGCTGCCGCGAAGATCAAGAAGGGCGACCAGGTCATCGTCCTGTCCGGCAAGGACAAGGGCAAGACCGGCACCGTGACCGCGTCGATGCCGCGTGACGGCAAGGTGATCGTGGGTGGCGTCAACGTCGCGACCCGTCACCGCAAGCCGAGCCAGGCGAACCCGCAGGGCGGTCTCGAGAAGATCGAGGCACCGCTGCACATCTCGAAGGTGGCGCACGTCACCGCCGACGGCAAGCCGACCCGCGTCCGTTTCGAGACGCAGGACGGCAAGAAGGTCCGCGTCGCCGTCAAGACCGGGGAGAAGATCGATGGCTGATGCCTACAAGCCCCGCATGAAGGCGATCTATGACGATCGCATCGTCGCGGCGATGACCGAGAAGTTCGGTTACAAGAATGCGCTGGAGATCCCGCGCATCGAGAAGATCGTGCTCAACATGGGCGTGGGCGAAGCGACGCAGGACAAGAAGCGCGTCGACCAGGCTGCGTCGGAGATGGAGCTGATCGCGGGCCAGAAGCCGGTGATCACCAAGGCGAAGAAGTCGATCGCGCAGTTCAAGCTGCGTGAGGGCATGCCGATCGGCGTCAAGGTGACGCTGCGTCGCGAGCGCATGTACGAGTTCCTCGACCGCTTCATCACCATCGCGCTCCCGCGCGTCCGCGATTTTCGCGGGCTGAACCCGAAGAGCTTCGACGGCCGCGGCAACTATGCCTGCGGCATCAAGGAGCAGATCGTGTTCCCGGAGATCAACTATGACCGCATCGACAAGGTGCGCGGCATGGACGTGATCGTGACCACGACCGCGAAGACCGACGACGAGGCGCGCGAGCTGCTCCGTTTGTTCGGCTTCCCGTTCCCGCAGGAAGAGACGACGGCCGACGCGCCGCGTCAGGCTGCGTAACAAAGAGAGCTTAAGTCCATGGCGAAACTGAGTTCCGTGAACAAGAACGAGCGTCGCAAGAAGCTGGTGGCGCAGTACGCGCCCAAGCTGGCGAAGCTGAAGGCGCAGGCCAACGACCAGTCGCTGGATGAGACCGAGCGTCTCATCGCGCGGCTGAAGATGGCCGAGCTGCCGCGCAACGCGAACCCCACGCGTATCCGCAACCGCTGCGCGCTGACCGGTCGTCCGCGTGCGTACTACCGCAAGTTCGGGCTTGCCCGTGTGATGCTGCGCGATCTGGCCAACAAGGGCCTGATCCCGGGTCTCACCAAGTCGAGCTGGTAAGGACGTAAGATGGCAGTGACCGATCCCCTGGGTGACCTGCTCACCCGTATCCGCAACGGCCAGCGCGCGCGCAAGGACAGCGTCCTTTCGCCGTCGTCGAAGCTGCGCGTCCGCGTGCTCGACGTGCTCCAGCGCGAAGGCTACATCCGTGGCTATTCCGAAGAGCAGATGGGCCCCGCCGCCGGCGTGCGCATCGAGCTGAAGTATTTCGAGGGCCAGCCCGCGATCAAGCATGTCGCGCGCGTCTCCAAGCCCGGCCGCCGCATCTACAGCGGGTCGCAGGACCTGCCGCGCGTGATGAACGGCCTGGGCATCACCATCGTCTCGACGCCGCGCGGCGTGCTTTCCGATGCGGAAGCGCGCGAGCAGAACGTCGGCGGCGAAGTGCTGGCGGAGGTGTTCTGATGAGCCGTATCGGCAAGAAGGCGGTCGCCATTCCGGCGGGCGTCACCGCGACCCGCAACGGCAACGAGCTGTCGGTCAAGGGGCCCAAGGGCACCCTGTCGATGCCGCTGTCGGACCTGATCACCTATGACGTCCAGTCGGACGCGATCGGTGTGCAGCCGGCCAACGACACCAAGCGCGCCCGTGCCTTCTGGGGCATGCAGCGCACGATGGTGCAGAACCTGGTCACCGGCGTGACCGAGGGCTTCACCAAGAAGCTGCTCATCACCGGCGTCGGCTATCGCGCCGCGGCGCAGGGCAAGACCCTGAAGCTGCAGCTCGGCTACAGCCACGACGTCAACATCGACGTGCCGGAAGGCATCGAGGTGAAGACGCCGGACGCCACCACCGTCGAGATCAGCGGTGCCGACAAGCAGCGCGTGGGTCAGCTCGCCGCCGAAGTCCGCCGCTGGCGCAAGCCGGAGCCGTACAAGGGCAAGGGCATCAAGTACGACGGCGAGTATATCTTCCGTAAGGAAGGGAAGAAGAAGTGACCAAGGGTCTTTCGCTTTTCGAGAAGCGGCGTCGCCGCAACCGTACCGCGCTGCGTGCGCGTGCGGGCACCCGTCCGCGCCTGTCGGTGCATCGTTCGGGCAAGCACATCTATGCGCAGGTCATCGACGACGCGCAGGGCCGCACCGTGGCTTCGGCGTCGACGCTGTCCAACCACGACGGCAAGACCGCCAATGCCGAGGCGGCTGCCGCCGTCGGCAAGCGTGTCGCAGAGGCGGCCAAGGCCGCCGGCGTCACGCAGGTCGTCTTCGATCGTGGCGGCTTCCTGTTTCACGGCCGCGTGAAGGCGCTGGCCGAGGCGGCGCGCGAAGCCGGACTGGAGTTCTAAGACATGGCTGACGAGAACAACCAGCAGCCGCAGGCTGTGGAGAACGAAGCCGCCGCGGCGCCGCAGGACGGCAATGCGGGCGGTTACCAGGGCGGCGGCGAGCGCGGTGCGCGCGGCGGCCGTGGCCGCGGCGGCCCGGGTGGCGGTCGCGGTGGCCCCGGTGGCAATCGTGGCGGTGGCCGTGACGGCCGCGGTGGTCGTCGTGACGACCGTCGCGGTGGCCAGGACGACGGCGGCGAAGAGCTGATCGAGAAGCTCGTCCACATCAACCGCGTCTCGAAGACGGTGAAGGGCGGCAAGCGCTTCGGCTTCGCGGCGCTGGTCGTCGTGGGCGACGGCAAGGGCCGCGTCGGCTTCGGTCACGGCAAGGCGCGCGAGGTGCCGGAGGCGATCTCGAAGGCGACCGCCGCTGCCAAGAAGAAGATGATGCGCGTGCCGCTGAAGGAAGGCCGCACGCTGCACCATGACGGCAACGGCCACTTCGGTGCCGGCCGTGTCACCGTCCGCTCGGCACCGCAGGGCACCGGGATCATCGCGGGCGGCCCGATGCGCGCCGTCTTCGAGAGCCTGGGCGTGCACGACGTGGTGACCAAGTCGGTCGGTACGTCGAACCCGTACAACATGATCCGTGCGACGTTCGAGGCGCTGGGCAACCAGACCTCGCCGAAGTCGGTGGCACAGCGTCGCGGCAAGAAGATCGCCGACCTGCTGGGCCGCGCGCACGGTGCCGATGCGCAGACCGCCGAGGCGGATGCCGCGGCCGTGGTGGAGTAAGGCGACATGGCGACCATCAAGGTGAAGCAGACCGGATCGCCGATCCGGCGCACCAAGGACCAGCGCGCGACCCTCGTCGGGCTGGGCCTCAACAAGATGCACAAGGTGTCCGAACTCGAAGATACCGAGTCGGTCCGCGGCATGATCCGCAAGGTGCAGCACATGGTCGAGGTGGTGGACTGACACCGTCATCCCCGCGCAGGCGGAGATCCATGACTGTCCAAAGGAACGGTCGCCGGCGCGGCGATGGGTTCCGGTGACGGATAGAGACATGGACCCCCGCCGACGCCGGGGCGACGGCCACCGGCCAGGACTTGAAACCTACGGGCAAGGGGGCTAACCGGCCCCCTTCCTCATTTCAGCGCGTAAAAAGCGAAAGCGAGTGCATAACATGAAGCTCAACGAACTCAGCGACAACCAGGGCGCCCGTCACCGCAAGATCCGCGTCGGCCGCGGCATCGGCTCGGGCAAGGGCAAGACCGGCGGCCGCGGCGTCAAGGGTCAGAAGAGCCGCGAAGGCGTGTCGATCGCCGGCTTCGAGGGTGGCCAGATGCCGCTCCACATGCGGCTGCCGAAGCGTGGCTTCAACAACATCTTCGCCAAGGATTATGCCGAGGTGAACCTTGGCGCGATCCAGAAGGCGGTCGATTCGGGCAAGCTGACCGGCACCGACATCGATCACGCCGCGCTGAAGGCCGCAGGTCTGGCGCGTGGTGGCAAGGACGGCGTCCGTCTGCTCGCCAAGGGCGAATATTCGGCCAAGCTGAACTTCACCGTCGCGGGCGTTTCGGCGTCGGCGCGCGAAGCGGTCGAGAAGGCGGGTGGCTCGGTCACCGTGCCGGAGATCGTGCCGGCCGCGGAGAAGGCCAAGGCCAAGCACCGCACCGCGCAGAACGCGCGCACGCAGGCGTAACGAATCGGGGAAGGGGCGCGGGCTGGGTCCGCGCCCCTTCGTCGTTTCCGGGCCGGTGGCGCGCGGCGATCGTGCGCGCGGGACGGCCCGACCTGCCGGCTTTCCCGCCGTTCGCGCCTCACCGGGTTAGACAAGGCGCGCCAAGCGCCTATATGAGCGGCGGGGCGGTATAAACGCATCCCGCCGTTCTTCGTTTCCAGGATACACCGACACGATGGCATCCGCAGCCGACCAGATGGCGCAGAGCATCAGCCTCGCGAAGTTCTCGCAGGCTACCGACCTCAAGAAGCGACTGTGGTTCACGATCGGCGCGCTGATCGTCTTCCGTCTGCTCAGCTACGTCCCGCTGCCGGGGATCGACCCGACGCAGCTCGGCGTGCTGGCCGAGCGGATGAAGGGCGGCGTGCTCGACTTCTTCAACACCTTCTCGGGCGGTTCGCTGTCGCGCGCGTCGCTGATCGCGCTGGGCGTGATGCCGTACATTACGGCGTCGATCGTCGTGCAGCTCGCTACCTCGCTCAGCCCGCAGCTCGCCGCGATCAAAAAGGAAGGCGAATCGGGCCGCAAGAAGCTCAACCAGTACACCCGCTACGGCACCGTCGGCCTGACCGCGGTGCAGGGCTATTTCATCGCGCGCGGGCTGGAAGCCGGCGGCGCGGTGATCGAGCCGGGGATGCTGTTCCGCGTCGGCGCGGTGATCTCGCTGATCGGCGGGACAATGTTCCTGATGTGGCTGGGTGAGCAGATCACCAGCCGCGGCATCGGCAACGGCGTCTCGCTCATCATCATGGCCGGCATCGTCGCGCACCTGCCGACGACCCTCCTCAACCTGCTCGAAGGCGGGCGCTCGGGGTCGACCAGCGCGGTGTCGATCATCGCGATCATCGTCGTCGTCGTCGGACTGATCCTGCTGATCTGCTTCATGGAGCGCGCGCAGCGCCGCATCCTGATCCAATATCCGAAGCGCCAGACGCAGCGCGGGATGCAGGCCGATCGCAGCCACCTGCCGCTCAAGATCAACACCGCGGGCGTGATCCCGCCGATCTTCGCCTCGTCGCTGCTGCTGCTGCCGCTGACGATCACGCAATTCGCGGGCAATCGCGTCGCGGGCGAGAGCCGCTTCGGCGACATCCTGATCGGGCTGAACCAGTATCTCCAGCACGGCTCGCCGATCTACATGCTGCTGTATTCGGCCGGCATCATCTTCTTCTCGTTCTTCTATACCGCGGTGGTGTTCAACCCCGAGGAGACGGCCGAGAATCTGAAGCGCTATGGCGGGTTCATCCCGGGCATCCGTCCCGGCAAGAACACCGAGAGCTATTTCGATTACGTGCTGACCCGCATCACCGTGATCGGCGCGGCCTACCTGACCTTCATCTGCGTGGTGCCGGAATATCTGGTGTCGGCGCTGTCGATCCCCTTCTATCTGGGCGGGACGAGCCTGTTGATCGTCGTCAACGTGACGATGGACACGGTGACGCAGATCCAGTCGCACCTGTTGGCGCACCAATATGGCGATCTCATCAAGAAGGCGAAGCTGAAGGGCGCGCGCCGCCGCTGAGGCAAAGACGCCCGGCAGGGACGGGCGCAAAGGGGAGAGTTCGGTGAACATCATTCTGCTGGGGCCGCCGGGGGCGGGCAAGGGAACCCAGGCGCAGCGGCTGGTCGAGCATCATGGGATGGTGCAGCTGTCGACCGGCGACATGCTGCGCGCCGCGGTCAAGGCGGGCACGCCGGTCGGGCTGCAGGCCAAGGCGGTGATGGAGGCCGGCGAACTGGTCAGCGACGCGATCGTCTCGGCGCTGATCGGCGAGCGACTCGACGCCGGCACTGCGAACGGGGCGATCTTCGACGGTTATCCGCGCACGGCCGCGCAGGCCGATGCGCTCGACCTGCTGCTCGACGAGCGCGGGCAGAAGCTCGACGCGGTCATCGAACTCGAAGTCGACGAAGATGCGCTGGTCGAGCGGATCGTCGGGCGCTTCACCTGCGGCAATTGCGGCACCGGCTATCACGATCGTTTCAAGCAGCCGAAGGTCGAGGGCACCTGCGACGTATGCGGCGCGCATGAGTTCAAGCGCCGCCCCGACGACAATGAAGAGACGGTGCGGACGCGCATGGCCGAATATCGCGCCAAGACTGCGCCGATCATCCCGATCTACGAAGCGCGCGGATTGGTGTCGCGCGTCGACGGCATGGGCGCGATGGATGCCGTCACGGCCCAGATCGAGGCGATCCTCGCTGCGGTGCCTGCGCAATAAGTGACGGAAATGTCATGGTCGCGTAAGGCGATCGTGGGGTGAGGGCGTGTAGAGGCGATCGGGTCGGCAGCGAGACACACGCTGCCCCGTCGCTCATCTCTCCCGAGGCGACGGCACTGATCGTCGCCTGAACTCCCGAAGGGCGGCGATGGCCGGCGGAGGTTCCCTGTCCTCCGCCGGCCTCTTCTTTACCGGCGGCGCGGGGTGGTCCTCGCCTGCCGTTTGCGACACAAGGCCGCGCATGGATGCGCTTTCCGCCTTCGGCCTGTTCGCCGTCAGTTTCACGCTGCTGTGTTATGCGCTGGAGGCGCGGGCGGCGTTCTGGACATTGCTGTTCGCGATCGGTTGCCTGATGGGATCGGCCTATGGCTTCCTGCAAGGGGCCTGGCCGTTCGGGCTGGTCGAGCTGGCATGGTTCGGCGTGGCGTTGCGGCGCTGGGGGCAGTTGCGGCGGATCGAGCGGAACCGCTCGCTTGACACGACGTTACCGCCCGCCTAACGGCTTTCCCTTCCTAACCACCGAGTCCCCGGCGGCCATTTCGTGCTGCCGTCTTGCCGCGTTCGCGAGCAGGGCATTGGGAAGCGGCGGGGCGGAGTTGCAATGCGACGAGATGGGGTGCGTGGCAGCCATGCCGCATCCCGTGGAGCACAGGAGAAAAGTTTCATGGCACGTATCGCGGGTGTCAATATCCCGACCAACAAGCGCGTTCTGATCGCGTTGACCTATATCCACGGCATCGGTCCGGCCAAGGCGCTGGAAATCACCACGAAGCTGAACATCGCCGCCGATCGTCGCGTGCAGGACCTGAGCGATCAGGAAGTGCTGCAGATCCGCGAGACGATCGACGCCGACCACACGGTCGAGGGTGATCTGCGTCGCGAAACCGCGATGAACATCAAGCGCCTGATGGATCTGGCCTGCTATCGCGGCCTGCGTCACCGCAAGGGCCTGCCGGTCCGCGGCCAGCGCACGCACACCAACGCGCGCACCCGCAAGGGCAAGGCGAAGCCGATCGCCGGCAAGAAGAAGTAATTCGTCCGGGGACGAGTTACTTCGCCGGAGGCAGGTTGAAGGCTGACAGCCGCCCGGTCTCCGTACTGGAAATTACGGTCAGGAATACCATATGGCACAGGCACCGCAGCGCATTCGTCGGCGCGAGCGCAAGAACATCACCGCAGGCGTCGCGCACGTGAACGCCAGCTTCAACAACACCATGATCACCATCACCGATGCGCAGGGCAATGCGATCAGCTGGTCGTCGGCCGGCATGATGGGGTTCAAGGGCAGCCGCAAGTCGACCCCGTATGCGGCGCAGGTCGCCGCCGAGGACGCGGGCAAGAAGGCCGCCGAGCACGGCGTCCGCACGCTCGAGGTCGAGGTCAAGGGTCCGGGTTCGGGCCGCGAGTCGGCGCTGCGCGCGCTGCAGGCGGTCGGTTTCCAGATCACGTCGATCCGCGACGTGACCTCGATCCCGCACAACGGCGTCCGCCCGTCCAAGCGCCGTCGCGTCTGACGATCACGCTTCGCGTGGCCGCTGACGAGTGGCCACGTTCATTACCCGGCCGTACGCGTCCCCCGCGTCCGGCCCAACCCCAGGGGACGAGAGCTTGTCTGTCAACGCAAAGAACTGGCAAGAACTGAAGAAGCCCAACCAGCTCGAAAAGAAGAGCGGTGACGGCAAGCGCAAGGCGACCTTCGTCGCCGAGCCGCTGGAGCGGGGCTTCGGCCTGACGCTGGGCAACGCGCTGCGGCGCGTGCTGCTGTCGTCGCTGCAGGGCGCGGCGGTGACGTCGATCAAGATCGAGAACGTGCTGCACGAATTCAGCTCGCTGGCGGGCGTCCGCGAGGACGTGACCGACATCGTCCTGAACGTGAAGCAGATCGCGCTGAAGATGCAGGGCGAAGGCCCGAAGCGCCTCCAGCTGTCCGCCACTGGCCCGGCCGAGGTGAAGGCGGGCGACATCGCGGTGTCGGGCGACATCGAGGTGATGAATCCCGAGCTGGTCATCTGCCACCTCGACGACGGCGCAACGTTCAACATGGAACTGACCGCCGATGTCGGGAAGGGCTATGTCGCAGCGGTCAACAACCGTCCGGCGGATGCGCCGATCGGGCTGATCCCGGTCGACGCGCTCTACTCGCCGGTCCGTCAGGTGTCGTACAAGGTCGACCCGACCCGCGTCGGGCAGGACCTCGATTACGACAAGCTGACGCTGACGATCGAGACCGACGGCACCGTGACCCCGGAAGACGCGGTCGGCTATGCCGGTCGCATCCTCCAGGACCAGCTGGCGCTGTTCGTCCACTTCGACGATTCGTCGGTCACGCGGTCGGCGCCGATCGGCGTTGCCGCGCCGGCGGCGACGGGTGGCGAGGCCCCGAGCGACACCGCGCAGATCAACCGTTACCTGCTCAAGAAGGTCGACGAGCTGGAACTGTCGGTCCGTTCGGCGAACTGCCTAAAGAACGACAACATCATCTATATCGGCGATCTGGTCGGCAAGACCGAGGCCGAGATGCTGCGCACGCCGAACTTCGGCCGCAAGTCGCTCAACGAGATCAAGGAAGTGCTGTCGTCGATGGGGCTGCGGCTTGGGATGGAAATCCCCGGCTGGCCGCCGGAGAACATCGAGGAAGTCGCCAAGAAGCTCGAGCAGGAAATTATGGGCTGAGCCGCACGCGCGTAGCAATGCTACGCGCGAGACGGCGCAAGCCCGGCCGGCGGGAGCCGAACGGCTCCCGACCGACGACGCGGCTCCGCCGCGTCGCCACCCGGCCTCCTCCTGCTACAACAACCGGCGTCCCGAACGCCGGACCAGGCACGGGCCCCTGCCTCCGCAGGGGTGACGGTTCATCCGGTCGGCCCCGTCCCGACCTGTCCCGGGGTTCCGTCGAACGGCCCCTTGACGAACGAGAAGGAAGACTATCATGCGCCATCGTGTAGGCGGTCGTAAGCTCCAGCGGACCTCGGCACATCGCATCGCGCTGTTCCGCAACATGTCGGCTGCGCTCATCAAGCACGAGCAGATCACCACCACCGTCGCCAAGGCGAAGGAACTGCGTCCGTACATCGAGAAGCTGGTGACGCTCGGCAAGAAGGGCGGCCTGTCGAACCGCCGTCTGGCGCACGCCCGGCTGCTCGACGACGCGCAGCTGGTCAAGCTGTTCGACGTGCTCGCCAAGCGCTACGCCGACCGCAACGGCGGCTACACCCGCATCATCAAGGCCGGCATCCGTGCGTCGGACGCGTCGCCGATGGCGATCATCGAGTTCGTCGACCGCGACGTCTCGGCCAAGGGCCAGGACTCGGGCCCGGTCGTGAGCGACGACGAGGATTTCGACGCCGCCGCCTGATCGGGCGACCGCGCTGAAACGAACAGGCCGCTCCGGCAACGGGGCGGCCTTTTTCGTGCGCGGTGAGGAGTGGCGCGACCGCCGTTCCACGCCGTCATTCCCGCGAAGGCGGGAATCCAGAACCCACGGGTTTTCGAAAGAGCGGCAACGCCAGCGCGTCTGGATTCCCGCCTTCGCGGGAATGACAGGTAGGGTCCTGCCTGTCGCTCCCTCACGTGACAACCGGCCATCCACTCCATATACGCTTCGTATGTTGATAACCTCGTGGAGAAGCTGTGTGGGTATTGTGAAGATCGACGACCTGCTGCACGAGGAGGCGCGCCGCGCCAGCGCAGTGATGTGCCGCTCGATCAACGCGCAGGCGGAGTTCTGGATGAAGATCGGGATGCTCGCCGAGGCAAATCCGACCCTGTCGTTCAACGAGATCGTCGCCCGCGAGCGCGCCGCGGTGCCGATCGCGACCGCCGCATGACCGCGATCCTCAAGACCCCCGACGAGCTGGCGCTAATGCGCGAGTCCGGCCGGCTGCTCGCGCAGGTGTTCGCGATGCTCGATCGCGAGACGCTCGCCGGCCAGTCGACGCTGGCGATCAACGACCGCGTCGAGCGCTATATCGTCGACGAGCTGCACGCGCGCCCCGCCAGCAAGGGGCAATATGACTTCGCGTTCGTGCTCAACAGCTCGATCAATCAGGTCGTCTGCCACGGGGTGCCGAACGACGCCGACGTGATCCGCGACGGCGACATCGTCAATCTCGACATCACGCTGGAGAAGAACGGCTTCATCGCCGACTCGAGCAAGACCTATCTGGTCGGCGAGGTGGCCCCCGCCGCGCGCCGGCTGGTGCGGGTGGCGCAGGAGGCGATGTGGAAGGGGATCGCGCAGGTTCGCGCCGGCGCCCGGCTCGGAGACGTCGGCGCGGCGATCGACCGCCACGCCAAGCAGCACGGTTATTCGGTGGTCCGCGACTTCTGCGGCCATGGCATTGGGCGCGAGATGCACGAGGCGCCCGAGGTGCTCAACTACGGGCGCCCCGGCACCGGCCCGCTGCTGCGCGAGGGCATGACCTTCACGGTCGAGCCGATGGTCAATCAGGGCACGCGCAAGGTGGCGACGCGCGACGACGGCTGGACGGTCGTCACCGGCGACGGCAAGCTCTCCGCGCAGTTCGAGCATACGGTGGCGGTGACCGTGACCGGTGTCGAGGTGCTGACACTCCGCGACGGCGAGGCGGTGCCGAAGGGCATACGCGGCTGACGCCATCCGCCGTCGCCCCGGACTTGATCCGGGGCCCCGCTTCTTCTTCCTGCGGTTGGAGGTAAGAAGCGGGATCCCGGATCAAGGCTCTCCTGAGCTTGCCGAAGGGTCCGGGATGACCGTGACGAGGGCACCCTCTTTCCCCCCGCGCGCCATCCCGCTACAGGCCCGCCATGGAGCATCCCGACAACATCCTCATCGTCGATTTCGGCAGCCAGGTGACCCAGCTGATCGCGCGTCGCGTGCGCGAGGCGGGGGTCTATAGCGAGGTCGCGCCCTTCCAGTCCGCCGCCGAGGCGTTCGCGCGGCTGAAGCCGAAGGGCGTGATCCTGTCGGGCGGCCCGGCCTCGGTGGTCGACGACAACAGCCCGCGCGCGCCGCAGGAGATCTTCGACGCCGGCGTGCCGGTGCTCGGCATCTGCTACGGGCAGCAGGTGATGAACACCCAGCTCGGCGGGCGGGTCGAGAAGGGCATGTCGGGCGAGTTCGGGCTCGCCTTCGTGCAGGTCGACCAGACCTGCGCGCTGTTCGACGGGCTGTGGCAGGCCGGCGAGAAGCACCAGGTGTGGATGAGCCACGGCGACCATGTCGCGGCGCTCGCCCCGGGCTTCGCCCCCGTCGCCTCGTCGCCGGGTGCGCCGTTCGCGATCACCGCTGACGAGGCGCGGCGCTTCTACGGGATGCAATTCCACCCCGAGGTCGTCCACACGCCGGACGGCGCGAAGCTGATCGCCAATTTCGCGCGTCACGTCTGCGGCTTGGCCGGCGACTGGACGATGGCCGAGTTCCGCAGCGTGAAGATCGCCGAGATCCGCGAACAGGTCGGCGACAAGCGCGTGATCTGCGGCCTGTCGGGCGGCGTCGACTCGGCGGTCGCGGCGGTGCTGATCCACGAGGCGATCGGTGAGCAGCTGACCTGCGTGTTCGTCGACGGCGGCATCCTGCGTCAGGGCGAGGCCGAGCAGGTCGTCGGGCTGTTCCGCGGTGCCTATAACATCCCGCTGGTGCACGTGCAGGCGCAGGACCTGTTCATGGACGGGCTGGCCGGGGTCACCGACCCGGAGGCGAAGCGCAAGTTCATCGGCAAGACCTTCATCGACGTGTTCGAGGCCGAGGCGAAGAAGATCGGCGGCGCGGACTTCCTCGCGCAGGGCACGCTCTATCCGGACGTGATCGAGAGCGTCAGCTTCACCGGCGGCCCGTCGGTGACGATCAAGAGCCACCACAATGTCGGCGGCCTGCCCGAGCGGATGAACATGAAGCTCGTCGAGCCGCTGCGCGAATTGTTCAAGGACGAGGTCCGCGCGCTCGGCCGCGAGCTGGGGCTGCCCGAGGTGTTCGTCAGCCGCCATCCGTTCCCGGGCCCGGGACTGGCGATCCGCATCCCCGGCGAGGTGACGCGCGAGCGTTGCGACATCCTGCGCAAGGCCGATGCGATCTATCTCGAGGAAATCCGCAACGCCGGGCTGTACGACACGATCTGGCAGGCGTTCGCGGTGCTGCTGCCGGTGCGCTCGGTCGGGGTGATGGGCGACGGGCGCACCTATGACAGCGTGCTGGCGCTGCGGGCGGTCACCTCGGTCGACGGCATGACCGCCGAGGCGTTCGAGTTCCCGGGCGGCTTCCTGCCGCGCGTCGCGACGCGGATCATCAACGAGGTGAAGGGCGTCAACCGCGTCACCTACGATTACACCT
The DNA here is from genome assembly GCF_036946485.1 of Sphingomonas phyllosphaerae. Taxonomy (GTDB): domain Bacteria; phylum Pseudomonadota; class Alphaproteobacteria; order Sphingomonadales; family Sphingomonadaceae; genus Sphingomonas; species Sphingomonas phyllosphaerae_E. Next base: position 158,397 of record NZ_JAQIJA010000001.1, read on the forward strand.
CCAAGCCGCCCGGCACGATCGAGTGGGAATGATCCGGACTCGTGATCGTGCGGGGCACGATCACGGCCGGATCAGTCGGCGTAGACACGGTCCGTCATTGCGAGCGTAGCGAAGCAATCCAGGGCGTCCTGGTCCGGCTCTGGATTGCTTCGCTACGCTCGCAATGACGTCCTGGTGGCCGCCGCCGTCCAATCGTGCCACAGTCGCCGCGACCAGAACGGAATAACCGATGATCGCCGCACTTCTGTCCCTCGCACTGCAAGCCGCGCCGCTACCGCAGCCTTCTGGCGCGCCGACCTTCCGTGGGCAGGGGCAGATGGCGATGTTCGACATGATCTGCGGGCGGGTCTTCCCCGACGAAGCGCGAATCGCGACGGCGATGGCGAAGCTGCCCGGCGCGCGCGCGCTGACTCCCACCGAACTGCGCACGTACCTGAAGGACGATCCCGGCCGCGGCTGGATCATGCCTGCGGGGACCAGCCGGATCGTCGTGACGCTGGAGGCGCCGCCGATCCGCTCCTGCGCGGTGCGCATGACCAACACTGACGGCGTGATCGACGAGGGTAAATGGCAGCAACTGCTGACCGCGGCGCAGGCGCGCAGCGGCGGCGGGTTCGTCACGCTGCCGCCGCAGACGTTCGAGGTCGGCGACATCCGCTCGCAGGCCAGCGGCGTGCAGAAGCAGGGGGCAGGCGGCGCGGCCGAAGCGATCTACCTGATCCGCAGCACGCCAAAGCAACCCGGCTTCGCGACCGAGATCCGCATGGTGCGGCAGTTGGTCGCACCGAACGGGCGGTGATGGCATGGGGCCCGCGCGATCATGGCTGCCGCTCGCATCCTTGTGCAGCCTGACCCTCGGTTGTGCGACGCCGGCAGCCAGCGCCCGGTTTGACGTCGCGTTGCGTGAGAAGGACGGCGCGTGCGTCACCACGTTCGAGGGGCGCGACGTCACCAACGCCGAAGTGCTGGAATTGGCTCGCGTCCGAGCGGGGAAGACCCATGAGGCGCAGGTCGCCACAAAGGCGGCCGACACTCCGTGGCGGTGCGTTGCAGGTCTGATCTACACGTTGCAGATGGCCGGGTTCGGCAAGATCAACTTCTCCGCGCTTCCGCCGTCTCGCCGCTAGCCGGCGATTGTCACCTATCCACGAACCGGACCGATAATGACCATCACCCTCTACGGCATTCCCAATTGCGACACGGTGAAGAAGGCGCGGACGTGGCTGACCGAGCATGACGTCGCGCATACCTTCCACGACTACAAGAAAGCCGGCGTCGACGAAGCAGCGCTCGACCGATGGATCACGCAGCTCGGCTGGGAGCCGCTGCTCAACCGCGCCGGCACCACCTTCCGCAAGCTGCCCGACGCCGACAAGGCCGACATCGACACGGCGAAGGCGCGCGCGCTGATGATCGCGCATCCGTCCACTATAAAGCGCCCGGTGCTGGTCGACGGCGACCGGATCGAGGTCGGGTTCAAGCCGGACCGCTACGCCGCGCTGTTCGCCTGACCCGCTTCGCCGTTGACCGGGCGCGTGCGGAAACCTAGGAAAACCGCCCGTGCCCCCGTAGCTCAGCAGGATAGAGCGACGGTTTCCTAAACCGCAGGCCGTGAGTTCGAATCTCGCCGGGGGCACCACACCTGCGACGGAGCAAGACGTGGCGCGTGCGCTCGGCCTCGATTTCGGCACCACCAACACCGTCGTCGCGCTCGCCGAGGATGACGAGGCGCGCCTCGTCGAGTTCGCCGGGAAGGAAGCGACCGGCGCGGTGTTCCGCTCGGCCCTGTGCTTCTGGGAAGACGAGCAGGGCTGGAACGGCGTCGCCAGCGAGGCCGGGCCGTGGGCGATCGCCGAATATCTCGAGGCCCCGCTCGACAGCCGCTTCGTCCAATCGTTCAAGACCGTCGCCGCCAGCTCGCTGTTCGAGCGCACGACGATCTTCAACCGCCAGATGCGCTTCGAGGATCTCGGGCGATTGCTGCTCCAGAAGCTGGTGCGCCATGCCGGCGGGCAGCTCGACGATCGTCCCGCGCGCGTGATCGTCGGGCGGCCGGTCGAATATGCCGGCGCGCGCCCCGACGAAGCGCTAGCGCGGCAACGTTACGACCTGATGCTGCGCGAGTTCGGCGCCGAGGTCCATTACGTCTACGAACCGCTCGGCGCGGCGCACAGCTTCGCGTCGCGGCTGACCGAGCCGGCGACGATCCTCGTCGCCGATTTCGGCGGCGGGACGACTGATTTCTCGCTGGTGCGCGTCGCCGCGCCGGGCGCGGAGCGCCGCTGCGTCCCGCTCGCCTCGACCGGCGTCGGGATCGCCGGCGACCGTTTCGACCAGCGGATCGTCTCGCAACTGGTGCTGCCGCTGCTGGGCAAGGGCGGCCGATATCGCTCGTTCGGCAAGGTGCTCGACATTCCCGGCGGCTTCTTCAACGACGTCGCGGACTGGTCGCGGCTGGCGATGATGCGCAACCGCCGCACGCTTGAAGAACTGCGCAAGCTGCAACGCGACGCGCTCGATCCCGAGGCGATCGGGCGGATGATCGCGCTGGTCGAGGAGGAGCAGGGCTTCCCGCTCTACGACGCGGTCGGCCGGCTCAAGCGCGCGCTGTCGAGCGCCGACCACGCCGAATTCGCGTTCGAGGGCGGCGGGATCCGCATCGCCGCCGACGTGACCCGCGCCGAGTTCGAGCGCTGGATCGCCGACGATCTCGTACGGATCGAGGCGGCGCTCGACGCGGCGCTGGCGCGCGGCGGGGTGGAGGCGGGGGCGATCGACCGCGTGTTCCTGACCGGCGGCTCGTCGCTGATCCCGGCGATCCGCGCGATCTTCGACCGCCGCTTCGGCGCGGAGCGGATCGCGACCGGCGGCGAGCTGACCTCGATCGCGCATGGCCTCGCGCTGATCGGCGCCGAGCCCGACATCACGCCATGGGAGGCGTGACGATGGTCTATACCGATATCGCGACGCGCACCTGGGATCATGGCTGGCGGCTCGACCCGATCGTGCGCAGCCTGCTCGACACCGACTTCTACAAGCTGCTGATGCTCCAGCTGATCTGGCGGCGGCATCGCGACACACATGCCACCTTCGCGCTCATAAACCGCACGCACAATGTCCGGCTCGCCGAGGTGATCGACGAAGCCGAGTTGCGCGCCCAGCTCGATCACGCGCGCGCGCTGCGCTTCACCAAGAAGGAGCTGATCTGGCTGGCGGGCAACAGCTTCTATGGCGAGGCGCGGATGTTCGCGCCCGATTTCCTTGCGTGGCTCGCCGACTTCCGGCTGCCCGACTATGAGCTGCGCACCGTCGACGGCCAGTTCGAGCTGCATTTCGACGGCCCGTGGATGTGCACGACGATGTGGGAAATCCCTGCGCTCGCGATCGTCAACGAACTGCGTGCGCGGGCGGCGCTGCGCGGCAAGGGGCGCTTCACGCTCGACGTGCTCTACGCGCGCGCCAAGGCCAAATTGTGGGAGAAGGTCGAGCGGTTGCAGGAACTTCCCGACCTCGCGCTGTCGGATTTCGGCACCCGCCGCCGCCACGGCTTCCTGTGGCAGCGCTGGTGCGTCGAGGCGCTCAAGGAAGGGCTGGGCAAGCGCTTCATCGGTACGTCGAACGTGCTGCTCGCGATGGATCACGATCTGGAGGCGATCGGCACCAACGCGCACGAGCTGCCGATGGTGGCCGCCGCGCTGGCGCCTGACGACGCCGCGCTGGCGCAGGCGCCGTATCGGGTGCTCGACGAATGGCGGCAGGCCTATGGCGGCAATTTGCTGATCGCGCTGCCCGATGCGTTCGGCACCGCCGCCTTCCTGCGCGACGCGCCCGACTGGGTAGCGGACTGGACCGGCTTCCGACCCGACAGCGCGCCGCCGGTCGCGGCGGGCGAGCGGATCATCGCCTGGTGGCAGGCGCATGGCCGCGATCCGCGCGACAAACTGCTGATCTTCTCCGACGGCATGGACACCGACTCGATCGCGGCGACCTATCGCCATTTCCAAGGCCGGGTAAGGATGAGCTTCGGCTGGGGGACGAACCTGACCAACGACTTCCGCGGCTGCGATCCCGATAGTGCGACCGGTCTGGAGCCGATCTCTTTGGTCTGCAAGGTGGTGAGCGCCGATGGCCGTCCGGCGGTCAAACTGTCCGACAATCCCGCCAAGGCGACAGGCACGCCCGAGGAAATCGCGCGCTATCTCCGCGTGTTCGGCGACGAGGCGCGCACGGCGGTGCCGGTGGCGGTGTAAAGGCGGACCGCGTCCGACTCCGTCATTGCGAGCGGAGCGAAGCAATCCAGGGCGTCCTGGTCCGTCACTGGATTGCTTCGCTCCGCTCGCAATGACGGATGAATTTCGCACGCTACGGCGACCGCCCTTCGGCGGTGTCAGTGCGATTGATTGATAGAAAAAAACGCGCCGCCGGTCATAACCAGCGGCGCGTCACATCGATCGAAAAGCCTCAGGCCTTTACGTGTTGCGAGATATACTTGTTCATCTCGAACATCGTCACCTTGTCCTTGCCGAACACCTTCTTCAGATTGTCGTCGGCGAGGATCTCGCGCTTGTTCTCCGGGTTCTGCAGGTTGTTCGACTTGATATAGTCCCACACCTTGCTGATGACCTGGCTGCGCGGCAGCTTCTCGTTGCCGACGACCGCGCCCAGCTCAGCCGAGGGCTGAACGGGGGCGTGAATACCGCCGGTCTTGGGGGTGGTAGCCATTGTAATCCTTCCATGTGCGGCGACCCAATCGGGCCGCGCGCAGAATCACGCCTTTTTCAGCGCAGCGGGCTTGTGCGCCGCCTTTCCGCCATTGTCACTCTCCACGAGATATTGCGGATCGTCCTTCGACGCCTTGACCTTGTGCCCCTTGATCGAGGTTTCGGACGTCAGCTTCTTCTCGACCGTGCCGTGCGCGGTGCCGCCGTGCGACTTCCAGGTCACGTCGTCGCCCTTCTTCAGATTGTCCGCCATCGTCCGTCTCCTTCGTTGCGGAGGATGCAACCCACGGAGGACATGACAGGTTGCGCTGGATCAATTCGTGCTACAGCCGGCGTCGATACGAACGAGGACATGATGAACGACAAGGGTCAGGCGACGCCCGACGACGGCGATCTGGTGGCGGAAGACGGCAAGATCGCGGTGCCCGATCACGTCGCGGAGGCGGTGCGGACGCTGCTGCGCTGGGCGGGTGACGATCCCACCCGCGAGGGGCTGGTCGACACGCCGAAGCGCGTGGCGCGGGCGTGGAAGGAATATTGCGCCGGCTATGGCGAGGACCCTGGCGTCCACCTGTCGCGCGTCTTCGAGGAAGTCGGCGGCTATGACGAGATCGTGCTGCTGAAGGACATTCCGTTCCAATCGCATTGCGAGCATCACATGGCACCGATCATCGGCAAGGCGCATATCGCGTACCTGCCGCGCAACCATGTCGTCGGCATTTCGAAGCTGGCGCGCGTCCTCCACGGTTATGCGCGGCGGTTGCAGGTGCAGGAGCGGCTGACCGCCGAGGTCGCCGATTGCATCTGGAACGGGCTCAAGCCGCTGGGGGTCGCGGTGGTGATCGAGGCGAGCCACGCGTGCATGACCGCGCGCGGCGTTCGCACCTCGGGGGTCGGGATGGTGACCAGCCGCATGATGGGCGTGTTCCGCGACGACGACCGCAGCCGCAAGGAAGTGCTGTCGCTGATGGGGCTCGGCTGACCGCGATGCGGGTGCTGGTGACCGGCGGCGCGAAGCGGCTCGGCGCGGCGATCGCGCGCGCGGTCGCGGCGGCGGGGCACGAGCCGGTGATCCACTACGGGTCCTCACAGGCGGAGGCCGAGGCGCTCGCCGCCGAACTGGGGGGCGCGGCGGTGCAGGGCGATCTGTCCGACCTTGCCGATGTCCGCGCGCTGTTCTCCCGCGCGTCCGAGGGCGGTCCGATCGACGGGCTGGTCAACAGCGCCTCGCTGTTCGAGTATGACGCGCCTGCCGCGCCCGACGCGACGCTCGCCGCGCGGCTCCATGCGGTGAACGTCGTCGCGCCCTCGTTGCTCGCCGCCGCGCTGGCGGGGCAGGGGCGCGAGGGCGCGGTCGTCAACCTGCTCGACCAGAAGCTCGCCAACCCCAATCCTGATTTCTACAGCTATACGCTGACCAAGGCCGCGCTCGCGCAGGCGACGATCTTGATGGCGCAGGCCCATGCGCCGCGCGTCCGCGTCAACGCCGTGTCGCCGGGGCTGACGCTGCCCAGCGGCGACCAGACCGATGCCGACTTTGACGCGGTCGCGCGCGCCAATCTGTTGCAGCGCCCGGTCGGCGCGGAGGCGGTCGCCGACGCGGTGGTGTGGCTGCTGGGCGCGCGCAGCGTCACCGGGCAGAACGTGTTCGTCGACTGCGGCCAGCGCTTCGTCAAAAGCGCGCGCGACGTGATGTTCGAGACCGATCATGGCTGACTATACGATCATCCTCGACGATCTCGCGGTGCAGATGCGGCTCGGCATCCACCCGCACGAGGCCGCGCCGCAGCGCGTGCTGGTGTCGGTGCGGCTGACCGTCGACTATCCAGCGACGCCGGGTGCGGACACGATCGCCGAGGTGCTCGATTACGACACGATCCGCGACGGCATCCACGCGTTGGCGGCGGGCGACGGCTTTGCGTTGCAGGAGACCTTGGTCGAACGCGTCGCCGCCTTCTGCCTCGCCGACCCGCGCGTGCGCGAGGTGCGCGTCCGCTCGATGAAGCCCGACGTCTACCCCGACGCGCGCGTCGGCTGCGAGATCGTGCGCGGGCGCTGAAGGCCTTTCGTCATCCCGGACTTGATCCGGGATCCCGCTTCTTGCCGCGCTGGCCAAGAAGAAGCGGGGCCCCGGATCAGGTCCGGGGCGACGAAGCGGTGCGTCGTGGTGAATTAGCGCCAACGGCGCGCCCTGTCCTACATCGCGTCGTTCCTGATACGTTCTCACCGCAACCAAGGAGAACGTCCACCATGATCGACGACCTCATCGACGCGGTGATCGACCGCGAGGGCGGTTTCGTGAACAACCCCGCCGATCGCGGCGGCGCGACGCGCTTCGGCATCACCGAGGCGGTCGCGCGCGCCAACGGCTATACCGGCGACATGCGGCATTTCGCGCGCCCGGCGGCGGTGGCGATCTACCGCCGCCGCTACTGGACCGCGCCCGGCTTCGACCAGATCGCCTCCCACGCCCCGCGGCTCGCCGCCGAATTGTTCGACACCGGCGTCAACATGGGGCCGGAGACCGCGACGACGTTCCTGCAACGCGCGCTCACCGCGCTCAACCGCGGCGGGCGCGACTATCCCGATCTCGCCTGCGATGGCCGGATCGGCGCGCAGACACTCGCCGCGCTGACCCGCTTCCTCGCCACGCGCGGCCCGACCGCCGAGACGGTGCTGATCCGCGCGGTCGAGGCCCTGCAGGGCGAACGCTATCTGTCGCTCGCCGAGCATCGCCCGGCCAACGAGGCGTTTCTCTACGGCTGGCTCGCCAACCGCGTCGGCGGCGGGGAGCGCTGAGCATGGCGGTGCTCGACTCGATCGTCGCGCCGGTCGCCGGGCTGCTCGACAAGCTGATCCCCGACCCCCGCGCACGTGAGGCCGCGCAGCGCGAGCTGCTGCGGCTGGAAGGCACGCAGGAGCTGGAGCGCGTCAAGGCGCAGATGGCCGCGATCCTCGCCGAGGCGCAGGCGACCGACCCGTGGACCAGCCGCGCTCGGCCCGGCTTCCTCTACGTCATGTACGCGCTGCTGCTGTGGAGCATCCCGATGGGGCTGATCGCCGCGGTCCGCCCGCAGGCGGCGGCGGCGATCGCGCAGGCGATGAACGCCTATCTCTCCGGCCTGCCCGAGCCGCTCTACACGCTCTTCGCCACCGGCTATCTCGGCTACACCGTCGCGCGCGAATGGGGGAAGACCAAGGCGAGATGAAGTTTCGTCATTGCGAGCGTAGCGAAGCAATCCAGGGCGTCCTGGTCCGGCCCTGGATTGCTTCGCTACGCTCGCAATGACGGCATCAACCCGACCGCGCCAGCCGTTGCGGATCGGGCGGCAGGCGCATGTTCGCGCCGTGCGCGGCCTCCAGATATTCGGTCGCCATCGCATAATGCGCCTGGCACACCACCGGGTCTTCTGCCTCTGCGGCCAGCCGGAGTTCGGCCTCGGCCCGCGTCTGGAAATACAAACGATCTTTATCGGTAATCATCGACGCACTCACTCTCCGCGCGCCATATGGTCGTTCGTCCGTGGCGATACCATCGCCGGCGTGCAAACTTTCGTTGCCCTTGCCTGGGACACATCCGCGCCCCAAATTCCGCAGCCTATGAACGGGAACGATCCACATTCCATGCCGGTCTGGCATGGCACCACCATTCTTTCGGTACGGCGCGGCGGCAAGGTCGTCGTCATCGGCGACGGTCAGGTCTCGATGGGGCAGACCGTGATGAAGCCCAATGCGCGCAAAGTCCGCACGCTCGGCGACGGCAAGGTCATCGCCGGCTTCGCGGGTGCGACCGCCGACGCCTTCACCTTGTTCGAGCGGCTGGAGGCCAAGCTTGAGCGCCACGGCTATCACCTGATGCGCGCCGCGGTCGAGCTGGCCAAGGACTGGCGCACCGACAAGTTCCTGCGCAACCTGGAGGCGATGATGATCGTCGCCGACAAGGAAGTGACGCTGATCCTTACCGGCAACGGCGACGTGCTGGAGCCGGAGGCGGGGATCGCCGCGATCGGTTCGGGCGGCAATTACGCGCTCGCCGCTGCGCGCGCCTTGGTCGAATACGAGAATGATGCCGAGGTGCTGTGCCGCAAGGCGATGAAGATCGCCGCCGAGGTCTGCGTCTACACCAACGATCGCGTCACGATCGAGACGCTGGACAGCACGACGTGACGGCCACCCCGTCGCCCCTGCGCAGGCAGGGGCCCATGTCTGTAGCCTGTCGCGAAGCGGCTGACACACAGGCGACGCCCCTGTGTCAGCCCGCCCGACCAGCGCCACAGCCATAGGCCCCTGCCTCCGCAGGGGCGACGGTTCACCCCGCCATCGTCTCAACATTCACAACATTCGCCGATCAGGGCTTTGAAAAACCATGAACGATAATCTCACCCCCAAGGCGATCGTCGCCGCGCTCGACGCGCACATCATCGGGCAGCAGGACGCCAAGCGCGCGGTCGCCGTCGCGCTGCGCAACCGCTGGCGCCGCCAGCAGCTGTCGCCCGACCTGCGCGACGAGGTGACGCCCAAGAACATCCTGATGATCGGGCCGACCGGCTGCGGCAAGACCGAGATCAGCCGCCGCCTCGCCAAGCTGGCCGATGCGCCGTTCGTGAAGGTCGAGGCGACCAAGTTCACCGAGGTCGGCTATGTCGGCCGCGACGTCGAACAGATCGCACGCGACCTCGTCGAGGAAGCGGTGCGGCTGGAGAAGGAACGCCGCCGCATCGCGGTGAAGGACAAGGCCGAGGCCGCCGCGATGGACCGGTTGCTCGACGCCTTGGTCGGCAAGGACGCCAGCCAGGCGACCCGCGACAGCTTCCGCCAGCGCTTCGCCGAGGGCCATCTCGCCGACAAGGAAGTCGAACTGGAGCTGCAACAGGCCCCGCCGATGCCGTTCGAGCTGCCGGGCGGGCAGGGGTCGGTCGGCATGATCAACCTGTCCGAAATGATGGGCAAGGCGTTCGGCGGCGGCCCCAAGCAGCGCCGCAAATTGCTCGTCCCCGCCGCCTGGGAGAAACTGGTCGAGGAGGAGGCCGACAAACGCCTCGACCAGGACGAGGTCAGCCGCATAGCGCTCCAGGACGCCGAGGAGAATGGCATCGTGTTCCTCGACGAGATCGACAAGATCGCGGTCAGCGACGTGCGCGGCGGCTCGGTCAGCCGCGAGGGCGTCCAGCGCGACCTGTTGCCGCTGATCGAGGGGACGACCGTCTCGACGAAATACGGCCCGATGAAGACCGACCATATCCTGTTCATCGCCTCGGGCGCGTTCCACGTCGCCAAGCCGAGCGACCTGCTGCCCGAGCTTCAGGGCCGGCTGCCGATCCGCGTCGAGCTGAAGGGGCTGACCGAGGACGATTTCGTCGCGATCCTGTCGGACACCAAGGCGTCGCTGCCCGCGCAATACAAGGCGTTGATCGCGACCGAGGGCGTCGCGGTCGACTTCACCGACGACGGCATCCGCGCGATCGCGCGGATCGCGGCGGAGGTGAACGGTGAGATCGAGAATATCGGCGCGCGCCGGCTCCAGACCGTCATGGAGAAACTGCTCGAGGAGGTCAGCTTCGATGCGGAGGACCGGCAGGGCGCGGCGGTGACCGTCGATGCCGCTTATGTCGAGGCGCAACTGGCGAGCGTCGCGCGGAACTCCGACTTGAGTCGCTTCGTGCTGTAACCTACATCCGCTCCCCTGCAAACGCTGGGGGGCGGTGTGAACGACGAACGCGATGCGTTGATCCATGGCGCCTATCTGGCGGCGATGGACGACGGGCCGGAAGGCTGGACGCCGTGGCTGCGCCGCGCGTCGGACTGGATCGGTGGCGCGGCCGGTTATCTGGCGATGGTCGATCGCGCGAAGGGCGTGCTGACGTGGAACACGATCCACCACGTCGATCCCGCCGCGCCGGCGCGTTATGAGGCGGAGCGGATGCACTTGCTCGATCCGCAGGTGCCGGTGGTGGCGCGGCTGGAGCAGAGCCGCCTCTACCGCGACACCGACGTCCTCGACCGCGACGATCCCAAGGTCGACGCCTATCTACGCTGGATGGAGACGCATAGCCGCACGTGCCACTTCGTCACCTCCGCCTCGGTGATCGGCAACGGTCGCTGGGTCGGCGGTCTGTCCGTCCACAATGCGCTGGCGCGTGGCGAAATCGACGATGACCAATGGCGGCGACTGGGCTCGCTCACCAATACGCTGGAGCAGGCGCTGACGTTCGGCGTGCTCCATGCCGAAAAGCTGCGCGAGCAATGGTGGAACGCGCGACTCGATGCCGCAGGCGAACCCGCCGCGCTGCTTGATGAAACCGGCGTTCTGCTGCGCGCCACGCCCGAGTTCGAAGCGGCGTTGCGCCGTGGTGACGGGCTGCGGATGCGCGACGGCCGCCTTGCCGCCGTCGACGTGGCCAGCCAGCGTCGGCTCATGGAATTGATCGAGCGTGCGACCGCGCCGCAGAATGTCAGCGCGGACGCGGTGCGGATCGAACGCGCGGATGGTGGTCCCGGCTATTTGCTGAGCGGCTGGCCGCTGGCGAGCGAACGTCGCGCGCTGGTCCCGGACCGCGCCGCGATCCTGATGACGCTGGTCGATCCGCTGGCCGCGCCGGCCCCGCCGGTGGCGCTGTGGCGTGGCGCGTTCGGGCTCACCGCGCGTGAATCCGATCTGGCGGTGGCACTATTTTCCGGGCGCACGCTGGATGAAGCAGCGGTGCTGCTTGGCATTACGATCAACACTATCCGTGTGCATTTGCGGCAAATCTTCGCCAAAACCCAGACCGCGCGCCAGTCGGAGTTGCTGCGCTTATTGTCCCGTTTTGGGTAAGTTCGAGAGCGCTACCGTTTCGCCTAATCCAAATGGATGAGGCGTGTTACCGGTACTTGTCATACCAGTCCTCTCGCAACGGTTCCGCTGCGGAACCATCGTTGGGGGATAACATCATGAAGACTGGCTTCCGGGTCGCGCTTGCGGCTCTGGCAGTGACCGCTGCCGCCCCGTCCTATGCGGCGACGGTCGTGTCGACCAGCTCGGTCGATTACTCGGCCGACCTGCTGCTCGGCGCGCAGGCGGTGGACAATGCCGCGACCCGCGATCAGAACGCGACGCTGAAGAACGCGAACGGCTCGTTCTCCGGCCAGGGTTCGTCGGGCACCGCGGTGTCGGGCACCGTCAAGGGCGGCAATGTCGCAACCGCGACCGGTAGCGGTCAGACGATCGTGACCACGACCTCGGCCGATAGCTGGGTCGCGCGTTTCACCGACGATCTGTCGGCAGCCTCCAGCTCGGCGGCGGCCTCGGCATCGCTGTCGATCAGCCACGCGGCGGTGACCACGTTCCTGCTGAACCAGACCGGCCTGCTCAACATCGGCTATATCGCGGCGGCGACCGACATCGACACCCGCGCCGGCAACCTGGCCGGGCGCGCGCTCGACTATATCAACATCTATCAGGGCGCGAACGACGCGCTGCTCTTCTCCGGCACGCTCGCCGACTACACCGCGGCGTCGACCGCGTCGAAGACGTTCCAGGCGAACACCAGCTACAAGGTGTCGGTCAATACCCTGCCGCGCACCGGCTTCGACCAGGCCGATGCACAGGTGATCGGCGCCGGCACGCAGGCCTACAAGTACGACCGTTCGATCAGCTTTTCGCTGAACGGCGTCACCGGTGCGGTCCCTGAGCCGGCGACCTGGGCGATGATGATCCTGGGCTTCGGTCTGGTCGGTGCGGCGCTGCGTCAGCGCCGCAGCGCTCAGATCAAGTTGCCCGCGTAAAACAAGATCAGGATCGCGGCCACCAACAGGAACGCGAGATAATAGAGCCCGCCTTTGATCGGTCGCTTCGCCTTCCGATTGAAGGTCGGGCCGTCGCGTAGTTCGTCGCGGACGATATTATCGGCCATGATCGTTCTCCCGTGTCGCTTCACCAACCGGCGGCACGGCGGAACGATCCCGGTGTCAGGACAAGGCGACGTGATACCTACGCGAAGGCCCGTCCGCCCGCGGCCGACGTGCCGGGCAGATGCGGCCTGTCATGCGCGGGATCGACACCTAGTCGAGCATTCTCGCTCCCGAGACGCTCCGCATCCCGCGTCTTTTCGACGCGTCCGGCAGCGCGATCGCGCCTGACGAGTTACGATACAGGCGCGATGATCGCGATCTGCCGGCCGTAGCTCGGCTCGGCCCGATGCGTGGCGCGCCGGTACGAAAAGAACCGTGCTTCGTCGGCATAGGTGTCCAGCCCGAGCGCCGCGACGCGCGTCACGCCCGCCGCCGCCAGCCGGTGCACGACATACCCTTCCAGATCGAAGCGATGGTGCGCCGCGCGGGCATCGACGAAGAACCGCTCGTTGGCCGCATCCGCCGCCTCGAACCGCTGGCGGAACGCGTCGTCCACCTCATAGCTGGCGCGCGCGATACACGGGCCCACCGCAGCGACGATCCGCTCCGCCCGCGCCCCACGCGCGACCATCGCCGCAACCGTCGCATCGGTGACCCCGGCCAGCGCGCCCTTCCATCCGGCATGGGCTGCCCCGACCACCCCGGCTGCGGTATCGGCAAGCAGCACCGGCGCACAATCCGCCGTCACCACTCCGATCGCCAGACCGGCGCGATCGGTGACCAGCGCATCCGCCTGCGGCCGCTCGACGAACGGCGCATCGACGGTGACGCAGGTCGCCGAATGGATCTGGTAAGGCGTCAGCAGGCACGCCCCCGGCGCAACCGCCGCGACCGCCGCATCCCGGTTGGCGCACACCACTGCCTCGTCGTCCGCCGAGCCGAGCCCGACGTTCAGCCCGGCGTGGATGCCCTCGGACCCGCCGCCCTGCCGCCCGAAGAAGCCGTGCGCCACGCCGTCCAGCAGCGCCGCGCGGAACGGCACCGGCGGTGTCACAGCGCGCGTCGCATCACGATATCGGTGTCCTCGTGATCGCCGACCATAAAGGCATAACGGCCGACGTCCTTGAAGTCGTATTTGGCGTAGAAGCGCCGCGCCCGCTCGTTGTCGACGAACACCGACAGGTACATCTCGCGCATCCCGCGCGCGCGCGCTTCCTCCAGCGCCCATTCCATCATCTTCGGCCCCATGCCCGCGCCCTGCCACGGCTGGAGCAGATAGAATTGCCGCAGCTCGATCGCGCCCTCCTTGGGCGTGAACGGCAAGCGCGGCGGGCCGAGCTTCACATAGCCGACGACGATATGTCCTTCCTCGACCACCGCCACCGAATAGGCCGGGTCGGCAATTTCGCGCGCCCAGTCCTCGGGCGTATGCTGTTCGAGGAACGTGGCGAGGTCGGCCGCCGAGTACAGCATCCCGAACGTCTCGGTGAAGGTCGCACGCGCGACGCCGGCCAGATCGGCGGCGTCCTTGACGGTTGCGCGGCGCAGGGTGGCGCGGCGGGTCATGCCCCGAACCCCGCCGGTTGCGGCCAGTGTGGATGTGTCGCTGCGATCACCTTGAACAACTCCCCCATGTCGTCCACCAGCCGGCGGCGATCGCCGGCCACTCTCTCGCCCAGTGCCGCGGCGCGCTGGTCGATCCCCAATGCGCGCAGGAACGCGCCCTGCGCGGTCGTCCCGAACGTCGCCGCCCCCGACGCGCTCGCCACCAGCCGCAGCGTCGCGAGATCGACGTGCGCGGTCAGGTCCTGCTCGCCCGGCGCCTCGAACGGATTGGCATAGGCATGGCCACGCACCGCCTGCAACGTGTCGCCGACCGCCGGCCCGTCATAGCCGTAATCGATGACGAGCGCAGCACCGCCCTGCGCGACGATCCGCGCCGACAGATCGGCCATGATCGCGACGCTGGCGGGCGAGGTTTCGACGATCGCGCCCGACGCGGCGGACGCCAGCGCGGGCGGGATGATCGTATCGGGCACGCTGGTCCCCGCGATCGGCAGGAACAACGTGTCCTGACACGCCACCAGCCGCTCGTGCCACGTTTGCCCACGCTTCACGAGCTGCCGGATCGGCAGCGCGTCGAAGAATTCGTTGGCGATCACGATCAGCGGCATGTCGTCGGGCAGCGTCGTGATCGAATCGTGCCACGTCGCGCCCGGCACGCGCTCCGCTTGCGCGGCCCGCATCGTCACGCTGGTCTCGACCAAATGCACCGGCGGGGTCAGCCCAGCCCGCGCCATGACGCGCAGCGCGTCGGCGGTGAGCGTCCCGCGCCCCGGCCCCAGCTCGACCCACGCCACCACTGGCCGACCGGCACGGTCCCACAGGTCTGCCGCCCAGGCGCCGATCAGCTCGCCGAACATCTGGCTGATCTCGGGCGCGGTCGTGAAGTCGCCGCCCGCGCCGAGCGGATCGCGCGTCGCATAATAATGCGTGTTGGCGGCCGCCATGAACTGGCTGACCGGGATCGGCCCGCCCAGCGCAATGGCGCGCGCCAGTCGCTCGGCAAGCAGTGGCGCGCTCATCAGGCGACCGCGTCCGGCCCGGCGATCGGCTCGACGCGCGTGCGACGCCCCGGCGCGGTCAGCACCAGGAACAGCCCGGCGAGGATCATCGGCACGCACAGCCATTGCCCCATGTGCAGCCCGGTCGCCTCGGCGAACTGGCGCAGCTGCGCATCGGGTTCGCGGAAGAACTCGGCGGTGAAGCGCGCGAGACCGTAGCCGGTCAGGAACAGCCCGACCAGCTTGCCCGGCTGATACCGCGCATCGGTGCGCCAGAAGAAGAACCACAACAGCGCGAACAGCAGGATGCCCTCCAGCCCCGCCTCATAGAGCTGGCTGGGGTGGCGCGCCGGCTCCGGCACGCCGAACGGCACCGTCCGCTCGAACACGATCGCCCATGGCACGTCGGCGGGCTTGCCCCACAATTCGCCGTTCACGAAATTGGCGAGCCGCCCGAAGAACAGCCCGAACGGCACGCAGCACGCCACATAATCATGCACGCGCAGCCAGTTGAGCCCATGTTTGCGCGCGAACCAGATCAGCCCCAGCGAGGTGCCGATCACCCCGCCGTGGAACGACATGCCGCCGTCCCACAAGCGCAGGATCGACAGCGGCCGCGTCAGCATCTCGGGCGCGTAGAACAGCACATAGCCGAGCCGCCCGCCGAGGATGATGCCGAGGGTCGCGTAGAAGACCAGATCATCGGCATGACGCCGCGCCATCGGCGCGCCCGGCTGGTCGAGCAGCTTGAGCAGATACCACCAGCCGATGACGATTCCGGCGATATACGCCAGGCTGTACCAGCGCAGCGTGAACACCCCGATCGAGAAGACGTCGGGGTGCAGGCCCAGATCGGAAAAATGTATGTGGCTTGCCGCTACGGCAGCCGTGAGCGCGGGCAGGATCAAGGCTTTCCCCTCGTGAATCGCGCCTCCATAAGGGGCGAATAAGACAAACCCAAGCGGAGAGAGTGATGCGGACCGAGCTTGACGCGCGCATGGATGCCACGATGGCGGCCCTGACCGGCGAGGGCGGGCCGCTCGCGCTGGGATCGATTGCGCGGTTCGGCCGCACGCTGCCGTGCATCGCCACCGCGCCGCCGACGCTGCCGGCCTATTTCGCGCACTTCTGCGCCGAGCACCGCGACAAGACCTTTCTGGTCTGCGGCGACGAGCGGCTGACCTTCGGACAGGCACATGACGCCGCGACCCGCGTCGCGCAGGCATTGATCGACGGTCACGGCATCGCGCCCGGCGACCGCGTCGCGATCGCGGCGCGCAACTCGGCGGCGTGGATCGTCCTCTACATGGGGATCGTCATGGCCGGGGGTGTGGCGACGCTGCTCAACGGCTGGTGGCAGGCCGAGGAACTGGCCGCGGCAGTCGCAGAGTCGACTCCGTCGCTGATCCTCGCCGACCCGCCGCGCGTCAAACGGCTCGGCGACAGCCCGGTGCCGGTCCAGCCGTTCGACGACACGCTCCCGCTCGAACAGGCGCTCGACGCGCTGCTCGCCCGCGCAAAGGGCGCGACGCTGCCGGCGCTCGGCCCGGACGCTCATGCCACCATCCTGTTCACCTCGGGATCGACCGGCCGCGCGCGCGGCGCGCTGTCGACCCATTTCCAGGTCGTGCAGGGCACCTTCAACTTTCTCGCCTCGGCGATGATGATGCTGGCGATTTCGACGCAGGACGGCAAGCCGATGGCCGCGCAGCCCGCGACGCTGCTCAACGTGCCGCTGTTCCACGTCACCGCGATGGTGCCGACCTTCCTCCAGAGCTTCGCGATGGGGCGCAAGCTGGTGCTGATGTCGCGCTGGGATGCCGAGGAGGCGATGCGGCTGATCGAGTGCGAGCAGGTCACCTATTTCGTCGGCGTGCCGCTGATGAGCCTCGAAATGCTCAACCATCCGCGTCGCGACGCCTATGACCTGTCGACCGTCACCGATTTCGCGGCCGGCGGCGCGCCGCGCCCGGTCGAGCATGTCCGGCGGCTCGACGCCGAGCTGCCCGGTTCGCCGTTGATCGGCTATGGTCTGACCGAAACCAATGCGGTCGGCGCGGGCAACTGGCGCAGCAATTATCTCGCCAAGCCCGCCTCGACCGGGCGCGCCTCCGCACCGCTGGTCGAGTTTGCGATCCTCGACGAGGCCGGGCAGCAGGTGCGGCTCGGTGGGGTCGGCGAGATCGGCATCCGCTCGGCGGCGTGCTTCGAGGGCTATTGGGGCCGCCCCGCCGACACCGCCGCCTGCTACACCGCCGACGGCTTCTTCCGCACCGGCGACCTCGGCTATCTCGACACCGACGGCTATCTGTTCATCGTCGACCGCAAGAAGGACATCATCATCCGCGGCGGCGAGAACATCAGCTGTCAGGAGGTCGAGGCCGCGCTCTACACGCATGGCGCGGTCGCGGAGGCGGCGGTGTTCGGGCTTGCCGACGAGCGGCTCGGCGAGGTGCCGTGCGCGGTCGTCCATCTCGCCGGCCCCGCGGCGACCAGCGACGCGGAGCTGATCGCGTTTCTCGGCGAGCATCTCGCCGCGTTCAAGGTGCCGCAGCGGCTGTGGCTGAGCCCCGATCCGCTGCCGCGTCTGGGCACCGAGAAGATCGACAAGGTGTCGCTGCGCAAGCACTATGCGACGTTGATCGCGGACTGATCCTTCGATGGTTTGCTGCGCCTGCGAGCGCGCCGCACACGCAAGTTTATGAGGCCGGTAGCGACTGCAACCAACTTTTATGACGCGGGTGCACAAAAATGCTTGTCGCCTCGGAAAGCCTGTCATAGCTTTGTCATGACAGGAGGCACCATGCGCACCTCAGTGATGTATCCGGTTCTCGCTGGTACGCTGACGATCGTCGCGCTTCAGGTGCTGCACGCCGCGCAACTTGCGGGACGATCCGATCTGCACATCCTGCTTATCGGTGGCTGCTATGGCTATCTGCTCAGCCGGCTTGGTCCGTTGCTCGGCGCCGTGGCGGTGCGGCGGCGGCGACGGATGTTGAAGCCGCCGATACTCCCGCCTTCCACCGCACCGTTCGGCGATACCTCGGGCAGGGTCGTGTCGATCCGCGACGCACGCCGCGCGCCGGCGGCGCTACGCGAGATCCCTTATGGGCCGTGGGCGCAAAACGTCCTGCCCATGGCGCAGGCCCGCGAGCGCGCCGGCCGGATCAAATAGCGGCGCGCTCGCAAGTCCGGGATGACGACGTCGGCTATCCTACGATCAGCGTCGCGGTGGCGGCCGAGCCGGGATCAAGGCGCTCGCGTAGTGACTCTATGACCGCCCGGGCGGTGCGCGTCACCTTGCCGGCATGGATCTGGCGGCCGTTAACCATCACCCGTATCGTGCGGTCGAGGTTCAGCAGCCGGTCGGACAACCGCAATGTGGTGCCAGCGGGCACGGTGCCGCTCAGCGTGATCGTCTGGCCGCTGACGCTCGCCGTGATCGTGTCGCCTCGCTTGGCGGCCGCCACGTTCGGAATTTTAAGCCAGTAGAAGCGGTCGTTCGGCACATCGTCCTGCACCCAGATGATGCGCGTCGGCCATGGATTGCGCGTGAACGTCGCCATCCACGGCACCGCCTCGGCGTCCTTGCGGTCCATCCAGTGGGGCAGTCCCGGATAGACGCGTGCCATATGGACATAGGCGCCCGGATCGGCTGCAGCCAACCGGTCGAGCTCGGCCGCCTTCTCTGCGTCCAGCTTGTTGCGATCGTAGGCGGCGTCCTCGCCACCGACGAAGATCGCAAACGGCAGGTTGCGCAGCGGCAGCAGCGACGCGTCGCCCGGATGTCCCGCCATCATCGCCGCCGCGGCGAAGCGATCCGCCATCCGCGGCGCGAGCTGCCACACCCCGTCGCCACCCGCCGAATAGCCCATCAGATAGACGCGGTTCGGATCGACGCCGTTCACCGCCACCTGCGCATCGATCAGTTCCTGGAACAGCGCATCGATATGCGCTTCGTGCCACAGGTTCCACGTATCGGTCGGCGCGCGCGGGGCCAGATAGATGCCCTCGATCGGCGCATAGAGGCGCAACTGGTTGCGCCATTGCTGATCGTTGACCTCGGGCGAGGTATTGCCGCCGCCGTGCATCGAGATCCATAAACTGCGATGTCCCGGCGCGGCATCGCCGAACAGCTTGCTTTCCCATCGCAGCGTCTTGTCGCCGATCGTCAGCTTCCGCTCGGCCACCGCGCTTCCGTAATGCGCAGCGAGCGTGCGCATCCGGTCGGCGGACAGCAACGCCACTGCACGCTCTGCCTCCGCGCGGGTCAGCGGCTGGGCGAGCCGCGGGTCGTCGGCACGCGCGTCGGGCTGCGCGCGCCACGCATCGAGCGCGGCGATCGCGCGCGGCGAGGCATCGGCCATCGGCGTCCCCAGCAACAGGGCAGGGGCCAGAGCGGAGAGGATCGACATGCGGGGCATGACGCTCGCATAGCGCGTCGTGGCGACAGGTCGACACATTCGTGCGCGTGGGCCGTGGCCCGGATCGGCGATCCGTCGCCTCGACAAGCCCCTTCCGCCGCGCTGCCCGGCCCGCTACGCCGCGTGGCATGGCGGAGATCACGCGGCGCAGGCTTCTCGTTTCCGGTGGCATCGGCGCGGGGTTGATCGTGGCATGGGCGGCGTGGCCGCGTAGCTATCTGCCCAACCTTGCCGCCGCGCCCGACGAACACGTCTTCAACGCGTTTCTCAAGATCGCGCGCGACGGCAAGATCGTCGTCGCGGTCCCGCAATGCGAACATGGGCAGGGGGTGTTCACGACGCTGCCGCAGATCCTCGCCGACGAACTCGGCGCGGACTGGCGCACCGTCGGGGTCGAGGCCGCGCCCGTCTCACCACTCTACGCGAATCCGCTCGCCGCCGGGTGGCTGTTCGGCGACGGATTTGCCGGCGTGCCCGCGCGGCTGCGTGACGAGCTTTGGACGCGTGAGGCGCTGATGCTCACCGCCGGTTCGACATCGGTGCGTCGCTTCGAGGCGCCGCTGCGCGAGGCGGGGGCGGCGGCGCGCGTGCTGTTATGTCAGGCCGCGGCAAAGCGTTGGGATGTCGATTGGCGTGAATGCACCACCGCGGATGGCTTCGTCGTACAGGGCAACCGCCGGCTACGCTTCGGCGAATTGGCGGAGGCGGCGGCATCGGGCAGCGTGCCCGCCGAATTGCCGTACCGGATTGGCGACGAGGGTCGGCTGACCGGGGAGTCGGTGCCACGGCTTGACGTGCCCGCCAAGGTCGACGGCTCGGCCAATTTCGTCGCCGACGTGCGGTTGCCCGACATGGTGTTCGCCAGCATCCGCCAGGCCCCGCACCGCGACGCACGGCTGCGCTCGGTGAACCTCGCCGCGGCCGAGCGGGTGCCGGGGATGCTCCATGTCATCCGCAACGATCGCTGGGTCGCGGCGGTCGCGAACAATTGGTGGGCCGCCAACCGCGCGCTGATCGCCCTCGCGCCGCGCTTCGAGGGGCCGGTCCCGCCCGACGACGCCGCGATCGACCGCGCGCTCGGCGCGGCGCTCGACGCCGGGGGCCAGCGCGTCACCCGCACCGGCGACGTCGACGGCGTCTTTGCCGGCGCGCGGCTGGTCGAGGCCGAATATCGCGTCGCGCCCGGGCTCCACGCTGCGGTCGAGCCGCCCGCCGCGACCGCGCACTGGCAGAACGAGCGGCTGGAACTCTGGGCCGCCACGCAGGCGCCATCGCTCGCCCGCGCCGCGGCGGCGCGCGCGATCGGCGTGTCGGAGGCGCAGGTGATCCTCCACCCGATGCTGAGCGGCGGGTCGTTCGGTGCGGCGCTGGAGGTCGATGTCGTCGCACAGGCCGCGATCCTCGCGAAGGAGCTGCGCCGCCCCGTGCAGCTTGCATGGTCGCGCGGCGAGGCATTGCTCCACGACCGGGTGCGTGCCCCGGCGCGTGCGCGGATGGCGGCGCGGATTGCCCCGAACGGTGCGATCCTCGGCTGGCGCGCGCGGATCGCCGTGCCGGCGACCGGGCGCGACATGGCGGCGCGGCTCTTGCCCGCCGACGCGCTGCGGCGGCTCGCCTCGGCGCTGCCGGAGGGCGCCGACGGTTATGCGATGCGCGGCGCGATGCCGCCGTACCGTCTTGGCGCGGCGGAGGTCTGGCATCATCCGGTCGCGCTCGACCTGCCGACCGGGCATCTGCGCGGCGGCGCGGACGGCTACAATGCCTTCTTCACCGAATGCTTCCTCGACGAACTGGCGCGCGTCGCCGGGACCGAGCCGATGTCGTACCGCGTCGGGCTGCTCGGCGGCGAGCCGCGGCTGGCGCGCTGCCTGACGACGGTCGCGGCGCTCGGCGGGTGGAGCGGCGGCGTGCCGGGCAGCGGGCAGGGGATCGCCTGCCACACGATGGCCGGCAGCATGATCGCGGTGCTTGCCGAGGCCGGGTTCGATGCCGCCGGTCGCCCGCGCGTCGACCGGCTGGTGGCGGCGGTCGATTGCGGGCGCGCGATCAACCCCGACATCGTCCGCCAGCAGATCGAGGGCGGGCTGATCTTCGGCGCGGCGACCACGCACGGCGCGGCGGCGCATTATCACGACGGGCTGGCGAGCATCCGCCGCTATGGCGACGTCGGGCTTCCGACACTCGCCGATGCGCCCGAGGTCACCGTCGAGCTGATCACCTCGACCGCCGATCCCGGTGGCGTCGGCGATCTCGGCGTGCCCGCGGTCGCTCCCGCGATCGCCAACGCGCTGTTCGCCGCCGGCGGAACGCGGTGGCGCCACTTGCCGTTCAGGAGCGCGTGATGCTTCCCCCCGACCACCCCGTCATCCCGCGGCCGCGCATCGGCGTGCTGCTCGTCAACCTCGGCACGCCAGATGCGGCGGACACGCGCGCGGTGCGCCGCTACCTTGCGGAGTTCCTCTCCGACCGTCGCGTGGTCGAGATCCCCAAGCTCCTGTGGCAGCCGATCCTGCGCGGCGCGATCCTCACCACACGCCCGAAAAAATCGGCGCACGCCTATCAACAGGTCTGGACCGACGCCGGCTCGCCGCTGGCGGCGGTGACGCGCGCGCAGGCGCTGGCGCTCAAGGACGCGTTCGGCGCAGAGGTGCTGATCGACTGGGCGATGCGCTACGGCAATCCCGCGATCGGCGACCGGCTGCGCGCAATGAAGGACGCGGGATGCGAACGCATCCTGCTCGCGCCGCTCTATCCGCAATATTGCGCCGCCACGACCGCGACCGCCAATGACAAGGCGTTCCTCGCCCTGGCCGCGATGCGGTGGCAGCCCGCGATCCGCACGCTCCCGCCGTACTACGACGACCCCGCCTATATCGACGCGCTCGCCCGCAACGTCACCGCCGCGCTGGAGGCGCTCGACTTCGCGCCCGACGCGGTCGTCGCGAGCTTCCACGGGATGCCACAGCGGACGCTGGTGCTCGGCGACCCCTATCATTGCCATTGCCGCAAGACCGCGCGGCTGCTCGGCGAGGCGCTCGGCCGCCCGCTGACCGTCGCCTTCCAGTCGCGCTTCGGCCGCGCCAAATGGCTGGAGCCCGCCACCGACACCACGCTGGAAGCGATGCCCGCACAGGGCATCCGCAAGGTCGCGATCCTGGCGCCCGGCTTCTCCGCCGATTGCCTCGAAACGCTGGAAGAACTGGCGATCCGCGGGCGCGAGAGCTTCGAGGCGGCCGGCGGCACGCACTTCGCCTATCTGCCGTGCCTGAACGACAGTGCGGAGGGCGTGGCGATGCTGCGCACGTTACTGGCGCGTGAACTTGAAGGGTGGGTCGCCGCCGCCTAGGCTGATGTGGATTTGGGATACCGCCTCATTCCGGGCGGGTGACGGGAGAGGATTTTATGGCACGTGTGGCGATCGTCACGGGGGGGACGCGCGGCATCGGGGAGGCGATCAGCGTCGCCCTGAAGAACGCGGGAATGACGGTCGCGGCCAATTATGCCGGCAACGACGAACGCGCGCGCGACTTTACCGAGCGGACCGGCATCGCCGCGTACAAATGGGACGTGGCGGATTATGACGCCTGTCAGGAAGGCTGTGCGAAGGTCGCCGCCGAACTGGGACCGGTCGACGTGTTGGTCAACAATGCCGGCATCACCCGCGACGGCACGATCCTGAAGATGACCTACCAGATGTGGAAGGAGGTCATGGACACCAATCTCGGCGGTTGCTTCAACATGGCCAAGGCGGTGTTCCCGGGGATGCGCGACCGCAAATGGGGCCGGATCGTCAACATCGGTTCGATCAACGGCCAGGCCGGGCAATATGGCCAGGTGAACTATGCCGCCGCGAAGAGCGGCATTCACGGTTTCACCAAGGCGCTGTCGCAGGAAGGCGCGCGCGCCGGGGTGACGGTCAACGCGATCGCGCCGGGCTATATCGATACCGACATGGTCGCCGCCGTCCCCGCCGACGTGCTGGAAAAGATCGTCGCCAAGATCCCGGTCGGACGCCTGGGTCAGGCGCAGGAGATCGCGCGCGGCGTGGCGTTCCTGTGCTCGGAGGAGGCCGGGTTCGTGACCGGATCGACGCTGAGCATCAATGGCGGGCAGCATATGTACTGACGGGCGCAGGCCCGCGTGCCGCGGGCCGGTGCGCCCCGCGCAGCGCCCGGCACGGCCGGCGGGTCGGCCGCGCCGACCCGACCGACGACGCGGGCTTCGACCGCGGCGCGCCAACCCACCGTCGCCCCGGACTTGATCCGGGGCCCCGCTTTTTCTTCTTCTTGGCGTCGCCAGAAAGCGGGATCCCGGATCAAGTCCGGGATGACGAAGTGAGAAGATGTCCCCAAGAAATAACACGAGCCCGGCACCGTCCGGCACCGGGCTCGCGCCCTCATACGCTACGCGAGGGAAGGGGTCGGACGACGGCAAAGCCGTCGTCGGTCGGGATCGGCGCTGCCGACCCGCCGGCCGTGCCGCTGGCGGCGCTGCGCGCCTCGGCCGGGAGCGTGGCTCCCGACCTGCCAGCGTCAGCGGCAATACCGCGGGTTGTTCGACTTCTCGACCGCGTTGCCCGCGACCGCGCCGCCGACACCGCCCAGCACCGTGCCGAGCGTCCGGTCACCGCGCGAGTCGATCACGCGACCCAGCAGACCACCGGCGATCGCGCCGACCACCGTGCCGGTCGTGCCGTTCGAGCAGCGGCGGTTGTAATTGTAGCGACGGTCGTTGCCGCGATAGCCGCGCCGGTCATAATCGCGACGATCGTAATAACCGCGATTGTCGTCATAGCGGCTGTAACGGTCGCCATAATAACGCTGGGCGTCGGCGGCAGTCGGGGCCACGGCGGCGGCGCCCATCGCGAGCGCGGCACCGGCAAGGGCGAGATTCTTGAACATGAGCAGTCTCCCGTTTGCTGTTCCGGTCGGCGGGCTTTCCCGTCGATGAAACAGCTTTTGCCCGATTCGCATTGAGCCGAGGCTGAATGCGTCCGTTATCGGGCGTTCATCCTTTCGCGTGCTGCGTCGGTGGTTTACCCGACCGGCGTGCGATGGCCGATCACCCTTGCGATGACGCTGCTGCTGGTGCCGCCCTGGACCGGCGGCGCCCGCCGTCCCCTGTTCGACCCGGGGCTGCGCGTCACCGCCACGCCGTTCGTGCCACGCGGCGGCTGGCCGCACCGCGTCGGCGCGCTGGAGCCGGTGGGGGCGGTATCGTTGTCCGCGAACCAGCCGGCGTTCGGCGGCCTCTCGGCACTGGCACTGCACGATGGGCAGGCGATCCTGCTCAGCGATGGCGGTCTGGTGGTGAGGCTGCGTATCGCCGGTCACAAGTTACGGACGCTCGGCACCGCGGAATTGGCGGACGGGCCGGAGACCGCGTGGCAAAAGGCGTCGCGCGACACCGAGTCGCTCGCGCTCGACCCACGTACCGGTCAGGCGTGGATCGGCTACGAGCGGATCAACATGATCTGGCGCTACCCCCACGATTTCGATCACGCCAATGCCGCCAGTCCGCCGCTGGCGATGCGCGACTGGGGCGTGAACAGCAGCATCGAGTCGCTGGTGCGGCTGAACGACGGCCGCTTCCTTGCCTTTCGCGAGGGCGGGCTGTGGCAGAATGGCGCGCGCGCCGCACTGCTCTTCTACGGCGATCCGGCGCTGTACGACACGCCCAACGCGCCGCTCCGCTACCTGCCGCCGCCGCATCATTCGCCCAGCGACGCGGCGGTGTTGCCGGATGGCGACGTGCTGGTGCTCAACCGCCGCGTCCATCTGCCGATGAGGTTCGAGATGACGCTGGTGCGTATCCCCGTGCGCAGCATCCGGCCGGGCGCGTTGCTCCACGGTCAGGTCGTTGCGCGATTCGGCGACACGCTCGGGCACGAGAATGCCGAGGGGCTGGCGGTGTCGCAGGAGCGGGGTCAGACGATGATCTGGCTCGTCACCGACAATGACGGCGCCTTCTGGCGGCGGACGATCCTCGCCAAGTTCCGCTGGCGCGGCTGACGCCCCAACGCACTACGGCCCGCCATCCATGAAGGAAGGCGGGCCGCAGCGATGCGGGCAGAGCCGTGAGCGTCAGGCCGCGACGGCGGCCGAACGCTTCTTCACGATGTCGCGCTTCAGGCGACGCGCCTTCAGCGACAGCTTGTCGTCCGAGGTCTTCACCAGCCAGTTGTCCAGCCCGCCGTTGTGCTCGACCGAGCGCAGGCCGTGGGTGGAGACGCGCAGGCGGATCGACCGCTCCAGCGAATCGGACAGCAGGGTGACGTTCTGCAGGTTCGGCAGGAACGTACGCTTGGTCTTGTTGTTGGCGTGGGAAACGTTGTTGCCCACCTGCCGGCCCTTGCCGGTCAGCTCGCAAATGCGCGACATGTGACTAATCCTGATTTCGGTTGCCCGGAAAGTGCGCGCCAGTAACCCAGGGCTCTCGATCGGTCAAGTCGCCAGCACTGCAACCAGCCCCGTACGACCGCGTTGTTGCGGCAGCGAATCAAGACGGATCGGGAGAAAGAGGATGCGCGGGCTGCTGGTGCTGATCGGAATCGTGGCTCTGGTCTTTTTGGCGGCGTTGTTGCTGGGCTTCGTCAAGTTCGACCAGACCCAGACGGCGCAACTGCCGCGACTCGAGGGCGGGCAGGCGCCGAAGTTCGACGCCGATGTCGCCAAGGTGCGCGTCGGCACCGAGAACAAGACCGTCGAGGTCCCCAAGGTCGAGGTCCAGAAGCCCGGCGAACAGCGCTGAGGCCGACCGTCGCCCCGGGCTTGAGCCGGGGCCCCGCTTCTTCTTGATCGCGGGCGTGAGAAGCGGGACCCCGGATCAAGTCCGGGGCGACGAATACCGGGGCCTTTGCCCCTGCGCCGCCACGGCGTAGGCAGCGACGATGTTCCCGCTGCCCCACCCGATGCGCGTCGCGCTCGACGCCGCCCGCGACGCGGCCGCGGCTGGTGAGGTGCCGGTCGGCGCGGTCGTGGTGCATTCCGGGCAGATCGTCGCGGTCGCCGCCAATGCCCCGCGCCAGCTATGCGACCCGACCGCCCATGCCGAGATGCGGGCGATCCGCGCCGCGGCGCAGGCGCTCGGCCGCGACCGGCTGGAGGATTGCGACCTGTGGGTGACACTCGAGCCATGCGCGATGTGCGCCGGCGCGATCGCCCACGCCCGCATCGCGCGTCTCTACTACGCCGCCGACGACGCGAAGGGCGGCGCGGTCGAGCACGGCCCGCGTTTCTTCACGCAACCGACCTGCCACCACCGCCCCGAGCTGTTCGCCGGCATCGGGGCGGGGGAGGCGGCGGCGCTGCTGCGCGACTTTTTCGCCGCGCGTCGCTGACCTCGGGGATCAGCGCGGCGGCAGGTCGTTCTGCGAGATCGGCACGATCTTGATCTCGACGCGGCGGTTCTCGGCGCGCCCGGCCTCGGTCTCGTTCGAGGCGATCGGCTGCGTCTCGCCGAACCCGCGCGTCGCGATGCGGGCGTCCTGCACGCCGTGGCTCGACAGATAATCCGCGACCGACCGCGCGCGCCGCTCCGAAAGGTCCTGATTGTACGAATCGCTGCCGGTCGAATCGGTGTGGCCGTACACGTCGACATAGGTCTCCTTGTAGTCGGCGAGCACGCCGGCGACCTTGTCGAGCGTCGCGCGGAACTGCGGCTGCACGTTCGCCGAATTGTACGCGAAGTTGATCCCCGACGGGATGTTGAGCAGCAGATCGTCGCCCTGACGCGTCACTTCCACGTCCGTACCGCGCGTCCGCTCGCGCAATTCGCGCTCCTGCTTGTCCATATACGCACCGATTCCGGCACCGGCGATGCCGCCAAGCCCCGCACCGATGATCTTTTCGGTCCGGTCGCGCCGCCCGCCGACCAGATCGCCGAGCAGATAGCCGCCCAAAGCGCCCCCGATCCCGCCGATCGCGGTCTTGGAGATGCGCCGCTCGCCGGTGTCCGGGTCCGTCGTACACGCCGATACGGCCACCAGCGACACGCACGCCAGCGCGGCAGCCAGCTTCGACGACAGCTTCATCTTTTTCCCTTTCAACAACTAACGTCAGTCAACCCGACGCGCAGACACAATGTTCCGCCTGCGCACTGAATGGCGGCTGAAGCCCGCCAGCAACAAATTGGCGATTGTCGCGCGCGCGCTTTGCCGCCAAGAGGGGCGCACATCATGCTACCGCCGTTCCCCTGGGTCGACGTCATCATCATCCTCGCGCTCGTTGCGCTCAATGGCGTGTTCGCCATGAGCGAGCTGGCGATCGTGTCGGCGCGCAAGGCGCGGCTGGAGGCGATGGCGCGCAGCGGCCGCAAGGGCGCGGCCACCGCGATCGAGCTGGCGGCCGACCCCGGCAAGTTCCTGTCGACCGTCCAGATCGGCATCACGCTGATCGGCATCGGTACCGGCGCCTATTCGGGCGCGAGTCTCGGCACGCCGGTCGCGGCGCGCTTCGAGGCGCTCGGGCTGGCGCACGAGACGGCGGTCAGCGCCGGCTTCGCGCTGGTCATCGCGCTCACCACTTATGCCTCGCTGATCGTCGGCGAGCTGGTCCCCAAGCAATTCGCGCTGCGCAAGCCGGAGGCGGTCGCGTCGCTGGTCGCGCTGCCGATGTGGTGGCTCGCGCGGCTGACGAAGCCGATCGTCTGGGTGCTCGATGCCAGCAGCGCATTGCTGTTCCGCCTGCTCGGGCTCAACCGCGAGAACGAGGAACAGGTCACCGCCGAGGAACTGCACCTGATCGTCGCCGAGGCGAGCAAGTCCGGCGTGATCGAGGAGCATGAACGCTCGATCATTTCGGGCGTGGTACGGCTCGCGGATCGTCCGGTACGCGAGGTGATGACCCCGCGCACCGAGGTCGACTGGCTCGACATCGCGCTCGACGACGCCGCTATCCGCGCCAAGCTGCGCGAGACCCCGCACAGCCGCCTGCCGGTGGCGCGCGGCTCGATCGATTCGGTGGTGGGCGTGGTGCAGGCGCGCGACGTCGCCGCGGCGCTGTTCCGCGACGAGACGCTCGATCTCGAAAAGCTGGTCCGCAAGGCGCCGGTGGTGATCGACCAGATCGATGCGATGGACGCGCTCGACGCGCTGCGCCGCGCCGAGGTGCCGATGGCGCTGATCCACGACGAATACGGTCATTTCGAGGGGATCGTGACCCCCGCCAATCTGCTCGCGGCGATCGCGGGCGAGTTCCTGTCGGATATCGATCCGGAGGAAAGCCCGAATGTCGTGGTCCGCGACGATGGCTCGCTGCTGGTCGCCGGCACGATGGCGGCGGATGCGCTGGCCGAGCGGCTGGGGATCGATCTGCCCGAGGACCGCGACTATGCCACCGTCGCCGGGCTCGCGCTGGCCGCGTTCCGCAAGCTGCCCGAAGAGGGCGAGAGCTTCGAGGAACAGGGCTGGCGGTTCGAGGTCGTCGATCTCGACGGCCGGCGGATCGACAAACTGCTCGTCAGCGAGGCTTGAGGCTCGCCTGAGCGGACCGACGAATTCTACCCGTCATTGCGAGCGTAGCGAAGCAATCCAGAGCCGGACCAGGACGCCCTGGATTGCGTCGCTACGCTCGCAATGACGACTCGCTGGGTTCGAATTGCTGTCGTCACGATCAACCCGTCATCCCGGACTTGATCCGGGATCCCGCTTCTTCTTCGCTTCCCAAGAGAGAAGCGGGGCCCCGGATCAAGTCCGGAGCGACCAACGACAATAACATCGCTGTCTGTCACCCCGGCGAAGGCCGG
Organism: Sphingomonas phyllosphaerae; assembly: GCF_036946485.1. Taxonomy (GTDB): domain Bacteria; phylum Pseudomonadota; class Alphaproteobacteria; order Sphingomonadales; family Sphingomonadaceae; genus Sphingomonas; species Sphingomonas phyllosphaerae_E. The sequence goes on from NZ_JAQIJA010000001.1 coordinate 187,680, forward strand.
GGCCCAGTTGGGAAGGCCGTCGTAAAGAAGCGATGCGGGTCGTCACGAACGTCGCGCAGCTGGACCCGGGCCTGCGCCGGGGTGACAGGCTAAGCCTGCGGTGACGAACAACGGTTTCAGCCCGCCGCCCCGACCTCCAGCACCTCGATCGCCTCCTCGCGCCCGTTGAACCCGACCAACTCGCCCGCCTCCGCGCCCATCAGCGCGCGCGCCAGCGGCGCGGAGAAGGACAGCAACCCCGCCGGCGGATCGGCCTCGTCGTCGCCGACCAGCGTCACCGTGCGCTCCTTGCCCGCGAGCGCAAACCGCACCCGGCTCCCGAACCCGACCACGCCATCTTCCCGCGGCGCGGTGTCGATTGCGGTTGCCCGCCGCGTCTTCCAATAGCGCAGGTCGCGCGCGATCGGCTTGGCCGCGTCCGCATCGGCGGCCGCCGCCAGCGCCGCCTCCAACGCGACCACGCGCGCCTCGATCAGCGCACGCCCGCGCGGCGTCACCAGATTGGGGCCGGGCGGGATCGGCAGCTCGAACGTCGGTTCGAGATGTTCGTCATCGCTCTCGCGACGGAAGGCGACGCTCATCCCAGCTTGCCGAACTGCGCTTCGTACCCGGCGCGATCGCCCTGCGCGAGCAGCCGCGCCTGTTCACGCCAGCGATCGCGCTCCATGCGTCCCTGAAAGACGCCAAGCTGCGCGTCGAGCTGTTCGGCCTCGGCATCGTCGAGCCATGCGAGCTGATCGAGCCGCGTGATCCCCAGTTCGGACAGCCGCGTCGCGATCTTTGGCCCGAGCCCCTTGAGGATCGTCACCGACTGCGCGCCACCTTCTTCGACCGGAGCGGCCGGCACGTCGGCGGCGACGCTGGCCGGCGATGCATCGAGCGGCGCGGCCGCGGCGATCGGCTCGTCGGACAGCGCTGCCTGATGCTCATCCGCAACGGGCTCAGCCGGGATCGGCGCGGCCGGTGCGGGAGCAACCGGGGCAGGGGGCGGCGGTGCCGTCGGCGCCGGAGCAGTCGCCGGAATGACCGGCGACCCACCCTCCGCGGTGTTCGTCGCCTCGACGCCGTCCGCCTTCAGCTCCTCGATCCGGCGCTGTTCTTCCGCTTCGGCGGCGCGGCGCTGGCGCTTCAGCCGTGCGCCCCACACCATCGCGATGATCGTGAGCACCGCGAGCACCGCCACCAGCGCGAGCGCGATCGTGACGAGCACGCCGTTCTGGGAAATGGGGTCGAGATCGAAGCTGGTTGAGTTCATGAGCCGGTCCTGCGCCGAAAGTGCTGCCCGCTCAACCGTCGATCACCGCCTTGGCTCCGATGTCGCGACGGAAGAAGCCGGTCGGGAAGTCGACCTTCTCCACCGCGGCATAGGCAGCACGCTGCGCGGCGGGCACATCGGTGCCGGTGGCGGTCACCGCCAGCACGCGCCCACCCGCCGACACCAATTGCCCGTCCTTCAACGCGGTGCCTGCCTGAAACACCACCGCACCATCCGCCTGCGCAGCGTCGATCCCCGCGATCGTGCCGCCGGTGCGCGGCGTCCCGGGATAATTCTCCGCCGCCATCACCACGGTCAGCGCGACCTCGTCGGAGAAGGTGGGCGCGGGCACGTCGGCCAGCCGCCCCTCGGCGACCGCAAGCAACAGCGCGGCGAGATCGCCGGTGTAGCGCATCATCAGCACCTGACATTCGGGATCGCCGAAGCGGACGTTATATTCGATCAGCTTGGGGCCATCGGCGGTCAGCATCAGCCCGGCATAGAGCACCCCGACATAGGGCGTGCCCGAGGCGGCGAGACAATCAATCGTCGGCCGGACGATCTCGCCCAGCGCGCGCTCTTCCAGCTCCGGCGTCAGCACCGCCGCCGGGCTGTACGCGCCCATCCCGCCGGTATTGGGGCCGGTGTCGCCGTCGCCGACGCGCTTGTGGTCCTGCGCCGAGCCGAATGCGGCGGTGGTGGTGCCGTCGGACAGCACGAACAGGCTCGCCTCCGGCCCTTCGAGCATCTCCTCGATCACCGCCTCGACCGGACCGTGCGCATAGAGGTCGGCGATCGCCGCCTCGGCCTCGGCGCGCGAGGTCGCGACCACCACGCCCTTGCCCGCCGCCAAGCCGTCGGCCTTGATGACGCAGGCGTCGCCGAAATCGTCGAGACAGGCGAGCGCGCCGTCCTTGGAGGTGACGCGGAAATAGCGCGCGGTCGGGATGCCCATGCGCGCGCACAGATCCTTGGTGAAGCCCTTCGACCCCTCCAGCTTCGCCGCCTCGCGACCCGGGCCGAATACCGGCACGCCGATCGAGCGGATATTGTCGGCGAGGCCGTCGACCAGCGGCGCCTCCGGCCCGATCACGACCAGCCCGACGCGGTGACGGCGCACGAAATCCACCACCGCGCGGTGATCGGTCACGTCCAGCTCGGCGATCGTCGCATGTTCGGCGATGCCAGGGTTGCCCGGCGCGGCGAAGAGCGTATCCAGCGTCGGAGACTGCGCCAGTTTCCAGGCGAGCGCATGTTCGCGTCCCCCCGAACCCACCAGCAGGATGTTCATGGCCGACCCCCTTTACGATACTCAGGCGGGGCGGCTGGTAGCCGAGCCGACGCCCGGCGACAATGCGATGGCGCTCAGCGTCGGCGAACTGTCGGGCCGATTGAAGCGGATGGTCGAGGGCGAGTTCGGCCATGTCCGGCTGCGCGGTGAGATTTCGGGCTACAAGCGCGCGACCTCCGGGCATCTGTACCTCTGCCTGAAGGACGAGAGCGCGGTCATCGACGGCGTGATGTGGAAGGGCAGCGCGGGCGGGCTGGCGTTCCGTCCCGAGGATGGCGTCGAGGTGATCGCGACCGGGCGGCTGACCACCTATCCCGGCCGCTCCAAATATCAGATCATCATCGAGCGGATGGAGCTGGCCGGCGCGGGGGCGCTGATGGCGCTGCTCGAAAAGCTCAAGGCCAAGCTGGCGGGCGAGGGGCTGTTCGATGCTGATCGGAAGAAGCCGCTGCCGTTCTTGCCGCGCGTGATCGGGGTGGTGACCTCGCCGACTGGCGCGGTGATCCGCGACATCCTCCATCGGCTCGAGGATCGCTGCCCGACGCATGTGATCGTCTGGCCGGTCAAGGTGCAGGGCGCCGGTGCGGCCGAGGAGGTCGCAGCGGCGGTGCGCGGGTTCGACGCGCTGCCCGCGAACGGACCGATCCCGCGCCCCGATCTGGTGATCGTCGCGCGCGGCGGCGGCTCGATCGAGGATCTGTGGGCGTTCAACGAGGAGCCGGTGGTGCGCGCGGTCGCCGGCTGCTCGATCCCGATCATCTCGGCGGTCGGGCACGAGACCGACACCACCCTGTGCGACCATGCCGCCGACCTGCGCGCGCCGACCCCCACCGCGGCGGCGGAGATCGCGGTGCCGGTGCTCGCCGAGCTGCGGCTGTCGCTCGACGCGATGGCGAACCGCACGCAGCGCTGCGCGCGCCGCTATGTCGAGCGCGGGCGCGAGCAGCTCGCGGCGCTGGTGCGGGTGATGCCGACCCGCGACCGGCTGCTCGGGCCGCAGCGGCAGCGGCTCGACGATCTCGGGATGCGCGGCGACCGCGCGCTGGAGCGGCGCGTGGCGCGCGCGCGCGGCGAGCTGACCCATGCCGCCGGCGCGATCCGCCCCGCGACGCTCGAACGGCGGCTGGAGGCAGCGCGGCGACAACTCGCCGACGTCGGGCGGCTGGTCGACAGCCTCAACCCCGACCGCATCCTCGAACGCGGCTATGCGCGCGTCGAGGCGGCGGAAGGCGGCACCGTCACCACCGCCGAGGCGGCACGCGCGGCGGGGGCGCTCAACCTGCGCTTCCGCGACGGAGCGGTGGCGGTGCAGGTCAACGGGAGCGCGAAACCGGAGGCGAAGCCCGAGGCAAAGGTTGAGCGCAGCCCCCGCCGCGCTTATCCTGACAAACCCGAGCAGCCCCGCCTGATCTGAGAGCCCGTTTCGATGCTGATGTCCCACACCGACCGCCCCGCCAAATTGCACTATATGGCCAACGGCTTCCGCATTCTGGCGCCGGGCGATCACGTGGTGTGTGCGGTCAGCGGCGCGCGGATCGCGCTCGAGGACCTGCGCTATTGGGACGTGGCGACGCAGCGGCCGTTCGCCAGCGGCGCGATCGCGATGGAGGAGCTGGCGCCGCGGTGATGCGCCGGATCGCGTCGCTGGTGCCGCTGCTCGCCGTCGCTGCCGCCGCACCGCCCCAGACGATCCCGCCCGCGCGCTTCGGCCTGAGCGATGGTCTGCGACAGGGCGCGTTGGTGCTCGGCACCGCGCCCGCCGGGACGACGCGCCTGACGCTCGACGACGCACCGGTCGCGGTCGCCCCGGACGGCCGCTTCGTGATCGCCTTCGATCGCGATGCGAAGCCGCAGGCGCTGCTCGCCGCGACGCTGGCCGACGGCACGACCCAGATTGCGACGCTGGCGATCGCGCCCGGCGACTGGCGGATCGAGCGGCTGCCCACGCTGCGCAAGATCCCGGTGCCGAGCGCGGAGTTCGCCGCGAAACGCGCTGGCGAACTGGCGCAGATCGTCGCCGCGCGCGCCACCGGCAGCGACGCGGACGGCTGGCGGCAGCGCTTCGTCTGGCCGGCGCGCGGGCGCATCTCCGGGCTGTTCGGCGCGCAGCGCATCTATGCCGGCGAGCCGGGCAGCTATCACGGCGGCGTCGACGTCGCGAAGCCCGAGGGCGCGGAAGTGGTCGCCCCCCGCCGACGGCGTGGTGACGCTCGCCGCAGACCCGCCGTTCACGCTGGAAGGGCGGCTGCTGATCCTCGACCACGGGCACGGCGTGACCAGCGCCTTCCTCCACCTGTCGCGCATCGACGTGCGCGTCGGTGAGCGCGTGCGGCAGGGGCAGCCACTCGGGCTGGTCGGCCGCACCGGCCGCGCGACCGGGCCGCACCTGCACTGGGCGATGACATGGAACGGCGCGCGGATCGACCCGCTGCTGGTCGCGGGACCGATGCCCTGAGCGACCCCCTTTTCGTCGCCCCGGACTTGATCCGGGGCCCCGCTTTTTTTGGCGATCGGGAAAGAAGCGGGATCCCGGATCAAGTCCGGGATGACGGAGGAGGAGGGAAGCGACTTCGGACCGGGCTTAGGACTTCGGCACCATCACCTCGATCACCCCCGCCGCGACATGCGCGGTGACCGGGGTATGCGCCAGCACCTCGCCGTCGATCGAGATCGGCAGCGGCGGATCGGTCCGCACCCTGATCGACTTGCCCGAGAAGCTGACCGTATCGTGATGCCGCTCGCTGCGCCCCAGGAAGCTGTACGCCCAATTGCGCACCAGCCGGCGCTTGTAATGCCCCTTGACCGCCTGCACGACGATCTCGCCCGAGGCGATCCCCGCTTCGTCGACCAGCCACGTGCCGCCATGATACGGCCCGTTCGAGATCCGCACCTCGACGACGCGCAGCTTCTTCTCGCCCGACCCGTCGTCGACGAAGAGCGTGAACGGCTTGAACCGCGTCAACTGATACCCCGCCCAGCCGAGATAGCCGATCCGCCCCGCCACCTTCTTCAGATTGTGCGGCACCGTCTCGGCGATCTGCGGGCTCAGCCCCATCGCCGCGCAATTGGCGAAATAATCGTCGTCGATCATGCCCAGATCGATCCGCTTCGCCACCCCCGTCGCGCAGCACGTCGATCGCGCCGTCGATGTCGAGCGGCAGCCCCAGTGACCGCGCAAAGCTGTTGGCGGTGCCGAGCGGCAGCACGCCGAGGATCACGTCATGCCCGACCAGCAAATCGACCAGCCCGCTGATCGTCCCGTCGCCGCCGCCGAGGATCACCAGATCGGGCTTCTTCTCCAGCGCCTTGCGCACTGTACGGTCGAGATGCTTGGGATCCTTGACCGCATAGGGCGTCACCCCGAACGGCAGGTCGCGCAGCCGCCGGCACGCGCGCTTGAACAGCTTGCGGCCACGACGCGACTTGGCGTTGACGATCAGGGCGGCGGAGCGGATCTCTCTCATGCCGCGCCCAACGCACCAGCACGCGTTCCGCTTCCGTAACGCTTGCATGGAAAGTCGGATTGCGGGAAAGCGCACCCCATGCACGCCGCTTATCCCGCGCTGCGCTTGCGCCGCACCCGTGCCGCCGCCTGGAGCCGCCGGCTCCACGCCGAAAATGTGCTCACCCCGGCCGACCTGATCTGGCCGCTCTTCATTACCGAGGGGCACGACGTCGAGGAGCCGATCGCCGCCTTGCCGGGTGTCTCGCGCTGGTCGGTCGACCGGATCGTCGCGCGCGCCAAGGAGGCCGCCGCGCTCGGCATCCCGTGCCTCGCGCTCTTCCCCAACACACAGTCCGGCCGCCGCAGCGACGATGGCGCGGAAGCGATCAACCCCGACAATCTGATGTGTCAGGCGTTGCGCGCGATCAAGGATGCGGTGCCCGACATCGGGCTGCTCACCGATGTCGCGCTCGATCCCTACACGACCCACGGCCATGACGGGCTGGTCGACGCGCGCGGCTATGTCACCAACGACAGCACCGTCGATGCGCTGGTGCAGCAGGCGCTCAATCAGGCGCGCAACGGCTCGGACGTGATCGCCCCCAGCGACATGATGGACGGCCGCGTCGGGCTGATCCGCACCGCGCTGGAGCAGGAGGGCTTCGTCAACGTCCAGATCATGGCCTATGCCGCCAAATATGCCTCGGCCTTCTACGGTCCGTTCCGCGACGCGGTCGGCAGCCGCGGGCTGCTGAAGGGTGACAAGACGACCTATCAGATGGACCCGGCCAATGCCGAGGAAGCGCTGCGCGAGGTCGGGCTCGACCTTGCCGAGGGCGCCGACAGCGTGATGGTCAAGCCCGGCCTGCCGTATCTCGACATCGTCGCGAAGGTGAAACAGGCGTTCGCGGTGCCGGTGTTCGCCTATCAGGTGTCCGGCGAGTATGCGATGATCGAGGCCGCGGTGGCGGCGGGCGCGGCGGATCGCGACGCAATGGTGCTAGAAACGCTGCTGGCGTTCAAGCGTGCCGGCTGTTCGGGCGTGCTCACCTATCACGCGCCGCTGGCGGCGCGGTTGCTCGGCGCGTGATCGAAACCGCCCGCCTGATCCTGCGGCCGCCGACGCCCGCGGATCACGCGGCGCTGTTCGCCATGTGGGCCGATCCGTTGGTCACCGCGGACCTCGGCGGCCCGAAGGATCAGGCGGCGTGCCTTGCGGTGCTGGAACGCCATCGCGGCTATGCCCCGCTCGGCTTCGGCGTCGTCGAGCGCCGTGAAGACGGGCAGGTGATCGGCCATGTCGGGCTTAAGCCGGGCGCCCCCGACACGCCGATCGAAGGTCTGCTGGAGATCGGCTGGATGATCGGCCGCGACTGGTGGGGCGGCGGCTATGCGCCGGAGGCGGCGTCGGGGTGGCTCGACTGGGCCTGGGCGAACCGGCCTGAGGGTGCGGTGTACGCGATCACCGGGCGACGCAACGCCGCGAGCCGGCGGGTCATGGACCGGCTCGGGATGCGGCGCGTGCCCGAGATGGATTTCATTCACCCCAAATACCCCAACGATCCGGCGCTCGCCGACAGCGTGACCTACCGGATCGAGCGTCCGTGATCGGAGAGGGCGCGACTTAAATCGCGCATGTGGCGTCATCGGTATGAGACTTGCCTCAAAACGTCGTCGATCCCGCGAGCCGAACAACCGTCCTTCGTCGCCCCGGACTTGATCCGGGGCCCCGCTTCTTCCTGGAGGCGCCAGAAGCGGGATCCCGGATCAAGTCCGGGATGACGGGCGAAGTCAGGCAGTCGCGCTGGCCCTATGACGTCACCTGATCCGTCATTGCGAGCGTAGCGAAGCAATCCAGAGCCGGATCAGGACGCCCTGGATTGCTTCGCTGCGCTCGCAATGACGAATGGTGGATCCGACTTCGCATCGTCGATCCCGCGAGCCGAACAACCGTCCTTCGTCGCCCCGGACTTGATCCGGGGCCCCGCTTCTTCCTGGCGGCCGCGCCAGAAGCGGGATCCCGGATCAAGTCCGGGATGACTGGCGAAGTCAGGCAATCGCGCTGGCCCTATGACGTCAATTTGATCCGTCATTGCGAGCGCAGCGAAGCAATCCAGAGCCGGATCAGGACGCCCTGGATTGCTTCGCTGCGCTCGCAATGACGAAGGGTAGATCCGCCTTCGCATCATCATGACCGTCAGGTCGCGTTACCCTCGTTCGGTCGGTGCCGCGCTCGGGGCCTTGCAAGCGAAGCAGGCCGCCCCGTACGGACGATCGCATGGTCAGCCAGCACCAACACCGCTTCTGCGGGAATGACCGCCGCAACTGCGGCGTGAGGGAGCGGCTATGTCGCCGCGCGGCCCTGCCGGGCCGGTGGTCGCGACTTGATCGAATGCATGGGCCTGACAGGGACTGTTTCCACCCCGGGCACGTGATTAGTCCAACGCTGTCGGACGCCGTGACCGATCGGATCGCCCGTCTGTGATCGTCACCGAACGCCTGATCCTCCGCGCATGGCGGGAGGAGGATGTTGCGCCGTTTCACACCATGGGTCAGGACGCCGAGGTGATGCGCTTCCTCGGGCCGCCGACCACCGCCGCCGGTGCGCTTGCCATGATGCACGAGGCGAACGAGACCGCGCAAACCTTCGGCCGATGCTTCTGGGCGGTGGAGCGGCGCGCGGATCGCGCCTTCATCGGCTTCTGCGGCGTCGAGCCCGGCCCGGCGGGCAGCCCCATCGCCGACCTGCCCGAGATCGGCTGGCGCCTCGCGCGCGCCGCGTGGGGGCAGGGGTTGGCGGGCGAAGCCGCGCGCGCGGTGCTGGCCGCCGAGTGGGAACGCGGCACCGACGCCGTCTACGCGATCACCGTCCCCGCCAACCGCCGCAGCCGTGCGCTGATGGAGCGGCTCGGCATGACGCGCGTTGAGGACGGTGACTTCGACCACCCCGATCTTACCCCGGACAGTCCCTTGCGCCGCCACGTCCTCTACCGCATCGACCGCCCGCTGAATGGCTGATCCCGTCACGGCGCGCGGGCGGGGGCTGTTCGTCGCGACGATCCTGACCGGATCGTTCCTGCTGTTCCTCGTCCAGCCGATGATCGCGCGGATCGCCTTGCCTCGGCTCGGCGGCGCGCCCGCGGTCTGGAACTCGGCGATGCTCGTCTATCAGGCGCTGCTGCTCGGTGGCTACGGCTACGCGCATCTGCTCGGGCGCGTCGCGCCGCGCCGGCAGGGCCTCGTCCATCTGCTCGTGCTGCTCGCTGCCTGCGCCTTCCTGCCGATCGGGCTCAGCGACCGCGTGCTGCCCGCCGGGGCCGAGCCGGCCTTGTGGGTGCCGTATCTCTTCGTCGTCTCGATCGGGCCGCTGTTCTTCGCGGTGTCGGCGCAGGCGCCGCTGATGCAGCGCTGGTTCGCCAGCGCCCGCCCCGGCACCGACCCTTACGCGCTCTATGCCGCGTCCAATTTCGGCAGCTTCGCCGGGCTGCTCGCCTTTCCGCTGCTCGTCGAGCCGCTGCTGAGCGTCTCGCGCCAGCGCTGGCTGTGGAGCGCGGGCTATCTGCTGCTGATCGTGCTCGTCGCAGCCTGTGCACGGCTGCTCCCCGCCGGACGCGAGCCGGCGCGCGCGCAGGCGCTCGACCCGGCACCCGGCCGCGCGCGGGTGGCGCGCTGGATCGCGCTCGGCTTCGTGCCGTCGGGGATGATGCTGGCGACCAGCACCTTCGTCAGCACCGATCTGGTCGCGATGCCGCTGTTGTGGGTGATCCCCCTGTCGCTCTACCTGCTCAGCTTCTCGATCGCCTTCGCCGCGCGGCGCGAAGTCGCCGACCTGCTGACCAACACCGCGCCGGTGACGATCGTGCTGTTCGGCGGCGTGCTGATGGGCGGGTTCGCCGAGCGCGCGACGTTCAGCGCGATCACCGCGCTGATCCTGCTGTTCATGATTTCGGTCGCGCTCCACACCCAGCTCTATCGCCTGCGTCCGGAGCCGGCGCGGCTGACCGGCTTCTATCTCGCCATGTCGTTCGGTGGCGCGCTCGGCGGCGTGTTCGCGGGGCTGATCGCGCCGACCCTGTTCGACTGGACGTGGGAATATCCGCTGCTGATCGTCGCCGCCGGCGCGCTGGTGCCGCAAACCTACCTGACCCCCGCGCTGCGCGCGTTCTGGCATCGCCGTGGGATGATCGTCGCGGGAGCGGTGCTGATCGTCGGCGCGCTCTGCCTCGCGCTGATGGTGCTGTCGCGCGATCCGACCGGTTTCCGCGAGGTGCGGCATCCGGGTGTGATCTTCACATTGGTCGCGCTCGGCGGTCTGCTGTCGCTCGGCGCGCGCGTGCCGTATCTGCTGGTGCTGACCAGCGGGCTGCTGCTGTTCGGCGGCGTCCGCTCGCTGTCGCTCTCGCTCGAACCCGGCGCGCGGGTGCGCAGCTATTTCGGCGTCTACACGGTCGCCGACGAGGCGCGCCGCCGCACCCTGATCCATGGCACCACGCTTCACGGCGTGCAGCTGACCGGCACCCCGGCGCGCGAGCGGATGCCGACGACCTACTACACCCCCGACTCCGGCGTCGGTCATGTGATGCGCGCCGCGCCGATGCTGTTCGGGCCGGGCGCGCGGATCGGGGTGGTCGGCCTCGGCACCGGCACGCTCGCCTGCTACGCAAAGCCGGGGCAGCGCTGGCGCTTCTATGAGATCGATCCGGCGATGGTGGCACTGACGCGCACCAAACGCTTCACCTTCGTTTCGGATTGCGCACCGGATGCGACAATGGTGCTCGGCGATGCGCGTTTGTCGCTCGAACGCGCGCCCGCAGCGAGCCTGGACGTGCTCGCACTCGACGCTTTCTCGTCGGATGCGGTCCCGATGCACCTCCTGACCCGCGAAGCCTTCGCCGGATACGCGCGCGTTGTGTCACCGCACGGCGTTCTGGCGGTTCATATCTCGAACCGTTTCGTCAATTTGCGCCCCGTCGTCGCTGCCGCAGCGCGGGCAGGCGGCTGGCAGGCGCTGATCCTCGACCACCGTCCCTCGCTGCTTCAGGAGGAAGAAACGCCGTCTTCCTGGGTAGTTATGACCCGAGATCCCTGGACGCTCGCGCTGGTGGCAGGCGGCGAGGCCGACTGGAAGAATCTGGTGCGCCGTCCGGGCTTTGCGCCGTGGACCGACGATTACGCCAGCATCCTGCCGCTCCTGACCTTCTAGGCGCCCGGCAGCGATCCTGCGAGCGCGTCGATCCGCGCGGTCTGGGCCTGTGCGGTGGCGCGGGCGGCGGCAAGTGCCTGTTCCAGCGCGGGATAAGCGGGCTGAAGCGCCGCCGCGCGCGTGCTGGCAAGGTCGTCGAGCGCCCCCACGCTATCGCCATAGCTCGACCGGAGCGCATCCAGATCGGCGATCGCGGTCTGTGCGGCGATCCACGCATCGCTGCCGACCTTCGCTCCCTTGGCGGTGCGCGCCAGCGTCTCGGCCCGCGCCACGGCCCGATCGAAGTCGCGCGCGGCGGTGGCCCCCTTCGCGGTGATCGCAGCCAATTTGCTATCCAGCACAGGATCTTGCGCGGCGGGAGCAGGCGGCGGCGTCGCCGGTTCCGCGAAGCCGAGCTTCTCGACCGGGCGTGGCGCGAGCGACGGATAGACGGTCGGGCCGCTCGCGCAGGCGGCGAGGAGCGCGAACGAAGCGAGCGGGGCGGGGGCGCGGAGCATGTTTTTTGCCTAGAGGCGCAAAAAAAGTGGCGCAATGCCCTTGCGCGCATCCGATTCGCCGCGTAACAGCGCCGCTCCACAGGGCGCCCGTAGCTCAGCTGGATAGAGCATCAGACTACGAATCTGAGGGTCGGACGTTCGAATCGTTCCGGGCGCGCCACTTTCTCTCCCGAGAGAAAGTCAGTGGAAATAGAGGGGCAGCGCAAGCTGCCCCTTTTTTCATGCGCGTTGTTCTTGCGCTTGTTCCACTACATCCCTCGATCAATCGCCCGACTGGAGAGGATTGCGCGCGCGCTGCGCTGATCTTCCGGCTGCCGCCGCCAACGCTTCCACCGCCAACATGCGAAAGGCCGCGACGTGTCGCCACGCGCGGCCTTCCTCGTTCATCGGAGCGAACGGCTTACTCCGCGGCAACACCCGCGCGCGAGAACATGTCGCCCGTCTCGCCCGGATCCTCGTTCGCGGCGGCGCTGGTGACCTTCGCCTTCTGGCGCTTGTCGAAACTGTCCCACACGTCGTTCCACTGCCCGCGCGTGGCGGCCTTGGAATATTCGGTGGCGCGCGTTTCGAAGAAGTTCGCATGTTCCACACCGTTGAGCAGCGGCGTCAGCCACGGGATCGGATGCTCGTCGATCATGTAGATCGGCTTCAGCCCCAATTGCCCCATCCGCCAGTCGGCGATGTAGCGGATATACTTCTTGATGTCCTTGGCGGTCATCCCGTTTACCGGCCCCATCTCGAAGGCGAGGTCGATGAAATTGTCTTCCAGCCGGATCGTGGTCTGGCAGACGTCGGCAATATCGTCCTTCACCGCCTTGGTCAGACAGTTCCGCTCCTTGGTGAAGGCGTGGAACAGCTTGATGATGCCTTCGCAATGCAGGCTCTCGTCACGTACCGACCAGCTGACGATCTGCCCCATGCCCTTCATCTTGTTGAAGCGCGGGAAGTTCATCAGCATCGCGAAGCTGGCGAACAGCTGCACGCCCTCGGTGAAGCCGCCGAACATCGCCAGCGTCCGCGCGATGTCCTCGTCGCTGTCGACGCCGAAGTTCTGGAGATAGTCGTGCTTGTCCTTCAGCTCGCTATATTCCAGGAACGCGCCATATTCGCTTTCCGGCATCCCGATCGTGTCGAGCAGGTGCGAATAGGCGGCGATATGCACCGTCTCCATGTTGCTGAACGCGGTCAGCATCATCTTGACCTCGGTCGGCTTGAACACGCGGCCGTACTTCTCGTGGTAGCAATCCTGCACCTCGACATCGGCCTGCGTGAAGAAGCGGAAGATCTGCGTCAGCAGGTTGCGCTCGTGATCGGTCAGCTTCTGCGCCCAGTCACGGCAATCCTCGCCGAGCGGCACTTCCTCCGGCAACCAGTGCAACTGTTGCTGGCGCTTCCAATATTCGAACGCCCACGGGTATTCGAAGGGCTTGTACTGTTTGGACGCCTGAAGAAGCGGCATGAGGTTACTCCGGTGAGAGATATTCGAAAAACGTATCAACGAGCGGGTAGGATCATGCCTCCAGGCTCCACTGCCACATCGCCCAGGCCGACATCGCCAGCACGCTGCCCCCCGCCAGCGCCATGATCCCGACCATTCGATAGACATAGACGCGCGCCGGCCCCTGCGGATGACGCAACTGGATCAGCAGCCACGCACCCACGACCACAAAGACGGCGGCGACCGCGAACATGATCGCGGATTGCAGCGGCAGCGTGTCGATCATGCGACCAAAGTCGCAGCGGCGCGTTTGCCGCCCGAACCCAACAAAGGAGAACGACGATGGTCGATGCCAGCCAGATCAAGGAACATGCCGAAGTGATCGGCGCGGACGGCGTGCACGTCGGCACCGTCGACCATGTCGATGGTGACCGGATCAAGCTGACCAAGAACGACTCGCCGTCCACGCAGGACGGGCAGGGCGCCAAGCACCATTACTTGCCGATCGGGCTGGTCGCCGAGGTCGAGGGTGACCAGGTGCGGCTGTCCGCGACCGCGCAGAACGCGCAGGACATGTTCGAAGAGGCGGAATGACCGTCCCGCCGCGGCGGCGCTGACCGCCCGGCCGCGCACGACGACCCCGGCCGCCGCACGGCGCGCCGGGGTTTCGTTTGCCTGCCGAGGCGTCTCGCCGTCCATCCGCTGTGCCCGCTCCTGCGCCTGCGCCTGCCCCGGGCCCCGCTGCGGAGCCCCGCCACCACGATCGACGGAAGCCCGCCGAGTCACGATGATGTCGCAGCCATTCTACGCGAAGGCGGCCGCAGACGCTACAGATTGTGGGCGCTAATCCGACCGAACACCAGATCGTCGGTGGGGCGGCGCGTCAGAACGGGCGCTCACCGCGGTAGTTGCCGGCGTTCTTGTAGCGGCACACCAGCACGTCCTCGTCGCGCCCGCGCGACAGCGCGCAGCCGACCTCGACCGTGTCACGCCACATCAATTGCGTGTAATGCCCGACGTCGGCGACACGCCCGGTGGTGCTGTTGTTCGGGAAGGCGCCAGGCTTGAAGTAGCGCTTCTCGCGCACCCAGCCACCGACCATCGCCTCCGGCGTGTAATAGCCCCGGGTGCCCGCCCACAGGTTTTCGCCCTCCGGGTCCATGCGTCGTTCCGGCGCATGTTCGAAGCGTCCGGTCGCTGCCAGATATTGACCCCAGGCATGTGCCGACTCGACCAGCTCCGGGTTCCAGCGCAGCGGCGCGATGCCGAGCGCGGCGCGCTCCGCGTTCTGCGCCGCCAGAACGCGCGCATCGAACGTGTTCGAATAGCTTGCCGCGCCGGTGACGAACGGCGTGAACAGCAATGCGGCAAGGGCGACGAACAATGGGCGACGATGTGGGGTGGAACGCGGCATGGGCCGGGTAACCTCTTCCTGATGACCAGGAGAAATTACGGCGGTCGGTCCTTACCGGCGGTTAGGGAATCTGGTTAGCGAGTCTTCATATCTACGGCGATCGTCGCGCCATCTTACCGGTGTCGCGACAGATCTTTTCGGCCGGATCAGGTGCCGACGATCGTCACCAGATCACCGCGGGCGACCTGGTCGAACAGCAATTGCGCGAATGACAGCGGCACGCCGATGCAGCCGTGCGTGGCCGACCCGCGGCGCACCGAACTGGCGTGGATCGCCACGCCGTCGTTGGTCAGGCGCAGCATGTACGGCATCTCGGCGTCGTACAGCGACGATTGATGTTGACGCGCGCGCATCAGGATCGGGAACGTGCCGGTGGGCGTCGGCTTGTGATCGGTACCATAGAGGATGACCGCGGTGCCGATCTCATGTCCGTCGCGGAACACCGAGATCGTCTGGCGGGGCAAATCGACCCTGACCCGCACCTTGCCCGTGGGCGGCGCGCCGATGTCGTTCCAGACGTAATCGCCAAAGCGCATCGGCTTGCGGATCGCCAGCAGGCTGTGCACCCGCATCGGTTGCGCACCGGTCATCGGCAACACGCCCTCTCGCCCGGCGGGATAACGGAAGCGCGCGCCATAGCTGCCGATCGTGGTGGCGATGGTCGTCGCGGCAACGGGCGTCACGACGCCCGCCACGGCCACCAGCGCGAACGCGGCGGCGCCGAGCACGCTACGGATCATGCGACGGTGGCGCGCGTCCGCTTGCGCCGGCGCACGGCGAGTCCGGTGATCGCGAAGCCGAGGGACATCATCGCCCAGGTCGCTGGTTCGGGCACGGCCGGGACCGGAGTGGTGGGCGTCGGGGTCGGCGTGGGGCCGGGCACGCCTGGAATATTGCCGCCGGGGCCGGTCGGGAAGACCGGCGGCGGGCCGAACGAGTCACCGCCGCCGCCCGGCCCGACCGGCCCGAGTGCGTCCGGGGTGACGGGCGAAAGATCGGGCACGAAGCCGGCCGGGGTGATCGGCAGATCGCCGGCGGGCACGCCGCCGACCGGATCGCGTTCGCGCACATTGCTCAGCACCCGCTCGCGCGGCGAGCGCGGGCGATTGCTGGCCAACTGGCGCGGATGCTTCGTCTGCTTGATGTTGAACATCGCGCCATGCCCGCGCTCGCCG
This sequence comes from Sphingomonas phyllosphaerae, assembly GCF_036946485.1. Classification (GTDB taxonomy): domain Bacteria; phylum Pseudomonadota; class Alphaproteobacteria; order Sphingomonadales; family Sphingomonadaceae; genus Sphingomonas; species Sphingomonas phyllosphaerae_E. Next base: position 203,398 of record NZ_JAQIJA010000001.1, read on the forward strand.
GGTGATCGTGCGGTCATGATCGACAGCGGATCGGGCAGGACCGCCAGCGCGGCGGGCAGGTTCATCGCCTCTGCAAAGGGCACGGTGCCGCCGATCAGGCCCAGCCCGGCGTAGCTACCGAGCGCCGAACCGGCGACACCCAACACCACCGCCGCACGGATCAGCGTCGTGCGGGAGATTGAGGTGATAAGGGAGCGCCAGTTCTTCATCCCGTCGACCGAATCCTGTCAAATAGTCCGATTGGGGTAGAACGCTTTTGCGCTGCACTGTCTCCGCAAGTCCAGTAGAATCTGTTCCAGAAATGCGACGGCCGGTACAACGCCGGGCCGGTGTTGCCGATGCGCCACCGACAAACCGCATGTACCAAACTCTGCCGGCGAAGCGTTAATAATTGATCGAAAGGTTAACGGCGCAGTCAAAAGTTAACGCGACGGGTCGAGCCGTTCGCGGTGTTTGGTGACCAGCCCTCCAAGCCATGACGAAAAGGCCCGAACCCGTCGCAATTGTCGTGTGTCGCGGTGTGTGACCAGCCAGAACGTCCGATGAATGGTGATTTCGGGCAACACCCGCACCAGGTCAGGCAGCACGCCGCCGATGAAATGCGGCAGCACGCCGACCCCGGCGCCGGTAGCGATCAGCCGCGCCTGCGCATTGATGCTGGAACTGCGCAACGTCGGTGCGGGCAATGGTCCGACATCGTCGACGAACCGCAATTCCGGTGAATAGAGCAGATCGGGAATGTAGCCGACCATCGCATGTCGATCGCCCAGCGACTCGCGCGTGACCGCCCCGGCGCCGGCGATCAGCGATCGCGCGGCATAAAGATGCAGCGCATAATCCGACAGCTTGCCCGCGACGACCGGACCGTGCCGCGGGCGCGCGAGCAACACGGCGACGTCCGCCTCGCGCCGCGACGGGCTGAGGAACCCCGAAATGGCGGCCAGGTCGATCGTCAACGCGGGGTGTTGGGCGGCGAACTCGTGAAGATGCTCGGCGACCAGCCAGGTGCCGAATCCTTCGGAGACGCTGACGCGCAGCAACCCGGTAAGTGTCTCGGTAGAGCCACGGGTTTCGACGATCCGCTCGGCGGCGTTCTGCATTTCCTCGACCTGCGCGAGCAGGGTCTCACCGGCTTCGGTAAGCACCTGTCCCTCGCGGGTCTGCTCGAACAGCGTTCGGCCGAGCCGCGCCTCCAGCCGACGCAATCGGCGGCCGATCGTGGTGGCATCGACGCCGATCAGCGCGGCGGCGCGTGCGATCTGCCCGGCGCGCGCTACCGCAAGAAAATCCTGTAAGTCGTTCCACGGCAAGGGCTGCGTCATTGCAGGTGAACGTTGCAGATTTGTCGCTTGCCTGCAAACCATGCGGGGCGCACACCCGCACGCAACACAGGAGAGAGATGCGATGCGCCAGCTCGACCATCATATCGCGGGCAGCGGCGGCGGTGCCGCGTCGGCGCGCACCGCCGACATTTTCGACCCAAATACCGGGCAGGTGCAGGCGCGCGTGGTGCTCGGCACCGCCGCCGATCTCGACCGCGCGGTCGCGGCGGCGCAGGCCGCGCAACCGGCATGGGCGGCGACCAACCCGCAGCGCCGCGCGCGCGTCATGTTCCGCTTCAAGGAATTGGTCGAGGCGCAGATCGACGAACTCGCGCATCTGCTGTCGTCCGAGCACGGCAAGGTGATTGCCGATGCCAAGGGCGACATCCAGCGCGGGCTGGAGGTGATCGAATTCGCCTGCGGCATCCCGCATGTGCTCAAGGGCGAATATACGCAGGGCGCGGGGCCGGGGATCGACGTCTATTCGATGCGGCAGCCGATCGGCATCGGCGCGGGGATTACCCCGTTCAACTTTCCGGCGATGATCCCGATGTGGATGTTCGGCGTCGCGATCGCGTGCGGCAATGCCTTCATCCTCAAGCCGAGCGAGCGCGATCCGAGCGTGCCGGTGCGGCTGGCCGAGCTGATGCGCGAGGCCGGGGTGCCCGAGGGCGTGCTGCAGGTCGTCCACGGCGACAAGGAGATGGTCGACGCGATCCTCGACCATCCCGCGATCGGCGCGGTCAGCTTCGTCGGATCGAGCGACATCGCGCATTATGTCTACCGTCGCGGCGTGGCGGCGGGGAAGCGCGTGCAGGCGATGGGCGGGGCGAAGAACCACGGCATCGTCATGCCCGACGCCGATCTCGACCAGGTCGTTGCCGATCTCTCCGGCGCAGCGTTCGGTTCGGCGGGCGAACGCTGCATGGCGTTGCCGGTGGTGGTGCCGGTCGGCGACAAGACCGCCGAGGCGTTGCGGCAGAAACTGCTCCCGGCCATCGAAGGCTTGCGCGTCGGCGTGTCGACCGATGCCGAGGCGCATTATGGCCCGGTGGTGAACGCCGCGCACCGGGAGCGGGTCGCCAACTGGATCCAAACCGGGGTCGACGAAGGTGCCGAACTGGTCGTCGACGGGCGCGACTTCCGGTTGCGGGGGCATGAACAGGGCTTCTTCATCGGTCCCAGCCTGTTCGATCATGTCACCCCCGACATGCAGGCGTATAAGGAGGAGATTTTCGGCCCGGTCCTCCAGATCGTCCGCGCCCCCGATTTCGAAACCGCGGTGCGGCTGCCGAGCGAGCATCAATATGGCAATGGCGTCGCGATCTTCACGCGCAACGGCCACGCCGCGCGTGAGTTCGCGGCGCGGGTAAATGTCGGGATGGTCGGGATCAACGTGCCGATCCCGGTGCCCGTCGCCTATCACACCTTTGGCGGCTGGAAGCGCAGCGGGTTCGGCGACACCAACCAGCACGGCATCGAGGGCGTCAAATTCTGGACCAGGATCAAGACCGTGACGCAACGCTGGCCCGACGGCTCGGCGTTGCCGCGCGGGAGCGAGGACGGTGGACCCAGCCGCGTGCAGGATGCGTTCGTGATACCGACCATGGGGTGAGGGACGCGATGCACGGGCGAGCCAAGACGTTTGATCCTGAAGCCGTTCGGCGCACGCCGCCGTCGCGCGAGGCGGCTTGTCGCGTGCGTCCGGCACTTTCACAAGGGATTTGCGGCCTTGCCCGGACCCGGCGCGCGCCGGGCCGGCGGTGGGGCGTGGCGCTGATGCTGACGCTTGCCGCCTGTTCCGGCCACGATGCCGACTACAACCGGGTCGACGTGCCCGAGAAGGAAGCCGCGGCGCAGGCGGCGATCGAGCAAGCGGCGGCGCAGAACGGTGCGGCATCGACCGCGCGCACCGGGGTGCCGGTCGCGCGCACCACGCCCAACGCCGCGCGCGACCGTGCCTTTCCCACGGAATTTCTTGGATATTGGGGTGCCGGCGACAATGACTGCGAACTGGCCAACACTGCGGCGACCGGCCGGATCAACATCGACGCCGACACGATCCGCTTCTACGAATCGCGCGCCCGCGTGCAGCGCATCGACCGCCGCAGCCCGCAGGAAGTGGCGGTAGACCTGCGCTTTTCGGGCGAGGGGCAGAGCTTCTACGCCCGTGAGGTCTACCGGCTCGACGCCGGTGGCACCATGCTGGTGCGCACCAGCCCGACCGCCACGCAGCGCTATCGCCGCTGCTGAGGATATGACGATGACCGACCAGTTCGACCTGACCGACGAGCAGCGCGAAATTCAGGCGCTCGCGCAACGCTTTACCGCCGATCGCATCACCCCGTTCGCGGCGGAATGGGATGAAGGGCACATCTTCCCGCGCGACACGATCAAGGCCGCGGCCGAGCTGGGGTTCGCCGCGATCTACGTCAGCGAGGAGAGCGGGGGGATCAACCTCGGGCGGCTGGAGGCGGCGCTGATCATGGAGGCGATGGCCTATGGCTGTCCGGCGACCAGCGCGTTCATCTCTATCCATAATATGGCGAGCTGGATGATCGACCGCTACGGATCGGCGGAGCTGAAGGCGCGGTATCTGCCTGATCTGGTGACGATGGACCGGATGGCGAGCTATTGCCTGACCGAGCCGGGTTCGGGATCGGATGCGGCGGCGTTGAAGACCACCGCGTACCGTGACGGCGACGAATATGTCGTCAACGGGACCAAGCAATTCATCTCCGGTGCCGGAGAAAACGAGCTTTACGTCACGATGGTGCGCACCGGTGCCGAAGGACCGAAGGGTATTTCGTGTCTGGTGATCGAAAAGGACATGCCCGGTGTGTCGTTCGGCGCGAATGAGCGCAAGCTGGGCTGGCATGCACAGCCGACCCGCGCCGTGACGTTCGACAATGTCCGCGTGCCGGTCGCCAATCGCGTCGGGGAGGAAGGCGAGGGGTTCCGCTTCGCGATGGCGGGGCTCGACGGCGGGCGGCTCAATATAGGCGCCTGCTCGCTGGGCGGCGCTCAGCGCTGTCTGGACGAGGCGATCCGCTACACCAGGGACCGCAAGCAGTTCGGGACGGCGATCAGCGATTTCCAGAACACGCAGTTCATGCTGGCGGACATGGAGACGGAGCTGCAGGCGGCGCGCTGCCTCCTCTACGTCGCCGCTGCCAAGGTGACGGCGGGTGCGCCCGACAAGACCCGCTTCGCGGCGATGGCGAAGCGGCTGGCGACCGACACCGGATCGAGCGTCGTGGATCGCGCGCTGCAACTGCATGGCGGTTACGGCTATCTGATGGACTATCCGATCGAACGCTTCTGGCGCGACTTGCGGGTACATTCGATCCTTGAGGGGACCAATCAGGTGATGCGGATGATCGTCGGCCGCGAATTGGTGCGGCAGTGAGCTATAGTCCCTCGCCCCTGAAAGGGGAGAGGGATGCGGAGACTTGGCAGCTTGCTGCCTAGTCGTAGCTGGGTGAGGGGTAAGCGATCGCGGTGCGATCGCGCGAGCCGCAGGCTCGCTCACCCCTCACCCAACCTTCGCTAGGCGGCGGTGCCGCCAAGCTGCGGTATCCCTCTCCCCTTTCAGGGGCGAGGGCGGGAGAGACGATGACGCAGGACCTCATCACGACCATCCAAGGCCCGGTCGGGCGCATCCGGCTCAACCGGCCCAAGGCGCTGCACGCGCTGACCACCGCCATGTGTCAGGGCATCCTTGACGCGCTGGAGCAATGGCGCGGCGATCAGGCGGTGCGCTGCATCATGATCGACCATGCCGAGGGGCGTGGTTTCTGCGCGGGGGGCGACATCCGGATGCTCGCCGGCAGCGGTGCCGGCGACGGTGCCGAGGCGCGCGCCTTCTTCCATACCGAATATCGCATGAACCACCGGCTGTTCACCTATGTGAAGGACACGATCGCCTTCATGGACGGGGTGACGATGGGCGGCGGGGTCGGTGTGTCGCAGCCGTGCCGCTATCGCGTCGCGACCGAGAATACGCGGCTGGCGATGCCCGAGACGGGGATCGGCCTGTTCCCCGATGTCGGCGGCGGCTGGTATCTGTCGCGGCTGCCGGGGCGGATCGGGCAATATCTGGCGCTGACCGGCGCGCGGGTCGACGGGGCGGAGGCGTGCGCGCTGGGGCTGGCGACGCACTACGTGCCGGCGGCGCGGATCGAGGAGGCGAAGGCGCGGATCGTCGCCGACCCCGAGGCGATCGAGTCGGCGCTGTCCGGTCTTGCAGAGGAGGCACCCCCGGCCAAGCTGCTGGCAAATCGTGAGGTGATCGACCGGCTGTTCGCCTCGGACGATCTCGAAGAGATATTGGCCGTCTTGCCGGCGGACGGCGGCGATTTCGCGCAGGACACCTTGGCGACGCTCGCCACCAAGTCGCCGCAGGCGATGAAGGTGTCGCTCAAATTGCTCAAGGATGCCGCGGGGATGGCGACGTTCGCCGACGAGATGCGGCAGGAATATGCGGTCGCGTGCCGCGTCGTGCAGCGCCCCGATTTCGTCGAGGGCGTCCGCGCGCTGATCGTCGACAAGGACAATGCGCCGCGCTGGGAGCCGCCGACCGTCGCGGGGGTGAGCGACCATATGATCGACCGCATCTTCGCACCGCTGCCGGAGGACGAGGCGTGGACGCCGGGGTGATGTGTGTGCCGCAAGGTCGAGGACACATGCGTGACGTGCGCGCGGCAGGCCGGGTTGATGGACTCGGCAGACATTGGCTCCTGCCTGCGCAGGAGCGACGGAAAAGTTGGGACGTCAGTGCTCCTCTGACGTCGTCGCCCCTGCGAAGGCAGGGGCCCATGTCTGTAGCGTGTCGCGAGCCGATGGACACAGGCGCGGCGTGCTTATGTCCTTCCGGCGGTTGAAGACTGAACAGAGATAGGCCCCTGCCTGCGCAGGGGCGACGGGAGTAGGGTAGATGGCCGACTACGAAACGCTATTGGTCGAACAACGCGGCGGCGTGACGCTCATCACGCTCAACCGGCCCAAGGCGCTCAACGCGCTCAATTCGCAGGTGCTCGCTGACCTGCTCGCGGCGCTGGCCGCGTTCGACGCCGATGCGACGCAGGGCTGCGCGGTGCTGACCGGCAGCGAGAAGGCGTTCGCGGCCGGCGCGGACATCAAGGAGATGTCGTCGCAGGGCTTCGCCGAAATGTACGGCGGCAATTTCTTCGGTGGCTACGAACGGCTGACGCAGACGCGCAAGCCGATCATCGCCGCGGTCGCCGGCTACGCGCTGGGTGGCGGGTGCGAGCTGGCGATGATGTGCGACTTCATCCTCGCCGCCGACACCGCGAAGTTCGGCCAGCCCGAGATCAAGCTGGCGTTGACGCCGGGGATGGGCGGGTCGCAGCGGTTGGCGCGCGCGGTCGGCAAGGCCAAGGCGATGGAAATGTGCCTGACCGGGCGGATGATCGACGCCGCCGAGGCGGAACGCGCCGGGCTGGTCAGCCGGATCGTACCCGCCGCCGCGCTGGTCGAGGAAGCGGTGAAGACCGCGCAGACGATCGCCGACATGGCACCGCTGGCGGTGCTGGCGAACAAGGAAATGGTCAACGCCGCGTTCGAGACGACCTTGGCACAGGGCGTGCAGTTCGAGCGGCGGCTGTTCCACGGGCTGTTCGGCACCGCCGACCAGAAGGAAGGCATGGCGGCGTTCGTCGAGAAACGCCCCGGCCAGTGGACGGGCAAATAGGAGAGGCAGGATGGCGCGCGTCGGGTTCATCGGGCTGGGCAATATGGGCGGCGGGATGGCCGCCAACCTCGCGAAGAAGGGGCATGACGTTCGCGCCTTCGACCTGTCGGCGGCGGCGCTCGACGCGGCGAAGACGGCGGGGTGCCTGCCGGTCGCGTCGGCGCGCGACGCCGCCGACGGGGCGGAGGCGGTGGTGACGATGCTCCCGGCCGGTGCGCATGTCGCGCAGGTCTATGCCGAGAGCCTGTCCGACGTCGCAATGGACACGGTGCTGATCGACTGTTCAACGATCGACCTCGCCACCGCGCGGCGGATCGCGGGCGAGGCGGCGGTGCGCGGAATCGCTGCGGTCGACGCGCCGGTGTCGGGCGGGATCGCCGCGGCGCAGGCGGGGACGCTGACCTTCATGGTCGGCGGCCCGGCGGCGGCGTTCGAGCGCGCGCGGCCGTTCCTTGAGGACATGGGCAAGGCGGTGATCCATGCCGGCGACAGCGGCGCGGGGCAGGTCGCCAAGCTGTGCAACAATCTGATCCTCGGCGCGACGATGGCGGCGACGTGCGAGGCGTTCGCGCTGGCGGAGAAGCTCGGGCTGGATGCGCAGACCTTCTACGACATCTCCAGCAAGGCAACCGGGCAGAGCTGGTCGATGACGTCGTACTGCCCGGTGCCGGGGGTCGGGCCGGAGTCGCCGGCCGATCGCGACTATCAGGGCGGGTTCGCGGGGGCGCTGATGCTCAAGGATCTCGAGCTGGCGATGGCGGCGGCGGACGGCGCGGCGGCGCAGGTGCCGATGGGGACGCGCGCGCGCGACTTGTACCGGGCGTTCGTCGAGGCCGGGCAGGGCGGGCTGGATTTCTCGGGGATCATCCAGATGCTGGAGGGATATTCCTCGTCATCCCGGACTTGATCCGGGAATCCGCTTCTTCTTTGGTGGAGCGAGAAGAAGCGGGGCCCCGGATCAAGTCCGGGGCGACGGCTGTGGCAGGGGAGTGGGGTTTCGGCATCGCACCGTCATTGCGAGCGTAGCGAAGCAATCCAGGGCGTCCTGGTCCGGCACTGGATTGCTTCGCTACGCTCGCAATGACGGTATGTTCGACGTTGCGTCATCATGATCTAGAACTAATTTGCTCGTCATCCCGGACCTGATCCGGGATCCCGCTTCTTCTTCGGCGGGGCAGGGTAAAAGCGGGGCCCCGGATCAGGTCCGGGGCGACGGTTGAGGCGGAGCGGGGCACTCGCTCGCCGGTCCCCATGGACGCTATCCGCCGCGCGTGCCACCTGCGCGCCATGCCGCCCGCCCTGATCGCCGCGCTCGTCACCTTCGTCGCCTTTCTGGTCGGGCTGACCTTGCCCGACCTCGACCTGCGGCTGTGGCTCGGGCATCGCAGCGGGCTGACGCACAGCATCGTGCCGGCCTGTGCGCTGCTCGCGCGGCGGCGCTGGTATCCCGCGGCGTGCGGGGTCGGGGCGGGGACCGGGCTGCACCTCGCCGCGGACACGTTTCCGAACCGGATGATCGGCTATGCGACGGTCAAGCTGCCGCTGGTCGGCGCGCTGTCGGCGGGGGCGTCCTACGCGTGGCTCGCGCTCAACGCGCTGGCGGCGCTGGCGTTGGCGGCGTGGCTGGCGCGGCGGCTTCATGCGCCGGTGATGGCGGGATTGCTGATGCTCGCGGTGATCGTCGCGGGAGCGGGCTATCTGTGGCGGACCGATGGCGGGTGGCCGGTGCTCGCGCTGGCCGCGGGGGCGCTGTGGCTGGCGTGGCGGTGGCGCGCACGTCGGGTGTGATGCCCTTGCCCGTCACCCCGGCGAAGGCCGGGGTCCAGTGACGGAACAGACGTAACGGCGCCCGGCGCTTCGTTACCTGGACCTGCGTAACTGGACCCCGGCCTTCGCCGGGGTGACGGGAAGGTGAGGCGTCGGTGAACGTTACTCCGCCGCCTCCAGCGTCTCGGCGTCGTCGAGCGGGTGGCTGAGCCGGGTGAGCATCTCGCGCGGGATCACCTGCCAGAACGAACCCAGCGCGCGGTCCCAGTCGTCGAGCAGCCCGCGCGACCAGCGGCTGTCGGTCACCTCGGCATGTTCGGCGACCAAAGCGCGCAGCACTTCCTCCCAATGCGCGGCGGCGACGCGCTGCCACACGATGTTCTCGGGGTTGGCGCGGCGCGCGAAGCTGCCGGTCGGGTCGTAGATGAACGCCATCCCGCCGGTCATCCCCGCGCCGAAGTTCGCGCCGACCTCGCCGAGCACCACCGCGGTGCCGCCGGTCATATATTCGCAGCCGTTCGCGCCGCAGCCCTCGACCACCACGATCGCGCCCGAGTTGCGGACCGCGAAGCGCTCGCCGGCCTGACCCGCCGCGAACAACTTGCCGCTGGTCGCGCCGTACAGGACGGTGTTGCCGAGGATGGTGTTCTCCTGGCTGCGCAGCGGCGACGACACCGCCGGGCGGACGACGATCTTGCCGCCCGACAGCCCCTTGCCGACATAATCATTGGCGTCGCCGAACACTTCCAGCGTCACCCCGCTGCACAGGAACGCGCCGAGCGATTGCCCCGCCGAACCGCGCAGCCGGATCGTGACGTGGTTCTCGGCGAGCTTCGACATGCCGAAGGTGCGGGTGATCTCGCTCGACAGCCGCGTGCCGACCGCACGGTGCGTGTTGCGCACCGAATAGGTGAGCTGCATCTTCTCGCCGCGCGAGAACACCGCCGAGGCGTCCTTGATGATCTGCGCGTCGAGGCTGTCGGGGACGTCGTTGCGGAACGTCGACAGGCTGAAGCGCCGCTCGGCATCGGTCGCGTCGACCTTGGCGAGGATCGGATTGAGGTCGAGATCGTCGAGATGCTCGGCACCGCGGCTGACCTGCCGCAGCAATTCGGTGCGGCCGATCACCTCGTCGAGCGAGCGGACGCCGAGCCGCGCGAGGATGTCGCGCACTTCCTCGGCGATGAAGGTCATCAGGTTGATGACCTTCTCGGGCGTGCCGACGAACTTGCCGCGCAACGCCTCGTCCTGCGTGCAGACGCCGACCGGGCAGGTGTTGCTGTGGCACTGCCGGACCATGATGCAGCCCATCGCGACGAGGCTGAGCGTGCCGATCCCGAACTCCTCCGCGCCGAGGATCGCGGCAATGACGATGTCGCGCCCGGTCTTGAGCCCGCCGTCGGCGCGCAGCTTGATCCGCCCGCGCAGGCCGTTGAGCGTCAGCACCTGATTGACCTCGGACAGGCCCATTTCCCATGGCGTGCCAGCATATTTGATCGAGGTCTGCGGGCTGGCGCCGGTGCCGCCGACATGGCCGGAGACGAGGATCACGTCGGCGTGCGCCTTGGCCACGCCCGCCGCGACGGTGCCGATCCCGGCCGACGACACCAGCTTCACGCAGACGCGCGCGCGCGGGTTGATCTGCTTCAGGTCGTAGATGAGCTGCGCGAGATCCTCGATCGAATAGATGTCGTGGTGCGGCGGCGGGGAGATCAGCGTCACGCCGGGCGTCGCATGGCGCAGCTTGGCGATGAACTCGGTGACCTTGAAGCCGGGCAGCTGCCCGCCCTCGCCGGGCTTGGCGCCCTGCGCGACCTTGATCTCGATCTCCTCGCAGGCGTTGAGATATTCGGCCGTGACGCCGAAGCGCCCCGACGCGACCTGCTTGATGACCGAATTGGCGTTGTCGCCATTGTCATAGGGCGTGTAGCGAATCTTGTCCTCGCCGCCTTCGCCCGACACCGCCTTCGCGCCGATCCGGTTCATCGCGATCGCCAGCGTCTCGTGCGCCTCGGGCGACAGCGCGCCCAGCGACATGCCCGGGGTGACGAAGCGCTTGCGGATCTCGGTGATCGCCTCGACCTGATCGACCGGGACGCCCTCGTTCGGGAAGTTGAACTGGAGCAGGTCGCGCAGATAGATCGGCGGCAGGTCCGACACGCCGCGCGAGAATTGCAGGTAGCTCGAATAGCTGTCGGTCGACACCGCGGTCTGGAGCAGGTGCATCAGCTGCGCGGAATAGGCATGCGCCTCACCGGTGTGGCGCTGGCGATAGAAGCCGCCGATCGGCAGCGTCGCCACCGCCTGATCGAACGCCGCCTCGTGCCGGTCGGTCGCGTTGACGTGCAGCGAGGCATAGCCCTCGCCGCTGATCTTGGCGGGCATGCCGGGGAACAGGTCGTTGACCAGGGCACGGCTGAGCCCGACCGCCTCGAAATTGTAGCCGCCGCGGTACGAAGAAATGACCGCGATCCCCATCTTCGACAGGATCTTGAGCAGCCCTTCCTCGATCGCCTTCTTGTGGCGCGCGGTGCACTCCTCCATCGACAGATTGCCGAACAGCCCACGCGCATGGCGGTCGGCGATCGCGGCCTCGGCCAGATAGGCGTTCACCGTCGTCGCGCCGACGCCGATCAGCACCGCATAATAATGCGTGTCGAGGCATTCCGCCGCGCGGACATTGATCGAGGCATAGGAACGCAAGCCGCGCCGGACGAGATGCGTGTGCACCGCCGCAGCCGCCAGCACGCCGGGGATCGCGACGCGGTCCTCGTCGATCCGCTCGTCGGTGAGGAACAGCTCGCTCTTGCCCTCGCGCACCGCCTGTTCGGCCTGGTTGCGGATGCGCTGGATCGCGGCGCGCAGCCGCTCCGCGCCACCCCCGGCCTCGAAGGTGCAGTCGATATCGGCGGCGGCATTGCCGAAATAGGCCTTCAGCCGCGCCCAGTCGGTCGAGGTCAGCACCGGGCTGTCGAGCACCAGCACGCGCTCGCGCCGGTCCTCAGTGTCGAGGATGTTGGCGAGATTGCCGAAGCGCGTCTTGAGCGACATGACGTAGCGTTCGCGCAAGGGGTCGATCGGCGGGTTGGTGACCTGCGCGAAGTTCTGCCGGAAGAACTGGCTGATGAGCCGCGGCTTGTCGGAGATGACCGCCAGCGGCGTATCGTCGCCCATCGAGCCGATCGCTTCCTTGCCGGTCTCGACCATCGGCGACAGGATCAGCTCCATGTCCTCGATCGTCTGCCCGGCCGCGACCTGCCGCCGCGCCAGATCGGCGCGGTCGTAGCGGGTGACGCTGTCGGCGGGAGCGGGGGGCAGGTCGGCCATCGTCGAGAATTCGCCGATCATCGCGGCATAATCCTGCTCGCCGGCGATCCGGTCCTTGACCTCGCGGTCGAGCAGCACGCGCCCTTCCTGAAGGTCGACCGCGATCATCTGCCCCGGCCCGAGCCGGCCCTTGGCGACGACGGTGCTCTCCGGCACCACGACCATCCCGGCCTCCGACCCGACGATCAGCAGCCCGTCGGCGGTCTGCGTGTAGCGCAGCGGGCGCAGCGCGTTGCGGTCCACCCCGCCGACCACCCAGCGCCCGTCGGTCATCGCCAGCGCGGCCGGACCGTCCCACGGCTCCATGACCGAGGCGAGATACTGGTACATCGCCGCATGGCTGTCGGGCGTGTCGGTGCTCTTCTGCCACGCCTCGGGCACCAGCATCAGCTTGGCGGTCGGCGCGTCGCGGCCCGACCGGCAGATCGCCTCGAACGTCGCGTCGAGCGCGGCGGTGTCGGATGCGCCGGCCGGGATCACCGGCTTGATGTCCTCCGAATGCTCACCGAACGCGATCGACGCCATGCGGATCTCGTGGCTGAGCATCCAGTTCTTGTTGCCACGGATCGTGTTGATCTCGCCGTTGTGCGCGAGGCAGCGGAACGGCTGCGCCAGCCACCATTGCGGGAAGGTGTTGGTCGAATAACGCTGGTGAAAGATCGCGACGCGGCTTTCGAAGCGCGCATCGGTGAGGTCGGGGTAGAAGACCGACAGGCTCTCGGCGAGGAACAGCCCCTTGTAGATGATCGAGCGGCACGACAGCGAGCAGACGTAAAAGCCCTGGATCTGCGCCGCGATCACCCGCTTCTCGATCCGGCGGCGGACGAGGTAGAGGTTCTTCTCGAACTCCTCGGCGGAGACGTCGCCGGGCAGCGGGCCGGCGATCATGATCTGCTCGATCTCGGGGCGCGTCGACTGCGCCTTCATCCCGATCACCGAGACATCGACCGGCACCTGACGCCAGCCATAGATGGTGTAGCCCGCGCCGATCACTTCGGATTCGACGATCGTGCGGCACGTCTCCTGCGCCGAAAGATCGGTGCGCGGCAGGAACACCATGCCGACCGCGAGCCGGTTCGGCATCAGCTTGTGGCCGGAAGCGGCGACGCAATCGTCGAAGAACCGCACCGGCAAATCGACGTGGATGCCGGCGCCGTCGCCGGTCTTGCCGTCGGCGTCGACCGCGCCGCGGTGCCACACCGCCTTCAGCGCGTCAATCGCCGATTGGACGACGCGGCGCGACGGCTTGCCATCGGTCGCGGCGACGAGGCCGACGCCGCAGGCGTCGCCCTCGAACTCGGGGCGGTACATGCCCTCGCGGGCCAGACGGTCGCGCTGATCGATCACGACTTGTTCTCCTGATCGTCGAGCCCCAGCGTCTCGACAGTTTCCTTCATGGCGGCGGCACCAGCGTCGCTGCCGATCTTCATGCCGAGCGGAACCAGCTTTTGCTGGAGCAAGGGGATCAACGTGAGCGCTCGCTGACCTGCCGGAGACGCATAGAATGCCTGAACAGCGTTCAGCTCGGACAACTCGAAGGCGCGCGCATATTCCTGGGCAGTTAGAGAAATCAGCGTCGCATAACGGCTCCGGAACTGCGCCATCAGCTTGGTGGAGAAAGTTTTCTCCATCGTCTTCAGCACCTCCGGATCGGAGAGGCGACTGCGAATCCTCGCGGGCAACCGAGAGTCATTTTGCAGACTTCCGAAAATCTGCTTGGTCATGACCGGCAGCATCTGGGAGATCAGCGCATCATACTGGCGTTCGATGTGCATCGCAGCAAGCAACTGCGTCGCCGCAGCGAGCCGTGCGGGATCAACGGCAGCGGCGCTATCGTAGGAAGGTGGCGCAGGCGTGGCGACGGCCGGCGACTGCACCGCCGCTGCCGCTGCGATCAGCAGACCGATCACGCCGCCACCTTCGCTTCCTTCGCCTTCGCCTTCAGGTGCGCGTGCATCGTCGCCGCCACGTCGCGGCCGTCGCGGATCGCCCACACCACCAGCGATGCGCCGCGCACGATGTCGCCGGCCGCGAACACGCCATCCAGCGACGTCATCAGCGTCTTGCTGTCGACCAGCACCGTGCCCCAGCGCGTCACGCCCAATTCGGGCGCGCCCCACAGCTTCGGCAGTTCCTCGGCATCGAAGCCGAGCGCCTTGATGACCAGGTCGGCGGGCATGTCCTCCGCCGCGCCGGGATCGACCTCCGGCGCGCGGCGGCCGCTGGCGTCGGGCGCGCCGAGCCGCATCCGGTTGGCGCGGACCGTCGTCGCCTGACCATCTTCGCCTGAGAAACCGGCCGGGGCGGACAGCCAGACGAACTCGACCCCTTCCTCCTCGGCATTGGCGACCTCGCGCTGCGAGCCCGGCATGTTGGCGCGGTCGCGGCGGTACAGGCACTTCACCGACTTCGCGCCCTGGCGGATCGCGGTGCGGACGCAGTCCATCGCGGTGTCGCCGCCACCAATCACGACGACGTTCTTGCCTTCCGCATTGAGACGCCCGTCCTCGAACTCGGGCACCGCGTCGCCGAAGCTCTTGCGGTTCGAGGCGGTGAGATAGTCGAGCGCGGCGACGACGCCGTTCAGGTCGTTGCCCGACACGTCGATCGCCCGCGCCTTATAGACGCCGGTCGCGATCAGCAGCGCGTCGTGGCGCGCGCGCAGTTCGTCGAGCGTCGCGTCGCGGCCGACCTCGAAGCCTTCGTGGAAGACGATCCCGCCAGCCTTGAGCCGCTCGACCCGGCGCATCACCACCGGCTTCTCCAGCTTGAAGCCGGGGATGCCATAGGTCAGCAGCCCGCCGGCGCGGTCGTGCCGGTCGTACACATGCACTTCATAGCCATGGCCGCGCAGATAGTCGGCGGCGCTGAGCCCGGCCGGACCCGCGCCGATCACGCCCACCGACTGGCCGCGCGCCGGACCGGGGACGAGCGGCTCGACCCAGCCTTCTTCCCAGGCGGTGTCGGTGATGAACTTCTCGACCGAGCCGATCGTCACCGCGCCATGGCCGCTGAACTCGATGACGCAATTGCCTTCGCACAAGCGGTCCTGCGGGCAGATGCGGCCGCAGATTTCGGGCATCGTGGAGGTGGCGTTGCTCAGCTCATAGGCTTCGCGCAACCGGCCCTCGGCGGTCAGCCGCAGCCAATCGGGGATGTGGTTGTGGAGCGGGCAGTGCACCGAACAGTACGGCACGCCGCATTGCGAGCAGCGCCCGGCCTGATCCTCGGCAGCGGGGGTGGCGTAGCGTTCGGCGATCTCGCGGAAATCCTCGGCACGCGCCTCGGCGGCGCGCTTTGCCGGATAGGATTGCGGGCGTTCAACGAACTTGAGCATGTCGGCCATCGGTGTCCTCCGATCGCCGACCTCTCACATGGATCGGGCGCTGTCACGCCCGATTCCGCATTTCGGACAGTATCGCTGCCCTAAAAATCCTGCTTTCTTGCTAGTAGCTGCGACCAGCTTGCAAGAAGCTGAAGAAAAAAGGTCCGATTTGATGACTAGCGCATCGCCAGTGCAGCAAGTGCGGCGACGCCGACGATGATTCGATACCAGGCGAAGGGCGCGAAGCCGTGCTTGGTCACGATCGCCATGAACCAGCGGATCACCACCATTGCGACCACGAACGACACCACGAAGCCGATCGCGATCGCCGAAAGGTGCGCGTCGCCCAGCTCGTGCCGGCTCTTCCACAAAGCCAGCGTCGTCGCGCCCATCATCGTCGGGATGGCGAGGAAGAAGCTGAACTCCGCCGCCGTCTCCTGATCGACGCCCATCGCGCGCGCGCCCATGATCGTCGCGCCCGAGCGGCTGACGCCCGGGATCATCGACAGGCATTGGACGACGCCGATCGACAAGGCGGTCTTCCACGACATCGTCTCGACCGAACCGCCGATCGCGCGGGGCGCAACCCGCTCGATGAACAGGATCGCCACGCCGCCGACGATCAGCGCGACCGCGACCACGAACGGTCCGGTGCCCGGTGCCTCCAGCACCGCACGGATCGCCGAATAGGCGACCGCGCCGACCACCGCCGAGGGCAGGAAGCCGAGCAGCACGTTGCGCGTGAACTGGATCGCCGAAGGATCGCGGCGCAGCAGCCCGGTGCCGACCCGCAGGAAGCGCTGCCAGAACAGCACGACGACGGCGAGGATCGCGCCGAGCTGGATGACGATGTCGAAGGTGGCGTCACCTTCGGACAGGCCGAGCAACGCGCCGGCAAGCACCAGGTGGCCTGTCGAGGAGACCGGCAGGAATTCGGTGACCCCCTCGACGATGCCGAGGAGGATGATGGTCAAAAGGTCGTTCACGCGCGGTCCCCGCTAGTGGATGGCCGCGGCAGGGGTCAGCCCGCCGCGCGTTCGATCATGCCGAAGCGGCCCGCCTTGCGGTACCGCACCAGCCAGTCGGGGGCGACCGCGTCGAGCGGGGTCGCGCCGATCCCGAGCGCGGCCAGCCCCTCGGCCCCGGCGCCGACGACACTGTCATGGCCGAGCAGCTTCCACTGGTCGGCGGTGATCGGCGTGCCGGGCAGCGCGGCGAGCAGGCCGCCGAGCGCGTCGGGCAGGGGGGCGAAATGCGGCGTGCGGCCGATGTGGCGGGCGATGCGCTGCTGCAGCTCCAGCATCGTCAGCACTTCCGGGCCGCCCAGCTCGAAGGTGCGGCCGCCGAACGTCTCGGGATCGGACAACGCGGTGACGGTCGCGCGCGCCACGTCGCCGACGAAGACGGGCTGGAAACGCGCGTTCGGCTTCAGCACCGGCACGACCGGCAGTCGCGCGATCATGCCGGCGAAGCGGTTCACGAACTGGTCCTCGCGCCCGAACACGGTCGAGGGGCGCAGGATCGTCGCGGACGGGCAGGCGGCGCGGACCGCTTCCTCGCCCTTGCTCTTAGTCTGCGCGTACAAGGAGTCGCCGTTCGCGTTCGCGCCGATCGCGGAGACATGGACCAGCGCCGCGCCGTGCTGCGCCGCCGCTTCCGCGACATGCCGCGCGCCGTCGACATGCACGCGCGCCAGATTGCCCGCGAACGTGCCGACCAGATTGACGACGCCCTCCGCACCGTGGACCGCGTTGGCGATCGTCTCGGGCCGGGTCACGTCGACCGCGACGAACTGCGTCTGCCCCAGCCCGCCCTGCGGCTTCAGGAAGAATGCCTGCCGCGGATCGCGCTGCGCGATGCGCACCCGCGCGCCCGCCGACAGCAGCGCCTGCGCGATATAGCGGCCGAGGAAGCCCCCGCCGCCGATCAGCGTCACCAGCTTGTTGTCCATGCCGTCCTTCATCTCGAAAGCCCTTTAGCTCGTGCACGTGCCTTGCCCGCCGTACCCGGCGTTGACAAGGTTTAGCCGCTTTCGATGCCGCGCTGCAAAAAAGTGACACGGGTGCGACAAAATCGTGTTGACACCCCCGGCACCCGCCCATAGAGGCACCGGCCTACCCCGTGCCCAGATGGCGGAATTGGTAGACGCACCAGCTTCAGGTGCTGGCGATCGCAAGGTCGTGGAGGTTCGAGTCCTCTTCTGGGCACCACCTCTCCACAAGTGGAGAGAAGGCGCAGGCCCGCTGCGCTATCGGCAGCCAAAGGCATGTTGCAGGCCGCTCAAGTTACTTCGTAGATCGAACGTGATGTCGTGCAACGGGCGTAGGCATCAAGGCCGGTCGATGCGTCGAGCGTGAAGCCGGCAAGGTCTCGCACGCACTGCCGGCCCGCGGTTCGGCGATAGTTCCGAGAGAAGGAACTGGCCGGAACGAAGGAACCGGCAAACCGGCTTTGTAGGTGATCGCGTCGCGCCCATCATCCGCCGCGACCGGCGGCGGGTTGGCCGTCCCGACGCTCGCATCTGAATACGAGCGCGAGACGGCACCCTGGATCAGAACGCCACGCGTACCCCGATCTGGTACGTCCGTCCGTCGAAATCGGCACGGCGCGGCATCAGTGGTGTATTCTGATATTCGATCCGCTCGGCATTGGTCAGGTTGAACGCGTCGGCGGTCAGCGAGATGTTCTCCGAGATGTTGAGCGAGGCCGAGGCGTCGAGCTGTCCGCGCTCCTTCACCTGCCGCGCCGCGCCGGCGAAGGTGCCGCCGGCGGGCAGATCGTATTTGCTGCGATAATTGTACGTCACCCGCACGCCGAACAGCTTCGTCTCGTAATAACCGATCAGGTTCGCCGTATGCCGCGACACGCCAGGCAGGATGGCATCGGTGCCGTTGCTTGCCCGGCCGCTGACATCGGTGAATGAGTAATTGAACGCGCCGCCCAGCCCCGACAGAACGCCGGGCAGGAAGTCGAGGTTCTGCTGAATCGAGAATTCGATGCCCCGCACCGTAATCGGGCTGGCGGCGTTGGCATTGCCCGAGACGATCACCTGCACCGGCTGTCCGTTGAACACGCGCGTCGTCGATTGGCAGGTGTCCCCGACCAGTTGCAGCGGCCCGAGCCCGAACGCGCCGCCATTCGCGGGGCACAGCTGCGCCCGATCGGTGATCGGTCCGATCAGCCCGGAGATCCGCTTCTGGAAGGCGGCGACCGAGATGTTGCCGCCAGGCCGATTGTAGAATTCCAGCGACACGTCGATCGAGTCCGCGGTGAACGGCTTGATCTCGGTATTCCCCAGCGAGACGTTGTAGAGCGCGCCGCTGCCCGAGATCACCGTGGCCGGGGACACCTGCCGGGGCTGCGGGCGCACGAACGAGCGATAGTAAGCGCCGCGTAGCACCAGTTTGTCGGTCAGGTCCGCCGCGATCAGCGCGGACGGCAGCCACTCGCCATAATCCTGCGTCTGCCGGACCGTCGAGGGGACACCCGCCAGATACTGGGTGGAGACGGTTTCGCTACGGGTATGTTCGTAGCGCAGCCCGACGTTGCCGCGCACGCGGATGCCGCCCAGCAGCGTCTCGAGCTTGGCCATGCCATAGGCCGACACGACATCGTTGTTCAGCGCGAAGTTCAGCTGCCCCACGCCGCCGTCGGACGTGTTGTTGACATAGCCGTTGGCGGTCAGCGTCTGGCCGGCGCCGAGCCTCACCGGCTTCAACGCCGCATTGGCCGCGGCGATGTCGATCACCTGCCAGTTGCGGTTGAACCCGTCGACCTTGCCGCCGAAGAAATTGTCGTTGAACGGCGCCGGCACGATCAATGCCGAGCTGATGTTCTGGCTCTGCACGCCATAGACGGTCGAGCGATATTGCTGCGAGCTGAACTCCGTCCGCTCCGCGCGCACGCCGGCCTGGAAACTCTTGATGAGGTCGCTGGAGAAATAGCGTTCGATGTCGGATTGGCCGGCATAGAGGCGGTTGGTGGCGATCCCCTCGCTGCCCGCGACGATGAACACGTCGCCCTGTGGGTTGCGCAGCTCGTTCGCACTGATCGTCGTCCACGGCCCCGGCGTGAACGTCAGCGCCGGACCGGGCGAGACGATCGCGAGGAAGTCGCTGATGTCCGAGCCGCCCGACGCGATCGACCCGCTCGTCCCGTTGCCGGCATCGCTGGGCAGCTTGCGATAGTCGAACTGCGTCTGGACCACCGAGTTGCGCGCATTGGAGAAGGAGAAGGTGGTCAGCAGGCGCCAGTCGTCATCCTTG
The DNA here is from genome assembly GCF_036946485.1 of Sphingomonas phyllosphaerae. Classification (GTDB taxonomy): domain Bacteria; phylum Pseudomonadota; class Alphaproteobacteria; order Sphingomonadales; family Sphingomonadaceae; genus Sphingomonas; species Sphingomonas phyllosphaerae_E. The sequence continues at coordinate 223,117 of NZ_JAQIJA010000001.1, forward strand.
TAGCCGACGTCGCCGTAGAGACCGAGCGCGCGGACCATCGACGGTTCCGACCGGCTCGATCCGAATATGCGGGCATTTCGGTAGTCATATTTGTTGATGTAGGTGTTGCCGTCGTCCAGCTTGAACGTGTCGCCGGTCGGATTGACCACCGTCTGCCCGGCGCGCATGTCATATTCGCTGAGCAGCGTCGTCGCATCGCGGTAGTTGCGCTGTGTGTAGATGCCGTTCAGGCCGAAGGTCAGCCTGTCGGTCGCTTCCCATTCCGCGCCCGATGCGATCGTATAGCGATCACCCTTGTTGGTCTTGGTAAACTGACGCACGTCGGAGGGGAAGAGGACATTGCCGGTGCCGTACCGTGCGGCATAATTCGGCGTCGTCGTTTTCGACAACGGCGTATATTGGTTGAAGCTGATCGAATCGCGGCGGAAATTCTGCTGTGACCAGGCGCCCGTCACATAGAAGCCGAGCGTGTCGTCGAGGAAATGCTTCGACCAGGACGCGCTGCCTGCCGGGTTGAACGTCTTCGTGGTCTCTTCATACGCGCCCATCAGCTTGGCGGAAAAGGCGCCATCCTTGCGCGCCAGTGCGCGCTGCGTCTGAAGATCGACATTGCCGCTGATCCCGCCCGGCTGATCGGCGGCCGACGGCGACTTAATGATGACGAACGCGCTGAACACGTCGGATTCGAAGGCGCCGAGCGGGCTCGACCCGTCCAGCACCGGATCGGCGAACGCATTGCCGTTGAACGTCGTCCGGGCATAGGTGCCGGGCAGGCCGCGCAGGTTGATCGTCGCGTCGCGACTGTCCGCCTCGCGGTTGATCTGGACGCCGGGGATGCGCTGCAACGCTTCGCCGACGTTCAAATCCGGGAAGCGACCGATGCCGTCGGCCGAAATGCCGTCGGTCACGCCCACCGCGTCGCGCTTCGTGGCCAGCGCATTGGCGTAGCTCTGGCGGATACCGGTGACGATGATGTCGGTGGTCGCATCGTCGTTCATCTGCGGGGTCGCGCTGCCATTTGCATCCGAGCCTTGCGGATCGGTGCCGCGGGCCGGGGAGGCGGTATGATCGGTCTGCGACGTGACGGGATCGCTTCGATCGATCGACTGGGTCTGCGCTCCTGCCGGTGCGGCAACTGCCATCAGCGACACGGCCACCAGCCACGTACTACGACGCGTCATCAATCCCCCCTAATGTCCCGCCTGCCGCCTGTTCCCATCACAGGTCGCCACAGGATAATCTCATTTGTTGAGACAATATGACCATATATGAGATTACGTGCAAGAGGATTTGGTGGTTGCCGAATTGTGCCGGTGGCAGAGAGGGTTGGTAGTGGCCGTAGCCGCTCCGAGGACCGCTGACGGCTGTGGCGACACCGACCCCCGATGCCTGCTCAGCGTCGCTGCGCTGCATCGCCCGGCGCGTGGGTGCCGTGAAAGGCGCGGCGGACATTCGAAGTGAGCAATGCCGTGCACCAGATCGTCATTCCATATGATGACAAGGTGTGCGAAGGAGTGAGAAATTGATCGGGAGGGTGGCGATGCTGGCTGCGCGTCGGCGGTGATGGGTTGCCCATGCTGAACAGACGCGAGTTGCTCGCCGCCGCGGGCGGGACCGCTGCGGTTCCGCTCGCGTCCGCCGCGCGCGCCGCCGCGGATGTCGGCGCGCCCGACGGGCTGCTCGTCGATCTGCGCCGGCAGCCGGCCGGCATCATGCCCGAGGCGGCGCGGCTAAGCTGGATCGCTCCGGCGGGGGCACGAGGCGCGCAGACGGCCTGGCAGGTTCAGGCCGCCACGTCGCGCCGCTGGCTGCTCGCTGGTCGCCCGGATCGCGATACCGGCCGCAGGACAGGCGACGCGGCGACCGGCGTCGCGCTGCCCGATCCGATCGTGACGCCGGGCCAGCACATCTTCTGGCGCGTGCGAAGCTGGGACGAAGCCGGTCGGGTCTCGCAATGGTCGGCGCCGCAACGCCTGATCGGTGCCGCCCCGGCGAACTGGGCGGCGCGGCCGATCTGGGCCACCGCGCCGACCGACTGGTTGCTCGCCCGCCTGGCGTTCGACGCGCCGCGCGACATCGCGGCGGCGTGGCTCCACATCACCGCCGCCTCGCCGGAGCCGGCCCGCCAATATGTCTTTCGCCTGACGCTCAACGGCGATTTCGTCGGCGTCGGACCGGTGCGCTCCCATGATCCCGCGGCGGAACTGCGCTACGCCACCTTCGACCTGACCGATCGTCTGCGCGCCGGTGCCAACGTGCTCGCGGCCTTGTGCCATACGACGGAGGGGCACGCATTGCTCGCGCAGCTCACCATCGTGCGCGCCGACGGTGAGCGGATCGTCATCGGCACCGGACCGGACAGCGACTGGCGTGTCGCGCCGGGCGATCGCTGGCGACCGGCCTCCGGCACCACCGGTGGCGGCTATTATGCCGCGCCGCAGGAATTCATCGACGCCCGCGCGGAGCCGGTCGGCTGGGATCGTCCCGGCTTCGACGCGCGCGGCTGGTCGACCCCGGCGGCGGCGACGCTGGGCATGACCTTGCAGCCGGAACGGGTCGATCCGGTCGTCGAGACGCTGGTGACACCGGCGATGACACGTCTCGGACCGGGCCGTTGGCTCTTCGACATGGGGCGCGAGATCGTCGGCGGTGTCCGGCTGTCGATCACCGGCACCGCCGGCCAGACCGTCGAGCTGCGTCTTGGCGAGGAACGCGGCGCGGACGGAGGTGCCCGCCACAAACTGCGCGCGTCGCAGGAATATCGCGAAGTCTGGACGCTCCGCGATGGCGCGCAATCCCTGCAACATTGGGGTTACCGCGCCTTTCGCTGGGTCGAGGTGCTGGCGGACCCGGCGCTCGACCTGACCGGCGCCGTCACGGGGCGTCGCCTGGCGTTGCCGTGGCACGACGACGAGTCCGCCTTCACCAGCGCCAGCGCCGATCTCGACCGGGTGTGGACGATGTGCCGTTATTCGATCGAGGCGCTGCGGCTCGACCTGTATCAGGACACGCCGACCCGCGAACGCGGACCCTATGAAGGCGATGCGATCGTCAATCAGCTATCCGAATTCGCGACGCAGCGCAGCTATGCGGTGTCGCGCTACTCGACGGGCTATCTGGCGCGGCGTCCGACCTGGCCGACCGAATATCGGATGCAGACGCCGGTGCTCGCGTGGCGCGACTATATGGCGACCGGTGATCCGGGTGTGCTGTCGGAGAATTACGCGGCGATGGTCGCCCGCTTCCTGCCCGAACGCCTCAATGCGGAGGGGCTGGTCGAAAAGGATCCGGGCGCGTCGAGCCGGCCCGAGGGCGATCTGGTCGACTGGCCGGTCGCCAATCGCGACGGCTATGTGTTCACCCGCGTCAACACGGTCGTCAATTGCTGGCAATATGCCGCGCTCGTCGCATTGGCCGATATCGCCGGGGTGTTGGGCAGGGCAGGGGAGGCCGCCCGTTTCGCGGCGCTCGCCCACCGGCTGCGCGACGCGATCAACGCGCGGCTCTTGGCGGAGGACGGCAGCTATGCGGACGGGATCGGCACCGACCATCGCTCTCAACATGCCACCGCCTTCGCCGTCGCGCTCGGCATCGTGCCGGATAGCCACCGGCGCGCCGCCGGCCGGGTGCTGGCGGGGCAAGGGATGCGGATGAGCGTCTATGGCGCGCAATTTCTGCTGGAGGCGCTGTTCCGGAGCGAACAGCCGCGTGCGGCGCTCGCGCTGATGACCAGCCGCGCGCGCTTCTCGTGGTTGCACATGATCGACGATCTTGGCGCGACGGTGGCGATGGAGGCATGGGACCCGGCGATCAAACCCAATACGACCTTCAGCCACGCATGGGGCAGCGCGCCTGCCAATATCGTCCCGCGGTTCATGGCCGGACTGGAGGTGACCGCCCCCGGTGCGGCGGCGCTTCATATCCGTCCCGAGCCCGCCGGTCTCGCCCGCTTCGCCGCCCGCATTCCGACGATCCGCGGCCCGGTGGCCGTCGATTACCGCGGCGACTCGGTGTCGGTCCGTGCGCCGGCCAATGTCGATGTCACGGTCGAATTGTCTCGGGCGTTGCTCGCCGGTGTCGATCCTGCCCGCGTGCCGATCGTCGGCGCGGGCGGGCGTCGGGTCCTGGCGGATGGTGGAGTGTCGGTGCGGCTTGGCAGCGAGAAGGCTATGACCGCGCGGCTTCGCCCCGCGACGCGCCGATCGCGCTGAACGCACGTCCTCGCGCTGCCGGACAGTGGCGTGGGGACGTCGCCGGCACCGCGCGGCACCCGGGCGACCGGCCGTGTAGACCGCGCTTGTCAGGCCACGCAGGGGCGAGGCGAGGCGGGCCATTCACGGGTTCTCGTCTGACCGTAGATGGTAGCGCTATTGCGTTTAAGCAACCGACAAACGCGTTTCTCGCTAACCCAGATTGTGGCGCCTGAGCCTCACTTCCGGTTTTCAGGTACCCTAAGGTGGTGAGCGCCAGCCGACGGAAAAGCCGTGTTTTTCTCGAGATAGCGCCTCTCGGCCACGAGCGCGCGCGCCGTCGTTTCCGCCCTCTCAAACGGGATTGCTCCTCCCGATCTGCCTGACACAAGCGCATTGACAAGTAAGGCCAATGCATTGAAGATAGCGCTAACAGGGATAGTGGGGCCCGCCGCAAGGTGAGGGTTCATGGCTTGTTGCAGATGAGGCGGGGCCGATGCTGGCGCCGGAAGCGCACGCGTCGCTCCGGGCTCGGCAAGGCCACAGAAAATAGCCGTTGTGCTTAAGAGAAGGTGGAGAGGATGATGATCAAGCATCGCGCTCGTAAGAGCCGCGCGTTCCTTTTGGCTGCGACGTTCCTCGCCGCGTCGGCGCCGACGGTGGCGGCCGCGCAGGCAGTGCCGCCCACCGGAACCCAGCAGCCCGCCGACGGACAGGACAATGGCCCAACCATCCCGCCGCTGCCGCAGACCGACGCCACGCAGGGCGCGATCGCCGAGGACATCGTCGTCACCGGCTATCGCTCGTCGCTCGCCAAGTCGACCGACGCCAAGCGCGCCTCGACCGGCTTCACCGATTCGATCTTCGCCGAGGACATCGGCAAGTTCCCCGACACCAACATCGCCGAATCGTTCAACCGCATCCCCGGCATCACGATCAGCCGCGACGTCACCGGCGAAGGCACCAACGTCGCGATCCGCGGGCTCGGCTCGAACTTCACCAACGTCACGCTGAACGGCGCGACGATCGCGGTGGCCTCGTCGGGCGCGACCGACGCGCAGGGCACCGACCGCTCGGTCGACCTCAGCTTCTTCCCGACCGACCTGTTCACCAAGCTGACCGTCAACAAGAGCTATACCGCCGACCTGCTCGAAGGCGGTGCGGCCGGTAACATCGACCTGCGCTCGGCACGTCCGTTCGATCGCCAGACCGGATTCCTCGCCTATAACATCCAGGGCACCAAGCAGTCGCCCGAGGACCGGATCGGCGCGCGCGGCTCGCTGATCGGCAGCTGGCGCAGCGAGACGTTCGGCATCCTCGCGGGTGTGTCGGCGCAGCGGCTGTTCACCGACACGCGCGGGTTCGAGACGATCGGCTACACCAACCCGGCGCTCACCGCCGCCCAGTGCGGTGCGACCTCGGGCTGCAACAGCACCGGCGGCGGCAACTGGACGATCCCGTCGACGGTGCCGGTCGGCGCAGGCGCCGGGCTGGTCGCCGGTACGACGATCGACCGCGCCTTCCTGCTCGCCAACAATCCCGGTGCGACGATCCAGCAGATCGACAACGGGCTGCTCCCGCGTCTCGGCCGCTCGACCAGCATCCGTGGTCCGCGCGACCGCTTCAACGCGATCGTCAGCGCGGAGTGGCAGCCGACCGATACGCTGCATTTCTACATCGACAGCCTGTACGGCTATAAGAAGAACGAGCTGATCCGCGAGAACATGGCGTGGATCGTCCGCAACGGCGCGATCATCCCGACCAATCTGACCTTCGACAAGTCGGATTGCAGCGCGGGTTGCACCGTCACCGGCGGCACCTTCGCCAACGTGCAATTCTTCAACGAATATCGTCCCTATATCGAGACCACCAAGCTGGTCAGCGTCAATCCCGGCGGCGAATGGGAGATTTCGGACCGTCTGAAGCTGACGCTGCAGGGCAATTATGCGCGCTCGACCTTCCATCGCGAGAACCCGACCGTCGGCATGACCACGCCGCTCGGCGTCGGCAACACCGTCACCTTCTCCAGCGATGGCGGCATTCCGACGATCACCAGCGGGCTCGACCTCAACGATCCGAACAATTTCGGCTGGTACACCGGCAGCCGCGTCGGCGTGAACGACGAGCGTCGCGTCAATGAGAACAAGGGCTTCCGTGGCGACCTGATGTGGGGCGACAAGTCGCTCAACCTGCGCGTCGGCGGCTCCTACGACGACGTGTCGCGCCGAATCCGCAGCTTCGACGCGTCGCAGCAGTGGCAGAATGCGGTTTGCGGCAACAATCCCAGCGCCTTCGTGCCGTCGCCGAACAGCCAGCCGCCGTGCGAAGGGCTGAACGCGCCGGGCGCGGCACCGGCCGGCTATCCGACCTACCCGGGGCTCGGCACCGGCTATAGCGCCGGCGTCACCGGCCCGCTGACCTATGGCGGCTCGCTGGTCCCGAACAGCGCCGCGCCCAACTATCTGCGCCCCGGCCCGGCCGGTTTCGTGACGGTCGACTTCCCGGCGTTCGCCGCGGCGACCAACTACGACTTCTACCACGACAATGCGGCCGAGAGCGGTTCCTCGACGACGGGCGCGAGCGGTGGTTACATCCGCGAGGTCAACAAGGGCCTGTTCGCGACCGTCAACGGCGCACAGGAAGTCGGCGATAACATGCTGCGCTTCAACGTCGGCGTGCGCTGGGTCAACACGATCCAGACGATCTCGGGCCGCGTCTCGGTCCCCGATCCGCGCAACACAACCGCCAGCGGCGCCAGCCTGCCCGACGGCAGTCGCTATCCGAACATCGTCACGATCGCCGACACCCGCAACGTCTATTCGAAGTGGCTGCCGGCGGCGACCTTCGCCTATGACATCGGCGAACATGCGGTGGTTCGCGTCGCTGGGTCGCGCACGATGACGCGCCCCGATCCGTCAGCGCAGCTGCCGGGCGTCAACTTCAGCGCGCCCTCGGCGGATCAGGCGTCGATCGGCAACCCGGCGCTCGCGCCCTATCTGTCGACCAACCTCGATCTCGGCTTCGAATATTACACCGGGCGCGAGGGCGTGGTCAGCTTCAACGCGTTCCGCAAGTCGATCGAGGGGTTCACCACCACCGCGATCAACACGGTGCCGTTCTCGAACCTGGCGCAGTACGGCATCACTTACGACACGCTGAACCCGACCCAGCAGATCGCGCTCAACTCGCGCGGCGGGCCGACCGCGGCGCAGGTGCAGGTGACGTCGCAGGTCAACGTGCCCAACAAGCTGACGATCAACGGCCTCGAATTCCAGTGGGTGCAGCCGCTCGACTTCCTGACGCGGATGATCGGCGTCACCGGCTTCGGCTTCAACGCCAATGCCACGATCGTCGATCAGCGCAGCGACGGCCCGGCGGTGGCGTTCGGCGTCTCGCCGTTCACGTACAACATCACCGGCTATTACGAGAAGAACGGCATCATGCTGCGCGTCGCAACGACCTCGCGGCAGGGATCGCAGAACAGCGGTGCGGCGCAGAACGGCATTCCGGCGGCGGCGCTGTACGGGACGGACTATACGACCTACGACTTCTCGTCGTCGTTCGATCTCGACAAGCTGCTCGGCATTCCGAATGCGCCGCAGTTGACGTTCAACATCGCCAACTTCACCGACGCCACGCTGCGTTCGTACTTCCAGTTCGAGAATGCGACCTTCACGCAGTACAAGCCCGGTCGCCAGTTCCTGATCGGTCTGCGCGGGACGTTCTAGGAGCCGTTCACCTTCTTCAGACCGTCGCCCCGGACTTGATCCGGGGCCCCGCTTCTTACCAGCCGAAGTGAGAAGCGGGACCCCGGATCAGGTCCGGGGTGACGAAGAAGGATGATGGTCGGCGCGAGACAACACGAACGATCAGGGGCCATCATGAGCGCGATTGACGATGCGGTTTCGCGGCGTGCGATGCTCTCCGCCGCCGGGTTCAGCGCGATGCTGGCCGCCATGCCGGCTCATGCGGCAATGGCGGATCGCGACGGGGAAGCGCTCGATCCCCGCACCGCCTTCCCGCTGATCCAAGGCAGCCGCGTCGCCGTCGTCGTCGTCGACCGCGAGGCGGACAGCGCGGTGCAGCGTGTCGCCGCCAGCCTCGCGAGCGACCTTGCCCGTGTTGCCGGTGCGCGCGCGAAGCCGGTTCGTGAACAGGTCGACGGCGCCAGCGGGCCGGTCGTCCTCATCGGTGTGCTGGGGCAAAGCAGGGCGATCGACGCGCTCGCGGCGGCCGGCAAGATTGCCGCCGCCGACCTGCGCGGCGAATGGGAGGCGTTCCGCCAGATCGTCGTCGAGCGCCCGTGGCCGAACGTCGCGCGCGCGCTGGTGATCGTCGGTTCCGACCGGCGCGGCGCGGTGTTCGGCAGCTATGACGTGTCCGAACGGATCGGCGTCTCGCCGTGGTACTGGTTCGCCGACGTGCCGGTGGCGCGCCGCCGCGAGGTGCTGTTCCCCGCCGGATCGCATCGCGACCAGCCCAAGGTGCGTTATCGCGGCTTCTTCATCAACGACGAGGACCCGTGCCTGAAGGGCTGGGCCACCAAGAAGTTCGGCGGCGTCAATTCGGCGATGTACGCGCACGTCTTCGAACTGCTGCTGCGCATGAAGGGCAATTACCTGTGGCCCGCGATGTGGGGCAAGGCGTTCGCCGACGACGATCCGAAGAGCATGGTGCTGGCGGACGCGATGGGCGTGGTGATGGGCAATTCGCACCACGAACCGATGCTGCGCGCGCAGGCCGAATGGCATCGCCACAAGGAGGACCCGGCGCGCGGCGGCGCGTGGGACTATACGAAGAACGCCGCCAACCTGCGCACCTTCTGGCGCGGCGGCATCGAGCGCATGATGTCGAAGGGCGACGGCAAGGGCTATGAATCGGTCGTCACCGTCGGGATGCGCGGCGATGGCGACGAGGCGATGGCGGAGGGCACCGCGACCGAGCTGCTCGAACGCGTCGTCGCCGATCAGCGCGCGATCATCGCCGAGGTCACGCGCCGCCCGGCCAGCGAGACGCCACAGGTCTGGGCGCTCTACAAGGAAGTGCAGGATTATTACGACAAGGGCATGAAGGTGCCCGACGACGTCACCCTGTTGTTCTCGGACGACAATTGGGGGCAGATCCGCCGGCTTCCCGATAGCGGGGCCGCGCCGCGCACGGGCGGCTACGGCATCTATTATCACTTCGATTACGTCGGGGTGCCGCGCAACTACAAATGGATCAACACCAACCAGATCGAGAAGGTCTGGCAGCAGATGGACCTCGCCTACGCCAGCGGGGTGCGCAACATGTGGATCGTCAACGTCGGCGACATCAAGCCGATGGAATATCCGCTGGGCTTCTTCCTGAAGATGGCGTGGAACCCGGAGGCGATGACCCCGCAGGCGCTCGCCGACTATCCTCGCGCCTGGGCAGCGGCGAGCTTCGGCGCGGCGCGGGGTGAGGCGATCGGCGCGATCGTGACCGACTACAGCCAACTGGCCGCGCGCCGGAAGCCCGAGTTGATCGACCAGAACAGCTTCCCGCTCGGCGGCGTGACCGCCGACGCGCTGGACGGAGGGGAATTCGGCGCGATGGTCGCGGAATGGGACGCGCTCGAACAGCGGATGCTGGCGACGCGCGCGCTGTTGTCGGCCGAGCAGCGCGATGCCTATTTCCAGCTAGTCGAGCATCCCGTCGCGGCGATGGCCAACCTTTACCGCCTCTACTACGCCGCGGCGTGGAACCAGCGGCTGACGAGCAGTAACGACGCGCGCGCCAATCATTTCGCCGATCAGGTTGAGGCGACGTTCCGGCGCGATGCCGAGCTGACCCAGCAATATCACCGTATCAACGGCGGCAAATGGGACGGCATGATGGCTCAGGTCCACATGAGTTACGTCACCTGGAACGATCCCACGCAGCAGTCGATGCCCAGCATCACGCGCGTCGCCGCGGATACGCCGGTCGCGGCGCGCAACCGCCAGCCGCGCTTCGTCGCTCCCGCCCCCGCGCCGGCAGGGGTGGTCGCGATCGAGGCGACCGCCTTCACCCGCGCGCGCGGCGCACGCGGGCTTCGCTGGACCAGCATCCCGCATCTCGGGCGCACCGGCGGCGCGATGGTCGTGCTGCCGCAGGGCCGCCCGGCGACGCGGGTGGAGGATCAGGTTGCGCTCGACTATGATGTGACGCTCGACGTCGGCGGGCGGGGGCAGCTCACCCTGTATCTCGCGCCGTCGCTCGACACCGCGGGTGGGGCAGGGGGTGCGCGTCGCGGTCGCACTGGACGGGGGACCGGCGCGGCTGGTTCAGGCACGATTGGAGGCGACCGGCGGTGCGCAGGACACGCCCTCCAAACAGGGCTGGGCCGCGGCGGTTCGCGACAATGTCGTCCGCCTGACCGTCGACATCGGCGCCCTCACCGCCGGCCGCCACACGATGCGGGTTTCGCGCATCGACGATAACGTCGTCCTGCAACGGCTGGTTCTGGCGACCGTGCCCGTCCCGCCGAGCTATCTCGGCCCGCCTGCGAACAAGGTCTGATCCGGAGCAGGCGGACGCCCCGCCGTCCGCCTGCCCGTGTTGTTCAGAGGCTAAGCTCTGACCGCGCCGCCTGCCCAGACGATCGAGCGCGGGCCGGACGGGCGGGGGGCGACGTCGGCAACGACCGCATCGACCACCCCGGAACTTGCCCCGGGTGCATAGTCGACCGCGACCTCCCCGCCCGGGAATTCGCGGATGCCTTCCCCGGTTCTGTTCATGCGGGCGTAGTTCGGCACCGCGACGAGCGGCGAACCATCCGTCCATTTGCCGGTGATCACGGTCACGCCGCCCAGCAGGTCGCCCCGCCATTGCGGTGTCAGGCGATCGTCTCCGATCGCGAGGTCGAGCCGTTTCTGGTCGGCCTGCTCGAAATTGTAGACCAGCGGACCGTAACGCAGCGCCGTCGCGTCCCTGGTGGCCGCGATCCGTTCGTCGGCGACGATCCGTTGGACGGTCATCGGCAGGACGAATTCGATCCGGTCACCCCGGCTCCATTCGCGGTCGATCACCACATAACCCTTGTCGATGCGCAGCGGCACGGGCGCGCCGTTGACCGTCAGACCGGAGAGCCCCTGCACCGCGGGTTGCGAGCGGTAGAGTTCGCTCGTCGTGCGATCGGGCACGCGCACCCTCAGCGCGAACCGGCGCTGTTCGGCAGGGTTGACCGTCATCGCCACCGCGCCGGACCAGGGATAGTCGGTTTCCTGCACCATCTCCACGCGCGTGCCCGCCACCTCGCCGACATCGATCCGGCTGCCGATGAACAGGTTGACGTAAAGCCCGTCGTCACCCTTCACATAGGCCCAGGTCGGCATCATCAGCAGCGTGCGGGGAATGTTGCCGACGCAGCACGGGCAAACGTGCCATTTCGCCCGCTCGGTATCGATCAGCGGGTTGGTATAGGTGAAGGTTCGGCCATCGAGGTCGACCGCCCCCAACAGCGCATTGTACATCGTCTCTTCGTACAGGTCCGCAAAGCGGGCGTTGTGATAGGCGATGTTCATCTTGTACTGGAAGAAGATCAGCCCGCAGCTCGAGCAGGATTCGCAATAGCCGTGATGCGGGAGCGAATAATCCTTGCCGAATCCTTCCGCCGTTTCGCCACTGCCCACGCCGCCGGTGACGTAATATTTGCGATTGACCATATTGTCCCAGAGCGACAGCACGGCGCTCTGGTAATCGCGATCGCCCGTTTCCGCCGCGACGTCCGCCATGCCCGAATAGAAATAGACGGCGCGGACGGCATGGCCCACCGCCTCATATTGCTGTGCGGGCGGAAGGTGGCTCTGGTCGTATTCGGAACCGCCCTCGCGCGAATCGAGCAGGAACTTGGCCAGCGTTATATAGGCGTCGCCGCGTCCGCCGCCCTCCATGTCGTTGACGAACCGGCCGAAGCGGACCAGCGCCTGTTCCATTTCCTGGTGGCCGTCGAACCATTTCTTCTTGCCGACGCCGATGTTCGCCACCCAGCAATCGGCCAGCTTCTTGGCCGCGTCATATAGCCTCAGGTCGCGTCCGCCGGTCAGCGTGTAATGGTTGATCGCCGATTCGATGAAATAGCCAGCGACATATCCCTCATGATCGCCGCGATGTTCGGGCGACCAGCGTTCCGGCCAGTCGTTCCGATTGGCGAGCGTATAGGCCGTTTGCAGATACCCGTCCGGGTGCTGCGCGGCCAGGATGATCGGGATCCAGCGGTCGAGCGTCGCGCGCATATGCGCCTGCGCGGTCACGATCTCCTTGTCGCCGCCGGGATCGACCATCAGCGCGATACACATCGACTCGACGGTCTGATGCACCCAGGCATTGGCGAAGACATATCCCTGATGCCTGGCATGGGCTTCGCCGCGCAGCGCCTTGCCGGCCTCGATGAAATTGTCGAGCCCGCCCTGGCCCGCCTTGAGGTCGGTCCGCTCGCAATAAGCGATGCAATGCGGGATCCAGTTGACGATCAGCGCCTTGGCACGATCGCGCCATAGCGGGCTCGTGATGGCGTAGGGCGTGGTGTAGACGACGTCGAGCCGCTTGGCCGGCGGTGCCGCCTCCGCCCTCAAATGTACCGTCGACGTGCTGGATCGACCGCGACCGGCGGCCGTCAGTTCAAGGACATAGCGCCCGGGTGTCGACACGGTCGCGGTGGTGACCGGCGAAGCCGGATCGGCGAACGCCACCGTTCCCGGGCCGCTGAGCTTGCGCCAGCGCACCTGGTCGCTCTTGGCCGGCTCCAGCCAGCTCGCATTGCCCGACAGATAGGTTCGCCCGCCGATCACCACCGATCGATCGATGCCCGCTGCGACGACCGGGGCGAAGGCGGGCACCTCGCCGAAGCTCCATACCCGCCATTGCAGGATGCCGATCGACTTGCCGCCCGTGCCGCTCGCCTCCAGACGAAGGCGGGTGGTCGTCACCGGGCGGAACGTCGTCCGGTTGAAGCGATCGGGGGCCGTGCCGCCGCCCTTCACGCCCGCCAGCGGCACGAAGCGCTTCCCGTCCCAATAGAGGAACCGCACCGAGCCGGGTACGGCGATGCCCTGTCCGTCGGCCCACCAATAGACATCCAGCGCGTTCGTGGTGACGGGTACGTCCCACGCATATTCCACCCATTGCGTGTCGGTGCGCGGCCAGGTGCCGAACGCGCCCCTGGCGTTGTCGGTCGAGCTGGCGGGTTCGGCACCGTTGTTCAGCGCGGCATAGCTGGTGTCGCCCGAAACATAGCCGCCGGATGCGCTGGCGACGCGCGCGAGATTGACGCTCGCCTTTTGCGCCGGGGCTGCGAGCGCCGCGCCGCCGACGGGCAGCGTCGCCATTCCCGCAAGCAGGCCGATCGTGTGCCGCCGGTTGACGCCATGCCCGTCCACGCCGGCCGCAGTCGATACGTCGGGAAGCCCGCGCTGGCAGCAATCGTCCGACACCTTCGATCTCCTCAGAATTCCGCTGCTCTGCCTGCTTGGATGCCTGCTACTTGTAAGAGCATGTAAGTGTACCGTATACGATCGGTGGATAGCAGCATGGTGGGATCGTGGCAAACCTCCGACACGCGCCTCCGCGCCGCGCCGCCCGCGTTCGTAGAGTGATGTCGCACATCGCCGGTCGTCATCGCCATCTCCCCAGTCCAGCCTTCCACGGAGCGGCCGTTCGAATGAAAGCCCGTTCGTCACTGCTGGCCGCCGCCACCGCCTTGAGCGCCTGTTCGACCATCCGGCAGGAACCGTGGCCGCAGATCGGCGCACCGCCGGCGCGGCTCGCGCTGCACCCGTTCTACAGCCGCACGCTGGAGGTCGACGGCATCCCGGTCAGCAGTTCCGGCAAGGTGCCGGATGCGGCATTGCGCGCGGCGGCGTCGATCATCGAGGGGATGCTGTCGCACCGGCCCGATCTGGCCAGGGCAATGGTTCGGCAGGGGCAGCGCGTCGTCGTGATGGCGCAGGAGGAAGGAACGACCGACCTGCCCGAACAGGCGGACTGGAAGAAGCCCGCGCCCGACGACCAGCGGCTGACCACCTGCGAGCGCAAACATTACCAGGATTGGATCGGCCGGCTGAGCGACCGGGAATATTGGAACGGGCGCGCCCGCGGGATGGGCGGCTTGCTGACCAGCGGCGCCAGCGAGAACCTGCTCGGGGTGCCCGGCACCCGCTATTATGGCGAGAACATCTTCGTCCATGAATTCTCCCACGCCATCATGGACGTGGGCATCGCCACCGCCGATCAACCTTTGCTGCGCCGCATCGAGGCGGCCTATCGTCATGCGAAGGCGGCGGGCCTGTGGAAAGGCGAATATGGCGAGACGACGGTGAACGAATATTGGGCGGAAGGTACGCAATTCTGGTTCGAATCGAACAAGGTCGTCCTCATCGACGGGCGGCGGATCCTGAATGCGGACGATCTTGCCGCCTATGATCCGGCGCTCGCGGCGGTCCTTCGCAGCGTCTATGGCAATCGGCATCGGCTGTCGGCCGACATCTTCTGGCGCCATCCCGCGCGCGTGCCCGAACGGCCCGCGGGCGCCGCAGCGGTCGTGAGTACGGCCGCCGAATGCTGATCCCGAACGCGTCCACGTGATCGCCACACGCTGACGGTCGAGCCGACCGCCTTCGCCGCCCGCTTTTGACGGGAAGCGACCGGTGCGATCCGCGCTGCGTCGGCGTCATCATCGATGAAGGGGGAGGGAAGAGGGAGGCGAACCGTGCGCGCCCTTTCGGCGCGACGATCCCGGCAGGAAGGGGCTGCCGGACACCCATGTTGCTGGATCAGCGCACAAACTTCGCTATAGCGCGCCCCGCGGGACCGCCACGACGCGGCGCTTGCGCGTTCTTCCCGGAGTATCTCCATGCAACCGAATACCGCGCTCAGCGCCTTCGGATTCACCGATCTGGAATCGTCGCTCTATACGGAGTTGCTGCGCCAGGCGCCCGCCACCGGCTATCGCTTGTCGCAACGCGTCGGCAAGGCGCCCGCCAACGTCTATCAGGCGTTGAAGGTGATGGAGCAGAAGGGGGTGCTCCTCTCCAGCAACAGCAGCGATCCCGTCACCTATACGCCGATCCCGCCCGCCGAGCTGTTCGCCTCGCTCAAGCGCGATTTCGACCGGCGACATAGCGAGGCATTCAAGTCGCTGAGCGCGGTCTATCAGCCGACCCGCGCCGAGGAGTTCTTCCAGCTCCGCTCGGTCGCGCACGTCATCGAACGCGCCCGCGCGATGATCGCCGAGGCGCGCGAGATCGTGCTGTTCGATCTGTTCCCGGCGGTGTTCGACCTGTTCGCCGAGGAACTGGACGCGGCACGCGCGCGCGGCGTGACGGTGGCGGGGATCGCCTATCGCGAGGAACATGCCGGCCCGACCGTGCCGTTCAATCGCGAGGCGGCGGCGTTCGTCGGGGAAGGCTGGCCGGGCGTGGGCGTGTTGGTGGTCGCCGATGGCGCGCAGCAGTTGATGGCACAGCTCTCGCTCGACATGGAGCATGTGCTCAATGGCTTGTGGAGCGACAGCATCTTCCAGAGCTGCTTCCTGCATTCCTACGTCGCCGCGCACATCCGGCTGGTGGCGTTCCGCGCGGACCCGTCCGATCCCTTGCGCGACCTGTCGCTGCAACAGGCGCAGCCGCCGGGGTTGCAGATGCTGATGGCGCAGCGCGACACCTGATCGTTCCGTCATCCCGGACGTGATCCGGGATCCCGCTTCTTTTCCGCGAGGCCAGGAGAAAGCGGGGCCCCGGATCAGGTCCGGGGTGACGGTGGAAATCGGCTTTGGGGTGGCATCGCCACCATCCTCGGCTAGGCAAGCGCTCGATCACCACGGAGGACTCGACGGGACATGGCGAAGGCAGCATCGGCGCTCGACTATCGCGAGCTGGCGCGACGGCGGCTGCCACGGTTCCTGTTCGAATATATCGACGGCGGCAGCTATGCCGAGACGACGCTGCGCCGCAACGTCGACGACCTCGCCGAGATCGCGCTGCGGCAGCGCGTGCTGACCGACGTCTCGACGCTCGACCTGAGCACCGAATTGTTCGGGCGGCGGCAGGCATTGCCGGTCGCGCTCGCGCCGATCGGGCTGGCGGGGATGAACGCGCGGCGCGGCGAGGTGCAGGCGGCGCGCGCCGCGAACAAGGCCGGCGTGCCGTTCTGCCTGTCGACCGTCTCGGCCTGCCCGATCGGCGAGGTCGCGGCGCAGACCGACGCGCCCTTCTGGTTCCAGCTCTACATGATCCGCGACCGCGCGTTCATGAAGGACCTGCTCGCGCAGGCGCGCGCGGCGGGGTGCAGCGCGCTGATCTTCACCGTCGACATGCCGGTACCGGGCTCGCGCTACCGCGACTATCGCAGCGGGCTGGCGGGCGCGCCGGGGCTGGCGGGGGCGCTGCGGCGGACGTGGCAGTCGGTGCTGCGGCCGCACTGGGCGTGGGACGTCGGGGTGCGCGGGCGTCCGCACCAGCTCGGCAACGTCGCGCCGGTGCTGGGCCGCAACACCGGGCTGGAGGATTTCTTCGCCTGGATGCGCAACAATTTCGATCCGACCGTTTCGTGGCGCGATCTGGAGTTCATCCGCGAGAGCTGGGACGGCCCGCTCGTCATCAAGGGCATTCTCGATCGCGAGGACGCGCTGGCCGCCGCCGAACTGGGTGCAGACGGGATCGTGGTGTCGAACCATGGCGGGCGACAGCTGGACGGCGTGCCCTCGACCGCGCGCGCCTTGCCGGCGATCGCCGAGGCGGTGCGCGACCGGATGACGGTGCTGGCCGATGGCGGGGTGCGCTCGGGGCTGGACGTGGTGCGGATGCTGGCGCTGGGCGCACACGGCGTGCTGCTCGGGCGCGCGTGGGTCTATGCGCTGGCGGCGCGCGGCGAGGCGGGGGTCAGCCACATGCTTCAACTGGTCGATGCCGAGATGCGCGTCGCGATGGCGCTGACCAGCTGCACCAGCATCGATCGCATCACCGGCGACGCGCTGGTTCGGTAACGCTGCCGCAGTGACGGCCCGGACGGCTCAGTGCAGCAGTTCGTCGCGCACCCGAATCGCGCGACTCGACAGCCGCACCTCGATCATGAACGCCACGAAGGCGGCGATCAGCAGCGACATGGCGAGGATGAAGCTGATCGCGACATACGGGCCGATATGGCTGTGCGTCAGCGCGCCGACGAACAGCAAGGCGACGACGATGCATGTCGCCACCGCGCTGGCCACCGCGAGGAACAGCGCGAAGTTGATGACGCTCATCCGCTTGGCAAGGCGGCGCAATTCCCACACGAGCCGCGCGCGCTCGTCGATGCCGATCTGCGGGTGGCGTTCCTCCAGCACCCGCACGCGGTCGATCACGCGCGACAGCCGGCCGGTGAGCACGTTGAGCAACGCGCCGATGCCGGTCAGCACGAAGACCGGGCTGAGCGAGGCCTGGATCGCCTCGGCGATGGTGGGCAGGGCAGGGGCATACGGCATTGCGGCATGTTGTGGCCTGTCGTGGCGCGATCGACAACGCTGGATGACAAATTGTTACGCTGCCGGCCGGATCGTTGAAGCGGCGCGGCGCGTACGTATCTCGGGATACGGTCACCGGGCAGCATGGTCCGGGGCCGACGCAAGGAGAAACGCCATGATCGTCTCGATCGTCGCCGGGCTGCTGCTCGGCACCCCCATCGCCCCCGTCCCTGCCGACGCGGCGCACCGCGTGCAGCTGGACCATCGCGGGCAACAGGTCGACGTGACGTACCGCAGCGCGGTCGACGTCACGCACAAGCAGGTCGGCGCGGTCGGCGCGCCCGGCCGCCCGAGCGCGCTGCGCTGCGCCTGGACCGCCTCGGTCGACGTCCACCGCGAGGCGCGCCACGCCGCCGGGCATGTGATGGCGCGCACGATCAGTGCGGAGGCACCGCTGACCGGCAGCCGGCCGGGCTGGTGCGCGACGCAGCGCCACGCGATCGCGCAGGACGTCGCGGCGCGCAGCGGCAAGGTCCGCGACCATCTGCTCGCGGTCGCCGCGCGCGATCAGGATGCGCTGGTCGCCGAACTCGACGCCGCGCACGACCGGGTCCGCGGCTGAGGTGCGGATGATGCGTTATGTGATCGCCGCCATGCTCTCGGGCGTGGCGGCGCTGCCCGCCGCGGCGCAGGTGCAGGCCGGCGTCGAACTCGCCACCGACGAGCGCCGCCGCGGGATCAGCTGGAGCGAGGGCAAGGCGGCGCCGTCGGCCTATGCGCGGATCGACCTGCCCGCCGGCTTCGACCTCGGCGCGCGCGTGCTCGCCACGCGCGGTGATGCGCGCCACGACGGCGCGGACGGGGTGATCGAGCCGACGCTCGGCTATTCGCGCGACCTCGCCGGCTTCCGCCTCGATGCGTTCGCGACCGGGCATTTCTTCACCGGCGCGCGCGAGGCGATGGACTATGGCGAACTGGGCGCGGGGCTCAATTACTCGCTCGGCCCGGCGCAGGCCGGGGTCGAGGCGCGCTACGCCCCGTCGCAGAGCGCGATCGGCGGCGACAATCTCTATCTCGGCGTGCGCGGGCGCGTCGGCATCCCGGCGACGCCGTGGACGGTGACCGCCAGCGCCGGACGCTCGTCGGGCAGCGTCGACGACGCGATCCGCGCGGCGCGGCTGCGCCCGGACGGGACCTACCACGACTGGTCGCTGGGCGTGCAGCATATCACCGGGCCGCTGACCGTGGCGCTGGAATATACCGGCACCGACATCCGTGGCGGACCGGACCTGTCGCGCTTCGCGGTGCGCGAACATGCCGGCGACCGTCTGGCGGCGCGGATCTCGCTGGGCATCTGAACCCACCGTCGCCCCTGCGAAGGCAGGGGCCCATGTCTGTGGCCTCCATCGGAGCATCTGACACACGGACGACACTCATGTGTCAGATACTCCGCACCACGCCACAGACATAGGCCCCTGCCTCCGCAGGGGCGACGGTCTTCGAAACCCCTTGAGCCCCCGCTGACGTTGACGTAAACGGTAGCCAACATATCGCATCGAGAGGGTTACCGATGACCGACGTCGTGATTGCGGGCTACGCCCGGTCGCCGTTCCACTTGGCGGGCAAGGGCGCGCTGGCGCGGGTCCGTCCCGACGACCTCGCCGCGCAGACGATCCGCGGGCTGATCGAGAAGACCGGCGTCGACCCGTCGCTGATCGAGGACATTGTGCTCGGCTGCGCCTTCCCGGAGGGCGAGCAGGGGCTGAACGTCGCGCGGATGATCGGCCTGCTCGCCGATCTGCCGCTGTCGGTCGGCGGCATGACCG
Source organism: Sphingomonas phyllosphaerae (assembly GCF_036946485.1). Classification (GTDB taxonomy): domain Bacteria; phylum Pseudomonadota; class Alphaproteobacteria; order Sphingomonadales; family Sphingomonadaceae; genus Sphingomonas; species Sphingomonas phyllosphaerae_E. Next base: position 242,571 of record NZ_JAQIJA010000001.1, read on the forward strand.
TCAACCGCTTCTGCGGCTCGTCGATGAGCGCGATCCATATCGCGATGGGCCAGATCGCGGTCGGCGCGGGCGAGGCCTATATCTGCGCCGGGCTGGAATCGATGAGCCGCGTGCCGATGGGCGGCTACAACCCGCTCCCCAACCCGGAACTCGCCGCCAAGAGCGCGGGCGCGTACATGGGCATGGGTCAGACCGCCGAAAACGTCGCGCAAAAATACCAGATCACCCGCACCGAGCAGGAAGCCTTCGCGGTGAAGAGCCAACAGAAGGCCGCCGCGGCGCGCGAGGACGGCCGCCTGTCCGACGAGATCGTCGCGATCAAGACGAAGGCCGGCGCGGTCGATCAGGACGGCACGCTCCGCCCCGACACCACCCCCGAGGCGCTCGCCGGGCTCAAGCCGGCGTTCTCTCAGGACGGTTCGGTGACCGCCGGCACCTCCTCGCCGCTCACCGACGGCGCCAGCGCGGTGCTCGTCACCTCGGAGGCGTTCGCCAAGCAGCACAACCTGCCGATCCTCGCCAGGATCAAGGCGATCAGCGTCTCGGGCTGCGATCCCGAGACGATGGGGCTCGGCCCGATCGGCGCGTCGAAGAAGGCGCTGGAGCGCGCCGGCATCTCGTCGAACGACCTCGACATCGTCGAGATCAACGAGGCGTTCGCGAGTCAGGCGATCGCCTGCATCCGCGACCTCGGGCTCAAGGAAGAGACGATCAACCTCGACGGCGGCGCGATCGCGATCGGTCACCCGCTGGGGGCGACCGGCGCGCGGATCGTCGGCAAGGCCGCCGCTTTGCTCGCGCGCGAGGGCAAGCGCTATGCGCTCGCCACGCAGTGCATCGGCGGCGGGCAGGGCATCGCCACCGTGCTGGAGCGCGTGTGATGAGCGAGCCGATCAAGAAAGTCTGCGTGATCGGCGCAGGCGTGATGGGCGCGGGGATCGCCGCGCAGGTCGCCAATGCCGGTGTGCCGGTGCTGCTGCTCGACATTCCTGCCAAGCAGGGCGACGATCGCGACGCGGTCGCCAAGGGCGCGGTCGCGAAGATGCTCAAGACCGAGCCCGCACCGTTCATGTCGAAGGCAGCGGCGAAGCTGGTCGAAACCGGCAACATCGACGATCATCTGTCGCGGGTCGCCGAATGCGACTGGATCGTCGAGGCGATCGTCGAGCGGCTCGACATCAAGCAATCGCTCTACGCGAAGCTGGAGCAGCTCAAGCGTCCGGGCACCGCGGTATCGTCGAACACCTCGACGATCCCGCTCGAACGGCTGGTCGAGGGCCGCAGCGAGCAGTTCCGCCGCGACTTCCTCATCACGCACTTCTTCAACCCGCCGCGCTACATGCGGCTGGTCGAGATCGTCCGCGGCACCGCCACCGACGCCGGCACCGCGGAGAAGGTCGAGGCTTTCGTCGACCGCTTCATGGGCAAGCGCATCGTCCGCGCCAAGGACACGCCGGGCTTCATCGCCAACCGGATCGGCACCTATTGGCTAGCGGTCGCGGTCAATGCCGCGATCGATCAGGGGCTGACCGTCGAGGAAGCCGACCAGATCGGCGGGCGCCCGATGGGCGTGCCGAAGACCGGCATCTTCGCGCTGATCGACCTCGTCGGCGTCGACCTGATGCCGCTGCTCGCCAAAAGCCTGTCGGACACGCTGCCGCAGGGCGATCCCTATTTCGCGACCGTCCGCCCGCTGCCGCTGGTCGACCGGATGATCGCGGAGGGCTTCACCGGCCGCAAGGGCAAGGGCGGCTTCTACCGGCTCGACAAGGGTGCCGATGGCAAGCGCACCAAGCTGGCGATCGACCTGACCACTGGCGACTACCGCCCCGAAGCCAAGCCCGAGGCGCTGCCCGCCGCCGCCGAGAAGGACCTCGCTGCGCTGGTGACTGTCCCCGGCAAGGTCGGTGATTATGCGTGGACGATCCTCGGCAACGTGCTGAGCTATGCCGCGATGCTGGTCGGCGAGGCCGCTGACGATGTCGTCGCGATCGATGACGCGATGAAGCTCGGCTATAACTGGAAGTTCGGCCCGTTCGAGCTGATCGACCGGCTGGGGCCGGGCAAGCTCGCCGAGCGGCTGCGCGCCGAGGGCCGCGCCGTGCCCGGGATCCTCGACACCGCCGGGGACCGCCCCTTCTACCGCGTCGAGGGCGGGGTGCGGCAATATCTCGGCAGCGATGGCGACTATCATGACGTGCCGCGCGCCGAAGGCGTGGTGCTGCTCGAGGACATCAAGCGCCGCTCGCAGCCGGTGGCGAAAAGCGCGTCGGCCGCGCTGTGGGACATCGGCGACGGCGTGCTGTGTCTCGAATTCACCGCCAAGATGAACGCGCTCGACGGCGAGGTCGCCAGCCTGATCCAGCAGGCGATCCCGCTGGTGCAGGAGCGGTACAAGGCGCTGGTGATCTATAACGAGGGCAGCAACTTCTCGGCCGGCGCCAATCTCGGGCTCGCGCTCTTCGCGGTGAAGGCCGGGGCATGGGGCGAGATCGAGAAGCTGATCGTCGGCGGGCAGCAGGCGTTCAAGGCGCTGAAATATGCGCCGTTCCCGGTGGTCAGCGCCCCGGCCGGCATGGCGCTCGGCGGCGGGTGCGAGGTGCTGCTCCACTCCGACGCAGTGCAGGCGCATGCCGAGAGCTATATCGGGCTGGTCGAGGCCGGGGTCGGGCTGGTGCCGGGCTGGGGCGGGCATGGCGAACTGCTCGATCGGCTCGCGAAGTCGAAGGGGATGCCGCGCGGGCCGATGCCCGCCGTCATGAAGGCGTTCGAGCTGATCTCGACCGCGCAGGTCTCGCGCTCGGCTGGGCAGGCCAAGGAGATGGCGTTCCTGCGCCCCTCCGACGGCATCACGATGAACCGCGACCGGCTGCTCGCCGACGCCAAGGCGAAGGCGCTGGCGCTGGTCGACGGCTACACCCCGCCCGAACCGCCGACCTTTCGCCTGCCGGGTGCCAGCGGGCGCACCGGGCTGGCCGGCGCGGTCGCCGACTTCCGCCGCAAGGGCGTCGCCACCGCCTATGACGAGGTCGTCGCCGGGCGGCTCGCCAACGTGCTGACCGGCGGCGAAGCCGATCTGGTCGACACCGTCACCGAGCAGCAATTGCTTGACCTGGAGCGCGCCGCGTTCATGGAGAGCGCGCATGACGAACGCACCCATGCGCGCGTCGAAAGCATGTTGATGACCGGCAAACCGTTGCGCAATTGACGCAGCCTCTCCCCGTCGGCCCGGGCGGGGGAGGAAGTTCATCCTGCGTTCAACGACACGGGACGCAGGAACACCGGGCCCAGACACAAAAAGACATGAGGATCGCCATGAACACCCGTCACCGCATCATCGCCTCGCTGGCCGTGCTCGCCGGTTCGTCCGCGCTGGCCGGCGCCGCGCACGCGCAGGCCTTCTACCTTCAGGAGCAGGCCGCACGTGGCGCGGGCCGTGCCTTCTCGGGCGAGGCCGCCGACACGGGCGCGGCGTCCTTGTGGTGGAACCCGGCGGCGATCGCCGGGATCGAGCGTGCGGAGGCGACCGTCAGCGCGTCGGTGATCCTCCCCAAGGGTGACGTGGTCGACAAGGGCACTGTGATCGGTCGGCCGGGCGGCACGCTCGCGCCGGTCGGGGGCTCGTCCTCGTCGCGCGATCCGATCAACAACGGTGTGTTGCCCTCGGGCGCGGTCGCGATCCCGCTGGGTGACCGGCTCGCGGTCGGCCTGGCGGTGACCTCGCCGTACAGTTTCACAACCGACTATGACAACAACAGCTGGGCTCGCTACAGCGCCGACCGCACCTATCTGCGCACGTTCGACATCCAGCCGTCGGTCGCTGTCGCGGTCACCGACTGGTTGCGCGTCGGCGGTGCCGCCAACATCGAGCATACCGAAGCCAGCCTGACGAACGCGCTGCCCAACCTGTCGGCATCGCTTCCCGACGGCAGCCAGAAGCTGGCCGGCGGCGGCTGGGACGTGGGCTGGACCGCCGGCTTCCAGATGCACAACGACTGGGCGACCGTCGGCGTCAGCTACAAGTCGGCGATCAAGCACAATCTCAAGGGCGACCTGACCGTCAGCGGGCTGCTGGGGCCGCTCGCCGGGCAGAACCGCACGCTGAACGATGTCGAGGCGACCTTCTACACGCCGGCGCAGATCATGGTCGGCGGCCGCTTCCGCGCCACCGACAAGCTGACGCTCAACGCGCAGACGATCCGCTATACCTGGGAGAAGTTCGACGCGATCCGCCTCGGCGCGCCGCTCAACGCCGCACTGCCGGAAAACTATCGCAGCATCTGGAGCTACGCCGCGGGCATCGACTATGCCGTGTCGCCGCGCCTGACGCTGCGCGGCGGTGCGCAGCGCACGCTGACCCCGACCCGCGACGGCGAGCGCGATGCGCGCGTGCCCGACGCAAACCGCTGGAATTACGCGGTCGGTGCGTCGTTCGACGTCACGCCGCACTTCTCGCTGGATGCCGCGGCCAATTACGTCGACTTCGAGGATGCGACGATCGACCGCACAACCGCTGCCTATGCCGGCAGCGCGGTGCAGACGCCGATCCTCGTCAACGGCCGGCTTGAGGACGCCCGCGCGATCGTCCTCTCGCTCGGCGGCCGCGTCCGCTTCTGATCACCACACCGTCGCCCCGGACTTGATCCGGGGCCCCGCTTCTCTTTGAATTACAAAGACGTAAACCTGATCCGTCATTGCGAGCGAAGCGAAGCAATCCAGGGCGTCCTGGTCCGGCCCTGGATTGCTTCGCTTCGCTCGCAATGACGAACGGCTTGCGCAAAACGCTTGTCATCATGATCGATCGAAAGAAGGAAGCGGGGTCCCGGCTCAGGGCCGGGACGACGGCTATGTCCTACACCGTCCAACAACCGCTACCGTAAGAGCCCCCGCGCACACCCCGGCGCCACAGCAGCGCTTCAACCACCCGTTCTGCGCCACCTTCGCCAACATCCGCGCGCTCACGCCTCGGCCATCTCGCGCACCAGTTCGCCCGCGCGTTCCAGCCGGGCGAACGGATCGTCGATCCGCTCGCGCAGCAGGAAGCGCCGTTCCTTCTGCTCCAGCCCGAACGCCGCCGCGTCGATCGCAGTACCGTTGTGCGGCTCCAGCGCCACCGCCGCCGGTCCCGCACTGACCTTGGCGATCCCCGCCGCCCGCGCATCGACACGCAGCCGCGCGGTCGCCAGCAGGGTACGCGCTTCGTCGGGAAGCGCGCCGAACCGGTCCTCCAGTTCCTCCTCCAGCGCGTCGAGCGCCGCCGCCTCGGTGATCCGCGCCAGCCGCGCATAGATCGTCACGCGCAATTCCTCGTCGGGGATCCACGTCTCGGGCAGCCGCCCCTCGACGCCGAGGTGCAGTTCCGGGGTCCAGCGCTCGACCTCCTCGCCGCGCGCACGACGCAGCGCACCTTCGAGCAATTGCTGGTAAAGATCGATCCCGATCAGCTTCATATGTCCCGCCTGCGTCTCACCGAGCAGGTCGCCGGCACCGCGCATGTCGAGGTCGCGCGCGCTGATCGCGAAGCCGGCACCCAGCCGGTCGAAAGCCTCCAGCGTCCGCAGCCGCTTGAGCGTCCGAGGAGCGATCGCGTGGTCGGGATCGGTGAACAGCAGCACCTGCCCGCGCCGGCTGCCGCGCCCGACCCGTCCGCGCAGCTGGTGGAGCTGCGACAGGCCAAAGCGGTCGGCGTGCGCGATCACCATCGTATTGGCGCGCGGCACGTCGAGCCCGGCCTCGATGATGTTGGTGGCGAGCAGCACGTCGCCCTCGCCACGCCCGAACCGTACCATCGCCGCGTCGAGATCGTCGGCGGGCAATTTTCCGTGCGCCTCGATCACCTCGAGATCGGGGACCAGCTTGGCGAGCTGTTCGGCGAGCGGGGCCATGTCGGCGATCCGCGGCACCACGACAAAGCTCTGCCCACCGCGGCTTTTCTCGCGCAGCAGCGCGGCGCGCAGCGTCTCGGGGTTGAAGCTGCCGACCGCGGTGCGGATCGGCTGGCGGCGCGCCGGCGGGGTGGCGATGATCGACAATTGCTGCAGCCCGACCAGCGCGGACTGCAGCGTGCGCGGGATCGGCGTCGCCGACAGCGTCAGCACGTGCCCGGCGGACAGCGCGCGCAGCTTGTCCTTGTCGGCCGCGCCGAAGCGCTGCTCCTCGTCGATGACGACCAGCGCGAGATCCTTGTAGGTCACGCCCTTGCCCGCGACCGCCCCGGTACCGACGACAATCCGGATCGTGCCGTCGGCGAGGCCGGCCCTGACCCGCTTCTTCTCGGCAGCGCTCGACAGTCGCGACAGCCCGGCGACTTCGATGCCGCTGCCCTCGAAGCGCGCGGTGAAGGTGTCGAGGTGCTGGCGCGCCAGCACGGTGGTCGGCGCGGCGATCGCGACCTGCTTGCCCGCGAGCGCAGCGAGCGCGGCGGCGCGCAACGCGACCTCGGTCTTGCCGTAACCGACGTCGCCGATCACCAGCCGGTCCATCGGGCGCCCGGCGGCAAGGTCGGCGCGCACCGCGGCGATCGCCTTGGCCTGATCGGCGGTCTCGGTGAAGGCGAAGCCGGCCGCGAACCGCTCGTAGGCGGCGGGATCGGGGTCGAGCACCGGCGCATCGCGCGCGGCGCGTTCCTCCGCCAGCGCGGTCAGGTCGCGCGCGCTCTGCGCAATCGCGGCATCGATCTCGCCGCGCCGCTTCTGCCAGCTCGATCCGTCGAGCCGATCGAGCGTCACCGCATCCGCCTCCGCGCCGTAGCGCCAGATGCGATCGGCCTCGCCCACGGGCACCAGCCGCACGCCGTCCTGCGCATAGGTGAGTTTGATGGCGTCGCCGCCGTCATCGGGCAGCTGCTCCAGCCCGGCGACCACACCGATCCCGTGATCCTCATGGACGACGACATCGCCGATGCGGATCTCGCCGAGGTCGAGCAGCGCGGGGTCGGTCGGCGCCCCGGCGAGTTGCTCGCGTTCGGCGCGGCTGCCGAGCAGGTCGGCGGCGGCGACCGCGAGAACGCCCTTGCGCCGGAAGCCGCGATCGGCCGCCCATGCGAGCGTCAGCAACGCACCACGCTTCGCCTTGGCGACCTTGGCCCATGCGTCGACCGCGACAGGCTCGTCGCCGAGCGCCTTGGCGATCCGTGCGCGCAGGAACCGCAGGTCGCGCGCGCTGCCGAGCAGCACGACGCGGTCACCCGCCTGGCGCGCCTCCTTCGCCAGTCTGGCAAAGGCGCGCAGCGGTGCCTTGTGTTCGGCGAAGCGCGGCGGCGGCTCGCCTTCGCGCGCCAGCGTCCGTCGCTCGCGCGCGGCAAGCGCCTTCTCCCACGCTGCGTCGTCGATCACGTCGCGCGCGGCGCGTTTCGGCGCGCGTCGGGTCGCGTCGGCGACGAGCGTCAGGAAGCGACGACGGCGATCGTCGGCGGCCTCGTCGATGACGACCGTCGCGCCCGGCAGATGGTCGAGCAAGGTGGTGCGATCATGGCCGGGGGCGGGCTCGGCGACGCGGCCGAGTTCGCGCTCCGCGACATCGTCGATCGAGCGCTGATCGGCGGGATCGTAGCAGCGCAGCGCGGCCACCTTGCCGTCGGCGACCTCGACGCGCAGCGGCAGCGCCGCATCTGCCGGGAAGACATCAAGCACCTGACCGCGCAGCGCAACCTCGCCGGGCTCGTCGACGCGCTCGTCACTGATATAGCCGAGTTCCTCGAGTTCAGCAAAGAGCGCCGCTAGGTCCAGCGTCGCGCCATGCCTGATGGTCGGCGGCACCGAGTCGAACGCGGCGGGCGACGGATAGGCGCGCGCCAGTGCCTCGCCGGTGGTGACGAGCGCGATCCGCGGCGGCCGCTTCTCCGCGCCAAGCCGGCGGGCGCGACGCAACGCCGAGACGCGCTGCCCGACGTTGGCGGGGGAGGGGGGCGCATCCTCGCCGGGCAATGCGTCGCTGCCGGGACAGAACAGCACCGCCGCGTCGGGCATCGCGGCCTCCAGCGCCAGCGCCACCGCGGCGGCGCGAACATCGTCGGCGAGCGCGACGATCAAATTCTCCTTCGCGAGCAGTTCGGCGAGCATCGCAGCCTGTTCGGCGACGGAGGGCGGGGCGGCCGGATCGACGGCGGGCATTAGCGGGAAGCGTCCATACGCCCTACGAACGGGCCGTGACCCTTTGCCGTTCCGGGGTCATTCACTTGCTTCAGATTAGCGATGGATCGCCATGGGTCAGCGCTGGTTCAGTCAGCGCGTGTCAGGAGACTATCCATGAAGAAAATGATCGTCGCCGCGGCGCTGGTCGCCGCCCTTGCCGCCCCTGCCCAGGCCGCGCGGTCCAGCCCCGATGCCGATCTCGCCCGACTGCTCAAGGGGCGGGTGGCGGAGGCGCCCGTGCGCTGCATCCCGCTCAGCCCCACCGACAACAATTCGGTGCAGATCATCTCGCAGCGCGCGCTCGCATGGCGGATCGGCTCGCGGATCTACGTCAACGTGCCGCAGGCGCGCGCCGAGACGCTGGACGACGATGACATCCTGATTTCCGAGCCGTTCGGCGGGCAATTGTGCCGCAACGATCAGGTGCGACCGCTGAACCGCGGATCGCGCATTCCGAAGGCGTCGCTGCTGCTCGGCAACTTCACCCCCTATGTGCGCAGCGCTTCCAAATAGGCGCTGCGCCAGGCCGACTTAGGCAGCGCGGCGGAGGTCGGTGTCGTTGGCGGCTTCGGTGCGCGCACGGGCCTGGTTGCGATATTGGGCGATCAAATAGACGAGGTAGAGCATCACGGCCTCACAAAATGCTGGTTTGCTGCGACGCAGCGTGTGCCAGCCATTTGGTGAAGGAAACGTGATGCAGCAATTGCAACCTGCGCGATCATGGGTGCGTGGCGCGCAACCGTTCAGCGCTTGCGGGTCAGCTCGCGCATTGCCTCATCCAGCCCGTCAAGCGTCAGTGGATACATGCGCCCGCCCATCAGCTCCCGGATCATGCCAACCGAAGCGGTATAGTCCCAATGCGCTTCCGGTAAGGGATTGAGCCACGCCGCGGCTGGGTATGTGGCAGTGAGCCGCTGCATCCACACCGCGCCGGGTTCGTCGTTCATATGCTCGACCGACCCTCCGGGCTGGGTGATCTCATACGGGCTCATCGACGCGTCGCCGACCAGCACCAGTTTGTGATCGTGACCGAAACGGTGAAGCACGTCCCATAACGGCGTGCGCTCCTGAAAGCGGCGGCGGTTGTCCTTCCACACGCCCTCATACGGGCAATTGTGGAAGTAGAAGAATTCGAGGTGGCGGAACTCGGCCGTGGCGGCCGAGAACAGGTCCTCGCACAGCCGGATGTACGGGTCCATCGACCCGCCGACGTCGAGGAAGAGCAACAGCTTGACCACGTTGCGCCGTTCGGGGCGCATCGCGACATCCAGCCAGCCGCGCCGCGCGGTGCCGGCGATCGTCGCGTCGATGTCCAGCTCGTCGGCCGCGCCCTCCCGTGCGAAGCGGCGCAGACGCCGCAGCGCGACCTTGATGTTGCGTGTGCCGAGTTCCCGGCTGTTGTCGAGATCGCAGAATTCACGCTGTTCCCAGACCTTGATCGCGCGACGGTGGCGCGACTCGCCGCCGATCCGCACCCCGGCGGGATTGTAACCGCCATTGCCGAACGGGCTGGTGCCGCCGGTGCCGATCCATTTCGACCCGCCCTGATGCCGGGCGTGCTGCTCCTCCAGCCGCTGGCGGAGCGTGTCCATGATCTCGTCCCACGAGCCGAGCGCGGCGATCTTCGCCATCTCCTCCGGACTCAGATAGCGTTCGGCGATCGCCTTCAGCCATTCGTCGGGGATCGCCGCACCGGCGTCGGCGAAGCTCGTCTCCAGTCCGTTGAACACTTGCGCGAACACGCGGTCGAAGCGGTCGTACAGTCCTTCGTCCTTGACGTAGATCGCGCGCGACAGATGGTAGAATTCCTCCGGGCTGCGCTCGATCACCTCGGCCTGCAACGCCTCGAGCAGCAGCAGATGCTCCTTCATCCCCGCCGGAATGCCGGCAGCGCGCAGCTGGTCGAGGAACGCGAGGAACATTAGCCGCGCGTATTCCGACGCGCCATGAACGCCAGCCGCTCGAACAGCATCACGTCCTGCTCGTTCTTGAGCAGCGCGCCGTGCAGCGGCGGGATCGCCTTGGTTGGATCGCGGTTCTGGAGCACGTCGAGCGGCATATCCTCGTGGAGCAGCAGCTTGAGCCAGTCGAGCAACTCGCTGGTCGAGGGCTTCTTCTTCAGGCCGGGCACCTCGCGAACCTCGTAGAAGATGTCGAGCGCGCGGCCGACCAGCAGCTTCTGGATGCCGGGGAAGTGCACGTCGACGATCGCCTGCATCGTCTCGCGATCGGGGAAGCGGATATAGTGGAAGAAGCAGCGGCGCAGGAACGCGTCGGGCAGTTCCTTTTCGTTGTTCGAGGTGATGACGACGATCGGGCGCTGCGCGGCGCGTACCGTCTCGCCGGTTTCGTAGACGTGGAACTCCATCCGATCGAGTTCCTTCAACAGGTCGTTCGGGAATTCGATATCGGCCTTGTCGATCTCGTCGATCAGCAGCACCGGCGGGGTGGGGCGGGTGAACGCCTCCCACAATTTGCCGCGGCGGATGTAATTGGCGATGTCGTGGACGCGCGGGTCGCCCAATTGCCCGTCACGCAGCCGCGCGACCGCGTCATATTCGTAGAGACCCTGTTGCGCCTTGGTGGTGGACTTGACGTTCCACTCGATCAGCTCGGCACCCACGGCGCGGGCGATCTCCTGCGCGAGCACGGTCTTGCCGGTGCCCGGCTCGCCCTTGACCAGCAGCGGCCGGCGCAGCGCCACCGCGGCGTTGACCGCAACTTTCAAATCGTCGGTCGCAACATAATCCTGCGTGCCCTCGAAGCGCTGCATCGCTCAACCCGTCCCTCATCGAAGATCGGGTATGGGATAGCGGGCCGAACCAAGCCCGTGCAAGAACCAGACCTTACATGGCGTGACGCGCGGTGGCGCGGGCCTCCAGCAATTGCCACAGCCCGCGATGCTGTGCGAGCATCTGCTGCGCCCCGAACGCCATGGCGCGTTCGACCGATGCCGTCGCTTCGATCGCGCGGAGCAGGGCGATCGCCTGCGTTGCCGCCGGTTCGAACGACTCCCCAACCGGCAGCGCCATCCGGCGTGCGCCGCTGTCGAGGACGCCGCGCACTGCGGCCCAATCGAGGACGAACGCGATCGCGGTGCCGGTCGCGCAGCCTGCACGATCGGAGCGAGCCAGCATCTCAAGGGCGTTGCGCTGCCCAAGGATCGCTGCCTGCGACGCGGCCTGGCCGGGCGTCGACGGCAACGGGCCGACTGCGGCGGTCAGGCGGACCAGCAGCGCGCGCTCCCCGCTGACCGCGGCCGCGGCCTGCGCGAGCCAGTCACGCGCGAACGGATCGGTGCAGCCGTTGCTGGCGTGGTCGACGATTCCGGGAAAGGCGCCGTGGATGATACACAGCGCGTGGACCGCGTCGGCGATGTCGCGCAGCGTTGCGGTCGTTTCCATCAGCGCGCGCGCATGCGGCGCGGCGGCGGTGCCGTCGCTGGCGACCATCGCAAGGATCGTCCCGGCGCAGCCCTGAGGCCGCTTGTCGATGGCGATGGTCACGCATTCCTCCGCTCGGTGGCGCTCACCGGCCAGTAGCGGCACGGCGATCGGCGGTGACCGTAGCGCGGGGACGTAAAGGCGCGGTTTACGGCGGAGGCGGCGAGCGATGCCGCGCGACCATTGTCGACCCGGCCTGCCACTCGGATCGATCCATGGAGAGCGGGACAGGCCCCGCTCTCCGGTTCAGCTTATTGGTCGAGGAAGCTGCGCATCTTGCGGCTGCGCGACGGGTGCTTCAGCTTGCGCAGCGCCTTGGCCTCGATCTGGCGAATACGCTCGCGCGTCACGCTGAACTGCTGGCCGACCTCTTCCAGCGTGTGATCGGTGTTCATCCCGATCCCAAAGCGCATCCGCAGCACGCGCTCCTCACGCGGGGTGAGGCTGGCGAGGACGCGGGTGACGGTCTCCTTGAGGTTCGCCTGGATCGCGGCGTCGACCGGGATCACCGCATTCTTGTCCTCGATGAAGTCGCCGAGGTGCGAGTCCTCCTCGTCGCCGATCGGCGTTTCGAGGGAGATCGGCTCCTTGGCGATTTTCATCACCTTGCGGACCTTCTCCAGCGGCATCGAGAGGCGCTCGGCCATCTCTTCCGGGGTCGGTTCGCGGCCCTGCTCATGCAGGAACTGGCGGCTGGTGCGGACCAGTTTGTTGATCGTCTCGATCATATGGACCGGGATGCGGATCGTGCGCGCCTGATCCGCGATCGAGCGCGTGATCGCCTGCCGGATCCACCAGGTGGCATAGGTCGAGAACTTGTAACCGCGGCGGTACTCGAACTTGTCGACCGCCTTCATCAGCCCGATGTTCCCCTCCTGGATCAGATCCAGGAACTGCAACCCGCGGTTGGTGTACTTCTTGGCGATCGAGATCACGAGCCGCAGGTTCGCCTCGACCATCTCCTTCTTGGCGATGCGCGCTTCGCGCTCCGCCTTCTGGACCATGTTGACGATGCGGCGGAACTCGCTGAGCGCCATGCCGGTCTGCTGCGAAATCTCGCTGATCTCGGTGCGGATGCGATCGACAGCCGCGACCTCATTGGTCGCGAACGCCGTCCACTTCTTGTCGAGCCCGGTCACCGAAGCGAGGAAGCCCTCGTCCAGCTCATGCCCCATGTACCGCTCGAGGAAATCCTTGCGGTTCACCTTGTGGCGCTCGGCCAGCCGCAGCATCTGCCCGCCCAGCGTCGTCAGCCGGCGGTTGTAGCTGTAGAGCTGGTCGACCAGATATTCGATCTTGGTCTGGTGGAACTGGACGCTCTCGACCTCGGCGGTCAGGTCCTCGCGCAGCTTCTGATACTTGCGCTCTTCGGCGGCCGACAGCTCGATGCCGTTGCTCATCGCCTCCAGCCGGCTCTCCTGCATCTTGGAGAACTTGCGATAGATGGCGGTGATGTTGGCGAACTTCTCCAGCGCCTGCGGCTTGAGCGTTTCCTCCATCTGCGCGAGGCTGAGGGTGTTGTCCTCCTCTTCCTCGTCGGAGGGACGCGGCGCACGGCGCTCGGTCATGTCGTCATCGTCGTCGGCGGGCGCTTCCTCGGGCTCGTCCTCTTCCTTGAACTGCGGCCCGGCGTTCGAGGCGCTGATCTCGCCCGAATCGTCCTCGGCGCCCTCGACCTGCTCGGCCGACGGACCCTTGGAGAGCATCGCGTCGAGATCGACGATCTCGCGCAGCTGCATCGTGCCTTCGTTGAGCGCGGTCGACCAGTCGATGATCGCGTTGAAGGTGATCGGGCTTTCGCACAGCCCGAGGATCATCGTGTCGCGGCCGGCCTCGATGCGCTTGGCGATCGCGATCTCGCCCTCGCGCGACAGCAGCTCGACCGCTCCCATCTCGCGCAGGTACATGCGGACGGGATCGTCGGTGCGATCGACCGTCTCCTTCTTCTTTTCGACCGCGGGGGCAGAGCCGTCGGACTCGCCGTCGACCGCTTCCTGCTCCTCGTCGTCGGCGCGCTCCTCGCTCTCGCCGTCCTCGCCCTGTTCCTCGTTCTCGACGATGTTGACGCCCATTTCATTGAGCGCCGACATCACGTCCTCGAGCTGATCGGAGGACATCTGATCCTGCGGGAGCGCTTCGTTGAGCTGGTCGTAGGTGATGTAGCCGCGCTTCTTGGCGCGGGCGATCAGCTTCTTGATGTTCGCGTCGTTCAGGTCGATCAGCGGAGCATCGGCCACTTCCGCGCCTTCGTCAGCACCGCCACCGTTCATCTTCGCCATCAATCGTCCTCGGGTCCAAGCGCGCGGGCGTCTTCGTTTGCTTGCACCAGATTTGCAAGTCGCTCGTCGAGCGCACGCTGTTCGTTCACCAATGCCACCTGTCGTTCGAACGCCTCGGCGGTGAAATGCGTCTGCATCGCCGAGGTCGCCTCCGCGAGCGCCGCATCCACCTCCGGCCGCGCGATCAGCACCGCGATCGCCTCATCGAGGTCCTCGCGCGCCTGCTTTTCGTCGCCACCGGCGCGGGTGAACGAATAGGGCATCGTATCGGCTCTCAGAAGATCATGGGCGATCGCCTCGAAACCGGATCGCGCCAATATGGTGACGAGCCCGCCGCTATCAAGCGGCGCGGCGCGGCGGTCCTCCAGCGCGACGTCGACGACCGCCTCGAACAGCCGCCCGAGCGCGCCATCGGCGAGCTTGAGGCTGCCGAGCACCTCCATGTGCCGCGCGATCTCCGCGGGGTGGCGGATCAGCCCGGCGAGCACCGCCTTGGCGAGCACGCGGTCGATATTGCCGGCGGCGCCGACCTTCTTGGCGTCCTCGGTGACGGGCGGCGGGGGCGGCGACCATTTCTGGCCGGGCTTGCGCTGCCCCATCGGGTAGAAAGGCTGCCGCTGCTGGAACGGCTGCCGCTGGCGCGCGAAGCGCTCGTCGAAGCGGTTGCGAAACTCGGCCTTGTACTCGGCCTTCACCGACGGGTCGGCGATCGTCTCGGCGAGATCGTTCAGTCGCTTCTTCAGCCCGGCGCGCTGCTCGGGCGTGTCGAGCGGTTCGGCGGCGAGTTCGTGCTTCCACAGCCGATCGACCAGCGGCTCCGCATCGCGCACCAGCGCCTCGAACCCCTGTGCGCCCTTGGCGCGCATCAGGTCGTCGGGGTCCTGCCCCTCCGGGAGCGTCGCGAAGCCGAGGCTGCGGCCGGGCGCGAGTAGCGGCAGCGCGCGGTGCAGGGCGCGGATCGCGGCCTTCTGCCCGGGCTTGTCGCCGTCGAAGCACAACATTGGCACGTCGACCACGCGCCACAACCGCTCGAGCTGCTGCTCGGTCAGCGCCGTGCCGAGCGGGGCGACGGTCTCGCTGATCCCGCCCTGCGCGAGCGCGATCGCGTCCATATAGCCCTCGACCACGAACAGCCGTGCGGTCTTGCGCGCGGCAGGCAAGGCGCGATCGAGATTGTAGAGTGTACGGCCCTTGTCGAAGAGCGGGGTGTCGGGCGAATTGAGATATTTCGGCTCGCCCTCGCCGATGATCCGCCCACCGAACGCAATCACGCGCCCGCGCGGATCGCGGATCGGGATCATCAGCCGACCGCGGAACCGGTCATAGGGCTCCTTGCCTTCGACCTGGATCAGCAACCCGGCCTCGACGAGCATGTCGTCGCCGAAGTCCTTGAGCGCGGTGCGCAGCCGGCCGCGCGCGTCGGGGGCATAGCCGAAGCCGAACGCCTTGCGGGTCGCGTCCTTGATCCCGCGCCGGTCCAGCAGCGCGCGCGCTTCCGCGCCGTCGATCCCGCCGAGTTGCTGCGTGAACCAGTCGGCGGCGGCCTGCATCACGTCGTGGAGCGACTTCGCCTTTTCGGCGCGCTGCGCGGCGCGCGTGTCGGGGGCGGGGACCTCCATCCCGGCTGCGGCGGCGAGTTCCTTCACCGCGTCCATGAACGGCAGGCCCTGATGATCGGTCAGCCAGCGGATCGCATCGCCGTGCGCCGAGCAGCCGAAGCAGTGGTAAAAGCCCTTGTCGTCGTTGACGTAGAAGCTGGGAGTCTTTTCGTTGTGGAACGGGCAGCAGCCCTTCGACTCGCGGCCGGCGCGGGTGAGCTTCACCGTCTTGCCGACGAGCGCGGTCAGCGAGGTGCGGGCGCGAAGCTCATCAAGGAAGGCAGGGGTGAGGCTCATGCGCAAGCTCCGGCGGACGCGGGCAGGTCAGTCGCGCTTTCCGCTCCAACTTCCGTTCGTCCTGAGCTTGTCGAAGGACGTGCCCCGGACGACGCGGCCAATTGCGAAATCCTCGCCCAATCACCCGCGATCAGCGCTTCCTTCTTCGCTCGCGACCAGCCCTTGATACGCCGCTCGCTTTCCAGCGCCTCGATCCGGGTCGGGAACTCCTGCGACCAGACAAGTGCCACCGGAAGTCGCCGCGCGGTGTAGTCGCCGCCGCGCCCCGCCTGATGCGAACCGATGCGACTCGGCAGGTTGTCCGTATGGCCGGCATAATAGCTGCCGTCTCCGCATCGCAGAAGATATGCCCAGAACACCATCGCCTGCGCCTGCCACATCAAGGCGTTCAGGTCGAGATGTTGCCTTTCGGGGCACGTGCTTCGACAGGCTCAGCACGAACGGGGAGGAGCGTTGTGCCTGCTCCCCTCCGTCCCTGACCGGGTCAGGCCAACGCCGCCTTCACCAGCCCGCTCGCCTTGCTCATGTCGAGCGTCGTGGCGTGGCGCGCCTTCAGTTCGGCCATCACGCGGCCCATGTCCTTCATGCCGCTCGCGCCGAGATCGGCCTTGATCGACTCGATCGCGGCCCTGGTCTCGTCTTCGCTCATCTGCGCGGGGAGGAAGCGTTCGATCACCGCGACCTCGGCGGCCTCGGCGGCGGCGAGTTCGGCGCGGCCGCCCTGTTCGTACATCGCGATCGATTCGCGGCGCTGCTTCACCATTTTCTGCAGAACCTCGATCACCAGCGCGTCATCGTCGGTTGGCGCCGATCCGGTGCGTGCCTCGATGTCGCGATTCTTGATCGCGGCCTGAATCAAGCCGATAGCGCCGCGTGCTTCCTTGTCGCCGGCCTTCATCGCCGCGATCTGCGCTGCCTTGATGTCGTCGCGAATCATCTACTCGTCCTTAACAGATTGACGCATCGCCGATGCGTCTCTAGCGGGCGGGGCTTAGCGACATTGCCGACCCTTTCAAGGAGTGCCCGCCCATCATGGCCGAGCCTGAGTTTCCGCACGCCCCCATGCCCGAAGGCGCCACCGGCGTCCTCGTTCTGGCCAATGGAGAGGTCGCGTGGGGGCGCGGCTTCGGCGCGGAGGGCGCCGCGGTCGGCGAGGTGTGCTTCCACACCGCGATGACCGGCTATCAGGAAATCATGACCGATCCGTCCTTCGCCGGGCAGATCATCACCTTCACCTTCCCGCACATCGGCAACGTCGGCGCGAACCCCGACGACGTGGAGGCGGACAATCCGCACGCTTTGGGCATGATCGTCCGCGAAGACCCGACCGCGCCGAGCAATTTCCGCGCGATGGAGAACTTAGACGGCTGGATGAAGCGCCACACGCGCATTGGGCTGGCCGGCATCGACACGCGCGCGCTGACGCGGCGCATCCGCTCGGGTGGGGCGCCGAACGGCGTGGTGGCGCATTCGCCGACCGGGGAGTTCGATCTCGACGCGCTGCTCAAGATGGCGCGCGGCTGGCCGGGGCTGGAGGGGATGGACCTCGCCAAGGACGTGACCCGCGAGACGCACGGCACGTGGGCGGGCGGCATCTGGAAGCTCGGCTTCGGGTTCGATGTTGGCGAAGGTGCCGCAGACGGGGCACAAAGCGCGGCGCGGCCGCATGTCGTCGCGATCGACTATGGCAGCAAGTTCAATATCTTTCGAAACATTGTTCAGGCGGGTGCGAAGGTTTCGGTCGTACCGGCGAATGCCACGTTCGACGAGATCATGGCGCTGAACCCGGACGGCATCTTCCTGTCGAACGGCCCCGGCGATCCCGCGGCGACCGGGGAATATGCGGTTCCGGTGATCCGCCAGCTGCTCGACACCGGCAAGCCGCTGTTCGGCATCTGCCTCGGGCACCAGTTGTTGGCGCTGGCGGTGGGTGCGCGGACGACCAAGATGTTCCAGGGGCATCGCGGCGCGAACCATCCTGTCAAGCGTGTGCAGGACGGCGCGGTCGAGATCACCAGCATGAACCACGGCTTCGCGGTCGAGCGCGACTCGCTGCCCGCGAACGCGCGCGAAACGCATGTCTCGCTGTTCGACGGGTCGAATGCGGGGCTGGAGCTGACCGACCGACCGGCGTTCTCGGTGCAATACCACCCCGAAGCGAGCCCGGGGCCGCAGGATAGCTTCTACCTGTTCGAGCGGTTCGTGGGGTCGCTCACGTGACGTGGGAATATCTGACCGCGGAATACGACGACGGCTTCGTGCATCTTCGTACGTCCGACGGCAGCGACCATAAGCAATCCCTTCAGGGTGGCCTCACGTATCTCGGCTCGCAGGGCTGGGAACTTGTGACCAGCCTCGACTACGCCAAGCTGGGCACCACTGCCCGGCATGTGCTCATCTTCAAGCGCCCTAAGGGCTGAGCGGAACCATGCCCAAACGCACCGACATCTCCTCCATCCTCGTCATCGGCGCGGGTCCGATCATCATCGGGCAGGCGTGCGAGTTCGATTATTCGGGCACGCAGGCGATCAAGGCGCTCAAGGAAGAGGGCTATCGCATCGTCCTGGTCAATTCGAACCCGGCGACGATCATGACCGATCCCGAGCTGGCCGACGCCACCTATGTCGAGCCGATCACGCCGGAAGTCGTCGCGCGCATCATCGAACGTGAGCGTCCGGACGCGGTTCTTCCCACCATGGGGGGGCAAACCGCGCTCAACACCGCGCTGGCGCTGTTCCGCGACGGCACGCTGGAGAAGTTCGGCGTGACGATGATCGGCGCCGATGCGGACGCGATCGACAAGGCCGAGGACCGGCTGAAGTTCCGCGACGCGATGGACAAGATCGGGCTGGAAAGCGCGCGCAGCCATATCGCGCATACCGAAAAGGAAGCGCTGGAGGGGCTGGAGAAGGTCGGGCTGCCCGCGATCATCCGCCCGAGCTTCACTTTGGGCGGCACCGGCGGCGGGATCGCGTACAATCGCGAGGAATTCATCGAGATCGTCCGCAAGGGGCTCGACGCCTCGCCGACTACCGAGGTGCTGATCGAGGAATCGCTGCTCGGCTGGAAGGAATATGAGATGGAGGTGGTCCGCGACCGCGCGGACAATTGCATCATCATCTGCTCGATCGAGAATGTCGATCCGATGGGCGTCCATACGGGCGACTCGATCACCGTCGCGCCCGCGCTGACGCTGACCGACAAGGAATATCAGATCATGCGCAACGCCAGCATCGCGGTGCTGCGCGAGATCGGCGTCGAGACCGGCGGGTCGAACGTGCAGTTCGCGGTCAATCCGAAGGACGGCCGCCTGATCGTCATCGAGATGAACCCGCGCGTGTCGCGTTCGTCGGCGCTGGCGTCGAAGGCGACCGGCTTCCCGATCGCCAAGGTCGCCGCCAAGCTGGCGGTCGGCTATACGCTCGACGAGATCGAGAACGACATTACCGGTGCGACCCCGGCGAGCTTCGAGCCGACGATCGACTACGTCGTCACCAAGATCCCGCGCTTCGCCTTCGAGAAGTTCAAGGGCGCCGAGGCGGTGCTGGGCACCGCGATGAAGTCGGTCGGCGAGGTGATGGCGATCGGCCGCAACATCCACGAATCGATGCAGAAGGCGCTGCGCGGGCTGGAGACCGGGCTGTCGGGCTTCAACCATGTCGAGCGGCTGGTCGGCGCGCCGCGCGCCGAGATCGAGGCGGCGCTCGCCTCGCCGACCCCCGACCGCTTGCTGGTCGCCGCGCAGGCGCTGCGTGAAGGCTTCACCGTCGCCGAAGTGAATGCGATCGCCAAATACGATCCGTGGTTCCTCGAGCGGATGGCGGAGATCGTCGCGGCCGAGAACGAGGTGATGAAGGACGGGCTGCCGATCGAGGCGGCGGGCATGCGCCGGCTGAAGGCGATGGGCTTCAGCGACAAGCGTCTGGCGTGGTTGGCGCTGCAATCGGCGAATCTGCGCGGCATGGAGCGCGGGATCGCGCGCGGTTCGGGGCTGATCCACGAGGCGGTCAAGGCGATGACCGGCGGCGTGACCGAGGACGAAGTGCGCGAGCATCGCCTGAAGCTGGGCGTGCGTCCGGTCTTCAAGCGGATCGACACCTGCGCGGCCGAGTTCGACGCCAAGACGCCGTATATGTATTCGACCTATGAGGCGCCGTCGTTCGGCGAGCCCGAGAACGAGGCGCAGCCGTCGGATCGCCGCAAGATCGTGATCCTGGGCGGCGGGCCGAACCGGATCGGGCAGGGGATCGAGTTCGATTATTGCTGCTGCCACGCCTGCTTCGCGCTGGCGGACGCGGGCTATGAGACGATCATGGTCAATTGCAATCCGGAGACGGTGAGCACCGATTATGACACGTCGGACCGCCTCTATTTCGAGCCGCTGACCGCCGAGGACGTGCTGGAGATCCTGCACGTCGAACAGTCGAAGGGCGAGCTGGTCGGGGTGATCGTGCAATTCGGCGGGCAGACGCCGCTGAACCTCGCGCGCGCGCTGGAGAAGGCGGGGATTCCGATCCTCGGCACCTCGCCCGATGCGATCGACCTCGCCGAGGATCGCGAGCGGTTCGCGGCGCTGGTCAACCGGCTCAAGCTGCTCCAGCCGTCGAACGGGATCGCGCGCAGCCGCGCCGAGGCGCTCAACGTCGCCAATCGCATCGGCTATCCGGTGCTGATGCGTCCGAGCTACGTGCTCGGCGGGCGCGCGATGGAGATCGTCGACAGCGACCAGCAGCTGGAGGATTATATCCAGACCGCGGTACAGGTGTCGGGCGACGCGCCGGTGCTGATCGATCAATATCTGCGCGACGCGATCGAGGTCGATGTCGATGCGATCTGCGACGGCGAGGATGTCGTGGTCGCGGGCGTGCTTCAGCATATCGAGGAGGCCGGGGTCCATTCGGGCGACAGCGCCTGCTCGATCCCGCCCTATTCGCTGCCGGCCGAGATCATCGCCGAGATCGAGCGGCAGGCGGATGCGCTGGCGCGCGGGCTGAACGTCGTCGGGCTGATGAACATCCAGTTCGCGGTCAAGGACGGGCAGGTGTACCTCATCGAAGTCAACCCGCGCGCCAGCCGCACGGTGCCGTTCGTCGCCAAGGCGATCGGCGCGCCGATCGCCAAGATCGCCAGCCGCGTAATGGCGGGCGAGAAGCTGCGCGACCTGCCGACGATCGACCGGCAGATC
Organism: Sphingomonas phyllosphaerae; assembly: GCF_036946485.1. Lineage (GTDB taxonomy): Bacteria > Pseudomonadota > Alphaproteobacteria > Sphingomonadales > Sphingomonadaceae > Sphingomonas > Sphingomonas phyllosphaerae_E. The sequence goes on from NZ_JAQIJA010000001.1 coordinate 263,505, forward strand.
GACTATTATGCGGTCAAGGAAGCGGTGTTCCCGTTCGCGCGCTTCCCGGGCATCGATCCGGTGCTGTCGCCGGAAATGAAGAGCACCGGCGAGGTGATGGGCATCTCGCCCGACTTCACCACCGCCTTCGCCAAGTCGCAGCTCGGCGCGGGCACCGTTCTGCCGACCAGCGGCGCGGTGTTCGTCAGCGTCAAGCCGGGCGACAAGGATTTGATCGTGCCCGCGGTGCGTGCGCTGGTCGCTGCGGGCTTCACGATCGTCGCGACCACCGGGACCGCCGATCACCTGTCGCGCGCCGGGCTGCCGGTCGAGACGGTCAACAAGGTCGCGCAGGGGCGTCCGCATATCGTCGACCGGATCAAGGATGGTGCGATCGCGTTGATCTTCAACACCACCGAGGGCTGGCAAAGCCTGAAGGACTCGCAGCCGATCCGCGCCTCGGCGGTGAACGGCAAGGTGCCGTATTTCACCACCGCCTCGGCGGCGGTGCAGGCGGCGCAGGCGATCCACGCCGCGGTTAAGGGTGATGGTTCACGCAACCTTGAAGTACGGCCGCTGCAATCCTATTATTCGCAGCCGCACAACTGATCCCCGGACATATGTGCTGATGTAGGGGGCGGCCTTCGCAGGGAGAGGGCCGCTTCCGGGGACGCGTTTTTACGAAGGACAAGGGCGATGGCGACGGTCGAGAAGATGCCGATGTTGCAGGAAGGCTATGAAAAGCTGACTGCCGACCTGAAGCGGCTGAAGACCGAGCGCCCGTTGATCGTCGATGCGATCGAGGAAGCGCGCGCCCACGGCGACCTTTCGGAGAACGCCGAATATCATGCCGCGAAGGAGCGGCAGGGGCAGGTCGAGGCGACGATCGCCGACATCGAGGACAAGTTGAGCCGCGCGCAGATCATTGATCCGCGCGACCTGTCGGGCGACAAGATCGTGTTCGGCGCGACCGTCACTTTGCTCGACGAGGACGAGAAGCCGGTCAAGTATCAGATCGTCGGCCAGACCGAGGCCGATGCGAAGACCGGGCGGATCAGCTACAACTCGCCGCTGGGCCGCGCGTTGATCGGGCGCAGCCTCGACGACGAGGTCGAGGTGTCGGTGCCGGCGGGTGACCGTTATTATCTGGTGTCGAAGATCGAGTTCATCTGATGCCGATCCCGCTCCCACCGTCGTGGCGGGAGCGGCTGACGGGCGCGACATGGGAGCGTGAGCCGGAAGGCGAATCCGGTGGCGTGATCCACCGTATCGCTGCGGCTGACGGTGCACGGCTGTTCCTGAAATATGGCGAAGGTGCCGTGGCGGATGCCGTAGCCGATGAAGCCATTCGGCTGCGCTGGTCGCAGGGACGGGTGCCGACGGTACGGCTCGTCTCCACTGTCGTCGAGCTTGATGCAGCATGGCTGCTGACCACCGCTGCGCCCGGCAAGACCGGTGATGCGTGGCTTGACGAACGTCCCGACCTGTTGCCACAGGTCATCCACGGTTTTGCGACCTTCCTGCGGGCGCTTCACGCTCTTCCGGTGGACGAATGCCCGTTCGATGCTTCGGCGTCGGTGAGGCTCGCCGCGGCCCGAAAGCTCGTCGCGGCGGGGGCGGTCGACGAGGACGACTTCGGCGACGACCATCTCGGCATGAGCGCTGCCGCCGTGCTGGCAAAGGCCGAAGCATTGGCGAGCCATGCGACCGGCCGCGTTGTCACGCACGGCGATCTTTCGCTCGGCAACGTCTTGCTTGATGCCGATGGCAGGGTGACGGAGTGCATCGACGTCGGCCGGCTTGGTATTGCAGATCCTTACCAAGACATCGCGATACTATGGGAGAATCTCGGCGACTTCGGCGAAGCGGCGCAGCGCGCCTTGCTTGCCGCGCTCGGGATCGAGGCGGTCGACGAGGCGCGCCTGCTATTCCATCGGACGCTCGACGAACTGTTCTGATGTCGCGTCGCCTGAGAAGGTGATCCTGCCATTCTGGCCACGCGCCCGGCCACAAGAAGCGGGTCCAAATTCCGGCACGACGAACGGGGGAAGCGAGCGATCAGGCGCGTCTTCGCGACGAGCAGACGCTGGACGCATTTATGTTTGCGTGCCGGCACGCTGGCCTAACTATCGACTGGATTGTTAAGTTCGTCGCCCCGGACTTGATCCGGGGCCCCGCTGTTTCGCGACTGGTGGCAAGAAGCGGGATCCCGGGTCAAGCCCGGGATGACGGCGGGACTTATGCGGCTGGCTTGGCGAGCAGGTCGGGTTCGAGCAGGCGGTGGAGGTGGACCACCACATATTTCATCTCGGCATCGTCGACGGTGCGCTGCGCGGCGGCGCGCCACGCCTTTTCGGCGCTGGCATAGTCCGGAAAGACGCCGACGATGTCGATCGACGACAGATCGCTGAACTCGAGGGTGCGCGGATCGCTGACGCGACCGCCGAACACCAGATGAAGCTTGCTCATGCACGCGCTCCCGCTTGGGATTGAACCATCACCGCGCCGCCCGACCGCGTCGCCGCCGGGACACGGAAAAGCCGCGGGCAGCATGAACGCTTGCCCCGCGGCTCTCCCTCGTCATCCGATCGGCGCCGCGGTCGGGCGGTCGGCCTGACCCTTCCCTAGCGCGGCGCGCGTGCGGTTTGAAGGGGTCAGGACGCGCTCTTGACCTGTTCCTTGCCGGCCTGTGCCGCTGCGGAGCCGGCGGTGCCGGCCGCCTTCAGCACACCCTGGAAGAGCGACTTCGCCTGATCGCGCGCGGCGTTGGGAGTCAGGCCGAGCTGATCCAGTTCCGCACGCCCGGCGTCCTTGGCCGCGGCGAGCGCGGCGACGGCGGCGGTGTTGATCTTGCGGCCGACGCCCGCCAGCAACTCCTTCTCGCGCTGACTGCGCGGCAGGACTGCGGCGACCGCCGCCCCGAGCACCAGCCCGCCGACGAGCACGCCGAGCGGATTCGATTCGAGCGTCTCGGCGGTGGCGTGCGCGGCATCGCTGGCGCGGTGGCGTGCAGTGTCGAGCGCGTTCGCGGCGGCCTCGCGCGCATGGTCGACGCCGTCGCGCAACCGGCCATGCTGGTCCTGATCGTGGGAATGTTCGGTCATGATCCGATCCTTTCGGCGGGTGTGGCGGTATCTTCAGGGGACGGCAGGCGCTTCTGCCGCTTCTTCTTGCCGAACAGGCGCGCGACCTGACGCCCGGTCACCAGCGCGAACAGCAAGGTCGCGCCGCCGGCGATCACGCCGGGGTTACGGCGCGCGACTTCGGTGCCGACGCGCACCGCGCGTTCGCCACCTTCGGTGACCTCGGCGAGCGCGACGCGGGCGAGGCGACGCGGTTCGAGTTCGGTCTGCAACCGTTCGACGGTGCCGTCGAGCCGCTGCCGCGCCTCCGCGACGCGCGCCTCGGCCAATGTCACATCGGCCGCGGTCATGCGCCCGGCCCTGCGCGCAATGCCGACTTGCCCGACAGCGCCAGCAACGCGGCGATCACCAGCACCACGCCAACGACGGCGAGCGTCGCCCAGCCGGGGCCGATCAGCGTCGCCAGCGACAGGATCGCGCCGACCAGCAGCGCGATCAGCGCCGCCAGCCCGAGCACGCCCGCGATCGCGAAGCGGATCGCCGCCGCCTTGTACCGCGTGACCGCGAAGAGCGCCTTGGCCTTGGCCAGCGCGATCTCCGCCTTCGCAACGTCGCGCGCGTCGGTCGCGAGCTGGGTGACCAGCTGCGGAATGCTGTCGGGCAAGACGCGGTCACGCACGTCCATGTCGTTAGGCATCGCGCTGGTCGACGGCGGCACCGATCAGCCGCGCCAGCACGAAGCCGACGCCGGCCGCCAGACCGACCGCGACTTCGGGGCTCTTGCGGACGAGTTCGCGCGCGTCGTCGAGCAGATCCTCGACGCTCTTCTGGTCGATCGCGCTGGAGAAGCCCTGCACGCGATCCGCCGCCGAGCGGGCATATTGCCCGTATTGCGCGCCGAGCTTCTCGTCGACCTGCCCGGCGGCGTCGGTGAGCATCTGCGAGAGCTGCGTCAGCGCGTCGGTGGCCTTCGCCTTGCCGTCCTCGGCGAAGCCGCGCGCCTTGTCGGCGGCCTGCTCGCGGCCCTTGGCGACATAGTCGCGCGCGGACTGCTTGGCGTCGGCCAGCGTGCTGCCGCTGCCGTTGCCGTTGCCGCTGCCGGTCGCGCTCGTGTCTTCCGGCGTGAAGTCGACGCCGGCGTTCTTGAGCGGCTCCGCCGGGGTGAACGACGCGTCTGCGGGCGGCGGCGCGGCGTCCGCCGGAGTGGAATGCTGGAGCGTGTCGCGATCCTGCTCGTCGGCCATGATTCATCCTTCCCTGGTCGAGGTCAAACAACCCGGTGGTCGTGCCGCCGGTTCCATCGCGTTGCAGCATCGCCGGGCGACCGCTAGGAGGCGCCATGTCCTGCCGCGCCGGCAGAAAATAGGAGGATCGTTTCGTGACCGCAATCATCGACCTGCACGGACGCCAGATCATCGACAGCCGCGGCAACCCGACCGTCGAGGTCGACGTGCTGCTCGACGACGGCAGCTTCGGTCGCGCGGCGGTCCCGTCGGGGGCGTCGACCGGCGCGCACGAGGCGGTCGAGAAGCGCGACGGCGACAAGGCGCGCTGGGGCGGGAAGGGCGTCGACGACGCGGTCGAGGCGGTCAATGACGAGATCGCCGACGCGATCATCGGGCTCGATGCCGAGGACCAGCTGGAGATCGACCAGACGATGATCGAGCTGGACGGCACCGAGAACAAGGGCCGGCTGGGCGCGAACGCGATCCTCGGCGTCAGCCTCGCGGTGGCGAAGGCGGCGGCGGATGCGCGCGGGCTGCCGCTGTACCGCTATGTCGGTGGCGTCGCGGCGCATGTGCTGCCGGTGCCGATGATGAACATCATCAACGGCGGCGAACATGCCGACAACCCGATCGACTTCCAGGAATTCATGATCGTGCCGGTCGGCGCGGAGTCGCTGGCCGAGGCGGTGCGCTGCGGCTCGGAGATCTTCCACACGCTCAAGAAGGGCCTGAGCGAGAAGGGGCTGGCGACGGCGGTCGGCGACGAGGGCGGGTTCGCGCCGAACCTCGCCAGCACCACCGACGCGCTCGACTTCATTATGACCTCGATCGAGCGCGCCGGCTATACGCCGGGCGAGGACGTGATGCTGGCGCTCGACTGCGCCGCGACCGAATTCTTCAAGGACGGCAAGTACGTCATCTCGGGCGAGAATTTGACGCTCGAGCCGGGCGCGATGGCCGACTATCTCGCCGATCTCGCCGCACGCTATCCGATCTTCTCGATCGAGGACGGCATGGCCGAGGACGATTTCGAGGGCTGGAAGGCGCTGACCGACGCAATCGGCAAGAAGGTGCAGCTGGTCGGCGACGATCTGTTCGTCACCAACCCGAAGCGGCTGCGCGACGGGATTGGGCAGGGGCTCGCCAACTCGCTGCTGGTGAAGGTCAACCAGATCGGCACGCTGTCCGAAACGCTCGAGGCGATCCGCGTCGCCGAGCGCGCCGGCTATACCGCGGTGATGTCGCACCGCTCGGGCGAGACCGAGGATGCGACGATCGCCGATCTGGCGGTCGCGACCAATTGCGGGCAGATCAAGACCGGCAGCCTGGCGCGGTCGGACCGGTTGGCGAAGTACAACCAGCTGATCCGCATCGAGGAGGAATTGGGCACGATGGCACGCTATGCGGGCCGGGACGTGTTGCGGAACCGCTGATAGGGCTTGCAAAGGGCGAGGCGACTCGCGAGAATCGCTGGCGTTATGCCTCGCCCGTCCAACCGCCTCTCGCAAACGCTCCGGCGTGCCGCCGTTCCCGCCCTTGCGGTGGCGGTGATGGCGTTCTTCGGCGCCTATGCGGTGCTGGGGCCGAACGGGCTGATCGCGCTGGGTGATTACAAGCGGCAGCTGGTCGCGCGCGAGAAGCAATATGCGCAGCTCGATCAGCGGCGGGCGATGTTGCAGAACCGCGTGACGCTACTCGATCCGCGCCATGCGAACCCGGATATGGTGGACGAGCTGGTGCGCAAGGAACTCAACGTCGCGCATCCGGACGAGGTGATCGTTCCGTTGAAGTGACGTTCGCGGTCGGTAGATCGCCTGTACATAAGGTTCGTCCGTCATTGCGAGCGTAGCGAAGCAATCCAGAGCGTCCTGGTCCGGCACTGGATTGCTTCGCTGCGCTCGCAATGACGAGGCTTTGTCGTCCCGGACTTGATCCGGGACCCCACTTGCTACCGGCAGAAGAAGCGGGATCCCGGGGCAAGCCCGGGATGACGGGTCAGCGCCCGAGGAAGGTGAGCAGATCTTCCGTCAGCCGTTCGCCTTCGGTCGCGAACAGGCCATGCGGCGCGCCGTCATATTCGACCAGTTGCGCGTTCGCGATTCCCGCTGCTGCGGCACGACCGCTGGTGTCGATCGGGACGGTCTTGTCGGCGGTGCCGTGCAGCACCAGCGTCGGCACGCGGAACGCGGGCAGGTCGGGGCGGAAGTCGGTGTGGCCGAAGCTCTCGGCGCATTTCAGCGTCGGTTGCAGTCCGGCCTGCATCGCCAGCCGCCACGCCCAATCGAGTGTCGCCTCGCTGACCGGGCTGGTAACATAGCCGACCCCGAAGAAGTCCTTGAAAAAGCTGCGGAAGAAGTTCGGACGATCCTTCAGGATGCCGTCGGCGATCTGTTGCAGCGTCTCTGCGGGCACGCCGTCGGGATTGTCGTCGGTCCTGAGCATGTACGGCACGACCGAGCTGATCAGCGCGGCGGAGATCACGCCCTTGCCGTCGTAGCGGCTCTGGTAGCGCGCGACCTCGCCGCCGCCCATCGAGAAGCCGACCAGCGTAACGTCCTGCGTCGCGCCGGCCGCTTCCAGCACGTCGTGGAGGTCGTCGGTAAGCGTGTCGTAGTCATAGCCCGACCACGGCTGTCCCGAGCGGCCGAACCCGCGGCGGTCGTAGGCGATGGCGCGAAAGCCGGCGTCGGCGAGCGCCTTCATCTGCGGGTCCCAGCTGTCCGAGGACAGCGGCCAGCCATGGATCAGAACGACCGGGCGACCCTCGCCCCAATCCTTGACGTAGATGTCGGTTCCGTCGCGCGTCTTCACATATGGCATGTGGCTCTCCTTGGCAGAGCAGCCGTAACGGGCGATTCGGAGGGGCGTTCCTCTCCATTCTCCCCGCCTACTTCGTGGCTTAGCGCCCCGGTTCGCCGAGGAACGCCTCGACCTGATCGAGCGCCACGGTCTTGTCGAGGTACGTCCGCCCGATCCCGTGCGCGAGCAGGAACGGCAATGTACCGGCCGCCATCTTCTTGTCGTGGCGCATATGTTCGACCAGCCGCGCGGGCGGGGCGGTGATGCCCGAGGCGGCGAGCCCGTCGGGCAGGCCGCTGTCGCGCCAGTGCGCGGCGACGCGCGCGGAATCGTCCGCCGAGCAGCGCCCGGTCGCGGCGGAGAAGGCGAAGGCGAGGCCGCAGCCGGCGGCGACCGCCTCGCCGTGGAGCAATCGGTCGGAGAAGCCCGCTTCCGCCTCGAGCGCATGGCCGAAGGTGTGGCCGAGGTTGAGCAGCGCGCGCCGGCCTTTGATTTCGAACTCGTCCTCGCCGACGATCCGCGCCTTGGCGGCGACGGCGTGCGCGATCGCGTGGACGCGCGCGTCGGGATCGCCCGCGAGCAGCTTCGCGCCATTCGTCTCGCACCAGGCGAAGAAGTCGGCATCGTCGATCAGCCCGTATTTGACGACCTCGGCATAGCCGGCGCGCAGCTGTCGCGTGGGGAGCGTGTCGAGCACGTCGGGGTCGATGAGGACGATCTTGGGTTGGTGGAAGGCGCCGATCAGGTTCTTGCCGGCGCGCGCGTTGATCCCGGTCTTGCCGCCGACCGACGAATCGACCTGCGACAGCAAGGTGGTGGGGATCTGCACGAAGCCACAGCCGCGCTTGAGGATCGCGGTCGCGAAGCCGACCAGATCGCCGATCACCCCGCCGCCCAGCGCCACGACATGATCGCCGCGCTCGACGCCGAGCGCGAGCAGCTCGTCGGTGAGCCGTTCGAGCGTCGCCCAGCTCTTCGAGCCTTCGCCCGAGGGCAGGACGATTTCCGCGTGACGGAGGCCCGCGGCGTCGAGCGCGGCGGTGAGCGTGGCGAGATGCGCGACGACATTGGCGTCGGCGACGATCACCACCGGGCGCGTGCCGACGATCGGCGCGAGTGCCTCGCCCGCGCGCGCCAGCAGTCCGGCCTCGATCCGCACGTCATAGCTGCGGTCGCCGAGCGCCACGGTCACGGTCGTCATTTGCTCAGGGCCTCCATGATCGCGCGCACCGTCATGTCGTGCGGGGTATTGGCGCTGGGGATGCGCAGATGCGCGAGCGCGTAGAGCGGGTTGCGGACCGCGGCCAGCTCGCGCAGCACGGTCGCCGGATCCTTGCCGCGCAGCAACGGGCGGGTGTCGCGGCGCTTGACGCGCTCGGCGAGCACCTCGACCGGGGCGTCGAGCCAGATCGCCAGCGCGTCGGACAGGATCAGCGCGCGCGTCTCGTCGTTGACGAACGCCCCGCCGCCGGTCGCGATCACCTTCGGCCGGCCGTCGATCAGCCGCTGGATCACGCGGCGTTCGCCGTCGCGGAAATAGGCTTCGCCATATTGCGCGAAAATGTCGGGGATCGACATGCCCGCCGCCGCCTCGATCTCCGTATCCGCGTCGACGAACGGCAGCGCGAGCCGGGTGGCCAGCCGCCGGCCGACCGTCGACTTGCCCGCGCCCATCAGCCCGACCAGCACGATCGGGCGGCCGGTCCAGCGGGGCGGACGGCGGGGCGGGCGGCGGGACGGGACGGGCGGGCTTTGCAACATCGTCCCTGCGGCTATACAGCGCGTTCCGTCCCCGGCAACAGCAGGCACGCAGCCCGCCGGGGCGCAAGTGACAGGTCGCGTGTGCAGGTTGGGAATTACATGACCCGGTTGATTGTCTCCGTCGTCGTGCTGCTGGTGATCGTGGTGGGCGCGCTGTTCTTCTTTGCGGGCCGCGCGACCGAGCAGCCGGTCACGCGTGTCGAGAAGGCGGTCGAGCTTGGCAATCTCGCCGGCTAAACGCGCCGCGCTGGCCGGCGTCGCGGCGCTGGGCCTCGCGGCGGCGGCGATCGCGCAGGACCGCCCCGAATCGCTGTTGCCGCCCGGCTTCGGCGAGCCGGCGCCTGCGCAGGCACCGGCCGCACAGCCGAGCCCGGCGGCGAGCGCGCCGGCCAACGCGCCGCGCGTGCAGCCGACGAATCCGGCGGGGCCTTTGCCGCCGCTGCCGCCCTTGCCGTTCCCAACGCCCACCGCGAGCCCGACGCCGGCGGCGACGCCGCGCTACGTGCTGCCGTCGTTCGCGCGTCGCTCGCTGGCCGCGGTCGGGGCGGATCAGGGCTTTGCGCGCGACGCGTTCGGGAACGCGGACGGGCGCTATGTCGAGCGGCTGATGCGCTATCTGTCGGCACCTTTGCCGTCGCGGTGGCTGTCGATCAGCCTTCGACGGCTGTTGGTGGCGCAGGTCGAGACGCCGTCGCGCGTCAACGGCGCCGATTTCGCCGCCGAACGCGCGTGGTTGTTGCTGCGGATGGGCGAGTCGGTGTCGGCGCGTGCCGTCGCGCAATCGGTCGATAGCGACCGCGTGACGCCGAAGTTGCGCGAAGTGTGGATGCAGGCCGCGCTCGCCACCGCCGATCCGGCCGGGCTGTGCCCGCTGGCCGGGACGGCGGGCGACAGCGAGCGGGCGTGGATCGTCGCGCGCGCGATGTGCGCCGGGCTGACGGGAGCGGGGAAGACGCAACCGCTGATCGCCGACATCCGGCGCCGTCGTGTGGCGAGCGGGATCGATCTGGCGCTGGCGCAGAAGGTGATGGGCGCGGGGCTCAACAGCCGGCAGGCGGTGACGATCGAATGGGCGCCGGTGGTGCAACTGACCGCGTGGCGGTTCGGGCTGGCGACCGCGACCGGGGTGGCGGTGCCCGACGAACTTTATGCCACAGTCGGGCCGCAGGTGCGCGGCTGGCAGGCGCTGGCCCCCGCCGTGCCGCTCGCCGAGCGCGCCGCGGTGTCGGATCGCGCCGCCGCGCTGGGGGTGCTGTCGAGCGCGGCGCTGGTCGATCTTTATGCGGCGATCGCCGAGGGCAATGACGCGCCCGCCGGGCTGTCGAACACCGCCGCGACGCTGCGTGACGCCTATGTCGGCAACGATCGCGCGACGCGGATCGCGGCGATGGTCAAGCTGTGGGACGCCGCGGAGACGCCCGCGACCCGCTATGCGCGGCTGGTGCTGACCGCACGCGCCGCAGCGCGTTTGCCGGCGAGAGCCAATGAGGCGCAGGCCGATCGGCTGATCGCGTCGATGCTGACGGCGGGGCTGGATCGCACCGCGCAGCGCTGGCAGGGCGCGGTGCCGGTGGGTAGCGACGGTTGGGCGATGCTGCTGCTCGCCGATCCGGATGCGATCACGCAGTTGTCGGCCTCGACGATCACCGATTATGCGCCGACGGGCGGGCTGGCGGAGCGCAAGCGGCAGCTGTTCTTTGCCGGCATGGCCGGGCTGGGACGATTGCCCGCCGCAGCGGTCGATGACCTGTCCGAGAAGCTGGCGGTGCCGGTCGCGCACCGCAACGCCTGGACCAGCGCGCTGGAGCGCGCCGCGGGCGAGGGGCAGGCGGGGACGGTGTTGCTGCTGGCAGCGGTCGGGATGCAGGCCGACGGCTGGGCGCATGTCCCGCCCGCGGCCCTGTTCCACATCATCCGGGCGTTGCGCGCGGTCGGGCTGGACGGCGAGGCGCGGATGATCGCGGCGGAGGCGATCGCGCGCCTGTGAGCGACGCCGCCGCGATCGACCGCTTCCTCGAAATGATGGCGGCGCAGGCGGGCGCGGCGCAGAACACGCTGGCGGCCTATCGCCGCGACCTGATGCTGGCGTCCGCGGCGCTCGACGGCGGGCTGGCGGTGGCGGACGGCGCGGCGCTGGAGCGGCTGGCGGATGGCTGGACGGCGCTTTCCAAGGCGACGGTGGCGCGCAAGGCGGCGGCGCTGCGGCGGTTCTTCGGGTTCCTGATCGACGAGGGCGACCGCGCCGACGATCCCTCGCCGGCCTTGCCGCGCCCCGGAGCGCAGCGGCGTCTGCCGCGGACGCTCGACCACGGCGACGTCGACCGGCTGTTCGCGGCGATCGACGCGCGGCTGGCGCGCGATCCGGTGATCCCGACCGACCTGCGGCTGTCGGCCTTGTTCGAGCTGCTCTACGGATCGGGGCTGCGCGCGACCGAACTCGTCTCGCTGCCGCGCGGCGCGATCCATCCCGATCGGCCGTTCCTGATCCTGAAGGGCAAAGGCGGGCGCGAGCGGCTGGTGCCGATCTCGGACCGCGCGCGTGCCGCGGTGGCGGCGTGGCGCGCGCATGTCGCGACCGACCGCCCGTTCCTGTTCCCCTCGGGGGCGACGCATATCTCGCGCGTGCGGCTGTTCCAGCTGGTGCGCGCGCTCGCGGCCGAGGCCGGGATCGCGCCCGAGCGGATCAGCCCGCACGTCCTGCGCCACGCCTTCGCCACGCACCTTCTGGAAGGCGGCGCGGACCTGCGCGCGCTCCAGACGATGCTCGGCCATGCCGACATTGCCACCACCGAAATCTACACCCATGTCGACAGCAGCCGGCTGGTCGAGCTGGTCAACGAGCGTCACCCGCTCGTTGACGCGTTGCGAAAGCGCGCCTAGCTGCGCCCGATGCGTATTTTCCTCGACTTCGAGAAGCCCATCGCCGAGCTGCAGGCGCGCATCGACGAACTGCGCGAGACCGGCGCCGAGGGCACCGTCGACATTTCCGCCGAGATCGCCAAGCTGCAGGCGAAGTCGGACAAGCTGCTGAAGGACACGTTCGGCAAGCTCTCCCCGTGGCAGAAGACGCAGGTCGCGCGGCATCCCGAGCGCCCGCACTTCAAACATTATGTCGCCGGGCTGTTCGACGAGTTCGTGCCGCTGGCCGGCGACCGCGCCTTCGGTGACGATCAGGCGATTCTCGGCGGCTTCGCGACCTTCCGCGGGCAGCGCGTCATGGTGCTGGGCCATGAGAAGGGCGATGATACCGCCAGCCGGCTTCGCCACAATTTCGGGATGGGCAAGCCGGAGGGATATCGCAAGGCGATCCGGTTGCTGGAGATGGCCGACCGCTTCGGGCTGCCGGTGGTGACGCTGGTCGATACGTCGGGCGCGTTCCCGGGTATCCAGGCCGAAGAGCGCGGACAGGCGGAAGCGATCGCGCGCTCGACCGAGGCGTGCCTGGCGCTCGGTGTGCCGCTGGTGTCGGCCGTGGTCGGCGAGGGCGGCTCGGGCGGCGCGATCGCGCTGGCGAGCGGCAATCGCGTGCTGATGTTCGAACATGCGGTCTATTCGGTGATCTCGCCGGAGGGCTGCGCCTCGATCCTGTGGCGGACCGCCGACAAGGCCCCCGATGCTGCGGAAGCGATGAAGGTGACCGCGCAGGACCTGAAGGCGCTGGGCGTGATCGATGCCATCGTGCCCGAGCCGCTGGGCGGCGCGCACCGCGACCGCGACGGCGCGATCCGCGCGCTGGGCGATTGCGTCGAGCGGATGCTGCGCGATCTGGCGCCGCTGACGCCCGATGCGCTGCGGCAGGACCGCCGTGCGAAGTTCCTGAAGATGGGGCGAGTGGGTTAGACCCGGATCGACACGCGGGGTCTGCCCGACGGGGATCGCTTTCGACAGGACATGGACTGCGGTCGCCGTCGCTGCCCGACGTCTGGCGCAGTGCGGGGGCACGAAGCGTTCGGGATTTCGGTCGATTCGGTTTGAAGGGCGAAGGCGCGCAGGCGAGCGGCAACAGAAAGGGCGGCGGAACCGATGTTCCGCCGCCCCGCGTGTAATCGCCGATGAGGCTAGATTACTGCATCTGCGTCTTGACGTTGGTGAAGGTGTTGTTCAGCTGCGAGCCGATGCCCTTCATGGCGGCAACTGCGGCCACCGCGATCAGGGCTGCGATCAGGCCGTATTCGATCGCGGTCGCGCCCTTGCTGTTCTTCAGGAACGAACGAATCTTCTGCATGTCGATCTCCACTAGGAACCTAGATTTCTGTACCCGCCGACGTCCCGCTCAGGTCCATCAAGGGTGGTTCTAGGAGCGCAGGGTTGAAAAAGGCTTAAGTGCTAAAGTTTGTTTTCGTTCAGCACTCTAGCGAGTGGTTTGCAGATAGGCGTTGATGGAGGCGAACAGGCCGGTCACCGGCTGGCCGACCGCCGACATGCCGCCGATCGCGCTGAGCGCGATGAGCGCGGCGATCAGGCCATATTCGATCGCGGTCGCGCCGCGGGTCTGCCGCGACAGGGCACCGGAAAGGGTGCGAAGCGAGCGGGCGGCGGCAAGACGTGTCATGACCGACATCATAGCCGGTCCGGGTTAAGGAAGGATCGAAACAGGATGCTGGTGGTCGCGGCGGCGTTGATCGACGAACATGGGCGCTGCCTGATGCAGCAGCGCCCGCCCGACAAGCGCCACGGCGGGTTGTGGGAGTTCCCCGGCGGCAAGGTCGAGCCCGGCGAGCATCCCGCCGCCGCGCTGGTGCGCGAATTGGACGAGGAGTTGACGATCCAGGTGGCGGGTGATGCGCTGGCACCGGTCGGCTTCGCCACCGACATGCCGGTGACGATGCTGCTCTATCGCTGTGCCGCGTGGCGCGGAACGCCGCGACCTCTGGCCGCGCAGGCCCTGTGCTGGGATCTGCCGGAGATGCTGGCACGGTTGCCGATGCCGCCGGTCGACGTGCCGCTGCTGGCGGCGCTTGCCCGCTCTCTCGCGGACGGCTAGGCCGGATCACGCGATCAGGTGAGGGAATCCGGTAGGCGACGAGCCGGAGCTGCCCCCGCAACTGTGACTGGCGAGCCGCTCGCCCCCTCGTGTGCCACTGGATCGCTCGCGCTCCGGGAAGGCCGGGTGAACGGCGACGACCCGGGAGCCAGGAAACCTGCCCGATCGCGGTTGTCCTTCGCGCGGACGGGGTGTGCCGGGCGATCGGGGAAGTTTCCTCGCGCGACGACGAACGGGTCGGGTCGGCGTGGGGATGACGGAGTGAGCGACAGATATTCTCGCATCGCGCGCGTGGCGGCGGTCGCGTCGGCGCTGCCGGTGCTGATCGGGGCGGCGCCTGCGCGAGGCCCGCGGGTCGTGTCGATCAACCCGTGTCTCGACGCGATGCTGATGCAAGTCGCCGATCCGGCGCAGATCGCGGCGGTCAGCCATTATTCGCACGATCCGCGCGCGACCTCGGTGCCGCTCGACTGGGCACGGCGCTTCCCGGCGACGTCGGGCACGGCCGAGGAAGTGGTGGCGCTGCGCCCCGATCTGGTGGTGGCGAGCGGGCATGTCGCGCCGGCGACGGTCGCGGCGCTGACGCGGATGCACATCCGGTTGCGGCAATTCGCGCTGCCCGATTCGATCGCGGAGAGCGCGCAACAGGTGCGCGACCTGGCGGCGGCGATCGGCCACCCGGCGCAGGGAGCGGCCCTGGCGGAGCGGATCACCGACGCGGCGCACCCGGATGCGATGTCGCCAGTATCGGCGATCATCTTCGGGCCGGGGGGGCTGGTGCCGGGAGCGGGAACGTTACCCGACGAGATGCTGCGCCGTGCCGGGTTTCGCAACGCCAGCGCAGGCTACGGGCTGAAGCGCTGGGACGTGTTGCCGCTGGAGTATCTGCTCGCCGATCCGCCGCGCGTCGTGCTGTCGGTCGCCGCTGCGCAAGGGGCGGGGGAACGGATGGAGCGGCACCGTGCGCTGCGGCGGCTTGGTGCACGGGTGACGATCGCACCGTTCGCGGGGCGGCTGATGAATTGCGGCGGACCCACGATCATCGCCGGGATGGCGCGGTTGCGTGCGGTGCACGCGCAGGTGGCGGCCCGATGAGGCGCGCGACGATGCTGCTCGCGCTCGGCGTGATCTTCGCCGCCGCGCTGTCGGTCGCGGCGGGGAAGGTGTGGGTGCCGCTCGACGGCTGGACCGCCGCCGATCCGCGCTCGATCATCATCGTCGAGCTGCGGCTGCCGCGCACACTCCTCGCGCTGGCGGTCGGTGCGGCGCTGGGGATGTCGGGGGCGGCGATGCAGGGCTATCTGCGCAATCCGCTCGCCGATCCGGGGCTGTTCGGGGTGTCGTCGGGCGCGGCGTTCGGGGCGGTTTGTTCGCTTTACTTCGGCTATGCGGCGCAGACATGGCTGTTGCCCGGCTTCGCGCTGGCGGGGGCGGCGGTGACGATGGCGGCGCTGGCGCTGATCGCGGGGCGGTCGGGCAGCCTGATCCTGTTCACGCTGGCGGGGATGATCCTGACCAGCATCACCGGATCGCTGACCGCGCTGGCGCTGAGCCTTACGCCGACGCCGTTTGCCGCGTCGGAGATCATGACGTGGCTGATGGGCGCGCTGACCGACCGGAGCTGGAACGAGGTGATGGTGTCGGTGCCGCTGATCGTCGTGGGGATGGCGGTGCTGGCGCGCACCGCGCGGTCGCTCGACGCGCTGACGCTCGGCGAACAGGCGGCGCGGTCGATGGGGGTCGACCCGCGGCGGCTGCAACTGGCGGTGATCGTCGGGGTCGCGCTGACCGTCGGCGCGTCGGTGGCGGCAGCGGGGGTGATCGGCTTCGTCGGGCTGATCGTGCCGCATCTGGTGCGTCCGTTCGCGGGGCATCGGCCGTCCGCGACCTTGCTGCCAGCCGCGCTGGGCGGGGCGTTGCTGCTGACGCTCGCCGACAGTCTGGTGCGGCTGGCGCCGACGGTCAGCGAGCTGCGACTCGGGATCGCCATGTCGATGCTGGGCGGGCCGTTCTTCCTCTACTTGTTGATTGCGATGCGGAGGCGGCTGGCATGAGCGTGCTGGCGGCCGAGGGCATCTCGCTGGTCCTGAGCGGCAGAACCGTGCTCGAACCGGTCAGCGCCGGGTTCGCCGGGGGGCGGGTGACCGCGCTGCTCGGGCCGAACGGTGCGGGCAAGAGCAGTCTGCTGTCGTGTCTGGCCGGTCTGCATACGCCCGCGGCGGGGCAGGCGGTGCTGGACGGCGTCGACGTGCGGGCGCTGTCGGCGCAGGCGCGGGCGCGGCGGGTCGGCTTCCTGCCGCAAGCCGCGGACGTGCACTGGAACATCGACGTCGCGACCTTGGTCGGGCTCGGGCGGCTGCCGTGGCGCGGGCGCTGGGGCGAAACCGAGGCGGATCGTGTGGCGGTCGAGACGGCGCTGGCGGCGACGGGAATGGCCGGGTTCGCGCGCCGCGGGGTCGAGCATCTGTCGGGGGGCGAGCGCGCGCGGGCGCTGCTGGCGCGGGTGCTGGCCGGCCAGCCCGAATGGCTGCTCGCCGACGAGCCGCTCGCCAGCCTCGACCCCGCGCATCAGCTGGAGGTCGGCGCGCAGCTGCGCGCGGTGGCGGCGGGTGGCAGCGGGGTGGTGCTGGTTGTGCACGACCTCAATCTGGCCGCGCGGCTGGCCGACGATGTCGTGCTGCTGCGTGACGGGCGCGTGGTCGCGGCCGGAACGGCGGACGACGTGCTGACCGTCGCCTTGGTGGGTGAGACCTACGGGCTTACGGTGGAGACCGGCGTCACCGCTACGGGGCAGCGCTACATCGTTCCCATCGGGCGGCCCGCCTGAGCCGGGCCGCTGGAGGCGCGACCGGGAATCGAACCCGGGTGCAAGGATTTGCAGTCCTCTGCGTCACCACTCCGCCATCGCGCCTCGATGCGGTGAGGGCGCGCAGATGCGGGCAGGGCGGCATGATGTCAAGCCGCCGATTGCAAAGTGTGTTCCGCGCGCGATACAAGCCCGATGACGCAACGTGTGTTGCATCGATAAAACAGCTATGCCACAGGACGGCTCATGACCCTCTCCGCCCCTGCTCTCCGCAATGACGATTTCACCGCGATGCGCCAGGCGATGGTCGCCAGCCAGTTGCGCACCACCGCGGTCAACGATCCGCGCATCGTTGCGGCGATGGCCGAGGTGCCGCGCGAGCGCTTCGTGCCCGCGCACGCCGCCGCGCTCGCTTACGTCGATCGCGCGGTCGATCTGGGACAGGGACGTGCGCTCAACACCCCGCTCGCCACCGCGCGGCTGCTGGTGCAGGCGCGGTTGCAGCCGTCCGACCGCGTGCTGCTGATCGGTGCGGCGGCGGGCTATACCGCGGCGGTGCTCGCGTCGCTGGTCGCCGAGGTCGTCGCAGTGGAATCTTTGCCCGAGCTGGCGGCGCACGCGCGCGAGGCGCTGGCGCAGACGCCGAACGTCACCTTGGTCGAGGGGCCGCTGGAACACGGGGCTCCGGCCGGCGCGCCGTATGACGTGCTGATCGTCGATGGCGCGATCGAGGAACTGCCGTCGACGCTGGCGTCGCAGGTCGTCGACGGTGGTCGGATCGTCAGTGGGCTGGTCGATCGCGGCGTGTTCCGGCTCGCGGCCGGGACGCATCGCGGCGCGGCGACCGCGCTGACGCCGTTCGCCGACATCGATTCGGTCCGACTTCCCGGCTTCGCGCGTCCGCGCAGCTTCACCTTCTGAGGATCGCCCCTTTGCGCCTTCGCCCGCCGTCGCTGCTGTCATCGGTTGCCATCACGTTGGTGCTGGCCGGGGCGATCCCGGCATCGGCGGAGACGCTGCGCGAGGCGCTGGTGCGCGCCTATCGCGACAACCCGACGCTGAACGCGCAACGCGCGGCGCAGCGCGCCAATGACGAGAACGTGCCGATCGCGCGGTCGCAGGGACGGCCGAGCGCGACGGCGCAGACCGGGCTGACCGACAATTTCCTGCGCGGGGGCAACAGCTTCACCACGCCCGAACGGCGGCTGGACGCGCAACTGGGCGTCACGGTGCCGCTGTATCAGGGCGGGCGCGTGCGCAACGGCGTGCTGGCGGCGGAAACGCGCGTCGAGGCCGGGCAGGCCAATCTGCGCGGCACCGAGGCCACGACCTTCACCGACGTGGTCAGCGCCTACAACAACGTGATCCGCGACGAGGCGATCGTCGGGCTCAACACGCAGAACGTCCGCGTGCTGGAAACCAATCTGCGCGCCAGCCGCGACCGCTTCGAGGTCGGCGACCTGACGCGCACCGACGTCGCGCAATCCGAGGCGCGGCTGAGCCTCGCGCGGGCGCAGCTGCAATCGGCGCAGGCGACGCTGATTTCCAGCCGCGAGAATTACGTGCGGCTGGTCGGGTCGCCGCCGGGAACGCTGGAAGCGCCGCCGCCCTTGCCGTCCTTCCCGCCGTCGGTCGACGGTGCGGTCGACATCGCCATGCAGGACAATCCTAACCTGATCGCGGCGCGACGGGTGCGCGACGCGACCGATTACGACATCCGCGTCGCGCGCGCCAATCGCCGCCCGCAGGTGAGCGCGACGCTGGGGCAGAATTACTTCAACTTCCTCGGCTCGCTCGGGCAGGGCAGCGCCGCCGGGCTGGGCAGCGTGCAGACCGGCAATGCCACGAGCGCCGGGGTGACGCTCAGCCTGCCGCTCTATCAGGGCGGGCGTCCCGGCGCGCTGGTGCGGCAGGCGCAGGAATTGCGCGGGCAGGCGATCGAACAGGCGACCGCCGCCGAGCGGCAGGTGATCGCCTCGGCCCGCTCGGCCTATGCGGTGTGGCGCTCCTCGCTGGAGGTGATCGCGTCGAGCGAGGCGGCGGTCAACGCCAACAAGCTGAGCCTGGAAGGCGTGCGCGCCGAAAACAGCGTCGGCACGCGCACCGTGCTCGACATCCTCAACGCCGAGCAGGAATTGCTCAACAGCCAGGTGACGCTCGTCTCGGCGCGACGCGACGCCTATGTCGCGGGCTTCGCGCTGTTGGCGGCGATGGGTCATGCCGAGGCCGAGGATCTGGGGCTGGACGGCGGCCCGCTCTACGATCCGACGATCCACTTCGCAAAAGTCCGCGGCAAGCTGAACGACTTCGACGACGGGCAGCGCGCCGCGCCGGTGTCGCGCAGCACCGCCGACAGCCCGGCGCAGACCGCCGTGGTCACGCGCCCGCTCGATCCGCTGCTCGAAAGCAATGTTGACAGGACGCCTGCATTGACGACAGGTGTCGACACACCACGCCCGTGATGTGCGGCGCAGCGTTGTGAGGTTGACCCGATGGGGGATTTGAGCGGCGAGCCGTCGATGGAAGACATTCTCGCCTCGATCAAGCGGGTCATCAAGGAGGGCGACGCGCCCGCGCCGCGGCGCGCGCCGGCCCCTGCGCCGGCGGCGCGTGACGAGGACGAGCCGACCCGCGACCAGGTTCTGGAGCTGAACGAACCGCTGGGCGCGCCGGAGCCGGTGGCGCCGCCGCCCGCGTCGTTCGCGCCGCCCCGTGCCGCCGAGACGTTCGAGGAGCGGGGCGCGCCGCCGGTCGCGGCTGCGCCGACGCCGGTGGCCAGTCCGACGCCCGCTCCGGCACCGGCACCGGCGCCCGAACCTGCGCCGGTAGCGGCTGCTCCCACGACGCCTGCGCCCGCCCCGGCACCGGCGCTCGACGAGCCGCCGGTCGTCTCGGCGGCGACGGTGCAGGCCGCGCGCGGCGCGCTGGGTGCGCTGTCGAAGCTGATCGTCAAGCCCGAACCCGACAGCGACGGGACGCTGGAAGGGCTGGTGCGCGAGATGCTGCGCCCGATGCTGAGCGACTGGCTGGACCAGAATTTGCCGCATCTGGTGGAGCAGATGGTGGCGCGCGAGATCGCCAAGATCACCAAGCAGGGGTGATTTCCCCGCCGGGGTGCGATTACGCCCGTCATCCCGGACTTGATCCGGGATCCCGCTTCTTCGTTTCTGTGGTTGAGAAGCGGGGCCCCGGATCAAGGCTCTCCTGAGCCTGTCGAAGGGTCCGAGGCGACGCAGAACGGCAGGGACACTGCTTCCGATGGCCTGATTGTCTCGCACGCAACCTTCTGCTTTATCATCGCGCGCATGAAGATGCTGACCTCCGCGACTCTGCTCGCGCTTGCCGCCACCACTGCCGCTCCAGCGCTGGCACGCCAGCTGACCATCGACGATGTCACCACGCTGAGCCGCGTCGGCGCGCCGTCGATGTCGAAGGACGGGCGCTGGCTGGTCTGGGCGCAGCGCGAAACCGACCTCGCTGCCGATCGCGGGCGTTACGACCTGTGGAAGCTCGACCTGACGCGCAAGGGGGCGGCGCCGGTGAAGCTCGCCGCCGATCCGCAGCTTGACGAGAACGATCCGCAGATTGTCGGCAACATCGTCTATTTCACCGCCGACGATGCGCTCTGGTCGGTGCCGATGGCGGGCGGCACGCCGCGGCGGCTGACCGACTTCAAGGGCGGCTTCAACGGCTTCAAGGTCGCGCCGACCGGCGACCGGGTGCTGATCTGGGCGGATCGTCGCCCCGGTGCGCCTTCGCTGGAACTGCCGGTCGAGAAGAAGGCGGCAAACGCCGGCAGCGGGCGGACCTATGACCAGTTGTTCGTGCGGCATTGGGATACGTGGGCGGACGGCACGCGCTCGCAATTGTTCGTGCTGCCGCTGACTTCTGCCGGCGCGCGCGGCAACGGGCAGGCGCTGGCGCCGACGCTGCTGGGCGACACGCCGTCGAAGCCGTTCGGCGGCGCGGAGGAAGTGAACTGGAGCCCGGACGGACGCACCGTTTATTTCGCGTTGCGCGAGCCGGGCCGGATCGAGCCGCTGTCGACGAATCTGGACATCTTTTCGGTCCCGGCCGACGCCAGCGCCGCGCCGACCAACCTGACCGCCGCCAATCAGGCGACCGATACCCAGCCGGCGGTGTCGCCCGACGGGCGCAAGCTGGCGTGGCTGGCGATGCGGCGCGCGGGCTATGAGGCGGATCGCTTCGTGGTGATGGTGCGCGATCTGGCGTCGGGGCAGACCGTCTCGCTGACCGAGCGCTGGGATCGCTCGCCGGGGTCGCTGCAATGGGCGCCCGACTCGCGCTCGCTGTACGTCACCGCCGACGACACGCAGGAAACACCGCTGTTTCAGGTCGATGTCGCGCACGGGCAGGTGACGCGGCTGACCGGCGAGGGGCATGTGTCGGGCGTCGCGGTCGGCGCGCAGGGCGTGGTGGTGGCGATGAACAGCCTGACCGCGCCCGACGATTTTTACCGTGTCGGGCCGCAGCGCAGCACGCTGCGGCTGACGCAGGTCAATGCCGCGCGGCTGGCGGGAATCGACATGCCGACGGTCGAGCGGTTCAGCTTCAAGGGCGCGAACGGCGACACCGTCTGGGGCTATGCGGTGCATCCTTACGGCGTCGCGGGCAAGGTGCCGGTCGCGTTCATGGTCCATGGCGGGCCGCAGGGATCGAGCAACAACAGTTGGTCGTACCGCTGGAACCCGGCGGTGTTCGCGGGCGCCGGTTACGGGCTGGTCGCGGTCGATTTCCACGGCTCGACCGGCTACGGGCAGGCGTTCACCGACGCGATCCGCAACAATTGGGGCGGCTGGCCGCTGGAGGACCTGCAAAAGGGGCTCGCCGCCGCGACGACGAAATTCGCGTGGCTCGACGGCGACAACGCCTGTGCGCTGGGCGCGAGCTATGGCGGCTATATGATGAACTGGATCGAAGGGCGCTGGCCCGATCGCTTCAAGTGCATCGTCCAGCATGACGGCGTCTTCGATGCGCGCGCGATGGCCTATGAGACCGAAGAGCTGTGGTTCGACGAATGGGAACATGGCGGCAAGGCCTATTTCCAGGACCCGCAGGCGTTCGAAAAGTGGAACCCGGTCAATTACGTCGACAAGTGGAAGACCCCGCAGCTGGTGATCACCGGCGAGAAGGACTTCCGCATTCCCTATACGCAGGGGCTGGCGGCGTTCACGGCGCTTCAGCGGCGCGACATCCCGTCGCGGCTGCTGGTGTTCCCGAACGAGAACCACTGGGTGCTGAAGCCCGCCAACTCGCGGCAATGGTATCGCGAGGTGCTGGGCTGGATGGATCGCTGGACGAAGGGCGCGCGATAGCACCGATCGACGTTTAGCGAGCGGCCGCCCTTTTTACGTCATCCCGGGCTAAGGAGCGGGGCCCCGGATCAAGTCCGGGGCGACGAAGGAGGGTGTCGGTGCCGCTTCCTCGTAAGTGGCGCAAACCCTAAGCCGCGGAAAGGCGCGGGAACAGTTCGCGCTCCTCCCACGCCAGCCGCATCCGCATCCGCTGCTGCAGCTTGAGCACCGCCTGCGCATACGTGTCCCACTCCGCCGGGATGCGCGCGGGCGGCCAGGCGCGGACATGCGCGCTATATTCGGCGAGCAATGCCTGCATGTCCGCCGTCAGCGCGGCGGCGAGCGGCGTGTCGGGCAGCGCCCGCGCGGTTTCACTATCCTCATCGACGCGGTGGCGGTGCAGGAGGTGTGAAAACAGCACGCGTTCGCGCAGCATCTCCGCCGCGACCGCGTCATGTCCCTGCGCCAGCAGCGCGGCGAACCGTTGCATCGCCGCTCGAATCTCGTTGTGATCGTTGTGGAATCGTCCCATCGGCCCGCTCGCCCCCCGTCCTTCGACCGGTAAGCGGCGCAGGTTAAGCAAGTGTTGGCCAGCGGCTTCTCAGCGCGGGACGCTGTGGCTACAGACACGGACATGACCGAGCTTCCCAAGACCTTCGACCCCGCCGCCATCGAATCCAAATGGTACGCCCATTGGGAGGACAAGGGCCTGTTCCGCCCCGATCGTCCCAACGCCGAGCCGTGGACGATCGTCAATCCGCCGCCCAACGTGACCGGTTCGCTGCACATCGGCCATGCGCTCGACAATACGTTGCAGGACATCCTGACGCGCCACGCGCGGCTGAAGGGCAAGGATGCCTTGTGGGTGGTCGGCACCGACCATGCCGGCATTGCGACGCAGATGGTGGTCGAGCGGCAGATGGCCGCCGGGGGCGAGAAGCGCACCGATCTGACGCGCGAGGCGTTCGTCGACAAGGTGTGGGCATGGAAGGCGGAGAGCGGCGGGCAGATCACGCGCCAGCTGCGCCGGCTCGGCTGCTCGATGGACTGGGCCAACGAGCGGTTCACGATGGACGAGGGCTTCAGCAAGGCGGTGCTGAAGGTGTTCGTCGAGCTGCACGCGCGCGGGTTGCTGTATCGCGACAAACGGCTGGTGAACTGGGATTCGGGCCTCGGCACCGCGATCAGCGACCTGGAGGTCGAGACGCGCGAGGTGCGCGGCAGCTTCTGGCACCTGCGCTATCCGCTGGCGGACGGGTCGGGGCATATCGACGTCGCGACGACGCGGCCCGAGACGATGCTCGCGGACATGGCGATTGCGGTGCACCCGGAGGACGAACGCTATCGCGCGCTGGTCGGACAGCAGGTGCGGCTGCCGATCACCGGGCGGCTGATCCCGATCGTCGCCGACGAGCACGCCGATCCGGCGCTGGGCTCGGGCGCGGTCAAGATCACGCCGGGGCATGATTTCAACGACTTCGAGGTCGGCCGCCGCGCCGGGATCGAGGCGCGCGACATGCTCAACATGCTCGATGCGCAGGCGCGGGTGGTGCAGACCGCCGATGGGCTGATCCCGGCCGAGTACCTCGGGCTGACCACCGCCGAGGCGCGCAAGGCGGTCGTCGCGCGGCTGAAGGCGGACGGCGTGCTGATCCCGCATGTCGACAAGGAGGGCTTCGAGCATGACGCCGAGGCGCGGACGATCCAGACGCCGTATGGCGACCGCTCGGGCGTGGTGATCGAGCCGTGGCTGACCGACCAATGGTATGTCGATGCCGCGACCTTGGCGAAGCCGGCGATCGAGGCGGTGCGCTCGGGCCAGATCAGGATCGTGCCGAAGACTTGGGAGAAGACGTTCTTCAACTGGATGGAGAACATCCAGCCGTGGTGCGTGAGCCGGCAATTGTGGTGGGGGCATCGGATTCCGGCGTGGTTCGGGCCGAGTGTTGTCGACAACGAGCTTCGGTACGACATCCCGCGACCGTTCGTTGCGATCGACAGCACGGATGCACAGACGGCAGCTGAAGATTTCTTGCCGTATCGTGGCCGGGGTGTTCGCGTCGTCGACACGCAGGTTCATGCAATCAACTTGATGCTCGCGGACGAGGATCAGGAGCGGGTTTACCTTTGGCGTGATCCTGACGTCCTCGATACATGGTTTTCCAGTGCTTTGTGGCCGTTCGCGACGATGGGCTGGCCGGACAACGCCGACCCGACACTCCACGGTCGTTACCCGAACGACGTGCTGATCTCCGGCTTCGACATCCTGTTCTTCTGGGATGCGCGGATGATGATGCAGGGCATCGAGTTCATGGGCGACGTGCCCTTCAAGACGCTCTACCTGCACGGCCTCGTCCGCGCGGCGGACGGCGCGAAGATGTCGAAGTCGAAGGGCAATACCGTCGATCCGCTCGGGTTGATCGACGCCTATGGCGCCGACGCGCTGCGCTTCTTCATGGCGGCGATGGAAAGCCAGGGCCGCGACATCAAGATGGATGAGAAGCGCGTCGAGGGCTATCGCAACTTCGCGACCAAGCTGTGGAACGCCAGCCGCTTCGCGCAGGCGAACGGCATCGGGGGGTCGACGACGATTGAGCCGCCGGTCGCGACCCTGGCGGTCAACAAGTGGATTATCGCCGAGACGGTGGCGACGGTGCAGGCGGTCGACCTCGCACTGGCCGACTATCGCTTCGATGCGGCGGCCAATGCGATCTATCAGTTCGTATGGAGCCGGTTCTGCGATTGGTATCTGGAGCTGATCAAGGGCGCGATCGACGACGAGACCAAGGCCGTGGCGGGCTGGGTGCTCGACCAGATCCTGATCCTGCTCCACCCGTTCATGCCGTTCATCACCGAGGAATTGTGGCATGCGCTCGCCCCGCGCGAGCACGAGCTGATCGTCGCGCACTGGCCGATGGCGGACGCGCGGGCGCTCGATCCGGCCGCGACCGCGCAGATCGGGCGCGCGATCGAGCTGGTCGAGGCGGTGCGCGGCGCGCGTGCCGAACTCAACGTGCCGCCGGGGGCGAGGATCGCGCTGCACACCGGCGCGGGCGAGGTGCCGGCGGCGATCGCGCCTTACGTCGAGCGGCTGGCGCGGGTGACGCTGACCGCGGGCGAGGCACAGGGGGCGCGGGCGCCGATCCTGTGGGGGGCGGAGACGTTCGCGCTGGCACTGGAGGGCGTGATCGACCTCGATGCCGAGCGGCAGCGGTTGCAGAAGTCGCTGGCGGCGGCCGAGAAGGAGCGCGATGCGCTGGCCGGGCGGCTGGGCAACGCGAGCTTCGTCGAGCGCGCCAAGCCCGAGGCGGTCGAGAAGGCGCGGGCGGATCACGCCGAGAAGAGCGCCGATGCCGAGCGGTTCGCGGCGGCGCTGGCGCGGTTGGGGTGACGTTTTGTTCGTCGCCCCGGGCTTGACCCGGGGCCCCGCTATTCTGCGAGGCCCGTCAAGAAGAAGCGGGGCCCCGGATCAGGTCCGGGGCGACGGAATATAGGTGACGGTGGGGCTTTTGTCAGACCGTCCGCCAAATCCCGCATCGTCATTGCTTCGCTGCGCTCGCAATGACGAAAAGAGGAGCACGGCACGGAAACCGGTGCCCTTACGCCTGCACCGCGCCGAAATCCGAACGGGTGCGGCGTTTGCCGCCCTCGCCGCCGCGGTTGAGCGCCAGCCGGACGCGGTCGAGCAGTTCGGAGCGACGATAGGGCTTGCTCAGCACGTCGGTCGCCCGCGCGCGTGGGCCGCCGACCACCAGTTCCTCGTTATAGCCGGTGGTCATCAGCACCGACACCGCAGCGTCGCGCTCGACGATCGCGTCGGCGAGCATCAGCCCGTTCATCCCGCCGGGCATCACCAGATCGGTGAACAGCAGGTCGAAACGGTCTTTCGGGTGGACCGCGTCGAACACCTTCAGCCCCGCTTCCGCGCTGATCGCCGTCGAGACACGGTAGCCCGCGCTTTCAAGGATCTCGCGCGCGATCGCCAGCACCTCGTCATTGTCCTCGACGACGAGGATGTGCTCGGCGCCCTCGCGCGGGGCGCTGGTCGCGGCTTCGGATTCGGCCTGATCGTTGTCGGTGTGGCGATCGGGCTGTATCACGGGGAACAGCATCCGCACCAGCGTGCCCTTGCCCGGCGTGCTCTCGATCTCCAGCCGTCCGCCCGACTGGCGGACGAAACCGCTGGCCATCGCCAGTCCGAGGCCGGTGCCCTTGCCGGTGCCCTTGGTGGTGAAGAACGGCTCGGTGGCGCGCTCCAGCACCTCGGGGCTCATGCCCTCGCCATTGTCCTCGACCTGCAAGACGACATAATCGCCCGACGGCAGATCGTGCGCGGCGGCGTCGCCGTTGAGGTGGCGGGGCAGGGTGGAGATCGTCACCAGCCCGCCGTTGGGCATCGCGTCGCGCGCGTTGTTGACGATGTTGAGCAGCGCCATTTCGAGCTGGTCGGGATCGACCACGACATGCTGCAAGCCGCGGCGCAGGCTGAGATGGATGTCGACCTGCTTGTTGACCGAACTTTCGATCAGCTCGCTGAACTCGGACACCAGATGCGTGAGGTTGAGCGGGCGCGGCTCCAGCCGGGTCTTGCGCGCGAAGGCGAGCAATTGCCGCGTCAGCTTTGCGCCGCGCTCGGCAGCCGATTGCGCCGCCGCGACATAGCGCTTCACGCGTTCAGGGTCCTTGGTGTGGGTGACCAGCTCCAGATTGCCGTTCACGACCTGCAGCAGATTGTTGAAATCGTGCGCGAGCCCGGCGGTGAGCTGGCCGATTGACTCCATCTTCTGCGCTTGCCGATAGGATTGCTCCGAATTGCGGCGGCGGGTGACGTCGAGCTGGCTGGCGAAGAAATATTGCAGCTTGCCCTGCGTGTCATAGACCGGGCCGATGAACACCGCGTTCCAGAACGGCGAGCCATCGCGGCGATAGTTGAGCAGTTCGAGCGCGACCGACGAGCGGGTGCGGACCGCCTCGCGCAGCTCGGCGACCGCGTTGCGATCCGTCTGCGCGCCCTGCAGGAACCGGCAGTTGCGGCCCAGCACCTCGTCTTCCTCGTAACCGGTAAGGTCGAGGAACGCCTTGTTGGCGAAGACGATCGGATTGTCGTCCTTGCTGGGATCGGTGAGCAGCATCGGCATCCGCGTCATCTCAATCGCGGCGAAGAACACGCCGCCGCGATCCTGGAGATTCGGGTCGGTGATCGTGCTTTCGCGCCAATGGTGCAGCCCGGGCCGTTCGATCGGCTCGCTGGCGCCGACGTCCATCGTCCCCTTGGCGGGGCGACCCGCGGCAAGCCCGGTGGGATCGGTATCGTCGTGCTTGTTCGGATCGGACGGCTGCACGTTGTCGCTCATTCCTCGGCTGTTATGCAGCCCAACCCTCCGACGCAAGAAAGGTCGCGCCGGACGGGGGAGCGTTGGAAATAATTGCCGTCAGCGCGTCGGGACCGGTTCGGCGCCCGAATAGTCGTAGAAGCCGCGACCGCTCTTCTTGCCGTACCAGCCGGCCTCGACATATTTGACCAGCAATGGGGCGGGACGGAACTTCGGGTCGCCGGTGCCCTCGAACAGCACGCGGATGATCTCGAGGCAGGTGTCGAGCCCGATGAAATCGGCGAGCGTCAGCGGCCCCATCGGATGATTGAGCCCCAGCTGACAGGCGAGATCGATGTCGCGGATCGTTGCCACGCCCTCGCCGAGCGCGAAGATCGCCTCGTTGAGCATCGGCATCAGCACGCGGTTGACGATGAAGCCCGGCGCATCGTTGGCGCGCACCACCGCCTTGCCGAGCCGTTCGGCATATTGCTCGATCGCGCTGACGGTCGCGTCGGCCGTGGCGAGGCCGCGGATCACCTCGATCAGCCCCATCACCGGCACCGGATTGAAGAAGTGGACGCCGATGAAGCGCGCCGGGTCGGGCGCGGCCTGCGCCAGCCGCGTGATCGGGATCGACGAGGTGTTCGAGGCGAGCAGCGCATCGGGGCGCAGCACCGCGCCGACATCGGCGAAGATCCGGCGCTTGATCTCCTCACGCTCGGTCGCAGCCTCGATCACCAGATCGCAGGGCGCGAAGTCGCTGGCGCCGGCGACCGGCTCGATCCGCGCCAGCGTGGCATCGCGCGCCGCGGCGTCGATCTGACCCTTGTCGACCGCGCGTGCGAGCCGTTTGGCGATCCCCGACTTGCCCGCCTCGGCGCGCGCCGTGTCGACGTCGCTGAGCAACACGCGATAGCCCGCCGCGGCGGACACCTGCGCGATCCCCGCGCCCATCTGCCCCGCGCCGATTACGCCGACCACTTGCATCTGCCATCTCCTATTCATGTTGGCGCGCCTTTAACCTGCCGCGACGATGATGCGCCAGCGGCAGGGGACAGAGCGATGAAAAGAGTGGCGTTTGCGGCCGTGCTGGGGCTGGCGGCCTGTTCGCAGCAACCCGCCGACGCGCCACCGTCACCGACGCCCACGCCGACCGTCGCGGCGACAGCGACTTCTGCCGGAGCGCCGGCCGGCGACGATCATGCGTCGCCGAAGCCCGGCGACCAGAAGACGTTCCGCGACTGGACCGTGGCGTGCGACAATGTCGCGCGCTGCGCGATGGCGTCGCTCGGCACCGACGCCGACTTCCCGGCGGTGACGATGCAGGTCGCGCGCGCCGCCGGTCCGGACGGCGCGATCGAGATCGCGCTCGACATGCCGCAGGGCGACGGCGACGCGCCCGCGACACTGCGGATCGACGGCCGCGCCTTTCCGGTCGCGGGTGCGGGGTTGAGTGGCACGGAGGCGGCGGCGATCGCGCGTGCGCTGGCCGATGCCAAGACGATCGAGGCGCTCGACAAGAGCGGCAAGCGGCTCGGGACGATTTCGGCCGCGGGCGCGTCGGCGGCGCTGCGCTATATCGACGCGCAACAGGGGCGTGCGGGGACGGTGACGGCGCTGGTGGCGCGCGGCGACAAAGCGGCCGCGACGGTGCCGGCAGCGCGCCCTGCGCCGCACGTCCGCGCGGTGGCGTTTGCGGGCACGCCGGCGACGATGACCCCCGACCTGCTCGCCGCCATGCGACGGACCGCCGAGTGCGACCCGTCCTTCACGGGACCGGAGCCGCGCGCGCATGGTCTTGCCGATGGCGCGACGCTGGTGCTGCTGCCCTGTTCGGCGGGTGCGTATAACGAGATCGACGCCTTGTTCATCGTGCGCGACGGCAAGGCGACGCCGGCCAGGACCGATGCGCCGTCCGGGTTCGAGGAAACCGGCGCGGACTCGCAGACGCCGGTACACAGCGTCATCAACGGCGACGTCGATGGTGGCGTGCTGCGCAGCTATGCCAAGGGGCGCGGGCTCGGCGATTGCGGGGTGATGCAGTCGTTCGTATGGGACGGCACGCAATTGCGGCTGACCGAGCAGCGCAGCATGGGCGAGTGCCGCGGCAACCCGGATTACCTACCCGTGTGGCAGGCGCGGGTGGTGCGCGGGTGAGCGTCGCGCTGTTGCTGGCGGGGCAGGCTGCGGTCGCGATCGCACCGGTCGACGCGGGCGACTGGCGGGTGTTCTGCGATCATCGCCAGCGCTGCGTCGCCCTGTCGCAGGTCCCGGCGGGCGGCGATCCCGCCGCCTATCCGTTGGTGGTGCTGCGCGGCGACGGACCGGTGGCGGCGGTCGATCTGCCGATCCCGGCGACGGTCGCGGCGGGAACGCGGATGACGGTGGCGGTCGACGGGCGGACGATCGCGCAACTGATCGCGCCGGGACGCGGGGTGGGGCTGTCGCTGCCGTTCAATGGCAAGCTCGCCCCCGCGCTGCGTCGCGGGCGATTGCTGACGCTGGCGGAACCGGGCGGGCGGGTGCGGGTACGCACGTCGCTGACCGGATTGAGCGCGGCGCTGGCCGCACTCGCGGAGGAACGTGCAGCATCGGCCGCGACGGCGGTGATCGACGTACCGCCGGTCGACGCGCGTGCGCCGCGTACCCTGTCGCGCAAGCAGCTCGAAAAGCTGGTCGGCAAGCCCGCCAAGGGATGCGGTGCGGTCTATGCGCGCGGTTATCGGCTGGATGCGGGGCACAGCCTGCTCGAAGTGGTGTCGCCGTGTCGCGGTGCCGGCGCCTTGCCGTACGTTCTGCCCGACAAGGGCGATGCGCACCCCGCCGCCGATCTTCCCGCGACCGGCGCGTGGGTGCCGGCCCGGCGTCGCTATGCGGTGCTGCTGCCCGCCACGCCCGGGCGGGATTGCGGGGTTCGACGTGACTTCGCCTGGGACGGCGCGGGCTTCCGGCTCGCGGAGGAGCGCGTCATCGCCGAGTGCCGTCGCGCGACCTATGAGGTGACGACCTATCGCGCCTTGGTGCGGGGCGGGTAGCCGCAATCGACTTTAACCCTGTTCTGTCATCCCGGACTTGATCCGGGATCCCGCTTCTTGCCTCGGTCGCGTAGGAGAAGCGGGGCCGCGGCTCAAGGCCGGATGACGACGGAAGAAACGCGCGTCTCGATCCGGGTCATGCGCGGATTGCGCGTGGCGGGCGAGGGTGTAACATCTCCCGATCAGCCACCGGCACCCCGCCGGGGCGTCTCCTTCGGATGTCACCCTCCCGATGATCGTTCGCACGCTGTCCTTCGCCGCCCTGCTGCTCGCCACCACCGCGCCCGCGCTGGCGCAGACCGACAAGACCACCACCACCGTCGAGAAGAAGCAGGAGGACGACAAGCAGCAGCAACCGCCGCTGCCCGCCGACAAGACGATCACGCAGACCGCACGGATCGGCGGCCGTACGATCAGCTACAAGGCGACGGTCGGCACGATCGCGGTGCGCGACGAAAAGGGCAAGGAGATCGGGCAGGTGGTCTATACCGCCTATACCGTTCCCGGCAGCGATCCGTCGCGCCCCGTCACCTTCGCGTTCAACGGCGGACCGGGCGCGGCGTCGGTCTATCTCAACATGGGCGCGGTCGGGCCGAAGCGCGTGCAGTTCGGCGCGCAGGGTGACTCGCCCTCCGACGCGCCGATCGCGCGCGACAATCCCAATAGCTGGCTGGACATGACCGATCTGGTCTTCATCGATCCGATCGGCACCGGGTTCAGCCGCAGCCTGGTCGATGCCGATGCGACCAAGAAGGCCTTCTACGCCAACGATCCCGACATCAAATATCTATCTAAGGTCGTCTACGACTGGCTGGTCAAGGAAGGCCGGCTGCGCTCGCCCAAGTACGTGATGGGCGAAAGCTACGGCGGCTATCGCGCGCCGCGCATCGCCTATGAGCTGCAATCGCAGGTCGGTGTCGGGCTGAGCGGGCTCATCATGGTCTCGCCCTATCTCGATCCGGCGGTCGGCAATGACGCGACCGCGCTGTCGCCGCTGCCGTGGATGATCGACCTGCCGTCGATGGCCGCCGCCAATCTGGAGCGCAAGGGGCAGCTCACCCCGGCGGCGATGGCCGAGGTCGAGGCCTATACCCGCGGCGATTTCGCGCGCGACCTGCTGCTGGGGCGCGCGAACACCGAGGCGGTGCAGCGCGTCGTCAGCAACGTGACGCGACTGACCGGGCTCGATCCGGCGCTGGTGCAGCGGATGGGCGGGCGCGTCGATACGCGCACCTTCCTGCGCGAGGTGCATCGCAACGATGCGACGATCGGCAGCATCTACGATTCGAACGTCACCGCCTTCGATCCCTTCCCCTGGTCGCCGCGGCAGGAGTCAAACGATTCGCTGCTCGACACGCTGATCGCGCCGACCACCAGCGCGATGGTCGATTTCGTGACGCGTGAAGTCGGCTGGAAGACCGACGCGCGCTACAATGCCTTGTCCTATGCGGTGAACGCGGCGTGGGATCGCGGACAGCCGGCCGACACGCCGGTCAGCGACCTGCGCAAGGCGATCGCCAATGATCCGAAGATGCGCGTGCTGATCGTGCATGGCTGGGACGATCTGTCGTGCCCGTTCTTTGCGTCGCGGCTGATCGTCGACCAGATGCCGGCGTTCGGCGTGCCCGAGCGCGTGCAGCTGCGCGTCTATCCCGGCGGGCACATGTTCTACAGCCGCACCGACAGCGGCGCGTCGTTCAAGGCGGATGCGGCGGCGATGTATCGGTGAGATAGGGACGTGGCGCTCGACCGCTTGTCGATCAGAACGGCGGGGATGGTCCGAGCGGCTTGACCCCTGTTCGTCGCTCCGGACTTGATCCGGGGCCCCGCTCTCTTTTGCCGTGGTGGCATTACTTTCCGCCGTCATTGCGAGCGCAGCGAAGCAATCCAGTGCGTCCTGGTCCGGCTCTGGATTGCTTCGCTGCGCTCGCAATGACGGGCTGAAGCTCAGCCTTCTCGCCGAGATGAAGCGGGGTCGCGGTTCAGGTCCGGGGCGACGGCCAAGCCGCCGCCTTCACGTCGGACGCGCGGCTTGGCCGCGCGCCGGCCGATCCCGGCCTTGCGCGGGCTTCTCGCCCGCGCAGCGCCGCGCGGGCGCGGCTAGGCCGGGATTTGCTGGCTGATACAGTGGAAGCTGCCGCCGCCGGTCAGGATCGCATCGGCGCGCAGGCCCACCACTTCCCGGTCGGGGAACAGGTCGCGGATCGCCGCGACGCCGGCGTCGTCATATTCGCTGCCATAGACCGGCACCACCACCGCGGCATTGCCGATGTAGAAGTTCATGTAGCTCGCCGGCACGACCTGTTCGTCGCGCAGCACGCGGCCGGGGGAGGGCACCTCGACCACCTCGATCCCCATCGCGCGTGCGCGGATCGCGGCGTCCTGGAAGACCTGCCAGTTCGGATCGTTCTCCTCCGCGCGCGGCAAAGCGAGCCGGTTCGGCGCGACGAACCGCGCGAGATTGTCGACATGCCCGTCGGTATGGTCGTTGAGCAGCCCGTTGCCGAGCCACAGCACGCGCGTCAGCCCGAGATCGTCGGCAAGGCGTTGTTCGATCTCCGCCTTCGACATGCGCGGGTTGCGATTGGGGTTGAGCAGGCATTGCTCGGTCGTCACCACCAGTCCGGTGCCGTCGCCGTCGATCGCGCCGCCTTCGAGGATCCAGTCGCACGGCAGCACCGTCAGCCCGTGCGCGCGCCCCAGCCGCGCGCCGATGTCGTCGTCACCCTCCAGCTCATACTTGCCGCCCCAGCCGTTGAAGCCGAAGTCGCGCGCCTTGCCGTCGCCGCCGAGGATCGGCGCGGTGTCGCGCAACCAGATATCGCCGAACGCCTCGACGACTACCTCCGCAAACGGGGCGCGCTCACGCGCGTCGCGGGCGGCTTCGTCGTCGGCGGCGACCAGCAACACCTGCTCGCCGCGGCCATCGGCATGGACCGCGCGCGCGAAGGCGGTGACTTCGGCGCGCGCCTCGTCCAGATCCTCCAGCCACAATTCGGGATGGCTGGGATAGCCGATCCAGACGGCGGCGTGCGGAGCCCATTCGGGCGGCGGGGTCTTGGTCATCGTCGTCCCTCTTACTTGGCCATCGCCGCGGCGCGGCTCTTGTCACGGATCGCGCGGAATTCGTCGCCGGCCACCCAATTGGGCCAGGCGCTGCTCTCCGCAAGTGCACGGCCGATTCCGTAATAGAGCTGCACATCCTTCACCGTGCCCGCCCAGTTCCAGTTCGGGTCATATTCGTCCTTGGGGCCGTGGTAGCGATGTTCCTCATAGTCCTTCGCCGCCGCTGCGCCCGCCGCCTTGCCGCCCGCGACCAGATCGTCGCCGGCGTCGAAATAGATCATCGGCACACCGCGCTTGGCGAGGCTGAAGTGATCGGAGCGATAATAGAAGCCCTTCTCGGGGGTCGGCTCGGCGCTGGCGACGCGGTTCTGCGTCTTGAGCGCGGCGTTCAGATAGGCGTCCAGCTCCGACTTGCCCTTGCCGACCACCACGACGTTCTTCGCCGGACCGGCCAGCGACAGCGCGTCCATGTTGACACCGCCAACCGTCTGGCTGAGCGGATACACCGGGTTGGCGGCGTAATATTCGGAGCCGAGCAGTCCGCTCTCCTCTCCGGTCACCGCGACGAACACTTGGCTGCGCGGGGTCGGCCCGGCTTTGACATTGGCTTCGGCGAGCGCGACCAGCGCGGCGGTGCCGGTGGCATTGTCGATCGCGCCGTTGCAGATGTCGTCGCCGTCGGGCGCCGCCTCGCAATGGCCGAGGTGATCCCAATGTGCGGAATACAGCACGTAATCGTTACGCCGCGTCGTGCCGGGCAGGATGCCGATCACGTTGCGCGACTGGTGGCGGCGGACGTTCTCGTCGAACGACACCGAGGCGCGGACGCCGTTCAGCGGACGCGCGCGGAAGCCCTTGCGCCCGGCCGCGGCGGTGAGCGCGTCGAAATCCAGCCCCTCGCGCTCGAACAGCTTTCGCGCCTGCGCCTCCTGCATCCAGCCGATCGCGGCGCTGTCGCCGGCATGGTTGTCGGCGGCGTCGGCGACCTGCTGCGCGCCGGTCCAGCTCGACTGCACGACGTTCCAGCCATAGGCGGCCGGCTCGGTCTGGTGGACGATGATCGCCGCTGCCGCGCCCTGCCGCGCGGCTTCCTCATATTTGTAGGTCCAGCGGCCGTAATAGGTCATCGCGCGCCCGCCGAACGGGCCGACCAGATCGGGGGTGCGCCAGTCGGGATCGTTGACGAGGATCAGCACCGTCTTGCCGCGCACGTCGAGCCCGGCATAGTCGTTCCAGCCCTTCTCCGGCGCGTTGATCCCGTAGCCGACGAAGACGACGGGCGAGTCCTTCACCTCGACGCGCGGTGTGATCCGCCACGTGCCGACCACCATGTCCGGTCCGTAGTTCAGGCTGAGCGGCGCGCCCGCGCCGGTGAACACCAATGGCGAGACGTTCTTCGCGGTCAGCTCGACCAGCGGCACGTCCTGATACCAGCTGCCCTTGTTGCCCGGCTTCAGCCCGGCGGCGGCGAAGCGCTTCGCGAGATAGGCGACGGTCTTCTCCTCGCCCGCGGTGCCCGGCGCGCGGCCTTCATAGGCGTCCGACGACAATTCCTTCGTCACATCCTTGAGCGTCTGTTCGGAGATCGGCGCGACCGGCGCGACGATCGTTTGCGCCGGCGCAGTGGCGGCGAGCGCGAGAAGGGGCAAGGCGGCGAAACGCAGACGCATGACAAGGGACTCCGCGGGAACAGGCCCGCGCCTTCTGCCAAGCGGCGCGGGCGCTGTCCACGCGTCGCGGTGCGGTCAGCCCGACGTGAGGACGCAATAGAGCAGCAGGGGGATGCCGAAAAACAGAATGGTCAGCAGCAGCCCGGTGGCCAATGCCCTGTCGGTGGCGGGGCCGGCCGGCGGCGGGCTATCGCGAAACGGCGCGGCGACATGGGCGTCGTGATCGGCGGACAAGGGCGATGCATCGGGCGGTAACAGGCGATCGGTCATGGCAAGGCTTCCGCTGGCTCGAAAGCGCGGGCGCCGCGGGCGCGCCGCGCGGGGATGTGGCGGGAAGGTCCCGAGCCCGAGCGGCGCGCCGCCGGACCCGGGCTGGCCGCGTGCGGCGAGCTGGCCTGCGTGGTCGCGAAAGCGTTGATGGAACACGGCGGTGTTCATGACGGAAATATGGGGATTTTTGCTGGCCAGTCAATCTGATGGTGGAGCGACGCGGCGCGGCCGCCGCCGTCTTCTTCCACCGTCATCCGGGGCGACGGTGGAGGTTAGCGGATCGCGCCGCCGCCCATCCCGAACCATGTATCGTCCAGCGCGTTCTGGACCAGCGTCTTCATCCGCTGACTGGCGGTTTCGCTGTCCGCAGCGGCGATCGCGTCGTAGACGAGGCGGTGTTCGGGCACCGGATCGCGAGGCAGCGCGCGCTTGCGCTGCTTGAAGCGCGTCGACCATTCGACGCCGGCCGCGATCCCCGAACTGAGCGCGATCAACGCATCATTGTCCGAGGCATTGAGGATCGTTTCGTGGAAGCGCCGGTCGGCGGCGAGCCCCTGTTCGTCGGCCAGCGTCAGCCGGTCCATGTCGCGCAGCGCCTGGTCCATGATCGCCAGATCCTCGTCGGTGCGCCGTTCCGCGGCCAGCCGCGCCGCGAACGGCTCGATCACCGCGCGCAACTCGAACAGGCTGCGCAGCAACCGCATGTCGGGCGTGCCCGAAAACGCCCAGGCGAGCACGTCGGGGTCGAGCATGTTCCAGCGCCCGCGCGGCAGGATGCGCGTGCCGGTCTTCGGCTTGCTTTCGACCAGTCCCTTGGCGATCAGCGCCTGCACCGCCTCGCGATAGGCACCGCGCGACACGCCCAGTTCGATGGCGTGGGCGACTTCGCCGGGCAGCACCTCACCCGGCTGATAATCGCCCGCGAGGATCGAGCGGCCCAGCGCATGGAGCACCGCGCCGCGGATCCGCCGGCCGGAGCCGCGCGGCTCCGGCCGGGGATCGATCGCGGACGGCTTCATGCGCGCAGGCGGTACAGGCCGGCACCGTGCGCCGGAAGCCGCTGCGCGAACCGACCGGTCACGTTCCCCAAAGCCGCGCCCGACCACAGGTCGGTCACGCGCGCCGCGCCGGGCAGATCGAGCTGGCGCAGCGCGATGCCGACGTCCTTCGGCGCCCCGGTGGTGTTGAACAGCGCGACATAGCGGTCGGCGGGCGCGTCTTCGGGACGGGCCGACCAGATGCGCGTGCCATCCTCGACGAAATGCGGGCGGTTGTCGGTCGACGCCTGATTGACCGCGAGCACCGCGCGGTTGGTGAGCAGCGCGAGCGTCGGTGCATCGAGGTGGCGCAGATCGCCGCCCATGATGAGCGGTGACCGCGCGATCGACCACAAGGTCATCAACGTCCGCTGTTCGTCGGGGGTGAATTTGGTGTCGCGCTGCCCGAGCGCGAGCCGGCCGAGCGGCAGCATGTCGGCATCGGGCCACGCGCCGGGGCGACGCCACGGGTTCCAGTTCTCCAGCCGGGTGAACTGCGCCTCCAGCATCGCCCAATCGTCCCAGAAATCGTCGGAGATGCGCCACATTTGGGCATATTGGCGGACATGCTCGCCGCGGATCACGGGGGTTTCGCCGGGCGACAGGCTGAGCATCATCGGGCGGCCGGTGGCGACGATCGCCTTGTGCGCGCCCTCGATCTCCGGCGCGTGGGCGTCATAGGGGCGGCTCATGTCGTCCATCTTGACGAAATCGACGCCCCAGCCGGCGTAGAGCGCGAAGACGCTGTCGTAATAGGCCTGCGCGCCCGGCTTCGTCATGTCGACGCCGTACATGTCGGGGTTCCAGGAGCAGATGCTGTTCTTGTCCGCGACATCGGCGGCGCGATAGCGGGTGCCGAGGATCGGAAGGTTCCGCTCGACCGCCAGCCGCGGGATGCCGCGCATCAGGTGGATGCCGAACTTCATGCCCATTGCATGGACGTCGGCGGCAAGCTTGGTGAAACCCGAGCCGTCCGCACTCGATGAAAAGCGATTGGGGGCGGGGATCAGGCGACCATAGCCGTCCATCGCCGGCGTCGGCTTCGCATTGTAGGTGTAGCTCGACGCCTCGGGTTCGTACCATTGGATGTCGACGGTGAAGACGTCGTAGCCGAACGGCAGCAGCTTCGCGCGCATGATCGCGGCGGTCTCGCGCGCCTGCGCCTCGGTGATCGTCGTCGCGAAGCTGTTCCAGCTATTCCACCCCATCGGCGGACGGGCGGCGAGCAGGGCGGCTCCGCCCGCAGCCTGCGTCGTTTCACGCTGTTGCGCAGCGGCGTCGCTTGCCGACAGCGCAGACATGCCGACGGCGGTGGCACCGATCAACGCCTGGCGCCGGTTAATCCCTGTCATGGTCACGTCGATCCTCTCCCTCGCGGCTTTGTTCGACGTCCTAGATGGCCGGAATCCTCGCGGGAAGGAGAATTGCGCGCCGCTCGCCACCATAGGTAGCGATCTCAGGTCGAGTGGTCGCCGCGTGGCGTTCGCGCGGGTCGCAAGTGAGATCCCGCGCGGTGGTTCCGCGACGATGAACGCGCCCTTTTCGGTCCGGGCACCCTGCGATGTCATTCGCGCTGCGCACGGCCCGTGCGTCACCAGCAACGCAACGCTGCTTTCAGCCTATGTTGGCGCTAACATTTAGCTAACGCTTTGAAGGAGCGGCAGGATTGCCGCGACAAGCGCCTGAAAACTGTCCCGGGCAAATACTATAAAATGCTTTGTTTTCGAAAAAAGGCGGCGTATTGGGAGCGCTACCTACAGCGCGTGAACGCGTGAAAGAGTCTTTAGGGGGGGTTATGATTTCATACCGGTATCATTCGCGCGCGCTTCGTCGCAGTGCGTCGGCGATCGCCTTTGCCGCGGTCGCGCTCGCCACGTCGGCGCAGGCGCAGATCGAGCCGCAGGGCGCCGTCGCCACCACGCAGGAAGCCACCGGTGAGGACGCCGGCGCGGGCGACGTCGTCGTCACCGGCCGCCGCGCCGCGTTGCAGGCCGCCGACGAGCGCAAGCGCCGCAGCGAGACGATCGTCGATTCGATCGTCGCCGACGATGCCGGCAAGCTCCCCGACAACTCGATCACCGAAGTGCTGCAGCGCGTGTCGGGCGTGTCGATCGTCCGCTTCGCTGCGCTCGGCGATCCCGATCACTATTCGGTGCAGGGCTCGGGCGTGCAGGTGCGCGGCCTGACCGGCGTCGCCTCGCGCCTGAACGGCCGCGAGATCTTCAGCGCCAACAACGGTCGCGCGATCCTGTGGAGCGACGTGACGCCGGAGTTGATGGCCGCGGTCGACGTCTACAAGGCGTCCACCGCCGACCTGATCGAGGGCGGCACCGGCGGCCAGATCGACCTGCGCACCAAGATGCCGTTCGACTTCAACGGCGACTGGCATGTCGCCGGCACCGGCGAGTTGAGCCTTGGCGACATGGCCAACAAGGCCGATCCGATGGGCTCGGTGCTGGTCACCAAGTCGTTCGACACCGGGATCGGCCGGATCGGCGTGCTGGCCGACGTGGCGTACAGCCAGTTCAGTTCGCTGTCGCAGTTCATCCGCACCGAGCCGTATTTCAAGACGCGGATCGACTCGAAGGATTACTACATCCCCGGTGGCTTCACTTATGGTGATGAAGCGTTCCAGTATCGCCGCTATGGCATCTATGGCGCGGTGCAGTGGGCACCGTCGGACTCGCTGACCTTTACGGGCAGCTTCTTCCAGTCGCGCTACAAGAGCAAGTCGAGCGATTACGGCGCGCAGGTGTCGTCGCAGACGCTGTCGGTCGATCCGGCGACCAGCGAGTTCGACGAGAACGGGCTGCTGCTGAAGACCAACTCGCTGTTCAACCGAGATACGGGCACCTTCCTGCCGAGCAGCGGACAGGTGAACAGCAGCGGCAACAAGGGCTATGTCACCAGCAACACCGTGACGCGCGACTATTCGCTGTCGTTCGTCTGGGCGCCCGATGATGGCCCGTTGACGATCAAGGGTGCGTTGCAGCGCGTTGACTCGCGCCAGATCTACGACCGGATCGACATCTTCCGCGAGATCGGGTTCGGTCAGGGCTTCGGCATGGACCTGACTGGCGACTTGCCGCGCATCACGGTCGGGCCGTCGACGCAGGCGTCGTTCGCCGATCCGTCCAATTACTTCTGGTCGGCTTCGATGCCGCACAATGAGGACAACAAGGGCCGGCTCGACACCGCCCAGGTGGATGCCGAATACAAGTTCGATGACAGCTTCTTCCGTTCGGTGAAGATCGGCGGCCGTGCCGCCAAGCGGACGGAGCGCGACTTCGCGAACGGCTACAACTGGACCGCGCTGGGCCGTGGCTGGAACGGCGATCCGCAACTGACCTATGTCAATGCGGCCCCCGGCGACACTTCGTACCACGCCTTCAACGACTTCTTCCGCGGCGAGACGACGTTGCCCGGCAATCTGATGTTCGCGTCGGAGGCGCTGGCCTCGCGCTACAACAGGGATCGCACCGGGCTGGTCCAGTCGCCGCCGGCGGGCTTCTGCGGCCCGGCGACTATCGCCGATCCCAACAATCCGGGAGCGACCATCTCGAATCCGCAATGGTCGAACTGCTCGTCATCGGGCGCGTTGCCGGCCGGCAGCGGCTATGGCGGCGCATCGGGTATCCGCCCGGTCCGCTTCGTCCTGCCCGACGATCGTGTCGACAACCAGACCCGTAATCTGGCGGCGTACGCGCTGGTGCGCTTCGGTCCGCAGGGCGATGCGCCGGGTATCTCGGGCAACGTCGGCGTCCGCGTCGTGAACATCACGAACGAGGGCAGCGGCTACATCCGTCAGAACGGCACGACGTTCATCCGCAACGGTGCGACCGCGACGCTGACCAACGACGCGGTGCCGCGTAGCGGCAAGGCCGAATTCACCCGCGTCCTGCCGTCGATCAACCTGGAGTTCGCGCCGACCGATCGGAGCAAGATCCGCGCCGGCTACAACATCACGCTCGACTTGCCGACCTTCAACGCACTGCGCGCTTCGGGCACGGTCGGTGTGGCGACGACTCCGGCGAGCACGCCGGGCGGGTTGCCGAACTTCACCAACTTCACGACGGAAACCGGCAATCCGTTGCTGAAGCCGACGATGTCGAACAACTTCGATCTGTCGTTCGAATATTATCTGAAGCCCGGCACGTCGTTCCACATCGCGCCCTTCTACAAGCGCCTGACGGATCTGCCGATCTTCTCGCTGACCCAACGTCAGGTGAACATTGTCTTCTCGGACGGCTCGACGGAACTCGCCAATATCGCAGCGTCCGACTACAGCAATGCGACCAAAGCCGCGACGGTCAAGGGTGTCGAAGTGGGTGGTCGCTTCTTCCTCGATATGTTGCCGGGCTGGTTGAGCGGCTTCGGGTTCGAAGGCAATTACACCTTCATCGACAGCAAGAACCCCGGCGATCTCTATCGCGACATCAACGGCGTCATCAAGAACGACGCGCCATTGGTAGGATTGTCGAAGCACAACTTTAACGCGACATTGTTATACGAGCGCAATCCGATCTCCTTCCGGGTCGCCTATTCGTGGCGGTCGCGTTACCTGCAGTCGACCAACAGTAACGGTACGAACCCGACGTACAATTACTTCACGGCGGCTAATACCTCGACGCCGATCCAGATCGCGCTGCCGGTGTATGGCGACAATTACGGGTCGCTCGACGCCGGTGTCCGCTTCAAGGTGACCGAGAACTTCTCGTTCGGTATTCAGGGCACGAACCTGACCGCCGCGACGCAGCGGACGCTGATGGGCGGCTATCCGGGCGGCACGCTGATCGGGCGGAGCTGGTTCCAGGCCGATCGCCGGATCAGTACCGGCATCAACCTGTCGTTCTGATAGGATGCGCAGGCTCGCCCCCTGGGGCGGGCCTGCGAAGGAGTCGGTGATGAGAAAGCGCGTCCTGATCGTCGGTGGCGGGACCGCCGGCTGGCTCACCGCCGGCTATCTGGCGAAGCGGCTGAGCGCGGACCTGCCCGGCGGGGCCGCGATTACGCTGATCGAATCGACCGATATCGGCATCTTGGGCGTGGGGGAGGGGACCTTTCCCACGATCCGCAACACGCTGGCGACGATCGGGATCGGCGAAGCCGACCTGATCCGCCATTGCGGCGCAAGCTTCAAGCAGGGCGCGAAGTTCGCGCACTGGCGCTTTACCCCCGGATTGGCGGGGCCGGATCATTATACGCACCCGTTCCAGGTCGCCGAGGCACCGAACGGCGTCGAACTGCTGCCTTATTGGCTGCTCGGCCACGGCGGCACCGACAATTGGGATGCGGTGTGCAGCCCGCAGAAGAAGGCCGCGGACGCGCACCGCGCGCCCAAGCTGCCCAGCCATCCCGATTATGTCGCGCCGCTCAACTACGCCTTCCATTTCGATGCGGTGGCGCTCGCCGCGCTGCTGCGCGACAAAGCGGTGGCGAGCGGGGTGACGCATCTCGACGGGCGCGTCGACGAGGTGCTGGTCGGCGAGGATGGCGCGATCGCCGGCGTCGTGACCGACCGCCACGGGACGCTGACCGCCGATCTGTACATCGACTGTACCGGCTTCCGCGCCGAGCTGATCGGCAAGGCGTTGGGGATGCCCTACCGTTCGTGCCGCGACGTGCTGTTCTGCGACAGCGCGCTGGCGGTGCAGGTGCCGTACCGCGACGAGCGCGAACCGATCGTCAGCTACACCGTCGCCACCGCGCAGGAGGCGGGGTGGATGTGGGACATCGGGCTCGATCGCCGCCGTGGGGTCGGGCACGTCTATTCGTCGGCGCACACCGACGACGCGCGCGCGGCGGAATTGCTGCGCGCCTACACCGGGCAGGATCTGGAGCCGCGCAAGATCCGCTTCGAGGCCGGCTATCGCGAGGTCAACTGGCACCGCAACTGCGTCGCGATCGGGTTGTCGAGCGGGTTCTTCGAACCGCTGGAGGCGACCGGGATCGTCTTCTCCGAAGTGGCGGCCGGGATGGTCGCGAACCTGTTCCCGTGGGGCGGCGATTACGACACCTCCGCGCGGCAGTTCAATGCCAACATGCTGAAGCGCTACGAACGCGCCCGCGACTTCATCAAACTGCATTATTGCATCACCGAGCGGCGCGATTCCGACTTCTGGCGTGACAATGTCGCGGCATCCTCGATCCCGGACAGCCTCCACGACATGCTGGAGCGCTGGCGTTTCCGTCCCCCGACCGAGATCGACATGGACGCCAATGTCGACATCTTCACCGACGCCAGCTGGCAATATGTGCTGTACGGCATGGGGTGGAAGACGGATTTGTCCGCCCGCGCCGGCGCCTATCGCTACGCCGAGGAGGCGCGCCGCGCGTTCGCCGAGGTCGAGCGGCAGGCGGCGTTCGCGGTGGCCAATCTGCCGAGCAACCGGCAATTGATTGAATACGCGCGTGTTCGTGGGTTCGGCGCGGCGTGAAGCGGGTCGTCATCGTCGGGGGCGGGACCGCCGGATGGATGACCGCCGCCGTCCTCGCACGTCTGACCGATGCGGGTATGACGGTGACGCTGGTCGAGTCCGAGGAGATCGGTA
This sequence comes from Sphingomonas phyllosphaerae, assembly GCF_036946485.1. GTDB lineage: Bacteria > Pseudomonadota > Alphaproteobacteria > Sphingomonadales > Sphingomonadaceae > Sphingomonas > Sphingomonas phyllosphaerae_E. Next base: position 306,402 of record NZ_JAQIJA010000001.1, read on the forward strand.
CGGTCGGCGTCGGCGAGGCAACGATCCCGTCGCTTCACGACTTCAATCAGCGCCTTGGCATCGACGAGGATGCGTTCGTGCGCGCGACGGGCGCGACGTTCAAGCTGGGGATCGAGTTTGTCGATTGGCGGTGCGTCGGGGAACGTTACCTCCATCCGTTCGGCACCTTCGGGCGCGATGTGCAGGGGGTCAAGTTCCACCAGCTCTGGGCGCGCGCGCGGCACGACGGCGACGCGCCGGGCGGGCTGGAGGACTATTGCCTGACCGCGGTTGCGGCGCGGCAGGCGCGCTTCACGCGGCCCTCGCGCGATCCGGCGGCGGTGCTGTCATCGCTGCGCTATGCCTTCCATTTCGATGCCGGGCTATATGCCGCGTTCCTGCGCGCGCGGGCGGTCGGCGAGGGCGTGACCCGCGTCGAGGGGCGGATCGGCACGGTCGAGTTGGCCCCCGAAAGCGGCGACATCGCGGCGGTCACGCTCGCGGACGGACGGCGGATCGCGGGCGATTTCTTCGTCGATTGCAGCGGGTTCCGCTCGCTGCTGCTCGGCGAAGCGTTGGGCGTGCCGTTTGTGAGCTGGCAACATTGGCTGCCGTGCGACCGTGCGCTGGCGGTGCCGAGCGCCTCCACCACGCCGCTGCTGCCATATACGCGGGCGACTGCCGAGCCGGGCGGGTGGCGCTGGCGGATCCCGCTCCAGCACCGTGTCGGCAACGGGCATGTCTATGCCAGCGCGTTTGTCGACGACCAGCGGGCGGCGGATGCCTTGCTCGGCGGGCTCGACGGTGCCGCTCTGGGCGAGCCGCGCGCGTTGCGCTTCACCGCGGGCGTGCGCGAACGCTTGTGGGAGCGCAATTGTGTCGCGATCGGGCTGGCGGGCGGGTTCCTCGAACCGCTCGAATCGACCAGCATCCATCTGATCCAGTCAGGGATCGCGCGGTTGATGAGCCTGTTTCCGGGCGACGCGCACGCCGCGGTCGAGCGCGACACCTACAACCGCCTGCTCAGTACCGAATACCGCCAGATCCGTGACTTCATCATTCTCCATTATCACGCCACCGAACGCGATGACTCGGACTTCTGGCGGCAGTGCCGCACGACGCCGCCGCCCGATACGCTGGCCGAGAAGCTGGCGCTGTGGCGCGCACGCGGGCGGGTGTTGCCCGAACCGGGGGAACTGTTCACCGACGACAGCTGGGTCGCGGTGCTCGCCGGGCAAGAGGCGGAACCGGAGGCGCTCGATCCGCTGCTGGCCGCCTTGCCGCGCGACGAGGCGGGGCGGTTCCTTCACCACCTGCGCGGCGTAATCGCGCAGACCGCGGCGGCGATGCCCGACCACGCCGCCTTCATTGCGCGGCATTGCGCGAGTTCCAGCCGAGGATGACGATGATGCGGCGTTCGCTCCTGATCGCGCTGGCGGCGCTTGCCTGCACCGGCGCGGCACCGCCGCCGGCGACACCATATCGCTGGCAGAATGTCGTGGTCGGCGGGGGCGGGTTCGCGCCGGGGATCGTCTTCAGCCCGGTCGAGCGCGGGCTGGCCTATCTGCGCACGGACATGGGCGGCGCGTATCGCTGGGACGCGCGCAGCCGCCGCTGGCAGCCGCTGCAGGACGACGAGGCGGAGTCGAACTTCATGGGGATCGAAAGCATCGCACCCGATCCGCGCTACGGAAACATCGTCTATCTGGCGGCGGGCATGTCGGCGCGGGGGCCGGCGGCGGTCTTCCGTTCGACTGACCGCGGTGTGCACTGGCGCAAGACGATCGTGCCGTTCGCGATGGGCGGCAACGAGGACGGGCGCGGGCTGGGCGAGCGGCTGGCGATCGATCCGCATCATACCGCCACGCTGATGTTCGGTTCGCGCCACGACGGATTGTGGCGTAGCGACGATGCGGGTGCGCACTGGCAGAAGGTTGCGGCGTTCCCGCTCGCCGGTCTGGGGCGACCCGATCGCCCGCGGACGACGCACGGCGGGCTGTCGTTCGTGCTGTTCGATCCGGCGCAGCGCGGGCGGATCTTCGTCGCCAGCGCCGATCCGGGCGCTCGGCACCTGTTCCGCTCCGACGACGGCGGCGCGCACTGGCAGGCGGTGACGGGCGGGCCGGCGGCGGACCTCTTGCCGGTCAAGGGCGTGATCGGCACCGACGGCGTGCTGACGCTGACCTATTGCGACGCGATCGGTCCCAATGGGATCACGCGCGGCGCGGTGTGGCGGTTCGATCCGCGCGCTGGCGCGTGGCAGGACGTTACCCCCACTGAAGGGCGCGGCGGTGGTACCGGGCGGCTATATGGGGGTGGCGGTCGCCGCGCGCGATCCGCGCGTGATCGCGGTCGCGACGGTCAACCGCTCTCGCCCGGGCGACACGGTGTGGCGCTCGGCCGATGCCGGGCAGACGTGGCGCGAACTGGCGCGCGACAGCGTTCGTGACGTGTCCGCGACGCCGTTCCTCGACTTCGACGGCAAGGCGGACTTCGGGCATTGGATCGCCGGGCTGGCGATCGACCCGTTCGATGCCGACCATGCCGCCTATGTCACCGGCGCGACCGTCTATGCCACCGACGACTTCGCTGCGGCGCGCGCGATGCGCTGGGCGCCGTGGACGCGCGGGATCGAGCAGACCGCGATCATTACGTTGGTCAGCCCGACCGGCGGCGCGCCTTTGGTGTCGGGCTTCGGCGATCTCGGCGGGTTCCGGCATGACGATCTGACGCGCTCGCCGCCGCACGTGCATCGCAACCCGATGCTGACCAACACCAATTCGCTCGATTACGCGGGCATCGCGCCGCAGGTGATGGTGCGCAGCGGCAATACCCACAAGCCGGTCGTGCCCGACACCTCGCTCGCCTGGTCGGCGGATGGCGGCGCGACGTGGCAGCCGTTGCGCGTGCCCGCGCAGACCGGGGAGAGTGGCGCGCCCTCGCGCGCGCAGACCGGCAATGCCGCGATCACCGTCTCCGCCGACGGCACGACGTTCGTGGTCGAGACCGAGCAGCCGCTGCTGACCCGCGACCGGGGACGAAGCTGGGTCGCCGTTCGCGGATTGCCGACGCGCACGCGCGTGACCGCCGACAAGGCCAATGCGCAGCTCTTCTACGCGGTCGATGCGGACGGGGGGCGCGTGCTTCGCAGCGACGACGGCGGCGCGCGCTTTCACGCCGTCGCAGGTGTCGGACTTCCCGCCGATCTTTCCGGCGCGCGCGCGGTCGGGCGCGAGGCGGCCAACCCGCTGGTAGCCGTGCCGGGACGCGCCGGAGCCTTGTGGCTGCTGGTCGGGCCGGACCTGTACCGCTCGACCGATCGCGGTGAGCATTGGACGCGTGCGTCGCAGGAGATCGCGATCACGCGCTTCGGGATCGGCAAGGCGGCGCCGGGGGCGGCGTGGCCGGCGCTCTACGCGATCGGTGCGGTCGGCGAGCAGCGCGGCATCTATCGTTCGATCGATGGTGGCGCGCGGTGGACGCATATCAACGACGCGCGTCATCAATGGGGGCTGCGTCTGCGCGTCATCAGCGGCGATCCGCGCCGCTTCGGCCGGGTCTATGTCGGCACCGACGGGCGGGGGATCATGTACGGCGATCCCGTGCGCTGAGGTGACTCGTCGTTGGTAGCGCAGCGAGCGATCCACGGTCGCATCGGGACGCCGTGGATCGCTCGCAATGGCGACAAGTCCTCACGCCTGCGCCAGCTTCAGGGCACCAGCTTCTGCACCAGCGCCACCAGCTTGGCGGCGTCGAAGGGCTTGACCAGCCAGCCGGTCGCGCCCGCCGCCTTCGCCATCTGGCGCAGGTCGTCCTGCGATTCTGTGGTGAGCAGCACGATCGGCGTGAAGCTCATGCCGGGCAACTTACGGACCTCCTTCACCAAATCGATGCCGCTCATCCCGTCCATGTTGAGGTCGGTCAGGATCATGCGGGGGCTCAGCCCGCCGGCGAGCAGCGCCAGCGCCGCTTCGGCGCTGGAGGCTTCCTTGATGTCCAGACCGGTGGGGCGGAGGGCGATCGAAATGCTCATGAGCATCGAGGGAGAATCGTCCACGATCAGGATCGTATCGGGCACAGTCAGTCCTTCAAAATATCAGGCAGGAACGAGGTCGGGTGTCACGGCGGCGTCGATCAGCGACGCAAGTAGTGGGTCCGGTGGCAGGCTGGACACGACCGGCCGCAGCGCCAGGATCACCTGCAACAACGCCCCGTGCATACTGGTGCATTTGCCGAGCGAGATTTTCGCGCGCGGGTGCTTGCGCAGGAAATCGACGAGCGCGAGCGCCTCCTCGACCGCGCAGCGCCCCTCGAAATGCGCGTGGGTGCGCGCGTAGCGGATCGCCATCAGAACAGCTCCTTCAGATCGAGGACGAGCAGGACGCGGCCGTCGCCCAGCAGGGTGGTGCCGCAATAGCCGCCGACGTCGGCCAACAGGCCGGTCATCGGTTTCAGGATGACGTCCATCCCCTCGCGAAAGTCGTCGATGACCAGGCCGATGGTGCGTCCCTCCACACGGCACACCAAGACGGCTTCGCCGCGTCCCGGATCGACCACCGCCGGCTGGCCGCCGAGCAGCGCGGTCATGCGGATCAGCGGCACGACCTCGTCACGCAGCACGAACACCTCGCGATGCTTGATCCGCTGGATGACGGTCGGGTCGAGCCGCGTCGTCTGGACCACATGATCGATCGGAATGCCGTACAGGCTGCCGCCGATGTCGACGACCATGATCCGGGTGACGGCCATGCTGAGCGGCAGCGACAGGCGCGTGACGGTGCCTTGCCCAAGCTGGGAGCTGACCGAGACGCGCCCGCCCAGCTTCTGCACGGTGCTGAGCACCACATCCATGCCGACGCCACGGCCCGACAGGTCCGACACCTCCGCCGCAGTGGAGAAGCCGGGGCGGTAGATGAGGTTGATTGCTTCCTGATCCGACAGCGCATCGGCCTGTTCGCGGGTGACGACGCCCTTGTCGACCGCGACGGTGCGGATACGCGCCGGATCGATCCCGCGCCCGTCGTCCGCGATCTCGATCACCACGCAGTCATTGTCCTGCCACGCGCGCAGCCGCAGCGTCGCGAGCGGCGGCTTGCCGGCGGCGACGCGCGTCGCCGGTTCCTCGATGCCATGATCGAGCGAGTTGCGGACGATGTGGAGCAGCGGGTCCCCCAGCGCCTCGACGATCGTCTTGTCGGCGGCGGTGTCGGTGCCCTCCATCACCAGCTCGACCTGCTTGTCGAGGCGGCGCGCGATGTCGCGGACGAGGCGCGGGAAGCGATCGAACACCTCGGCGACCGGCAACATCCGGATCTGCATGATCGCGCCCTGCATTTCCTGCGTGAGCCGGTCGAGCGTCGCGAATTGCTCCTTGATCTCGCGGCCAATCTCGCGCGAGCCGTGGACCTCCTCGGCGCGGCGCGCGAGGAAGGGCAGGGCGTTCTTCTGGACGACCAACTCGCCGATGAGGTTCATCAGCAGGTCGATCTTGGTCTGATCGACCTTCAGCGTCTTGCTCGCGGGGCGCGGTTCGCCGGCGGGGGCAGTGGGCGCGGGAGCGGCGGCGGCCGGCGGGGCGGCCTCGGTCGGCAGCAGCGGAACGACCGGTGCGACCGACGGCGCCGCAGGCGCCGCGGGCGCGTCGTCAAGCGCGCCGAGGAAGGCCGTGACCGGGCCGCAGTCTTCCAGCGCGATTGCCTCGGCCAGCGCACGCTCCCAGCGGTCGCGCAATTCCTCCTGACGGAGGCTGCGCAGGAGGTTGCCGATCAGCGCGCCGGTCGAGCGCAGCCGCACCGCGTCATAGCCGCTGGCGATCACGCGCAACTGCGTCCGCACGATATGCCGCCCGGCCTCGCCGAGCAGCGCCGACGGTTCGGCGACGGGCGCCGGCTCGGGCATCGGATGCGGTGCGGCAGGCGGGGCATCGGCCAGCGTGCGCAGCTCGACGGCGTCAAGCTCATAGGTCAGCGCCTGTTCGACCGCCTCGCGCGAGGCGGCGGTCAGCGCGGTGAAGACCATGTTGCAATGATAGGGATCGAACTCGCTCGCAGCCTCGCCCCACGGTGCGCGCGGCGCGACGGCCACCGCGAGCAGATCGGGCACGTCGCGGATCGCGGCGAGCGGATCGGTGCCGGTGTAGAAGCAGCCCTCGTCCGGCGTGTAGCGGACCGCCAGCAACGCCTCGCCACCGCGCGCGCGCGCCAGCAGCGCCTCGCGTTCCGGCGCGGGGAAGCCGACTAGCCATTCGGCGGGCGCGGGGGCCAGCGCGGTATCCACTACCGCGACCACCATGTCGGTCGCGCCGCCCAGCCGTGCGCGCAGGGCGCTGGCGTGCTGCGTGGCGAGCCGGTCGGCATCGCCCGCCAGCACGCCGTCGCGATCGAGCTGATCGATGAACGCGCCGACCTGATCCAGGCTGTCGAGCAACAGGTCGACGACCCCGGAATCGAGCGTCATCGCGCCGGTGCGTACCTGTTGCAGCACGTCCTCCCCGGCATGGACGAGCCGGGTCAGCGCGGGCGTGTCGAACAGCCCCGACGAGCCCTTCAGCGTGTGGACTGCGCGGAACACCTCGTTGATCGCGGTGGTGTCGGTGGGATCGCGCTCCAGCGTCAGCAGCCCGCTGGCGGAGGTCTGCAACAGCTCGCGCGCCTCCTGCACGAACCGTTCGAGCAGGACGCCTTTCATCGCACCGTTTCCACGCCGGTCAGCATCTGCGCCGTCTCGGTCAGCAAAGCGGGATCGGCCGGCTTGACCATGTACAGGTTGGCGCCCGCCGAATAGGCGCGGTCGGCGTCGCTTTCGCCGGCCTCGGTGCTGATCGTGATGATCGGAATGTCGTGCAGCGCCGGGTCGACGCGCACCTGCGCGATCATCTCGTATCCGTCCATCTTCGGCATGTTGACGTCGACGATCAGCAGGTCGAACGCGCCCATCAGCGCGCGTTCCAGCCCCTCGACGCCGTTCACCGCCTCTTCGACGCCGAAGCCGGCGGTTTCCAGCACGTCGCGATAATAGAGGCGCGTGGTCATGCCATCGTCGACCACCAGGACGCGCTTGCCGTTCACATGGGGCTTAGTCATTGTCCAAGGGCCTTTGATAGAGAATGGTGGCGCCGAACTTGCGGGGCCGGAACACCGAGGAGATGCGGCTCATGCTCTCGGAATGGCCGAGACAGATGTAGCCGCCGGGGCGCAGGCTTTCGTAGAGTGCCTCCACCGCCTGCCGCCGCGAATTGTCGTCGAAGTAGATCAGCATGTTGCGGCAGAAGATCACGTCGAGATGGCGGAAGCGGCGCATGGCGAACGTGTCGGTGATGTTGACCACCGAGAAATCGATCGAGCCGCGCAGTTCCGCGCAGAGGCGGAAGTCTCCGTCGACGGGCGTGAAGTAGCGGTTGCGCAGCGTGGGCGTGAGGCGGTGCAGCGCGCGCGCGCTGTAGCGCCCGTGCTTGGCCTCGGCGATCACCCGGCTATCGATGTCCGAAGCGAGGATCTCGACCGAATATTCGTCCGCCTGCGGCCAGTTCTCCAGGATCTGCATGGCGATCGAATAGGGTTCTTCCCCGGTCGAACACGGCATCGACCACAAGCGGATCGGATCGGAGGGCGCGCGGGTGCGTGCGATCTCCGGCAGCAGATGCCGCACCAATGCGTCGAACTGATAGTCCTCGCGATAGAAATAGGTCTCGTTGACCGTCATCGCGTTGACGAGGCTCTGCATCTCCTCGCCGGACGCCTGGAAGCGGACCATCGTGAAGTAATCGCGGAAGGTCGCACTCTTGGTCGCGGCCATCCGCTCCTGAAGGCGACGCTCGACGAAATACGTCTTGTTCGCGCCGAACATGATGCCGGTCTTGCGATAGAAGAATTCGCAGAAGCGGGCGTAATCCTCCGGTGGGATGGCGGGGGCGGGCGCAGGATCGCGCGAGGGGGTGGCGACGCTCAGCATCCGCGGATCCTGCGCACCGCGACGCGCGCGGCGAAGGCGATGAAGCTGTTGCCCGGGAAGCGCGCCGGAACCGCCTCCAGCGCGGCGGCGGTGGCGGGATCGCCGATCTCCGCCAGTCCGTCGATCGCGGCGGCGCAGACGTTGACGTGTTCGTCGGAGAGCGCCTTCAGCAGCCATTCCGCGGCGCGCGGGTGCGGAAGCACGCCCAGCATGTTGCCGGCGAAGATGCGCACGTCGCTGTCGGGGTCGGCAAGCAGCGCCACGACATGCGGGGCGACCTCGTCGGGCATTTCAGCCAGCGCCTCGATCGCGGCATTGCGCAGCGCGGCATCCTCGGTGCGGAGCAGCGGGATCAGCGCGGCGGCGATCGCGGGCGAGCGGTGGCGGATCAGCGCGGCGAGGATCGCCTCGCGCACGCTGGCCGAGGGTTCGACCGCCAGGCGGCGGCACAGCGCGGCCTGACCGTCGACGCTGTCTTCGAGCGTGCGGACCGCGGCGCGGCGCTCGCCCGCGGTGGCCGCGGCAAGCGCGGTATCGGCATCGACCAGATCGGCGATGTGGACCGCGTCCAGATCGTCGTCGGCATCATGGGAACGGGCCTTGATGAGCGGCATGGAAAGTCCCTTTCAGTTCAGCAGGCGCGCTTGAGCGATGCCGGGTTGAGCCATCGTGTGATCTGCCCGGCGATCGAGCCGATCGGCAGCACCGTCGTGGCGCCACCGCGGCGGACGAGTTCGCCCGGCATGCCGAAGACGGCACAAGTGTCTTCATTCTGCGCGATCGTGCGCGCGCCCTGACGCTTCAGGGTCGCCATCGCCTCCGCCCCGTCGTCGCCCATGCCGGTGAGCTGGACGCACAGCAGGCGTTCGGCCGCCAGATGCTCGCCCGCGCTCTCCACCAGCCGCGTGACGCTGGGGTGCCAGGCATGGGCCTCGCTGGCCGGCACCGACGCGAGGAACAGTCCGCCGCTGCGGCGCACCACCAACAGGTCCGCATCGCCGCGCGCGACATAGATGTTGCCCGGCGCCATCTCGGTCTGCCCCGCGACTTCGTGCACGTCGAGCGCGCACAATTTGTCGAGCCGCCGGGCAAAGACGCCGGTAAAGCTGCGCGGCATGTGCTGGGCAACCACCACCGGCCACGGCAGCCGCGCCGGCAGCGCGGGCAGGAGCTGTTCCAGCGCCAGCGGACCGCCGGTCGACACGCCGATCAACACCAGCCCCGGCGGATCGCCCGCCGCCGCGCGCGACGATGCGCGCGGCGCCCGGGGCGTGGCGTCCGCCGCTGCCGCCTGCGGCCGGGCAGCGGTGGACGCCGGGGAGGGGCGGGGCGCGGCGATCCGCGTACCGCGCCGTCCGGACTTGGCGGCCATGCGGATCTTCTGGATCAGCTCCGCCGCGACCTGTTCGAGCGACAGCGAGATCGTGCCGCCCGGCTTCTGCACATAGTCGAGCGCGCCCAGGCTGAGCGCCTGCAACGTCGCCTCGGCCCCCGCCTCGGTGATCGAGGAGACCATGATGACCGGCCGCGGGCTGCCGACCATGATCCGCGCCAGACAGGTGATCCCGTCCATCTGGGGCATGTTGACGTCGAGGGTGACGACGTGCGGGTCGAAACTGTCGACCAGCGCCAGCGCCTCCTCTCCGTTACGTGCGGACTGGACCTCCAGCCCCTTCTCATCTTGCAGAAGCTGGACGAGATGCCGGCGCATCAGCGCGGAATCGTCGACCACCAATACGCGGACCACGGACATCGACTTCGTTCCTTCAGGCGGCAAGTCGCTCTTCGAAATGCGACAGCGCTTCGTCTTCTTCGGGCTCCACCAGGCAGCCCATGTCGAGCAGCAGGATCATGCGGCGCTGGTCGTGGAGGTTCGCCACCCCCTGCACCACGCGCCCGCGCTCGCCCGACAGCTCGGGGGCGGGGGAGATGGCGACCGTGGCGATGCGGCGCACCTCCGACACGCTGTCGACGATGAAGCCGGTGTCGCGCCCGTCGATCGTGAACACCATGATCCGCTGGCGATCCGACCGCTCGACCTCGTCCAGGCCGAAGCGGCGGCGCTGGTCGATGACCGGCAGCACCGTGCCGCGCAGGTTGATGACGCCCTCCACGAAATCCGGCGAGCGCGGCACGCGGGTGAGCTGATCGGGGACGCGCACGATCTCGCGCACCGCCTCGACAGGCACGCCATATTCCTCGTCCATCAACCGGAACACGACGAACTGCGCGTCGTCGGCGATCTCGCCTGCCATGAACCTGTCCTCCTGTGTGGTGTTCGCCGCGCCATCCTCGTCACCGCGGATGCCGCGCAGCACGTCGAGATCGAACATCCCGTCCGCGCCCAGCACCGAGACGAGCCGACGCCCTTCGTCCAGGCGGCAGATCGCACGGATGTCGCCGTGCCCGCCCGACTGGCCGAGCGTCGACGGCACCGGCTCCACCAGCGCGCGGTTCACCCGCAGCACCGCCTTCACCATGTCCATCACCACGCCGACCGAGACGCGGTCGCGCTCGCCATCGGCGACCGAGACCACCACGACCTTGTTGGCGTCGGACAGCGCCTGATCGTGCATCCCGAACAAGGCGCGCAGCGACACGAGCGGCAGGATGCGGCTGCGCAGCGTGGTGACGCCCAGCACGTGGCCCGGCGCATTGGGGACTGGCGTGATCGCCTCGGGTAGCTGGACGATTTCCTGCACGTCGCCGATCGGAAAGGCATATTCCTGCCCGTCGACCATGAAGCTGACGAGCTGTTCCTCGTCCGCGACGTCCACCTGACCGGCGGGGTCGCCGACCGTCGCCAGCGGCACCGCCTCGCCCTGGCCGTGTGCGGCGGTGCTCGCGACCATTTCGAAGTTGCGCCCGATCGTGCGCGCCACGTCGATGATCATCACGATCGTCTTGCCGTCGGCATCCTTGATCATGCCGGTCAGCAGATCGGTGTCGATCGTCGCGCGCACCCGGTCGACCGGCTCGACGCGATCGGCGTCGACCGTGACGACATTGGCCATCCGGTCGACCATCAGCCCGACCGGCTGGCCCTGATCGAGCACGACGACGCGGCTGGCATCGTCGATCTCGACCTCGGGCAGGTTGAACAGCCGGCGCAGGTCGAGCACCGGCAGCACCGTTCCGCGCAGGTTCGCCAGCCCGAGCAGGGCGGGAGGGCTGAGCGGCATCCGCACGACGTCGGGGACGCGGATGATTTCCTTCACCTCCGCCAGCGGCACGGCGAACATCTCGCCGGCGCTGTGGAAGATCACGAACTGGCGACTGGTGTCGTGTTCGTGAACCTCGGGGCTCCGGACGGCGGCCGGTGGGTCGGCCGCCGCGATGGATGGTTTGGTCTTGGCCATGAGCGCACTCCTCGGCGCTGGAGGAATAGGATCAGGCGGCCTGCAATTCGTCGGCGAGCGAGGCGATCTCCTCGATCGCCGCCGCGAGTTGCTCGGCACCCTGCGCCTGCTCGCGCGCCGCGCCGCTGGCCTCGTTCGACGAATGCGTGGCCTGCTGCGCCGCCGACGAGATCTGTTCGATCGCGACCTGCGTTTCCTGGAGCAGCCGCGCAATGTCCTCCGCGGCGCTGGCGATCGCGCCGTTGCCGCCGACGACCTCTGCGACGTCCTTGGCGATCTGATCGAGCCCGATGGCGATCGCGCGGTTCTTTTCGACCTCACCCGAGGCGGAGTCGGCGATCTCCTGCAGATCGCCGCGCACGCGCGCGATCGTGTCCTGGATCTCCTTCACCGTATCCTTGATGCGATCTGCATTCTCCGCCGAGTCCCGCGCCAGATTGCGGATGTCCGTGGAGACGACCGCGAAGCCCTTGCCGAACTCACCGGCGCGCGCGGCCTCCACCGATCCGCTGACCGCCAGCATGTTGGTCTGGATCGAGACGGTGGTGATCGCATCGACGATCTTGTCGATGCGGCGGCTGACCTGCTCCAGCGCGGCGATCTGGTCGCGGCTGGCGCGGCCGGCATCGACCGATTGCGCGACGCCGCTCATCAGCGCTTCGACTGACGCCTTGTTCTCGATGAGCAACGAGGCGATGGCGTTGCCCTTTTCGACGGCGACGTTGGCGAGCCGGGCGGCGGACTGCGCATTGCCCTCGATCTGGCTGATAGCGGCGGCCGACTGCTGCGTGGCGGCCGATGCCTGTTGCGCGCCGCGGTTGATCTGCTCCAGCGCGGTCGAGATTTGCGTCGAGGCGCGGTTGATCTCCTCGACGGCGCTCGACAGCTCCTCGGCCGCCGAGGCGACTTCCTCGGCGCTCTTGCCGATATTGGTGCTGTTCTTCAGCTCCTCGGCCAGTTCGGACAGTTCCTGCGCGGCCTGTTCGCACTGCTGAAGCGCGGCGGACTGCTGTTCGATCGTGGTGTTCGATTCCTGGCAGGCGGCGCCCTGTTCCTCGGCGGCGGTGGCGATCACCTCGGCACCCTTCAGCGCCTCGTTGGCGGCGATGGCGGCGGTTTCGGCACCGAGCGCGATTTCCTCGCAGCCCTTCATGATCTCGATCATGTCGGTGCGGATCTGCTCGAGCTGCGCGGTCACGACCGAGCCCTTCTCGACTTCGGTGCGCGCGGTCGTGGCGGACTGATCGATGCCCTGCGCCACTTCCTTCACGTCCTGCTGGACCTGCACGATCAGCTCCTGGATGTCGCGCGCCGACTTCTCGCTGGTTTCCGCGAGCGTGCGGACCTCGTCGGCGACGACCGCGAAGCCCTTGCCATGCTGACCGGCGCGTGCCGCCTCGATCGCGGCGTTCAGCGCGAGGAGGTTGGTCTGGTCGGCGATTCGCGCGACCGCCTTGACGACTTCGCCGATCCCGGCGGCTTGACGATCGAGTTCCTCGACCATCTTGACCGAGCTTTCCTGACGCTCCGACGCGCGCGAAATCGCGCTGATCGAATTGGCGACATCGGTGTTGGTGTTGCCGATCAGGTCCGACAACGTCTGCGTGAGCTTCAGCGAGGCATCGGCGCGCTCTTTCGCGTCGCGCAAGAGCCCGTCGGTCTGGCTGATCGACTTCATCGTCTGCTGCGCGGCACTGGATGCCTGTTCGGCGCCGACGCTGATTTGTTCGGAAGCCTTGCGCAGCTCCTCGGCCGCGGACGATGCTTCGGTGATGCCGCTCGACAATTGCGTGGTCGCGGATGCGATGCGCTCCGCCGCCTTTTGCTGTCGTGCAAAGGTGCGCGCCTTGCGCTTCTCCGCTTCCGCCGTAACGCGTACTGCGCGCGTCGACGTGGCGATTTCCCCACCCTGGTCGATAGGTGCGCGGCCGACCGATGTCCGCTTAGCCAGTGCCATAATCAATTCCCATCCCGCGATCTTGCATTTGCATGATGGCATCTGGGCTTTTTCTCTTGCCGAATACTTAATGTCACCTCCATCGGAACTTCGCTTGATTGTTTCTCGAATTGAGTGTCTATATAAAAACGTATATATTGCAGTGGCTTAAATTTCTGATATTGCGACCTGAAATGAACGGCATCAAAAGGGCTGGTGCGGAGTGGTGCATAACTTCAGGCGTTATTACATAAGGTTGCATAGGTTAGGGCAGAATCTGGATCATTATTTTATTGATCTAAATCAAACTCGCGATGAATTGTACTTTGGATCAGTTACTTGATGCTTCTCTGCGCTTCCTGCGGTGACGATTGCGCCGCGCCGGGTACGACCTGCCGGCGGGGAGGGGCGGAGGACGATCCGGTGCTTGGCGAACGGATCGCGTTGCGCCTGGTATCAGTCCCGACGTCAACGGGATGACGACGCCTGCGCGATCACGCGGTGAGCGTGACGGGCGTGAAGGCTGAGGCAAACGCCCCGCTCGCCGGCCGGCTTGCCTAAACGAATCGATTACAGACGGCTGCCGCGCCGTCGCCATAGGATCATGACCGGCATCATGCGGGAACGGGATCATGACAGCGATTGAAAGCAGGTTGACCGGCGCGGTGAGCACGAGCCCGCCGCCGGAGCCCGGTGCGGACGCTGCGCGCATCGGCGCGGGGCGGCTCGACCGGTTGATGGCCGGCGGCAGCGCGCTGGCGCGGTTCCAGCCCGACGACGCACGCTATACGGTGAAAGCGGGCGACACCCTGTCCGACATCGCCACGCGGCATGGCAGCGATTGGCAGACGCTGGCGCGGATCAACGGCCTTGCCGATCCCGACAAGCTGGCGGTGGGCCAGACGTTGCAACTGCCCGACCGCCGCAGCGCGCAGATCCATGTCGTGCGCCCCGGCGAGACGCTTTCCGGGATCGCGCGCGACAGCGGCGTCCCGGTGCGGACCATCGCCGATCGCAACGGGCTGGCCGACGTCGATCTGATCCGGCCGGGGCAACGGCTGACGATCGGTGGGCCAAAGGTGTCGACACCGGTCCCGGCGAACACGCCGCGCGCCGACACCGCGACGAACGCCCCCGCGAGCGGCGGACGTCCGGTGCCCGACGCTGCCTCGGTTCGCGCCGCCGACATCGCCGCCGAACGCGCGGCGGGCCATGCGTCGATCGGCAAATGCTATGCCTGGGTGAAGACCGCGCTTCAGCAATCCGGGGCGGTGCCCGACTATATGCCGGGCGTCGCGGCGAAAGGGGCGGGGCCGGCGCTGGAGGCGCGCGGCTTCGTCAACCTGCTCGACCGCCCCGGTAACGGCATCCGCTCTCCTTATGACGCGCCGAAAGGCGCGGTGCTGGTCTATGGCGCGGCACCCGGCGCCACCGACCGCAACGCGCGGTACGGGCATATCGAAATCCGCACCGGGTCCGGTTTTGCGAGCGATTATGCCTCGGCGAATGCGCGCACCGGCTCGGCCGGCAACGGGCTGGAGGGCCGGGGGCGCGTGTTGATCGGCGTCTATGTCAAGCCGGCGGCGGGGACGCAGGCTGCCGCGCCTCCGACGGGTGGGGCACCCGCCATGGGCGGCGGTCGATTGGGCAATCTGTCGATGAAGTACGAGACCGGCTACGCGCCCGGTCAGGAAGGTGCGGCCGCGGCCAAGGTGTCGTCCGGGATCGGCGATCCGGGCGGGAAATCCTATGGCGCGTATCAGCTCACCAGCTCGGCTTCGAGCGGGGCGCAGGTGAAGAAGTTTCTGGCCAACGAGGGCGCGGCCTGGGCGACGCGTTTCGACGGGCTGGACCCGACGAAGCCCGGCGCGTTCGAGCAGACGTGGAAAGCGGTGGCGGCCGAACAGCCGGCTGCCTTCTTCAAGGCGCAGCACGATTATATCGAGCGAACGCATTACAGCCCGGTCGCCGACCGCGCACGGGCGGCGGGGCTGGATCTGTCGACGCAACCGCAGGCGGTGCGCGATGCGGTCTGGTCGATGTCGGTTCAACATGCCGGCGCGTCGCGGATCGTCGCCACCGCGCTCGACAGCCTGCCGCAGGGCGGGGCATCGGGCGCGCGCGACATCATCGACGCCTTCTACGATGCGCGTAGCGCCTATGTGAAGGACGTGGCGATGCCGGCGCAGACCCGTCAATCGTTGCTCGATCGCTATGTTGCGGAACGGCGCGATGCGCTAGCGATGTTGCCAAATTGACGGCGGGACGCTGATGGCATGACGGTAGGGCGGTGGAGCGCGCTGGCGCTGACGATGGCGGTCGGAGCCTGCGGACAGGGGCCGGCGGATCAGGCGGCGACGACCGCGAACGCCACGACGGTGGCCGCGGCAGCGCCCGCACGACCGGGGCAGCCGCCGCTGTCGGCGCAGCCCTCGGCGGATTTCGACCGCTGCAGCGCCGCGGCGGGCGGGATCGATGTCGCGTTGCAGACCTGCGCCGAAGAGGAGATCGACCGCACGCAGGATGCATTGTCCGCGCGCTGGCGGGACGGTGGTGCACCGGCGGCGCGGGTGGAGGCGGCGCAGGCGGCGTTCCTGGAGGCGCTGCCGCTGCTGGCCCCGCCGGATGCGACCAGCGGTACGCTGGAGCGGATGCTGGCGGTGACCCGTGCGATGACGCTGACGCGCCTTCGGGCGAACCTGCTGACCGGCGGGCCCGTCGCGCAGCCGGGGCGCGTGCCGCCCGCCTTGAGCGACGCCGCGCGAACCGCCTGGGCGCGCAGCCGCGAGCGCGCATGCGCCCTGTCGTCCATACAGGAGTGCGCGCGCGCCTATGACGCCCTGCTCACGATCAAGGATGCCCCCGCCATGTCGTCACCCGCCGCGCCGAGCGTCGCCGGCCTGCCGCTCCCCGCTTGCGCCGAGGTCGATGCCACCGGGCTGACCGGTGCAGCGCTGGGCGATGCTTTCTACGCGCGCTATCCGCGAACGCTGGCCGATCCGGCGGCGGTGGAGAAGGTGAATCTGGACGCCGCCGGGATCGACAATGTCGTGTCCTATCTGGTCTGCGTGGCGGCGCGCACGAACTTCGATCCGACCGTGGTCGACAATGCGCTGGCGCTGTTCGACAGCGCGCGTCACGGCAAGGCCGCGCTCGGCCGACTGGAAGCGATCGGTCGTGCGGGCGGCGCGCAGGCGGGCGCGGCGCGCACCTTGCTGACGCAGGTGCGCGGTAATCTGGCGCAGCCGGCGGGGTGACGGGGAACGGGTAAGCAAGGCGCCTCGAAGCGGGGGGCGGCTACGACCAAAGCCCGTTGTCTCCGCACGCTCGCGGCGTTGCTGCTGATCCCAGCGGTGCGGTGACTTACGGCACGATGTCCGAAAGGGTCGCGGCCAGTTCGCTGCTTCGGAATGGCTTGGTGATGCGCGGGACCGAAGGATCGATCCCTTCCGCCTCGGCATAGCCCGAAACGATCAACGAGGGTAGCGATGGCCGGAGTTCGCTCAGTGCGGCCACCAGTTGCGCGCCGGTCATTCCCGGCATCAGATGATCGGTGACGAGCAGATCGGGGGTCAGTCCGTCGCGGACGAGCTGGAGCGCCGCCTCGCCGGACGCCGCCTCCACCACGTCGTAGCCGAGTTCCGACAGCATGTGCGCCGTGCTCATGCGCACCAGATCCTCGTCGTCGACCAGCAGCGCGATGCCGAGCGCGTCGCGGCGCTCGATCAACGGCACCGGGCGCTGCTCGACCTCCGGCAAATCGTGACCGATGCGCAGCCAGAGCGTGACCGCGGTGCCCTTGCCGATCTCGCTGTCGATCGTCAGCGCACCGCCGAGCTGCGCGGCAAGGCCATGAACCATCGACAGCCCCAAACCGGTGCCCTTGCCGATCCCCTTGGTCGAGAAGAACGGCTCGACCGCGCGGGCACGCGTTTCCTCGTCCATCCCGGTGCCGGTGTCGCGCACGCTGACGCGGACGTAGTGACCGCGCGCCAGCCCGTCGCGCGGTTCGCGGACGGACTCGCGGCTGACGGCGATCGTGAGCGTGCCGCCGTCGGGCATCGCGTCGCGCGCGTTCACCGCCAGGTTCAACAACGCCATTTCGAGCTGGTTCGGGTCCGCCTCGGCCGGCGGCAGATCGGGCGCCTCCTCGACCTTCAGCTCGATCGTTGGCCCCAGCGTCGATCCGATCAGGTCGAGCAGCCCGTGGATGAGATGCGGGACGTCGACCGCCGTCGCCTGCAGCGGCTGCCGCCGCGCGAACGCCAGCAGACGCTGGACCAGCGTCCGCGCCCGCTCGGCCGATTGCAGCGCGCCGTCGATCAGCCGCCGCTCACGCTCCGAACCAAGCCCCTTGCGGTGCAAGAGGTCGAGCGACCCGACGATCGGCGTCAGCAGATTGTTGAAATCATGCGCGACGCCGCCGGTCAGGCTGCCCATCGCCTCCATCTTCTGGCTTTGCCGCAGCGCCTCCTGCGCCGCCTGAAGCTCGGCCTCGCGAGCCTTGGCGTGGCTCAGATCGCGCCCCACCGCGATGAAATTCGCACCGCCGGGTTCCGGCGCGACGGTCCACTCGATCCATTTCCAGTCGCCGTCGCGGGTGGCGATCCGGTTTTCGAAGCGGGTCGGCTGCCCGGTCTGCGCCATCGCCTCGATCGCGGCGAGGGTGGGCGCTTCGTCTTCGGGGTGCATGAAGGTCGCATAGCCGCGCGACAGCAGTTCCTCGCTGCTCCATCCGAGTACCCATTGCCACGCCGGGCTGACCGCGGACATCATCCCGTCGAAGTCGGCGCGCGCGAGCATGTCCTGCGACAGGTTCCACAGCCGATCGCGTTCGGCCGAGCGTGCGGCGACCTGCGACTCCAGCGTCTGGTTCATCTCCTGCAAGCGCAATTCGGCATCGCGGCGGGCGGTGATGTCGTTGAACAGCACCGCGACGCGATTGCTGCCGGGATCGCCGATGCGAAAGGCATGGACGTCCCACCACCGCGCCAGCGTGGCGGAGCCTTCCTCGACACGGCCGGGAACGCCGGTGCGGGCGATCTCGCCGTAGAAGTCGAACCAATGCTGTTCGTGCTCGGGGACGATCTCGCGCACCCGTCGGCCTTCGGGTCGGAACCCGGCCTGATGTTCGAACGCGGGGTTCGCCTCGACGAAACGATAGTCGACCGGGTAATCGGCCTCGTCGAAGATCATGTCGATGATGCAGAAGCCGACTTCGATATTCTCGAACAGCGTGCGGTAGCGTGCCTCGCTTTCCTGCAAGGCGATCAACCGCGCGCGTGCGTCATACTGGCGGCGGCGGGCGCGAATCGCGGAGCGCACGATGCTGATCAGCGTCGTCGGGTGGAAGGGCCGTTCCAGGAAGGTGACGTTGCCCAGCACCTCCAGGTGCCGGGCCGCCGCCGGATTGCGCTCCAGCCCGCCGCCGCGGCGGGTCAGCAGGATGAAGGGCAGGTCGGACCATTCCTCCTGGCTGGCCAGCCACGCCGACACGGCGGACAGGTCGGCGGTCGCGATCGCTTCCTCGGTGACCACGACCAGTGCGGCGCCCCGGTCAAGCTCGGCGACCAGATGCGCAAGCGAGGAGCAGATGGTCGCTTCGAGATGCGCCTCGGCCAGCATCTCGCTCGCCAGCGCGGCGTCGCGGCCGCGCGGCGCGAGGACGAGCGCCCGTTCCGAGACGGTCGTCCGCTTCACGCCCCGTCACGGTCCAGAAGATCGCTCGCGCCGTGCAGCGTGGGCACGCCGCGCAAAACCCCCTGAAACTTCGTCAGCGGTGCGCCCAGCGTGATGCCGCTGCCGCCGATCTGGAGCTCGCGGATCGTATTTTCGTGCGGGCCGGTGCGCTTCTTGGCGATGGAGATGGCGCGGCGCACCTGGCCCAGCGCCTCGAAATAGCGCAGCAAAATGACCGTGTCGGCCAGGTAGGTCAGGTCGACCGGGGTCTTCATGTCGCCGATCAGCCCCTGTTGCGCGACGGTCAGAAAGGTCGTCGCGCCCTGCCGGTTCAGATATTGCAACAGTTCGTGCATGTGCAGCACCAACGCCTGTTCGCCGGGCATGGCTGCCTGATAACCGTTCAGGCTGTCGATGACGACGGTGCGGGCGCCATATCCCTCGACGGAGTGACGCACCTTGGCGGAGAATTGGCCGGGCGACAGTTCGGCGGCATCCACCTGTTGCAGCACCAGCTTGCCGTCATCGATCATCGCCTGAAGATCGACGCCCAGCCCCAGCGCGCGCTGGATCAGCAGGCCGATCTCCTCGTCGAAGACGAACATGACCGCGCTTTCGCCGCGCGTGACGGCGGTCTGGATGAAGTTGAGGGCGATCGAACTCTTGCCCGTCCCGGCCGGTCCCAGCACCAGCACGCTCGACCCGCGCTCGATCCCGCCGCCGAGCAACTGGTTCAGCTCCGCCGACGCGGTGGTCACCACCTCGCGAGCGAAGCTGGTGCGATGTTCCGACGAGATCAGGCGCGGATAGACGTGAAGGCCGCCGGTTTCGATCGTCGCGTCGTGGTAGCCGCCACGAAACCGCCGGCCGCGATATTTGATGATGCGCAGCCGTCGCCGCTCCGCGCCATATTCGGGCGCAAGCTCCTCCAGCCGGATCACGCCATGTGCCACCGAATGAACCGTCTTGTCGTTCGTGTCGGTGGTGAGGTCGTCCAGCATCAGCACCGTCGCGTGGCTCTTCGCGAAATAGTGTTTCAGCGCCAGGATCTGGCGTCGGTAGCGTAGCGAACTTTGCGCGAGCAGCCGGATCTCGGACAGGCTGTCGATCACGACGCGCTCGGGCCTGGTCCGCTCGAACGCCTCGAAGATGCGCTTGGTGGTTTCACCCAGCTCGAGATCGGAAGAGTAGAGCAGGCTTTGTTGCTGGTCGTCGTCGAGCAGGTTTTCCGGCGGGATCAACTCATAGAGGTCGACGCCGGACAGGTCCCAGTCGTGCGCCTTCGCCGTCGCCCGCAGTTCGTCCTCGGTCTCGGACAGCGTGACGTACAGGCAGCGTTCGCCCGCCGCCGCACCGGTTACCAGAAACTGAAGCGCGACCGTCGTCTTGCCGGTGCCCGGACTGCCTTCGAGAAGGAACGTTCGTGCGCGCTGCAACCCGCCGCCGAGCACATCGTCGAGCCCGCTGGTGCCGGTGAGGGCATCGTCCGTCGCAGAAGAAGGCAATCCGATTCTCCCCCATGCGCCCGCCGTTGCGACGCACGCCACCCGCGCCGTACGCGGGCGAGCACGGAATTTCCTTATCAACGATCTAAGGGGGAGACCAACATTCGCGGCGATTGTCGGTGTCGATGTCCGATCTGACACCCCTGCTGTGATTCAAGACGCCGGGTCGTTCCCCGGCGTTCGCCGCGTCATGCGGTCCGTGCGAGCCGTGGAGGCAGGTGCCGGTTCACAGGGCACGGAGCAGCCTGCCGGGGTGAAGGCATTTCCCAAGCTCCACCCCTCGGGAGCGGCGACGGTCTTCGCCTTTCGCTGAGGCTAGCCGGCGGAGCGATCGCAGGCAGGCGCGACAGGCGGCTTGGCCTTGGCCGGCACCGACGCACGCGGCGCAAGCGCTTCCCATTCCTGCACCGCGACGCCGGCATATTTGCCGGCGCGGCCGGAGGCGTCGAACACCGCGCGCAGGCAGCGTGTGGTGATCGGCGGGAAGCGTATCGCCTGCCAGCCGTCGACGCCGGCGCCATAGCCGCTGGCGCCGGGCACGGGTTTCCATCCGTTCTGCCAATATTCGAGATGCCAGGCGCGTGGCGGGGCGACGCCCTCGTTCGCGCCGGCGGGATGGTCGCCCCAGAAGCGGATGCGGCTGCCCTCCAGCGTCACCGGCGTCGGCCAGCGATATTCGATCCATTGCTGCGGCGGATTGTCCGGTGACCAGCTACCCCACAGGTCGGGGGGAAGCGGGTTGTCCTTGACGATGCCGTCGTTGAGCGACTTGATCCAATATTGCAGCGGGATCGGCTCGTTCGACGCGGCGGCGTGGGCGGCGGCGGCGATGTTGCGGGTGGGGGCAGCCGGTGGTCGCGGGCGACGCGTGGGCGTGATCGGGCGGATCGCGGCGGGGGTGACGCTGTCGTCCCACGCCATCCGGTCGATCGCGACGCTGCGGCGGAAATGACCGCCGCCGACCGCATCGGCGGTGTGGTAGGTGAGATACCACTGGCCCTTGAACTCGACCGCGCCGGAATGGTCGGTGGTGGAACTGACCGGCGGCAGCACGACCCCGCGATAGGTCCACGGCCCGAGCGGCGAGGGCGCGCTGCCATAGGCGATGCAGGCATGATAGACCGCAGGGGTGCAGGCGGAATTCGGCCCGGCATTGTTACCCGCATAGAGCATGTAATAGGTGCCCTTGCGCTTCATCAGCCACGGCGCCTCGAAAAAGCCGGTCAGCGATTTCACGGTCACCGCCTGGCCTTTCGGCGTCAGCATGTCCCGCGCCAGCTCGACGCCGCGCAATTGTCCGAAGGTGCCCCAATAGAGATAGACGCGCTGGTCGTCGTCGATCAGCACGGTGGGGTCGATATTCTGGATGGTGTTGGGAACGCCGACGCGCTGCGAGATGATCGGGCCGGACGGATGCGCGTCGCGCCACGGTCCGGTGATCCGGTCGGCGACCGCGACGCCGATCGCGAACCGATCCGGCGCGTCGCTGTTCCGCTCCAGCACCGGCGCATACAGGTAATAGCGGCCGTCGAAGCCTTTGACGATCTGCCCCGCATAGGCGCGGCCGGGCTCCGCCCAGGCGAACACCGCCTCCGGCCGCGCGATCGACGGATAGTGCCGCCAGTGACCCGACGCGGGGTCTTTCGTCGACAGCAACTGCCATTCGTTCATGATGAAGTCGTTGACGTTCGGCGGCGCCTCGTCGCGGCCGGCGAGGATCCACAAGGTGTCGCCATCGACGAACGGCGCAGGATCGGTCGAATAATAGCGGCCGTCGGCGAGGATCGGGTTGCCCGGCGCGACGACGGGGAAACCATCCTGCGCGAGCAGCGCGGCAGGGATTGCGGCGAGCGCGGCGGCGAGGAGGAAGCGGTTCACTTTGCGACCTCCTTTTCGGCCAGCAGCCGCGCCCCGAAAATCGGGCCGGCGGTCTGCCCCTGATGTGGCACCACGCGGACGCGCAGTGACGACTTGCCGCGCGTCAACGCCTGCGGCAGCGGATAGTCGATGTCGATGAAGCGGCCGGGCGCGCTGCCCTTCAGCAATTCGCTGGCGACCTTCACGTCGTCGACCAGAATGTCGAAGCCGCGGTTGCTGTCGTCGCCCCAATAGGTCGCCTGCAGCACCAGCGGCCCGGGCCGCGCCTTGAGCGTGAACGCCATATAGCCGCCCGAGCGCACGTCGCGACCATTGCGGCCGCGATAGCTGACCGGCCACGATTGCTCGCTTTCGAGATTGTGGTCGCGTTCGGGCTGCATCTCGCCGAAATGCATGACGTCGATCGAGCGTGCGGCGACGTCCTGCTGCCGCGCCTGTTCGGCGCGGAAGGCGGCTTCCTCCTTGCGCCATTCGCCCTCGGTGAACTCTCGGAAATAGACCGCGCTGCGGCGTTCGTACTGGCGGTAGAAGGGGACGAAGGTCAGGTCGCCGGGGCGGCCGACCCCCTTGGTGGCGAAGGTTCCCGCCGCGCCGACGACGGGCGTGAAGGCGGCGAGCACGTTGTCGCCGACCAGCGCCGGCTCGACGCCCTGCCACGGCGTCTCCGCCGGCCCCATGTCGGCTGCGAGCACCAGCGGGCCGCGCAGGATTGCGACCGGCCCGCCGCCCTGTGCGGCCTCGGTGCGCAGCTCCAGCGGGAGCGTGATCGCGAGCGTGTCGCCCGCCTTCCAGCGGCGCTCGACGATCGCATAGCCGCCGGCGTGCTCGGCGGTGACCGGTTCGCCGTTGACGGTGATCTGCTCGCGGGCTGCCGCCCATGCGGGCACGCGCAGCGCGACCGGGAAGCGTCCGCGCTTGCCGAGCGTCGCGAAGGTCAGCCGCGCTTCGGGCTCGTAAGGATAGCCGGTCGCCAAGGTCAGCGTCGCGGCGCGTGCGCGCCATTGCGCCTGCGCGGGGATGTAGAGGTTGACCAGCAACATGCCGTCGCCCTCCCAGAAGATCGAGTCACCGTGCTTGGCGTGCGCCTCCATCCCGCTGCCGCCGCAACAGACGAAGCCTTCCTGACCGGCCGGCGCATGGTCGCGCGCCGCCCCCGACAGCATCGGGGTGAAATAGGTGAAGCCGCGCGTGCGTGGGTTGATCTGGGACAGCGTGTGGTTGAGGTGCGCGCGCTCGTAATAGTCGAAATAGGTGCCGTCCGGGGTCTGCGCGAACAACTGCCGCGACAGTTTGAGCATGTTGTAGGTGTTGCAATGCTCGCAGGTCGCCTCGCTCAGATTGCGCGCGATCCGGTCCGGGCCGAAGAAATACTCGCGATCGGCATTGCCGCCGATGACGTAGCTGTGGTGCTTGGTCACGCGGTCCCAGAAGAATTGCGCGGCGGTGCGATACCGCTGATCGCCGGTTAGCTCGTACAGCCGCGCCAGCCCGACCAGCTTCGGCACCTGCGTATTGGCATGGAAGCCGGCGAGCTTGTCCTCCTGATTGGCCAACGGATCGAGCACGCGGCGATCGTAGATGCGCCGCGCGACTGCCAGCCAGCGCGGGTCCTTCGTGCGCGCATAGAGTTCTGCGTAGCTTTCGTTGAGCCCGCCATATTCGCAGCCCAGCACCTGCTGCATCTGCTCGTCGTTGAGCGCAGCGAACACGCGCTCGAAATAGGTCGCGAGCCCGAGTACCACGGTCAGCGCCTGCGCATTGCTCCAGCCGGCATGGACGTCGAGCAGCCCGGCGAACAGTTTGTGCACCGTGTAGAGCGGCGACCACGAGCCGTTGAGGTCGAACCCGCCCGAGCGGATCTCGCCGCGCATCACCTCGGGGAAGATTTCCTCGCCATCGACGATCGCGCTCTCGCCCTTCCGCTTTCGGCCGAGCGCGCCGACATAGCCGGTGCCGCGCTTCGCCTGCGCTTCGGCCAGTTCGGCGACGATATAGTCGGCGCGGCGGCGGCATTCGGCGTCGCCGGTCTGCTGATGCATCAGCACCAGCGCGGTCAGATAATGGCCGAGCGTGTGGCCGGCGAGCGAGTCACTCTCCCAACCGCCGTAGATCTCCCCCTTGGGCTCCAGCCCGGCATATTTGCGGAAATTGTGGAGCAGCCGGTCGGCGCTGAGTTCGAGCAGATAGCTGCGATCGGCCTCCACCGCGGTCGCGAAATCGGACGCCGACAGTCGCACGTCCGAGAGCGGCAGCGGCGCGGCGTGCGCCGGCAGGCGAGCACGGGAGGCGGCGTGCAATGCCCGCGGCACGGCGGTCGCCATCGCCAGCGCGGCGCTCCCGGTCATCAGCGAGCGGCGGGTGAGGGCCGGCATCAGAATCCTCCTCTTGATGTTCTTCATTACTCGGACATAAACCGTATACGATATTAGCGGATTGGCAAACGATTCTGTCGAGGCGCGGCACGTCGTCGGCCCAACGGAGAGGCATGATGCACAGATATTCGATCGCGTTCGCGCTGCTGGTCGCGGGGCTGGCGTCGCTCCCCGCCTTGGCGCGTGGGGCCACGACGGTGCTGCCGGCGACCGGCGGGACGTTGCGCGTGGCGTTCGATCAGCGCGAACCGCGGCCCGGCGTGCGGCTGCTCGAACTGACGCACACGCGCGGCGGATGGGAAGGCCAGCTTACCTCCGACTGGTACGGGACGATGCCGATGCGCAATATCGTGCGGAGCGGCAACGAGGTCAGCTTCGACATCCGCAACATCAATACGCCCGATGCGCCCGTTCGACGCTGGACCGCGCGGCTGACGCCGGCGGGGGTCGTGCTGACCGGCGGGGTGTGGTTCTCGGAGGTGCGGCAGACTGGGAAGCCGGTCGGCGCGGCTCGCGCCGCAGCGCTGGCGCATCGTGAGGTGCCGCTGCCGCCGCTGGGCACGATCGCGCCCGACGGCCTTGCCGCGACGCCGCCGATGGGGTGGAGTAGCTGGAACAAGTTCGCCGAGAAGATCGACGACCGCACGATCCGTGCGATGGCGGACGCCATGGTGTCGAGCGGCTTGCGCGACGCCGGCTATCGCTACGTCAACATCGACGACGGTTGGCAGGGCGAACGCGGGGCGGACGGCGAACTGCGTCCCAATGCCAAGTTTCCTGACATGAAGGCGCTGGCCGATTACGTCCATGCGCGCGGGCTGAAGCTCGGCATCTACAGTTCGCCGGGCTTGAAGACCTGCGCCGGCTACGCGGGCAGTTACGGCCATGTCGAGCAGGATGCGCGGACCTTCGCGCGGTGGGGCGTCGACTATCTCAAATACGATCTCTGTTCGGGCGAGTGGCAACATGCCGACGCCGACACCGTTCGGCGTACCTATTACCAGATGGGGGCCGCGCTGAAGGCCACCGGGCGTCCGATCATCTATTCCTTGTGCGAATACGGGCGGTTCGATGTCGCATCATGGGGGCGATCGGTCGGCGGCCATCTATGGCGCACCACCGGCGACATCACCGACGATTATGCAAAGATGAGCGAGATCGGCTTCGAGCGGAACCCGCGCTTCGGCCATGCCGGTCCGGGCGGGTGGAACGATCCCGACATGCTGGAGATCGGCAATGGCGGGATGAGCGACGACGAATATCGCACGCACATGACCCTGTGGGCGATGTCGGCGGCGCCGCTGATGATGGGGCACGACCTGCGCACGACGAGCCCGGCGGCGCTGGCGCTGCTGTCGAACCGCGACGCGATCGCGATCGATCAGGACCCGGCGGGCGTACAGGGCAAGGCAGCGATCGTGTCGGGGCGGCAGGAGATCTGGACCAAGCGGCTCTCGGACGGGGGGATGGCGATCGCGCTGTTCAATCGCGGCACGGAGCCCGTCACGATGACGCTGGCGCCCGACGAAATCGGCCTGACGCGCATCGGCGGCCTCCGGGACATATGGCGGGCGACCGACATTGATCCGTCCGCGCGTTCGTTCACCGTCCCGGCGCATGGCACCGTCTTCTTGCGTGCAAGAGGGGCGAGCTGAGCCTTACCTGAGCCATCGCTACAAACGTCAGGCGCGATCTTCCTTCGAAACGCTCACCGAGCAGGACCTGCCGGAGCTACAATAAGCCTTCGAAGGTCGCCTTGAAGAAAAAAAAAAGCCTCCCCGGCGGGCGCCGGGGAGGGAAGGGGAGGTCGTCAGAAGCGCGCCCGAACGCCGAACAGGTAACGGGCGCCGGTGTTCTGGAGCAGCAGGAACCGCTCCTCGAGCACGGAATAGTCGTGAACATAAGCGCTGGTGAGGTTCACCCCCTGTGCATACACCTGCAGCTCCGGCGTGATGTCATACGCAAGGCTGGCATCGAGCTGACCGTAAGCGGCGCGGTTTTCAGGCCGCGACGCCGCCCCGAAGCACTGCCGCAGGAACGACGACCGCCAATTGTACGAGACGCGCGCCTGAACGCCGAACTTCTCGTAGAACACGCTGCCGTTGGCCGAATGCGGCGACAGACCGTTGTAGCCGCATTGCGTGTTGCTGGAGCTGCTGCCCCGATCGACGCTGCTGGTCACGTAGGTGTAATTGCCCGCGACCCCGAGTCCGGACAGCGCGCCGGGCAGCTTGTCGAGGGCATATTGGCCGCCGATCTCGACACCGGCGATCGAACCGGTCTGCCCGTTGCGGGTACGCGTGTCCTGGAAGGTGTAGCCCGCGAAGGCGACCGGCAGCGTCTGGCTTTCGAGGAAGTTCGTGAAGGACTTGTAGAAGCCCGACACGCTGACATAGCTGATGTCGTTGAGATAATATTCGTACGACAGGTCGTAATTGGTGGACCGGAACGGCTTGAGCAGCGGGTTCCCGCCTCCTGACGTCGCCGCGGTGATCCGTCCCGAATAGCTGTTGTCGACACCAAGAGACGTCAGCGTCGGGCGCGTGACGGTCTTCGATACCGCAGCGCGCAGGAACATCCGCGACGTCAGCTCATATTTGAGGTTCGCGGAGGGCAGAAGGTCGGAATAGTGGTTGTCGACCTTGATCGCCTGGGGCGCGCCGAAGGTGAAGTTCAGATTGTCGTCGCCGGGATTGACGAAGATGCTGACCACCTGCTGCCCGAACCCGCGCGAGGTGACGCGGGTGTCAATGAAGCGCGCGCCGACATTGCCCGACCAATTGTCCCCGCCGAAGTTGGCGTTGACGTAGCCGGCAACGACCTTCTCCTGCACGTCGAGCGTCTGTGCGGGACGAGCACGCAGGCCGTATGGTCCACCTGCCAGCGCCTGCACGCGTGCCGCCTCGGCGGCCTGCTGCGCTGCGGTACGTCCTTGCCGCGGCGTGGCGAGCACCGACGGTTGGGAGATATAGGCAAACACCGCCGCCGGATCGAAGGTGAAGAACTTGCTGGGCACCTTGTCGCTGCCCGACGCCTTCGTCAGGAAGCCATCCAGCGTGTAGGGCGTGACCAGATTGGTCGGGATCGGCACGTCATAGCCGCAATAGGTGCAGACCGAATCCGCATTGTCGGCCAGCGTGCGGGTCTTGCGGCGTTGATTGTAGGCCGCGCCGAACATCAGCGACTTAACGATCCCGCTGTCGACCTTGTACGTGCCGTCGGCGTGGAACTCGAGCCCCTTGTCCTTGACGCGCACGAACTCGTTCAGGCCGTAGTGCGCCCGCATCAGGCTGGCATCGGTGATCGGGCCGAGGTTCGATGCGGTCGGCAGATCGTTTTCGGGCGTCAGATCGAAACGCGGCGAGGTCTGCGCGAGCGAGCCGACGACGAGGAAGTACCGCGGCTGGTTGCGCGTCGCCTGCGTCGCCGAGGCGTCGAACTTCAGCTGCATCCGGTCGCTGACGTCCCAGGCCAGGTTGGTCCCGATCTGGAAGCTCTCCGTCTTGCGCTTCTGCCCGGTCACGATGTTGTCGTTCTGCGACAGCGTCACGCGATCGTCCTTCAACGACGGGTCGGTCAGCGCGGGATTGGCCGCAAGGAACTGCGAGCCCGGGCGGTTGAAGCCAGTTACGGTGCCGTTGGCATCGGTCGTTAGGCCGATGAAGCGCGGCGTGTAGAAAATACCGAAGAAGCGGTTCGTGCTGGTGACGTTGAAGCGCGAGTAGAGGCCGTCGACGGTCAGCAGCAGGTTGTCGTTGATTTGCGACTGGATCGAACCTGATACGTTAATGCGCTCGCGATCGTTGGCTTCGCGGTTGAAGTTCAGGTTGCGCGGGGTGTGGATACCGTCGCGCGTGACGAGCGACGATGCGCCCAGCCCGGTCGAGCTGGCCGAGCCGTTGATCAATCCTTCTGGGCCAAAGATCCAGCCGTTGAGATCGACGAAGTCGCGCTGGCTCTTGCGGTCGGTATAGGATGCCGACAGCAAGGCGCCGAAGGTCTTGTCCTCGTTCGTCCAACTGATGACGCCCGACACGTCCGGGCTCAGCTTCTTGGCGAGGCCGTCGTAGATGCCGCCTGCCGCTGCGGCGACATGCAGGCCCGACTTGCCGTCGAGCGGGCGTGCCGTGACGACATTGACGGTCGCGCCGATGCCGCCTTCCTGCAATTGTGGCAGCGACGACTTGTAGACGTCGGTGCGCTGAATCATGTTCGATGAGAGAACGTCGAAAGAGAACTCACGGCCGTCGTTGTCGGTCGCCATGATGCGCCCGTTGACGAGGACAGTGTTGAACTCCGGCCCGAGCCCACGAACCGTGATGAACTGACCTTCACCGCCCGAACGGTCGATCGCGACGCCGGTGATCCGCTGAAGCGATTCGGCGACGTTGTTGTCGGGGAATTTGCCGGTGTCTTCGGCGGAGATGGAATCGACGATGTTTTCGGCGTTGCGCTTCGTTGCCACAGATGAGCGAAGGCTGCTGCGGATACCGGTGACCACGATATCGTCCGCAGCCGCCTGTTCCGACGGTGCCTGCACCTGCGCGGGCGTGTCGGCCAGCGGCGTGCCGGTGTCTGCCACTGAATTCGCGTTGGATTGTGCTAGTGCAGACGACGAAACGCAGGCGAAGAACACCGCGCCGCAAAGCAATGCAGCTTTCATAAACCCCCTCCTTGTTGGCTCGACTATCTCGACGCCGACAAGATCATATATGTCCGAGTTATCTTAGGCAATAACGACGCATAAATTTCGCATAATAATTTCATTCCTTTGATAACTAACGAAATTATCTGCTTTCCTGCGTCCTGGGTGCCCCACTAACTTGTTGGACATCAACGGCGACTTCTTTCGATTCGTGCATCGCCGGAAGAAGGGGAGGGATACATGGACGCCATCAACATCAGCCGGCGCGAGGCGCTGGTTGGCGGAACAGCAGCGGGCGTGGCGGCAATGGCGACGTCTCACGCTGCGTTGGCGGCGACAGGTTCGACGCTCGCATTGCGCCCACCGATGGGCTGGAATAGCTGGAACAGTTTCGCCACGACGATCAACGAGGCGCAGGCACTGGAAACGGCGGGCATCATGGCTGCCAAGCTGCTTCCGTTCGGCTACGACATCTTCACGATCGACATTCAATGGTACGAACCCAAGGCGTCGAGCTATGACTATAGCGCCACGCCTCAGCCGACCCTCGACGCATACGGCCGGCTCCTTCCGGCGCCCAATCGCTTTCCGTCGAGCCGCGGTGGCATGGGCTTCAGGCCGCTGGCCGATCGTATCCACGCGCTGGGCCTGAAATTCGGCGTCCACCTGATGCGCGGCATTCCGCGGCTGGCGGTGGAGCGCAACCTGCCCATCGAAGGCACGCCCTACCGGGCGGCGGACATCGCCGATCGCAACAACCCCTGTCACTGGAATCCCGATATGTGGGGCGTGGACATGTCGAAGCCGGGGGCGCAGGCCTATTACAACAGCGTCTTTCGCCTCTATGCTTCCTGGGGGCTCGACTTCATCAAGGTGGACGATCTCAGCTATCCCTACGATACGCGGGCGGCGGAAGTGGAGGCGATCCATGCCGCGATCATGCGCTGCGGGCGGCCGATCATCCTTAGCTGTTCGCCGGGAGAGGCGCCGCTGCATCAGGGCGCTCACGTGTCTCGCCACGCCCAGATGTGGCGCATCGCCGACGATCTGTGGGACGAATGGCCGATGCTGGAGGCGCAGTTCGCACGGCTCGAAAATTGGACGCCTTACCGTCGGCCGGGCGCGTGGCCGGATGCCGACATGCTGCCGCTCGGCCGGCTGGCATTGGGCGAACGCGATACCCGGTTCACCCCCGACGAGCAGCGTACGCTGATGACGCTGTGGGCGATCGCCCGTTCACCGCTGATCATGGGTGGCGACCTGCGCCACCTCGACGCGCCGACCCTGGCGCTCTTGACCAATCGTGAGGTTCTTGCGGTCAATCAGCATTCGACCGACAATCGCGCGCACGACGTGCAATGGGGTACCAGGATCTGGTCCGCCCGCGCGGAAGGATCGGAGGACCGTTACGTCGCGCTATTCCATCCCGGCGACAAGCTGAACCCCGGGAAGAAGCCGCGGGAGGTCGCGATCGGGCTCGATCAACTCGGTATCACCGGGCGCGTTCGCGTTCGCGATCTGTGGACCGGGCGTGACGTGGGTCAGGCGGAGGGGCGGATCGCGGCGGAACTGCCCGTTCACGGGGCAGCGTTATATCGTCTGATCGTGTAGCATGTCGCGGTCGCTCGTCGTGGTGCGACGGCGTATCCGACTATCGCACCGTCACCGGAACGGAGAAGTCCAGTGTCGTACCCGCCGGTACGCGGCCGCGCGGGCGGAAGCGGACCGCATTCGCCAGCACGGAGCCGGGACCGGGGATGTAATTCCACGTCAGCCCCTGATCGGCGGAAAAGTCCACGTCGTCGCTCGCGCTTGCCGGCCCGTCGTAAGCAAGCGCCACTGCGCCGCCCGATGGCGTGACGGTGAAGGTGACGAGCCCGGCGGAGATACCGTCGCCGTCGAGCGCAAGCGTCTGGCGCGGTGCGATCGGCATCACGACCGTGACGTTGCCGTCGGTTGCGACGATGTCGGGGTTGTTGAGCTGAACGCTGACGCGGCGCTTGCCGCCCGGTACCGCCTTGGGGAAGGTGCTGCCGTTCACCGGATCCCAGGTGGTGCGACTGCTGGCGGTGAGCACCAGTTTGCGTGCGGCGACGGTCAACGTGATGTCGACCACGGTGGTGGCGGTGTCCTTCTCCAATCCCAGGATACATGCACCGAGCGCACCGATACCCTGGCAGAGATACCAGTCCCATTTGATCGTCAGGCGATCGGTATAGACACCCTCGGGCAAGGCGGCGGTGGCGAGGGGGCGGACGAAGAACGGCAGGTCGGCGGAGGTGCCGCCCAGCAACCCGAGCAGGTTCAGCAGATCGCCCTGCATATAATCGATCGTGCCGTTCTGTGCGATCGGCACGGTGTTGTTGGGGTCGGCCGAGAGCACATAAGAGAGCGTCGGCGCGCCAGCGGTGGCGGAAGCCAGCTTCAAGGCGTTGCGGCTCTGGAACGTCGCCTTGATGTAATTTCCGCTCAGCACCTTCAGCAGGCCCGGCGTGCAGACGAGCCCGGCACGGCTGCGCAGCGCCGGCACCGCACCGGAGGTGGCGATGGCCGAGGGTGAGAAGCTGCCGAGATCGGTCGTGGTCAGCGTGGTGGCGGTGCACGCGGCCGCCATCGCCGGCGTCGCGCCGATCGTGCCCATCAGCACGGCCAACGTGAGCAGGAGCGCGCGCCACAGGTTCGACGATGGTGACGGGATGGCGCGGGACATGGCAGGTCGCGACGTTACGGCGAGAAGGGCTAAGATACTGTTAAGCTAAACGTTCTCTGCGCGATCGAGCGTGAGGAGCGCATGGGCGGTCGCGCGGCGGGTGGCGGCATCGGGGGCGTGTCCGTACTCGGCGACGCGCAGCCAATGCCGCCCCAGCGCCGCAAAGCCGAGTGTCCCGGCCAGGCCG
Organism: Sphingomonas phyllosphaerae; assembly: GCF_036946485.1. GTDB lineage: Bacteria > Pseudomonadota > Alphaproteobacteria > Sphingomonadales > Sphingomonadaceae > Sphingomonas > Sphingomonas phyllosphaerae_E. Next base: position 338,602 of record NZ_JAQIJA010000001.1, read on the forward strand.
GCGATGCGATGCGCCGCGGCCGTGAGTCGCATGTCATGCGGGGCATCGAGCATCTGCTCCAATGCGCCACGCAAGCCATCCAGGAGCCGCGCGACCGGCGCCTTGCCGAACGTTCCGGCAAGCCGGTCGATCGTGGCGAGCCGTGCCGCATGGCTCCAGTCGGTGACGTTCCCTGGCAGGTCCGCCGCGAGCCGATTGCGATCGACGGCGGCGACATAGCCGTGCGCGCTCCAGTCGGTCGTCGCGATCCAGTCCGCCGATGCCAGCGCGATGGTCGGCGCAGCGCTTGCGAGCAGCAGGCGGGCGGTGTCCGACGCGTTAACACCATCCGCCGCGTGGAGCAGGATGTCGTCTCCGGTCGCGACGACATCGGCGGCAGCGCAGGACCGATGCGGCCAGCCGTGTCGCACGGCGATGGCGGGTAGATCGGCGATACCATCCGCAATGGTGTCAATCAGTACAAGCATCTTGGCCTATGTTGCTATGATAGTTGTACTTTGGTGGCAATCGCCACTGGACAGCCGGCGAACGGGTCGCAATCTTCGATAGCGATAACAACTGCAACCACAACGGCATGGCAGAAGACGAACGCAGGCTCGGAGGGCGCGCCTTGATCGCCGACGACCATCCGCTGACTCGCGAGGGGCTGGCGATGGCGGCCCGGGCAGCGCTGCCCGGCGTGTCGATCATGGCAGCGGGATCGATTGCGGAGGCGCGGACGCTGGCGCAACGGACGCCGTTGCGGATGATCTTGCTCGACTTCCACTTGCCGGACGCGCGTGGCTTCTCCGGCTTGCTGACCTTGCAGATGTACGCCCCCACGACGCCGATCGTCGTGGTCACCGCCAGCGAGGAGCCGCGGCTGGTGGAGGCTGCGCGCGCGGTCGGGGCGGCGGGCTATCTGTTTAAAAGTCTGCCGCTCGACGATCTCGCCGACCGGTTGCGACGCGTCGACGGCGGGCAGCGGATCTTCCCGCCGGGTGCGACGGGCGGCGCGGTGGAGCTGGACGATCTGCTCGCGCGGTTGACGTCCTTGTCCAATGCGCAGCGCGGGGTGTTGCTGGCGCTGGCGGACGGACGCGCGAACAAGCAGATCGCGCGCGACCTCGGCGTGACCGAGGCGACGATCAAGGCGCATCTGACCGCGATTTTCCGCAAGCTGGGCGTCAGCAATCGCGCACAGGCGCTGCTCGCCGCCCGGTCGTTGATCGGCCGTACGGAGCCGTGAGCGCCGCGCCACTCGGTCCGCCGTCGCGGTGGCGCTTCATTCTGATCGCGACGTTGACGCCGGCAATCCTGGCGGCGCTGATCGGCTGGACCGGTGTCGAACATGCGCGATCGTTGGAGGCGCAGGCGGAGGCGGCACGTTCGTTCCAGCGTGAACGGGCGCTGTTGCTGCTGCTGTCGGCGGTAAAGGATGCCGAAACCGCGCAGCGCGGGCTGTTGCTGACGGAAGATCGTGCGTTCCTCGCACCTTATGCCCCAGCACGCGCGGAGGCGGCGCGGCTTTTGGTCGAGGCGGGACCGGTCGGCCGCTCGCTGCGCCCGGCGATCGCGGCGAAATTTGCGGAACTGGACGATACGATTGCGCTGTTCGACCACGGCCGGCGCGGGGCGGTGCGGCGCGAGGTCGCATCGGGGCACGGCAAACGCATCATGGACGGGCTGCGGGATGCAGTGGCGCGCGCCGCCGCGACCGAACGGGAACGCAGCGCCGAGCGTTCGGCCTCGTTCCGTCAGCATCGCGACGACAGTCACCGATTGCTCCAGGTGGTCGGCGCGCTCGTCAGCCTGATACTCCTGGGAATCGTCATGGCGTTGTGGCGCTCGCAGTCGCAACGTCATGCCGCGGCCCGATCGGCGCAGGAAGCGGCCGCCCGTCATGCGGCGATCCTCGCGAGCACCACCGACACGCTGCTGATCGTCACGACCAGCGGGACGATCGAGACGATCAACGCCGCCGGTTACGACCTGCTCGGCTATACCGCGGCGGAACTGGACGGTCGTGATCTGGCCACGATCCTCCCCCCGCGCGCGGGCGGCGCAGACCTGCGCGCTCGGTTCGGCGCGGGATCGGCGCGCGGCGTGTTCCCCGATCAGGTCGCGCGGCGCCGCGACGGACGCGAGGTGCCGGTCGACGTGGCGATCGGGGTGATGCACGGGCCGGATGGCGACCGGCTCGTCCTTTCGTTGCGCGACGCATCCGACCGGTTGCGGATCGCGCGCGCCAAGGACGAATTGATCTCGACCGTCAGCCACGAATTGCGGACGCCGCTCACCTCGGTCGTCGGGTCGCTGGCGCTGCTGCGGGCGGGCGGAGCGGGCGGAGAATGGCCGGCGAAGGCGGAACGCCTGATCGCGATTGCCGACAACAATGCGCGGCGGCTGATCCGGCTTATCAACGACATGCTCGACATCGACCGGATCGAGAGCGGTCAGTTGACGATCGCGCGCGTACCGCTCGACCTGCGCACGATCACCGCGCAAGCCGCGCTCGACGGCGAAGGGGTGGCGCGTCGGCACGACGTAACGTTGGTCGATATGGTCGCACCCGCGCCGGTGATGGTGGCGGGCGATGCCGGGCGATTGCTGCAGGTGGTGACGAATTTGTTGTCGAACGCCATTCATGCGTCGGCGCGGGGCGATACCGTCACGGTACGGACCGAGTTGGCGATGGGGCGGGCGCGGGTCAGCGTCGACGATCAGGGCCCGGGCGTGCCGGCCAACCTGCGCTCGCGCCTGTTCGATCGCTTCCAATCGCAGCGCGCCTCGGGCGGGACCGGGTTGGGACTGGCGATCGCGCGCGAGATCGTCCGGCGGATGGATGGCACGATCTGGTTCGAGGATCGCGTGGGTGGCGGGACCTGCTTTGCGTTCGACCTGCCCCTGTTGCCGACGGGTGCCGGTGTGGCGGAGCGGACGGAGGGACTGCCGCTGATCCTGCACGTCGATGACGACCACCAGCTTTGCGAGGAGATGGCCGTGGCGCTGGAGGATGTCGCCGCCACGGTCTGCGCCCGTGGAGCAGACGAGGCCCGCATCGGCTTGCGCGAGCGGCAGCCGGCACTGGTGTTGCTCGATCCATCCCTGCCCGACGGCCAGGCCGCGGCATTGCTGCCCGAATTGGTCGATCGCGGCGGACGGCCTATCCCTCTGATCCTGCTCGCCGATGCTGAGGTGCCGGCGGCGATCGCACGACGGGCGAGCGCGATCATGGTCAAGGGGCGGCACGATCTGGCGGCGATCGTCGAGACCGTCCGGTTGGTGCTGCGCGATCTGGGCGAGCGGCGATGACCGGTTCGCTCCGCCTGCTGTTCGTCGATGACGACCCCGACATCCGCACGATCGTGACACTGTCGCTGACGCTGGACCCGGCGATCGCGATGGTCGCGGTCGGCTCGCCGGAGGAGGCGCTCGCAGCGGCGGAGGCGGGATCGGCGTTCGACGCGGCGCTGCTGGACGTGGCGATGCCGCGGATGGACGGCCCGGCGCTGCTGGCCGCGCTGCGCCGGATCGCGCCGGGATTGCCGGTGATCTTCATGACCGCGCATAGCCGTGAGCACGAGCTGGCGGCGTTGCGCGCGGCCGGGGCGGTGGGCGTGATCGTCAAGCCTTTCGAACCGCTTACGCTGGCGGCGCAGGTGCGCGCCTTGCTGTCGTAGGCAAGGTCACCGCGGCGCGGCGTTGCGGTCCAGCTTCAGCCGCAGCGTCACGAACGGGCCGCGGCGGGTGTAGCGGTCCTGCGCGAAATCGCGGTCGCGATAGCCGCTGACGTTGTAGCCCGCGCTGATCCACAGGTCGCGGACAGGCGACACGCCGATGTTCGGGCCGGCGCTGAACGCCAGCGTGCGGCTGGTGATGCCGTGCTGGATCGAGCCTTGAAGCCCGAGGTCGACGTGTGCGCCGAGGTCGCGGCGGACCTCCGCGCCGACGATCTGCGTCAGGCCGGTGTAATCGTCGCGGCCGAAGCTGCCGCGCACCCATTTGATGCCGTGATAAAGCGTCATTTCAAGGCCATGGCCGCTGCCTTCCGCGCCGCTGCGATAGTTGATCGCGATGTTGTGGATCGCGCGGCGGGTCGCCTGGAACAGATCGCCGCCCGCCGCGATGCCCAGCACGTTGGCGGCGATGGTGCCCGCGCCGGCGCGATCGTCACGCCATTGCAAACGCTCGAGAATCGACCAGCGGCTGTCGATCGGTCGCCAAGCCAGCGCGGCATCGGCGGTGAGTGACGAGGCGTTGCCGACGCCGTACCAGCGTACGCCGAGCGCGAGTGAGCGGCCTTCACCCAGCGGACGCAATAAATTGGTGGTCAGCCCGAAGCGGTTGCCCTGCGTGCTGGCGCGATATTCGCCGCGTCCGTTCCACGACCAGCGCGGCGCGCGATAGCTGGCACCCATTGTAATTGCGGTATAATCTCCGCCGCCATTGTCCTGCACGGTGATGCCGGGGGCGAGCGCGCCGAAGGGGGTGAGCGTGGTCGCAGGATCGGCGTGGCCGCGCAATGTGGTGCTGGCGTCGAGCGAGGCGTCGACGATCCAGCGCGCGCCGATCGGCAGCGACTGGCTGAGCCCATATTGCGCGAACAGCCGCGGGGCATTCTCGTCGCCGGACGCCTGTTGATTGAGCGTCGTCAATAGCTTGCCGCCAGCCCACGGCGCGACGTCGAGCCCGACGCGCCCGGTTCGCGCGACACCCGGCGCGACCTCATAGCCGCCGATCAATCGCACGTTCGGGGTCAGCCGGTAGCCGGCGAGGAGCTGGTGACGGGCGGGGAAGTCGCGGCTGTCGTTGTCGCCACCCGGGGCGAATTGCGTTTGGCCGGTGAGCGTTAGTTTGCCGTCGAGGACCGCTTGCGTCCCGCCCAGTGTCAGCAAATGCGAGCTGCGGTCACGCCCGGTAACGCCGCGATCGCTGGCGAGCTGGGTTCCGGCGAAGACGGTGCCACGATCGCGCCGGAATTCGAGCCGTGTGTCGAGCGCGGTGCGCGTTTCGGGACCGTCGAGCTGTTGCTGGTGCCAGCCGGTCGCGATCAGCGACAGGCGCGGTGCGAGTTGCACGCGGCTGTCGACGCCGACGCGGCGCGCGCCAGCCTCGACGACATTCTGCTGCGACACGCCGAAGTCGCGATCCTGCTGCCGGGCATAGACCAGCACGTCGGCGCGTGGGCCGTGATGCTCGGCCTCGGCCAGCCACGCGCGGCCGGCGTCGAGCCCGCCGCGCCCGCCGCTCGCCGCCTCGGCGCGCAGCTCGGTGGTGCCGGTCAGCCGCGCGCGCAGGTCGACCGCGAGCAGGTCGGCGGTGGCGGTGGTCTCGTCGTGGAGCGCGGTCGCGCCGACCTCGACCCTGCCGCCGGCCAGCCGCACCGCGCCGCGGCCGCCCGCGACCTTCTTGCGGCCGCGTCCGTAGGTTTCGTAGTCGACGACGATCACCACCGGGTTGAGGCTCGGGTCGCGGGTCAGCACCGGCTCGCGGAAGCGGATCGTGCCCGCACCGGTGTCAATGTCGTAATCGATGTGGCTCGTCATTGGCGTCGTGGTGACGACCCGCTCGGGGCGGAAGCGGTCGCGGACCTCGATGCGCAACTTGTCGCTGTTGGGGACGATGTCGCGCGCGGCGAGGCGGTACGGGCCGGACAGGCCGTTGCCGGGGATCTCGTCGCGCGCATAACGCTCGTCGGTGTGCGCGGCGAAGGCGCTGAACATCAGGCGGCGGCCGTCATATTCGGCCTTCACGCCGTTCAGCGTGCGGCTGTAACGCCCGAGCCGCGTCGCGGTGAGCCCGGTCTCGTAATCGCCGAACAACGCATAGACGTCGCGGCGCTCCAGCCGCAGGTACAATTTGCGGTCGGTGGGCGCGTCATAGCCCTGGCGCGTGCCGTCGCCATAGACGGTGTAATAGCGGTCGGGGTCGATCGTGCCGAGCAGCCCGCGCGTGCGGTCGCGCTGGCGGTCGCTGTCATAGGCGAGCGTCGCCAGCCACGATCCCTTGATCCGGCCCTTGGCATAGAAGGCGAGCTGCCCGTCGTGCACCCAGCGGCCTCGCGCCAGCGGTTCGCCGTGGCGGCGCAGCGTGTCGAAGCCGAGCGTGCCGGCACCGAAGCCGACGACGGTCAGCCCGCGCGCCGGGGCGGCGAGCCAGCCGGTGACGTCGATCGTGCGGCGCGTGTCGCGATCGATCAGGTCGATCTGCGCGCGGACCTGCCCGCTCTGCATCGTCGGTTCGAGCGCGATGAAGGCATAACCGTCGTCGCCGACCACCTGCGCGCTGTGCGTCGCGCCGTCCGCGATCTGGCGGCGTTCCTGCGCAAGTGCGATCTCCTCCGCGACCGCGTAAGGTGCGGCGACGCGGACGGTGAGCAACGTCCCCGCGCGCACCGGCTTCCCTTGCGCATCGGTGGCGCGCAGTGCGAGCAGCGGGCGGGTGAGGCCGTCGGCGACGAGCCGGCTCTTGTCGGCGACCGCGACGACATGCACCGGTGCGCCGGCGTAATGGACGATCTGCGACAGCGTGGTGGCGACCTTGCCATCAGGATCGAGCACGCGCGCGACCAGCCGGTTGTCGCCGGCCACGACCGGCACCCCAGACCAGCGCGCGATCGCGATCGTGTCCGTCGTGTCGGTGTCGGTGCCGTCGAAGGCGAGCGGGTCGGTGGCGACGCCGTTGATGGTCAGCGCGACGCGCTGGCCGGGGCGATGCTTGACGACGACGCGGATCGCGGGGGCGCGCGGGTTGTGGTCGGCGGTGGGGAAAAGGAAGGCGGTCCCCGGCGTCTCGCCGACGAACCAGTCGCGGCCCGCACCCGCCGCCGCACCGTCGCTGCGGACCGGGACCGGCAGCGCGGCATCGGCGGCGGCGGTGCGGCCGGTCGGGCGGAGCTGGAAGTCGACGCGCTTGAGCAGCCCGCCCTCGCTCTCGACGAAGCGCGAGGTGGCGCTGCCGGCCTGACGCGTATCGGCATCGCAGGCGACGGGTTCGTGGCTGGCAGGTACCGAGGCGCGGTCGAGCGCGACGACGTGCCGCCCGGCGCGCACGCCCTCGAAATGGTAGAGCCCGTCCTTGTCGGTGACGACGAAGGTGCCGTCCTCGAGCAGCAGGCGGATGCCGCGCACGCCGCGCCGGCCCTGCGCCGGATCACCACACGCGCCCTCGGTGACGCGGCCGATCACGGTAAAGCCGTCGCTGAACAGCAAAGGGCGAACGCGGATCGCCGCCGCGGCCTGGTTGCCGGTGACCCCCGCGCTGCCGCTGGCCAATACGCGGTTGACGGTTTCGCCGGGCGTCGCGCCCATCGCGATCGTGACCGTGTAGCGCAGCTCGGCGGTGGCGCGTGGCGCGATCTCGGGGATGACGAAGTCGAGCTTGTGCGCGTCGCTGCCGCGGACCGGTTCCGCCGCACCGCGCGTCGAGCCGGGTTGATAGCGTAGCGCGGCGGGCAGCAGATCGATGACCGCGACATTGCGCGCGGGCATGTCGCCGCGGTTGGTGAGCGTGACGCGATACTGGACGATGTCACCGGGCGACGCCTCGCGCGTCGAAGCGGTCTTGGTGAGCAGCAGCACCGTTTCGCCGCTGCGGTCGAGCGGGATGTCGGAATAGAAGGGTTCGGGCGAGTCGATCGTGAACGGTGCGCCGAACGACGCGTCGTTGATGAGGAACGGCTTGCCACCGGGATCGCGCAACGTCGCGAGGTCGGCGCGGTCGCGGGTCGAGGGCGCGGTGTACTTGCCCGGCGGCACGACGCGCAGGTGGTAGGTGCCGGGCGCGACGAGCGGGAAGCGGTAATTGCCGGTGGTGAACGGATAAAGGCGACCGCTGGCGTCGCGCGCCGAGCTGCCGCTGATGACGGTAGCGGGATAGGCGCTCATCCCGTCGTCGCCATAGACGGTGGCGAGGTTGCCGTCGGCGTCGAGCAACGACACCTCCGCCCCGTCGATCAGCGCGCCCGTTGCGGAATCGAAGAGGTAGCCGGCCGGGTCGACCAGCAGCATCGCCTCGCTGGCATCGCTGAATTCATTGCCCGCAAACGACATGTGCAGTTTCGGGGTGCGCGAGCGCGTCGGGTCGCAGGCCGCCAGCTCGGGGTTGTCGCCACTTCGCGGCACCCCGCCAGCGAACACGCCGGTGTTCGCGCCGGTTTCGAAGAGCGGCAGCTTGTAGGTGCCGCGGTCGGTGTCGACGTCAATGTAATCGGTCTCGCGCACCGCCGGGTCGTGGTTGTCGGCGGGCGCGTCGAGCACGATGATCATCGGCTGGCGCGTGTCGATGGTCCGCAGCGGCGCGGCGCGCGCGAGATCGGCCGCGTCGATCGGCGCGGGCGAGAAGCGCAGTTCCGGCACGGTGTCGCAGCGCATCCCGCTGAACTGATAGCCGACCGGCGGCAGGCGGAAGCTGAGCGCGGACGGCCGGCGGGTGCGGTCGACATCGAGCGTCACGGTGTTCGACGCGATCGTGGCGCGCGCGTCGGGTGCGCCGAACGAGAGTTGCGCGGTGTTGGCGATGCGCGTCGTCTGCGCCGTGGCGGGCGCGGCGGCGAGCAGGCACAGCGCCGCGATCACCAGCGCATGGGCATAGGCCAGCAGTGATCGGACGCGGGCGACGGGCATGCAGGGTCCCTGCCCGGCGCGCGGGGGTGCGCCGGGTTGGATGGTGGGCGGGGTGGGGTGGGGTGGCTGTGATCGTCGCCCCGGACTTGATCCGGGCCCCGCTTCTACCGCACGATTCGGAAAGAAGCGGGGGCCCGGGCCAGGCCCGGGACGACGAGGCGGTCGGCCTAGTCGATCGTGACCTTGAACGATGCCGCGACCGAGCCGCCGCCGCCGACATTGGCGAGGTTGACCGTCACCTTCTTGGCCAGGCCGTCGAAGGCGGCGGTGTAGCCGTCGCTCTCGGTGCCGTCGTTGTCGTCATCATCCTCGACCGAGCCGTTGACGTTGCACGTCACGCCGAGCGGGCCGGGGGTGCCGATCGAGATCGAGCCGGGCACATAGGTGGTGTGGCCGGGGATCGCGTCGGTCAGCGTGACGCCGGCCGCACCGGTGGTCAGCGTCGCGTTGCGGACCAGCAGGCAATATTCGACAGTCGCGCCGGGGATCGCCTTGGGGTTGGCGGAGCCGAGCCCGTCTTCGAGCACGCGCGCCGATTTGGTGACGCTGAGCGCGACATTGTTCACCGCGACGTGCCAGCCTGAGTAGGCACGGCCCTGCCCGTTGCGCGCAATGTCGCCGAGCAGCGCGCCGTCGCTGTCGTCGTCGGCGAAGACGATGTCGACGACATTGTCGGCGCCGGCGAGGTTGAGGTCGGTGCCGATCAGCACCGCGCCCTGCGAATTCGCCTGACCGCCAGCCGCGGCGATGACGTGGAGCGAGTTATAGGCGTATTTCGCCCCGGTTTGATTGGGGACGTTGCCGACGATGAACACGGTCGCCGAGGCATCGGGGGCGAGTTCGTCGATATAGGTCTGCGTATCGACGCCCGCGTCGTAGCGGCCGTTGCCGTTCGAATCGACATAGGCGCGCAGCGAGGTGACGTCGAAATTGTCGCTGCCCGGGAACAGCCCCAGCGAGATGTTCTGCTGATCGGGGTCGAGCAGGAAATCCTGCACGTCGTTGGTCAGGTTCGTCACCCGGAAGGTCGTGACGACGTTCTGGTCGCCGAGGTTGACCACGGTCGGCCCGGTCTGCGCGGTGACGACGGTGAAGTTCACCTTCTTGTCGACGACGAACGACGCGGTGGTCGACTGGATCGACTGGCTGGTGCCGTTGACCGAATAGGTCACCGACGCGGTGTTGTCGATGCGGGTGCCGGCGGTGGTGAGCTGCGCGGCGGGGGTCTGTGCCTGCGCCGCGCCACCGCCGAGCGCGGCGGCCGCCACCCCGGCGAGCAGGAGGGCGATGGTCCTCTTCACGAACATGGGTATGTCTTTCCTTCAGCGATAAGGGGCAAGGGGGATCACTTCAGCACGGCCTGGAAGGCGAACGTGCCCGACGCGCCCGGGGCGAGCGGGCGCGCGAGCCGCCAGCGGACGTGCGTGACGGCGTCGGGGTCGACCGCGCCGAGCTGCGCCAGCGTGCCGTAGCGGCGGCCATCGACCGACAGTTCGGGCGCGGGGCTGTTCGGCGCGGGCGCGCGATAGGCGACGCCGCTCGGGACCGGATTGTCGAAGACGAGATCGGCGAGCGGCTGCGTGCCGGTGTTGCGATAGGCGAGGGTGAAGACGACGCGGTCGCCCGGCACGACGCGGTGCGCCGGGACCAGCGCGATACGGGTCGTGCCGTCGGCGGCGCGCTGTTTGGCCTCGACCATCACCTCCGACGTGACCTGCAACGGGCCGGCGGCGAGCGCCGGCGTGGCGGCCGCGGCGACCGACAGCAGAAGGATGGAGCGGATCGGCATAAGCATGTTCCTCACAGGATGATGGCGTTGAAGCGGATCTGGCGGACCGCGCCGGCGGGCATGTCGCCGAGCGCGATGCGGACGGTGGTGCCGTCCAGCCGGCCGGCATCTGCGAGCGGCTGGTCGTCGAGCGTGATGCTGCCGGGGACGAAGCGCATCCCTTCGGGCACGGCGTCGCTGACCTCGGCGGCGGCGCAGTCGCGCGCGAAGCGGGCGGTGAGCGTGTAGGTGACGACCGCGCCCGCGACCGCGCGCGTGCCGCCGCCGGGCGCGGCGACCGATTGCGCCTTGTCGAGCCGCGCGGCGGGGGCGGCGGTGTCGACCAGCCGGACGGTGGCGCTGGCCCGTCCGCCGGTCGCGCCGACGGTGGCGGCCGCGGGGGGGACGGCGACGGCGGTGGCGGTGATCGCCGCGCCGGGCGCGAGCGCGCCGCCGGCGAGCACGAAGATGCGCTGCTGCGCGCCCGCGGCCAGCGTGACGGTCGTGACGATGCGGTCGATCGCCGGGTCGTAGCGACCGTCATCGTCGGTGTCGGCGGCGATGGTCGCCACCGTCAAGCCGTCGCGGTCGGTGGCGGCGCTGAGGCGATAGGCGGTGGGTGCGTTGCCGGGGTTGGCGACGGTGAAGGCGAGCGGCTGGGGTTGCGCGTCGGCGATGCTCGCCGTCGGACGCTCCGGGGCGATCGCCGCCTCGACCAGGGCGTCGACCGCGATCTCGACGGTGTTGCTGTCGATGGCGACCGGATAGGCCGTGCCGGACCGCACGGTCAGATGGGCGGTGTTGACGATCCGCTGTCCGGCGGGCGTGGCGGCGGGCGCGGCGTGCGCGGCCGTCACCGCCGTCACGATCGCCATCCACCGCCATGTTCCACGTCGCGTCATCGAATACCCTCGCGAGCCCGTTGCAGGCCCGAGGGTCGTTCAGCGGCCAAAGTGGTTAAGCCGGTGCTAGCCAGACTCGTGCACCAACCCGCCGTTCGACCAAAGTCTTAGACGGACACGTCAAAGTGAACGCGTCATGCACCATCGCGGCGGACGCCCCTGGCGCGAGGTAGGCGCGAGGCGTTTGTGACTTTTCGTTGCCTGCCGCGTTGAGCCACGCGAACGGCAAGGGAATGGCGCGATGGGACGATTGTTGACCACGATATTGGCGTGGGTCGTCGCCATTCTCGGCGGCTTTTTCGCGGTCGCGGGCGGGGTGCTCGTCTCGCTGGGCGGATCGCCTTATTATCTGGTCACCGGCCTTGCGATGATCGTGAGCGGCGCGCTTCTGGGGCGCGGCAGCGCGTTCGGGCGCTGGCTGTTCGTCGCGATCTGGGTGGGAACGCTGCTCTGGGCGCTGTGGGAAGTCGGGCTGGACGGGCTCCAGCTCGTGCCGCGGCTGGTCGCGCCCACCGTGCTGCTCGTGCTGGTGCTGCTGACCGGCTGGAGCGGGCGATCGCCGCGGCTACACCGTCGGGCGATTCCGGCGGTTGCCGTCGCGCTCGTCGTGCTGGGTGTCGGCGGGCTGGTGCTGCGCGGCCAGGGGGCGGTGGCGCAGCAGACGCCGGGCGTGGCCGCCGCCGCCGCTGCCCCGACCGGGGAAGCGGACGGCGACTGGCGCGATTATGGCGGGACGCTTTCGGGCCGCCGCTACTCCGCGCTGGCCGACATCACCCCGCAGAATGTCGGGCAGCTCCAGCTCGCCTGGACGCAGCGCACCGGCGATCTGCCGATGCCGGCGGAGAGCAAGGAGCACAAACGCGAATATCATTCGGAAGCGACCCCGATCCATATCGACGACACGCTCTACACCTGCACGCCGCATTCCTTCGTCCAGGCGATCGACGCCACGACCGGGCGGACGAAGTGGAGCTGGCACGAGGATGCCACGATCGCCGGCAACAATTATCTCGTGTGTCGCGGCGTCACCTATTTCGAAGCGCCCGCCGGGACGCCGTGCCCGCGCCGCATCTTCGCGCCGACCTTCAATGCCCGGCTGGTGGCGCTCGATGCCGACACCGGGCGGCCATGCCCGAGCTTCGCCAACGGCGGCGCGATCGACCTGCGCGCCAATATGGGCACGTCCAAGCCATCCGATCAGATCGGCACCACGCCGCCGGTGGTGGTCAACAATCGCCTGATCATCGGCGAGCGGATCATCGACAACGTCAACCGCGACATCCCCTCCGGCGTGGTGCGCGCCTATGACCCGGTGTCGGGCGCGCCGGTCTGGGCATGGGACGTCGGCCGGTCGCCGGATGCGATCGCGCCATTGCCGGCCGGGCAGACCTATACCCGCGGCACGCCCAACGTCTGGGGCGCGATCACGGCGGATGCCGCCAACGGGATCGTCTATCTGGGCACCGGCAACGCCTCGCCCGATTACTGGATCGGCTATCGTCGTCCGTTCGACGACCGCTTCGGCTCGTCGATCGTCGCGCTCGACATCGCCACCGGCAAGCTGCGCTGGACGCGGCAGCTGGTGCACCGGGACATGTGGGACATGGACCTGCCGATCGGGCCGTCGCTGTTCGACTATCGCGCGCCGAACGGCCAGGTCATCCCGGCGCTGCTCCAGACGACCAAGATGGGGCAGGTGTTCTTCCTCAACCGCCTGACCGGCGCGCCGATCGCCGCGATCACCGAACGGCCGGTCCGCACCGACGGCGCCACGCCGGGTGTCCGTGTGTCGCCGACGCAGCCATTCTCGACCGGGATGCCGAGCTTCACCCCGGCGGCCCCCAGCGAGGTCGCGACCTGGGGCGCGACGCCGATCGACCAGTTGTTCTGCCGGATCGACATCCGTCGTGCGCAGGGCACCGGCATCTACCAGCCGATGGGGCTGAAGCCGATCATCGGCCATCCCGCCTTCGACGGCGTCACCGACTGGGGCGGCGCGGCGGTCGATCCGGTGCGCGGGATCATGACGGTCAACACGATGGAGATGCCGTTCAAGCTGTGGCTGATGCGCCGCGACGATCCGCGCGTCGGGCCGATGATGAAGCAGAAGCAGGGCGGCGAGAACGCCATGCAGGCGCAGCTCCAGACCCAGTACAACACCCCCTATGTCGCGGTGGTGAAGGCGTGGGTGGGAATCTTCGGCGCGCCGTGCGTCGCGCCGCCGTGGGGGCATTTGACCGCGGTCGATCTCGGCACGCGGCGCATCCTGTGGAAGAAGGTGCTTGGCACCGCGCGCGACACCGGGCTTTTCGGCACGCATCTGGGCGTTCCGATCAAGACCGGCGTGCCCAATCTCGGCGGATCGATCATCACGGCGGGCGGGCTGGCGTTCATCGGCGCGACCACCGACCAGTATCTGCGCGCCTATGATCTCAACACCGGCGAGGTCGTGTGGAAGGCGCGGCTGCCTGCAGGGGCGCAGGCGACGCCGATGACCTATCGCGGGCGCGACGGGCGGGAATATATCGTCATCACCGCGGGCGGCCATGGCGCGTTGAGGACGCGTTACGGCGATTACACCTTGGCCTATGCGCTGCCGCGGCGGAGCTGATGAAGTTCACCCGCGATGACGGGCCGGCCGTCGCGCCGTGAGCGGCGAGGCGGCAGGTAGATCGGGGACGACGCAATCCGCTGCGGTCGATCCTTGTTGCGATCGAGGACAGACCCTAGGGTCTGTCCTCGATCGCAACGAGGATCGTGATCGCCTGAGGAAAGCCGCCCACGAGGAGCGCAGCGCAGCCGGGTAGCTGCGCTACCCGCAAGCAAGCGACGATGCTGGGCGGCCTTCCTCAGGCGACCGCTTTGCGGCGGGCGGATTTTGGCGCCATGCGGCGTCAGGGCTTCCCGCAAAGTAGTACTTTGCGGGGGCCCGGCCGCGCGTCGGTCACGATGCAAGAGCATCGCTCCCTCCTTGCTCCTTGCCTGGCGCCAAAATCCGCTCCGTCACGACCTTGTTGCGATGGAGTACAGACCCTAGAGCCGCCCGATGTCGAAATCACAAAGCAGCGGCGGCACCGTCATCGTCGATGGTGCCACCTATGACTGGCACCTCCAGCGCGAACCGCATCAGTCGGACGACGAAGGCTGGAAGGGGATGACGATCGCCCTTCTCCAGCGCGACGCCAAACGCGAAGCATGGATGCAGTTCCCGCCGCCCAAGCGGCTGCTGAAAGGTTTGCCGCGCGGTCGCCTGCAACTGGACGATGCGACGATCTCCCGCTGCGTGCGCGCGGCGGTCGCGGCGGGTTGGGAGCCGATGTCGCGGGGCAAGCCGGTGGTGTTTACCGTCGACGCCGAAGGGAATTGATGCGGCCGGGCCGGACAGGAGGCCCGGCACTTGCGCGTAGAATGGCGCATGGGTCAGGATCGGGAACGAAGTGAATTATCGCCATTCCTTTCACGCCGGCAACAGTGCCGACGTCGTCAAGCACAGCCTGCTGATCGAACTCGTCAGGGCCCTGCAGCAAAAGCCGGGAGCGTTGACGCTGATCGACACGCACGCCGGCTGCGGGCTGTATGACCTTGAGGGCGAGAGTGCGCAGCGCACCGGAGAGTCCGCGCAGGGAGTGTTGCGGGTCTTCGCCGACGCGAACCCGCTCCTGAACGACTATCGCGCCGCGGTGCAGGCGGTGAACGTCGCAGCCGAGCCGCGGCTCTACCCCGGCTCGCCGCGGATCCTCGCGCAGCTTCTCCGCCCGCAGGACTTCCTGATCCTCAACGAAAAGCATCCCGAAGACGCCGACACGCTCCGCAGCGTGATGCGTGACACGTCGGGGGCGGTGCATGAGCGCGACGCCTATGAATTCTGGCGGGCGATGGTGCCGCCCCGTACCGCGCGCGGCGTGGTGGTGATCGATCCGCCCTATGAGCAGACCGACGAACGCGCGCGGATCACCGCCACGCTCGCCGCCGCGCACCCGAAATGGGCGCATGGCGTGACGGTGATCTGGTATCCGCTGAAAGACCGCGCCACGCACGGGCGCTGGAAAGAGCAGCTACGCCGGCTCGGCATCCCGAAGTTCCTGACGGTTGAGCATTGGTTGTACGACGCCGACCAGCCCGGCATCTATAACGGCGCGGGGCTTTTCTTCATCAACCCGCCCTATGCCTTCACCCAGGCGCTGCCGCCGATGCTGGAGGCGCTGCGCGCCGTGCTGGCGCCGGAGGGTCATCGCGGCGAGATCGCGGCCGAATGGATGAACCCCTGACGCAAGCCCGTATCGCTCGCTTCGAGATGGGAGCGATTGCTCGTACCGGGCGTGCGGCGTCAGGCAGGCGGCACGCTTGTCGACGATGCGCGGCCCGCTCGGCGGTGCGCCTGCAGACCTGACGCTTGCGGTGCGGTGGGCACGAAGCCCTCGTTTTCGAACCGCCACGTACCGGCCGCACCGTCGATCAGAAGATCCAGCGCCAGATCGACGGATCGTGCGCAAGGCAGGTGGGAGGCCGTGCCGGTCGGGATGCTGTCGCTTGTGATGGTGAGATGAGGCACGTCCGCGATGCGCCCGCCTGCTTCCCGCAGCGTCAGTACGGCCCATGGGTGGACCGCGGCGTTGCCGGGGGGCGCAGCATCGCCTGTCACATGCGGAAGGGCGCGGCGCGCACAGGCTTCCGCCACGACGATGCACGCCGGATGATCGCCGATAATTAGAAGCGGGCGCGCCGCCGCGGGCATCGTTCCCGCTTCTACCGCCGATCCGCTGTAGAGCAGTCGCTCCGGGCGCCGCCACCAGCCGGGTAGCGACGCGACGGGGTGCCGCGGATCGCCGCGCGGCAAGGCGGCCCATAAGGCGGCCAGCGCGGTCGGGCGCGGCGCGCCGGAAGAGAGATCGAACACACCGGATTCGTACGCCCCGTCACCGGTCAACAGCGTGTTCCAGCCGAAGCTGCCCAGCAGCGACCAGGCGGTGACGGCACGCACCTCGACGCCCTCGACCCGTGCGGACTCCGCCACGTCCCAGGCTTCGGCGGCCCAGCGAAGCTGTTCCTCGCGCGTCGACCCGTTATGCACTTCGGTGATCGCGATCGGGATCGCGTAACGATCCCACGTCTCGCGCAACGCCAGGGCAAGGCCGCTCGGCGCCGGGTCCAGCACGCGCACCGCCTCCGTATCCGCGAACGAGAGGTGGCCGTTCCCGCCGTGGAGATGCGCCGGGTAGCGGGCGGTCCGATGATCCAGGAACCGGTCGCTGGTCAGATAGTGGTTCAGCCCGAGCAGGTCGGGTGGGCATGGATCGTCGGCGATGCGGCGGACCCGCTCGCCGAGATCCAGGCGCGCGAGCAAGTCCCACAGCGGGTGATGCCGATCGACGCGGCCGCAGAGCAGGTCCCAGCTCGCCCAGCGCCGCAGGTTGTCGTGCGCCGCCTGCGCCGCGACTGGCGCCGTGGCATAGGTGCGGCCAAGATCCTCGGTCTGGATCAACCGCGCCGCCGGATTGATGCGCCGGATCGCCCGCATCGCGGCGCGTGTCGCATCGATCTGGTTGAGCAACGCGCGCCAGAAGGCGCGCTCACTGCGTTCGTGCGGGTACCAATGGCCGTATAGCGCCGAAAAGCGCGCCGTGGTCAGCGGCTCGTTGACGGGCGTCCAGTCTTCCACCCCGTCATAGCGCGCGGCGACCAGCCCCGCGAAATGGCCGAGCCCTGCGGCGAAATCCTCGTCCAGCAGGTCGGTGTGCCGCGGCCCGCTGCCGTGATGGACGAGGCCGACGATAGGCCGGATGTCGAGCGCGCGGAGGCGGGCGAGGCGGCCGTCCGCCCATGACCAGTCGGGCGCTCCGGCGGGCGAGCGCAGCGTCCGCTCCCACAATACCGGATAGCGTAGCGCGCGCAGGCCGAGGTCGGCGAACAGGTCGAGATCGCCGATGCGATCCTGATGGCCGCTCAGGATCGTCTGGTCGCGATAGCCGTCGCGCGTCCGGTTCACCGTACATTCCACGCCGCCCCATAGTTCGAGCGGCGGCATCGTTGCGGGGCGTGCACGCATCACGATGGCGTGCCCCGGTCGGCCCGGCTCGCCAGCATGTCGCACAGCGCATCGACCACCTGAAACGCGGCATAAGGGGTCGCGAGGCTGCGCAGCGGGCTGACGACCGGCGATGGCAATGTGGCGGTCGAATGGAGGACGAGCACCGCGAGCGCACCCCGCGCGGCGGCGTCGATCAGCGGGCGCGCATCGGTCGCCTGCATGACCTGGCTTAGCACCGCCGCGTCGAGTGGCGGATCGTTCGGCCACCAGGCGCCGGCGGTGGCCGGGCGATCGATCACGATCGCCCCGGCCGCGGTCATCACCGTCGCCAGATACGCCCGCTGGAAGCTGTCTTCGTGCGCGATGAGGATGCGCATGCCGGCAAGCTCATGGGCGATCAGCATCGCGGCGGGTTCCGCTATTCGGCCGCGGTCGCCAGCGCCGCCTCATCCTGACGGGCATGCCACCGGCGCCACGTCGCCAGCGCTTGCCCGACGACCTGGTCCATATTGTAATAGCGATAGGTCGCCAGCCGCCCGACGAACAGGACGTCGGGCTCGGCGAGCGTCAGGGCCTCGTAGCGTTTGAACAATGCCTGATTTTCGGGGCGCGGGATGGGATAATAGGGATCGCCGGTCGCCGCAGGATATTCGTAGGTCACGCTGGTGACCGGCGATTGCTGCCCGGTCAGATGTTTGTACTCGGTCACTCGGGTGTAGGGCACCGTCTCGTCGGGATAGTTGACGACGGCGACCTGCTGATGCTGCGCGACGGGCAGGGTGCGATGCTCGAAGCGCAGCGAGCGGTACGGCAGCGCCCCGTAGCGCTGATCGAAATATTCGTCGATCGGGCCGGTGAAGACGAGCAGGTCGTAGCTGACTTCATCCCGAACGGCGGCGAAATCGGTGCCGAGCCGCACAGTGATATTCGGATGGTCGAGCATCGCGGCGAACATCGCGGTATACCCCTTGTCGGGCATCGCCTGGTAGGTGTCGGTGAAATAGCGGTCGTCGGTGCTGGTTCGCGTCGGCACGCGCGCGGTCACCGCCTTGTCCAGCTCCGACGGGTCCAGTCCCCATTGCTTGCGCGTGTAGCCGCGGAAGAACAAGCGGTAGAGTTCCTGTCCGACCGACGACACGACGACATCTTCCGAGGTGCGGATCGTCTCCACCGGTTCGGCGCGCGCCGCGAGGAAATCGGCGGCGTCGGCCTCGGTTTCGAGTCCCGCATCGAACAAGGTGTTGAGGGTCGTGCGATTGATCGGGACCGGGACCCGATGCCCCCGCACGTCGGCGAGAACGCGGTGTTCGTACGACCGCCATCCGGTGAAGTGCGACAGATACTCGAACACGTCGGCCGAGTTGGTGTGGAAGATGTGCGGGCCGTATTGGTGGATCAGGATACCGGCTTCGTCCTCGACGTCATAGGCGTTGCCCGCGATGTGCGGGCGCCGATCGACGACGAGGACGCGTCGCCCGCTTTGCGAGGCCAGCCGCTCCGCCATCACCGCTCCCGCAAAGCCCGCGCCGACCACCAGGCAGTCGTAATGTTCAGGCGCCGACGCGGAGAGGTAGGGCTCGATCTCCGCCAGCATCGCGGCGGCGGTGTCGTCCCACGACGTGGCGGCGAGCAGCGCGTCCGCGGCGTCGCGCCACGCGCGGTCCGCGCCGCGCGCGAGTTGCAGCGCCGCGTCGCACGCTGCGATGAAGTCCGGCCCGCTGGACGCGATCCGAACCGCCTCGATGTCTCCGTAGTGACGGACGACGTCGGCGATCGGCGTGGAGACGACCGGGCGACCGGCGGCGAGATATTCCGGCGTCTTGGTCGGGCTGATGAAGCGGGTGGCCTCGTTGATCGCGAACGGCATCAACGCCACGTCCCACCGCGCGATCGTGGCGGGGAGCGCCTCGTAGGAGCGCGCGCCGGGATAGTGGAGGTTCGCGCGCCGCGGCAGTTCGGCGGGATCGATCTTCACCACCGGCCCGACGACCTCGATCGTCCAGTCAGGGCGCGCGTCGGCGAGTGCGGCGAGCAGCGCCAGATCCATCCGCTCATCGATGACGCCGAAGAAGCCGAAGCAGGGCGCGGCCGCCTCGCTGCCGCGATCGACGCGGGCGGTCGAGAAATGCGCGACATCGACGCTGGACGGAAAGGCATGAACGCTGGCGTGGCGGCTGCGCTTGGCCTCGTACAGGCTCCAGCCGCCGGTAAAGACGAGGTCGGCTGCGGCGAACAGCTCCTTTTCCAATTCAAGCAGATGCGGCGGCGCGAACCGGAAGGCGGAAAGCTCGTCCATACAATCGTAGACGGTGCACGCCGCCGATAGCGCGCGCGAAAACGCCAACATCATCGGGGTATAATACCAGCGCACACTGACCGGCGGCTCGGCCTCGAGGAAACCATCGAGCAGGTTTTCGAGCGTTATCCGGGCCGTCTCGTCATCCAGCCCGTCCGGCAATTGCGGAGTCACGACCCTGATGCCGCCCGGCCTGTTTTCGACCCGAAGGGACGGCGTAGCGGCTGTTCCGCGCTCTGCCTCTTCCCACACCACGACGGAGAAACGCTGCGCGAGACGTGTCAGAAGGTGCTGGGGCCGCTGGAAGACGAAATCCCATCGCAGATGGGAAAAGCAGAGCAGAAGCTCGCGTTTGCCGATGGTCGCAAAAGGGGTCGCGTGTGCCACGGCAGACATTCGTATCTCCCAGCCGCCATTCGGCTATTTCTGGGCTAGCAGCTTGTGAATGTCTTCTTCGATGATCTTGGTTAATGTTTCGAAGTTTCGCAGTAACAATGATTAGAAGTTCAGAAATAAATGGCGAAGATTATTGCTGGATATTTACTGGATTGTTGGGCGCCAAGAGCGGATGAGGACGGGGATAGTTCCCGAAAGGATCAAGTATATTCGATTGCCCTGCATCAATGCAGTCGTCGGCGCGTTGGCCGTCGACTGGATCGGGTCCGTTCGTCCTTACGGTGCAGCGATGACGGTCCGACCTCTGATGGTCGACGCGCCGGCTAGCTTGTCACGCTCAGGGGTCGGCGCGGAGCCGGTAGCCCACTCCCAATTCGTTGGCGATGATGCTGCCGACCGGTTCTGGCGCCTCCAGCTTCTGGCGGAGGTTACGAATGACGATCCGCAGGTACTCGACCCGCGGGTCCTCGTCCGCACCCCAGCAGGTGTCGAGCAGGCGGTCGTGCGTCACCACGCGGCCGATGTGTTTCGCGAGGACGGCGAGGACGTCGTGTTCCTTGCGGGTCAGGTGAACCTCCGCGCCGTCACGGCAGACGAGTCTGCGGTCGAGATCGATGCTGAGCTGTCCTCGCTCCACGATCTTCCGGGTCGTCTCCGATCCCCCGTGATGACGCAGGGCGACCCGCAGACGGGCGAGCAGTTCATCGGTATCGAACGGCTTCGTCACGAAGTCGACCGCGCCGAGATCGAGGGAGGCGACCTTCTCGTCGACAGCGTCGCGTGCCGAAACCACCAGGACCGCGATGCTGCTTTGGGCTTGTAGCTGCGGGATGATGCTGAGGCCGTCGCGATCGGGCAGCCCCAGGTCGAGGAGGACGGCGTCGGGGTGTTCGGCCGCCGCCTGGCGCAGCGCCTCCTTCGCATCGTTCGCCTCGACGACGGCATAACCCGCCCGCAGCAACGTATTGCGCAGAAGGCGGCGGATCGCGGCGTCGTCATCCACGACGAGGACCTTCGCTGGCATGTCAGGAGGCGCTTTCGGGTGCGAGGTCGCGGACCATGAGGGGGGCGGGGAAGACCAGCGTGAAGGCGGCACCCTTGCCGTCGGGTCGATTGGCGGCTTCGACGATCATCCCCATCGCTTCGGCGAACGCCTTGACGATCGCAAGGCCGAGCCCCGTGCCGCCGATCGCGCGATCGGAGCCTTCCAGCCGCCTGAACGTCTCGAACACCTCGCTTTCGCGACCCGGCGGCAGGCCGGGGCCATGATCCAGCACGGCGAGGCGGAGTTCGCCGTAGCGGTGGCGGCCCTCGATCACGATGTCGGTGCCGGGCTCGCCATAACGCCCGGCATTGTCGAGCAGGTTGAGCAGGCAGTGATGAAGAAGCTGCGCGTCGACGCGGACAAGCGGCAGGTCCGGCGGCACATCCAGGCGGACCTCATGCCCCTCCAGCGCCCGCCGGACATCGTGCGCCGCCTCCGTCACAGCGTCGCTCAGATCCGTCGCTTCGACGTCGAGTTTCAGCGCGCCCGCCTCCACCCGCGCCATATCCAGCAGGTTGGCGACGAAGCGGTTCAGCCGCTGCGCCTCGCTCTCGATCGTGCCGATCAGCTCGGGGGTCGCGCCGTGGCGTAGCTGCGCAGCCGCGGCGATCACCGCGGTCAGCGGGGTGCGCAGGTCGTGACTGACCGAGGAGAGCAGGGCGGCGCGCAGTCGATCGCGCGTGCGAACCGTCTCCACGTCCCGCATCTCGGTCTGAAGACGAAGGCGTTCGAGGACGAGTGACGCCTGATCGATCAGGCTGCTGAGCAGCGGCAACTGGTCGGCGCGGACCGGGTTGCCGGCCCTGTCGCTTGCGACCCCGATCACGCCCAGCACTGTTTCCCCTGCCTTCATCGGCTGGAACAGCCACTCCGATGCGGTGAGCGTGCCCGAACCCTTTCCTGCGGAGCTTCCCGTGTCGAACGCCCAGCCGGCTGCGGCATGGTCCATCACGTCGAGCCGATATGCCGGATCGCTGGCGGCGAGGATTTCGAGGTCCGGGCCGCTCGACCGGGCGAGCAGCACGACCTGTACGTCGAGCAGGCGAGCGACATCGTCGCAGATCATCTGCGCCGCCACGTCGAGGTCGTTGATCCCCGCGATCTGGCGCAGGAAGCCGGCGAGGATGGCGTTGGTCCGCGCGCTGGCCGCGGCAATATCCGCCTGTGCCCGCACCCGGGCGGTCAGCTGGCTGGTTGCGACCGCGATGCCGAGCAGCACCAGGACGGAGACCACATTCTCCGGATTGTTGATCGTCAGCGTGCCGGTCGGGGGGAGGAAGAAGAAGTTGTACGCCAGGCTCGATGCGATTCCGGCGAACAGCCCCGTCCGCAGACCGAAGATGCTGGCCGCCGCCATCACGGGGAGCAGGTAAAGAAGGGCGACGTTGCCGAGGTCGAGGATCTGGAACAGCGCGCTGGCGATACCGGTGACGCCCGCCACCATCGCAGCCGTGATCGCATAGCCGGATCGCGCGCCCCACTGGCCGGGGCGCGTGCGGACGTGCTGCGGCGAAGACGCTGCCGGTGGCATCGGCAGGACATGGACGGCGACATCCGGCGTATCGCGCACCAGCGTATCGACGACCGAGCCGTGGCGAAGCTCGAACCAGCGCGAGCGGTTCGACTTGCCGAGCACCAGCTGCGTGGCGCGCAGGTCGGCCAGGACGGATTTGATGCCGGCGACGACCGTCTCCGCGGGAACGGTGGCGACCGCGCCGCCGAGCTGCGTCGCAAGCGTCATCGTCGCGGCGATCCGCGTATGCTGTTCGTCGGTGAAGTGCGCGGCGCGCGGCGTCTCGATGAACACCGCCGTCCACGGGCCGCGCAGGCCGTCGGCCACGCGCTTGGCGGCACGAACCAGCGTGTCGCAGCCCGGCAGCTCGCTGATCGCGACGACGATCCGCTCGCTTCCCGCCCAGGTGCCGCCGAGCCCCAGCGCACGCACGTCGTCGAGCATCCTCGCATCGACCGCCTGCGCCGCACGGCGCAGCGCGAGTTCGCGCAACGCCGACAGGTTGGATTTCGAGAAGAAGTGGCCGAGCGCACGGGTCGCCTCGGCGGGAAGATAGACCTTGCCGGCCTTCAGCCGTTCGATCAGCTCGTCGGGCGGAATGTCGACGACTTCGATTTCCGCCTGCTCAAGGATGCTGTCCGGCACCGTCTCGCGCACGCGGACGCGCGTGAAGCTCGCGACGACGTCGTTCAGGCTCTCGACGTGCTGGATGTTGACGGTCGAATAGACGTCGATCCCCGCAGCCAGCAGTTCCTTGACGTCCTCATAGCGCTTGGGGTGGCGGCTTCCGGGCGCATTGGTGTGCGCAAGCTCGTCGACCAGCACGAGGCGCGGCGCGCGTTCGAGGATCGCGTCGATGTCCATTTCGTGCAGCGTGCGTGCCTGATAGGGCACGTCGCGCCGGGCGACGATCTCGTATCCGCGGAGCAGCGCCTCCGTTTCGACGCGGCCATGCGTCTCGACCACGCCGATGACGACGTCGACGCCGTCACGTCGCCGCGCGGCGCCCTCGGAGAGCATCTCGTAGGTCTTGCCGACACCCGGAGCGGCGCCGAGGAAGATTTTCAGCCGCCCGCGCCCTTCCTGCGCGGCGGCGCGCAGGAGGGCGTCGGGATCGGGACGGCCCGCTTCCGGTCCTGATCCGGCGATCGACATCACCGCGCCGGCGCGACCGCGTCGAGCGCACGGTTGAGGGCGAGGACGTTCACATGGGGGTCGCCCAACATCGACGTCTCGATGTGAGCCGTGACGAGGCTCTCGACGCGCCCGGTCGGCAGGCCGCGGACCCGGGCGACCCGCGACGCCTGCGCGAGCGCTGCCGCCGGCGACAGGTCGGGATCGAGGCCCGAGCCGCTGGCGGTGACGAGGTCGGCGGGCACGCCGCCGGTGACACCCTCGCGCTGACGCCTGACGACATCCGGCTTCACACGGTCGATCAGCGCCTGCGAGGTGGGTCCGAGGTTCGAGCCTGACGAGGCGAGACCGTCATATCCCTTGCCGGCGGCGGACGGGCGCGTCTGGAAATAGCGATCCGACGTGAACGCCTGACCGACCACCGTGGAGCCGATCACCCTGCCGCCCGCTTCGCGCACGAGGCTGCCGTTCGCCTGGACCGGGAAGATCGCCTGGCCGATGCCGGTCATCGCCAGCGGATAGGCGATGCCGAGGAGGGCCGCGAACAGGATCGTCATGACGATCGCCGGGCGTAGTGCGGAGGAGAAGTCTTTGCCCATGATATGCGTCCTTTATACGAGGCCAAGGCCACCGACCACGACGTCGATGAGCTTGATGCCGATGAACGGCGCCACGAGGCCGCCGAGGCCGTAGACGGCAAGGTTGCGCGCCAGCAGCGGCCCGGCCGCCATCGGCTTGTAGGCGACGCCCTTCAGCGCCAGCGGCACCAGCAGCGGGATGATGATCGCGTTGAAGATGATCGCGCTGAGGATCGCCGATTGCGGCGTGGCGAGGCCCATGACGTTGAGGACGCCCAGACCGGGATAGAGCGCCACGAACATCGCCGGGATGATCGCGAAATACTTCGCGACATCGTTGGCGACCGAGAAGGTCGTCAGCGCGCCACGCGTCATCAGTAGCTGCTTGCCGAGGCCGACGACCTCGATCAGCTTGGTCGGATCGCTGTCGAGGTCGACCATGTTGCCCGCCTCGCGCGCGGCTTGCGTGCCGGTGTTCATCGCCACGCCGACATCGGCCTGGGCGAGGGCAGGCGCGTCGTTGGTGCCGTCGCCGCACATCGCGACCAGCTTGCCGCCCTCCTGCTCCTTGCGGATCAGCGCCAGCTTGTCCTCGGGCGTCGCCTGCGCGAGGAAGTCGTCGACCCCGGCTTCCGCGGCGATTGCGGCGGCGGTCAGCGGGTTATCGCCGGTGATCATTACCGTGCGGATGCCCATGGTGCGCAGTTCGCCGAAGCGTTCGCGGATCCCGGCCTTCACCACGTCCTTCAGGAAGATCGCGCCAAGCAGCCGGCCGTCCTTCGCCACCGCCAGCGGGGTGCCGCCGGCGCGGGCGATCTCGTCGGTGATGCGGCGCAGTTCCGTGGCAGCGGCGGTCGCGCCGGACCCTTCGTTGGTGCGCAGGATCGAGTCCACCGCGCCCTTCTGGATCACCGTCTCGCCGAAGCGGACACCCGACACGCGGGTCTGCGCGGTGAACGGGATGATCTCCGCGCCATCGGGCATGGGACGCTGCAGCCCGAACTTCTCGCGCGCCAGCACGACGATCGAGCGACCTTCGGGCGTCTCGTCGGCCAGACTGGCGAGCAAGGCCGCCTCGGCCAGCTCGGCGTCGCTGGTCCCGCCGACGCTGCGGAACTCGCTTGCCTGGCGGTCGCCGACGGTGATCGTGCCGGTCTTGTCGAGGAGCAGCACGTCGACGTCCCCCGCCGCCTCCACCGCGCGGCCCGACTTGGCGAGCACGTTGAAGCGCACGAGCCGGTCCATGCCCGCGATGCCGATCGCCGAGAGCAGCGCGGCGATGGTGGTCGGGATGAGGGTGATAAGCAGCGCCGCGAGGATCGCGACGGGGATCGAGCCGCCCGCATAGGAGGCGAAGCCCGGGATCGTGCCGACCGCGATCAGGAAGATGATCGTCAGGCCGACGAGCAGGATCGTCAGCGCGACCTCGTTCGGCGTCTTCTGCCGCTCCGCTCCCTCGACCAGTGCGATCATGCGATCGAGGAAGCCCTTGCCGGGCTCCACCGTCACCTTGACGCGGATCTCGTCGGAGATGACGCGCGTACCCGCGGTCACCGCCGAGCGGTCGCCGCCCGCCTCGCGGATCACCGGCGCGGATTCGCCGGTGATGGCGGCTTCGTTGACCGAGGCCACACCCGAGACGACCTCGCCGTCCGACGGGATCAGGTCGTTCGTCTCGACCAGCACGATGTCGCCGACCTGAAGCTGGCTGGCGGGAACGTCGTCATACTGACGGCCGTCACCCTTGAGCCGCCTGGCGGTCAGCTCCGCCTTGGTCGCGCGCAGCGATGCCGCCTGCGCCTTGCCGCGCCCTTCCGCGAGCGCCTCGGCGAAGGTGCCGAACAGCACGGTCAGCCACAGCCAGGCGGCGAGCTGCGCCTTGAACGCGATGGTCAGATCGTCCCGTCCCACGACGAGCAGGATCGTCATCAGCAGCGCGATGGCGGCGGTGACGAACATCACCGGGTTGCGGACCAATTCCTTGGGCGAGAGCTTCAGGAACGACGCCCTGATCGCCGGAACGATGAGGTCGGCGGTGAACAGGCTTTTGGATTGGGTTTTTGCCATCTTGGCCCCCGATCAGAACAGCTGGCCGCGGATCATCGCGAGATGATCGGCGATGGGACCGAGCGCGAGGCTCGGCAGGAAGGTCAAGCCGCCCAGGATCAGGATGATCCCGACGAGCAGGCCGACCCACAGGCCGCCGGTCGTCGGGAACGAACCCGCGCTTTCCGGCGTGTGCTTCTTGGCGGCGAGGCTGCCGGCGATCGCGAGCATCGGCACGATCACGAAGAAGCGACCGAACCACATCGCGACGCCCAGCAGGCCGTTGTAATATGGCGTGTTGGCGGTGAGCCCTGCGAAGGCGGACCCGTTATTCCCGACCGCCGAGGTGAAGGCGTACAGGATCTCCCAGAAGCCATGCGGCCCCTTGTTCAGCGGCCCCCGCGAGCCCCTGTTGCAGCACCGACGACAGCGCGGTTAAGCCGAGAATGACGAGCGGCAGCACGGCGAATCGCCAGCACCGCGAGCTTCACCTCCCGGCTCTCGATCTTCTTGCCGACATATTCCGGCGTGCGGCCGACCATCAGCCCGGCGACGAACACCGCAAGGATGGCGAACAGCAGGAAGCCGTAGATGCCCGCGCCGACGCCGCCAATCACCACCTCGCCCAGCTGCATGTTGAACAGCGGGATCATGCCGCCGAGCGGCGTGAAGCTGTCGTGCATGGCGTTCACCGCGCCGCACGACGCCGCGGTGGTGACGACCGAGAAGAGCGCGCTCGCGGCGATGCCGAAGCGTACCTCCTTGCCCTCCATGTTGCCGCCTGCGACACCCAGGCTGTGGAGGAGCGGGGTGCCCGCGGCTTCCTGCCAATAGGTGACGGTGACTCCGGCGAGAAACAGGATCAGCATCGCGCTGAGGATCGCCCAGCCCTGGCGTATGTTGCCCACCGCCTTGCCGAACGTCCAGGTCAGGCCAAAGCCGATGACGAAGATCGACAGCATCTGGACGAGGTTGGTGAGCGCGGTCGGATTCTCGAACGGGTGCGCGGAGTTGGCGTTGAAGAAGCCGCCACCGTTGGTGCCGAGCATCTTGATCGCCTCCTGAGAGGCAACCGGGCCGGTGACGAGCGTCTGCGCGGCCCCTTCGAGGGTCCGGATGCTAATCGTCGCGTCCATCGTCTGCGGCACGCCCGACGCGATCAGGAAGACGGTGTAGACGATACAGATCGGCAGCAGCAGGTAGAGCGTGATGCGCGTGACATCGGCCCAGAAGTTGCCGATCGCCTTGGCCTCGCGCCGCGCGAAGCCGCGGAAGAGCGCAAAGGCAAGCGCGATGCCGGTCGCGGCGGACAGGAAATTGTGGATCGTCAGCCCCAGCATCTGGCTGAGGTTCGACATGGTACTCTCGCCGCCATAGCTCTGCCAGTTGGTGTTGGTGGTGAAGCTGACGGCGGTGTTGAACGCGAGGTCGGGTGAGAGGCCGGCGAGCCCCTGCGGATTGCCCGGCAGGACGCCCTGCAGACGCAGCACCGCGTAGGTCAGCAGCAACAGCGCGCCGTTGAATACAAGCATATTGAGCGCGTAGCGCCGCCAGCCCTGCTCTTGCGCCGGATCGATGCCGGCGAGCGTGTAGAAGCCGCGCTCCACCGGGCCGAGCACGACATGCAGCGGCGTGCCCCGCCCCTCGTAAAGCGCATGGAGCCACAGCCCCATCGGCTTGGTGAGCGCCAGCAGGATCCCGATGAACAGCAGGATCAGGAACCAGCCCTGAAGTGTCATGGTGCCGCCCCTTTCAGAAGCGTTCGGGGCGGATGAGGACGCCCACGAGATAGACGAGAAGGCCGAGCGTGGTCAGCGCGGCGAGCCAGAGATCGAGTGTCATCGTGCCGCCTCCGTCACGCGTTGTCGCACAGGCGGGCGTAGGCGAGCGTCAGCGCGAACAGCCCGACAATGACCGCGACCCAGATGAAGTCCTGCATGGATGTCCTCCGAAAATCAGAAGGCGGCGGTCAGCGACGCCACGACGGTGCCGCCCGCGATGTTGCCCGTGCCGTCCTGCCCTTTGCTGAAGCTGGGGCGGAGATAAGCGGCGTCACGATCCGAGATGTCGGTGTCGATGTAGCTGACGTTGAAGGTCAGGTTCCGCCACGTCGCATCGGCGCCGAGCGACCAGTCCCAGTAGCGGCCGGTCGGGGACACCGCGGTCGCGTTGGGGGCGAGGCCGTTCTGCCCCCAGCTGTGACCGACATGCGCCTTGGCGGTGAGGGGCGTTCCCGGGATCGCCGTGGCGCCGTCTCCCCAGAGATACAGATTGTCGTCCTTCGCGCCGGGATTGTTGTAGACGCCCGCCGCCGCATCGGCGCCGGTGTTGTACCATTTGCCGATCGCCTGTTGTTTCGGCGCATAGGCGACGCCGGCTGTCAGCGTCGCAGGACCCGCAGTGCCGGTCAGCTTGGCAAAGCCTTCCGCGAAATCCGTCCGATCCGCCCCGTCCGGATACATATACCAGGTCAGCCCGACATCCAGCGTGCCGCTGCCCACCGGCAGTTTGTACCCGCCGATGAGATCGAGTTCCATGTTCGCGCCGCCGAACGTGCCCCAGCCGGCGAGGTTCGAGGCCCAGGTGCCGACGTACAGTCCGCTGTCGTGCGCGACCGTGATGCCGCCCTGGATGGCCATCTCCCGATCGGACTGCGATACGCCGCGGAAGCGATAGTCGGACGCGATCGTTGCCGAACCGCTGATGGTGACAGCAGCCGGCGGGGCGGCTTCGGCGGCCACCTCCGCCGGGTCACCGGGCGTTGGTTGCGCCTGCGCCACATCGGACAGCGCCGTAAACGAGACGGCTGCCGCAACGAACAGAAACCTCATTCCACATCCCTTCGAACGGCTGTTCGTCGGATGACGATGCCTTCAGGGATGCGCGATTAGGCTCATGGCGCGTAGCAATTCGAGAGCGATTCCGGCAATTCGCATAGTGCTGGCATATAGGTGCCGTTCTTTGTCGAACGGGTGCGCGCAGCGCGTATCTTCAGCCGTTCAACGGCGAATGCTCGAAATCGGCCAGCAGGGCAGCGACATCGTCGTACAGCGCCACGGCGCCGGCACCCCGGAGAGTAGCGTCGCTGAACTTTCCCGACCGGACGCCGACGGCTGCGATGCCGCATCTGGCCGCCGCTTCGATGTCATACGGCGTGTCGCCCACGACGATCACCTGGCTGGCATCCAGCGGCGACAGCTTCTTGAGAGCGGTGGCGAAGATGTCGGGGGCAGGCTTGGTCCTCTCGACGTCGTCCGATGTGGTGGAGACGTCCACGATCTCGCCGGCATCCATTAGCCCGATGTAATATTCGAGTTCTTCCGATGACGCGGACGACGCCAGGACGACTTGCCGGCCACTGTCCTTGACCTTGATGAGGAGGTCCCGGGCCGCGGCGAAGGGTTTCACCTGGTTCAGATACTTCGACTTGAAGATCCGCCCGTGCTCCTCGCCCATATTCTCCTGCTCGGTCTCGTCCGTGTCCGGGAGCAGCGTCGGCACCAACATGTCGGTGCCCTTGCCGATCTGGTCATGGACCACCTGATCGTCGAACGACGCGCCGATCCGCTTGAACACGGCCTGCCAAGCCGCGACGTGATAGTCGTTGCTGTCCATGAGCGTTCCATCGATGTCGAATAGAACGGCCTTGATCGCCATGGTGCCACGCCTCCTGAGTTGATGGGCGGAAGGGCGACGCTATTCCGCCGCCGCGAGTTCGCCTTCGTCCACATCGGCCTCGGCTTCCGCATCGACACCACGCTCCAGTCTCGCCTCATCGGCGGCCAGAGCCGAGGCATCCTGATCCGTGATCCCGAACCGGGCAGCGACGTCGGGCGCGAAGCGCAGCAGGTCCGGCCGCAGCCGCAGCAGACTGAGGTCCTTGGACTTGCCCTCCATCATCACGTCGAAGACCAGCCCTTCGGCCATCCGCATGAAGGTCGCGAACTCGAACGGGTTGGTGAAGTCCGCATGACCCGTCCAGATCGGAGGACGAAGCACCGTCTTCACGCGGGCGGTGGCCTTGACCGGCGCCTTCAGCACCTCGCCCTTCTTGGCCCTGGCCGTACCGGCCTTCGCCGCGGCTCGCGCCTTTGGCGTGATCTTCTGCTTGACCTCACGGAGTTCGGTCCGTGGCGAGGAGAAGTGGATCTTGGGCCGCACGCCCGCGGGCCATGTCGCCAGGAAGCGCTCCAGCGTCTCGCGCATGTCCAGCCGCTCCGGGTTGAGGCACCACATATGCTGATAGTCGAAGATGAGCCGGACGCCGGTGCGCTCGTGAATCCACAAGACGTCGCTTGCCGAGAAGCGGATGTCGTCGTTCTCCAGGACGAGGCGGCGCCGGACGTGCTCGGGGCATTGCTCCCATCCCTCGATCCAGCGGGCGCGGCTCGCCTCGTGATCGTCGTACACCCCGCCGACGTGGGTGATCATCACCGCCTCGTCGTCCAATTCCATCCGGTCGAGCATCTCGGCCTGGCTGGACAAATCCCACATGCTCTTCTTCGTCAGCTCTGGATTGGGCGAGTTGAGCAGGACGTATTGCGACGGGTGGAACGACAGCCGGATGTCATAATCCCTGGCTTTGGCGCCGAAGGCGCGGAGTTCCGCGTCGCTGTCCGCCACCATGGAGTGGAACTGGGGCATGTCGGGGTGGGTGGCGTAAGGCGCGATGTCCGAGGAAAGGCGGTACATGTCGAGCTTTTCGGACTTGAGATAGTCGAGCACGCGATCGAGCAGCTCGAGCGAGCATTTGAGATGCGGGTTCTTCTGCCACCGTCGCGTGTCCTGGCTCTTGAGGTCGGGTCTGCCCATCACCTTGACGGGGAAGCCGAGACGTAAGGGACGATCGGTGCTGGTCATGCTTCCACCCGTGCCTGAGGCAGGCCGAGGCCCGCGATGAACTCGTTCCATGTTCGGATCGGCAGCGCGCCGCCGGTTGCCTGTGAAGGGCCGCTGCCGTAGCGCCCGTCGGCACTCCCGGGGCGGCGTAACGGTCGTACAGGGATCGCGGCGGCACCAAGCCGGTCAGCGTCGAAATGGCTGAGCCCGGTGGCTGGCCCATGCCGTTCGAGGGAAGCAAGCGCGTCGGCCATCGGGCGACGGGTCAGGGTCCGAACGTCATACGCTTGAGAAAGCCTGCCAATCACGACACCGCAAACGCACCGCAAGGCCGGCGGCTCCGTCGAATGATCGATCGCCTCGGCATCATCGAAGTGTCGGCGCAATGCCGGGCAAGCGGTATGAAGCGGCGCGGCAACATCGAGCCGGAGGCGATGGCCCACCGCTGCGGTCCGTTGTGGCACCAAACATGGGATGCGTGCCGTCACCGGGGAGTGACGGCAGGAGCATGACGACATTCGATCGACGCTGATCTCGCCGCATGTCGATGTGACCAACGCTAGAACGTCGTCACCACCATCGTGACGCGGCGGTTGGCGGGGGCGACCTCCTCGTCGCGGGTCATGTCGAGCAGCGGACGGCCGTCGGCAGCCCAGTGGACGCGGCGCACCCGCGCGTCGCGCCCGTCGCCGCCGACGCCATTGCCCCAGGTGTGGTAGACGTAGAGCGCGTTGCCGTCCTCGTCGGTGGTGAAGGCGCCATGCCCCGGCCCCTGTTCGTAGCGGCGATAGTCGGTGATCCCGTGGGGCATCGGCGCGCTCTTCTGCAACGGGGCCGACCATTTGCGCCACGCATCGATCCGCGTCAGATCGGCGTCGAGCGGCGCGGAGATGCCGTTGACCACATAGGTCGGGCTGACCCCGGAGCTGGAATAGACGAGCGTCAGCCGCCCGTTACGGCTGAGCGCGAACGCGCCCTCGGCAAGGTTTTCCTCGACCGAGGTCTGCGGCGCGATGATCGGGGTCGGCGGGCCGGCCAGTCGCGTCGGATGCGCAGGGTCGACCGGCGCGATCCACGTCAGCGGATCGCCGAGCGTGCCCGACGCCGGCAGGTAGCGCTGCGACCAGGTGTAATAGGACCGCTTCCCGACCGTGAAGAACGACATGTCGAGACTGATGTTCGCCGGCATGTCCGCGCGGCCGAGCGGGGTGCCGTCCGCCTTTCGGATCGCCGCCGGGCGCGACCAATCGGCGGGGTTGGCGGGATCGCCGCCGTCGCGCAACTGGATAAGGTGCGACGCGACCCGCGACCACGCGCCGCCTTCGTTCGAATGGTCGTCCTTCGGGTTGAAGCAGGGTGCGAACAGGATCGACAGCTTGCCGCCGATCTCGTGGATTTCGGGCGCCCAGTAACAGCCGGCGATCACGCGACCCTCGGTGGTGCGGTCGCGGCGCGTGCGGCGGTTGAGCAGGTCGACCTCGCGCGCGCGCCCGCCATTGGCATCGGCGAGGTCCGCGATCCGGTCGGCGACGCGCAGCGGCAGGTGCACGGAGCCGACATTGTCATTGCCGGTGTCGTCGGTCGCGGTGAGCAGATAGCGGACGCGGCCGTCCTTCTCCCAGCGATAGATGTCGGGATCGGCGCGATTGTAGGCGAAGATCGCCGGATAGCTTCGCTGGCGGACCGTGCCGTGGACCAGATGACGGCCCGGCCGCGTGAGCCGCGCGAGGTCGGCGGCATCCCAGTTCACCGCGCGCGTCGCGGTGGAGCCGTCCGAATAGCCGAGCGTCACCCGCGCGCTTCCGAGATCGGCGCTGCGATCCGCGGCGATCTTCTGCGGCGCGAGCGTCGCGCTGGTATTGACGATGCGGCCGAAGCGATGGGTGAGGGCGGCTGCGGTATCGGCGCTGATCGCCAGCGTATCGGGAGCGGTCACCGCGCCGATCCGCGCGTCGCCGACGTTGCCGGCCGAGACGATCCGCCGGCGTCGGCCACCATTGTCCGGCTGCCACTTTGCGGCTTGCCACCCTGTCCGCGCCAGATCGGCGACCGCCGTCCACCGTTGCTGCGCGTTGTGGTCGGTCCATGACACGAGATAGCGGCGCGTGGCGCCGTCCCAGACCGCGTGCGGTTGCGTGACGGCATCGGCGCTGCGCAGGTCGAGCGTGCCCAGTTCCTCGAAGTCGCCCGGGCGCGCGGGATCGCTGCGGAAGATCACCGTCGCCGTCGCGGCGGGATCGGGCTTGCCCTCCATATCGACGCGCGTCGCGATCACGCCAAGTGCGCCATCGGCGAAATGGAAGAGCGAGGGATCGGCGACGCCGCGCAACGCGACCCGATCGACCCCGATGTAATCGCCCTTCGCGAACACCACGCCATCATCGTCGTTGAGCGGCGTCATGTGACCGTCCGAGCCGGTGAGCGCGAGATGCACGCTGCGCGCGACGGTCGGCTGGTTGGCGTCATGCGCGTCGGTCGGCGTGCGCGCATAGGCTTCGAGCCGCCGCGCGCCGGCGCCGAGCACACGGACCGTGAAGCGCTTGGTGAGCGTCGTCCCGTCCGCGCGGGTCAGGCTGCCGTCGACCCGGACGACCCGCGCCGCTGCGCCGCGGTTCGTGAGCACGCCGTCGCGCACGACCCGCCCGGCGGCGCGCCATGTCGCGTCGAACCCGTCCGGCACCGGCAGCCGCGTCCCGGACGCGAGCACCGGCGGCACCACCCAGCGCGCCGCAAGGTCGCCGGCATCCGGCGTGGTGCTGCGCCAATGCGCCTCGATCCGGTTGCGCTCGGCGGCGGTGATCGACAGGACGGTGCCGTGGCGCGGTGACGGCGGCAGGTGGAAGTCGCGCGGATAGGTCCAGGCGATCTTGCCGCCGAGCGCGTTGGTGGCGAGCGGGATGTACCCGGCACCGCCATAATCATCGACCCACAGGAAGTATTTGAACCCGCTCGTGTCGCCCGGATTGGCGACGAAGGCGGTCGGCCCTTCGACCTCGGGCGTCCCGGCGCGGCGGCCGATGCAGCGATCGAGGATCTTCCACTGCCCCGACGCCCCGTCCGCGCGCAGCGACGGCGAGACCTGCGCCAGAATGTCGCTCGACGCACATCCTTGCGCATCGCTGATCTTGGTGAAGCGATAATAAAGGTTGCCGTCCTTCATGACGGTCGCGTCGATCATCCCCTTCGCCCTGACCGCGCCCGGCACGTCCGCGGCCTTGAACCACGGGGTCGGGGTGGTGAAGGTCCGGAAGTCGCGGGTGATCGCGCTCAGGATCTGCGGCCCTTCGCCATCCTCGACCGTGTGCGCGGCGTCCTTGTAGAGCGTCGAGGTCCAGTAGACGACATAGGCGCCGATCGTCGGATCGTAGGTGGCTTCGGGCGCCCAGGTCATGCCGGCGGCGGGCAGGTTGACGCGGACGTGGCGCTGCTGGCCCCAATGGATCAGGTCGGTCGATTCCCAGATCTCGAGATAGCGGCTGCCGTGGCGGGTCGCGTCGCCCCAGCCGCTGCGCGCCGCCGACAGATCGGTCGCGAGCAGGAAGAAGCGGTCGCCCTCCGCCGCGCGCATGATGAACGGATCGCGCAGCCCGCGCGTGCCCTCGGTCGACTGCAACACCGGCTTGCCATGGTTAAGCGTCTTCCACTGCAAGGCATTGTTGCCGTCGGAGATCGCGAAGCGCAGCTTCTCGCCGTCGATCGTGTTCTCGGTGAAATAGACGAACAGATAGGCCGCGCCGGCGGGGGCAGGCGTGACGGGCGCGGCCGGCGGCGTCGCGCCGGTCAGCGCGATCGGCGCGGCGAGCAGCAGCAGCGGGCGGGCAAACCCTGACGTCCAATCCAACCATCGTCTCCCGATCACCGGGCGGTCGATTCGCCAGGCCGTCATCGTCCCTAAGGCGTTGATACCCGAAGTCGAAGCCCCCCGTTCGACGGCTCCGCTTCGAGCAGCCGTCAATCCGGACTTGATCCTGGATCCCGCTTCTTTCCACGGTCGACAGGAAGAAGCGGGGCCCCGGATCAAGGCCGGGGCGACGGACGGGAGAACGGTCGCTCCTAGAACCGGAAGCGCACGCCCGCCGACAACAGGCTCGCCTCCCAGCGTACGTCGCGCGGGTAGCGCGGGTCCTTGACGTAGCTGTGGTACGGCGTGCGCAGCAGGTTGGTGGCGTCGACGGTCAGCGTGATATTGTCGTTGACGTTGTAGCTCGCCGACAGGTCGAGCCGCCCGACCGCGTCCGAATAGACGGTGGTGAACACGCCCGGCGCGCCGAAGCCGTCGACGTTGGCGCTGCGGTAATTATAGGCGAGCCGCACGCTCGCCGGCCCCAGTTCGTAAAGCCCGATCACGTTGAAGCTGTACTTGGAGACGCCGGGCAAGGTGTTGCGTCCGCCCGCGAAATTGGCGGCGGCGGGAACGACCTGCTCGCCGTCGATATAGGTGAAGTTTGCTTGCGCGCCGAGCCCGCGCAGCGCGCCGGGCAGGAAGTCGAAGAAGGTCGTCGCCGCCGCCTCGACGCCCTTGATCGTCCCGGAACTGGAGTTCGACGGACGGTAGACGAGGATGTTGCCGAACGGCTGGACGTTGACGACCTGCGGCAGCGAATTGATGAACCCCTCGATCTCGCGATAGAAACCCGCGACCGACACCGACCCGGTGCGCGAGAAATAATATTCGAGCGACGCGTCGTAATTGTTCGAGCGGATCGGTTGCAGGTCGGGATTGCCGCCGTTGCCGGTGTACGAGATGTTGCCGCCGATCGTCCCCTGCGTGATCGTCAGCGTCGGGTTGATCTGGTTGAAGCCGGGGCGGGTCAGCGCCTCGGTGCGCGAAAGCCGCAGCTTGAGCCGGTCGGTGAAATGCAGCTGCGCGCTGATGTTCGGCAGCACGTCGACATATTGCGTCGAGGAGTCGATCGGGACGAGCTGCGTCTGGCTGGTGCCGGGGATCGGCAGCGAGTTGGTGCCGTCGAGGCGGTTGCGCGTGATGACCACGCGCGTGCCGATCACGCCGTCGATCGGAAAGCCGACGTCGAACGCATAATCGAGCTGCGCATAGCCCGAGAACACCTGCTCGCGCGCGCGGAACGACGCGAGCGGGTCGTAGCGCGGCTCGTCCGACGCCCACGCCGCCTGCGTCGCGGCATCGGCGTTGAGCCGGGTCAGGCCGTCGCGGACATAGCCGCGCACGTCGTTGAGCTTGTCGTTGAACAGATAGGCGTCGGGCGCGTACCAGCTGCGGAATTGCTGGACGTCGTCGCCGCGGAAACCGGCTTCGATGATCCCGCCCTGCGACACGGTCGGCACCTTGCTGATGACGTCGCGAAGCCCCGAGAGTCCGGCATAGCGGCCGCCGAACTGCGAGCGCGCGTTGCGGTCGGCGTAGCGGACGCCGAGCCGGAACTTGGGGAACAAGGCCGAGCCGGTGTCGATCAGCGCATTGCCCTGCCATTGCCACTGGCTGCCCTCCGAGCGGCGGCGCTCGTCATAGACGCCGCGCACGTAGAAGCTGTCGGGATTGGCGAAGTCGACCCCGCTCGGCACGAAGTTGACGCTGCGCTGGTCGTTGAGCCGCACCGCCAGCGACAGCGGCGACACGGTCTGGGTTTCGAAGCGGCCGAAGGTGTTGCTGACCACCGATCGCGTGTACGCGAGGTCGGTGGTGAAGACCGCGTTGCCGACCTCCCATTTCGCGCCCAGCGCGGCCTGATAGGTGTCGGTGCTGCTATCGCCGAATTCCTTGGTCGGGCCGTTGACGATGCCGAGATCGATGTCGAACGATTCCAGCGTCGTGCCGTCCGGGGTCAGCACTGCGTTGCGGATCGTCGGCGGGGTGCCGCCAGTGGTGCTCGACTGGATCGGCACGCCGAAGAAGTCGTTGGCGTTCTTGTTGCGATACGCCTGCCACAGTCCGTCGGCGTAGATCATCAGATTGTCGGTCGGCTGCCATTGCAGCGAGCCGTTGACCGACGGCCGCTGGCGCGTGCCGCGGCCGTAAAACAGCCCGATGTCTTGCGGGAAGGTGAAGTCGCGCCCCACCGACGCGGGCAGGATCGCCTGCGCGGCGGGAACATTGTCCTGAAAGCCCTGATAGCGGACCGAATTGAGGTAGCGCGTCTGCGTGAACGAGACGTTAAGCAGCGCGCCGATCTCGCCGATCCCGGTCCGCCAGCGGTCGCTGACCAGCAGGCTGCCGATCGGGTCGAGCTTGCGGCTCTGGTCGTTATAGACCCCGCGCAGTGCGCCGGCGAGTTCGAAGCCCTTGAAGTCGAACGGCCGGCGCAGCCCGACGTCGAGCAGCCCGGCGATCCCGCCTTCCAGATTCTGCGCGGTCACCGCCTTGAACACGTCGACGCGCGCCACCGCCTGCGCCGGAAAGTCCTGGATCGCGACCGAGCGTCCGTCGGCGGTGAAGATCTCGCGGCCATTGACGGTCGTCTGGACGTTGGGCAGCCCGCGGATCAGCACGCCGTTCGCCTCGTCGAGATAGCGCGTCACCTGCACGCCGGTGATCCGCGCGATCGCTTCGGAGGCGTTGTTGTCGGGGAATTTGCCGATGTCCTCGGCGACCAGTGCATCGACGATCGCGTCGGAATTCTGCTTGATGTTCTGCGCGCTGCTCAGGCTCTGGCGGATGCCGGTGACGACGATCTCGTCGGAGGCGGCGGGCGCGTCGCCGGACGGCGGCGTGGTGCCCGGCTCGGGCGCGGTCTGCGCGGCGGCGGTGGTCGCGGCGATGGTGATCGCCAGCGCGGCGGTCGAGGCGAGCAGGCGCGCATTCGTCAGCATGAACATCGTAATCCTCCCATTTTTGTCGTTTCTGCTTGTCGTTCGGCGGCGCGGATCACGGCATCGGCGTCACCGTGATCCGGTCGATGTTGGGGGCGAAGCGCGAGCGCAGCAGCACGTCGGGCCACACCGCCGAGGCATAGCTCTTGCCGTCCCAGTTCGGCTGTTCCTCGCCGGCGATGCGTACCGTGTTGCGCCCGGCGCGCAGCGTGACCGGCACGGTCATCTCCCACCAATTGTTGCGGTGGAAGCTGTTGGGGAAGGTCGCCAGCACCGGGGCCGCGCCGTTCACCGCGATCCGCGCGACGCGCGCGAGTGGATCGGGATTGTAATGCGTCGCCTTCGACTGTTCGTCGTTCGAGAAGCGCAGCGTCAGCGCGTAGGTCCCCCCGCGCGCGACGCGGATGTCGGGGAAGGTCAGCGTGTTGCCGTTGCCCGGCGCGCCGCCGATGTCGAACACCGCCCGGCCGCCGCTCGCCCGCGACGCCGCCGCGACCCGCGCGTTACCCGCGACCTGCGCCGCCTCAGCTTCGTAATGCTGCGCCTCGACCGCAGGAGTCGGCGTCACCGTCAGCCCGCTATCGCCCGCGACCTCAACCTTGTTGATCCCGCCGAGCAGGAAGGCGCGGTCGCCACTTACCGCGCGCCCGTTGACGCGCAGCACCCGACCGCCCGTCGCCGCCAGCCGCGCCGGCCCGTCCGTGGCGGCATAGACCCAGTACGTCGCCGCCGCGCCGTCCCGCTTCGCATCACGCAGGTCATAAACCTGCGCGGCGTCGCCCGTCGCCTCGGTCAGCGTGATCCGGTCGACCAAAGCATTGCCCTGCGTCCGCGCGCGCCCGTCGCGGCTGCGCGTCGCCAGCGTCAGGACATGCCGCCCTGCGCCCAAAGTCAGCTCGGTATCGACATGATCGAGCACCGCCGGCTTGTAGCCGAGCGGCAGGTACAACTCGCCGACCTCCTTGCCGTCGACGCGCAGGAAGACGTTGGTCGCGCCCTGCGCCGCCGCCAGCGGGTCCTTGTTGAAGGTGCTGGCGAGGACGCGCAGCGCATAGCGGCCCGCGTGCGGCACCTGCACCGCAAAGTCGAGCGCGGCATCACTGCCGCCCGCGAACCCCTCGACCGAATAGCCGCCGGAGGTATGGAAGCGCGACACGTCTTTGGGCGATCCCTCCGGCCCGCGCACCTTCAAGCCGCGGCCGCGCCGCGTCGCCGCCTCTGCCTCATAATCCTGTCGCCACGGGGCGGGCGGCGCGGGCAGGGCGGTCCCGGCCGGGGTGACGACCAGTTCATAGGCCG
The DNA here is from genome assembly GCF_036946485.1 of Sphingomonas phyllosphaerae. Lineage (GTDB taxonomy): Bacteria > Pseudomonadota > Alphaproteobacteria > Sphingomonadales > Sphingomonadaceae > Sphingomonas > Sphingomonas phyllosphaerae_E. Next base: position 377,838 of record NZ_JAQIJA010000001.1, read on the forward strand.
ATTCCTCGCGCAGCGCCGGCAGATCACCGCTCCCGAAGGCCAGCGTGATCGTACCGTCGGTCACCGGCACGCGGCGGTCCGCGATCGTCACCGGCGGGGCGGCGTCGCCCAATTGCCCGGTCCAGGCGATCTCGCGCACGCGCACCTGCGCCGCCGCGCCGAACAGCGCGGGCAGGTTCGTCAGCGCCACCGTCGCCGCGCCGCCCTTGCCGCCGAGCAGCACGCGCGCCTGCCGCCGCGCCGGGTCCAGCGTCGCGACGCCCTGCAACGTATAGCTCTGGTCGCGGTGCGGCGGCGTCACCGCCAGTGTGTGCCCGCTCATCGTCGCATAGGCGTTGAGCAGCCACCATTGCCCGTTGCCGCGGTTCGCCTGCACCGCGCTGTCGCTCAGATTGCCGTCGATGTTCCAGTAAGCAATGTCGGCATCGACCTTGGCATCCTCGATCGCGGCGACCCACTGGATCATCTGCCCCGGCACCGACGTGTGATAATTATAGGCATATTCGTTGATGTTGACCGGCAGGTGCCGCCCCTGCCACTTCGTCCCCGCGAACAGCCGGTCCTCCCACGCGCGATACTTGCGCACGCTGGTGCGGACGGTTGCCGGATCGCTCAGCTCGTGCCACGTCACCACGTCGGGCATCGTGTCGGCGGCGATCGCATGGCGCAGGAAGCCCTCGACCTGATCGAACAGGATGCTGGTGTTCGGCCCGGCGATCCGCGTCCCCGGCGATGCCTGCCGCAGCGCGCGCACCGCGCGGTCCCACGCATCGAGGAACACCGCCGGTTCCTTGAGCCAGCTGACCCCGGTGCAGCTCTTGGCATCGGCGCTGAACATGTTGCCGTCGGGCTCGTTAAAGGGCACGAACACGATCCGGCCGCGATAGCGCGGCGGCAGCGCGCGGACCTGCGCGGCCTGTCGCTTGAGCACCTCGATATAGTTGGTCACCGACTGCGCGCAGTCGCCGCTCTTCCACTTGTACGGAAACTCGCGGAAGATGTCGGTCATGTAGATATAGGTGTCGCCGCCCGACGCATCGGTCAGCAGCGTCGACACCTCCAGCGCGTCGGCGCCAGGATGCTGCGGCCCGTCCTGCGCCTTGGTCGACACCGTGCGCAGATCGATGCCCTCGAGCAGATTGGGGTGCGGCAGCCGCGCATCGTACAGGCCGTAGAGCGTCCCCGATGCCCCGCCGTGGAACGCGCCGGTGTCGCTGCCCATGTCGACCGTCAGCCGCTCGGGCGCGTCCTGCGCCAGCGCGGGCGCGGCGGTGGTGGCGAGCAGAGCGGCAAGGGCGAGGGCACGCATCGGTCGAAACTCCGGGAGGGGCGCGGCGGCGGTCATGCCGCGCGCGCCGCGTTCATCTGCGCGATCGTCGCGCGGTTGAGGATCAGCCGGCTGATCGTCACGGCCAGCAGCAGGTGCATCGCGGCGGGCACCAGCGTCGACAGCGCGCGGATACCGGTCAGCGACAACGGCGTCTGGTTGTTCGCGCCGGCCTTGTAGGAGACGAGCACCAGCACCGCGCTAATCAGCGCTCCCGCGACCGCCCATGCCAGCTTCACGAAGAACTGGTTGAACGCGAAGCTCATGCCCGACGAGCGCATCCCCAGCTTCCATTCGCCATATTGGTCGGCGAGCTGGATCAGCGTGAAGTGCAGCGGCAAGGTGCAGCCCAGCACGATGCAGCACAGCCCGACCAGCACCAGCCACAGGGTCGGATAGTCGCCCGGCACGAAGAAGGCGGCGACATGCCCGGCGACGAGGATCAGATTGACCCAGATATAGATCGTCCGCACGTCGTAGCGGCGCGTGAAGAAGGTGACGACGATCGAGCCGATGAACCCGCCGATCGTCGCGATGCCGAAGAAGAACGCCTGATAGGTCGTCCCGCCGTTCAGCACATAGGTGATGAAATACAGCGCCGCGCCGCCCTTGGTGTTGAAGATCGCGATCAGCAGCAACGTCATCGCGAAGGTGAGGCGCAGCTGGTCGTTCTTCAGCGTATTGGCGATCGCGACGCGCAGCGGCGGTTCCGCGGCGGTCGCGACGGTGACGCGCTCGCGCACGAACAGGAAGCAGATCAGAAACATCGCCACCGCCACGAGGCTCAGGATCGCCACGCCGTAGCGATAGCCGCGCGCGACATCGCCCGCGCCGAGCGCGCGCACCATGATCGGCAGCCCGACCGAGACGGTGAACGAGGCGATCGCCACCATCGCGAACCGCACCGACTGGCAGGCGACGCCTTCCTCGGCGCTGTCGGTCATTCGCGTCACCAGCGCGCAATAGGGCACGTTGTTGAGCGAGTAGGAGAAGGCGAGCAGGAAATAGGTGATCGCGGCATAGGCAACCTTGCCGTCCTGCCCGAGATCGGGCGACTGGAAGGTCAGGAAACAGCTCAGCCCGACCGGGATCGCGGTCCACAACAGATACGGGCGGAACTGCCCCCAGCGCGTCTTCGTGCGGTCGGCCATGATCCCGATCAGCGGATCGGAGATCGCGTCGAAGATGCGCAGCGACAGGAACAGGATGCCGACCACGCCCGGCGCGATCCCGAACACGTCGGTGTAATAGAAGGTCAGGAAATTGGCGATCAGCCCGGTGATGATCGTCCCGCCGGCATCGCCGAAGCCGTAAGCGATTTTCTCGCCGAACGGCACGCGCGCGGCCGGGGCCGGGGCGGGGTGGACCGGCGCGGCGTCGCCCTGTTGCGCGATCGTCGTCATGCCCCAGCGTCCGTCGGCGTGTCCCCGAACGCCTCCGCGACGCGCGCGCCGGCGCGGACGAACACCGGCAACCGGTCGCGCGGCGCGGCGCAGCGGATCGTCGCGTCGCCCGCCACTTCCGCCCCGGTCCAGGCGTCGACCCATGTGCCTGCGGGCAGCCACACGTCGCGGGCGTCGACGCCTGCCGAGGTGACCGGCGCGACCAGCAGGTCGGGGCCGAACATATATTGGTCGTCGACTTCCCAGCTGCGCGCCTGCTCGGGATAATCGTAGAACATCGGCCGCATCGGCGGGTCGCCCGCTTCGTGCGCGGTGCGCATCAGCCCGGCGACATACGGCCGCAGCCGCTCGCGCAAGCCGGCGAAGCGGCGCAGGATCGCGAACACCTCGTCGCCGAAGCTCCACAATTCGTTGCCAGCGCCGGTGTCGCATTGCGCCACCCCGTCGCGAAACGGTTCGGCGGGCGGGGTGATCGGGTCGCGATGCCCGTGCATCCGCAGCACCGGGGTGAACACCGCCCATTGGAACCAGCGGATCATCAGCTCGTGGAACGCCGGATCGTCGACATCGCCGCCGTGGAAGCCGCCGATATCGGTCGTCCACCACGGGATGCCCGCCATCGCCATGTTGAGCCCGGCGCTCAGCTGGTTGCGCATCGCGGTGAACGAGCTGTGGATGTCGCCCGACCAGATCAGCGCGCCGTACCGCTGGCTTCCCGCCCAGGCGCAGCGCACCAGGCTGACGGTTTCGGTCGCGCCCTCGGCGGTCAGCCCGTCGTGAAGCGCCTGCGCGTAGTATAGCGGATAGGCATTGCCGACCGCCAGCACCTCGCCGGCATGATAGCGATAATTGTCGAAGTCATAGGCGCCATATTCGGGCTCGGCCTCGTCGAGCCAGAACAAGGTCACGCCCTTGTCGTGGTAGTTGCGCTTCAGCGTCTGCCACAGGAAGTCGCGCGCGCCGGGATGCGTGACGTCGAGGAAGCGCGTGTTGCCGAGGAACTCCTGCTGCACGTCGGCGCCGCGGTTGGCGCGCACCAGATAGCCGCGCTCGGCCAGCGTCGGGTAGTTTTCCGAACGCGGATCGACAGTCGGCCACACCGACACCATCAGCGCGGTGCCCATCTCCGCCAGCTCGGCGCACATCGCGGTGGGGTCGGGCCATTCGCGCGCATCGAACCGCCAGTCGCCCTGAACCGGCCAATGGAAGAAGTCGGCGACGATCACCGCCAGCGGAATGTCGCGGTCGCGATAGGCGCGCGCGACCGCCAGCAGCTCGTCCTGCGTGCGGTAGCGCAGCTTGCTCTGCCACAGCCCCAGCGCATAATCGGGCATCATCGGCGCGGTGCCGGTGACCTGCGCATAGTTGCGCACGATCTGCGCGGGCGTGTCGGCGGCGGTGATCCAGTAATCGATCTCGTGCGCGGCGCGCGCGGTCCAGATCGCGCCATTGGCCGCGAAACACGCCTCGCCGACCGCCGGGCTGTTCCACAACATGCCATAGCCGTGGCTCGAGACGACGAACGGCACGCTCGCCTGCGAATTGCGCTGCGCCAGTTCCAGCACGCAGCCGGCGAGATCGAGGTTGGGCTGCTGATACTGCCCCATGCCGTACAGCCGCTCGCCGGGCTTCGCCTCGAAGCGCACCGTGATCTGCGCCGCGCCGCCCGGCAGCGGGCGAAACTCGCGCCCGGACAGCCCCAAGGCGCTGATCGTGTCGACGGTTTCGCTTCCGACCGTCCAATATCGGGTGACCGTATCGCGCTGCCGCCACTTCTCCTCGAGCAGAACGCGTCTGTTGGTGTCCAGAAAGCGCACGCGACCTTGCAGATCGAGTTCCGCAACGATCCCGCCGTTGCGAATTCGTGCAACCGATGCGTCCCGTTCGATCGTCGCGGATACCGGAGCGATGTCGAGCAACGCGCCCGGCGCGGCGGGGCGGGGGGCGTAGGTCGAGGCGCGCAGCCGCAATCCGCTCGGCCCATGCGCCTCGATCCGCACCCAGTCACCATCATAGGCCCAGGCGATCGCGCGCTCTTCAAGCGTCAGCGTATCCACGCTTTTTCATCCTCCCCATCGGCCGGTGATCTGTGCCGTAAACGTTTCCGGTCTTGTGCGTTCCGGGGTTCGGACTGTCAACCCCCTTGCGCCGCGGACGTGCGGCAGCGATCAGGCGCGGATGGACATTCGGGCGCTTGCCAGCCATCTGGGCTTGTCGATCGGCACGGTTTCCCGCGCACTGAACGATCGTAAGGATGTCAGTCCCTTAACTCGGCAGCGCGTGCTCGAGGCGGCGTCTGCGCTCGGGTATACGCCCAACCAGTTCGGCCGGACGCTGCGGATCGGGCGCACGGCGACCATCGGTTTCATGCTGACGCTGGAACACGATAGCGCGGTGCACGGCGATCCGTTCTTCATGGCGCTGCTGGAAGGCGTGCAGACCGGTTTGGTCGAACACGGCCTCGATCTGGTGATCCTGCTCGCGCGCAAGGGCGAGGACGGCGAGACGTTCCTCCGCCGCCATATCGCCCGCGGGACGGCTGACGGCTGGTTGCTGTCGGGCACGCAATATGAGGATGCTCGCATCAAGTTACTGTCGGAACGTCGTATTCCCTTCGTCGCGCTCGGACGTACCGCGTCGATCGATGATTATTCGTGGATCGACCTCGACTTCGAAGGCGTCGTGGCGGAGGCGATGGCGCTGCTGCTCGCGAACGGTCACCGCCGGATCGGGCTGGTCACGCCTCCCGCGACGATCAACAACAGCCACATCGTCGTCGCCGAATATCGCGCCGCGCTTGCCAGGGCCGGGCTCGCGGCGGATGAAGCGCTGATCCACCGCGGCGACACCGACGAACATGACGGGGAGGCGGCGACGCGCGAGCTGATGGCGCTGGAGCAGCCACCGTCGGCATTGTTGCTGATGGGCGAAACAGCGCCGGTGGGGGCGTATCGTGCACTTCGGGACATGGGCCGTGAGCCGGGCCGCGATATCGCGGTGATCGGCTTGCGCGATAATCCGATGTGTCAGGCCTTGTCGCCAGATTTGACTTGCTTCACGCTTGACTTGAACGCCCTGGGGCTTGCTCTCGCAGACGAACTGGTGTCAATCTCGAAATCTGAAAAAGGCGAATACTTAGAGAGAGTACAAACTCGTTGGCCGTTGAAGATTCTTCTGCGGCAAAGTCATAACGGAGGGTTCTCAAAGATATAAGTGGTTCAGCCCGTCTTCACCAGGCGCGAGTTACGCTCGGCTGGGTCCCCGAGCCGATTGAGGAACGCATCAAACGGCATCGGTCGATCAATGAAATAACCTTGCGCATAGTCGCACCGCACAGCGCGGAGGAAAGCGAGGTTTTCGGCGACCTCGATCCCTTCGGCGACGACCTTCAGTCCCAGTGCGTGAGCGAGATCAATCGTGGAGCGGACCAGCTTCGCGTCGCTCTCCCGCTCATGCGCAAATTGAACGAAGCTGCGGTCGATCTTCAGCTCACTCAGCGGCAATTCACGAAGGTAACTGAGTGTAGACTGGCCGGTGCCGTAATCGTCCATCGATATAGCTACGCCCCGGCCGCGGAAGTGGTGCAGCGTTGCCGACGCAACGCTCGGGTCGGACATGGCCGCCGACTCGGTTACCTCGAAGATCAGCGCCTCGGGCGCGACCGAAGCGGTATCGAGCAGCCGGTCGACCGCGGCTATGAAGGCTGGCGCATCGAGGAGCTTGGCCGAGATGTTGACCGCGGCCGTCACCTCATGACCCGCGGCGCGCCAGCGCGCGGCGTCGTTCATGACCTGCTCCAGCACATGCAGCGTCAAGGGCCCGATCCGATCGGAATGTTCGGCAAGCGGAACGAAGGCGCCCGGCGACATGAAGCCGCGTTCGGGGTGTCGCCATCGCACCAGCGCTTCGGCGCTGGCGATCCGGTCGTTCGCAAGCGCCAGCTTGGGTTGATAGTGAACCTCGATCTGCCCGGCCGCGATCGCGACGTCGAGTTCGCCCATCAGCGAGACGGCATTCTCAAGACGGTCGCGGTTGAGCGCCGCACGCCGCCAGAAGACGCCCGCCGCGGCGGCATCGCCTGCAGCCAAGGCCGCAGCCGCCATTTCCCCGTCTTCGGCCACCCCGAGCGCAACCGCGATATCGACCTTGCGCCCGGCAATTTCGACCGGCTGCAGGAGTAGCGTCCGCAACGTCGCGAGTTGATCCTCGACGATTTCGTGCGTCGGCATCAGCAACGCAAGTTGGTGGCTACGCACGCGATAAACCACGTCATAGGCGCTGCACAGCCGAAGTCGCTCGGCAGTGCGCACGATGCCCTGCGCCACCTGCATCGTGTCGAAGACTGCCGACAGTTCCTCGAGGTTGGTGAGCTGCACGACGCAGGCGACGCCCGCGCGGTCGCCATTCTGGCTGGCGAGCGCCCGCTGGTTGGGCAGCCCGGTCGCCTCGTCGTAGAGCCGGGCGGCGCGAAAGCGGCGGAAGACATCGCGAGCCACGACCAGGCCGCCTGCGCTCGACAGCATCAGCCAGCCGAGGCCGAGCGGGAAGTAGATCGCCAGCCAACGCTGTGCTGCCAACGCCGCGACCGCCAGGATGACAATCCCGACCGCGAAGACGCCAGCCGCCACGTCGCGACGCCGCACCCGAACGCCGGGTACGCACAACAGCAGCGCCAGTGCGAAGGTAGCCAGCGGCGTGCCGCGCGTGGGCACGCCGCGCAGTAACGTCTCGGCACCCAGTGCCTGGATCGTCACGCCGGGCAGCACGCCGCGGAGCGGCGCCGGGTAGCGATCGCCCATCTCGATCGCGGTCGCGCCGATCAGGATGTTGCGTCCGCGCACGACCGCCGGGTCGAAGGCCCCGCGTTCGACAGCGACGAAGCTGAGCCGCGGGATTGTATTCGGATCGATCGAGAAATCGACAGGGTAACTGGCGTCGGCAACGCCCGCACGTGCCGCGATATAGGCGGATAGCGAGGGGCGCGGCGTCCCGGCGGTGATGGTCGCGAAGGGCAGCGAGCGAACAAGCCCGTCCACGTCCGGCGAGAAACTGACCGAGGCGAGCGCGGCATCCGGGCGGAACAGATCGAGTGGCAAGGCATCGAGCGTTCGGGCATCGCGCGCGCCGGCTTGTTGGCCGAAGGTCGGCAGGGTCACCTTTCCATCGGCGCGCTGCAACGCTGCGGCAAAGGCGTGGTCGTCGACCGGGTTGGAGGCGCTGGAAAAGTCGACATCGAAGACGATCGTTGCCGCGCCGGCTTCGCGCAGCTCATCGACGACCTTGGCGTAATGGCGACGCGGCCACGGCCAACGTCGGATTTCGGCGACGCTTCGCGCATCCATCTCGACGATCGCCACTTGCCGACTGGCGGCATGGGACTGGACCGCGAACCGCAACGGTTCCAGCGCGCGCATGATCGGGCCGCCGATGGGGGGCAGCATCCCCGCCATGCCGACCAACGCGGCGGCAGCGAGAATCAACGCGTTGCTGGACGCGCGCATCAGAAGGCGCGTGACACGCGTAACGAGACGCGCGGGCGTCGGTCACCGGTGTCGAAGCGCACCGGGCCGAGCGGCAGCGCGGCCTCTGCCATCCAGTCGAAATGTCCGGTGCCGATGCGCATCCCGATCCCGGTCGACGCAAGGCTGCCCCCGCCGATCCCACCCTTACGATTGCCGACCGTTCCGCCGTCAACGAAGGTATAGAGCTGGCCGCGATCGACGACGCTGCCGGGGATGCGCGGGATGTCGGCACGCAGTTCCAGCGAACCCATTACGCCATGATCGCCGGTCCGCTCGGCATAATCATAGCCGCGGCCGAACGCCGGGCCACCCAGCCCGATCTCCATCGCGGCAAGCAGCGGCCGGGAGGCGAGCTGACCAGCGCTGGCGATGACGATGCTGAATGGCTTGCCGAGACCGACCGTCCAGTCGATCAGATAGGTGCCTGCAATGAAGCGCGCGTCACCGTCGAAACGTGACCCGAGCAGGGAACCGGCGTGGGTGACGCCAGCCAGCGGCAGGCCGGCAAGTGCCGCCACTTCCCCGCGCAGCGTTCCGCCACCCATCGTCGCGTTGCCGCCCAGCGTGCCGGTGAGCGTCGCTATGCGATCGCGACGCAGCCGTCGCCCGGCGAGGTCTTGATCGGTGCCCAACGCACGCAGTTCGGCCGTCGCAAACAGGCTGCGGGCACGCGTACGGAGCAGCGGATATTGCAGCGTCAGAGCGGCATCGGCACTGCGGCCACGCACGTCGAGCGTCCGCAGGAACCCGCCCGGACGCGTGCGGGCGAGCGAGCCGGATGCCGACAGCACCAGACCATCATCGCTGATGATGGTGCCGTAACGCACCCGCGCAAACGCAAACTCGCTGGGTTGGAAGGGCGTCTGCGCCACGATCACCGCCAGCTCGTCGCCGTCGTTGACCAGTGAGTGCAGGGTGGCGAGCGCCGTCGAGCGGATCGGGCCGACTTCCTTGCTGCCGCGATTGTCGATCTGGACATAGCCCGAGGCCCGATCGGTTTCGATCGTGATCAGCAGGATGCCGAAGCCGTCCTGCCGCACCAGCCGGCTGTCGGTGACCCGCACGCCGGGCACGTCGCCGACCAATAGCAACGCCCGCTCGAGCTGCTTCTGCTGCACCGGCTGACCGGTCGCGAGCGCGTGCCCGAGCAATCGATCCGCCGTCGCGCTGCGCGCGCCTATGACGCGCACGGCATCGATCTTGCCGAGATCGAGCGAGACGCGCAGCACCCCGTCGCGTTGAGTCTGCGCCGGCACGTGCGCTGTCGCGAACGAATACCCCTTCGCCCGTGCAACCCCTGCGATCGCTCCGGCCAGCCCGGCTACCTGTTCCCGGTCGAGCCGCCGGCCGATCACCGCGGCGATAGGGTCCGCAAATACCGCAGGCGAAAGCCGGTCGCGTCCGTCGATGATGACCGCGCGCACCACCTCCGTCAGCGCCTTCGACGGGCTCGTCACGGACGAGATGAGCCCCCGGGGGGCGGGCACGATCGAACGCTGCGGCACCTCCGGGGGCGGCAGAGTCTTTTCGATCACGCGCGGATCAGCGCGGTCGAGCGCGGTCTGCGCCTGCACCCCTTGCGAGGTGAGCGCCACCAGCAACGACCATCCAATTGCACGCGTCATCCAGCCCCGTCCCGATCAAGAAACTGAGCAGTAGACGGCGAAAGATTGTGATTTAGTTGAGGCGCTTAGTGGCAGCGTTACCGCTGTTTCAACCAGCTCTGGTGAGGATCCCTAAACGATATAGCGGCCATGCGGGATGATGCTCGGGCACGTTTGGTGACCGATCCGGAGAGTGCATCATGCGTCGCGCCCTGCTCGCCATTCTGGCGGCCACCTGTTCCGCCCCGGCGCTCGCCGCGCCGGCGGGCTGGACGATCAGCGAGGCGAGCGGGACCGTCACCATCGCGCGGGCGGGGCTCAGCACCATCGCAACTCGCGGGACATCGGTCAGCGCTGGCGACACCGTCAGCACCGGTCCCGGCGGCCGTGCCGTGCTGGTGCGCGGGACCGAGTTCATGATGGTCGCGCCTTCGTCGCGGCTGCGCCTGCCCGCCGAGCCGCAGCCAGCCGGCGTAACCCGCGTCGTCGAGGAGTTCGGCAACATCGTCTTCATGATCAAGAAGAAGATGACTCCCCATTTCGAGGTGAAGACGCCGTACCTGGCCGCCGTCGTGAAGGGCACGACCTTCTCGGTGGGCGTGTCCGACCAGGGAACCGCGGTGCAGGTCCTGGAAGGCGCGGTGGACGTGTCGACGCTCGACGGCGGGGCGCACGATCTCGTCACCCCCGGCGCGGTCGCGATGATCTCGGCGTCGAACCGGATGCGGATGACGATCGAGGACAATGGCCGATCACGCATCGTCGAGTCGCCCGCTGCTGCTGCGTCGGAAGAGTCGTCACCTGCTGCACCGGTACCTTCGCCGGCGGAACCGACGGGCAGCGTGGCGGATGCGCAGGCAGATGTGGAGCCCGTGAACGCCAGCGCCACATCGATCGGCGGGGCCGCGCCAGCGGAGCCGGTCGTAGTGGCTACAGAGAGCGTGCAAGTGCCCGGCGTGGCGCCCGCGCTGACGCAGGCGGTATATTCCCCGACGGCATCTCTCTCCACCACGACCGGCGGCTTGGTCTCAGGGTCGATCGGCGGCGACATCGCGGGCGTAGCGGCGGCGACCCGGCTCGCCAACGAGGCGACCACGACGACGACGCGGGTCGTGGAAGCTGCTGCGGTGATCGTAGAAAAGCAGTCTGCCTCGCTTGCTGCCGCAGAGGCTGCCGAGAAGACGAGCGCTGACGCGGCAGCGGCCGCACAGGCGAAGGCTGATGCGGAGCGCGCCGCGACCGCGGCGGCCGCCGCCAGCGCGAAAGCCGCCGACGAGGCTGCACGCGCGAAAGCCGAACAGGAACAGAGTGCGGCGGCCAGGCTTGCCGCGGCCGCGACCGCAGATCAGGCCGCACGCGCCGCCGCCGCCGCCGCCGATCAGGTCGCGCAAGCCGAAGCGGAGCATCTCGCCAAAGTGAGCGTCCAGGCGCAAGCCGAGGCCGAGGCTGCATCCAGCGCAAAGCTCGTCCAAGAGCAGATCGAGGCGAATGCGCGCGCAGCCGCCCAGGCTGCGGCCCAGGCCCAGGCGCAGGCGCAGGCCGCTGCCGTACAGGAAGCCGAGGCGTCGCGTCTGGCTCAAGCCGCCCAAGCGGCTGCCAATGTGCTGGCGGCCCAGCAGACACAGCAGGCGGCGGCGCAGGAAGCGGCACGACTTGCCACCGAGGCGGCGACGCGTCTCGACGCCGAAGCGGCGCGTGCAAACGATCCCGCGGCGAGGGCGGCGGCAGACAAGGCGGCTCGAGATGCCGCGAAGGCGATCGCCGATGCTGCGCGCGCCGCGGACGATGCGGAAAAGGCCAAGGCCGACAAGGCGGCCCGCGACGCCGCCAAGGATGCGGCGGATCAAGTCGCCAAGGCGGCGAGAGATGCCGAGCGTGCCGCCAAGGAAGCGGCCGACAAGGCATCGGCGGAGGCTGCCCGCCAGGCAGACCGCGTCGCCAAGGCCGCCGCAGACGCAGCCGAGCGTGCCGCGAAGGCAGCGGATGAGGCCGCGAAGGCAAATGCCGACAAGGCTGCAAAGGAAGCCGACAAGCTCGCGCGCGACAAGGCCGCCGAGCAAGCGGCGAAGGATGCCGAAAAGGCGGCCGCCGATGCCGACAAGTCTGTCCGCGACAAGGCTGCGAAGGAAGCTGAAAAGGCCGCGAAGGACGCGGAAAAGGCTGCGGCGAAAGTAGCCGAAGATGCAGCCAAGGAACAGGAGAAAGCCGCCAAGGACGCGCAGAAGGCTGCGGAGAATGCTGCCAAACAAGCTTCTAAGGAAAAGGATGCGGCAATCAAGGACGCTGGCAAGGGCGTCGAGAATGCCGCTGATAAGATCAAGGACGTTTTGAAGGGTAAACCCGGAGCCTGAGGCCTCGCCTGTCGGATTTAGCGATCCATTGAGGTCTGAATATATCTTATTGAGAGCGATTCGATACGGAGAAGTTGAAATGTAATAAGGGAAAATTCACCTGTGACTTGCATTTTCCCATGAAATAGGAGTTAAATTGTTACAAGCTGGCCGCTTGCCGCTTGCCGCTTGCCGCTTTCAAAATCGCGCTTCACAGCAGTCATCGCTGAGGGAGGCTGGGTTTGGCAAGAAAAAAGTCCTACAATCTTTCTGGGGGCTTAGTGTTGGAATGTCGAGGAAGTCATCGACCAGTTTGCCGCAGATGCAAGAGGTCAGCGGGTTTGGAAGTTATTGCGCAGCATTGATTCTTTTACCTGGGGCCTTCTGACGTAGGACGAGTTTTTATTCATCGACGGTCAGAGGCTGACTGTGGTTTGACGGCCCTTCGCGGTTTTTTATATGGGTTGAAGGTGAGTTTCAGGCGTTCATTCGGCCGCTGCAGCCGCAGGTTGCCCGTAGCAATAGACAGCGCTGACGTTGCGCCGGGGTTTCTTGAGCCATAGGCTCAGTCCATCATGCCGGCAGAGCCGTTAGATGCGCTCTTCGGCGGGCTCAGGCGAGCCATGTAATTCACGGCTATCTTTCCCTTCGTAGCAGAATGTAGACCTTTGAGTAGCCGTGCCGCGTGAGCGTCGCCTCTAGATCACGGATGCGCAGCATCGAAGGCGCCTGGTCACCTTCGACAGCGACGTACCCGCCTCCGCCTGCTTCAGCGCAATCGCAAACTGCTCCTCGGTGTGTGCCTCGTCCTCTTCATGTCCAACTCCTCGCCCGCAGGCTTTGAAGAGCCGGAAAACGGTCACTGAAACCGGATGAAAATTGCCGAAAGGACGTCGAAATCATGCCTGCGGAGCTAAGGCCTCGATGATCCGGCAGTCAGCAACCGTGTTTCGGCTACAGGAGTCGATCAGGGTATCCAGCTCGGCCGCAAGCGCCGTCAGATCGGCGATCTTGCGCGTGATGGCGTTACGGTGCTGGTTGGCGATCACGTCGACGGCCATGCAGGATTGGTCCCGCCGATCGGCCAGCGCCATCAGCTCGCGCACTTGATCGATCGAGAAGCCGAGGTCCCGCGCCCGCCGAATGAATGACAGGCGCCGGAGATGGCTTTCGTCATAGCTTCGGTAATTGCCTGCCGATCGGGCCGGTGCCGGCAACAGGCCGATCTTCTCGTAGTACCGCACCGTCTCGACGTTGGTGTCTGTCGCCTTTGCCAGCTTGCCGATCGCCAGATCGCTCATCGCCCTTGACCCTGTAGCCGCTACAGGGTCCATATAGGTTGTCGCATCGATTCCACGAAGGGCGACGACAATGGCCTGCGATAGTTGCTGCGCCTCCTCCGCCAAAGGCGCGACGAACGATCCCCGCTGGCGCCGCGCCTTGTGGATCGCGCTTGGCGTCAACGCTGCGATGTTCGCGGTCGAGATCGCGGCCGGGCTGATGGGCGGCTCACGGGCATTGCAGGCCGATGCGCTCGACTTCCTTGGCGACGCCGCAAACTACGCGATCAGTCTCGGCGTCGCCGGTATGGCGCTCGGCTGGCGCGCCAAGGCGGCGCTGCTCAAGGGCGCTACGCTGGCGCTCTTGGGGCTTTACGTTCTCGGCATCACCCTCTGGGGAATATGGCATGGTGCGGTGCCCGAGGCGCACGTCATGGGCATCGTCGGGATCGCCGCGCTGATCGCCAATGGGGTGGTCGCGCTCATGCTTTACCGCTTTCGCGGCGGCGACGCGAACATGCGCTCGGTCTGGATTTGCTCGCGCAACGACGCGATCGGCAACGCCGCGGTCGTCCTTGCCGCCGCGGGCGTGTTCGGGACGGGCACGGCATGGCCCGACCTGATCGTCGCCGGGATCATGGCCGCACTCGGCATTTCGGGGGGCATGCAGATCATCGCTGCCGCACGCCGCGAACTCGCTTCGCCTGAAGCACAGAGTTACAGACGGATCACAGCATGGTAAGGGGGCGACGAATGCGCGCGCTGTTCCCCTTCCTTGCCTGCTTGATGCTGGTGCTGACCGGCTGGTCGGGCGTGGCACATGCGAGGGAGATCGTGGGGTCGGTGGAAGCTTCGTCCAGCGAAATGTTTGCGCATGTCGACGGCGACGGCGACCAGGTGCCGGCAGATGCCGAAAAGGGCTATCCGCATCACCATGCGAGCTGCCACGGGCATGATGTCGGAACGCCACTAAGCGACCGTATGACGGCGCCGGTGAAGATAGCTGGCAATAGTTTCGGCGTGCGCGTCTTCCCGGCGATCGCATCGCACGACGGCGAACAGGCGCTACGCCCCCCCCAGGCCTGACGCAGCGATCGGGCGCGACATGCGCCCAGGTTCGTATCGTCAGGAGCATCATCAATGCAGCGCATCATCGCGGCCGTCTTGGCCGCAGGCGCCTGTGCTTCATCGGCACACGCCCAGACCAGCCCACCCACCGGCACAATGCCGGTTCTCACCCTCGACGACGCGCTGGCCCGGGCCGGCGCCACATCCCCTGCGCAGGAAGCAGCCGCTGCCGCTATTCGCGCAGCCGAGGCGCAGCGTCGGGTCGCCAACCTTCGACCCAATCCGTCGATCGTCGCCGAAACCGAGAACGTCGCGGGATCGGGCATCTACCAGGGCCTTCGATCATCCGAGACGACGGTCGGCCTTGCCTTGCCGCTGGAGCTGGGTGGCAAGCGTGGCGCCAGAGTGGCGGTCGCGTCGGCGCAACTGAGCCGGGCAGCACTCGATGCCGAGATAGTCCGTGCCGATCTACGGCTTCGGGTGACGCAGGCGTATAACGAGGCCAGCGCAGCCGAGCGCCGGCTCGTCATCGCGCGCGCGCAGGTCGGCATCGCAGCCGAAGCCTTGCGCGCCGCTCAGGTTCGGGTGCGCGCGGGACGCGCGTCGCCGCTCGAAGAGCAGCGGGCGGATGTTGCCCGGATCGCCGCTGAGGGGGCGGCGGAACGGGCCAAGCGATCGGCGGACGTCGCGTCCGGTAATTTGGCGCGCCTCCTGAACACGCCTGTCACCGCGCTGGACCTACGCTGGTTCGATCGGGTCGAGAGCGCAGGGCCGCCACGCCCGGTGACAGCGGGCACGACCCTCGCAGCGGCGGCAGCTCGTGCGGACCTGTCGACCGCGAGCGCACAGATCCGGCTCGCCCGCAGCCAGCGGGTTCCCGATGTGACGGTCAGTGCCAGCGCACGCCGTCTCGAACAGACGAACGATGTCGCGGCCGTCTTCGGCGTCTCGATTCCTCTCGCCGCGTTCAACCGCGGCCGTGCAGCGGTCGATGTCTCCACAGCCCAGCGCGACCAGGCGGACGCCCTGCGACGTTTGGCGCTGCTCGACGCGGAGCAGGCCATCGCCCGGGCACAGGCGGACGCGGCGAACGCTGCCACGACGGCACGTAACGCCAGCGGCCCCGCGCTCGCGGCCGCACAGGAAGCGGCCCGGATCGCGCGCATCGGCTACCGCGAGGGCAAGTTCGGGCAGCTCGATTTGCTCGATGCCGAACGTACCCTTTCCGACACCAGGACGGCCGCGATCGACGCGCTCGCCGCCTACCACGACGCACAGGCGCGCCTCGAGCGGCTGACGACGCCGGCGCCCACAGTCACGGAAGACGATCGATGAAGAAGATGATCCGGGCGTTCGCGCCGCTGACCCTTGCCGCCATGCTGGCGGCATGCGGAGGCCCTGCCAAAACTGACGAAGGCGGAGAGAAGGCGGAAACGGAGAAGGCAGAAGGTGCCGAGAAGCCCGGCGATCCGAATACCGCCGTGCTTTCCACCCAGCAGATCGCCGATGCCGGCATCGAGGTAACGCGCCCCACCATCGGCGGGGTTGCCGGTGCGATCGAGATCCCGGCCACCATCGAGGGTGACCCGCAGGGCGTTCAGGTCGTGTCCGCGGCGATCGGTGGGCGACTGGTGTCGCTGACCAGAAATCTTGGGCAGCCTGTCGGCCGCGGCGAAACGCTGGCGATCGTCGAGAGCCGTGAGGCGGCGTCGCTGAAGGGCGAGGTAGAGGCCGCACGTGCCCGTTCGAGCCTTGCTCAATCCAACCTGCGTCGCGAGCAGCGCCTGTTCTCGGAGCGCGTCTCCCCCGAACAGGACCTTGTTGCGGCGCGCACCGCAGCGGCCGAGGCGAGCATCGCGCTCCGGCTTGCGCAGCAGCAGCTTTCCGCCACCGGCGGGGGTGGCGGTGCCCTCAATCGCATCGCCGTCCGTTCGCCGATCGCCGGTCAGGTCATCGCGCGATCCGCGACGCTCGGCCAGCAGGTCGCGGCCGACGCGGAGCTGTTCCGGGTCGCCAATCTGTCGAAGGTGACGATCACGACATCGCTCGTGCCCGCAGATGCCGGCCGGGTGCGTCCGGGCACGCGGGTGGAGGTCGTCTCGGCTGGCCGTCGCCAGGAAGCGCGTGTGACATTCGTGTCGCCGATCCTCGACGAGACGACGCGGTTGGTGCCGGTGATCGCCACCATCGACAATAGCCGCGGGCAGTGGCGCATCGGCGAGACGGTGACCGCCTCCATTCTGTTGCCAGCGACCGGAGACCGCTCGATCGCGGTCCCTTCCGCGGCTGTCCAGATGATCGGCGACAAGCCGTTCGTGTTCGTGCGGACGACCAACGGCTTCAAGGCGACGTCAGTGACGCTCGGGCGCACCAACGGCGGCACTGTCACGGTCACCTCCGGCCTCACCGGCGACGAGCGGATCGCGTCCACCAACAGCTTCACGCTCAAGGCCGAACTCGGCAAGGGCGAAGCGAAGGACGAGGACTGAGCCATGATCGGTCGCATCGTCACCTTCGCCGTCGAGAAGCGATGGCTCGTCCTGCTTCTCACCGTCTCCGTCGCGCTCGCGGGCATCTTCGCCCTTCAGCGGCTGCCGATCGACGCCGTTCCCGACATCACCAACAACCAGGTCCAGATCAACGTCGTCGCGCCGGCCCTCTCGCCCGACCAGATCGAAAAGCAGGTCGCCTTTACCGTCGAAACCGCGCTCGCCGGCATTCCCGGCCTTGAATATACCCGCTCGCTCAGCCGCAACGGCTTCGCCCAGGTGACGCCGGTGTTCGATGAGGGCACCGACATCTACTTCGCCCGCCAACAGGTGGCGGAGCGGCTGCGTACCGCCGAGGAGAGCCTGCCCGACGGCGTGAACCCCGAGATGGGGCCGATCGCGACCGGGCTCGGCGACATCTTCATGTGGACGGTCGAGTTTCGCGAACTCGATCAGGTCAATCACCGCAACGGCGAGCCGGGGCTGCAAAAGGATGGCAGCTACATCACGCCCGAGGGCGATCACCTCGTCAGCGAACCGGACAAGGCGACCTATCTCCGGACGGTTCAGGACTGGATCGTCACGCCGCAGTTGAAGAGCAGCGCCGGCCTTGCCGGCGTCGACTCGCTTGGCGGCTATACCAAGCAGTATCTCGTCGTCCCCGACATCCAGCGCATGGCGGCGATGCGGATCAGCCTCCAGGACCTCGCCACGGCGCTGGAGCGGAACAACACCAGCGCGGGCGCAGGCGTCGTCAATCGCAACGGCGAAGGATTGGCCGTGCGCGCCGATGGTCGCATCCGCAATGCCGACGAATTGGCCCGCACCGTCGTTGCCACCCGCGAGAGCGTGCCGATCCTGCTCAGCCAGATCGCGACGGTCAGGACGGGTCAGGCGCTGCGCATGGGGTCCGCATCCGAGAACGGCCGCGAGGTGGTGGTCGGGACGGCCGTCATGCGGATCGGCGAGAACAGCCGTACCGCGTCGACGGGCGTGGCCAAACGGCTGGAGGAGATCGGCGCCTCGCTTCCGGTCGATGTGGTCGTGAAGCCGGTGATGAACCGCACCGAGCTGGTCAATGCGACCATCGCAACGGTTGCCCGCAACCTTGCCGAGGGCGCGTTGCTGGTCATCGTGGTGCTGTTCCTGCTGCTCGGCAATATTCGCGCTGCGCTGATCGCGGCGCTGGTCATCCCGATCACCATGCTGCTCACCAGCATCGGCATGCTTCGGGCGGGGGTGTCGGCGAACCTGATGAGCCTCGGCGCGCTCGACTTCGGCCTGATCGTCGATGGCGCCGTCATCATCGTCGAGAATGCCTTGCGCCGCCTTGGTGACGCGCAGCACGGCCGTGACGAGCCGCTACCGCTTGGCGACAGGCTGGCGATCGTCGCGGCTTCCGCCCGCGAGATGATCCGCCCGTCCGTCTATGGGCAGGCAATCATCATCCTCGTCTACGCGCCGCTGCTCACCTTCTCCGGCGTCGAGGGCAAGATGTTCGAGCCGATGGCGCTCACCGTCATCATCGCGCTCGTGTTCGCCTTCATCCTCTCGCTCACCTTCGTGCCCGCGGCCATCGCGATTTGGCTCAGCAAGCGCATCGACGAGAAGGAAAGCCGGATCATCGGGTGGCTGCGGCGCCGCTATGCGCCGGGTCTTGGCAAGGCGATACGGCGCCCGACCATGACGGTGGGCGTCGCGATCGGGGCGCTGGCGCTGGCGGCAGCGGCCTTCACGACGCTCGGACAGGAGTTCCTGCCGCAGCTCGACGAGGGCAACATTCTCGTTCAGGCGGTGCGCATCCCCGGAACGTCGGTCGACCAGAGCCAGGCCATGCAGTTCCAGGTCGAGAAGATGCTGGCGCGGCAACCGGAGGTCCGGTTCGCCTTCTCACGGACCGGCACCTCGGAAATCGCCAGCGATCCGATGCCGGCGAACGCGACCGACACTTTCGTCATCATGAAGCCGAGGAGCGAATGGCCGAATCCGGGTCTGCCCAAGGAAGAGCTGATCGAGCGCATGGAGAAGCGTCTGTCGACGCTCCCGGGCAACGCCTACGAAATCACCCAGCCCATCCAGATGCGGTTCAACGAGCTGATCGCGGGCGTGCGCGGCGACATCGCCGTGAAGGTGTTCGGCGACGACTTCGGCGCCATGAACGCGACCGCCGATCGCATCGCCGACGTGTTGCGCAACACCGCAGGCGCGGCGGATGTGAGGGTCGAACAGACCGAAGGTCTGCCGATGCTCGATATCCGCCCCAATCGCATGGCGATGGCGCGGATCGGGGTCACGGCCGGCGACGTGCAGGACACCGTGGCGGCAGCGATCGGGGGCCGTGAGGCGGGCGTGATCTTCGAGGGCGACCGGCGCTTTCCCGTCGTGATCCGCCTTGCCGAAAGCGCGCGATCGGACCTGACGGAGGTGGCCCAGGTGCCGGTGCCGACATCGAGCGGCGCCTTCGTGCCCCTCTCGACGGTCGCGGACATCGCCGTTGTCGACGGCCCCAACCAGATCAGCCGGGAGAACGGCAAACGTCGTGTGGTGGTGCAGGCCAACGTGCGGGACCGCGACGTGGCGAGCGTCGTCGCCGATGCGCAGGCGACGATCGCGGCCAAGGTGAAGCTGTCGCCGGGCACCTATCTGGAATGGGGCGGCCAGTTCGAGAACCTGGCATCGGCACGCGACCGGCTCATGATCGTCGTGCCGATCTGCTTCGCGGTCATCATGCTCCTGCTCTACGGGGCACTGGGATCGGTCCGCGACGCGGCGCTGGTGTTCACGGGCGTTCCGCTGGCGCTGGTCGGCGGTGTGCTGGCACTGTTCCTGCGCGGCATGCCCTTTTCCATCTCCGCGGCAGTTGGCTTCATCGCTTTGTCGGGTATCGCCGTCCTCAACGGGCTGGTGATGGTGTCCTCCATCCATGACCTGATGCGTCAGGGCATGGACCGGGCGCGGGCGGCGCATGACGGGGCACTGGCACGCCTACGGCCGGTGGCCATGACGGCACTGGTCGCATCGCTCGGCTTCGTACCGATGGCGCTTGGCCACGGTGCCGGCGCCGAGGTGCAGAAGCCGCTGGCGACCGTCGTGATTGGCGGACTCATTTCAGCGACGTTGCTGACGCTGTTCGTCCTACCCACCCTCTATGCCCGCTTCGGCGGGTGGATACCGGCAGATGGGGAGCTGCCGGTATCGAATGACTCTCGGTTTCAGGACAAGCCAGCATGAGCAGACGCGATCACGCCCGCCGCAAGGATGGCACAAGCAATGTCGATCCAAGTCAGCGGCTTGAAGCTAATCCGCTCGACAATAGATGTGTATCATTGTGCCGGTCCACGCCGATTGAGTAGCGCGGGCCGAAGGGGGGCTTGACGTTCGAGATGAAGATTGCGGTCGCCGCGGACCGGCCGGGCGTGCCGGTGCCGGGACAGTCCAGCGCCGCATCGCGCTTGCACATCGTGGCCACGGTGGGGGCTATGCTGGCGGCCGCAATCGGCGCGACCGCGCTGATCGGCTGGGCGGTCGACCTTCCCACCCTCACCAGGGTTTATGCCGCCGGTAGCGCGATGCAACCCATCACCGCCCTGACGGCCATTCTGGCCGCGATGGGCATTCTGCTTGCCAACCATCGTGCGAGATTTGTCGGGGCGACGCGATCGATCGCCGCTCTCGTGCTCGCCATCGTGCTGCAAACCTTGCTCCAGCACTGGACCGGTCATGATCTCGGGACGGACCACCTCCTGTTCGGGGCCGCCGTCGACCGGCAGCCCGCCACCTATGCGCATCCCGGACGCATGGCGGAGCCGACCGCCTTTGCCTTCCTCCTGATTGCGATCGCGCTTCTGTCGTTGCGATCACCGAGCCGTGCCGCAGGTCGGGTTCTGTCCGCGTGCGCGACCACGGTCCTTCTCCTCGTCACGGTGACGCTGCTCAGTCATCTCTACGGTGTCGCGCCGCTGACGGGGGTCCTCGGCTTCACGCAGATGTCGATACCGACGGCGTGCGGCCTGGGCGGCTTGTCGGTCGCCGCCCTGGCGCTGCGGCCGGGGGGCGGTTGGGTCAGCCTGCTGATCGGCCGCAGCATTGCCGCTTCGGCCGCGCGCTGGCTTCTTCCCGTCGTCGTCGTCGTGCCGGTCGTCGTGGCCGCGCTCGCGCTGCGCGGCTCCGAGATCGGCCTGTATCCCGCAGATTTCCGTATCGCGTTTACCACAGCAGTAACGGTGGTGCTGCTCGCCGCGCTGGCGCTTTGGGGCACACGCCAGCTCGACGGCTTCGTCTCCGAGCGCGAAGCCGCCGAAGCATTGCGCGAGAGCGAGGCGACGCTCCGTGCGTTCTTCGACACCGAGGGCCTGTTCGCCTCGATCATCGAACGGCGCGAGCCTTCCTTCCGGTATGAGAATGCCAATGCCGCGCTCGCCCGGCTGCTGGGCCGCGCCGATCTGATCGGCGTGGACGTGCGCGACGCCTGGCCGACAAGTGCAAGCGAAGCCCTGATCGAACAGATCGCAATGGTCGAGAGGGGCGGCCGGCCGTCGAGCATGGAAATGGCGCTCGAAACGGCGAGCGGGACGCGATGGTTCATGGTCACGATCAGCCCGATCGCGGGCAGCCCGGCCGAGAGGCCGCGCTATGCGACCGCGTCACTCGACATCACCGACCGCAAACGCGCCGAGGCCCGCCAGCGCCTGATGCTGGATGAGCTTAACCACCGGGTGAAGAACACGCTCGCGGTGGTGCAGAGCCTGGCGCAACAATCCTTTCGCGGCGATCAGGCCACGCCCGAGGCGCGACAGGCGTTCGAATCGCGCCTAGCCGCCGTCGCGGCGGCACATCATCTGCTGGTCACCCAGGATTGGACGTCGGTGTCGTTGCCCGCGCTTGTCGCCGATGTCGCCGGACCGGGCTGCGGCGCCGATCGAGGCCGGATCGAGATCCACGGCCCGGACATCCTGCTCCCGCCCCCGATCGCGGTATCGCTGGCGCTCGCCCTGCACGAGCTGTGCACGAATGCCGTAAAGTACGGGGCACTTTCCAACGACACCGGGCGGGTGGCGATCCGGTGGGCGGCGGACGCGAGTGCCCCCGGCACGCTCCACATCGTGTGGATGGAACGTGATGGTCCGCCGGTGACCCTCCCGTCCCGACGCGGCTTCGGATCGAAGTTGATCGAGCGCGCGCTGTCGGCGGATCTCGGCGGCCCGGTGCAGCTCGATTTCGCGCCGGAAGGGCTGACGTGCACCATCACGGCAATCGTTCCGACGGAAAGCGCGCTATAGAGTGCTTGAAAGCGCGAGATTACGGCCTTCGAGAGGACTTATCTCTCTCGATTTTGACTCGGGAAAGGTGCTCCCGGTCGTTCCGATGATGGTTGCGGATTGGCTAAGGAGCGCTGGCAGGATAACCGATCGGAGCCGATCACGATAAGGCCCGGTGATAACCCAGCCGAAGGGTCATCATGAGGATCAGCGTGCGTAGCTAGATCGCAGCTTCCCGCCCACCGCGCCGCCAACACGATCGGCACGCAGGCCGAGCGCGGGCAGCTGCTGTTCAAGCCGTACGACACGATCCCGATACGCGTCATTGCCGACTTCGCCAATTTTCGGGCTTATTGCTGGAGCAGATTTGTCTGCGCACTGGCACCAGCTTGCGCGCCCAGTTCTCCTACTACATCCCTTCGCGACAGGACCAGTATAGCTGGGAACTGCGCCTGCACGAAGCGGTTGAGGGGGCGAGCGTAATCGCCTGAACAAACGCCTGGCCTAGGGAGGTCTGGCGACGGAATTGAAATGCGGTCTGATCGTTATGTCTGTTTTGGCGACGAACGCCAGCGGAGAGCCTCATTCGCGTCGCTAGCGCGATAAGCCAATGCCAGCGTTGGCGAAAATCAGAGGGCCATACTCTCCGAAGGGGCGGCGTGCAGCCGTTCGATGTCCTGGCGCGGTGGCGCACCGAAGAGGCGGCGATATTCGCGGCTGAACTGTGATGGGCTTTCATAGCCGACCGCGAACCCCGCTGTGCCCGCCGTAGCCCCGCCGACCAGCATCAATCGTCGTGCTTCCTGCAGACGCAACTGCTTCTGATATTCGAGCGGCGTCATGCGCGTGATCGCCTTGAAATGCGCGTGCAGCGAGGAGGAACTCATTCCTGCCTCGGCAGCGACCTCATCGATGCGGATCGGCGCGTCGAACCGGCGGCGGATCGCGGCGATGGCGCGGCTGATCTGGTTGAGGTGACTGCCTGCCGTGGCGAGGTGGCGTAGCATTGGTCCGTGCGGCCCCGTGAGCAGGCGGTAGAGGATCTCCCGCTCGATCAGTGGCGCAAGGACGCGGATCGTTTCCGGCCGGTCGAGCAGCCCGACCAGCCGACATGCGGCGTCGATCAGGTGGGGGTCGCTAGGACAGACGCCCAGTACCGGCAGGTCCGTGTTCGGCACAGCTCCACCCTCCGCCATCATCAGGTCGGACAGCATCGACGGGTCGAGGTCGATCTTGCAGCAGAGATATGGGCGATCGGGGCTGGCATCGATCACGTGACCGACCAGAGGCAGGTCGACCGACACCAGGAGATAATGCGCGGCGTCGTACACAACGCTATGATCGCCGATCGACACGCGCTTCGATCCCTGGGCGATCAGGCAAAGCGACGCCTCATAGACGGCCGGCGTCGGCGTGCTCGGTTGATCGGCGCGGATCAGCGACACATGCGGCATGGCGGTCGTGCAAATGCCCGATCCGATGACATGACGATCGATGGCGGCAGCAAGTTCGGTGATCCGGTCCATGCCGAACGTCATCCGTCAGCGCGTCGCCATGCGCAAGCGAGCAGTGCGGCTTCTGTAGGATCGTGCAAAGCGTTTGGACGATCACGCTACCGCTGGTGGACGCTGCGGCGCCATCTTGCTGGCTGTCACATCAAGGCAAGGAAAGCATCATGACAGCGAGCATCGACAAGGTCGTCCTCATCACTGGCGCTTCGAGCGGGATCGGCGAGGCGACGGCGCGCGAATTGGCAGCGACCGGCGCGCGCCTCTTCATCGGCGCGCGTCGCGGTGAACGGTTGCAGGCGTTGGCCGCGGAACTGGGCGACACGGTGGCGTGGCGCACGCTCGACGTGACGGACGGCGCCGACTTCGACGCCTTCGTGGAGGCCGCGGAGGCGCGGTTCGGTCGCATCGACGTGCTGGTCAACAATGCCGGGGTCATGCCGCTGTCGCCGCTCGCCGCGCTGAAGCGGGACGAATGGAAGCGGATGGTCGACGTCAATATTCACGGCGTCCTCAACGGCATCGCGGCCGTGTTGCCGCGGTTCGTGGCGCAGAAGGGTGGCCATATCGTCAATGTCGCCTCGGTCGCCGCGCACATGGTGATGCCCACCGCCGCGGTCTATTGCGGCACCAAACATGCGGTGCGCGCGATCACCGAGGGGTTGCGGCAGGAGCATGATGAGATTCGATCGACGCTGATCTCACCGGGTGTCGTCGCGACCGAACTGGGCCACGACATCACCGATCCCGACGTCGCGACGGCGCTGACCGGATGGCGGAAGAAGTCGCTGACCCCGGATGCGATCGCGCGGGCGGTCCGCTACGCGCTCGAGCAGCCCGGGGGCGTCGACATCAACGAGGTGATCGTCCGCCCGACCGCCGCGGACATGTAAAGGCACAGGCGTGCCGGCCCCTGTGGCCGGCACGTCCATGTCATCCGTCAGGCCGTCGCGCCGCCGTCGATGTTGAGCGTCGTGCCGGTGATGTAGCTCGCATCCGGCCCGGCGAGGAAGGCGACCGCGCCCGCGATCTCCTCGACCTTGCCATAGCGGCCGAGCGGAATTGCCTGCAGCACCTGTCCGGCGAAGTCGCTGTCGGCAGGATTCATGTCGGTGTCGATCGGCCCCGGCTGCACGGTATTGACCAGGATTTTGCGCGAAGCCAGATCCTTGGCCCAGCCGCGTGCCAGCGCGGCTACCGCGGCCTTGGTCGCGCTGTAGACCGTGGTCGCGGGGAAGGCCATTTCGCCCGAGATGCTGCCGATCAGGATGATCCGGCCGCCGTCGCGAAGATGCGGCAAGGCCGCGCGGGTGCCGACGTGCAGGCCCTTCACGTTGACGCCAAACTGGCGGTCGTAGGTCTCGTCGGTGTCGTCGGTGACGGTCGAGAATTCGGCCACGCCGGCATTGTGGACCAGAATGTCGATCCCGCCCAGAGCGGCGGCGGCCTGTTCGACGCCCGCCCGCTGCGAGTCGGGATCGGCGGCGTTTGCCTGAAAGGCGAAGGCGGCGCCGCCCGCGCGCTCGATCGCCGCCACGGTAGCGTCGGCGGCGGCTTTGTTGCCGGCATAGGTGATCGCCACGGTCGCGCCATCCGCCGCCAGCCGCTTGGCGATGGCCGAACCGATGCCGCGCGATCCGCCGGTGACGAGCGCTGTCCTGCCCTGAATCGACATAGATATTCTCCAAATATGCTGGCCCGCGATCACGCCGTCGTGCGCTGTCGGCAGGCGGTAAATGGGATGACGCTTCAAAAGTTCAAGAATGTCGAACTATTAAATCGAATGGCG
The DNA here is from genome assembly GCF_036946485.1 of Sphingomonas phyllosphaerae. Lineage (GTDB taxonomy): Bacteria > Pseudomonadota > Alphaproteobacteria > Sphingomonadales > Sphingomonadaceae > Sphingomonas > Sphingomonas phyllosphaerae_E. The sequence continues at coordinate 403,416 of NZ_JAQIJA010000001.1, forward strand.
TTCCCTATATCGCTCATATGCCCCGCTTCACTCATCCCCGGTTGGAGGACGTTCCGCTCGATCTGGCGCTGCACGCGCTGGCCGATCCCAATCGGCTGGCCATGGTGGCGCGCCTCGCCGCGACCGAACGGCTGAGTTGCAGCGATGCCGCGCCGTGCGAGACGATCCCGAAAAGCACGCTGTCCAACCATCTGAAGCTGCTGCGCGCGGCGGGGCTGATCGAGACGACGCAGGTCGGGCGTGAAATGATCAACACGCTGCGTCGCGCCGAATTCGACCAGCGCTTTCCCGGTCTGCTCGACGCGGTGCTCGCGAACCGACCAGCCTGATTACCGGTCGATCGCGTCGAGTTCGGCCACGGCATCCTCGGGCAGCATCAGCGAGGCTGCGGCAAGGTTCTCGTGGAGGTGCGCGACCGACGAGGTGCCGGGGATCAGCAAGATGTTGGGCGATCGCTGAAGCAGCCATGCCAGTGCCACCTGCATCGGCGTTGCCTCAAGTCGCGCGGCGACGTCGGACAATGTCGCCGACTGAAGCGGGCTGAACCCGCCGAGCGGGAAGAAGGGCACATAGGCGATGCCCTCCGCCGCCAGCGCATCGATGAAGCTATCGTCGCCGCGGTGGGCGAGGTTGTATTGGTTCTGCACGCAGACGATCGTGGCGATGTCGCGGGCTTCCTCCAGTTGCGTCGGCGTCACGTTGCTGAGGCCGATATGCCGCACCAGATCCTGACGCTGGAGATCCGCCACCGCCTTCAATGGCGCGACCAGCGACCCTTCCGCCGGCCCGTGGACATCGAACATCAGGCGCAGGTTGACGACATCGAGCGTCTCCAGCCCGAGGTTCGTCAGATTGGCCTCAACCGCACGGGCCAGTTCGCCCGGTGCGAACGCGGGGAGCCAGGATGCATCGTCGCCGCGCCGCGCGCCGATCTTGGTCACGATCATTAGATTGTCGGAATAGGGGGACAGCGCTTCGCGGATCAGCCGGTTGGTGACATGCGGGCCGTAGAAGTCGCTCGTGTCGATGTGATTGACCCCCGCCGCAATAGCGGCGCGCAGCACGGCGAGTGCCGCATCCCGGTCGCGCGGCGGGCCGAACACGCCGGGTCCGGCGAGTTGCATTGCGCCATAGCCGAGCCGCTTCACGTCGCGTCCGGCGAAGGAATAGGTGCCAGCCTGATCGATCGTCATCGTCTTGTCTCCTGTGTTGGCACCGAGATACGGCTTGCGGATCATGGCGATAAGCCGGAGTGATCCGCACGGGCTGTACGGAAAACCGAACGATGAAGGCTGACCTTGCCGATCTCAACGCGTTCCTGACGGTCGCACAGGCGCGGGGGTTCCGCGACGCTGCGCGCACCGTCGGGTCGAGCGCCTCGACGCTGAGCGAAGCGGTGCGGCGATTGGAGGCGCGGTTGGGCGTCCGGCTGCTCCACCGCACCACGCGCAGCGTCGTGCCGACCGAGGCGGGGACCCGGCTGATCGAACGTCTGGCGCCGGCGCTGGGCGAGGTGGAGGCGGCGCTCGATGTCGTGAACCTGTTCCGCGACCGGCCGGCGGGGACGCTCAAGCTCAACGTGCCGGTCAGCGCGGCGCGGCTGGTGCTGCCGGCGATCCTGCCCGGCTTCCTCGCTGCCTATCCGGACATTCAGGTCGAGATCGTCGCCGAGGACGGCTTCGTCGATATGGTGGCGTCGGGCTGCGATGCGGGCATCCGCTATGACGAGCGGCTGGAGCAGGACATGATCGCGGTGCCGATCGGCCCGCGCGTCCAGCGCTTCGCGACGGCGGCGGCACCGGCCTATCTCGATGCGCGCGGGCGGCCGGACCACCCGCGCGACCTGCTCGACCATGCCTGTCTGCGCGGCCGGTTCAGCAGCGGTGCGCTCACCAGTCCGTGGGAGTTCGAGCGTGACGGTGAGATCATGCGGATCGAGCCGCAGGGGCCGTTGATCGCCGGTGTTGCCGGCGCAGTGGACCTGCTGGTCGATGTGGCGGTCGCAGGCGGTGGGATCATTCACCTGTTCGAGGATTGGCTTCGGCCCTTGCTGGCCGAAAGCGCCCTGGAAGCGGTGCTGCCGACGTGGTGGCAGTCCTTTTCCGGCCCTTTTCTTTATTATTCCGGCCGTCGCCTCGTGCCCCCGCCGCTACGTGCCTTTCTCGATTTTATTCAAAGCTCGGATGCGGTCCCGGCTGCCTATCAAATCAGGTGAGGAAAGAAGGATTTCCGCTCGCCCGGTCTCTTGAATGGCAGACGTCGGTCGGGTTGGGGACGGCTTGGGGCAAATGGGTGTGAACGGACATCGAGACGCAGAGCGTCGCGCCGCGCTGGCAGGATGGGTGGCGCGCGAGGTGTTGCCCCACGAACCGCACGTCCGCCATTGGCTGCGGCGATCCGGTACGACGGCGGAGGATGCCGATGAGATCATTCAGGAAGCCTATTGCCGGATCGCAATGCTCGGCGATGTCGACCATATCGACAACGCCCATGCCTATTTCTTTTCGATCGTCCGCAACCTGCTGGTCCGCCGGCTGAAGCGGCAACGGATCGTGCCGCTGGAGACGATCGCCGAGGTGGATGCGTGGCACGACGATCGACCTTCCCCGGAGCAGGCGGCGGCGGGGCGGATGGCCTATGCCAAGGCGCTCGACATGATCGGGCAACTCCCCGAGCGCTGCCGACGGATCGTGCAGTTGCGCAAGATCGAAGGATGGTCGCAACGCCGGATCGCCGAGCATCTCGGCACCACCGAGAAGGCGGTCGAGAAGCAGGTGTGGCTCGGCGTGCGTGCGCTGCGCGAAGCATGGAGCCGCGCCGAGCAGGAGGCGGACACGCGCATGACCACCCCCGCGGAGCGCCATGGAGGACGTCGCTGGTGAGCAGGCAGGACGCAGCGGCGATCGCCGACGACGCGGCGGCATGGGTCGCACGGATGGACGCCGACGGCTGGTCCGACGCGGACGAGGTTGAACTGGAGCGCTGGATGGCCGCCGATCCGCGACGGCGCGGGGCATTGCTTCAGGCGCAGGCGGCATGGGTCTCGCTCGATCTGCCGCCGGCCGACATCCGCGCGCCCGTGCTGCTGAGGCGACGGACGATGATGAAAGTGGCAGGCGGCGCGCTGGCGGCGTCGCTGGCGGGCGGCGTGTTCCTGCTGACGCGCGGCACCGTCTATCGCACACAACTGGGCGAAATCCGGCGCGTGCCGCTGGCCGACGGATCGACCGCGACGATCAACACCGGCTCCGAGGTGCAGGTGACGCTTGCCGACCGGCGCCGGACGGTGACGATCGCGCAGGGCGAGGCGTGGTTCCGCGTCGCCAAGGATGCGACGCGCCCGTTCGTCGTCGAGGCGGGGCCCGTGGTGGTGCAGGCGGTCGGCACCGCCTTCTCGGTGCGGCGTCGCGATCATGGTGCCGACGTGGTGGTGACCGAGGGCGTGGTCGAGGTGTGGACCGCGCAAGCCGATGGCTATCGCACCAGCCTGTCGGCGGGGCAGAGCGCGTTCGTCGGCGACAATGCCGCGGTGCACGTCAACAAGGAGGAGCCTTCGGCGGTCGATCGCACGCTGGCGTGGCGGACCGGCGCGATCGACCTGAACGGGCAGACGCTGGCTGCGGCGATCGGCGAGTTCAACCGCTACAATCGCCGCAAGCTGGTGCTTGCCGACCAGCGACTGGCGGGCGAGCAGATCGACGGGCTGTTCCACACCGACGATCCCGAAGGGTTCGCACGCGCGATCCACACCAGCTTCGACGTCGAGGTCGACATGGCGGACGCGCAGGTCATACGGATCGGACGCGAAGAAAAATAAATTTACGTTGGGGAGGGAAATCGATTGCCGGCGTCTCTTCGATGGCAGGGCAATAGCCCGCCACAAAAGGGGAGAGGTTGATGAGGGGGTTGAATCGGCACGTGTTGCTGGCGACGGGGGCGGCCGTGCTGGTCGCGGGTCAGCCGGCGTCGGCGCAGGCCAAGCAGTTCGACATTCCGGCGCAGGCCGCCGAAACCGCGATCACCGCGCTGGCGCGGCAGGCGGGAATCCAGATCGTCGTGGCGCGATCGTTCAGCCAGGGCAAGCGCACCAATGCGGTGCGCGGCGCGATGACCGCGGACGTTGCGCTCACCCGTCTGCTCGAGGGCACCGGGCTGCACGCGCAGCGCAGCGGCCCGCAGACCTATGTCGTGCTCGGCACCTCTCCCTATCAGCCGGTCGCGCTGAGCCAGGTGACGGATAATACGGTTGGTGTTTCGCCCGCCGCAGAAACACCGCAGGACACCGCCGACGACGTGGTGGTCACCGGCATCCGCCAGTCGCTGCGCACCTCGATCAACCAGAAGCGCGCCGCCGATCGCGTGCAGGAGGTGCTGGCCGCCGAAGATATCGGCAAGCTGCCCGAGGCGAGCATCGCGGAATCGCTGGCGCGGCTGCCTGGGCTCGCCACCAATCGCGATCGGGGCAACGGGACGCAGATCTCGATCCGCGGACTGGGTCCGAACCTCGTCAACACGCTGCTGAACGGGCGCGAGATCGTCTCGGCGGAAGCGAGCCGCAACGTCCGCTACGAACAATATCCGGCCGAGCTGATCAACGGTGCGTCCGTCTTCAAGTCGCCGACCGCGTCGCAGGTCGAGGGCGCCATCGCCGGGCAGGTCGATCTGCGCACACTGAAGCCGCTCGACTATAAGGAAACCCGCGTCGTCCTGAACGCGCGTGCGATCTACAGCGATCTGGCCGAGGACGTGCAGGACACCAGTCCGTGGGGTTATATCGCCAGCGCGTCGCTGGTGACGCAGTTGTTCGACGACACGCTGGGGCTGGCGATCGGCTATTCGGGGCGGCGTCAGTCGGTCGCGACGGTGCGCACGAACATCTTCCGCTACACCAACAGCTTTGCCGACTTGACCGGCAATGGTCAGTCGAACGACAACATTCCTTACGGCGTCGAAGGGCTGGCGCGCGGCGGCGACGACATCCGCCACGGCGCTCTGGCGGCGCTGCAATGGCGGCCGAGCGACCGGTTCGAGGTGAACGGCGACTTCTTCTACAGCCACGTCAAGTTCGACGAGACGCAGCGTGGTTTCCGGGTCGAGAACCTGCCGTTCGGCAACAGGCTGACGGGCGGCACCGGCGTGACGCTCGATAACGACGGCACGCCGCGCGACTATGTCACCGGGATCACCACGACCAACGACAACACCAGTTTTGGCCAGGTCGTGCGCGGGGTGAACGAGGCGTTCTTCTTCAAGGACGATCTGTACGCCGGCGGGATCAACGCGGCGTGGCGGCCGGACGGCTGGACGATCGTCGGCGATCTTGGCTATTCGACGACGCACCGCGACCAGCAATTCCTGACGCTGCGCACTGAGCCGTTCGGAGTGGTACCGACCACCAGTTTCCAGTCGGGGCGCAATTCGGTGCCGCAGATGAGCGTCAGCGCCGATCTGTCCGACCCGTCGGTGTTCCGGATCGCCGACTTCCAGATCCCGTCGAACGGCGGCGGCGCGCCGCTGATCAATGACGAATTGTGGACCGGCAGCCTGGATGCGACGCGCGAGATCGGGCAGGGGCCGCTCGCCGCGCTGCGGTTCGGCGTGCGCTACACCGATCGTTCCAAGGATTACACGCAGCGCACGCAGTTCGGCTTCATCGATCCCGCGGCGCGCACCGCGACCCCGGCGGCGCTGTTGAACACGCCTTATACGTTCGCCGGCGCCTTCGCGGGGCTGCCGACGGTGCAGTCGATCGACATCACCAAGACGGTCGAGCAATTGTTCGGACCGATCGCGCCGACCACATCGGACGACGATCGTCGTTCGAGCTGGAAGGTCGGCGAGACGACCTATGCCGGCTATGCGCAACTCGATCTGGGCGGCAATCTGTTCGGGATGCCGTTCACCGGCAATCTCGGCCTGCGGGTGATCCGTACCGAGACGCTGTCGAAGAGCGTGGATCTGGCGCAGACGAGACAGCCGGACGGTTCGGTCGTCACCGTCGTCAATCCGATCGCGGTGAAGAACGAGTTCACCGACTGGCTGCCGAACCTGAACCTGACGTTCAAGCCGACCGACAAGCTGCAACTGCGCTTCGGCGCGAGCCAGGCGATTTCGCGCCCGCCGCTCGACGATCTGAGCGCGGGCGTCGGTCTGTTCACCTTCGGCGCGCCGGCGGCGTTCGGCGGCAATCCGCTGCTGGAGCCGTTCCGCGCCAAGCAGCTCGACGCCACCGTCGAATGGTATTTCGATCGCGACAGCGCGCTGACGATCTCGGGATTCTACAAGGACCTGAGCACCTTCATCGTTCAGCAGGTGACGCCGCTCACCGTACCGAACCCGGCGGGCGGGCCCGATCTGGAGGGGACGTTCCGGCAGCCGATCAACGGATCGGGCGGGACGATCAAGGGCGTCGAAGTGCTGTTCCAGAAGGCGCTGACCTTCCTTCCGGCGCCGTTCGACGGGCTCGGCGTCTATCTTAACTACAGCTATACCGACAGCAACATCACCGTGCGCGAGGACGACAATGCGATCGGCGCGATCCAGCTGCCGGGCTTGTCGAAGCATGTCGGCAATGCGACGCTCTATTACAGCAAGTCCGGGTTCGAAGCGCGCGTCGCGTTCCGGTATCGCTCCAGCTACGCCACCGAACTGGGCGACACCGATCGAATCCTGTTCACCGCGCCCGAGTCAGTGCTCGATTTCCAGACGAGCTACGAATTCGCCAAGGGCTCGCGGCTGGACGGGGTGAAGCTGCTGTTCCAGGCCAACAACCTGACCGACGAGCCGTTCGAGACCTATTATGGCGATCGTCGCTTGCAAGGCCGGTACGAGCGCTTCGGCCGGCGGTTCCTCTTCGGCGTAGGATATCAGTTCTGATGCGCAGGCTTGTTCTCGCGACGGCGCTTGCCGTCCTCCCCGCATCCCCTGCATTGGCGGGGGATCATGCGCCTCCGCCGACCGGCGGGCTCTATCTGGGTGCCGATCTGTCGTATGTGAACGAGATGGAGGATTGCGGCGCGGTGTATCGCAGCGCGGGCACGCCGGTCGATCCCTTCGCGTTGCTCGCGCGCAAAGGCGGCAACATCGTGCGCGTGCGGATCTGGAACGACGCGCGCTGGACGCGCTACTCGAACCTGACCGATGTGACGAAGACGATCCGCCGCGCCAAGGCGGCGGGGATGCAGGTGCTGCTCGACTTCCATTATTCGGATGACTGGGCCGATGGCGACAAGCAGCGCGCGCCCGTGGCATGGGCGGGCAAGCCCATCGCGGCGCAGGCCGAGGCGCTCTACGCCTATACGCGCGACGTGCTGGCGCGGCTGGATGCGCAGGGGCTGATGCCGGAGATGGTGCAGGTCGGCAACGAGACCAATCCCGAGCTGATGGGCGGGGTGAAGGAGCGGCCGATCGACTGGACGCGGAATGCGCGGCTGTTCGACGCCGGGCTGCGCGCGGTCCGCGATGCAGGCAAGGCGGCGAAGGTCGCGCCGCGGATCATGCTGCACATCGCGCAGCCCGAGAATGTCGAGCCGTGGTTCGACGCGGCGAGGAAGGCCGGCATCACCGACTTCGACGTGATCGGCATCAGTTATTACAAGAAGTGGTCGACCCGCTCCATGAAGCAGCTGGGGGCGACGATCGAGCGGGTGCGCCGCCGCTTCGGCAAGGACGTGATCGTGGTGGAGACCGCCTATCCGTTCACCAACGAGAATGCCGACGCCTCGCCCAATCTACTCGGCCCCGACACGTTGGTCGACGGCTATCCGGCCACACCGGACGGGCAGCGTCGGTACCTGATCGACCTGACGCAAACCGTTGTGGACGGCGGCGGCGTGGGCGTCGTCTATTGGGAGCCGAACTGGGTATCGACCCGCTGCGGCACCCGCTGGGGAAAGGGCTCGAACTGGGAGAATGCGGCGTGGTTCGACTATGATAGTACGGAGGCGCTTCCAGCTTTCGAGTTCTTAAGTCATCGATACAAGCATTAACAACGAACCCTTGTCGCGGCCGACTGCTGGTGAGCGTGGCGGGGATTGTTCGGCGCGGCTCGTTTTTAGCGGGGCTTTCGTTAGCCGATCCTATGTCGCACCCTCGTAAATCGGAATGAGTGGCAGGTTCCGCGCAGGGGAAATCCAGCCGCTTACCGGCATTGCATCATCTGAACGTATGAGTCACACCTTGAGGTTCTCGTTCCTTACATTGTGGACGGATGCTCATATAATGCTATAGCCGTCTCTATGTCGGCCACCACGCGAGCACGAACCGTCTTCCAGGAGAGGTTCTATGACCAGGTGGGTTCCCCGACGTCGCTTTTCGGTTCCGCAGCCATGCTGGTGCCGGGCATCTCGCTTCATGCCACGGCTTTTGCCCAAAACCTTGTCGCCCGCGCCGTCTGCAGCGACGATCGCCGAGGCGTCAGATCCGCAGCAGCAAGGCAATCCACTCTTCCGCATCGAAAATCGATCAAGAGGTCGCAACGTCCGCGATTGGGGACAACGTTGACGTCACTGGCACTTTCGTCCGAGGCATCGCGCCCGTCGGCACAAGCGTGCGCTTCGACGTTTCGTTGCCGGACCACTTCCGATTGGAACTCCGTGGAAGCCACGGCCGGGTCACCGAGCAGACGTTCAATGCGCAGCTCGAGACCGCGGGCTGTTTCTGCTCGGCCTGAGGAAGACGTTCTAATTAGCTCCGGGTGCGTCCCCCTTGCGCACCCGTACTCACGTGGAGAGGTGCAACATGCCAAACAGGCGTTCCGTGCTGGTCGGTGCCGGCCTCACCATGGCGACGTTGCCGGGCGGGATGAACGCCGCGGCCGCCCGTGGGCTGGACAATGCCTGGGCCGTGGACGGTCTGCTCGTGGACGGTCTCGTCAATCCACGGGGGCTGCATAGCGCCTCTCCACGTCTTTCTTGGCAATTGACGTCGAACCGCCGTGACGCGCGGCAATCGGCGTGGCGGGTAGGTGTCGCTTCCAGCCCGGCCGCTGCAGAGGCGGGTCGCTTTGATCTATGGGATAGCGGACGGGTGGATGGCGAGACGTGTTTCGACGTCACCTACGGCGGTGCGCCCTTGACGTCCCGGCGGCAGGCCTGGTGGCGCGTCACTTCATGGGACGACCGCGGCGTCGCAGCGACCTCTCGGATCGCTCATCTGGAGATGGGGTTGCTGGCGCCGGCGGACTGGTCGGCACAGTGGCTCTCGGCAGAGACGCCGACGCAGCGCGACGATCGCGAAGCCGGCCTCGGCTGGCGCCAAGGCGCGCTGGCAGACAAGGACGAAGCGCTGGGCTTTCGCCTCCGATTCACCTTACCGGCCGCTGCCGAGGTGGCGCTGATGAGCGCTTGCGATGCTTACGCGCGTATCTACCTCGATGGGCATTTGCTGATCGATCCGGCAAGGAACGGCTGGGGCGTGCCCGGGCCATGGAACGTCGCCTCGTCGCTTCCCGCAGGTGAGCATATTCTCGCCATTGAAACGCGCGGCGGTGGCGGCACGCCCGTGAAAGCGGCCGCTCTTATTCGCGCGACCTTACAGGATGGACGCGTGCTGCGCATCACCGGTGAGCGGATGCGGAGTGCAGCCAAGCCGGTGGCGGGTTGGCGCGAGCCCGATTTTCCGGATCGCGACTGGACCGTTACCACGGCGACCGGCGGCGCCTCGCCGATGCCGGCGCAGTCTGCGACATTGCTGCGGACGCAGTTCAGGGTCAGTGGGAGGGTTGCGTCCGCGCGTCTCTATACGACCGCGCTCGGCCTGTACGAGGCCGAGGTGAACGGTCGCCGCCTCGACGATGCGCTGCTGCGACCGGAATTCACCGACTACCGTGCCCATTGCCTCTACGGCGTGGATGATGTCGCTGAAGCGTTGGTGCAGGGCGACAACGTCCTGGGTCTCCACGTCGCTGATGGCTGGTACGGCAGCTACATCTCGCCCAACGGTCGCTTCTCCTTCGGTGACGCGCCTCTGCGCGTGCTCGCGCAATTGGAGGTCCGGTACGCGGACGGCCGTACGCAGATCGTCGGAACGGGCGATGGGTGGATGGTGTCGGCATCACCGATCGTCGAAGCGACAATCTATAACGGCGAGCACTATGATACGGGACGCGAGCAGCTCGGCTGGAGCCGGGCCGGCTTTAACCCCGACGCGCGCTGGAGCCCCGCCGTGTCGGCACCGCCCGCGAGCGGCGCCTTGGTTGCCGCAGTGGTGCCGCCGATCCGACGGCAGGAGCGGTTGCGTCCCGTCAGGATCACCGTCTTGCCCAATGGCGCGAGCGTGGTTGACTTCGGCCAGAACTTTGCCGGCTGGTCGCGGCTGACGGCGAAGGGCGAACGCGGACGGACGGTGTCCCTGCGGTACGCCGAGCTGCTCAATGCAGACGGCAGCGTGGACCAGACCAATCTGCGCGCAGCCAGGGCGACGGACGCCTACACCTTCCGCGGCGACACGGAAGCGGAGACTTATGAGCCGCGCTTCACGTACCATGGCTTCCGTTACGTTCAGGTGGAGGGGCTGGGGCGTCCGTTGCAAGTGGACGATATCACGGGCGTGCCCATCCGCACCGACCTGCGGGAAACCAGCGACCTGATGCTAGGCAGCTACGTTCCGCAGCGGCTTTGGATCAACAGCCGCTGGAGCCAGCGATCGAACTTCATGGGTATCCCGACCGATTGCCCGCAACGCGACGAGCGTCTGGGCTGGACGGGTGATGCGCATGTTTTCTGGGACGCCGCCAGCTTCAACATGGACACCGCTGCCTTCACGCAACGCTTCCTGCGTGATCTCCGCGATGCACAGCGCGGCGCCGGCGACTATCCCGATATTGCGCCTAACGCGAACAGGGAGAAGTTCAACGGCCCTGGCTCCTCACCCGGCTGGGGGGATGCGGGTGTGGCGCTGCCATGGACGATATGGCAGCGCTACGGCGATACGGCAGCCATCGATCAGCATTGGGCCTCGATGGACCGGTTTATGGAGTCCATTCGCGCCAGCAACCCCGACCTGATCTGGTCCCGGGCGCGGGGCGCGGACTACGGTGACTGGCTGGCGCTCGACGCGGTGCAGCCGGGCGATCCCACCACGCCCAAGGATTTGGTCGGCACCGCCATGTGGAAGGGAGCCGCCGATCAGATGGCGCAGATGGCGCACGCCTCCGGCCGCCAGGCAGAGGCCGGTCGCTACGAACGCATGGCGGCCGATCTCGCTCGAGCTTTCCGTCGTACCTTCGTGAAGGCGGATGGGGCGATCGGAAACGGATCGCAGACCGGCTACATTCTCGCGCTCAACTTCTCCTTGCTTGAATCGGCGCAGAGACCGGAGGCGGTTCGTCGGCTGGTTGCGGACATCCGGCGCCGTGGTACGCTGCTGTCAACAGGCTTCCTCGGCACGCCCTACAGTCTTGATGTCCTCGCCGACGCGGGAGAGGATAAGCTGGTCTATGATCTTCTTCTGCGCACCGAGTTTCCATCTTGGGGATATATGATCGCCAAGGGTGCCACGACGACGTGGGAACGATGGAACAGCGACGCAGGCGATCGTTCGATGAATTCTTTCAACCATTACGCTCTTGGAGCTGTCGTCGGCTTCATGTTTCGCCGTATCGCAGGCATCGCTCCGACGGGGCCTGGCTTTCGAAAGTTCACCGTGAAGCCGGTACTTGACCCGCGCCTTCCGTCTGCTGGTGCCACGTATCAATCTCGTCTCGGGCAAATCTCGACGAATTGGCGGCAGAAGCAAGGCGGTCGCTTTTCCCTTGAGCTGTCAGTGCCTGTGGGCAGTACCGCAACCGTACACCTTCCGAATGCTGGAGGAAGGCGAGTGATGGAAGGAGGAGTGGAAATCGCAGGTCGCTTCGGCGCGGTTTCCGTTGATAGCAGCATAATCCTCGCGGTGCGCTCCGGTCGTTATACGTTCGACGTTGCTTAACAGGGTCACCCGCTGCAAGCACTGGCCGCGCTACAACGACCTGCTCGGGGCGTGCCCAACCAACGACACGCCGCCATCGATCGCCTTCGTCCTGCATAGCTGCTCGGCGCGTCACGAGATGACTCACGGAATCACTATAATCGAGACGCGTACCTTACTCCTACTCCAGCCCACCCGCCGTCTTGTCCGCTCCGAAGAAGGCTGCGCGAAGGGGTAACGTCGCGGCCCCGATGGCGGTCGCGTCTCCGGTGATCGATGACGCCACGACTCTCGGCGCGGGGCGATGATGGCCACGACGTTCAGGGTTGGTGAAGGAGACACGTTCGATGATCCGGTCAGCCAGCCGAGCAGGCAGTCGGCCGCCGAGGACGATCAGCTCTGGATCGAGCGTCGCCGAAATGGCCGAGACGACGAGGTCGAGGGAAGGAATGCTCGTGTCCAGCCAGCGATCAACCGCGGGATGATCGGGGTCGAAGGCGGACAGCATCGTGTGGAGATCCGGGAAGGGCACGCCGGCATCCGCGAAGGCGAGGCGGAGCGCTTCCAGATTGGGCTGCGGCCAGTCGGAGGGCAGGACCGAGGCGAACTCGCCCGCATTGCCGTGCCGGCCGCGAAGGGACTGGCCCGCGGAGATCACTCCGCCGCCGAAGCCGGCGGAGAAATATAGGTACGCGAAGTCACGGACGATCCGACCATGGCCGAGCATCGCCTCGCCGATCGCGGCTACATTGCCGTCATTGTCGATCCACACCTTCCCGCCCAGCGCATCGGCAAGCATGGTGTCGAGCGGGACGAGCGCCCACGGATCGAGCAGCCGGGGCGGGTTGAGCCGCGCGCCGTCGCCGATGAAATAGCCGGTGACGCCCACGCCGATACCCACCAGCGCCCCACGGTCCCAGCCCGCTTCCGCGACGGCTGCGTCGATCAGGCGCCGGATCTGGCGGCAGGCTGCGGCGATGTCGGTGTCGATCAGCCGCTCGGTACGCTCCGCCGCTATTCCGCCGGCAAGGTCGAGAAGCGCGAGTGAAACCGCATCGGTCATTACCGACACGCCCGCCGAAAAGGCGGCGCTGCCGATCAGCGACAATTTGGCGGATGGCTTGCCGCGGCCAGCAGCGATGGGTGCGGCTTCGGTCAACAGATTGCGAGCGATCAGCGGCTCGACCAGCCGCGTGATCGAATGCGGGGCAAGGCCGGTCAGCCGCGCGAGGTCGGCGCGGCTCGCGGGGCCACCACGTGACAGCAAGCCCATGACGAGGCGCTCGTTCGCGGTGGCCGTGCGGCGTCCGTCCTCGCGGAGGAAGCGGGCGGGAAACTGTCCTGCAGTGATGCCGTTCATGCGGCCGGCAAGGGGCGCGCACGCCGCTCTGTCAAGCGCGGAGGGCGAATAGCGCAGTGACGAGAGAGGCAAGGGCGATCGTCTCGGCAAGGATCGGAAACGCGTTGGAGGCAAAGGCCGGCATGCGGCCCAGTCCGCCAGCGAGCGCGAGTCCGGCGGCACCCAGAGCGTAGTTCGACGCCATCGTATAGAGTCCATCGCCACGCGGGCGTCGGCAAGCGCCGGCAGCAACGCCCACCCGACAAGCGTCCCGGCCAGCAGCGCCCACGGCCCGTGTGCCACCGCCAGCCCTGCGAGGAACAGTCAGCAGGCGATGATCGGACCGACGCGATAGATCGTCAGCAGGTCGCGGGCGGTCCACAACAGGCTCTTGCCGACATGCGCCGCGCATCAGGCCATCCGCGCCCGTCGCCACGTCATGGAATCCAGCGGACCTTGTATAGCTTCAGGCCGGGCGTCTCGATCCGGCGCGGGTCACTGCCGTCGCGGGCGGCGAGGGTGAAGCCGTGCGCCCACCAGCTCTCTTCCGCCTGCACCCACGCCATCACCCCCTTCGACACGCTGACCGCCTTCACGCGCAGCTTCGGGTTCAGCGCGGGAATGGCCGTGAAGCGGCCGCTCTCCGCGTGGAAGGTCCAGACGCCGTCGTCGGTCGTCACCATATAGCCGCCATCGGGCGTGGGCGACAGGTCGTGGCCGTCGCGGCGACCCGGCAGCGTCCAGCGGGCGGTTTCGTTGAGGTGCGGGGTGCCGCCACGGGTGTCGAGCGCAAAGCTCTGGATCAAGTCGTGCGACAGCGCGAAGAGGCGCTCGCGTCGGGCGTCCCATACCGCTCCGTGACCTGACGGGAGCGGCAGGCTGGAGAGCGGGGCCTCATCGCGCGTGACCGAATAGAGCTGGAGTCGGTCGCCCCGCTGGTGGATCGACAGCGCCACCGCGACATAGCCGCCCGGGAGCAGGTCGGCCGAATGCGCCATCGGTGCGGTCGCACGGAAGCGGACCTTGCCCGTAGCGCGATCGATCAGCACGACCCCACCTGTCGAAGCGGTGACGAGGATCGCCTTGCCGCCCTCTACCGGCTTGCAGTCATCGATATGCGCGAGCAGCGTAGCCCGATAGGCCTCGGGCAGGTCCCTGGCTTCGGCCGCGGTCCAGCGCCACGTCTCGCGCGCGCCATCGCCATCCAGCCGATATTCGCGAATCTGATCGTCGCCACACGCGTAGAGCCGGTCGGCTGCGGCGGCGGGGGCCACCGTCATGATCGCCGCCGTCATCAGCACGCTTCTGAAAAGCCACATCTTTCAATCCTTCTCCGCGCTCGTCGCGGCGCCCATCGGCGCCGTCACCAATACGTCACCTATAGTGAATAATAGATCGGCATCACATTACGGGGAAGGGGTCTCAGATGAAATCGATAGCGCGTGCTGCCTTGTTGCTGTCCGCCGCATGGGCGCTACCGGTTCTGGCGCAGACGGCACCGGCGGCCTCTGCTCCTGACGGATCGGCCGGTGATGAGATCGTCGTCACCGGCGCGCGGTTGCAGGCGGTGCGGGAGATCGGGGCGAAGCGAGAGATCCCGATCATCGCCGACACGATCAGTTCGGACGAGATCGGCACGCTGCCCGACTTCGGGCTGGGAGAGGCATTGACCCGCGTGCCGGGCGTCTCGACCATCCAGAACAATGCGCGCGGCGAGGCGCAGTATCTGTCGATCCGTGGCCTCAGCGCCGACTATAACCTCGTCCAGATCGATGGCGTGACATTGCCGGCGAACGAAACCGCGCGACGCACCGTGTCGCTCGACGTGATCCCGTCATCGCTCGCCAGCCGGGTCGAGGTCTATAAGACGGTCACCGCCGCGATGAACGGCAATGCGATCGGCGGCACCGCCAATCTACGGACGCGGAGCGCATTCGACGGCGGCGGCCGCACCTTCGTTGCCGGCCGATTCGATGTCGGCAAATGGGATTTCCAGCGCACCCGCGGCCACGCAAGTCCCTCCGGTCAGGCCGAAGCAATCGTCTCCACCACCTTCGGTCCCGATCGCAAGTTCGGCGTGGTGCTGTCGGGCAGCTATTTCCGCCGCGACTCCGCCTCGCTCAACTCCGCCAGCGACAATTACCTCTATTTCGATCCCGCCACGGGAAACCGTCTGGTGTTGCCGACCAACGACGTGTCGAACGCGTTCGTCGCGCCCGACCGGCGGCGCTGGCTGCATTATGACAATGTGCGCGAGCGCTACGGCGTGTTCGGCAAGTTCGAATTCGATGACCACAGGATGTTCAAGGCGGCGCTGACGCTCGCCGATTTCCGCCATACCAATGACGAAGAGCGCCAGTCGAACCTGGTGGCGGCCAATACCGCCACGGTGAACAATCGCTATAGCAGCTTCGGCAATGTGACGGCGACCGGCGGCACGGTCGCCAGCGCCAACGCGCAGGTCGATCTGGTTAACTATCACCAAACCCGCCGCATGCGCTATGCCGACCTTGCCGGCACTCTGACGCCGAACGAGCGGGTGAAGGCGGATCTGGGCGTGAACGTAGCGGTCGCCACCTATCGTCAGGATGCGCGGCTCGCGACCTATCGCATCGCCAACACGACCAGCCTTGCCTACCGCTACGACATCGCGCCGGGCACTTTCACCCATTTCGCCTTCGTCAATCCGGCGTTCGTCACCACCGCCGCCAATTACCGCCAGTTCGAATATGGCACGAACAGCGATGATCAGCGCGAGCAGGCGTTGACCGCGCGCGCGAACATCGCGGTCGGCATGGAGGACGAAGGGCTGGGCGTCGCCGCCGGCGCCTATGCCCGCTTCCTCGACCGGCGCTACGACTACCAAGTCGACAATTACCGCAACACGACCGCCAGCACGCTGCTGCTGTCGGGCGCGCTCGCACCCGAAACCTATACGCCCTATAACGGACGCGGCCAGACGATGCTGCTGGTCGACCCGGTCGTCGCCAAGGCGGTGTTCGACGCGAGCGGAGCCAGCTTCGCGGCGAACGGCGCCAATGCGGGCGGCAGCCTGCAATCCGATTACGATCTGACCGAAGACATCTACGCCGCCTATGCGATGGCGCGCTTCGCCCGCGGGCCGGTGAGGCTGACCGGGGGCATCCGTTACGAGAATACTGCGCTGTCGACCGGATCGAACAGCCTGCGCGGTACGGCCTATCGCTATGGTCAGCAGCATCAGGCCTACCACGACTGGTTGCCCTCGGCGCAGGCGGACTGGGACGTCACATCGACGCTGCGCGTGCGTGCGGCCTATGCGAAGACGATCGGCCGGCCGAACTATGACGATCTGGCCGCGCGGGAGGTGGTGAACGTCAACAGCTCGACCGGGTCGGTCAGCATCACCGGCGGCAATCCCGAGCTCCGTCCGCGGCGGTCGGACAATCTGGACCTCAGCGTCGAATATTACGCCAATCGCGACACGCTGTTCTCCGCCGCGCTGTTTCAGAAGCGGATTTCCGACGAGATCCTCACCGTCCGCAATCAGGCGACCGAGCTGTTCGATGGCGTACAGCAGCTCGTGACCCGCATCCGCCCGGTCAACGCCAGCCGCTCGATCGTGCGCGGGCTGGAGCTGAATGCGGTCGTCGCACGGATGCCGTTCCTGCCGGGGCCGCTCGCCGGGCTGGGCGTTTCGGCCAACCTGACCCTGCTCGATCCGACGCCGCCATCGGTTACGCTGTCGGATAACGTCAGCCAGCGCCGGCTCTCAGGCCTGTTCGAGAGCGCGAACGTCGTCGCCAATGCCAAGCTGTTCTACACGCTCGGCCCGGTCACGGTGCAGGGTGCCTGGAACCATCTGTCGTCGACCCTCTATTCGGTCTCGACCACCGATCCGTTGGGCGACCGCCGCTACGCGCCGAGCGACCTGTTCGACGCGCAACTGCGGCTGAGGCTCAGCCGCCACTGGACGATCGTCGCGCAGGGCAAGAACCTGACCGACTACCGCCCGCAGCGGCTGTTCGGTCCCGGCTTCGGCCTGCTCCGCGAGGAAATCGACAACGGGCGCGCCTTCTATATCGGGGCGCTGGTCCGCTACTGACGCGCTGGTGTCGTCCTCCGGCCGTGCGGCACCCGTCCGCAACGTCGACGCCGGCCGGAGCGACCTTCCGGCCGGCAGCGACGATCGTCCCTCTACCCAAATTTGGTCAGGGCCTTCGGAGTGCCACAGGCAGCCCGGGCCACCGCCGCTGAGGCCGAGGCGCTTGCGCGTTATCTGCTCGGCGGTGGAAGGCTGTCCGACGGGGAGGCCTGAGGCCGGTTATGGGCGATCAAGCTCCGCCAGCGCTCCGATGAGCGGAGCGACCAGCGCGTGCGCGGCCTTGGCGGCGGCATCGCCATCGCCGGCCCGGATCGCGTCGACCACGCGACGGTGCGCCACGAAGCCCAGCTCAGGCAGATCGATCGTGCCGAACACCGCGGCGATATTCTGGCGCACCGAGACGGCGAAGAAGCGGTAGAGTTCGGCGAGCGCAGCATTGTGCGTTGCCTGCGCGATGGCGAGGTGGAAGGCGGCGTCGCGCTCGACGAAGCTATCGACGTCACCATCCGCCGGCACGTCGCCGCGGCGATCGAGCAGCTCGGTGAGCCGGGCCAGATCCTCGTCGGTGCGGCGCAGCGCCGCGGTGCGCGCGGCTTCGGTTTCGAGCATCGCGCGCAGCTCGAAATGGTCACGCAAACTGGCGTGGGTCACCCGCCGCATCACCTCGGCGGGATCGACGCTCAGCCGCACATAGGTGCCGTCGCCCTGGCGCACGTCGAGCACGCGCGCATGCGACAGCACCCGGACGGCCTCGCGCACGGTGTTGCGGCCAACCTTCAGCATCTCGGCCAGTTCGGCTTCCCTGGGGATGCGTTCGCCGACCTGCCAATGGCCCTCCTCGATCTGCGTGCGCATCAGTTCGATGGTGGTGTCGACGAGCGAGCGGCGGGGCGCGGAGGGGAGAACGGACGAAAGCATGGCCGGTCTTTAGCACGGAATCCGATTCATCCCATCTTTTCCCTCGCTCCCAGAAACAGGAATCTATACATAGGATGATATGATCTCATCATAAGAGCTGATTCGCATGACCAACATCCTCGCGCGCAGAACCGCCTCACCACTCTCGATGCTGTCGCGAGGTTTCACAGCGATCGACCTGATGACGCCGCAATGGCAGTTCGTCGCGCGTTCGGTGCTCGCCGCCGGTCTGGCGCTCGCCACCGCCTTCGCCTTGCAGGTCGAAGCGCCCTTCTCCGCCGCCTCGACCGTGCTGCTGGTGACCAACCCCAATCAGGGCGCGGTGCTGGCCAAGGGCAACTGGCGGCTGATCGGGACGCTGGTCGGCGAGATGGCGGCGACGCTGCTCATGGCCCTCTTCATCCAGACGCCCACGCTGTTCCTGCTCGGCTTCGGCCTGTGGCTGGGACTGTGCGCGGGCGCGGCGACGGTGCTGCGCCATTTCCGCGCCTCCGGTGCGGCGGTGGCGGGCTATACCGTGGGGCTCGCAACCTATGGCGCGCTCGAACGACCGGAGCGTGCGCTCGACGCGGTGCTCGGGCGCACCGCCACGGTCGCGCTGGGCGTGGTCTGCCTCGGCGTCGTCACCGCCCTGCTGACGAAACGCGCGACGCGCGGCCGGCTGGAGGCGGCCTATGCGGCGCAGCTCGGCAAGGTCGGTCGCGTGCTGACGGGCGTGGTGGCGGGTGACCGGGCGGCGGCGGACGCGGTGCCCGAGCTTGCGGCGGGCCTGTTCGCGATCGACGATCTGCTCGAACTGAGCCGCACCGAGTCGCCAGACGTCGCGATCCGGGCCGGAGCGGTACGCGAGGGACTGGCGGCGCTCTTCGCGGCCTTGCTCGGCGCGAACGAATGGGCGGTGCGGCAGCCGGATGATCCAGCGCTTGCCTCCGTCTGTGCCGAGATCACCCGGCGGCTGCCGATCGCGATCGCGGCGATCGAGCGCGATGCGCTGGAGGCCGCGCGCGTCGAGCTGGCGGCGTTGCGCCACCTGCTCCATGCCGCGACCGAGGCGGATCACCCGCCCGCCACGCTGATCGCCTTTGATCGCCTGCTGGAAGCGATCGAGGATTTCGAGAGCGCGCTACTCGGACTGATGCGGCTGCACGCGCGGACCGTCCATCGCGGCAACGCCTTCCGCTATCATCGCGACTGGGGCGGCGCATGGCGCAACGGCGTGCGCGCGCTGCTCGCCATCCTTGTCGGCGGAGCGATCCGGATCGCGACCGGCTGGAGCGAGTGGTCGCTGCTGCCGCTGATCCTCGCGCCCTATGTCGTCCTGCTCGCGATGACCGGCAATCCGGAGGCGGGCGCGGTCGCCTTCGTCAGGAGAACCGTGGCGGCGGTGCCGGCGGCGTGGCTGTGCGGCTTCGTACTGCTGCCGATGGTGACGGGGCTGCCGCTGCTGCTCGCGACGATCGCGCCCTTCTGGATCGCCGGTCTCTATCTGTTGACCATGCCAAAGCGCGCGCCGGCGGCGCTCGCCTATCTGGTCGCCTTCAACACGCTGGTCGGCGCGACCAATCCGATGGCGTGGGATGCGGCAGCGTTCCTCAACGCGGCGTTCGGCTGGGTCTTTGCGGTGCTGGTGACGTGGATCGTCTTCCGGCTGCTCCCGCACCAGCCTCATCGACAGGCGCGGCGGATCGCCGCGGCGCTGCGCCGCGACGTGTCCGCCGCGCTCCACGGCACGGTGCGCGGCGGGCGCAATCGCTGGGAGCATCTCCAGCATCATCGGCTGGTCCGCATCGCGCAGAGCGTCGCGGGCAACCCGCCCTTGCGAACGCGGCTGCTCGCGGAAGGACTGGACGACGTGCATCTCGGCCGCGCCGCGTTGCGGCTGCACGGCTCTGCAAGGATCGACGGGGCCGCGCGCGCCGCGCTGATGCTGGCGGCGACCTCGCCCGCGACCGCCGCGCCGGCCCTGCGCACCGCCGCGCGCGCCGGCGAGCTGCCGCACCGCGTCGCCGCGGGACTGACCGACATCGCCGATCTGCTCGACCAGCTCAGCGCGCGGGCGGCGTCATGCTGAGCGAGGTGTCGATCGGGGGCATCTATCTGCCGCCGCTGCTGCTCTACCTCGCCGCCGCGTTGCCGCTGTTCGCTGGCTTGCGCGCGCTGCTCACCCGCGCGGGCGTGCTGCGCTTCGTCTGGCACCCGGCGCTGTTCGAGTTCGCCGTCCTCATCGCGCTCGTCGCGCTCCTCATCCTCTTCGTCTGAGTGTGTCCATGTCGCTACCCTCCAGGCTCCGCGCCATCCTCCGCCCCGCCATGACGCTCGCGGTCAGCGCCGCGACCATCCTGCTGATCGTCGCGCTGTGGCGCGCCTATATGCTCGCCCCCTGGACGCGCGACGGACGAGTCGGCGCGGATGTCGTGCAGGTCATGCCCGACGTCTCCGGCCGGATCGCGGAGGTGCGCGTCGTTGACAACCAGCCGGTGCATCGCGGCGACATCCTCTATGTCATTGACCAGGCGCGCTTTCGGCTCGCGGTCGACGCCGCGGAGGCGACGCTGCGCGCGCGCCGCGCCGAACTCGCGCTCAAGACCGTGAACACGCACCGCCGCGCCGCGCTCGGGGCGGATATCGTCGCAGCGGAGACGATCGATCAGGCCGAAGGGGAGGTGCGGATGGCGCAGGCCGCCTATGACGCGGCGGCCGTCGCGCTCGCCACCGCGCGGCTCGACCTCGCGCGCGCCACCGTCACTGCACCCGTCGACGGCTATGCGACCAATGTGCGGCTCCGCCCGGGCGACTATGCCACCGTTGGCGCGACGCGCGTCGCGATCGTCGATGCGCAGCATTTGTGGATCACGGCCTATTTCGAGGAGACCAAGCTCGCCCACATTGCTACCGGCGCGCGCGCCGAGGTGCAGCTGATGGGCTATGACGCGCCGCTCGGCGGCCGTGTCGAGAGCATCGGCCACGGAATCGCCGACCGCAACGACAGTCCGGACGAACGCGGGCTGCCGAACGTCGATCCGGTCTTCACCTGGGTGCGGCTGGCACAGCGCATCCCGGTACGCATCCGCATCGACCGGGTGCCCGCGGGGGTCACGCTCGCCGCGGGCATGACGTGCAGCGTCGCGATCGGCGACGGCGCGACGCACGGGCGGCTGCTCGACGCAGTGCGGACGCTGCTGTGATGCGTGCGCGCACGTCCACGCTGCTCGCGCTGCTGCTCGCTGGCTGCGCCAACCCGCATGTTACCCCCTATGCCAGCCCCACGCCGGTGCTACCGTCGAGCTTTACCGCGCCGCAGCCTGTGGCCGCCGCAGAGACTGTCGAGCTGCGCCACTGGTGGAGCGGCTTCCACGATCCGGCGCTCGACCGGCTCGTCGAGCGTGCGATCGCGGGCAATCTCGACCTGCGCATCGCGTCGCAGCGCCTGCTCGCCGCGCGGGCCGAGCGAGACGCAGTGGCGGCGGCACGCTTTCCCGTCATCGGCGTCAGCGGCGGCGGCTCGCTGTCCCGATCGAGCACGCAGCTCGACTATCCGCCGGGGATCGGCCGCTCCGTCACGCTATCGGCGGGTCTTGATGCCAGCTGGGAGCCGGACCTGTTCGGCCGGCTCCGCCAGTCGGTCGACGCAGCCGATGCCGAGGCCTCCGTCGTCGAGCAAGACCGCCGCGCGATCCTCGTCAGCCTGATCGCCGAGATCGCG
Organism: Sphingomonas phyllosphaerae; assembly: GCF_036946485.1. Classification (GTDB taxonomy): domain Bacteria; phylum Pseudomonadota; class Alphaproteobacteria; order Sphingomonadales; family Sphingomonadaceae; genus Sphingomonas; species Sphingomonas phyllosphaerae_E. Next base: position 425,364 of record NZ_JAQIJA010000001.1, read on the forward strand.
CTCGACTATATCGACCTGCGCTCGGCGCAGGAGCGCCGGACCATCGCCGCCCGCGACGTCGCGCGGCTGAAGACCACGCTCGACGCTACGGACCGACTGCACCGCGCCGGTCTCGCCAGCGGCGCAAGCGTTGCGGAGGCACGCGCCCACTGGCGGCTGGGGCAGGCGCGGCTCCCGGCCTTTGCCGAGCAGATCGCGCGCAACCGCCATGCGATCGCGACGCTGACCGGCGGCTTTCCGGGTGACGCCATTGCAGAACTCGACACGGTAGCGCCGCTCCCGGCCGCGCCCGAGCTGCCGGCCTCTGTGCCGTCGCAATTGCTGCGCGACCGCCCGGACATCCGCGCCGCCGAGCGTCGCCTCGCCGCCACCACCGCGCGCGCCAATGTCGCGGCGGCTGACTTGTTGCCGCGCTTCCGCATCCCGCTGACGCTCGGCACCGCGGCGAGCGGCCTCACCAGCCTGTTGTCGCCGGGCGCGCTCGTCTGGAGCCTTGCCGCCACCGGTTCGCAGACGCTGTCCGACAAGGGCCAGCGCGCCGCCCGACTGCGCGCCGCACAAGCGCTGACCGAAGCGCAGCGGCTCGATTACGAGCGCAGCATCCGCGCCGCGATGCGCGACGTCGAGGACGTGCTCGCCGCGCGCCACGAGGAAACGCTCCGCCACGATACCCTGACTGCGGCACTGGCGGCAAGCCGCGCCGCCGTCGCGCGTGCGACGCGCGAGCGCCGGGCCGGTACGATCGGCACGCTCGACCTGCTGACCACGCAGCGTTCGCTCTACGCGATCGAGGACGCGCTCGCCGTTAGCCGCGCCGACCGGCTGCGCCAGATCGTGACGCTCGCCAAATCGCTCGGCGGCGGCTGGCAGGACAGCTACCCGGACGTGCCATCGGCTAAGTGAGGTTGGGTTGGTGTTCGTTATCGTAGTGGAGCGAATACGGAAGGCTTTCAGAACACCAACCGGGCGTCGATCCCTACTGTCCTCGGCTCGTTGAAGATTGCCGCCACCCCGCTCGCCGAGTCGGTATTCCGGACGAAGGCATAGGCCCGATCGAACAGGTTGCGCGACCAGAGCGACAGTTGCAGTTCCGGCCCGTTGGCACCCATTCTTTTACCCAACCAGTCATGTGGTGCGGATTGCCACTCCGGCCCTAACCAAACGCCTTTTGGGAGCAACATGACGCCGCAACCCACAATCGTGTCAAACTGTCGTGTAGGCCGATCCTCCGCGGACACCTGCCTCGATCGCCTGAACCTCGACCATTGCCAGCCCGGTGCCGGCGGGAAGCGCGGTCGGGCTGTAGAATGCACTGCCGTCGATCCGGCCGATCCAGATCCGCGTTCGCTTTGAGCCATTCAGCGCGAATATGTCGAAGCGTCCTTCGCCCTGCCAACGCAGCGCGATGCCTATCGCCCCGGTGAGCGGATTTACGATCCGCCGATCCATCGTCACGCCCCGCGGCGCCGGCGGTGGCGCGGGCGGGGTGTCGAAAATGGCGAGGCGGCCGAAGTGAATGTCGATAGGAGAGGCGTCTTTGGGTGACGCCTCGAAGCCCAGCAGCAAGGCGACGATGCGCCTGTCAACGTGGTCGCCGAGGTCAATGCGTTCGATATGCCACATGTCGACGTCCGATGAGGGACCGGAACCGAGCGGAATCCAGGTCGCCGTCTCTGGCTGATCGGCAAAGATCAGGCCCAAGCGCGAGCGCTCCCGGTCCGAACCGCGTCCCCGGGTCGCCAGCTCGACATAGGCTCCGCCCGCTGCCGGCAAAGCGATGTCGGTCTTGAAGAGGTGGATGCGGGTGGCGTTGTGCTTGCCGAGCGGGCCATGGACATGGAGCGATGCGCCTCCGTCATAGGCGACGCTCTGATCGTATTCGACCTCCAGCAGACCGGCCGGTTCACGCCTTCGATCCGTGAGCCCCGCAAAGGGCGCGCGCCACCACTGCCAGGTCGGCAAGATGTCCTGGATACCCAGGTTGAACCATGGCCGGTGGCCGACTTGCTGCCCCTCGATGAAAAAGGCCTGACCCTCGCCGAGATTGAAGTGGGTGACGAAGGGCAGGGAGCCGATAACCGACCTTTCGGCAATGAGGTTGCTGAGGCCGTAGCTGATCGGCACATCGGCCTGGTCCGGATGCGTGCCCGCGGCCCGTCCTGAGGTCGTCGCGCGCTCCGAATATTGGCGCCCCCGGGCGTAGAGGGCGCGCTGGGCGGCAGACGGTGTGTTGTCGAGCGCCGGATTGCCCGTCCGGCCGCTGTAGACCAGTCGTTCGATCGCGGGCGGATCGGCGCTTGCCGGCAGAAAGGCGGCGCCGTTGCCCGCCTTTCGGGCGCGGTAGAGATTCAGGATGCCATCGTCGAGGGAGTAGGTTTGCAACCCGCCATAGGCGTATGCCCCGTCATTGGGGCTGACAACGGATGGTGCGGCGACGCCGACATATCCGGGGCCGGGATAGAGCTGAAGTCCATAATAGAGATCGAACCGACTGTGCCCGAGGGTCTCCGCCTGCCGCGCGGCCTCGCGCGGTTCGATCGCCGCGCCTGAGCAGCACATCCCGGGGCCGCCATAGCCGCTCCACCCTTGATCCAGCATCACGCTGTCGGCGGCCGGATCGCCGGCGAACAAGCCTGCTACGTCCGTAAAGCCATTATAATATTGGATCATGAAGTCCGGCATTCCGCCGGCAATCGCCGCCGCGCGGATGGCCGATATCAATTTCACGACCTTCGCCCGGGCTGCACGATCGCGGGTTTCATGATTGATGAAATAGCCGTCGAAACCGAAGTAACGGGCGAAACCGACGAGTTTGCGAGCCACCGCGCCCAACCGGGCGTCATCACCGGAATAGAAGCGGGCATCGGGCTGGAAAATGGTGCCCAGACACAGGGCGCCGTTGCGATGCGCGACATCGGTCAGCGCGGGATTTGGGATGATGCCGGTCCCGCTCCATTGGACGACGACATCGTTCACGCCGAGGAAGCGTGACACCTGAACGCCTCCCGCCGGCATCTCGGCCTGGCGAACGGCGCGCCAGTCATCCGCCGCGCGCCGCGAAATGGTGCGGTTGGTGGTAACGAGGGTCGCGAGGCCCGGACGCATCTCGAGCGCCGGATGAGCCTGGGTCGCAGCGAATGGCGCGATCCTCGCCGCCCGCGCGACGGTCGATCGAAAATACACGGCGTTGAGATCGGCCTGCGGATCGTAATCCATCAGTGCCGCAAAGCTGTCCGGAACAGGTCGGGAGAGCGGCGCGACCACGTCCCGAACCGCAACGTCCGGCTCGAGCGTCGCGGCGGGTGTGGATCGCGTTTCGGCAAGCGCCCGTCGAGCAGGGGCCATGCACATGAGCCACGCGGCGCCAAGTCCAGCGATCGCATCCCGCCTCGATGCTTGTGCCGGTGAGTATCGGGCAGTCATCTCGTCGCGCCCGTGGTCCATTTCCGGGGTGGCAGTCGCCATCTCCATCTGACTCCCTAAACGTCCCTATCGTCACCGATTTGTAATGGTGGCTGCCCATCCACAGATCGCGACGCCGTCCATTGCCCGGCTGCATCGACATGCGCCGGACCCGTCGGCTGAGGCTGCTCATGTTCTTCTCCTGCTGCTTGGGGCAGTCAGCAAAACTTCGGGTCGATGAGCAAAGATTATTCCTTGGCGCTGCCAAGGGCAGTTTCTCTGTAATTAGCGGCCAACAGCGGTCAAGATAATCTATTTAGGTTTGCCGATATCCTTCGTGTCATGTCTGGCAGAAGCAGGCGCAAGACATATGGAAACCGGATGGCAGATACGATCAAGGGCGATCTGAAACGCCTTAATCTCAATATGTTGTATTCGCTCGACGCCATTCTGAACTCGCGGACGCTGACGGAGGCGGGTCAACGCGTCTTGTTGACCCAGGCGGCGATGAGCATCGCCCTTCGCAAGCTGCGGGGGCAATTGCACGACGACATCGTTCAGTATCACGCCGGCGAGCACAGGTTCACGCCGTTGGCCGACGCGTTGCGGCCGCAAGTGCGCCAATTCCTCTGGGAAGCGCATCGCCTGTTCAACCTGTCGGTCAGCTTCGATCCGGCCACCGAAGAGCGAAGCATCCGGATCGCTGCGCCGGAATATCTGGAGACTATGTTCGTCAGCAAGCTGGTGCGTTCGCTGCGGGTGATCGCGCCGCGGGTCACGGTGCATCTGGTGCGCTGGGCCGCCGCTGCGCCGGGTAGCGTGTTCGAGCGTGCTGGCGCGGACCTGATGGTGGTGCCAGCTCCGCTGATCGACGACCGAATGGAGTCGGCCTATCTGTTCGACGACCAGATCGCCTGCATCGCTTGGACAGACAATGGGGTGGTCGGCGACGCGCTGTCGAGCCGGACCTATCTCGATCATCCTCATGCGATCGTGGAGGATGGCGACGTCGGCGCCTATGTCTCGGATCGCCGTCACGCTACGCTTCTGGCTCGGCGACGCATCGTCGCCTCGGCCGGCGGCCTCTCGGCTTTGCCCTTGCTCTTGATCGAAACCGATCTCGTCGCGACCACCAGCATGTGGCTGGCACAGCATTTTGCGTCGCTGCTTCCGGTCCGCGTGCTGGGCTCGCCTTTTGGGCAGGATGACATATCGATCCATGCGCAATGGCAGAAACATCGCAGCGGCGATCCGTTGATCCAGTGGATCATCGGAGAATTACGACGCATTTCCATGATCTTGCCCCATCGCGGGAAGAATGGCGGATCAGCAATCGGCATAAATACAATCTATGGCAAGGATAAGCGCTAATCGTTTGCGCCGGGTGCCACCCATCGACAACATTCCGCCGCGATAGAGACATACTCTATCAAACTAATAGAAATTGAACGCTTCTGCCAGGAAGCGGGGGACGTCGAAGTCTGCGGGGGCTGCTTATAAAGCCAGTTTGTTGCGCTGGCAAAGAAAAACTTTGCTTGTGAGAAGCCGTTGTCGACTTCCATCAATCGATGGGGGATTTCTTGCTAACTTTCAAAGAATTGAACTATGCTGCCGCTATTGTGGCAACGGGCGCTGCCGCGTCGCTGGTGACACCGGCGACGGCGTTGGCGCAGCAGGCGCGGATCAATGTCCCGGCGATGCCGCTGGACCAGGCGCTGGACCGGATCGCGACGCTGACGGGCGCGCGGATCACCTACGATCCTGAACAGACCGAGGGGCTCCGCTCGAAGGCGGTCATCAACGCCGCTTCCGCCGCGGATGCGATCGCCGCAGCGGTTGCCGGGCGCGACTTGACCGTCGACGATCTCGGCGGAAACCGCTTCGAGATCGCCAAAGCGATTACGGTGACGGCGAAGCGTGACGAGGCCGAAACAGGCCTGCTCGTCCGCCAGACCTCGACGTCGAGCCGCACCGGCCAGGCGCTCCGGGAACAGCCGCGCAACGCGCAGATCATCTCCGCCAAACTGTTGCAGGACCAGCAGGCACGCACGCTTAACGAGAGCCTTGCCTCGGCCGTCGGCGTGGTTGTCAACGGCACCAATGTGCAGAGCGGCGCAAGCTATACGATGCGCGGCTATGCCTCCAGCCCGCTCGTCAACGGGCTCGTGGCCGGCTCGCAAACGGCGGTGGCCAATATCGAGCGGATCGAGGTGTTGAAAGGGCCGGACGCGGTACTGGCAGGTGCCGACAATCAGGGAGGCTTCATCAACGTCGTGCTGAAAAAGCCTAGCGCGGATCCGTTTCGATCGGTTCGTCTCGAAACCGGGTCCTTCGGCGAGATCCGTGGCACGCTGGACTTCAACACGGCGATTACTCACGACCATCATCTGAGCGCGCGTTTGATCGCCGTCGGCTCGGGAGAAGATCACAACCCAGGCGGGTATCGCGGCGACCGAGACCGCGTGCTGACGCCATCGCTCCGTTTCAAAAACGACAGCAGCGATTTTATCCTGACCGGCGGCATCACCGATTCCCGGACCGGGCTGGCATCCTATGTGCCCTTCAATGTCCTGACCGGAAGGCCGTATGAGCGTCCCATCGGCAAGCCGCTGTTCGATCGCGATCAGTATCTGCGACAGAAGAACAAGTTCGTGTTAGTTGATGTAACGCAGCGTATCGCCGACTGGGTCACGTTCGTCGCGCGTGGTCAGGTCAGCAACGGTAAGTTGTCCCTCCACAATTACACCCCGATGGCAGTGATCGACGCCTCGCGCGGTATCATCGCCGCTTTCAACGGCGAAAGCGGGCAGGAGTTCGATAATCTTGGCGCCGACACGTTCCTGCGCTTCCGCTTCAAGGCGCTTGGCATCGAACATACGCTGGCTACGGGCTATAACTACGGCAAGAGCGATGTGAAAGGTTTCGGCGCCCAAAATGAGGAGCAGGTGCTGTATGATCTCACGAAAGAGCCGGGCGGACTGACTCCGATCGCTCCGGCCGATTTTACAGCCTTTCAATACGGCAGCATCAATCAGGGTGTTTTCGCTCAGGATACGTTGACATATGGAAAGGCCCATCTGAACGCCGGCATCCGGCGCACTCATTACGACAGCATTTACCGGGACTCGCAAAGCGGTGCCACCCTGGAGACGAGGCGGGCCAATGCCGTCACCTACAATTTCGGGCTCGTCTACGACCTGTTTACGAACATCTCCTTGTGGGGAACCTATGTTTCCGGTTTTCACCCGACCTTCCTGATCGACTATCGAACCCGGCAGCAACTGCATCATCAGGAGAATTGGAGCAAGGAAGGCGGGGTCAAGATCGACCTGTTCGGCAAGCGGGCCTTGCTGACTGTTTCCTATTTTGACTCGCGACAAAGCATCCGCATCCTGACCGATACCGAGCATCACGAGCCCGGCATGGGATATCTGTTCGGGCTGGAGCGTCCGGGGCAGGTGGCGCACGGGATCGACGCCAGCATCGCCGGACGAATCACGCGGGGATGGGATCTGCAGGCGGGGTATACCGGCATCACCTACAAGCAATTGCTGGTGCCGGGCGAGTCGCAGGCCGGATTGTTCGGACAGCCCGCGCGCAAATTCTCGGTCTACACCGCCTATCGTCGTCCGGTCGGGCAACGGACGGAGGCTGGCCTGGGGCTCGGCGTCTACGGACAGGACGGCGTCAAATTGTTCAGGCAGCGCAGCGCCCCGTCCAGCCTTGAGGTCAATACGAACGCGTTCCTGACGCGCGGGCCGCTCGACCTGAATGTCGGCGTGCGCAACCTGTTCAACCGCCGCAATTTCGAAGCGACGACGATCGACACCTATCTGCCGCTCAAGGTGCCGCGGACGTGGCGCCTTTCGCTCGGGTATCGCTTCTGATGACCGCGATCGTCGCAGATGCCGGCGGTGTTCGCGACGGGGAGCCGCGCCTGACCGCGCGGCTCGGCCGCCGGCGGACGTTCGCGCGCGCCGTCCGCCATGTCGGACGCCTGTTCACCAGCTTCTGGCTTTCGCGGCATTGGAAGTTCGCCTGGGCGGGGCTGATCGGGTTGATCGCGATCGACATGACCGCGGTCTACACCTTCGTCTGGTATAATGACTGGCAGAAAAGCCTGTTCGACAGCATCCAGGCGCGCGCCGCCGGTCAGTTTACGACGCTGGTCGCCAGTTTCGTCGGGCTGCTGTCGTTTCAGGTCGGCCTGACGCTCGCACGGCAGGCGCTCGGCATGGCCCTGCACCTGAAATGGCGCCTTCATCTGACCAGCCGCTATCTCGATCGCTGGCTGGCGGATGATCGCCACGTCGAGATCGAGCGGCGACAGTTGATCGACAACCCGGACCAGCGGATCGCGGAGGACATCCAGCGGCTGACCGGCACCAGCAACACTCGCGATCCGTCGCTGCTCGACCTGCTGCTCGGGCTGTTTTCGACCACCGTGTCCGCCGTCTCGTTCAGTCTGGTGCTGCTCAAAACGGCGGAACCCATCCGGTTCGCGTTGTTCGGCCACCACGTGGCACTGCCGGGCGATCTGGTCTGGTACGGGATCGGCTATGTAACGCTCAGTTCGCTGTTCATGGTCTGGATCGGACGGTGGTTCATCCGCGCCTCGTTCGGACAGCAACGGCGCGAGGGCGATTTCCGTACTGCCTTGCAGCATGTCCGTCGAAACGCCGGGCAGATCGGGCTGGCCGATGGCAACGGGGTGGAGCGGCAGCGACTGGCGCGCCTGCTCGACGCGATCCGTGTCAATTATCGCAGATTGATCCTCGGCTTTCTCGGCATCCAGCTGGGCCAGCATGTCCATGACCGGATGGGCTCGATCCTGCCGCTGTTCGTGGCGGTGCCTCGCTATTTCTCGGGTCGGATCAGCTTCGGCGACATCATGGCGACGCAGAACGCCTTCGGCCAACTGACCTCGTCGCTCTCCTATTTCGTTCAGGCTTACGGACAGATCGGCAGCCAGATCGCCAATCTGGAGCGGTTGCGCACGCTGGACGAGGCGTTGGACGCCCGGTGGTCGGGCGACATCTGCTATACGCTCGCGCCGCTGGGCGGGACGGCGTTGAAGGTCGAGGACCTGAACATCGACCGCCTCGACGGCACGCCGCTGGTGCGGATTGGCGGCTGGCGCGTCGCGCGCGGCGAGCGCTGGGCGATCCGCGGCGCATCCGGCGTGGGCAAGAGCACGCTGGTGCAGGCGCTCGCCGGGCTATGGTCCGACGGCAGCGGGACGATCCATGTGGACGGCGAATTGCGCCGGATGTTCGTGCCGCAGCGCCTCTACCTGCCGCTCGGCACGTTGCGCGACGCCTTGTGCTTCCCGCGCAGCGTGCATCGCGACGAAGACGAAGCGCTGATCGCGGTCCTGGAGCGCGCCGGGCTGAGTGGACATGCCGCCGCGCTCGATCAAGCGCAGCCCTGGCAGGAAACGCTGTCGCCGGGTGAGCAACAGCGGCTGGCGCTGGCGCGCATCCTGTTGCAGCGCCCGGACCTGCTGGTACTCGATGAGCCGACCAGCGCGCTCGACCCGGCCAGTGCCGATGCCTTTTTCGCGCGGCTTCGCCGGGAGTTGCCCGACGCCACGATCCTGCACGTCGTCCACGACGAGCGTTCGGACGATTTCCATCACGCCACATTGCGGCTTGGTGAAGACGGCGTCGCCTCCATCGAACGGCAGGAGGGCTGAGATGGGCTCTTCCTCCCATGAAGACGATCTCGAAGCGCAGATCGATGCGAGCGAACGCCCGCTGCTGCTCGAATTCACCGCACCATGGTGTGGGGCTTGCCGGGCGATGAAGCCCGTGTTGCGCGACATCGCCGAAGACGCCGGCGAGGGCACGTCCGTCATCGAGGTGGACGTGGAACAGCAGGAGGCGATCGCCCTGCGCTTCGGCGTGACGACCCTGCCGACCTATCTGCTCGTCGTGGACGGCGAGGAGAAGGCGCGGCTCAGTGGGGTGCAAACACGCGCACGCCTGTCGCGACTGCTCGGGATGCGGCCATGAGCGCGTTTCATGGTGACCCCGCTATCCAGGCGGCGCTTCTCACCCGGATCGATCAGGCATTGGCGACGAATGCGCTGTCGTTTGGCGTGACCCGCTGGGACGCTGCCACGGTGCAAGGGTCTGCGCTCGGTATCTCGGTCGAAGGCACGAATGCCGAACATTATGCGGAACGGTTCGGCTATCCGCTTGCGCTGGCGTCCTTGCTCGACCCGCTGGCAGAGCGCATGGCGGGAGAGCCGATAGCGGCCGGGGCGTTCATCCGCCGCTGGGTCGCCGATGTCGCGCCCGGCGCCCCGCTTGGCCGGGCGGCGGCCCGGTTGTTGCTGTGGATGCTCGAAACCCCCGACGTCGGGATGGACGACGATCCGCTCGGCCGGACATCGATCGCGTTGCATCGGCAGTGGCTCACCGACGATCCGCCATCCCCCAAGGACTGGTTCGCACTGCGCGAACAGATCCTGGATGCGGAGGTGCCTTTGCACGACTTCCGTCGCAAGGCGCGACTCGCATTGTGTGAGGCGGCAAGCTGGCCCGTGGATCAGGGTGGGTCGGTGCTGGTCGAAGCCATGCGCTACTGGCTCGATTTCGCCGCGCTTGAACCCGATGCCGACTGGTCGGACGAGGATGAACGCCAGAAGGAGGCGACGCTGGCGCAGCTCTGGAATGAACAGAGCGACGCACGCGCTGCCGGGCAACCAGTGTCCTACCCGGACCTGTTCGCCGCCGTCGCTCCCGATCTGGAGACGCGCTTTCGCGCGCATCTGACCCGCACCACCGCCCGCTTGCCGCGCCGCGCCGCTCTGCTCGGCGAGCAATGTCTCACGCTGCTTGGCGCGGCTCACGCCGCGTCCCCAGCTCCGACCGGACTGGACCTACGATGATCGCTTCCATGGAGTGTAAAATGCGTCACATGACAATCCTGCTGGCCGGCGCTGCGCTGGCCCTGAGCGGGTGTGGTGGGGGGGAGGGCAGTCAGGCGCAGGCCTCGACGTCTGCGGCCCCGACGCCAGCGGCAAGCACCAACGGTACGGCCTGCGTCGCCGGCACGTGGAAGACCCCGGCGACCACGCTGCATCCGAACATCCGCTACGAGAGCGACCATTTCGCCTTCCGCTGGGTCGGCGACCCGACCACCGTTGACAAGGCCAAGCAGGCGGCGAGCTTCCTGGAGGGGGTCTACGCCTTCTACGCCTCGACCGGCTTGCCCGAGCCGTTCTGCGCCAGCCCCGACAAGGCCAAGATCAATGTCGTGATTTCGACCGACGCTGTCGTCGAAACTGGCGGCGGCGACGATCAGGGGCTGCCACTGATCCGGTTCAACGCACCGACGCTGGATGAGAAGCAGGTGATGGCGCACGAATTGACGCACGTCTTCCAGCAATTCTCCGGTCATATGGCGGCGACGCCCTACACCTACTGGTTCTGGGAGAGCCACGCCAACTGGATGTCGAGCCAGGTCCCCGAACTGCGCGGCGACGTCAATTGCGGCGATCAGCTTACCCAGACCGCCCACCTGTCTCTGGGCTCCGCGCGAACCCGATACTGCACCTGGCAGATCTGGGAGTATCTGAAGGATCGCTACGGTTATGCCGCGGTGCAGGATATCTGGCGAAAGGCGCCGAAGATCGGCGAGGCGGGTCAGGCCACCGCCGATCCGTTCAGCGTGCTGATGTCCAATTTGGGCTGGTCGGTGTCGCAGCTGAACGACGAGATCGGCAACTGGGCCCTGCACAATGTCACCTGGGACTATACCAATCCCGACGGCAGCGATCAGGGGGCGGTGTATCGCGCGAACTTCGGTCCCTACACGAGCCAGTTCGGCAACGGCCCGCGCCGTATCGTCGAGATGCTGCCGATCGATCTCCCCAATCGCCGCTTCGCGGTCCCGGCAGCCTGGGCGCCGCAGCGCTTCGGCTATAACGTCATCCGCCTTGCGCCGGACGAAGGGGCGACGAGCGTCACCGTCGCGTTCCGTAGCGTGACGCAGACCGCGCCCGCGACGACGCGCTTCCCCGGCCTGCCGAACGAGCCCGCGACCATCCCCGCGCCGGCATCGGGCTGGCGCTGGTCGATCGTGGTGGTCGATCGCAATGGCAAGCCGCGCTACGGCGCGCTGCAACGCGGCGGCGACGAGCAGCTGACCGTCGCGCTGCAGCCCGGTGACCAGGGCGTCTATGTGGTCGTGGCCGGCACGCCGACCGAATATCAGAAGATCGTGTTCAACCAGCCGTATTACTCGATCTATCGCTACCCCTATATGATCCAGCTGACCGGAGCGCTGCCCTGGGGCTTCCAGCCGGGCGCGCCGACGCCAACCTATAAGGGCCATGCGCATCCGAACGGCGGCGGCTGGGTCGCAGACGGGGCAGAGGTGGACGCGAGCGCCTATGTCGGGCCCTATGCCAAGGTCATCGGCGGCAAGGTTCAGGGCAATGCGCGGCTGGAGGACAACGCCATATTGCTGAGCGGCACCGTGTCCGGCAACGCGGTGCTGGCGGGGCTCGCCACGGTCGATGGCGGCACCTTCAGCGACAGTGCAAGGGCCGACACCTGGTATGGCGTGATCGGCGGCTTCGGTCCCGTGACACTGTCGGGTACCGCCCAGCTTCGCGGCGACTTCACTCAAAGCGACGCGGGCTATTCAGGCAATCTCGCTTTCACCGCCAGCAAGGGGGTGTTCTTCGGCCCCAATCGGCCGGGCGATGCCAGCGCCGCGAACAAAGGTGCGAACCTAACCGAGGCTCCCGCCGAGGTGACGGCGACGCCTAACTACGTTTGGCGTTGACGTTGATGCTGTCCGACGGTGCCGGTCGCTCCAGCGACCGGCACCGGCATTACTACGGTGAACCGCCATCGCGGCCTGATATGCCGAGCGGGATCGAACGATGACTTATCTGACACAGGACGAGGCGCTGCTGCGCGCCGCGGCGGAGCGAGCCGTGACCCGCGGCCGCGCGCTGGGGGCGGAGGTGAGCGCGATCGCCAAAGCCCGTGGCGGGGCGGAGATCGTGGTGCGCGACGGCGAAACGGATATCGCGGTGCGCGACGGGCATGTCTCGCTCGCCGTGACGCTGTTCCGCGACGGGCGACGCGGATCGGCGACGACGACCAGCCTCGACGCAGCGGCCGTGGCCCGCGCGGTGGAGGAAGCCGCGGCGATCGCGGGCGCGGTCGAGCCCGATGCCGATGCCGGCCTCGCCGATCCTGCCTGGCTCGCCTTTGACGGCGAGAAGCCGATGCTGTTCGAGAGCGATGCCGCAGGCCCTGCGGGTCTGGTCGAGGCCGCCTTCGCGATCGAGGCGGCGGCGAAGGGGGCGGGGCGGCGTGTCACCGGCGCGGGTGCGGCGACCAGCGATGGATTGCGGGTGCTGGCCACCTCTGCCGGCTTCTGCCGCGCCAGCCAGTTTTCGCTGCACCAGCGCTGGTGCGCGGTGCTGGCGGAGGACGGGGCGGGCTTCGTTCAGGACGGCTACGACGTCACCGACCGCCGCGTCGGCGCGCTGCCGACGCCGGAGGCGATTGCTAGGATCGCGGTCGAGCGCGCGCTGGCGGCGCGGGGCGGGCAGCGGGTGGCGAGCGCGCGGGTGCCGGTGATGTTCGAGCCGCGGGTCGCGGCGATGCTCGCCCTCGAGCTCGTCGGCGCGCTGAGCGGCGGACGACAGGCGAGCGGGCAGACCTTCCTGCCCGATCCGCTCGGCCGGCCGGTCGCGGCGGCGCATCTTGAACTGAGCGAGGACCCGTTCGAGCCATGGGGCCTCGCCAGCAGTCCGTTCGATGACGAGGGTGTTGCCGGCATGCGCCGCGCGATCCTGTCGGCGGGCGAGGCGCAGGGGCTGTTCCTCGACGCGCGATCGGCGCGGAAGTTGGGCATGGCGTCCACCGGCAATGCCAATGGCTGCTACAATCTGCGGCTGACCGGCGCGGACGGCGGCGAACGGTCGGCGATGCTGCGCCGGCTGGGCACGGGGCTGGTCGTGTCAGAGCTGCTCGGCGGCGCGACCGATCCGGTGCGCGGCGGCTGGACGCGCGCGGTGGCCGGCTTCTGGGTGAGCGGCGGCGCGGTCGCGCATCCGGTGCGCGACATCACGCTGGCGGGTGAATTCCCGGCGATGCTGCGCGACATCGTCGCGGTCGGATCGGATGTGGAGCGGTTCGGCGCGGTGCGGACGGGATCGATCCTGATCGACGCGATGCAGATGGGGGGCGCGGCATGAACGGCGGCGCGGGCGCGATGGCGGTGGCAGAGCGCGAGATCCTCGCGGCCGCCGGGCTGAATGCGACCGTGATCGGACAGGCGCTGGGGCTGCTGGCGGCGGATACCGATCTGGCCGACCTCTATTTCCAGTCGCGGCGCGAGCGGAGCTGGCGGCTGGAGGACGGCAAGGTCTCGGCCGGCGGCTTCGCCATGTCGAGCGGGGTCGGCGCGCGGGCGGCGCGGGAGGGGCGGGTCGCCTTCGCCCATTCGGCCGATCTGCGACCCCACGCACTGATCGAGACGGCGCAGGCGGTGCGATCGATGCGCCGCCATGGCGATGCGGCGCGGACGCCCGCGGGCATCGCGCTGGACGCGCCCCGACCGGAGCATCGCCTCTACGGCCTCGACCCCGCGATCGGCGGGGAGAATGCGGCCGCGTGGATCGCGGTGCTGCGCCGGGTCGATACGCTGGCGCGGGAGAGCCATTGCGGCGTGATCCGGGTCGAGGCCGGGCTTCGTGCGGTCGACGACGTGATCCTGATCGCGGAAGCCGACCGGGGGCTGGCCGCCGATGTGCGTCCGCTGCTGCGCCTCTCGATCCGGGTGGTGGTGGAGCGGCTGGGCCGGCGGGCGGTGGGCGCGGCCGGCATTGGGGGGCGTCACGGTCTGAGCGGCCTGACGGACGCGGTGATAGCGGCGGCGGTCGCCCGCGCGGTCGGCATCGCGACGACGGGGTTGGACGCGCTCCCGGCGCCGGTCGGGACGATGCCGGTGGTGCTCGCGCCGGGCTATCCGGGCGTGCTGTTCCACGAAGCCGTCGGCCACGGGCTGGAGGGAGATTTCCACCGCAAGCGCCTCTCCGCCTTCGCCGGACGGATCGGCGAGCGGATCGCGCCGCCCGGCGTCACCGTGATCGACGATGGCAGCCTGCCGGGCCGGCTCGGCTCGGTCGGGATCGATGACGAGGGCACGCCGGGGGAACGCACCGTGCTGGTCGAGGACGGCATGCTCGCCGGAGTGATGCAGGATCGGTTGAACGCCGGGCTGATGAACGCCAGGTCGACGGGCAATGCGCGGCGGCAATCCTATGCGCAGCTGCCGCTGCCGCGCATGACCAATACCTTCCTCGCGGCCGGTACCGACGACCCGGCGGACATCCTCGCATCTGTCGATCGCGGCATCTACGCGGTCGAGATGGGTGGCGGGCAGGTCGATATCGTCACGGGCCGGTTCAACTTCACCACAACAGAGGCGTGGCTGATCGAGAAAGGCCGGCTGGTCCACCCGGTCGAGGGCGCGACGCTGATCGGCGTCGGGCACGAGGCGCTGCGCGGCATCACGATGGTGGGGAATGATCTGGCGCTTGATCCGGGCGTGGCGCTGTGCGGCAAGCATGGACAGCAACTCGACGTCAGCGTCGGCCAGCCGACGCTGCGCATCGACGGCATGATGGTCGGTGGCCGCGCCGCATGACCAGGCTCGATGAAGGCTTGGCGCACCATCGTGAACCATCGCAATTGCACGTCGCACAAAGGCGGAGGCTGCAAGACCTTGTTGATCGCAATTCCGGGGGGGCTATGCTTTCGCCTGTAGGCATCACATGAGAGCGATGCCTGATCTATCGATATCGGCGATCGATCCGCACTCTCGGCTTCGATGATCAACCTGATGTCCCTCCCACCGGGGTGGCAGCCGGTTTGTCATGCCATTGTCGGCCATACGCGTTTCTGGCATCAGCCGTGTCGCGCCCGTTATTCGGACCGGCTGGCTAAGCTCTCGACGAGGTAATCGACGAACACCCGCACCCGTGCGGGGGTTGTGGAGCCGCCGACGAAGACGGCATGGATCAACTCAACATCGCCCGGATTATAGTCTTCCAGCAACGATACCAATCGACCTTCGGCGATGTCGGCCGCCACGCTGAAGCGACCCACGCGCGTGATGCCGACACCGGCTACCGCCAATTGACCCAGCGTCTCGCCATTATTGGCGACGATGCCGCCCTCGATGCAAAGTGCGAAATCCCGGCCGTCGCGACGGAACGGCCAGATCGGCTCGGCACGGCGAAAGTTGAAGTTGAGGCAGTTATGCGCGTGCAGATCCTCGGGGACTCCCGGCACCCCCGCTCGCGCAAGATAATCGGGTGAGGCGACGATCACACGACGCGACTCGCCCAGCTTGCGCGCGGTCAGCCCGCTGTCGGCAAGCGGGCCGAAGCGGATCGCGACATCCGCCTGCCCGCCAGCGACGTCGACCAGCGTGTCGGTCAGCGCAATATCGATCAGAATGTGCGGATAGGCGCGCGCGAAGTCGCCGAGCAGCGGCACGATGCACAATCGGCCATGGGCCAGCGCCGCGCTGATCCGCAACCGCCCGCGCGGTGCGCCCTGGTCGGCGATCTGCTGCTCGGCATCGTCGAGATCGGCGAGGATGCGCCGCGCGGCCAGGAGGTAGGCCTGTCCCTCGGCGGTCAGCGTCAGCGCGCGGGTGGAACGCAACAATAGTCGCACGCCGAGCCGCGCCTCGATCCGATCGATCGCGCGTGCCACCGCCGAGGGCGTCAGCCCAAGCGTGCGGCCGGTAGCGGAGAAGCTCCCTTCCTCGACCACGCTTGCGAACAGGGCGAGCGACCGGGCACGATCACCATTGCTGGTTATCTTTGCGTCCAAAGCATAGATCCTTTGCACGGTCGGACGGTTCCGCCGCGGTCCCTCACCGGCCATCTATGCGCCTGACGATGACATTCGCAAAGGAGGTGTCATGGAATACCGGCAATTGGGATCGACCGGCCTGCGCGTTCCAGCGCTGTCGTTCGGGGCGGGTACGTTCGGCGGCAAGGGGCCGCTGTTCAGCGCCTGGGGCACAAGCGACGCTACGGAGGCGCGGCGGCTGGTCGATATCTGCCTCGACGCGGGTGTGACGCTGTTCGACACCGCCGATGTTTATTCGGACGGCGCATCGGAGCAGGTGCTGGGCGAGGCGATCAAAGGGCGGCGCGACGCCGTTCTGATCTCGACCAAGACCGGACTGCCGATGGGCGACGGCCCGCAGGATTGGGGCACATCGCGCGCACGGCTGATCGGCGCAGTCGACGCGGCCTTGCAGCGCCTCGGCACCGATCATATCGATCTGCTCCAGCTTCACGCCTTCGACGCCTCTACTCCGACGGAGGAGGTGATGGGCACGCTCGACCGTCTGATCGCGGCGGGCAAGGTTCGCTATGCCGGCGTCTCCAACTATCCCAGCTGGCAGATCATGAAGGCACAAGGCTTGGCTGACCGCCACGGCTGGCCGCGCCTCGTCGCGCATCAGGTCTATTACTCGCTGATCGGCCGTGCGTACGAATGGGATTTGATGCCGCTGGCGGCGGATCAGGGGGTCGGTGCACTGGTCTGGAGCCCGCTCGGCTGGGGGCGGCTGACCGGCAAGATCGGGCGCGGACGGCCGATCCCGGCGGGCAGCCGGTTGCACGAAACCGCGCAGTTCGCGCCGCCGGTCGAGGACGAGCATCTCTACCGCGTCGTCGATGCGCTCGAAGCGGTCGCGGCCGAAACCGGCAAAACCGTGCCCCAGGTCGCGATCAACTGGCTGTTGCAGCGGCCGACCGTGGCTTCGGTCATCATCGGCGCCCGCGATGAGGCACAATTGCGCGACAATCTGGGCGCGGTCGGCTGGACGCTGACGCCCAAGCAGGTGACCGCGCTCGACGCGGCGAGCGACGTGCTGCCGCCCTATCCGCACACGCCCTATCGGCAGCAGGAGGGTTTCGCCCGCCTAGCGCCGCCGATGGTTTGAGGGAGACACGATCGTGAAGTTCAACCTTGGATTGCTCGCGCTGGCGGTCGGAGCCTTCGGCATCGGCGTGACCGAGTTCGCGCCGATGGGCATGTTGCCGGTGATCGCGAGCGATCTGCATGTGTCGATCCCTGCCGCCGGGCTGTTGGTCAGCGCCTATGCGATGGGCGTGCTGATCGGCGCGCCGCTGATGACGCTGACCACCGGGCGGATCGACCGGCGGACATTGCTGATCGCGTTGATGGGCATATTCACGTTGGGCAATGCATTGTCCGCGCTGGCGGGCGGATACTGGATGCTGATGGCGGCACGGGTCGTCACCTCGTTCAACCATGGCGCGTTCTTCGGGGTCGGGTCGGTAGTGGCCGCCAGCCTCGTACCGCCGGACAAGCGCGCGGCCGCGGTGGCGGCGATGTTCACCGGGCTGACCGTCGCGACCATCGGCGGCGTGCCGGCGGCGACCTGGGTCAGCGAGGCGATTGGCTGGCGCACCGCCTTTGCCGGGATCGCGGGCGTGGGCGCGATCGCAATGCTGTCGCTGCGCCTCGCGCTGCCAGCGCTCCCCGCTGCCGAGGGCGGCGACATGCGCGCCGAGCTGCGCGTGCTGACGCGCGGGCCGGTGGTGATGGCGCTGGCCCTGACCACGATCGGCTTTGGCGGCGTCTTCACCGTCTTCACCTATATCGTGCCGATCCTGCGCGATGTGACGCATGGCTCGACCGGCTATGTCACCGCGATGCTGATGCTGTTCGGCGTCGGCGCGACGATCGGCAATGCGCTGGGCGGCAAGCTGGCCGATCGTTCGGTCGACCGGGCGCTGAAGTCCATGCTTGCGATCATGGCGCTGACGCTGCTCGCCTTCACCGTGCTGATGCAATGGCCGGTGACCGCCGCGATCGCCATCCTCATCTGGGGCATTGCCAGCTTCGCGATCGTGCCGCCCTTGCAAATGCGGGTGATGGACGCAGCCTCCGACGCGCCGAACCTGGCCTCGGCGATGAACATCGGTGCGTTCAACCTCGGCAATGCCATCGGCGCGGCGCTGGGTGGCGGCGTGATCGGGGCTGGGCTGGGCCTGCCTGTCGTCGCGGTGGCGGGCGCCGCGATGGCGGCTGTGGCGTTGGTAATGCTGATCGCAAGTCGGCGTCAGCCGCGCGCGACGGCCTGTCCGGTCTGACGGGCGGCAACGTCAGCCTCGAGCCGCAGCCGCTTTCGCATCCGGGTCAACGGCACGACCACGCCATCAATGTGCGTATCGGCGCGTTCGCGTGGCACCAAGCTCGTGCAGCGAACCTACACTAATCAAGCTAACATGCTGAGCCTCTAGAACGTGGCTCGAACACCGAGCGCGTAGCGTGGGCCGTAGGTTTCGTAGGTGATGACCCGTTCGGAAAAGACGGAGTAGTTGAAAGTCTTTTCGTTGAAGATGTTCAGCCCCTGCGCAAACAGCGTGACATTGGGCGTCAGCGCGAAATTAATGCTCGCATCCGCGATGCCGTAGGCCGCGACATTGACCGGCTGTCCGCGATTGCCGCGCTCGGTCAGCTCGTACGAGCCGCGGTAATTGTAGGCGAGGCGCATCTGCAGCGGCCCCTTTTCGTAGAAGCCGACCACGTTGTACGTGTTGCCCTCTTCACCGACAAGGCTGACGTTGCCCTGTACGCCCAGCCCGTCGAACGGCGCGGGCAGGCCGCTGAACGTGTATTGGCCGGAGAATTCCACGCCCCGGATGCGGTCGTTGCCGACGTTTTCCGGACGGGTACGCCGGAAATCCAAGCCGAGGATCTGGATATTGGTGGTGACTGACTCCGTCAGGTTCCGCAGGTCTTTCTGAAATCCGGCCACACTAAGATAGCTGGCCCGATCGATGTACCAGGTCAGCGCGACGTCGTAGTTCCAGCCGATCAGCGGCAATAGCCCCGGATTGCCGTCGGTGATGGCGCGCTCGCGCGGACGCGGGTTGATGTTGCGGATGAGCAGCAGGTCGCTGAGCGTCGGGCGCGTCAGCGTGCGCGCCACCGCCGCCTGGAAGATGACGTCCTGAACGACGTCGATCTTGGCATTCGCGCTGGGCAGAAACTGGCCGTAATTGCCCTTCTCCTCCAGCGGCTGCGCCGGCGAGAGGTTGACCACCGGATCGAGCCCCGGGCCCGGCTGGTCGATGCTGAGGATCTCCTGCCCGAAGCCGGTCGAGGTGACGTTGGTTCTGGTCCAGCGCAGGCCGACATTGCCCGACCAGTTGCGCGAACCCAGCTCGCCGCCGAACGACCCCTGGACGAAGGCGCTGATCGTCTTTTCGCGCGCGGTGCCGCTGTTGCTGGGCACCAGCACGACGTCGAGCGTGCCGCCGTTCGCCGCCAGCGCGGCGCGGGTCGCCGTGGGATCGCGCGTCTGGTTGATGGCGGCATCGGTCAACAGATAGGCCGCGACGTCGCCCGCGGCATAGGCGGGGAAGCCATCGGGGAACATGTCGAGGCCGAGGAAGTCACGCGCATCGGCCGATTTGCCGAACAGATTTTGCGGTACGCGGACGCCGCCGAAGACGCTTTGCAGCGCATCGGGCGTCTTGGTCGACTCGCGCCCCTTCGTTCGGTCCGAATAGTTCAGGCCCGCGCTGATCCCGCGCAGCAGGCCGCCCGCGCTTTCATACTTTGCCTGAGTGTTGACCTGGAAGATCTCATCATCGACGCTCACCCCCTCATAGGTGATGTAGCCCAGACGCGCGTTCGACGTGTCGGTGAAATCGCCGAGATTGCTGTAGACCGGCAGCCCCTTCGAGCTGAGGCTGAACTGCGTCGTCGCGGGCGAGTAATTGACACCGGACAGGTTAGACTCAAACCACGCCTGATTGCCGCCGGTGTCGTCGGAGGCGCGTGACCACGACACGTCGACGAACCCCGAAAATCCGTTGCCGGGCTTCCATTCCAGATTGCCGCCGATCTGGTACGTCTGCGCGAGCCGCGGACGGATCTGGTTGGTGATGAACGGGCCGGACGCAATTCCGGTGTAGCTGGTGACGGTGTTGTTTGCGTCGACCGTCGCGGCGGTGATGTCGCCGGGACCGCCGTAGACGAAGAACACCTTGTTGTCGTCGTTGACGTCAAGTTTCGAATAGAGCCCGTCGACGGTCAGCAGCAACGTGCTGGACGGGCGCCACTGGAGCGTGCCGATCCCGGAGAACCGCTTTCGCGACGTGCTGTTGACGCCATATTCGACATAGGTCGGCAGTGAGACGCCGGTGAATTCGTTACGGCCATCCTTGTTGAGATCGAGGCTCTGGTTCGCCTCCCACCCGTCCGTGAAGATGCGCTGCCCCGCGATCTTGCGATCGAGATAGGAGAAGGCGGCCAGCACGCCGAACGTGTCGTCGGCGAACGTCGTGCTGAACAGCCCCGACGCCTGCGGCGAAACCTGGCCGCGTAGCTTGTCGTAATTGCCCTGCACGGACAGCACCGCGCGCGTCTTGCCGAAGTCGAAGGGCCGTGCGGTGTACATATCGACGGTGGAGGCGATGCCGCCCTCGAACTGCGCCGCGGTCGGGGTCTTCGACACGTCGACGCGGTTGATCAACTCCGCGGGCAGGATGTCGAAGGAGAATTCGCGTCCCTGGTTCTCGGTCGCCAGCACGCGGCCGTTGTACAGCGCGGTGCTGAACGCCGGACCCAGACCGCGGACGGTGATGAACTGACCCTCGCCATTGTCGCGCGAGATGGTGACGCCGGGAATGCGCTGGATCGCCTCGGCGATGTTCTGGTCGGGCAGCTTTCCAATGTCATCGGCGACGATCGAGTCGACGATGTTCGGGGCGGCGCGCTTGATGTCGGTCGCGCGGCGCAGGCTTTCGCGCAGGCCCGTGACGACGATGTCCTCGGCACCCGCGTCGGTCGACGGTGTTGCGGGCTCGGTCTGGTCCGCCGCGGCTGGTTGATCCTTGATCCGGGCGTCTTCCGGGCCGGCGCGACGCTCCTGCGCCATTGCGCCGCTTGCACCAACCGCGACGAAGATCGTCGCCAACGCCGTCATGCACGCGCGTGACCAAGCCTTTGCCATCCTGCCCTCTCCCATATGTGTCCGGCCCATCTTAAGTGAGCGTCAGACATAATTATGATGTCTGTTTAACGATCAACCTGCCGCCGGGCAATGGCTTGACCGGCGCTATCGAACAACAACGCGCGCGCCGGATCGGCGAAGAGCGCAAGGGTGCCGGGCACCGCGACCGCGTGGTGTCCGTCGAACTTGGCGCGAAACTCACCCGCGCCCGGGATCGTGCCGTAGACGAAGGTCGAATGACCCAGCGCCTCGACCGCGTCGGCGCGCATTTCAAGCGCGATCCACTCGGCATTGGCTGTTAGGCCGAGATGTTCGGGGCGCAGACCAACCGTCAGCCTGTCGCCCGCCGCAACCCCGTCCGCCGCAGCCACGAAGCGCGTTCCGCCCGCCAGCTCGATCAATGCTTCGGTGCCGTCTTTGCTCAGAACGGTGGCGTCGAGCAGGTTGATGCGCGGGCTGCCGATGAAGCCGGCGGTGAAGACGTTCGCCGGGTGATGATACACGTCCAGCGGCGTCCCCACCTGCGCGATTTGGCCGCGATCCAGCACGACCAGCCGATCGGCCAATGTCATCGCCTCCACCTGGTCGTGGGTGACGTAGACCATGGTGGCGCCCAGCCGCTTGTGCAGGCTGGCGAGTTCGTGCCGCATCCGGACGCGCAGGTCGGCGTCGAGGTTCGACAAGGGTTCATCGAACAGGAACAGCGCGGGTTCGCGGACGATCGCGCGGCCGATCGCGACCCGCTGTCGCTGTCCTCCCGATAGTTGCGCGGGCAGGCGATCGAGCAGCGTGTCGAGTTCTAGGATCGTTGCGGCATGAGCGACCTGTTGCGCGATCCCGTCGCGCGGCGTGCGCATGTTGCGGAGGCCGAAGCTGAGGTTCTCGCGCACCGTCATGTGCGGATAGAGCGCGTAAGACTGGAAGACCATCGCAACGCCGCGCGAGGCGGCGGGAACGCGGGTGACGTCGCGGTTGCCGATGCGGATGGTCCCGGCGCTGACGTCCTCCAGCCCGGCGATCATGCGCAGGACGGTGGACTTGCCGCAGCCGGACGAGCCGACCAGCACGACGAACTCGCCGTCCGCGATCTCCAGATCGATGCCGTGGATCGTGTCTACGCCGCCATAGGATTTGCGAAGGTCGGAAAGGGTGAGGGCGCTCATTTTTTGCCAGTATCCGGTGCCGTAGCGGTGGTGTCGCCGATGACGAACTCGGCCTCGATCGCGATCGAAGTCGTGCCCTCCTTGTCGGGGCGCAGCAGGATTTCGGCCGCGCGTCGTCCTTTTTCGCAGGCGTTCTGGCGAACGGTGGTGAGCCGCAATCCCGGCGACATGCTGCCGGGCGGATCGATACCATCGAAGCCGGTGACAGAGAGCGTCGCGGGCACCTGCCGGCCAAGGGTGGCAGCGCCGGCGAGCGCACCATAGGCCAGCCGGTCGGAGAAGCAGACCAGCGCGGTCAATTCCGGCCGACAGCGCAGCAGCCACGCGGCGGCACGCTGTCCGCCGTCCTCGCAATTGGTGGTTTCGCAGACCAGTACGGCGCTGCGCGGGACGCCGGCGGCGTCCACGGCGTCGCGACACCCCTCCATTCGTTCATGCACGACATAGCTTTCGTCCGAGAAATCGTCCTCGAGCGAGCGGATGTCGCCGGTGCCTTCCTCGCGCGGGAAGGTCACGATGGCGAAATGGCGGTGCCCGAGCGCGAGCAGATGCGCGACCACGGCCTGCATCGCCGCGCGATCGTTGGTCAGGACGCTCGAAAGCTCGGGGGCGTCGAAGTCGACCACCACCGTCGGCAAGCCGCGCGCCAGCGCCTGCCGGATGGTCGGATGACTGCGATACGGTGCGTTGAGGATGAAGCCGTCGACGATCGCCGCAAGCTGGTCGCGCTGTTCCGGTCGCTTGTTCTGCAACGGGATCAGGACGATGTTCGCGCCCTCGTCCTCGCACACCGACGAGATGCCGCGCAGGAAGGCGATGTCGTGCGGATCGGTGAAGGCGTAGCTCAACTGGTCGTTGAACAGCACGCCGATCGCGCCGCAGCGACCGGTGCGCAGCGACCGCGCCGCGGGGTTGGGCCCCTCATAATTCACCGCGCGCGCGTGCGCGATGATCCGGTCGCGCAGCGCCTTCGATACTTTCGCCGGGTTGTTATAGGCGTTCGACACCGACGTATGCGTGACGCCCAGATCGGACGCGATCGATTTCAATGTGGCCCGTTTGGCCCGCGCCATAATCCTCTCCCGCGGTTCCGCCGCCGTTTGCCGGTCCTTAGCGGTCCGGGTTGACACCGACAACCGCCGATGTTTATCGATAAACTCAGCCGTCGGAAAGATCGGCATCTGGGAGGTGGATCGCACCTGATGACATGTCTGCGCGGGACCCTGTTCGGGATTGCCGTCGCGCTGGTCGCGACCGGTGCGCCGCCCGCCCATGCCCGGCCGCAAGCGGTGGCGCTCGACGTTCGCGCAACGTCTGCGGCCGCGCAGACGGTCGCTCTCGCCCATTTCGATCATCTGTCTGCCGAAACGGTGGTTGACGGCGAAAGGGTGGGCGTGCTGCGCATCTACAGCGAGGCGCCCGACTATCGCTTCGCGATCGAGCCGAACGAAGGCTATGCCTGTGTCGACGATGTCGCCCGCGGCATGGTGCTGCTGGCGGCGATGCCGGCCTTGACGCCGGCACGCGCCCGCCAACTCGACCTGATGACGCGCTTCGTGCTGAAGATGCAGGCCGAAAATGGCTATTTCCACAATTTCATCTGGGCCGGCGGGCGGATCAATCGCACGTATCGAACCTCTCTGGCCGAATTGAACTGGTGGTCGCTGCGCGCGCTCTGGGGGCTCGAGGCGGCGCTGCAGAAATTGCCGGCGGATTCGACGACGGCACGTCGCGCGCGGGCAGCGGCGGACCGGCTGGTCGCAAATCTCAAGCGCGACCTGCCGGTCGATCGCGCGGGGACGACGATGGTTGCCGGCGTGACGGCGCCCGACTGGCTGCCGTTCGGCTCGGGCGCGGATGCCGCCTCGACCGCGCTGCTCGGACTGATGCCGCATTACCGGCGGACCGGCGACGCTGGGACGCGCGCGTTGATCGCGCGGACCGGCGAGGGGCTGGTCGCGATGCAGGCGGGCGACAGGAACAGCTTCCCCTATGGTGCGCATCTCAGCTGGCGCAACCAATGGCATGCATGGGGCAATGCGCAGGCCTATGCCTTGCTGCGCGCCGGTGCGTTGCTCGACCGCCAGGATTTCACACGGAGCGCGCTGGTCGAGATCGACACTTTCTACCCATACCTGCTCCGCACCGGCATGCTGTCGAGCTTTGCGCTGCGGCGAACCGGTGATCGGACCGCGGCCTACGACGTCGCGCGCTTTCCCCAGATCGCTTACGGCATCAGCCCGATGGTACTGGCCGCGGACGAGGCGCATCGCGTCACGGGTGACACGCGCTACCGCGATCTCGCCCGCCGGCTTTCGGCGTGGTTCGCTGGCGACAATGAAGCGCGCCAGCGGATGTACGACCCGGCGACCGGCCGCGCCTTCGACGGAATCGTCGACGCGACGAAGGTCAACAGGAATGCCGGGGCGGAGTCGACCGTGGAGGCGCTGCTCGCGCTCACCGCGATGCAGGGCACGCCGCTGCCGTGATCGCGCGGCGCGACCTGCTCCGCTACGGCGCGGCGGCGTTGCTGGCCGGCTGCGCGCCGCGGACGAGCGAACGGCACGCCGATCGCATCCGGCTGTGGGTCGGCCCGAACGCGGCGGAGGAAGGCTTCTGGAAGATCGCGGTGGCGCGCTGGAACGTCCTCGGCCGCGGCCTGCCGGTGACGTTCACCACCATTCCGACCGCGGGCAATTCGGAGGACACCGTGCTGTCGGCGCTGGTCGCCGGCACCGAGCCCGATCTGTCGACCAACATCTTCTCCGGCTTCGCGGTGCAGCTGGCGACGCTCGGGCAGGTCGAGGATCTGGCCGCCATGCCCGGCTATGCCGAGCTGGTCGAACGCCGGCACATGAATGCGATCATGCCGGGCTGGACGCAGGGTGGCCGCGTCTTCGCGCTGCCGATCTATTCGAGTCCGACATTGCTGTGGTGGCGCGCCGATCTGCTGGAGGCGCACGGTCTGTCCGCGCCGCCCCGCACCTATGACGAGGTCTACCGCTTCTCCGATCGCTATGGAGGAACGAAGGGCCGGTCGCGCTACGGCATGCAGGTGATCGCGGGGCGTTCGTGGCAGGACCGCTGGTTCGACTTCATCTCCTTCTATTATGCCGCATCCCGCGGACAGCCCTATCTGGACGGCGCGCACGCGCTCTATGCGAACCCGGCCGGGCTTCAGGTCGCGACGTTTATCGACCGCATGTTTCGCGAACGCTGGACGGCGATGGACTTCGATGCGGAGGAGCCGCTTGTCACCGGCCTCGCCGCGGGCGCGGTCCGTGGCCCTTGGGATGTCGAGCGGTTCGCCAACCTCTATCCCGACACGTTGGCGCGGATCGTCGTCGGGCCGATGGTCGCCGCCACCCCGACCCCCGGTCCGGCCTCGACCTTTTCGGACAGCAAGGGCGTCGTCGTCTTCCGGAACAGCCGGGTCAAGCAGCAGGCGTTCGACTTCCTCGCCTGGGTGCTGGGCGACGAGGCGCTGAACCTGCTCTGGCTCGAGCGCACCGGACTGTCGCCGGCACGCGGCGATCTGCTTCAAAACCCGCGCTTCGCCGGCTACTATCGCAGCAGTGCAATCGGCCGCGCCTATGCCGAGCATGTCGCCAGCGCGCGTCCCCCGGCCTTGTCCGAGTACACGATCGACGTGCAGAAGATCATGGGGTCGCAATTGATCGAACCGCTGATGACCGGTCAGCAGCGGCCGCGCGTCGCGCTGACTGCCGCCGTGCAGCGGACCGATCGCATGCTGGAGGCGCAGGCATGATCCGTTGGCGAAACGATGGGCGCGGCCTGTCGCGCGAGGCGATCGTCGGGCTCTCGCTCGTCGGCGTCTATCTCGTGTTCACCGCGCTGTTCTGGGCCTATCCGTTCTTCTGGCTGGCCAAATTGTCCGTCACGCAGTGGCGCTTCTTCGACGAGCCGGTGTTCGTCGGCGCGCGCAACTTCGTCCGCACGGCGCAGGACCCGCAATTCCTCGGCGCGCTGTGGAATGTCGTGCGCTTCCTGGCGCTGTACCTGCCGATCGCGTTCGGCGGCGCGTTGCTGGTGGCGTTCGGGCTGCAGCATGTCGGGCGGGGGCGGGCGTTCGTGGCGCTGTGCTTCCTGCTTTCCAACGTGTCGTCCGGCGTCGCGCTGTCGCTGGTCTTTCTCAAGATCTTCAGTTCGACCGGTCCGCTCAACAATGCGCTCGACGCCGCGATCGGCGTCCGCATCCCATGGACCAACGACCCGACGCTGGCGATGCTGGCGATCGCGCTGGTCGTCGCATGGAAGTTCGTCGGCTATTACGGGCTGATCGTCTATTCGGGGCTGCTGACCGTGCCGCGCGAGCTTTACGACGCCGCGCGGCTCGATCACGCCGGGCGGTGGACACGGCTGGTCCGCATCACGCTGCCGATGCTCAACCCGCAGTTGATGATGGTGCTGACCTTCGCGATCCTGGTGGCGTTCGGGCTGTTCACCGAGCCGTATCTGATCACCGGCGGCGGTCCGGCCGACAGCACCGCGACGCCGCAGATGATCATCTACGAAACCGCCTTCCGCCGTCTGCAACCCAGCCACGCGGCGACCATGAGCATCGTCATCTCGCTCGGCTCGTACCTGTTGGTGGTGCTGGCGCGGCGACTGTTCGAGAAGAAGGTGGTGATCGCATGAGGATGCGGATGTCGGCGCTGTTCCGCGCCAAGACGCCCGGCGGCTGGCTGGCGACGGTGGCCATCTATGCGCTTGCGCTCACCTGGCTCTATCCCTTCGTCTGGATGGTGACCGCCGCGCTGAAGCCGACCGCCCAGATCTACACCACCGGGCTGTTCGCGGGCGACTGGACGCTCGACAACTTCCGCTTCCTGTTCGCGACCGCCGACAAGCTCGACCGACCGTTCCTCGCCGCGCTGGGGATCTCGGCGCTGGTGACGCTGAGCGTGACGGCGTCGGTGCTGGTCACTTCCGCGTTCATCGCCTTCGCGCTGGCGCGGCTGCGTTTCCCCGGGCGCAAGCTGTTCGGCGATTTCCTGCTGCTCCAGATGGTCATACCCACCACCATGTTCATCCTGCCGCTGTTCGTGCTCGTGAAGGAACTGGGGCTGCTTAACTCGCTGGCGGCGTTGATCCTGCCGTTCATGATGTCCGGTTGGGGCATCTACATGATGTCGCAGTCCTTCCGGTCGATGCCGGAGGAATATTTCGACGCGGCGCGCCTCGACCGGGCGAGCCTGTGGCAGACGGTCACGAAGATCGTCATGCCGCTCAACACCTCGATCATCGCGATCGTCGCGCTCTTCACCTTCACCGGCACATGGGACAATTTCCTGTGGCCGCTGATCGCGATCTCCGAAGCCGACCGGATGCCGCTGTCCGTGCTGCTGGCGACGTTCAGCAAGCAATATGGCGGCTATGCCGGGCCCGTGATGGCCGGTGCGGTGTTACAGACCTTGCCGCTCGCGCTGCTGTTCCTCCTCTTCCGCCGCCAGTTCCTTCAGGGCATGGCGCTGAGCCTCAAGTGAGTGTCATGACCTTCGACCGCCCGCACGACCTGCTGAAACGCTCGCCGGCCAATCCGCTGATCGTCCCCGAACAGGTGCGACCCAGCCGGCCCGACTGGCGGGTCGACTGCGCCTTCAACGCCGGCGTGGTGCAGGTCGGCGACGAGACGATCATGCTGGTGCGCGTCGCGGAGAGCGTCGCCGCATCCGCGCCGGGCGAGCTGCGCGTGCCGCTGCTGGCCGAGGACGGCGCTGGGTGGCGGTGCACGGTCGAAAGCCTCCGCCGCGACGATCCGGCGTATGATTTTGCCGATCCGCGCATGGTCGTGCTGCGGGCAGATCCGGCACAGGTGTACCTCACCTCCATGTCGCACCTGCGCCTCGCGCGGAGTACGAACGGCACCGATTTCACGATCGACGACGCACCGTTCCTGTTCCCGTCCACACGCTACGAGCGGTTCGGGTGCGAGGACGCGCGGATCACCGCCATCGAGGGGCGCTTTTACATCAACTACACCGCCGTGTCGGACCTCGGCATCGCCACCGGGCTCGCGGTCACCGACGATTTCCGGCGCGTCGAGCGGCTCGGCCTCATCTTCTCGCCCGACAATCGCGACGTGTGTTTGTTTCCCCGCCGGATCGGCGGCGAATATTGGTGCCTTCACCGCCCGGCACCGCGACACCTGGGCACACCGGAAATCTGGATCGCGCGCTCGCCCGACCTGCTGCACTGGGGGCGGCACGAGCGGCTCGCCGGGGCGGTGCCCGGCGGCTGGGAGGCCAGCAAGATCGGCGGGGGTGCGCCGATGCTGGAGACCGACAGGGGCTGGTTGCAGATCTACCACGGCGTCGATGCGCAGCAGCGTTACAGTCTGGGCGCGCTGCTGCTCGATCTGGACGACCCGCGGATCGTTCGCGCCCGGCTCGGCCGGCCGCTCGCCCGACCGGCCGAACCCTATGAGGTGACCGGCTTCTTCGACAATGTCCTGTTCACCTGCGGCGCGACGATCCGGGACGACGCGCTGTACGTCTATTACGGCGCGGCGGACCGCGTGATGGCGCTGGGCACGGTGGCCCTGCCCGAGCTGTGGGCGGCGATGGGCGTGTGACGCCGCAGATCATTCAGGATTTCAGGAGATCGTCGTGACCCGCGAGAGCATCATTCGCGTCAAGACACTGGCCGACGCCTTCGCCGCCGACACGGCGGGCCAGGCACCGGCCACGGGCAAGCTCCGCTTCACCGGGGTGGGGGAGTGCGACGTCTACAACATCTCCGCGCCGTTCCGCTCCGCCGGCCGGCGGGTGATCGCGGGGCGGGTGGAGCCGCGCGACAGCGAGGAGTCGACGGCCATCTTCTTCGAGGAAAAGGACGGCCTCTGGCACCCGATCAACGGTGCGCCGCGCTTCCGGCTACAGGACCCGTTCGTCACCGAGATCGCCGGTGAGCTGGTGTTCGGCGGCGTGGCGGTCGACCTGCGGCCGGCGCAACCGATCTGGCACACCGTCTTCTATCGCGGCGCGGACGTGTTCGATCTCCGTCCCTTCTTCGCCGGTCCGATCGGGATGAAGGACATCCGGCTTTGCGAACTCGCCGACGGGCGGGTCGCGATCTTCACCCGACCGCGCGGCGAAAAGGGCGGCCGCGGCACGATCGGCTACACGGAGGTCGCGGATCTGGATGCGCTGAGCATCGACGCGATCGAGGCGGCGCCGATGCTCGACGACATGTTCCATCCGCTCGACTGGGGCGGCGCGAACGAGGCGCATCTGCTGGCATCGGGCGAGATCGGCGTGATCGCGCACGCGGCCTATTTCGAGCAGGACATCCTCTACGGCAAGCGGCGCTATTATGCCGTATCCTTCATCTTCGATCCCGCGACCCATACATGGCGCGACTATAGGATTATCGCCACACGTGATCAATTCGCGGCAGGCCCGGCCAAGCGCCCGGACCTGATCGACGTCGTCTTCTCGTCCGGGATCGAACAGGCGGGCGGCACGACACTGCTCTACGCCGGCACGTCGGATGCGGAGGCGCAGTGGGTCGAGATCGCGTATCCGTTTGATGTGGATGAGCACCAATCAGCTGCGACGGTCTGTACAATCGACGTCTCAGGTATTGCCTTTTGACGCCAGTAGAAGCCCCCTTTGCTCGTTCATAGCTGAAGTTTGACTGCTGGCTTGGCCATGACTGTCGTGCGTTTAAGAATTGCGATGGTTCTATCGTCCGCCTGAAGCCTTGCGCCCTTTGCAGATGAACCGAGGCCTGCAGTTCGAAAGGCACACCTGTGTGATGAGTGTCCGAGTGTAATCTTTTTTCGAAACATCTGAGAAGACGTCGCGGCGCTGATCTCCTTCCAGGCGCCTAGTTTCATTTCGGCCGAGCAACGCTAAGACGATCACCCTGCGACTAAGAAGGGCAACACGCGAGGACGATCCAGCGCATCGTGCGTCGTACGCTTCTCACGTGCCAGCGTTGGCCTGTCTGAGCCAGAAATCGCAGCTGAATATGAGCTGCGTGCTGAGCAAAGCCATGGAAGTCGATCCGGTGGTGCGCAAGCACGAGCGTGCCGCCGGGGCGGAGTGCACGTGCGACGTCAGACGCTGTCTGGGTCATGGCGCGTGGCATTAGGTAGTAGAGCAACTCGGCCACCATCGCCGCGTCATAGGGTGCACGAGCAAAGCGGCCGGGCACCGCCAGCCGGACCGCACGCGTGCGCATGCCGTGACCAGCGAGCGCCGCGGCGACCAGCTGCGCCCCCGTTGCTGTCGCCTCGGTCGCGTCGAGCCGCAGCGCGCGAGTTGCGAGCGCGCGGCTCTTCGAGCCATTGCCTGCCGCCAGCTCGAGAACGCGGCCGTGCGCCCCGGCAATCTGGTTCATAGAATTCGGGTTGAATATCAGACCCGTTTGGCCCTGAAGCGCTGTCCGTTCAAGCCTACGATTCTCACTTGTCGAGCGTGGGCCATGCCGCACTCAGCCGCACTGCCAGCCCGAGCTGCCTCGCGCGCCGCGCCTGGGATCGTCAGCACCGCATCGCCCTTCTTTTCGGCATCGCGATCGAGGGGGGGGGCAAGCTGATCTCTTTGCCGAACCTGCATCAGATTGCTACGCTGACATTAATAAATTAGTCCTAGAAATTGTAGCGCACATTCAAACCATAAGTGCGCGCCATATAAACGACCGCATTCGGCTGATCCGGATATCCGTAAAAGGTCCGGCGCGCGCTAGCACCTAAGTTCTGTGCCTGCGCTCCGACACTTAAATTCTTCAGGGACCCCTTTGTAAAGCGATAGCTGACGTTCGCCTCCATCCAGGTAAATGGCAGGATGTAGTCGGAATTACGTAAAGGATTGCGGATCGTCGTGATGAATTTGTCGCGCCAATTCCAGATGAATCGACCGCTCATTCCGCCACGTTCGAACAATCCCATGATCGTTGCGGATTTCGGCGCCGTGCCGGCGATCGGAACGTTCCCTACTGGCAAGTTGAGCACGCCCTCTCGTGCCGGATAGTTCAGGTTCGATTCCACATAAGTAAAATTACCACTGACGCCGAAATTGGCGAGGATACCCGGCAGGAACGTGAAGAACGTTTGTCCTTGAACCTCGACGCCTCGGCGATATCCTGCACCCGCATTGATCGGACGGTTGACCGTGAAGGGGTTTGGATAATTATCAAGAAACTCCAGGCTCTGGAACGTGCCAATCAATCCCGACAATTTCCAGTAGAAAGGTGCGATCGTCAGAATACCCGTTCGGCCAAAGTAATATTCGAGCGAGGCATCGAACTTGGTTGTCTGCTGCGGCTTCAGATTCGGGTTGCCGCCGTCTGCTGCCCCGCCGCCTGACGCGGTGTCCGTGAAATTAAGATAAGGAGAAAGATCGTAGGAGCGCGGACGTACGATCGAGGATGTATAGCCAAGTCGAAGCTGCAAGTCCTTCAGAAAGTGGATGTTCATGCTGGCGCTGGGATTGACGTCAAGCGCGTTGGTGCGCCCCGCCGTGGGTTCGAAACCTACCAGCGTCGTATTAACGCCGTTCACAATCTGCGCGCGTGTGACTCGGTTGAACCCATTCAGGTTGAGCATTGTGTTCACGATACGAGCGCCGATGACACCGTCGATTGGGAACAACAATTCGAGGCTGTATCGCGTTTGCCCATAGAACGCGATCACATCCTCGGCGCCATTAAAGAAGTCGCTTTGGCTAAGTGGACCGAGTTGTTGAGCGAAAAGCGGCGCCTTCACCCCGCGCTGCTGCTCTATCCCGGCCAGATAGCTGTACAACAGCGGTAGGTTCGAACGGGCGACCTCACGATCATAACCAAGCCAGCGAGCATTGTTTTCGACCCCGGTTCCCTCGAAACCCTGCGCAATCGCAACGAGGTTGTTGTACCCGTCCGGCATCTGGTCCGCGGGGATCGACAGACCCGAGATCGAGCGGCTCCGGTTCTGCCGGTCGAAGGTGCGATGGGCGACCCGAAGGCCGATCTGGATGTTGTCGATCAACGGCATCTTGGGGCGCAGTGTCAGATCGACAAGCGCTTCCACCAAGCTACCTTTATTGACTCGCTTGCTCTCGTCGAACTGGAAAAAGCGGTATTGGTTCGGATCGAGCAGATCGAGATTGCGGAAATTCAGGTTCAACTGGGGGAACTTGAACCGATCGCTCGCAAATTCTACATCATAGACGGGTCTGTTGACAAACCGGTTGCGGATCGTCTGCTCGCTGACGGGGGAGCTTGCATAATTATAGTTTAATTTTGTGTTAAGCGAGAAGAAATCGGTATCGTAATCGACTCCGAAGCGGCCGTAATATTGATCGGTAAAAACATCCTGCGAGAAGTTGATTGGGCCGACCTGCGTCACGGGGGATGCGGTAACCGATCCTATGCGGTTGGTTCCGGGCACGAGAGAGATGTTGCTTAGAGCGGGGAGGGTGTTGGAAGAATTTGCCTGAGTCAGTATTGGCATATAAAGTTGGTTGACGGTCCGACGAACACGGATCGCGTTGTAATTGCCCTCCAATACGATCGATAACTCGTTGGTGGGCTTCCACTGCGCCGAGGCGGTGTAGGATTTGGTCGTTCGTGTGCCGACGTTATATTGGAAGGCGACTTGGTTTGGCGCGACTGTTGGAAATGGCAGAATCTGCGGGCCAGTCACTTGGCGGGTCTGCACCGTGCCGAGCGGATCGTTGAAGGCACGGGATTCGAGGAAAGGATTGCTATTATAGGTGACGTTGAGCAACAATCCCATTTGCCCGATCGGCGTATCCACCCGGTAATTGACAATCGCGGTGTAATTCTGGAAGTACTTCTTTGACTGATTGTTATAACGGCCGGTCGCGATTCCGAATACGCTTAGTCCCTTTTTGAAGTCGACCGGGCGACGCAGGTTGATGTTGATCGAACCACTGCCGGATCCTTCGACTTGAGATGGTGTCGACGTTTTATAGACTTCAATGCTCTTTACCAAGTCCGCGGGAAGATCCTGAATGAACGTGTTGCGATCAAGCGACGAGAACGATTCGGTGCCGTTGACCGTAGTTTGGACGCCGCCCAATCCGCGCAGCTGGATGTCGCTGACCTCACCCTCGTCGCGCCCTACCTGGATGCCTGGAATATAGGATACCACGTCGCCCACCGTATTGGCGGGCAATTTGCCGACATCCTCGGCCCTGATAACGTCGACGATCTGATCGGCATCCCGCTTTTGATTGCGCGCCTCGGCGAGACTGTCTTTGATGCCCCGGACGACGACGTCGCCGCCTGGATCATCGCCATTAGCAATTTCCGCTGCGCGTTCGGCCGCGCGCTCGCGCTGCTCGCGTTCGCTCTCCTTTTCCGCCTTCGCGCGAGCCCTGGCTGCGTCACGGTCCGCTGTCTTGGTCTGCCCTAAAGGCTTGGCTTGCGCGCCGTCGGCGCCTGTAAGGCATGTCGCGGCCGCCAGCACCATCAGCGACGTGCGCCCCAGCAATTGCATCTGCATGGTAAATCCCCTCACGCTTTTTGCTTCGCAGCGTCCCCTCCGCTGCGTTCGTCATCGTTTCTCGACAGGACCGCAGCCTTCAGGTGGCCGCGCTTGTCGCGATCGCGCCCGTCAGGCCGGACGGGAAGAAGCCGCCTGCTGTCGCAATCGCCCGGGTCAAA
Source organism: Sphingomonas phyllosphaerae (assembly GCF_036946485.1). GTDB lineage: Bacteria > Pseudomonadota > Alphaproteobacteria > Sphingomonadales > Sphingomonadaceae > Sphingomonas > Sphingomonas phyllosphaerae_E. Next base: position 459,620 of record NZ_JAQIJA010000001.1, read on the forward strand.
TAGACAACGTTGACGGTCAATTGGGGCGGGCGCCCATAGATCAGGCCTTCGCCATCGGCGTTGGTAATGTTCGCGACGCTTGTCGGCGCCGTTGCGGTGCCACCGGATACGCCTTGATCGTCATCCAACGACGAATCGTAGCTGTCGCGCGCGTCGCTCAGCCGAATCGCGTTCTGGCGCAGCGTGCTGCCGCTCGTCAGGCCGCGCAGATAGATCTGCGTCCTCACCATCGCGGTATGTTGCGCAGATGTTCCCAGCAGGCCGCCGAGTGGAACGATGATCGCAGAGGCCTGACATAGGGGTAGGACGCCCTTATAGGCGCCGGTGGTGATATCCTCGAGAACGAAGGCACCGAGCAGGAAGAGATTCTCACTCGCATAGACGTCGAAAGTCGCGGAGCCAGTGACGATGGTGGCCGCGCGAGCGATCTGCGTGAAAGCGCCGCCATCGGTCACGTCGAGGTTCAACGCGGGCCGAGCCACGGCGGCAGCGCCGAGCAGGCCACGCAGGCGGGTGACCTGGTCGATCTTTTCGAAGGCGATCTCCCGGAACATGTCGCCCAACGCGTCCGTGGCGAAGGTGACCTGACGAGGTCCGTTCACCGTTCCTGCACCCGCGCCGACCAAAGTTGCCGGCAACGGCACGCCAAGCACGGCCCGCGAATAGAACTCGCCCTGGAGATAGGTTAACTGCAGCATCAGCACCAACAAGTCGTTGTCACTCAGTGCCTGGATCGTCGGGGTGCCGGTCGCAAACGGAGTAGACGTGCCAGTCGGTGTCGGCGTCGGCGTATTCGCCAGCGGCGACTGGTCGTCGTTTTTGCAGGCAGCCAGCGCCGCGAGCAGGCTGACGACGGCGCCACCGCTTCCCAGTTGCAGGACGCGGCGACGCGCCAGCATTTCGCGATCCGGGTTTCCCGGATCGACCTCATGCAGTCTCATAATATGCTCCTCCGTGTAGAGCGTCAGATGCTGGCGCTGGTGCGGAAAGTCCCGTTCACGCCAACGGGGAAGAACCCGCCCTGAGTGGCTGCGGTGCGGCTGAGATAGAGTTGCGCAAGTACCTGTTCCGGCGTGCACTGCCCGACTTCGCCGTTGTTATCAGCCGATGTGACGTTAGAGTGTTTCACCGTTGTCGCCGCGCCTGACGGGCCGGTATAGGTTCGCGTCGACCCGGAAATGCCGTATCCCGCCTTCTCGCCGCCGAGCATACGACGGAATGCAGCGATCTTGTCCGCGTTGGTCCGCATTTGCGCCGCCGTTGCACCTCGGGCATACAAAAGTCCGCGGATCACTGCGGCATGATGGGCCTCGGTCGCGATTAGCCCGCAAAAAAGTTGTACTACGACCCGATTAGTCAGCAAAGGTAGTAGTCCGCGATAGGCCGCGAGCGCGGTATCCTTCAGGTAGAAGGCTGAATACAGCATGTTTTCTTCGGATGCGTAGGGGTCGAAGCTCGCGCCCGTTGCGACTACACCCGCTTGCTGCATGACGGTTGCGAAAGGGCCGGTCGTGCCGCCGGTTATGTCCAGCGCGGGCTGCCCGATCGCCAACGCACCAATGATGACGCGCATCGGGGTCGCGACGTTGCGGGTGTCATTGCCGATCTCAGTGATAAGCGCGGTAGTCGCGTCGTCGAGCTTCACCTTGCGCCCGGGAGTAACGGCACCGATAGCTCCCGTGCCAATCTGCGCTGCCACAGCGCCGCCGGTCACGACATAACTAAAGAATTGTCCTTGAAGATACGAGAGGTTGAGCGCGAAATTAAGCGCTGAGATGTCCGATGTGGTCTGAGCCGCGGCAGGACCGATATATGACAACATCAAAGATGCTGTAACTGTCGTTGCGACCGCTGACCGAAATAGGTCGCGCCGATAAACTCCTGATACGAGCATCAGATCCCCTCCAATATTCTGCTCCCTTAGCCATTAATCGTACACGGTATTCATATGACGTCAAGATTTTATCATACAACTCCCTAAGTTGGCTTTGAAAGCGGTCGTTGTCTTCAGAGAAAAAGCTTAGATAGTAATAGGATGCGCAGCGGAGAGGGGCAGTAGACGGCTTGCGAATGCGGGTTCCGAGTATGGTCCCGATCAAAGTTGCCATACCAAAAACAACGGCGCTTACGGCTGGTCGGCATGAGACTAGTTGAATCTCTTGCGCTGCAAACCTGCTATAGTGGCCGTCCGCACTGGCTTCCGGCTGTCGAAGGACCGGTGTGCAGCTGACCGATCAAACTGGAAAGATGTTCGAGCTGCACGAGCCGACAGCCTTCAGCCTGCTGGCCTTGTTTCGAACGTCTCTATCTGTCCGATCGTCTGCTCTTTCCAGCTCGATCGCGCTACTCAGCGCGGTCGATGTCCGATAGGCGGGACGGGTCTCGATGAACGGGCTTGGCATACGGACGTTTAGCCTTCATTCGGCGTTTGTTCCGAAAATGATTCACAGTTCGGCACGCGCGTGTTAGTCTTCGCCCACAGGGCGAAAGGGTGGTGGTAAACGGTCGATGGCACGAAGTGATCTCCTTGTTTCCCTGATCAAGGCAGGCGCTTCCGGCGATCGATCCTCGTTGACCGCAACGGTCGAGGCGCTCGTGGCGGAGGAGCGTGCCAAGAGCCATAATGTGCTGGCTGACCGCCTCCACCGCGCACTCCAATCGGTGCCGGTCACCACGTCGAGCGAATTGCGACGTCCGAGTGCTGCGGGACGCGACTTCGTCATCGAAACCGAGCCGAGGGCGACGCTCGAGAGCCTGATCCTAACGCTGCCGGCTGAACAGCTCACGCGCCAGCTCATCGAGGAGCAGCGCCGCGCGGACCTGTTACGCGCGCAGGGGATGCAGCCCCGGCACCGAGTGCTGCTCTCTGGGCCGCCAGGAAACGGCAAGACGTCGATCGCGGAGGCGATCGCGGAGGCCGTTGCCGTTCCGCTCCTTACCGTGCGTTACGATGCGCTGGTCGGCGCCTATCTCGGTGAGACCAACGCGCGGCTCGCACGCCTCTTCGAATATGCGCGCGCGACGCCATGCGTATTGTTCTTCGATGAGTTCGACGCGGTCGGCAAGGAACGGGGCGACGTTCATGAGACCGGCGAGATCAAGAGGGTCGTGTCGTTCCTGCTCATGCAGCTCGATCAGTTGCCGAGCTATGTGATCGTGGTCGCTGCCACCAACCATGCCGAACTGCTCGACCGGGCGGTCTGGCGGCGCTTCCAGCTCCGGATCGATATGCCTTTGCCGACGCGCGACGGAATGGCGATCCTGATCGACCGCTTTTTTAGCGCGTGGCCGGAGAGTCCGGGCATGACGGCCAAGGCGGTTGCCACCCAAATGGGCCGAACGAGCTTTGCCGAGGTGTTTGAATTCTGTCAGAATATCCGGCGGCGGCATATTCTGTTGCAGGGGGGCGAGATGCTGAAAGGCATTCTCGCGCAGGAGCTTCGGCTCTGGAAAACGCGTGTAAGACCGGAGAGAGATGGCGAATCCACCGGAACAACCGCTGTTGCGCCTGGGGGCAGCAACAGCGATCGGGCGACGGACGGGCAACGGGATCCCGATTCCGCGTAAGCTCGAGCCCGGCGATCAGGCGCAGACGCCCGCCGGCCGGAAACTGACCCGCCTCAGCGAACAGCTGGAAGCGAACACGCCCGCACTGCAACTGCGCGCCGATCCCGATGCTCTCGCGCCCGAACGATTGCTCGTCTTCGAACTGACAGGCGGCATCCTGAAATTCGAACAGGCGGTCCGCCTCGTTCCAGGCCTGGAATTCCTCGGCGCGGAGGATCTGGAGGAGGACGAGTTTGATAAGGCCCCGGCCGCCTACCTCATGGTCCCCTCCGAGGGCGCGCTGCGGAACATCGTCACGCTATGGCGCGGCTGGCAGCGAGACGGCACCGTTCCACCACGGTTCAGCGCCTGGAAAGCGATGCTCTCCCAATTGCGTGACATCCGGCCCTGGGGGCCGCAGGATCGCATTGCGCCCGAAGACGTGGATGTCCTGACCGCAGAAGTCGAGGCAGGCCAGCCGACGGTACGGGTCGAAATCGAGCTGGTCTTCCGCGTGAACGCCGCCGTTGCCGAGCGTGAAGCACAGGCCGGCATCGCCGCCGTTCGCGGCGTGATCATCGCCCGCTCGCGTATCGACGGCGCCGGTTATCATGCGCTGCTCACCGACATTCCGACCGAGGCGTTACGCGACGCGCTTGCCCGCGATCCGGCCAGCCTGGCCGGCTCCCGAGCAATCCTGCAAATTCGTCCGCAAAGCATTTTCCAGTCGGTTTCGATGGAAGAGGTTGCCGGGTTTCCCGCCGGCGATGCGCCCGAACTCGTCGGCGATCCGATCGCGGCGATCTTCGATGCCGTTCCGCTTTCCGGGCATCCGCGCCTGGCTGGCACGCTCAGCGTCGACGATCCGTTCGAGCTCGAACCGCTCGCCGTCGGACCCCGCAAGCACGGCACGGCGATGGCGTCTGCGGTGGTCCATGGTGACCTGAACAATGCCTGGGACCGGCCGCTCGAACGGCCCGTCCATTTCGTCAACATGCTCTATGCGACGGCTGACCCGGCGCGTCCCGAGCGCTTCCCCGATCGGCTGCCGGCCGATATGTTCGAGGAAGCACTGGTGCGCATGCGCGAAGGGGCCGACGCGACAGCACCCCATGTGATCGTCATCAACGCTTCACTCGGCGATCCGAACAAGCCCTTTGCCAATCGCATGTCCGGGTGGGCACGCGTCGTCGACTATCTGGCGAGCAAATACGGTGTGCTGTTCGTCATCAGCGCCGGCAATCATCACGCCCACGTCGAAACCCGGGATATGACCGCTGGCGCGTTCGAAGCGCTGGACATGCCGCAGAAAATCCGCGTCTTGCTTCGCGCCAGTGCATCGCAGATCGCCACACGCCGCATCCTGGCGCCCGCCGAGGCGGTCAACGCGATCACCGTCGGCGCCCTGCATGCCGATCATTATGAACACCCTTACCCGGTCACGCCCCCCACGTTCGACCTTTGGAACGGGACCGGTCTCAGCACGATCTCGAGCGGCCTCGGGCCGGGTTATCGCGGGGCGACCAAGCCCGAAATCCTTGCACCTGGAGGCCGGCATCATGTGCGGGTGGATCCGGCCGGTGATCATCATCGGCTGCAGCCGCTCACCACCAACGCAGCCATTTTCGGAGGGATAGCCGTCGCCGCACCACCAACCGCCACCTCCCTCAGCCCCAATGTGGTCGCGCGAACCGTCGGCACCAGCGTCGCAGCTGCGTTGGCGACCGGTGTCGCTGCCAGGGCGCACGAAGCGCTGGAGGCGGCCTATCCTGATTTCGTCGCCCTCCCGAGCGCGCAACGCGCTGCGCTCCTCAAGGCCTTGCTTGTTCACGGGGCTCGCTGGACCGAGGCGCGCGACCTGTTGATCGAAATCCTGGGGCCGTCGGACAATCGCCAGCATTACAGGCAGAAGGATAATGTGCGCCGTTATATCGGCTTCGGCGCCTACGATCCCGAGCTGATCGTCAACTGCGCCGATGATCGTGCGACCTTATGGGCGGTCGGTACACTCAACTCCGACCAAGGCAAGCGTTTCCGGATCCCGTGGCCGGCCGCCATGAGCGGCAAGGCACAGCCGCACGGGCTATCCGCGACCCTCGCCTGGTTCACTCCGCCGAAGCCGGGAGCCGTAGCCTACCGGGGTGTCAGGATGAAGATCGTCGAGCCGGGCCAGCTTGGCGCCGCCGGCGTGAAGGCGTGTGGCACGCAGCCCGATCCTAAACAGGCCCACAAGGGAACTGTGGTGCATCGTCGTTGGGACGGCGAGAAGGCTGCCGCAATCGCCGGAGACGGCTTCTTCGAACTGGATGTCCAGCGTGAGGTCGACGATCTCGATGCCGCCGTCAATTTCGCGCTGGTTATAACACTGCAAATGGCTGGTGAAGCCGCGATCTATACGCAAGTCCTCAATCGCGTGGCAATCAAGCCGATCGTTCCGGTAGCTGCCTGACCTGATCCGAACAGCTGAGTACCGAGACAAGCTTAGAACTCTGATCCGGAAGCCGTGTGATACACGGAACGGCTTGGCAATTTGCTTGGCAGGCGACAACTGATCTTAAGCCTTGGTGGCAACATCGGAAACGGGATGCTCGTTCATCATAACGGCCGCTGCGATGCCGACGACTGGCACCACCAGCGTGGTGGCGAGCAGGAGCACGACAAAGCAGTCGCCATCGCGCCTTGGCGCCAGCCTAAGGCGCGGGTCAGATGCGCGGTGACGATGTCGAAGGTCGCGACGCCCGTGGTGGTCCCGCACAGCATCGAGGCGACGAGCGCAGGTGATCCTCGTTCACATCCTGCAACGGTTACGCCGGTAGCTCCTTCGCACCGAGGAAGAGGATGACGACGACCGCCGTCGTGGCAGTGACGCCTGCAAGCAGGACGAGGAGCCAGCCGAAGGCGTCGCCATAGGCGGTGATAATAGCGGCTGGCTCCGCTCCCGGCAGCAGTGCGCGCGCCCCGGCGAAGTCGCCGCCTGCGAGACGCTGTCCCGCCCTGTGCGCATCGCCGGACAATCCGGCCGCACCGATCCGCGCGGTGACGAGCATGGCGAGGACCGCACCGACAACCGCCAGCGCAATTCCTTCGCCGGCGACACGCACGGTCGAAAAGATACCCGTCGCCATACCGGCGCGCTCCTTCGGAACCACGCTGACCGCGAGCCCGTCCATCAGGCCCCAGGGCAGGCCGATCCCGCAGCCGATCACCAGCATCGGCAGGGCGGTGGCGAGTGAGGGCGCACCGACCGGCGTCATCGCCAGCCACACCAGTCCAGCCGCCGACACGAACAGCCCGGTGCCGCAGATCGCGGCGGCGGGGAACCAGCGCGTCAGCATCCCCGCCACCATCGGCAGGACGAGAAGCGGCGAGGACAGCGCGATCATCAGCCCGCCCGCCGCGACCTCGCTCATCCCCTCGATACCCACGAAGCGGATGGGAAGGAGGATGAGCAGGACCACGAACCCATAAGCTGGCGCGGCGGCGAGCAATTGGACCCCGACGAAGCGAGGATACCGGAACAGCGACAGGTCGAGCATCGGCCGGGCAATTCGTCGCTCGATACCGATGAACGCAGCGAGGCAGAGGACAGCCCCGGCGAGCGCACCGACCACCAGCCCGTCGCCCCAGCCGCGTTCCGGGACGAGCAACATGCCATAGGTGAAGAGCGCCAGCATGGCGGTGAAGCATACCGCCCCGGGCCGGTCGAGCCCGGTCGAGGCAGGGTCCCGGCTTTCCGCCAGCGTCGCGCTTCCGATCACGAGGGCGAGCGTCGCGAAGGCGACCACGGCAAGGAAGATCGACCGCCAGCCGAAAGTCTCGATCATCAGCCCGGAGACGATCGGCCCGAGTGACAGGCCCACGCCGAAGCTTGTCCCGACGAGGCTGAAGGCGCGCATTCGCGCCCGGCCATCGAATGCCTGCGCGATCGCTGCCGCACCGCCTGCATAGGCCGCCGCGGCCGCCAGTCCTTGCCCGCCACGCAGGAGATCGAAGAGGAGGATGTTCGGCGCGAAGACCAGCGCCAGCGACGTCACCGCGAAACCTGTTGCGCCGAACAGGAAGACACGCCGCCGCCCATGGCTGTCGGCAAGGGCGCCGGCCGCCATCAGTCCCGACCCGAAGGTCAGCATGAAGGCATTGGTCGCCCAGGCCATGGCGACCGGCGTACCGTCCAGCATACGGCCGATCGCGGGCAAGGCCACGGCGGTTCCCGTGAAGGTGAGCGGCATGGCGACGGCCGCGAGGCAGACGGCGAGCAAGGCGAGGGCTGGGCGACCGCCGTCCTGCGGCGCAGAGGTAAGTTCGGTCATGACGAGCCTGTATGTTCAGCATAAAGAAGCGGAGTGGTTCCGCGCTTCGTCTGGTATAATGAGGCTCGAATGATCGATAAGCGGGCCAAGCGTCCTCCTTGAATGGAAAGAAATGCTCGAATGGTGCTGTCTTGGATCGTCTGACCGGGCTGTCAGCCTTCGTCCGCACCGCGGATCTTGGTAGCTTCGTCGCGGCCGGGCGCGTGCTCGGCCTGTCGCCGTCTGCGGTCGGCAAGGCGGTGACGAAGCTGGAGAATCAGCTTGGAGTGCGGCTCATCCAGCGCTCGACCCGCAGCTTGCGGCTTACCGAGGAGGGGCGTGCCTTTCACGAGCGATGCCGGCGGGTCCTCGACGATCTCGACGATGCGCATGAAAGCCTGCTGCGCACACGCGAGGCGCCGCAGGGTCGTATTCGTCTATCCTGTCCCGTGATCGCCTATCATTTTCTGATGCCAGTCTTGCCCGAGTTCATGGCGCTGTATCCGGACATTGGTCTCGACCTCGACTTCTCCGATCGCATCGTGGATCTGGTCGAAGAGGGCGTCGACATCGCGATCCGCAGCGGGCAATTGCCCGATAGCCGGCTGATGGTACGGGCGTTGCGTCCGTTCCAACTGCTGCTCTGCGCATCGCCTGCCTATCTGGAACGCCATGGAACACCCCTTTGCCCGCGCGAATTGGCCGGCCATCGCGGCATCGCCTTCCGCTATCCAAACTCGGGCAAGCTTCAGGTCTGGCCGCTACGTCAGCCCGGTGGCGAGCCTGAGCCGCGGGTCGATCATGTCATGACGTGCAACAACATGGAGGCGCTGCGCGGCGCGGTGACGGGTGGTCTCGGCATCGGTTGCATGCCCGACTTCCTCGCGAAAGCTTCGTTCAAGGCGGGTACGCTCGTGCCGGTGCTCTTCGAGCATCTCGATGCACCGGGCCAGTTCAACCTGATCTGGCCATCGAGCCGTCATCTCTCGCCCAAGGTCCGCGTGCTGGTCGACTTCCTCGCGGAACGGCTGTTCGCCACGGAATGCGCGCCGATGTGAGAGTCTCCGGCGAACGCCGCCATACCGGACGCATCGACGATCGTTCGTCGGTCCCCGGTCAAAGAACCGCGATCTTTTGTCACGCAAGCGGTGTAGTATCGCCCCCATCGAGGGGGAGATGCGACGATGGCTTCCACCGCATTGTTCGATGACCGACGCCGCGCGGTGATGATCGCCGCCGCGCGACGTTGGCGCGATCAGCCGCCGGCAACGGCGCCGGTCACCCCATCGCAGCAGGCGCGCTTCGAAACGCGCCGCGCGAACCTCGAGAGGGCAGGGGAGCTGAAACTCGCCGGGCGCCTTCCCGTCTTCATCGAGCGCAAGATCGGCCCGACCCTCGGTTGGTTCGCGACCGCGCCGTCCGAGGCCGCGCGCGCTGCCGGACGTCCGGTCGCGCGGATCGTCGCCAACATCGATCCGAAAGTCGATCCGGCCGCTTTCGCCACCGGCTTCCTCGTGTCGCCGAATGTGCTGCTCACCAACTGGCATGTCTTTCCCGATGCCACGTCGGTGCGCGGGGCAGGGGCGAACTTCCTCCATGATCAGGGTGAGAATGGCGTGGCGCGCGGCGTGACCTTCGCGCTCGATCCCGACGCCCTGTTCCACGCTGACGAAACGCTCGACTTCGCCATCGTCGCGGTCAAACCTGCGGCTACGACCGGCGAGCTGCTCGCTCCACTCGACTTCCTCGCGATCAACGGATCCGTGGCCAAAATCCTGCCCGGAATGGCCTTGCGGATCATCGAATATCCCGATGGCGGCGCGAAGCGCTATGCGACCGAGAATTGCCGGCTGCTCGAACTGCGCGACGACGGCTTCCTGCGCTACGAAACCGACACCGCGGAAGGGTCGTCCGGCTCGCCCTGCTTCAGCGACGCGTGGGAGGTGTGCGCGCTGCATCACGCATCGATCCCGCGGATGCATGGTGACGATGTCCTCAACCGCGACGGATCGGTCTGGACGCCGGGGCAGCCCGATGACGGCATCGACTGGATCGCCAACGAGGGCGTGCGGATCAGCGCCGTCGTCAAGGCACTGGGCGCGGTTCGTGCCGCCACGCCGACGGCGCAGCGGCTGCTCGCCGAATTGCTGGCTGGGACGATCGATCCGGCGGACGATGTCGCCACGCTGGCCGCACGTGGCGAGGCCGAGGCGATGCCGGGCATGGGGCGGCGTCCATCACCAGCAACGGCGGGAACGACCATGAATGGCGTGACGATGACCTTTACCGGACCGGTGGCCATCCATGTCGGCGGCGGTGCGGCTCCCTCCTTGCTCGTGAACCTCGCGGCATCTGCCGTCACAGCTGCCGCACCCGAAAAATCACTGCGCTTCGACCCCGATTACGACCACCGCGAGGGCTATGACCCCGACTTTCTCGAGGGAGGCATCACCGTGCCGTTGCCGCGCATCGCGACTGAGCGCGAGGGCGAGATGTACCGCGAGGATGGGCAGATCGTCGTCCTGCCCTATCACCATTTCAGCCTCGCGATGAACGCGGCGCGCCGGATGCAGATGTGGTCCGCCGCCAATGTCGACTATGATCCGGGCAAGCGAACGGTGTCGGGCCGCGCCTTCTTCGGCACCGATCGCTGGATCGGCGATCCGCGCATCCCGGCCAAATTCCAGCTCGCCGATGCCGACGTCTATGGTCCCGCCGGTCAGATCGACCGCGGCCATATCGTCCGCCGCGAGGACAATGCCTGGGGCGCGACGCCGACCGAAACCGAGTTCGCGAATTCGGACACCTTTCACTGGACCAACTGCACGCCGCAACATGCCGCCTTCAATCGCGCGCAGCCTGGCCGGCAGTGGCCCGGCGCTGCGGGACTTTGGGGCGGTTTCGAGAACCACATCCAGCGCAACCTGCAATCGAACGATGCGCGCGCCTGCATCCTCGCCGGCCCGGTGCTCGCCACCGATGATCCGTCGGAGGATTTCGGCACGGGGCCGGTGCAATATCCGCTTACCTTCTGGAAGGTCGTGGCGGTGGCAGTCGAAGAGGCGGGGAACGGCCGCGTTCTGCGCACCTATGGCTTTCTCCTGTCGCAGAAGGATGTGGTCGACCGCTTTGGTGTTGAATTCGCACCCGGTGAATATGCACGGTATCAGGTGCCGCTGACCGAGATCGGGGAGCGAACCGGCATCGTGTTCGACGACCTTCTTCTACGCGGCGACACTGCCTCCAGCTGACGATCTGCCGGACCGTCTGATGCCGCTCGGAACGCCGATAAACGAGATCGGATGGCTCATTGAACAGGAGGGCCGCTGGATTCTACGGCCTGACGGCGGTGGCTGCTGGCGCCCTGATACCGGCTTCCGTGTCCGGTGGAGCGCACGCGGGCTTACCGGCCGGCGGATGCGGGTTCGTGGTTAGCGGGACGGCTTCGACATCATCGGTGTCGCCTCCATCACCGCGGTCGAAACAGACCAGTCGATGGTCGCAGCGGAACGAAGCGGCGCTAATCGTCCCGCATCACCTTCTCGCTGACATGGGCACAGTAGGAACACAGGCCTTCGTCGGCACCCGCGAGGTAATCGCTCAGGCTGATCCCGTTGCCGCAGCGTATGCACTCATCGTCCTAATCGACATTTTCGCCGCAGGCGGCGCACCGTTCCTCGCCCTCGACCAGCGTCGAGCGGTCGCATGAGGGACAGTCATGCACCGGACCATCCTCGCCGGTTTCCTTCGCCCGGATATAGACTTCGGCGCCATAGAGATCGTCGATGGCCCGTTCGACCAGCTCGGTCAGGTCGAGTTCGGCGCCGCAACTGCGGCATCGCACCTCCGCCTCAGCCTGCTTGTCGTTTTCAGGATAGACCTGCGCGACCAGTTCGTTCCCGCACTCGCTGCACTTCAGTGTCGCACCGGAAAGCGACGGCGAATACCAGTCGATCGATGCATAGGTGGCACAGGCAGCCTCCACCTCCTGATCGTACAGCTCCTTGGTCTCCAGCATCGTCGTCCATGCGTCGCCGAGACGATCCAGCGGATCCTCGTCGAGTTGACGGAACAGGGAGGCAACGACCGGAAACCCCTTGGCGATCGCCGCGCGGATCGCGGTCGCCGGCTCACTGGTATAGTCATGCTCCATGTCGTTGCGGATACGGTTGAGCGCACTGAGCGCCTTGTGATCGATCTGGACGCCGAAATCTGCCGCGCGCTGACCGATCTGCTGGAAGTCGATCGTCGTGTGTCCGATCTGCGCCATTGCGATGCCGCCGGCACCGTCGAGCACCGCCTTCAGCTTCGCCCCGATCACCAGCGCCGGGGCGGCGTTCGGTGCCTTGCGGATCAGCGCCTCCTTCGCCAGCAGCAACACGCCAGCGTAGAGATTGCGCGCCGCTGACACATCCCGGTCCGCGTCCTGCTGACGCAGATCCCCGACCCCCTTACGGATCGAAGACACGGCATTTTCGAACAGCGACGGCATCATTGCCTCTCCCTTGGGCACGAGATGGAAACGTCGAGCCCGGCGCGCAAGCTTGGCGGGCGCATGCAATTCACCCCCTCCATTCGGCCTTCAGACCACCGGCATGCAGCGCGGACGGTTGGATCGCGCGGGAGCCGGCGGGGCTGACGGTGGCGGGTGGGGCTGGTCGGAAAGAGGGGAGGGCAGCGGGCACCTCAAGCGTCGGCGCGGGGGGGGGGCGTGCGGGATCAGAGGAGAGGAGAGGAGGATCTGAGTTTGTGTCGCCGGGAATGAGCCTGAGAGCGACATGAATGGTGAAAGGTCGACCGGACGGCCATGGTCGGCACCGCGCGCGACGCTCGTGTCCGGCAAACGCACCGCATCAGTGGTGGACGCGACCAGCTTCCTCGCGGCCCGGCGTCAGCGGCGGATCGATGCGCATGCACCGCAGGGACCGGTGGTGATCTTCTCGGGCGGACAGGAGTGGCACGATCACGAGCTGATCTGGACACGGCTCGACGAGACGCGGGCGCGGGTGCCGGCCATGGTGCTGGTCACGACTGCGCAGGACCGGGGCTGCGACGCCATCGCGGCGGCGTGGGCAGCGAGCCGGGGCGTGACGTTGGTGGCGATGACGCTCGACCGGCGGATGGGCAAGCGGGCGGGGTTCTCACGCAACGAGCAGATGCTCAGGCTGCGGCCGGCCGAGGCACTGGTCTGCGAAGGCTCGGTGCTGCAATCGCATCTGCCGCGCGAGGTCCGGGCAAAGGGCGTACCGGCGCGGTTCCTGCGACGTTCGGACCAGCCCGCGGCGGCATGACGCGCATTTGTTGGGGCGGTCGGGCGAAGGCTCGACCGTCCCTCTTTTTGTCGACCGGGGCGAACCGCCCGCGCTCGGGAGACCGGACCTGGCGGCCCGGCTCCGTCGCGCGGTCGGTGCGACGGCAATTTCGTCGGCCTCCTGCGCGCGGCTCCGCCGTGCTCGTCGCAGGGCCATCCCTGCGGGGTGACGTTGGTGAGTGTTCTACCCGGGCGGGCGCGGCCCTTCGCCACTAGAGGAGAGGAGGATTGCGAAGGGCGCATGACAGCGGAGTTCAGAGCCATGACTACCCGGACCAAAACAACCGACGCCCGTAAGCAGTCCGTCTTCATCTCCGGTTCGATCGCGATCCGGCAGCTGTCGGGAGCAGTGACCGACCGCATCGAGAGGATTATCGACCGTCACCATTGTTTTCTTGCTGTGGGTGCGGCCATCGGGCGGGGCTCCTCAGGGCGGCGAACCTCGCGTATCTCCCACGAAACTCCCACGGCGACCGCGAAAGCCCAACCAGTTTAACCACTTAAGTGGTGAGCCAGATTGGACACGTCTCGAACTTTTTCAAACAGCCTTCTGCCGAAGCGCGGCGGATTATCGAGGCATTTAAAGCATTTCGGGATGAGGCGGCGTGATCGGCACTTTTCGGAAGCAGCAGTTGCGGTAGTCAAAAATGATGGTAGAAGCATAAAGCCACTCTGGGTGAGGGCATTTGCTGTGCAGGCGAAGTGACGCGGGACGCTTGCTCCACGCAGTATAACCGTCAGACAAGCTGCACGCGCAAGCCCTGTACGGCTGGAGCGATGACCTGCGTGAAATCTCTATCCGCAGTGAGAATTACATAGTTTCGCTCATATGCTTGTGCGGCGATCCAGAGGTCGTTCTCGTCGATCTGCAGCAGTTGGCCGGTGACCCGATCAGACCAGCCCTCGACCCAGCGGGGAAGTCGGCGATTGATGTCGATCCGTGCCAGCGCGACGCTCGACTTCACCGTAGCGAATGCTGCTGAGGTGTGTCGATTGATCTCTGCCAGAGGATGCATCTCGGTCTTGGCGATGCACGCTTCGATGTGACTGAGAACCCTCCCCGCTTCCCGCTCGAGTGCGAGACCAAAACACAGTTCGCCGATTGTCACGACCGACACGAGCTTCGCGGCTCGAGCGGGTAGGGCGGCAACCGCCTGCCGGACAGCGTCGTGGTTAGAGCGTTTGGTATCGTACAGGACGAACACCAAGTTCGTGTCGAGAAGGTAGGTGTCCATTCGCTATCGAACATACCGTCGGAGCCGTTCAGCTTCGTTAGGGGGAGCAGGCGTGAAGACGTCTAGCGGCCAGGTATCCCTGTTCTCGCGAATTAATGGTCCGATGAATTCGTGGAGAGGCAGGAAGGCGGTGAAGTCTTCCGGGAACCAGCCCCTGAAGGTGTGAGCAACGTGCCGCTCTGCTTCGTGACCACGAAATGTTTCGAGCAAGCGTCGCTCGAGTCGTGGTGGAAGATCATATGCTTTGAGGAGCTGGGCATCGATATCAATCAGCAGTGCCTCGAGCATCTCGTCTGCGGCCGGAGTCATTAGTGCGCTCGCCGCAGCCGCTTCCAACGCAACATGATAGCGCCGAACTGCGGCCACGACGTCGGTAAGCCCCGTTCGCTTCGGCAGTGGAAGCTGCTTCATGATTACATTCGTGAGATGTCGATCGGTGGCGTGCTCGAGGATGAAGGCGCTAGCGAGCGGGCTGTTGACCACTGCCTCGATCACCTCGAGCGGCAGGTCCGTCGATTTCGGCCAAATCCCGAAGAAGGCCTGTGACGGTACCAGGCCGCTTAGGTCCGAGGCTCCGTCCAACCGCCAGGGCCCGCGAGATCTCGGGGACACGTTGGCGAGAACTTTGGGCTTCCCCACGCACGCGAGAGCGGACCTTGGCGATATGCTGAGTCCTCGCGAACATCGACATATCCCGTCGCCGTTATGCCGAACTGGATCAGCGAGTCCGCCGGTTTCAACACACCGCGCGTGAAGCCGGAGCGTGGCGTGACGCTCCACCCTGCGGACTGATGTGGCCATTGGAGGCCGCGATGCACCTCCGCGCCGCTGCCCAAAACCGGATAGCCGGCGAGATACTCCCAGACTTCGTCGAGGGCTCCGATCCAAAGGTCGCCGCACTTCACGACCTTCGTACGCCAACGCTCAGCGGTGACTTTGCCAGTCGACAGGAAGTCGGTGCGGTCCCGAGCGGCGACGTCGGTGGCGTTCAACCGCGTCGGCAATGCCATGTGCCTCGACGAGTCCCGCTTGCTGGTCGCAATCATCACCGCGGTCTCGAAGCTGGCGTGGCGGAAGACACGCTGCGGTAGCGCCGTCAGTTCGATATGCTCGTATTTGTCGGCGAGGAGTTGACGAAGCTCTGCATATTGCTTCTGTCGAAGGAAGCCATGCGGCAGAACGATGCCCATCGCCTCAGGCTCTGCCGCGATCAGCTCGAACAGGACAGCCATCGGCTTGGAGACGGACTTCGTGGTAATATCGGGATAGCGTTCTCGGTCGCTGCGATCGAAATCTTCCCAAGGCGGATTGCGAAGGATGATCCGCTTGCCCGCCGCCTATAAGGAAAGCACGTCCTTTTCGAACAGGTCGGTGGGAGTAATTTTCCAGCCGTTGGCATTGGGATAATCAGCTAGGATCAGCGACAATGTCGCGACTTCGCACGCGAAGCTGTCGAGCTCCGCCCCGCTGATGCGCTCGACAAGAAAGTCGTGTCGCTCTTGGCGGGTTAATGTTTCTGGCAGTAAATCTCGGAGATGGCGTAGCGCCGCGACAAGAAACATGCCGGCGCCGGCGAACGGCTCGTAGATCGTGATGTCCTCCGGAGCGAAGCGACCGAGGTCAATCCGTCCCATGACATATTCGGCGACCTGGCGCGGCGTGCTATGCGTGCCGAATCGTTTTCGCGTGTCGGCAGTGACGAGGGTGTTCTCGTAAACGTAGGCGAGGCTGTCAGACGAAATGTTGCGGAAGTTGATCGCATCGCGGAGCATCCCCCATGCGGTCGCGACGGAGGCGCCCGGTACCGCCTCGGCCGCGGGACGAGGAAGGTGATCGAGATGATAATACGCCTCGATGCCTGCTAGCACCTTGCTTACCGGAGCATCGGACCAGAATGCCGCATCCGGGTGGCGTCGATCGATAAGGATCTTGGCTGCCAGAAGTCGGAAGGCCGTACGGAAAACCGCCTCCTCGCGATAGGGATCGTCGATGCCGGTCAGCAATTTCGCGATCACGTCGCTGAGCAACCGATCAAGTTTGACCTCGATCTGGTGCTCGATCGCAGGCATTAGCCCCAGGTCAACGAAGTCGAGCTGATAGGCGGCATGATTTTGACCGAGCGACTTCGCACGGTGGACGGCTCGTGGGTTCCAGGCACTCGCGTTGCGCGCGAACAGGGCGTCGATCTGATCAAGGGGTACACGCTCTGTCAGACGCGGCTTGCCCTCCGCACCGACCCGCCATACCCCTACTTCATCACGACCGATAGAAAGCAGAATAGGGGCGCCGAGCGCGCGGTGTCGCCCCAAGGCGTCGGCGTCATACGAGCCGGTAATCACCCCGAAAGCGGCTGACCGATAGGATTCAGGTGCCTGGGTAAAGGCAGCAAGCGCGACAGATTGTTCCTCGCCGGCGTCCGAAAGGACATCGGCGAAGCTATAGTCGAGAATGAGTGACTCGGCTTGATAACCGATGGTTCGCAAGCCGGCCTCAATTCGGGCGAGCGCCGTCATGCAGCACCGCTTTCAGCCGAGCGACGGATCGTCTTGTCCTTGGCCGCCGCTGGCGCGTCGTTGCGGCGCAGACCGACCGCTGGGAAAAGCGGCAACTGAGCGATCGGCTCCGAGACGCCAAATCCCTGTGACAGGGCTTCAAGGTGGGTGTTGAGGCCTAGCAGTATGACGTCTTCATCGGTCGTCATCATGTCCGCCGGGCCCAACAGTCGGCATCGATCAAGTCCGAGGATCGCTAATCGGTGTCCCCAAAGGCTTGGGAAGGAGCGTCCATTCAGCAGCAAGCGCGCTTGCGAAAGAAGATCGCGATGGACCTGCAGCTCGATGTGGATCCGCGCGCGCATGACAACCGCAAGGCGGAGCAGGAGCACAGTCTGCCATCCAAAGCGGGCCTGTTGTCCCTGGCGGGATGCCGGAACGTCGGGCTGAATAAGCGCGCGCCGAACGGTCCATTCACGAAGCTGATCGGCTGAAAGGCCGGTGACCTTCATAACGTCCCGAGAACCGATCAGCAGCACGAACTCCTCCAGATCGGGCATGATGCCCGAACCCTAATCGGGTATCATGCCCGATCTCGACGGTAAAGCGGGTTCGCGAGGTTAGGGAATCAGGCACCTCCAAGCGATCCGACCAGCTCGGACAAGATTTAGGCCAGCCTTTGACACCCGCTGAACTGGCACTCACACGCCATCCTCATACGCGGACATCGGCTGGCGAGCGCAACTCCGCCTCGATCCGCGTACCCGTCGCGTTTTCCTCGTTAGAGAAGCCATCGAACCGGGCGAGCGGGCTGAAATCGATGGAAGTCGCCTGAGCAATCGACTGCACACTGCGCTGGTACGTTTTGAACGCGCCGAATGCAGCTTCCAGTCCACCTAGCTCGGCGCGTTGATCGATCATGTACGCCGTGGCGGATGGCAAGTGCTCATCTGAAAGGAAGGCTACAACTTTCCAAAAAGCGGTTGGGATGCGCGCGCCACGATAAACCCGGTCGTCATCCTTAAATATAGGGCCAGAGAATACCGTCGCGCGCTCCTGCCACCGCCGAGTGTTAGCAAGGATATAAGTCTCAAGGCTTAACCAGGTTTTCTGGTTGAATCCTGCCATCTGTGGCGCGCAATTGGTGAAATGAAATGTATCCTCATTCGCCGTCGACGCATCCTCTCCCCAGTTCGGGTCCTCTCGCCGGACAAGATGCCCTCGATCAAGCGCGTTATCGGTGTAAAGCTCTTCGCCGAGCTGTGCGTCTAGCGCGATCCGGCCGTCGAGCGACCAGCGATCGTCGCTGCGCGGAATGGAGATCGAATTATTACCGTCGATGTTGACCCCGACGAATACTGCCATGCGCCGCGCGCGCGACATCGCTACCGAGAAGTGCGTATAGTCGAGGCGGTTTTGCCGACTGCTGGGCACCGCGAGCAGATCATCGACGGCGGAGCCGATCAGGGACGGCCAGCTGACATAAAAGTCGCCGAGAAAGTCCGCGGCATAGCCGGTCCGGTCTTTCAACGTCGCCGCATCGGTGACGCGCGGCCCACGGCGGCGTGCCTCGAGCAGTTGCGCACCGAGCGCTACCGGCGGCTCGTCTCCCAGCGACACCATGTCGGCGAGGCGTGGGCGGTAGTCGGGTGCGAAGCTCGTCATCGGTGCCCCCTGTCTGATTTGGCCAAGACGGTTGCGAAACGGTTAAACATATCGTGGGTGTCGCGGCTTAATCGCCCCGGAGCGCTGTCGCGCGCGACCGACACAAGCTTACCCAAGACTCCGCAGCGATCTGCGGTTTCCACGATCGTACCGATCCAGCGGCTATCGTCGCGGGGAAGGTTCTTGCGAAGCTCGGACGCGGTCAGCTCGCGCGGCCAGGTTCCCAGACTTCGCTCAAACTCCCAGGCGCAGTCCATAATATCGCTCCGGCTCATCTGCTCGACGGCGGCCTGAACCGGCGCATGAATATCGACGAGCATGCCGACCCGCAATCGGCCGGTGTGCGACCGGGTTGCGGTGTCGTCACCCAGCTCGATATAGGCGTCGCTCGCTGACCAAGGCTCGACATCGGCGATCGAGGGGCGGCGAGCCTTCGCCGCATCGTACAGGCGGTCGAGCCAATTGGCGGCGCCCGTGTGAATGAAGATGCCGGGATGAGCGTGGTGAGGCGCTTCCACCAGTGTGGCGAATTCGCGTGACAGATAGGGCAGCAGCCATATCGATACGCGCGCCGGACGACGTTCTGCGCCGTCCCAGCCGTTAAGCCGGCTGACCCTGAGCTCCTCCAAGCGATCGATTGGATCAGGCGCTCGGCTCCGATCCACCAGATACGCCAGTGGGTCGGGCCACGGCGTCTCGAAAAGCGCCAGGATTGCGCGGACCGCATCGGCCATGGTCAGGCTGCGCTTACGGTTGCCGGCGATCGGCGCACTCCATTCGGCCTTGAGCGAGCGGGAGATGATACGGTCACTGAGATAGTGGCCGAGCTTGGTACCGCGGGCAGTCCCCATTGTGGCAACGGCGACCCGCCACAGCGGCCACTGGATCAGACTGGAGGAGTCGCGCCGTCGGTAGTCGTTCAGATCGTGAACGAACTCGTCTATCACGCGTGCGCCGAGGTCCGAGACCATCTCGAGCTCGCCGCGGTTGAACGCGTCGTCGGCCAGCAGGCCGGGCGCGTCGCTCGCTGGATTGTATGATCCGACGTTGCGGCTGCGCCGATGGCTGAGGCTCTGCGCCTGCCGCTCCTGCTGTGGAGTGATCGATGGCGATGGCGCACCAGACCAGATGCCCTGCTTAAGCAGGCGCGCGCGCGCCTGCTCCCTTTCAGGAAGGTCGCTGATGTCGGCGCCGATCCGGTTCGCGAGGATCATCAGCTCATGATCCTCGAGCGCCTGAGCGGGATTGCAAAACGCGCGGTGATACAAAGCCTCGACGGATTGCTCGATCGCTCCGAGCGCTTCATCCTGACCGCGATCGTAATACAGCGCTGCGGCTCTATGGATGGCGAGAGCCGCCTCGGCCGCCACACCGTTCATCGCGCGGAACATCAACCGACGGACGTCGCGACGATGAACTAGCGACTGCGGCGTATCGCCGCGCTCGACCAACCAGATTTGGCCACGCAGGGCATCGAACAAGACCGACGCCCTCTCGACGCTCACCGGACCGAGCCCGCACGGCTCGGCGAGAACCTCGCGGATCAAATCCGGGGTGACGCGACGCAGGACAAGACCGGGATGCGCGAGCTTCACCAGATCAGGATCGTCTGTCCGAAGCCTGCTGATGATCCGACGATACAAAGCGTGTTGCGCATACTGCTTGTCGAAATCGGCACTGCCGGCTTCGCTCAGCAACTCGCGCGGCGCTGTCGCGTCCGCCGTCTTCAGGTAACGCGCGAGTATCGTCAACGTCAGCGGGTTGCCGCCGTAGCGCTTTACAAGCGAATAGATGTTGCCGCCGCCCACGGCATCTACACGTTCGCCGAGCAGGATACGCAAAAGTCTTGATCCTGCGGAATTATCGAGTTCGCCGACAAGGAGCGGTTCGGCGTCAAGACGTTGCGCTACCGCTTCAAGCTCGGATCCCGCACGGCCGCTTATGATGACCCGCGAGCCGATGAGCGCCGACGCTTTCAATTCGTCGAGCCAGTCGAACAACACTTCAGCCCGGCCATCTTCCTGGACGAGCAACTCCTCTATGGTATCGAGGATCATGATCGTCTGGCTGTCCCGGAGCAAGGTCGGCAGGCCGTGACGATTCCACAGCGCCCACAGAACCGAGCGTTCGGTTGCGGCTCCGCTAAACGCCTGCTCGGATATCTCGCGACCTGCGACGCCGCGCCTATCGACGTCATCACGAAACGCCACGAGGGCATCGCGATGCTGGGGGAGGGCGATTGACAACTGCCTCGCCAATTCGCCCATCAGATCGATGGGCTCGACCTGGAGCAAACTCGCGCTGTCGAAATCAAGCCAAATGATCGGGCGTGGTCGAGCCGCGGCGTGGTTGCGGCGCACGAACTCGGCGAGCAGCGCCGATTTTCCCGAACCACCGGCACCGCTGACCACGATCGAAGCACGGCCCTCGCCGGCGGCGAAGCGGTCGAGTTCCCCGAGCAGATCGTCCCGACCGATCAGGCCTAGCGGAACGAGGCTTTGGATAGCGGCATCGAGCTCTCGCGACGCCACAACACGCTCAAGTTCGCCCTGCTGCTCACTGACCGAAACCAAGGGTGCGGCGAACTGCAATGCCGACTTGATCGCTCCCAGCACGCCGAGCGTCGCGTCATGCGGTATCGAGAGGCCACCACGGAGCACTCCGGTCAGTGCCTTGCCGAAGTCGTCGGGTGGCGCGGCTTTGGCGATAGCGTCGGCGAGCTGCCCCTCCCCGTCTAGAGCCTTCAGGATCTGGCGTCGTGTGTCGGGCTTGAGCTGCCAGCGGGTATTCGCCGGATCGACGACCTCGGAGCACTCGTTGCCGAGCGCGCTGAGCGCCTCGATCTTGAAATCCTCATCGAGCCTTCCGACCAGCTCGATTGGGTTGAACGCGCCGAGCAGGGCGGCGCGCTTGCGAACGTCTGTCCACAAATCCCGGGCCGCGTCGGTAGTGAAGGCGGGAAATGACCTGTCGGTCACTGGTCGCCTCCGTCAATTGGCTGCAACCCCGAAGACACCGTCATCAGGAGCGCCGGGAGGAAGGGCAAAGGCAAGGACCGAGCGATGTTCATATAGGAGGCCGCGAGCGCTTCGACATCTTCGAGAGATTTGTTCACGCCCTTCGCAACAAACCGCAGGTTGATATACTCCTCTAATTCGCCCTGCGACAGCTCAGAAATATTATCCTCGGCGAGTCGGTTGAACGCTGCGCCGAGCGGTCGACCATGCTGACCGATCAGCACGATCCTCAGGAAGGGTATTGTCTGGATCTCCGCAAACAACCGTTCAAGCAGTGACGTGGTCGACGTTCCCGGCACCAGAGGATGGCGATCGAGATTGTCGATCACAAGCCATAGGGTACGGTCGCCGGCATGTGCCCCCAGACGCCTAACCAGCGCTGGAAGCAATAGATCGCGTAGCCACGCCGCGAGCGCAGTGTCGGTGTTGGCGAGCGCAGGGAGGTCATCCGCGTCGGCCTCGGCGCCGAGAATCTGGCGCAGCAGATTGAAAGCGAAGGTTGGCGCGTCGATCGATATTGCCGATGCATCATGCTCGACCACGACATGACTCGATTCATCGAGCATCGTGCGCAGGATCTGGATGCTGAAGCTCTTGCCACTGTCTTCCGGTCCCCGGACTACCAGAAGCTGGCGTTCGCCGGTCATCAGTGACAGAACCTGGTTTTGAAACCCACGGCGGCCGATCACCGGATGAGCATTCGACGTGATGCGCCGCAGTGGGTCAAGGCCAACCACCGTCGCGACATTATCCTGGCGCGCCGCGATGCGGGCGGTGGGAATAGCACCATTCACGCGGGCGAGGCCGTCATCGTCGATATAGCCGCACTGATGCATCGCGACGGGCTCGAAGCTGCGATCGACGATTAAACCGCCTGAAGTGCCCGGCAGCGAATTGGCCGAATGACGCAGGCGGGTCCGTATTGAATCTGGCCACAACGCCAACCCGCTGCCGACGGCCATATGCATCGCCCCGCCCATAGGATGCTGGAAGAGGCTCAGATTGGAGCCGGCGTCGCCAATCAAGGGCTCGCGCCGGGCGTCGAGCACGTAATAGCCACGCGCCTGGCCGACAGGGGCATCGAGGCGAAGTATCGCGTAATCAAGACAATCCTTGAAGCTATCGGGCGGAGCCCCCACCAACGCGGAAAACTGTGCCTCAGGCGCTTCAGAAGCGTGACATTCACTGCTCCCGATCAGCCACTCGGCGCTGACACCGCAAGTCCGCGGCCTCGCGAGCCGGCCTACATCGCCGAACACGATCTGAAGCGCTCTGTCAGTCCCG
This sequence comes from Sphingomonas phyllosphaerae, assembly GCF_036946485.1. Classification (GTDB taxonomy): domain Bacteria; phylum Pseudomonadota; class Alphaproteobacteria; order Sphingomonadales; family Sphingomonadaceae; genus Sphingomonas; species Sphingomonas phyllosphaerae_E. The sequence continues at coordinate 482,459 of NZ_JAQIJA010000001.1, forward strand.
GGCCGCGGAGCGCCATCGGCATCGAGCAGCCCTTCGACGACGTGGCGCGCTGTAAGGATCGCCTGCGGGCCGACGAGAAAGCCAGTTCCGGTCACCCCGGAACCATCGAGCAACTCAACACGGCATACTCGCTTAACCGCGCAGATGCTGCCCTTGCTCAGATCGCCCATCGGAATCATGCCGAGATCTGGCTGAACGATCGCTTGTAGCTCGACCCGAAGATCGCTCGGTACCGCCGCGACGTCCGCCGCCGCCTTGAAGGCATCGACGGCGGTTAGTCGAAGCGCCAGGTCGTCGAACCATCCGCCGTCACGCGCGGTTTGCAGTGCATTCAGAAACGGCATCTCTGTCGGTGACAGCAGCGCAGTGATTTTGAACGGTCGCGCTGCTCGCGCCAGCGCAAATTCGTCGTAGATTTGCTCGAACTCCGCGCGCGCCAGAGTGACCGCTGCCGCGAACCGCTTCAAGGCGTCGTCGTCGGGTTGGCTCATCGCCGGACCCAGTTGAGGTCGGCAAAGCCGGGAAGGGCGGCCTCGTGGTAAAGTGTGGCTAGGCTATGCGCATAATTTTCGCGCATCCATTGGCCGCCGAAATGCAAGCCCACGGCCGCCTGGTCGCCCGTCATCGACAGCACCGCCGACCCGGAATTGCCCACCAGCGTCGTCGCATCATGGGTGAATATCCAGCGGCGACCGTCGAGCGGATGATGGCCCGGTGCAGCGGCGATCTCACCCGGTGCGACATATTTGGTACCATAGTCGGCTCGATAAAGTTCGGCGAGCCTCCGGACTACGGCATCATCGAACGCGCCGCTTGCATTGAGAGGCAACGACGGCGGGGGGGCAGGATAGCCACCGACGAGGATTGCACGCCCGGCGTCAGCTGCCGTCAACTTCGGGTCCAGGCAGAGCGGTTCCGGCAAACGCGTCCCCGAACCGTTCACGCTCTCCACTACCAGGAAAGCGGCGTCGAGATGCCCGAGGTCGATTCCCTCGAACTCGATCGGATCGGGGCCGGCGGCGGCAATATCGGTAATCACGAAGCGCGATGCCGGCGTCTCTGACGACGGTTCGTCGGCGAAGTCGATCGTCGCCTCTTCGGTCAGCACCCATCGGTCGGGGGACCGTCGGCGGGGCACCGGGGCCGCGATCATTTGCAGAACGTGCCGGTTGGTGAGGATCAGTCCAGACCCTACGAGGAAGCCGGTTCCGACATGCGAGCCGCCGGCGTCAATGCGTCCAACCCTAGCAAGATTGGTCTCCATCGTCTCGGAAGCAGCGAGAAGGTAAAGCCTGTGATGCCATTCGCCTGCCGCAGCTAGCTCGATGCGGCCGCCTCGCACGCGCAGCGCCGGACGGCCGGTCAGTTTGACGAGCGCTTCCGCCACGACGCGTTGCGCGTGCGCGACGGTCACGCCGGTTCGATCGGCAGCCAACGCCTGATCCACAGCCTTCATCAGCTTTTCATCGCTCTCAAGATCGCCCGGCTTGTCACGCAACAACAAAGCGACCTGATCGAGCTTCCGTTGATCATCCGCGGGGATCATCCCGCGTGTAGGCAGGATCGCCGGCGCGGGCATCGAGGGGCGGACGATGGCCGTCGCGGTGGAAGTGCCGAACCTGTGCAGCCGATCGTCGGAGCTTGCCTTCACCGCCGCATCGAGTTGCGGCGACGGTCGGGTTCCCGGCCATTTGGTGGATTCCTTGAGCGCCTCCGGTGCGGCGCCGAGGCTTGACTGGGCGAGCGCAATCGTGGCGATTTCCGCCTCGAAGCGCTCCGATGGGAAAGTCGCATCGCGAACGCCGGGTCCAATCTCTTCGGTCAGCAGCAAGCCTACCCGGTCGGCCGTCCCACGCGCTTCCGCTCCGGCCGCCGGTATTGCATCGAGCGGGCAATCGAGAAGAGCGCCGGCATCGATGATGCCAGGACCGAAATCGTCGCTGTCCCAGTTGTCCGGCGTTCGCGCCGTCGCCTTTACGGCGGAGCGGAACAGCGCCTGGACCGACACACTGCGCGACCGAGCCGCGGCAATTACCTGCGATCGGCCATGATGGGAAAGCCACAGAGCGGCGATTCCGGCGACAAGCGCGGTAGCGAACGACGTGCCTTGGCCCGGCTCCACCGCATCGACCGGATCCGACGCACGGGAGCGCTGAGCGCGCCAGACGAGTTCGGCGGGCGCCGCTATGTCGACTGCGTTACCGCGGCTGCTGCCTTTCCACGGCGTGTCGGCGATATTGGTGCCGGCGACAGCGATGACCTCGTCGTAATGGGCGGGCCACACCACCATGCGGACGCAGTTGCCGGCGGCGGCGACGACAATCATGTCCGCGGCGATCGCGTGCTTGATCGCCTTGTGCATCGCGCGGCTCGGTATGCCACCGAGGCTCATGGAGACGACATGAGCTTTCGCCTTTATAGCGTGCAGGATCGCAGCCGTGACCGGTGCCGCGTTGATCACCTTCACATCGGTGAGGCAACGGATCGGGATCAGTTCGGCCTCTGGCGCCGCCCCCGCCAACCGGCCGCTCTCACGGCTCGCCACCACGCTGGCCGTGCCCGTGCCGTGCCCGGGGTTTGCCGCCTTCGGATCGAGCGGGTCGGTAGGATCGGCATCGTTGTCGAGGACGTCGCGGGCAAGATCGAGCCGTAGCATGCCCTTGAGCTCAGTATGACGGGTGACGCCGCTATCAGGCTGAGCGACGAGGATATCCTTGCCACGGCTTCTGCTCCAGGCGGCGGGGACGCGCGCCGACGCGAGCGCCCAGCGAAGGTCAGCCGGCGGCGCGCTGTTGACCCAGCAAAGCGGCCCGATCGCACGCGCCGCTTCGATATTCGCCGTGGCTGACGCGGGGCGCGGCTCATCGAAGAACGATGTGGAGAAATCCGGCTCGACAGTACGCGCCGCAAGCGCGTCAGCAAGCGCATAGCCGATAGCGAACGCATCACGTTGAGGTATTGTAGACTCGACACCCGGAAAGCGCAGCAACAGAAAGTTCGGCAACGCGCCGTCGCTGAAAGGTTCTAAGATGAAACCCTGTTTGCCGAGCAGCGCGATCACTTGAGCCGCGACTACGGATCCGTCGGCGGGGCTGTCGAATTCAATGACGAAGCGCAGCTCGCCGATCGGCAACGTGCCAGCTGATGCCGAATCCGGCGACACATGTTCGGCAATGAGCAGTCGAAGCAGTGCCAACGGGTTCATGGGTCAGAACTCCTTTCGGTAGTGCAACACCCGCTGCACACGGCCTCTTCTCACCACGCCAATCACGCTCGCACCACCGCTGGTCCGCCACGAAGTGATACGTCGAGACGGCGCTCGCTGAGTGCCAGCGGTGCCGTCGTCATCACAGGATCATCGGCCCATCGAAAATTGCCTAGCGATTTCGAGAGATCGACGAGCTCACTACCGAACCAGACCGTCGAACGGCCTCTCGGCCACCGAGCGGTCTCGCGCTTGACCCAGTTTCGTGCATGACGGCTGAAATCCCAGAAATCCCGACCCTGTATGGCTGGATCGCCGACAAACACATAAGGAGGGCTGCCGGCGAAGTCGGCGTTGACCACCAGCATGTGAACGCAAATCCCCTCTTCCTGCGCCATGCTCAGCAGCTTCAGCACGGCGCTGCCGAGCCAACTGCGCGAGCTTCTGCCACTAAACAGCAGCGTCTTTTCGCCTTCGACCGTGTCGAGACTGCCTGGGACGATCGTGATGCGTGCGCTGGCGCGACGAGCATCGCGGCCGAGGCCGCCGATCTCGGTCGCGACGCGCCGCATGAAGTGCCAATTTCGATCACGCCAATTATGGGACTGCGGCGATCCCGCGTCTTTGTCTGCATCTGGGATGATCTCGAACCACAAAGCCTGCTCGAAAACTTCCGCCGGCGTCAAACGTGCGTAGCGACGCAGATCCTCTTCCGCCTTGGCCGCGACGATGTCTCCTCCAATGCGGTTGCGATCGATGAGGCGGAGGCCAAACCGATATGCGTCTTCTGGGGTTGGCAGGGGACTGTTGTCGCGGCAACGGCCGCGCAAATTATTGAGAGCGGTGTCATCCTCGTCGGGAGGCAGGTTCGCGGAAAGTTCGTCGAGGTAGGCGAGCACCTTCCTGCAGACCTGCTTAAACTTAGAGGCTTTGATCGAACCCCGGGCCAGAAGAGCCGAGACGATCGCAAGTTCCATACTGAACATACCGACTGCGATCCTGAGCGTGCGCTTAGCGAGATGCCCGAGATGCTGCTCGAACTGATGCCGCTCGTCGTCGTTAACCCGGGCAATCAGCGGCTTGATAATCACCTCCCACTCGGAGGCGGCCATGGCGCCGGTCACGCCGCCCTGCCGAAGCGCCTCGGCGCATTCGTTCATAATCACCAGCGGTTTGCCGCTGAAATAGCCGCACAATTTATAGCGCGCCGAGTTGAAGGCGCTGTAACCACCGCTCCGCGTCAGGGACTGCAGCGCTTCGGCGCAGCTCCGATTGCTCTGAAAATTCAACCGCCCCAAACGTTCCTTCTGATCGGCGAACCACCGATCGAAGATGACATACTCCGCTAGAACGGCGCCGGTGGTGTCGCGGGCCTGCGGGCATGTCATCAACAGCGTGAGATCGCCTTGTCCCAGCGGCGCACCGCCCTCACGCTGGGCGTTGAGCATCCCAATCAGAAGGCCCAGTTTATGAGCTTCGTGGCGTGAATTCTCTTGGAGGACGCCGGCACTGGGTTCGCTTCCGAGCTGATAGGCCTCGCCAACCCGCCTAAGCACGCCTTGCGACACGAGTTGGCGACTGAGCCAGCTTTCTTGATTATCGGCGAAAACGCTGGGCTCGTCGGGTGTCGTAGCGATCGCGCCGTGCCGATGGAATGCGATCCGAAGCACGGTCTTGCCCCCGTTTAGGCCGAAATGCGGGGTCAGGAATTTGCGATTTACGCCGACACGCTGCAATGCGACCAAAAGCTTTTCGAGCGTGAGGCGCGGAATGTTGGGTCGTCCGGCACCATCGAGAAACCCCTTTGCGATAAATAGGCGAGCGCCGCCTCGTTCTCCGCAAATAACGCATCCTCGCCATGACGATACGCCCTGAAAAAGGTACCGTCGCGGTCCGCAAGGATGGGGACGGCGACGCCTATGTCGATGAGCGCGTCGAGCATCAAGCTGAGCTGCATCGAGGGGAATGGCTTCTCGCTCTTTGCGCGCTTGGACAAGAAGTCGCTGACGACTCCCCAGGTTATGCCCATCTTCAAGCGATTGCAGCCCGGCGCCTCGTCGGCTGATGCCTCCTCGATGCGTGCGCCATAGGTATGGACCTCGCGGCGAGCGGGAATTTCCGCGTGTCCGCACGAAGAGCTCGCGGGCACGGTCCGCGAGCGCGATGATGGGGTGGATGTCGCCAGCGGCGAGCGCCGCCTTGGTAACTTTCTTCACCTCGCCCCTTGGCAGGCAGAAGGGGATCAGTGAGCGGTAGATGTGCTCGACGAGGGCATCCATGTCCGCTCCGTCGGCTCCGAAGAGCGGATGAAGGAAGTCGCCGTTCACCAGCGATCCGTCGGCAGGCCATGCGAAGGGAAGACGCCGGAAGTGGTCGTCGAAGCCTGAATGGTCGGAGCACAGCGCCTCAAGCGCCGTCTGGAGTACGGAAGGTGAAATGGCGGGGACGCTCATCGTCGGCACAGTGTAACAATCGCGAGATGGAAGGCCAGACCAATCAGACGTTCAATATTTCGGGCCAAGGTGTCGTTTTCGAACGGTTTGTTTATGGGGCCGCGGATAGCGAGGTCGCATGAGGATACCGCCGCCGACACCGCCCCAGCTGGCGCCGGCCCACCCGCTGGATGAAAGGCCCAACAATCTCCTGCGATATGTCAAGACGGATGCGGCAGGTACGCATCTGTATCGGGTCTACAACGAAAACGGCGATGTCCTGAAGCCGGAGGCGGGCCCCTACGTCGCCCTCGGAGAAGCCCAGAAGGCACATCCAGCCGGATGCTGGTATTGCGAAAGCTCGGATCAGCCTTTCGAATGGCATCGCGACCACGTCATCGCCTCGTTCCATGGCGGTCGCAACGAGTTGCATAATTTCGTCATCGCGTGCGCGGACCACAACACGAAGAAGGGCGCGACCTTGATCGTGGAGTTCGACGTCGCAGCAGCGCGGCGGTACATGGAGGCGCTACATGCGCACGTCGCCCTGGTCGCCCGAACTTTCACAGCGCTCCGACCTTGATCGCCCTGCGTCGTCGCCCATCATGGGCCCTCGACGTCCACCACTTCGCACACTCTGCCTCCTGATCGAGTCCAAAGGCGCGCTGGCCGTCGCATGCCCCTGCATCTGACGCATCTCGGCGGCGATAGCGACGTCGATCTCGATGTCGGAGAGAAGGAGAGAAGTGGTATGGAGCGCCGCTTAGGCGCGCGCCCCGGTCGGCCCTTGAACCGCCCCCTAATCGGTTCGGATCGTGATGTTCCGGATCACATCGGCCGGGGGAAGGGCATGACGTCTTCTACCCATCCCAGCGGATGGTTCGGTATGCTCGCTCTATCGATCCGAGCCGTAGTATCGAAGGGCCTGTTCCGCGGTGACGTAAGCATTTTGAATATCAGCCTCCAAGCGGGCTTCATCTCGCTTGGTTGGGTCCCTGTACCCCCGCAGTGGCTATAGCGGCGGCGCGGAGTCGCGTACTCCTCCATCCCAAGAACATGCGGACTGCGATCCGGCCCTTGGCGGCGATCACGTCCTTGCGTGCCTGCGCACTGGCGGCCTCTGCGCCCGAGAGCTCGAACGCCATCTCCTCGCGGCGACGGAGCAGTTCCCCGAGCAGCGCCTCGCGGTCTTCGGCCTCGTCCAGCTCGCTTCCGATCTCTTCAAGGGCCGCCTTGAGCTCTTCCGCGCTGATCACCTCGTCGTCCCTGCTACTCACTTGGTCCCGATGCGGTGTGGAGCACTGAGTGGATGTTTGCGAGTGGATTGTCAGCCTCGACACAGCCGTTCGGTATGTCGGCCTGGGTGCCGCGACGCCAAGCCTCGTCGACCGGCACCTTAACGAATGCCCGAACTTGGGAAGCGCTCAACGTCAGCTAAGTGTCGGCTTCGGGGTCCTGCCTTCGGCAGCTGTCGACCACCTTAAGCCGCTCTTCGGCGCACGTGTGAATAGCCGCTCCCACCGGATAACCGCCATTCCGTTGCGTTCGGAGGCTCGGTAGCAACGCGCCAACTCCGATTGAATGGCGGGTGCGGTCCCCGTCGCGATCAAGCCGCTCAGGACGGAACCGCAGCTCATTAGTAGCCTCGACTTCTCGTTGGTAGATGCACGAATCTGCGTGACCAATCACCTAGACTCGAGCGTCATTCGTTGCCGAACGCCGTTACGCAATTGAACGTGGAAACAGATCTCTTGGGGGGATGGGCGTCCACCGATAAACGGGCCACATAGTCATGCATGGTCGTCTATAGCGCGCGTTAGGGACGATTTGACCCGGGGTCCCGCTTGTTCTTTGTGAGGCGCGAAGGTGAGGTGGCGATTTCGCTAGTTCGAGACGAGCCGCGCCGGTATCTGGAATAGCCATGGAAGATTGCGTTGACATTCTGCTCTATGTGGCTCTCAGCGAAGAAGTCGACTCCGTGCTGGATCTGCTCGGAACGGGTTTTTCGCCGCAGGAGTTCGACGACGTCGCGCTGACGGGCTTCTTTGGATCCCTGCCCGCTCCGGCGCTGAAGCGCGACTTCAAGATTGCAGTCGTTCCCGCAGGGAAGATGGGAAACACGCACGCGGCCAACGTGGTCTCGCTGCTGATCGAGAAGCTCAAACCTGCCGACGTGGTCGTCATCGGTATTGCTGGTTCTTTGTCGAACGATATGGAGCCGGGCGACGTCTTCATTCCCGACAGCGTCAACGAATATCTCGCGAATGCGGCAGCGACCGGCGAGAATGGTCAGTGGGTTTTCACGACCTCAACCAACCATTTTCAGACCTCGGTGCGCTTGCTGAATCGTTTTCAGGTCTTCGCTCATACCCACAAAGCGCAACACCAAGCCTGGGAGGTTGACGCGCGCAACCTCCGGAGTGCGCTCATTTCGAGGGCGACCGAGGACGCGCTCGCGGCTGCCGAACTGAACATGCGGGGAAGCTGCAAGCTCTTCGCAGGCGACGACCGGAAATTAGCGAGTGGTCCCGCCGTCGGCAAAGGCAAGGCCTTCGTTGATTGGCTCACTCGAGAGGTCGACCGGAAGGTTGCGGCGATCGAGATGGAGTCTGCCGGCGTGTATGATGCCGCGCTTCTTAGAACACCGGCACCGCGGACCGTTGCGATCCGCGGCGTCTCGGACTTCGCGGACGCCCGAAAGGAAAAGATCGAGACGACCGCCAAGGGCCTGTTTCGGGCGCTGTCCGCCAAGAATGCAGTGGCGCTGTTCATCCGGGCGGTCGAGGCGGGCATTTTCTCTGATACGGCCGGGACTGCGGCACAGACTTCAGCTCAGCCACGGCTCGACCAGCTCGATGCTCGTGTAAAGTCGGTCTTTGTCATAGGCGGGCAGACTGGCGAGACCGCGGATGCGGATGCGGAGCTACCCCGCTTGCACCAAGCCTCATTGAGGCTGGGTACAGCCCTCGCTAAAGCGGGCGCGCAGCTCGTCGTCTGTAGCCCGTTTCCGGACTCGGCCGACTATTACACCGCCATGGGATACGCGGACGCGAGGGCCGGTGGGGTTATTCACTTTCACTGCCCCGCGAACCCGAAGGTCGATGAAAAGCGCCAGCTGCTTCGGCAAACCTTGGGTCGGCCGAACCTCGTTATCCAGGATTGGAATTACCCTGGTCCGGAAAAGGATGACGGAGATTCGTGGTTTCAAGCTTGGTTGCTGGCTCAGCTCCAAGCGCTTGAGCGCGCCGACATTGTAGTGGCTCTCGGCGGAAAGGTTTCGAAAACCGCGAACACACTTCTTCATCTCGCGGAAGCAAAGGGTCTGCCGATCGTTCCTTTCGCTTTTCTCGGGGGCGCGGCTCTCCGCGCGTTTCGACGGCGTGATTGAGCTCGTCTTCACCCAGGCTTCGACGTGTCGATGCTTAACGATGCCGAAGGGGTCGAGAGGACCGTCGAGATCGTCAATCGGCTTACGGTCGATCGAGTACTGCAGTCGACAAGCGGTGGCGGCCGACCGAAGACGATCTTCGTCAGCGTCGCACGGCAGGATGCTTCCTATGCCTCGGCTATCGCGGGCATCCTCAAAGGCCGGGGTCTTGAGGTCATCTTTGGGGACAACGAGATCGGACCAGACCGGATGGTGCCGGCCTCGATCGAACAGGCGATTGGCCGTAGCGATACCTTCGTCATAATGTGGAGCCGCTCCTACGCACAGAGTCCTTGGTGCTATGACGAACTCGATATTGCGCTCAGTCGAGAGGCGCTTGGCAAAACGAAGGTGTGGCTGTTCAATCTCGACGATTCACCGATCGTGCCCGCCCAGGCGCGGAAGCTCCCGGCCGTGTCGGTTCGAAACGTTCACAGCCTCCAAAGTGCGATTGCTGACCTGCTAAGCTAGGCGTTCGATCATCCGATTTGGCAGTGAACGGGACGCCTTTGCAAGGTGAACGAACGGCAGAAATCCGGAAATGGCAAGGCCATGCTGAATGACCGGAAGTGGGTCGTTGGGCGAGAAGTGCTGGTCGAGCGCTAGGGGTGGGCATCAGCCGCGATGGCGAGGCAGTGCTAGTTTCCATTGGATACCTGCACCGCGAAGGGCAAAGCCGACGACGGAAGCGATCACCGATGCCCAACTACACTCGCTCTCGTAGTAAACGAGCTGACCACGAACGCGATCAAGCATGCATTTCGGGAGGGCGGTTCGGGGATCATACGGGTAATGATCAGTAGAACTGGCGCTGGCGATCTGGTCATCATCGTGGAAGACGATGGAGTGCCGTTTGCCGGGGCGGTGGATAGCAACACGGGACTGGGTATGGGGCTGTCGAAGCGGTTGATGGCCTCCATCGGTGGGCTTTTCATCCCGCCCCCACCAGGATCGAAGGCGTTCGAGCTACGGATGCCAATTATCTCATATTGAGAAAAGGTATCAGAGCGCGTCTGGCCCAAAGAAGCATACGCCGTCCGGGCTTATCAGTAAGGGGCAGGCTCACCCTGCGAGGTCGGCACAATCCCCGCAGCTAGCGCGATCTGCAGCAGTTCGCTCAATGTCCGGGCGTTGACACGGTTCATAACCTGCGCGCGGTGCAATTCGACGGTCCGCCGGCTGATCCCGAGCTTCTGCCCGATGACCTTGTTGGTGCCCCCGTCCACAAGACCGACCAGAACTTCGCGCTCGCGCGGTGACAGGCGTGCGACGCGGGCACCGGCGTTCTCGTCGCGCGTTGGCGGACGCATCGCACCGTGGCATTCGGTCATCGCGATCTCGAGTGCGGTGTGGAAGGCGGCATCGTCCGTGACGGCAACATAGTCCAGGGCGCCGGCCTTCATGGCAGCGACGCCCGCGGCGGCACTCATAGCGGGTGCATCCAGCACGATCGTAGGCAGCGTGATCGAGCGCGCTTTCAGTTCGCGGGGTATGGCCAAGCCATCGTCCTTGCTCTTGCGGACGTCCACAAGCACGCAACCAGGCGAGAGGACCGCGGCGATGTCGAGAATGGCGGAAGCATCGTCGAAGGTGCGCACGCGATAGCCGAGGCTCCGGACGAAGCCGGCCAACTTGCGAACCGCACCCGCCTGGGCTCCAACGATATAGGCTTGTCGAACGTCCTCGCGCGTCAGGTCCTCAGTGATGCCGCCGATCCGGGTGATCGACCGGCCACACGTGCTGCGCGAGATGATCTTCGTCTGGCCGTCGCTTCTTTTCGCACGTCACCAAGCGTAAGCGACGGGTGCCTCACCGCCCGGCCCGGGCCAGATCTCGTCCAACTTCGCGAGCGTCTCTTCGGCGAGCTTTACCTCCGGCGCCTTGAGGTTGGCCCGAAGCTGCTCGACGGTACGCGGGCCGCTGATCGCCGCCGTGACGACCGGATTGTGGAGCAGCCAAGCGAGCGCCACGTTGGCCGGAGTTTCCCCGATCTGGTCGCACAGGCTCTCATAGGCTTCGAGCTGCGAACGCTTGGCCTCGATCTGCTGCTGCAACGCTGGCGAGCCGCGGCGCCCCCCCTCGGCCTTCTTTAGGACGCCGCCGAGCAGGCCCATGCCGATCGGGCTCCACGGGATCAGACCGATGCCGAAGTGGCGAAGCGCCGGGATCACCTCCAGCTCGACCGTGCGCTGGGTGAGGTTGTAAAGGCTCTGCTCGGAAGCGAGGCCGAGACCGTTCCGGTGGGCGGCCGTCATCTGCGCCGTCGCGATATCCCACCCGGCGAAGTTGCTCGAGCCGACATAGGTGATTTTCCCCTCGCGGATGAGCTGCTCCATCGCCTGCCACACCTCTTCCCAAGGAGTCGCCCGGTCGACGTGGTGCATCTGGTAGAGGTCGATGTGATCGGTCTGCAGCCGCTTCAGGCTCGCCTCGCAGGCGCGGCGGATATGGTAGGCGGACAGGTACTTGTCGTTTGGCCCGGTCTCCATCGGCTGGTAGACCTTGGTCGCGAGCGCGATGCGATCGCGCCGGCCGCCGCCCTGCGCTAACCAGCGACCGATGATCTCCTCCGAGATGCCGTAGCCCTTCGCCCTGTCCGGCTTCTGCGGGCCGCCATAGACGTCGGCGGTGTCGAATATGTTGATGCCGGCGTCGAGCGCCTCGTCCATGATCACGAAGCTGGTGGCTTCGTCGGTTAGCTCGCCGAAGTTCATCGTGCCGAGCACGAGGCGGCTGACCCGAAGGCCGGTCCGGCCGAGATGGGTATAGTCCATGTTCACTTCTCCATGATTGCAGGCTCGGCCTGTCGTTTCGCGCCCGGGTCGTAGCCCGGCAGCTTGGTGAGCTCGGCCCAGCGGTCCTGGATGTCGGGGCCGTAGACGCGGGCGGACCATTCGCCCGCCGGCACCTCCTCGAACCTGACCGACACGGCGTCGTTGCCGTAGCCGAGGGTGTCGGTGACGCCGCGGACGATGGCGTCGGACAGCGCGCTTCTGCGCCGCACTCTTCCCCGGCCAGAGCTTGACGATCACGTGCGGTACGGGGTCACTCCTTGCCGAGCGGGGCGAGGTACTCCTCGTCCGTCACCTTCTCCATCCAGGTGACTGGCGAGCCGTTCACCGTCTCCTGAATGGCGATGTGGGTCATGGCTTCGTGCGGCGTGGCACCATGCCAGTGCTTCCGATCGGCCGGGCACCACAGCACGTCGCCGGCGTGGAACTCGAGCTTGGGGCCGCCCGCGACCTGGGTCCAGCCGACGCCGTCGGTGACGATCAGCGTCTGGCCGGCGGGATGAGCGTGCCAGGCGGTGCGCGCGCCCGGCTCGAACCGGGCGATCGCGCCGCTGACGCGCGACGGGTCGGGTCGCTGGAACTGGCCGGTGATGGTGACCTTTCCGGTGAAATAGTCGGCGGTCCCGTCAACCGTCTGCATGTCGGCCTTGCGGGTGATCTCCATGACGTCGGTCCTCTGGTAGATGGGAGCGGGCGTGGAACTGTCGGCAGCCGTCAGCGCGAGAACTGCGAGCAGGAGCATCACGGGGTCTCTCCAGGTGTGGTCGCCACAACCCGGCCGTCCAGCACCGCCAGCAGCGCGGCCACGGCGAGCACGGCCGCGCTGGCAAGGAAGGTCGCGCGATGGCCGCCGGCGTCGAACAGCAGACCTCCGCCTGCCGCACCCGCCGTGACGGCGAGCTGGACTACTGCGACCAGCATTCCGCCGCCTGCCTCTGCGTCGTCTGGGAAACGGCGCGCGACCCAGGTCCACCAGGCCACCGGCGCGCCGGTGCCGACCACGCCCCACAAGGTGAGCAGGATCGCAGTGGGGAGAGCGAAGGTACCCAGCGCTACCAATGCGCAGGCGAGGACGGCGAGCACGGCGGGCGCGAGGATCAACGTAGCCGACAGGCTACGCGCCGCGAGGCGGCCGAACAGCCAGGTACCGGCGAGGCCGCCCGCACCCATCAGCAGCAGGACGAGCGATAGAGTGGAGACGCCGAGGTGCGTCGTGCTCTCCAGGAATGGCCGCACATAGGTGAACAGCGCGAACTGCCCGGCGAACAGCAGCGCCACCGCCGCGGCGCCGATCCGCGCGGTCGGGCGGCGCAGCACGCCCAGCGCGCTCGCTCCGTCGGACGCGCGGTCCGACGGCATCGTCGGCAGCGTCAGCCACTGCCACGCGAAGGTGATCGCGGCGAGCGGCACCACGACGAAGAACGCGCCGCGCCAGCCGATATACTGTCCGAGAAAGCTGCCGAGCGGCGCCGCGATCGTGGTGGCGAGTGCGTTGCCGCCATTGAGGAAGCCGAGCGCGCGCGGCACTTGGTCCTCAGGCACCAGCCGCATGACCGTGGCGGCCGACATTGACCAGAAGCCGCCGATGACGACGCCGATCAAGGCGCGGCCGGTCATGAACACGAGGTAGTTGGGAGCGAGCGCGACCGTCAGGCCCGATGCGAGCATGACGAGGGTAAGGCCGAGCAGCAGCGTGCGGCGGTCGATGCCGCGGGTGAGCGTCGCGATCGACAGACTGGTCAGCACCGCAAACAGGCCGGAGATGGCGATCGCCTGGCCAGCTGCGCCCTCCGTCAGGTGGAGGCCGGACGCGATCGGGGTAAGGAGGCTGACCGGCATGAACTCCGATGCGATCAGCGTCGACACGCACAGCGTCAACGCGAAGACCGCGCTCCAGCCTTGGGTCGCTGCGGCGGGATGCGCCGCAGGTGCGCTTGCGGGTTGGGAGATGGCCTTGGTCGCCATGGGTCGCTCCGTGATCGGGTGCCACGGGCAGGGCCCGTGTTGGATAACCCCGATGTAGGCCGCGTGGAGCGCCGCTATTATCCCCGATCGGTGCGATGCGGCGGTGAGCCGCGTTCAACGATCGCGTGGGCTACAGGCCGAGCGGCTGCATCTCCCGGATCAGATCGATCAACAGGCGCAGCCCCGTCGGGAGCTGGCGCCGACCGGGGTAGTAGATATGGAAGCCCGCACCCAGCGCCGCCCAGTCGCCCAGCACCAGGCGCAGCCGGCCGTCCGCCACCAGCGGCGCTACTATGGGCTCGGGCAGATAGGCCAACGCCGCCCCGCCGATTGCTAGCATCAGCGCGAATTGGGTCTCGTCGAGCGTGATCGCGCCGGGCACGTCCACCGCGATCTCCTCGCCATCGCGCTCGAACTCCCAATGGTAGGTGCTGCCGTCGCCGAGCCGCAGCCGCAGGCAGCGGTGGGCGGCGAGGTCACGCGGGTGCGACGGTGCGCCGTGCTGCTCGAGGTAGGCGGGTGAGCCCACCACTACCCAGCGCACATCGGCGGACAGGCGCTGCGCCACCATATCCTCCGGCACCGTCCCGCCCCAACGTATGCCAGCGTCGGCGCCGTGCGCCACGACGTCGACGAGGTGGTTGGAGGTGGCTACGTCGATCTCAATGCCGGGGTAACGGTTCACGAACACCGGCAGCACGGGAGCGAGCAGCAGCGCGCTCGCCTGGTCCATGATGTTGAGGCGGATGCGGCCGGCGGGCTCGTCGCGGTAGCGGCCGAGCTGCTCCATCGCATCGTCGATCGCGTCGAACGGTCCGGTCAGAGACGCACGCAGCTCCTCGCCCGCCACAGTCAGCGTGACGCTGCGGCTGGTGCGATTGAGCAGCCGAACACCGATCCGTGCCTCAAGTCCCTTAAGCGAATGGCTGAGTGCGGAGGCGCTGACCCCCAGCTCCAGCCCGGCCCGTCGAAAGCTACGGTGACGCGCCAAAGCCAAGAAGTAGGCGATGTCCGCGAGGTTGGCTCGGCCGGTCGGCATAGTGGGATACTGACGGTGAAACGCAATTAGCGCAAATCGCGAAAGGTTCACTCCAAAAGCACGGCCACCCGCGACCGCCTGTCGGAAGCGGTCAATTCACTTGATCTTGGAGATGAACGCCCGGCAGTTTTTGGAAGGCGCAAAGTCAGCCGCGAATGGCTGAAAGTGGGTCAAAATTGCTGCGACGGACTCCATCGGCTTGAGCAATTTGGCTGAGGTAAATCTGGCACCAGCGGCATAGTCCAATCCCGAATAGCGGGCGGGCGCAAGGGCCCGCCTCACATTCATCATGACAGCGGCGGTTGCCCGTTTGAGGCAGTAAGGCCGCCATCGACCGGCAGGTTCACGCCCGTCACAAAATTCGCATCCTCGCTCGCCAGGAACGCGATCGCCCCCGAGATGTCGGCGGGCTCGGCGCCGCGGCCCAACGGGATGCGTTCCTCGAACTTGGCGATGAGCTCAGGCTGTTCCTTCATGCCCGCGGTCAGCGCGGTGTAGGTGAGCGACGGGTTGACCGCGTTCACGCGGACGCCGTGCTTCGCCTCGTCCATCGCCAGCGCACGGGTGAAGTTGCTCACCGCCCCCTTTGCCGCGCAATAGAAGCTGTGGTTCCAGTCGCCGCCCAGCCCGGACACCGATGAGACGTTGACAATGCAGCCTTTCGACTGGCGCAGATAGGGGATCGCAGCCCGGCTCATGTGAACGACGCCGTATAGGTCGGTCTCGATCACCTTGGTGAATTCGGCGAAGTCGCCCTCGTCGACCTTGCCCAGATGATCGACGCCGGCGTCGTTGACCAGCACGTCGATCCGACTAAAGCGATCGACCGCAGCCTGGACGAGCGCCTCGCATGTCGCGCGGTCCGACACGTCGGTCTCGCGGGTTTCGACTGTGCCGTGCAGCTCGCCCGCCAACTTGTCGAGCGCGGCCTTGTCGATGTCGCCTAACACCAGCGTTGCGCCTTCCTCAGCGAAGCGGCGCGCGGCGCTTTCACCGATCCCCGAGGCGGCACCAGTGATGACGATGACCTTGTTGGAAAAGCGCGCCATTACGCGTTCTCCGCCTGAGCGTCGTGGTTGCCTTCCAGCTTCATGATTGTCCTCTCACTCTGATCAGCACTGGCGTCCCAGCTCAGGCTGGGATGTCCCGGATGTTGCGGGTGTTGGCGGCCGCGATGCCGTTTTCATGATGGCGGAAGTCACTTAGCGCCTGGTAGACCTGCATGCGTGCGCGCATCACGCCGCCCAGCGGGCGATGCACTTCCAGGCTATGGGCCGGGCGGAACGTCATCACCTCGTCGAAGTAGCGGACGCGATCGGGACTATATGCCGACTGCCGCGGCAGTCGGATCGTGGCGACGGTGCGGTACGCGCTTTCGTTCGTCGGCCAGTCGACGGAGGTGTCTTCGATGGGCTGCGTCCCGGCATCGGTCCATAACTGCGCCCGAAGCTCGAACACCGCATCGTTGCCCTCGAAGTAATCGACCGCGGCATGGCGAAAGCCATCCTCATCCTGATGCGGGTCGAGCTGCCAATCGGCGAGCGCCCGCTGCTCGGTTGAAACGGGAAAGGCCCCGATCTTGGCGACATGGTCGCCGAAGCGCACCGGGCACTGGCTGAAATATGCCTCGACCAACGGGTGGCTGAAGGGGTGGCCATAGAAGTCCAGCGTCGGGCTTGGACCCGCGCCGACCGCATCCAGTACCTTGTTGATGTTGCGGGCGACAGAGGCGGCCGCGCTCTTCACGCCCTCGTGCATGGGAACCGCCAAGCCTATCTTCTTGGCTTGCGAGAGAAAACCCGCGGCGGTCCCCGCAGGGAAGGTCGTGCCACTGGCGAGGACGAAGTTCTGCGTCGGTGCATCATGGCCGGGCAGCTTCGCGCCCTCGACGCCGAACACCTTGATCGACATGCCACGATGGGTCGAGACGCGATCGCCGAGCTTTTCACCGGGTCCTTGCGCGAAGCGGACGGCAACATCGAACGCGCCGGGTTCCGCGAATAGGCCCTGTGCGAGTTCGGGCGGCAACCCGGGCGCGACGATGAGCTGGCCGATCACGCAAGCCGTGCTCTTGGCATGGCTCGCCCGCACGGCGTGCCCGTCACGCTTTTCGACCGTCTGGCTCTCCTGGGTCATGCCCTGGATGATGCCGTCGATGTTCTCCTGTTCGTCGGGCTCTGGTGTTTCGATGTCGGGCGAATAGCGCAGGTAGGTCATGGGATGTCCGATCACTTGGCGGGCGCGAAGGAGAACAGTTGCGTCCTGATCGACGGCGGTGCGCCGGGCGTGAACCAGTTCGTGTCCTGGATATGACTGGCGGTGACGTACATCGTCCCGTCGCGCCCTTCGGAAAAGGTGTCGGGCCAGCGCAGGCGGCGATCGGTCAGCACCGTCTCGACGGTCGTGCCGTTCAGCCGCTTGATGGCATAGTCAGTGGGCGAGGTTAGGTAGAGCACGCCTGCCTTGCTCATCCATAGGCCATCAGCGACGTGGGTCTGCGCGACCGTCTTCACAGCTGCCGCCCTGTCGGCCTCACTGATGTCCGACCCCAGCTTGGCGGTGTCGATCGCGTACAGCGTCTTTCCGGTCAGCGCCTGGTAGTACAGCGTCTTGCCGTCTTTGGAGATCGCGATGCCATCGGCGGCGAAGGCTGGCTGGCGGCCATCGGGACGGACGAGCGGCTTGCCGTCGAGCGTGACCTTCACCGTCTTGTCGATCTGCGTCGAGGCGTGCCCGTCGAGCGCGCGGTGGCTCTTGCCGCTTTCCAGGTCGACGACGATGATCGCGCCGCGCGTGCCGCTGTCGGTGATGTAGCCGGTCTTGCCGTCAGGCGAGAAGCGGATGTCGTTGAGGTAGGTGCCCTGCAGGGCGACGTCGCCGGGGACCAGGATCGTCTTCGTCACCGTGTTCGATGCCAGATCGATGCGGACGAGTTTCGGGGCACCTTCGAGGATCTTCTCGTTGCCCGGCGCACCGGGATCCAGCACCCAGAGGTTGCCATGGCCATCGGGGACGATCGACTGCACGCAGACGAAATAGTCGCCGACTGGCAGTTCGTTGGCGCGGGCGTTGCGCCAACTGTTCCACTTGGCGTTGGGATAAGGGCGCAAGCTGCCGTCCTTCATTACCTCGGCAACCGAGATCGGTGCGTCGTCGGTCCAGCGGGGGAAGTTGACGAAACGACGGCCATCCTCGGTCACGGCGACGCCGGTCGCCTGATGGTCGAACTGCGCCACCTGCGTCAGCTGTGCGCTGCGTCCTTGGGCATGGGCGACGCCGGCTGCGGCAGCGGCAACCAGGCCGATGGCGGCAATCCCGGCGGCATAAGGTGCGGCTTTTTTAATGGTCAGGCTCCTGTCGATCGTATCGGTGAGCGCGGCGGGATCGCCGGCGAAGAGGGTAAGGAGGTGGCGCACCACCGCTTGTGGGTTCTCGCGCTGCGGAAAATGGCCGACCCCGGTCATGGTCATGCGCGCGAACGGGCCGGCGAATTTCGAGGGTACGTCTTCAGCAGTCGAGGGCGGATTCACGCCATCGGCATCGCCATGGATGTAGAGCGTCGGCAGCGACAAGGTCTTGGTCGCCTTGACCTTGTCCTCCAGCCAGGCGCTTCGTGGATCGGGTTCCGCTTCGTCCCAGCGTGCACGATAGCTATGGAGCGTCACGTCGACCCAGTCGAGATTGTCGAACGACCGGGCGACACGGTCGAATGTCACCTCGTCGAACCATCCCGGTGGCGACCAATTGACCCAATGCAGATGGGTGAACCCGCGCCGGTCTGCACGTATCGCTTCTGCCCCGCGCGCGGTCGCCATGAACCAGTGATACCATTGCCGCTGAGTCTGCTCGAATGGTGGCGTCGGCATGCCGCCGAGCCGGGGCGGGGTCGACAGCATCGCCATCCGCTCCACCCGATCGGGCCACCCGACCGCAAGCGCCTCGGCGGTGTTCGATCCCCAGTCGTGCCCGGCGACCATGAAGCAGTCGATGCCGAGCGCGTCGAGCAGCGCGATCATGTCGGTCGCCAGCATCGCGCTGTTGCCGGTGCGGGGGATATCGTCGTCAAGGAAGCGGGTGGCGCCGAACCCACGCAACGTAGGGACGATGACGCGGAACCCTTCCGCCGCCAGAGCGGACGCCACCTGATCCCACGTCGACGCATCATCCGGCCAGCCATGGATGAGGAGCAATGGTTGTCCCTGCTCCGCACCGTGAAGCGACACCTCCATGTTGAGGTCGCCAGCGGTAATCATCGGCATTCGTCAGCCTCCTGGCGGTTCAAACCTTTGCGGACGTTTCGTCGGCTCCGCCGCTTCACCTCTGGTGTGCAAACATCGACGCGACGGCGTTCAGAACGACCAAGCGCCCAATTCGCCTCCCAGCCGATCTGCCCACGGTCAGCGTCAAGGGACCGAACGCCACCTTCGCCGGTCAGGCGCGACCGCCAACTGGCTCGTGGTAGGGGCAGCCGTTTACGCGAGCGCGGAAGTCGGCGGAGTGGCGGTAGGTCTCGTTGCGTGCCCGATTGATGTTGCCGAGCGGCTGGTGCGCGGCAAGACCGGTCCAGATAGAGAAGCGCATTTCCTCGTTGATCTGCTGGAACTTGTCCTCAGTTAAACTGTCCTGCTTGGCCGCTCGGATCGTCGCTACGGTCTGGAATGGCGCATCTTCCTGCTTCCACTCGGTGGTGGGGTCCTCGATCGGCTGCTTGTCGAGGTCGCGGCACAGCTGCACACGCAGTTCCCACTCCATATCAAACACCTGCGTCTCGGAGCGGATCACGTCCCGGAGGGCGTCCGGGCGGCCGGCCGCGTCGATCGTGGTGTCGGTCTGATCGGTCAGATCCTTGGACACGGGGAAGACCGCGAATTTGCCGATGTAGTCGCCGTAGCGGAACGGCGTGACGCTGAAGTAGGTCTCTCCGAGCGGATCTGAGTTGGGCGCCCCGCCGAGCGTCTGTACCTTCGGGCTCTCGATACCGACCGCGCTCAGCACAGTGTTCACGCCGCGCAGCACCTTCGACATCGCCTCCTTGGTGCCCTCGAGCTTATCGGTCGTGCCTGCCAGGAGCTTCAGGTTGCCCAGGAACTGGTCTGCGGTCTTGTTCTGGAAGACCGGGCCGTTCACCATGACGAAGTCCTGCGTCTGTCCGTCGGCACCGGGCAGGCGCTCGCCTTCGACGTCTATGACCTTCAGTGCCAGACCACGCGGCAGGCTGATGGTGTCCGGCAGAGTGTCGCCGGCGTTGGTCGAGAAGCGCATGACGATCTTGTGCTCGCCCGGGGTGGCGAACATGCCTTGGGTCAGCTCAGGGGGAAGGCCGTCACGGACGGTGAGCGTCCCCTCGAGGAAGCCGTGCGCTTTGGCGTGGACCGAGCGGACGGCGTGATCATAGTCCTCCGCCGTCTTTTCGAGGATCTTGTCGAACGTCTGGTTGAGCTGCGCGATCGTCTCGGCCTCTTCCGACTTCACGTTCTCGACGTCGGTGGAGTAGCGGACTGGTGCTTGGGTCATGGTCGCAAATCCTATCGAACAGAGGAGGGGCGGCGACCGATAGGCCGCCGCTCCGTGGGCTCAACGCCGGGGCGCGGGCGTCGCGAACGCTGCTCGCAGTCGAGCAACCGCAAGGTCGTTCGCCTGCTTGGCGCCGTTCACGACCTTGGCCATGCCGAAGAACTCATGGGTCACGCCTGGATAAGTCTTGTGCTCGACCTTATCGCCCGCCGCCCGCAGCGCGGCCGCCAACGTCTCGCCATCCGAGCGCAGCGGATCGATCTGCGCGTTGATGATCGTCGTCGGTGGCAGACCACGCAGATCCGCGGCAACCAGGTTCAGGCGCGGATCCTGCGCATCGGCCTTGCTCGTCTGATAGTAATAGCCGAACCACGGCAGCATCGCGGCATTAAGCGGCTTCGCGTTCGCCGAATCCTTACGCGAGGGCAGCGTCATGCTGCTGTTCGCGATCGGATAGACCGAGACGATGTGTCGCGGCAGCGTCAGGCCGTTGTCGCGCGCGTAGATCGCGGTCGCGACCGCAAGGTTGCCGCCGGCGCTTTCGCCTACCGTGGCGATCCGCGCAGGGTCGCCGCCCCAGCTCGCCGCATTCTGCAGCGTCCAGCGATAGGCAGCGGCCGCATCGTCATGCTGCGCCGGAAACTTGAATTCGGGCGCATGGCGGTACTCGACCGACACGACGATCGCGTTGAGCGCCTTGGCCATGGCCCGCGGCGCAGCATCGTAGGTGCCGACATCGGCGATGACCCAACCACCACCATGGTAGTAGACGATGACCGGCATGGGTTTACCACCCGTTGGCGCACCGGCCGGCTTGTAGATGCGGGCGAACTGCTTGGGGTCGCTGCCGTACGGCAGGTCCTGCGTCGTGACCGAGGGATCGGGCGCGGTCGACATCCCCTTCTTCTGCATCGCCGCCTTGGCTCCGTCCGCAGCCGAGGGCTGCATGCGGGCATCCGCAGGCGTGAGCGTCTCGATCGGCTTGCCGCCGAGCGACGCAAGTGCGTCCAAGACCGACTGCATGTCGGGTGCGGCCTTCGGGGGCTGCACGGATGACGCGGGCGGCGGTGGCGGAGGAGGGGCGGTAACCGAGCGTGTCGACTGCGCCAAAGCTGGAACACCTGCGATCACGGTCGACGCAGCGATCAGCATGGAAATGTTTCTGCGCAAATATCCCTCCTGCAACTATCCGTTTCCCAACCATTGGGCGACCTTCAGCGTTTCGGTACGAAAGTAGACCCAAGCGTTTGGGCAGCGAGGTTGTGCAGTATGGGCAGCGGCATGGATGACATGGCTTCGATGGTGGATGGCACGCGCAGGTCAAACGCGCTACCGTTTCAAGGAAATGCCCTGCTACGTCTTTTAGACGAGGCTGACCGCACCGCCCTTGTGCCGCATCTGGAAGTGGTGCCGTTTCGCAACGGCGACATGATCGCGCGCGCCGGCGATACGGCAGACAGCATCTGCTTCCCGTTGACCGGGATCGCTGCGATACTCGACTCGCTCGAGGGCGACCGCCGCTACGCGGTCGCGCTAGTCGGAAGCGAGGGGTTCATCGGTTGGCAGTTGCTACTTGGCAACGAGCGCTGGTCGCATGACGTGGTGATGAGGGCCGAACACGGCACGGCGATGAGGTTGCCGGCCGCAGCATTGCACGGAATACTGATCGAATGTCCGACGATTCGAACCGTCCTGCTCCGCTTCGTCGACGTGGTCATGACCCAGATGTCCAGAACGATCGTCTCGTCGCTCGCGCATTCGATTCGAGCGGCGAATGGCGCGATGGATCCTGCTCTACCACGACCGAGTACGCGAGGACGACATCTGCATGACGCACGAGGAGTTCAGGCTCATGCTCGGTGTCCGTCGCAGCAGCGTAACCGACGCCCTGCACAAGCTTGAAGAGGATGAGGCTGTCCGCTCCGTACGCGGGCGTGTGATCGTGCGTGATAGGGAGCGGCTGCTGAGACTAGCTGGCGACACCTACGGGTTCGCCGAGTCGGAATATCGGCGCCTACTTGGCCTCTCATCCTAGATTTGTGAACGATGGCGCCTCCGGCGACCTCAGTGGCTGCTTGAACAGTCCGCATGGCCATTGGTTCGTCCTCAAACTTGGGTGAGCAGTAGAGATTGAGATGAACGAATGGCCGCAGCTGGGAAGCGATAAATATGTCGCGAATGGCCGGGATTGGGTCCTCGCAGCTCAAAGTCGCCGGTCGGCTCTCGACCAACTCAAGCCGTTCCGGCGAGCGCGTGTGAATGGCCGGCTGTGCCGAAACCCGCCATTCCTTCCCCATTTGGTCCGGCAGCGCCGCCTCTCGGCACGGCGGTCGAACAAGAGGGTCTTTTGCGGGTGCGGAGCCACGATTCCCATCAGAGGAATAGCCCAGATACGATGCAACTCGCCCTTTCCTGGCGATCGATTGGTTAGTAGAAAATCACGACCGAAGGAGAGCGTTATGCAGTCCGACAGCTTGGCGTATGAAGATCCAGACCGACTTTGCTCGATCTTGAGAACCAGATCGCTCGTAACGCAGCTTATGAGTATGATTTAGAAGAAGCCGGAGAATCGCTGCGAGCTCAGTCGCTTTATTGGAACTTAGCTACTGCGTTTTGTTTGTCGGTCGCCGTAGCTCTGGCGGTCGTCGCGTTCGCTCGTCTTCGGTCCGAGTATCCAAGCATCCGAGACTATGTCGGGCTAACGATTTTTACCACAACGATTGCACTGCTATCGGCTGCGGCAGCAGCCTGCTTCGTGCATTTCATGGCTTTGCGGCGGCTCGCAAGCGAAGCGTTCCGGATCAATCGCATCAACAGGCACATGGTCACGGATGCGCGCGAGTTCATGGAAAAGCTCCGCTGATGCCGACGATCCGCTCCAAGATCGTCGACCTCGTCGGCGTAGCCGGCAAGGCCGAAAAGACCCTCAAGACAATCTCCCGCGCGTCGACAAACGCCACCAAGCTGCGAACGGGCGCCATTTATGGTTCACTAGGCTTTGGAGTTGGCGCTGGCGGCACTTTCGCGGCGCTCGCCGCAGCATCTACACTCATCTATGCCCCATTCGCCGTACCGCTCGTCGGCATGCCTGCCGCGACTTGCTTGCGGAAAGAATGTTGGGTCGTGCGGACATCGTCGAATGGGCGCCTGTCCTGATTTCGGCGCAGGACGATCCGACCTCTGAAAGACCGCAGGCGTCAGGACTTGGAGCGCGCTTCCCGGATGCGCAGGAACTGGCAGAGGCTCTGATCCCGCGGGTGGAAATGCCGGCCATGGAAACGGGCGGGCTTCCGGTGCCGGGCGGTGTTCGCCATCCGCTGCTGCAATGGTCCCCCGTGCTGCAATTCGCCCGGCTGCGTGCGGGCGATGGCAGGGTAGGCGGCCGGGTGATCGAAGAGCTGCCGCGCAGCTTTTCCATGCTGGCGGCATGGTTGGAGCGCAGCATGGGGCTGATGCCGAACGCGGGAACGCAAGGACGTGATTTTGATCGTGAATCTATAGCAGCGTGTTTCCGCAAGCGCTTCACCTTCGCCGTCGACGAGATCGCGCACTGGTTGATCGGGCTGCGGCGCAGTGATCCGGTATTGTACGTGCTTCTTCTGTCCCGTGAGTACCGACTGGCGCTGCGGCACCGTCCCGCGCTTGGCGATGCGCCTGCTGCGGGCTCGGCCGCCGCCATGGCGATGCCGGGGCTGAAGTTGCCCCCGATTCTCGCGGTCATGACGATCGGCGAGATTCAACGCATGGCCGCGTTGACGCATGATCTGGCGCAACGCACGGGACAAACCGTCAGCAAGGTCGGAGAGGAAGTCGGGGACCACGATACACCCATCGCCGTCCGTGGCCTCCGAATGGCCGAAGCGATCCGTTCCAGAGACGGAGCGGGTTTCGTGTACGGCGTCCTTCAGCGCGCTCACGTAGCGCTCGAAGCCGAGCGTCAGGACATGCTCGTGGATCGGGATGATCCGCCGCGAGCCCGTGGTTTTTACGCTCTTCTCGGGCAGGTTTGGATCGGCCTCGGCATCCATCAGGTCGTCGATGTCGATGTAGAGGATCCCACCATCGGCCTTCACGTCCTGGACGCGCGCTTGTCCGACTTCCTCGAGTCGCGCGCCCGACGTGAGCCCGAGCAGGAACAGCCAGTAGAGTGTCACGTCGCTGACGTCGGTACGCCGGTCGAGCAGGCGATCCGGCCGCAGGAACAGGTCGGAGGCGAACAGCTGCGCCAGTTCGCCGGGCATGAAGCTGCGGCGACCCCGCGCCACCCGGCTGAAGCCGGTGATCTTCACCCCGGTGCCGGCATTCTGCGAAATCCAGCGCTGCTGATGCGCGAAGCTGAGCAGCGACTGGATCGATCCGACCCGCTTCTTCAACGTCGGCGGACTGACGCGCGGCGTGCCGCTATGCGCATGGCGCGCCAGGCGCTCGTTGAAGGGCAGGGCGCGGTCCGCGCGCGGCATGGTCGCGGGCAGATTCTTTGCCTCGTCGCGATAATCCATCAGCATGTCGGAGGTAAAGGATTCGACCGGGATGTCGCCGAGATAGTCGATCAGATCTTCGGTCGCGCGCTCCACCTTGACATAGGACTGCGGCCTCGGCGCGTTCTCCTTGTTCCACAGCTGCAGCAGCTCGCGGAAGCGGAGGTCCGGTCGCAGCCGCGGCTTGACGGCGGTGCGGCGGGGTGCAGCGATGTCGGCGCGCAGGCGCTCATTGTCCTCGAGGACGCGGGCGTTCCACGCCTGCATGATGAGGAGTTCGTTGGCCGGGATGCTCTTGATCGGCGGGTTCTGGTCCTCGAACACATCGACCAGAACCATGCCGCTGGCTTTCAGCCATTCCGCCGGCGGGTACATACGGACGACGTCGAGCCAGCAGTCGCCGGGCACGGGCTCCCCACGCTTCGCAGCCAGTGCTTCCGGACTGTCGTCCATCGGCAGGCCGGCGAGGGGGAAGTCGGTTTTGAAGACGCGGCGGGCGGTGTCCTCCAGCCACCAGACGAGGCCCAGCGTGGGCCAGCGTGACTATCGACCCGACGAATGCCGGTCGCGGATGAAGTCGTCGACGATGATCTTGGCCCGCTCGGGCGAGATTTCGTCGGCAACCTTCTGTGCGGCGATCCGCGCTTCGGCGGCGGCCATCTCCTGTTCGAGCTCGGCATGGGCCAGAACGAAAAGCCGCTTGGCCTCCGCCGGATCGCGCGTCTTGAGCGAGCGGCGGACCTGACGCCGGCCCATCTCGCCCCGCAGATGCGGCGGCAGTTCCTTGTAGAGATAGTAGATGCCGGTCTGGGGATGTTTCCAGGGTGTGATCATCTGCACCATGCGCTTCTATACCCGTTCGCTATACCTGCGGACGGTGAAGCTGGCGTAAATCCTGGATTTCCGCGCCTCGATGCGAGGATGGTGACCCCTACGGGAATCGAACCCGTGCTTCAGCCGTGAAAGGGCCGCGTCCTAACCGCTAGACGAAGGGGCCTCGTTGCGGTGCCGAGCCGCCTAGGCGGATTGTGTCGGGCGGTCAAGCGTCTGGCGCGATCAATTTGCCCAGGCGGCGTCGTCGAGGTGCAGTTCGGCCACATCGCGCCCGCTCCAGTCGTCGCGCTTGGCGCGGCCCGCCAGCCACAGCCGCCGCGTCGGACCTGCCGCCAGCAACGCCTGCCCGAGCGCGGTGTCGGCGGCGCGGAACGCCATTGCCTTGAGGCTGCGGCCGTCGTCGCCGGCGACGATCGCGCGAACATGGCCGTTGCCGACCACGTCGACCTTGACCGCACGCACCGGGCCGACCGCGACGCGCGGCGCGGGCCAGCCGGTGCCATAGGGGCCGCCAGCCTCCAGCGCGTCGACCAGCGACGGCGTCACGCCACCGGGCGCGACCACCGAGTCGAACAGCAAGGCACGCGCCGCCATCGCCTCCGCCACCGCGCCGGCCAGCCGCGCGTCCAGCCAGTCGGCGAAGGTGCCGACCTGATCGGCGGCGATCGTCAGCCCCGCCGCCATCGCATGACCGCCGCCCGCGATCAGCAAGCCCTGTTCGCGCGCCGCCAGCACCGCCGCGCCGATATCGACACCGGTGATCGATCGGCCCGAGCCCTTGCCGATGCCGTCCTCATCCACCGCGATCACGATCGCGGGCCGGCCGAGCTTTTCCTTGAGCCGCCCGGCGACGATCCCGATCACGCCCGCGTGCCAGCCCGCGCCCGCCACCACGCACACCGCACGGTCGTGACACAGCATCGCCTCCGCGCCCTCCTGCACCATCGCCTCGATCGCGCGGCGTTCTTCGTTCAGCCGGTCCAACTCGGTGGCGATCGCGCGCGCCTCGACAGGGTCGGTGGTGGTGAGCAGCCGCACGCCGAGATCGGCGCGCCCGACCCGCCCGCCGGCATTGATCCGCGGCCCGAGCGCGAAGCCCAGATCGCTGGCGGTCGGCGCACGCGTCAGCCGCGCCGCCTCCGCAAGTGCGGTCAGCCCGATGTTGCGGCGCTGCGCCATCACCTTCAGCCCCTGCGCGACGAAGGCACGGTTGAGCCCGCGCAACTGCGCGACGTCGGCAACCGTGCCCAGCGCGACCAGATCGAGCAGGTCGAGCAGCTTCGGCTCGGCGCGGTCGGCGAAATAGCCGCGCGTCCGCAAGGCGCGCAGCAGTGCCGCGCCGAGCAGGAAGCAGACGCCTACCGCGGCGAGATGCCCGTGGAGCGCGCCGTCGCCCTCGTCGCGGCGGTTGGGATTGACGACCGCGACCGCGCGTGGGAGCTGCGTCGCGCATTGGTGATGGTCCGCGACGATCACGTCACAACGCGCCGCATCGAGCGCCTCGAACGCCTGCGCCCCGCAGTCGACGGTGACGATCAACGTCGCCCCTTCGTCGGCGAGCCGCGTCAGCGCGGCGGCATTGGGGCCATAACCCTCGGTCAGCCGGTCGGGGATATAGACGCGCGCCTCGCGCCCCAGCGCGCGCAGCAATAGCACCAGCAGCGCAGAGGAAGTCGCACCATCGACGTCGTAATCGCCGAAGATCGCGATCCATTCCTCGCGTTCCACCGCGTCGGCAAGCCGTGCGGCAGCGGTGTCCATGTCGCGGAAGATCGACGGATCGGGCATGAAGCTGCGGATCGACGGCAGCTTGTGCGCGTCGAGCGCCTCGCGCGGGCAACCGCGGGCGAGCAGCAATTGGGTGAGCAGATCGTCGGGCACGAACCCCTCGCGCTGGTCCGCGGCCAGCGCCCGCCAGCGCCAGGGCTGGCCGAGGATCGAGCGCTCGACATCGAGTACGTGGCGCATCCGCGCGCCTTAAACGACTGCCCGCGTTCCGTCACGCGACAAGAAAATGCAGAATGAGATATTGTAACATCGCGGCGATCCGCCTAACTTGCCGGCATGATGGCCCGCAACCTCAGCGACGATAGCAAGATCGGTCGGCTCGACCGTTTCGCCATGTGGCTGTCGGCAGCGTGCGTCGTGCATTGTCTGGCGACCGCGATCCTCGTTGCGGTGCTGTCGACCGCAGGCGGTATCCTCGGCAGCCCGGTGATCCATGAAGCCGGGCTGGTGCTGGCGATTGCGTTGGGGTGCGTCGCCTTCGGGCGCGGGATCGTCGCGCATCGTCGCGTGCTGCCGATCGTGCTCGGAGCGATCGGATTGTCGCTGATGATGGCGGCGCTGTTCGTCGCCCATGCCGGTGGGCATCTGGCCGAATCGGCGCTGACGATCGTCGGCGTCGCGGTGCTGGCCGCGGGACATGCGATCAACCGACACGCGCATCGCTAGGACCGATCGACGTTTTCGCTCCGTCGCCCCGGACTTGATCCGGGGCCCCGCTTTTCGCGACCGAAGTAAGAAGCGGGATCCCGGATCAAGTCCGGGATGACAGGTTGGGGGAGTTGCCCGCCCGCTCCCGAACTTGCCGCGGCCTGGCGCGACGCCTAGATCGCATCCATGGCGCGACATGCACATCACGAACCGCACGGCGACGATCTGCTCGCCGCGGCCAAGGCGACGCTGGAGCGTTCGGGCGAGCAATGGACTGCGATGCGCGCCAACGTCTATGCGGCGCTGTCGGGGTTCGCCAAGCCCGCCTCCGCCTATGATATCGCCGAGGCCCTGTCGCGGAGCGAGGGGCGGCGGATCGCGGCCAACAGCATCTACCGCATCCTCGATCTGTTCGTGACCGCCAACCTGGCGCTGCGCGTCGAGAGCGCCAACGCCTATGTCGCCAACGCGCATCCCGGCTGCCGACACGATTGCATCTTCCTGGTCTGTGACGGCTGCGGGAGCACGACGCACTTCGACGACGACTCGCTGACCGGCGGGTTGCGCGCCGCCGCCAGCGCGGCCGGGTTCGAGGCGGAGCGGCCGGTGATAGAGGTGCGCGGGCGTTGCGCCGACTGTGCCGCGACGGCACGCGCGCAAAGCGGGCAATCGACACACTGATCCTGCTCAGCTATTCGGGTCAGATGGTTGAAGTCCCGAACACGCCGTTGCTCGACACCGTCGATACACCCGCCGATCTCCGCCGACTGAAGCCGGAACAGCTACGCCAGCTCGCCGACGAGTTGCGTCAGGAGACGATCTCGGCGGTCGGCGTCACCGGCGGCCATCTCGGCTCGGGGCTTGGGGTGGTCGAACTGACCGTCGCGATCCATTATGTCTTCGACACCCCGACCGACCGGCTGATCTGGGACGTCGGCCATCAATGCTATCCGCACAAGATCCTGACCGGGCGGCGCGATCGCATCCGCACGCTGCGGCAGGGCGGGGGGCTGTCGGGCTTCACCAAGCGCAGCGAGAGCGAATACGACCCGTTCGGCGCGGCGCACAGCTCGACCTCGATTTCCGCCGCGCTCGGCTTCGCGACCGCCAGCAAGCTCGCCGACAAGCCGGGCAAAGGCATCGCGGTGATCGGCGACGGCGCGATGTCGGCGGGCATGGCCTATGAGGCGATGAACAACGCCGAGGCGGCGGGCAACCGGCTGGTCGTGATCCTCAACGACAACGACATGTCGATCGCGCCGCCGGTCGGCGGGCTGTCGGCCTATCTGTCGCGGATGGTGTCGAGCCGCGAGTTCCTGGGCGTGCGCGAGATCATGAAGCGCGTCGCCAAGCGGTTGCCGCGCCGCTTCCAGTCGGCAGCGCGCAAGACGGATGAATATGCGCGCGGGATGACGATGGGCGGCACGCTCTTCGAAGAGCTGGGCCTTTATTATGTCGGCCCGATTGACGGGCACAATCTCGACCATCTGATCCCGGTGCTCGAGAACGTTCGCGACGCGGAGGAGGGCCCGATCCTCGTCCATGTCGTGACCAAGAAGGGCAAGGGCTATGCCCCGGCTGAAAATGCCGCCGACAAATATCACGGCGTGCAGAAGTTCGACGTCATCACCGGTGCGCAGGCCAAGGCGCCGCCGGGACCGCCAGCCTATCAGAAGGTCTTCGGCGAGGCGCTGAGCAAGGCTGCCGACGCCGACGATCGCATCTGCGCGATCACCGCGGCGATGCCGTCGGGCACCGGGCTCGACAAGTTCGCGACCGCACACCCCGAGCGGTTCTTCGACGTCGGCATCGCCGAACAGCACGCCGTCACGTTCGCGGCGGGGCTCGCGGCGCAGGGGATGCGGCCGTTCTGCGCGATCTACTCGACCTTCCTGCAGCGCGCTTACGATCAGGTCGTGCACGACGTCGCGATCCAGAACCTGCCGGTGCGCTTCGCGATCGACCGCGCCGGGCTGGTCGGCGCGGACGGTGCGACCCACGCCGGCAGCTTCGACGTCACCTATCTGGCGACGCTCCCCAATTTCGTCGTGATGGCCGCCGCCGACGAGGCCGAACTGGTCCATATGGTCCAGACCTGTGTCGAGCATGATTCGGGGCCGATCGCGGTCCGCTACCCGCGCGGCAACGGCACCGGTGTCGCTTTGCCCGAGACGCCGAAGGCGCTGGAGATCGGCAAGGGTCGGATCGTCCGCGAGGGCAAGAAGGTCGCGATCCTGTCGCTCGGCACGCGGCTGACCGAGGCGCTCAAGGCCGCCGACACGCTCGACGCCAAGGGGCTGAGCACCACCGTCGCCGACCTGCGCTTCGCCAAGCCGCTCGACGAGGCGCTGATCCGCCGCCTGCTCACCACGCACGAGGT
Organism: Sphingomonas phyllosphaerae; assembly: GCF_036946485.1. Lineage (GTDB taxonomy): Bacteria > Pseudomonadota > Alphaproteobacteria > Sphingomonadales > Sphingomonadaceae > Sphingomonas > Sphingomonas phyllosphaerae_E. The sequence continues at coordinate 512,961 of NZ_JAQIJA010000001.1, forward strand.
CGCGATCACGATCGAGGAGAATGCGATCGGCGGGCTCGGCGCGCATGTGCTGACGATGGCGTCGGACGAGGGGCTGACCGATGCCGGTCTGCGGATCCGCACGATGCGCTTGCCCGATCTGTTCCAGGATCAGGACAAGCCGGAGGTGCAATATGCGCAGGCGCGGCTCGATGCCGAGGCGATCGTCGACACGGTGCTGAAGGCGCTGCGCTACAACGAAGCGGGCGTCATCGCGCGAGCGTGACCGGCTGGCAGAAGGTCGCCGCGCTGACGGCGCTCTACGTCGTCGGCATGTTGTGGGTGAACTGGACGATGGTCCGCCGCGTCCGCGGCGCGGTCGCGGCGCGCGCGGCATGGACCGCCGACGACTTCGACGCGGTGTTCGCCGACCTCGACCCGCGCCTCGCCCCGGCGGTGCGCGCGGCGATCGCGCCATGGTACGGGGAGGGGGTGGTGCCGCGCCCCGAGGACACGCTGCGGCGTTTCCTCAAGATGGATCGCGGCGAGGTGGACGATCTTGTCACCGACGTTGCGGCAAGGGCGGGACTTCCGCCGCCCGGCCCGGCGCTGCCCGACCTGCCGGATGTCGCGGCAGTGGTTCGGTATCTCTCTTCGTCATCCCGGACTTGATCCGGGATCCCGCTTTTTCTTGCACCGTTGGAAAAGAAGCGGGGCCCCGGATCAAGTCCGGGACGACGGCTGGGTGTCGCTGACGATCACCTCCACACCCCCGACCATAATCCCGCTTGCGCAATCATCAGACAAGCCCTACGTTGAACGTGTTAAACGGAGGGGCAGGTGCTCGGCGTCAGGCTCGATACGGAACTCGAAGAACGGCTCGCCAATGTCGCGCGCACGCAGGGGCGCAGCAAGAGCGACATCGCTCGCGAAGCGGTGCGTCGTTACGTCGAGCTGCACGACGAGGCATTCCGCCGCGAGGCGCGCCGCCAGTCGCAGCGCGCCTCGCGCCGCGACACGCAGGAAGATTACGCCTTCTGGGAACGGGCCGAGCGCGAGGATGCGGCATGGCGGTGAGCGATGCGCCCGAAATCCACCACGGCGCGATCGTGCTGGTCGATGCGCCCGAGGGGGCGAGCGGCGGCCCGCGCGCGTGCGTCGTGGTGCAGGCCGATCTGTTCAACGACAGCCATGCCACCGTCACCTTGTGCCCGCTGACCACCGTCGTCGGCGGCGAGGTGCTGTTCCGCGTCACGATCTCGCCGCAGGAACATACCGGCCTCACCGTCGAATGCGAGGTGCAGGTCGACCGCATCACCAGCATCCGCCGTCATCGCATCGTCAAGGTGATCGGCCATGCCTCCGCCACCCGCATGGAGCAGGTCGATCAGGCGCTGCGCCGCTGGCTCGCTTTGTAAGTCAACAGGACAGGAACAAACCATGACGCCGATCGTGAAGTCGATTCTGGACAAGTATGAAGCCACCAGCCCGGCGGTGAAGGCCAATCTGGCGCGCATCCTGATGCAGGGGAAGCTGGGCGGCACCGGCAAGCTCATCATCCTGCCGGTCGACCAGGGCTTCGAGCATGGCCCGGCGCGTAGCTTCGCGGTCAACCCGCCGGCCTATGACCCGCATTACCATTACCAGCTCGCGATCGACGCCGGGCTGTCGGCCTATGCCGCGCCGCTCGGCGCGCTCGAGGCGGGGGCGGATACGTTCGCGGGGCAGATCCCGACGATCCTGAAGGTCAACAGTTCGAACAGCTGGGCGACGCAGATCGCGCAGGCGCAGACTGGCAGCGTCGAGGACGCGCTGCGGCTCGGCTGCGCGGCGATCGGCTTCACCATCTATCCCGGCGCCGACGACATCTTCGCGTCGATGGAGCAGATCCGCGCGCTGCGCGAGGAAGCCGCGGCCGCAGGCCTCGCGACCGTGATCTGGAGCTATCCGCGCGGTGGCAAGCTCAGCAAGGACGGCGAACTGGCGCTGGACGTCGGCGCCTATGCCGCGCACATGGCGGCGCTGCTCGGGGCGCACATCATCAAGGTGAAGCTGCCCAGCGCGCACATCGAACAGCCCGAGGCGCAGAAGAGCTACGAGGGCACCGACTGGTCGAACCAGGCCGATCGCGTCCGCCACGTCGTCCAGTCGAGCTTCGCGGGTCGCCGGATCGTCGTCTTCTCGGGCGGCGCGGCCAAGGGCACCGATGCGGTTTATCAGGACGCGCGCGACATCCGCGACGGCGGCGGCAACGGCTCGATCATCGGCCGCAACACCTTCCAGCGCGAGCGCGGCGAGGCGCTGGCGATGCTCGACAAGCTGGTGTCGATCTACAAGGGCGAAGAATAAGGCCGCCGACACTCCCTCTCCCCTCTGGGGAGAGGGCCGGGGTGAGGGGCAGTGAGGCACGGTCTCCGAGCCGCGTTCGCAACAAGTCGAGGCCGCACCGTCCCGATCCGTCATTGCGAGCGTAGCGAAGCAATCCAGGGCCGGACCAGGACGCCCTGGATTGCTTCGCTACGCTCGCAATGACGACCCGGGGGGGGGGGGCGCGATCATGTTCAGGCGCGCCTTTGCTTTGCACCTCCCCGTCCCACCGCAGAACAATCCTTCTGCGTCCTGCTTTGCGTGAACCAACCTTCCACCACCCCCTCAAACCCGCTACGCGCCCCGCATGACTGAAGACCCGCTCGGCCCGCTCGACCCCGATTTCGGCGCCAATTTCAAGCGCGACGATCGCCGCCCGCCCTGCCAGCTCTACCTGATCTCGCCGCTCGACGTGACCGGCGGCTTCCCCGATCGCCTCAAGAGCGCGCTCGACGCCGGCCCGGTCGCGGCGTTCCAGTTTCGCGTCAAGGACGTCGACCAGCACACCGCCGCGCGCCTCGCCGAGCCGCTCCAGCGGATCTGCGCCGACCGCGAGGTCGCGTTCATCGTCAACGATTCGGTCAGCCTGGCCAAGCGGCTCGGCGCGGACGGCGTGCACCTCGGGCAGGAGGACGGCGACCCGCGCGAGGCGCGCGAAGCGCTCGGCCCGGCGGTGCAGATCGGCGTCACCTGTCACGACAGCCGCCACCTCGCGATGGAGGCGGGTGAGGCGGGCGCTGACTATGTTGCGTTCGGCAGCTTCTATCCGACCACCACCAAGGACGTGAAGCATCAACCCGAGCCGGTGATCCTGTCGTGGTGGCACGCCTTGTTCGAGCTGCCCTCGGTCGCGATCGGTGGGATCACGCCGGACAATGCCGCGCCGCTGATCGCCGCCGGCGCCGACTTCATCGCGGCCAGCCATGCGGTGTGGGGCGGCGACGAGGCGGCGGCGATCCGCGCCTTCGATGCGGTGCTGAGGGGGTAAGCGTTTTCCCGTCGTCATTGCGAGCGTAGCGAAGCAATCCAGAGCGTCCTGAGTGTGGCCCTGGATTGCTTCGCTACGCTCGCGATGACGAGGAGGCAGGGACCCGCACGCCCCTATCCGCGTTGTTACGGCACCGAAATACGAGAGGTGCCCGTGAAGCGTATCGCCCCCGTCGTCGCCAGCCTCATCGGCCTGACGCTCACCGCCGCCGCCCCGGCGCAACAGGGCGCGACCCCGCCGCTCGACCCCGCGGTGCTGCGGATGCAGGTCGTGCTCGACAAGCTCGGCTTCGGCCCCGGCGTGATCGACGGGCGCGGCGGGCAGTCGCTGACCAACGCGCTGAAAGGCTTCCAGGAAAGCCGCGGCCTCCGCGTGACCGGCAAGCCCGATGCCGCGACGCTCGACGCACTGCGCCGCTTCGGCAACGTCCAGCCGACGATGCAGGTGACGCTCGACGCCGCCGCGATGCGCGGGCCCTATGTCCCGAAGATGCCGGACGATTATGCAGAAAAGGCCAAGCTGCCGTCGATGGCGTACAGCCGTCCGCTCGAAAAGCTTGCCGAGCGCTTCCATACTACGCCCAAGGTGCTGGCCGAGCTGAACCCCGGCGTGACGACGATCGGCGTCGGCTCGAAGATCACTGTCCCCAACACCTTCCCGACCTCGCGCGCCTATCCCGCCGATGCGACGCCGGCATGGCGTGCGACTCTCGCCTCGCTCAACGTCGAGGCGGCGGTGCCGCAGGCCGCGAAGATCGTCGTCGACAAGTCGGACGGCATCCTGCGCGTCCTCGACGACAACGGGCATTTGGTCGCGCAATATACCGCGACGATCGGCTCGTCGCGCGATCCGCTGCCGCTCGGCAACTGGAAGGTGCTGCACGTCTCGCCCAACCCCGACTGGAAGATGAACCCGAAGATTCTCAAGGGCGTCCCCGACAGCAAGCAGGCGCAGATCATCCCGCCCGGCCCGAACAACCCGGTCGGCGTCGTGTGGATCGATCTCAGCAAGGAGCATTACGGCATCCACGGCACCAGTGAGCCCGAACAGATCGGCCGTGCGCAGTCGAACGGTTGCGTCCGCCTCACCAACTGGGATGCGGCGCGCGTGGCGTTGATGGTGAAGGGCGGAACCCCGGTGCTGTTCCAGGCCTGAGATGACCAAGCTCGGCTGGTCGATCCTCGCGCTCATCGTGCTGCTCGGCGCGGGCTTCGCATCGATGGTATCGATTGGGTCGCGCGCACCCGTCGCTGCGCCGACGCCGCTCCCCGCGGCGTCCGCCCCGCCAGCGGCAATCGGCGGGCAGCTGCTGGTGCCGGTGGCCGGCGTGTCGCGCGACGCGCTGGTCGACACCTTCGGCCAGCCGCGCGACGGCGGTGCGCGCCACCACGAGGCGATCGACATCATGGCGCCGCGCGGCACCCCCGTGGTCGCCGCCGCCGACGGCCGCGTCGACAAATTGTTCGACAGCGCGGCGGGTGGCCGCACGATCTACATTCGCTCCACGGACGGCGCGACCATGTATTATTACGCGCATCTCGACGGCTATCGCGACGGCCTGAGCGAGGGACAGGTGGTCCGGCGCGGCGAGCCGATCGCGACGGTCGGCGCGACCGGCAACGCCGATGCCGCCGCGCCGCACCTGCATTTCTCGGTCTTGCGCACCACGCCAGCGCAGGGCTGGTCCGAGGGGGAGGCGGTGGATCCCTTTCCGCTGCTTGCCGAACCGCGCGCCAACCGCTAAGCCGCCGCGATCGGCGCCCGCGGATCACCGCCGGCGCCGCGGCTCTTTTTACACAGGCGAAGCCCCATGAAGATCAGCGGCGTGGACATCCGTCCCGGCAATATCATCGAGTACGAAGGCGGCATCTGGCGCGCGGTCAAGATCCAGCACACGCAGCCCGGCAAGGGCGGCGCGTACATGCAGGTCGAGCTGAAGAACCTGCGCGACGGCCGCAAGAACAACGTCCGCTTCCGCTCCGCCGAGACGGTCGAGCGCGTCCGCCTCGACACCAAGGACTTTCAGTTCCTGTTCGCCGACGGCGACGGGCTGGTCTTCATGGACAAGGAAACCTACGATCAGGTGACGCTGCCGCGCGACCTGCTCGGCGACGCTGCCGCCTTCCTGCAGGACGGCATGGACGTCGTCATGGAACTCTATGACGAAGAGCCGATCAGCGTGCAGCTGCCCGACACGATCGAGGCGACGATCGTCGAGGCCGATGCGGTGGTGAAGGGGCAGACCGCCTCGTCGAGCTACAAGCCCGCGATTCTCGACAATGGCGTGCGCGTGATGGTGCCGCCGCATATCGCTGCCGGCGTGCGGATCGTCGTCGACGTGTACGAGCAGACGTACGTTCGGCGCGCAGACTGAGACGAATAGCGAAAGCTATTCGCACAGGCGGCCGCCCGGCCGGCGCGCGACGCGCGTCCGACGACGCGGGCTTTGCCCGCGGCGGGCCAGCCAGAAACTCCCTCTCCTCTCCGGGGAGAGGGCTGGGGTGAGGGGTAGCGTGCTCGTGATGCGGGCTCCGTCTCCGGGACGACAACCGTATCACCCTGACGCCACCCACCCCCATCCCCTCCCTTGAAAGGGAGGGGGGAGAATGCAAATGCCATCCCATTCCGGCCTGTTCACCGTCATCGAACGCGCGGCACGCAAGGCCGCGCCGCGGCTGCGTCGCGACTTCAACGAGGTCCAGCACCTGCAGGTCAGCCGCAAGGGCCCGGCCGATTTCGTCAGCCAGGCCGACCAGCGCTGCGAACGGACGCTGTACGACGAACTGTCGAAGGCGCGCCCCGACTGGGGCTTCGTCATGGAAGAAGGCGGCACGATCGAGGGCGATCCGAACAAGCCGCGCTTCATCATCGACCCGCTCGACGGCACGTCGAACTTCCTCCACGGCATCCCGCATTTCTGCATCTCGATCGCGGTCGAGGAGCCGATGCCGAACGGCAAGCGCGAGATCACCACCGCGCTCGTCTATCAGCCGCTGACCGACGAGAGCTTCTGGGCCGAAAAGGGCCGCGGCGCATGGTTGCAGGACCAGCGCTTGCGCGTGTCGTCGCGGCGCGAGCCGTCCGAGGCACTGATCGCGACCGGCATCCCGTTCATGGGGCACGGCGATTTCGTGCAATGGACGCGCATCTTCGGCGCGGTCGCGCCGCAGGTCGCGGGCATCCGCCGGCTCGGCGCGGCGGCGCTCGACCTCGCCTGGGTCGCGGCGGGGCGGTTCGACGGCTATTGGGAGAGCGACCTGAAGCTGTGGGACGTCGCGGCGGGGATGCTGCTGGTCAAGGAAGCCGGCGGCTACGTCACCGACTTCCGCGGCGGCGACCGCGCGATCGAACGCAACGAGTTCCTCGCCGCCAACGACGCGCTCCACAACAAGCTGCACAAGATGGTCGCGCAGGCGCTGCGCTGATCGTTCACCCCGTCGCCCCGGACTTGATCCGGGGCCCCGCTTCTTTTCGCATCCCGGAAGAAGAAGCGGGATCCCGGATCAGGTCCGGGATGACGAGCAGGTCCTAGGCGCGCGGCAAGGTGATCGTCGCTACCAGCCCGCCGCCCTCCCGCGCCGCCAGCACGATGCGCCCGCCGGCTTCCTCGACGATCGCCCGCGACAGCGCGAGCCCCAGCCCGATCCCGCCGGTATGCCGGTTGCGCGAGCTTTCCAGCCGAAAGAACGGATCGAACACTTGATCGAGCCGCTCGGGCGGGATGCCCGGCCCGCGATCGGCGACCATGATCGCGGCCATCCGCGCGTTCGACGCCAACGACACCTCCGCCGCCCCGGCATATTTGACCGCATTCTCGATCAGGTTGCGCACCGCGCGCCGGATCAGCGACGGCCGCAAGCGCATCCGCAGCCGCTCGGCCTCCTCGAACGTCACCGCTTCGCCGAGATCGCGAAAGTCCTCGACCACCGCATCGACCAGCGCGGCGAGATCGACCTCGGTTTCCGGCTCGCTCGGCCGTCCGAGCCGCGCCAGTGAGAGGATGTCGTCGAGCGTGCGGTTCATCTCGGCGATCGTGTCCGCCATCCGCAGGCGGTCCTGATCGTCCTCCACCGATTCGATCCGCACCCGCAGCGCGGCGAGCGGGGTGCGCAGGTCGTGGCCGATCGCACCGAGCATCCGGTCCTTCTCGTCGAGCATCGCGGTGACGCGCAGCCGCAGCGCGTTGAACGCCGCGATCACCGCGCAGACGTCCGGCGGCCCGCTTTCTTCCAGCGGCTCGGGCGTCGCGGCGGGGGAGTAGCCGCGCGCGGCCGCCGCCAGTTCGCGCAGCGGGCGCGAGATGCGCCGCGCCACCCACAGCACCGGCACCAGCACCACGACGTACAGGATCAACGTCTGCCCGAGCAGCCGCCAGAACAGGCGAAGGTCGTCGCGCGGCAGCCCGCCCGCCAGCGCCATCCAGCGTCCGTCGGTACGCTTCACCGCGATGACGATCGAGTCGCGCGGCCCATCGTCGCGCGCGGCGCGCATCGCCATCCGGCGCTCGAAGCGGCTGAGCGGGATGACATATTGCCACGGCTTGGCGATCGCGACATCGACGGCCGCGACCCGCACGCCCATGTCCGCAAGCTGACTCGCCAACTCGCGCGCCATCGCCGGCTGGGCCTGCATCGCGGCGGTGATCGGATCGCGCGGCACCAGCCGCACGCGGCCGCGATCGCTCACCACCGGCCGCCCGGCGGCTTCCTGATCGAGCGCGTCGGCGATGCGATAGGCGGCCGGGCGCGTGATCTGCGCCATCCGCACCGCGCCGCGCTCACGCAACAGCAGCGCGAGGTTGATCGCCTGCGCCATGAACAGCGCCAGCGCGACCAGCAACGCCATCTGCCCCGCCAGGCTGCGTGGCCAGGGCATCCGCCACTTCACAGCCGCGTCACGTCCGTCGACAGCGCATAGCCGCCGCCCCACACCGTCTTGATGATCTCGGGGTTCTTGGGATCGGGCTCGATCTTGCGGCGCAATCGGCTCACCTGATTGTCGATCGCGCGGTCGAATGCGGCGGCTTCGCGTCCCTGCGTCAGGTCGAGCAACTGATCGCGCGTCAAAACCTGCCGCGGCCGCTGCACCAGCGCCAGAAGAAGATTGTATTCTCCGGTCGACAGCGGCACCGAAACGCCCTCGCGGTCGACCAGTGCACGCTCGCCGGTCTTCAGCACCCATCCGGCAAAGGCATAGGAACCGCTTTCCGGCGCATGGTGCCGCACCCCGCCGCCACCCGCGGTACGCCGCAGCACGGTCTTGATCCGCGCCGCCAGCTCGCGCGGGGAGAAGGGCTTCACGACATAATCGTCCGCGCCCATCTCCAGCCCGACGATCCGGTCGGTTTCCTCGCTCTTCGCCGTCAGCAGGATCACCGGCGTCTCGCCGGTCGCGCGAACATGCCGACACAGCGACAGCCCGTCCTCGCCCGGCATCATGATGTCCAGCACGATCAGGTCGATCGCATAGGCCGCCAGCCGGGTGCGCGCCGCCTCCGCATCTCCCGCCTGGGTGACGCGAAAGCCCTGCTTGGTCAGATAGCTGGCCAGTGGCTCGCGGATCGACCGCTCGTCATCGACCAGCAGGAGGTGCGGCATTTCGCCCATGGTCACGGCACCTGACACAATCGTCGTCCTGCGGGAAGGGGGTCAGCCGGTCGGCCCGGCATCGTCGGCCGGCGGCATCGGGCCATCATGTGGGCGGCCGTGACCGATGCCCCGGGCGCGCATCATCAGCATCATCGCCTCGCGCTCCTTCGCGTCGATGCGCCCGTCGTGGTTGGTGTCGATCCGGTCGAAGCGCTTGAGCGCCCGGTCGCGGAACTCGGCCTGGGTCTGGTCCACGTCGCGGCGCGGGCGGCGCTCCGGGCCACCCATCCGGTCGCCGGGCGGCGGCGCACGGCGCTGTTCACGCCACGCGCGCCGCTCGTCGCGGGTCAGCTTGCCGTCGTGGTTGGCGTCCATCGCCGCGAACCTTCGGTCGGCATCCGCCGCCGCCTCGTCGCGGGTGACCAATCCGTCGCTGTCGCCGTCGGGCATCTGCATCGGGGCAGGGGGCGAGCCGGCGGGGGGCGCCGGCATCGACTGCGCCTGCACGCTGGCGGCGCCGAGCCCGCCCAGGACAGCGGCGCCCAAGGCAGCGGCGGTGATCCACGTCTTCATCGCAATTCCCCTTCATCCCCATGAGGCGAGCAGCGCCCCGGCCGGCGTGTTGTCCGCCCGGGGCGTCGCGCGAAGATGTCGGTGGGAGAGCAAATCTGTCGCGGTTTGTATCAACGCGGCTATTTGGCGGCCGCCACCGCCTTGCCGCGTTCATAGGCGCGCGCCACCGCCGGCCGCGCCGCGAGCGTCGCGTGCCACCGGGCGACATTGGGGAAGTTCGTCATGTCTTGACCCTGCGCCTCGGGCAGGATCCATGGATGGCAGGCCATGTCCGCGACGGTAAAATCCTCTCCGGTCACGAACGTCCGCCCTTCGAGCTGCCGGTCGAGCACGCCATACAGACGCGTCGTTTCCTTGACGTAGCGGTCGATCGCATAAGGCACCTTCTCGGGCGCGAAGCGCGTGAAATGGTGATTCTGCCCCAGCATCGGGCCGAGCCCGCCCATCTGCCACATCAGCCATTGCAGCACGTCGACATGCCCGCGCGGGTCGCGTCCGCCGAATTGTCCGGTCTTGTGCGCGAGATACAACAGGATCGCGCCGCTTTCGAACACGCTGATCGGCGCCCCGCCGTCGGTGGGGTCGTGATCGACGATCGCCGGCATCCGGTTGTTGGGGGCGATCTTCAGGAATTCGGGCCTGAATTGCTCGCCGGCCCCGATGTTGACGGGATGTATCTGATGATCCAGCCCCGCTTCCTCAAGGAAGATCAGCACTTTGTGTCCGTTCGGCGTCGGCCAGTAATGAAGGTCGATCATCGCGTTCAGCTCCTGTGACGATGCGACGCCAATCGCATCGGCCTTTCGGTCCGTTCCCCAGATCGCGTCCAAACGATGCTGGAAAGCGACACATGCTTGCAGCGCCGCAACAAAAGATTATGAGGCCGTGCTAAGCAGTTGCTGGGGGGCGACGTGACGGGGAAAGATAACGGGGCGGCTATGGTCGACGTGCGCTATGTTCCGCCTGGGGAGCGGCTGGCGCGCTACGTCACGGGTTACCACAGGTTCGCCGCGCCGGTGTGCCCGACGCGCGAGCTGCGCGACGCGTTCTTTCCCAGCGTGGCGACGATCCGCGTCTCGCTGCGCAACAGCCCGTCCTGGTCGCTCAGGATCGGCAGTCGCCTGATCGATCCGATGCCGACGGTCGCGCTGACCGGGCCGACCAGCTATGCCGGCTACCTGACCTGCCACGGCGGGGAACTGGTCGGCGTCGGACTGCTTCCGCTCGGCTGGGCGCAGATTTTCGGCGGCGACGTGTCGCGCCTCGCCAACCGCGTCATCGCGCTCGACGACATCGATCCCGGGGCGGACATGCTGCGGGATGCGCTGGAAGGCGATCAGCCCTTCGACGCCGTGTTCGAGGCCTGGCTGGAGGCACGCCTCGATCGTCGTCCGCCTGCCGATCCGCGGATCGAGACCTTGTGCGAGATGTTGCGCGATCCCGCCACCACCCGGATCGAAGCGGTCGCGGAGGCGCTCGACATGTCACCGCGCGCGCTGGCGGCGATGACGCGCTTCAACTTCGGCTTCACGCCCAAGCTGTTGCTTCGCCGCACGCGGTTCCTGCGCGCGGTGACGACGGTCCTGACCGAGCCGGAGGCGGGGCCGGCGGCGCTGGAGGCAGCGGGCTATTGGGACCGGTCGCATTTCCTGCGTGACAGCCATTTGTTCCTCGGCTGTTCGGTGCGCGAATTCACCCGCCGCCGTGGGCCGCACAACCAGGTCGCGATCACGGCGCGCGTGCAGGCGTTCGGCACGCCGGTCTGACGCGCGCCGTTCGGCTCACCCCGCCAGCGCGCGGTCGTCGAACATCCCGAACATCAGCGTCGAGGCGTAGAAACGGATCGCGCGGTCGCGCTCCATGCTCCACGCCCATTTGCGCATGTCGAATGCGGCGTTGAGCATCCCCATCAACGCCTGCGAGGCGATCAGGCTGTCGACCGGGCGCACCGTGCCCTGGGCGATCCCGTCCATCATCGTCCCCGCGAAGCGCCGCGCGATCCGCGTCGAGCGGTCGATCATCTGCTGCCGCTCGCCCGCCGGCAGCCCGCTCAGCGCGGTGGTGCGCAACAGCGACTCGCGCTCCGAGAATTGCACTGCCACCAGCGTCGCGACCGTGTCGCACAGCCGCTGCCAATAACTCCCGCCACGCTCGTCGGCCAGCCGCTGCGCCGCCGCGATCGTGTCGAAGCTGCGGCGGTAGCAGGCGACGACCAGATCGTCCTTGGCGTCGAGATGGTGGTAGAAGCTGCCTTTGGTGACGTTCAGCTCCGACGCGATCCGCTGCACCGACGCACCGCGATACCCCAGCTCGTTGATGAGCCGCGTCGCCGCGAGCAGGAACGCCTCGCGCCCCGGCACCGGATCGTCGTGCGGCAGCGCCACCGCCGCCGGGTGCCAGCTTGCGCCGTCCACCGCCAGCCCGTCGCGCAGCAAGGCGATCAGCCGTGCCGCCGCGCGCGGATATTGATCGACCTCGTAGCGCGGCAGCCACAAGGGCAGCCAGAAGATGTTCTCGAGCAGCACATGCGCGCGCGCACCGGCCAGATCGGTCGCCGCGCGTGACAGCCCGCTGCCCCACAAGGCGCGCGTCCGCCGGAACACCTCGCGCCAGCGGTTCATCAGCGTCGCGCGCATCGGCTCGTCCATCGCGCGCAGGTCGGACAGCACCGCCAGCGCGCGCTCCTCGCCGCGTTCGATCCGCATCAGTCGCTCGACGTTGAGCGTCACCATCCGCGCGACCCGCGCCTGCGGCGTCGCCTTGCGCGCGGCATCGTCGAGCATCGCCATCAGGCTGTCGAGCGTCTGCTCGAACGCGGCGGCAGCCAGATCCTCCTTGCGTTTGAAATAATAGGTCACGCTCGTCGTGTTCAGCCCGACGCGGCGCGCTACATCGGCGAAGGTCATGCCCTTCGCGCTCTGCTCGTTGATCGCATCGGCGGCGGCGGCGAGGATCGCCTGGCGCTTCTCGCGAAAGCGCCGCGTGCTGCCGGTGTCTTCGGTCGTGATTTCCCCCATGACGTAGCGTTAGCATGGCTCGTTTCGAAGATGCAGTCCTTTTTCGCGCAGAGCGTGGATCGCGTGATCGGCCGCTTTACCGAACATCCGGTATGGCTTACACCGCCTAGCCGACAGCTATGGAGAGGAAGCGCGGTGGATTTCACCCTCAGCGAGCGCGAGACGCATTTCCGCGATCGGGTACGCGAATTCGTCGCCCGCGAGATCGCGCCGCGCCGTGCCGAGCACGATCGCCAGCATCACGACGGCGATCCGTGGAAGGTGCTGCCCGTGATCGAGGACGTGAAGGCGCGGGCGAAGGCTGCCGGGCTGTGGAACTTCTTCATGCCCCCGCACTCAGGTCAGACCCATGTCGACGACACGTTCGAGTTCGAGGGCACGCAACTGTCGAACCTCGAATATGCGCTGTGCGCCGAAGAGATGGGCCGCATCGACTGGGCGAGCGAATGCTTTAACTGCTCCGCGCCCGATACCGGCAACATGGAGGTGCTCCATCGCTACGGCACGCTGGCGCAAAAGGAGGAATGGCTGCGTCCGTTGATGAACGGCGAGATTCGTTCGGTCTTCCTGATGACCGAACCCGCGGTCGCCTCCTCCGACGCGACGAATATCGAGACACGCATCGACCGCGACGGCGACCATTATGTCATCAACGGCCGCAAATGGTGGTCGTCGGGGATCGGCGACCCTCGGTGCCGGATCGGTATCCTGATGGGCAAGACCGACACCGGCGCGGCGCGGCACAAGCAACAGAGCATGGTGCTGGTCCCCCTCGACACGCCGGGCGTGCGGATCGAGCGTATGCTGTCGGTGTACGGCTACGATCACGCCCCGCACGGCCATGGTGAGGTCAGCTTCACCGACGTGCGGGTGCCGGTCGAGAACATGCTGCTCGGCGAGGGCAGGGGATTCGAGATCGCGCAGGGCCGGCTCGGGCCGGGGCGCATCCACCATTGCATGCGCACGATCGGCGTCGCGGAAAGTGCGATTGAGGCGATGGCGCGCCGGCTCGTTTCGCGCGCCGCGTTCGGCAAGCGCATTGCCGATCACAGCGTCTGGGAAGAACGGATCGCCCGCGCGCGGATCGACATCGAGATGACGCGGCTGCTCTGCCTCAAGGCCGCCGACATGATGGACAAGGCCGGCAACAAGGCCGCGCAACAGGAAATCGCGATGATCAAGGTGCAGGCGCCCAACATGGCGCTCCGCATCCTCGACGATGCGGTGCAGGCGCATGGCGGCGCGGGCGTGTCGAGCGACTTCGATCTCGCGCATGCCTGGGCGTCGATGCGGACGCTGCGCTTCGCCGACGGTCCGGACGAGGTCCACGCCCGCGCGATCGCGCGCCACGAGTTCGGCAAATACGCATGAGCGACCTCGATACCGCGCGGCTCGGCGACTGGCTGGCCGCGCACGTCCCCGGCGCCGGCGCGATCACCGGAGCGCACCGACTGGAGGGTGGCCAGTCCAACCCGACCTATCGCATCGACACCGACCGGGGCAGCTACGTGTTGCGTCGCAAGCCGGTCGGCGCGCTGCTGCCGTCCGCGCATCAGGTCGATCGCGAATATCGCATGATCGCCGCGCTTCATCCCACCGGCTTTCCGGTGCCGCGCCCATACGGCCTGTGCATGGACGATGCGGTGATCGGCTCGGCCTTCTACGTGATGGCGATGGTCGAGGGGCGGACGATCTGGGACGGCACGATGCCCGATCTCGCCCCCGATCAGCGCCGCCCGCATTACGAGGCGATGATCGATACGCTCGCCGATCTCCACAACACCGACCATGTTGCGATCGGGCTCGCGGATTACGGCCGCCCCGGCAATTATTTCGAGCGGCAGGTCGCGCGCTGGACGAAGCAATATCGCGGCGCCGAAACCGAGCCGATGCCGGCGATGGAGCGGCTCATCGACTTCCTGCCGCGCACCGTCCCCCCGCAGGAGCGGACCAGCATCGTGCATGGCGATTACCGCGTCGACAATCTCCGCTTCGCGCCGGGTACCGAGCCGCGCGTCGCGGCGGTGCTCGACTGGGAATTGTCGACGCTCGGCGATCCGGTCGCCGATCTCACCTATTTCCTGATGAGCTGGGTGACCGAGCCCGAAGGTCGCTCGGGCGTGCTCGGCCGCACTGGTCCCACAACCGGTATCCCGGAGATGTCCGAGATGCTGGCGCGCTATTGCGCGCGCACCGGGCGCAGCGCGCCGATCGCGCTCGACTGGTATTTCACGTTCAACCTCTTCCGCCTCGCCGGGATCGTGCAGGGCATCAAGAAGCGCATCGTCACCGGCACCGCCGCCAACCCGCGCGCCCACGAAACGGCGGCGCGAATGGGCGGGCTGGTCGATGCCGCATGGCATTTTGCCGAGCGGGCAGGCGCATGATGCGCTTCGCGGGCAAGTCGATCGTCGTCACCGGCGCCGGCTCGGGGATCGGTCGCGCGGCGGCCTTGCTGTTCGCGGTCGAGGGCGGGCAGATGGTCGTCGCCGACGTCACCGATCAGGCGGAGGAGACGGCACAGACGATCGTCGCCGCGGGTGGCGTGGCGGTGGCGATCCGCATGGATGCGGGCGACGAAGGCGATGTTGCGCGCACCGTCGCGCTTGCGGTCGATCGCTTCGGCGGTCTCGACGTGATGTTCGCCAACGCCGGCATCTCGGGCGGAATGGCGAACATCTTCGACACCGATGTCGCGCTGTTCGCCGAGGTGCTGCGCGTCAATCTGATCGGCCCGTGGCTGGCGGTGAAGCACGCCGCGCCACTGATCGCCGCGCGCGGCGGCGGCGCGATCGTGCTGACCGCCAGTGTCGCCGGGCTGCGCTCGGGCGCGGGGTCGCCGGCCTATTCGGCGTCAAAGGCCGGCGTCATCAACCTCGCCACGACCGCCGCGCAGCAACTGTCCGGCTCGGGGGTGCGGGTGAACGCGCTTTGCCCGGGACTGACCGAGACCGGCATGACCCGGCCGACCTTCGACTACGCCCGCGAGGCCGGCAAGCTGGACCGCATCGGCCGCCTCAACCCGTTGCGCCGCGGCGCGAAAGCGGAGGAACTGGCGCGTGTCGCGCTGTTCCTCGCCAGCGACGACGCCAGCTATGTCAACGGGCAGGCGCTCGCTGCGGACGGCGGCCTTTCGTCGAGCCACCCGGTGACCCGGCAGGACTACGGCAAGACCGCGGTCTGAACACAATGCCGTCATTGCGAGCGGAGCGAAGCAATCCAGGGCGTCCCGATCCGACTCTGGATTGCTTCGCTACGCTCGCAATGACGGATAAGGTTGAACGGCACTTGCCCACGGCCGTGGGAACGCCCGCAGCTAACCTGTGTTGACCCTCCAACCCACAGGAGAGTCGCCCGATGCCCGCCCCCGTCCGCTACACCCCCGACATCGAGCAGCCGCAGCCTGACGAGGCCGCAACGATCGCTCAGCTCAACGAACAATTCGACATCGTCCTCGACACCACCGCCGAGGATTACGGCCACGCAGTCCGCGCGGTCCATGCCAAGGCGCACGCGATCCTCGAAGGCACGCTGACCATCGACGCCGACCTCCCTCCCGAGCTGGCGCAGGGCCTGTTCGCCACGCCGGGCGAGCACAAGGTGCTCATGCGCTTCTCCACCAACCCCGGCGACATCCTCGACGACGCGATCTCGCTCCCGCGCGGCCTCGCGATCAAGGTCTTCGACGTCGACGGCGAGCGGCTGCCCGGCGCGGAGGGCCGTTCGCAGGACTTCATCATGGTCAACGCCACCGCCTTCCAGGCCAAGACCGCCGACAAGTTCCTCGGCAACCTCAAGCTGCTGGCGCGCACCACCGACAAGGCGGAGGGCGGCAAGAAAGCGCTGTCCGCGGTGCTGCGCGGCGTCAGCAGCGCGCTGGGCGCGGTCGGCATCGAAAGCGCGACGATCAACACGCTCGGCGGCGCGCCCAACGTCGATCCGATCGGCGAAACCTATCACAGCGCCACCCCGTTCCGCTACGGCGACTATGTCGCCAAGTTCAGCCTTGCGCCCGTCACGCCCGGCCTGACCGAGCGCACCGGCGCGATCATCGACACCTCCGACGACCGCGACGCGATCCGCCACACCGTCCGCGAAGAGCTTCGCTCAATTCCCGGTGAATGGGAGTTCCGCGTCCAGCTCGCCCGCGATCTCGCGCGCCAGCCGGTCGAGGACGCGACGGTCGAGTGGGACGAGGCGGAAGCCCCCTTCGTCCGCGTTGCCACGCTCCGCACCGCCGCGCAGGACAGCTGGGACGATGCGCGTGTCGTGCAGGTCAACGAGCAACTGCGCTTCAGCGTCTGGACCGGACTCGCCGCGCACCAGCCACTCGGCAACATCAACCGCGCGCGCCGCGACACCTATCGCCACTCCGCCGACTACCGCCAGCGCGTCAACCGCTGCCCGATCCACGAACCGGGCTGAGGCGGGTCAGCGCCGCTCGCGCATCCGCGCCAGCCCTTCCTGCGCGACGCTCGCCACCAGCCGCCCATCGGCGGTGAAGATCCGACCACGGTTCATGCCGCGGCCGTGCCCGGCCCACGGGCTGTCCATCGTGTAGAGCAGCCAGTCGTCGGTCCGCGCCGGCTCGTGCAGCCACAACGCATGATCGAGGCTGGCGGTCTGCATCCCCGGCGTGATCCACGTCACGCCATGCGGCAACATGCATGTCCCCAGCAGCATCATGTCGCTGGCATAAGCGAGCACCGCGCGGTGCATCGCCGCATCGTCGCCGACCGGCGCGACCGCCCGGAACCAATAGTGATGCACCGGCGGTGCAGGGGTCGGCTCTGTCCAGTGCCGGGGCGTCACCGGGCGATATTCGATCGCGCGCGGGCGGAGCAGTTGCTCGCGAAGCTGCGGCGGGATCTTGTCCGCCACCGCCGCGCGCAACGCCTGCTCGTCCTGCAACGCTTGCGGAGGCGGCACGTCGGGCATCGCGTCCTGATGCGACAGCCCCTCCTCGGCACGCTGGAACGACGCGGCCATGTTGAGGATCGGCGTGCCCTTCTGCATCGCGATCACGCGCCGCGTGGCGAAGCTGCGCCCCTCGAAATCGCGCACCACGCGGTAGATGATCGGATGCTCCTCCGATCCCGCGCGCATGAAATAGGCGTGGAGCGAATGCGCGACCTTGTCAGTTTCGCCCGCCGAGCGCTGCGCCGCCTGCAATGCCTGCGCGATCACCTGTCCGCCGAACACGCGCCCGACCCCGCCCGTCGAGCGGCGCCCGCGATATAGATCGGTGTCGATCTCCTCGACGTCGAGCAGATCGACCAGATCGGCCACCAGCGCGGCAGGGGAGGGTGCGTCGCTCAATAGCCGCGCCCGCGCGCCACGCGATCGGCGTGGAAGTTGGTATCGCCGAACATCTCGGCGAGGACCCGCGCGCGCTTCATGAAGAAGCCGATGTCATATTCGTCGGTCATCCCGATTCCGCCGTGCATCTGAACGCCTTCCTGCACCGACAGCGTCGTGGCAAGCCCCGTCATCGCCTTGGCCACCGACACCGCCTGATCCGCCGCCGCATCGCCCGCGTCGAGCGATTGCTGCGCCTTGAGCACCGCCGCGCGCGCCACCTCCATCTCGGCATAGAGATGCGCGGCGCGATGCTGGAGCGCCTGGAAGCTGCCGATCAGCGCCCCGAACTGCTTGCGCTGCTTCAGATACGAAACCGTCATGTCCATCGCGCCGCCACCGACGCCGAGCAACTCCGCCGACGCCCCCGTCCGCCCAGCGCGCAACAACCGGTCGAGCGGCGCGAGCCCGGCATCGACCTCGCCGATCACCGCATCCGCATCGACCGCCACCCCCTCGAAGGTCAGCCGCGCCGCGATGCTGCTGTCGGCGAGCCGCTCGGGCGTCGCGGTGAGACCGGCCGCATCGGCGGGCACCGCGAACAGCGTTACCCCCTCCGCATCGTCGTCGCCGCCGGCGGTCCGCGCCGCGACGATCAGCAGATCGGCGACATGGCCGTGCGTTACGAACTGCTTGGCGCCGCTCAGGCGAAAGCCGTTACCGGCCCGCTCCGCGCGCAAGGCGATCCGGTCGCGATGCTTCGACCCCTCGTCGATCGCCAGCGCCGCAACCGTCTCGCCCGACAGGATGCCGGGAAACCAGCGTTCCGCCTGCGCGGTACCCTCGAGCGCCGCCACCGCCACCACCGCCGTGGTGAGGAACGGCGAGGGCGACAGGTTGCGCCCGATCTCCTCCAGCACCACCCCCGCCTCGACATGCCCGAGCCCGAGCCCGCCGGCATCCTCGCCGATCAGGATGCCGGTGAAGCCCATCTCGGCGAACTGCCGCCACAATGCGCGATCGAACCCGGTCTTGTCGTCGGCATCGCGCAACCGTCGCAGGTGCGCAACCGGCGCATTCTCGCTGACGAAATCACGTGCGGTGTCGCGCAGCATCGTCTGCTCGTCATTCAGGAAAAGCGGCATCGCATCCTCCGTTCAGGCCCATGTGGGAGGGCTCTATCGTCTACACACCCGTCATCCCGGACTTGATCCGGGATCCCGCTTCTTCCTTCGTCGGTGCGGCTGAAAAGAAGCGGGACCCCGGATCAAGTCCGGGGCGACGAAGGAAATGCGCATGACGTATCCATCAGGATCGACCGCGCCACCTCCACCGTCGCCCGTGCGCAGGCAGGGCCGACGGCATTTCGCCCGACCGTCCGCGCGATCACCCCGGCAATTCCAAAATCCGCTTCGCCACGATGTTGAGCTGGATCTCGCTCGTTCCGCCCTCGATCGAGTTCGCCTTGGTCCGCAGCCACGCCCGCGCCGCGCGCCCGCCGCCCGAGCGCTCGCTCTCCCATTCGGCCGCTTCCGACCCGCCCGCCGCCATCGCCAGTTCGTGGCGCGCCTTGTTCAGCTCGGTGCCGTAATATTTCATCATGCTCGGCTGCGCAGGATGCGCCTGTCCGGCCTTCAATTCGTCGATGAACCGCTCGCTCTGCGCCGCGAACGCCAGCGCGCGCACCTCGTACAACGCGATCTGCGCGCGCAACAAGGGATCGGCCAACCGCCCCTCCGCATCCACGCCGACCGTCGCCAGCGCCCCCTCGACCAAAGCATCGCCCCCGCCCGACAGCCCCATGCCCGAGATCATCTCGCGCTCATGCCCGAGCAGGTATTTCGCGACGTCCCAGCCCTTGTTCAGTTCGCCGACCAGATTGGCCTTGGGCACCTTCACATCGTCGAAGAACGTCTCGCAGAACGGCGAATAGCCGCTGATCAGCAGGATCGGCCTGGTCGAGACGCCGGGCGACGCCATGTCGAACAGCACGAAGCTGATCCCGCCCTGCTTCGTCGTCTTGTCGGTGCGCACCAGACAGAAGATCCAGTCGGCCTGATCGGCATAGCTGGTCCATACCTTCTGCCCGTTGACGACGAAATGGTCGCCGGCATCCTCGGCGCTGGTCGCGAGGCTCGCGAGGTCGGATCCCGCATTGGGCTCCGAATAGCCCTGACACCAGCGGATCTCGCCGCGCGCGATCTTGGGCAGATGCTCCAGCTTCTGCGCCTCGGTCCCGTATTTCAGCAGCGCCGGCCCGAGCATCGAAATCCCGAAGCTGTTGAGCGGATTGCGCGCCTTGATCCGCGCCATTTCCTCGCGCAGCACCTTGGTTTCCGCCGCGCTCAGCCCGCCGCCGCCATACTCCTTCGGCCAGTCGGGCACCGTCCAGCCGCGCGCCGCCATCCGGTCGAGCCACAGCTTCTGCGGCGCGGTCAGCCGCGATTGGTCCCGCCCGCCCC
The DNA here is from genome assembly GCF_036946485.1 of Sphingomonas phyllosphaerae. Classification (GTDB taxonomy): domain Bacteria; phylum Pseudomonadota; class Alphaproteobacteria; order Sphingomonadales; family Sphingomonadaceae; genus Sphingomonas; species Sphingomonas phyllosphaerae_E. The sequence goes on from NZ_JAQIJA010000001.1 coordinate 533,212, forward strand.
ACACCACGTCCTTCTCGGACACGATCGGCGCGCGCATCTCGGGCGGGCAGTTCGCCTCCAGCCACACGCGGGTCTCTTCGCGAAAGGTGTCGAGATCGCTCACTTGAACGCCTCCCCGGTCTTCAGGCCCTTGGCGACCGGAAATCCGTAGCGCTCCAGCCCGGCGACGACCTTGTCGGCGCCCTCGCTCTGCGCCCAGAACATCGGGCCGCCGCGATAGACCGGCCAGCCGTAGCCGTAGACCCACACAACATCGATATCCGACGCGCGCTGCGCCATGCCTTCCTCGAGGATCAGCGCGCCCTCATTGACCATCGTGTAGAGCGTGCGCGCGACGATCTCCTCGTCGCTGATCGCGCGCGGGGTCGCGCCTTCCTTGGCGCGGAAGTCATCGATGATCGCGGCCACGCGCGGCGACGGGGTCGGGTTTCGCTTCTCGTCGTAATCGTAGAAGCCCGCACCCTTCTTCTGTCCCCAGCGCCCCTCGGCGGCGAGCGCGTCGCGGATGTTCTCGATCCGGGTCGGGTCACGGTGCCAGCCGATATCGACCCCGGCGAGGTCGGCCATCTGGAACGGCCCCATCGGCATCCCGAACGCGACGTGCACGCGGTCGATCTGCTCGGGGGTCGCGCCTTCCATCAACAGCTTGTTGGCCTCGACCTGCCGCGGCATCAGCATCCGGTTGCCGATGAACCCGTCGCACACGCCCGCGACCACCGCGACCTTGCGGATCTTCTTGGCGAGCGCCATCACCGTCGCCAGCACGTCGGGCGCGGTCTGCCTGCCGCGCACCACCTCCAGCAACTTCATGACATTAGCCGGCGAGAAGAAGTGCATCCCCAGCACGTCGCCGGGGCGCTTCGTCACCGCGGCGATCTCGTCGATATTGAGATAGCTGGTGTTGCTCGCGAGGATCGCGCCCGGCTTGGCGATCGCATCCAGTTTCGTGAAGATGTCCTTCTTGACCGTCATGTCCTCATAGACCGCCTCGATGATCAGGTCGCAGTCGCCGAGATCGTCGAGCGACAGGGTGGGGGAGAGCAATCCCATCGCCTTGCCGGGCGCATCGGCGGGCAGCCGGCCCTTGGCGGCGCTCGCCTCGTAATTGCGCCGCATCACCCCGGTGCCGCGATCGAGCGCCTCCTGCTGCATCTCGACGATCGTCACCGGCACGCCCGCCGACAGGAAGTTCATCGCGATCCCGCCGCCCATCGTCCCCGCGCCGATCACCCCGACGCGGCTGATAACGCGCAGCGGGGTGGCCGGATCGATGTCGTCGATCTTCGCGGCCTTGCGCTCGGCGAAGAACAGGTGCCGTTGCGCCGCCGATTGCGTGCCGTTCATCAGCGCCATGAACTGTTCGCGCTCGACCGCCAGCCCGTCCTCGAACGGCTGTTCGGTGGCGGCGACGACGCAGGTGATGCATGCCTCGGGCGCATCGAACCCGCGCAGCTTGCGGCCATGCGTCTTGCGGAACGCCTCGACCGCTGCCGAGTCGGGCGCGACGATGCGGTCGCGGACGCGCGGGATCGGGCGCTTGCCCGCGACCTCGCGCGCGAAGGCGATCGCATCGGCGGCCAGCGTGTCCTCACCGACTACCTTATCGACCAATCCCATCTCCGCCGCGGCCTTCGCCGACACCGGATTGCCGAGCACGATCATCTCCAGCGCGGCTTTGACCCCGACGAGCCGCGGCAGCCGCTGCGTCCCGCCAGCGCCGGGCAGCAGCCCCAGCTTCACCTCGGGGGTGCCCAGCTTCGCCGATGGCACCGCGACCCGGTAATGACAGCCGAGCGCCACCTCGCACCCGCCGCCCAGCGCGGTGCCGTGGATCGCCGCGACGACCGGCTTGGGGCTCGCCTCGATCATGTCGACCAGCGTCGGTAGCGGAATGCCCTGCAGGGGCTTGCCGAATTCGCTGATGTCGGCGCCCGCGAAGAAGGTGCGCCCGTCGCAGCGGAGCACGATCGCGGCGATGCTCGAATCCGCGACACCGGCCTTCACCGCGGCCTCCAGACCGTCGCGCACTGCCGCGCCCAGCGCGTTCACGGGCGGCGAATCGCTGGTAATCTGGAGGATGTCGCCGTCCCGCTCGATACGGATGGGTCCCGACTGTTCGATGCTCTGCGACGTCATGATCGGCGACTCTCCTGCGTTCGGGCATACCGTTATTTCGAATGGACCTTCTGTCTATCGCGTTGACGGAGAGAAACGCAATCGGCCTTCTGCGGACCGTCACGACGATCGTGCGATATAATCCGGCGCGATCAGGGGCATTCGGGTCGGGCTTGTCCCTGTGACGTTTCCGCGCCTAATCCTGCTGCTCGAAAAGAGACGAACGGGGACGGCAGCTTGATGCGCGTGACGAAGGACTTTCTACGCGGGCGTGGCCGCGCCGGATTGACCGAGACCGAAAAGGACGTGCTCGAAAGTGCGGTCGAACGGGTCGAGCAATTGCCGGCGCGCCGGATCGTCACCCGCCGCGGTGAGGCAGTGTCGTATAGCACGCTGCTCCTGGACGGCGTGATGTGCCGCTACATGGACGCACGCGACGGTTTCCGGCAGCTCGTGGCCCTGCAACTGACCGGTGATTTCGTCGATCTGCACGGTTACCCGCTGCGCCGGCTCGATCACGATGTCGGCACGCTGACCGAGGCGCGTGTCGCGATCATCCCCCATGCGCGCATCGACAAGATCCTGATCGACCACCCGCATCTCGCGCGGCTGCTCTGGCGCTCGACCCTGCTCGACGCCGCACTGCACCGGGAATGGATTTTCCGCATCGGACGGCTCGACGCCGCGGGACGGCTCGCGCATTTCTTGCTCGAAACCTATCACCGGCTACATGCGGTCGGGGCGGCAGACGGCGGCGCGTTCGATTTCGCCCTGACCCAGCAGGATTTGGGCGAGGCGCTTGGCCTCACCAGCGTGCACGTCAATCGCATGTTGCGGCGCCTGCGCGAGGGCGGGATGGCCGAGTTCGCACGCGGTGTCGTCCGCATCACCGATCACGACCGGCTGGCGCGGCTCGGGGAGTTCGATCCCGACTATCTCTATCTCGAGACCGGTGTCTGGCAACGCGACGAGTGAGTTCCGCGCGAAGGCGCTTGGCCGCGGATGGTAAATGGCCGTAGGTGACGGATATGTCCGATCCGTCTCTGCCCGCCGAGCCCTTCATCCCGGCACCCACTGCGGCGGGGATCGACCCGCCGCTGCGCCGCGATCGCCTGCTCGCCGGGCTGACCCTGACCGCCGGGATCGGACTGATGTTGGGGCTGCCGTTCGCGTTGCAGGCGGGCGCGGAATTTTTCATGCCGACCGCGATCGCGCTGGTCGTGTCGCTGGCGCTGATCCCGCTGCTCGAATGGCTGGAGCGGCGGCGGCTGCCGTCGCCGATCGCGGCGCTGCTCTGCGTGATCCTGTTTCTGGTGATCGCCAATGTCGCGCTGGCTGCGATCGTCGTGCCTGCAACCGAGTTCTTCCGGCTGCTGCCCAGCCGCATCCACCGGATCCAGGCGAACCTCGCCCCGATCCTCGATCTTTATTCCAGCCTCGAACGCTACGCCAACCGCACGCTGCGCCAGATCGCGACCACCCCGGTCAAGCCGTCGGCGAGCGCCGCGGTGGCGCCGCCCAGTTCGATCGTCGAACTGGCCGCGACCTCGGCGCCGGCGGTCATCGTTCAGACCTTCTATGCGATCCTCGTCGCTTTCTTCTTCCTGTCCGGCTGGACGCGGATGCGCGAGAGGATGATCACCGGGCGCGCCAGCTTCGGCGGCGCGATGACGACCGCGCGCGTGTTGCAGGAGATGGTGGACGCGGTGTCCTCGTATCTCGGCACGATCACGATCATCAACATCGCGCTGGGGGCGGTGGTCGCGGGCGCGCTCCATCTGCTCGGAATGCCGTTCCCGCTGATGTGGGGCGGGATCGTCACCCTGCTCAACTATGTGCCCTATTTCGGGCCAGTCGTCGCGGCGCTGCTGCTCGCGATCGGCGGGTTGATGACCTTTTCCGACGTGTGGACCGCGCTTTCGGCGCCCGCGATCATGTATGGCGCGCATCTGATCGAGGCGAATGTCGTGACGCCGCTGATCGTCGGGCATCGTCTGACCATCAATCCGGTCATGATCCTCATTTCGATCAGCTTCTGGGGCTGGGTGTGGGGCACGGTCGGCGCGTTGCTGGCGGTGCCGATCCTCATCATCGCCCAGACAATCCTGTCTGCCGCTGGCCGCCCTGACATTGCCGGTTTCCTGTTCGAGGACGGCACGCTGATGCGCGGTCAGGAGGAGCAGGTCGCCGTCGTCGAAAAAGTCGCCGATAGTCGTTGACAGGGTGGGGCGTGCCGCCTAGTTGGCGCGCCTCACGCTTCTACAAGCGGGTGTAGCTCAGTTGGTTAGAGCGCCGGCCTGTCACGCCGGAGGTCGCGGGTTCGAGCCCCGTCACTCGCGCCATCCCTGTCGGGACTGGCGTATCGTCGTTGCGGGATGACGCGAAACATGCGGTTGTGCGGGTGCGATGCCTGTCGATCCATGTGACGTCGATGGAATGCGGGTGTAGCTCAGTTGGTTAGAGCGCCGGCCTGTCACGCCGGAGGTCGCGGGTTCGAGCCCCGTCACTCGCGCCACTTCATCGTGGCCGAAAACTCAGCGCCAGCGACCTGTCTCCATCCAGCGGAGCAACGGCTTCAGCGGTGCGATCCAGATGATCCCGGTCACCACGTAGAACAGCAGCTGCACCGAGCCGTGCCAGCGGCCGATCGTCGCCGAAAGCGACGCGACGGCGACGCACCACACCAGGATCAGCAGCAGGATGATGAGCATCCCGGCGGGCTTGCGCCATGAAGGTGTCATGCGGTGATCCATTCCTGTTCGGTTGCAACCGCGTGCAGCGGCACGTCCCATGGGTCGGCAGTCAGTCCGTCGATCATCTGAACGCTCCACGCCACCCCGATCCGCCGCGCAGCGGGGAAGGCCGCGAATGCGCGATCGTAATGGCCGGCACCCTGGCCGAGGCGGTTGAGCGCGCGGTCGAAGGCGACCAGCGGCGTCAGCACCACGTCGGGTGCGACCGGCGCGCCGTCATGCGTCGGCTGGCGCAACCCGAAAGGGCCGCTCTGCAAGGTGCCGCCCGGCGTCCATCGCAGGAAAGACAATGGCGTCGCCCGGTCCACGACATGCGGCAAGGCAAGCGTGCACCCGGCGTCCAGCGCAGCCTGCTCCAGCGGTGCGGGATCGGCCTCGCCACCGATCGGCACATAGCTCGCCACGATCATCCCCGGCGCCAGTAGCGCCACGAATTGCTCATCCACCCGGATCGGGGCGTGCGGCGCGGCGACGAAGGCGGCACGCGCGGCGCGCGCGATGGCGCGCAAGCTGGTCTTGTCGCTCATGAAAGCACCGAAAGGCGGGTGGCGGGACCGCCATGGTCGTTTGCCGGATTATCCACTGACGCCCAGTACGTCAGGTGGGGATCATGTGCGTCGGGCCAGGACCCGGGCAGGGACAACCCCCATGGATGATGAATAGCCTCAGGGATTTCTCTAGGCTCGTACCGGGCAGAACCCGCCACCGCCAACCTAGGCGCTCGGCAGCGTTTGCTCAAGGGCCGCGGCGATCGATTCGAGCCGTTCGGACAAGGCATCCAGCGCGACGCCCTCCGGCGTCTCGGGCGGCGGGGCGTTGCGGGCGTCGATCAGCGCGTCGGCGACCATCAGCGCGGCGAGCAGCATCTGGCGGTTGGTGCCGCCCGCCCCGGCGGCGCGGCGCGCCATTTCCCAGCGTTCGTCGATCAGCGCGGCGGCTTCCTGAAGCCGTGCCTCGCCGCCGTCGCGGCAGGCGAGGTCGTAATTCGTGTCGCCGATACGCAGCGTTACGATCGCCATCAGCCCTTCACCTCCGGCTCGGCAGTGTTGGCGATGATCGTGTCGAGTGCCGCGACGGCCTGCGCCATCGTCGCCTTCAGCGTGGCGTGTCGCCGCTCCAGCAACGCGTCGGCCGCGCGGCGGGCGGCGATCGCGTTTTCGACGCGGGTGATGGCGGCGTCCAGCCGGGCGATCGCGGGATTGTCCATAGCGGCAAAGCGATAGGATCGCGCGCGCGGCGCGACAAGTAGCTTGCGCGCCGGACGGTCGCTGCAGCGGGGCGGTTGACGGGTGCGCATCCACCTGCGCAAAAGCCGCCGCATCTGGACGGAATTGGCGGAGGACTGACGATGACGAAGGTTGCGATCAACGGCTTCGGGCGCATCGGCCGGCTGGTGGCGCGCGCCCTGCTGGAGCGCGGCAGCGAGCTGGAGCTGGTGGCGATCAACGATCTGGCCGACACCAAGTCCAATGCGTGGCTGTTCAGCCGCGACAGCGTCCACGGCAAGTACGCCGGCACCGTCGAGGCGGACGGGCAGGACATGGTGATCGACGGCAAGCGCATCCGCGTCACCGCCGAGCGCGATCCCGCCAACCTGCCGCACAAGGAGCTGGGCGTCGACATCGTGCTGGAATGCACCGGCTTCTTCACCGACCGCGCCAGCGCGCAGAAGCATATCGATGCGGGGGCGAAGAAGGTGCTGATCTCCGCGCCGGCCAAGGGCGTCGACATCACCGTCGTCTACGGCGTCAACGACGACAAGCTGGAGGCGGGTCACACGATCGTCTCGAACGCGTCGTGCACCACCAATTGCCTCGCGCCCGTCGCCAAGGTGCTGAACGATGCGATCGGGATCGAGCGCGGCCTGATGACCACGATCCACGCCTATACCAACGACCAGAAGATCCTTGACCAGATCCACCCGGACCTGCGTCGCGCCCGTGCGGCGGCGATGAGCATGATCCCGACCACCACCGGTGCGGCGCGCGCGGTCGGCGAGGTGCTGCCGGAGCTGAAGGGCAAGCTGGACGGCTCGGCGGTGCGCGTGCCGGTGCCGGACGGCAGCCTGGTCGACCTGACCTTCATGCCGGGCCGCGAGACGACCAAGGACGAGGTCAACGCGCTGCTCAAGGCGGCGGCGGAGGGCCCGATGAAGGGCGTGCTGCACTTCTCCGACGAGCCGTTGGTGTCAATCGACATCGTCCACACGCCCTATTCGTCGACGGTCGACAGCCTGGAGACCGCGGTGCTCGACGGCAAGCTGGTGCGCGTGGTCAGCTGGTACGACAATGAATGGGGCTTCTCGAACCGCATGGTCGACACCGCGTCGGCGATGGCGAAGCTCGGCTGACGGCGGGAGGCGCGCGATGGCGGGGGTGTTGCTCGGGATCGCGCGACACGCCAGGTCGCGCGCGCCGATGGAGCTGGTCGACCATGTCGAGGTCACCGTGGAGGGCGGCATCCATGGTGACTTTCGCGGCGCGATGCGCGGCAAGCCCTACAAGCGGCAGGTCACGCTGATCGAGCGCGGCGACTGGACGGCGGCGATGAACGAGGTCGGGCATACGATCGGCTGGGAAGAGCGTCGCGCCAACCTGCTGGTCGACGGGTTCGATCTGCCGCAGACCGCCGGCGTGCGCGTGCGGATCGGCGCCGAGGTCGTGCTCGAAATTACGCGCGAATGCGATCCGTGCGAGCGGATGGAAGCGCTGGCCGAAGGGCTGCGTGCCGCGATGACGCCCGACTGGCGCGGCGGCGCGTGCGCGATGGTGATAAGCGGCGGCCGGATCGCGGTCGGCGACGAGATCAGGATGGAGGAAGCATGACCAAGTCGTTCCGGACGCTCGACGATATCGGCGACGTCACCGGCAAGCGCGTGCTGGTGCGCGAGGATTTGAACGTACCGCTCCACGACGGGCAGGTCAGCGACGACACGCGGCTGCGCGCCACGGTCGCAACGGTCGCCGAACTGGCCGACAAGGGCGCGATCGTGCTGGTGCTGGCGCATTTCGGCCGGCCGAAGGGCGTTCCCTCGCCCGAATTGTCGCTGGCGCAGATCGTCAAACCCTATGAGGCGGTGCTCGGTCGCCCGGTGCGCTACATCGACTGGGAGGGCGCGGCCGATGCGATCGCGACGCTCCAGCCTGGCGACATCGGCGTGCTGGAGAACACGCGCTTCTTCGGCGGCGAAGAGAAGAACGATCCGGCGGTGGTCGAGCGGTTCGCGGCGCTCGGCGACCTGTACGTCAACGACGCCTTCTCCGCGGCGCACCGCGCGCACGCCTCGACCGAGGGGCTGGCGCACAAGCTGCCCGCGTTCGCCGGTCGCGCGATGGAGGCGGAGCTGGACGCGCTCGAAAAGGCGCTCGGCAAGCCCGAGCATCCGGTCGCCGCGGTGGTCGGGGGCGCGAAGGTCTCGACCAAGCTGGCGGTGCTCAAGCATCTGGTCACGCGCGTCGATCACCTGATCATCGGCGGCGGGATGGCCAACACCTTCCTCGCGGCGCGCGGCGTGGATGTGGGCAAGAGCCTGTGCGAGCATGAGCTGACCGGCACCGCCGACGAAATCTTCGACGCTGCCGAGGCGGCGGGCTGCACGATCCACCTGCCGTATGACGTTGTGGTCGCGAAAGAGTTCAAGCCGAACCCGGCGACGCGGACCGTCAATGTTCACGAAGTTGCCGCAGACGAGATGATTCTCGACGTCGGCCCGGCGGCGACCGAGTCGCTGGGCGACGTGCTCAAGAATTGCCGGACGCTGGTGTGGAACGGGCCGCTCGGCGCGTTCGAGACGCCGCCGTTCGATACCGCGACCGTCGCGCTGGCGCGGACCGCGGCGGCGCTGACCAAGGAAGGCGGGCTGGTGTCGGTGGCCGGCGGCGGCGACACGGTCGCTGCGCTGAATCAAGCCGGTGCGAGCGATTCCTTCACCTTCGTCTCAACTGCCGGCGGTGCGTTCCTGGAATGGATGGAAGGTCGCGAACTGCCGGGGGTCGCGGCGCTGACGCGCTGAGTTCTTACCGTCGCCCCGGACTTGATCCGGGGCCCCGCTTCAATCTGAAGTACCGGGAAGAAAGCGGGGCCCCGGGTCGAGCCCGGGGCGACGAGCTGGTCATGGCGGTTCGGCTGGGCCCGTCAGGCGTGCGGGCGACGCTCGTCGGCGGTCCCGCGCGACAGGATCGCGCGGGCGTCGCCGGGCGAGCGGACCTCGCCATGGGGGCCGCCCGCCGCGGCGATGACGCGGTCGAGCAGTTCCAGCCCCTCCGGCCATTGTCCCAACCCGCTGGCGGCGTTGATGTGGCCATGCGCGCCATAATCGATGAAGTGGCTGCCCCAGTCGACCGCAAGGCTGTGCGCGCGTTCGACCGACACCCATGGATCGTCGGTCGAGGCGACGAGGATTGAGGGGAAGGGTAGCGCCAGCTTCGGCGTCGGGGCGAAGGGCGCCAGTTCCGCCGCCACGCCGGGGCGATCGACGTCGGCAGGCGCGACGAGCAAGGCGCCCGCCACGGGCCAGCCATAGGGCTGCGGGCTCATCGACGCCCACCAGGCGATTGCGATACACCCCAGGCTGTGGCCGACGAGGATCACCGGTGCGCGCGCCGAGGCGACCGCCTGATCGATCTTCGTCACCCAGCTGTTGCGATGCGGGCGATCCCACATGCCCAGCTCGATTCGCGACGTATCCGGGCGGCTCCGCTCCCACAACGTCTGCCAATGTGCCGGGCCCGATCCACCGAGCCCAGGGACGGTCAGCACGGTCGGCTGTACCGAAAGATCATAGTTGGCATGTCCCACGACGTACCTCCTGTTCGCAGCTCGGCGAGGCCGCGGCGCAGTCTAGGGGTCGGGCAGACCGCGGCCTCTGTCCCGATACGTAATCCCTATTAACTTGATCGGCAATCGTGCAGCGCAGCAAATCGCATGGGGCGAGCGCTTGCCGCGATGGAGCGTTGCGCGGCTTGCGGCGCGCCATCGCCCGCGCGATAGCGATATGGATGGCAGCACCGCGCAAACAACGGATCGACCAATTGCTCGTCGATCGTGGCTTGGCCGAGTCGCGCACCCGGGCGCAGGCGCTGGTGATGGCCGGGCTGGTCTTCGCCGGCGACCGCAAGATCGAGAAGCCCGGCCAGCCGGTGGCGTTCGATACGCAACTGGATGTGCGCGGCCGCGACCATCCATGGGTGTCGCGCGGCGGGATCAAGTTGGCGCATGGGCTGGATTATTTCGGCTGGGACGTGACCGGCGACGTCGCGATCGACGTGGGGTCCTCGACCGGCGGCTTCACCGATGTGCTGCTCACCCGCGGCGCGGCGCGGGTCTATGCGGTGGACAGCGGCACCAACCAGCTGGCGTGGAAGCTGCGGCAGGACGATCGCGTGATCGTCCACGAACAGACCAGCGCGCGCATCCTGACTCCGGCGCATGTCCCCGAGCCGATCGACCTGGTTGTTTGCGATGCGAGCTTCATCAGTTTGTCGAAGGTGCTCGACGTGCCGTTGCAGTTCGTTCGCCCGGGCGGCCGCGCGCTGGTGCTGGTCAAGCCGCAGTTCGAGGCTGGCCGCACGGAGGTCGGGAAGGGCGGGGTGGTGCGCGATCCGACGATCCATGCCCGCGTGTGCGACGAGGTCTCGGCATGGTTCGCCGCCAAGGGCTGGCAGGTCGAGGGTGTGGTCGAAAGTCCGATCACCGGACCGGAGGGCAATGTCGAATTCCTGCTGGCGGCGCGGCGCGGATGAAACCGTCACGCCCGTCGGCGCTTTGCTGCAGATCTGGGTAGATGATGGTGGCCGAGGGAGCGAGCATGGGCGAGGTGGCGTCGAGAGAACAATTGCGGATGTCGTTCCTGCGCCATGCGGCGGTGGCGGTCCCGGCGGTGCTGCTGCTCGGCTTCCTGTCGGGCCGGACGGTCCCGTCGGGGGATCAGAATGGCTGGTATGCGGCGCTCGCCAAGCCGGAATTGACCCCGCCCGGTTGGGCGTTTCCGGTCGTCTGGTCGCTGCTCTACGTCATGCTGGGACTGGCGCTGGCGCTGGTGGTCAGCGCGCGGGGCGCGCGGCTGCGCGGGCTGGGGATCGCGCTGTTCGTCGCACAGCTGGCGGGCAATCTCGCCTGGACGCCGCTGTTTTTCGGCGCGCACCGCGTCGACGCCGCCTTTCTGTTGATCGTCGCGATTCTGGGGCTGTCGATCCTCACCACCTTCGTCTTCGCGCAGATCCGCCGCGTCGCCGCATGGTTGATGGTGCCCTATATGGCCTGGCTGTGCGTGGCCGGCGCGCTCAACTGGCAGATCGGGCAGCTCAATCCGGATGCGGAACGGGTTGTGCAAGCGCCCGTGGCGTCCCAAGTGTTTCGTTGACCCTATTGCTCTCGCAGGACGATTCGCCATGCAATCCGAAAACCATCTGTTCGGTGACGTCGCCAAGCTGTTCAACGGCGCCGCCGGTACGATCGCCGGCATGGGCCGCGAGGCGGAAGCCAATGCACGGGCGCGTGCGCGCGAGTGGATCGGCGGGCTGGATTTCATCGCGCGCGACGAGTTCGAGGCGGTGAAGGCGATGGCCGTGGCGGCGCGTGACGAGAATGACGCATTGCGCGCGCGCATCGAGAAGCTGGAAGCCGCGCTGGCCGAGCGGCCTGCCGCCTGACGGATCGGTTGCCGACCATGATGCCGAGGATGACGTGCGACGGCGGTCGTGCGATAAGATCGTGATGCTCGACGAAGCCGACCAATTCTCCGAACCCGAAGCGCCGCTCGACATGCTCGAATCCTATTTCCTCGCGCACGGTTGGCCGTGCGAGCGGAACGAGGACGAGATCACCGCGACGGTGAAGGGAAGCTGGACCGAATATGAACTCCGCGCGCTGTGGCGCGAGGAGGATGGCGTCGTGCAACTGCTCGCCTTTCCCGACGTGAAGGTCGCGGAAGGGCGGCGCGGCAAGATCTACGAGACGCTCGGCCTGATCAACGAGCAGCTGTGGCTGGGCCATTTCGAGATGTGGTCGTCGAGCGGCATCCTGCTGTATCGCTGCGCCACCGCGATCGAGACGCGCGAGGGCGAGGCGACGATGTCGCTGGCGACCGCCGAATTGCTGATCGACTCGGCGATCGACGAGTGCGAGCGCTTCTATCCGGTCTTCCAGTTCGTGCTGTGGGGCGGCAAGTCTCCGGCGGAGGCGATCGCCGCGGCGATGGTCGAAACGCAGGGCGAGGCCTGAACCCGCGATGCGATTGTGGATGATCGGTTGCGGCAACATGGCCTCGGCGATGTTGCGGCGCTGGCTGGAGAGCGGCGTGGTGGCGGCGGGCGACGTCGATGTCGTGAACCGCGCTGACCGGAAGCTGCCCGGTGACGTGCGACAGGCGCGCGCGCTGCCGGACGGCCCGCCGCCCGACGTCGTCGTGCTGGGGATCAAGCCGCAGCAACTCGACGACGTCGCCGCCGTCCATCGCGAGCGGGTGCGCGCGGCGCCGCTGCTCGTGTCGATGCTCGCCGGTCCTGATCCGGCGCGGCTGTCGGCGGCGTTTCCGGGGCCGGTTGCGATCCAGACGATGCCGAACCTGCCCGTCGAACTGGGGCGCGGCGTGGTCGCGATCCATGCGCCTGCCGCCCCGGCGGCGGCACGCGCGACGGTCGACCGGCTGATGGCGCCGCTCGGGTTGATCGAATGGTTCGACGATCCGGCGCGTTTCGCCGCGGCAGGTACGCTGTCCGGGTGTGGACCGGCGTTCCTGTTCCGCTTCGTCGATGCGATGGCGGCCGGTGGAGAAGCGATCGGGCTCGATCCGCAGCAGGCCGCCGCGGTCGCGCTGGCGACCGTGGAGGGCGCGGCGGCGATGGTGGCGGCGAGCGATCGCACACCGTCAGCGCTGGCCGATGCGGTGGCGAGCCCCGGTGGGATGACCCGCGCGGGGCTGAACGTGCTGGATGAGGGCGAGGGGCTTGTCGCGTTGCTGGAGCGCACGCTTGCCGCCTCGGCGCGGCGCGGCGCGGAGATGGCGAAGGGGTAGGTCGCGGTCTTCGACAAGCTCGGTGCGAACGGGTTGGGTTTGAAGCTCGCCGCTACGGTCGCAATGACGAATCTAGCCGCGCAATCCCTCGACGCGCGCGATCTCGTCGTCGGGGATCAATCCCTCCAGCACCGCCCAGAAGCCGGTCACCGCGCCCTGACCGGCGCGCGAATAGGCGGCGGAGAGCTTCTCGCGCAGCGCCTCGTACAGGCTGCCTTCCAGCGCCACGCCCTCCGGCGTCAGCCGCAGCAGCCGCTGGCGGCGGTCGCGATCGCCGGCGCGCGTCTCGACAAGCCCGCGCTCCATCAGTTCGTTGAGCACGCGCCCCAGCGATTGTTTGGTGATCGCCAGCAATGCCAGCAGGTCGCTGACCGGCATGTCGGGCTTTCGCGCGATGAAATACAGCGCGCGGTGGTGCGCGCGGCCCAGCCCCTGTTTTGCCAGGCCGCGGTCGATCGAACGCGTGATATGGGCGTTGCCGAAGTACAGCAGCTCAAGCCCACGACGAATCTCGGTTTCGCGAAGGAAAAGCGGCGAGGCGGAGTGGGTTGGGGCAGCCATGTTGACCGGCTTTGCCATCCGCCCTAGGCCACCGCAACCCCGGCGCGGCGAGTTGTCGTTCCGCGCCCTCAGTGATCCTTGGAGGCCACATCCCGTGAACTTCGCGTTCGAACCGCATCCGTCCCCCGTTTCCGCCAGCGATCGCGCGGCGCGGCTGGTCGATCCCGGTTTCGGTCGCGTGTTCACCGATCACATGGTGGTGCTGCATTATTCCGAAGGTCGCGGATGGCACGACGGTCGCATCAGCCAGCGCGTGCCGCTCACCATGGATCCGGCATCGTCGGTGCTCCACTACGCGCAGGAGATTTTCGAGGGGCTGAAGGCGTATCGGCTGGAGGATGGCGGGCTGGCGCTGTTCCGGCCCGAGGCCAATGCGCGCCGCTTCAACGCCTCCGCACGGCGGATGGCGATGCCCGACCTGCCCGAGGAACTGTTCCTCGAATCGGTCGAGCAACTGGTGCTGACCGAGCGTGAGTGGATGCCGACGGTCGAGGGAGGATCGCTATACCTGCGCCCCTTCATGATCGCCTCGGAAGCGTTCCTGGGCGTGAAGCCGTCGGCCGAATATCTTTATATGGTCCTCGCGTCCTCGGTTGGCGCCTATTGGAAGGGCGGCGCGCGCGCCGTGTCCTTGTGGGTAAGCCACGATTATACGCGCGCGGCACCGGGCGGCACCGGCGCGGCCAAGTGCGGCGGCAATTATGCCACCAGCCTGATCGCGCAGCAGGAGGCGATTCGTCGCGGTTACGACCAGGTGGTGTTCCTCGACGCGGCGGAGCGGCGCTGGATCGAGGAACTCGGCGGCATGAACATCTTCTTCGTGTTCGAGGATGGTTCGCTGCGCACCCCGCCGCTGACGGGGACGATCCTGCCGGGCATCACCCGCGATTCGATCCTGCAAATCGCGCGCGACCAGGGGCTTGTCGTGCAGGAAGAGCCCTATGCGATCGAAGAGTGGCGCGCCGATGCGGCGAGCGGCCGGCTGGTGGAGAGTTTCGCGTGCGGCACGGCGGCGGTGGTGACGCCGATCGGCCGCGTCGCGGGGCCGGACTATGAGTTCACGATCGGCAGCGGCGGCACCGGCCAACTGACCGCGCACTTCCTCGAGCGCCTGAGCGCGATCCAGCGCGGGCGGGCGGAGGATTCGCACGGCTGGTTGCATCGTATCGGTTGAGCTTTCCCGCGCGCCGGTCTAAGGCGCGCGGCTCGTTGGGGCGTCGCCAAGCGGTAAGGCACCGGTTTTTGGTACCGGCATTCGCAGGTTCGAATCCTGCCGCCCCAGCCAGAGTGCTATTCAAGTCATCGCTCAAGCCTTTCACCTACGCCTCAGCCTTCCAGCAACCTCCCGGGCGGTGGCGCGCAGCGTTGGCTGTTCGATGACCTTCGGCCAGGACGGCCGAGCCGCACGTTTGACCGCCGTCCAGTAGGAAAAATCAGCGCGCCGATCGGGCGGCGAGTGCCTCCCTCACGCGTGCCAGAGCCGCCGCTTCCGGCGCCGCTTCGCCCATCAAAGCCCACGCACCGCTGATCGCAAAGGCGCAGTGGCCATGGACCGTCGCGATCAGGGAACGCGCGAGAGTGGCGAGACTATCGTCGACGTCGCCACCGACAGCATGTGCGATCTCCTCGACGACGATGTGGGTCAGCAGGCTGCGACCGGTTTCGTCGGCCTCGGTCAGTCCGCTGTCGGGGGGCAGGCGGTGGTCGAAAATCGCGGTCCAGAGATGCGGATGTTCACGCGCGAACCCGAAATAGCCGTCGACCAGCGCCGCGATGCGATCGCCGTCCGGTCCGGCGGCATCCAGCCGTTCGCGCAGCGATTTCGCCCAAGCGGCGAAACTGCGTGTGTTGATGGCGGCAATCAGACGGTCGGCCGTGCCGAAGACGTTGTGGATCGTGCCGATCGAGTAATCGATCCGTCGCGCCACCTCGCGCGCGGAAAATCCGCCAAGGCCGGACTCCGCAATCAGCGCCGACCCTGTCGAAAGGATCAGCTCCTCAAGCTCGGCGCGGCTGTGATCGGATCGACGTCCCATGGAGCGGCGATAGACCTATAATTGAGCATTGTCCAATTTATATATTGAGCACTGCTTTATTTATGATAGCGTGTCGGCGAATCGAGGAGGTCGGCGATGTCGCTGCTGCTGTTGATCATCGGGTGCGTGGCTCTTGGGCTGGTGTGGCAGGAGGTGCAGCGGCTGCGCGAGCGCGTCGAAATGCTGGAGGCATGGTTCACGACCCCGTCGATCCCCGAAGCGGTGGAGGCGCCACCCACCGCCTATGTTCCGCCTGAGCCGTTCCCCGATGTGGATCATGCCGCCTATCGCCTGTCGGAGCCGACTGCCGAACCGGCGGTCTTGTCGCCAGCGCCGTTCGTCGACTCGCCACAGGAGGCAGACGTTGCAGAGCAGGCAGCGTCCCAGGCACCACCACCTTCATCGCGCTTCGAGGATGTGTTCGGGCGGCGGCTGCCGATCTGGGCGGGCGGGCTGACGCTGGCGGTCGCGGGGGTGCTGGTCGTCCGCTACTCGATTGAGGCCGGCCTCCTCTCGCCGTGGGTGCGGGTGATGTTCGGGTTGATCTTCGGCGCCGGACTGATCGGTGGCGCGGAAGTGGCCATGCGTCGCGATGCGGTGGTGCGTGATCCGCGGGTTCGCCAGTCACTGGCGGGCGCGGGCATTGCCACGCTTTATGCGGTGACGCTGGCGGCGACGCATCTTTACGACCTGATCGGGCCGGGCACGGCCTTCGTCGCGATGGCAGTGGTAACGGTGTTGGCCGGCGCGCTGGCGCTGCGCTTCGGTGCACCAAGCGCGCTGCTCGGGCTGGCGGGCGGTCTGGCGGCACCGGCATTGGTCGGTGCCGGTGAGCCGAACGTGCCGCTGCTGACGCTGTATCTGGCGCTGACCGTCGGCGGGCTGTGTGCGCTGGGCCGTCAGCAGCGCTGGTGGTGGCTGGGTGCGCTGGCGCTGGCCGGGGGCTTCGGCTGGGGGGCGCTGCTGATCCTTGGCGGGGGGCTCGATCTGGCAGCGGCGCTGTCGATCGGTTTCTACACGTTGGCGCTCGCTATCGCGCTGCCGCTGCTGCTGGCCGGAGACCGTGCCGCGCTCCTGCGGGTGGCGGCGGCCGTACTCGGCTGCGCGCAGTTGGCCGCGCTGGTCGCGCTGGGCGGGTTCGCGCCGCTTGACTGGGGCTTGTTCGGGTTGATCTCGCTGGCGATCCTGTGGCTGTCGCGACGGGAGCCGTTGTTCGCCGACCTTCCGGCACTGGCGCTGACCGTGGCGATCCTGCTCGGCGTCGCCTGGCCAGCACCGACCGTCGCGGAGATGGCGGCGCTGCTGACGGCGCTGGTCGCCATCCACGCGGTTCCCGCTGCCCTGCGCGTATGGCGAAACGATGCCCGGCCGGTCGACGCGCCCATGGTGGCGGCGGTCGCGGCTGCATGCGGCGTGCTGCCGGCCTTGCGCTTCGATCATGCCGGTATTGCTGCCGCGATCGGTGCGATGCTGGCGGCGGGCGTGGCGGCGCGGGGATGGCGCGTGTCCGGTCGGGCCGACGATGCTCGCTTTGCGACGCTGGCGATCACGGCGGCGGTTTCGCTGGCGCTGGCCGCGGCGCAAGTGCTGCCCTTCGCGGGATGGGCGTCGGCGGCGGCCCTGCTGTGCGCTGCAATGATGACGCTCGCCGATCTGGCCGGGGACCGGCGGATCGAGCGGTCCGCTTGGACCTTCGGTGCCGCGACGATTGCGTTTCTGGGCGTCGATGAGGGCATGGGCCGGCTTTTCGGCGCGGCGGGAAGCGGGCAGTTCGCTGCGTGGATCGTGCCCGCCGCGGCGGGGCTGGGTCTGGCGATCCGCGCGACGGGGGCGCGCGCGACGACGATGGAGCCGGCAGCGGTGTTGCTCGGCTATGGCGCGATCGCGCAGGTCATGCCGGAGAGCGTATTGCCGCTCATACCCGTCGCCATGCTGTTTGCGCTTGCTGTTTCGCGTCATGCGGCCGTTCAACCAGCCGCGCTGGCGGCCGGTGCCATCGCCACGGGCTGGACCATCGCACCGCTGCTGGCGTTTGGATCCGCGGCCATGGTTGCCGCTACCGGCGCCTTCGTGCCCGTCGACGCCTGGCCGAGCCTGGGTAGCGCCCTCCTGCGATTGGCGCTGCCGGGTGGGGCGGTGCTGGTCGCGCTATCGCTCCTGCCCTTCCCGCGTGCCGTTCGGCGCGGCGCCGCCATCGGCGCGGGTGTGCTGCTGATGGTGGCGGGGCATGTCGCGCTGATGCGGGCGATCGGGATCGACAGCCATGCGGCGTTTCTGGCTCGCTCGATGATGGAGCGGGCGCTGTGGGAGGGGCTGCTGGCGATCGCCGCGGTCGTGGCCTGGAAATGGGGACGTGAGCGCGCCGCCATCGCCCTTGGCGCGGCCGCGCTGGCGCATGGCCTGTGGTTCACGGGGATCGTGCTCAATCCGCTGATCGAGGCGCAACAGGCAGGGCCATGGCTGACGCTCTCCTATGCAACCGCCGGCGGGCTGCTCTGGGCGGCGCCGCGCCTGCTGCCCGCCGCCGTCCGACAGCGTGATGGTGCGCTGATGCTGCTGATCGTCGTCGCCGCCTTCACGCTGTTGCGTCAGGTCAGTCATGCGCCGATGCCGCTCTGGACCGGCACCGGTGCGGATGAGCAGATCGCGCGTTCGATCCTGGCGCTGGTGCTGGCGGGCACGTTCCTGTGCGTCGGCATCGTCCGCCACGCCCGCGACTGGCGATTGGCCAGTCTGGCGCTGATGCTGGGCGCGGTGATGAAGGTGTTCCTGTTCGATGCCGCCGGCCTCGACGGCCTCGCGCGCATCGCGTCCTTCGCCGCACTCGGCTTCAGCCTGATCGGCGTCGGCTGGCTCTACAGCCGCTACCTGCCCGACGAAGCCCGTTAAATTCCGCAAGCCGGGAAAGATCGAGGGCTGTGAGGTGCAGGTTTCAGCCGGAAACGTCCGCCCAGCTCAGATCGAATCGGGCGAGATATTTGCGCAGGCGATCGGCGTCGTTGGTCGAGGTACGCTGGCGACGGGAGGCGGCAAACAGGGTGCGACCGGCGTCGGACAGCGAACGACTGGCACGGCAGGTTTCGATGACATGCGCCAGTTGAACACGGTCAAATGGATCGAGCGCGTCCCGCTGCTCGGCGGTCATCAGCGTCGACAAGGCGTCCGCTTCCGCTTTTCCGCGTCGCCACAGCCGCCGCAGGCGTGCGATCTCGGCGGTGACGCAGTCGAGATTGATCCTCCCGGCCGGGCTGAACGTCGCCATCCGAGTCACGCTGGCGGCGAGGTCGCGAAAATTACCGGGCCAGCGCGCCTCCGCGCTCGTCGCAAAACTCAGGTAGCGGTCGCGCGCCTCCTTATTGAAAGTGATGCGGTCGCCCTCGCGCTCGGCATGGCGGTCGAGCTCATAGTCGAGATTGGGTGCGATATCCTCCCGCCGTTCGGCGAGGCCGGGGAGGGCGAAGGTCCAAAGGTTGAGGCGCGCATAGAGGTCGTCGCGAAAGGTGCCGTCCGCCACACAAGCGGCAAGATCGCGATTGGTGCCTGCGATCAGCTGGAAGTCACTTTCCACTTCCCGGTCGGCACCGACCGGCAGGAAGCGTTTGTCCTCGATCGCGCGCAGGATCATTGCCTGTTCGTCGAGGCCAAGCTCACCGATCTCGTCGAGGAACAGGACGCCGGTGTCGGCGGTGCGCAGCAGGCCCGCACGATCGGCGGCCGCGCCGGTGAACGCGCCCTTGCGATGGCCGAACAGCGCAGACATAGCGCCGTCACCCTTCAGGGTCGCGCAATTGACCTCGACCAGCAGGCCTTTCACCTGTCGCTTGAGCCGCTTCAATTCATAAATACGCCGCGCAAGCTGGCTTTTTCCCGCGCCGGTCGGTCCCATCAGCAGCAGCGGCGCGCGGCTGCGGATCGCGACCTGCTCAATCTCGTCGATCATTGCGTTGAAGGCGCCGTTGCGGGTGTCGATACCCGATTTGAGGAAGCTGGTACTTTCGGCGCTGTCCGCGGCGAAACGCGTGGCTATGCTGTCATAGCGCGACAGGTCGAGGTCGATCGCGTTCCAGCGACCTGCTGCACTGCCGCTGCCCCGGCTCGGCTGCGTCTGGAGCAGGCGACCGGGAAGATAATGCGCCTCGCTCAGCAGGAACAGACAGATCTGCGCGACGTGCGTCCCGGTGGTGATGTGGACGAGGTAATCCTCGGCCTCCGGATCGAAGGGATAGGCGCGCGCGAAGTCGAGCAGCTTGCCGTACACCTCCTCGAAATCCCACGGATCGGCGAAATCAAGAACGTGCGGCTCGACCAGCGTTTCTGGCGACACGGAGGCGATGTCCTCCGCCACATAGTGGGCGAGCCGCTGATGCTGGGTCCCGTGCAGCAGCACGAGCCGATCGACGCGTAGGTCTTCGTGCATCGTCAGGCCGACCGTCGGCCGCCACTTCGACCAGCGCGACGGGCCGAACTTGCTCGCATCAAGGGTTGAACCGAGGAAGCCTATGACAATGGTTGGGCGCGTAGCGATACAATAGGATAAAAGGCGATCTCTGTCGATCGTAGATCGCTCCTATGCAGCTATGTCAGTGCGCCACCGACTGGGTAGAAAATGACCTATTTTCATAGGGATAAGATGATATTTCCGCCGAATAGATGCATTTGGCACGCTCCTCGCAGAGTTATTCCCGTTGGATCGCGTGGTATCGAACGATCCGACACGCGGCAGGGGCGGCCGGAATAGGCCGGCCGCCTCACAGGTAAGTCCGAGGAGTCGAACGATGACCGCCACCGCTTACGAATACACTGACGTCCCCGGCGGCGTGCCGATCAAGGCCTGGACGCGGGGCGTACCGGTCGAGGACGGCGCGCGGGCACAATTGGCGCGCGCGGCGCAGATGCCGTTCATCTTCCGCCACGTCGCCGCGATGCCCGACGTTCATATCGGAATTGGCGCGACCGTGGGTTCGGTGATCCCGACCAAGGGCGCGGTTATCCCGGCGGCGGTCGGGGTGGATATCGGCTGCGGCGTGATGGCGGCGCGTACCTCGCTGACGGCGAGCGACCTGCCCGATCATCTCGAAGGCGTGCGCTCGGCGATTGAACAGGCGGTGCCGCACGGGCGCAGCGTCGGTCGGGGCAAGCGCGACAATGGCAGCTGGGGCTCGCCCCCGCCCGCGATCGTCGCGGCCTGGACGACGCTGGTGCAGCGCTTCGACCGAATTTGCGAGAAGCACCCGCGGCTAAAGAACACGAATAATCTCGTGCATCTGGGGACGCTGGGCACCGGCAACCACTTCATTGAGCTGTGCCTCGACGAAGAGGCGCGAGTGTGGGTGATGCTCCACTCGGGCTCGCGTGGCGTCGGCAATGCGATCGGCACCTTCTTCATCGAACTGGCCAAGCAGGACATGCGCAAGTGGCACCTTAACCTGCCCGACGAGGATCTGGCGTACTTCCCGGAAGGGACCGACCATTTCGACGATTATGTCGAGGCGGTCGGCTGGGCGCAGGACTATGCGGCGCTCAACCGGCGGATGATGATGACCAACGTCATCGCCGCCCTGCGCAAGGTCATCGCCAAGCCGTTCGAGGCGGAGCTGGAGGCGGTCAACTGCCACCACAATTACGTCACGCGCGAAAACCACTTCGGCGAGAATGTGCTGGTGACCCGCAAGGGCGCGGTGCGGGCGGCAAAGGGCGTGATGGGGATCATTCCGGGGTCGATGGGCGCCAAGTCGTTCATCGTCCGCGGCCTGGGCAATCCGGACTCGTTCGACAGCTGCTCGCACGGTGCCGGACGGGTGATGAGCCGGACGCAGGCGAAGAAGCTGGTGACGCTCGACGAGCACATCGCCGACACCGCCGGCGTAGAATGCCGCAAGGACGAGGGCGTGATCGACGAGACGCCCAAGGCCTACAAGCCGATCGAAGCCGTGATGGCCGCGCAGGCCGACCTGGTCGAGATCGTCCATACGCTGAAACAGGTGGTGTGCGTGAAAGGATGAGGTGGCGGTAGCGCCGCCTCATCCAGGGCGCTGCCGCCCCGAGGAATTCTTCAATGACCATCCTGCAAGACGACCCGATCGCCCCGGCGGTTCGAAGCGACATCGAGAGCCGATTGGCCGCCGTCGAGGCGAACGAGGGCGTGCGCCTGCTGCTCACGGTCGAATCCGGTTCGCGGGCGTGGGGCTTCCCTTCTCCCGACAGCGATTACGATGTGCGCTTCATCTATGTCCGGCCGCGCGACTGGTATCTGTCGCTGACGCCGGGCCGCGACGTGATCGAGGCGCCGATCGTCGATGACATCGATCTGAGCGGATGGGATATCCGCAAGGCGCTGGGCCTGTTGCTGAAGTCGAACGCCGTGATCAGCGAATGGATCGAAAGCCCGATCCGCTATCGCGCCGACGACGAGATCGTTGGCGATCTCGCGGCCCTTGCCGACAGCGTGATCGACGCTCGCTCGCTGGCCTATCACTATGTCAGCCTGGGGCGGAACGCCGCCGATCGGTGGCTGGACAGCGATGGCGCGGTGTCGGTCAAGAAGTACTTCTACGCGCTGCGTCCGGCTCTTGTGATCCGCTGGTTGCGGCGTGAGGGTGTACGCCGTCCGCCGATGGATCTGCAGTCGCTGGTCGACGCCGTCGGCTTGTCGGATGGCGTGACGGACGACATTGCTGCCCTGGTGGCGGCGAAGCGGCGGAGCAACGAGCGGAGCAATACCGCTCGTATGCCGGCAGTTGATGCCTTGATCCGCGACGAGCTGGCCCGCATCGACGAGGTGCAGGGCGGCATCGTCGATCCGTGCTCGCGCGAGCGGGCCGAGGCGCTGTTCCTGCATCTGGTGAACACATGATCGAGATCGATGGCAGCGAAGGCGAGGGCGGGGGACAGGTCGTGCGCAATGCGTGCGCGCTGTCGCTCGTCACCGGAGAGCCAGTCCGCATCACCAATGTCCGCGCCAAGCGGTCGAAGCCGGGATTGATGCGCCAGCACGTCACGGCGATCGAGGCGGCGTGCGCGATCGGCAGCGCGACATGCGAGGGGCTGGTCGTCGGGTCGTCCGAGCTGACCTTTCGTCCCGGCCGGGTGACGGCGGGCGACTACCGCTTTTCGGTCGGAACGGCGGGATCGACGGGGCTGGTGTTGCAGACGATACTGATGCCGCTGCTGCTCGCCGATGGTCCGTCGCGGCTGGTGCTGGAGGGCGGCACCCACAACATGCTTGCCCCGCCGTTCGACTTCATCCAGCGCTGCTTCCTGCCTATTATCCGCCGGATGGGTGGGCAGGTCGAGGCGCGGCTGATCCGGCATGGCTTCTACCCGCGCGGCGGCGGGCGGATCGAGGTGGATATCACCCCCGGCCCGCTACAGCCGATCGAGTGTATGGCGCGCGGCGGGGCGGTGGGCGTGTCGGCCTGTGCCTTGATCGCCGGGCTACCCATGTCGATCGCCGAACGCGAGATCGCCGTGGTCCGCAAAGCGTTCGACTGGTCGGAGCGCGAATGCTTCATGCGCGAATTGCCCGTCGATCAGGGGCCGGGCAACATCCTGCTGCTGGAGGCGCAATTCGAGCATGTCACCGAGATCGTCAGCGGTTTCGCGCAACTGGGCGTAACGGCGGAGCGTGTCGCGAAGACGGCGGTCGGCCGGATGCGCGGCTATCTGGCGTGCGAGGCGTTTGCCGGGCCGTACCTGGCCGATCAATTGCTGTTGCCGATGGCGCTGGCGGGCGGCGGTATGTTCACGACCGTCAAGCCGAGCGAACATGCCCGCACGGCGGCGAGGGTGATCGAGCGCTTCACCGGACGGTGTAGCCGGTTCGAGCAGCAGGCGGGAGGGGCGCACGTGGTGAAGATCGCCTGACGCATTGCGAGCGTAACGACTTTCTGTTATCCGCCCTACGGTCCGCACCGATTGGCGGGCCACACGGAGACATGCCTTGTTCGACCTTGCCGCCCATCGCGGTGCATGGGTCGGCGGTCTCCGGCCTTTCGCGTAAACGTCCCACGACGTTGGCGGCGGGCCGGCACCCGCCCCCGCCGCACCTCACCCATTCGACAGGAATGACGTCGACGCGCGCGCTTTCGCACCGTCGGCCTGAGAGACTCGTGGATACGACATGGATGAACTGGATATCGTTCGGGGCCTGATGCTCCGGACGGCGGGCGCGTTGCCCGCCACGGCACCGCTTGCCAAGGCGCTGCTGGAATGGGCCGCGCCGCACCGACCCTGGCTGCTGCCCGACGTAGAGGGCGAATGCAGTTGGGAAACCTTGCTTGCCGGTCTTGCTGCTCCGCGTCACGAGGCGGTGCGGGCGGAGGCGCTCGAACTCGCGGGTACGTTGGCGCGGTTGCTGGGCTTGTCGCCCGTCGACGCGGCGCTGCTGCGCCTGATGGTCGCGTGCGATCGCTTGCCCCGCGTCGGTGCCCTGACCCGGTTGCTGAGCCGTCACGGACATGACCTGCCGCAACTGTTCGGCACGATGGCCGGGGCAGGGGTGGAAGAGGCCGAACGTGCGGCGCGCCGAGGGGCGGTCACGCGGCTGGGTCTCGCCTGCTTCACGGCGACCCGTGAGGGAGAGACGGATGTCGAGATCCGCTGGACGTTGCAACGTCTGCTCGACCGCGCTCCGGCGAGCGAGGAGGCGATGCTCGACACGTTGGTCGGTCGGCGGCAGGCGGCGACCCTCGACCTCGATGCCTTCGCGCACGTCAAGCCGATCGACTTCCTCGTTCGCCTCCTGCGCGGCGCGCTTGGTGAGGGGGCCGCTGGAGTCAACATCCTGATCTACGGCCCGCCCGGCACCGGCAAGACCGAGCTTGCGCGTACGCTGGGGGCGACGGCAGGCGCGGTGCTGCATGGCGTCGGCGAGGCGGATGAGGACGGCGAGGAACCGCGCCGGTGGGAGCGTGTCGCGGCGCTGTCCCTGGCGCAGCGTCTGCTCGGCGGACGGGAGCCGGCGGTGCTGCTGTTCGACGAGATGGAGGACCTGATCGGCGACGCCAGCCCGTCCGCGGGCGGCGACTGGTTCAGTCGGCGCGAGGGCAGCAAGGTCTTCGTCAACCGGCTGCTGGAGGGCAATCCGGTGCCCGTGATCTGGACGACCAATGCGATCGGCAATGTCGATGCGGCGATCCTGCGGCGGATGAGCTTCGTCCTGCGGCTCGACCTGCCGTCGCGCGCGGCCGCGGCTGCGATGCTCGACCGGGTGGCGCGCGAGGAGCGGGTGACGCCCGGCCCCGCTTTCGCCACCTTGCTCGACATCGCACCGGAGGCCGCGACGGTCCTGCGAATGGCGGCGCGCGCCGGCAAGCTGGCCGGTGAAGAGGACGGCGGCGCCGTCCCGGCCGAGGCATTGGTGCGCGCGCTGCGTGGCGGCACGTTGCCGCCGCCTGCTCCAGCGGCGTTCGACCTCGACCTGTTCGAAACCGATCGACCGGTCGATCGCCTGTTCGCTGCGATGGCGGGCGGCGACGCGACCGATGTGTCGCTGCTGCTGACCGGGCCGCCCGGCACCGGCAAGACGGCGTTCGCGCATCATCTGGCACGGGCGCTCGATCGGCCGCTGCTGGTCAAGCGTGCGTCCGACCTGCTGTCCAAATGGGTCGGCGAAACCGAGGCGCAGATCGCCGAAACCTTCGCCGAGGCGCGGCGGCGGGAGGCGGTGCTGTTGTTCGACGAAGCGGACTCGCTGTTGTTCGACCGCAGCACGGCGCGGACCAGTTGGGAAGTCGGACAGGTCAACGAGCTGCTGACATGGCTCGACCTGCACCCGCTGCCGGTGGTCGCGGCGACGAACCACGGGGCCGCGCTGGATCCTGCCACATTGCGGCGGTTCGTCTTCAAGCTGCGACTGAAACCGCTTGGCGCCGAGCGCGCCGCCGCCGCCTTCCAGCGTTTCTTCGGGGAGCCGGCGCCGGCCTGCCTTGGCACCGTAGAAGGGCTGACGCCCGGCGACTTCGCGGTGGTCGCGCGTCAGCTACGGCATTGGCCCGCCGCCGACCCGGCGGACCTTGTGGCGCGATTGAGGGCGGAGGTGGCAGCGCGGCCCGGCACGTCGGTCAGGCTGGGCTTTTGATTGACCGGCGCATGGCCGCCGTAACGTGTC
Organism: Sphingomonas phyllosphaerae; assembly: GCF_036946485.1. GTDB lineage: Bacteria > Pseudomonadota > Alphaproteobacteria > Sphingomonadales > Sphingomonadaceae > Sphingomonas > Sphingomonas phyllosphaerae_E. Next base: position 558,799 of record NZ_JAQIJA010000001.1, read on the forward strand.
GGCATACCGGCCGGCCTGGGTTGGTCGGAGCCGCCGGGACGGCGGCCGCAGAGAGGTGCGTCATTCGGTAGACAGGCATTGCGACCCGCGATCGCTGCGGTGATCCAGGACGCCACGATCAACCGGCTGATGGTCATGAAGCATCGGCTTAAGGGCATCCAGGACGAAGTCGGCATCTGCTGTCCTGCTGCTTGGCCGCCCGGCATCACCAGCGGCACAGCGGGTCGCCGCCGTCGTCAAGGCGCTGGCGAATGCCGTGCAGGCTGGAATCGAGGAAGCGGCGGCAATCCTTGGCGAAATGCGAGTGATCGACATAGCCGGCCTCCCACAGCACCCGGCCGGCACCGCGCGTATCGGGGAGCAGACGCCGCAGCACGCGCAGGAAGCGCCGCAGCATCAGCAAGCGCTTGGGCGGCAGTCCGAACACCCGCAGACAGATCGCCGACAGGTGCCGCGGCGCGATGTCGAGCGTCGCGCAGACGTCCGCGACGCTGGTGCGCGGGCTGGCGTCGATCAGGGCTATGATCTGCTGCGCCACGCCGTCGCGCGGGCGGCCGGCGGCACGCTGCGCGGCGAGCCACGGTGCGAACGCCGCCGCCGCCCCGCCGTCTGGATCGAAGACGCCGGGCGTGGCCTCGGGGTCGATGCTCGAAAGCGGCACGACGCGGTCGGTGAATCGCGACAGATCGCGATCGGACAGCGTCGGCCAGGCGGTCGTGCGCAGCCGCAGCCCGAGCAGCGTCGCACCGCCGTGATCCAGTTGCGCGATCTTGGTCGTGGGTCCGATGAACCCGATCCGCGGCAGCGGCTCGCTCGTCCGGCGGCGGATCGTCAGCCGCGCGCCCGCCTCGCCGCCGAGCAGCATGTACAGCCGCGGCCCGCCCGGCAGCACGATCGTCCCGCACGCGCCCGCTACCGGCGTCCGCACGACATAGCCGGCGACGAGATCGTCGGGCGCGGCGAGGGCGGCGCGCCGCCCGGGCATTGGCGATGATCTCTCCACTTGCGTCTCCGCCGTGCGTTTCGCGAAGATACGTGGTCGGGCGGCCAGCGGATGCACCGCGACCAAGCCTCAGCGGCGTTGCAGATGGTCGTGGGTCGAGGCGCGGATCAGGTTGCTGAAGATCAGCCGCACCAGATCGACCTGCCGGTTGCTGCCGGTCTTGACGAACACCTGCTTCAGATAGCCGCGCGCGGTGCCGAGCTTGACGTGCAGCGCCTGCGCCGCGGCCGCCAGCGTCTGACCCGACGCCAGCAGGCAGGTCAGCTCGGTTTCGACCCGCGACAGCCGGAACAGCTTGCACACCGGCTCGGCGAGCTGGTGGATGTCGAGCCCCGGGTCGACGAAGAACAGCAGCGCCCCGTCGCCATGACCGTCCCCGTCCGCGGACCGCGGCATCGCCGCGAAGGAGGTGACCAGCGGCGGCCCGCTCTCCCGCCGCAACATCAGCAACGGCAGCCGGTCGACCGCGCCGTCCGCGCCGCTTTGCGCCAGCACATAGCCGATCGCGGTGGAGAGCGCCGCGGCATCGGCGCGGTCGGTCGCCTGCACCTGTCCGCGATGCTCGCGAATGCCGTCATGCCGGTCCAGCAGCTGACGCGCGGTGTCGTTGGCGAAGGCGATATGCCCGTCGCCCGACAGCAGCACGACGCCGATCGCCACCAGGTTCAGCCCGGTTTCGACCCCGGCGGTACGCCGCTGCGCCAGCCGCGCCGCTTCCCATAGCCGGAAATAGGCCGAGACGCTGGGCCACTCGCGCCGGCACTGCGCCTCGATGGCGCGGCGTGCCGCCTCGTCGGCCGAGCGGAAGACGAGGTTGACGAATGCGCCGGGCTGTCCCGGCGTCCGCTGGACCGGGATCACCAATGCCGCGGCGGGGAAGGCAGTCGACACGCGCTCGCACCAGACGGGTTCGGGCGCATGATGGCCGCAGCCGGCTTCGATCCGGTCGGCGATCTGCGCCAGCGCCGCGCCGGTGCGATCATCCAGACCCTGCGAGACGAGGCAGCGCGACGCCCCCTGCTCGTGCGTGCTGGTCAGCGCCCATGCCTCCGCGCCCAGCGTGCCGGCGAAATGGCCGGTGACCAGCGCGACGTCGTCGGCGACCGTGATCGCGTCGTCGTGAATGTCGTGGAAGGTGACCCGCGCATCGCGCGCCGGTGGCCGCCCCTGAACCAAATGCCGCACGCTCCCGCCATCGTGCTCCGCCACCAGACTGGCGCGCGCAACGGCTCCGCGGAAGAGCATGGGCAGATCATTGTCTGCCAGCAATGCACTACCTCTCCACCTTCGGTTCCCGATTCCCTGTGTCGGGATTTCCTCTTCTACGCCAACCGGCCGCCACGTCATTCGATCCGCTGCATCCCATTTTGAAACAAGGGAAAGTGCAGTGATTTGTACCCCCTCATTTGAGGGTGGCGGGCATGGCGGAACGGGAGGAACGGTCGCCCGCAAAGGGGGGGAATGGTGAATGAATGATTAACGGTATCTCCCGATTCGGCTCGGTCCGCAGGATTGCCGGGCTGGAAAAACACCGCCGGCTGAACCGGCCAACAAGGGATGCCTCACCATGAAATCGCGTCTTCTGATCGCCGCATCGATCCCCGTCCTGGCGTGGACCGCACCCGTCTGCGCCCAGACCACCGAGCCCGGGAACACCTACACCACCACCAACACGAACAACGGCAACGCAGCCGGCGGCGACGTCGCGAGCAGCGCCTACAACACGGACAACACCAACAGCTCCACGAACACCAACAGTTCGACCAACGACAGCAACAACACGGCGACGAACACGCAGACCGACTCGTCGGATCGTTCGTGGACCGACAATTCAAACCGGTCGACGACCGACAATTCCAATAACTCGCGCACCAACAATTCCACGAACGACAGCAACAACACCGCCACCTCGACGTGGACCGATCAGTCGAACCGTTCGACCACCGACAATTCGAACAACTCCCGCACGAACACCACCACGAACACCGATAGCAGCGGCGCATCGGGCGCACAGGTCGCGGCCAACAACGGCAGCAACGCGACCGACAGCCGCAATCAGTCGGTGACCAACACCGACAACGCCGATCGGTCGACGACCGACAATTCGAACCGCTCGACGGCGACCACCACCAATACGACCAACTCCTCGGCCAATGGCGCGCAGGTGGCGGCCAACAATGGCAGCACCGCCAGCGACAACCGCAATCAATCGGTGACCAACACCGACAATGCCGACCGGTCGTACACCTATAACGACAATGCGGACCGCTCGACGGTGAACACCGACAATTCGGACCGTTCGACCACCAGCACCTCGACCACCACCTCCGCCTCGGGCGCGCAGGTCGCGAACAACGGCGGTGGATCGGCGACCGACAGCCGCGACCAGTCGAACAACTCGCAAATGACGACCACCACCACCGACAATTCGGCGAGCGGCGCACAGGTCGCGGCCAGTGGTGGCGGCAACGCCAGCGACAGTCGCAACCAGTCGACCAACACGAGCACGACGACCACGTCGGCGTCGGGCGCACAGGTCGCCTCGAACGGCAGCGGGTCGGCCACCGACAGCCGCAACCAGTCGACCACCGACAATTCGGACAATTCGAACCGCTCGCGGACCAGCTCGGCCAGCGGCGCACAGGTCGCGGCGAACAACGGCGACGCCACCGACAGCCGCGATATGTCAACCAACGACAATTCGGATCGGCGCAACACCGCCAGCAACTCGGGCCGCGGCTCGGTCGCGACCAATGGCGACGCCAGCTATTCCGACAGCTCGATGCGCAGCACCGGGATGGCGTCTGCCGGAACCGGAGCGGCGTCGACCTCGAACGTCTTCGGGGCCAGCGCGGTGGTCTCGTCGGCGACGCTCGCCAGCTACGTCACCGGCGTGCGGGTCGATTACAACCAGACCCCGGGCGGTGCCAACGCGGCGGTCAACAACAGCCTGACCACCGGTGACGGCGCGTTCCAGAACCTCGCCGGGCTGCAATCGCTCAACATGAACACCGGCGCCGGTGCATCGCAGAATTCGGCGGTGAACGTCAGCGTCGCGGCCGGCACGATCAACCTCGGCGGCGGTCAATAAGACCAAGGGGGTGGGGGAGGGGTGGCGATGCCGCCCCTCCTTCTATTCTTTCGTTCGATCGGGAGATCGGGACATGCGTATCCTCTTCATCGGCCCGGCGCTGCTCGCCGCCGCCGTGCCGGTTTCGGCTGTTGCGCAGACCGTGCCGGCCGCGCCGCCGGTTCAGGCCAGTCCGTTCGGTGCCACCGCACCGGTCGACAATGCGCAGCTCGGCGCGGTCACCGGCCAGTCGGATCTGTCGCAGGTGATCCGCGCGCAGAACACCAGCACGGTCAGCGGCAACAGCGTCAACGGCCATTCGGAAACCGGGACGATCAGCTTCGACCCCAATTCCTTCCAGAACCTCAACGGCCTGTCGTTGCTCAGCGCGAATACCGGAAACAATGTTTCCATCAATTCGTCGCTGAACGTGAACGTCGCGATCAACCAGTAACGATGCGCGCGCCGTTCCGCCTTGTCCGGTGGCTGCCGGCGGCGTTGCTGGCGACCGCCGGCTGTACCGCGATGCCGCTGCCCGAGGGCGGGAATGTCGCCAACTTCTCGCCGACGCTCAATTTCGCCGTTCCCGTCACCAGCCTGATCGGGCGCCGGTTCGAGACGGTGGTGCGGCAGCAATATGATTTCAGCTGCGGATCGGCGGCGCTGGCGACGCTGCTGCGCTTCCATTACGACGATCCGCAGAACGAGCAGAGCGTGTTCCTCGGCATGTTCCGCGACGGCGACCAGGCGCAGATCCGCCGGCTCGGTTTCTCGCTGCTCGACATGAAGCGCTATCTGGCGGCGCGCGGCATCGCCGCCGACGGCTTCAAGGTCAGCGTCGCGCAGATCGCGCAGGCGCGCGTGCCCGGCATCGCGCTGATCGACTTCGACGGTTATCGCCACTTCGTCGTCGTCAAGGGGATCGACGATCAGACCTTGCTGCTCGGCGACCCGTCGCTGGGGCTGCGGCGCGAGACGATCGGGCGCTTCGCCAAGCAATGGAACGGCGTGTTCTTCGTCATCAGCGGGCGCGACGCGGTCGGGCAGTCGCATTTCAACATGCCCGGCGACCTTGCGCGCGCGCCGCATGGTCGTCCGTTCCTGCCCGCCGATCCGCTGGAAAGCGCGCAACTCGCGCTCACCCGCCCGCGTCTGGGAGAGTTCTGACATGTCGATCGCCTTGCTGATCGCCGCTTCACTGGCCGCGCCCGGCGACGCACCGGCGCCGGTCCCCGACCGCGAGCTGGCGACGATGCGCGGCGGGCTGTTGCTGCCCAACGGGCTCAACGTCGCGATCGGTATCGACATCCAGACGCGCATCGACGGCGTGCTGGCGCTGCACACGATCTTCTCGAGCGAGGCGCAGGGCGTGCGCGTCTTCACCGATGGCCGGACCAGCCCCAGTGAAGTGCCCGGCACCGTCACCGTGGAGACGGGCGATCCGAGCTGGCCGACCGTCTCGGTGTCGCGCACGCCGACCGGCACCACCGTGACGGCACCCGCCGCCGACGCACCCGCCAGCGTCAACATCGTGTCCGGCCCGACCACCGGCTGGCTCGACGCGTCGGGGCAGACGCCCGTGCCGGCGGTCGCCAACGGTCCGGCGGTCGACGCCAGTTCGGGCAGCATCCGGCTGACCAGCGACGATCGCGGCAGCCAGGTGCAATTGGTGACGCCGACGACCGAGATCCGCCATCTGGTCGGGCAGGCGACCGGCGCGGTGATCTCGAACACCGCCAACGACCGCGTCATCGACACCGTCAGCACCGTCAACGTCAATCTGGTCGGGCTGCCCGCCGGGCTGATGAACGGGATGCTGCTGGTCAACCGGATCGCGACCGAAGCGGCCGGGCCGCGCTGAGCCAATCGGGAAAGGGGATAATCATCGATGCGACCTGCGGCCTCCAGCGCATTTCTTTCTTTTGGCCTGATCGCCGCACCGGCCGCGGCGCAGCAGCCGGTGTCGCCCGCGACCGCGGCGGTGCCGGCCGCGGCGGATGATCGCGACGAGCTGCGCCGCACGCTCGCCGTCGAGCGGCAGGAACTGGACCGGCAGCAACGCGCCCTCGACGAACAACGCGCGCGGATCGACCGGCTGGAGGCGCGGCTGTCCGGGCGTGGCGATGCGGGGACGCAGGTCGCGCAGACCGCCTTGCCGCCGGGCGGCGTGCCGCTCCCATCCTCGCCGCCGCCTGCGCCCCCGTCGGCCACTGCGCAGGTGCAGACCGTCGGCGAGGCGCCCTCCGATCAGCGGCAGGTGCAGGTCGCGGTGCTGTCCGAACAGGGCGGGATCATCACCAAGGCGGGGCGCGCGACGGTCGAGGTCAATTTCGAATATGCGCGCGCCGACCGCAATCAGGTGGTGTTCCGCGGCGTGCAGATCCCCGAGGCGGTGCTGATCGGCGTCTTCGACATCAACCAGAGCCGGCAGGACGTGCTCACGGTCGGCGCGGTCGGGCGGCTCGGGCTGACCAGCCGGCTCGAGATCAACGGGCGGCTGCCGTTCGTCTACCGGTCCGACAAATCGGTGCTCGCGCCGGTCGCCAATCCGACCGAACCGAACGCCGGGCAGCTCGACCGCCCGGTCAGCGGCGCGAACATCGGCGATATCGATTTCGGACTGCGCTATCAGTTCACCGACGGCAACAATGGCGCGCCATATCTGATCGCGGGCGTGCAGGCGGTGGCACCGACCGGCACCGATCCGTTCCGTGTGCCGCGCGATGCGCTCGGAAACGCGCTCAAAGGCGCTACGGGGGCGGGATTCTGGGGCGTTACACCAAACCTGACCGCGATTTTACCGAGCGATCCGGCGGTTTTATTCGCGACATTGGGCTACACCTACAACTTCGCGCGCACCATCAACCGCCAGATCGGCGCCGCTTTCATCGAACGCGTTGCGCCGGGCAGCCAGCCCTCGGCCAGCGCGGGCATCGCTATCGCCTTGAATCCGCGCACGTCGCTCAGCTTCGGCTATGCCCAGACCTGGGCGCTGGGCACCAAAACCCGCGTCCGCGCGCTCAACCAGACCACGCAGGAACTGGGAGATTCGGTCACCGCCCAAAGCCGCGACCTCCAGATCGGCCGTTTGCTGTTCGGCGTCAGCTACCGCACCTCGCCGACGACGACGCTCAACTGGAACGTGGAAGTCGGCGCCACCGACGATGCCGCGGACGTGCGCACTACGCTGCGCATCCCATTCACCTTCAACGCTTATTGATCATCCATCCCATCGACATGCACGCGTAGATCGATCGGTAGCCGCCGGAAGCGCCTGTAAGTGGCGCCCGCCCTGCCGCTATTGCAGGTTCACGAAGGCGCCGCCGTCGACCAGCAACGCCGCACCCGTGACGTAGCGCGCCATGTCGGACGCAAGGAAGACCGCCGGCCCGACCATATCCTCGGGGACGCCCAGCCGGCCAAGCGGGATGCGTGCCTCCATCCGTGCGCACTTTTCGCGATCGGCGAGATCGTCCTTGTTGATGTCGGTGCGGATCGTGCCGGGAAGCAGCGAGTTGCACCGGATATTGTGTCGTCCCAAGGCGATGGCGGCCGATTGCATGAGAGAGTGTAATCCGGCTTTCGTCGGCGTGTAGTGGGTCTGGTATTCGCCACCCACCAGCGCCGAGATCGACGATATCGCGATCAACGCACCGCCACGGCCCTGACGAACCATTTGCCGCGCGGCGGCCTGACACATGAAATAACCGCCGTGCAGATTTACCTGCTGCGTTCGGGTGAAGGTTTCAACCGGCATGTCGAGGAAGCTGTGGAACGGGCATATACCCGCGTTGGAGACCAGCACGTCGACACTTCCCAACAGCTCGGCAGCGCGGTCGACGAAGGTCACGGCGGTGTTCGGATCGGCTACGTCGCCGTGCACCGCGATGGCGCGTCGACCCAGCGCCTCGATTTCGGCGACACATGATTTCGCGCCGGCCGCATTGTCGTGATAGTTGATCGCAACATCAGCGCCTTGCGCCGCCGCGCCGATGGCGATCGCGCGGCCGATCCCGGCAGCGGCGCCGGTCACCAACACACATCGGCCTTCAAGCAGCATATCGATCTCCCATGGTGTTCTTACGTCTGAGGGCTTCTGCTGCTAGGCCTTTTGCCAGGACAGACAAGCAAGCGGCAGCGATGATGCCATTTGGCTTGCCCGTGTTGAAGATGTTCTTGGCTCAATTTCGCGGCGTCGCGAAGTCCTTCGATAGCGACATGCTGTTGGTCCGGCTCCGCTTGGTGCTGTCGCATCGCGGACGACGGTAGGTTAGGAAGAACGCGACGATTTCCGCGCCGGTCGGCGGCGGCATGGTTTGACGCAGGCGCGCGCAGCGACGATGGACGGTTGCGGCGCGATGCGTCGTTGCTGAGGGGGCGGGTGGTGTCGCGGCAGGGTAAGGCGAAGATCGGCTATATCAGCGGCCCCGTCGACGCGCGGGTGGTGCACGATAGCTGGCGAAGCGGCGTGCCGCTCGGCTATTTCGGCACCAGCTATCTGCTGCAGTTCTTCGACGTCGCCGACGAGCTGGGGCGCGACCTGATCGTCACCACCAGCGCCGCGCAGCCGCGCTACGACGACGTACGTCCCGGCGTTCACATCATGAACCGGCCGCGGCGTGCGGCGAGCGGGCTGGGCTATCATCTCGCCGAGGTCGCGTGGTTGTGGGGCAGGGTGCGTGAGACCGTGGCGGCGGGCGCGCGGGTGATCGTGCTGACCGATGCGATGTATCATTGGTGGGCGCTGGTGCCATGGCGATGGCGCGGCGTACGGTTCGTCAATGCGTTGCATTGTTCGATCCAGCGCCCGGCGGCGCGCGAGCCGCTAACCCGGCGGGTGCTGGCGCGGTTGCTGGGGTGGTTCCACTATCGCTTCGCCGATCCGACGCTGGCCGCGTCGCCGCTGATCGTGAAGCAGGTCACGGCGCTGTCCGGCGGGCGGATCCAGTCGGTCCTGTTCCTGCCCACCTATACGCCCGCGCAGTTCGCCGCGATCGCGCCGCCGGATGCGGTGCCGCGGGTGCGCGACGACTTCCATGTGCTGTTCGCGGGGCGGGTCGAGCACAACAAGGGCGTGTTCGACATGCTGGAGGCGTGCCGGCGGCTGCGCGACGAAGGCGGCCCGCGGATCGTGTTCCACATCTGTGGCGAGGGAACCGCGAGCGACGCCTTGCAGGAGGCGGTGGAGCGGAGCGGGACGGGCGATCGCTTTCTGCTTCACGGTTTCTGCGACCGCGACGCGCTGTCGCAGCGGTTGGACGAGAGCGACGCGGTGGTGGTGCCGACGCGCAGCGATTTCGAGGAAGGCTTTGCGATGATCGTCGCCGAGGGCGTGATCGCACGCCGGCCGGTGGTGACGTCGCGCGTCTGCCCGGCGCTGGAATTGGTGCACGCGGCGGCGATCGAGGTCGAGCCTGACGATGTCGCGGGTTACGTCGCGGCGTTGCGTGCGCTGTCGACCGATCCGGCGCTGTATGCGCGCAAGGTGGCGGCGGCGGAGCCGCTGCGCGCCGCGTTCTTCGATGAGGCCAATGGCTATGGCGCGAAGCTGCGGCAGGTGTTGCGCGGTTTGATCGACTGAGCGGAACGCGCGGCGGAGCGGCCGGTTGGTTCGGCATGGATGACGGTGAAATACAGGCGGGGCTTATCCGCACGCTACGGGCGCAGATGGACGCGGCGGCTGCAGCGCTCGACTTCGAGGAAGCACGGCGGTTGCGAGATCGGATCAGCCTATTGGAAGGCGGAGCCTCGGTGGCGGAAGCGGTGGCAGCGGATGGGCTGACGCGGCAACGGCCGGGCGCGATGGGGCTGGGAACCAGCCGTCAGCAGGTGGTGCCGCCGGAGGGTTGGAAGCCGCCGCCCAAGCCGGATCTGATGACGCGAGGGAAACGGTGATGTTTACGTCACCCCGGACTTGATCCGGGGTCCCGCTTCTTCCTCATCGCTGCTGAAATGGAGAAGAAGCGGGATTCCGGATCAAGTCCGGGGTGACTGATCATTAGCTCAGCGCTTCCCTCAAGCCGGTGATTAAAGCGGCGTCGGGCGGCAGATGCGCGGCGAAGACCAGACCGACGTCGCGGGTGGCGTCGAAGTCCTCCAGCGGCACGCGCGCGACGCCGTCGGCGTGAAAGCTCTCCGGCATCACCGTGATCCCCAGCCGCGCGCGAACGTGCGACAGTGCGCGGTCGTCGCTGGTGGTGCGTGCCGGGAAGAACGGGCGGACGCCGCGCGCGGTGAAGAAGCGGCTGGTTTCAGAAAGCATCTCGCAATGACGGCGGACGATCATCGGTTCGTGCGCGATCTCTTCGGCGCTGAGGAAGGTGCGTCCGGCGAGCGGATGCGTCGCGCCGATCGCGAGCGCATAGCCCTCGGTGAGCAGATGCTGGCCGGCGCCGCGATCGTCACCGTCGCGCAGGATCGTCAGCGCGGCGTCGATCCGCCCGCGCGCGAGCCGCGCGCGGAGGTCGCGCTCATTGCCCTCGACCAGCTCGACGCGGTCGCCGCTGCGCGCCGCCAGCCAGCGCTCGGTCGCGTGGCGCGGGATCGTGGTGAGCACACCGAGCCGCAGCAGCGGCGCGGCCGCGGCGCCGGTCACCGCGCGCTCGGCGGCGGCGAAGCCACTTTCGATCGCGCGGGCGTGGGCGAGCAGCCCGGCCCCGGCCTCGGTGAGCGCGACGCGGCGGTTGGTGCGGTTGAAGAGCGTGCGGCCGAGCGACGCCTCGAGCCGGGCGATGCCGACCGACAGCGTGGGCTGGGCGACGTTGCACGCCGCGGCGGCGCGCGAGAAATTGCCGGTGTCGACCACCGCGAGGAAGTAGCGCAGATGATAGCGGTCGATCATAGACGGCATCTATACCCAGCTTCGGCGCGTTTCAATTTTGCCGGGGGGCCGCGACGCTCTAGGATGACGGGCAACGACGCATAGGAGAGAGCGATGGACCTCGATTTCGGTCTGGGCGAGATGGCGGACACGATCCGCGACACGGTGCGACGCTTCGCGACCGACCGGATCGCGCCGATCGCGGCCGAAGTCGATGCCAAGGATCGCTTCGCGCGCGAACTGTGGCCCGAGATGGGCGCGCTCGGGCTCCACGGGATCACCGTCGAGGAAGCCGATGGCGGGCTGGGGTTCGGCTATCTCGAGCATGTGATCGCGTGCGAGGAGGTCAGCCGCGCCTCGGCGGCGATCGGGCTCAGCTATGGCGCGCATTCCAACCTGTGCGTCAACCAGATCCGGCGCTGGGGCTCTGCCGAGCAGAAGGCCAAATATCTGCCGAAGCTGATCTCGGGCGAGCATGTCGGCAGCCTTGCGATGTCGGAGGCGGGCGCTGGGTCGGACGTCGTGTCGATGAAGCTGCGCGCGACCAAGGTCGACGGCGGATGGCGGCTGAACGGCACCAAGTTCTGGATCACCAACGCGGCCTATGCCGATACGCTCGTCGTCTATGCCAAGACCGATGCCGAGGCGGGGTCGAAGGGGATCACCGCCTTCCTGATCGAGAAGGGCTTCGACGGTTTCTCGATCGGGCAGAAGATCGACAAGCTGGGGATGCGCGGCTCGCCGACCGCCGAACTGGTGTTCGACGATTGCTTCGTCGCCGACGCACAGGTGATGGGGCCGCTGAACGGCGGGGTGAAGGTGTTGATGTCCGGGCTCGACTACGAGCGCGTCGTGCTGTCGGGCATCCAGCTGGGCATCATGCAGGCGTGTATCGATACGGTGCTGCCTTATGTCCGCGAGCGCAAACAGTTCGGGCGCGCGATCGGCGAGTTCCAGCTGATGCAGGCGAAGGTCGCCGACATGTATGTCGCGCTTAATTCGGCGCGGGCCTACGTCTATGCGGTGGCGAAGGCGTGCGACGCGGGGCGGACGACGCGCTTCGATGCGGCGGGGTGCATCCTGCTCGCGTCGGAGAGCGCGGTGAAGGTCGCGGGCGAGGCGATCCAGGCGCTGGGCGGCGCGGGCTATACCAAGGATTGGCCGGTCGAGCGCTACTGGCGCGACGCCAAGTTGCTCGACATCGGCGCGGGGACCAACGAGGTGCGGCGGATGCTGATCGGGCGCGAGCTGATCGGGCATGACGCGCCGAGGGCGCAATGACCGCGATCCGCTCGCTGGTCGACGCGGGGTCGGACGCGTTCGCGGCGAATGACGCGCACAACCGCGCACTGGCGGCGGCGTTGCGCGCGAAGGCGGCGGAGAGCGGGCTGGGCGGGTCGGAACAGCATCGTGCGCGGCATGTCGCGCGCGGCAAGCTGCTGCCGCGCGCGCGGGTCGACCGGCTGCTCGATCCGGGCGCGCCGTTTCTGGAGATCGGCGCACTGGCGGCGAACGGCATGTACGACGATGCCGCGCCGGGCGCGGGGATGATCACCGGCATCGGGCGGGTGTCGGGGCGCGAGTGCATGATCGTCGCCAACGACCCGACCGTGAAGGGCGGCGCGTACTTCCCAATGACCGTGAAAAAGCATCTGCGCGCGCAGGAGATCGCGCGCGAGAACCGGCTGCCGTGCGTGTATCTGGTCGACAGCGGCGGCGCGAACCTGCCGCATCAGGCCGAGGTGTTCCCCGATCGCGAGCATTTCGGGCGGATCTTCTTTAATCAGGCGCAGATGTCGGCGGAGGGGATCGCGCAGATCGCGTGCGTGATGGGGAGCTGCACCGCGGGCGGCGCCTATGTGCCCGCGATGTCCGACGAGAGCGTGATCGTGCGTAATCAGGGGACAATCTTTCTCGCGGGGCCGCCGCTGGTGAAGGCGGCGACCGGGGAGGTGATCTCCGCCGAGGAACTGGGCGGGGCGGAGACGCACGGGCGGCGCTCGGGGGTGGTCGACCATGTCGCCGAGAATGACGAACATGCGTTGCTGATCGTGCGCGACATCGTCGCGACGCTGGGGAAGGTGCGGGTGCCCGATGTGACGCTGGCGGAACCGCGTGCGCCGTTGCTCGACCCGCAGGAGCTGTACGGGATCGTGCCGCAGGACGTGCGCGCGCCCTATGATGTCCGCGAGGTGATCGGGCGGATCGTCGACGGCTCCGAGTTCCATGAGTTCAAGGCGCTGTATGGCACGACCTTGGTGTGCGGCTTTGCGCATATCTGGGGGATGCCGGTCGCGATTCTCGCCAATAACGGCGTGTTGTTCAGCGAATCCGCGCTGAAGGGCGCGCATTTCATCGAGCTGGCGTGTCAGCGGCGCATCCCCTTGCTGTTCCTCCAGAACATTTCCGGCTTCATGGTCGGCGGGAAATATGAGGCCGAGGGGATCGCGAAGAACGGCGCCAAGCTGGTGACGGCGGTCGCGACCGCCTCGGTGCCGAAGATCACCGTCCTGATCGGCGGCAGCTTCGGCGCCGGCAATTACGGGATGTGCGGGCGCGCGTACTCGCCGCGCTTCCTGTTCAGCTGGCCGAATGCGCGCATCTCGGTGATGGGCGGCGAGCAGGCGGCGAGCGTGCTGGCGACCGTCCACCGTGATGCCGAGACATGGACGCCGGAGGAAGCCGAACGCTTCAAGGCACCGATCCGTCAAAAGTATGAGGATGAGGGCAATCCCTATTATGCGACCGCGCGGCTGTGGGACGACGGGATCATCGACCCGGTGCAGACCCGCGACGTGCTGGGGCTCGCCTTCGCCGCGACGCTGAACGCGCCGGTGCCCGAGCGTGCGCAGTTCGGCCTGTTCCGGATGTGACCCCAGGGGAGACGATGATGATCCTGCTGATGCTGTTGGCGCAGACCACGCCCGTCGCCCCGATCGTCAAGGGCACCGCCTTGCCGCCGCCGGGCAGCGAAGAGGCGCAGGTGATGGTGCCGGTCGAGGCGCTGCTGCGCGCGATCGAGGCGAGCGACCGCGCTGCCGCCCTCGCCGCGACCTTGCCCGAGGGCACGATCACGGCGACGCGTACCGGGCCGGACGGCACGGCGCAGCGGCGGACGTTGCGCTGGGTGGAGTGGGCGGCGCAGCTGACTCCCGAGGCGGGGCCGGTCGTCGAGAAGCAGGGCACACCGGCGATCGAGGTCGACGACAATGTCGCGATGGTCTGGGCGCCCTACACCGTCACCGTAGCGGGCAAGCCGGTGCAGTGCGGCTACAATCTTTTCGACGTGGTGCGCGGGGCGGCGGGGTGGAAGATCCTCAACGTCACCTATTCCGCACGCACCGAGGGCTGCACATCGTGATCGCCTCGCTGCTGATCGCCAACCGTGGCGAGATCGCGCGGCGGATCATCCGCACCGCGCGCACGCTCGGCATCCGCACGATCGCGGTCCATTCCGATGTCGATGCCGACATGCCGTTCGTGCGCGAGGCCGACGCGGCGGTGTGCATCGGGACGGCGGCGGCGGCCGACAGCTATCTGCGGCAGGATCGCCTGCTCGACGCGGCACGCGCGACCGGCGCGGAGGCGATTCACCCGGGCTACGGCTTCCTGTCCGAGAATGCCGAATTCGCCGAGGCGGTGGTCGCGGCGGGGCTGGTGTGGGTCGGCGCGCCGCCCGCGGCGATTCGCGCGATGGGGCTGAAGGATGCCGCCAAGGCGCGGATGATCGCGGCGGGGGTGCCGGTGACGCCGGGCTATCTCGGCGAGGATCAGTCGCCCCAGCGGTTGCAGGCCGAGGCGGACGCGATCGGCTATCCGGTGCTCATCAAGGCGGTCGCGGGCGGCGGCGGCAAGGGGATGCGGCAGGTCGACGCGCCCGCCGACTTCGCTGAGGCGCTGGCGAGCTGCCAGCGCGAGGCGGCGGCGTCGTTCGGCGACGATCGCGTGCTGATCGAGAAGTACATCCTCTCGCCGCGCCATATCGAGGTGCAGGTGTTCGGCGACACGCACGGGCAGGTCGTGCATCTATTCGAGCGCGATTGCTCGCTCCAGCGGCGGCACCAGAAGGTGATCGAGGAAGCGCCCGCGCCGGGGATGGATCCGGCGACGCGCGCTGCGGTGTGCGACGCGGCGGTGCGCGCAGCCAAGGCGGTCGATTATGTCGGGGCGGGGACAATCGAGTTCATCGCCGACGCGTCCGAAGGGCTGCGCGCCGACCGCATCTGGTTCATGGAAATGAACACGCGGCTGCAGGTCGAGCATCCGGTCACCGAGGCGATCACCGGGCAGGATCTGGTCGAATGGCAGTTGCGCGTCGCGAGCGGCGAGCCGCTGCCCAAAACGCAGGACGAATTGGCGATCCATGGCTGGGCGATGGAGGCGCGGCTGTATGCCGAGAATCCGTCGACCGGGTTCCTGCCGTCGACCGGGCCGCTGGAGCGGCTGCGCTTTCCTGAGGGCGTGCGCGTCGACAGCGGGGTCGAGGAGGGCGGGGCGGTGACGCCTTTCTATGACCCGATGATCGCCAAGCTGATCGTCCATGGCGCGACGCGCGCGCAGGCGGCGCAGCGGCTTTCGGCGGCGGCGGCGGGGACGCAGGTGTGGCCGGTGCGCACCAACGCCGCGTTTCTGGCGCGCGCGGCGGCGCATCCCGACTTCGTGGCGGGGCGCGTCGATACCGGGTTTATCGCGCGTCATGCCGATACGCTGATTCCCGAGACCGAGCCGTCTGCGGCTGTGGTCGCGGCGGCGGCAGAGGCGTTGTTGCCGGTCTTGGGCACGACGCCGTGGACCGCACTGCGTGGTTTCCGGGCCAATGCTGCGCCGGTGATGCAGGTGGCGGTCGAGGTGGCGGGGCAGCCGTATGTTGCGGAGCCGGCATCGTTGCCGGGCGCCGAGGTCGCAGGCGGCGTGCTGTTCGCGGATGGCGAGGCGTGGCCGTTCGGCGCGCGACGCGCGGACCGGCTCGGCGGGGCGAGCGAGGGCGATGGCGCGCTGCTCGCGCCGATGCCGGGACGCGTGATCGCGGTGGTGGTCGCGCAGGGGCAGCGTGTTTCGCGCGGCGAACGGTTGCTGGTGCTGGAAGCGATGAAGATGGAGCAGGCGTTGCTCGCGCCGTTCGACGGGGTGGTCGCCGAGCTGAAGGTCGTCGAGGGTGCGCAGGTGACCGAGGGCATGTTGCTGGCGCGGATCAGCGCGGGAGACGAATGATGGCCGGGCGACATTTTGACGAATGGCAGGTCGGCGACCGGATCGTCCACGCGATCCGCCGCACCGTGACCGAGACCGACAATCTGCTGTTCACGACGATGACGCACAATCCGCAGCCGCTCCACCTTGATGCCGAGGCGGCGAAGGCGAGCGAGTTCGGGCAGATCCTCGTCAACGGCACCTTCACCTTCGCGCTGATGGTCGGGCTCTCGGTCGGGGACACGACCTTGGGGACGCTGGTCGCCAATCTCGGCTATGACAAACTGGTGATGCCGAGGCCGGTGTTCATCGGCGATACTTTGCGCGCTGAGACCGAGGTGCAGGAGCTGAAGGACAGCCGCTCGCGACCCGAGGCGGGGATCGTCACCTTCGCGCATCGGCTGCTCAACCAGCGCGATGAAGTGGTGTGCCAGTGCCTGCGCACCGCCTTGCTCAAGCGGCGCGCGGCATGAGGCTGCGCTCGCTGCTGTTCGTGCCGGGCGACCGGCCGGAGCGGTTCGACAAGGCCGCGGCGAGCGGGGCGGATGCGCTGATCCTCGACCTGGAGGATGCGGTCGCGCCGGCCGCCAAGGCGGCGGCGCGCACTTCGGTCGCGGCGCGGTTGCGGACGGATCGCGGCGATGTGGCGATGTTCGTGCGGGTCAATCCGCTGGGGACGGCGTTGCTCGACGAGGATCTGGCGGCGCTCGGCGGGCTGTCGCCGGATGCGGTCGTGCTGCCGAAGGCGGAGGGGGCGGCGAGCGTCCGCGATCTCGCGGCACGGTTGACGGCGGCGGGGATCGATGCGCCGATCGTGCCGATCGCGACCGAGACGCCCGCCGCGCTCTTCCAGCTCGGCAGCTATGCGGGGTGCGGGGTGCCGCTCGCGGGGTTGACGTGGGGGGCGGAGGATCTGCCTGCGGCGATCGGGGCGGCGACCAGTCGCGAGGAGGACGGGCGGTTCACCGCGCCTTACGAGCTGGCGCGGTCGCTGGCATTGTTCGCGGCGCATGCCGCGGGAGTGGCGGCGATCGAGACCGTCTATCCGGCGTTTCGCAATGACGCGGGGCTGACGGCCTATGCGGCGCGCGCGGCGCGTGACGGGTTCACGGGAATGATGGCGATCCACCCGGCGCAGGTCGCGACGATCAACGCTGCTTTCACGCCGACCGACGCGCAGGTCGCGCACGCGCGGGCGGTGGTCGCGGCATTTGAGGCGAGCCCGGGTGCGGGGGTGTTGCAGCTCGACGGCAAGATGATCGACGCGCCGCATCTGGTGCAGGCGCGGCGGTTGCTAGCGCGGGTGTGAGCCGCATCCGTCATTGCGAGCGTAGCGAAGCAATACAGGGCGTCCTGGTCCAACTCTGGATTGCTTCGCTACGCTCGCAATGACGGCGGGAGCATGGGGAACCGCGCCCCATTCTCCCGCGCTCTGTCGCCATGCAGGATGATGATTTTTCCAAGGCCCGCCACCGCGCGGTGCCGAGCGGGCGGCTGGCGCGGCTCGGCGGGTTCGGGCGGCTGGCGGGCGGGGTCGCGGGCGGGATGCTCGCGGAGGGCGCGCGGCGGCTCGCGGCGGGCGAGCGGCCGAAGGTCGGCGACCTGATCCTCACCCCCGGCAATGCCGCGCGGGTCGCCGACCGGCTGTCGCACCTGCGCGGCGCGGCGATGAAGCTGGGGCAGATGATCTCGATGGATGCGGGCGACGTGCTGCCGCCCGAGTTGCAGTCGATCCTCGCGCAGCTCCGCAACCAGGCGTACCGGATGCCGCCGCAACAGCTCGACCGTGTGCTGCGCGAGGAATGGGGCGCGGACTGGCGACGACGCTTCCGGCATTTCGAGGCGTCGCCGGTCGCCGCCGCGTCGATCGGGCAGGTGCATCGCGCGACCTTGCCCGACGGGCGGGTGCTGGCGATCAAGGTGCAATATCCCGGCGTCGCCGACAGCATCGGCGCCGATGTCGACAATGTCGCGACGTTGCTGCGCGTCTCGGGGCTGTTGCCCGCGACGCTCGATCTCAAGCCGTTGCTGGAAGAGGCCAAGCGGCAGCTCGCCGAGGAGGCGGATTATGTCCGCGAGGGGGCGGAGCTGCGTGCCTATCGCGAGCGACTGGCGGGGGACGCGCGCTACGTCGTCCCGGCGCTGGAAGAGGCGCTGACCACGAGGCGCGTGCTGGCGATGGAGTTCGTCGCCGGGCGACCGATCGAGGCGCTCGCCGAGGCGTCGCAGGACGAGCGCGATGCGGCGATGACGTCGCTCATCACGCTGGTGCTGCGCGAATTGTTCGAGTTCGGGGTGATGCAGACCGACCCGAATTTCGCCAATTACCGGTGGCAGCCGGAAACCGGCGCGCTGGTGTTGCTTGATTTCGGCGCGGCGCGGCGGGTGCCCGACGAGACCGCGGCGGGGTATCGGCGGCTGATCGCGGCCGGACTGGCGCGCGACCGCGATGCGATCCGCGAGAAGGCGGTGGAGGTCGGGTTCCTTGGTGCAGCGGCGGCGGCGGCGCATCGGCCCGCGATCGACCGGATCATCGCGGCGATCGACGCGGCGCTAAACCGGCCGGGGCCGTTCGACTTCGGCGACCGCGCGTTCGTGCCGGTGGTGCGTGAGGAGGCCAAGGCGCTGGTCGCGGACCGCGCGACATGGCACGTCCCGCATGTCGAGACGCTGTTCGTCCAGCGCAAGGTGAGCGGGACGGCATTGCTCGCGGCGCGGCTGAAGGCGCGGGTCGATGTGCGCGGGCTGGCGGCGGCGGCGGTCGAATAGATCGTCACCCCGGACTTGATCCGGGGTCCCGCTTTAAGTCGCCGGTGGGAAGAAGCGGGGTCCCGGATCAAGTCCGGGACGACGATGATGCTTGGTTCGGGTGTCGGATCAAACTGTCGCCTTGGTCCGCCCCGCTTCCACCGCCGCATCGCTCGCAAGGCGATCGGCGCGCTCGTTCTCGGGGTGCCCGGCGTGGCCCTTAACCCATTTCCACTCGACCCGGTGCGGCCGTGCCGCCTCGAGCAGCGCCTGCCAGAGGTCAGCGTTCTTGACCGGCTTCTTGTCGGCGGTTTTCCAGCCGTTCTTCTGCCAGCCGTGGATCCACTTGGTCAGCCCGTCCATGACGTAGCGGCTGTCGGTCGACAGCGTCACGCGGCACGGGCGGGTCAGCGCGTTGAGCCCCTGGATCGCCGCGGTCAGCTCCATGCGGTTGTTGGTGGTGAGCGGCTCGCCGCCGGCCAGCTCCTTCTCGTGCTTGCCCGAACGGATCACCGCGCCCCAGCCGCCGGGACCGGGATTGCCCTTGCACGCGCCGTCGGTGAACAGCTCGACCTGCGTCAGCTCGGTCATGCGAACGCCTCGGGATGCGCCTCGTACCAGTCGAGCCGGCGGAGATAGGCGAGCGGGTCCTTGCGCATCACCAGCGCATCGGCCGGCGTGTGGAGCCAGTCCCATGCGCGGCTGAGCAGGAAGCGGATGCATGCGCCGCGCGCGAGCAGCGGCAGCGCCGCGCGCTCGGCGTCGCTCAGCCCGAAGACGGCGGTGTAGCCGGCCATTAGTGCTGCGCCGACCTCTGCATCCGGGTTCTCGCCACGCGCGTCGAACGTCCATGCCGAATGCATCACCGCGAGGTCGTACGCGCGGACGTCGGTGCAGGCGAAATAGAAGTCGATCAGCCCGGTGACGCTGTCGCCGTGCATCAGGACGTTGTCGGGGAACAGGTCGGCGTGGATCGCGCTGACCGGCAGGTCGAGCGGCCATGCCTGTTCGACGCTCTGGAGCGCGGCGTCGACGCGATCGAACAGGCCGGGCTGGATCGTGTCGAGGTCGCGCCCGCATTTCCCGAGCAGCGGCCGCCAGGTCGCGATGCCCATCGAGTTGACGCGTGTCTGGCGGAAGTCGGCGAGCGCGGCGTGCATTTCGCCCATCGCGGTCGCCGCAGCCTGTGCCTGCGCGGGGGTGGGGTGCGACACCGAGACACCGGTCAGGAAGCGGATCAGACACGCCGGGCGGCCCTCCAGCGTCTGGATGACCGCGCCGTCGCGATCGGGGATCGCCGGGGGCACCGCCAGCCCGCGCGCGGCGAGATGGTCGAGCAGTGCCATGAAGAATGGCAGATCGTCCGCCGCGACGCGCTTTTCGTAGAGCGTCAGGATGAAGCGCGCCGACGTGGTGTCGACGAGGTAGTTGGAATTCTCCACCCCCTCGGCGATGCCCTTGACGGAAACCAGCGCGCCGACATCGTAGCGGCGAAGGAAAGCGGCGAGCGCCTCGGCGGAGACGTGCGTGTAGACGGCCATGGTGCGTGCGTCAGGCGGCGGCGTCGAGCCCGCGCGGCAACTTGAACGCGATCGTCTCGCGCGTCGTCTCTTCCTCGCGCTCGGTCACGTCGAAGCGGGTCGCCAGCCGGTCGACCAGCTCGCGCACCAGCAATTCGGGCGCGGAGGCGCCGGCGGTGATGCCGAGCGTACCGACGCCGTCGAGGAACGACCAGTCGAGATCGGCGGCGCGCTGGATCAGCGCGGCGCGGATGCCCTGCCGCTCGGCGACCTCGACCAGCCGCAGCGAGTTCGACGAATTGGGCGCGCCGATCACCAGCACCGCATCGCAGGCGTCGGCGATCGCCTTGACCGCTGCCTGACGGTTGGAGGTGGCGTAACAGATGTCCTCGCCGCGCGGCGCCTGGATGGCAGGGAAGCGGCGATGGATCGCGGCGACGATCGCGGCGGTATCGTCGACCGACAGCGTCGTCTGGGTCAGGAACGAGAGGTTTTGCGGATCGGGGACGACCAAGGTGTCGACGTCCTCGACCGTCTCGACCAGCGACATCGCGCCTTCGGGCACCTGCCCGAAGGTGCCGATCACCTCCGGATGGCCGGCGTGGCCGATGAAGAGGATGTGACGGCCGGCTTCGACGAGCCGCTCGGCCTGGCGATGCACCTTCGACACCAGCGGGCAGGTCGCGTCCAAATAGGCAAGTCCGCGGTTCTGCGCCTCGGCAGGCACCGACTTGGGCACGCCGTGCGCGGAGAAGACGACCGGCGCGCCGTCGGGCACCGCGTCCAGTTCCTCGACGAACACCGCGCCCTTGGCCTTCAGCGAATCGACCACGAACTTGTTGTGGACGATCTCATGCCGGACATAGACCGGTGCACCGTGCTTCTCGATCGCCAGCTCGACGATGCGGATCGCGCGATCGACGCCGGCGCAGAAGCCGCGCGGGGCGGCGATCAGCAATTCCAGCGGGCGGCGGGGCGTGGCGGCGGGGTCGGTGACGGGATCGGCCATGCGGCGGCTCTACGCGAATGCTTGCTCCGGCGATAGACGGTTCCTATGCTGGCGACGACCCGGGGCCGTTTCGCGGCGCCGTATCATCTGTGCCCATTGCCCGGGATTGTGTTTGTGAACGCTCGCCATATCGCCGCTCCGCTGATCCTCCTGCTCGTGGGTGGATGCGCGAAGAGCGGGGAGATCGATGTCTCCGGCGGCGGTGCCGGCATCACCGCGGTCCGCAGCGCCTGCCCGACGGTCGGCGTCCCCGCGGGCACCGGCGACGTGACGTTGTTCGACCCGTCGAACAGCCGCGCCGCCAGCGCGATCGACGTGGTCGCGACGATCAGCAACGTCCGCTCGACCTGCGACGACCAGGGTGCTGACGTGACCACCCGCGTCACCTTCGACGTGCGGGCGCGGCGCACCCGCACCGAAGGCGCGCGCGACGTGACCTTGCCCTATTTCATCGTCGTCACCCGCGGTGGTAGCCAGGTGGTTGCCAAGCGCGTCTCGCAGGTCGGTCTGCATTTCGATGCGGGGCAGGGGCTTGCCACGACCAGCGCCGAGGCGAGCAGCGCGGTGGCGCGAAGCGCCGCGACGCTGCCGCAGGAAGTGCGTGACCGGCTCACGCGTCGCCGCAAGGCGGGCGACGAGGATGCGGCGGTCGATCCGCTTGCCGATCCCAAGGTGCGTCAGGCCGTCGCCTCCGCGACGTTCGAGGCGCTGGTCGGTTTCCAGCTCACGCAGGATCAACTGCGCTATAACGCCACCCGCTGAGCACCGGGGCGCCAATTATTTCCGCACATGTTGCGGATTGTTTCGGCCGCTCAATCTTTGTGCAAGGTTCGGGTGGTTATGACGTGCCCGAACGGCAGCAAGGGACTGCTGCCCAAGGAACGTGGACGTGACCAGCTTGTCGCCGATTGCCAGCCCTTTGCCGAGCGTGAGGCCGATGCCGGTTGCGCGCGCGCAGACGGCGCCGATCGTCCAGGCGGCCCCCCCGACGCCCGCGCCGAAGGAGCCGGCCGCCGAATCGACCGGCAGCCTGATCCGCACTGCCAGCGAGCAGCTCGATCAGTTCGATCGCGTCATGGAGAAGCTGCGCACCAGCATGGCCGCCGGAACGGTGACCTATGGCGGGCGGCCGAGCGTCGGTCAGTCCGGGCAGATCGTCGACCGGCTGGCCTGACGCGGCGGTCGCGCGGGGACTTGCCCCCGCCGCCGGCTTCGCTACGGAACGAAGCGTGACCGAAGACGATCGCCTGATCTCGCCTGCGCGCCGCGTCGAGGACGTCGACGCAGCGCTGCGCCCGAAGACGCTCGACGATTTCGTCGGGCAGAAGGCCGCGCGCGAGAACCTGCGCGTGTTCATCGAAGCGGCGAAGGGGCGTGGCGATGCGCTGGACCATGTGCTGTTCTTCGGTCCGCCGGGGCTCGGCAAGACGACGCTGGCGCAGATCGTCGCGCGCGAGATGGGGGTGGGATTCCGCGCGACCTCGGGGCCGGTCATCGCGAAATCGGGCGATCTGGCGGCGCTGCTCACCAATCTCGAGGACGGCGATGTGCTGTTCATCGACGAGATCCACCGGCTGCAACCGGCGGTCGAGGAAGTGCTCTATCCGGCGATGGAGGATCGCGCGCTCGACCTGATGATCGGGGAGGGGCCGTCTGCGCGCAGCGTACGGATCGATCTGCCACGCTTTACGCTGGTGGGGGCGACGACGCGGCAGGGCCTGCTGACCACGCCGCTGCGCGACCGGTTCGGCATCCCGGTACGGCTGCAATTCTATACCGTCGAGGAACTGGAACGCGTGGTGTCGCGGGCGGCGCAGCTGCTCGACCTCGGCATCGCGCGGGACGGCGCAATGGAGATCGCGCGGCGCGCGCGCGGGACGCCGCGGATCGCCGGGCGGCTGCTGCGGCGGGTGCGCGACTTCGCCAATGTCGCGGGCGCGGCGGTGGTTGACGCGACCGTCGCGGATCGCGCGCTCAACCGACTGGAGGTCGACAAGCTCGGGCTCGACGCGATGGACCGCCGCTATCTGACGATGATCGCGGACATCTACCGTGGCGGACCGGTTGGCGTGGAAACATTGGCGGCCGGGCTGAGCGAGCCGCGCGATACGATCGAGGAAGTGATCGAGCCGTACCTGATCCAGCTCGGGCTGGTCGCGCGCACCGCGCGCGGGCGCGTGCTCAACCCGGGCGGGTGGAAGCATCTGGGGCTCAACCCGCCCGCGGGGTCGCAGGACGGGTTGTTCGACTGAGCCACCGGTCAGGCTGCGCGTCGTTGCGCCGTTGATCCGCGACGCAGCGTCACGCCGACCGCGCCGAACCCGGCGATCAGCATCATCCACGTCGACGGTTCGGGCACCGCCTGGACTTCCATGGAAATGCTGGTGATCGCACCCCCGGCATGGTCGAGGTGCGACGACCAGCGCGACACGTTGCGGCTCAGTATTTGCCCGTCCGGCGAGTCCGCCGTCACATCGTCGGCGACGAAGCGATGCGCGATATAGGCGGAGGTGAAGGCGCCGCCGACGATCTTGCCGAAATCGGGAACCGACACGCCGTCGATCTGCAGCAGCGGCAGATCATTGTCCCAGAACAAGGCGTTGGCAAAGGTGTCGCTGCCGATCTCGCGATGGACCGCGGAGGTGCCGTCGCCGCGGTCGATCGCATCGGCGACGACGGTGTCGGTGCGCTTGCTGGCCATCAGCATCCCGTAATTCGGGCCGGAAACCGGAAACGACAGCAACGAGTCGCCGGCCGTTGTCGGCGCGGCGGGGTTGCCCGACGAGGCGAAGGTGCTGCCGACGAAGCCGGGCACGGGTGCCTCGGTCTGATAGACATATTGGCCGAACGAATATTCGTAAGGGTCGAACGCGGGCAATTTGCTGGTATCGATCGTGAAGCTGCCGCTCACCTGATCGTCGTAGACCGGCCCGCGAGTGTAGGTCGTGGTTCCCTTGAGGAAATCCTGTTCGCGGACATAGGCACCCTCTGCGGTGGAGGTGATGCCGGTGTACCGGACGATAACGATTGCCGCATTCGCCGCGGTGGACGTCGATGCCGCGAGCAGGGCGGCGATTATCCGCGAGATCACATGCCGTTGGAACATGGCGCATCTCCCTGACAGCGCCAGTGGAGAATGTTCCTCAACGTGTTGAACGGCAAGCGGATCTTTGCGACTTGGTTCACCAAAGGCTGCTTGCATAAAAGAAAATTGCTGCGTGGCACCCAAGCCACAGGTCTGATAGCCACACGTCCATGCCCGTGTCCGCCGCCCGCTCCGCCCGCGAAATCCTGGTCAATCTGCACGACGTGATGGCCGCGCGCTCGAACGCGCAGGCCAAGCTCAACTCGGTGGTCGAGATCATCGGCGAGGCGCTCGATAGCGAGGTCTGCTCGATCTATCTGCTGCGCGAGGGCGTGCTGGAGCTGTTCGCGACGCGCGGGCTCGATCCGGCGGCGGTGCACGTCACCAAGCTGGCGATGGGCGAGGGGCTGGTGGGCACGATCGCGCAGCATAACGAGGTGCTCAACCTCGACGAGGCCGCCAGCCATCCAGACTTCGCGTACAAGCCCGAAACCGGCGAGGATCGCTACCACAGCTTTGCAGGCGTGCCGATCATCCGGCGCGAGCGCGCGGTCGGGGTGCTGGCGGTGCAGCATGCCGACCCGCGCCGCTACGAGGATGTCGAGATCGAGGCGTTGCAGACGGTGGCGATGGTGCTGAGCGAGTTGATCGCCAATGCCGGGCTGATCGATCAGGCGAGCCCGCGCGACCGGCCGCAGAGCACCGCCTCGACCCGGATCCCCGGCCAGAAGCTGGTCGACGGCATGGCGGTCGGCTGTGCGGTCTTCCACCAGCCGCGCATCCATATCGAGCACACCGTGGCGGAGGACACCGAGGCCGAGCGCCACCGCGTCTATGCCGCGTTCGACAAGATGCGCGAGCAGATCGACCGGATCGCACGCGAGGCGGAGTTCGGCGTCGGCGACGAGCATCAGGAGGTGATCGCCACCTACAAGATGTTCGCCTATGACGAGGGCTGGGCACGGCGCATCAACGAGGCGATCGACAGCGGGCTGACCGCCGAGGCGGCGATCGAGCGCGTCCAGCAGCGCACCCGCCAGCGGATGCGCGAGATCGACGATCCATTGCTCGCCGACCGGATGCACGATCTGGAGGATCTGTCGAACCGGCTGTTGCGGATCGTGTCGGGCCAGATGGGGACCGCCGCGCAGATGGGGCTGCGGCAGGACACGATCCTGATCGCGCGCAACCTCGGCCCTGCGGAATTGCTGGAATATGATCGCCGCCGCCTGAAGGGCGTGGTGCTGGAAGAGGGGTCGTTGACCGCGCACGTCACGATCGTCGCGCGCGCGATGGGCGTGCCGGTGCTGGGTCGCGTGCGGGACGTGCGGCGGCTGATCGCCGAGGGCGACCTGCTGTTGCTCGACGTGACCGAAGGGACGCTGACCGTTCGCCCGACCGGCGCGATGGAAGAGGCGTTCGAGGCCAAGCTGGCGGCGCGGCAGAAGCGCAAGGCCGCCTATGCCGCGCTGCGCGACGTCGCGCCGGAGACGAAGGACGGCTACCGGCTGACGATCATGGTCAACGCCGGGCTGCGCGACGATGTCGCGGCGCTCGACGTGACCGGTGCGGACGGGATCGGGCTGTTCCGCACCGAATTCCAGTTCCTTGTCTCCGCGACGCTGCCGCAGCGCGAGCGCCAGCAGCGGCTGTACCGCGAGGTGCTGGATGCCGCGGGCGCGCGCCCGGTGATCTTCCGCACCGTCGACATCGGCGGCGACAAGGCATTGCCGTACCTGATCCATGCCGAGGATGAGGAAAATCCGGCGATGGGTTGGCGGGCGCTGCGGCTCGCGCTCGAGCGCGACGGGCTGATGAAGGCGCAGGCGCGCGCGTTGCTGGAGGCGGCGGCGGGGCGGACGCTCAACGTCATGTTCCCGATGGTGTCGGAGGCGTGGGAGTTCGACGAGGCACGCGCCCTGTTCGAGAAGCAGCGCGATTTCCTGGCGTCGCGCGGCAAGCGGCTGCCACTGGAGGTCCGCTACGGCGCGATGCTGGAGGTGCCGGCGCTGGCGTACCAGCTCGATCTGTTGCTGCCGTCGATCGATTTCCTGTCGATCGGCACCAACGATCTGACGCAATTCCTGTTCGCCGCCGACCGCGCCAATCCCAAGTTGGCCGAGCGGTACGACTGGCTGTCGACCTCGATCCTCCGCTTCCTGCGCCGCGTCGCGGTGCCGGCGGCGCAGGCGGGGGTGCCGGTCGGCGTCTGCGGCGAAATGGGCGGCCGCCCGCTTGAGGCGATGGCCTTGATCGGGATCGGTATCGACCGGCTGTCGATTACCCCGGCGGCGGTGGGACCGGTCAAGGCGATGATCCGCTCGCTCGATCGCGGCGCGCTGATCGCGTTCATGGAGGAACTGCTGTCGCATCCGCCACGCGATCTGCGCGGGGCGCTGGCGCGCTGGGCGGCGGAGCAGGGGGTCGAATTGGCGTAGCGATCCGACGAATCGAGTCAGCGTCTGACGGTGCGGCGTGTTGACACGTCCGTGACGCTTTGAAAGACGATGGTGACGCATCGCGGTAAACGCAGGGGTCGGAGACAGGAATGAGCGAAGGCGAGCATCCGGCGCAGGCGACGTCGCCGAGCGGCGCTCCGCAGCCCGGCACGGTCGGTGCCCGTCTGCGCGCCGCTCGCGAGGCGCAGGGGCTGTCGGTGGCCGAGGTGGCGGCGCGGACCCGTGTGACGCAGCGCTTCCTGGAGGCGCTGGAGGACGACCGGCTCGATCTGCTGCCTTCGCCGACTTATGCCTCGGGATTTGCGCGCGCTTATGCCCGCGCGGTCGGGCTCGACCAGGCCGAGATCGGGCGCGGCATCCGCGGTGAACTGGCGCGTGGCGCGATGCCGATGCGACAGCATCATATCGAGGAGATCGCCGACCCGTCGCGCGGGCCGTCGCGCGGGACGGTGATCGTCGCGGCGGGGGTCGCGCTGGCGGTGTTGATCCTCGGCGTGCTGTGGCTGTCCACCGGCATGTTCCGCGGCACGCAGGAGTCACCAGAAGCCGCAGCGAGCCCGACGACCGTGGCGCGCAGCGCGCCGGTTCCGCCGCCCAGCCCGACACCCGCGACCGGCAAGGTGGTGCTGACCGCGAAGAACGAGGTATGGATGCGCGTCTACGACGGCGCGAACAAGACGCTGTTCACCGGCACGTTGCAGCCCGGCCAGACCTTCGAAGTGCCCGCAGGCACCGACCGTCCGATGCTCAACATCGGGCGTCCCGACCAGTTGCAGGTAACGGTCGATGGTCGCGCGTTGCCGCCGCTGGGCGACGGCAAGCGGGCGATGAAGGACGTCGGCGTCAGCGCCGAGGCGCTGGCGGCACGCTTTGCCGGCGCGCCCGCCCCTGCGGCGCCTCCGTCGGCCGGCGCAAGCCCGTCCGCGGCCGCCAGCGGCTCGGCGGTACCGCCCGCTTTCCAGAACAACGGTGAATGACGCGATCCTGCCGCCCGCTTAAGGTTGGCGACAGCAGTGATATTCCAGAACATTATCCGGTGCCGATGCATCGGGGGACGAGAAGATGACCAAGTTTCTAGCGGGTGCTGCGATCGCCCTCACTCTTGCCAGCCCGGCGCTCGCACAGCGCGACGCGCCGGTCGAGGCGCGCGTCGACAAGCTCGAAAGCGAGATGCGCGCGGTACAGCGCAAGGTGTTCCCGGGCGGCGCGGGCATGATGGTCGAGCCGCAGATCGCGCCGAGCGCGCCGTCGTCGGTCGAGGCCGCGGGCATGCCCGCCTCGGGCGCGATCACCGACCTGACCGCGCGCGTTACGTCGCTTGAGCAGCAACTGGCGTCGATGACCGGGCAGATCGAGCAGAACGAATATCGGCTGCGCCAGTTGGAAGGGCAGTTCGCGGACTATCGCAAGGCGACCGACGCCAAGCTCGCCGCGCCACCGGTAGCGACCCCGGTTGCGCCGGTCGGCGGCCCCGACGTCACCGTGCCCGAGGCACCTGCGCCGGCCGACAAGCCCGCCAGCACCGCCGGGGTCACCAAGCCGAGCACGGGTGATGCGGCCGAGGACGGCTATCTCTACGGCTATCGGCTGTGGGAGGCGAAGCGTTATGGCGAGGCGGTGACGGCGCTCAAGAAAGTCGTCGCCGATTATCCCAAATCCCGTCGTGCCAGCTATGCGCAGAATCTGATCGGGCGCGCCTATCTCGATGACGGCAAGCCGAGCCTCGCCTCGATCGCTTTCTATGACAATTACAAGAAGTTCCCGGATGGTGAGCGCGCGCCGGACAGCCTCTATTATCTCGGCAGCGCGCTGGTGAAGCTCGACAAGGCGGCCGACGCCTGCAAGGTTTATGGCGAGCTGACCGACGTTTACGGCGCGACCATCTCCGCCAAGATGAAGGCCGATGTCGCCAAAGCCCGCACCGCCGCCAAGTGCAAGTGAGGTGATGCTGCGCCCGCTGCCCGGGGCGGCGGTTGCGCGGTTTCGGGGCGATGTCGAGCGGCTGGTGTCGCGCGCGCTGGATGGCGCGACCCTGACGGGATCGGGGCGGCTGGCGCTCGGGGTATCGGGCGGGGCGGACAGTATGGCGATGCTCCGCTTAGGCGTGGCAGCCTTTCCGGGGCGGATCGTCGCCGCGACCTTCGATCATCGGCTGCGCCCGGGATCGGCAGAAGAGGCGGCGATGGTCGGGCGGGTCTGCGCCGCACTTGACGTGCCGCATTATAGTCTTGCCCCGTCCGAGCCGATCACCGGCAATAGCAAGCAGATGCGGGCGCGGGAGGCGCGGTACGCGGCGCTGGGCGAATGGGCGCGTGCGAAAGACGTGTCGTTCCTGCTGACCGCGCATCATGCCGACGATCAGGCCGAGACATTGCTGATGCGGCTGCAGCGCGGCTGTGGGCTGTCGGGGCTCTCGGCGATCCGCGCGGTGCGCTTCGACGACTTCGGCGTCGTGTTGCGTCCGTTGCTCGGCTGGCGACGCGCCGAATTGAGGGCGATCGCCGAGGAAAGCGCGACGCCCTTCGCCGACGATCCGTCGAACCTCGACCATCGGCACGACCGGACGCGGATCCGCGCGCTGCTCGCCGCCACACCGGCGCTGGACCCGGTCGCGCTGGCGGCATCGGCGGGGTATCTCGCCGAGGCGGAGGACGTGCTGGCGCGCCAGGCCGACCTGATGTGGTCCGAGCGATGGCAGGGACCGGATCGGGGCTTTCCGATCGCCGATGCGCCGCGCGATCTTCGCCGCCGGCTGGTGCGACGCGCACTGACGGACTCGCGCGCGCGACTCGGGGTGGTGCTGCCGCCGTTCGCGGGCGACTCGGCCAATGTCGAGGCGCTGCTCGACGCGCTGGAGGCGGGGCGAAGCGCGACGCAGGGCGGAATTCTGGTGCGCAGCCGCCCGACCGGCTGGATCTTTTCTACAGCACCGCCGCGTCGATCACTCTGACCGACGTTGTTCCATTGCCATTAACCTGTCCGAGCCTACATTATAGCCGACGGAAAGGTAGCCGATGAACGACAACGACAGGCAGCCCGGAAACGGCGGCAACGACAATGGCGGTTCGGGCGGTCCGAACCCGTGGATGAAGAGCCTGCTGATCTGGGTCGGCGTGCTGCTCTCGCTCGCGGTGGTGGTGACGCTGTTCGACGGCCGGACGAGCACCGCGCAGGGCAATACGATCGCGTATTCCACCTTCCTCGACAAGGTCGACGAAGGCACGGTGAAGAGCGTCAACGTCAGCCGCGACATGATCTCCGGCTCATTCTCCAGCGGCGACAAGTTCCGCACCTATCCGGTGCAGGACTCGGGGCTGATCGACCGGCTGCGCAAGTCGGGCGTCGAGGTCGCGGGCAAGCCGGAGGAAGGGCCGTCGGTGTGGATGGTGCTGCTGTACCAGTCGCTGCCGTTCCTGCTGTTCCTCGGCATCGCGTTCTTCGTGCTGCGCCAGATGCAGAAGGGCGGCGGTGCGGGCGGCGCAATGGGCTTCGGCAAGAGCCGCGCGCGGATGCTGACGCAGAAGGAAGGCAAGGTCACCTTCGACGATGTCGCGGGCATCGACGAGGCGCGCGCCGAGCTGACCGAGATCGTCGACTTCCTGAAGGATCCGACGAAGTTCGCGCGGCTGGGCGGCAAGATCCCGAAGGGCGCGTTGCTGGTCGGGTCGCCGGGCACCGGCAAGACGCTGCTGGCGCGCGCGATCGCGGGCGAGGCGGGCGTGCCGTTCTTCACCATCTCGGGTTCGGACTTCGTCGAGATGTTCGTCGGCGTCGGCGCGAGCCGTGTCCGCGACATGTTCGAACAGGCCAAGAAGAGCGCGCCGTGCATCGTCTTCATCGACGAAATCGATGCGGTCGGCCGTCATCGTGGCGCCGGGCTGGGCAACGGCAATGACGAGCGCGAGCAGACGCTCAACCAGTTGCTGGTTGAGATGGACGGCTTCGAGGCCAATGAGGGCATCATCATCGTCGCGGCGACCAACCGCCCCGACGTGCTCGATCCTGCGCTGTTGCGTCCGGGGCGCTTCGACCGGCAGGTGGTGGTGCCGCGGCCGGACATCGACGGTCGGGTCAAGATCCTCGAAGTGCATATGAAGAAGGTGCCGCTGGCGCCGGACGTCGATGCACGGACGATCGCGCGCGGCACGCCGGGCTTCTCGGGTGCCGATCTCGCCAATCTCGTCAACGAGGCGGCGCTGATGGCGGCGCGCAAGGGCAAGCGTCTGGTTGCGAACGCCGAGTTCGAAGAGGCCAAGGACAAGGTCATGATGGGCGCCGAGCGACGTTCCATGGTCATGACCGAGGACGAGAAGCGGATGACCGCCTATCACGAGGCGGGCCACGCGATCGTCGCGCTGCACGAGCCGGCGTCGGACCCGATCCACAAGGCGACGATCATCCCGCGTGGTCGCGCGCTGGGCATGGTCATGCGGCTGCCGGAGCGGGACAGCTACAGCTATCACCGCGACAAGATGTATGCGAACCTCGCGGTGGCGATGGGCGGTCGGATCGCCGAGGAAGTGATCTTCGGCTATGACAAGGTGTCGAGCGGCGCGAGCGGCGACATCCAGTATGCCACCGGGCTGGCGCGCGACATGGTCACGAAATGGGGCATGTCGGACAAGGTCGGTCCGGTCGAATATGCGCAGCCCGAAGGCGAGAGCTTCCTCGGCTATTCGTCGAGCCAGCCGGTGCGGATGTCGAACGCCACCGCGCAGCTGATCGACGACGAGATCAAGGCGATCGTGGAGGGCGGGCTGCACCGCGCCAAGCAGGTGCTGACCGAGCATCTCGACCAGCTCCACACGCTGGCCGGGGCGCTGCTCGAATATGAGACGCTGAGCGGCGACGAGATCAAGCGGTTGATCGCGGGCGAGGAACTCGACCGCCGCGATCAGGGGCCGAAGACGCCGTCGGTCCCCTCGGTCGGAACGTCCATCCCGAAGACCAAGCGTCCGTCGGGGCCTTTCGGGAATCCGTCGCCGGCCGGGGCGTGATGCTTAGGTCCTGGTAAGGTGGAAAGAGAGGCGGCCTGCGGGTCGCCTCTTTTTGGTGCCGTGGCGTTGTGTGGGGCGTCATTGCGAGCGTAGCGAAGCAGTCCAGGGCGTCCGGGTCCGGCCCTGGATTTCTTCGCTACGCTCGCAATGACGGTGAGGACTGAGGCAGGGGGCCATCGGCTTCCGTGATGGTGCGATCCGCCTACCGCAAACGTCGCCCCGGACCTTGATCCGGGGCCCCCTTCTCTTTTCGGGGGGCAAGAAGCGGGATCCCGGATCAGGTCGGGGATGACGTTTCGGCCAGCGCTACTCTCCCGCGCCGGCGACGATCGCATTCCACGCGGCTTCGTCGATCACAGTGATCCCCAGTTCGGCCGCCTTGGTCGCCTTCGATCCCGCGCCCGGGCCGGCGACGAGCAGGTCGGTCTTCTTCGACACCGATCCCGCGACATGCGCGCCGAGGCGTTCGGCCTGTGCCTTCGCCTCGTCGCGGCTGAGCGTTTCGAGCTTGCCGGTGAAGACCACTGTCTTGCCCGTCACTTCCGACCCGCGCGTCTCGACCACGAACGGTGGCGGGGACACCTGCGCGAGCAGATCGTCCCATACGGTCTGGTTGTGCGGCTCGTGGAAGAAGTCCGCAAGGGCGTGGCCGACGGCTGCGCCGACATTTTCGACCCCGATCAGCTCGGAAATCGCCTTGTCGAGGCGGGTGCGGTGCCGCTCCGGTGTCTCGCCGAGCACCGCCGGTAACGTATCGCGAAGCAAAATAACCTCGTGCGCCTTGTCGGCGAGCGCGTCGAGAGTGACATAACGCTTGAGCAAATCACGCGCGGTGACAATCCCGACGTGGCGGATGCCGAGCCCGAACAGCAGCCGCGCCGCATCGGGTGCGCGGCGCGCCTCGATCGCGTCGAGTAGCGCGTCGACCGAGCGCGCCTGCCAACCCTCGCGTCCGACCAGTTCGTCGCGGTGCGTGGCGAGGCGGAAGATGTCGGCGGGCTCCGTGATCCAGCCGAGGTCGAGCAGTTCGACCAGCGTCTTCTCGCCCAGCCCGTCGATGTCGAGCGCGCCGCGGCTGACGAAATGCTTGAGCCGTTCGAGCCGCTGTGCCGGGCAGACCAGCCCGCCGGTGCAGCGCACGTCGACCTCACCCTCTTCGGCGACCGCCTCGCTGTGGCAGATCGGGCAGTGATCGGGAAAGGCGAACGGCGGCAGCTCGGCGGTGCGCGGGAGCACCGCGACGATCTGCGGGATGACGTCGCCGGCGCGTTGCAGGATCACGCGGTCGCCCTCGCGTGCATCGAGCCGCGCGATTTCGTCGCGGTTGTGGAGCGTGGCGTTGGTGACGACCACGCCGCCGACGGTGACCGGCGTCAGCCGCGCGACCGGGGTAAGCTTGCCAGTGCGGCCGACCTGGATGTCGATCCGCTCCAGCGTGGTCTGCGCCTGTTCGGCGGGAAATTTGTGCGCGATCGCCCAGCGCGGCGCGCGGCCGACGCTGCCCAGCCGCTCCTGCCAGTCGAGGCGGTCGAGCTTATAGACGACGCCGTCGATGTCGAAGGGCAGATCGGCGCGCTGTGCCTCAATCGCGCGATACACCGCGAGCGCGCCCGCCGCATCGTCGCAGCGCGCGAAGGCGTCGGCGATCGGGAAGCGCCAGTCGCGCAGCGCTGCGACGACCGCCGCCTGCGTGTCACCGGGGATCGCGCTCGCCTCGCCCCAGCCGTGCGCG
This sequence comes from Sphingomonas phyllosphaerae, assembly GCF_036946485.1. GTDB lineage: Bacteria > Pseudomonadota > Alphaproteobacteria > Sphingomonadales > Sphingomonadaceae > Sphingomonas > Sphingomonas phyllosphaerae_E. The sequence continues at coordinate 592,432 of NZ_JAQIJA010000001.1, forward strand.
AGGAAGCGGAGCGGGCGGGCGCGTGTGACCTCCGGATCCTTCTGGCGCAGCGAGCCGGCCGCGGCGTTACGCGGGTTGGCGAATTGGCGCGCCTCCTTGCCGGCGGCTGCGGCTTCTTCGGCGAGCCGGCGGTTGAGCGCCGCGAACGCCGCTTTCTCCATATAGACCTCGCCGCGCACCTCGAACACGTCGGGCGCGGCGGCGGGGAGGGTCGCGGGGATGTCGGCGATCGTGCGGACATTGGCGGTCACATCCTCGCCGACCGCGCCGTCGCCGCGGGTCAGCGCCTGCACCAGGCGGCGGTCCTCGTAGCGGAGCGAGCAGGACAGGCCGTCGATCTTGGGCTCGGCGGTCAACGCAACCGGCTCTTCGCCACCGAGCCGCAGGAAGCGGCGGACGCGCGCGACGAACTCCATAACCTCTTCGTCGGAGAAGGCATTGTCGAGGCTCATCATCGCGCGGGCGTGCGCGACCTTGGCGAGATGCGCGGCGGGGGCAGCGCCGACCTGCCGGCTCGGCGAGTCGTTGCGGACCAGCGCCGGAAAAGCCTGTTCGATCGCGTGGTTGCGCCGGACCAGCGCGTCGTAAGCGGCGTCGCTGATCTCGGGCGCGTCCTCGGCATGATAACGCTGGTTGTGGTAGGCGATCTCGGTAGCCAGCCGCGCCAATTCGGCAGCGGCGGCAGTGTCGTTGTCGGGCAGCGGCGCATCGGTCATCGCACCGGGTTAGAAAACCCGCGCGGCAGCGTCCATCACTTCACGCTGCGGCGAGCTTCTCCGCGGTTGCATCGGCGAGGCTGGTGCCGTCGAGGATGCGCGCGGTTTCGTCACGCACGCGCATCATCGCCAGCCGAATCGCGCACTCGGCCTCGCTCTTGCAATCCTTGCACGGGCGATAGGCGGTGCGGCTGACGCAGGGGACGAGCGCGAGCGGCCCCTCAATCACGCGGATCACCTCGCCCAGCGAGATCAGATGCGCGGGACGCGACAGGACATAACCGCCCATCTTGCCGCGATAGCTGTGCAGCAGCCCGGCGTCGCGCAGGTCGGCGAGGATCAACTCCAGGAATTTGCGCGGAACATTCGCCTCCGCCGCGATGCGCGTCATGGGCGTCGGCGGTGCCCCGGCCGGCGCGGTGGCCAGGAACAGCATCGAACGCAGGGCATAACGGGAGCGCTGGGTAAGCATGACCCACTATATACAGGGATATTGTGGCGGGCAAATGGCCGATCGGCTCTTTTCCAAACGCTTCGAACGCCCTATATCGCGTGGCGTCGGGTTCTACCCGGCTATGGCGATAAACTGCGGCGTAGAATAGACGCAGCGGACCCGGGGGCAGTACCCGGCGGCTCCACCATAAGTGGTGGTGTTCTGGACACCGTTTCTGACGGGGCCGAACCAGGATCGACGTGTGTTGAAAGGCGCTGTTTTCGCTCGGAATGGGACCACCGCAACGGCCCATTACACAAGTGCCAACGATAACGAAGCACTCGCGATTGCGGCGTAACTGATGGCCTAACGGCCTGACGTTACACCAAAATAGCGCGGTTGGACCCCACCGGGCAACAGAAGGGGATTCCAGCGGTACGGGGAGCACCGGGCAACAGAAGCTCCCCACTTACCATCGAAGAGGTCAGTCGTCGCCGAGCAGCGATGATTTGCGCGGGATCGTCTCTTCGCTGGGCTGACCCTTGTCGAGCTGGTCGGAGGGGCGGCGCGCGTCGCCGTCCTGCTGGTGTTCGGTCGACAGGTTGGGGCGTTTGGTCTCGGTGGTAGGGCGGATCGCGTCGTCGGTCATCGGATCGTCTCCTCTACGCTGACCAACGGACCGCGTTACGCGGCCGTTCCCGTGGGTGGGGTGGGACTGGTTCGTCATTTCGAGCGTAGCGAAGCAATCCAGGGCGTCCTGGTCCGGCTCTGGATTGCTTCGCTTCGCTCGCAATGACGGGCGAGAGCGTTCGTTTTTGCGACGGACACAGGAAGCGGGATCCCGGATCAAGTCCGGGATGACGGGGAGGGCCGCCTAGCCGTCGATGCTGCCGCCCAGCGCGGCATGGACGAGGCCGCCGTCGACCGCGATCGTCTCGCCGACGACATAGTCGCCCGCACGGCTGGCGAGATAGATGGCGGTGCCGGCCATATCCTCGTCGGTGCCGATGCGGCGCGCCGGGATTGCCTTGGCCACCGCCTCGCCATGGTCGCGCGCGGCGCGGTTCATCTCGCTGGCGAACGCGCCGGGGGCGATCGACGTGACGTTGATGCCGTCGCGGATCAGCCGCGCCGCCAGTCGCTTGGTCAGATAGATCAGCGCCGATTTCGAGGCGTGATAGCTGTACGTCTCCCACGGGTTGAGCCGCAGCCCGTCGATCGAGGTGATGTTGATGACCTTGGCGGGACGGTGCGCGCTTGCGCCGGCCTTGAGCAGCGGGTGGAGCGCCTGCGTCAGGAAGAACGGTGACTTGACGTTGAGGTCCATGACCTTGTCCCAGCCAGCCTCCGGGAACTCCTCGAAGGCGACGCCCCAGGCCGCGCCGGCATTGTTGACGAGGATGTCGAGTTTGTCCTCGCGTTCCGCCAACGCGGCGGCGAGCGCGCGACAGCCATCGACGGTCGCGATATCCTGCGGAAGCGCGATGCAATTTTCGCCAAGTTCCGCGGCGGTTTCGGCGCAGGCATCGGCCTTGCGGCTCGAGACGTAGACGCGCGCGCCCTGCGCGACGAAGCCGGCGGCGATCATCCTGCCGATCCCGCGGCTGCCGCCCGTGACCAGCGCGACGCGGCCGTCGAGCCGGAACAGCTTGCCGATGTCCATGTGCATCCTCTCCCTTATCCGCCGCGCTTCAGCGTCTCGCGTGCGATGATCAATTGCTGGATCTGGCTGGTGCCTTCGTAGATGCGGAACAGCCGCACGTCGCGGTACAGCCGCTCGACCCCGTAGTCGGCGATATAGCCGGCCCCGCCGAGGATCTGCACCGCGCGATCGGCGACGCGGCCGACCATCTCGCTGGCATAATATTTGGCGGCGGCGCTCTCGAGGATCACGTCGTCGCCGGCGTCCTTCTTCGCGGCGGTGTCGAGCACCAGCGCGCGCGCGGCGAGCGCCTCTGTCTTCGAATCGGCGATCATCGCCTGGATGAGCTGATGCTCGGCGATCGGCTTGCCGAACTGGCGGCGACCGGCGGCATAGCCGACCGCGTCGGCGATCAGCCGCTCGGCGACCCCGACGCACACCGCGGCGATGTGCAACCGCCCGCGATCGAGCACCTGCATCGCGATGCGGAAGCCGTCGCCCTCCGCACCCAGCCGGTTGGCGACCGGGACGGGCACGTCGTCGAACATGACGTCGGCGACCTTGGCGCCCTTCTGCCCCATCTTCTTCTCGGGGGTGCCGACCGTCACGCCCGGTAGGTCGCGCGGCACGAGGAACGCCGAAACGCCGCGCCCGCCCTGCTCCTCGCCGGTGCGTGCCATCACCGTGAACAGGTCGGCGCGGTCGGCATTGGTGATATAGCGTTTGGTGCCGCTGAGCCGATAGACGTCGCCGTCGCGCACCGCGCGGGTCGTGACGCTGCCCGAATCGCTGCCGACATCGGGTTCGGTGAGCGCGAAGCTGGTGATGATCGCGCCGCTGGCGATGCGCGGCAGCCACGCGGCTTTCTGTTCGGCGCTGCCGGCGATCACCAGCCCCTGGCTGCCGATCCCGACGTTGGTGCCGAAGGCGGAGCGGAACGCCGGGGTGGTGCGCCCGAGTTCGATCGCGACGCGTACTTCCTCGTCCATCGTCAGGCCGAGACCACCGTAATCGGGTGCGATCGACAGCCCGAACAGGCCCAGATCGCGCATCTCGGCAATGATCGCATCCGGCACGGCGTCATCGGCCTCCACCTGCGCCTCGAGCGGCCGCAGCCGTTCGGCGACGAAGCGTCGAACCGTCGCGATCAATGCATCAAAGGTGTCGGAATCCAGCGCCATAGCGGCCTTCTCTTCCTCTCCACGTAGGTGGATTGGATTAGAGCGCGGGAAGCGGGTCGGCAAGCATCGAACGGTACTCGTCGTTCGAAAGTGATGTTTGGTAACAGCATTCGTCGCGTACTTGATGCCCGAAATCCGCTCTTCGTTGCCCGGCGAATCGTCGTTAAGCGGCGATCAGGGCCGAATTTAACCTGCGGGTAAGACTCAAGGGCAGCATCGCTGCCGCACTTTTCGGTGCGACGTTCAATTCGTCGTCAGTCATCTTCGGTTCATCCGAAAAGGTTCCCGCCGCATTTGTTCATTCAGATCTTTCTGGTTAGCCGAGGGTCATCAATCCTGTTGACCGGGGGGTCACCCGTGAACGCCAAGGTATGGACAGCGCGATTTGCGCTGGTGGTTTCGTGCGCCCTGATGGGCATTGCTCCGGCGCAGGCGCGCTCGCTGCAGTGTGCGCCATTCGCGCGTGAAGTCTCGGGGATCGACATCCACGGCAATGCCAATACCTGGTGGGGGCAGGCGGCGGGCCGCTACGACCGTGGCACTGCGCCCGAGGTCGGCGCGGTGATGGCGTTCAAGGCGACGCGCGCGATGCCGGTCGGGCACGTCGCGATGGTCAGCAAGATCGTCAGCGCCCGTGAAGTGCTGCTCACCCACGCCAATTGGTCGCGCCGCGGCGGGATCGAGCGCGACGTTCGCGCGGTCGACGTCTCGGCAGCGGGTGACTGGAGCGAAGTGCGCGTATGGTTCGCCGGGATCGGCGATCTGGGCACGAGCAGCTATCCGCTGGCCGGGTTCATCTATGCCGGCAAGGCGCCGGTAACGGTCGAGAGCGAGGCGCCGCTTGCGCCGCTGACGATCGCGACCTCGGCGGTGGTGCCGGTCGGCGGCGCGATCCCCGCCGCGCGTTGATTTCGGGTCAGGCGGGACGGAAGGTCATCGCCACGCCGTTCATGCAATAACGTTTGCCGGTCGGGCGTGGCCCGTCGTCGAAGACATGGCCGAGATGCCCGCCACAGCGGCTGCAATGTACCTCGGTCCGCACCATCCCCAGGGTCGAATCGCGGTGATAGCCAACCGCGCGGGGCAGCGGCGCAGTGAAGCTGGGCCAGCCGGTGCCGCTTTCGAACTTCGTTCTGGACGAGAACAGCGGCTGGCTGCAGCCCTTGCAGGCGAACGTCCCATTGCGGTGCTCGTTGTTGAGCGGGCTGCTGTACGGGCGTTCGGTTCCTTCGCGGCGCAGCACGTCGAAGGCGGCAGGGCCGAGCTGCGCCTGCCATTGAGCGTCGGTGCGCGTGACGGGGAAACGCTCCGCCGCGTCCGCCGTGCGCGATCCGCACGCGAGCAAGGTCGTGGCAATCACCCCGCTGCCGGCAACGGCGAGGAAGCGGCGGCGGTCCAGAGCTGAATCGGTCATCCTGCGCATATGGTGACGGACGCGTGATCCGCCAGCACCGGAACCTATCGTGACCCAAGTTTGTTTTCTGGGTTACTATGTCCTTCCAGCAACTTGATCCGCCGCTTCCGGTCCATGTCCTCGACAAGGGCGCCGGCTATGCTTTCGCCGTGATCGATTATGGGCAGGAGCATAATCTTATCTGGGTCACGGCGATCAACGACACCGGCGAAATCTGGTGCGCGCCGAACCCGCGCGTGCGGCTGCAAGCCAATTGGACGATGGGGCGGGCGCGTCCTCCGGCGGTGTCGAAGCCGGTCGGTGACGATTGTGCGCCGCTAGTCGGGGAGCCGGTCGACAAGCCCAATTGATCGATGGTTGGGAGTTGGCGCCTGTGCGTGCTACGGCACGCGCATGTCGGACGATCCTGTCAAACTCATCGCCAGCCTCGCCGCGCGCGCACGCGCCGCGGCTCGTCATGTCGCAGGGCTGACTGACGAGAAAAAGGCGACCGCGCTGCGGTTCGCGGCGCAGGCGCTCCGTGACGGCGCGAGCGATATCCTGAGCGCCAATGCGGTCGATCTGGCACGCGGGCAGGGCAATGGCATGTCCGGCGCGATGCTCGATCGGCTGCGGCTGGACGAGGCGCGGGTCGAGGGCATTGCCGCGGCGGTCGCGACCGTTGCCGATCTTGCCGATCCCGTCGGGCAGGTGATCGACGCGCGCGAACGCCCCAACGGTCTGGCCCTGAGCCGCGTCCGGGTGCCGATCGGGGTGATCGGGATCATCTACGAAAGTCGTCCCAACGTCACCGCCGATGCCGCGGCGCTGTGCGTGCGATCGGGGAATGCGGTGATTCTGCGCGGCGGTTCGGAGGCGGTGGAGAGCAATCGGGCGATCCACGCCGCGATGGTGCGCGGTCTGCAGGAGGCAGGGGTGCCGGGCGACGCGGTGCAACTGGTGCCGACCACCGATCGCGGGGCAGTCGGCGCGCTGCTCACCGCGTCGGGAGCGATCGACCTCATCATCCCGCGTGGCGGGCGCAGCCTGGTCGAGCGGGTGCAGAACGAGGCGCGCGTGCCGGTGCTCGCGCATCTCGACGGGATCAACCATGTGTTCGTGCATCGCTCCGCCGATCGCGACATGGCGACGCGGATCGTGCTGGATGCCAAGATGCGCCGGACCGGCATCTGCGGCGCGATGGAGACGTTGCTGATCGACCGCGAGTGGCCGCACGCCGCGGCGCTCATCAGCGCGCTGGTCGAGCGGGGCTGTGCGGTGCGTGGCGACGACGCGGCGCGCGCGCTGGTGCCGTCGATCGACGTGGCCGAGGCGGCGGATTGGGACACCGAGTATCTCGACGCGATCGCCTCGGTCGCGATCGTCGACGGCGTGGATGCCGCGTTGGCGCATATCGCCGCCCATGGCTCGCACCATACGGATGCGATCGTTGCCGAGGACGAGACGGTCGCGGAGCGGTTTTTGCGCGAGGTCGATTCGGCGATCGTGCTGTGGAACGCCTCGACGCAATTCGCCGACGGCGGCGAGTTCGGGCTGGGCGCGGAGATCGGCATCGCCACCGGTCGGCTCCACGCGCGCGGGCCGGTCGCGCTCGAAGGGCTGACCACCTATAAATGGCTGGGGCGCGGCAGCGGGCAGATCCGCGTTTGACGATCCGGCGCGTCGGGCTGCTCGGCGGCTCGTTCAATCCCGCGCATCGCGGGCACCGGCACGTCACGCTGGAGGCGATCCGGCTGCTCGGGCTGGACGAGGCGTGGTGGCTGGTGTCGCCGGGCAATCCGCTGAAGCCGCGCGCGGGGATGGCGCCGCTCGCCGCGCGGCTGGCCTCGGCACGCGCGATGGCGCGGCGCGCGCCGATCCGCGCGACCGATCTGGAGGCGCGGCTGCGCACCCGCTACACGGTCGATACGCTGCGGACGATCGTGCGCCGCTATCCGCGCAACCGCTTCATCTGGATCATGGGCGCGGACAATCTCGCGCAATTTCATGCGTGGCGACACTGGCGGACGATCGCGCGCACGATGCCGATTGCGGTTTTGACGCGTCCGGGCTATGACGACGATGCTCTCGCGGCTCCCGCGATGGGCTGGCTGCGGCGCTATCGGCGGCCCGCGCGCCAGGCGACGAACTGGGCCGAGTGGAGTGTGCCAGCCCTGGTGCTGCTGCGTTTCCGCCCCGACCGGACATCCGCGACGCAATTGCGCGCCGTCGATCCCGACTGGCATGTTCGCTACGCCAATCCGATATCTGTGACCACAACCCCCGCCGCGTCGTCGTCGCGGCAACCCCAGGAGTAACCTTGCCCGCCACCGAACCCGCCCGCCGCTCGCCCGATTCCACGGATGTCGAGGCGCTGCATCGTCTGGTCCTGCAATCGCTGGACGACGATCAGGCGGTGGACACGATCTCGATCCCGCTCGCGGGCAAGTCGTCGATCGCCGACTATATGGTCATCGCCAGCGGGCGATCGACCCGGCAGGTCGCGTCGATGGCGCAGAAGCTGGCCGAGCGGATCAAGGGCGAGACCGGTCGTCCGGCGCGGATCGAAGGGCTGCCCAATGCCGATTGGGTGCTGATCGATGGCGGCGACGTGATCGTCCACCTGTTCCGGCCCGAGGTGCGCAGCTTCTACAATCTGGAGCGAATGTGGTCGTTCGGCGACGCGCCTGCGCCGAGCGTCGCGCCGAACTGAGGTTCGGTCGATAGATAGCGATCTCTCTGTCGAACCGTAATCCCGGACTTGATCGGGGATCCCGCTTCCCGCCGCAATCGCCGAAGGGAAGCGGGGCCCCGGATCAAGTCCGGGGCGACGATCGAAGCGGCTGGTCTGATCGGCCCAGAAATCCTCGGTCTTTCCCATAGAGGGCGCACATGTTGCTGCACATCGTCGCGCGGGGCCGGATCGGGCGGTCGCCCGAGGCCGAGCTGGTCGATCGCTATCTCAAGCGGATCGTGTGGCCGACGCGGATCAGCGAGCTTCCCGATCGTGGCGGGCGCGAGCCTGACCGCCCCGCGCAGGGCCGCCGCATCCTGCTCGACGAGAAGGGGGAGGTGCTCGGCTCGACCGCCTTGGCCGAGCGGATCGGGCGGTGGCGCGACGATGGCGTGCGTGAATCGCGGTTCCTGATCGGGGCGGCGGACGGCTTTACCGACGCGGAGCGCGGCGAGGCCGATATGCTGTTGTCGTTCGGCCGCGCGACCTGGCCGCATCTGCTCGCGCGCGCGATGCTCGCCGAGCAATTGTTCCGCGCGACCAGCATTCTGGCGAACCACCCCTATCATCGCGAAGGATGATGCGGCGGCGGTGGTCATCGGCGGCGGTCGCGGCGCTTGCGGTGGTCGGCGGCGCGGCCCTGGCGGTGGCACAACCCGGCGCAGACGCAAAGCGCCGTGCGCAATGGCTCGAGGACCGCGCCGACACGATCGCCGACCCGGCGCAGCGCGCCCGGTTGCGCGAGGCGGCGGTCGCGGCGCGGGTGACCGCTGCCGAGGCCGATCTCGCCGCGCTCCAGGCGCAGGCGGCGATGATCGACCGGCGACTGGCGACGCAGCGCGCGCTGCTCGCCGCGCGTGAGGCGCCGGTCGCGCGGCTGCTGGCGACCCTGACCGCGCTGGCGCGGCGGCCCGCGGTCGTGACGCTCGTGCAACCGGGCAGCGTCGCGGACCTCGTCCATGCGCGCGCGGTGTCGGCGGCGATCCTGCCGGTGCTGCGCGCTCGCTCGGCGGCGTTGCGGCGTGCGGTGGCGCACGGCCGGGTGATGCAGGCGAGCGCGGCGACGGCGCAGCGGAGATTGCGCGCCGCACGGGCGCGGCTGGTCGAGGCGCGCGAGCAACTCGCGGCGGTGACCGGCGGCGACGACGAACGCGCGCTGGCGATGGAGGAGGCGGTGCGCGACACCGCCGAGCGGCTGACCACGTTGGGCAGCGAGCAAGCGGTGCTCGCCGACGTTATGGCGTTGCCGCTGCCGGCGGTGCCGCGCGGGAGCCCGGTCGCGAGGAAGCCGGCCTACCGCCTGCCGGTGATCGGGCGGTTGGTGACCGGCATGGGCGAAGTGTCGGGCAACGGCGTGCGCGCGCGCGGGCTGACGCTGGCGGTGCCTGCTGGTGCCGCGATCGTCGCGCCGGCCGGCGGGCGCGTGCGCTTCGCCGGGCCGTTCCGCAGCTTCGGACGGATCGTGATCGTCGATCATGGCGCGGGCTGGACGTCGCTGATCGCCGGGCTCGGCAACGTCGCAGTCGAGAGCGGGGCGAGCGTCGCGCCGGGCGCGCCGCTCGGCAATGCGCCGAAGGTCGATGGCGCGCGCGTGACGGTCGAGCTGCGTCGACAGGGGCGGCCGGTCGACATCGCGCAGCTCGTGGGATGAAGGCTGCGTCGCTCAGCCGCCATTCAGCCGCGCGGGTGCTTTGATCGTCCCGGCAATTCCGCTACACCACGGGATCGTCCATCCGCAGGAACAGTTTCGCCCGTCATGAAGTCAAAGCTGCTCCCGGCCGTCGCGCTGGTCACCACCATCGCCACCGTGCCGGTCGCCACCGGGGCGATGGCCGCGTCGGACACCGCCACCTATCGCCAGCTCGACAAGTTCCTCGACGTCTACAATCGCGTAAAGGCCGATTACGTCGACAAGGTCACCGACGATCAGCTCATGAAGGGCGCGATCGACGGGATGCTCGCGGCGCTCGACCCGCACAGCAGCTATGTCGACGCGTCCGACTTCGACAATCTGCGCATCCAGACCGAGGGCAATTACGGCGGGCTGGGCCTGACCGTCTCGATGGAAGACGGCGCGGTCAAGGTGATCGCGCCGCAGGAAGATACGCCGGCCGGGCGCGCCGGGATCAAGTCCGGCGACTTCATCACGCATATTGATGGCAAGCTGATCTACGGCGGCACGCTCGACGAAGCGACGGCGCAGATGCGCGGCAAGCCGGGCACCAAGGTGACGCTGACGCTGATCCGTCCCGGCCGCGACAAGCCGATCGTCGTGACGCTGGTGCGCGAGGTGATCGTGCAGCGCCCGGTGAAGTGGGAAGTGAAGGGCGATGTCGGCTATATCAACATCAACACCTTCTCCGAACAGACCGGCGCCGACACGCGCGCCGCGATCATGGCGATCGACAAGTCGCTCGGGCACCGTCCGCTCGGCTATGTCGTCGACCTGCGCGAGAATGGCGGCGGGCTGCTAACGCAGGCGATCGAGGTGTCGGACGCCTTCCTCAACCGCGGTGAGATCGTCAGCCAGCGCGGGCGCGAGAAGGACGATATCGAGCGCTATTTCGCCCGGCCGGGTGACGATGCGCACGGACTGCCGGTGATCGTGCTGACCGATTCGGGCACTGCCTCGGCCAGCGAGATCGTCGCGGGTGCGTTGCAGGATCATCACCGCGCGCTGGTGATGGGCGAGCGGACGTTCGGCAAGGGCTCGGTGCAGACGCTGTTGCAACTCGGCCCGCGCACCGCGTTGCGGCTGACGACCGCGCGGTATTTTACCCCGTCCGGGCGGAGCGTGCAGGAGGGCGGCATCGAGCCCGACATCCGCGTTCCGCAAATCTCCGACCCCGATTACAAGTCGCGTCCCGTCTTCCGCGAGGCCGATCTGCGCCGGCACCTGATCAACGAGATCAAGTCGCCCGACAATGCGGTGCTTGAGGAGGATGTGAAGGACGATCCGCGCTTTGCGACCTCGCCTGACGCGCTCAAGAAGCAGGGGATCGAGGACTTCCAGCTCTGGTACGCACTCAAGACGATCGCGCGGCTGGGTGGCGCGACGCAGGTCGCGGCGGTGACGCAGGCGATGACGGTCAAGCCGACCGCCAGCGCCACGCCGGCGCCGGTGAAGAAGTGATCGGGACCGGCCTGCGCAACGCGCGCTTGCTGGCGCTGTTGATCCCGGCGGCATTGCTCGGCGGGGCATGGGCGTTCCAGCTGATCGGCGGGCTGTATCCGTGCGAGATGTGCCATTGGCAGCGCTGGCCGCATTACGGCGCGCTGGCGATGGCGGTGCTGGCGTTCGTGACCGGAGGGCCAAGGGTCAAGGCGACGCTGGTCGCGGGCGCGGCGGCGTTGATCGCGGTGTCCGGGCTGATCGGGGTCTTCCACGCCGGGGTCGAATATCATTGGTGGCAGGGGATCACCGCCTGCACGCAGACCACCAACCTGTCGGGCCTGTCGACCGATCAGGCCTTGAAGGACCTGCTCGCCGCCCCCATCGTCCGGTGCGATGCGCCGCAATGGTCGCTGCTCGGAGTGTCGCTAGCGGGATGGAATGCGGTGATCTCGCTGGTCGGCGCGGGGCTGATCGCGGCGCAACTGAGGAGGCGTGGATGACTTGGAAGCCCGGTGACCGGCCGCATCCGACCGCGTCGATGATCCGCGTGGATCAGGCCGGCGAGTTCGGCGCGATCCGCATCTATGCGGGGCAGCTCGCGATCATGGGGCAGCGTTCGCCGATGGCGCGCAAGATCTCGGCGATGGCGTTGCAGGAGGAAAAGCATCGCGCCTTCTTCGACCGGATGATCGTCGAGCGTGGCGTGCGACCGACCTTGTTCCAGCCGTTCTGGGATGTCGCGGGCTTCGCGCTCGGCGCGGTGACCGCAGCGATCGGGCCGGAGGCGGCCATGGCGTGCACCGCCGCGGTCGAGACCGAGATCGACAAACATTATGAGGAGCAGCTCATCGCGCTGGGCGACAGCGATCCCGAACTGTCGGACGCGATCCGCGAGTTCCAGGCCGAGGAGCTGGAGCATCGCGACACCGCGCTTGCTCATGGCGCCGAGAATGCGCCGGCCTATCCGTTGCTGTCGGCGGCGATCCGGCTCGGGTGCCGTGTCGCGATCGCCACCGCCAAACGTCTATAGAAGGTCCGTTCGATGCGTCGTCGCCTTTCGCCGATCCTCTTGACGCTCTGTGCCGCGCCCGCGGTGGCGCAGGTCGGCCCGCCCGCCAGCACGACCCGCGTGCCGAAGATCACGGTGGCGGAGGGCGTGTCGCGTAGTGCGCCGGTGAACGGCGTGATTGTCCTCTACGGTAACGAACGCTGCCCGACCGACAACAACGGCAACGAAGTGGTCGTCTGCACCCGCCGCCCGGCTGAGGAGCAGTTCCGCATCCCCAAGGAGTTGCGCAACTTCGAGGTGACGCCCGAGAATGAAAATTGGGCGGCGCGCGAACAGGCGAACCGCGATGTCGGGACGGTCGGCGTCGGAAGCTGCTCGACGGTCGGCGCGGCGAGCGCGACCGGCTGCGTCACGCAGAATGCGACGCGCTGGAAGAAGGAACGCCGCGCCGAAGTGAAGCGGGACACGCCGGAGCTATAGAAGTCTCCGCCATTCCGGCCGCGAGTGAGGTCAGCGCTTCGCCTTCATCCCGTTGACGCGATGCCAGATGTAGAAGGCGATCGCGGCGACCAATACGACGCCGATCGCGGCATCGGCACGGTGGAAGAACGCCTTCAGCCGCGGATCGCTGTTCCACTTGTCGCCGAGCGTCATGCCGATCCACGCCAGCAGCAGGCAGAACGGCCACGAGCCGATGAACGTGTAGAGGTGGAACGGGATCAGCTTCATCCGCGCGACGCCGGCGGGGAAGGCGATGAACGTGCGGATCACCGGCAGCATGCGTCCGATCAGGATCGCCCACGCGCCCCAGCGATTGAAGAAGCGGTCGGCGAGATCGAGCTCGCCCGGCCCGAGCAGCACGTAGCGCCCGAACTTCTCCGCCATCGGCCGCCCGCCGCGCCGCCCGATCTCGTACGCGACGATCGAGCCGAGATTGCACCCGAGCGCCCCCGCGGTCGCGGCGAGGAACAGGTTCAACTCGCCGGTCGACACCAGATAGCCGGCGAACGGCATGATGATCTCGCTGGGCAGCGGGATGCAGGCGCTCTCGATCGCCATCAACAGCGCGATACCCCAGTAACCGCCGGCAGAGATGACGGCGATGGCAAAGCCCGCGAGGGCGGCAAGGATCTTCTCGACCATCCTGCGCGCTTGCGGCACTGCGGCAAGAAAGGGAAGCGAGAATCCGGGAACCGTGTCGGGACAGCAATGGTTCGTCGCAGATGACAGACCTGACCCTGAACGACGGCCGCGCCATGCCGCAGCTCGGCCTTGGCACCTATCAGATCCCCGATGCGCAGGTCGCGCCGGTGGTGCGCGCCGGGCTGGACCTCGGCTTTCGCCTCGTCGACACGGCCGCACTGTACCATAATGAGCGGGGCGTCGGTGAGGGCCTTGGGCATGACGACGTCTGGGTGACCACCAAATTGTGGCACGACCAGCATGACGATGCTGCCGCGGCGCTCGACGCCAGCCTGGCGCTGCTCGGGCGCGAGCGTGTCGATCTGTACCTGATCCACTGGCCGCATCCCGCGGGCGGACGGTTCGTCGATGCGTGGAAGACGCTGATAGAATTGCGCGAGCGCGGGCTGGCGCGGTCGATCGGCGTATCGAACTTCCTGCCCGAGCATCTCGACGCAATCATCGACGCGACCGGGGTGGTGCCTGCGGTCAACCAGATCGAATTGCACCCGACCTTCCAGCAGCGCGACGTGCAGGACGCCAATCGTGCGCACGGGATCGTGACGCAGAGTTGGAGCCCGCTGGGGCAGGGCGCGACGCTCAAGGACGAGCGGATCGTGCGGATCGCTGGGGATGTGGGGGCGACGCCGGCACAGGTGATCATCGCCTGGCATCTCGCCAAGGGCTTGTCGGTGATCCCCAAGGCGGGCGATCTGGACCATCTCGCGAGCAACTGGGGTGCGCAGGAGGTGCGGTTGTCGGACGAGCAGATCGCGGCGATCGATGCGATGGACGATCCCGACGGGCGAATGGGGCCTGACCCGCGCGAGATGTGAGGGGCGGAGCCGGCATCCTGTTCGTCATTGCGAGCGCAGCGAAGCAATCCAGGGCGACCTGATCCGGCCCTGGATTGCTTCGCTGCGCTCGCAATGACGAGCGTCAGCCTAGCGCCGCATGCGCCAGCTTCAGGTCCTCGACGAAGCGCGCGAATTCGGTGGTGCGCGCGTCCTCGTCGGGCAGCCGCAGCAGATAGCTGGGATGCACCGTGATCCATGCCGCGCCGCCATCGGGTAGCCGTTGCTCGCGTCCACGCTCGCGGCCGATCGTCATCACCTTGCCGAACAGGCTGCGCGCAGCAGTCGCGCCGAGCGCCACCGTCACCTTGGGGCGGAGCAGCAACTGCTCCTGCTCGATCCACCAGCGGCACGCCTCGATCTCGCCCGCGTCGGGCTTGGCGTGGATGCGGCGCTTGCCGCGCGGCTCGAACTTGAAGTGTTTCACCGCGTTGGTGACATAGGTCTGCTCGCGGGTGATCCCGGCGGCAGCGAGCGCGCGGTTGAAGACCTGTCCGGCGGGGCCGACGAACGGATGACCGGCGAGATCCTCCTGATCGCCGGGCTGCTCGCCGACGAACATCATCGGCGCCGACACCGGCCCTTCGCCGAACACCGTCTGCGTCGCATGTTTGTGGAGGTGGCAGCGCGTGCAGGCGGCGGCTTCGTCGCGCAGCGCCTCCCAGGCGAGTTGCGCATTGCCGCCGATTTCCTCGCGACCGCGGGCCCGCTCGATCATTCCGCTCTCCCGTGCCTGCGCACTGGCCAGCAATTGCGGGACCAGCGCGGTTTCCGGCATATTCTTCCAGTATTTGCGCGGCATCTCCTTGAGCATCGCGTTCACCTTGACGCGCGCCGGGTTGAAGATGCTGGCGTAATAGGTCTTCCACACTTCCTCGACCGGGTCGCCCTCCGGCGCGTCGCCACGTATCGCTGGCGGCCCTTCGCTGAGCCGCGCGCCGTCCCAGTGGATCGATAGCTCGGGCGTGAGGATCGACCAGCGCATCGACGCGAAGCGGTTGACGAAGAAGGCGGCATTGGCGCGGACGATATGATGTTCGGGCTCGAACCACGCGACATAGCGGTCACCATCGTCGTCGGTGACGCTGCGGAAGCGGACGAAGGCGCGCATCTTGTGGATGTCGCGCCGCACCGCCTTCGCCAGTCCTTCGAGACGGCGGACGAGCGGATCGGCATGATCCTCGACCAGCCGCGGCATGTCGCGCAGCCGCCACAAGAGCGTGTAGAGCAGCGCGAACCGCTCCGGATCGTGGTGGAGAATCGCATCGCCCGCCAGCGCGATGAACGCCCGCGACACGCGCAGCGGTGAGGCGGTGGCGAGCGGCGTTCCGGCGGGCGTCGCCGCGGTCGCGAACAAATCCTCGGCCGCCGCGCCGACCTGCCAGACGACACGGTCGGGCGGTACGTCCGCGGCGATCAGCGCGCGCGCCGCCTCGCGCCAGGCGTCCATGTCATCGGGCGCGGGAAGCGTGGCGACGCGCATCAAGCGTGATTACTCGCGCTCGTCGCCGCCGGGCGGGTTGTCGCGCGCCAGCTCCAGCTCGGCGGGCTTGCGCTCCTCATAGGTGTCGGCGAGCCGTTCCTCGGTCGCGTCGTCGAGCTTCTCTTCGGCGGCGGGGAACATCTCTTCCTCTTCCTCGTCGATGTGATGCTCGTAGCGGTGGCGCATGTGCGCGAACTTCTGCTCCCACGCATCGGAGCCGAACTCCATGTCGAGCAGTTCGCCGATCAGATCGTCGACTTCCTTATGCTCGGCGACCGAATGGCGGGCGTCGTCGCGCAGGTCGGGGCGGCCCAGCATCGTCGCGTAGAGCGATTCTTCCTCGGCAGCGGCATGGCTCTGCACTTCCAGCCGGAACGCCTCGAACAGCTCGCGGCGTTCGGCGCTGTCGCCCTTCCGGTCGTCCAGTCGCTTGAGCATGTCGCGCTGCTTGTCGTGGTCGCGCTTGAGGTCGGCGTAGATGTCTGCGTGCGCCATATCGATCTCCTTCGAGGCCGTAGCGCACGACGCAGCGCACCGTTTCACCCGCGATTCATTCTCACGCGCCGAACAATTCCAGCTGCTGGCGGGCAGGGCGTGGCGCGACGAGCGGCTTGAGTTCGGCGCGGTCGGTGAGCGTCATCGGACGCCAATCCTCGGCGACGATGAACGGGCGGATGCGTGCGATCGAAACGGTCAATCGTGCGACGTCGTCGAGCCGCAAGCGTCGCCAGCGGCGCGCGGCGAGGATGCTTTTGACCGCTTTCGTGCCCAGACCGGGCACGCGCCAGAGCAATTCGCGCGGCGCGCGGTTCACGTCGACCGGGAATTGGTCGCGAAACTTGAGCGCCCACGCCAGTTTGGGGTCGATGTCGAGCGGCAACATGCCGGTTGCGTCGTCAGTTGCGGCCACGACTTCGCGCGGTTGGAAGCCGTAAAAACGCATCAACCAGTCGGATTGATACAGTCGGTGCTCACGCATGAGCGGTGGACGCTGCAACGGGAGCACGCTGGACGCGTCGGGGATCGGGCTGAACGCAGAATAATAGACGCGACGCAGCCCAAAGCGATCGTAGAGCGTCGACGCCTTGGTGACGATGTCGCCATCGGTCGCGGCGTCGGCGCCGACGATCATCTGGGTCGACTGGCCGGCGGGGGCGAAGCGCGGCGCGGACTTGTATTTGGTGCGCGCCTCAGCGGTGTCGACAATCGCCGCCTTCATCTCGCCCATCGCGCCTTCGATGCGGACATTGTCCTTTTCGGGGGCGAGTCGCTTCAGGCCGCCGACGGTAGGCAGTTCGACGTTGATCGAGACGCGGTCGGCATAGAGCCCGGCCTGATGCACCAGCTCGGGATCGGCGTCGGGGATCGTCTTGAGGTGAATATAGCCGCGGAAGTGATAATCCTCGCGCAGGCTGCGCGCGACCTCGACCAGCTGCTCCATCGTGTAGTTCGAGGATTTGATGATCCCCGACGACAGGAACAGCCCCTCGATATAGTTACGGCGGTAGAAGGAGAGCGTGAGGTTGACGACCTCCTGCGCGGTGAAGCGCGCGCGGTGGACGTTCGAGCTCTTGCGGTTGATGCAATAATGGCAGTCGAAAATGCAGCTATTCGTCAGCAGGATCTTTAGCAGCGAGATGCAGCGACCATCGGGCGCGTAAGCGTGGCAGATGCCCATGCCCTCGGTCGAGCCGATGCCCTTGCCGTCGGCGGAGTTGCGCTTCGCAGTTCCTGAAGAAGCGCAAGAGGCATCATATTTCGCCGCGTCCGCAAGGATTTCCAGCTTCTGTCGGACATCCAGTTGCGCCATGTGTTCGATGTATGTTCGACATGCCGGCTTGTCGAGGGCACATCGCTTTGCCATGGATCAGCCCGTGCAGAAGCTGATCGACCGGCTCGGCCCCAACGGCCCGTATCTCGCGCTGGCGCTGACGTGCCTGTTCGGCTGGGGGTTCAAGGCGCATTGCGGCGCAGGGTGGAGCGGGTCGGAGCAATATATCACCGGCTGCTACAGCGATGCGGTGCCGTTCTGGGGGCTGCGCGGCGTCGCGGCGGGCCAGGTGCCGTATTTCGAGGCGCGGATGGAATATCCGGTGCTGACCGGCGCGCTGATCTGGATCGAGGGGCTGGTCGCGCGCGTGATCGGCGGGCGCGGCGCGGATGCGGCCGATTTCCTCAACGCGGTGACGCTGGGGAATGCGATCCTCGCCTTCGTGGTGCTGGAGTTCATGCGCAACGCGGGCGTCGGGCTGCGGCGGCAATATACATGGGCGCTCGCGCCGCCGCTGGTGCTGTATCTGGGGCATAATTGGGACCTGCTGGCGGTGACGTTCGCGGTCGCGGCGTTGCTGGCCGCACGCCGCGGGGCCGAGCGCAAGGCCACGGCGCTGGCAGCGCTGGGGGGCGCGGCAAAGCTGTTCCCGGTGCTGATGCTGCCGCTGCTGGGGCTCGGCGCGCTATTGCGTCGTGGCTGGAGCTGGGGGCAGCGGATCGGGGCAGCGGTGGTGCTGGTGGCGGTCGCGGTGGCGGCATGGGGTGCCGTCAACCTGCCCGTGGCGGCGCTGGCGTTCGAGAACTGGCGCGAATTCTATGCCTTCTCCAGCGAACGGAGCGGGACGGCGGCGAGCGTCTGGGAGTTGATGGCGCAGTTCGGCTGGTGGACCACCGACATCCCGACGCGCAATTTCTGGTCGTTCGTGCTGTTCGCGGGCGGCGCGGCGACGATCGTCGCAATGGGGTGGCGCAAACATGGCGCGCGGCCGTGGCTGTTGTTCATGCCGGTGCTGGCGTGGTTCCTGCTGACCAACAAGGTCTATTCGCCGCAGTTCGATTTGTGGCTGTGGCCGATGATCGTGCTGACCGGCACGCGGATGCGAGCGGTGGTGCTGTTCCTGCTCGGCGATTTGCTCGCCTATTTCGCCGAATTCTGGCTGTTCGCGGGGATGGAGGGTGCGTGGCCGTCGGCGACGTCGTCGGACATCCTCGCCGCTGCGATCGTGCGCGGGGTGGCGTTGCTGTGGCTGATCCACGGGGCGGTGCGCGACGACGCCCCGGCGTGGACGCTCATTCCGCCGCCAGCAGCTCCGCCGCCTGAAGATCGACCGACACCAGCCGGCTGACGCCTTTCTCGATCATCGTAACGCCGAACAGGCGGTGCATCCGGCTCATCGTCACCGCATTGTGGGTGACGATCAGATAGCGGGTCTCGGTTTCGCGGGCCATGCGGTCGAGCAGGTCGCAGAAGCGCTCGATATTGGCGTCGTCGAGCGGCGCGTCGACCTCGTCGAGCACGCAGATCGGCGCGGGGTTGGTCAGGAACAGGCCGAAGATCAGCGCGATCGCGGTGAGCGCCTGCTCGCCCCCCGACAACAGGGTCAGCGATTGCAGCCGCTTGCCGGGCGGTTGCGCCATGATCTCCAGCCCGGCCTCGAGCGGATCGTCGGAGTCAACCAGCGCGAGATGCGCCTGCCCACCGTCGAACAGCGTGGTGAACAGCCGCCGGAAGTGGCCGTCGACCGCCTCGAACGCCGCGAGCAGCCGCTGGCGGCCCTCACGGTTGAGCGTGCCGATCGACCCGCGCAGCCGATTGACCGCCTGACCCAGTTCGTCGCGTTCGGCGGCGGTGGCGGTGCCGGCGGCCTCCAGTTCGGCGAGTTCCTGTTCGGCGACGAGGTTGACCGGGCCGAGCCGTTCCCGGTCCATGACCAGCCGCTCGTGCGCGGCGGATTCGTCGGCAGGGCTCGCGACCGTGTCGCCGTCGAACCCGACCCGCGACGGCAGGGTCGGGGCAGGGCATTCGAACCGCTCGCCCGAGACGCGCCCCATCTCGACGCGGCGCAGTTCATGACCTTCGAGCCGCGCGGTCGCGCCGGCCCGCCGCTCGCGCGCCTCGGCCAGCGTTTCGGCGGCACGCGTCAGCGCGGCTTCGGCGACCCTGAGCGCGACATCGGACTCGCGTTCGGCCTCGTGCGTGGCATCGGCATCGGCTCGGGTGGCGACGTGTTGCGCCTCGAGCGTCGCGATCTCGGCCGCCAGCGCCGCCGGGCGCCCGGCCAGATCGGCCAGTTCGGCGTCGAGCGCGGCGGCGCGTGCGGTCATGTCCTCGATCCGCCGCGCCGCTTCGCCCGCGCGGGCGCGCCAGCCCAGCGCTTCGTCGTTGGCGCCGGACGCGCGGGCGCGCGCCTCTTCGAGCATCCGGTCGTGCGTGCTGCGATCGGCGCGGGCGAGCGCGACATGCGCGCGCGCCGTCTCCGCCTCCGCGCGCAACCGGGCGGTCGCCGCAGCCGCCGCAGTGCCGTCGGGCAGCGCGGCGACCGCCGCTGCGGCCTGCGCCTGTTCGATATCGGCCGCTTCCGCCTCGGCGGTGACGCGTGCGGCACGGCCCGCGAGGTCGGTCTGTTGCGCCACGAGCCGCTCGATCAACGCGGTGGCGCGATCCTCGTCGCGCTGCGCCGCGCGGTGGGCCGCCTCGGCTTCGCTGAGCAACGTCCGCGAGGATTGCGCCGCAGCGCGTGCGCGCGCGATCCGTTCGTCGAGCTTGGTGCGGCGCGTGGTGGTGGCCGCGACCGCCTGCTCGGCGGCGGGGCGTTGCGCCTCCAGCGCGCTGATCCGGTTGAGCCGCTGCAACCGCTCGGCCGCGGCCACGCCGCCGATGTCGCTGACATAGCCGTCCCAACGTCGGACATGCCCGGTGCGGGTGACGAGCCGCTGGCCGACCTGAAGGACCTGACCGGAATCGCCCTCGACCAGAAACACCTGCGACAGCCGCCGTTCGAGTGCGGGCGGTGCGGTGACGCGCGCCGACAGCGGCAGCGTGCCGACCGGGGCGGGGGGATCGGTCGGGTCGAGCGTGGCGCCGGTCCAGTCGGCAAGCGCCGTCTCCAGTTCGTCCCCGAGCACCGCCGCCAGCGCGCGTTCGAACCCCGGCTCGGCGCGCACCGCGTCGATCAAGCGATCGCCATCGCGTGCGGTCGACCGACGCAGCGCGGCAAGTTCCCCGTCGAGCGCTGCCAGTGCGGCGATCGCGGCGGCGCGGCTCGCCTCGGCGGGGTCGCGCTCCTCGCGCGCCTCGGTCTCGCTGGCCTCCGCCCAGGTCAGCGCGGCGGCGGCCTTCTCGGCCTGTTCCTGCGCGGTGGCCAGCGCGGCCTGTGCCGCAGTGCGCTGTTCTTCCAGAACGGCAGGATCGTCGAGCGCCTCGATCGCTTCGGCGAGTTGGACCGCCTCGCGACGGGCCCGGTCGTAGCGTGCCGCGGCTGCGGCCTGCGCGGCGAGCGCCACGCGGCGTTCGGCGGCTTCGGCAGCCTCGGCCGACATCGCCTGCGCCAGCGCGACCTCTGCGTCGCGCGCGCGACGCTCGGCATCGGTGAGTGCGGCGTCGAGCGCCGGACGCGCGGCGGCTCCCTGGGCGATCCGCTGCTTCAATGCTTCGCGTTCGTCGGCCAAGCGCGCCATGGCCGCCGCCGCGTCATGCGCGAGCGCATCCTCGCGCGTGCGATCCTCGTCGATCCGGGCGCGTGCGGCACGCGTATCGGACAGGCGGCGTTCGAGGCCGACACGCTGCTCCTGAAGCCGGGTGAGCTGGTGCGCGACCTCGGCGGCGGCGTCGCGCGCGGCGAGCGCGGCGTCGCGCGCGGCGACGTGGCGTTCGGCTGCCGCCTGCTGGGTGGCCTGTGCGCTGGTGACGTCGGTGGTCGCGGCGGACAGCGCCTGTTCGGCGGCATCGGCCTCGGCCTTGGCCTCGGTCGCGGCGGCGGCGGCATCGCGCCAGCGCGCGAAGATCATCCGTGCCTCGGCGAGCCGGATCTGCTCGGAGAGCAGGCGATAGCGCTCGGCGGCGCGGGCCTGTCGCCTGAGCGCGGTGATCCGCGTCGTCTGCTCGGCGAGCAGTTCGTCGAGCCGCGCGAGATTGGCCTCGGTGGCGCGCAGGCGCGTCTCGGCATCCTTGCGCCGGACGTGGAGCCCGGCGATCCCGGCGGCTTCCTCCAGCATCGCGCGCCGTTCGACCGGGCGCGCTGCGATCACCGCGCCGATGCGGTTCTGGCTGACCAGCGCGGGCGAGTGCGCGCCGGTCGCGGCATCCGCGAACAGCAATTGCACGTCGCGCGCGCGGACATCGCGGCCGTCGATCCGGTAGGCGGAGCCTGCGCCGCGCTCGATGCGGCGGACGATCTCGCTCTCCTCGGGGCCGTCGGGACCGTCGCGCTCGGCGAGCAGGGCGACCTCCGCGAAGTCGCGCGGCGGACGCGACGCGGTGCCCGCGAAGATCACGTCCTCCATGCCCGCGCCGCGCATCGAGCGGGCGCTGTTCTCGCCCATCGTCCAGCGGAGCGCTTCGAGGAGGTTGGACTTGCCGCAGCCGTTAGGGCCGACGACGCCGGTGAGGCCCGGCTCGATGCGGAGATCGGCCGGGTCGACGAAGCTCTTGAAGCCGGTGAGGCGGAGGCGCTTTATCCGCATGGCGTCAGGCGGTCTTGCCCGTCATTCCCGCGGAGACGGGATGACGGCATGGGCGCGGGCCCGACGCGTGGGGGGCGGGGCGGGCGCGACCGGCACCCGCCCGGCACAGGCGTCCGTGGCGACGGACGCCCGCCGGCATCACGCGCCCGCGTTCTTCAGCGCCGTCTCGACCTGCGCCCAGGTGACGCCGTCGACCTTGGCGCCGTTGAGGATGAAGGTCGGGGTGCCGGTGACACCGTTCTTGTCGGTGCCGTCCTGCATCATCTTGGTGAGCTGATCGATCGCCTTGGCATCGGTCAGGCAGGCGCGCGCCTGCGCCTCGGGCACGCCGCGCTGCTTGATGAACTCCAGATACCCCATCTTCTCGGCCCAGGCGGTGGCGACCTGCGCCGGGGCGGCGTTCTGCGTCTGTTGCAGGAACGCCTGATCCTGCGCGATCTTCATCTGCGTATCGAGGAACTTGGGCTGATCGATATACATCTGTTCGAGGATCGGGAAGAACGGCTGCGGCCCCGCGCAGCGCCCGAGCAGCGCCGCGGCGAGATCGGGCGGGCCGTGAACCAGGAAGTCGCGGAATTCATACGAGACCTTGCCGGTCTTGACGTAATTGTCCTCGAGCGGGCGCATCCCGGTCTGACCGAACGCACCGCACGTCGGGCAGGTGCGCGAGCCATATTCGACCAGCTTCAGCTTGGCATCGGGGTTGCCGACGACATAGCCGCCCGCTGGCGTCGCGGAGACGACCTGCGTCCAGTCCTGTCCGGCCGGCGCGGCGACCGCCTTCACCGAACCCGCGGGGGCGGTCGGCGTGCTGCTGTTGCCGCCGCCACCAGCGCCGCTGCCGCAGCCGGCGAGCAGCGTCACCGCCGCCAGCAAGGGGGTTGCAATACGCTTCATCGTGTCACTCCGTCGCTCATTTCGCACCTGCTGCGCGCAATTGCGGCTGCAACTGCGCCCAGCCGACATTCTGGATCAGCCGCCCGTTGATCTCGAAAGCGGGCGTGCCCTGCACCTTCGACGTGCCTTCCGAGACCGCAATCGTCTTTTTCACTGCGGCATCGGTCGCGAAGCACGCGCTGATCGCGGCTTGCGGGGCACCGGCCGCGCGCGCGATCGCCGTCAGCCCGGCACCCTCGGCAATCGCGGAGAGTTGCGCGAGTTGCGGCCAGCTTGCGATGCGCGCCTGGTTGGCCTGCGCCCAGTCGCTCGCGCGGTCGAGCCATTCCTCCTGCATCTGGAAGAAGGCGGCATGGACGCGCGGGAAGGCCGCCGCGCCCGAACAGCGCGCCAGCGTCGCGGCGGCGAGGTCGAAGCCGTCATGGACCTGATTGCGCAGCTCGATGCTGGTCGAGCCGGAGCGAACCATCGCGCCCAGCGCCGCATCCGACTCGTGCGTGAAGTGCGCGCAATGCGGACAGGTGTAGCTGACATATTCGACCAGCTTCACGCGCGCCTTCGGATTGCCGATCAGGTAGCTGCCGTTCGCCACCGGCGTCGCGACCGCGGTCCACGGGCGCGGCGCGGTGGCCGCGGTCAGCGCGGCGGCGGCGAGCAGGGGGAGGAGAAAGCGCGTCATCGGACCTTCGGCAAGACAGGGCGGGGGGCGGCGACGCCGGAGGCGAGCGCCTCCAGCACCGCCTTCAGTTCGGGATCGGCGATCGTGCGCAGGCTCTGCCCCATTTCGGGCGGGGCGGGGGCGAGCGACGGCGGCGCGCGGCGTTCGGGGCGGCGCGTGACCTCGCCATGCCGGATCGCGACGCGCACCACCGCCGCATAGCCGAAGAAACGGTTCACCCGCTCGATAATCTCGGCCGTCAAATGGCTCATCATCGCAGCATGAGCGCCGCGCACCGTCAGCGTCAACACGCCGTCCTGCTTCTTTCCCGCGGGAAAGCGGATCGATTCGGGGGTGCTGGCGGCGGCGAGACGTTCGCCGACGATCTCCGGCCAACGCGTGACGATCGCCGATTGCACGAAGCCAAAGCGGCGGAATGCCGCGCCGCCGACGGCGGGCAACAGCTCGGCAACCTGTCGCGACCGGTTGTGGCGCGGGGATTCGGAAGGGGGATCGCCGGCGCGCTTGCTCATTCTGCCGCCCATGCCATAGCCGGGGCATGGACGCCAAGCACCGGATCGACATCGCGACACCGTTGCTCGACTGGTATGATCGCCACCGCCGGGATCTGCCGTGGCGTGCCAAGCCCGGCGAAACCCCCGATCCCTATCGCGTGTGGCTGAGCGAAGTCATGCTCCAGCAGACCACGGTGGCGACGGTGCGACCGCGCTTCACGGAATGGACGCGCCGTTGGCCGACGTTCGCCGATCTTGCGGCGGCTGACGAGGGCGAGGTGATGGCCGCCTGGGCGGGGCTCGGTTATTATGCCCGCGCGCGCAATCTGCTCGCGGCGGCGCGGACGATCGCTGTGGAGCATGGCGGCAGGCTGCCCGACAACGAGGCGGCGCTGCGTGCACTGCCGGGCTTTGGCGACTATACCGCCGCGGCGGTGGCGGCGATCGCCTTCGGACGGCGAGCGGTGGTGGTCGATGCCAATGTCGAGCGCGTCGTCGCGCGGCTGTTCGCGATCGATACGCCGCTACCCGCCGCGCGCAAGGCGATCCGGGCGGCGGCGGACACAATCACGCCCGAGCGACGCGCGGGCGACTTCGCGCAGGCGATGATGGACCTCGGCTCGGCGATCTGCACGCCGCGCCGGCCGCGGTGCCTGCTCTGCCCGCTGAACCATGCGTGCGCGGCGCAGGCGGCGGGGACGCCCGAGGCTTACCCGGTCAAGAAGCCCAAGGCGGCGCGTCCGCATCGGCATGGGACTTTGTTCTGGTTGCAGCGGGGCGATACGGTGTTGCTGGTGCGGCGACCCGACAAGGGGTTGCTTGGCGGGATGCGCGCGCTGCCGACCGGGCCGTGGAGCGACATGCCGCCGCTGCTCGCCGATGCCCCGGCCGACGCCGACTGGCGGATGCTGGACGAGGCGGTGAGTCACGGCTTCACGCATTTCACGATCGACCTGGCGATCGCGGTGGCGCACACGGATGCCGCGAGCAACAAAGGTGAGTGGTGGCCGGTCGACCGGCTCGACGAAGCAGGATTGCCGACGGTGTTCGCGAAAGCGGCGGATGTGGTGAGGAGACGGGCATGATGACGAAGCGGTGGACGATGAAGCCGGTCAAGGCTGCCGGGCTGGGCGCGGCGCTGTTGGCGACGGTCGCGGCATCGGCGCAGCAACCGCAGCCGCAGATGCGCGCGCCCGTGCCCGCGCCGCGGGCGCCGGATGCCGCGGCGGCGGCGACGCTGCTGCCCGCGACCCAGGCGCTGTACGATGGCTATGTCGCCGCGGGAAAGATGCCGGGGATCGTCGGCGCATTCGGGTTGGGCGAGCTGCCGACGGTGTTCGTCAGCGCCGGCAAGATCTCGCTCGACCCCGGCGCGGCGGCGGCCGGCCCCGACTCGTTGTGGCGCGTCTATTCGATGACCAAGCCGATCACGGGCATGGCGGCGATGCTGCTGGTCGAGGACGGCAAACTGTCGCTGGACGATCCGCTGTCGAAGTATTTTCCGGCGTTCGCGAAGATGCGGGTGCTGACCAGCCCCAACACCTCGCTGGAGACACGCGCGGCGACCAGGCCGATCACGATCCGCGAATTGATGACCCATACCTCGGGGATCGGTTATCAGATCAACGCCAAGGGGCCGCTGCTCAAGGAGTTCGAGCGGCTCGGGCTGGTGCCGGCGACGGTCAACGCGCAGATCGAGGCGCAGGCGCGCCTCACCCGCCCGGCCTCGCTCGCCGCCTTCGCCGAGCGGGTGGCTCAGGCGCCGCTGGTCGCCGAGCCGGGCACGACGTGGCATTATTCGATGGGGCTCGACGTGCTGGCGGCGGTGGTCGAGAAGGCCAGCGGCATGTCGTTCGAGCGCTTCGTCCAGACGCGGTTGCTGGGTCCGCTCGGGATGAACTCGACCTTTTGGCAGGTGCCGCAGCGCGATGTCGGGCGGTTCGCGAGCAATTACGCGTTCGTCGGCGAGAACCTCACCCCGCTCGACCCGGCGGCGCGCTCGCCGTGGTTGCAGCCGCCGAGCTTTCCTTATGGCGGCGCGGGGTTGGTGAGCAGCGCGCGCGATTATGATCGCTTCCTCCATATGCTCCAGAATTACGGCGTATTGCAGGGCACGCGCGTGATGAAGGAGCAGACCGCGCGGCTGGCGATGTCGAACCTGATGCCAGCGGGTGTGTTCTTCGACAATGACGGGCAGCAGCGCGGGTTCGGCGCGGGCGGGGTCGTCTATCTCAACGACGATCCGAACGGCGCGTCGAAGGGCAGCTATGGCTGGGCGGGCGCGGCGGGGACGCTGGCGCTGGTCGATCCGGCCAAGCGTTTCCGCAGCACGATCATGGTCAACTACTTCCCGGCCGAGAAATGGCCGCTGGGCAAGGAAACCTATGCCGCGATCCGGCGTGACGCGGCGCGGCTGCATGGGGGACAATGGTGATCGAAACCGGGTTCACCGGCGGCACGCTGGATCGTGCCGACGCGTTGCGGCACGATGCGCCGGCGGTGGCGGCGTTGCTCGCCGATCCGGCGTCGCGGCTGTTGCGGCTCGATGCGTTCGAGCCGGTGGTGGCGGACGACGGTGCATTGTTATGGGGGACGATCGCGGACGCGCCGGACGGGGCCGAGTTCGTGCTGCTGGGGCTGGGTGAGGGGCGCGCGCATTTCGCGGCGGTGATCCCGGGCGAGGCGCCGCCGCCGCCCTATCGTTCGCCGACCTTGTTCGCGTTGCTCGACCGGCTGCGGGGCGGCGAGGCGGCGACCTTCGCGGCGGCACGCGCGCTGATCGACTGGCACGCGCGGCATCCGTTTTGCGCGCGCTGCGGCCATGCAACGACGCCGTTCCGAGCCGGCTGGGGGCGCAGCTGCCCGAACTGCAAGGCCGAGCATTTCCCGCGCGTCGACCCGGTGGTGATCATGATCGCCGAGCATGACGGACGCGCGCTGATCGGGCGGCAGGCGGCGTGGCCCGCGGGGCGCTATTCGGCGCTGGCCGGGTTTCTGGAGCCGGGCGAGTCGATCGAGGAGGCGGTGGCGCGCGAAATTTTCGAGGAGGCGGGCGTGCGGGTCGGGGCGGTGCGCTATGTCGCGAGCCAGCCGTGGCCGTTCCCGTCGCAACTGATGATCGCGTGCGTGGCGGAAGCCGAGGATGAGGCGATCACGCTCGACACCAACGAGCTGGAGCATGCGCGCTGGGTGACGCGCGACGAGGTGCGGGCGGCGCTGGCGGGGGAGGCAGGGGCGTTCGGTGCGCCGCCGCCGTACGCGATCGCGCATTCGTTGTTGCGGGCTTGGGTGGAGGGATAGCGCTTGCCGTCTTTGCGATCGTAGCGAAGCGATCCAGGGCGTCCGGGTCCGGCACTGGATTGCTTCGCTACGCTCGCAATGACGGGGGCAATTCGGCTGTGAGCCACCTTGACCTATCGTCATTCCCGCGAAGGCGGGAATCCAGAACCTTTGGCGCTTGTGGCTTTTACGAGAACCTGCGTGTCTGGATCCCCGCCTGCGCGGGGATGACGTTCGTGGAAAGCGTCAAAGCTACGTCGTCCCGGGCTTGACCCAGGACCCCGCTTCTTCTTCTCGCTGCCGACACGAAGCGGGGCCCCGGATCAAGTCCGGGGCGACGGATGAAAGCTTAGCGCCTTAAACGTCGAGGTTCGCGACGCTCAGCGCGTTCTCCTGGATGAACTCGCGGCGCGGTTCGACGACATCGCCCATCAGGCGCGTGAAGATCTCGTCCGCGATATCGGCCTGCTCGATCGCCACCTTGAGCATCGAGCGATTCGACGGGTCGAGCGTGGTTTCCCACAGCTGTTCGGCGTTCATCTCGCCCAGCCCCTTGTAGCGCTGGATCGCCAGTCCCTTGCGGCCCGAGGCGAGGATCGCCTCCAGCAGCTGCGACGGGCGCGCCACCAGCGACTCGCCGCGACCGACCGAGACGGTTTCCTCGCCCTCCTCGTCGGTGGCGACCGCATCGACCGGCGTCTCGACCGCGGCGGTCTTCACCGGCACCAGCTTCGCGGCGTGCGCGAAGGTCTCGGCCTGTTCGGCGGCGAGCGTGTGGAGCTTGCGCGCCTCCGCCGAGCCGAGGAACGCCGCCTCGACGATGTGGTGATCGGTCACGCCGCGCCACAGCCGTTCGAAGTGAATGCCGCCGTCCTCGGTGATGCGCGCGCTCCATGTCGCCTCGCTGTCGCCCTGATCGAGCCGCCGGACGACCTCGGTCACCGCCGCAGCGCGCGCGTCGCGCGGGGCGTCGGGATCAAGCGCGCCGCCCAGCGCCAGCCCCTCGATAATGACCGGATCGTAGCGACGTGGGACGTAGCGCATCAGCGTCCGCATCCGCCGCGCATGTTCGACCAGCGGGCGCAGGTGGACACCGGTCAACTTCTCGTCGCCGCGCTCCAGCGCCATCGCGTTCAGTCCGGCGTCGACGAGATAATCGTCGAGCGCGTGATCGTCCTTGAGGTACACCTCCGAACGGCCCTTGGTCGCCTTATAGAGCGGCGGCTGCGCGATATAGAGGTGCCCGGCCTCGATGATCTCGGGCATCTGGCGATAGAAGAACGTCAGCAGCAAGGTGCGGATATGCGCGCCGTCGACGTCGGCGTCGGTCATGATGACGATCTTGTGGTAGCGCAATTTGTCGAGCTTGAAGTCGTCGCGCCCGATCCCGGTGCCCATCGCCTGAATGAGCGTGCCGATCTCCTTCGAGCCGAGCATCCGGTCGAAGCGCGCGCGCTCGACGTTGAGGATCTTGCCGCGCAAGGGAAGGATCGCCTGGAAGTGCCGGTCGCGGCCCTGCTTGGCCGAGCCGCCGGCCGAATCACCCTCGACGAGGAACAGCTCGGACTTGGCCGGATCGCGCTCCTGACAGTCGGCGAGCTTGCCGGGCAGGCTGGCGATGTCCATGACGCCCTTGCGCCGCGTCAGTTCGCGCGCGCGCTTCGCCGCCTCGCGCGCGGCGGCGGCGTCGATGATCTTGCCGACGATCGCGCGGGCGTGCTGCGGGTTTTCCTCCAGCCATTCGGCCATCTTGTCGGCCATCAGGCTTTCGAGCGGCTGGCGCACCTCCGACGAGACGAGCTTGTCCTTGGTCTGCGAGCTGAACTTCGGGTCGGGCAGCTTGACCGAGACGATCGCGGTCAGCCCCTCGCGCATGTCGTCGCCGGTCAGCGAGACCTTCTCCTTCTTCAGGAGCCCCGACTTCTCGGCGTAATTGTTGAGCGTGCGGGTCAGCGCGGCGCGGAAGGCCGCGATGTGCGTGCCGCCGTCGCGTTGCGGGATGTTGTTGGTGAACGCGAGGACGTTCTCGTAATAGCTGTCGTTCCACTCCAGCGCGACCTCGATCGTGACGTGATCGCGGGTGCCCGCGACCGAGATCGGATCGGGGAACAACGGCTGCTTGTTGCGGTCCAGCCACTTCACGAACGCGGCGATCCCGCCCTCGTAGAACAGCTCGATCGACTTTGGTTCCTCGTGGCGCGCGTCGTTGAGGAACAGGCGGACGCCGGAGTTGAGGAACGCCAGCTCGCGATAGCGATGCTCCAGCTTCTCGAAGTCGAACTCGGTGATCTTGAACGTCTCGGGCGAGGGCAGGAAGGTGACCCGCGTTCCCTTCTTGCCGTTCGCCGGGCCGACGACCTTGAGCGGGGCGACCGCGTCGCCATGCGCGAAGCGCATGTAATGCTCCTCGCCGTCACGCCAGATCGTCAGGTCGAGGAATTCGGACAGCGCGTTGACTACCGAGACGCCGACGCCGTGCAGGCCGCCCGACACCTTATAGGCATTGTCGTCGCTGGTGTTCTCGAACTTACCGCCGGCATGGAGCTGGGTCATGATGACCTCGGCCGCCGACACGCCTTCCTCGGGGTGGATGCCGGTCGGGATGCCGCGGCCATTGTCGGTCACCGACACCGATCCGTCGGCGTTCAGCGTGATGTCGATCCGGTCGCAATGCCCGGCCAGCGCCTCGTCGATCGCATTGTCGCTCACCTCGAACACCATGTGGTGGAGGCCCGAGCCGTCGTCGGTGTCGCCGATGTACATGCCCGGACGCTTGCGGACGGCGTCGAGGCCCTTCAGCACCTTGATGGAGGAGGCGCCGTATTCGCTGGTATTCTGAGGTTCTGCCATGGCGATCATATAGGCAGCCGGACGGTGTAGCGAAAGCGAAACCTAGCCGTGCGCGGGGCGGTCACGCAGCCCCGCGAAGAGCAGCCCGGCGGTCGCCAGCGCGGCGCTCGCCACCGCCAGCCCGGCGGCGTCGCCACCGGTCAGGTCGTGGAGCGCGCCGAAGCCGATGATCCCCGCGCCGCTGCCGATCAGCGCGACGACGATCAGCGTGCCGTAGATCTCGCCATACGCCCGCAGCCCGAATAGCCGGGCGGCGAAGAAGGGGAAGAGATCGTTCTCGGCCCCGTTCATCAGCCCCGCGCAGAACACGCCCAGCGATAGCGGGACGAGCGACAGATCCGCCACCTGGAGGAAGGCGAACCCGAGCGCGGAGATCATCGCGACGGTGGCGGCGATCCGCTGCGGGGTGAAGCGGTCGATCAGCGCGCCGAAGGTAATCCGCGCCGCGACCTGCGATGCGCCGAAGGCGGTGAGCAGCAGCGCCGCCTCCGCCGGGGTCAGGCCGCGGTCGATCCCGAACGGCACCAGTTGCGTGACGAAGCCGATCGTTCCCAGGTTGACGAAGAAGCCGGTCAGACCCAGCCGCCAGAGCCGCGGATCGCGGCGTGCCGCCGTCGCGGTGACGCCATCGATCGGACGCGACGACGCCGTCACGTCGGCGGCGGGACGATCGACGGGGGCGATGCCGCGGATCGCGATCAGCGCGACCGGCAACGCGATCATCGCCGAATAGATCGCCAATGCCACGAAACCGCCGCGCCAGCCGAAGCCGTCGATCACCTGCGCCAGCACGATCGGCAGCAGCAAGGTGGTGAGCGGCAGGCCGGAGGTGGCGATGCCCAGCGCCAGTCCGCGATGTTCGACGAAGCGTGCCGCGATCAGCTTTCCATAGGCCAGCGCACTGGTGCCCGGCACGGTCATCGCCAGCACCAGCACCAGAAGGTAATAATGCCAGAGCCGCCCCGGCATCGCCGCCATGCCGAGATAGGCGGCGGCGAGCGCGAGCATACAGCCGGCGATCATCGGGCGCACGCCGATGCGATCGACGATGCGGCCGAGCAGCGGCACCGCGAAGCTGCCCGCGAACCCCAATCCGCTGGCGGTGGCGAGTGCGCTGCGGCTCCAGCCCAGCTCCGCGGTCATGCCGGGCACGAACATGCTCGACAGATTCTGAAAGAGCGCCGGCCCTGCGCCGCTGCCGACGACCGCCCCGAGCACGATTGGCCAGCCGGTGCGCCATTCGTGACGATTCGGAGCGGTGCCGTGCATTGCTCTGGCGCTAGCTTGCGGCGCGGTTCCCGTCATCCCCCGCACGGTCCGGAAGGATCAGGAAGCACAGCGCCGCCAGCAACAAGGCGCCACAGCCGAGCGTCAGCGCGCCGGTATAGCCACCGGTCAGATCGTGAAGCCGCCCGAAGCCGATGATGCCGACCGCGGTGCCCGACAAGGCGATCGGCATCGCAGTGCCATAGATTTCGGCATAGGCGCGCAAGCCGAACAGCCGTGCGGCGAAGAACGGCAGCAGATCGTTTTCCGCGCCGTTCATCAGCCCGGCGAGGAAGACGAGCACCAGCAGCAGCGCCAACCCCGAGGGCGCGAACGCCAACGCGACGAAGGCGGCGGCGGAGAGGATCGCGAAGGCCGCCGCGACCGGCTGCGGTCGCAGGCGGTCTACCAGCCAGCCGACCAGCAACCGGCCGGCGATCGCGCTGGAGGCGAAGCTGGTGAGCAGCAGCGCCGCCTGCGCCGGGCGCAGCCCGAGTTCGAGCCCGATCGGCACGAGTTGCGTCACGAAGCCGGTCGTGGCGGCATTGATGAGCCACGCAGAGGCGACCATGATCCAGAAGCGCCGGTCGCGCCGCGCCACCGCGGCGCTGGTGCCTGGCAGGTTGGCGCGCGCGGCGGCACGCACGGCGGGCAGTGCCTCGGCGCGCAGGCTGAGCAGGATGAGCGGCAGCGCGAGCAGCGCGGAGCCGGCCGCCAGCGCGACGAACCCCGCGCGCCAGCCGAAGTTGGCGATGGTGGCGCCCAGCGCCGGTGCGGCGACGATCGTCGCCAGTGCGAGCCCCGACGTACCAAGCGCCAGCGCCATGCCGCGTCCGCGCACGAAGCGCGCCGCGATCAGCTTGCCATAGGCAAGGCTGCTCGTCCCCGGCAGCGCCAGCACCAGCAGCACGACCCCCAACTGATAGCGCCAGATCGCACGACCGCCGTTCATCCCCATCGCGGCCAGCCAGAGATAGGCGGCACCCAGCAGCAGCATCGAGGCGACGATCACCGGGCGCACCCCGAAGCGGTCGGCGGCGCGCCCGATCAGCGGTGCGGCGATGGCGCCGCCCAGCGCCAGACCGGCGGCCGTGGCGATGTCGCCGCGCGACCAGCCGAACGTCGCCTCCAGTCCCGGTGTGAACAGGCTGGAGAGGTTCTGGTACAGCCCCGGCCCGAACCCCGCCCCCAGCATCGCCGCGACCACCACCGGCCAGCCGTGCCGCCATTCGGTCAGCGTGCGCGGGGCTTCGGCAGGAGCGGCGATATCGGTCAGCGGAATATATCCCAGAAGAGGAGCGGCTTTTCAGCGCTCAACGCGGCGAAGGCAAAATGGTTGTGGGCGTAACGACATCGTGCAGCGCAACCCAGGTGGCGGCGTCGATGCCGTCGAACAGCGCGCGCTCGGTGCCGGTCATCCACACCTGACCGAGCGGCGCGAGGCGCGCGAACAACGCCGCGCGGCGGACCGGATCGAGATGCGCCGCCACCTCGTCCAGCAACAGCACCGGCGCGCGCGCCGTGAGCCGCGCGACCAACTCGGCATGGGCGAGGACGATGCCGAGCAGCAGCGCCTTCTGCTCGCCGGTCGAGGCGGTGGCGGCGGGGCGCGCCTTGTCGACATGGGTGACGATCAGGTCGGCGCGGTGCGGGCCGACCAGCGTGCGCCCGGCAGCGGCGTCGCGCGCGCGGCCTGAGCGTAGTGCCTCGGCCAATGCTCCGGCATTGCCGCTCCAGCCATCGAGCGCGATCCGGGCGCGCGCGATCTCGCCTGCGGGCTGGGCGGCGAGCGCCGTGTCGAGCGCGATGACGGTGCGGCGGCGCGCGGCGTCGAGCGCGGCACCGTGCTGTGCCATCTGCGCCTCCAGCGCCGCCAGCCAGTCGGGGTCGGGGAGCGGATCGGCGAGCAAGCGGTTGCGGTCGCGCATCGCCGCCTCGTAGCGGGCACCGTCACGGGCATGGCCGGGCTCGATCGCCAACGTCAGCCGGTCGAGGAAGCGCCGTCGCCCGCCCGCCGCCTCGGTGAACAGCCGGTCCATCGCCGGGGTAAGCCACAACACCGCCACTCGTTCCGCGAGCGCGGTCGCGGGGGCGGCGGCGCCGTTGATGCGCACCACCCGCCGTTCGGGCGCGGCGGCCAGCGCGCCCGTCGCGAGCGTGACGCCATCGTCGAGCGTCGCCGCGACCCCGAACCCGCCCGGCCCGTCGCTGCGCGCGACCTCCGACAAAGCGGCGCGGCGCAGCCCGCGACCGGGCGCGAGCAGCGACACCGCCTCCAGCACGTTGGTCTTGCCCGCGCCGTTCGGCCCGTACAGCACGACGAAGCCGGGCGCGCCATCGGGTGCGATCGACAGCGCTTCGTGGTTGCGGACATCGGTGAGGACGAGGCGGGACAGCATGATGGCCCGACGCTGGTACGGCCAAAGCGCGGGCAGGGCGACTGTTTGTTGCGTGCGGGCGCGATGGGTCGGCGCGGCCTTGCATCGCGGCGCGTCTCGCGCGACGGGGCGGGGATGACCGCCACCTCGCATCGTTCCGGCCTGCTCTTCGGCGTCGGCGCCTACGTTTCATGGGGACTGCTCCCGCTCTATCTGCACCTGCTGACCGGCGTGCCGGCGTTGCAGGTGCTGGCGCATCGCGTCGTGTGGTCGTTGCTGCTGCTTGCGGCAATCGTGCTGGTCATGCGGCGTGGTCGGGCGATCGTGGCGGCGGCGCGGGGGCGGACGCTGTTGCTGCTGTGCGCGTCGGCGGCGCTGATCGCGGTCAACTGGCTGGTTTATATCTTCGCGGTGCAGAGCGGGCATGTGCTGGAGGCGAGCCTCGGCTATTTCATCAACCCGCTGCTCAACGTCGCGCTGGGGATGATCGTGCTCGGCGAGCGGATCGGCGCGGTCCAGAGGGCGGCGGTCGCGGTGGCGGCGCTCGGCGTCGCGGTGCTGGCGATCGCGGGGGGCGGGGCGTTGTGGATCTCGCTGACGCTCGCGTTCAGCTTCGGCGTCTACGGGCTGATCCGCAAGGTGGCGGCGATCGATGCGCTGGGCGGGCTGACCGTCGAGACGGCGCTGCTGGTCTGGCCGGCGCTGGCGGTGCTGTGGCTCAGCCCTGAGCCGGTGTTCGGGCGTGGAACCACCGACCTGTTGCTGGTGCTGGCGGGGGCGGTGACCGCCGCGCCGCTGCTGATGTTCGCCGCCGCTGCGCGCCGGCTGCGCTATTCGACGCTGGGGCTGCTGCAATATCTTGCGCCGACGCTGCAA
The DNA here is from genome assembly GCF_036946485.1 of Sphingomonas phyllosphaerae. Taxonomy (GTDB): domain Bacteria; phylum Pseudomonadota; class Alphaproteobacteria; order Sphingomonadales; family Sphingomonadaceae; genus Sphingomonas; species Sphingomonas phyllosphaerae_E. The sequence continues at coordinate 627,349 of NZ_JAQIJA010000001.1, forward strand.
TTCCTGCTGGCGGTGCTGGTGTTCCATGAGCCGCTGCGCGGGGTGCATATCGTCACCTTCGCGCTGATCTGGAGCGGGTGCGCGCTCTATGCCTTCGGCAGCCGGCCGCGGCGCGCTATTCCCTAGGTTCGCGCCGGCCCAGCCAGGCGGTGGTCGCGAGGTCCATGGTGACGTTGCCGACGGTGCGGATGATGTCGGGGATCGTCTCGACCGCGACCAGCAAGCCGAGCGGCGCGATCGGGGCGCCGATCGTGCCCGCGATCGGCGCGATCGCGCTGACATAGCTGACCGTGCCGGGCAGGCTGACAGAACCGAGTGAGGTCAGCGTCGCCACCACCACGCCGATCGCCAGCGTCGTCGGCGAGAGCGAGACGCCGAACCACGTCGCGACATAGATCGCCACCGCAAGGTTCATCGCCGGGCCGGTGGTGCGGAAGATCGCCACCGCCAGCGGCAGCGTCACGCCGGCGGTGCGTACCGGTACGCCCAGCCTGCGCGCGCCCTCCAGCATCGCCGGCACCGAGGCGAGCGAGGATTGCGTGCTGATCGCGACCGCCTGTGACGGCAGTGCGGCGCGCGCGAAATCCGCAAGGTTGAGCCGCGCGCCCGCCCAGGCGACCGGGTAGGCGAGCAAGGTGACGATCACCCCGACGCTGACCACGACCAGAATGTAGTGTGCGAGCGCGCCGAACGCGCCGGAGCCCGCGCGCGCGCCGACCACCAATGCCAGCGCGAACACACCGAGCGGCGCGATCCATAACACCCAGTCGATCACCACCAGCATCGTGTCGCGGAGCGCCGTGAAGAACCGAACCAGAAGCGCGCGCCCCTCGGGGTCGATCCGCGCGATCGCAAAGGCGAAGACGAGCGTGAAGATGATGAGCGAGAGGAAGGCGTCGTTCGCGGCGGCGCTGACGATGTTGGTGGGGACGATGCCGGCGAAGAATTCGCCGAGCGGCGGCACCGCGGGCACCTTGCCTGCGCCGACCAGCGCGGCCCGCAACGCCTGCGCCGAGGCGGCGGGGAGCGGGGCAATGGCGAGGATCAGCGGCGTGGCGATGGCGGCGATCGTCGCCGACAGGAACAGGAAGGTGACGTAGAGCGCGATCGCCCGCCCGGCGAGCCGCCCGGCGCGCGCGGCCTCGGCGGTCGAGGCGACTCCGGTGACGAGCAGCGACACGACGAGCGGGACGATCGTCATCTGCAGCCCGTGCAACCACGCCGCCCCGACCGGTTCCGCGATCGCGATCGTGCCGGGAACGGCGTCGCGCGCGAAATGCGCGAGTGCGACGCCACCCGCCAGCCCGAGCAGGAGCGACAGCAGGATACGGGTTGCTTGCGACATGCGGTGTCTTCGCCTTTTGCTCGTCCGCGATTATGGGACTTGTCTGGGCCAAGCGAACGGAAGGCACGATGGCAAGGAAATATTTCGGCACCGACGGCATTCGCGGCCTGACCAACGCGGGCGCGATGACCGCGGAAATGGCGATGAAGGTCGGCATGGCGGCCGGGCGACACTTCCTGCGCGGGCAGCATCGCCATCGCGTCGTGATCGGCAAGGACACGCGGCTGTCGGGCTATATGCTGGAGAGCGCGCTGCAGGCCGGGTTCACCAGCGTTGGGATGGACGTGACGCTGGTCGGCCCGATGCCGACTCCGGCGGTGGCGATGCTGACCAAATCGATGCGCGCCGATATGGGCGTGATGATCTCCGCCAGCCACAATCCGTTTTTCGACAATGGGATCAAGCTGTTCGGGCCGGATGGCTACAAATTGTCGGATGAGGACGAACTGGCGATCGAGGCCGCGATCGACGGCGAGGTCGCGCTGGCGCCGGCCGGCGAGATCGGCCGCGCCAAGCGGATCGACGACGCGCGCGGCCGCTACATTCACTTCGCCAAATCCACCTTCCCCAACGACCTGCGGCTCGACGGGATGAAGGTGGTGGTCGATTGCGCGAACGGCGCCGCCTATCAGGTCGCGCCCGAGGCGCTGTGGGAGTTGGGCGCGGACCTGATCCAGATCGGGGTGCAGCCGAACGGCCTGAACATCAACGACAAGATCGGCTCGACCCACCCGGAGGCGCTGTCGGCAGCGGTCATCGAGCATAACGCCGACATCGGCATCGCATTGGACGGCGACGCGGACCGGCTGATTGTGGTCGACGAAAAGGGCCGGGTGATCGACGGCGACCAGTTGATGGCGACGATCGCCGCCGGTTGGGCGCGCGCCGGGCGGCTGGCCGGTGGCGGTCTGGTGGCGACGGTGATGTCGAACCTCGGGCTGGAGCGGCACCTGAAGGCGCAGGGGCTGGGGCTGATCCGCACCGCGGTCGGCGACCGGCACGTGCTGGAGGCGATGCGCCGCCGCGGCTACAATGTCGGCGGCGAGCAGTCGGGGCATATCATCCTCAGCGACTATGCGACGACCGGCGACGGGCTGGTCGCGGCGTTGCAGGTGCTGGCGGAGATCTGCCGCGCGGGCGCACCGGCGAGCGAGGTGCTGCATCGGTTCGAACCATTGCCGCAGTTGCTGAAGAACGTGCGGTTCTCGGGCGGCAAGCCGTTGGAAACCGACACGGTGAAGGCGGTGATCGCCGACGCCGAGGCGGCGTTGGCGGGACGCGGGCGGCTGGTGATCCGCCCGTCGGGGACCGAGCCGGTGATCCGCGTGATGGCCGAGGGCGACGATCCGGCGCAGGTGGAGCAGGTGGTGGACCGCATCTGCAACGCGGTGCGCGCAGCGGTGTGAGGATTATCCCCGCCTGTTCCCCGGCGAGGGCCGGGGGCCAGTTGCGGGGCGTTGGTGACGAAGCGCGGCGCGGCGTTGCGACGGCCTTCCCGGCTGGGACCCGCCCTTCGCCGGGGAACGGGTATATTCGTCAGCCCGGGCTTGACCCGGGGTCCCGCTTCTTACGACGGTTGCGATAAGAAGCGGGGGTCCCGGATCAAGTCCGGGGTGACGGTGTGATTATCGTTCGTTGAGGTAATAACGGTCGGTCGCGTTGAGCGCGTCGTCGAGTTCGTACACGATCGGCTGGCCGGTCGGGATCTCCAGCCCGGTGATCTCGTCGTCGGAAATCCCCGACAGATGCTTGACCAGCGCGCGGAGCGAATTGCCGTGCGCCGAGATCAGCACGCGCCGCCCGTCCTTGAGCGCAGGCGCGATGCGCCCTTCCCAATAGGGCAGGACGCGCGCGATCGTGTCCTTCAGGCTCTCGGTCGCGGGAACGTCGATCCCGGCGTAGCGGCGGTCGGCCGACAGGTCGAACTCGCTGCCCGGCTCGATCGGGGGCGGGGGCACGTCGAAGCTGCGGCGCCAGATGTGGACCTGCTCGTCGCCGTGCTTCGCCGCCGTCTCGGCCTTGTCGAGCCCGGTCAGCCCGCCGTAGTGCCGCTCGTTGAGCCGCCAGTCCTTCTCGACCGGCAGCCACAGCCGCCCCATCGCCTCGAGCGCGAGGTTGAGCGTCTTGATCGCGCGGGTCTGGAGCGAGGTGAAGGTCTGGTCGAAATCCAGCCCCTTGGCCGCCATCAGCTCACCCGCGGCGCGCGCCTCGGCCGCACCCTTTTCGGTGACGTCGACGTCCCACCAGCCGGTGAAGCGATTCTCGAGGTTCCAGGCGGACTGGCCGTGGCGGATGAGGACGAGCGTCGGCAATCGGGTTCTCCCGTTAGAGGATCAGGGTCAGGAACTGGTTGTGCGGGCTGGGTTCGTAGTCGCCGAAAGGGTCACAAGAGGTGAAGCCGGCGCTGCGGTAAAGAGTGACCGCCGGCCGGTGTAGTTCGGCCGTGCCGGTTTCCAGGCTGAGCCGATCATAGCCGCGCGCGCGTGCCGTCGTGATGACGTGCGTCAGCAACGCGCGGCCGACGCCGGTGCCGCGTGCCTCGGGCGCGGCGCGCATCGATTTGACCTCGCCGTGGCGCGGATCAAGCTGCTTGAGCGCGACGAACCCGACCAGCGATTCCTCGCGCCATCCGGTCCAGAAGGTCACCTCGGGCGCCGACAGGCCCGTCGCGTCGAGCGCGAAGGCGAATTCCGCCATATGGCCGCGCAACTCCGCGAGATGATGCGCCAGCAGTGCGGCGACATGCGGGGCGGCGGGATCGTCCTTCCTGATCTGCATCATGCGCCCCGCTGCTTGTCCGCCGAATGGCTCCGATCTAGCGAAAGGCACGACCGACACAACAGGAGAGCGCGCCCATGACGATCCGCCGCCGCACTGTCGTCCACGACGGGCCGGGTGGGCCGTTCGAGGGCGTCTTCGCCTGGGACGATGCGCAGCACGATGCACGGCCGGGGGTGCTGGTGATCCCCAACGTGCTGGGGCAAAAGGAATCGGACAACCTGAAGGCGGAGGCGCTGGCGGCGCTCGGCTACGCCGCCTTCGCTTGCGACCTGTTCGGACAGGGCAAGCGCACGCAGCGCGGCGAGGGCGCCAGCCGCTACATGGACGAACTCAACGCCGACCGGGCGCTGCTGCGCGAGCGGTTGCGCGCGTCGCTGGAGGCGTTGACGGCGCAGCCCGAGGTGGATGCCGGGAACGTCGCGGCGATCGGCTTCTGCTTCGGCGGCAAATGCGTGCTCGATATGGCGCGGGCCGGGTTGCCGATCCGGGGCGGGGTGAGCTTCCACGGCGTCTACGATCGGCCGGACTGGGAGACGGTCACGCCGATCACCGCGTCGCTGCTGATCTGCCACGGCTGGGACGATCCGCTGGGGCCGCCATCGGCGGTGGTCGCACTGGGCGAGGAACTTACCGCCGCGCGCGCCGACTGGCAGATCCACGCCTACGGCCATGCCGGTCACGCCTTCACCGATGCCAACATGCCGGCCGGCCACGTCGGTTTCGGATATAACGCGAAGGCGGACGCGCGTAGCTGGCAAACTATGCGTCAATTCTTACAAAACGTCTTGGAAAACAAGCCGATCGTTGCTGCCGACACTATAATATTGTAGCTGCATTGTCTCAAACGACGAGTGAGACGCAATCACAGACGTCGTTTCAAGACCGAAACGAAGGCTCGGGGACGTCGGCGGCTATGAGTATCACGATCTATGCGCCGGCGCCCACGCCCAATGACGAAGCGGCACGCGAACGCGCGGTGATCGCGTCCGGCGCGCTGGACGCGCGTGACGACGCCGTGTTGGTGGACTTGGTGGGGCAGGCGCGGGAGAAGCTGGGCACCGGCATGGCGGCGGTGTCGATCCTGTCGCGCGACTGGCAATATCTGATCGCGGTCAGCGGCGTCAGCTCGCGTACGTACAGCCGCCGCATGTCGTTGTGCGGACATGCGATCATCACGCCGCGCGCGGTGTTTTGCGTCGAGGATGCGCGCGCGGACCCGCGCTTTGCGGACAATCCGGTGCTGATCGACGGCGGGCAAGTGCGATTTTATGCCGGCGCGCCCTTGGTCGATTCCGACCATTTTCCGATCGGCACCTTCTGCGTGTTCGATCGTACCCCGCGCAGCGATTTCGGGGCGTATGAGCAGATGCACCTGAAGCAGATGGCCGATGCGGTGATTGCGCGACTGACGGCGCGCCGCGACGCGCCGCTGGCGCGCTGACGAATCAGCCCGCCGCCGCGGCGCGGTGGTGGCGGATGACCTCGTCGATGATGAAGCGCAGGAATTTTTCGGAGAATTCCGGGTCCAGTTCGGCGTCCTCGCTCAACTGGCGCAGCCGCGCGATCTGCGCCTCCTCGCGGCCGGGATCGGCGGCGGGCAGCCCAGTCTGCGCCTTGTAGGTGCCGACCGCCTGTGTGATCTTGAACCGCTCGGCGAGCAGGCACACCAGCGCCGCGTCGATATTGTCGATGCTCTTGCGATAGCCCTTCAGAACGTCGTCGGTCACCACGGCTTCCCCGTCAAAGCGATAATGGTCATGCAGCCCGCGCTTGCGTTGCGCGCGTGCCTCCCCCTAAGGGCAGGAACAGATGAGCGCTACCTTGCACCGACTTCCCGGGCACACGCCCTCGCTCGATCCGATGATCGGGCTGGTCGCCGCCGACATGGATCACGTCAATGCCGTGATCGTCGAGCGGATGCGATCGGAGATTCCCTTGATCCCGGAGCTGGCCGGGCATCTGATCGCGGGCGGGGGCAAAAGGATGCGCCCGATGCTGACGCTCGCGGGCGCGCAGCTGGTCGGCTATGGCGGTGACCGGCACCACCTCCTCGCCGCCGCGGTGGAGTTCATCCACACCGCGACGCTGCTCCACGACGATGTCGTCGATGGCTCGGACCTGCGCCGGGGCAAGCGCACCGCCAATATCATCTGGGGCAATCCCGCCAGCGTGCTGGTCGGCGATTTCCTGTTCTCGCGCTCGTTCGAGCTGATGGTGGCGGGCGGGAACATGCGGGCGCTCGAAATTCTCTCGAACGCCTCGGCGGTGATCGCGGAGGGCGAGGTCAACCAGTTGACCGCGGCGCGGCGCGTCGACCTGCCCGAGGAACGTTACCTCGACATCATCCATGCGAAGACCGCGGCGCTGTTCGCCGCCGCGTGCCGGATCGCGGCGGTGGTCGCCGAACGGCCGGCGGTGGAGGAGCAGGCGCTCGACTCTTACGGCCGTAATCTCGGCATCGCGTTCCAGCTGGTCGACGATGCGATCGACTATACCAGCGATGCCGGGACGATGGGCAAGGATGCCGGCGACGATTTCCGCGAAGGCAAGATGACGCTGCCCGTCATCCTCGCCTATGCGCGAGGTGGCGACGAGGACCGCACCTTCTGGCGCGACGCGGTCGAGGGACGGCGGGCGAGCGATGCCGATTTCGCGCATTCGATCGATCTGGTCCGCCGCACCCGTGCGGTCGACGATACGCTGGCGCGGGCGCGGCATTATGGGCAGCGCGCGATCGAGTCGCTGGCGATCTTCGCCGACAGCGCGATCAAGGAGGCGATGGTCGAGGCGGTCGAGTTCGCGGTGGCGCGGGCGTATTGATACTGGCCGGTTTGTCGTCATTGCGAGTGTAGCGAAGCAATCCAGCGCGTCTTGATCCGGCTCTGGATTGCTTCGCTACGCTCGCAATGACGGGGGGGGGGCGTGCCGCATCGTCATCCCGGACTTGATCCGGGATCCCGCTTCTTGGCGACGCGGGCGAAGAAAAAGCGGGGCCCCGGATCAAGTCCGGGGCGACGGTGGATGGCTCAGTTTTCGTCGCCCATGCGCAGCGCGGCGATGAAGGCTTCCTGCGGGATGCTGACGCTGCCGTATTCGCGCATCTTCGCCTTGCCCTTCTTCTGCTTCTCCAGCAGCTTGCGCTTACGTGTTGCGTCGCCGCCGTAGCATTTGGCGGTAACGTCCTTGCGCATCGCGCTGATCGTCTCGCGCGCGATCACCTTGCCGCCGATCGCCGCCTGGATCGGGATCTTGAACAGGTGGCGCGGGATCAGTTCCTTGAGCCGCTCGCACATCCCGCGCCCGCGCGTCTCGGCGGTGCCGCGGTGGACGATCATCGACAGCGCGTCGACCGGCTCCTCGTTGACGAGGATGCTCATCTTGACGAGATCGCCCTCGCGATAGCCGATCTGGTGATAGTCGAAGCTGGCATAGCCCTTCGATAGCGACTTGAGCCGGTCGTAGAAGTCGAACACGACTTCGTTGAGCGGCAGTTCATACGTCGCCTGAGCACGTCCGCCTACGTAGGTCAGATTCTTCTGGATACCGCGGCGGTCCTGACACAGTTTCAGGATGCTGCCGAGATATTCGTCGGGGACGTAGATCACCGCCTCGATCCACGGCTCGCTGATCGACTCGATCTTGTTGGGATCGGGCATGTCGGCGGGATTGTGCAGGTCGATCTGGCCGCCGCCGTGCGTCAGTTCGATCTGATAGACGACGCTCGGCGCGGTGGTGATGAGGTCGAGGTCGTATTCGCGGGTCAGCCGCTCCTGGATGATCTCCAGATGCAGCAGCCCGAGGAAGCCGCAGCGGAAGCCGAAGCCGAGCGCGGCCGAGGTTTCCATCTCGAAACTGAACGACGCATCATTGAGCCGCAGCTTCGAAATGCTCTCACGCAGCTTCTCGAAGTCGTTGGCATCGACCGGGAAAAGCCCGCAGAATACGACCGGCTGGACTTCCTTGAACCCCGGCAGCGCCTCGGCGGCGGGCTTCTTGGCGTCGGTCAGCGTGTCGCCGACGCGGGCCTGCGCCACGTCCTTGATCTGCGCGGTGATGAAGCCGATTTCGCCCGGTCCGAGGTCGGTCAGTTGCTCGATCTTGGGGCGGAAACAGCCGACGCGATCGATCAGGTGCGTCGTTCCGGCCTGCATGAAGGTGACTTGCTGCCCCTTGCGGAGCGTTCCGTCCACCACCCGGACCAGAATCATCACGCCCAGATACGGATCGTACCACGAATCGACGAGCATCGCCTTGAGCGGTGCATCGGCATCGCCCTTCGGTGCCGGAATCTTCTGCACGATCGCTTCCAGAATGTCCGGAATGCCGATTCCCGACTTGGCGCTGGCGAGCACCGCGTCGGAGGCGTCGATGCCGATCACGTCCTCGATCTCTGTCCGGACCTTTTCGGGTTCGGCGGCGGGCAGGTCGATCTTGTTGATGACCGGCACGATCTCGTGATCGTGCTCGATCGACTGGTAGACGTTGGCGAGCGTCTGCGCCTCCACGCCCTGCGCGGCGTCCACCACCAGCAACGCGCCCTCGCACGCCGCCAGCGAACGCGACACTTCATAGGCGAAGTCGACGTGGCCGGGCGTGTCCATCAGGTTGAGGGTGTAGGTCTCACCGTCATGCGCCTTGTAGGACAGCCGCACGGTCTGCGCCTTGATGGTGATCCCGCGCTCCTTCTCGATCTCCATATTGTCGAGCACCTGCTCGCTCATCTCACGGTCGGACAGGCCGCCGGTCGCCTGGATCAGGCGGTCGGCGAGCGTCGACTTGCCATGGTCGATATGCGCGATGATCGAGAAATTGCGGATCTTGTTGAGCGGGGTCGTCATGATCCTCGCGCGCCTAGCGCAGCCTTCGCCCGAGCGATAGGGGGCGGGCGATTTCGCCGCGCCGAACCCGTCCGCCAATATGGGCCGCCTCTCGACTTTTTCGTGACACATCCGCAACGTACATTTGCCGGCCGTTGTGGTCGCAAGAGCGTCGCGGGGCTGACGCGGTAATCGAGGGGAAACACGTGGAACGTCGTGCATTCGTCGCGCTGCTGGCGGGGGCCAGCCTGTTCGTCACCGGGCCTGCGCAAGCGCAGAAGCTGGCTGGTGCCTCGTCGGGGCAGAAGCTGCAGGAGAAGACCGCCGCCGACATCCCGCATTGCGCGCGCAAGCTGGGCACGCTGTCGATCGTCGACGGCGACAATTCCTCCTATTGGACCGCATGGAACCTGGCGGCGCCGTCGAAGCTGCTGAAGGTGCTGGTGCAGCGCTCGGGCTGCTTCAACCTGGTCGATCGCGGCAGCGGGCTGAACGCCGCGGAGAAGGAGCGCGCGATCGGCGGCAATCTGGGGCTGCAACGCGGCGCGAACGTCGGACAGGGACAGATCAAGGCAGCCGATTACGTGTTGGTCGCCGAAATTCAGGGCGCCAACAACAATGTGAGCGGCAGCGGGGTGGCCGGGGGGATCGGCGGTCTGCTGGGTGGTCGCGTCGGCGGGCTGCTGGGCGGGATCAAGAGCAAGAAGCTGGAGGCCAATACCGTCCTGTCGTTGACCAACGTCCGCACCACCGAGACGCTGGCGACCGAGGAAGGCTATGCCGCCAAGAACAACCTGTCGCTGGGCGGCGGCGGCTTCTTCGCCGTCGCGGGTGCGGCGGGCGGCGGCTATGACAATACCGAGATCGGCCGGATCGTGACGCTCAGCTTCATTCAGGCGTATAGCAAGCTGGTGACCGGGCTGGGGCTGGTGACGCCGGGCGATGCGGGCACTGCGCAGGCGGCCCCGGCCAAGACCTTCACGGCACAGGCGCCGGTGGCGCTGCGCGCTTCGGCGGCGGCGAGTGCCGCGACGCTGCGCACGCTGCCGGTCGGCGCGATCGTCTATCCGACCGGCAACAAGAACGGCCTGTGGTGGGAGGTCGCGGACGAGAACGACAATGTCGGCTGGGTGTTGAATACCAAGCTGGCGCCGTCACAGGTTTCGGCGAACGCGCCCGAAATTCACTGACGGCAAGCGGCCCCCGCGTCATCGGCACGGGGGCTGTACCGAGGGTGGTGACGTCAGCGTTATTTCGTCATTGCGAGCGTAGCGAAGCAATCCAGGGCGTCCTGGTCCGGCCCTGGATTGCTTCGCTACGCTCGCAATGACGGAAAGCGCTTTGACCTGGTCAAAGGGCGGCGCGGATCGCGGTGAGCGCGTTGAGATAGCGGCGCGAGCCTTCGCCCTGGATCAGCACCCAGGGCACGCGGCGGCGTTCGAGTTCGCGCCGCGACAGGTCGAAGAAGCGCTGGCGATCGCGGTGCGAGCCGAACATGCGGGTGCCATCCTCGACCCATGGCAGGTCGATGTCGAACAGCAGGTAGAGATCGGCGGTGCCCTGCCAGCGATCGAACCACGGATCGCGCCGCCCGAACATCATGTCCGCCCACACCGCGCTCATCAGCGGATCGGTGTCGAGGATTACCGGCCGCCCGCCGCTGTCCACCGCCTTGCGCGCCTTGGCATCCTGCGTCTGCGCGATCACGACGAGGTCGGACATGGTCAGGTCGGTGCCGTAGGTCTCGCAATAGGTGCGGCCGAATTCGGCGACGCAGACCGAGTCGAACTGCTGCGCCAGTCGCGGCGCCATCGTCGACTTGCCGGTGCTCTCCGGCCCATGGAGGCAGACGGTGCGCAACGTCATGCCGGCACCATCCGCCAGCCGGCGCCGAGCGCGCGTCGCCAATCGATCAGTCCCCAGACCGCGAGCGCGAGATAGACGAGGTAGAGCCCGGCGAAGGGATAGAGCCCCTTGGCGAGATACAGCGGCACCGAGGCGAGATCGACCGCGATCCACAGCCACCAATTCTCGATCGCGCGCCGGGCCATCAGCAATTGCGCCGCGACGCTGGCGGCGGCGATCCCGGCATCCCACCACGGCAAGGCGGCGTCGGTCAGCCGGTGCATCGCGCTGCCCCATGCCAGCCAGCAGACGAGGATACCGGCCAGCCATGCGGTCCGCGCGCGGGTGTCGAGCGTGCGCACGGGGACGTCGCCGGTGCGTGCCTGCGCACGCCGCCAGTCGATCCAGCCGTATAGGTTCGCGGCGGCGAAGAAGAGCTGGAGCAACGCGTCCGAATAGAGCCGCGCGCGGAACACCACGAGCCCCAGCAGCGCGACCGAGACGATGGCGGTCGGAAAGGTCCAGATGCTGCGCCGCGCGGCCAATGCGACACAGGCGATCCCGAGGGCGGTGGCGATCCATTCGGCAAGCGACATCGTCGTGAAACCTAGCCGCGCGCCGATGTAAAAACAGCTGTGATTCCCCGCTTGCGCTCCGAATTTCCGCTGATATAAGCCGCGCCCTGTCGACGGTACATCCGACCGGCACCCTGGTCGGGGAATAGCTCAGCCTGGTAGAGCACTGCCTTCGGGAGGCAGGGGCCGGAGGTTCGAATCCTCTTTCCCCGACCACTTCATCCGCCGCGGCCGCGCGGCACCAATCTTCCGCTGATGCGTAGGGACGGCTCACCTTCAGGAGCGTGTTTCCGATGAGCGGACCCCGGTTATTCCAGCCACTTGCGATCGGCGGCCTGACGCTCGCCAACCGCATCGTCATTGCGCCGATGTGCCAATATTCGGCGGTCGACGGGTGCATGACCGATTGGCACACGATCCACCTGGGCCACTTGGCGCTGTCGGGTGCGGGCGTGCTGACGATCGAGGCCACCGCGGTCGAGCCGGCAGGTCGAATCAGCTATGCCGATGTCGGGCTGTGGGACGATGCGACCGAGGCGGCAATGGCGCGGGTGCTCGAATCGGTGCGGCGTCACTCGGACATGCCGATCGCGATCCAGTTGGCGCACGCCGGGCGCAAGGCGTCGACCGACCTGCCGTGGAAGGGCGAGCGCCAAGTCCCGGCGAGCGATCCGCATGGCTGGGAGACGGTCGCGCCGTCGGCGCTCCCCTATGATCCCAAGAACCCGCCGCCGGTGGCGCTCGATCGCGAGGGGCTGGCGCGCATTCGCGATGCGTTTGCCGAATCGGCACGGCGGGCGGCGCGGCTCGGGCTCGACCTGATCCAGATCCATGCCGCGCACGGCTATCTGCTCCACCAGTTCCTGTCGCCGCTCTCCAACCGGCGCGCCGACGACTACGGCGGGTCGCTGGAGAACCGGATACGTTTTCCGCTGGAGGTGTATGACGCGGTGCGCGCGGCGTTCCCGGCGGAGCGGCCGGTGACGGTGCGCGTGTCGGGGAGCGACTGGGTCGAGGGCGGCTGGGACGCCGAACAGACCGTCGCCTTCGCCACGGCGCTGGAGGCGCGGGGATGCGCGGCGATCCATGTGTCGAGCGGGGGCCTCGATCCGCGCCAGCAGATTCCGGTCGGACCGAGCTATCAGGTGCCGCTGGCGCGGGCGGTGAAGCAGGCGGTGTCGGTGCCGGTCGTCGCGGTCGGCCTCATCACCGAGCCGCAGCAGGCCGAGGCGATCGTCGCGACCGGCGATGCCGATCTGATCGCGCTGGCGCGGACCATCCTCTACGATCCGCGCTGGCCGTGGCATGCCGCCGCCGAGCTGGGCGCGCGGGTGAAGGCACCCGACCAATATCTCCGCTCGCAGCCGCGCCAGTACAAGCATCTGTTCGACGTGAATGGGTCGGCGGAGGATTGAGGCTGCGCGATTGTCTTCGCGGGGGGCGGGTGCCATGAGCATGGTCATGCGCTTCCTGCTTTCGTTGCTCGCTCTCGTCACCATGGCCATGCCCACGGCGGCGCAGGAGCGCGCGCCGTTGGTGCTGGCGGCGGCGAGCATGCAGGAGGCGCTGACCGACGCTGGTGACGCATGGGCGAAGGCAGGGCACGCGCGGCCGCGGCTGTCGTTCGCGGCGTCGTCGGCGCTCGCGCGGCAGATCGCTGCGGGCGGGCGCGCCGATCTGTTCGTCTCCGCGGACAGCGACTGGATGGACGATGTCGCCAAGCGCGGGTTGGTCGTGGCGGGGACGCGCGCGGTGCTGGTGCGCAATCAGCTGGTGGTGGTGTCGCGACCCGGCTTGCCGCGGGTGGTCGCGACCAAGGGCGCGGCGCTCGGCAGGCTGCTGGGCGGCGGGGCCTTGGCGATGGCCGACCCCGACAGCGTTCCGGCGGGCAAATACGGGCGCGAGGCGCTGACCCGGCTCGGGGCGTGGGAGGCGGTCGCGCCGCGCGTCGTTCGCGCGGAGAATGTCCGCGCGGCGCTGGCGCTCGTCGAGCGCGGGGTGGCGCCTTACGGGATCGTCTATGCGACCGACGCGCGGGCGGCGACCGGCGTGCAGGTCGCGGGCGTCTTCCCGCCGCGCAGCCATGCGCCGATCGTCTATCCGATCGCGCGGCTGACCGCCGGCGAGAGCCCGGAGGCGGAGGGCTTCCGCCGCTTCCTGTTGTCGCGCGCCGGGCAGGCGATCCTCGCGCGGCGCGGCTTCACGACGCGTTGAGCGAGCTGCTGCCGATCGTCCGGCTGACCCTGCTGGTCGGCGGGACCGCGACGCTGGGCGCACTGCCGGTCGCGTTCGCGCTGGCGTGGGTGCTGGCGCGGTGGCGGTTTCCGGGCAAGGTGCTGCTCGACGGGCTGGTGCATCTGCCATTGGTGGTGCCGCCGGTGGTGACGGGCTGGGTGCTGTTGCTCGCGTTCGCGCCGGCCGGGCCGATCGGGCGCGTGCTGGAGGCGGGGTTCGGGGTCAGCGTGCTGTTCCGCTGGACCGGCGCGGCGATCGCGGCCGGGGTGATGGCCTTGCCGCTGATGGTGCGCGCGATGCGGCTGTCGATCGAGGCGGTCGACCGGCGGCTGGAGCAGGCGGCGCGGACGCTGGGGGCGACGCGCTGGCGGGCCTATGCGACCGTCACGCTGCCGCTCGCCGCGCCGGGGATTGCGGCGGCGCTGGTGCTGGGGCTGGCGCGCGCGATCGGCGAGTTCGGGGCGACGATCACCTTCGTCTCGAACGTGCCGGGCGAGACGCAGACGCTGCCGCTCGCCATCTACGCGGCGCTCCAGCGGCCCGGTGGCGAGGCGGAGGTGTGGCGACTGGCGGGGGTGTCGGTGGCGCTGTCGCTGTTGGCGCTGATCGTGTCCGAGGCGCTGGTGCGGCGCGCGGGGCGGGGCGTGCATGTCCTTTGACGTCGATGTCGCCGCGCGGCGCGGGGATGCGACGGTAGGGGCGCGCTTCGTGGCCGGCGAGGGGCTGACGGTGCTGGTCGGCGCGTCGGGGGCGGGGAAGACCAGCCTGCTCGACATGATCGCCGGGCTGCTGCGGCCGATGCGCGGGCATGTGCGGGTCGGCGGGCGGACGTTGTTCGATGCCGATGCCGGCGTCGACTTGCCGCCCGAGCAGCGGCGGGCGGGCTATGTGTTTCAGGATGCGCGGCTGTTCCCGCACCGGCGCGTGCAGGCGAATTTGCTGTACGGCGCGCGCGATGCCTCGCGGCTGGCGGAGATGGCGGCGACGCTCGACATCGCGCCGCTACTGCGGCGTTGGCCGCGGACCTTGTCGGGGGGTGAGGCGCGGCGCGTGGCGATCGGGCGGGCGTTGCTGAGCGATCCGGCGTTCCTGCTGCTGGATGAGCCGCTGTCGTCGCTCGATCTGGCGCGGCGCGAGGAGGCGATGCGCGCGATCGAGCGCGTGCGGGATGCGCGCGCGGTGCCGATCCTGATGGTGACGCACGATATGCGCGAGGCGGAACGGCTGGGGGATCGGGTGATTACGATCGGGTAGAGCGTCTGTCCGTCATTGCGAGCAAAGCGAAGCAATCCAGTGACGGACCAGGACGCCCTGGATTGCTTCGCTACGCTCGCAATGACGGGCGGGTTAGCGAAGGCAGCTATCCAGCCCCGAGCGGCGCACAATCCCGACATAGCGCGCGATCTGGTTGCCGCGGCGACGGACGAAGCCGGTCGGGGCCACCGCCTCGCGCTTCTTTGGCAGCGGCAGCACCGCGGCGATGCGCGCAGCCTCGACCGGCGTCAGGGTCGCGGCGCTGTGGTGGAAATAGCGCTGCGCCGCCGCCTCCACGCCATAGGTGCCGATCCCGGTTTCGGCGATGTTGAGATAGACTTCCATGATCCGCTGCTTGCCCCAGATCGTCTCGATCAGCAGCGTGAACCATGCCTCCAGCGCCTTGCGGAGATAGCCGCCGCCCTGAAACAGAAAGGTGTTTTTCGCGGTCTGCTGGCTGATCGTCGAACCGCCGCGGATCCGCCGGCCCTCGGCATTGTGCGCGGCCGCGCCGGCGATCGCGCGCCAGTCGAAGCCGTGATGGCTGCAGAAGTGCGCGTCCTCGCCCGCGATCGCGGCGCGCGCCATGTCGGGGTCGATGCGCGACAGCGGCGTCCAGTCCTTGGTCACCGAGTGGCCACCGATCAGGTCGCCCGCCATCGTCATTGTGAACGGGACGGGGACAATCGCGTACACGCCGACCCAGACGAGCGACAGCACGACGAAGCCGAGGACGATCTTGAAGAGCAGGCGCAGCGCGGTGAACATGCGCTGCGTCGTACCGGCACCGGGCGGGATCGCTCAACCCCTTCCCGGTGCCCGGCAGTGTGTCAGGCGGTCAGCAGCCGCTGATCGCCCGCCAGCCGCATCATCGCGCGCTGGAGCTTCTCGAACGCGCGCACCTCGATTTGGCGAACGCGCTCGCGCGAGACGCCATAGACCTGGCTGAGTTCCTCCAACGTCTTGGGGTCGTCGGTCAGGCGGCGCTCCGTAAGGATGTGCTTCTCGCGATCGTTAAGATCGTCCATCGCGTTCATCAGCATGTCGTGGCGGACGTCCGCCTCCTGCTGGTCGGCGACGACGCTGTCCTGCAGCGGCGCATCGTCCTGCAGCCAGTCCTGCCACTGACCCTCGCCGTCCTCGCGCATCGAGACGTTGAGCGACGTGTCGCCGCCCATCGCCATGCGGCGGTTCATGCTGACCACGTCCGCCTCGGTGACGCCGAGATCGGTGGCGATCTTCTGGACGTTCTCGGGCGTCAGGTCGCCGTCCTCGAACGCGTCGAGCCGCGCCTTCATCCGGCGGAGGTTGAAGAACAGCTTCTTCTGCGCCGCGGTGGTGCCCATCTTCACGAGGCTCCACGACCGCAGGATGAACTCCTGGATCGAGGCGCGAATCCACCACATCGCATAGGTGGCGAGGCGGAAGCCGCGATCGGGCTCGAACTTCTTCACGCCCTGCATCAGCCCGATGTTGCCCTCGGAGATCAGCTCGCTGACCGGCAGGCCATAGCCGCGATAGCCCATCGCTATCTTGGCGACGAGCCGGAGGTGGCTGGTGACGAGCTGCGCCGCGGCATCGGTGTCGCCATGCTCCTGAAAACGCTTGGCAAGCATATATTCCTGCTCGGGCGCGAGGATCGGAAACTTCTTGATCTCCGCCAGGTAGCGATTGAGGCTCTGCTCCCCGCCGAGCGCAGGAATCGTCGCGGGGACGTTGCTGCGGGTTGCCATGATCCTAAGTCTCCCTTCCTTGCGGAATACGCGCGACGTGCCCGCTGGCGACGCCGACCCGCGTTCCGTTTCTATACGATAAGCTGACTGAACAGTTCCTGCATGTCCGGCGGTATCGCGCTGTCGAAACCCAGCGTTTCGCCGGTGATCGGATGCACGAACCCCAGATGCGCCGCATGAAGCGCCTGTCGCCGGAAATTCAGCGTGTCCAGCACCTGCTTGTGAGCATGTTTTGTTCTACCATAGACCGGGTCGCCCAGCAAGGCGTGGCCGATCGACGCCATATGGACGCGCACCTGATGGGTGCGCCCGGTTTCGAGCCGGCATTCGACCAGCGTCGCATCGCGGAGCAGCTCAAGCGTGCGGTAATGCGTCACTGCGCGCTTGCCGCCCTGTACGATCGCGACCTTCTTGCGGTTGTTCGGCGAGCGCGCGAGCGGGGCGTCGACCGACCCCGCCGCCGGCATCGGACGCCCGCCGACGATCGCGCGGTAGCGACGGTCGATGCTGTGCGCGGCGAATTGCTTGGCCAGCCCTTCGTGGGTGCGGTCGGTCTTGGCGGCGACCATCAGCCCGGAGGTGTCCTTGTCGATCCGGTGGACGATGCCCGGCCGCGCGACCCCGCCGATCCCGGACAGCGAGCCATGGCAATGGTGGAGCAGCGCGTTGACCAGCGTCCCGTCGAGATTGCCGGCAGCGGGGTGGACGACCAGCCCGGCCGGCTTGTCGATGACGATCAGATGCTCGTCCTCGAAGGCGATGACGAGCGGAATGTCCTGCGCCTCGTTATGGGCGGGCGTCGGGGCGGGGACGGCGACTGCAAATTGCTCGCCGCCGCGTGCCTTACGCGACGGATCGCGCATCGCCGTTCCGGCTTGCGTGACCTGCCCGGCGTTGATGAGCACCTTCAGCCGTTCGCGCGACAGCGTCGGCACCGCCTCGGCGAGCGCACGGTCCACCCGCCAGCCATCCGCGGTCGGTGCGATCGTCGCTTCGAGAATGATGACCCCCCGGTCCATTGCTTTGCTAGATGGCGATGATGGTCAGGATTACAATCGCCCAGCGAAACGAACTGTGCGCATGGGCAGCCGCAGATGATGACGAGATTTGCGGACTGGTGCTCGGTGCGGACCACGACATCACCCGGTTGGTGCCGTGCCGTAACGTCGCCGACCACCCTGCGGTGCGCTTCGAGATCGATCCAGGCGCCTTGATCGCCGCGCATCGTGCCGCGCGGAATGGTGGCGAGCAGGTGATGGGGCATTATCATTCGCATCCTTCCGGCGTGGCGATGCCATCGCCGCGCGACGCCGCGGATGCGGCGCCCGACGGGAGCATCTGGCTGATCGTTGCGGGCGCGGCAGTCACCGCGTGGCGCGCGGTGGCGGACGGGGCGGTACATGGCCGCTTCGATCCGCTGACGCTGGACGTAAGCGGTTGCGCAGACTCCGGCGACTCGCCACAAGGCCGTAACGCCCCTACGTCGAGGTAGCCTTACCGATGACCATCAGCCCGGTCGATTTCGCTTCGCTCCTCTGTTCGCGGCTGTGCCACGACCTGTTGTCGCCGGTCGGCGCGCTGAACAACGGGCTGGAGCTGCTGAACGACGAAACCGACCCCGAAATGCGCGCGCGCTGCCTGGAGCTGCTCAACGAGAGCGCGCGGACCTCGGCGAACAAGCTGAAGTTCTTCCGGCTGGCGTTCGGCGCGGCGGGCGGGTTCGGCGAGCGGGTCGACGTGCGCGAGGCGCGGCAGGCGGTGGAAGCGCTGCTGGGCGACAACAAGCGGCTGAACCTGCAATGGATGGTCGAGGCGACCGAACTGCCCAAGGCGGCGGTCAAGGTGCTGCTCAACCTTGCGTTGATCGCGGGCGACACGCTGGTGCGCGGCGGGACGGTGACGATCGGCACCGAGGAAAGCGCCGAGGCGACCGAGATCGTGCTGCGCGCCGAAGGGCCGCGCATCGTGCTCGATCCCGACCTGCGCACCACGCTGACCGAGGGGCCGGCGGACGACAGCGCGGTCGCGCCGCGTGCCGCCGCGGCGTTCCTCGTCCACCAACTGGTCGGTGAGGCGGGTGGATCGGTGGTGGTCAGCGAGCCGGTGGACGGCGCCTTGCTGTTCGGGGCGGCGCTGCCGCATCGGTAGAGCGGGATGACGCGGGTTCATCCGTCATTGCTGGCGTAACGCAGCAATCCAGAACCGGATCAGGACGCGCTGGATTGCTTCGCTACGCTCGCAATGACGAGACATTCCGTCGGTTTCGGTAAGGTCGGGCGCGAAGAAGAAGCGGGGCCCCGGATCAGGTCCGGGGCGACCGGAGCAGGTAGACCCTGAGCGCCACGCTGCCGTGGCGCGGTAAAGACCCTTTTAACGCCTGTCGTGCGATGCCGCCCCCATAGCCAGGGCCACGGGACCGCATGGACGACCTTCTGCAGGAATTCATTGCCGAAACGCGCGAGACGCTGGAAGCGATCTCGGGCGAGATCGTGGGGTGGGAGGCCGACCCCAGCGACCGGTCGCGGCTGGATGCGATCTTCCGCTTCGTCCACACGATCAAGGGAAGCTGCGGCTTTCTCGATCTGCCGCGGCTGGCGCGGCTGAGCCACGCCGCGGAGGATGCGCTGGCGGCGGTGCGCGCCGGCGAGCGCGCGCCCGATCAGGCGCTGGTCACCGTGATCCTGGCGATCATCGACCGCATCGGCGAGATCGTGGAGGCGATCGATGCGGGCGAGGCGCTGTCCGAATCGGGCGAGGCGATGTTGATCGCCGCGCTGGACGGCGCGATCGCGGGTGAGACTGCGGCGACGCCCGAGGCGGCGGATACGGCTTCGGTGGCGCAGGCGACGCGGGTGACGCCGAAGCGCTCGGTGCGGCTGTCGGTGGACCTGCTCGACCGGATGATGAGCGGCGTGTCCGACATGGTGCTGGCGCGCAACCAGCTGGCGCGACACCTGCGGATGATCGACGATCCGCGGCTCGAGTCGATGCTGGAACGGCTGAGCATCTCGGTCGACGAACTGCGCGACACGGTGACTCGGACGCGGATGCAGCGGGTCGAGTCGCTGTTCTCGGCACTGCCGCGGCTCGCACGCGATTCGGCGGCGGCACTCGACAAGTCGGTGACGCTGACGATCGAGGGCGGCGACGTCGAACTGGACCGCGAGATGATCGAGCTGTTGCGCGATCCGTTGGTGCATCTGGTCCGCAACGCGGTCGATCACGGGATCGAAGATCGCGCAGGGCGGATGCGTGCGGGCAAGCCGGCGGCAGGGCAGTTGCGGATCGTCGCGCGCCAGGCCGGCAATCTGATCATCATCGAGATCAGCGACGACGGACGCGGTATCGACAGCGAGCGGTTGCTGGCCAAGGCGCTGCGCGAGCAGCCCGAGCGCGCGGCCGAACTGGCGGCACTGGACGAGGACGGGCGGCTGAAGTTGATCTTCGAGGCCGGGCTGTCGTCGCGCGACGAGGTGACCGCACTGTCGGGCCGCGGCGTGGGCATGGACGTGGTGAAGGCCAATGTCGAACAGGCCGGCGGGCGAATTTCTTTGCTCAGCCGGCCGGGGCAGGGGCTGACGATCGCGCTTGAGGTGCCGCTGACGCTGGCGATCCTGAACGCCGTGCTGGTCGATGCGGCCGGCACGCGCTTCGCGATCCCGCGCCAGTCGGTCGACGAGATCGTGGCGGTCGACGGCGGCGCTGTGCGCGTCGACCGCGTCGCGGCGGGCGCGGTGGTGCTGCTGCGCGGGCAGCGGCTGCCGATGGTATCGCTGCCGACGCTGCTCGGACAGGGCGAGGCGAAGGCGGTGCCGGGGTTCCTGGCGATCGTGTCGCTGCGCGAGGGGCGGTTCGCGCTGGCACTGGACGGGGTGAACGATACGCAGGAGCTGGTGGTGAAGCCCGCCGCGCCGGCGGTGATGTGCGCGGGCATCTATGCCGGGCAGATGCTCCCCGACGATGGCGCGCCGATCCTGCTCCTCGATTGCTCGGCGATCGCGGCGCGCGCGGCGCTGGCGTTCGAGCGCCCTGACGAAGCGGTCGCCGAGGCCGAGGCGGTCGAGCCGGTCCGCGCCCTGCTGTTCGACGATATCGATGGCGTGCGCCGCATGATCGTGTCTGACGCGGTCGACCGGATCGAGGGGGTCGCGGCGGGCGCGGTGCGTGCGCTGGCGGGCGGGCTGTGGCTGACGATCGGTGATCGGTCGATCCCGGTCTGGGCGGGAACCGGCGCGATCGCGAACGAGGTGCGCAAGGTGCTGCGCCTCCAGCTCGACGATCAGGAACTTGCCTATCCGATCGCCGATCCGGTCGAGATCGTCCCGCTGCCGCAGGATATCGCCCCGGCCGCCGATCCGCATGGCGTGATCGCCGGGCTGGCGGTGATCGACGGCGAGCCGATCGAGCTGGTCGATCCGCTGGCGCTGTTCGCCGACGCGCCGGTCGCGGCCGAGCGCCCGGTCTGCCTGCTGCACGGCGCGGAGAGCGGCTGGATGGAGGCGTTCCTGAAACCCGCGATCGAACAGGCCGGTTACCGCGTGGTGCGTCGCGCGCCGCCGGGTACCCCGGTCGCGCTGGCGCTGGCGATGGAGGACGATGCGGATGCGCCGCCGGTGCCCGCGCTGCGACTGAGCCGCGAGCGCGGCAAGCCGCTGTACCGCTTCGACCGCGCCGCGCTGATCGCCGCGCTGAAGGGATATGCCGCATGAGCCGCTCGCTGCATCTGGTCGCGCGCGTCGGCGACCGCGGCCTGTTGTTCGATGCCGAGCGGGTCGACTCGGTGGTCGAGGTGCACAGCACCGTGCCCGCGCCCGGCGCGGCGCCCGCGGTGGTCGGGCTGGCTGCGATGCGCAGCCGGGTCGCCACCGTCATCGACGTGCGGGAGTTGTTCGGCGGCACGCCGATGCTGCGCGATGGCAAGGGCGGACGCGCGGTCGCGACGCTGGTCGACGGGCACCTTTATGCCATCGCGGTCGATGCGCTGGAGGATGTCGCGACCTTCACGCTCGCGCCTGCACCGATCGCGCAGGGCAATGCGGGCGAGTGGGACTTCGTCACCGGCGTCGCCGAGGGCGAGGGCGAGACGTTGATGGCGGTCGACATCGACCGGCTGGTCGCCCGGGCAAGCGCGCTCGGCTGAGCGCGCCATTAACGCGATCCTTACTGCACCGCGCCCAAGATGCGGCAGCACCAGAAATATCGGAAAACTCATGAAGACCTGCCTGATCGTCGATGATTCGAAGGTGATCCGCAAGGTGGCGCGGCACATCCTTGAAGCGCTGGACTTCTCGGTGTCCGAGGCGGGCGACGGGCGCGAGGCGCTGACGCATTGCCGGCAGACGGTGCCGGACGTGATCCTGCTCGACTGGAACATGCCGGTGATGAGCGGGATGGAATTCCTGCGCGCGCTGGGCGAGGAGCCGATGCCGCGTCGCCCGAAGGTGGTGTTCTGCACCACCGAGAACGGCATGGCGCACATCCGCGCCGCGATCGAGGCCGGTGCGGACGAATATGTGATGAAGCCGTTCGACCGGGAGACGCTGCACAGCAAGCTCCAGATCGTCGGCGTCGCCTGACCCGGCCGCGCAGGTGGCGGAACCGGCCATGATTCGGCGCACCGATTCCGCCCTGGCGGACCGTCGCGTGCCGCGCGTGCTGATCGTCGACGATTCGGCGGTCGCGCGCGCGGCGATGTCGCGGTTCATCACGGGCAGCGGACGGTTCGAGCTGGCCGGCGCCTTGCCCGATGCGCTGCGCGCGCTGGCGTTCCTGCGCAAGGAAGCGGTCGACTTCATCCTGCTCGATCTGGTCATGCCGCACCAAAGCGGCATCGATGCCCTGCCAGAGTTGCTGAAGGCCGGCGCGGGGGCGCGGGTGCTGGTGGTGTCCAGCTCGGCGGCCGAAGGCGCGGCGGTGACGCTGCGCGCGCTGGCATTGGGGGCGGCGGACACGCTGGTGAAGCCGAGCATCGGCGCGTTTGCCTCCCGCTTCGGCGAGACGTTGCTGGCGCGGCTCGATCTGCTCGCCGCGCATGGCGAGAACCGCGCGCTGCCGCGGCGCGCGACGGTGATCACGCCGCCGCCGTTCGACGCGATCGCGATCGGCGCGTCGACCGGCGGCATCCACGCGCTCGCCTCGCTGCTGGAGCAGGTGCCGGCATCGGTGACGCAGCCGATTTTCGTGACGCAGCATCTGCCGCCCTCCTTCTCGCCGTTCTTTGCCGCGCAGGTCGGGGTCTTCGCCAAGCGGCCGTGCGCGATCGCGCACGAGCGGCGGCGCGTGGTAGAGGGCGAGGTGCTGATCGCGCCGGGCGACGCGCATCTGCTCACCGCCATGCAGGCGGACGGGCACATCGCCACCCACCTGTCGCAGGCCCCCAGCCCGACGGGCAATTTGCCGTCGGTCGATCCGATGTTCACGAGCCTGGCGCAGACCTATGGCTCGCGCCTGCTGGCGGTCGTGCTGACCGGCATGGGGCGCGACGGGCTGGAGGGCGCGCGCGCGGTGCGCGCCGCCGGCGGCACGATCGTGGTGCAGGATCGCGATTCGTCGGTCGTCTGGGGAATGCCGGGGGCGGTGGCGGAGGCCGGGCTCGCGGATGCGGTGCTCGCCCCGCGCGAGATCGGCGCGATGATCGCGGCGCGTCGCCCGGGCCTGCGCGCGTGACCGCGGAGATCGATTCCGGTTCGGCACGCGTGTTCGCCGCTTTGCTGGAGGCGCGCACCGGGCAACGCATCGCGGTGGGGCGCAGTTGGCGGTTCGAGGCGGCGCTCGGCCCGTTGCTGCAGGCGCATGGGCTCGACCGCGTCGACCAGCTCGCGGCGCGGCTGATCGAGGGCAAAGACAAGCAATTGGCCGACCGGATCGTCGATGCGCTGCTCAATCAGGAGACGTCGTTCTTCCGCGATGCCGGCGTCATCGAGGGCGCTTCCGAGGCCGTCGCCGGGCGCGAGCCGCTGCGCGTGTGGTGCGCGGCGTGCGCGACCGGGCAGGAGCCGCTGTCGCTGGCGATGCTGTTCGCGGAGGCGGGCGGCACGATGCCGGAGATCGTCGCGACCGATGTGTCCACCGCGGCGATCACCCGCGCGCGGGAAGGCACATACTCGCAGTTCGAGATCCAGCGCGGGTTGCCGGTGCGACGGATGGTCAGCTGGTTCGAACCCGCCGCCGGCAACAACTGGCGCGCGTCGGCGACGTTGCTGGGCGCGATCCATTATCGCCGCCACAATTTGATCGCCGACGTGCCGCCGATCGGCGAATTCGACCTGATCCTGTGCCGCAACCTGTTGTTCTACTTCGCGCCGCATCAGCGCGAACAGGTGCTGGCGCGGCTGGCGGGGGCGCTGAAGCCCGACGGTTTCCTGTTGCTCGGTGCCGGTGAGACGGTGATCGGGCAATCGGAACGGCTCCGTCCCAGTGCGCGGGCGCGCGGTCTTTACGAGCGCGTTCCCGACCCGGCCGACAGCAACCGGGTTTACACCGGGCGCTGATTTCGCGAACGACGGTGGCATCGGGTAACGATGGCGAGGTCGATGGTGACAGGCGGGGAGCGTCGGACGGGCGGATCGGGCGCATGAGGTGTCGCGAGGTGCCGTCGCCGAACTTCAACGAGCGGTCGCTGCCGATCTCGATGATCGTGCTGCACTATACCGGCATGAAGACCGCGCAGGAGGCGCTGGACCGGCTCTGCGATCCTGCTGCGGAGGTGTCGTGTCATTATTTCGTCGATGAGGACGGCACGATCACGCGGCTGGTCGCCGACGACAAGCGCGCGTGGCACGCGGGGGCATCGCATTGGCGCGGCGTGACCGACGTCAATTCGGCGTCGATCGGCATCGAGATCGTCAACCCCGGCCACGACCATGGCTATCGCGCCTTCCCGGAACCGCAGGTCGAGGCGGTGATCCGGCTCGTCGCGCATCTGAAGGACAGGTATGAGATCACGCGCGGCAATATCGTCGGCCATTCCGACGTCGCGCCGCTGCGCAAACGCGATCCGGGCGAGCTGTTCCCGTGGCATCGGCTCGCGCGGCTGAGGCTGGCGCTGCCGCGGCCGACCAAGAACCTCGTCGATCCGATGTGGGGCGAGGCGGCGTTCTGCCTCGCGCTGGAGCGCTTCGGTTATGACGTCAGCGACCGGATGGCGGCGATCATGGCGTTCCAGCGCCGTTTTCGCCCCGAACTGATCGACGGCGAGATGGATGCGGAATGCCGGATGATCCTGCTGGCGCTGCTGCTGCCCAAGCCGCAGGGGGATGATTAGAACACATCCGTCACCCCGGACTTGATCCGGGATCCCGCTTCTTCTTTGCGACAGAAGAAGGAAGCGGGATCCCGGATCAAGTCCGGGGTGACGAAAGCCTGATTGCACCGCTTCCCTAACGCCCTCCGCCACGCTACGGCGGCCCCGCCAGAGGGCCGGGCGGCCGCGTCGCGCGCAAGCGTGCCGAGGAAAGTCCGGGCTCCACGGGACAACGGTGGCGGGTAACGCCCGCCGGCTCGGGCTTCGGCCCGCAGTCAGGGACAGTGCAACAGAGAGCAGACGGCCTGGGCCTCGGCCCGGTCATGGTGAAAGGGTGCGGTAAGAGCGCACCGCGCGGCCGGTAACGGTCGTGGCACGGTAAACCCCACCGGGAGCAAGACCGAATAGGGGCGGCATGGCGGCGTTCGCGTCGCCGGGGTGTGTTCCCACCCGCTGCCCGGGTTGGTTGCTGGAGCGCGTCGGCAACGGCGCGCCGAGAGGAATGGTCGCCTATCCTCCGTTCGCGGAGGTGGACAGAACCCGGCTTACAGGCCCTCTGGCAAATTCGCCGCCGCTAGTCGGTTGGCGCGGGCGCGACGCGTCCTTATGTGCCGGACGAATGGCACGTACTCCCACCCGATCGAACGACTGGGGCTTTCCCCGCTGGCGCGGCTATGGCACCAATCGCGAGGCGGCGACCGTGCGGCTGTGCGACCGTCACGGCTGCACCGAGCCGGGGACCTGCCCCGCGCCCAAGTCGCCGAACAGCCCCGAGCGCTGGTATTTCTGTCAGGCGCATGCCGCCGAATACAATCGCGGGTGGAATTATTTCGAGGGCCTGTCCGCCGAGGAAGCGGCGCAGCGCGAGGCGAACGAGCGCCGCGACGCCGGGGGCTTCTCGCAGTCGAAGCATCAGGCGTGGGCGGGGTCGGGCGACGGCTCGCGCTCGCGCGACGAACTGCGCGCGCTGGAGGTGCTGGAGCTGGAGGTCGATGCGTCGTTCGACGACGTGCGGCTGGCGTGGCGGCGGCTGGCGAAGTCGAACCATCCCGACGTGCGGCCCGGCGACAAGGACGCCGCGACGCGCTTTCAGGCGATCCAGGCCGCCTATGACGTGCTGCGCGTCGCCGAGGAGGCGCGGACGTGGAAGCCGCGCGCCGAGCCGTGAAGGATCAGGTGCGCGCCGGCTGGACCGGCGCGGTGCTGGTGTGCGGCAAATGCTCGAAGAAGCTGGGCGGCGGGTTCGGCGCGAAGGGCAGAACGCCGCTCGCCAAGGCGCTGCGCGGTGAGCCGGGGTTCGGCAAGGGGCGCAAGGCGGCGGTCGGGGTGGTCGAGGTGAAGTGCCTCGGGATTTGCCCGAAGGGGGCGGTGACGGTCGTCGACAGTCGCGCGCCGGGGTGCTGGCGGATCGTGCCGGCGGGGGCGGATGTCGAGACGTTGGCGGGTCAGTTGAGCCTTCCGCCGTCGTCCCGGACTTGATCCGGGACCCCGCTTCTTTTTCGAGCCGTTGGGTAGAAGCGGGGTCCCGGGTCAAGCCCGGGACGACGGTTTGGTGTGGGGGGACAGCCGCTCCCGCCCTCACGCCATCGGCAAGCCTTCCAGCACCTTGTCGAGCGTCAGTGGATAGTCGCGGATGCGGACGCCGCAGGCGTTGTAGACCGCGTTGGCGACCGCCGCCGCCGCGCCGCACAGCCCTAGCTCGCCGACCCCCTTGGCCTTCATCGGCGAGGTCTTGTCGTCGAGCGTGTCGAGGAACACCACCTCCTGATGCGGCACGTCGAGGTGCACCGGGACGTGATATTCGGCCAGATCGTGGTTCACGAAATAGCCGAAGCGCGGATCGACCACCGCATCCTCCATCAGCGCCGCGCCGATCCCCATCGTCATACCGCCGATCACCTGGCTGCGCGCCGACTTGGGGTTGAGGATGCGTCCGGCATCATAGACGCCGGACATGCGCCGCACGCGGATCTCGCCGGTATAGACGTTGACCGCTGCCTCGACGAAATGCGCGCCGAAGGTCGCCTGCGCGTAATCCTTCTCAAGCGTGCCGTACTCCATCGTGTCTTCGCCGCTGATCCCCTCGTCGCCCGCCGCCTTGGCGAGATCGACCGCGCGGTTGCCGCTCGACACCTTGCCGTCGGCGAAGGTTACGTCGTCGGAGTTGAAGCCGAGCTTCTGCGCGATGCGGCGGCGCAGGTCGACGCAGGCGGCATAGACACCCGCCGTCGAGCTGTTGCCGCCCCATTGTCCGCCCGAGCCGGCCGACACCGGGAAGCGGCTGTCGCCAAGCAGCACGACGACCTTGTCGAGCGGCACGCCGAGCATTTCGGCGGCAGTCTGCGCGATGATCGTGTAGCTGCCGGTGCCGATGTCGGTCATGTCGGTGGCGACCGTCACCACGCCCTTGCGATCAACCCCGACGCGCGCGCCCGATTTCATGTTCATGTTGTTGCGGAACGCTGCCGCCATGCCCATGCCGACCAGCCAGTCGCCGTCACGTACCTGCGCCGGCTTCGGGTTGCGGCGGTCCCAGCCGAAGTTTTTCGCACCTTCCTCAAGACAGCGGACGAGGTTGCGATCGGAGAATTTCCGCTCGGGCTTCTCGGGATCGACCAGCGTGTCGTTGACGATGCGGAAGCGTACCGGGTCCATGCCCAGCTTCTCGGCCATCTCGTCCATCGCGACCTCGAGCGCCATCATGCCGGGCGCTTCGCCGGGTGCGCGCATCGCATTGGCTTCGGGGAGGTCGAGCACCGCGAGATGCGTTTCGGTAAGGCGATTGTCGCCGGCGTAAAGCAGCTGGGTCTGGTTGGCCGCGGTCTCCGGGCCGCCGCCGGGCAGGTCGCCCGACCATGTCTGGTGCGCGATCGCGGTGATCTTGCCGGCCTTGTCCGCACCGATCCGGATACGCTGGATCGTCGCCGGCCGATGGGTGGTGTTGTTCATCAGCTGCGGCCGGGCGAGCGCGACCTTGACCGGCCGCCCCGCCGCCTTCGCCGCGAGCGCCGCCATCACCGCGTCGGAGCGCACCCACAATTTGCCGCCGAACCCGCCGCCGACATAAGGCGAGACGACGCGGATCTTCTCCTTGGGGATCAGCAGCGTCTCGCTCATGTCCCGCACCGCCCAGGCGATCATCTGGTTGCTGGTCCACAGCGTCAGCTCGTCGCCGTTCCACGCCGCGATCGTGGCGTGCGGCTCCATCATCATGTGGCTCTGGTCGGGCGTGGTATAGGTGGCGTCGAGCTTGACCGGGGCGCTCGCGAAGGCACCCGCGAAGTCGCCACGCGCGGTCTTCATCTTATCGCCCTTGGCGATCGGCGCGCCGTCCTTCGCGGCCTTCAGCTCATATTTGCCCTTGGCGCGCGCGTAATCGACGCGAACGCGCTTGGCGGCGTCGCGCGCCTGCTCGAAGGTGTCGGCGACGACGATCGCGACCGCCTGATCGTAATGCTCGACCTCCGGCCCGGCGAGCATCGTCGCGGTGTGCGCCCTGGCCTTGCCGAGCTTGCCGGCATTCTCATACGTCACGACCGACAGTACGCCGGGCGCGCGCTGCGCATCGGCGGTATCGATCCGGGTGATCCGGCCTTTCGCGACCCCTGCGCCGACGATCACGCCATAGGCATGGTTGGGCGCGACATCGTTGCGCTCGAACGCATAAGGCGCGGTGCCTGTGACCTTGAGCGGGCCGTCGATGCGGTCGGTAGGCCGGCCGATGACCTTCTGCTGGTCGATCGGGTTGCGGCCGGCGGGGGTGTCGAACTTCATGCTGCGCGTCCTTCGGCGAGCACCGCGGCCAGCGTGCGCTCGACCAGCGGGATTTTATAGGCGTTCTGCGACGTCGGCGTGGCACCGGCGAGTGCGGCGGCGGCGATCGCCTTCGCGCCGCCGTCGGCCTTCGTCTCGGCGGCGGCGACCCGCCACGGCTTGTGCGCGAGGCCACCGAAGGCGAAGCGCGGCGTGCCGCTTTCGGGCAGGATCGCCGCGATCGAGATCGTCGCGAACGCGTAGGAGGCGCGGTCGCGGACCTTGCGGTAGATGTGCGTGCCGCGCACCGGTGCGGGGAGCGTCACCGCCGTGATCATCTCGCCGGGGGTGAGCGCGGTTTCGATCCACGGCGTGCTGCCGGGCAGGCGGTGGAAGTCGGCGATCGGGATCGTGCGGGTGCGGCCGCTACCGTCGACCGTCTCGACGGTCGCGTCGAGCGCGCGCATCGCCACCGCCATGTCGCTGGGATGGGTCGCGATGCAATCCTTGCTGGTGCCGATCACCGCCAGCGCACGGCTGTAGCCGCCCAGCGCCGCGCAGCCTGAACCCGGCTTGCGCTTGTTGCACGCCTGATTGGTGTCGTAGAAATACGGGCAGCGGGTGCGCTGGAGCAGGTTGCCGGCGGTCGTCGCCTTGTTGCGCAACTGCCCCGACGCGCCCGACAGCAACGCGCGGCTGAGCACGCCATAGTCGCGGCGCACGCGCGGATCGGCGGCGAGCGCGGTGTTGCGGACCAGTGCGCCGACGCGCAAGCCCCCGTCCGGGGTCGCCTCGATCGTGTCGAGCCCGAGCCGGTTGACGTCGACCAGATGCGTCGGCGCCTCGATCTGCAGCTTCATCAAATCGAGCAGATTGGTGCCGCCCGCGACGAACTTCGCGCCCGGCTTCGCGGCGACCGCGGCGGCGGCAGCGGCGGGGGAGGTGGCGCGTTCATAGGTGAAGGGCTTCATGCGACGTCCTCCGCACCCGCGACATCGGCGATCGCGGCGACGATGTTCGAATAAGCGGCGCAACGGCAGATGTTGCCGCTCATCCGCTCGCGCACTTCCTGCGCGTCGATGCGGCCGGCGGCGGTGAGATCGGGCGAGACGTAGCTTGGGACGCCGTCCTTCACCTCCTGCAACATCGCTACCGCGGCCATGATCTGGCCCGGCGTGCAATAACCGCACTGGTAGCCGTCGTGCTTGACGAACGCGGCCTGCATCGGGTGGAGGTCACCCGGCTTGCCGAGCCCTTCGATCGTGGTGATCTCGTCGCCGTCGTGCATCACCGCGAGCGTCAGGCACGAATTGATGCGCTTGCCCTCGACCATCACCGTGCACGCGCCGCACTGACCGTGGTCGCAGCCCTTCTTGCTGCCCGTCAGGTGCAGATGCTCGCGCAGCGCGTCGAGCAACGTCACGCGCGGGTCGAGGTCGAGCGTGCGCTTCTTGCCGTTGACGGTGAAGGACACCGGGACGGTGGCGGCGGGCGTCTCCGCGGGCAGCGGCTGCGCGTCGAGCGGCAGCGCGGTGGTGGAGGCGGCGGCGGCCCCGCTGACGAGCGCGCCGCGCCGCGTAAGGCTGAATCCGTTCGTATCGGTCATGTCGGTCCTGCTGCGGGAACGGGCAGGAGAGCCGCTCCCTTCGATGAAACGCGCCCGATCCATGTTATATCCGGCTGCAACACAAGGATACACGCACCGCTGGCGGGCGGCCAGCGCCTGTATTAACATCCATGTCAAAAGCATGGAGAGGAAGCGCATGGCGACGGCGGCGATGGTGGAGCCCATGACGATGGCACCGGGCGAGTGGGAGGCGCGAGTCGATCTCGCCGCCGCCTATCGGCTGGTGGCGCTTTATGGCTGGGACGATCTGATCTTCACGCATCTGTCGGCGCGGGTGCCGGGGCCGGAGCATCATTTCCTCATCAATCCCTATGACATGATGTTCGAGGAGATCACCGCCTCCTCGCTCGTCAAGATCGATGTCGACGGTCAGCCGGTGGGCGCGAGCGCGCATCCGGTCAATCCGGCCGGCTTCACGATCCACTCCGCAATCCACATGGCGCGCGACGATGCGCAGGCGGTGATGCATCTCCACACGCCGCACGGGCAGGCGGTGTCGGCGATGGCGTGCGGGCTGTTGCCGCATACGCAGACCGCGATGATCGCGGCGCACGATGTCGCCTATCATGAATATGAGGGGATCGCGACCGACCTGGAGGAGCGCGAACGGCTGGTCGCCGATCTCGGTCCGCGTCACGCGATGATCCTGCGCAATCACGGGACGCTGACCGTCGGCGACTCGGTCGCGTCCTGTTTCCTGCGGCTCTATTTCCTCGAACGCGCGTGCGAGGCGCAGGTGTTGATGCTCGCCGCGGGCACGGACGGGCTGCACACGCCGCCGCAGGGCGTCGAGGACAAGGTCGCGCGGCAATCGCCACCGGCCGGGGTCGGGATGCTGGCGCGCGGGCTGGCGTGGCCGGCGTTGCTCCGCAAGCTCGACCGGATCGACCCGTCCTATCGCGATTGACGCTTGGCGTGCCCCCGGCGGGTGCGATACGTGAGCGCTAACAAGGCGATGGAGGGGATGATGGCGACGTGGCGCGTGTTGATGGCGGGTTCGGCAATGGCGCTCGCGGCGCCGGCGATGGCGCAGGAGGCGACGCCGCGCTTCGCGCATATCTTCGCCGATCATGCCGTGCTCCAGCGCGACCGGCCGATCGCGGTGTGGGGGCAGGGCGCGCCGAACGCCGCGGTGACGGTGCGGCTCGGCCAGCAGAGCGCGACCGCGACCGCCGATGCGCAGGGGCGGTGGCGTGCGACGCTGCCGGCGCAGGCGGCGGGCGGGCCGTACACGCTGGCCGTCGAGGGCGGGCAGACGCTGAGCGACATCATGGTCGGCGACGTCTTCCTGTGCGGCGGCCAGTCGAACATGGAGTTCATGGTCAAACAGTCGACCAATGCCTGGGGCGCGTTGCAGACCCCGGCCGACCCCGACCTGCGCTATGCCACGATCCCCGACACCAGCCGCGCGCGGCCGCTCGCCGATCTGGAAGCGCCCGCCAAATGGCAGCGTGTCGGGCCGGAGACGGTCGGCGACGCCTCGGCGGTCTGCTATTACATGGCGCGTTCGCTGCGGCAGAGCGAGAAGGTGCCGATCGGCTTCATCAATTCCGAATGGGGCGGGACGCGGATCGAGAGCTGGATCAGCCCGACGTCGCTCGCGACCCTCTCACGGCTGAAGGACGGGATCGCGGCGGTCGATCTCTACGGGCGCGATCCGGCCAAAGCGCTGGCGCAGGACGGCGCGCGGCGCGAGGCATGGTGGAAGGCGCACGATCCCGCCGCCGCGCGGCAGGCGGCGTTCCGGCGCGCCGACTTCGACGACGGCAAATGGGCGACGATCCCGACCTCGGCGTGGAAGGAGGCGGGCGTACCCGCGCTCGCGGCGTTCGAGGGGGTGATGTGGCTGCGCGGCACGATCGACCTGACCGCCGAGCAGGTGGCCGCGGCCAAGACGCTGCAACTCGGGCCGATCGATCAATATGAGGAGACATGGGTCAATGGCCGCTATGTCGGCGGCGGCAGCGTCAATTGGGCGTGGCGCCATTACGATGCGCCCGCGGGAACGTGGAAGGTCGGTCGCAATGTCGTGGCGATGCGCGTGCTGGGCGGCGCGAATGGCGGCGGGCTGACCGGGGCGGCGCCGCGTGGGCTTGAACTGGCCGACGGGACGTTGGTGCCGTTCGCGGGGCCGTGGCGCTATCAACAGGGCCGTGCGCTGAGCGGGGAGAAGATCGCACCCGCGCCGTGGGACGTGCCGAACAGCCTTGCGACGCTGCACAATGGCATGATCGCGCCGTTCGCCGGCTACGGGCTGAAGCTCGCCGCCTGGTATCAAGGCGAGTCGAACGCGGGGGAGGCGTCGACCTATCGCGAGCTGATGACGCTGTTGATGGCCGACTGGCGGCGGACCTTCGCCGCGCCGGAGCTGCCGTTCTTCGTCGTCCAGCTCACCTCCTATGGCAAGCCGTCGACCGCGCCGCTCCAGTCGGGCTGGGCGGAACTGCGCGAGGCGCAGGCGCAGGCGGTGGCGCAGGACGCGCATGCCGGGCTGGCGGTGACGCTGGATGTCGGCGACCGGTTCGACATCCATCCGACGCAGAAGACGGTGGTCGGCGAGCGGCTGGCGCGGCTGGCGCGCGTGATCGCCTACGGCCAGCCGGGCTTGCGCAGCGGGCCGGAGGTCGCGGGCGTGTCGCGGAGCGGCAGCGATCTGGTGGTGCGCTATCGCAACGTCACCGGCGGGCTGCACACCTATAGCGCGGGACAGGCGATCGGGTTCGAGGCGTGCGCGGCCGATGCGTGCCGCTACGTGCCGGCGGAGGCGCGCGGCGACACGGTGGTGCTGCCGGGCGCAAATGCCGCCGGGGTGACGAAGGTGCGCTATGCATGGAGCGATGCGCCGTTCACGAACCTGTTCGACGGCGCCGACCTGCCGGCCGCGCCGTTCGAACGGGCGGTGGAATAAGCGGGCGACCGGTCCGCGGCCTGCGAGGCTGCGGACCGGCACCGTCGATCAGGCCACGCCGGCGAACCGGAGCAGGTCGACCATCGCGAACTGGTTCTTGGCATGGGTCGGGTCGATCGTGGGCAGGAATGGCTGCCATTCCGGGTCCTGCGAAAGATAGGAGGATCGATCGCCTTGCAGCAGTCCGATGAAGACCTCCGCCACGATCCGCGCACCGACCGGGCCGAGCCGCAGGCCATTCTCCACAACCGACGCCTCGCGCAGGATGTAGAACCACAAAGGCGTGCGATCGTCGAGGCCGTAGGGCTGGAGATCGGCGAGGTCAGCCGTCGAGAGCACGTCCATCTTCATCGCCCGCGCGACGCGTTGCCCGGCGGGCAAGGCGAAGGTGAGGTGGCGCAGCAGGTTGCGCTGCGCCAGTGACGCCGGATTGCTCTTCGCATCGGGCTTGCCGACCACCGATCCGGGCAGATGGAACAGCGCGGTCGATAGCGTGGTGTCGATCTTCTTGTTGGGCCGCACATTGCTATCGCCGAAGTCGAAGAAGGTCGGCCAGTCGATGAAGCGGCGCGGCGCGCGACATCCGCCCGACAGATCGTCGGGGTCTGTGGGGCTGTAGGGCGTGGGCTTGAAGATCATCGCAAAGAACGGCTGCCCGCCGGGCTCGCCGGTGAAGTTCAGCCGGTAGGATGGCCGGATCTGGCTGTGCCCGAAGCGATAGGCGGCGACAGAGAATTCCACCGGGATGAACGGCTCATTGTGCCAGGCGTAGAAGCGCCGGCCGTTCGTCAGCACGTCGTCCACCACTTCGTCGCCGCAGGTCCGTCGCAGGAATTCGTGCACGACGATCCATTGATAATGCCAGCGGACGATCCGTTGCGCCTCGGCGAAGATCTGGTCCGGGGCCTTCAACTTGATCTTCGTCTTCACATAATCGGCGACGCGATTGTGGAATTGCAGGAAGGCAAGTTGCAACTGGTTGATGATGGCGTTTTCGTCGTCGCGCGGATCGCCGATCAACGCGACGTTCTGGCTGTTGCGGGGCACGTCGAACTTGCCGGGCGTCCCCATCGGTTCGACGAGGAAATGATAGCCGGTCGTGTGATCGTACAGATGCGGGCTGGCGGCCGGGCCGGCGCCATAGACGTTGTCGAGGCCCAGGCTGGGCGTGCGGAAGTTGGAGACCTGTTCCGGGTCGGCCTGTCGCTCCAGGCTCGAGGTCGGGTCGAAGGTGATGTCGTGATCGAGGAACTGGCCGAGAAAGGTGAAGCCGGCGGTCAGGTTCGGATTGTCGCTGTTCTTCATCGACAGCGACGGATTGACGATCAGTTCCTTGGGCGTCTTCGTCAGGTCGTCTTTCGCATCCATGACGCCGCCTGCCTTGCCGATCTCCAGCAAGGCGGCGCGCACGTCCGGCGTGTCGGACGCGAAAGGTGGCAATTTGCCGAACATCCTGCCGAAACCCCCGGCATCGGCATAACGCGAACGTGGCGGAACGATGTTGGGTGGATAAGTGCCGTGTCGGGGCATGTCGGACCTCCATCTATCATGAGATGACGATAGGTGGCGTCGCTGCGTATCTATGTACGCATGGGAAGCCGGCGGCCCTCATCATGAACGTAGCTGTCGCGATCATCGCTCGCCAGCGATCTGCGACGAAATGATCGTGCGAAGACTTACAACGCCGTTCCGGCATTGCTCTGGCGCGATGTGACGACAAACGAAAATGGCCCCGGCATTGCTGCCGGGGCCATTCGCTTGCTGCACGCAAAGCGAAGCGTTTAGTCGCGATCGCCGGTCAGGAAAGCCGGGGCGAAGGCGGGGGCGTCGCCCTCGTCCTTGCCGCCGCCTTCGCCGCGCTCGCGACGCGGGCCACGGCCCTCGCGACGCGGACCACGGTCGCCGCCGCGATCGCCGCCACGGCCACCGCCGTCACGGCGCGGGCCACGGTCGCCACGGCCACCGCCGTCACGATCGCCGCGCGGCTCGCGCGCCGGGCGGGTGTCTTCCAGCTCGGCGCCGGTTTCCTGATCGACGACGCGCATCGACAGGCGGACCTTGCCGCGCGGATCGATCTCGAGGACCTTGACCTTGACTTCCTGGCCTTCGGTCACGACGTCGCCCGGCTTCTCGACGCGCTCGTTCTTCATCTCGCTGACGTGGACGAGACCGTCCTTGCCGCCCATGAAGTTCACGAACGCCCCGAAGTCGACGATGTTGACGACCTTGCCGTTGTAGATCTTGCCGACCTCGGCCTCTTCGACCAGGCCCTTGATCCAGTTGATCGCGGCCTCGATCTGCTTGGCGTCCGACGACGACACCTTGATGACGCCCTCGTCGTCGATGTCGACCTTCGCGCCGGTGGTGGCGACGATCTCGCGGATCACCTTGCCGCCGGTGCCGATCACTTCGCGGATCTTCGACTTGTCGATCGTGAAGGTCTCGATGCGCGGCGCGTGCGCCGACAGCTCGGTACGCGTCGAGTCGAGCGCCTTGGCCATTTCGCCCAGGATGTGCGCGCGGCCCTCATGCGCCTGCGCCAGCGCGACCTTCATGATCTCCTCGGTAATGCCGGCGATCTTGATGTCCATCTGCAGGCTGGTGATGCCCTCGCTGGTGCCCGCGACCTTGAAGTCCATGTCGCCGAGGTGATCCTCGTCGCCCAGGATGTCCGACAGGACCGCGAAGTCCTTGCCCTCGAGGATCAGCCCCATCGCGATGCCCGACACCGGGCGCTTCAGCGGCACGCCCGCATCCATCATCGACAGCGAGCCGCCGCACACCGTCGCCATCGACGACGAGCCGTTCGACTCGGTGATGTCGCTGGTGACGCGGATCGTGTACGGGAACTCCTCCTTCGACGGCAGCACCGGGTGCAGCGCACGCCACGCCAGCTTGCCGTGGCCGACCTCGCGACGACCCGGCGCGCCGAAGCGGCCCACTTCGCCGACCGAATAGGGCGGGAAGTTATAGTGCAGCATGAAGTGCTGGTACGACAGGCCGTTCAGGCCGTCGATCATCTGCTCCGCATCGCGCGTGCCCAGCGTCGTGGTCGCGATCGTCTGCGTCTCGCCGCGCGTGAACAGCGCCGAGCCGTGCGCGCGCGGCAGGAAGTGGACTTCCGCCTCGATCGGCCGGATCTGCGTCGTGGTGCGGCCGTCGATGCGGCGGCCGTCCTTCAGGATCGCGGTGCGGACGATCTCGGCTTCCAGCTTCTTGACGAGCTTGGCGGCGGCGAGCTGCTCCTGCGGCGTGCGATCGGCCATCGCCGTCTTGGCCTTGGCGCGCGCCTCGCCCAGCGCGGTCTGGCGCTGCTGCTTGTCGGTCAGCTTGTAGGCGGCGGTGATGTCCTTGCCGATCAGCTTCTTCAGCTCGGCCTTGACCGCCTTCTGGTCGTCGGCCTGCTTCAGTTCCCACGGATCCTTCGCGGCCTGCTCGGCGAGGTCGATGATCGCGTCGATGATCTGGCGCGACGCCTTGTGCGCGAACACCACGGCACCCAGCATCACCTCTTCCGACAGCTCCTTTGCCTCGGATTCGACCATCATCACCGCGTCGTGCGTCGCGGCGACGACCAGGTCGAGATCGCCTTCGAGCACTTCGGCGTCGGTCGGGTTGAGCTGGTATTCGCCGTCCTTGTAACCGACGCGCGCCGCGCCGATCGGGCCCATGAACGGCACGCCCGAGATCGTCAGCGCCGCCGACGCCGCGACCATCGCGACGATGTCCGGCTCATTCTCGCCGTCATACGACAGCACCTGACAGATGCAGTTGATCTCGTTGTAGAACCCTTCCGGGAACAGCGGACGGATCGGGCGGTCGATCAGGCGGCTGACCAGCGTCTCACGCTCGGTCGCGCCCCGCTCGCGCTTGAAGAAGCCGCCGGGGATGCGGCCGCTGGCGGAGAATTTCTCCTGATAGTGAACGGTGAGCGGGAAGAAATCCTGCCCTTCCTTCACGTTCTTGGCGGCGGTCACGGCGCACAGCACCACCGTTTCGCCGAGCGTCGCGATCACCGCGCCGTCGGCCTGGCGGGCGACCTTGCCCGTTTCCAGGGTCAGCGTCTTGCCGCCCCAATGGATTTCCACCTTCTTGGTATCGAACATCTGATTTCCTTCACTCCCCGCGCCCGATGCGCGGGGGGCCTGCATGCGGACCGAAAGTGGTCCGGGAAGATCGGGCCGTATTGCCGTCTCTTCCGTCTCGGCTCCAGCACGCCAGGGAGAGGGCTTGCGCCCCGATAGGCTGGACCCCGATTGGGTCGGGGGAATGACAAAAGGGGCGGCCTTGCGGGCCGCCCCTGATGTTACTTGCGGAGGCCGAGCTTGGCGATGAGCGCCAGATAACGCTCACCGTCCTTCTTGCGGAGATAGTCGAGCAGCGAGCGCCGCTTGTTGACCATCATCAGCAGACCGCGGCGGGAGTGGTTGTCCTTGGCGTGGCCCTTGAAGTGCTCGGTCAGGTTCTTGATCCGCTCCGTCAGGATCGCGACCTGGACCTCGGGCGAACCGGTGTCGCCTTCGGCGCGGGCATTGTCCTTGATGACTTCCTGACGGCGTTCTGCGGTAATCGACATATATGTTCCTACGACATCTTCTACAGGTTGAAGCCACGGACGACGCGAACGGAGCCTTGCTCCACCTCGACCAGTGCGACGGGCAATTCCCCCAGCATGGCAAAGGCCTGACCGTCGTCGGCGGCGATCCCGGCCAGTACACGCCCCTGACGGAGCGCCCCTGCCTGGTCGGGTGTGAGTGCGAGAGCCGGGATGTCGTCCAGCCCTGCGCTCAATGGCAGGAGAGAGTGTTCAAGGCTGCGCGCCTTAGCGATTTCGTCCAGTTTGTCCAGCGTAATCGCCCGATCGAGCGAGAACGGCCCCGCCTTGGTCCGACGCAGATAGGTGACATGCCCGACCGTGCCGAGCGCCAGCGCGATGTCGCGCGCGAGGCTGCGGATGTACGTGCCCTTCGAGACATGCGCGGTGAGCGTCGCCTGTTCGAGCGGGCCGTCGCCGGGCGCGGTCGCCAGCGTCAGCGCGTGGATCGTCACGTCGCGCGTCGCCAGCACCACCTCCTCGCCGGCGCGGGCGAGTTCATAGGCGCGCTGGCCGTCGACCTTAAGCGCAGAATAGGCCGGCGGCACCTGCGCGATCGGGCCGGTGAAGCGCGGCAGGATCGCCGCCAGCGCGGCGGCGGTGGGCCGCACGTCGCTGGTCGCGAACACCGGGCCTTCGGCGTCCAGCGTGTCGGTCTGCTCGCCGAAGCGGATCGTGAAGTCATAGACCTTGTCGCTGTCGAGCATCCGCCCGGCCAGCTTGGTCGCCTCGCCGATCGCGATCGGCAGCACGCCGGTCGCGAGCGGATCGAGCGTGCCGCCATGCCCGACCTTGGCCTTGCCATAGCCGCCGGTCCGCAGCGCGCGCTTCGCCGCCGAGACGCCCTGCGTCGAGCCGAGTTCGAGCGGCTTGTCGAGGATCAGCCATCCGTGCAGCGTCACGCCCCGATCGCTCCCGCCAGCGCCAGATACCATTCGGCGAGCGCCTGCGCGGGCGGCTGGACCAGCCGCTGGACGATGTTCGCGCCCGGCACCAGCGAGGGGAGGACGAGCAGCAGGACGATCAGCAACGGAAAGCCGAACCGCGCGAGGCGGTCCCAGCGCTGCGCGAGCGGCTCGGGCAGCAGCCCGGCGACGACATGCCCGCCGTCGAACGGCGGCAGCGGGATCAGGTTGAAGATCGCGAGGAAGACGTTGATGAGCACGAAGTTGAGCAGGTTGGCGGCAACGAACGCGGTGAGGCTGCCCGGCGCGACGCCATAGATGTCGCGCGTGAACAGCCCCAGCAGCACCGCGCCGACCAGCGCCAGCACGAGGTTCGACCCCGGCCCGGCGAGCGCGACCAGCATCATGTCGCGGCGCGGGTGGGGGAGGCGGCGCGAGTCGACCGGCACCGGCTTCGCCCAGCCGAACACCGGCGCCTTGGCGATCGCGAGCATCAGCGGCAGGGCGACCGTGCCGATCGGATCGACGTGGCGCAGCGGGTTGAGCGACAGCCGCCGCTGCTCCTCGGCGGTCGGATCGCCGAGCGCGCGCGCGGCCATTCCATGCGCGACCTCGTGGAAGACGATCGCGATGACGAGCGGGATGATCCAGATCGCCGCCGACCAGATGATGCCGTTCGGGTTCATGCCCGCGCAGATAGGGCGGGGGCGGGGGGATGGCTAGGATGATCGATCATCGTCGCCCCGGACTTGATCCGGGGTCCCGCTTTTGTTTCTAGCCGTAGGGAGCGGGATCCCGGGTCAAGCCCGGGATGACGACAATGGCGGCAAGCCGAAAGGCTTTAGTCGGCGTGGCCCAGCGCCTCGTAGAAATGCCGTCGGCACAGCGCGACATACCGATCGTTGCCGCCGATCTCGGTCTGCCGCCCCTCGGCGATCGCGCGGCCGTCGGCATCGACGCGCAGGTTCATCGTCGCCTTGCGCCCGCAGGCGCACACCGATTTGATCTCGACCAGCGAGTCCGCCAGCGCCAGCAGCCGCGCCGATCCCTCGAACAATGCGCCGCGGAAATCGGTGCGCAGTCCGTAGGCGAGCACCGGTATCCCCGCGCGATCCGCCAGCGCGGCGAGTTGATCGACCTGCGCCGCCGTGAGGAACTGCGCCTCGTCGACCAGCACGCACGCGAGCGGCGTCTCGGCGTGGCGTCGTAGTGCGTAGGCGACGATGTCCGTCGTCGTGTCGAACATCGTCGCGGGCGCCGAAAGGCCAATCCGCGAGGCGATCGTCCCCGCCGCAAAGCGATCGTCGACCGCTGCGGTGAACAGCATCGTCGCCATCCCGCGCTCGCGATAGTTGAAGTCGGCTTGCAGCAGGTTGGTCGACTTGCCGGCGTTCATGCTGGCGTAGTAGAAATAGAGCTTGGCCATGCACCCGTCAGACCGGATGATGACAATCATGTCCAGCACCGTGCCGCCTGATCTCTACCCGATCATCGTCGTGCAGGATCGTTATCAGGGCGCATATTCGGGAGGGGCATGGCTGGCTATCGCGCAGGCTGACCGACCCTTGAACGGTACGACGCGCGTCGCATGGGTCATGGTCGACGGTCCCGGCGGTGGCGATGTGCGGGCGTCGGATTTCTGAAGCGATGCCCCTTCGTGGATCGCGAGCGCAAACTCGGCCGATGACGCCATCGCCCGACTGATTGGTCGGAACAGCATCGTCGAGGCTGACAGACTCTTCGTCGTCGGTGAAGAACTTACGGTGGATAAGGACTTTGATCCGTCTGCCTTGTCGCGTCAGGCACTTGGCGGTTGGGAGATGCGGAGCACCCGCGACCCGCGCCAAGCTAGTTGCGATAGGCGACGTTCACGAAGGCCCTGACCGGCGCCTCGCAAAGCTCTGGCGGCAAGTCGATCGAGCGACCGCCGGTATCCTGCACCAACCCGTCGATCGGGATGGTCAGCGTTCCGGGGTGCCGTAGCCTGCATGAAAAGACGATTGTCCACGATCTCCAGATCGGCGGGGCCATCGACAGCGGGAGTTCATCGCAGCACGGCTCGATCCACACCGTGAGCGCTGCCGAAGCAGCGTTGCTCACGGAGATGGATATCATTCCCCGTCAAGATCGCGCGCCACCTCGGGACGGCGTAGCAGCGAGTCGATATGGCTGCCCTCGTCGAAGCTCTCGTCGGCCAGAAACTTGAGCCGCGCGGCATATTTCATCTTCACGCGCGTCGCGACCTCGCGTTGCAGATAAGCGGTGTTGGTGCGCAGCGCCTTCAGCACCGCTTCCTCGTCCTTGCCGAGCAGCGGCTTCACGAACACCGTCGCATGGCGCAGGTCGGGCGACATCCGCACCTCGGTGACGCTGACCATATGGCTGGCGAGCGTCTCGTCGTGCACGTCGCCGCGCTGCAGGATTTCGGACAGGATATGGCGAACCTGCTCGCCGACGCGCAGCGTGCGAACGGATTTTTCTGGTTTGTCGGTCATCATGGATAACTCCCTCTCCCCTCTGGGGAGAGGGGCGGGGTGAGGGGAGGGTGTCTCACCGAGACCAGCGTTCGTGTCGGCCCCTCACCCAACCCTCTCCCCACAGGGGAGAGGGCTATTTACAGTCGATTACAGCGTGCGCTCGCGCAGCTCGACCTCGAAGGTTTCGAGATAATCCCCGGCCTTGATGTCGACGAAGTTCTGCGTGAACGTGACGCCGCACTCCAGACCGGCGCGCACTTCCGGCACATCGTCCTTGAAGCGGCGCAGCGACGCGATCTCACCATTGTAGATGATGACGTCGTTGCGTGTGATGCGCGCCTTGAGCGCCTTGCGGATGACGCCTTCGGTGACGAGCAGACCGGCGGCCTTGCCATGCTTGCCCGCCGAGAAGACCTCGCGGATTTCCGCACGACCGACGACGGTTTCGAACGCCTCCGGCCCAAGCTCGCCCGCCATGCCGGCGCGGATCTCGTCGATCAGGTCGTAGATGACGTCATAGTATTTCAACGCCACCTTCTGCCGCTCGGCGATCTCGCGTGCCTTGGCATTGGCGCGGACGTGGAAGCCGATGATCGGCGCGCCGCTGGCACCCGCCAGCGTCACGTCGCTCTCGGTGATCCCGCCGACGCCCGAGTGCAGCACGCGCGCGCGGATCAGATCGGTCGAGATCTTGTTGATCGACGCGACGATCGCCTCGACCGTGCCCTGCGTATCGGCCTTCACGACCAGCGGATACTCGATCGCGGCGTTCGCGCGCAGCGCCGAGAACATGTTCTCGAGGCTGGTCGGCGCCGAGGTCGTGCGCTTCTGCGTGAGCACGCTCTGGCGATATTCCGCGACTTCGCGGGCGCGCTGCTCGTTTTCGACGACCTGCAACTGGTCGCCCGCCGACGGCGTGCCCGACAGGCCGAGCACCTCGACCGGCATCGACGGACCCGCCGCCTTGAGCTGACGCCCCTTGTCGTCGACCAGCGCGCGGACCTTGCCGCTCTCCGCGCCGACGACGAACACGTCGCCGACCCGCAGCGTGCCGCGCGTCACCAGTACGGTCGCGACCGGACCACGGCCCTTGTCGAGCTTGGCCTCAATCACGCTGCCCTCGGCGGCGCGATCCGGGTTCGCCTTCAGGTCGAGCAGTTCGGCCTGGAGCTGGATCTTCTCGATCAGCTCGTCGAGCCCGATCTTCTTGAGCGCGGAGACTTCGACGTCCTGCGTCTCGCCGCCCATCATCTCGACCTGGATGTCATGCTCGAGCAGCCGCTCGCGGACGCGCTGCGCGTTCGCCTCATGCTTGTCGATCTTGTTGATCGCCACGATCATCGGCTTGCCCGACGCCTTGGTGTGGTTGATCGCCTCGATCGTCTGCGGCATCAGCCCGTCGTCGGCGGCGACCACCAGCACCACGATGTCGGTGACATCGGCACCGCGCGCACGCATGGCGGTGAACGCCTCGTGGCCCGGCGTGTCGAGGAAGGTGATCTTCGACTTGTCCTTCAGCGTGACCTGATAGGCGCCGATATGCTGGGTGATGCCACCGGCCTCGCCGCGCACGACGTCGGTGCCGCGCAGCGCGTCGAGCAGCGAGGTCTTGCCGTGGTCGACGTGGCCCATGATCGTCACGACCGGCGGGCGCGTCTGCAGCGTCTCGGGCGCATCCTCGGTGGTGTCGATCGCGAGATCGACGTCCGAATCCGACACGCGGACGATGTTGTGGCCGAATTCGGTCACCAGCAGCTCGGCGGTGTCCTGGTCGATCGTCTGCGTCATCGTGACGGGCATGCCCATCTTGAACAGCGTCTTGACCAGATCGGCCCCGCGCTCCGCCATGCGGTTCGCGAGTTCCTGCACCGTGATCGCCTCGGGCACCTGCACGTCGCGGACCTGCTTGGCCTGCGGCTCGCGCGGGCCGCCGAAGCCACGCTTTTCCTTCTCGCGGGCGCGCTTCAGCGCCGCGAGGCTGCGGGCGCGCGCGCCGTCCTCGTTGAGCGCACGATTGACGGTCAGCTTGCCGCCGCGGCGCTCGTCACCCTTGCGATCACGCTGCTGCGGACGCGCCGGCGTGTTGTTGCGCGGGGTCGCCTGACCACTGGGCAGGCTGCGCGGCGCGTTGCTGCTGCCGCCACCCGCCGCGTTCGACGCTGCCGGGGTCGGCGTGGGGGTGGGCGCCGGAGCCGGCTTGGGCTGCGGCTTGGGAATTTCGGGACGCGCGACCGGCGAGAAGCGGCGCGGCGCGGGCATCGACGGGTCGCGACCCAACGCCAGCGTCGGCGCGGGGGCCGGCGTCGGCGCGGGGCGCGGCGCAGGAGCCGGCGTCGGTGCTGCGGCGGCCGGCGCCGGGGTCGGTGCCGGCGTCGCCTCGGCTGCCGGAGCAGGGGCGGGGGTCGGCGCGGGCGCAGGCTCCGGCGCGGCCGCCTCGACCGGCGCGGGAGCCGGCGTCGGCGCGGGCTGTGCCGCTACCGGCTCCGGCGCGGGGGTGGGGGCAGGCGTCGGCTCGGCGGCCTTGGCGGCGGCTTCCGCCTCGGCACGCGCACGCTCTTCGGCGCGACGACGCT
Organism: Sphingomonas phyllosphaerae; assembly: GCF_036946485.1. Lineage (GTDB taxonomy): Bacteria > Pseudomonadota > Alphaproteobacteria > Sphingomonadales > Sphingomonadaceae > Sphingomonas > Sphingomonas phyllosphaerae_E. Next base: position 671,013 of record NZ_JAQIJA010000001.1, read on the forward strand.
CTTCCTCGGCGGCGCGCTGACGCTCGGCGTCCTCGCGGCGGCGGGTTTCCTCCAGCGTGTGCATCCGCTGGTCCTCGGCCTCGCGCAGCAGACGCGCCTGGCGCTCCTGCGGAGTCTCATTCGAGACCGGCGGGCGCGGGGCGGGGCGCGCGGGCGCGACCGGCGCCGCGGGGGCGGGCGTCGGCTCGGGTGCCGGGGTCGCCGCTTCGGGCGCACCGCCTTGCGGACCGAGCACGCGGCGACGCTTCACCTCGACCACCACCGTATTGCTACGGCCGTGGCTGAAGCTCTGCTTCACCTTGCCGGTCTCGACCGTGCGCTTGAGCCCCAGCGGCTGGCGCATTCCGAGTTTCGGCTTGTCGTTGTCGGTCTCGCTCACTCAAATTCCTCGTGCAGTCTCACGGCCGGTAGCGGTCGCCCTGGCAATGCCGGGCGCCGATGCGCCTTGCGCGGCCGTAGCGCAAGGTGCTGTATTCAGATCAGGGCCGATAAAGTGCAGCCAACGATCGAGCGCTTCGCTGAGTCGTTTGGCCGCAGCGCGGTCGATGACGCCGATGTGTACCACATTTTCGCGGCCCAGCGCCAACGACAATATGGGGCGCGCGACCGGCAGTGCCAAGCCCCTGACGTCGGAACCTTCGCGATCCGAGCCGACCCTCCACGCCTGCGCCAGCTTGCGGCAGCCGTCCTCGGCCGCATCGGCGGCATGGTAGAGCGCGTGGAGCTTGCCCGCGCGCGCGGCGGTCTCGATCCGCTCCGCGCCGGTCAGCACCGTGCCGCCGCGTGACTCCAGCCCGAGCCGGTCGAGCGCGTTGCGTTCCAGCGCGGCGGCGATCAGCGCAGGCAGGTCGTCGGGGATCGTCACCTCGCCGGTCTTGAACGCCCGCGCGAGCGCGCCGCGCAGCTTGCCCTTGGCGATCGCCTGTTCCAGTTCGGCGCGGTCGACCCCGATCCACGCGCCACGCCCGGGCGCCCTGGCGCGCACGTCCGGCAGCACCCGCCCGTCAGGGGCGAGCGCCAGCCGGATCAGCGCCGCGGGGGATGCGCGCTCGCGCGTGAGGATGCAGGAGCGTTCGGGGGTGCCGTCTAGCGTCTCATTGTCGGGGGTCCGCATGTGCGTCTCCCTTGGCAACGGGCGCGTCGCGGTCGGCCAGCAACTGGCCGCCCGCACCGTAATTCTCGGTCGACACTTCCTCGATCACGATCTGCACCGCGGCCGGGTTCTTGCCCAGCCGCGTGACCAGCGACGTCGTGACGTCCGCCACGATCGCCGCTTTCTGCTCGCGCGTCGCCGCGCCGGCCAGTCGGATCGATACGAACGGCATCAGGCGTCCTGATCCTCCGAAGCAGTCTCGGCCGCCGGCTCGTCGTCGAACCAGTGCGCGCGCGCGGCCATGATGATCTCATTGCCCTGCTCTTCGGTCAGGCCATATTCGCCGAGCACGCCGCCCTTGTTCTCCGGGCGATCGGTGCGGCGCGGCGCATCGTCGTTGCGGCGGCGCGGCTCGGCGCGCTTCTTCTCGACCAGCTCGTCGGTCGCCAGATCGGCGAGATCGTCGAGCGTCTTGATCCCGGCCTTGCCGAGCGTGACCAGCATCGCCTCGGTCAGATACGGCAGCTCGGCCAGCGCATCCTCGACGCCCAGCGCCTGCCGCTCCTCGCGATTGGCCTGTTCGCGACGATCGAGCGCTTCCTGCGCACGGCTCTGCAGCTCCTGCGCGAGATCCTCGTCGAAGCCCTCGATCCCGGCCAGCTCGTCCAGCTCGACATAAGCGACCTCTTCCAGCGCGCCGAAGCCTTCGGCGACCAGCAGCTGCGCCAGCGTCTCGTCGACGTCCAGCTCGTTCTGGAAGGTCTCGGAATTCTTGACGAACTCCTGCTGGCGCTTCTCGCTGGCGTCGGTCTCGGTCAGAATGTCGATCGCCTTGGCGGTCAACTGGCTGGCGAGGCGAACGTTCTGGCCGCGACGACCGATCGCGAGGCTCAGCTGATCGTCGGGGACGACCACCTCGATGCGATCCTCTTCCTCGTCGATCACCACGCGCGCGACGTTCGCCGGCTGCAACGCATTGACGACGAAGGTCGCGGTGTCGGGCGACCAGGGGATGATGTCGATCTTCTCGCCCTGCATCTCCTGCACGACGGCCTGCACGCGGCTGCCCTTCATGCCGACGCACGCGCCGACCGGATCGATGCTCGAATCGTGCGAGATGACGCCGATCTTGGCGCGGCTGCCCGGATCGCGCGCCGCGGCCTTGATCTCGATGATGCCGTCGTAGATTTCCGGCACTTCCTGCGCGAACAGCTTCTTCATGAAGTCGGGATGCGCGCGGCTCAGGAAGATCTGCGGGCCGCGGTTCTCGCGCACCACCTTCAGGATCAGCGAGCGGATGCGGTCGTTGACGCGCACCACCTCGCGCGGGATCTGCTGGTCGCGGCGGATGACGCCCTCGGCGCGGCCGAGATCGACGACGATATGGCCGAACTCGACGCGCTTGACGACGCCGGTGATGATCTCGCCGGCGCGTTCCTTGAACTCTTCATACTGGCGCTCGCGCTCGGCGTCGCGGACCTTCTGGAAGATCGTCTGCTTGGCGGCCTGCGCCTGGATGCGACCGAACTCGATCGGGGGCAGCGGATCGACCAGATAGTCGCCGACGCTCGCGCCCGGCTGCAGCTTCTGCGCGCCGTTGACGTCGACCTGCTTGTAGATGTCGTCGACCAGCTCGACCACCTCGACGACGCGCCACAAGCGCAGGTCGCCGTTGTTCGGGTCCAGCTTCGCGCGAATGTCCATTTCCTGGCCATAGCGCGTGCGCGCGGCGCGCTGGATCGCGTCCTCCATCGCCTCGATGACGATCGCCTTGTCGATCATCTTCTCCGAAGCGACCGAGTTGGCGATCGCGATCAGCTCCGCACGATTGGCGGTGACGCCGGTGGCCATCAGTGGGTTTCCTCTTCTTCGTCCGTGGACGTTATCTGAATTTCTTCTTCCGCACCCTCCATCGAGAGCGGGACGGTGGCCTCGATCAGGCGATCGGTCAGCACCAGCTTGGCATCGGCGATCAGCGCGAACGGCACCTGCTCCAGCACGCCGGTACGCGGGTGGCGGATCGCGATCATCCCGTCGGCGCCGATGCCTTCGAGGTCGCCCTTGAACTGCTTCTGCCCGTCGACCGCCTCGGTCAGCACGATGCGCGCCTCATGCCCGGCCCAGTCGATGAAGTCCTGCTTGCGGGTCAGCGGGCGGTCGATGCCCGGCGACGACACTTCCAGCCGGTACGCGCCCTCGATCGGGTCCTTGCCGGCTTCCTCCAGCGCGTCGAGCTTGTCCGAGATGCGGCGCGACAGTTCGGCGCAATCGTCGATGTTCAGCTGCCGCGTGTCGGGCCGCTCGGCCATGATCTGCAACGTGCGCTCGTCGTCCTTGCCGAACAGCCGGACGCGCACCAGCGCGAAGCCGAGCGCCTCGGCTTCTGGCTCGATCAACCGGACGAGGGGAGTGATGTCGTTCAAAAGCACCTACCGCACATGCGTTTCTTGCCGCCGCGGAGCGAGCCCCGCAGCCCCTTATCACCTGACGATGTAAGAGAAAGCACGGTCCATATAGCGCCACTTCGTCACCGTCGCAAGCACCTGACCCAAGGGGGTGGAACAATGCCGGGAACGCGGGTTTGTTGGGTGAAATCTGCGTGAAAAGGAGAAGAGGGTTGCTGTATCGTCTCGCGTTCGCTGCCGTCGCGCTGAGCGCCGCAGCCGCCTGCAATGGTGAGGATTCGGCCGCGGTGCAGCCGATCGCCGATGCCCCGGTCGCGCCCGCCCCGACGCCGAGCCCGTCGCCCTCGCCATTGCCCAGCGGCACGCCGGTGGCCGGGACGCCGTTCGCCCGCGCGGTGGTGGCCGATTTCGACGCGCCCTGGGCCATGACCTTCCTTCCCGATCGCCGGATGCTCGTCACCGAGAAGAAGGGTGACCTGCTGCTCGTCGCTGCCGATGGATCGTCGCGACGCACGATCGCGACCATCGACGTCGACTCGGCTGGGCAGGGCGGGTTGATGGACGTGGTGCTCGCCCCCGATTTCGCGACAAGCAAGCGGGTCTATTTCAGCTATTCGGCCGGTGGCCAGGGTGGCAGGGGCGTGGTGCTTGCGCGCGGCGTGCTCTCGGGTGACGCCGGGGCCGAACGGCTGGCGTCGATCGAAACATTGTACCGCGCCACGCCGCTCGTGACGGGCGATGGCCATTATTCGGGGCGCATCGCTTTCTCACCCGACGGCCAATATCTGTTCTTCACCAACGGCGACCGGCAGAAGTTCACGCCCGCGCAGGATAAAGGCGGCTCGCTGGGCAAGGTGCTGCGGCTCACCCCCGACGGCAAACCGGCGGCGAACAACCCGCTCGCGGCGCAGGGATTTCTTCCCGAAGTGTGGAGCTATGGCCACCGCAACCTGCTCGGCCTCGCTTTCGATGCACAGGGCAATCTGTGGGAGCAGGAGATGGGGCCGAAAGGCGGGGATGAGGTCAATCTGATCCTGCCGGGCCGCAATTACGGCTGGCCGAACGTCTCGAACGGGTCGAACTACGACGGCAGCGACATCCCGGATCACGCGCCCGGCGATGGCTTCGAAGCGCCGAAGGTGTGGTGGAATCCGGTGATCTCGCCGGGCGGGCTGATGATCTATTCGGGCGACCTGTTCCCGCAATACAAGGGCGACGCCTTCATCGGCGGGCTGTCGTCGCAGTCGCTGGTGCGGGTCGATCTGAACGGCACGAACGCCAGCAAGGGCGATCAATGGTCGCTGGGGGCACGGATCCGCGAGGTGGAGCAAGGGCCGGATGGCGCGATCTATGTGCTGGAGGATGGCGGCGACTCGCAGGGGCGGTTGCTGCGGTTGACGCCGGTGGCGTGAACCGCCACGCACTTGCTTGGTAGAAGGAAGACACTTGCTTGGTAGAAGGAAGAAGCGGGATCCCGGATCAAGTCCGGGATGACGACGGGGGGGGCAGGTGACGGCCCCACCCGAACCGTCGCCCCTGCGCAGGCAGGGGCCCATGTCTGTCGATTGTCGCGTAACGCCAGACACAGTCCCCGTTCGCTTGTGTGTCAGATGCGTCGCGCCTCCACGAACAGCCATAGGCTCCTGCCTCCGCAGGAGCGACGGCTGGGTTGGAACGACCGACGCGCCTCTTGACGCTGCACCGCAGCATCACCAGCTATGCGCTTCACCAGAATAGCCGAAATCGGGGAACTCGCATGGCCACCGCCATCGCCGACGTGCGCACCGCACCCGTCGGCATTATCCATTTGTCGCTCGCGGTTGGCGGGTTCGCGATCGGCACCACCGAATTCGCGACGATGAGCCTGCTCCCCGATATGGCGCGCGATCTCGGTGTCGACGCGCCCACCGCCGGGCACGTCATCAGCGCCTATGCGCTGGGCGTGGTGGTGGGTGCGCCGCTGCTCGCGGTGCTCGGCGCGCGGATGGCGCGGCGGCACCTGCTGATCGCGCTGATGACGCTGTTCGCGCTCGGCAACGGCCTTTCCGCGCTGGCGCCCAGTTATGGCTGGATGATGCTGTTCCGCTTCATGGCCGGGCTGCCGCACGGCGCCTATTTCGGGATCGCGATGCTCGTCGCGGCGTCGCTGGTCGATGCGGGCAGGCGGACGCAGGCGGTGGCGCGCGTCATGCTGGGGTTGACGGTCGCGACGATCGTCGGCGTGCCGCTCGCCAATTTCATGGGGCAATTGCTCGGCTGGCGGTCGTGCTTCATCGTCGTCGCGGGGCTGGCGGCGCTCACCGCTGCGCTGGTCGCGATCTTCGCGCCACGCGATCGTGGCGATCCGGCGGCGAGCCCGCTGTCGGAACTGCGCGCGCTCAAGCGTCCGCAGGTGTGGCTGACGCTCGGCATCGGCGCGATCGGCTTCGGCGGATTGTTCGCGGTCTACACCTATCTGGCGGACACGATGGCCGACGTGACGCAGGTCGGCCCGCGCATGGTGCCGTTCGCGCTTGCCGCGTTCGGCGTCGGCATGACCGCGGGCAATCTGATCGTGCCCAAATTCGCCGACCGCGCCTTGCTGCCGACCGCGGCTGCGGTGCTGGTATGGAGCATCGTCGCGCTGCTGCTCTGGCCGGTGGCGGCGCAGCATTTCGCGACCGTGCTGGTGGCGATGGTCGCGATCGGGATCGGCGGGTCGCTCGGCACCGTGCTGCAGACCCGGCTGATGGACGTGGCGGGCGATGCTCAGGCGCTGGCGGCGGCGCTCAATCATTCGGCGTTCAACACCGCCAATGCGCTGGGGCCGTGGCTGGGCGGGATGGCGATCGCCGCCGGTTGGGGCTGGACGTCGACCGGACCGGTCGGCGCGGCGCTCGCCGTCGCGGGGCTGATCGTGCTTGCCGTGTCCTGGGCCGTGGACCGTCGCGCCGCTACATGACGATCCCGGGCTTCGCCTCCGCGATCGCCGCCAGCACCATCCGCTCCCAAACGGCAACATCGCCGGCCGCCGCCATCGCGGGGCTTGGCGCGCGCATCGTGTGCAGCACCGCGATCGCATCGTCGCGGTGATCCTTCCACTGCGCATCGACCAGCGCGCTGGGCGACTCGACGGTGCCGTGACCGTTGGCGCTGAGGTGTTGCGCGGCGAGCACGCGCGCGATCCGCTCGACGACCGGGGAGGTAGCAGTGTCCATCAGCGATCTCCTTCTCCTGCGTGATGAACGTGCCGCGCGCGTAACGGCTCCACTCCGCGATTGACTCGTGCCACGGCGGGCGTAGAGGGCGCTTCAGTCGATGCCGCGCAAGGGGCATGGGCAGGCGCGGGAGAGCGCGGCCGGCCTTTCAGGTCATCAGCCGCCGCCGAAGGAGCAACCACCCCGGAATCTCTCAGGCAGAAGGGACCGCGCCGGCCGATCGACACTCTGGAAAGCGGTATGCGGGCGTGCCCGCACACCCACCGAAGGGGTAACCCGGCGCGTCCGGGGAAAGCTCTCAGGTTCCGTGACAGAGGGGGACATTCGGATTGCCAGCGGGCTTCGGCCCCGCGCGACCGGCCTCTTGCGACGGAAGACCTGTGATGAGCGATACGCCCGTTACCCATGAAGACGACGGTTTCGAACCGCTGGAGATCCTGACGCTCCCGCTCGACGCCTGGCACCGCGCGAAGGGCGGCCGGATGGTCGAGTTCGCCGGCTATCACATGCCCGTCCAGTACGAAGGCATCATGGCCGAGCACCTGTGGACGCGCGAGAACGCCGGGCTGTTCGACGTCAGCCACATGGGCCAGCTGTCGATCACCGGCGAGGGCGTCGCGACCGCGCTCGAGGCATTGATGCCCGCCGCGATCAGCGACGCACCGCTCAACAAGGCGCGCTATTCGCTGCTCCTCAATGAGGAGGGCGGGGTGCTCGACGATCTGATGCTGACGCCGCAGGCGCCGGATCGCATCTACATGGTCGTCAACGGCGCGACCAAGTACGACGACGTCGCGCACATGATCGAGCATCTGCCCGACGACATCACGCTCAACATGATGGAAGACCACGCGCTGCTCGCGGTGCAGGGCCCGAAGGCGGTCGAGGCGGTCGCGCGGCTGGTGCCCGGCGTCGCGGCGCTGACCTTCATGCAGGCCGGCGCGTTCGAGTGGAACGGCCATGCGCTGTGGATCAGCCGCTCGGGCTATACCGGCGAGGACGGCGTCGAGATGTCGGTGCCCGCCGAGGCCGCCGAGGCGTTCGCCGATGCGCTGGTCGCGCAGCCCGAAATCAAGCCGATCGGGCTCGGCGCGCGGGACTCGCTGCGGCTCGAGGCCGGACTGCCGCTCTACGGCCACGATCTCGATCCCGCGATCACCCCGGTGCAGGCCGATCTCGGCTTTGCCTTGTTCAAGCGCCGCCGCGAGGCCGCCGACTTTCCCGGCGCGGCGCGCATCCTCGCCGAGCGCGAGAATGGCCCCGCCACCAAGCGCGTCGGGCTGCTGGTCGAGGGGCGTCAGCCGGTCCGCGAGGGCGCCGACGTGCTCGACGCCGCAGGCACGGTCGTCGGCCGTGTCACCAGCGGCGGCTTCGCCCCGACGGTCGGCGCGCCGATCGCGATGGCTTATGTCCCGCTCGCCGATGCCGTGCCCGGCACCGTCGTCACCTTGTCGCAGCGTGGCAAGGCGCACCGCGCCACCGTCACCGCCATGCCCTTTGTTCCCCACCGCTACTTCCGAGGAGTGAAGTAAAGATGAGCCGTTATTTCACCGAGGATCACGAGTGGATCGACGTCGATGGCGACACCGGCACGGTCGGCATCAGCGACTATGCGCAGGGCCAGCTCGGCGACATCGTGTTCGTCGAAGTGCCTGACGCGGGCCGCTCGCTGGCGAAGGGCGACGAGGCCGCGGTGGTCGAGAGCGTCAAGGCCGCGTCGGACGTCTATTCGCCGGTTTCGGGTACGGTGCTCGAAGGCAATCCGGCGCTGACTGACGAGCCGGCGCTGGTTAACAGCGACCCGGAGGGCGAGGGCTGGTTCTTCAAGATCACGCTGTCGGACGCGTCCGAGCTCGACGCGCTGATGGACGAAACCGCCTACGCCGCCTTCGTCGCGAAGCTGTGACGTAACATAGCCCCCTGCCCATCGGGGAGGGGGTTGGGGAGGGGCGCGTGCTCGCGGAACGTCAGCCGTTCCGTCCGCTGCTGCCCGTACCCCCGGACGCTACCCCTCCCCCGACCCCTCCCCGCCGGGGAGGGGGGAGAATGACAAAATGCGCTACCTGCCCCTGACCCCCACCGACCGCCAGGACATGCTGGCCGTGATCGGCGCATCGTCGATCGACGCGCTGTTCGCCGACGTGCCCGAGGCCGCGCGGCTCGACGGCCCGATCCACGATCTGCCCAACCACGCCAGCGAGCTGGCGGTCGAGCGCCACATGGCCGCTCTCGCGCGCAAGAACACGGTGGCGGGCGAGGTGCCGTTCTTCCTGGGGGCCGGGGCGTATCGCCATCACGTTCCCGCCAGCGTCGATCACCTGATCCAGCGCGGCGAGTTCCTGACCGCCTATACGCCGTATCAGCCGGAGATCGCGCAGGGCACGCTCCAGATGCTGTTCGAGTTCCAGACGCAGGTCGCCGCCTTGCTCGGCACCGATGTCGCGAACGCCAGCATGTACGACGGCTCGACCGCGTGCTGGGAAGCGATCGGCATGGCGCGCCGCATCACGCGGCGCGGCAAGGCGATCCTGTCGGGCGGGCTGCACCCGCATTACGTCTCGGTCGCGAAGACGATGGCCAAGTACACCGGCGACGTACTCGACACCGCGCTGCCGGCGCTCTCCGCCGACACCGATCTCGACGCGCTGATCGCCAAGATCGACGACGACACGTCGTGCGTCGTCGTCCAATATCCCGACATCCTCGGCCGCATCGCCGACCTGACCCCGCTGGCCGATGCCTGCCATGCGAAGAAGGCGCTGCTGATCGCGGTCGTCACCGAGCCGGTCGCGCTCGGCGCGTTGCGCGCCCCCGGCGAGATGGACGCCGACATCGTCGTCGGCGAAGGCCAGTCGCTCGGCGTCGGGCTCCAGTTCGGCGGTCCGTATGTCGGTCTGTTCGGCTGCAAGGAAAAATACGTCCGCCAGATGCCGGGCCGGCTGTGCGGGCAGACCGTCGATGCCGATGGCCGTCGCGGCTTCGTGCTGACGCTCTCCACCCGCGAGCAGCACATCCGCCGCGAAAAGGCGACCAGCAACATCTGCACCAATTCCGGGCTGTGTGCGCTGGCGTTCTCGATCCATATGACCTTGCTGGGCGAGGCGGGGCTGCGACAACTGGCGGCGCTCAACCACGCGGGTGCGTGCCGTGCGGCGGACCGGCTGGCCAAGGTGCCGGGCGTGCGCGTCGTCAACGACACGTTCTTCAACGAATTCACGCTCGATATCGGACGGGAGGCGCGACCGGTCGTGCGCGCGCTCGCCGACAAGGGCGTGCTGGCAGGCGTGTCGCTCGGCCGGCTGTACCCGGGCGAGGACGCGCTGGCGAACGGGCTGATCGTCGCGGTCACCGAGACCGCGACCGACGAGGATATCGAGGCGCTGGCGACCGCGCTTGAGGAGGCACTGGCATGAGCATCAACGCAAGCGGCTGGAAGCCGACCGCCCCCGTCAAGGGCGAGGGCGCTGCGCCCACCTTCACCGGCAACAAGGCGCTGATGCTCGAAGAGCCGCTGATCTTCGAGATCGGCTCGACCGAGACGACGGGGGTAGATTTTGCCACTGCTCCCTCTCCCCTCCGGGGAGAGGGCAGGGGTGAGGGGCCGGTGTCTCACGGAGAGGTCGGTCTCGGTGAGACATCAGCCCCTCACCCAACCCTCTCCCCAGAGGGGAGAGGGCTTAACAAGCTCGGAACCCTCCAACGCACTACCCCGATCGGCCTCCCCGGCCTGTCGGAGCAGGAGACGGTGCGCCACTACACCCGCCTCAGCCGCCAGAATTACGCGATCGACCTCGGGCTGTTCCCGCTTGGTTCGTGCACGATGAAGCACAATCCGCGCCTGAACGAGAAGGTCGCGCGGATGCCGGGCTTCGCCGACATCCACCCGCTCCAGCCGGTCGACACCGTGCAGGGCGCGCTGGGCGTCATCAACGAACTGGCGGTGTGGCTGATCAAGCTGACCGGCATGTACGGCGTCGCGATGAGCCCCAAGGCCGGCGCGCACGGCGAGCTGTGCGGCATCCTGTGCATCAAGGCGGCGCTGGAGAAGCGCGGCGAGGGCCACCGCAAGGTCGTGCTGGTGCCCGAAAGCGCACACGGCACCAACCCGGCGACCGCGGCCTTCGCGGGCTTCACGGTCGAGGACATCCCCGCGACCGCCGACGGCCGCGTCGACACCGCAGCGCTCAAAGCGCGGCTCGGACCGGACGTCGCGGCGGTGATGATCACCAACCCGAACACCTGCGGACTGTTCGAGCGCGATCTCAAGGAGATCAGCGACGCGGTCCACGCCGCGGGCGGCTACGTCTATTGCGACGGCGCGAACTTTAACGCGATCGTCGGGCGCGTGCGGCCCGGCGACCTCGGCGTCGATGCGATGCACATCAACCTGCACAAGACCTTCTCGACCCCGCACGGCGGGGGCGGGCCGGGCTCGGGGCCGGTGGTGCTGTCGGAGGCGCTCGCGCCGTTCGGCCCGCTGCCGTTCACCGCGCGGATGGCCGACGGGCACATCCAGCTGATCGAAGAAGAGACCGCCGGCGACGACCACCCCGACACGTTCGGGCGCATGGTCGCCTTCCACGGCCAGATGGGCATGTTCACCCGCGCGCTGGCGTACATCCTCAGCCACGGCGCGGACGGGTTGAAGCAGGTCGCCGAGGACGCGGTGCTCAACGCCAATTACGTGCTGCGCTCGCTGGAGGACGTGCTCGACGCACCGTTCGCCGGGTCGGGGCCGTGCATGCACGAGGCGATCTTCTCGGATAAGGGCTTTGCGGCCGGCTTCTCGACGATCGACGCCGCCAAGGCGCTGATCGACGAGGGCTTCCACCCGATGACCATGTATTTCCCGCTGGTCGTCCACGGTGCGATGCTGATCGAGCCGACCGAGACGGAAAGCCGCGCCGCGCTCGACCAGTTCATCGCCGCGCTGCGTTCAGTGGCCGAGCGGGCGAAGGCGGGCGACCCGTCGCTCAAGACCGCCCCGCACTTCGCCCCGCGTGCACGCCTCGACGAGACGCTCGCGGCGCGCAAGCCGGTGCTGACGTGGAAGCCGCCGGTCGAGGTGGCAGAGGCGGCGGAGTAGGTCGATACCGTCATTGCGAGCGTAGCGAAGCAATCCAGAGCCGGACCAAGACGCCCTGGATTGCTTCGCTACGCTCGCAGTGACGTAGCGCCGCTCAATCCTCCGGCGCCGCCGTCACCGTCTGCTGCTTCCCCAGCCGCTGCTCGCGCCACACGATGAACAGCCCGCTCGCGATAATCACCGGCGCGCCCACCCATGTCATCGTGCTCGGCAGCACCCCGAACAGCAGCCAGCCGTACAGCGTCGCCCAGATCAGCCCCGAATAGTCCATCGGCACCACCGTCGTCACCGGCGCCAGCTTCGCCGCGCCGGTCAGCGCCAGTTGCCCGCACCCGCCGACCACGCCGATCGCCGCGAGGTTCAGCCACGTCAGCGGATCATGCGCCTTGAGGTGGAAGGCATAAGGCACCGCGATCAGCGGCAGCGTCAATATCGAGAACCAGAACACCGTCGTCCCCGACGGCTCGTCGCGCAATTGCCGCAGCAGGATCGCGACCAACGCGACGAACAACGCTGCCAGCAACCCGACGATCGCCCCGAACAGCGGGACATGCGTGCCGCCGCCCGGCTGCGCGACGATCAGCACGCCCGCGAACCCGACCAGCACCGCACCCCAGCGCTGCACGCCGGTCCGCTCGCCCAGCACCAGCGCGCCGAGGATCGTCGCGAAGATCGGCACCGTGAATTGGAACGTCGTCGCCTCGGCGAGCGGCAGCAGCAGCACCGCGCCGAACGTGAACACCATCCCCACCACGCCAACCAGTGACCTCGCCAGATGCCCTTTGATCCGCGCGGTGCGCAGCGACCCCAACCCCCGCGTCGCCGCGACGAACCCCAGCACCACCGGCAGCGCGCACGCCTGTCGCCAGAACATCGTCTCGGGCAGCGACGCGCCGCGCGTCTCGGCCAGCTTCACCAGCGCCGACATCGTGGAGAGGAAGAAAATCGCCAACAGGCGCAGGGCGATGCCCTTCAGGACGCGATCACCCGACATAGGTCGTCCCTAACCGCCGCACTCCGTCAAAGGAACCCCGTGCGTTGCCGCTTGGCGAGCGGGCGCTTTTGCCGCTATCGCCGCGCGCATGAAACATGCGCTCCCCGTCACCCGCGAGGCCGACTTCGCCGCCTGGTATCAATCCGTCATCACCGAGGCCGACATGGCCGAGGAATCGGGCGTGCGCGGCTGCATGGTCATCCGGCCATGGGGCTATGGCATCTGGGAGCGGTTCCAGCGCCTGCTCGACGATCGCATCAAGGCGACCGGCCACGAGAATTGCTATTTCCCGGTCTTCATCCCGCTCAGCTATTTCGAGCAGGAAGCCAGCCATGTTGAAGGCTTCGCCAAGGAGATGGCGGTCGTAACGCATCACCGGCTGATCGCCGACGGGAAGGGCGGGCTGGTCCCCGATCCCGCCGCCAAGCTGGAGGAGCCGCTCGTCGTCCGCCCGACCAGCGAGACGGTGATCGGCCACGCCTTCGCGCGTTGGGTGCAATCGTGGCGCGATTTGCCGGTGCTGATCAACCAATGGGCGAACGTCGTTCGCTGGGAAATGCGGACGCGCATGTTCCTGCGCACCGCCGAATTCCTGTGGCAGGAGGGCCATACCGCGCACGCCACCGCCGACGAGGCGCGCGAGGAAACGCTCAAGATGCTCGAAGTCTATCGCGACTTCGCCGAGAATTGCGTCGCCGTGCCGGTGATCGCGGGCGAGAAGCCCGAGAACGAGCGCTTCCCCGGCGCGGTCGGCACCTGGTCGATCGAGGCGATGATGCAGGACGGCAAGGCGCTGCAGGCCGGCACGTCGCACTTCCTCGGCACCAATTTTGCAAAGGCGCAGAACATCCGCTTTCAGAATGCCGAGGGGCAGCTGGAACATGCGCAGACGACCAGCTGGGGCGTGTCGACGCGGATGATCGGCGCGCTCATCATGGTCCACGGCGACGACGACGGGCTGCGCGTGCCGCCGCGCGTCGCGCCGTGGCAGGTGGTGATCGTCCCGATGCTCCGCGACACGCCCGAGGACGAGGCGCTGGTGAGCTATTGCCGCGAGTTGCAGCAGGCGCTGGCGGCGGAAAGCGCGTTCGGCGAGCCGGTACGCGCGCTGCTCGACCTCAAGCCGGTCAAGGCGACGAACAAGCGCTGGGGCTGGATCAAGAAGGGCGCGCCGCTCGTGATCGAGGTCGGCGGGCGCGACATGGCGGCGGGCAACATTTCGGTGATCCGCCGCGATCGCCTGTACCGCGAAGACGGCAAGCTCGACAGCACGGCGGTGGCGCGCGACGGCTTTGCGGGCGGGGTCGCGGCGCTGCTCGCCGACATCCAGCAGGCACTGTTCGATCAGGCGAAGGCACGGCTGGAGGCGAACATCGCGCCCGCCAGCGACTGGGCGCAGGTCGAGGCACATTTCGCCGAGGGCGCGAAGAACCCCGGCTGGCTGGAAGTGCAATGGTCGCGCCCGACCGGCGCGGCGCTCGACGCGGTGGTCGAGCGGCTGAAGGCGCTCAAGCTGACTCTGCGCAACGCGCCGATGGGACAGGCGGCGGCGGACAGCGCGTGCATCTTCACCGGCGATGCCGCCGTGGAGCGCGTGCTGGTCGGGCGGGCGTACTGACCTTTGCGGCCGTCGCCCCGGACTTGATCCGGGTCCCCGCTTCTTCGTGGAAACGGAAGGAAGAAGCGGGATCCCGTATCAAGTCCGGGATGACGGGAACTGGCGGTTAGCGGTCGGCGCCCTTCGGGCTGAAGCTCACTTCAGAACCGCGTCCGCAGCGTCAACCCATACGTCCGCGGCTCGGCGAGGAACGACGCGAACAGCTGGTTGCCGACCCCGCCGAACGCCTGCACCTGCTGGAGGCTGCCCGCACCTTGGAACGGCGCGTTGAACGCCACCTGCTGGTAATTGGTGTCGAGCAGATTTTGCGCCCACACCTCGACCGCCCAGCGATCCTGATTGCCGCGCAACCCGACGCGCGCATTGAGCAACGTGAAGCCGTCCTGCTCCTTCTCGATGAACAGGTCCGAACCGGTATTGTAATCCGACACCGTGCGCTGGTCGACGTAGAACAGCGCCGACATGCCGGAGCTGCCGATCGGCGGGTTCCAGCTCACCGACGTGGTGATGACGTTGCGCGGCGCGTTCGACATCTGCGATCCCGATAGCAGGAACAGCGCCGGATCGAGCGCCGCGCCCGCGTCCGAACCGACCAGATTGCGGCGGTACTTCGTGTCGGCGAACGTATAGCCCATGTTGATCGCCAGATGTTCGGCCGGATAGAATCCCGCCTCCGCCTCGAACCCCTGGCTGACCACGCCATAGCGGACGTCGCCGGTGCACGCACCGGTCGCCAGCGAATTGTCGCGATCCGCCCCGTTCAACCCGTCCGAGCACGAGCCGATATTCTCTACGACATAATTGGTGCCATTGAAGGTATTGAGCTGGAAGTTCTTGAACTCCGACCGGAAGCCGGCGAGGTTGAAGGTGAACTGCCGGCTCGAATATTTCAGCCCGACCTCATAGGCATTAACCGTCTCGGGATCGAAGCGCAGCCGGCTGGCATCGATATTGGCGATCGTCGCGGGATTGTAGGCGTCGCCGAGATCCGACCGATCGAGATTATACCCACCTGCCTTGTAGCCGCGCGAATAGCTGGCATAGGTCATCAACCGGTCGGTCGGTTTCCAGCTCAGCACCGCCGTCCCGGTCACCTGATTCTCGCGCAGCTTGTCATTGATCGTCCGGCCGTTGAGCGCGCTGGACGAATTGCCCGTGCAGGCCAGCGTCGCGATGCCACGGGTCAGTGCGGCCAGCTGCGGATTGTTGAACAAATTGCCGGCCTGGGGCGTGGCACTCAGCAGCGATTGCACCTGCGGACAGACGGTATTGTTATTGCCGAAGGTGGCGTCGAAATCCTTCTGCTCGCGGGTCCAGCGCAGGCCGGCGGTCAGCGACAGCTTGTCGGTCAGCCGGAAGATGTTGTGCGTAAAGACCGCAAAGCTCTTGCTGTTCTGGTTGTAGACGTCGCGCGTCGTGCCGAGATCGTTGAGCGTCGAGAGCAGGCGAATGCTACCCAGCACGATCGGGGTCGCGGCACCAAAGGCCGCGGTCGTGCCCGGCACCTGCCCCTGCAGGATCGCCGACCCCGCCGCACTCAGGCAGCCCGGATTGGCCGGGTTGCGCAGCGCCGCATTGGGATTGATCGTCGCGACGATCCGGCAGGCGGCGAACGCGCCGTAATCACGCCCGAACTTCAGATTGTCGACGACCTGCAGATCCTCGTTGCTGAAGAAGCCGCCGATCAACCAGTTGAGTCGGTCGCCGAACGCCTCGCCGTTCAGCCGCAATTCCTGCGTGAAGGTATGGAATCGCCGGTAGTTGTTTCCGTCATCCGGGCGATAGCCGATGTCGAGGACATTGGCGTCGATGTCGTTCGCGCCGTCGGACTTGTACTCGCGATACGCAGTGATTGAGGTCAGCGCGGCGCTGCCCAGATTCCAGTCGATCTGCCCCGAGCCGCCATAATCCTTGGTGACGTTCGAATAGGCACGGCCCGGCGTGAAGGCGATGCGGCGGCTGTACGGATCGTTGCCGGCCGGGAAGACGCTGCCCGCCGAATAGCCGCGCAGCGCCGCGACCTGCTGCATCACGCTGACGATGCGATTGCCCGCCGGGTTGATCGCATAGTCGCCCGGCGTGCCCGGGGTCGGATCGGTCTTCTCGCGCGTGTCGACATAGACGGCGCCGCAGCATTTCTCGTTGCGCCACGTATAATCGCCGATCAGCCGCACCGAGAAGTCCGGCGAGGGTTCGAGCAGCAATTGCCCGCGCACGAACCAGCGGTTGCGGTCGTTGTAATCGGTGTCGTTGACGACGTCGCGATAGAAGCCGTCGCGCTTCGAGGCGACGCCGTCGATTCGGAACGCCAGCAGATCCTTGACGATCGGTCCGGTGATCGCGCCTGCGACGCGGTAGAAATCGTAGTTGCCGTACGTCCCCTCGGCATAGCCGCCGAAGTCGAACGACGGCGCCTTGGTATAGATGTTGATCGCGCCCGCCGAGGAATTGCGGCCCGACAACGTCCCCTGCGGCCCGCGCAGCACCTCGACGCGGTCGACTTCGCCGAGATCGTTGAGCCCCGAGCCGGTCCGGCTGCGGTACACGCCGTCGATGAACACCGTCACCGAGCTTTCGAGCCCGGGATTGTCGCCGACCGTGCCGATGCCGCGGACGCGCGCCGAGGCATTCGCCTCCGATCCGGTCGACGAGACGTTGAGCGACGGCGCGAGCTGCGCGAGCTGGCGGATGTCGGTGGCGCCGGAGTTCTGCAAGGCGGCCTGGCTGACCGCGTTGATCGAGATCGGCACGTCGGCGAGCCGCTCGGCGCGCCGCGTCGCGGTCACGACGATGTCACCGGCATTGAGCTGGCCGGTGTCGCCGGCTTGCGCGGCGGCGGTGTCGCTTTGTCCGGCGACCGCGGCGTTGGTGGTGACGGGGCTCGTCTGGTCCTGCGCCAGGGCCGGCATCGCCAGCACCGCGGCGGCGGTGGACAGAAGGGTGGCGGTAAGACGCATGGCGCTATCTCTCTCCCAATGTCATCCGAACTCTTTGAAGGTTCGGTATTGGGTGAGCGTAACGCAGAAGCCGCCTACGTCCAGCCATTTTAGAAGGTCGGCCGGTGATTTTGGAAAACACTGTCCGACAAATACAACGCCGCCGCGCGGATCAGGCGCGGCGGACGTTACGGCAGGCTGGAAAATCCGCCGCGCTTACTTGGGCGCGAGCACCATCAGCATCTGGCGGCCTTCCATGCGCGGATAGGCTTCCACCTTGGCGATTTCCTGCACCTGCTCGGCGACTCGCTGCAGCACGTTCATGCCGAGCTGGCCATGGCTCAGCTCGCGACCGCGGAAGCGCATCGTGACCTTCACCTTATCGCCTTCCTCGATGAATTCGGCGACCTTCTTCATCTTGGTGTCGTAATCGTGATCGTCGATGTTCGGACGCATTTTGATCTCCTTGATCTCCTGCGTCTTCTGCGACTTGCGGGCGAGGTTCGCCTTCTTCTGCGCCTCGTACTTGAACTTGCCGACGTCGAGGAACTTGGCGACGGGCGGATCGGCGTTGGGCGACACTTCGACCAGGTCGAGCCCGACCTCGCGCGCCTGCTCCATCGCCTCGCGCGTGTACATCACGCCAAGGTTCTCTCCCTCGTGATCGATCACGCGGACCTTTGGGCTCTGGATCCACTCATTGAACCGCGGGCCGTTCATCGGAGGCGCCTGCATCGGACGGCGCATCATGGGAGGACGTATGGGTATTTCTCCTGTATCGGTTACCCTCTCAATATAGGGCATCGTACGAGCGAAGGGAAGCGGGTGCGCCGTCAAAGCCCTCTCCCCCTTGGGGAGAGGGTTGGGAGAGGGGTTTGGGCCTCGCAGAGAGGGCGGTCTCGGTGAGACTCCGGCCTCTCACCCAAACCCTCTCCCCGGCGGGGAGAGGGCTTAGGAACACAGATTCGCCCCTCAGCGCTTCGGCCCGTTCCGGGCCGGTGCGTTGAGGATGCTCTGCATCGCATTGTTGCGGTTCGTGATCTCGGCTTGCTCGGCATCGGTCATCCGCCCGTCGCTGCCATAACGCTGCGCCAGATCGTCGGTGATGCCATTCTCGGCCTTCGCGCGCCGGGCATCGCTGCGCGACAGCCGCCCGGCGGCACGCTCGCGATCGATACGCCCGTTATTGTCGTGGACGCTCGTTCCGGCCCCGCCGATCTGTCCGTTGATGCCGGTCTGCGCCATGGCGGAAAGGGGCGCCGACAGTATCAGAGTAGCAAGCAAGATACGCATCGTTCCGCTCCCCTATATGTCCGGGCAACATAAGGGAGCGGGTCGATGCCGTCGAGCGTCAGCGCAGATCCGGCGCGCGCGCCTCGTCGCGCAGCATCTGCACCGCTTCGTCGAGCGTCAGGAAGGTCTGCGCCTGGCTGCCCAGCCGGCGCAGCGCGACCTTGCCTTCCTCGGCCTCGCGCTTGCCGACCACCAGCAGGTTCGGGACCTTGGCGACCGAATGTTCGCGGACCTTGTAGTTGATCTTCTCGTTGCGCAGGTCGGTCTCGACGCGGATGCCCGCCGCGCGCAGCTTGGCCGCCACCTCATGCGCATAATCGTCGGCGTCGGAGACGATCGTCGCCACCACCGCCTGCACCGGGCTCAGCCACAGCGGGAAGCGCCCGGCGTGATGCTCGATCAGAATGCCGATGAAGCGCTCGAACGTGCCGAGGATCGCGCGGTGGAGCATCACCGGACGATGCCGGTTGCCGTCCTCGCCGACATAGCTCGCGTCGAGCCGGTCGGGCAGCACGCGATCCGACTGGATCGTGCCGACCTGCCACGTCCGCCCGATCGCATCGGTCAGGTGGAATTCCAGCTTCGGCGCGTAGAAGGCGCCTTCGCCGGGCAGTTCCTCGAACTTGTCCTTGATCTCCTGCGGCAGGTTCGACGCCTGCACCGCGTCGCGCAATTCCTGCTCGGAGCGGTCCCACATCTCGTCAGAACCGAAGCGCTTCTCGGGACGCAGCGCCAGCTTCACCGCATAATCGGTGAAGCCCAGATCCTGATAGACCGAGTGGAGCAATTCGCAGAACTTGCGCACTTCCTCGACCAGCTGATCCTCGCGCACGAAGATATGCGCGTCGTCCTGCGTGAACTGGCGGACGCGCATGATGCCGTGCAGCGCGCCATGCGGCTCGTTGCGGTGGCAGCAGCCGAATTCGGCCATGCGGATCGGCAGGTCGCGGTACGATTTGATCCCCTGCTTGAAGATCAGCACGTGCGCCGGACAATTCATCGGCTTGAGCGCCATCATATCGGCATCGCCCGAGATGACCGCGCCCTCGTCCTCGGTATTGGGGATTTCGTCGGGAACGACGAACATGTTCTCGCGATACTTGCCCCAGTGGCCCGATTGCTCCCACTGCCGCGCGTCCATCAGCTGCGGGGTCTTCACCTCGGCATAATCGGCCGCGTCGAGCCG
Organism: Sphingomonas phyllosphaerae; assembly: GCF_036946485.1. Lineage (GTDB taxonomy): Bacteria > Pseudomonadota > Alphaproteobacteria > Sphingomonadales > Sphingomonadaceae > Sphingomonas > Sphingomonas phyllosphaerae_E. Next base: position 690,821 of record NZ_JAQIJA010000001.1, read on the forward strand.
GCGGCGCATATACGCCTCCATCTGGCGCCACAGGATATAACCCTTGGGGTGCCAGAACACCGAGCCCTGCGCTTCGGGCTGGAGGTGGAACAGGTCCATCTCCGCGCCGATCTTGCGGTGGTCGCGCTTGGCGGCTTCCTCCAGCATCGTCAGATGCGCGTCGAGCTGCTTCTTGTTGAGCCAGCCGGTGCCATAGACGCGGCTGAGCATCGCGTTCTTCTGGTCGCCGCGCCAATAGGCGCCCGACACGCGCGTCAGCTTGAAGGCGTTGGGGTCGAGCCGCCCGGTCGAGGGCATGTGCGGCCCGCGGCACATGTCGAGCCATGCGCCCTGACGATAGATCGTCAGCTCCTCGCCATCGGGCAGCTCGGCGGCCCATTCGGCCTTGAACGTCTCGCCCTGCTTCTGCCACGTTTCGATCAACTGCTCGCGCGACCAGACCTCGCGCGTGAACGGCTCGTTCTTGGCGATGATGCGGCGCATCTCGGCCTCGATCGCGGGAAGGTCCTCGTCGGTGAACGGGCGATCCTTGGGCGCGAAGTCGTAATAGAAGCCGTCCTCGGTCGCCGGGCCGAAGGTGATCTGCGTGCCGGGGAACAGATGCTGCACCGCCTCGGCCATGACATGCGCGAAGTCGTGGCGCGCCAGCTCCAGCGCGTCCGCCTCGTCCTTCTGCGTCACCAGCGCCAGCCGCGCATCCTGCGTCAGCGGGCGCGACAGGTCGCGCAACTCGCCGTCCACGCGCGCGGCGATCGCCGCCTTGGCGAGCCCCGGCCCGATCGCGGCGGCGATGTCGGCGGGGGGTGGTGCCGGACGCGACCTCGCGGACCGAACCGTCGGGCAGCGTGATCGAGAGCATTTCCATCGAGAGGTCTTCCTGCACAAAGTCGTGACAACGGCCTAGCGATGCCGTGCCCCGACGAAAAGAGCGGCGTGGGTGATCGTCAGGATGGAAAGCCGCCGCACCGCCTCCACCCGGTCCGGGCGGGCGGGGCCGCAGCGTCAGGCGATGACGCGGGCGCCGGCCCCCGGACACGGCCGGGTCGTGGTGGTAGTCTGCATCGTCATCACGCCACCGACATAGCGCGCCGACAGCGCCTGCGCCAGCCATTCTCCAGCAAGCTTGCCGTCCCTATATCGTCGTCATGCCCGCCTGGATCTCGGCCAACCCGCATTTCTACCTGCTGCTCGGCGCGCTGTTCGTCGCGGCGCTGGTGGCGCGACGCATCCCGATCCTGCGTACGTTGGTGAGCCTCGCGCTGTGGGTCGGTGCGGGACTGCTGCTGTACGCGACGATCGCCGAGCGCGGCCGCTTCGACCCGTGGCTCGGCCGCGCGGCGTCGGCGCTCGATCTCGACGAACAGAAGGTCGCGGGCGAGGAAACCCGCATCCGCATGAGCCGCGACGGCCATTTCTATGTCCGCGCGAAGATCGGCGGGGTCGAGCGCCGCCTGCTGGTCGACAGCGGGGCGACGATCACCGCGCTGTCTCCAGCCACCGCCGCCGCCGCCGGGGTCGAGGTGAAGCCCGCGGTCTTCCCGGTGCTGCTCAAAACCGCCAACGGCACGATCCGCGCCGACACCGGCGAGGTGCCCGAGCTGCGCTTCGGCAACGTCGTCGCGCGCGATCTGGCGGTGGTCGTGTCGCCCGCGTTCGGCGACGTCGACGTGCTGGGGATGAACTTCCTGTCGCGGCTGAAGAGCTGGCGGGTCGAGGGGCGCACGCTGATCCTGACGCCGCACCATCCGCAGGAGGCGGAGACCACCACCGCCTCATCGTCGTCCCGGACTTGATCCGGGACCCGCTTCTTTGCAACGGTAGAAGTTAAAGCAAGGCCCCGGATCAAGGCTCTCCTGAGCTTGTCGAAGGGTCCGGGGCGACGGCAAAAGGTCAGGCTCAAGCCACCCCGAACGGCACCACATGGTTCGCCTGCGTATGCCCGATCTGCGCGCGTCCGAGATACGGCACCCCCAGATCGCGGCACCAGCGCACCATCATCGCCTCGATCGGCTCGCCCCAGTCGGGTTCGTTGTCCTTCACCGCCGTCACCGCGCCCAGCCGCACCCCGGCGATGCTGCGGAGCTGCGTGGCGTTGCCGAGCGTGAACAGCATCCGGTCGATCGCGTACATCGCCTCCGACACTTCCTCGACGATCAGCACATGGTCGGCGAGGTCGGGCAGGTACGGCGTCCCGATCAGCGCCGCGAGGATCGACAGATTGAACGCCGCCGCCGGTCGCCCGTCGAGCCCCGGCTCCAGCCCGGCGCGATCGCCGCGCGCCAGCCACCCCAGCGACCGGGCCACGGTCGCGTCACCGCCCCGCCGCCGGATGTCGCTCGCCATCGGTCCGTGCACCGCGCGCCCGATCCGCCGCGCGTACAACGCGCCCAGCAGGAACCCGACATCGGAATAGCCGAGGTAGCTTTTGGTCCGCGCCGCCGGCCCGAGCTGCGGCATGATCGTCGCCAGCAGCCGGTTCGATCCATAGCCGCCGCGCAGGAACCAGATCGCGTCGAACGCCGGATCGTTGGCGTACTCAAGGAATGCCGCCGCGCGCACCGCGTCAGATCCGGCGAAATGCCCGTCCTGCGCATAGCATTGCGGGTGAAAGACGAGGTCGATCTCGGGATAGGCGACCGCCGCGAAGGCGGACACCGGCGCGATCACGTCCGGGTTGGCGACGCTGCTCGCCGCCAGCACTCCGATCCGCATCGCCACCTCCTGCTTGTCACGCCCGCGCAAAGCGCCGATAGCCCGCCGCCATGCATGACGGCAACGTATCGGGCCAGCGCTTCTTTCTGGTCGGAATCGGCGGATCGGGGATGATGCCGCTGGCGATGATCCTTCGCGGACGCGGCGCGATCGTCGCGGGCAGCGACCGCGGGCTCGATCAGGGCCGCGTCCCCGCCAAGTTCGACGGCCTGCGCGCGCTCGGCATCGAACTGTTCGCGCAGGACGGCAGCGGCGTGACATCGCCCGAGCAGATCGTCGTCGCCTCCGCCGCCGTCGAGGACACCGTGGCCGACATCGTCGCCGCCACAAGGCTCGGCTGCCGCCGCCTGTCGCGCGCGGAGCTGAACGCCGCGCTGTTCAACGCCGCCACCCAACCGATCGGCGTCGCGGGGACCAGCGGCAAATCGACCGTCACCGGCATGATCGCGACGATCCTCCACGCCGCCGGGCGCGACCCGACCGTCATGAACGGCGCGGTGATGAAGGACTTCGCCAGCGCCGACCGCCCGTTCGCCAGCGCATTGGTCGGGCAGGGCGCTCCATACGTCAGCGAGGTCGACGAGAGCGATGGCTCGATCGCGCTCTACCGCCCGCAGGTCGCGGTGCTCAACAACGTCAGCCTCGATCACAAGTCGCTCGACGAGTTGAACCGGCTGTTCGGCGACTTCATCGGTCACGCGCGTACTGCGGTGGTCAATGCCGACAATATGGACGCCGCGCGGCTCGCGATGGCGCTCCCGCCGGCGCGGGTGACGCGCTTCTCGCTGGTCGATCAAAGCGCTGACCTGTTCGCAACCGACATGACCGCCGAGCCGTTCGCGATCCGCTTCAGGCTGGTCGCTGGCGACACGCGCGTAGCGGTGGCGCTGAAGGTGCCCGGCCGTCACAATGTCGCCAACGCGCTCGCCGCGATCGGCGCGACGCTCGCCGCCGGCCTGACGCTCGAACAGGCCGTTGCGGGGGTCGAGGTCTTCACCGGCCTGCGCCGCCGCTTCGATCTGGTGGGAGAGGCGAACGGCGTCGCGGTGATCGACGACTTCGGCCACAACCCCGACAAGATCGCCGCGACCCTCGACACGCTCCACGCCTTCCCCGGCCGCGTGATCGCGCTGTTCCAGCCGCACGGCTATGGCCCGCTCAAGGTGATGCGCGCCGAACTCGCCGCGATGTTCGCGACGCATCTGCGCGCCGACGACCTGCTCGTGTTGCCCGATCCGGTCTATCAGGGCGGCACCGTCAGCCGCGAGGTGACCAGCGCCGACATCGTCCATGACGTGGGCGTTGCGGGCGGCACCGCACTCCACATCCCCGACCGCGCGGCGGCGGCGGCGCATTGCGTCGCACAGGCGCGCCCCGGCGACCGCATCGTCGTGATGGGCGCACGCGACGACACGCTGTCGCTGCTCGCGGCCGAGATGGTGCGGATGCTGGGCGGCTGACCACTCCTTTCGTCGCCCCGGACCTGATCCGGGGCCCCGCTTCTTCCCGCCGTCCAAAAAGCGGGATCCCGGATCAGGTCCGAGATGACGGCAACTCTCTCGTCATTGCGAGCGTAGCGAAGCAATCCAGGGCGTCCTGATCCGGCCCTGGATTGCTTCGCCACGCTCGCAATGACGGATGAACCATCCACCCCACGTCATCCCGCCCTTCAGCGCGGTTGAGACCGAGGGCCGCGACCACCGCCACCCTTCCGCTCGCCCGTCTCTTCCCGCTAAAGCCGGGCGCATGAGCATCGTCACATCGCAACCGCCGCGCCCGCGGCTCGCCTATCATCACACGCAAGGCACCACGCCGACGATCGTCTTCCTGCCCGGCTATGCCTCCGACATGACCGGCAGCAAGGCGGTCGCGCTCGAGGAATGGGCCAAGGCGCAAGGCCGCGCCTACCTCCGCTTCGATTACGGCGGCTGCGGCGCGAGCGAGGGCAAGTTCGAGGACCAGTCGCTCGCCGACTGGCGCGACGATGCGCTGGCGATGATCGACCACCTCGACGGCCCGGTGGTGCTGGTCGGCTCGTCGATGGGCGGCTGGATCGCGCTGCTCGCCGCGCTGGCGCGGCCGGAGCGCGTCGCGGCGCTGGTCGGCATCGCCCCCGCGCCCGACTTCACCGACTGGGGCTTCTCGCAGGACGAGAAGATGTACCTGCTCCAGCACGGCCGCCTCGAACGTCCCAACCCCTACGGCCCGGAGCCAACCGTCTACACGCGCCGTTTCTGGCAATCGGGCGAGGCGAACCGGCTGATGGGCGGCGCGATCGCCTTCGACGGGCCGGTGCGCTTCCTTCAGGGGCAACAGGATGCCGACGTGCCGTGGCATCGCACGTGCCGGCTCGCCGAACTGATCCGCTCGCCGCACGTTCAGACATGGTTGGTCAAGGACGGCGACCACCGGCTCTCGCGCGAAGACGACATCGCGCTGCTGGTGCGTGCGGTCGAAGACGTGGTGCCCTGACGGGCGGGAGCAAGACGTTGAAATATCTGCATACGATGATCCGGGTCAGCGATCCCGACGCGACGATCGCCTTCTTCGAGCTGCTCGGGCTGAAAGAGGTGCGCCGCATCGAGAACGAGAAGGGCCGCTTCACGCTGATCTTCCTCGCCACGCCCGAGGACATGAACGCGCCCGGCGAGCGCGCCAATGCCGAGGTCGAGCTGACCCACAATTGGGACCCGGAGGAATATACCGGCGGGCGCAACTTCGGGCATCTCGCCTATCGCGTCGACAATATCTACGAGACCTGCCAGCGGCTGCTCGACCACGGCTATACGATCCACCGCCCGCCGCGTGACGGGCATATGGCGTTCGTGAAGACTCCCGACGGCATCTCGATCGAGCTGTTGCAGGACGGCACGCTCGCACCCGCCGAGCCATGGGCGTCGATGCCCAACACCGGGACGTGGTGAAATGCTGGAGATCGTCCGCGTCCCCGTGTTGAGCGACAATTATGCGTGGCTGCTTCACGACGGCGCGCGGACCGTCGCGCTCGATCCGGGCGAGGCGCAGCCGCTGCTGGACGCGGCGGCGGCGCGGGGCTGGACGATCGGTGAAGTCTGGTTGACGCACTGGCACCCCGACCATGTCGGCGGCGCGGCGGCGATCAGGCAGGCGACCGGAGCCCGCGTGATCGGCCCGGAAGCGGAGCGCGCCAAGATCGACGCGCTCGACGACGGCGTCGGGGAGGGGGACGTCGTGTCACTCGGCGAGCACCGCGCCGACGTCTGGCACGTCCCGGGCCACACCGCCGGGCATATCGCCTTCCACTTCGCCGACGATGGTGTGATCTTCACCGGCGACACCTTGTTCGCGATGGGCTGCGGCCGGCTGTTCGAGGGCACCCCCACCGAGATGTTCGCGAACATGCAGCGCTATGCCGCGCTCGACGATGCCACCCGCGTTTATTGCGGGCACGAATACACGCAATCGAACGGTCGCTTTGCGCGCACCGTCGAGCCGGATAACCAAGCGCTCGTGCAACGAATGGTCGAAATAGACCGTCTCCGCGCGTCCCGGGAGGCGACGATCCCGACCACGATCGGCCTCGAACGGGCGACGAACCCGTTCCTGCGTGCGCCCGATGTCGCCACCTTCGCCGAACGCCGCTTGCGCAAGGATCAGAGCTGACGATATGGTATCGCACGTAACCATGCCGGTAACGTGCGGATAGAAGGAGAGAAAGCGATGCGTTTCCTCATCACCTTCGCCGCTGCGGCGGCGCTCGGCGCGGCCGCGGTGGTCGCTGCCCCGGCCCAGAAGCCCGACCGGCAGGAAAAGAGCCGGATCGCCTACGAGAAGCTGCTGGCGGGCAAGACTCCCGGCAAGCCGCAGGATTGCATCGACACGCGCTGGACCCGCCCGCAGCTGACCGCCTACGACGGCAAGCTGCTGTACCGCGTCAGCCGCAGGCTGGTCTATGTCACCGAAACCGGCGGCGGCTGCGAGGCGGTGGCGCGCGGCGATACGATCATCACGCGCCAGTTCCAGACGCAATTGTGCCGCGGCGACATCGCCCGCACCGTGAACCTGCCGGCCGGCATTCCCAGCGGTAGCTGCGCGATGGGCCAGTTCGTTCCCTATCGTTCCCAATAGGTGAGACTGTCATGACCAAGCCGACCGAAGACGACCTGACCGGCGTCGAGACGCGCCGCTCGCCCAAGGCCGAGATCGATTCGATCGGCGGGCGCAAGCTCAAGCCGGCGACGCTGATGATGGGCCACGGCTACGATCCCGCGCTGTCCGAAGGCGCGCTCAAGCCGCCGGTGTTCCTCACCTCGACCTTCGTCTTCCCCAATGCCGCGGCCGGCAAGCGCCACTTCGAGGGCGTCACCGGCAAGCGCCCCGGCGGCGCGGAAGGGCTGGTCTATTCGCGCTTCAACGGCCCCAATCAGGAAATCCTCGAGGACCGGCTCGGCATCTGGGAGGGCGCGGAGGATGCGCTGACCTTCTCCAGCGGCATGTCGGCGATCGCGACCCTGTTCCTGTCGCTGGTGCGGCCCGGTGACACGATCGTCCACTCCGGCCCGCTCTATGCCGCGACCGAGACGCTGATCGCGCGCGTGCTCGGCCGCTTCGGGGTCAATTGGCTCGACTTCCCGGCGGGCGCGACCCGCGAGGAGATCGACGCGGTCATGCAGAAGGCGAACGACGCCGGTCGCGTCGCGCTGATCTATCTCGAAAGCCCCGCCAACCCGACCAACGCGCTGGTCGACGTCGAGGCGGTTCGCGCCAGCCGCGACGCGATCTTCGCGGGCGCCGAGGAGCTGCCGCCGATCGCGATCGACAACACCTTCCTCGGCCCGCTGTGGTCGCAACCGCTCCAGCACGGTGCCGATGCGGTGGTGTACAGCCTGACCAAATATGCCGGCGGCCATTCCGATCTGGTCGCGGGCGCGGTGCTGGGCGCCAAGCCGCTCATCAACACGATCCGCGCGATGCGCAACACGATCGGCACGATCTGCGATCCCAACACCGCATGGATGCTGATGCGCAGCCTCGAAACGCTGGAATTGCGCATGAGCCGTGCGGGCGAGAACGCGGCCAAGGTCTGCGCCTTCCTGCGCGATCATGAGAAGGTCGAGCGTGTCGGCTATCTCGGCTTCCTCGCCGAGGCCGAGGGGCGGCAGGCCGACATCTATCGCCGCCATTGCACCGGCGGCGGCTCGACCTTCTCGCTCTACCTCAAGGGTGGCGAGCCCGAGGCGTTCCGCTTCCTCGACGCGCTCAAGATCGCCAAGCTCGCGGTCAGCCTCGGCGGCACCGAGACGCTCGCCAGCCATCCGGCGGGCATGACGCATCTGTCGGTCGCCGACGAGCGCAAGCAGGCGCTGGGCATCACCGACAATCTCGTCCGCATCTCGATCGGCGTCGAGGATGCCGACGATCTGGTCGCCGACATGGAACAGGCGCTGGCGGCGATCTAGAGTTAACCGTCACCCCGGACTTGATCCGGGGTCCCGCTTCTTCCTTGGCCGGGCAGGGAGCGGGGCCCCGGCTCAAGGCCGGGGCGACGGTGGTAATCCGCTCCGCCCTCGCCATTACCGACGATCTATGACACGGCCGCGCGATGGAAACATTCGACGCGATCGTGCTGGGCGCGGGCGGGGCAGGGTTGATGGCGGCGGCGGTCGCCGGGCAGCGCGGGCGGCGCGTCGTCGTGCTCGACCATGCCGAGGCACCGGGCAAGAAGATCCTGATCTCCGGCGGCGGCCGCTGCAACTTCACCAACCTGCACACCGCGCCCGACCGCTATCTGTCCGCCAACCCACATTTCGCCAAGTCCGCACTCGGCCGCTACACCGCGCGTGATTTCCTCGACATGGTCGAGCGTCACGGCATCGCGTGGCACGAGAAGACGCTCGGGCAATTGTTCTGCGACGGCTCGGCACGCGCGATCGTCGACATGCTGCTCGGCGAATGCGCGCTGGGCGGGGTGACGATCCGTCTCGGCCAGCCGCTCGGCGAGATCGGCCACGCCGACGGGCGCTTCACCGTCGCGCACGGTGAGCGCCGCTATACTGCCCCCGCACTGGTGATCGCGACCGGCGGCCCGTCGATCCCGAAGATGGGTGCGACCGGCGTGGCCTATGACATCGCACGCCGCTTCGGCCTGAAGGTCGTCGAACCGCGTCCCGCGCTGGTGCCGCTGACCCTGCCCGGCGACGAAGCGCTGTTCCGCGCGCTCTCCGGCGTGGCGACGCCCGTCGTCGCGCGCGCGGGCAAGGCGGCGTTCGCGGAGGCGGCGCTATTCACCCATCGCGGCCTCTCCGGCCCCGCGATCCTTCAGGTGTCGAGCTATTGGCGGCACGGGGAGCCGATCGCGATCGACTTCCGCCCCGATGCCGCTCCGGGCTGGCTCACCGCCGCCAAGCGCAGCCGCCCCCGCAGCACGCTGGCGCAATCGCTCGCCCTGCCCACCCGGCTCGCCGAGGTGCTGGCCGAGCGGGTCGGCATCGGCGAACTCGGCGGTGCGACCGACCGCGCGCTCGCCGATGCCGAACGCCGCCTCGCCGACTGGCGCTTTCATCCCAACGGCACCGAGGGCTATGCCAAGGCGGAAGTCACCGTCGGCGGTGTCGCCACCGACGCCTTGTCATCGAAGACGATGGAGGCGCGCAAGGTGCCCGGCCTGTACGCGATCGGCGAGGCGGTCGACGTCACCGGTTGGCTGGGCGGCTATAACTTCCAATGGGCCTGGGCCAGCGGCTGGGCGGCGGGTCAGGCGATTTAGGAGCTGCCGTCATTGCGAGCGAAGCGAAGCAATCCAGTGGTCCGCGCGGCACCCTGGATTGCTTCGCTTCGCTCGCAATGACGTTCTTCAGCGCGTCGGATCAATCAGATACTTCTCTCCCGTCGCCTTGCGCTCATAGGCGCGCAGCACGTCGGCATGGAGCGCCTCCTTCAACCCGATCGTCGCGGTGTAATTGCTCGCGAAGGTCGTGGTCAGCTCGTCGGCGATCCGCTGCCGCATCCGCCCCGCCGTCTCCGCACCCGTCTTCTTCAGCCACGGCGTCAGCAGGAAGCCCGACACGCTCCACTGGAAGCCGAACGCCAGCCGGTTGAGCGTCGTCGCGCCGGTGTCGAGCGCACCATAGATGTACAGCTGCTTGAACGTGTCCGAGCCATAGCGGCTGTATTCCCCGGCCGTGCGGTTGGCGGCCTGTTCCATCGCCTGGACGATGTCGCTGCCCAGCGTCCCGCCGCCGATTGCGTCGAAGGCGATCGTCGCCCCCGTCTCCGCACAGGCATCCGCCAATTGCCCGCGGAAATCGTCATCCTGACTGTTGAGCACATAGGTCGCGCCGATTGCGCGCAGGATCGCTGCCTGCTCGGGCTTGCGGACGATGTTCACCAGCGGCACGCCATCGGCGAGGCAGATCTTCTGGAGCATCTGCCCCAGGTTCGACGCCGCCGCGGTATGGACGATCGCCTTGTGCCCCTCGGCGCGCATTGTCTCTACGAAGGCCAGCGAGGTCAGCGGGTTGACGAACATCGCCGCCCCGTCTGCCGCGCTCGCGCCCTCGGGCAGCGGCACCACCTCGCGCAGCTTGGCGAGGCGGTATTGTGCGAACATCGCGCCGCCGATCATCCCGACCTTGCGCCCGACCAGTTCCTGCCCCTGCGCGCCCGCTGCCACGACGGTGCCCGCGCCCTCGTTCCCGACCGGCAGCGACTGGCCGATCCGCGCGCGCAGCCCGCCCATTCGCCCGCGCGGCACCGCAAAGCGCAGCGCGGGTGCGTCGGGCGTCCCCACCTCTTCCAGCGACCCGACATCGGCCGGCCCGAGCAGCAGCCCGAGATCGGAAGGATTGATCGGCGCGGCCTCGATACGCACCAGCACTTCGTCGTCGGCGGGTGCTGAATAGGTGACCTCTTCCAGCCGCAACGTCAGCGAACCTTCGGCGTCGACGATCGATCGCAGCTCCAAACCCTTGATGTCGCTCAACTTGGCCTCCTCTCTTGGGGCCTCCGGCATGAGCCTGTGCGCCGGGACGGTCAAACCCGTTCTCATCGCCGTGCAACCGCGCTACCGCAGGCGGCATGTTCGACCTCGACGCCTATCTCGCCCGCATCGACCTTCCCGCGCGCCCGACCCGCGATGCCGCCGGCCTGTCGCGCATCCAGCACGCGCACCGGCTCGCGATCCCGTTCGAGAATCTCGACGTGCGGCTCGGCCGCGCGATCGCGATCGACGGGGCGAGCGTCGCCGCCAAACTGGTCACCGCGCGGCGCGGCGGCTATTGTTTCGAGCAGAACCGGCTGTTGCTCGATGCGCTCGCCGCGCTCGATTTCAGCGCGCGGCCGCTGCTCGCGCGCGTCTGGCTCGGCGCGACCGCGACCCCGCCGCTGACCCACACGCTGTCTCTGGTGACGATCGACGGCCAGCACTGGATCGCCGACGCCGGGTTCGGCGGCAGCTACGCCCCGGTCCTGCCGCTCGCCGATGGCGCGCAGGGCGAGGCGCCTGATGGCGCGCGCTTCCTGCTGGTGCGCGACGACGAGCGCGCCGGGGAGGGCGGCTGGCTGCTGCTGCGCGACGGCGACCCGACCACCACCGACGGCCGCGGGGCGGGGCCGGGCTGGCAGCCGCAATACAGCTTCACCACCGCCGAGGTGCACGACAGCGACCTGGCGATGGGCAACCATTGGTCGATGAGCGCGCCGGCCAGCCGCTTCACCAACGTGACCGTGACCAGCATCATCCTGCCGCGCGGCTTCGCCTCGCTGACCGACCGCCAGTACCGCCGCCGCGCCTCGGAGACGACCGCCGAGGCGGAGATCACCGATCCGCGCGTCTATCGGATGCGGCTGAGCATGATGTTCGGAATCGACCTGAGTGCGAATGAGGTGGCAGAGCTGGGGCTGTTCGGGTGACGATCGCTCATCCTTGACCGTCGCCCCGGGCTTGACACCGGGGCCCCGCTTCTTTTTCGCGAGCGCAGTTAAGAAGCGGGGCTCCGGATCAAGTCCGGGGCGACGAGAAGGTCACTCCGGCATCCCGCTCATCCCGCTCGCACTCCGCAGCGCATCCCCGTCGAGCCGGTAGCCATCCAGAAACACCGTCCGCACATGGCGCAGGTTGCCCAGATCCTGCGACACATCGCCGTCGACCAGAATGACGTCGGCCGTCTTCCCCGCCGCGACCGATCCCAGCCGGTCGCCCATGCCGACCAGCTTCGCCGGCACGATCGTCGCGGTCTGCAACGCCTGCGCATTGCTCAGCCCGGCCTGCTGGTACAACTCCAGCTCGCGGACCAGTTCGACGCCCCAGCCGTCGGTCCCCGCGACGATCGGCACGCCCGCCTTGTGCAGCCGCCCGACCAGCTCGACCATCTTGCCGAAGCTCTTACGATAATCCTCCCGGGTCAAACCGTCCTTCAGCGGATAACCCGCGATCCGCCAGCCGCGCGCCACCGCCGGCGGCGCGACCTTCGCGAAGGCGGCATATTCGGGCGGGATCGCGGTGCCGTCGCTGGTCATCAGCGGCTCCCACACGGTCAATGTCGGATCGATCACCGTCCCGCGCTTCGCCAGTTCCGCGTAGAAGGCCCGCATCGCCGCGCTGTCGAGATCGACGTCCTTGCCATACCGCGCCGGGCCTTCCAGCCGCGCGGCGGTGTTGGCCTTGTCGACCACTTCCTGCGGCATCGCCTGCATCATGATGAAGTTGATGTGCGTGACCTCGTCATAACCGGCGCGCACCGCGTCCAGCGGTCGCATGCCGGCCGGGACATGGCCATGGACGTGCAGCCCCAGCCGATGCGCTTCCGCCGCGGCCGGCGCGATCCATGCCGGGGTCATCGAGGTGTAGAACTTCACCCCCCACATGCCTGCCGCCTTGATCCTGCGCACCGCCGCGATCGCTTCCTCCGCCGACGACACGGTCAGCGCCATCTGTGCGGCGAGCGGGTCCTTGCGGTCGACGATCACCGATACGCGTCCGTCCGGCGCGAGCAGGTCGCCCGCGGCGCGGCGCTTCACGATGCTCTGCGCCTCCTCGATCAACGAGCCGGGGCTGCGATAATTGGTCATGCCCGTCGCGACATTCTGGAGCAGCGACCAGTCCTCGCCGACGTGCTGGTGCGCGTCCCACAGCCCGGGCAGCAGCGTCTTGCCGCGGCCGTCGAGTGTCGTCGCTCCCTCGGGTGCGCGCAGCGACCCGCCCGCGCCGACCGCGGCGACCTTGCCGTCGGCGATCAACACCGCACGATCCGGCAGGTACGTGCCCTTGACCGAGTCGAACAGCAGCACATGGTCGACCAGCGTCGGGGTGCGATTGGCGGGGGTCAGGAAGGTCCGCGCCACGTCGCGCACCATCGCGGCGGTCGCCTTGTCCTGCACCGCCTTCAGCTTCGGCCCGGCCGCCTCATAGCCTTCGGGCAGCATCGAGGCGACCCCGGCATAGCCGAACAGCCGATTGTCCCTGTCGAGCCACAACGGCGACGGCGAGAAACCATAGCCGCGGATGAACGCCAGCCGCACCGGGATCTTGCCCTGCGGCCCGTCGATCTCGGTGACGTCGCCGAGTGTCAGCGTCGCATGGCCGCCGGGCAGCAGGTCGATCCCCTTCGCCCCCGCCGCCACCAGTGCGGCGATGTCCTGCTCGGTGGCGAGCGGCGGACCGCCATAGGTGTTGTAGCGTCGCCCGGCATAGGGTGCCGATCCGCTGTCGACGCTGGTCTTCCATGTCGCGGTGCCATCCGGCGCGACGCTGAAATTTTCGGTGGCGTCGCCGGAGTCGGTGAAGCCGCGGATCGCGATCGCGGTCGGGCGTTGATCGGGACCATTGGTGATGACCTCGTCGGTTTCGGTGATCCAGCCACGCAGCGACATCGACATGCGATACGCGGTCTTGCCGTCGCTGGTACGCCACGACCAGATATCGCCGTGCTTGCCGGCCTCCGAGCTGATGACGAAGTGCCGCGCGCCCGCTGGCGGCGTCAGCAACTGCTCCTTGGCGATCGGATCGGCCGCGGCGATCGGCGTTGCGCCGGCCAGCAGCGCAGTAAGAATCAGTCGGCGCATCAATCGTCTCCCCCCGGATGTGCGGGCAAGGTGACAAGACGGGGAGCGTAAGGCAACGCTGGTATTTGACGGAGTAATGGCTATGATCGATGCGCGCGGCAACGATCCGCGTACCTCAGGAGAGTTTCGTGGCCACCGCCTGTTGCAACCCGCTGTCGCGTCGACGTTTCCTTTCCGGTGTTGCCGGTAGCGCCCTGATCGCCGGCCTTGCTCCCCCGGCATCGGCGCAGGCGGTTGCGCCCTCCAGACTCCAACCATTCGACATGCGCGACGTGTCGCTGCTCGACAGCCCGTTCCTCCATGCGCAGCACCAGACCGAGGCGTATCTGCTGCGGCTCCAGCCCGATCGCCTGCTGCACAACTTCCGCGTCAACGCCGGGCTGAAGCCCAAGGCGCCGGTCTATGGCGGCTGGGAGTCCGAGCCGATGTGGGCGGACATCAATTGCCACGGCCACACGCTCGGCCATTATCTCTCCGCCTGCGCGCTGGCGTATCGCGCCACCGGCAAGCCGGAATATCGCAAGCGGATCGACTATATCGCCGGTGAGTTGGCGGCCTGCCAGAAGGCGGCGAACAGCGGCCTCGTCTGCGCCTTCCCGAAAGGCGCGGCGCTGGTGTCGGCGCATCTGCGCGGCGAGCCGATCACCGGCGTGCCGTGGTACACGCTCCACAAGGTCTATGCCGGCCTGCGCGACGCGACGCTGCTCGCGGACAGCGCGCCGGCGAAGGCGGTGCTGCTGCGGCTCGCCGACTGGGGCGTGGTCGCTACCCGCCCCTTGAGCGACGCGCAGTTCGAGGAGATGCTCAAGACCGAATATGGCGGCATGAACGAAGTCTATGCCGACCTGTTCGTGATGACCGGAAACGCCGATTATCAACGCCTTGCCGAGCGTTTCTCGCAAAAGGCGGTCCTCGCGCCGCTGGTCAAGGCGCAGGACCAGCTCGACGGGATGCACGCCAACACGCAGATTCCGAAGATCATCGGCTTCCAGCGCGTTCACGAAGCCGGCGGCGACGCCAGCTACCACGCCGCCGCGCAATTCTTCTGGAAGACGGTGGCGCGCACCCGCGCCTTCGCGACCGGCGGGCACGGCGACAACGAACATTTCTTCGCGATGGCCGATTTCGACAAGCACGTCTTCTCGGCCAAGGGCTCGGAGACGTGCTGCCAGCACAACATACTCAAGCTGACGCGGCAATTGTTCCTGCAGGACCCGCGCGCCGATTACGCAGACTATTACGAGCGCACGCTCTACAACGGCATCCTCGCCTCGCAGGACCCCGACAGCGGGATGGCGACCTATTTCCAGGGCGCGCGTCCCGGCTACATGAAGCTGTACCACACCCCGGAGGATAGCTTCTGGTGCTGCACCGGCACGGGCATGGAGAACCACGTCAAATATCGCGACTCGATCTATTTCCACGACGGGCGCGCGCTTTACGTCAACCTCTTCATCCCGTCTTCGCTGAACTGGCGCGATCAAGGCGTGGTGGTGACGCAGGAGACATCCTTCCCCGCGCAGGCAAGCACGCGGCTGCGGATTGCCGCGAAGCGCCCGGCCTCGCTCGCGCTCAAGCTGCGTCACCCGCGCTGGAGCCGAAGCGCGACGTTGCTGGTCAACGGCCGTGAGGCGGCGACCTCCGCCGAGCCGGGCAGCTATGTCACCCTCGACCGGACGTGGAACGACGGCGACACGGTCGAACTGCGGCTGGTCATGGAGCCCGCCGCCGAACAGGCCCCCGCCGCGCCGCAAATCGTCGCCTTCACCTACGGTCCGCTGGTGCTGGCCGGCGCGCTTGGCAAACAGGGGCTCGCCCCCGGCGCGGACATCATCGTCAACGAGCGCAAATATGGCGAGTATAACGACGCACCCGTCGCGGTGCCGGTGCTCGCGGGCGACCCAGAGGCGCTGGCAAGCAGCATCCGCCCGACCGGCAATCCGCTGGAATTCACGATCGCCGCGCAGGACGGCGCGCCGGTGCGGCTGATCCCCTACCACCGCATCGCGCACGAACGCTACGCAACCTATTGGCAGCTCGCCTGAATCGGATCGTAGGTTTGAGCCGAACGAACCCCTCTTCGTCGCCCCGGACCTGATCCGGGGCCTCGCTTCCTCGCGATAGCAGCAAGAAAGAGGGCAGGTGATCGGCGCACGTCGATCGCAAGATTCCGCTGTCTTCACGCGGTGATCTTTGCCACCAGCACTCTCGTGACGGAGGGTCTGAATGCACAAGTGGTTTATCGCCGCCGCGCTGGCGACGACGGGGGTTGCGGCCGTGGCTGAAGCTCAGGCGCAGACGGCGCCTGCGCTGCCGTTGGAGCGGGTGTTCGCGACACCCGATCTCGCCGGACCGCAGCCGCGCGCGCTCAAATTGTCGCCCGACGGCAAGTTGCTCACCTTCCTGCGCGCGCGTCCCGACGACAAGGACCGGCTCGACCTCTGGGCGCGCGACACCACCACCGGCGCCGAGCGGATGCTGGTCGACAGTTTGAAGATCGGCACCGGCGCCGAATTGTCGGAAGCCGAGAAGATGCAGCGCGAACGTGCCCGCATCGGCGCACTCAAGGGCATCGTCGCCTATGACTGGGCGGCCGACGGGCGCAGCCTGCTCGTGCCGATCGACGGCAACCTCTATCTCGCGGGAGTCGACGGACAGGTCCGCCGCATCACCGACGTGCCCGGCGGCGTGCTCAACGCCAACGTTTCCCCGCGCGGCGGCTTCGTCAGCTACGTCCGCGACCAGAACGTCTGGGTTCAGCCGCTCGGCGACGGGGCCGCACGCGCGCTGACCAGCGAGGGCAAGGGCCTCGTCCACTTCGGCGAGGCGGAGTTCGTCGCGCAGGAGGAAATGCACCGCACCGACGGCTATTGGTGGAGCCCCGACGATCGCTACCTCGCGGTCGAACGGTTCGACGAGACGCCGGTCAAGGTCTTCACCCGCGCGTCGATCGGCGCGACCGGCACCAGCATCTACGAACAGCGCTATCCGGCGGCGGGCACCCCCAACGTGCTGGTCGACCTGTACGTCATGCGCGCCGATGGCTCGGGCAAGGTGAAGGTCGATCTCGGCAGCGATCCCGACATCTATCTGGCGCGGGTCGACTGGCTGCCGGACGGCTCGGCGCTGCTCGTTCAGCGCGAGAACCGCGCGCAGACGAAGCTCGACATGCTCCGCGTCGATCCGGCGACCGGCAAGGCGACGATCCTCTTCACCGAGAGCGCGCGCGCGAAGAGCTGGATCAACCTCTCCGACAGCTATCGCGCGATGGAGGACGGCAGCCTGCTGTGGCATTCCGAACGCGACGGCTACGGGCATCTGTGGCGGCTGAAGGACGGCCGCTGGACGCAGCTGACCAGGGGCGACTGGGTCGTCACCGGGCTGGTCGCGGTCGACGAGGCGAAGGGGCGCGTCTATTTCACCGCCAACAAGGACGACGTCCTCGAACAGCATCTCTACGCGCTCGATCTGAAGCGCGGCGGGATCACGCGGCTCACAGAGCGCGGCTGGAACAACAGCGTCACCGCCGACGGCAATGCGCAGCGCTTCCTCGTCACGCGCTCCAACCCCGATCAGCCGCCGCAGACCTATCTTGCCGATGCCAGCGGCAAGCGGCTCTCGTGGATCAACGAGAATCGCGTCGAGGGCACGCACCCCTATGCGCCTTATGTCGCCAGCCATGAGCCGGTGCGGTTCGGCACCATCAAGGCCGCCGATGGCACCACCGACCTCCACTGGCAGATGGTCACGCCGCGGCTGGAGCCGGGCAAGCGCTATCCGGTGTTTTTCCAGCATTATGGCGGACCCGGCCCGCAATATGTGACGCGCAGCTGGAAGAACCCGCTGATCCAGCATCTGGTGGACAAGGGCTGGATCTATTTCGAGGTCGACAATCGCGGCTCGGCCAACCGCGGCGTCGCGTTCGAAAGCGCGATCTGGCACGCGATGGGCACGGTCGAGGTCGACGATCAGCGCAAGGGCGCCGACTATCTGAAGACGCTCGCCTTCGTCGATCCGGCGCGGATCGCCACCTTCGGCTGGTCCTATGGCGGCTATATGTCGCTGAAGATGATCGAGGCCGATCAGAACCTCTATGCCGCCGCCATCTCGGGCGCGCCGGTCACCGACTGGCATCTTTACGACACGCATTATACCGAGCGCTACATGGGCGATCCGCGCGTCGACGGCGTCGCCTATGACGCATCGCGCGCGGTGATCGATCCGAAGAAGATCACCACGCCGCTGCTGCTGATGCACGGCATGGCCGACGACAACGTCTTCCTCGACAATTCCACCAAGGTGGCCGCCGAATTGCAGGCGGCCGACATGCCGTTCGACATGATGCTCTATCCCGGCAAGACGCATTCGGCATCGCGCGACATCCACGTGTGGACCACGATCGAGCGCTTCCTGGACCAGCACGTTGGTAGCGGTCCCAAGTAGAGCTTTCTGGCTTTTCGAAAATTGCGGCGCTACGGGCAGCCGCGACATGATGTGAAAGCGCCGATAGTTGGCGCGTTGGAAGGACGGATATGGGGTACCGGGTGGTGGTGGCGGGAGCCACGGGCAATGTCGGGCGCGAGATGGTCAACATCCTCGCCGAGCGGCAGTTTCCGGCAGACGAGATCGCGGTGCTCGCCTCGTCGCGCTCGGTAGGCGACCAGATCGAATATGGCGACACCGGCCGGATGCTGAAGGTGCAGAATATCGAGCATTTCGATCCTGCCGGCTGGGACATGGCGTTGTTCGCGATCGGCAGCGAGGCGACCGCCGTCTATGCGCCGAAGTTCGCCGCGGCGGGCTGCACGGTGATCGACAATTCGTCGCTCTACCGGATGGACCCGGACGTGCCGCTGATCGTGCCGGAGGTGAATGCCGCGGCGATCGACGGCTACAAGGCGAAGAACATCATCGCCAACCCGAATTGCTCGACCGCGCAGATGGTCGTCGCGCTCAAGCCGCTGCATGATGCGGCGAAGATCAAGCGCGTCGTGGTCGCGACCTATCAGTCGGTGTCGGGCGCGGGCAAGATCGGCATGGACGAACTGTTCGAGCAGAGCCGCAACATCTTCGTCGGCGACCCCGCCGAGCCGAAGAAGTTCACCAAGCAGATCGCGTTCAACGTCATCCCGCACATCGACAGCTTCCTCGACGACGGCTCGACCAAGGAAGAGTGGAAGATGGTCGTCGAGACCAAGAAGATCCTCGACCCCAAGATCAAGCTGACCGCCACCTGCGTGCGCGTGCCGGTGTTCGTCGGCCATAGCGAGGCGCTCAACATCGAGTTCGAGAACGAGCTGTCGGCCGAGGACGCGCAGAACATCCTCCGCGAGGCGCCCGGCGTGATGCTCGTCGACAAGCGCGAGGACGGTGGCTACGTCACCCCGATCGAGAGCGCGGGCGACGACGCCACCTATGTCAGCCGCGTCCGCGAGGACCCGACCGTCGAGAACGGTCTGGTGCTGTGGTGCGTCAGCGACAATCTCCGCAAGGGCGCCGCGCTCAACGCGGTGCAGATCGCCGAACTGCTCGGCCGCCGCCATCTCAAGAAGGCGGATGAGACCGGTGCGGACGACTTCCAGGCGGTGCTGACCGCGGAGTAAGCGCGGTCCGTCCACCAAACTGTCATCCCGGACTTGATCCGGGATCCCGCTTCTTCTTTTATCAGAAAGACGAGTGGGGTCCCGGGACGGGGAAGCTCAATACCCCCGATACCGCCCCGGCCGATGCCATGCGATCAGGATGCCGCTGATCGCCGCCGACGAGATCGCCGACCAGCCGACCCGCTCGGCCGGCAGGAACGCCAGCGCGGTCAGCAGGATCAGCGCGTCGATCGCCATCTGCGTCCGCCCGGCGTTCCATCCGCGCGTCTTCTGCAGCCACAGCGTCACCACGCCCGTCCCGCCGATCCCGGCATGGTGCCGCGCCAGCGCCAGCGCGCCGAACCCGATCACCGACCCGCCCGCCAGCGCCGCGAACGCCGGATCGATATGCGCGATCGTCAACCCGATGCGCGTCCATGTCCCCAGCGCCGCCACGCCCGCGCCGACCAGCACGGTACGCAGCGTGAACCGCCGCCCCATCGCCTTCCACGCCAGCCACATGAAGGGCAGGTTGATCAGCGTGAACAGCACGCCGGTCGGCAGCGGCACCGCATAGGAGATCAGCAGCGCGATCCCCGCCGTCCCGCCCGTCACCAGCCCGGCGGCATGGAGCAGCGCGAGCCCGAGCACGACCAGGATGGAGCCGAGCGTCAGCGCATAGGCGTCCTCGATCGCGGAATGGGGCACGGGTTCGTCTGTCGTCACCCGGCCTTCCTATCCGCGCCGCCGATGTGCTGCAATGCAGCATCGGTGGACGCGACGTGGCCCGGTGCGTACAGCCGCGCGGATGAGCCGCATCATGACCGGTGGCTGCCAGTGCGGCAGCGTGCGCTACAGCGTCGAGGTGACTGACGACGACGCCTACCTATGCCATTGCCGGATGTGCCAGCGCGCGACCGGCGGGGTGTTCGCGGCGCTCAAACAGGTCCCGCGGACGGCCGTGACATGGACGACCCGCGAACCTGACCGGCGTGCTTCGTCCGAAATCGCGCACCGGGGTTTCTGCGCCGCGTGCGGAACGCCGCTCACCTATGAAGGCAATGCGTCCGACAACATGGATTTGACCGTCGGTAGCTTCGATGATGCGCACCAATTGCGCCCGATCGGCCATTTCGGTGTCGAAAGCCGCCACGAAGCGTGGCGGAAGACTGCCGATTTGCCCGATAAGCGGACACAGGACCTCCCGAACATCGTCAGCCAATGGATGGAAACGCGTGGCCATGTCCCCGACTGAGACCCGGTATTTCGACAGTTTCGACGGTCAGCGGATCGCCTGGCGCGAACTGGGGGAGGGGCGCCCGGTGGTGCTGATCCACGGCTTCTTCTCGGATGCGCAGACCAACTGGTTGAAATACGGTCATGCCGCCGCGATCGCTGCGGCCGGCTTCCGCGTCATCATGCCCGATCTGCGCGCCCACGGCGCCAGCGCCCGCCCGCACGATGCCGCCGCCTATCCGCCCGATGCCTTGGCGCGGGACGGCCATGCATTGATCGCCCATCTCGGCCTAAGTGATTATGATCTCGGCGGTTACTCCTTGGGTGCGCGCACGACGGTACGGATGCTCGCGACCGGCGCGACGCCGCGGCGGGTGGTGATCGCCGGCATGGGCCTTGACGGCATCACCCGCGCCGACCGCCGCGCGGGGCACTTCCGCAACATCCTGGCCAACCTCGGAAAACACGAGCGCGGCAGCCCCGAATGGCTCGCCGAGGCGTTTCTCAAGACCACCGGCGGCGACCCGGTCGCGCTGCTCGGGATCATCGACACGTTCGTCGGCACGCCGGAGGCGATGCTAGATGAAATCGTCCAGCCGGTACTGGTGGTTAGCGGCAAGGACGACGACGACAACGGCTCCGCCCCCGCTCTCGCCGACGCCTTGCCACAGGCGCGCTATGTCGAGGTGCCCGGCAATCACATGAGCGCGGTGACCAAGTCCGAACTCGGACAGGCAATCGCAAGCTTTCTCAAAGCGTAAGCAACATCTCGGCGCTTCATCCCGGATCGCCTCCGGGATGAAGCGCGGACCGCTTACGCTTTCTCCGGGATCGTATTTTCGTCGGCGATCTTCGCCTCGAACGACTTGGACGAATCCTTGCCATCCGGCTGGTGCGCCTTGCTTTTCTTCGGCTCATCCGGCGCGGGCAGCCGCGGCGACTTTGGCGTCGAACCACGCAGCGTCAGCAGCGCAGCGGTGGCCGCCGCGCCGATCGCCGCGACCCCACCGGCGATCGCCGCCGCACCCCACTTGCCGCCGACCCTCTCGATCGCCGCCTCACCGCGGGACGCCGGCTTGCGGCTCGCCGCCGAGCGCGATTTCGCCGGAGTCGCGCGCGTCCGCTTGGTCGCCGGCTTCTTCGCGGTCGTCGCGCCACCATCCGCGGGCTTGCTCGCCTTCGTCTTGGTCGCGCGCGGCGATGCAGCCTTGGGCGCGGCAGCCTTGCGCGGCGCGCGGCGGCGCGGGGTGGCGGGCTTCGACGCCGCCGGGGTCGGCGTATCGCTGGTGTCGTCGGCCATGATCTGCTCCCGTATCGGTGATTTCGGGAGCGCAACGCACGGGCGGCGCGGTGTTTCCGAGTCGATCAGCGGAACGGCGGCTCGTTGAACGCGCGCAGCTTGCGGCTGTGCAGCTTCGCGCCCTCGCGCCGCAGCTCCTCGCACGTCTCGATCCCGATCCGCATATGCTCGCTGATCGCGCGCTCGTAGAAGCGATTGGCCTGCCCCGGCAGTTTCAGCTCACCGTGCAACGGCTTGTCTGACACGCACAGCAACGTCCCGTACGGCACGCGGAAGCGATAGCCCTGCGCCGCGATCGTCGCGGATTCCATATCAATCGCCACCGCGCGGCTGAGCGAGAAGCGCAGCGCCGAGCGCGCGTACCGCAGTTCCCAGTTGCGATCGTCGGTGGTGACGATCGTGCCGGTGCGCAGCCGCCGCTTCAGCTCGTCCCCCGACTGGCCCGACACGGTTTCGGCGGCGCGCGCCAGCGCCTGCTGCACCTCGGCGATCGCCGGCACCGGGATTTCGGGCGGCAGCATATCGTCGAGCACATGGTCGTCGCGCAGATAGGCATGTGCCAGCACATAGTCGCCGATCCGCTGCGACGGCCGCAGCCCGCCGCAATGCCCGATCATCACCCACGCCTCCGGCCGCATCACCGCGAGATGGTCGCAGATCGTCTTGGCGTTAGACGGGCCGACGCCGATGTTGACGAGCGTGATGCCCGTGCGATCGTCGGCCATCAGGTGATAGGCGGGCATCTGCAACCGTCGCCACGCGCTGTCGTCGAGCATCGCGGGATCGTCGCCGGCCTTGAACAGCACGCCGCCCGGCCCCGACAAAGCGGTGAAACGCCCGCCCTCGCTTACCTGCTGCGCGCCCCAGCGAACGAATTCGTCGACATAACGGTGATAGTTGGTGAACAGCACATAGCGCTGGACATGCTCCGGCGGCGTGCCGGTGTAATGGCGCAGCCGCGCGAGGCTGAAGTCGGTGCGCAAGCCATCGAACAAGGCGAGCGGCCGCGTCCCGTCGATCGACGCCCACAAGCCGTCCGCAATCTCGTCGCCGATGAACGCCAGTTCGGTGGTCGGGAAGTAGCGCGCCAGCTCGGCGGCCGACGTCGCATCCAGGCTCAGCGCATGGTTGGCGTCGATGACGTAAGGGTACGGGATTTCCTGCGTCCCCGGCACCGCATCGACCTGAACGTCGTAATCCTCGATCAACAGAGTCAGCTGCTCGACGAGATAGTCGGCGAAGACAGCCGGCTTGGTGACGCTGATGCGATAGTCGCCCGGGCTCACCAGCCGCCCGAACGAGCGCATCGGGGTCGGACGTCCGTCACTTCCAGCGAAGCGCAGCCGGATCTCGGGATAGGCGAACGAGCCATCGTTGCGCGCGGTGCGATCGGGCACGGAGCCGTCGGCGATATAGGCGGTGATCGCTGCCTTCAATCGATCGACGGAGGCGGTGTAGAGCCGGTCGAGTTCCCGGACGAGGTCGTTCGCTGTCATGTCGGACGGTTACATAGTCCGTATGACCGCGGCAAGTCGCCCCGCCGACAAACGACGGGGCGTCCGGAACTTACAGCGTTGCGAGCAGATGATCGGCCGAACTCACCCGGAATTCGCCCGGTGCCTCGACGTGCAGCGACTCGATCTTGCCGTCGTCGACGATCATCGCATAGCGCTGGCTGCGGCGGCCCATGCCGAACTTGGTGCCATCCATGTCGAGGCCCAATGCGGTCGCGAAATCGGCATTGCCGTCCGCCAGCATCGTGACGCCCTGCGCATCGTTCGCCTTCGCCCAAGCCTCCAGCACGAACGGATCGTTGACCGCGGTGCAGGCGATCTCGTCGATCCCCTTCTCCTTCAGCGCGTCGGCCTTCTCGACGAAGCCGGGCAGATGCTTGGCGGAGCAGGTCGGCGTATAGGCACCCGGCACCGCGAACAGCGCGACGCGCCGGCCTTTGAAAAATTCAGCGGTATCAACGGGCTCGCGGCCGTCGGGGGTCAGCTTGGTGAGCTGCACGGAGGGAAGGGGATCGCCGACGCCGATAGCCATGAAGGGTAACTCCGGTTGAATTGCAGCGCAGCGATGGCGAGTGCGCGGCGTGATTTCAAGCTTTGGCAAGCGCGCTCCGAGCGCCTAGATCACGGGGATGGAGCAAGCGACCTATCTTACCGGCCAGTTCCTGCTCGCGATGCCGGGCATCGGGGATGCACGATTCGATCATTCGGTGATCGCGATGTGCAGTCATGACGAGCAGGGGGCGCTGGGGATCGGCATCGGTTCGGTCGTCAACGGGCTCGGGTTGCACGAGGTGCTCGAACAATTGGAGATCGCGCCGGGTGCGGCGCCGAATGCACCGGTGCATTTCGGTGGCCCGGTCGAGCCGCGGCGCGGGTTCGTGCTGCATTCGGCCGATTGGGGCGGGCAGGACACGCTCGACGTGGCCGCACGGTGGCGACTGTCGGGCACGCTCGACGTGTTGCGCGCGATCGCCGCGGGCACCGGTCCGTCGCAGTGGCTGGTCGCGCTCGGCTATGCGGGCTGGGGGCCGGGGCAGTTGGAAGCGGAATTGACGCGGCACGGCTGGCTGAACGTCGAAGACGATACCGATATGCTGTTCGCGACGCCGGTCGACGGGCGCTGGGCGCGCGGGTTCGCTGCCGCCGGGGTCGATCCGCGGCTGTTGTCCAGCCAGAGCGGACATAGCTGAGCACGCCTCTCCGTTCCTTCCGTCTCTGCGCGCCGACGGCAGGGCCGGGTACCATGAACGCCGCGCTCACCACATATAAAGATACCTTTATATTTGATCCGCGCCGCCATCGCGGCTAAGGCGCGGGGATGCCGATCGGTGTGCGCGCATACCTTGGTCGGCCTCATCTGAGTGGAGACAACGCCGTGGCAACCGCCCCCGTGCTCGAAAAGAACGACTACGTCATCAAGGACATCGGCCTCGCCGACTTCGGCCGCGCCGAGATCAACATCGCCGAGACGGAGATGCCCGGCCTGATGGCGCTGCGCGAAGAGTATGGCGCGTCGCAGCCGCTGAAGGGCGCGCGGATCACCGGGTCGCTGCACATGACGATCCAGACCGCGGTGCTGATCGAGACGCTGGTCGCGCTGGGCGCGGACGTGCGCTGGGCGACCTGCAACATCTTCTCGACGCAGGATCACGCTGCGGCGGCGATCGCGGCCGCCGGCATCCCGGTGTTCGCGGTGAAGGGCGAGACGCTCGCCGAATATTGGGACTATGTCGGCGACATCTTCAACTGGGGCGCCGACACCGACGGCACCACCGCCAACATCATCCTCGACGATGGCGGCGACGCGACGATGTTCGCGCTGTGGGGCGCGAAGCTCGAGGCGGGCGCGACCTTCGGCGAGCCGGAGAATGACGAAGAGGTCGAATTCCAGCGCTCGGTCAAGGCGTTCGTCGCCAAGTATCCGGGTTACCTGACCGAGACGGTCAAGAACCTGAAGGGCGTGTCGGAAGAGACCACCACCGGCGTGCACCGTCTGTACGAGATCGCGAAGAAGGGCGAACTGCCGTTCCCGGCGATCAACGTCAACGACTCGGTCACCAAGTCGAAGTTCGACAATCTCTATGGCTGCAAGGAGTCGCTGGTCGACGCGATCCGCCGCGCCACCGACGTGATGCTGGCCGGCAAGATCGCCTGCGTCGCGGGCTTCGGCGACGTTGGCAAGGGCTCGGCGCAGTCGCTGCGCAACGGCGGCGCGCGCGTGCTCGTCACCGAAATCGATCCGATCTGCGCGCTGCAGGCGGCGATGGAGGGCTTCGAGGTCGTCACGATGGACGAGGCCGTGAAGCGCGCCGACATCTTCGTCACCGCGACCGGCAACGCCGACGTCATCACCGCCGATCACATGAAGGCGATGAAGCCGATGTCGATCGTGTGCAACATCGGCCACTTCGACAGCGAGATCCAGATCGCGGCACTCAGCAACTATGAGTGGACCGAAGTGAAGCCGGGCACCGATCTGGTGAAGTTCCCGGACGGCAAGCAGATCATCATCCTCGCCAAGGGGCGTCTGGTGAACCTGGGCTGCGCGACCGGCCACCCGTCGTTCGTAATGTCGGCGTCGTTCACCAACCAGACGCTGGCGCAGATCGAGCTGTGGACCAAGTTCGAGAACTACAAGAACGAAGTCTACGTGCTGCCGAAGCACCTCGACGAGAAGGTGGCCGCGCTGCACCTGGAAAAGCTGGGCGTCCAGCTGTCGAAGCTGACCCCGAAGCAGGCCGGTTACATCGGCGTGCCGGTCGAGGGGCCGTTCAAGCCGGATCACTATCGCTACTGATCCAGCGACACGGTTTGCGGAAAGGAGGGCGGGGCCATGGGCCTCGCCCTTTTTCGTGAGCGCACGCCGCGCCGCTTGCCCGTGAGGAACGCCGACCCTAGACAAGCCGCATGTCGCGGATGTCCCACGTTCTATGACGCAGGTGTCGCCGAGCATCGCGGTCGCGATCGGTGCGGTCGTGCTGTTGCTCGTGCTGGTCGGTGCCGTGCTGATCGCGCTGGGGCTGCGAGCGCGCGCCGGGGCGGTCGAGGCGGTGCGGGAGCGCGAGACGATCGAGACGCTGCTGGCCGCCGCCCCAATGCAGCCGATGGTGGTGCTGCCGGACGGCCGGGTCGAAATGGCGCGCCGCGTTGCCGACTGGCTGGGGTTCAGCGACATTCCAGCCTATCTCCAGGAGGTTGAGGCAGCCGGCTGGGGATTGCACGCCAGCGAGGCGCAGGCGCTGTCGAACGGGCTTGCCGCCTGTCAACGCTCGGCCCGCAGTTTCACACACACCATTCACGCGCGCGACGGCGGACGGACGCTGACCGTGCAGGGGGACCGGCGCGGCGATGCGGTCATCATGTGGTTCTACGATTCGACCGCCAGCGAGGGCGAGATGCGCCGGCTGCGGGCCGATTGCGAGGACCTGTCCGACGCCTTCGACGCATTGACCGGGCTGGTCGAGGCTGCCCCGCTGCCGATGTGGTATCGCGATGGTGACCTGCAACTCGCGATGGTCAATTCCGCCTATGTCACCGCGGTCGAGGGCAGCGACGCCGCCGACGTGGTCGGGCGCGGGCTGGAGCTGGTCGACGGATCGGGGCAGGGCAGCCCGACCGCCGGCGCGGAGCGCGCGCGCGACGAGGGTCGGCCGCAGCAGCGTGTGCTGCCCGCGACGATCGGCGGCGCGCGGCGCTCGCTGCGCATCCACGACGTGCCGCTGCCGGTTGGCGGTGTCGCGGGCTATGCGATCGACATCGAGGAACTGGAACAGAGCCACTTGCGGGAGCGGCGCTTCGCCGACGCGCAGCGCGCGATGCTCGACCGGCTCTCGGCGGGCGTGGCGCAGTTCGGCGGCGACCGCAGCCTCGTCTTCTGCAACCAGCCGTTCCGGCGCATGTTCGCGATGCGGCTGGAATGGCTGGCCGATCGCCCGGAATTCGACCGCGTGCTGGAGCGGATGCGCGAGGCCAACCGCGTGCCCGAGGTGCGCGATTTCCCCGGCTGGAAGGCGGAACGGCGCGGCTGGTTCGTCAACGCCGATACCGCGGTCGAGGAAAATTGGCATCTGCCCGGTGGCACGCATTTGCGCGTCGTGGCGCAGCCGATCCCCGACGGCGGATTGATGGTGTTCTTCGAGGACCGTACCGAGCAGGTGCAGCTGGCCAGCGCGCGTGACACGTTGCTGCGGGTGCGGACCGCGACGTTCGACAATCTGTTCGAGGCGCTCGGCGTCTTTTCGGGGGACGGACGTCTGCAGCTCTGGAACAACCGGTTCCGCGCCTTGTGGGATCTGGAGGAGGAATTCCTCACCGGCCATCCACGCGTCGACGTGATCGCGGAGAAGGTCGCGCCGAAACTGTCGAACCCGCGCCGCGCCCGCTCGATCGCCGAACTGGTGCGCACCGCCACGATCGAGCGCCAGCAGCGTGCCGGTCACATCGCGCTGGCGGACGGGCGGCAGTTCGAATTCGCCGCGGTGCCGCTGCCGGACGGCAATGCGCTGTTCACGATGCTCGACATCAGCGACAGCCGCGCGATGGAGCAGGCGCTGCGCGAACGCAACGACGCGCTGGAGGCCGCGGATCAGGTGAAGACGGCGTTCGTCGCCAACATGAGCTACGAATTGCGGACGCCGCTGACCTCGATCAGCGGCTTCGCGGAGATGCTTCATGGCGGCTATGCGGGCGAATTGTCGCCGGATGCGATCGCCTATCTCGATGCCATCCTCGACTCGGTCGACCGGCTCGGGCTGTTGATCGACGACGTGCTCGATCTGACCTCGACCGACAGCGGCGCGCGCCCGCTGGAGCGCGCCGACATCGACGTGGCAGCGGTGGCACGCGCGGCCGTCGATGCGCTCCGTGCGACGGCGCGGCGGCACCATATCGACCTTGCGGTGGAGGTGCAGCGCTCGGCCGGGCGGCTGACCGGCGATGCGCGCCGCATCCGCGAGGTGGTGGAGCATCTGTTACGTCGCGCGATCGGTGCCGCGCCGGAACATGGCCGCGTCGCGCTGTCGGTCGACGGCAATGCGCGCGGCGCGCGGATCGTGGTGACCGATAACGGCCCCGGCATGACCACCGAACAATTGGCGCGCGCCTTCGATCGCTTCGCGGGCGATGGCACTGCCGCGGCGGGCGAGCGCGCGCTCGGGCTCGGCCTGCCGCTCGCCAAGCAGTTCGTCGAGGCGCATGGCGGCACGATCGCGCTGCAAAGCACGCCAGAGACCGGCACGATCGTCACCGTGGACCTGCCGCGGCGATGACGCGCGGCGAGGAGCGATTGGCGGACGTCGCTGCCACCTCGGCGGTCGGCGCGCGACTGGCGGCGGTGTTGCGGCCGGGCGATGTCGTGACGCTGACCGGCGGATTGGGCGCAGGCAAGACGAGCCTGGCGCGCGGGGTGCTCGCCGCATTGGGGCTGGCCGAGGAAGCGCCGAGTCCGACCTTCGCGATCGTCCAGCCCTATGACCCGCCCGAGGTGCGGCTGCCGGTCCTGCATATCGATCTTTACCGGCTCGACGATGCGGGCGAGGTCGACGAACTCGGGCTGGAGGAGGCGCGGCTCGACGCGGCGTTGCTGGTCGAATGGCCGGAGCGTGCGGGGGCGGGGCGCTGGCCCGATGCGCTGGCGCTGAACATTGCGGTGACCCCGGATGGCGCGCGTCGCTTGACTTGGGAGGCGCCCGACGCTTGGGACGGGCGATGGCCACGATGATTCCGCCGGCGGATGCGCCGGCCTTTCTCGACGCACACGGATGGGGCGGCGCGCGGATCGAACCGCTGGCCGGCGATGCCTCGTTCCGGCGTTATTTCCGCGTCCATGCCGGTGCGCGCCGCGCGATCCTGATGGACGCGCCCCCGCCGCAGGAAGACCCGCGGCCGTTCCTCGCGGTCGCCGCGTGGCTCGCCGAGCATCGCTTCGCCGCGCCCGCGATCCACGCGGTCGATCTCGACCGCGGCCTCGTGCTGCTGGAGGATTTCGGCGACGTCCGGCTGCGCGAAACCGCCGATGCGGATGCCGATGCGGCGGTGGCGCTGTACGAGGCGGCGATCGATCTGCTGGTGGCGCTTCGCGCCAGGCCGGCGGGGCCGTGGCGGGCCTATGATCGGGCCGAATTGCAGCGCGAGGCCGGCTTGCTGGTCGAATGGTATTGCCCGGCGGTCGGGGCGGGCGTCGATGCCGAGGGGTATCGCGCGGCGTGGGACGCGGTGCTCCACCACGTCGAGGGCGCAACCCCGGTCACGGTGCTGCGCGACTATCATGCCGAAAATCTGATGCTGGTCGGGGCCGATCGGACGCTGGGGCTGCTCGACTTCCAGGACGCGCTGGCGGGGCATCCCGCCTATGATCTCGTCTCACTGCTTCAGGATGCGCGCCGCGACGTCGATCCGGCGATCGAGGAGGCGATGCTCGCCCGCTACCGCGCGTCGACCGGCGAGGGCGATGATTTCCTGCGCGCCTATCACGTGCTCGGCGCGCAGCGGAACGCCAAGATCCTGGGCATCTTCGCGCGGTTGTGGAAGCGCGACGGCAAGCCGCGTTACGCGGCGCTCTGCCCGCGCGTCTGGGCCTATCTGGAGCGCGACCTGACCGATCCGGCGCTGGCGCCGGTCGCGCGCTGGTTCGACGACAATCTGCCGCCGGAATGGCGCGGCGATCCGTTGCTGCTCGCCGAAGCGCGGGGGGCGGCATGACACGCCCGCGCTACATCCGCCCGGACCTGGGCTCACGCGTACCGCGTACCGCGATGGTGATGGCGGCGGGCGTCGGCAAACGGATGCGCCCGCTGACCGCCACGCGCCCCAAGCCGCTGGTCGAGGTGCGCGGGCGCGCGCTGATTGACCATGTCTTCGATCGGTTGCGCGCGGCGGGTGTCGAGCGCGCGGTGGTCAACGTCCATTATCTCGCCGACGCGCTGGAGGCGCATCTGCGCCACCGCGTGCACGACATCGAGGTGATCGTCTCCGACGAGCGCGCGCAACTGCTGGAAACCGGCGGCGGGATCGTCCGTGCGCTGCCGTTGCTCGGCGATGAGCCGTTCATCGTCGTCAACGGCGACAATCTGTGGCTTGACGGTCCCACGGATGCGATCCGGCAACTCGCCGATCGCTGGGACGATGCGACGATGGACGCGCTGCTGCTGATGGTTCCCTATGCGCGCGCGCACAACCACAACGGGCAGGGCGATTTCCACCTCGCTCCCGATGGGCGGATCATCGGCCGGCGCAAACCGGGTCGCGTCGCGCCCTTCGTGTTCACCGGCGTGCAGATCGTTTCGCCACGGCTGATCCGCGACTGGCCGGAAGGGCCGTTCTCGACGAACGTCTTCTGGGACCGCGCGATTGAGGCGGGCCGCGCCTACGGGCTCGTCCATCAGGGGTTGTGGTCGGAGGTGAACGTGCCGGGCGCGATCGCGCGGACCGAGGCGCTGCTCGCGGATGGCTGACGCCGCCCCGCCGGCCGAGCGGGGTCTGCGGCTCTACACGATCCCCGCGCATCGCGCCTTCGCCGATGCGCTCGTCGCGGGGCTGCTGCGGCGGTTCGGCGGCGATCGGCTGGCGCTGGCGCGCGGAACGGTGCTGGTGCCCAACAATCGCGGCGGGCTCGCGGTGCGCGAGGCGTTCGTGCGCGCGAGCGGCGGGGCGCTGCTGTTGCCGCGCATCGTCGCGCTGGGCGGCGAGGAACTGGACGCCAGCGTGGGTGCGGCGCTCGACCCCGCCGATGCGCAACCCCCGCTGCCGCCGGCGATCGACCCGCTGCAACGCCGGATGATCCTCGCCCGGCTGGTTGAGGAGGAGCGTGCCGCCGCGGGGCGACCGGTGGATGCCGCCGAGGCGGTGCGGCTGGCGGGCGATCTCGCCGCGACGCTCGACCAGTTGATCGTGGAGGAAGTGCCCCCGGCGCGGCTTGCGACGATCGACCCGGGCGAGGGGCTGTCGGACCATTGGGAAACGGCGCTTCGCCTGTTCCGCATCCTGCTCGACCGCTGGCCGGCCGAGCGCGACCGGCTGGGCGCGATCGACGCCGCCGATCGGCGCATCCGGCTGCTGGACCAGCAAGCGGCGCGGTGGCGCGCAGCCCCGCCCGACAGCTTCGTCTGCGCCGCCGGGATCACCGATCCCGCGCCCGCGGTCGCGCGGCTGCTGCGCACGGTGGCGGAACTGCCGCGCGGGATGGTGGTGTTCGCCGATCTCGATCTGACGCTGCCGGATGAGCAATGGGCGGCGCTCGGCCCGCACGATCCCGATCCGGTCACCGGGCTGCGCGCGCGATCGATCGAGGTCCATCCGCAATTCCACCTCAAGCTGCTGCTGGAGCGGATCGGCGCGGCGCGTGACGAGGTGTCGCGCTGGACCGGCGGCAGCGAGCATGACGCGACCGCCGCGCGCGGGCGTGCGATCGCCAATGCGCTGGCCCCGGCGCGTTTCACCGCTAAATGGACGCGGCTCGATGCGGCCGATCGGCGTCTGACGGGGGTGACCGCGGTGGAACTGGCCACCCCGGCCGAGGAAGCGCAGGCGATCGCGCTCAAGCTGCGCGAGGCGGTCGAGACGCCCGGCCTCACCGCCGCGCTGGTCACGCCCGACCGGATGCTCGCACGGCGTGTCGCGGCGCATTGCCGGCGCTGGAACATCGAGGTCGACGACAGCGCCGGGCGTGCGCTCGCGATCCTGCCGCCGGGCACGCTGCTGACCGCGATCGTCGAGGCGGCGGCGCAGGATTTCGCGCCAATGGCGCTGCTCACCTTGCTCAAGCATCCGCTGGTGCGGCTCGGCGACGGGCGCGGCGAGTGGCTGGACGGGGTGCGTCGCCTCGACCGTGCCCTGCGCGGGCCGCGCCCGGCACCGGGGCTGGACGGGATCGACCGCCATCTCGTCGCGCACCCGGCCCATGCCCGCGCCGCCGAATGGTGGCGGGCGGCGCGTCCGCTGCTAGAGCCGGTTGCGCGCGGGTTCGGCATGTCGATGGCGACCCTGCCGGGGCTAGTCGCGTGCCTGCGCGAGGCCGCCAATCTGCTGGCCGGCGAAGAGGCATGGCGTGGTCCCGCCGGGCGCGCCGCGGCCGACCTGCTGACCGGGTTGGAGACGCAGGCGCCGCTCGCCCCGCAACACATCGCACCCGCCGGCTTTGCGCCGCTGCTGCGGATGCTGATGGACGAGATTGCGATCCGGCTTCTCCCGCGTGAGCGCCATCCGCGGCTTGCGATCTACGGTCTGATGGAGGCGCGGCTACAACGCGCCGACCTGATGATCCTCTCGGGGCTCAACGAGGGGACATGGCCGGGGCTGCCCGCGCCCGATCCGTGGCTCGCGCCGCGCGTGCGCGCCGAACTCGGACTGCCGGGGCTGGAACGCGGGATCGGCGTCGCGGCGCATGATTTCGGGCAGGCGCTGGGCGCGAAGCAGGTCGTGCTGACCCGCGCGCGCCGCGACGCGCGCTCGCCCGCGCTCGCCTCGCGCTTCTGGCTGCGGCTGGAGGCGATGACCGGCGAACGTTTTCCGCGAGACGGTACGCTGGCGGCCTGGGCGCGTGCGCTCGACGGCACCCGCGTGCCGACGCCCGCCGATCGGCCCGAGCCGCTACCGCCCAAGCGACTGCGTCCGCGGCAGATTTCGGTGACCGAGGTCGACCGGTTGAAGGCCGACCCTTACGCTTTCTACGCGCGACGCATCCTGAAGCTGGCGGCGCTCGATCCGGTCGATGCCGATCCCAGTGCGGCCTGGCGCGGTACGGCGGTTCACGCGGTGCTGGAGGCATGGGCGCGCGAGGATGGATGCGACCCCGAAAAGCTGCTCCCGCGCGCGGTGACGCTGCTTGCCGACCCGGCGACGCACCCGCTGTTGCGCGCCCTCTGGCAACCGCGGCTGGTCGCAGCGTTCGAATGGGTGACGGCCAAGACGCTGTCGGATCGCCTTGCCGGGCGAAAGGTGCTGGCGGTCGAGGGGCGCGGCAAGGCGGAACTGTCCGGGATCGAACTGACCGGACGCTTCGACCGGATCGACCGGATGCCCGACGGCGGGCTGGGGATCGTCGATTACAAGACCGGCAAGGCACCCTCGGTCGCGGCGGTGCGCGGCGGCTTCAACCTGCAACTCGGGCTGCTTGGCGCGATCGCCGAGACGGGTGGATTCGACGGAGTGACGGGCGCAGCGACGGCGTTCGAATATTGGTCGCTCGCGAAAAAGGGCGACACCTTCGGTTCGGTCTCGAGCCCGGCCGACCCGGCAGGCAAGGGCGGGCGGATCATCACCGACGACTTCGTGCGCGTGGCGCGCGACAGTTTCGCGGAGGCGGCGGCGCGCTGGCTGACCGGCGAGGAGGCGTTCACGGCCAAGCTCCATCCAGAATTCGCTCCCTATGCGGAATACGACCAGTTGATGCGCCGCGATGAATGGTATGGCCGCGATGCTTAGCCACCAACGTCATTCCCGCGAAAACGGGAATCCAGACACGCCGACGTTTCGCTTCTGTCGCGAAGGTCAGAGGTTCTGGCTCCCCGCCTCCGCGGGAATGACGGAAGAATTGCCGTCATGACCCTCCGCGCCGTCACCCCGCTCCCGCAGCTCAAGGATGCGCAGCTCCGCGCCAGCCGGCCGGAGGCGCACGTCTGGCTCTCCGCCTCGGCCGGCACCGGCAAGACACAGGTGCTCGCCGCGCGCGTATTCCGGCTGCTGCTGCGCGACGTCGAGCCGTCCGCGATCCTGTGCCTCACCTTCACCAAGGCGGGCGCGGCGGAGATGGCGGCGCGGGTCAATCGTCAGCTCGCGGCGTGGGTGCGGATGCCCGACACCGATCTGGCCGCCGATCTCGCCGCGCTGGGCGAACGGGTGACGCCGCCGATGATCGCCCGCGCGCGGACGCTCTTCGCGCGCGTGCTTGACGCGCCCGGTGGCGGTCTGCGCATCCAGACGATCCACGGCTTCTGCCAGGGATTGCTCGCCGCCTTTCCGATCGAAGCCGGGCTGGTCCCCGGTTTCCGCCCGATCGAGCCGCGCGAGGAAGCGCTGCTGCGGCGGCAGGCACTGTCGGCCCTGCTGGTGCAGGCCGAGCGGGAGGGGCGCACCCGTCCGGTCGAAACGATCGGTGCGCTCAGCGTCCGGCTCGGCGAACAGGGCGCGGAGCAATTCCTTGCTGACTGCGCGCGCGCGCATGATGCGCTCCAATCGCTCCCGAGCGGGATCGCGCCGTTCATTCGCACGCAACTTGGGCTCCCGCTCGGCGATATTGCCGCACATATTCGTGACGCTTGCGGCACCGAGGCGATCGATCTTGCGACGCTGGACACGATCGCGGCGCTCAATCGCGGCTGGGGAACGAAGAGCGGCATCGACCGCGCCGAGACGATCGGTGCATGGCTTTCGGCGGACGTCGAGGAACGTGCCGCGACGCTCGACCGGTTACACGGCGTCTGGGCGAAAAAGGACGGCGATCCGCTATCTTACGGCAAGGGGCGCGCGCCCGCCGACCCCGATTATGCCGACCACGCCATGCGGATGCACGGTTGGTGCGGGGAATTGCTGTCGCTGCGCACGCGGGCTGCCTATGCGGACAAGCTGGCCGCGGCGCTCGAGGTCGGTCGCGACTATGCGCGCGGCTATGCGGCGGCAAAACGGCATAGCGGCGCGGTCGATTTCAACGACTTGATCGATGCCGCGGTGTCGCTGCTGCGTCAGGAAGGGATCGGCGAGTGGATCCGCTACAAGCTCGATCAGATCACCGAACATGTGTTGGTCGATGAGGCGCAGGACACCAATGTCGCGCAATGGACGATCATCCGCGCGCTGGTGGACGAATATTTCGTCGGGCGCGGCGTCTATGCGCCGTCAGTGCGCACCCTGTTCACGGTCGGTGACCTGAAACAGGCGATTTTCGGCTTCCAGGGCACCGACCCGATCTTCTTCCAAGCGGCAGAACGACACTTTGAGCGGCTGGCGCAACAGGTCGCGGGCGACGACATGATGCCCGACCACGAACGCGGACTGCCGTTCGATCGGCTGTCGCTGACCGACTCGTTCCGTTCGACCGCGCCGGTGCTGGAATTCGTCGATCAGGCGATCGCAACGGTTGGCGCGGCCGGGCTTGGCGCGGCGGAGGACATCCCGCCGCACGCTAGCCGCGTCACCGGTCCCGGCGCGGTCGTGCTGTGGCCGCCGGTCGCGGCGGGGGCGACCGATGCCGAGGACGGCGGCGAGGAAGGCTGGATCGACGATGCGGTCCGCGCCAACGCCACCCGGATCGCGCAGGCGGTGAAGCGCTGGCTGGGTCCGCTCGAACAGGGCGGGCTGATGCTGGAGAGCAAGGGGCGGCGGCTGCGTCCCGAAGACGTGATGATCCTGGTCAAGCGACGCGGCGAGTTGGCGCAGTTGCTGGTCGCGCGGCTCTATGCGGAGGGCGTGCCCGTCGCCGGGGTCGACCGGCTGCGGCTGTCCGCGCCGCTGGCGGTGCAGGACCTGCTCGCCGCGGTGCGCTTCGTGCTTCAGCCCGACGACGACCTCAGCCTCGCCAGCCTGCTCGTCTCGCCGTTGATCGGTTGGACGCAGGACGAGTTGATGATGCGCGCGGTCGAGCGGCAGGGATCGTTGTGGCGGCATTTGTCGCGGCACTTCGCCGACCATGTTGCGGCGCTGGCCGGGCTGCTCGCCAGTGCCGACTATGACACCCCCTATCGCTTTCTCGAAATGCTGTTGTCCGGGCCGCTCGACGGCCGGCGAAAGCTGCTCGCGCGGCTGGGAGAGGAAGCGCGCGATCCGATCGAGGAATTGCTCAACGCCGCACTCGATTTCGAAACCGGCTCGACACCCTCGCTGCAACGCTTCCTCGACTGGTTCGAGCGCGACGAGGTCGAAATCGTCCGCGACGCCGCCGCACCGCTCGATGCGGTGCGCGTGATGACCGCGCACGGCGCGAAGGGCTTGCAGGCGCCGCTGGTGATCCTCGCCGATGCCACCGCCGATCCCGACGCCAGTCCACGCTCGACGCTGATGTGGATTCCGGAGGGAATGGAGAAGCCGATCCCCGTGTTCCGACCACGCTCGGCCGAGCGCGCCGGGGCGATCGACGCCGCGCTGGCGCAGGTCGAGGAGCGCGAGCGGCAGGAGCATTGGCGGCTCTTCTATGTCGCCGCGACGCGCGCGGAGGAACGGCTGGTGATCGCCGGCTCGCTCAGCGCCAAGTGGCAGGGCGTGCCGCCCGAGGCGAGCTGGTACGCGGCCGCCGCGCGAACGCTCGACGCATTGGGCGTGGGCGGCGAGGGCGAGCGCACCTTCACCGGTCGGGAGCCCGCCAGGCCGGTCGCTCCGAAGGCCAGCGGTGCCGATGAAGGCGATGTGATGGTCGCACTCCCGGACTGGGCACGCCGCCCCGCGCCCGAGGACGCGAAGCCGCCGCGCCCGTTGACCCCGTCGTCGGTCGGCGACGATGCGGTCAGCGACGCGCCGCCCGCACCTGCCGCCCGCGTCGCTGCGGAGCGGGGCACGCTGATGCACGCGCTGTTCGAGCGGCTGCCGCCGTTGGCGCCCGCAGCACGTGAGGCCGCGGCGCTGCGTTGGCTCAGCGCGCGGGGGGTCGCCGATCCGCAGGCGATCGTCGCGCCGGTGCTGGCGGTACTCGACGATCCTGCTTACGCCGCGCTCTTCGGTCCTGCGGCGCTCGCCGAGGCGCCGATCGCGGCAACGCTGCCCTCCGGGCGCGTGATCTCGGGCACGATCGACCGGCTGCTGATCGGCGACGGCGTGGTGCGCGCGATCGACTATAAGACCGGGCGTAGCGTGCCCGCCGACGTGGCTGACGTGCCCGACTATCACCTGCGCCAGATGGCCGCCTATCATGCCGCGCTGGAGGTGATCTTTCCGGGCACCCGCGTCGAGGTGGCGTTGCTCTACACCGCCGGCCCACGCCTGATCGACCTGCCGGCCGCGCTGCTCGATCCCGTCAAGCGCCGCTTCTCCGGTCCGGAGCAAAGCTTGGCCACCGGTGGTTGAGCGCACGCACCGCGCACCCTAGTTTGATGGCATCCAAGGAGAATGACATGGCCACCAAGAAGATCACCGACGCCAGCTTCCAGACCGACGTGCTGTCCGCGGACAAGCCGGTGCTGGTGGATTTCTGGGCGGAATGGTGCGGCCCGTGCAAGATGATCGGCCCGTCGCTGGAGGAGATAAGCGAAGAACTGGGCGAGCAGGTGACGATCGCCAAGCTGAACATCGATGAGAACCCCGACGCGCCGGGTCAATATGGCGTGCGCGGCATTCCGACGATGATCCTGTTCAAGGGCGGCGTGCCGGCGGCGACCAAGGTCGGTGCCGAGCCCAAGGGACGGATCAAGGCATGGCTCGAGGGTGAGCTGGGCTGATGCTTTGGGCGGCGCTTCTGCTGATGCAGGGCGCCGCCGCTGTTCCGCCGTCCGCCGACGCGTCGGCTTGTCGGCGCGAGGAACGATATCGCGAATGCCGCCGCTTTCGCGACGCCCGATCCTATGAGGGCGTGTGGATCGACGAGTTCGAGGGTTCGCGGTTCATCGAGGGAGCGCGAAGCTATGACGAGGCGCGGCGACGACTGGCGTCGGATGCCGCGGTCTATTGGCTCGATCTCGACGCGAAGAGCGAGATCGCCAAGGTCATTCCGCGACGGTACGGCACCGCTTACCGCATCCGGCTGACCGCGCGCGAGATGCTGCCCCAGGAGCAGCGATCGCGTTTCAGTCTGCCCGGGTTCGGGCACATGGGGATGTGGCATCGGAGCCTGTTGCTCGACGCGATTCAGTCCGCCGAGGTGATCCGCGTCGCGCCTGAGTGAGTCGTCCCTTAGTGAACAACGCGTCATTGCGAGCGAAGCGAAGCAATCCAGAGCGTCCTGATCCGGCAATGGATAGCTTCGCTTCGCTCGCCATGACGATGAAGGTGATCGGTCGGAACGGTTTAAACACGCCGGAGTGAATACCCCTGCTCGTCAACTTCGGTGACGGAGATGGGCGGTGCCTCTACGTCAACGGGATCATGACGTTCGCGGCAAAGCCTGGTCGCGTCTTCAGCCGCTCGTACCAAGACGAAGCGTGCGGAAGCGGCTCACGCGCCAGCCCCAGCGCGAAGAATGTGTGGGCGTACACGCCCATCGGAATGTCGCCCAGGCCGAATTCGGCTCCCGACAGCCAAGGCTGCAGCGACAGTGCGGCGTCGAGCACCTTCATCATCCGGTTGCACGTCACCGTTGCCTGCTCGATCGCCGCGGGGTCGCGCTGCTCGGGCGATCGTCGGACAAGCCCGTGGAACGCCGGCCGCTGCGCCTCGGCATAGCCGAACTGCCAGTCCATCCAGCGATCCGCCAGCGCGCGCTGCACTGGATCGGCGGGCCATAGCGCGTCGCCGCCGTGCCGCGCCGCCAGAAAGCGCAGGATCGCATTCGACTCCCACAGCACGACGTCGCCATCCTCGATCGTCGGGATCAGCGCATTGGGGTTCTTCGCCGAATAGGCATCGTCCATCCCGAACGCGCAACCGACGTCGTGACGCTGGTAGTTCAGCCTCAGCTCCTCGGCGAGCCACACGACCTTCTTGACGTTGTGCGAGTTCAGCCGCCCCCAGATCGTCAGCATCGCGCGGCTCAGCTCCGGTAATCGGCGTTGATCGAAATATAGCCGTGCGTCAGGTCGCAGGTCCACACCGTCGCCCGCCCGTCGCCGAGGCCAAGGTCGACCCCGATCTCCACTTCCTGCCCCTTCAGATGTGCGGCGACGGGTGCCTCGTCATAGCCGGTGACGGCCAGCCCACCTTCGGCCACCTGGGTCGCGCCGAAGCGGATCGCCAGACGGTCGCGCTCGGCGGGTTCGCCGGCCTTGCCGACCGCCATCACGACGCGACCCCAATTCGCATCCTCGCCCGCGATCGCAGTCTTGACCAGCGGCGAGTTGGCGATCGACATCGCGATCCGATGTGCCGAACGGTCGCTCTCCGCACCTTCGACGGTCACCTCGATCAGCTTGCTCGCGCCCTCGCCATCGCGCACGACCAGCAAGGCGAGCTGGCGGCACACATCGGCCAAGGCGGCGCGGAACGCGTCCGCGCCGTCGCTTTCGTCGTCGGCAAGCGGCGTGTTGCCCGCCGCGCCGGTCGCGAACGCCAGCACCGTGTCGCTGGTCGAAGTGTCGCCGTCGACGGTGATGCACGAGAAGGTCCGCGTGTTCGCCGCCGACAGCGCCGCTTGGAGGAAAGGTGCCTCGACCGCGGCGTCGGTGAAGATGAAGCCGAGCATCGTTGCCATGTCCGGCGCGATCATCCCCGAGCCCTTGATGATCGCTGCGATCGTGATCGTGCGGCCGTCGACCACCGCGGTCGCGCTCGCGCCCTTGGGATAGGTGTCGGTGGTGCCGATCGTCTCGGCCGCCGTGCGCCAGTCAGCCTCCGGCGCGACGAAGGCCGCGGCGAGCCCCGCCTGCGCCTTGTCGATCGGCAGCGGCACGCCGATGACCCCCGTCGAGGCGACGAACACGTCCGAGGGGCGGCAGCCGAGCGCCTGCGCGGTCTGCGCCGCGATCGCCTCGACCGCCTCACGCCCGCGGTTTCCCGTGAAGGCGTTGGAATTGCCGGCGTTCACCACCAACGCCCGCGCCTCGCCGAGCACCAGCGCCTTGCGGCACCATTCGACCTCTGGCGAAGGGCATTTGGATTGCGTCAGCACGCCCGCGACGGTCGTGCCCGGCGCTAGT
This sequence comes from Sphingomonas phyllosphaerae, assembly GCF_036946485.1. Taxonomy (GTDB): domain Bacteria; phylum Pseudomonadota; class Alphaproteobacteria; order Sphingomonadales; family Sphingomonadaceae; genus Sphingomonas; species Sphingomonas phyllosphaerae_E. The sequence goes on from NZ_JAQIJA010000001.1 coordinate 730,911, forward strand.
TCCGCGAAGGTCAGATCGGTGCGGTCCCATTCCTTGTAGCGCGCGCGGGCGACGCGCAGCGTGACACCGGCGATGGTCGCCATTTCGGGGAACGGCGCGGCGAGCGGAGAGATGGACGTCGACATGGCGTCGCCTTAGCTTTGCGACCGGGGCACGCAAAGGGGGATGGTGACGTGATGCGGTTCAAGGGGTGGTTGGCTGCGATGGTCGTAGCGGCGGTAGCGATGCCGGCGATAGGCAAGGGCTCACCTCGCGTTGTAAAGGAAGCCGCGCCGCTGGACGTCAGCGACTGGATCGGTGCCGACAGTTATCCGCTGGCGGCAATCCGCGCCGGGGAGCAGGGGCGGGTGGTCGCGATCGTCGCGGTGGACGCAACCGGACATCCGACTAGGTGCCGGATCGACGTCTCGCTCGGATCACCGACGCTGGAAGAGGGCACGTGCGCTTTGATCCTGGCAAGGGGTCGGTTCACACCCGCCCGCGATGCAAAGGATCGCGCGATCGCGAGTGAGGTAACCTTCCCGATCCATTGGGTGCTGCCGGAAGACGGCGACAATCGACAGTCGTCTGGACCGGTGGATGCCGCCACGATCATGACGATCGCCTCGGACGATACCATCGCCGGCTGCGAGATTGTCGTCGATGGCAAACCGCAAGCGACCGATCTGACCAGATGTGGCGGCCCCGGCTTCAACCCGGCGGCGTTGCGCGCGAACCTGAAGGTGGTCGGGAGCTTCCGGATGCGATTGGATTTCATGATCCGCAACGGCGACACCCCGCCGCCGACGCCTGTCGTGCCGGTCGGGAGCCGCCTGCTGTCGATGCGGGAGGCGCGGCAGACGGTCGGCGCGAATGGCGTGCCGACGAACTGTACGGTGGCGATAAGCGGTGAGTGGGCGGAAGAAGCGAAGGAGTATCCGAGGCCCACGGTGTGCGATTCTGGCCAACACTTCATCCCGGCGCGAGACAAGGATGGCGTGAACAAGGCGGCGCAGGTCCTTGTGGCCGAGTGGACGACCTTGCTTCCCCCTGCAAATTGATGGTTTACCCGCGCGGCGGCGGTGGACGTGCCCGCGCGGTCATCCTATGTCCGGCGTCGTGAATCTGCTGCTCATCCTTTCCGCCTTGCTTTCCGCGCTGACTGGCGTCGGGGCAGCGGCGCGTCAGCCGCAGGTTGCTCAGGCGGTGGCGCAGCAGGTGAAGGCCGCTGCGATCTCCTCCGCCGCGCGCCGCCTTGCCACCCGTCCGGCGCAGCCGCGCGCCATGCTCGTAGACAGCAGCGGTGCGCCGCTATCTCGAATTCTGGCGCTGGTCGCGGCCGAGCCGATCTTTGCGGGCCGCCGGCGCGAATAGCGCGTCGCACGCTTCGTCACGCCATTTTCTTCCCGTGCGGCCGCCCGGCACCGGCGCCGCCGCACCGCTTCCAGATACAGGATCACGCCCATGTTCGGCGGTATTGCCAAGTCGCTCTTCGGTTCGTCCAACGACCGTTACGTCAAGTCGCTCAACCCGACTCTCGCGAAGATCGCCTCCTACGAGCCGACACTTCAGGCGATGGATGACGACACGCTGGCGCATCAGACCGTGGTGTTCCGCGAGCGGCTGGCGAACGGTGAGACGCTCGACCAGTTGCTGCCCGAGGCGTTCGCGACCGTTCGCGAGGCGGCAAAGCGCGTGCTGGGGCAGCGTCACTATGACGTGCAGATGATCGGCGGCATCGTGCTCCACCGGGGCGAGATCGCCGAGATGCGCACCGGCGAGGGCAAGACGCTGGTCGCGACGCTCGCCACCTATCTGAATGCGCTGCCGGGCGAGGGCGTTCACGTCATCACCGTCAACGACTATCTCGCCAGCCGCGACGCCGACTGGATGGGCCGCGTCTATCGCTTCCTGGGGCTGACGACCGGCGTGATCGTGCCGAACCTGTCGGACGAGGAGCGCCGCAACGCCTACGCCGCCGACATCACTTATGGCACGAACAACGAGTTCGGCTTCGACTATCTGCGCGACAATATGAAGTATGAGCGCAGCCAGATGGTGCAGCGCCCGTTCGCGATGGCGATCGTCGACGAGGTCGACTCGGTGCTGATCGACGAGGCGCGCACGCCGCTGATCATCTCCGGCCCGACCGACGACAAATCCGAGCTGTACATCGGCGTCGACGCGATCGTGAAGCAACTTGCGGAAGAGGATTACGAGAAGGACGAGAAGCAGAAGTCGATCGTCCTGACCGAAGACGGCACCGAGCGCGCCGAGCGGATGCTCGAGGCGGCGGGGCTGTTGCAGGGTGCGAACCTGTACGATTTCGAGAACACGCAGGTCGTCCACCATCTGAACCAGGCGCTGCGCGCGAACGCGATGTTCAAGCGCGACACCGATTACATCGTCAAGGACGGCAAGGTCGTCATCATCGACGAGTTCACCGGGCGCATGATGGACGGCCGCCGCTGGTCTGACGGACTTCACCAGGCGGTCGAGGCGAAGGAGGGCGTGCAGATCGAGCCCGAAAACCAGACGATGGCCTCGATCACCTTCCAGAATTACTTCCGCATGTACCCGAAGCTGGCGGGCATGACCGGCACCGCCGCGACCGAAGCGGCCGAATTCTACGACATCTACAAGATGAACGTCGTCACGATCCCGACCAACCGCGCGGTCAACCGCGTCGACGAAGAGGATGAGTTCTACAAGGACACGCAGGACAAGTTCCGCGCGATCGCCAAGAAGATCCGCGAACATGCCGAAACCGGTCAGCCGGTGCTGGTCGGCACGGTGTCGATCGAGAAGTCCGAAATGCTGAGCGAATTCCTGCGGCAGGAAGGCGTCGACCATTCGGTGCTGAACGCGCGCTACCACGAGCGCGAGGCGCATATCGTCGCGCAGGCCGGGCGGCTGGGCGCGGTGACGATCGCCACCAACATGGCGGGCCGCGGCACCGACATCCAATTGGGCGGTAACCTCGAGATGCGCGTCGAGGACGAACTCGCCGGGATGCCCGAAGGACCGGAGCGCGACGCCGCGATCGAGCAGATCCGCGCCGAGATTGCCGCCGAAAAGCAGAAGGTGCTGGAGGCGGGCGGACTGTTCGTACTCGGCACCGAGCGTCACGAAAGCCGCCGCATCGACAACCAGCTTCGCGGTCGCGCGGGGCGTCAGGGCGACCCTGGGCTCAGCCGCTTCTATCTGTCGCTCGACGACGATCTGCTGCGTATCTTCGGCCCGGACACGCTGTTCGCCAAAATGATGCGCAACAACATCAACGATGGCGAGGCGATCGGCAGCAAGTGGCTGACCAAGGCGATCGAAACCGCGCAGAAGAAGGTCGAGGCGCGCAACTACGACATCCGCAAGCAGGTCGTCGAATATGACGACGTGATGAACGATCAGCGCAAGGTGATCTACGAACAGCGCGCCGACATCATGGATGCCGACACGGTCGGCGACGTGGTGACCGACATGCGTGCCGAAACGGTCAATGCGATCGTCGGTGAAGCGTGCCCGCCCAATTCCTATCCCGAGCAATGGGATGTCGAGGGGATGAAGACGCGGCTGGCCGAGGTGCTGAACGTCGCGCCCCCGATCGACGACTGGTTGAACGAGGACGCGCTCGATCCCGAGATCGTCACCGAGCGCGTACAGGCCGAAGCCGATGCGATGGTCGAGGCGAAGGCGGCCGAACTCGATCCGGCGACGTGGACGCAGGTCGAAAAGTCGATCCTGCTCCAGAACCTCGATCACCACTGGAAGGAGCATCTCGCGATGCTCGACGCGCTGCGGCAGGTCGTCCACCTGCGCGCCTATGCGCAGAAGACGCCGATCAACGAGTACAAGCAGGAGGCGTTCAACCTCTTCCAGCGGATGCTGGACGCGATCCGCGAGGACGTGACGCGGACGATCGCCTTCGCGCAGTTCCAGATGCAGGCCCCGCCGCCGCTGCCGGATCTGCCCGACTTCATCACCACCCACTTCGACCCGTTCACCGGCGAGGACAATTCCAACGACATCGACGCCGGCACGCGCGGGCTGGTGACGACGACAATCCCGCCGCTCCAGATCCCGCAGCCGACCGCCGCCGATCTGGGCGACGATCCGGCGAGCTGGGAAGGCGTGGTCAGCCGCAATGCGCCGTGTCCGTGCGGCTCCGGGCGCAAGTACAAGCACTGCCACGGCGCGGCGTAAGGGGCGGGGGCTTCACCGCCCTTTCCTCGTCATCCCGGGCTTGACCCGGGATCCCGCTTTCAATGGTGGATGGGTTTGAGATGGGGCCGCGACTCCGGCGCGGTGGACCCGCTTCATTCCTTGTCGGAGACGGTCGGCTCCGCGATCGCCGGGTGCCGCACACCGGCCAACTGTGACGAGAAGCCAAGGCAGCCTCCGCACAGTTCGTCACCCCGGACTTGTTCCGGGGTCTGAGGTCAGGCCAAATCGAAGGTCGGAGAATTTACCGAACGGTGGATGCCGCAACACGTCCGGCATGACGGGGGGTATGGGACCCCGACAGCCATTGCCGTTTGCGCTTCCGCGTCTTAGCTTCGGTTCATGAACACGTTTTTCGTCATCCTGCTGGTCGCGGCGATGATCGCCACGGTGGTCGCGCTGGTGCGCGGCATCGTCTCCTTTCTCCAGAGCGCGTCGGCCGAGGCGCGCGGGGAGGGGCCCACCGCGGCGCAGCTCAAATCCAACCGGATGATGCAGATGCGCATCTTTTATCAGACACTGGCGGTGCTGATCGTCGTCGTGATCCTGTTCGCCGCCGGGCGTAATTGATGGTCCGGCTCAACCGTATCTACACGCGCACCGGGGACGAGGGCACGACCGGGCTGTCGGACGGCAGCCGGATCGCGAAGACCGATGGGCGGATGCAGGCGATCGGCGATGTCGACGAGGCGAACAGCGCGATCGGGGTCGCGATTGCCGGGCTGGGTGACGATGCGTTGGTCGAGCAACTGACGCGCGTTCAGAACGATCTGTTCGACCTTGGCGCCGATCTCGCGACACCCGGCGACGATTACGAACCCGGCGAGATGACGCTCAGGATCGTACCGGCGCAAGTCGCGCGATTGGAGGCGGAGATCGACGCGCTTAACGAACATGTCCCGCCGCTGACCAGCTTCGTGCTGCCCGGCGGCGCGGCGGCGTCGCTGCATCTGGCGCGCGCGATCGTGCGGCGTGCGGAGCGGTCAGCGGTGGCACTGGCGCCGCACGCGAACCCACAGGCGTTGATTTATCTGAACCGTCTGTCGGATTTTCTTTTCGTCGCCTGCCGGTCGGTGAACCTTAATGCAGGTGGGGACGTTTTGTGGGTAGCAGGGGCAAACCGATAACATAGGACAGTCCCGTGCGCGCCCGATCTCCCGGGCGGCTGCAGGAGGACGACCATGGAAGCGCTCCCCCGGCGTGATGTCGGGACCGACCCGCTGGCGCGGCGCTATGCGCAGGTGCGGCGGCTGAGCGAGGCGCTGGTCGCCCCGCTGTCCGATGCCGATGCAACCATCCAGTCGATGGACGACGCCTCGCCGGCGAAATGGCATCTGGCGCATACGACCTGGTTCTTCGAGACCTTCGTGCTGCGCGATCATGTGCCCGGCTATGCGCTGCACGACGCGCGCTTTCCGTTCCTGTTCAACAGTTACTATGAGGCCGAAGGGCGGCGGCATGCGCGCGGGCGGCGGGGGATGATTACCCGACCGACGCTTGATGAGGTGCTGGCGTATCGCCACGCCGTGGATATGGCGTTGCTGGAGGCATTTGCCGCGCTTCCCGCGGCAGCGCTGGAGCTGGTTGCGCTCGGATGTCATCACGAGGAGCAGCATCAGGAGTTGCTCGTCACCGACGTGCTGCATCTTTTTTCGGAGAATCCGCTGGAGCCAGCGGTGTGGTCGCCGGGGCGCAAGGTGCCGGTCGCGATGCCGGGGCCGATCGCGTGGATCGAGAGCGGCGAGCGCGTCGTCGAGGTCGGGCACAACGGCAGCGGCTTTGCGTTTGACTGCGAGGGGCCGCGGCATCGCACGCTGCTGCTTCCCCATGCGATCGCCGACCGCACCGTCACCAACGGCGAATGGGCGGCGTTCATCGCCGATGGCGGCTATCGCGACGCGCGTCTGTGGCTGTCGGACGGCTGGGCATGGGTGCAGCGCGAGCGCGTCGGCGCGCCGCTCTATTGGGAGCATCGCGAGGGGGCGTGGACGCGCTTCGGGCTCGACGGGCGGCGTGCGGTCGATCCGGCAGCACCGGTGACGCATGTCAGCTTCTACGAGGCGGACGCCTATGCGACTTGGGCGAGCGCGCGGCTGCCGACCGAGTTCGAATGGGAGGCGGCCGCCGCTGCCCATGACCCGAGCGCGGGCAACCAGCTCGACGGCGCGGGCGCGATCGAGCCGCGGCCGTCCGACGGCGGGCCGGCGTTCTTCGGCGACGTGTGGGAGTGGACCGGCTCGGCCTATCGCCCCTATCCCGGTTTCCACCCGGTCGAGGGCGCGGTCGGCGAATATAACGGCAAGTTCATGAACGGGCAGTTCGTGCTGCGCGGCGGGAGCTGCGCGACCCCGCGCGGCCATGCGCGCGCCTGCTATCGCAACTTCTTCTACCCGCACCAGCGCTGGCAGTTCACCGGCGTGCGGCTGGCAAAGGACCTTTGATGCTGAAGCCTGAGATCGAGGACGGGCAGGTGACGCTCGCCGACCCGCAGTTCCGCGCCGACGTGCTCGCCGGGCTGGAGCGCCGCCCGCGCGCGATCCCGGCACGGTGGTTCTACGATCACCGCGGCTCGGAATTGTTCGAGCAGATCACCGATTTGCCCGAATATTATCCGACGCGGACCGAAACCGCGCTGCTGGAAGGATTGTGCCCCGAGTTGCGGGAGATCGTCGGCGAGGGTCGCGCGGTGGTCGAGTTCGGCTCCGGCTCTTCGACCAAGACGCCGATCGTGCTGCGCTGCGTGAAGCCGTCGTCCTACGTGCCGATCGACATTTCGGGTGACTTCCTTCGCCAGTCGGCGCGCGAGCTGTCGGATGCGTTCCCCGAGTTGCTGGTGCTGCCGTTCGAGGCTGATTTCACGCGCCCGCTGACGCTGCCGCACACGATCAGCGATTCGCCCAAGCTGGGGTTCTTTCCCGGCTCAACGATCGGCAACCTGATTCCGCTGGCGGCGATCGACCTGCTGCGCGCGATGCGCGCGTCGCTCGGCGAGGGCGCGATGCTGTTGATCGGGATGGACCGGATCAAGGACCCGGCGGTGCTGGTCCCGGCCTATGACGATGCGCAGGGCGTGACCGCGGCGTTCAACCGCAACCTGCTCGAGCGGATCAACCGCGAGCTGGACGGGACGGTGCCGGTCGACGCCTTCGCGCACGAGGCGCGCTGGAACGACGATCGCGCGCGGATCGAGATGCATCTGGTCGCGACGCGCGATGTCGCGTTCACGGTCGAGGGGCGCGACTTTTCGGTCGCGGCGGGCGAGTCGATCCATACCGAGAACAGCCACAAATATGGCGAGCGCGACGCACGCATCCTGCTGCGCGCGGGCGGGTGGACGCCGGTGCGCGAATGGACCGATGCCGAGGGCAAGTTCGCGGTGATCCTCGCCGAAGCGCAGGCGGAGCGGCCGGCGCCGTAACGCGACGCCGCCGGGGCGACGGTCGAGGACACACATTTGGTCGCCCCTGCGCAGGCAGGGGCCTATGTCTGCCTCGGCCTGATGAGACATTCGACACAGGCACGTCGCTCATGTGTCAGTTGGCGCGACGTACGATACAGACATGGGCCCCTGCCTCCGCAGGGGCGACGGCTTAATCGTAGGGGCGACGTCAGTCGCGGCGCACGCCCGTCACGCTGAACGGCTTCGGCTCGACCGGCGGGATCGCGCTGTCGTTCAGCTCGCACTGCCAGAAGCCGACGTCGATCCAGCGGCCCTGTTTGTAGCCGACTTCGCGATACACGCCCGCGCGGCGGAAGCCGACCGCTTCGTGGAGCGTGATCGAGGCGTCGTTGGGGAGGGTGATGACCCCGATCGCCTGCGTGAACCCCTGCGCACGCAACGTGTCGACCAGCGCCTCGTAGAGCAGCCGCCCGACCCCCTGACCATGCGTGGCGCCGCCGACATAGATCGAAGTCTCGACCACGTAGCGATAGGCCGGACGGTCGCGTAAGCGCGTGGCATAGGCATAGGCCAGCACCGCATCGCCGCTGGCCGCGACCAGCCACGGATAATAACCATCCGACCCCTCGATCCGCGCGCGCATCGCGGCGGCGTCAGGGGCCTCGTTCTCGAACGAGACGGTGCCCGACAGGACGAACGGCGCGTAGATCGCGGCGATCGCCGCGGCGTCGTCGCCGGTCGCGGCGCGGATCGTAATCGGGCCCTGCGGCATCACAGCCCGATCCGTGCAACGACGAGCTGCCACAGGTTGCGGTCCTCGGCGCGCGCTGCGATCGGGCCGAGCCCGACGCATTCCAGGCATTGCGCGCGCACCGCCGCGCCGCCCAGCATCCGCTTCGCATCACCCAGCGCGGCGGCGAACGCCTGCTGGCGCTGCCACGTCAGCCGCGACAGCGCATCCGGAGCGCTGGCGTCGTCGTCGTCTTCCTGACTAGCGACCTGCTGCGCGATTTGCGCGGCGAAGCCGGGCTTCTTCTCCAGCCACACGGCCTGCGCATCGTCGAGCTTCGCGCGCTTCGCGGCCTCGGCGACCGCATCGTCGAGCCCGCCGAAGCGGTCGACCAGCTTCAGCTGCTGCGCGATCCCGCCGACCCAGACGCGACCCTGGCCGATCTCGTTGACGCGCTCGACCGGCAACTTGCGCGACTGCGAGACGCGGGTGAGGAATTGCAGATAGCCATGCTCGATCCCGGCCTGGACGATCCGGTCCAGCTCCGGCGTGGTGCCGCCGAGCACGTCCGGCTGGCCGGACAGCGGCGTGGTCTTCACGCCGTCGGTCGACAGGCCGATCTTCTTGAGCGTGTTTTCGAAGGTCGGGATGATCCCGAAGATGCCGATCGAACCGGTGATCGTGCCCGGCTCGGCGAAGATCACGTCGGCCGGCGTCGACACCCAATAGCCGCCCGAGGCGGCGAGCCCGCCCATCGAGACGACCACCGGCAGCCCGCGGCGCTTGGCCTCCATGATCGCGAGCCGGATCTTCTCCGACGCCAGTACCGACCCGCCCGGCGAGTCGACGCGCACCACCAGCGCCTTGAGGTCGTTGTCGACGAGCCCGTCGTAGAGCAGCTTCGACACGGTATCGCCGGCTGCCTTGCCGGGACCGGCCTCGCCGTCGACAATCTCGCCGGCGATCGTCAGCACGCCGACCTTGCCCTTCTTCGGCAGCGGATTGGCAGCGACATAGGCGGCGTAGTTGATCGTCTTGAACCAACCGGCGACCTTCTTGTCGTCGCCGCCGGCCAGCTGCGCGACGCGGCGGCCGAACGCGACGCGATCGCCGAGCTTGTCGACCAGCCCGGTCGCGAGATTGGCGCGCGACACATCGCCCTGCGCCTGCGTGACGAGCTGGGCGGGGTTGCCGAGCCATGGCGCGAGCTGCGCCTTGGGCCGCGCGGCCGCCACCGCCTCGCGCCATTGATCGAAGAGCGTGCCGTAGAGGGCCTGCGAGGCCTCGCGCGCCTCGGGGCTCTGGTCGGTGCGGGTATAGGGCTCGACCGCCGACTTGAACTTGCCGACGCGATAGACGTGCGCGTTGACCCCGAGCTTGTCGATCAACCCCTTGTAGAACAACTGGTTGCCGCCGGGGCCGGCGAAGAAGGTGCCGCCGAGCGGGTCCATCCAGATCTCGCTCGCCGCCGAGGCGAGGCGGTAGCCGCCGTCGGTATAGGCGGTGGCATAGGCGAGCACCGGCTTGCCCGCGGTACGCGCGCGGAGCAACGCGGCCTGCACCTCGCCGAGCACCGCCGGATAGGCGCCGCCGAACCGATCGAGGTCGAGGACGATCGCCTTGACGCGGTCGTCGGTGCGCGCGGCGTCGATCGTGCGCAGCACGTCGCGGAGCCGGTATTGCTTGCCGACCTGCTGCCCGCTGAGCAGCGCGGTGAGCGGCACTTCCTCGGGCTGTTCGACGATCGGGCCGTCGAACTTGAGCACCAGCGCGCCGTCGCCGATCGCGGCCGGGCGCTGCCGCGCGTTGAGCGCGGCGAAGATCACCGCGAAGAACAGCAGCATCGCGACGAGCACCAGCGCGTCCTTGATCCCGACCAGCAGCTTCCAGGCGCCGCGTACCAGCTTCATCGTCTCTGCCACCTTCGTTACGTGGCGGCGATCGTAGCGCGGCGTGTATGACCGGGGCAATACGCTTTGCGGGTAAATGGTGGAGGACGAGTTTCCACGCTCGCGGGGAGGATGGTCAGGAGCGCTTGATGGTCCGACCGGGCATGAAAGATCGTCGTCCCCTTGGTCCCGCCATCCGCCTTTTTCGTCGCCCCGGACTTGATCCGGGGTCCCGCTTCGTTTCGGCCGGGACAGAAGCGGGATCCCGGATCAAGTCCGGGATGACGGCATGAGGCGCGAACCCAGCACCTCGGACCTCGGCAAGCCGTACCCCGGCGGAGGCCGCGGCCCAGTCGAGGGAAGCCGCGCTAAGTCGCAGACGTTTCCCAACTGGGCCCCGGCCTTCGCCGGGGTACAAGAAGGGGGAATTTTGCAGGGGTCTCGCCTGCGCTGGGATGACGGTGGGGGGGGGGCGGGGTCGCCATGACGAACCGGCTCGGCTAGGGGCTCCACCCATGAACCCGCACGCCACCCTCGCGCCGCTGACGCAGGCGCCGCCGCCGACTTGGGCGGCGGAGCTGCGCGCGCTCGCCGCGCTGGCGGGGCCGCTGATCGGGGCGAATTTGCTCCAGATGGCGGTGTTCGCGGTCGACGTGGTGTTCGTCGCACGGCTCGGGCCGGTCGAGTTCGCCGCCGCGACGCTCGGGGTGTTCTTCTTCCATATCCTCGCCTTCGGGCTGATCGGGATGGTCGGCGCGGCCGAGCCGCTGATCGCCGCCGCGCTCGGGCGGCGGATCGGTGCGGTGCGGCAGGTGCGGCGGTCGTTCCGGATGGCGATGTGGCTGGCGGTGCTCGGGTCACTGATGGTGATCGCGGTACTCAATTGCGCCGCGCCGTTGCTGCGGCTCGCCGGGCAGGACCCGGCGGTAGCGGCGCGCGCTGGATCGTTCTGCCGCGTGCTGTCGCTCGCCGTGCTGCCGGCGGTGTTCGCGGCGCTGATCCGGCTGACCGCGGCGGCGCTGGGGCGGCCGGGCTGGGCGCTGATGGTCACCGCGCTGGCGCTCGGCGTCGCATTGCTCGGCAATTGGTGTCTGGTGTTCGGCAATGCCGGCTTTCCCGCGCTGGGTCTGGAGGGCTCCGCCTTGTCGAGCGTGATCGTCTCGACCGCGACCTGTGCCGCTTATGTGGTGATCCTGCTGACCGATCGCCGGTTGCGCCGCTATCGCCTGCTCGGCAAATGGTGGCGCGCCGAATGGTCGCGGATGGCGGAGATCGCGCGGCTCGGCGCGCCGATCGCGCTTGGCTGGATGGCGGAGGGCGGATTGTTCGGCGGCGCGGGGCTGCTGATGGGGCTGATCTCGGTCGCGGCGATCGACGCACATGCGGTGGCGCTCAACATCGCCGCGATCGCCTTCCAGATCCCGTTCGGGCTCGCGCAGGCGGCGACGATCCGCGTCGGCTTCGCCTTCGGCGCGGGCGACCGGGCGTGGGTGGCGCGCGCCGGCAACGTCGCGATCGTGACCGGGATCGCGGTGATGGCACTGAGCGCGATGGTGTTCTGGGCGGTGCCACACTGGCTGGTGCGGCTGTACGTCGATCCGGCGCGCGAGGGCGCGGTGGCGGCGCTGGCGGTAGCGTTGCTGGGGATCGCGGCGATCTTCCAGCTCGTCGACGGCGCGCAGGCGGTGGCGGCCGGCGTGCTGCGCGGGGTGCAAGACACGCGCGTGCCGATGCTGATCCAGATCGCCGGCTATTGGGGCGCGGGGTTCGGGACCGCGCTGCTGCTCGGCTTCGGGCTGGGCTGGGGCGCGGCGGGGATCTGGTGGGGGCTGGCGGTCGGGCTCGGCGTCGTCTCCGCGCTGCTGATCTGGCGGTGGAGCGCGCGCGAGCGGCTGCGCCTGTCGCCACGCGCGACCTGATCGCACGCACGGCCCGTCCGGCGGTTCCCAAAAATTTGCGCGCGGGCGTTGACCCCGGCGGGGGGCACCCACATATGCGACCGGCTGGCACTCGGCTGGGTTGAGTGCCAAAGAACTGTCACATACCTTCAGAGGGGTACTGAGCAATGAACTTTCGTCCGTTGCACGACCGCGTTCTCGTCCGCCGCGTCGAGGCGGAAGAGAAGACGGCCGGCGGGATCATCATCCCCGACACCGCCAAGGAAAAGCCGCAGGAAGGCGAAGTCGTCGCCGCCGGTGCGGGCGCCAAGAACGACAAGGGCGAGGTCGCCCCGCTCGACGTCAAGGCCGGTGATCGCATCCTGTTCGGCAAGTGGTCGGGCACCGAGGTCAAGGTCGACGGTGAAGACCTGCTCATCATGAAGGAATCGGACATCCTCGGCATCATCGCCTGAGCGTTCGACCGCCTCAACTTTCTCAACATTCGTTCATCTGAAAGGGTAGCCACATGGCAGCCAAGGACGTGAAATTCGGTCGCGACGCGCGCGAGCGCATCCTGCGCGGCGTCGACATCCTCGCCGATGCGGTGAAGGTCACGCTGGGGCCGAAGGGCCGCAACGTCGTGATCGACAAGAGCTTCGGCGCGCCCCGCATCACCAAGGACGGTGTGTCGGTCGCCAAGGAAATCGAGCTCAAGGACAAGTTCGAGAACATGGGCGCGCAGATGGTGCGCGAAGTGGCCTCGAAGACCAACGACATCGCGGGTGACGGCACCACCACCGCCACCGTGCTGGCGCAGGCGATCGTCCGCGAGGGCATGAAGTCGGTCGCGGCCGGCATGAACCCGATGGACCTGAAGCGCGGCATCGATCTGGCGGTGACCAAGGTCGTCGCCGACATCCAGGCGCGCTCCAAGCCCGTCTCGGGCTCGCAGGAAGTCGCGCAGGTCGGCATCATCTCCGCCAACGGCGACCGTGAGGTCGGCGAGAAGATCGCGGAAGCGATGGAGAAGGTCGGCAAGGAAGGCGTCATCACCGTCGAGGAGGCCAAGGGCCTCGAGTTCGAGCTGGACGTCGTCGAGGGTATGCAGTTCGACCGCGGCTATCTGTCGCCGTACTTCATCACCAACCCGGAGAAGATGCAGGTCGAGCTGAATGACCCGTACATCCTGATTCACGAGAAGAAGCTGTCGTCGCTGCAGGCGATGCTGCCGATCCTCGAGGCGGTGGTGCAGTCGGGCCGTCCGCTGCTGATCATCGCCGAGGACATCGAGGGCGAGGCGCTCGCCACGCTCGTCGTGAACAAGCTGCGCGGCGGCCTGAAGGTCGCAGCGGTCAAGGCGCCGGGCTTCGGCGATCGCCGCAAGGCGATGCTCGAGGACATCGCGATCCTGACCAAGGGCGAAGTCGTCAGCGAGGACCTCGGCATTAAGCTCGAGGGCGTGACGCTCGGCATGCTCGGCACCGCCAAGCGCGTGACGATCGACAAGGACAACACCACCATCGTCGACGGTGCGGGTGATGCGGAGTCGATCAAGGGCCGCACCGAGGCGATCCGCCAGCAGATCGAGGTGACCACCTCCGACTACGACCGCGAGAAGCTCCAGGAGCGTCTGGCGAAGCTCGCGGGCGGCGTGGCGGTCATCAAGGTCGGCGGGTCGACCGAGGTCGAGGTGAAGGAGCGCAAGGATCGCGTCGACGACGCGTTGCACGCGACCCGCGCCGCGGTCGAGGAAGGCATCGTCCCGGGCGGCGGCACCGCGCTGCTGTACGCGTCGAAGGCGCTCGACGGTCTGACCGGCGAGAACGACGACCAGACCCGCGGCATCGACATCGTCCGCAAGTCGCTGACCTCGCTGGTCCGCCAGATCGCGCAGAACGCCGGTCACGACGGTGCGGTGGTGTCGGGCAAGCTGCTCGACGGCAACGACACCTCGCTCGGCTTCAACGCCGCGACCGACACCTACGAGAACCTGGTGCAGGCCGGCGTGATCGACCCGACCAAGGTCGTGCGCACCGCGCTCCAGAACGCTGCGTCGGTGGCGGGTCTGCTCATCACCACCGAGGCGACCGTCTCGGAGCTGCCCGAGGACAAGGCTCCGGCCATGCCCGCCGGCGGCGGCATGGGCGGCATGGGCGGCATGGACTTCTAAGCCGAAGGCGGCCTGCGCCAGCGTGGCTGGCGCAGGACTCGCCGCGGCGCGGACAGCCGGTCGGCAACGCCGATCCGGTCTGACGTCCTGGGCAGCGGCTTTGCCGCTGCCGTCCAAGCGTACAGCAAAGGGCCGACGGAGCGATCCGGCGGCCCTTTGTTTGCGTGCGGCATGTCGCTATATTCCCGCCATGCGCCATGATCCCCTCTACGAGCCAATCACGGCGGAGCAGTTCCTCGCGATCGATTTCGGCAGCGATCGCAAGTTCGAGCTGGTCGATGGGGTCATCCACATGATGACTGGCGGGACGCCGGCGCATTCGCGCGTGGCGACCAACATCCTGAGCTATCTCGGGCCCCGACTGCGCGGGACCGGATGCCGGGCCTATAATTCAGATATGGGCATCCAGCTGGCAGACGATATGGTCCGCTATCCGGACGTAAGCGTATTTTGCGGCAATCCTGCCACGCGGGAACGCGAGGAGCAGCGCGTCTACAGCGATCCGGTCGTGATCTTCGAGGTCCTTTCGGCATCCACGGCGAAGGTCGATGCAGGAAGCAAGCTGGCGGCCTATCGCAACCTGCCATCCGTCAGCACGATCGTGCTCGTCGACCCGGACAACGAACTGACCCGGGTTGTCCAGCGGCTTGGTCCGGAATCGTGGCGCGACGATCTGTTCGCGCAACCGCATGACGTTTCCCTCCCGACGCTCAACCTCTCCATCCCGCACGAGGAAATCTTCGCACGCGACTGAAGCGGCGGCCGCGCGTTCGGCGGACATGAACCAGCGTGCCCGCATTCCCACCGACAGCATCGTCTTCGGCTACGGCCCGATGCTCCCGCTCGTCGCCGCCGGGATCGGCGCGTGGGTGCTCGCACCCGGCTGGGGATTGATAGCGGTGCGGCTGGCGATCGTCTGGGGCGCGTTGATCCTGTCGTTCATCGGCGGCGTGCGGCGCGGGTTCGGGTTCGCGACGCCGGGCGCGTCGACGCCGGTCGAGATCGTCGCGGCGGTCGGCTATTTCACGATCGCCGGGCTGGCGCTGGTGGTGCCGTTCGTCAGCACCTCGCTGGCGCTGCTGGCGGCCGGCTATGCGCTGGCGGCGCTGCTCGACCGGCGCGCGGCGCTGGCGGGGAATGCGCCGGCGCATTTCGCGCGGTTGCGTCCGCCGCAATTGCTGCTGGGCTGCGCGGGGCTAGCGGCGTGCTGGGCGTGGGTGATGCTGGGATAGGGCGAGACGGCCTTCACGGACTTTATCTCGTCGTCCCGGACTTGATCCGGGATCCCGCTTCCTTCTGAAGTTTCGCTTGAAAAGGAAGCGGGGCCCCGGATCAGGTCCGGGGCGACGGCGAAGGTGATGGCATCCCGCGCCACCCCAACGTTCAGCCCTTCATCGCCTCCAGCAACAGCTTGACGTCCTGGCTGCGCCCGCGCGGCAGGATCAGCACGTCGTTGCCGCTGGCGACGACAATCAGGTCCTCGACCCCGACCATCGCGATCCGCGCGCCGTCGCTGCGCGCCAGGCAGTTGCTGCTGTCGAGCATGATGACCTCGCCGTTGACGACATTGCCGCGTTCATCGCCCTCGCTGATCGCGTGGAGCGCGTCCCAGCTGCCGACGTCGCTCCAGCCCATCGCCACTGGCACGACAGCGACGCGATCGGCCTTTTCCATCACGGCATAGTCGATCGAGTCGGACGGCGACGCCGCAAAGGCGTCAGCATCCGGATAGACCCGCACGCCCTCGCGCCGCGCGCCCGCGCAGGCCTTGCGCACCGAATCGACGATCTCGGGCGCGAATTGCTCGAGCGCCGCCAGATAGGCATCGGCGCGGAACAGGAAGATCCCGCCGTTCCACGCATGGTCGCCGGAGGCGATCATCGCCTCCGCGATGTCGCGCTTCGGCTTCTCGACGAAGCGCGCGACGCGGTGGACCCCGGCGGCGATCTCCTCGCCGACCTTAATATAGCCGTAGCCGGTCTCCGGCGCGTCGGGCGTGATCCCGAAGGTGACGAGCCAGCCCTGCTCGACCAGCGGCAGCGCGGCATGGATCGCGGCGTGGAACGCCTCGCGGTCGGCGATGACGTGATCCGACGGCATCACCAGCATTGCCTGATCCGCCGCGGCGCTGAGCGCGGCGAGTGCGATCGCAGGCGCGGTGTTGCGTCCGGCCGGTTCGAGGATCAGCGCGCTGGGCAGCGTGCCGATTGCGCCGAGCTGTTCCTCGACCGCATCGGCATGCGCGGCATTGGCGACGACGATCGGCGCGGCGAAGGCGTCGCCGTGCGCGCGCGCCGCAGTGAGCTGCAACATCGTCTCGCTCGCGGTCAACGCGAGCATCTGTTTGGGCTTTTCCGGCCGCGACATCGGCCACAAGCGAGTACCTGATCCGCCTGAAAGGATCACCGGCACGATTTCGGTCAATTGCTGCTCCTGTTCCCCCATGGGAGCGCAACTACGCCCCCGACGCCTCAACACGCCTGATCGTGCAAGGTTTCCTTATGCACGATCTTCCGTTGCGGCAACGTGACGAGCGGATTAGCCGGTGCGCATGACCGACGCCCTCGACCGGATCGCCGCCGCGCTGGAGCGGCTCGCCCCGCCGCCGCCCGCCAGCGCCGATCCGCTGGCGCACCCGGCCTATATTTGGCGCGACGGCGCGCTGGCGGCGGCGCGCGCGTTTGCCCCGCTGCCGCTGGCGCTGTTGCAGGGGGCGGAGGCGCAGAAGGCGGCGCTGCTCGCCAATCTCGAACGGCTGGCGGAAGGGCTGCCGGCGCAGGATGCCTTGCTGTGGGGCGCGCGGGGGACGGGCAAGTCGGCGCTGGTGAAGGCGGCGGTCGGCGCGGTGCAGGCGGCGGGCGGTGCGCTGGCGCTGGTCGAGGTCGCGGCGGACCGGCTCGAGACGCTGCCGCGATTGTTCGACGTGGTCGCCGGACAGGAGCGGGCGTTCGCGATCTTCCTCGACGATCTCGGCTTCGACGTCGCGGCGGAGGCGCGGGTGCTACGCTCGCTGCTGGAGGGCGGGGCGGAGGCGCGGCCGGCAAACGCACGGCTGATCGTCACCTCCAACCGCCGGCATCTGGTGACGCGCGACATCAGGGAACAGGAAAGCGCGATCAACCCGCGCGATTCGATCGACGACCAGATGGCGCTTGCGGATCGCTTCGGACTGAGCCTCGGCTTTCATGTCGTCGATCAGGACGGCTATCTGGCGATCGTGCGTGGCTATGCGGAACGTTACGCGCTGCCGTTCGATGCGGCGGACGCGGTGCAATGGGCGACCCGGCGGGGGAGCCGGTCGGGGCGCGTGGCGTGGCAATATGTCGTCGAGGTCGCCGGACGAGAGGGAAGGCGGCTGGAGTAATCGCTGACGTTCAGCGTTTCGTCGCCGCGGCCGTGCGGACGATCAGTGCTACCGTCCCCGCGCCTTCGGGTTCAGTCGGGTTGATGATCCTGAAATGCGAGGGGCGCTGCGTCCGATAGACTTCCAGCCGATCGCCCGCGCGGCGGACGCGCGCGATATAGGGCGTCATCAGCTCGGCGAACGCGCCCATCGCGACGGCCTGCGGGATGCCGAGCGGAAGATGGTCCTGTGCCGAGGCATCGCGATAGCGCTGCGGTACCTGTTCCGGTGTGCCGCCCATCAACGGGACGATGACGGGTTTGTCGTAGATTTCCTTATCCTTGCCGATGAACTCGGCCAGGCTGCTCGGCCCGTCGATCGCGACGACGGCGGCGGGCCTAACCGGGGCGGGGGCATAGATGTCGCTCGTGGGTGCGAGGCGCGGGCGGACCGCGCTCCACGTCGCAAGCAGCGCACCCGCCGAATGGCCGATGACGATCACGCGCGACAGGTCGAGCGGATAGCGTCTGGCGAGCGGCCTTAATGTGTCGATAGCGGCGCCAGTATCGCGGAAGGTGCCCGGCCAACCGCCGCCCGGCTGACCAAGCTGGCGATACTCGACGTTGAGCGAAGCGATGCCGCGTTGCGTCAGTGCGTCCGCCAGCGCGGCGATGCCGCGCGCCGTGCCACCGATCGACGCATCCCAACAGCCGCCGTGAACGACCACCGCGACCGGGAAAGGCCCGTCGCCCTTCGGCAGCCGCAACTCCTCCACCTGTTGAGGAGCCGAACCATAATGGAGGATCGCAACAGGCTTGCTGACCGGCAGACGTTCAAGTGCCGGCGGACCGTGCCAATAAACCATCCAAAGCATGTAGGCGAATGGGCCGGCAAACCAGAGTGCGGCACCAGCCAACACCACGCCACCAACGATCAGCCACCGCCGCTTCGTCGTGTTCGGTCCCCCCAAAGGGGAAGCTAGAACTTAACCCAGGACAAGTCGAGAGATTGGCGGCGAACTGTAAGTTTATCCATTGCTTGAGCGAAGAACCGGGCAACGTCTCGCCTGCAAGACCCTGCGCAGTCCGTCTTCGATACGATCCGGGAACCCCGGATCGTACCTGTCGTAGATCAGCCTTACGCCGCCGCCAGCCGCTTCTGCATCCGATGGACCGGATTGCCGTCCGTTTCACCCAGGCGGAACCGGGCGACTTCGCGCGACAGGGTTTCGGCTTCGGCGGCGAGGTTGCGCGCAGCGGCAGTGGCCTGTTCGACCATCGCGGCGTTGCGCTGGGTCACATTGTCCATCTCCGACACCGCGGTATTCACCTGGCCCAGCCCGACCGACTGCTGGCTGGCCGAGGTCGCGATGCGCGAGACGAGATCGCTGATCTCACCGATGCGGCCGATGATCCGCTGGAGCGCCTGACCGGCTTCGTTGACGAGATCGACACCGACGCCGACCTGCTCCGAGGAGGCGAGAATGCGGGTCTTCACGTCCTTGGCCGCGTCCGCCGACCGCTGCGCCAGCGCGCGGACCTCGGAAGCGACGACCGCAAAGCCCTTGCCGGCCTCGCCCGCACGCGCCGCCTCGACGCCCGCGTTCAGGGCGAGCAGGTTGGTCTGGAACGAGATGCCGTCGATGACGGTGATGATCTCGCTGATCTCCGCCGACGAGCGCTCGATCCCGCCCATCGCTTCGACGGCGCGGCGGACGATCTGGCCCGATTCCTCCGCCTCGCCGCGCGCTTCGCCGACGATCCGGTTGGCCTGACTGGCGCCATCCGCGGTCTGGCGGACGGTCGAGGTGATCTCGTCCATCGCCGCGGCGGTTTCCTCCAGGGAAGCAGCCTGCTGCTCGGTACGCTGCGACAGATCGTCGGACGCCTGGCGGATGTCGCCCGAGCCGTTGCGGATTTGCTGGCTGGAACGGGTCACCACGCCGAGCGTCGTCGACATCTGCGTGCGCATCGCCTCGAAACTGTCGGCGAGTGCCTGATATTCGGCTGGAAGACCGTCGAGCGTCTCGGTCAGGTCGCCCTGCGCCATCCGATCGAACACCTGCCCGCAGCGCTCGATAACGGCACGGCGGCCGGCCTGCTCGGCCTCAAAATAGGCGGCGAGCGCGATGTCCATGTCGATCAGCGACGCCTTGACCAGCGCGGTCGCGGCGCGCGCGCGGCGACGGGCGCCGAACGGCGACAACAGGCGGCCGAGCATGACCTTGGGCAGCACATGCTCCAGCATCCGCGCATAGCCGCTGATGTACCAGGTCGGTGCGAGGCCGATCCGCGCGTGGATTTGCCCGATGTGCGAGGCGGCAGCGGCATAATTACGATCGATCGGCCCCGAGAAGAGCTTGCGCCAATGTTCGAGCTGCTTGTCGCGGGCGTGATCCATCCGCGCCTGCGACTGGAACATGCGTGCGATCGCGGGAGTGCCGGCGATATGCTTGTACAGCGACACCAGCGCGGTCGGCGCATGACGCTCAATCGCGCGGCGCACCACGGGAAAGGTCGCATAGCTGCGTTCGCTATAACCAAACGCGGCCAGCCGTTGCTCGAAGTCGATTGGTTCCGATCCGCTCACAGCATTTCCTCCATGCCGTTGGCAATAATCGGAAACGGTTAAAGCCGCGTAATCCGGTCTCCTACATCAAGCGGGATTATCTATGATCTCTGCTAATTCGAGCCAGCGAAGTTCGGCGGCGTCCTTTTCTTCGCGCAGTGCGGCGATGTTGCGGCTCAGCCGATCGAACGCCGCGGCATCGCGCGCGTAAAGCGCCGGATCCGCGAGGGCTGTCTCGTCCGCCGCGATGCGGGCGTCCAGTTCCTCGATTCGCGCCGGCAGCAGATCATAGTCGCGCTGGTCCTTGTAACTCAGCTTGACCCGGCTGGGTGGTGGGGGCGGAGGGGCGGCGGTCCTGGGCGTCGCCTTCTTGGTCGCCTCCACGCGCGGCCGGCGCTTGCGCTCCCAATCCTCGTAGCCGCCTGCCACGACATCGACATGTCCGCTCCCGTCGAGGCCCAGCGTGATCGTGACGGTACGATCGAGGAAGTCGCGGTCGTGGCTGACGATCAGCACGGTGCCGCCGTAATCCGCGATTACCTCCTGCAACAGGTCGAGCGTCTCCAGATCGAGATCGTTGGTCGGCTCGTCGAGGATCAACAGGTTCGATTCGCGCGCAAATTCGCGGGCGAGCAGCAGCCGCGAGCGCTCGCCGCCCGAGAGCGTGCCGACCTTCGCCTCGGTCAGCGAAGGATCGAACAGGAATTCCTTCAGATAGCCGTGGATGTGCTTGCGCGACCCGAGCACGTCGATCCATTCGCCGCCATCGGCCAGCACGTCGCGCACCGTCTTGTCCGGGGCCATCAGGCTGCGCTGCTGGTCGATGACGATGCCGTCGAGCGTCTTCGCGCGCCGGATCGTGCCGGCGTCTGGCTCCAGCTCGCCGGTCAGCAACTTCAACAGCGTCGTCTTGCCCGCGCCGTTGCGGCCGACGATCCCGATCCGGTCGCCGCGCGCGACGCGCAAGGTCAGGTCGCGGATGATTGCGCGATCGCCAAAGCTCTTCGACACATGTTCGGCATCGATGACGATCTTGGTCTTGTTGTCGTCGCTGGCGACCTGCAACGCGGCGGCGCCCTGCGGTCCCATCATCGCCGCGCGTTCGGCGCGCATCTCCTTCAGCTTGGCGAGACGCCCCTGGTTGCGGCGGCGGCGGCCGGTGACGCCGCGTTGCAGCCAATGTTCCTCGATCTTCAGCTTGGCGTCGAGCCGCTGCGCGTTGCGTTCCTCCTCGGCATAGACCTGCTCGGTCCAGGCATCGAAGCCCCCGAAGCCGACCTCGGCGCGGCGCAACTCGCCGCGATCGAGCCACAGGGTCTGCTTCGTCAGCCGAGTCAAAAAGGTGCGATCATGGCTGATGACGACGAACGCGCCGGTGAACCGCTTCAGCCAATCCTCGAGCCACTCGATCGCGGCGATGTCGAGATGGTTGGTCGGCTCGTCGAGCAGCAGCACGTCCGGGTCCATCGCCAGCGCGCGGACGATCGCGGCGCGGCGACGCTCGCCTCCCGACGCGGACTTCGCTTCGCGCGACAGGTCGATGCCGAGCTGGTCGGCGATCGCATCGGCCTCATAATGTTCGGGCGCGTCGTTCCCTGCCAGCGCATAGTCGCGCAATGTCGCGAAGCTGCTGACGTCCGGGTCCTGTTCCAGCATCACGACCTTCGTGCCGGGCACGATCGCGCGCCGGCCTTCGTCGCAGTCGATCACACCGGCGATCAGTTTCAGCAGCGTCGATTTGCCCGCCCCGTTTCGCCCGATCAGCGCGAGGCGATCCCGCTCCCCGATATACAGATCCAGATGGCGGAACAGCCATCCGGCCCCCTGAACGAGCCCAAGGTCTTCATACGACAATATAGGTGCGGCCATGGCGTGGGACCTAGGGAACCACGAAGCGAGGAGCAAGTTGCGCGAAGGACACATGCGCCGCTTTCCTTATTCACAGGCTGTTCAAGCCGTCCTCGCTATGCCAGCACCGGTGAGAATGCTTCCTTCGCTCCTCCTGTGCGGGCTGGCCGCGACGGCGATCGCCCAGCCGCTGCCCGATCAGGTGCGCGACGGCTCGGTGGCGTTGCAGGCGCGTCGGCAGGGTCGGTTGCTGCCATTGCCGGAGATCGAGCGGCGCGTGGTGCCGACGATGCGCGATGCGCAATATATCGGCTTCGATCTCGAGATGCCGAGTGGCATCTACACGCTCAAGTTCCTGAAGAAGGGCGCGGTGATCTGGGTCGATGTCGATGGGCGCACCGGACAGATTTTGGGACGCACCGGCCGCTGAGCGTGTTCAGCGCGCGGAAAGCCGCAATTCCATAGCGCGAGGCTTTCGTGCTAGCGCCACCGCCAGACACTTCGTTTTTCATGGGAGCCCCACCACCGATGCGCGTGCTGATCGTCGAGGATGAGCCCAATCTGGGGCAGCAGCTAAAATCAACGCTGGAAGGCGCGGGCTATGCCATCGATCTGGCAACCGATGGCGAGGAGGGGCATTTCCTCGGTTCGACCGAGAGCTATGACGCGATCGTGCTCGACCTCGGCCTGCCCGAGATCGACGGGCTGACGGTGCTCGACCGCTGGCGCAAGGAAGGCAAGACCACGCCGGTGCTGGTGCTGACCGCGCGCGACAGCTGGTCCGACAAGGTCGCCGGGCTCGACGCGGGCGCGGACGATTATGTCGCCAAGCCGTTCCAGACCGAGGAACTG
This sequence comes from Sphingomonas phyllosphaerae, assembly GCF_036946485.1. Classification (GTDB taxonomy): domain Bacteria; phylum Pseudomonadota; class Alphaproteobacteria; order Sphingomonadales; family Sphingomonadaceae; genus Sphingomonas; species Sphingomonas phyllosphaerae_E. Next base: position 753,788 of record NZ_JAQIJA010000001.1, read on the forward strand.
ATCGCGCGACTGCGCGCGCTGATCCGTCGTGCCTCGGGCAATGCCTCGTCGGAGCTGATCGCGGGTGACGTGCGGCTCGACACGCGCTCGGGCAAGGTGACGCGCGCCGGCGAGCCGGTGAAGCTGACCGCCCAGGAATACAAGCTGCTCAGCTATCTGCTTCACCACAAGGGCAAGGTGGTCAGCCGCACCGAGTTGATCGAACATATCTACGATCAGGATTTCGATCGTGATTCCAATACCATCGAGGTGTTTGTGACCCGGATCCGCAAGAAGCTGGGCCAGGACGTGATCACCACGATCCGCGGCCTCGGCTACAGCCTGGAAGATCCGGACGCCTGACGCCGTGACCGAGGGCGAGCCCAGCAAGCCGCGGGCGAGCGGGTCGCTCTCGCGGCGAATGATCCTGATCGCTTTCGCGTGGATTTCGGCGCTGCTGGTCGGCGGCGGGTTCGCGCTCGACCGCGTTTTGGTCGGCGCGGTGACCGCCAACGCCGACGACCAGCTGCAATATGTGCTGCGCTCGTTGCTGGCGTCGGCGGAGATTGATCCGATTGGGGAGGTGCGGTTTAATCGACAGCCGGCGGATCAGAGCTTTCTTGAGCCCTATTCGGGGCAATATTGGCAGGTGTCCGCGCCGGGGCATGAGACTTTTCCGTCGCGATCTCTGTGGGATAGGGAGCTGGCGTACGGGAAGCCGCACAGCGGTTCCGAGGTGCGCAAATACGACAGCAGCCAGTTTCCCGACGAGAAATTGCGCGTGATCGAGCGCGACGTGACGTTGCCGGGATCGAATGTTCGCTGGCGGTTCCAGGTTGCGAGCCGTGGGGACGCGCTGGAGGCGCAAATTACGGTGCTCCGGCGCACGTTGGTGCGCAGTTTCGTGCTACTGGGCGTGGGACTGGCGGTTTTGGCGACGCTCCAGACCTTCTATGGCCTGTTGCCGTTGCGGCGCTTGCGGCTGGAGATCGCCAAGATGCGTGCCGGGCGGTCGAACCGGATCGACGGGGCGATGCCGCTCGAACTGCTGCCGATGGTCGAGGAGCTGAACGCGCTGGTCGCGCATAACGAGACGCAGGCCGAGGAAGCGCGCCGCCACGCCGGCAATCTCGCCCATGCGCTCAAGACGCCGCTGACCGTCATCATGAATGCCGCGACGGCGCAGTCCGACGATCTCGCCGATACGGTGATCCGCGAGGCGCGGACGATGCGGCGGCAGGTCGACCACCATCTGGCGCGCGCGCGCGCGGTCGGACGGCGCGGGTCGGCGCACAGCCGCGCGCAGGTGTGGCCGAGCGTCGAATCGGTCGAGCGCGCGGTGCAGCGGCTGTACCCGCATGTGCGGATCGATATGAGCGGGCCGAAGGACCTTGTTGCCCATATCGAGCGGCAGGACCTCGACGAGATCATGGGCAATCTGGTCGAGAACGCCGCGAAATACGGCGGCGGCAGCGTGTTCGTGACCGTCGGCGCGCAGGCCGGGTTCGTCGAGATCCAGGTCGAGGACGACGGGATGGGCATCCCCGAGGCGGATCGCATCCGCATCTTCGACCGCGGGGTGCGGCTGGATACCGGCAAGCCGGGGACCGGGCTGGGGCTGGCGATCGTGCGCGACGTTGCGGAGATCTACGACGGGACGGTGACGCTGGAGGAGAGCGAGGATCTCGGCGGGTTGCTGGTGCGGTTGCGGCTGCCGATGGCGGGGTGAGGGGCGTTCGACAAGTTATCTTTCAGGCGTCACCCCGGGCTTGACCCGGGGCCCGCTTTGATCCCGGCCGTTGAAGAAGAAGCGGGGTCCCGGGTCAAGCCCGGGACGACGTAGGAAGTCAGCCGGCGTAGCGCGCCGCGGTTTCGCGGATCAGCGCGATCATGTTCGGGATGCCCTGCGTGCGGTTCGAGCTGAGCTGCGCCTTCAGGTCGAACGACGCCAGCTCGCCTTCGATGTCGGTCGCGAGAATCTCGGCCGGCGTGCGGTCCTGCACCGTCAGCAGTACCAGCGCGATGATGCCCTTGGTGATGTGCGCGTTGCTGTCGGCGAGGAAGTGGAGCCGGCCGTCCTCGCGAACCGCGGGATAGACCCAGACCGAGGCGGAGCAGCCGCGCACCAAGGTCGCATCGGTCTTGAGGACCTCGGGCATCGGCTCCAGCGCGCGGCCGAGATCGACGAGGAGGCGGTAGCGGTCGTCGCCTTCGAGGAAGGCATATTCGTCGCGGACGTCGTCGAGCGTGGCAGCGGCTTCGGTCATGCCGGGCGCGCTACCGCCCCGGCGCGCCGCCCGCAACCGTTCAGAGATCGACGCCCGCCGCGATCGCCTCGAGCTTGCGGATGCGTTCCTTCAGATCGGCGATCTCGATCCGCGCGCCGGCGCTGGGCGTCGGGGCGGGTTCGCTGGCCAGCCGCAACTCCTGGCTCTTGAGCTGGAGCCAGCCGCGCCAGCCGTTCAGCGCGGCGACGATCAGCATCGCCAGCCCGGCAAGCGACGCGACGGCGAGGGTAAGGGTGATCTGGGGATCGGACATGGCTGCCTTCTCCTGTGCTGGCGTTGGGGTCAGCGACCGCGCAGCTCTTCGATCTGGCGTTCCAGATCGCTGCGGCCGTGTTGATCGGTGATGACGCGCTCCAGAACCGCGATACGTTCCTTGAGCTGACGAATCTCGTCATAGGCGCGCGGGTCTGCGCCGGTTTCGGGAAGCCGCGACTGTACGCGCTCGGCCCGATATTTCTCCCGGCTGACGCGCCCGATGGTGACGATCATCACGATCATGACCACCATTATCGCTACGGACCACGGCACGATATTTCCTCCCTCTTTCTTCTACGATGTTCAGTTCAGTGGACGCTGGTCGGGAACGGTGCGCAGCGCGTCGATCTCGTCGGCGAGCGCGACACCCTTGTCGGTGGCGATCCGTTCGAGGACGCGGACGCGCGCCTCGAGCCGCTCGGTCTGCGCCGCATATTGCGCGGCCTTCTCGGCGGTACGCTCTGCGTCGATCTCCAGCTTGCGGCGCTGGATATCGAGCCACGGTGCGACGATCAGCTTGGCGACGATCGCCGTGATCGGGATCAGCAGCGCGAGGATGGGGATGAGAAACGGGCTGATATGCATGTCGTCCTCCTTCAGCGGTCGCGCAGCGCTTCGATCTCGCGGGCGGTGCGCTCGGCGGGATCGGTGGCGATGCGTTCGAGGACCGCGATCCGCTCCTCCAGCCGGCCGACCTGTCCAGCCAGCCGCTCGTTCTCGCTGGTCAGCAAGTGCATCCGGCGCTCGGCCTGCGGATCGCTGCGTTCGATGTTGCGGCCCCAATCGTCGCTGATCGAATAGCCGTGCCGGGCACGGATGAGATTGTTGACCACCCAGGCGGTCAGGCTGATCGCGATGATCGAAAGGACGAACCACGGTCCGTGCATCGGACGTCTCCCTCTTGCGGCCGCTCAGCGCAGGCTGTCGATTTCCTTGGCCAGCGACGAATTGCGGCTGGTGTAGTGCAGCTCGATGTCGGCGAGCCGGCGGTCGATGTCGCGGAACTTGGCGCGGACCTCGGCGGTCGACCGCTTCGGATTGGCGCGGACGCCCTGCCAGAATTTTTGGTCGTCATGATCCTGATAGAGACCGGTCGGCTTGGGTTCGACGATCCAGGCCACGACCATGTAGGCGAGCAGGATCCACCATTGCTGGGCGACGATCGTCAGCCCGGCGATCCCGAGACGGACCCAGAGGACATCGATCCCGACGTAATCGGAGATCCCGGCGCAAACGCCCTTCCACTTGCCGTTCTGCGGATCGAGATAGAATTGGGTGCGGCTGTCGGACATCAGTTCCTCCGCTGCGACGTGGGGTGATCGAGGCGATAGTCGGGTGCCGAGCGATAGTCGGCGACGCCGGGGCGAAAGTCGGGATTGTCGGCAGCGACGATCCGTTCGACCGTGTTGACGCGGTCCTCAAGCCGACGGGCGAGATTGTACATCTCGTCGAGCAATTGCTCGTCCTCGCCGGTCATCTTGGGCGCGGTCTTCCACTTGGTCACATAGTGCAGGATCAGCCACGGCAATCCGATCATGAATGCCAGAATGGCGATGACGCCCGTCAAATCCATCTCAACCCTCCTTGTTCAGGCGCTTTTTCAGCGCTTCGAGCTCGGCGTCGATCTTGTCGCTCGATCGCAGCTCGTTGAATTCATCCTCCAGCGACCGGGGGGTGAGCCCCATCGCCTCGGCGCGTCCCTCCGCCTCGTCGGCGCGGCGCTCCAGGATCTCGAAGCGACTGAACGCCTCGTGCGTCTTGGGGCCGTTCCACATCTCGCGCAGCCGCGCCTTGGTATTGGCGCTTTCCAGCCGCGTCGCGATGGCGTTCTGCTTGGCGCGTGCCTCTCGTAACTTGTTCTGAAGCTTTGCAATATCCTCTTCCGAGGAGCGCAGTGCCTCGTCCAGTCCGGCAACTTCCTCCCGAAGCTGCGCGCCCATGTCGGCGGCCTTGCGGCGCTCGACCAGAGCGGCCTTGGCGAGATCCTCGCGGTCCTTCGAAAGCGCCAGCTCGGCCTTTTCGGTCCAGCTCGCCTCCAGTTCCGCCAGCTTGGCGATGTGGCGGCGCATCTCCTTCTGATCGGCGATGGTGCGGGCGGCGGAGGCGCGAACCTCCACCAGCGTATCTTCCATCTCCGCGATGATGATGCGGACCATCTTGGCGGGATCGTCCGCACGGTCGAGCAACTCGGCCATGTTGGCGGCGACGATGTCGCGAGTGCGGGAGAAAATGCCCATTCGATACGGACTCCTTGGGTATTCGCGCCTTCTTAGCGGATTGGACGGGGTACGGGGAGGGTCTGTTCCCGCACCCCGTCCTCCGCTCACGCCGTCGCGTGCGCGGAAGCGGTGGGGGTGTTCGCCATTGCCGTGGCTGGGCCGACCGCGCCGAGCACCATCGTGGCGCTGACGAGGACGGTGAGGGCGAGGGCGGCGAGCTTGTTGGTGATGGTGGCGGTCATGGTGGAAACTCCCTGAATGCGTTGTTGCCTGAAGCATTGCAGGAGGCGTGCCAATTTCGAAAATCCGCAGAAAAGCTGACTTTTTCGCCCTTTAAGCGGCAATTGCAAAAACTGATGGTTGCTATCGTCTGGCAAAATGCGCCAATCCTTGGTGCATGAAGCGCAGCACGCAGGTGATCGGTCAATCGGGCGTCTTCCTCGACGCGCTGGAGCGCGCGAGCCGTGCCGCCGCGCTCGATCGTCCGGTGCTGGTGATCGGCGAGCGCGGGACCGGCAAGGAACTGGTCGCTGAGCGACTCCACCACCTGAGCCCGCGCTGGGACCAGCCGCTGGTGACGATGAACTGCGCGGCCCTGCCCGAGACACTGATCGAGGCGGAATTGTTCGGGCATGAGGCGGGGGCCTTCACCGGTGCCTCCAAGGCGCGCGCCGGGCGCTTCGAGGAGGCCGACGGGGGCACGCTATTCCTCGATGAACTCGGTACGCTGTCGATGGGCGCGCAGGAGCGGTTGCTGCGCGCGGTCGAATATGGCGAGGTGACGCGGATCGGCGCGTCGCGGCCGCTGCGCGTCGACGTGCGGATCGTCGCGGCGACCAACGAGCATCTGCCCGATCGCGTCGAGGACAATACGTTTCGTGCCGACCTGCTGGACCGGCTGTGTTTCGAGGTGGTGACGCTGCCGCCGCTGCGCGCGCGCAAGAGCGACATTCCGGTGCTCGCCGATTTCTTCGGGCGGCGGATGTCGTCGGAACTGGGACGCGACGAATGGGCGGGCTTCACCCCGGAGGTCGAGGAGGCGATGCGCGACTATCGCTGGCCGGGCAATGTGCGCGAATTGCGCAACGTCGTCGAACGTGCGGTGTACCGCTGGGAGCGGCCGGGGCCGGTGGGGGCGATCGAGTTCGATCCGTTCGCCTCGCCCTATCGTCCTTCGGGCGCGAACGGGAAGCGTGCGGCGCCGACGCCTGCACCTGCATCTTCCGCGCCGCCGCCCGCCGAGCAGGAGGACGAGGAAGTCGCGGCGTGCGAGGTCGGGCCGTCCGACTTCAAGAGCCGCGTCGCGCTGTTCGAGCGCGAACTGCTGACGAAGTCGCTTGCCGAGCATCGCTTCAACCAGCGTGCCACGGCCGAGGCGCTGGGGCTCAGCTACGACCAGTTGCGTCACGCGCTGCGGCGACACGATCTGATCGGAGCGGTTGCGTAACGAGTGCGGCGGAGCCATTTGGGGCGCATCGCGTTGCCGACGCGAACCTTGAGGAGGATTTATGGCTTTCGAACTGCCGCCGCTGCCTTACGCCTATGACGCGCTGGAGCCGGTCATCTCCAAGGAGACGATGACCTTCCACCACGACAAGCATCATGCGGCGTACACCGCCAAGCTGAACGAGGGCGTCGCTGCCGATCCGTCGCTGGAGGGGCTGTCGATCGAGGACATCCTGGCGCGCGTCTCGTCGCTGCCGCCGCTGATCCGCAACAATGGCGGCGGGTTCTGGAACCACGATTTCTTCTGGAAGATCCTGGCGCCGAAGGGCTCGACGCAGCCGTCGGGCAAGCTGGCCGAGGCGATCGACGCTTATGGTGGGCTCGACAAGCTGAAGGAAGATTTTAACGGCAAGGGCGCGGGCCAGTTCGGTTCGGGCTGGGCGTGGGTGATCGCGGATTCGTCGGGGGCGCTGAAGGTCACCTCGACCCCGAACCAGGACAATCCGCTGATGGACGATGCCAAGGAGAAGGGCACGCCGATCCTGGGCAACGACGTGTGGGAACACGCTTATTACCTGACCTATATGAACGACCGCCCCGGCTATCTGAAGGCGTGGTGGGACGTGGTGAACTGGGACGAGGCAGGGCGCCGCTACGAAGCCGCGGTCGGCTGAAGCCCCGCGCAGCGCTGACGAACGAGGCCCGGGGGACGCTCCCCCGGGCCTTTTTCATGCGCGTCGACGATCGTGGTTGATGCGGCGTTAACGATCTTTTGAGGGCGAGCCGTTATCATCATCGATGTGACAAGATATCCTTTACAATGATATATTGTCACCTGCATGGAGCGCTGCGAACGCAAGGGGGGAAGAGATCGTGCGTAGTTTGAAGCGCCCGGCGGCGATGTTCGGTGGCCTGCCCGTGGCATTGGCGCTGTCGATCGCGCCGGCCCCGGCGGCTGCGGAAGACGAGCCGCTGACGGATCACGACGAGGTGACGGTCGAGGCGGTGCGGCAACCGTATCGTGGCAGCTTTACCTTGCGCGAGATCCCGCAGGCGATCACCACGATCGATGCAGGCACCTTGCAGGAGAACAACATCCTGCGGCTCACCGATGCGCTCGACCTGAACGCCTCGGTGGCGCGGCAGAACACGTTGGGCGGGCTGTGGGACAGTTTCGCGGTGCGTGGTTTCGCCGGGGACGAGAATCTGCCCAGCGGGTATCTGGTCAACGGTTTCAACGCCGGGCGCGGGTTCAGCGGGCAGCGCGACGTGGCGGGGATCGAACGCGTGGAGGTGCTGAAAGGCCCGGCCGCGGCGGTGCTGGGGCGCGGCGAGCCGGGCGGATCGATCAATCTGGTGACGAAACAGGCCGAGCTGGGACGCACGTTCGGTACCGTCGGTCTGCAATATCGCAGCTTCGATACCGTGCGGGCGGAGGGCGACGCGAACGTCGCGCTGACCGGTAACCTGACCGCGCGCTTGATCGGCTATGCCGAAGCGGGCGACACGTTCCGCGATACGATCAGCCAGCGACGCTGGGGGTTCCTGCCGTCGATCGCGTTGGGCGTCGGGGACCATACGCGGCTCATCTATGACATGGAATGGACGCGCGTCGCGGTGCCGTTCGACCGCGGGATCGTGGTGCTGAACAACGATTTCCGCACCGTGCCGCGGTCGCGCTTCCTTGGCGAACCGGGTGACGGCGATACGGTCGCGCGCGCGTTCGGGCACCAGCTCCGGCTCCAGCATGATTTCGGGAGCGGGTGGAGCCTGTTGCTCGGCGCCAGCCACCGCGACACCAGGCTGACCGGCGCGTCGTCGGATGCCGAGACCGCCACCGCGCGACAAAAGTTGTTCGTCGACGGGCGAACGCTGTCGCGGCAGCGGCGGACGCGCCGCTATACCTCCGCGCATGACGTGTTCCGCGCCGAACTGGCGGGCGAGTTCATGACCGGCAACCTGCGGCACCGGGTGCTGATCGGCGGCGATGTCGACTATTTCGACACCGACCAGTTCTTTACGCGCTTCCGCGGTCCGGTCGTCACCGCAGCCACGACCGACCGGCAGAGCTATGCGATCGATCTTCGGGCCCCCGTCTATGGGCGCTGGCCGGTGCCGACGGGGGTGCCGACCACGAACCGGCGCGACGTGCAGCGGACGCTGGGCGGATATGTGCAGGATCAGATCAGCCTGACCGACCGCCTTCAGGTGCGGATCGGCGGCCGCGTCGACAGTTTCCTGCTGCGCGTCGACAACCGCTTGCTGAACACCGAAGGCCGCCGCAGCCGGGCGCGGTTCAGCCCGCAGGCAGGCATCGTGTACGATCTCGCCGCGCCGCTGTCGCTCTATGCCGCCTATGGCGAGGGGTATCGGGCCAATATCGGCACCGATGCGCGCGGCAATGTCTTCGAGCCCGAGACGAGCAAGTCGATCGAGGCTGGCGTCAAACTGACGGCGTTCGGCGGGCGGCTGAACGGGACGCTGGCGGTATATCAACTCGACAAGGCAAACGTGCTGGCGACCGATACGATCAACCCCGGCTTCTCCGTGGCGATCGGCAAGGCGCGCAGCCGCGGCGTCGAGCTGGACGTGAGCGGCCAATTGCCCGGGCGCGTCGATCTGCTGCTCAGCTATGCCTATACCGATGCCGAGGCGCGGTCGCGGGTGCTCGATCCCAATTTCTCGTTCCAGATCCTGCCCGGCGATCCCCTCATCAACATACCCAGGCACAATGCCAATGCGCAGATCGGCAAGCATATGACCATCGGCGCGCGCGAGGCGTTGCTGGGTGTCGGGGTGCAACATGTCGGCGTGCGCAGCGGGGAGACCGGCACCGGTTTCATGCTGCCCGCGCACACGCTGGCGCGCGTGTTCGGCGAAATCGACCTGACCCCGGAGACGACGCTGTTCGCTTCGGTAAGCAACCTGTTCGACGCGCGATGGTACGCGAACAGCTATTCCCCGGTGTGGGTGCAGCCGGGCGCGCCGCGAACCGCGACGATCGGGGTGCGCGCGCGTTTCTAGACGCGCGTCCGCAGCGTGACACGGCGCGCTTCGTCAGGTTCGGCACGAACGGCGCCGATGAGGCGCCCAGCAACCATGCGGGGCTGAAATCATTGTCCCTTCGAGCGCCCGCCGTCGGGCGCGCGGAGGTCCTCATGCTTGCACCCACCGCCGCGCCATGGCGCATCCATCCGCTGCACGGGCTGTTGCTCGCCTTTCCGGTCGCGTTGTTCCCGGCCGCGCTGGCGGCGGACCTGACCTATCTGGGCAGCGCCGAGATGCAATGGTCGAACATGGCGGCATGGGCGATCACCGGCGCTCTGGTGTTCGGTGCACCGGCGTTGACATGGAGCGTGTGGACGTCGCTGCGGCGGCGCACGTCCTGGCTGTACCCGCTGCTGCTTGGGCTGGCGTGGGTTGCCGGGCTGGTCAACGCCTTCCAGCATAGTCAGGACGCCTGGGCGTCGGTCGGGGTCGGCGGACTGTTGCTGTCGCTGGTGTCGAGCGGCGCGGTGCTGGCGGCGGGGTGGCTGGCGCTCGGCGCGCGTAGCGTCGTGGTGCGGGAGACGGTGCGATGATCCGCGTCGCCGCCACCTTCGCAACGCTGGCGCTGCTCGCCGCGTGTGGGAGCCAGCCAAACGACGTCCGCCAGACCGGGCCGAACCCGCAATTGCCCGACCAGCAACCGTCGCTGATCCCGGCGATGAAGATCGCCAAGCCGACCGGCTGGGGCGATACCCGCCCGACGGTGCCGAAGGGCTTTGCGATCACCGCGGTCGCGACCGACCTGAAGGTGCCGCGCCAGATGCTGGTGCTCCCCAACGGCGACCTGCTGGTGGCGGAGGGCAAGGGCGGCCATGCGCCGAAGCTGCGCCCGAAGGACGTGATCGCGGGCTATATCAAGAGCCTCGGCACGACCAGCGTCAAGGGCGGTGACCGCATCACCCTGTTGCGCGACGCCGATGGCGACGGTCGGCCGGAGCTGCGCACGACCTTCATCGACAAGCTCGACGCGCCGTACGGCATGGCGCTGGTCGGCAACGAATTGTTCGTCGCGGAGCAGGGTTCGCTCAAGCGCTTCGCCTATGTGCCGGGTGCCACCAGCATCACCACGCCGGGGACGGAGGTGACGAGGCTGCCGTCGCGGATCAACCATCACTGGACCAAGTCGCTCGCGGCGAGTGCCGACGGGTCGAAACTGTATGTCGGGATCGGCTCGAACAGCAATGTCGGCGAGCGCGGGATGGAGGTCGAGCAGGACCGTGCCGTCGTGTGGGAGATCGATCGCCAGACCGGCGCGCATCGCGCGATTGCGACCGGCATCCGCAACCCGACCGCGCTGGCGATCGAGCCGACCACCAATGCGCTGTGGAGCGTCGTCAACGAGCGCGACGAACTCGGCCCGCGGCTGGTGCCCGACTATCTGACGCAGGTGCGTGACGGCGCCTTCTATGGCTGGCCGTACAGTTATTATGGGCGCAACGTCGATCCGCGCGCGCATCCCCAACGCCCCGATCTGGTCGCGACCGCGGTGGCGCCGGATTATGCGCTTGGCTCGCATGTCGCAGCGCTCGGGCTGTCGTTCGTGACCGGCGGCGGCTGGGGCGGGGCGTTCAGCGAGGGTGCTTTCGTCGGCGAACACGGCAGCTGGAACCGGCAGGATCTGGCGGGATACAAAGTGACGTGGGTGCCGTTCGCGGGCGGACGCCCGGCCGGCGAGCCGCGCGATCTGGTCACCGGGTTCATCGGCGCGGACGGCAAGGCGCGCGGGCGGCCGGTCGGGGTGCTCTACGATGCGCCGCGCCGGGCGTTGTTCATCGCCGACGATCTGTCGAACACGGTGTGGCGCGTGACGCCGGCGGTGACCAGCGCGGCGGTGGGAAGGGACCGGCCGCGCGGGTGACGCCGGATTGTGCACGTCACCCCGGACTTGATCCGGGGTCCCGCTTTCTTTCTACACGCGGGCAAGAAGCGGGGTCCCGGATCACGTCCGGGACGACGGGGTGTTACCCCTCCGGCGGGACCGGCGGGGCGTCGTCGCCGAGCGTCAGGCCGTGGCGCATCAGCATCGGCACGTTGGCGATCGCGAACAGCATCGTCGCGGGGATCACCACCCAGACCTTGTAGATCGCCCAAAGGTCCCAGCCGCGTTGCAGGCCGACCGCGACCGCCGCGCCGCGCCACACCGCTTCGTTGAGGAACGCCATCACGACGAAGAACCACACCCAGTTGAGCGTCAGCCGTCGCCAGCCGCTCTCGCGCAGGCCGGGATAGCTGCTGCCCATCAATTGCTGGAGCAACGGCCGCCCGGTCGCGACGCCGAAGCCGAGCACCGCGGCGAGCAGGGCGTAGACGATCGTCGGCTTCATCTGGATGAAGCGTGGGTCGCGAAAATACATCGTCAGCCCGCCGAACACGATCACCAGCCCGGCCGAGATCAGCAGCATCGGCGGCACGCGCCCGAGCTTCACCTTGGCGATCACCAAAGCGACGATGCTGGCCAGCACGAACACCGCCGTGGCGAGGATCACGCGCGCGAGCAGCAGCGCCTCGACCTGCTTGAGCGTCGAGAGCATCGGGGTGAAATGCGCGACGATCGCGCGCGCCGTCTCGGCGGGAACGAGGAAGTTGGCGGCGAAGAACAGCGCGAGCGGGCCGTAATCGACCAGCGCGCGAACGCCGCCATGGCTGTCGTTCTGCGGCGTGGTCATCGTTGCTTGCCCCCGTCGACCCCGGCGATGATCCGGCTGACCTCGCGCGCGTCGAACGGGCGCAGGTCGTCCATCTGCTCGCCGACGCCGATCGCGTGGATCGGGAGGCCGTAGCGCTCGGCCGCGGCGACCAGCACGCCGCCGCGCGCGGTGCCGTCGAGCTTGGTCATGACGAGCCCGGTGACGCCCGCGACTTCCTTGAAGACCTCGATCTGGCTCAGCGCATTCTGCCCGGTGGTGGCGTCGAGCACCAGCAGCACGTCGTGCGGGGCGGCGGGGTTGAGGCGGCCGAGCACGCGGCGGATCTTCGCCAGCTCGTCCATCAGCTCGCGCTTGTTCTGGAGGCGGCCCGCGGTGTCGACGATCAAAACGTCGGTGCCGATCGCGGTCGCCTGCTTGACCGCGTCCCAGACGATCCCGGCGGCGTCGCCGCCCTCCGGCCCGGTGACGATCGGCACGCCGATCCGCTCCGCCCAGGTCTTGAGCTGGCCGATCGCGGCGGCGCGGAACGTGTCGCCCGCGGCGAGCATCACCGCATAATCCTGTTCGAGGAACAGATGCGCGAGCTTGGCGATCGTGGTGGTCTTGCCCGAGCCGTTGACGCCGATGACGAGGATCACCTGCGGGCGCGGGAAGGCGTCGATGCCGATCGGCTTGGCGACGTCGCGCAGCACCTTCTCGACCTCCTCGGCGACGACGAGCCGGATGCCGAGTTCCTCCATGTTGCGCTCGAACGTGCCCTCGGCCAGCCGGTCGCGGACCTTGGCGGCGGTGGCGGGGCCGAGGTCGGAGGCGATCAGCGCTTCCTCGACGGTGTCGAGCGTTTCCGCGTCGAGCCGCGCGCCGCCCAGCCCGGCGAGGTTGCCGACCAGCCGGTCGGAGGTGCGGCGGAAACCGCCCAGCAGCTTGTCGTGCCAGCTCGTGCTCATGCGATATGTCCGGTCAGATGGTCGGGGGTGGCGGCGGTGATTTGTACCGCGACGATGCCGCCGATGGGAGAAGGGGCGGGCAGGCGCACCGCGGTGAAATCGGGCGCATGGCCGCGGTCGCCGGGCTTTTCGACCAGCACCGGCTGGACGGTGCCGACCTGCGCGGCGAGGCGGCGGGCGAGGCGTGTCGTGGCGGCGGCGCGTAGCTGCGCGGCCCGCTCGCGCGCGACGGCGGGGGCGACCTGCGGCATCCGCGCCGCGGGCGTTCCGCTGCGCGGCGAATAGGGGAAGACGTGCGCGTGGGTGATGTCGGCTTCGTCGATCAGCGCGCGCGTGTTGGCGAACATCGCGTCATCCTCGGTCGGGAAGCCGGCGATCAGGTCGGCGCCGATCGCGATGTCGCGCGCCGCCTTGAGTCGCTCGACCAGCCGCAGCACGTCGCCGCGCGTGTGGCGGCGGCGCATCCGCTTGAGGATCATGTCGTCGCCGGCCTGCACGGACAGATGAACGTGCGGCATCACGCGCGGCTCCTGCGTGAGCAGCGCGAGGAGGTGGTCGTCGATCGCGGCGGGGTCGAGCGAGGACAGGCGCAGGCGTTCGAGCGTCGGCACCTCGGCCAGCAACCGCTCGACCAGCACGCCGAGCCGCGCGCCGCGATCGTCGTAGCTGGCGAGATCGACCCCGCTCAACACCACTTCGCGCTGTCCGCGGTCGACCAGCGCGGCGATCTGGGGGATCAGTGCCGCGATCGGCTCGGCGCGATTGCGGCCGCGGCCCTGCGGGATCGCGCAGAAGGTGCAGTGATGGTCGCAGCCGTTCTGGACGCCGACGAACGCGCGGGTCTGCGGGATCGGGCGCGGCGCGTTCGGGCGTGCGCCCCAGGTGGCGGGGAGCAGCTTGGCGGCATTGCCGATCACGCGGTCGACCTCGGGCATCGCCGCGAAGCCGTCGCGGTCCATCTCGGAGGCGCAGCCGGTGACGATCAGCTCGGCATCGGGGCGCGCGCGGCGCAGCCGGCGGATCGCGGTGCGGGTGTCCTTGACCGCCTGATTGGTGACACCGCAGCCGTTCACCACCACCTGCCCGCGACCCGCCAACTGGCGGATCGCCGCGCTTTCGGCGATGTTGAGGCGGCAGCCGAGCGTCACGACCTCTGGCTGGGTGGAGAAGGACATGGCGGGCGATCTAGTTATGACGAGGGATGAAGTCGACTCCGCCGCGCGCGAAGTGCGCGACTTCTGGTTCGGGCTGACCAGCGAGCAGCAGTTTGCCAAGGACGATGCGCTGGATGCGGCGATCCGGGAGCGGTTCGGCGCGCTGCGCGAGCGGGTGCTGGCGAGCGGGGCGGCGGCGTGGCGGGACGATCCGCGCACATTGCTGGCGGCGGTGATCGTGCTCGACCAGTTTTCGCGCAACCTGTTCCGGGGTGAGAGCGAGGCGTTCAGGGCCGACCCGCTGGCGCGTGAGCTGACGGAGCTGGCGATCGCGCGTGGGTGGGACGCGGAGCTGTCGAAGGAGGAGCGGGTGTTCCTCTACATGCCGTTGATGCACGCCGAAGACGCGGAGGGGCAGGCGAAGAGCGTCGCGATGTTCGAGGCGCTCGGGATCGAGGAGAATATCCGGTTTGCGCGAGACCATGCCGAAGTGATCGCGCGCTTTGGACGCTTCCCGTCGCGCAATGCGGCGCTGGGGCGTGAAACGACCACTGCGGAGCAGGCGTATCTGGAGGCGGGCGGGGGCTGGTAGCGGGTTGGTTCACGCGGAGGCGCGGAGGCGCGGAGAAGAAGGTTGGTTTCGCGCAGAGCACGCTGAGGACGCAGAGGGCGATCGGCGCAATGTCGCAAGCCGGCCTCGCCGGCTCAGAAATCGGCGATCATAAGTGTCTCCCGATCGCCACCGTCGAACACCTCTGCGTCCTCGGCGTGCTCTGCGCGAATCCCCATCTCTTTCTTCTCCGCGCCTCCGCGCCTCCGCGTGAACCCAAAAACCGTCGCGTCTGCGCGGCTTCGCGTCAACCAACTTGCCTCCGCAACCACATTCGTCTAACGGCGCATCCAAGTTCCGTTGCGGAACGCGAAGGATCAAGCGCTCTTGTGGCGCACGCTGGCCGGCGAGGTTTCGCCCGCCGGCGTATTTTGCGTTTCGCGGCGGGTGAAAGGAGTTTCGATGTTCGATAGCCTCAGCGATCGTCTTGGCGGCGTCTTCGACCGGCTGCGGGGGCGTGGTGCGCTCACCGAAGCCGACGTGCGTCAGGCGATGCGCGAGGTGCGCGTCGCGCTGCTCGAGGCGGACGTGGCGCTGCCGGTCGCGCGGCAGTTCGTCGACGAGGTCACCGAAGAGGCGATCGGGCAGAACGTGCTCCGCTCGGTCACGCCGGGGCAGCAGGTCGTCAAGATCGTCAACGACGCACTCGTGCAGATGCTGGGCGGCGACGATCCCGAGGCCGCCGAGCTGAACCTCGCGGTGACGCCCCCGGCGATCGTGATGATGGTCGGCCTGCAGGGCTCGGGCAAGACCACCACCACCGCCAAGATCGCCAAGCGGCTGTCGAGCAGCTCGATGACCGGGCGCTCGGCCAAGAAGGTGCTGATGGCGTCGCTCGACGTCAATCGCCCGGCGGCGCAGGAGCAGCTGGCGACGCTCGGCACGCAGGTCGAGGTCGCGACGCTGCCGATCATCGCCGGGCAGCAACCGGTCGAGATCGCGCGCCGTGCGGTGCAGGCCGCGAAGCTGCAGGGCTTCGACGTACTGATGCTCGACACCGCCGGTCGCCTGCACGTCGATCAGGCGCTGATGGACGAGATGAAGGCGGTTGCCGAGGTCGCGAAGCCGCAGGAAATCCTGCTGGTCGTCGACTCGCTGACCGGTCAAGACGCGGTCAACGTCGCGACCAACTTCTCCGAGCAGGTGCCGCTGACCGGCGTCGTGCTGACCCGGATGGACGGTGATGCGCGCGGCGGCGCGGCGCTGTCGATGCGCGCGGTCACCGGCAAGCCGATCAAGTTCGCAGGTGTCGGTGAGAAGCTCGACCAGCTCGAGGCGTTCCACCCGTCGCGGGTCGCCGGGCGCATCCTCGGCATGGGCGACGTCGTCTCGCTGGTCGAGCGCGCCGCGGAGTCGATCCAGCAGGAAGACGCCGAGCGGATGGCGAACCGGCTCGCCAAGGGCCAGTTCGACATGAACGACCTGCGCAGCCAGCTCGCGCAGATGAAGCGCATGGGCGGGCTCGGCGCGCTGGCCGGGATGCTGCCGGGGATGAAGAAGGCGCAGGCCGCGATGGACGCGACGCCGGGCAGCGACAAGATGCTGGTGCATCTCGACGCGATGATTGGCTCGATGACCGTCAAGGAGCGCGCCAAGCCCGAGCTGATCAACGCCAAGCGCAAGATCCGCATCGCCAAGGGTTCCGGCACCACGGTGCAGGAGGTCAACAAGCTGCTGAAGATGCACCTCGAGATGTCGACCGCCATGAAGAAGATCAAGAAGATGGGCGGCCTGAAGGGCATGATGGCGATGCTCGGCAAGGGCGGGCTCGGCGGGCTCGGCAATGCGATCGGTGGCGCCGACATGGGCGACATGATGGGCAAGCTGGGCGGGCCGGGCGGTGGACCGGGGCTCCCCGGATTGCCCGGCAACCTTCCGGGTGGCCCCGGCGGGTTCAAGTTCAAGAGATAGCGATCGTCGCTCCTGCGGAGGCAGGGGCTTGAGGTCTCTCCACGACGAGGGGCGCCGATTGTTGAAGCAGAGATAGGCCCCTGCCTCCGCAGGGGCGACGGATTAGAAGGCAAGGAAGAACAATGGCACTCAGCATTCGCCTGTCGCGTGGCGGCTCGAAGAAGCGTCCGTATTACCGCATCGTCGTTGCCGATGCGCGCAGCCCGCGTGACGGCAAGTTCATCGAGAAGATCGGCAACTACAACCCGCTGCTCGCCAAGGACGACGAGAAGCGCATCGTGCTCGACGCGGAGCGCGCGAAGCACTGGCTGGGCGTCGGCGCGCAGCCGACCGATCGCGTGGCCCGCTTCCTCGACGCGGCCGGCGTGAAGGAGCGCGCCGCGCGCAACAACCCGAAGAAGGCCGAGCCGGGCGAGAAGGCCAAAGAGCGCGCCGAGGAGCGTGCCGAGAAGCAGAAGGCGGCCGAGGAAGCCGCGGCAGAGGCAGCGAACGCTCCGGCGCCCGAGGCCGCCGAGGCTGAAGCGACCGCCGAATAAGCATCCGATCGTGGTCGTCATGCGTTGGCCCCGTTCACTCGAACAGGAGAGCGCATGATGACCGCCGATCCCGATCCGCGCACCGCACCCGAGGACCATGAAGACGCGACCAACCAAGGCGTCTCCGCCGACGACCCCGCCGAAGGGCGCGACGACGCCCCCGGCGGCGACGGCGACTCGCCCGACCGCGAGTGAGGTGCCGCCCGGCGCGATCGTGCTCGCCGCGGTGACCGGCGCACATGGCGTCGCGGGCGAGGTGCGGTTGAAGGTGTTCGCCGACGATCTGGCGGCGCATCGCTCGTTCAACGACGGTGCGCTGAATCTGGTGAAGTTGCGGGACGGCACGATCGCGCGCTTTGCCGAGGTCACAGATCGCACCGCGGCGGAGGCGTTGCGCGGAACGGTGCTGACCGTACCGCGCGATGCACTGCCGCCGCTGGGCGAAGGCGAATATTATCACGCCGATCTGCTCGGACTCGCCGCGGTTTCGACGACCGGCGAGGATCTGGGTGTCGTTGCCGCGGTCGAAAACTTCGGCGCAGGCGACGTGGTCGAAGTCCGGCGCGCGAGCGGCAAGACCTTCATGGTGCCGATCTCGGCGGTGCCGGAATGGAATAGCGAACGGCTGGTGATCGAAGCCGATTTCGTCGAGCCGTAAGCGTTTTCACCTCTTCTCCGTTCGCCCTGAGGAGAGGCTGAGCTTGTCGAAGCCTCGTCTCCAAGGGCCGGTGCTTCGAGACAGCATTTCGACTTCGCTCAATGCTTCCTCAGCACGAACGGAATTCAGCGGCGCAGCGGCCTTCGCTCCGCCAGCAGGTTGCGGATCGCGGTCGCCGCGACTCCCGCTTCGCCCATCGCGTGGCTGATCTGGTCGAGCCCCTTCACGACATCGCCCGCCGCGAACAGGCCGGGCACGCTGGTACGCTGGTGGTCGTCGACCTCCAGACAGCCTTCGTCGCTGGCGCGCGCGCCGGCCTCGACCGCGAGCCGCGAGCGGATCCGCGAGCCGAGCGCGGGATAGACGCTGTCGAACGCCAGCCGCCCGCGCGCGGTGTCGAAGGCGAGCTGATCGCCCTCGATCGCATAGCCGCCGCACGGTCCCTCGATCCGCACCACCCCGGCGTCGTCGAGCGCCCGCGCGCATGCCGGGTCGAGCGCATGTTCGGCCTCGGGGGAGACGAGCGTCACGTCGCGGGTGAAACCGCGCAGGAACAATGCCTCGCGCATCCCGTGATCGCCGGTGCCGATGACGGCGACGCGCCGGTCGGTGACCTCGTAGCCGTCGCAGACCGGGCAATAGCGCAGCAGTCCGCGTGCGAGCGCCGGGTCATGCACCTCGGGCAGCAGGTGCGAGGGGCGATGGTTCACCACCCCGGTGGCGAGCAGGACGGTACGCGCTTGATGCGTGCCGTGGTCGGTGCGGACAGTGAAGTCGTCGCCTTCTTGCGCCAGACCGGTGACCTTCACCTGCTCGCGCCGCGCGCCGTACTTTTCCGCCTGTGCCTGCATCAGCGCGAGCAGGTCCTTGCCCGCGATTCCCTCGGGGTAGCCGGCATGATTGTGGGTGCACGGGATCATCGCCGCGCGGCTCGATCCGCTGTCGAACAGCCGAATGTCGAGATGGTAGCGCGCCAGGTAGATGGCGGCGGTCAGCCCGGCCGGACCGGCGCCGATGATGATGCAATCGTCCACGAACCCTCCGCCTTGCACGCTTGGCCGCCCGTATATACATGCCGTGCATACAGGAGGCTGGCGATGGGTAACGAATATCGCGCCAAGGTGTTCAAGTCCGGCAATTCGGTGGCGTTGCGGCTGCCGAAGGCGCTCGGCTTTGAGGCGGGGCAGGAGGTTCGAGTCCGCGAGGAGGCCGGGAAGTTCTCCTTCGAATCGGTTGATGATGACGGACGGATTGACCTCACCGGTTTGTGGGGCGCCTGTCCTGATCTTAAACCGCTGACTTCGGAGGAGCGTGAACTTCACCATTCTCCGCGTATCTGGGACGATCCCGATTGGTCGGGCTGGGGTGAGGATCCTAGCGCGTGACGTTCATGCTCGACGCAAATGTCGTCATTGCGCTTCTTGGTGGTGGCCCCGAGGTATTGCGCGAGCGGGTCGAGGCTTGTCGACCCGGCGACGTCGTGATCTCTTCTATTGCATTTGCGGAGGTCGCGTTGGGGAGCTGGAACGGCAAACGACCATCGCTCATCGTGCTGGATCAGCTTCCGAGATTATTCGAAATCTTGCCCTTCGATCTGCTGGCAGCTCGGATCTATGCACGGCTGAAATTCCGGCGGCGTAGTTTCGACATGCTGATCGCAGCGCATGCGCTGTCGCTCGATCTGACCCTCGTCACCAACAACGAACGCGACTTCGCCGACATTCCCGATCTGAGGATCGAGAACTGGACCCAGCCATGATGACGGCGAGCGACCTGCTGTGGCTGGTCGGCTTCCCCGCGGCAATGGCGGCGGTGCTGGCGGGCGTGTTGCTGATGCGCCTCGGCCGGGGCTGGTCGCGGCGCCGGGTGATCCTGACCGCGTCCGTGCCGCTGCCGCTGCTCGGCGCGCTGTTGTGCGTAGGGGTATTCGCCAGCGCGATGCTGGCGTCTCCGGAGCGGTGCGGCGTCGATGCCTGCGGGATGGCGATGGCGTTCGCGATCTTCGGGCTGGCCTATGCGGCGGGCGCGTTTCTCCTCGGTGCGGCGGCGGCCGGCATCGTCTATTCACTGGGACGTCGATGACCTTTCGCGCCACGATCCTTACGCTCTATCCCGAGATGTTTCCCGGGCCGCTCGGCAGCTCGCTGGCCGGGCGGGCGCTGGGTGAGGGGAAATGGTCGCTGGAGGCGGTCAATATCCGCGACTTCACCACCGACCGGCATCGCACCGTCGATGACACGCCGGCAGGGGGCGGGGCGGGGATGGTGCTGCGCGCCGACATTCTCGCGCGGGCGGTCGATGCGCAGGCCGATGGCCGGCCGTTGCTCGCGATGACGCCGCGTGGCACGCCGCTGCGGCAGGCGCGGGTGCGCGAGTTGGCGGCCGGGCCGGGCGCGGTGATCCTGTGCGGGCGCTTCGAGGGCTTCGACGAACGGCTGCTGGAGGCGCGCGGCGTCGAGCAGGTCTCAATCGGCGATTACATTCTGTCGGGCGGCGAGATGGCGACGCTGGTGCTGCTCGACGCTTGCGTTCGGCTGCTTCCCGGCGTAATGGGCGCGGCTTCCAGCGGAGTCGAGGAAAGCTTCGAAAGCGACCTCCTCGAATATCCGCATTATACCCGACCGGTCGAATGGGAGGGGCGCACGATTCCCGAAGTGCTGCGATCGGGGGATCATGCGAAGATCGCGGCCTGGCGGCAACGCCAAGCGGAGATCGACACACGGCTACGGCGGCCGGACCTTTGGGAGCGTCATGAGGGCGCTCGGGTCGGCTCGCCCTCTGGCGCGCGGCAACGGACTGAGGACGAACAATGAACCTGATCCAGACGCTCGAAGCCGAGCAGATCGCCAAGTTCAACGAAACCAAGAAGATCCCCGACTTCCGCCCCGGCGACACGCTGAAGGTCGGCGTGAAGGTGGTCGAGGGTGAGCGCACCCGCGTCCAGAATTACGAGGGCGTGTGCATCGCGCGCTCGAACAAGGGCATGGGCTCGTCGTTCACCGTCCGCAAGATCAGCTTCGGCGAGGGCGTGGAGCGCGTCTTCCCGCTGTATTCGCCGAACGTCGATTCGATCGAGGTGGTGCGCAAGGGCGCGGTGCGTCGCGCCAAGCTGTATTACCTGCGTGGTCGCACCGGCAAGTCGGCGCGTATCGCCGAGCGTCGCGACACGCGTCCGGCCGCCGCGGCCGAGTAATCGGTTCGGCCCCACGGGGTTGCGAAGGGGCGTGGCGGGTGACCGCCGCGCCCTTTTTCGTTTGTGGCGTTGAGCCGTCATTGCGGGCGGAGTGGAGCAATTCAGGAGCGGTGGGTTGCTTCGCTACGCTCGCAAAGACGACGAAGATGGAGCGGTCGGGTCAAGCTCGGTCGCTGTCCCAATCTCAGGATGCATCGTCGGATTAGGACCTGGACAGGTGCGGTTCGTCGCCCCGGACTTGATCCGGGGCCCCGCTTCTTCTCAGCGAGGCACGTAAGAAGAAGCGGGATCCCGGATCAAGTTCGGGATGACGAGAGGAGGTCGTCACCTCGTCCGGCTAGTCCTTGGCGATCCGCGTCGCTGCGGCCACGGCGTCGACCAGCCCGAGGCGCGCCGCAAGAGGAAGGAGCGGCGCGACCATCGGTGGGCGTTCGGCCATCGCGCGGACCGCGCCGGCGAGCATGACGGGGCGGGCGGTTTGGCGGGCGAAGCGCATTTGCCATACCCCGGCCCGCTCACCCGTCAGCCACGCCTGTGCCGCCGACACGCCGCTCGCCAGCGCGATCCCCATGCCTTCGCCCGCCAGCGACGGGATCACCGCGGCCTGATCGCCGAGCCGGTAGCAGCCATCGGTCCCGGCGAGCGCACGCCAGCCATAAGGTACGTTGGCGATCGCCTCGATCGGTGCCGCGTCCCCCGCCAGTCGATCCGCGAAGGCGGGCAGCTCTTGCGCCAGAGCGGTGAGCAGCGTCTCGAGATTGCCCGCCTCGGTAAGTCGCGAGCGGCGGATCGCGAGGCAGATGTTGGCGCTGCCATCCTCCTGCAGCACGACGCCGGCATAGCCGCGGTCGAACAGATGCAGCTCGATCGCCTCCCCGACGCACCGCGCGACGTCAGCCCCGCGGCGGCGGGTACGCAAGCCGAGCGTCGGATCGTCGCCGCGCGCGGCAGCGGGACGCCCTGCGCCGCGCACGTCATGCTTGCCGCTGGCGAGGAACAGCGCGCCGCTCGCCAGTCGCGCGCCGTCACCGGTGCGGATCGCCCCATCCTCGATCGCGCGCGCAACGACGCCGCGTTCGACGGCGGCGCCGCTTGCCCTCGCCTGATCCAGCAACAGCGCGTCGAGGCGCGCACGCGACACGCCGATCGCGGGGGCGGGCAGCGCCGTCTCGATCACGCGCCTGTTCGCGAAGATGCGCACCCGCGTCACCCGCGCCTGGTTGAGCGCGTCCGACGCGATGCCGAGCCGCGCAAGCGTCTCCAGCGTGCGCCAGCTCAGGAAACCGCCGCACAGCGCGTCGCCGGTTTCGCGCGTCCGCTCGATCACCAACGGTCGCGCACCGCCCCTAGAGAGCATGATCGCCGCGGCGCTGCCCGCGGGACCGCCGCCGAGGATCAGCGGCTCGCGACGCATAGCCGGAACGGGAAAGCGCGGAACACGCGTGCATCGCTGACCCCGGCCTCGGCGAGCAACGGCTGCCACTCACGCGGGCGGTAGCTGCGCGCGATCGACAGTCGCCCGTCATGCCGCACGATCTGGTGCCACCGGAACAGCGCGGCGAGCAGCGGCCAGCCGTGATAGGCGAAACCGTGCCGGTGCAGATCGTTGACCAGCCAGCCGACCCGCGCCTCCCTGCCCATGAAGCGCAGGAAGGCGATCAATTGCTGCTGCGTCATGTGATGCGCGACGAGACTGGAGATGACGAAATCCCAGCCTTGCCCGGCGAGATCGGCATAGTCGCCGGTGCGCCAGTCGATCGCGAGCCCCGCAGGGGTATGCGCGCGCGCCGCGGCTTCGCTACGTGGGTTGAGGTCGATACCGACGAGATCGAAGCCGATGCCGCGCCGCTCCCCCCAGCGCGCGATCCGCCGCAGCATGTCGCCATCGCCATAACCGACGTCGAGCAGGCGGTAGCGCTCGCCGGGCGTCGTCCGGCGGACGAGGAACGCCAGCGTCGGGCGCGCGGCCATCGTCACGACGTTGACGCGCGCGAGATCGGCAACCACCGCGGCATAGACGTCCGCCGGCAGGTCGTCGGCGTCCATCAGCTCCTCGGCGGTGGCGCGCTGGTCGAGCATCACCTCGCGCTCGCGAACGCCAAGCCTTCGGCGGCGAGGCCGGGGCCGAAGGCGAGCGCGATGCCATGCTCGACCGCAGCGCCTGACAGGACGCGCGCCAGTACGAACATCAGCGTCGCCGACGACATGTTGCCGTTGGCGGCGAGCACCGCGCGGGAGTCCGCCAGCGCGTCGGGGGGCAGCGCCAGCGCGTGTTCGACCGCGTCGAGGATCGAGCGTCCGCCGGCGTGGATCGCCCAGCGATCGACCGCCCGCCCGCCGGTCAGCGTCGCGACCAGCGCCGAATCGCGCAGCGCGGCGCTGATCCGCCCCGGCACCTCGCCCGACAGATGCATCGCGAAGCCGCGGTCGGTGATGTCCCAGCGGATCAGCGCGGCGGCCTCGGGCAAGGTGGCGCTGAACGGCTGGCCGATCGCCAGCCCCTGCGGCGCGGCGGTGACCAGCGCCGCTGCCGCGCCGTCGCCGAATTGCAGCATCGCGAGCAGCGGCTCGAGCGTACGCTCGGCCTGAAGATGGAGCGTCGAGAGTTCGACGGTGACGACCAGCACCCGCGCCGCTGGTTCGGAGCGGACGATATGCCGCGCGGTCCGCAGCGCGGCGACCGCGGCGTAACAGCCCATGAAGCCGATCAGCACGCGCTCGACGCTGCCCGGCAGGTCGAGCGCACGCGCGAGGATCTGGTCGACGCCGGGCGCGACGAAGCCGGTACAACTCGCGACCACGAGATGGGTGATGCCGTCGACTTCGACCTGCGCGCGCACGTCGGCGATCGCCGCCAGCGCCAGTGCGGGCGCCGCCTGCGCATAGAGCGCCATTCGCGCGCCCGTGCCGGGATGCGGCTCGGCAGCGTAGAAGCCGGTCGCGCCGACCGGCGAGCCATGTTCCGCGGGGAGCACCGACCAGCGATGCGCGATCCCGGCGCGTGCCGACATGCGGGCGAACAGGCGTGCCTCCCGCTCGGGCAACCGTTGCGCGGCCCAATCGACGAAGGCGGAGTGGATGTCGTGCGCGGGGACGGCGGTGCCGATCGCGGCGATATGGGGTGTGACACGCATTACGCGCGCTCAACGCCTGTGCACGGATTTCGGCCCGGCGGTTGCGGGTTGGCGGTAACGAGGCGGGTGCGGCTCACCCGCTGCGCCTTATCCGCTTCCTGCCGCGAGGCAATCGTGTGCGCGCTCAATCCTCGCGGCGTTCGCGCGCCGCCGCCCAGAAGGCGAGCCGCTTGCGGATCTCGCGCTCGTAACCGCGCTCGTTCGGCTGGTAGAACCGATGGTCGTCGCCGATCTCCGCCGGGAAGAAATCCTGCCCGGCATAGGCATCGGGGTAATCGTGGTCGTAGCGATAGCCCTCGTGATAGCCGAGTTCCTTCATCAGCTTCGTCGGCGCGTTGAGGATATGCTTGGGCGGCGGCAGCGAGCCGGTATCGCGCGCCAGTGCGCTCGCCCGGTCGAACGCGATATAGGAGGCGTTCGACTTGGGCGCGGTCGCGACATAGTTGATCGCCTGCGCGAGGAACAGCCGGCCCTCGGGCATCCCGACGCGCTCGAACGCCTGCCAGGCGGTCATCACCTGCACCAGCGCCTGCGGATCGGCCATGCCGACATCCTCGGACGCTGCGCAGCACAGGCGGCGGAAGATCACGCCGGCATCCTCGCCGCCACGCACCATCCGCGCCGCCCAGTAGAGTGCTGCGTCGGCATCGCTGCCGCGCAGGCTCTTGTGGAAGCAGCTCAGCAGGTTGAAATGTTCTTCCTGCCCGCGATCGTAGAGCGGCGCGCGCTTCTGGACGATCGCCGCCAGCGCCGCGGTGTCGATCGGCGTGTCGGACTCGATCAGGAACAACGTCTCGCACAGGCCGAGCAGATAGCGCGCGTCGCCATCGGCCATCGCGATCAGCGCGGTGCGTGCGTCGGGGGCGAGCGGTAGCGTGCGCTGCTGCTGCGCCTCGGCGCGCGTGACGACGGTGTCGAGTTCGGCGGCGGACAGCCGGTCGAGCGTGAAGACCTTGGCGCGCGACAGCAAGGCGGCGACGAGGCTGAAGCTCGGGTTTTCGGTGGTCGCGCCGATCAGCACGATCGTGCCGTCCTCGACCGCGGGGAGCAGCGCATCCTGCACCGGGCGCGAGAAGCGGTGCAACTCGTCGATGAACAAAGCGGTCGGCTTGCCCGCGGCGCGCAGGTCGCGCGCGGTGGCGAGCGTGCGACGGAGGTCGGCGATCCCGGTCGACACCGCGGAGAGCTGGACGAAGGCATAGCCGGCCTCGGCCGCGATCAGCCGCGCGATCGTCGTCTTGCCGACGCCCGGCGGCCCCCACAGCACGAACGACGACAGTCGCCGCGAGCGGATCATCATCGCCAGCGGCGCGTCGGGGCCGAGCAGGTGGCGCTGGCCGATCACCTCGGCGAGCGCGCGCGGGCGCAATTGGTCGGCAAGCGGGGCATGGGCGTCGGAGGGAGCGGGGCTGGGGGGATCGACGGGATCGAACCCGGCAAACAGGTCGGCCATGCGCTCCCATGTAGGACGCTGCCCGCGCTACGTCATGCAGAAGCGAAAATATATCTTGAACACTCTTGCGTAGGGCTGACGAAGATATATCTTGCTGCATCATGATACAGGATGGAGTCGACCGGATGTTCAGTTTTTCCCACGGTGGCCGCGGCCGCCATCATCATCACTTCGGACAGCGCGGCGGCGGCGGTGGCGGGTTCGATCCCGAGCGCTTCTTCCACTGGATCGAACGGCTCAACGACGGTGAGCATCGTCGCGGCGGCGGGTTCGGCGGCGGTGGCGGCGGGCGCAGCCGGCGCATGTTCGACGGATCGGAGCTGCGGCTCGTGTTGCTCCGGCTGATCGCCGACACGCCCCGTCACGGCTATGAGCTCATCAAGGCGATCGAGACGCTCACCGGGGGAGCCTATGCGCCCAGCCCGGGGGTAGTTTATCCGACATTGACCTTGCTCGACGAGATGGAGCTGATCGCCGAGCAGGCCAGCGAGGGGGCGCGCAAGCGCTTCGCGGTCACCGATGCCGGGCGTGCGCATCTCGACGAGCAGGCCGAGACGGTTGCGACGCTGATGGCGCGGCTGGAGGCGCTGGCGGCGCAGCGCGCGCAGGGCGAAGGCGAGGGCGCGCCGGTGCGCCGCGCGATGCACAACCTCCGCCACGCGGTCATGGATCGCGTCAAGCGCGCCGACGCCTCGCCGGAACTCCTCCACGAGATCGCCGCGCTGATCGACGAGGTGGCGCAGAAAGTGGAGCGGCTCAAGTGACGGTGCGCGTGGCGCGCGTGCCGACGCATTCGGCGAGCCGCTATCTCCAGCAGCTCGCCAAGCACTGGAGCCACAAGATGGAGGTCAGCTTCTCCGAACAGGAGGCGACGATCGCCTTTCCGAACGGCGCGACGCTCGACCTGCGTGCCGACAGCGAGACGCTCGACGTGCGGCTGGCGGTGCCGGAGGACGGCGACGTGGCGCGGATGGAGGAGGTGGTGGCGAGTCACCTCGATCGCTTCGCGTTCCGCGAGGCGCCGCTGACCTTCGACTGGCAGGCGGTGTGATGTCGTCGTCCCGGACTTGATCCGGGACCCCGCTTCTTCCTTCGGTCGACAAAAAGCGGGGCCCCGGATCACGTCCGGGGCGACGAAAGTAGCTCGCGGTACGCCTGCAACACCGCGCCATTGGCGCTGTCCCAGCGAAATCCCTGCGCATGTTCGTGCGCGGCCTTGCCCATGGCTGCGCGCAATG
The DNA here is from genome assembly GCF_036946485.1 of Sphingomonas phyllosphaerae. Classification (GTDB taxonomy): domain Bacteria; phylum Pseudomonadota; class Alphaproteobacteria; order Sphingomonadales; family Sphingomonadaceae; genus Sphingomonas; species Sphingomonas phyllosphaerae_E. Next base: position 780,505 of record NZ_JAQIJA010000001.1, read on the forward strand.
CCGGATCGCCCACCAACCGCGCGATCGCGGCGGCATAGCCGTCGAGATCCGCCGGCGACACGAGGAAGCCGGTGCGCCCGTCCTCCAGCAGGTCGACCGCGCCGGTCGCGCGCGCCGCGACCACGGGCACCCCGGCCGCCATCGCCTCCGACGTCACCTGTCCCCACGTCTCGGTGACGCTGGGGTTGAACAGCAGGTCCATCGCCGCGACCGCGCGACCGAGATCGTCGCCGCTCTGGAAGCCGGCGAATGCCGCCTGCGGCACGCGCTCGGCGAACCAGTCGCGGGCGGGCCCCTTGCCGACCACCAGCACGCGGTGGCGGACGCCGAGCGCGTCGAGCCGCGCCAGTACGTCGGCGAACACGCCCAGCCCTTTTTCGAGCACCAGCCGGCCGAGGAAGCCGATCGTCACCTCGTCATCGGCGATCCCGAGCGAGCGACGCCACGCAAGGTCGCGCGCGTCAGGGTGGAAGCGGCGGTGGTTCACGCCGCGCCCCCATAGCGAGATCGGCGTCGTGACCCCGAAGTCGCGGATCACCGTCGCCATCGACGGCGTCGGCACCAGCACGCGGTCGGCGCGATTGTAGAAGCGGCGCAGGATTGCGACGATCAGCGGCTGGACCAGCGACAGACCGTAATATTGAAAGTAGGTTTCGAAGCGGGTGTGGACGGTCGCGACGACCGGCACCCCGCGCCGCCGCGCCCAGGTGACCGCGGCATGGCCGAGGAATTCGGGCGCGGAGACATGCACCAGATGCGGGTCGAACGCCTCCAGATCGCGGCGCGGCCTGGTCGGCAATCCGCGGCCGAGCTTATATTCACCGCGCCCGCCCGGCATCGGGATCGCCGGCACGTCGACCACGGTGCCGCGCGCCTCGAACGCCGGGGTCGGGGTGGTCGGCGAATAGACGCGCACCTGCACGCCCTTATCAAGGAGGTAGCCGACCAGCAGATTCTGCGCCTGATTGGCGCCGTCGCGCACGTAATTGTAGTTGCCGCTGAAGAAGGCGACGCGCAGCTCGGACGGGTTCATGTTCCGCCCGCTAGCCGCGATGTGCGGCAAAATCGCGACCGTCCGGCCTCAAGCGGGTCGGATTTCATCGGTGCGCCGGATGCGGCGGATGCGCGGCTGGCGTTCGAGCATCGCGGTGCGGCGGATCGTCTCGCGCAATTCCTCGCGCTTGTCGTGGATCGAGGCGATCACCGGTCCCATCGCGACGCCGAGATCGACCAGCACCGCCTCCGACAATTGCAGCGAGCTTTCGAGCGTTTCCGGCACCGCGTCGGTCACCCCGGCCTTGTAGAGTTCGGCGGCATGCGCGGTGTCGCGCGCGCGGGCGATGATCGGCAGCGCCGGGAAAGCGGCGCGCAGCCGCTTGGTCAGCCGCACGGTGAGCACCGGATCGTCCATCGTCAGGATCAGCGCGCGCGCATGGGTGAGGTCGAGCCGGTCGAGCAGTTCGGCGCGCGCGACATCGCCGAAGATGATCGGATAGCCGCCGGCGCGCGCCTGCGTCACCGCGTCGATATCGGCCTCGACCGCGACATAGGGCTGGTCGTGGCGCGCCAGCATGTCGGCGACCAGCCGCCCGACGCGGCCGAAGCCGAACACCACCGCGCGCTGCCCCTCGGCATGGTCGAGCATGTCGGGGCGCGCGCCGTCGCGCTTCTCGATCCGCCGCGCGATCACGCGGCCGAGCAGCGCGAGCAACGGGGTGATCGTCAGCCCGATCGCGGTGACGGTCTGCCAGAAGCTGGCGGTGGCGGCGGTGATGAGCTGCGCCTGCGCGGCGGTCGCCAGCACGATCAGCGTCGTCTCCGACGGGCTGCCCATCAGCATTCCGGTCTCGGCGGCGATGCCCGGGCGCGCATTGGCGACACGCAGCAGCAGATAGGTGACCACCGCCTTGACCGTGACCACGCCGAGCACCGCGGCGAGCAGCGGCATCCAGTTGCGCGCGATCGCACCGAGATCGAGGCTCATGCCCACCGTGATGAGGAACACGCCGAGCGCGAGCCCTTTGAACGGCGCGGTCATCACCTCGACCTCGGTATGATATTCGGTTTCGGCGATCAGCAGCCCGGCGAGCAGCGCGCCGACGATCGGCGACAGCCCGGCGGCGGTGGTGGCCACGCTGGCGACGATCACCACCAGCAGCGAGGCGGCGAGGAACAGCTCGGGGCTCTTGGTGCGCGCCGCCTGCGCGAACAGCCGCGGCAGCACCAGCCGCCCGCCGACGTACATCGCCACCACGGTCAGCCCGCCGCGCAGCGCGACCCCGGCGATCCCGACCCAGCCTTCGTCGCTGGCGGTTGGCGCCATCGCACCCAGTGCAAAGATGATCGGGACGAGCGCGAGGTCCTGGAAGAGCAGGATCGCGAACGCGCCGCGCCCGACCGGGCTGGTGGTCCCGACCAGCGGCAGCACCAGCGCGGTCGACGACAGTGCGAGCGCGAGCCCGAGCCCGGCCGAACCGCCCCAGCTCTGCCCCATCAGGTGCAATGCGACCCCGACCAGCGCCGCGCAGCCGACCAGCGCTGCCGGCCCGGTGCCGAACACCAGTTGCCGCATTGCCCATAATCGCCGGAACGACAGCTCCAGCCCAATCGAGAACAGCAGCAGCACGATCCCGAATTCGGCGAACGGCTCGATCGATTCCGGGTCGGAGATCGTGAAGTAGTAAAGCCACGGCGCGCGCGGCACGAGCGCGCCGAGCCCGGCCGGGCCGACCAGCGCGCCGACGAGAATGAAGCCGATCACCGGGCTGATCCGGAAACGTGCGAACGCCGGGATCACCAGCCCTGCGGCACCCAGCACCACCAATGCGTCCGAGAAGCCTTCGTTGTGCAGTCCGATCGCCATGGCAGGGACTGTACGCAGGCGGAATGTGGTTTGTCGCCCTTCGTGACCCGAAAAATGCAGATTGCCGGTCAAGTGCCTGCCGATGCTCGACAAAGCTGCGGGTGAACGTCAGTCTGCCTGCCATAACCAGATCGGGAGTTCGCATGCGTCGTCGCCAGTTTCTCGCCTCTGCCAGCGCCGCGGCGGCGCTTGCCAGCCTGCCTCGTGCGGCCACTGCCGCCGCGAAGACCGGCGCGCATGATGCCAAGCTGCGCGCGTTGCTCGACCGCTTCTTCTACGCACGGCTCGACGCGAGCCCGGAACAGGCGACCTCGCTGGGGCTCGACACCGGCGCGCGCGCGCCGCTCAAGTCGCGGCTGTCGGATGCGAGCCGTGCCGGGGAGCTACGCGACTTCGCCCGCGCGCGCGCTGAACGCGCGGCGTTGCGGGCGATCCCGCGCGACGCGCTCGGCGATGCGGCGCGGCTCGACTATGACATCGTCGCCTACAGCCTCGACCGGATGCTGGCGGGCGAACGCTATGATTATGGCGCGAGTGCAGGCCGCTACGCACCCTATGTGCTGACGCAGCTGACCGGCGCGTATCGCGACGTGCCCGACTTCCTCGCCAACCAGCACCGCGTGCGTGACGCCGCCGACGCCGATGCCTATGTCGCGCGCGTCGCCGCCTGGGGGCCGGTGGTCGACGCCGAGACCGAGCGCCAGCGCGTCGATGCGGGCAAGGGCGTGTTCGCGCCCGACTATATCCTCGACACGACGCTGAAGCAGCTCGCGGCGGTGCGCGACAAGGCGGCCGATGCGACCGGCCCGGCCACCGACCTCGCCGCCAAGCTGAAGGCCGCGAACCTGCCCGCCGAGCGCGCGGCGGCAGTCGTGAAGCTGATGACCGAGCGCGTCTTTCCGGCGCTCGACCGCCAGCGCGCTCTGGTCACCGAGCTGCGCGGGCGCGCGGTGCACGACGCCGGCGTGTGGCGGCTCCCCGACGGCGAGGCCTATTATGCCGCGGCGGCGAGCGCGGCGACCACCACCGACATGAGCGGCGACGAAATTCACCGGCTCGGGCTCGCACAGGTCGCCGAGATCGGCGCGCGGATCGACGGCATCCTGCGCCAGCAGGGAATGGCGCAGGGAACGGTCGGCGAGCGGCTGGTGGCGCTCAACAAGCGCCCGGATCAGCTCTACCCGAACACCGATCCGGGGCGCGAGGCGCTGCTCGAACAACTCCGCGCGCAGGTCGCGGCGATGACGAAGCGACTGCCCGAACAATTCGCAATCCTGCCGCGCGCGCCGGTCGAGGTCCGCCGCGTCCCCGAAGCGATACAGGCCGGCGCGCCGGGCGGCTATTATCAGTCGGCGTCGCTCGACGGGTCGCGGCCAGCGATCTATTTCATCAACCTGCGCGACACGTTCGACCGGCCGAAGTTCGGGCTGGCGACACTCAGCTATCACGAGGCGGTGCCGGGGCATCATCTGCAGGTCATGTCGGCGCTGGAGAGTCAGGACATTCCGCTGATCCGGCGGCGCGGCTTCTATTCGGGTTACTCGGAGGGCTGGGCGCTCTATTCGGAACAGCTGGCCGACGAGATGGGGATGTACGACGGCGATCCGATCGGGCAGGTCGGCTATCTGCAATCTTTGCTGTTCCGCGCGACGCGGCTGGTGGTCGATTCCGGGATGCACGCCAAACGCTGGAGCCGCGAGAAAGCGACCGATTACCTGATCGCCACCACGGGTATCGCGCGCGGGCGCAGCCAGGGCGAGATCGATCGCTACACGGTCTGGCCGGGGCAGGCGTGCAGCTACAAGATCGGCCACACCGTCTGGACGCGACTGCGCGACGAGGCGAAGCGCAAGGCGGGGGCGGCATGGGATCCGAAGGAATTCCACCGGGTGCTGACGCTGGGCGCGATGCCGCTGACGGTGCTGGAGCAGGTGGTGCGCGAGCGGATGGGGTAAGCTGCGTTTTCCGATGCGACGGACGGTTTCGGCCAATCTGCCATCTTCATATTGCCTGACGGTGAACAAGGTCTCATATATGAAAGCAGATTAGGAAGAGGACTTTGGCCATTCGCGCGATCATGTGCCGCGAACCGTTTGTGCTCGAGCGTGTCGAGCGTAGCGCGCCGACCGCTGCGCCGGGAAAGGTGCTGGTGCGGATGCGCCGTGTCGGGCTGTGCGGCACCGATTACCACATCTTCGCGGGCAATCAGCCGTTTCTCTCCTATCCGCGGGTAATGGGCCACGAACTGGCGGGCGAGATCGCGGCGGTGCCCGACGGGTCGGCGCTGCGCGTCGGGCAAAGGGTGACGATCAACCCCTATCTGGCGTGCGGCAGCTGCGTGGCGTGCCGCAAGGGCAAGCCCAATTGCTGCGCGCGGATCGCGGTGCTCGGCGTGCATACGGATGGCGGGATGCAGGACGTGATCGCGGTGCCCGAACGCGCGGTGATCCCCGCTGACGACCTGACGCTCGAACAGGCGGCGATGGTCGAGTTTCTCGCGATCGGCGCACATGCGGTGGCGCGCGCGAAACTGTCGGCGGGCGACCGCGTGCTGGTGGCGGGGGCGGGGCCGATCGGCATTGCGGTGTCGCTATTCGCGCGGCTCGACGGCGCGCGGGTGACGATCATCGACACGCGCGCCTCGCGGCTCGACTATGCGCGCACCCGGCTGGGGTTCGATGATGTCGTGACGGTCGATGACGGCATCCGCGACGCGCTGACGGCCCGCACCGATGGCGACTTCTTCGACTGCGTGTTCGATGCCACCGGCAACATCCATGCGATGCGCGCCGGGCTCGGTTATGTCGCGAACGGCGGCAGCTATGTGCTGGTCAGCGTCGTCCCGGACGATCTGATCTTCGCCGATCCCGAATTCCATCGCCGCGAGACGACGCTGATCGCCAGCCGCAACGCGCTGGCGAGCGACTTCGCGCGCGTACTCGCCGCGATCCGCAGCGGCGACATCCCGACCGATGCGCTCCACACCCACAGCGTCGACGCCGACGACCTGCCCGAGCGTATGCCGCGGTTGATCGCCGAGGCGGACCATGTTCTGAAGGCGATCGTGACGTTCTGACGAAGCGCGGGCGCGACGACCCGGCTCAGGAAAAAGAGGATGACGGCAAATGGCGTGGCAAGGCTCCCCTCCGCTGGAGGATATTCCCCGCGCGACCGATGCGCCTGCGGCGGGCGGGGCGGGGCGGTGGGCGCCGGCGCTCGTCATCACCACCTCGCTGTTCTTCCTGTGGGGGATGGCGAACAATCTCAACGACATCCTGATCGCGCAGTTCAAGAAGGCGTTCACGCTGTCGGATTTCGGCACCAGCTTCGTGCAGCAGGTGTTCTATCTCGGTTACTTCGTATTCGCGATCCCGGCGTCGATCGTGCTGCGGCGGTTCGGGTATAAGGCGGCGATCGTCACCGGTTTGTCGCTTTATGGTGTGGGCGCGTTGCTCTTCTATCCGGCGGCCGCGATCAGCGCCTATCAGCTGTTCCTGTTCGCCTTGTTCGTGATCGCCGCCGGGCTGGCGTTCCTCGAAACCTCCGCCAATCCGCTGATGACCGAACTCGGCGATCCCGCAACCGCGACGCGGCGGCTCAACTGGGCGCAGGCCGCCAATCCGTTCGGCGCGATCACCGGCATCCTGATCGGACGCAACTTCATCCTGTCGGGGATCGAGCATGACGAGGCGACGCTCGCCGGGATGAACGCCGCCGCGCGCGAAGCCTTCTACCGCAACGAGGTGCAGGCGGTCGCCACCCCCTATCTGGCGATCGCGGCGATCGTGCTGCTGTTCGCCTTCGCCGCCGCGCTGACCGCCTTCCCGCGCAACACCGCGGTGCGCGACTTGGCGGAAGACGCGCAGACGCAGCGCTTCGCCGACCTGCTGCACCACCCGCGGCTGGTCGGCGCGGTGATCGCGCAATTCTTCTACGTCGGCGCGCAGGTCGGGCTGTGGAGCTATACGATCCGCTATGCGCAGGGCGCGCTCGGCTGGAACGAGCGGCAGGGCGCCGACATGCTGTTCGTCGCGCTGCTGCTGTTCGCGGGCGGGCGGTTCATCGGCACGACGCTGATGACGTGGATCGCACCGGCGCGGTTGCTGGCGATCTTCGCCACCATCTCGGCGCTGCTCGCGACCACCGCGGCGCTGGTCGGTGGGACGATCGGGCTCTACGCGCTGGTGGCGACCAGCTTCTTCATGTCGATCCAGTTTCCGACGATCTTCGCGCTCGGGGTGGAGACGCTCGGGCCGCTGCGCCGACTCGGCTCGTCGCTGATCATCATGGCGATCATCGGGGGGGCGGTGCTGACCGGGGTGATCGGCTTCGTCTCGGATCGCGCGGGAATCGCGGCGGCGATGCTAGTGCCGGCGGCGTGCTTCCTCGTGGTGCTGACCTATGCGGTCCGCGCCCCCGCGCGGGGCTGACGACGGTGGCGCGGGTCCGCAAACAGGCCGACGCGGACGGCGAGGCGCGGCCGAAACAGACGACCTATGCCGCGCCCGCGTTGGAGAAAGCGTTCGAAATCCTCGACTTGCTCTCTGCCTATCCGCAGGGTGCGCTGGTGACCGACATGGCGGCGGCGCTCGGCCGCTCGGTGGGCGAGCTGTTCCGGATCGTCGTCGTCATGGAGCAGATCGGCTATCTGCACCGCTCGCCGGTCAACGACCGCTATACGGTGTCTTACAAGATCCTCGACCTGGCGTATCGCGCGACCCCGGCGCAGAATTTGACCCGCGCGGCGACGCCCGAGATGCAGCAACTCGCCGCCGAAACCGAGCAATCCTGCCACTTCGTCGTTCCCAACGGCGCCCATGGACTGGTGATCGCACGCGAGGAAAACCCGGGAATGCGGGGTTTTTCGCTACGACTGGGCGCTGCGATCGACATGATCGCTAGTTGTTCGGGACAGGTGTTGCTCGCCTTCTCCTCCCCGCAGCGCGTGGAGCGGATCGTCGCGCAGGCGGCGGCGACGCGGGGCAAGCCGGTCGACAGGGACTGGCTGGAGGAACGGCTGGCGATCGTGCGGCGGCAGGGGTTCGATCGTCGACAAAGCCCCGTGACTCAGGGGGTTACCGATGTCAGTTATCCCGTATTCGCGTTCAGTGGCGAGATCGTCGGCGCGCTGACCGTGCCGTATCTGGAGCTGATCGATGGGTCGCAGCGTGTGAAGCTGGATGCGGTCGCCGGGCTGCTACAGGGGGCGGCGGCGCGTATCTCGTTGACGCTAGGGCATCATCCGGCGGCCTGAAGGATAAGCCATGAGCCAAACGCCGCGCATCGACGCGCATCATCACCTCTGGCGGTACGATGCCGAGGCGTTCGGCTGGATCGATCCGGCCAGCGTGATCGCGCGCGATTATGACACGGAATCGCTCGCCGGTGCGCTTGCGTCGCGCAAAATAGCGGCCGCCATCGCGGTCCAGGCGCGGCAGGTGCCCGAAGAGACGCAGATGCTGCTCGATGCGGCGGCACGCGGTACCGCGATCTGCGGCGTGGTCGGCTGGATCGACCTGCGCGCCGATGACATCGCGGAGCGGCTGGCGGCGGAGGCCGCGCCGATGCTGGTCGGCTATCGTCATATCGTGCAGGACGAGCCCGATGCCGACTTCCTGCTGGGCGACGCGTTCGTCCGCGGCGTGCGCGCGGTCGCCGCGCGCGGGCTTACCTACGATCTGTTGATCGACCACCGGCAACTGGCGACGGTGCCGGCGTTCCTCGACCGGGTCGGGACGGGGCGCTTCGTGATCGACCATGCCGCCAAACCCGCGATCGCATCGGGCGGGTGGCAGCCGTGGGCGGAGCGGCTGGCGGCGGCGGCCGCCTGTCCGGGGGTGATGTGCAAGGTATCGGGGCTCGTCACGGAGGCCGACCATCGGCACTGGACCGCCGACGATCTGGCGCGGTACCTCGACCATGTCTTCACCGTTTTCGGACCCGAGCGCGTGATGTGGGGATCGGACTGGCCGGTCTGCCTGCTCGCGGCGGAATATGGCGCGGTGTACGACGTGATCGACGCCTATGTCGCGCGTCACTGTCCAGAGGCGCGAGACGGCATCTTCGGTGGTCATGCGCTCGCTTTCTACAAACCGGTGACGGGGGCGGCAGCATCGCCCTGACCGACCCCGCCTCGCGCCTGGATCGTCGCGCACTGCTGACGCTCGGCGTGGCGGGCGGCGCGGGTTGGGCGCTGGGCCATTTACTCGCCCGAACCGCACCGGCCGGGCGTGACGTGCGCGCGTCGGGGGCGGTGGCGGCGATCCTCGACGATCCCGATGCGCCCGCGATCGGGCCGGCGAGCGCATCGCTGCGGCTGGCGGTGTTCAGCGACTATCGGTGCCCGGCATGTCGTCAGGGCTTCCCGGCACTGACCGATGCGGTCGCGGACGACGGAGACGTGCGGCTGTTGTTCAAGGACTGGCCGATTTTCGGTGGAGCCTCGGTGCAAGCGGCGCGCATCGCGCTCGCCAGCGTGTCGCAAGGCATCTACCCGGAGGTGCATCGTCGGCTGATGACCACCGGCGGCGCGCTTGGCGCCGCACAATTGCGTGCCGCCGTCATGGCGTCCGGCGGTGATTGGATGCGCCTTCTGGCGGATCTGTCGACGCATGGCATCGATATCGACGCGCGGCTTCGTCGCCACGCGGCCGAGGCGGCGTCGATCGCCTTGCCGGGCACGCCGGGCTATCTTGCCGGATCGTTGCTCGTGGTCGGCAAGATCGACGCGGCGGCCTTCGCGCGGCTGTTCGCGGGGGCGCGGAAAGGCGGGTGAGCCAGCGTCAGAACGTCACCGCATCCGCCTGCTTTTCGGGGCGGATGTAGATCGACTTCAACTGCGGCAGCGCAGTGCGCAATTCGGTCTCGATCGTCTCGATCAGCGTCTCTGCCGCAGCCATCGACAGATGATCGTCGAAGTCGGCGCTGATCGCGGCGAACACCATGTCTGGTGCGGTGTGGATGGTGCGAACGTGGTTGACCGCGCTGATCCCGGGATGCGCCGCCACGATCGCCCGCGCGCGCTCGATCACCGCCGGGTCCGCGCGCTCCCCGATCAGCAGCCCTTTCGCCTCGCGCGCCAGCAGCACCGCCACCGCAGCGAGCAACGCGCCGATCACGATCGAGGCGACGCCGTCCAGCCGCGGGTCGTTAAAATAGTGGCTGCACCACACGCCAATCGCTGCCACCACCAGCCCGATCAGCGCGGCGCTGTCCTCGAACAACACCATGAACCCGGCGGGATCCTTCGATTCGTGGATCGCCTGCCACCAGCCCATCTCGCCGCGGGTTTGATCGAATTCACGCATGGCGATCGTCCACGACGCGCCCTCCATCAGCGCGGCAATGCCGAGCACGAGGTAATTGACGAGCGGATCGGCAAGCGGCTCAGGCTCGATGATGTGCAGATAACCTTCGTAGATCGACACGCCGGCACCGATCGCGAAGATCAGGATCGCGACCACGAACGCCCAGAAATACAGTTCACGCCCGTAGCCGAACGGATGCGCGGCATCGGCGGGGCGGCGCGCGCGGCGCTGTCCGTAGAGCAGCAGGAGCTGATTGCCGCTATCGACCACCGAGTGCACCCCCTCGGTCAGCATCGACGACGATCCGGTGATCGCCGCCGCAACGAACTTGGCGACTGCGATCCCGAGGTTGGCGGCCAGCGCGCCGAACAGCACGATATTGTCGCGCCAGCTTTTTGGTTTCGTTTCGCTCACGCCGTCTCCCTCGTCGGATAGCGAGACGCGAGGGGCGGGGCAGGGTTCCGCGTGGGGCGGGGAACAGCTTGCGGCGGCCCGTTCGCCCGCGATGTCGGTCGACCGATCGCCGGGGGCGGGATGACGTCATCTTTATCTGTCGTGGCGAGCGGAGCGAAACGGTTCAGGGCCGGATCAGGACGCCCTGGATTGCTTCGCTACGCTCGCAATGACGATCGAAAGGTTCGAACCTATGCATCGTCATTGCCCTCTGGGCGACCGTTGCACGGCGGAGCGATGATCCAAGCTGATGCGGTGTCGCTCTAATCGCGCCGCCAGCGTGCGCTGCGCGCCACGGCACGGCGCAGGACGCGCGACAATTGCTCGATCGAATAGGGCTTGTGGAGCAATTCGAACCCGTGCTGCCAGTTTTCGGCGAGCACATGCGCGTAACCGCTGGTCAGCACGATCGGCAGCGAGGGATGGTTCTGGCGGATGCGCGTCGCGCATTCGACCCCGTTCATTCCCGGCATCACCACGTCGGAGAAGACGATGTCGAACCGCGCGGCATCGGCCTCCAGCATCGCCAGCGCATCCTGCGCATTGGTCGCCAACATGCTGCGATACCCGAGTTCGTTGAGCGCGGTGGTGGCGAAGCGTCCGACTTCGTCATTGTCCTCGATCAGCAGCACATAGGCGCCCTGGCCGTCCGCCGGGCCGTCGTCCTCGATCGGCTCGGCGACCGCGCGCCCTTCGGCGACGCGCGGGAGGTAGAGCGTGAACGTCGTGCCGCGACCGGCCTCGCTGGTCACGCTGATGTCGCCGCCGGATTGCTTGGCGAATCCGATCACCTGACTGAGCCCCAGCCCGGTGCCTTTGCCGACCCCCTTGGTGGTGAAGAACGGTTCGAAGATATGCGGCAGCGCCTCGGGCGCGATGCCCGCGCCGTCATCGGTCACCGCGACCGACAGGAAATCGCCGCTGATGCCGTGGTGCCCGCGCAACGACGGGATCTCGCCGACCGGTGCGACCGCGATGCGCAGCGTGCCCTGACCGTCCATCGCGTCGCGCGCGTTGATGGCGAGGTTGACCAGCGCGGTTTCGAACTGGCTGCGATCCACCTCCGCGAGGCACGGGGTTTCGGGCGGCTCGACATGCAGCGCCACGCGCGCGCCGATCAGCGTCTGCACCATCTCCGCGATCTCGCCGACCGCGTCGCCGACGTCGAGCAATTCCGGGGTCAGTGCCTGCCGCCGCGCGAAGGCGAGCAACTGCCCGGTCAGCTTGGCGGCGCGCGTCGCGGTTTCGCTGATCGCCTCGACATAGCGCTCCCGCTTCTCGGGCGAGAGGTTCGGACGGCGCAGCAGCTCGACCGAGCCGCGGATGATCGTCAGCAGATTGTTGAAATCGTGCGCCACTCCGCCGGTAAGCTGGCCGATCGCCTCCATCTTCTGCGCCTGGGTCAGTTGTTCGGTGGTGCGCTTCAACTGCTCGGCGGCTTCCTTCGCCTCGGTGATGTGGCGGCCGATCGCGAACACTTCGGTCTCGCCGGGCGCCGCGACCCATTGCAGCCAGCGATAGCTGCCGTCGCGGTGGCGGAAACGAGTCTCGAAGGTCGGCATCGTCCCGGCCTGTGCCGCGGCCAACGCCTCGACCGCAGCGGGCAGATCGTCGGGATGGACCAGCGACAAAGCATCGATCCCGATCAGTTCATCGGCGCGGTAGCCGAGGATTTCGCTCCACGCCGGATTGACCGACAGGTATCGGCCGTCGGGCGACACCACGACCATCAGGTCGGGCGAGGCGTTCCACATCCGGTCGCGCTCGGCAGTGCGCTGTGCGACCTGTCGCGCGAGATCGGCGTTGAGCGCCACCAGCTCGGCGCGGCTTTCGGTCAGCGCGCGATCGGCGAGCACGCGCTGGGTCGTCTCGTTGGTGAAGATGAACAGTCCGGCGTTTTCACCCTGTTCGTCGAGGATGCGCGAGTAGGAAAAGCTCCACCACGTATCCGCGGCGCCGCGATCGGTCGCGAGCTTCCACGGCAGGTCGACGAACCGCTGGCTGCGCCCGGCGAAAGCATCCTCGACGATCGGGCGCGCCTGTTCCCAGGCATCGGCCCACACCTCCCGCATCGGCGTGCCCATCGCCCAGTCGATCCGTGGGCCGAGCAGCGGAAAATAGGTTTCGTTGAAGAAGAAGAACAGCGCGTCCGCGTCCCAGCACAGGATCATCGATTCCGGCGAGTTGAGCACCAGGCTGAGCGCGGCCTTGAACGGCGCCGGCCAGCCTTCGGGCGGGCCGAGCGGATGGTCGCGCCAGTCGCGCGCCAGGATCAGCCGCGTCGCCGCGCCACCGCCGGCGAGGAAGCCGAGCGCCGGCGGAAGATCGTCGGGCGGGGTCGGTGTAAGGTCGGTCATCGATTCCGGGCGGCAGGCGGGCAGGTGAAGGCGACCTAGCCTGCTGACATCGATCAAGGAAGGGCCGACCGTTGGATCCGGGCGGGCGACGTCGGCCGATCGGGGCGTGGCGTGCGACGAACCGCGTGGCTCCGGGAAACCGCCTGCGTCTTCATGACGTTGGCAGCGGCGACACGAACAGAGGCGGCACGGGACGTCGTCGACAGGCGGAGCAGGCAGCGATGAAGACGAGCGGCAACACGATCCTGATGACCGGCGGCGGCAGCGGCATCGGCGAGGCACTGGCGCACCGTTTCCACGATCGCGGCGACACGGTCATCATTGCCGGGCGTCGCCGCGACGCGCTGGAGAAAGCCGCGGCGGGGCGCGAGCGGATGCACGTCAGGACGCTGGATGTCGAAGACGCCGGTGCGGTCGACGCCTTCGCCGCGCAGGTGGTGGCGGACTTTCCGGCGCTGAACGTCTTGTTCAACAACGCCGGGATCATGAAGTACGAGGACGTGACGCAGCGGCGTGATCTGGCCGATGCGGAGGCGACGGTGGCGATCAACATCCTCGGCCCGATCCGGCTGACCAATGCGCTGACCGATCATCTGGTGTCGCAGCCCGATGCCGCGATCGTCACGGTGACCTCGGGGCTCGCCTATGTGCCGCTCGTCATGGCGCCGACCTATTCGGCGACGAAGGCCGCGATCCATTCCTATACGGTGTCGCTGCGCACCCAGTTGGCGGGCAAGGTCGAGGTGATCGAGCTGGCGCCGCCCGGCGTGCAGACCGACCTGACGCCGGGGCAGGCGCACCGGCCGGGCTATATGCCGCTCGAGGCGTTCGCCGACGCGGTGGCGGCGCAATTCCTCCAGCAGCCGACGCCGCGCGAGATCCTTGTCGACGAGGTGCAGTTCCTTCGTCAGGCCGAGCGGGAAGGTCGGTTCGACGAAACGCTGAAAACGCTGACCGAACGCGCCGCACAGCAGCGCTCAGCGGGCGGCGAGTGAGTGCGGCGCGCCTGCCGATGAGCGATATGTCCGCGTAATCGGTGCCGCTTAGCGCGCGGAGGCGCTATGGCGCTTGATCAGCCAGGGCGCAGATCGCTCGGGCGAGGTCGCGGCAGGCGCTGCTTGCGACGTCGGTGCGGCGGCGGCCGGCAGACCGAACCAATGCGGCCGCTCGACGGCGACGAGGATGGCCAGAAGGCTGGAACCCAGTCCGAACCAGACCGAAAGGCCGCGCTTCGTCATCAAGAACCTCCTTCCCGGATGAATGAAGACCGATCGGGATCGACCGGAGTAGGGGCATGTAAAGCCGCCACGCGAGCCGGGTGTAGCTCCCTCATGACAAATGCTTGCTGAGATAAGGTTAATGGCCGGGGCCTTCGGGAAACGGGCCGGCTGATGTCGATCACGATCCTGGCCCGCGCCCTAGACCATTGGCGCATTGACGCGACCGGCGGCTGCGGCATAACTTTGTCCGAGAAATAAGCGGGTTGGGAAGAGGTATGAGGCAGGCTCACGCAGGTCGCGGGCGCGAGGCGTCGCGATGATCGATCGTCGCGGTGCGCTGGCCGGGATGGTCGCCGCTTTCGGAGCGAGCGTTTTTGCGCCGCTGGCACGGGCCGTCGCCTATCAGCCCAATCCGGTCATCAACACCGGCCCGCCGGCGCCCGTTTTCACCGCGGCGCAGCGCGCGTTGGTCGCGGCGCTCAGCGAGCGGGTGATCCCGACCACCGACACGCCGGGCGCGATCGCCGCGGGCGTGCCGGAATATATCGAACATATGCTGGGCGACTGGGCGATCGACGACGAGCGTGGGACGATCCTGGGCGGCCTCGCGGCGATCGACGCCCGCAGCATGGCCGATAACCGCGTGCCCGCGGTCAAGGCCACGGCGGCGCAGCAGGATGCGCTGCTGACGCTGGCGATGAACGACAAACTGCCCGGCGCGACCGATTTCTTCCCTGCGTTCAAGCAGCTGGTACTAACCGGCTATTATACGTCGGAGGTCGGGATCACGAAGGAGCGCGAATATCTGCCCGTCCCCGGCGATTATGACGGCGCTTATCCCTATGCGAAAGTGAAGCGCATCTTCTCGTCCTGACGCGCTCGCGGCGCGCACGGCCGCGCCGCCGCTTTTCCCCGAACATCCATCCGGCGGATTTCCAAGATCATGGCAGCTACAGATCGTTTCGACGCAATCGTCATCGGCTCCGGCATCAGCGGCGGTTGGGCCGCCAAGGAGTTGACCGAAAAGGGCCTTCGCGTGCTGATGGTCGATCGTGGCCGGATGGTCGAACATGGCGAGGATTATCCGTTCGACGGCAAGTCGGTCTATGAAACCCCTGCGCGCGACCGGATGCCCGCGGCGCTGGCCAAGCGCGACTATTTCGCGCTCAACGGCTGGGTGTCGCCCGCGACGCAGCCATTCTTCATCAACGACCGGCTCAACCCGTATGATTACGACGCGCCCAACAAGTTCAACTGGGTGCGCCCGTCGGTGGTCGGCGGCAAGTCGCTGACCTGGGGACGGTGGAGCTTCCGCTGGGCGCCGACCGATTACGAGGCGAACAAGCGCGAGGGCGTCGGGGTCGACTGGCCGATCCGCTATGACGACGTCGCGCCATGGTACAGCTATGTCGAGAAGTACATCGGCGTGTCGGGGGGCAAGGAAAACCTCGACTATCTGCCCGACAGCGAGTTCATGCCGCCGTTCCCGATGAACGTCGCCGAGAAGTGGCTGAAGGGGCGGCTGGAAGGCGAGTTCCCCGGTCGCAAGCTGATCAACGCCCGGCTCAGCAACATCACCGAAGACAAGCCCGAGCAGAACCGCACGCGCTGCCAGAAGCGGTCGCAGTGCAGCCATGGGTGCAGCTTCGGCGCCTATTTCTCGACCCAGGCGGTGACGCTGCCGGCGGCGCGCGCGACCGGGCGGCTGACGCTGCGGTCGGATACGTGGGTGACCAACCTCGAATATGATCCGGCGAAGAAGCGCGTCACCGGCGTTCGCATGGTCGACGCCAAGACCGGCCGCGCCGAGGTGGTGCAGGCGCGGATGGTGTTCCTGTGCGCCTCGGCGATGAGTTCGCTCCACGTCCTGCTCAACTCGCGGCCGAAGGACAGCGAGCGGAGCTGGTTCCACTCCAACGGCGCACTGGGCAGCCAGGTGATGGACCATATCTTCCGCGTCGGCGTGTCGGGCGACATCCCGGGCATGACCGACCTGATCGAATATGGCCGGCGACCGGGCGGAGTCTATGTTCCGCGCTTCCGCAACCTCGTGTCCGAGGAGCTGCCGTTCAAGCGCGGTTATGGCTATCAGGGGCAGGCGTTCCGTCAGCCGGCGATGGTCGACGGCTTCGGCGCCGAGATGAAGCACAAGATGCGCGAATATGGCCCATGGCGCTTTTCGATGGGCGCGTTCGGCGAGTGCCTGCCCTATGACGACAACAAGGTGATGCTGAACTTCAGCAAGACCGATCGTTTCGGCACCCCGCTGCTCCGCTTCGACGTGACGTTCCGCGATAATGAGATCAAGATGATGGACGATGCGCTGGAGCAAGGCCAGCTGATGCTGCGCCGCGCCGGGTTGACCAACGTCACCGGCGGGCGCGGCAAGCACGTTCCCGGCGAAGCGATCCACGAGATGGGCGGCGCGCGCATGGGGCGCGATCCGAACAGCTCGGTGCTCAACGGCTGGAACCAGGCGCATGATGCGGCGAACCTGTTCGTCACCGACGGCGCGCAGATGGCGTCGGTATCGTGCGTGAACCCGTCGCTGACCTTCATGGCGATGACCGCGCGGGCGGCGGATCACGCAGTGAAGCAGATGAAGGCGGGGGTGATCTGAGGCACGCCCGCGCCCGGATGATGGTGGCGTGAGGTCGGATTCGCCGTTCGTCATCGCGTCGCTACGGAGGCAGTGACGGATCAAGTTGAGGATATCACGCTTTGGACGCGATCGGCATTCAGAGCAGAGCCCCACGTCGCTGTCGTTCTCGGTCCATCATTCCTCCCTCGTCGCCCCGGACTTGATCCGGGGCCCTGCTTCCTTTTTTGGCGAGCGGGCGGAAGCGAGAGTCCGGGTCTGAACTCTCGAACTTGCCGAGAGCGTTGGATGGCGAAATCTGGCGGAATGCGGTGAATGTCGCTCGCCTCTATGGCGGCGCTGAACGGCGAACAGGATCTCGCGCGTGTTGAATCCGGGCCTAAACCGGCTGCCGAGGTCGAGCTTGGAGCGATCGAAAAG
This sequence comes from Sphingomonas phyllosphaerae, assembly GCF_036946485.1. GTDB lineage: Bacteria > Pseudomonadota > Alphaproteobacteria > Sphingomonadales > Sphingomonadaceae > Sphingomonas > Sphingomonas phyllosphaerae_E. Next base: position 797,724 of record NZ_JAQIJA010000001.1, read on the forward strand.
GTGGTCGGGGAGACAGGATTCGAACCTGCGACATCCTGCTCCCAAAGCACATCGTAATGGCTGATTTTAGAGGCGTTGATTTGTAAACCAGCGCCAGAACGGTCTCCTAGAATCAATAACTTGGCAATGAGGTGTAAACCGGAATGGCGCGCCCGGCGGCGCCGGGATACGCTGCTGAGATGACCGAGTCGCAGCCGCCGCTCACCCCCGAGGCTCTCGCCACCTGGACCGACCAGGAACTCATCACCGAATGGATGAAGACGACGTGGGAGAGCGGCGATCCGCAGATGGATGCGTTGAGCGATGAGATCGAGCGGCGCGGGCTCGACTTTTGATGGAGGAAGCCATGAACGACAACGCAGCAAACACGCTTAACATGCACCTACAGCAGATGCGGAATGAGCAGCGCAAGCAGACCGCCGCGCTCGAGCAGATCGCTTCCGCTCTCACCGAACTCGCCGCCACAGTGAAACATTTACCACGCTGATCGTGCTTTCGGGCGGGAAAGGCTGGTCGGCTATCTCACCCGGAACTCAGCCCAGACCGAGTGACCCTGCTTCACCAGCGCCTGCACGATCCAGCCATGAGCGAAGTGCACCTCATTCGCCGGCACGTTGATGGCAGCCTGTCCTTCATTCCAGAACCGGACGAGCAGCGATTGATCGGGAAGGAACGGCCGGAGCACGCGAAGGGCTAGGCGGACGGCGGGAGTGTCGACGCCGATCTGCTGCGCGCGGGCCGTCGAGTCCTTCAAGACAGCCAACGCTAGGTTCATGATCAGCATCTCGGCGCGCCGCGCGCGCAGCTCGCGGTCGTTGGCGGCATAGGGGACGATGGCGACCCGCGTCTCGGTGCGATCCGGACAGTGCCAACACGGCATCTCGCGCACCACGATCTCCCAATCCGTCGATAGCCGCTGAAACGTCCGCGACTTGATTAGCTCCTCGAGATCGTAGAGCCGCGACTTGCCGCACGCCTTGCAGGTGACGTTGACCGCTCCCTCCACCTTGCGGAGGTCGTAGAGGGATTTCGGCTGCCCGACCATGCGACCGATATGCCGGAACATTCATAGAACAAAAAGCCTTGAAGCGACGGCTTTGCTATGCCATTCCGATGTCAGCCCGCGGCGCTGACGACTCTCTCACTCTGACGACGCCGCGGGCGACAGCCGCAATTCCCAGCCGAAGTTGCGCCGACTTGCGATCTCAACGGCCGCGCCGGCAGCGCGCAATTTCGCGCGTATGCGACATATCCGATTGTGCGCCAGGCACTCGTCGTTGCCGTCTTCAGCTAGGGGCGCGAGCAGGCAAATCCGCTCGATCGATATTTGCCCCCAGCGCACCAACTCGAACGCGACACGCGCCTCGGACGCGTAGAGCGGAACACGCTCCCCCTTCCAGAAGAGTGTGTACGGCTCGTCGATCGCCACCAGCGCCCCGCGCTCGACCCGCTTCTGCTGCGGCGCGCCGCAGCAATCGCAGACGCCGCTCACATCAGAGCTTCGCTACTGCGGCAGCAATCTTGGGCAGCCGCCCGCCAGTGATGCGGCAGTCGACCACCTGCCAGTCGTTCCACCACGAGATGAAGGCACAGCCGCTCGGCGCGTTGGCTACGTCGGCCAGCCACATCACCACGTCGGCCGCGAAGTCGTCGCTGTCGGCCCCGGTCTCGGCGAGGCCGAACGGCTTGCCCTTCTCATAGGCGAAGGCGCGCAGCGCGAGCAGCGGCGCACGGAACCAGCCGCCGGTATAGTCCCCCGGCTTATGGCCGAAGGTGCGCGCGACGTAGAGATCAGGCGCGATGATGTCGACGAACTCGACGCCTGGCCATGCTTTGATCGGATCGACCACGCTGGCGGAAGGATGCTCGATGCTCGGCGACCAGACCAGCTGAAAGCGCGGCGACCGCGCGCGGAACAGGCCCGCGATCCGGCGCCATGCCAGGAGACCCAGCGAATGGTTCGGCTTGCCCGCCTTGTCGACGAACAGGTTCTCCGGGTTGCCCTTGAGGTTGAACTCCCACGGAAGGCGAACGAGGATGCGGCCAGTGCCGGGAATTGCCCGCACGAGCTGGTCGGTGATCGACCGATAGAGATCGTCATGGCGGCCCTCGTTGACCGCCTCAAGTTGCCGCGCGCCGGGGAACGGCACGGACCATAGAACCTCGCGTCCGCGAGCAAGGGCTTTCTGCCCCAGCTCGATCGCCCATGGCGCGCTGCTGAGAAGCTCGGCCGGGCTGGTCTGATTGAGGTTGATGCCGACAATCGCGGCGCGCGGGAAGTCCGCGGCGAAATCGTCCGCCGGGATCATGCTGTAGTGCGGGTGAACGCTGAGAATGGTCATGCGATTTCTCCGCCGGCCCGCGCGTACAGGAGCGGGCTAGGCCCAAGCACAGGAGGCATAGGGGTGGGGAAGGCGCGCCGAGACGCCGCGCCTTCCCCCGATAGGGATGCCTGTCAGACGGCCGACTTGCGCTTGCGAAGCTCCACCCGGCGAACGTTGATCGTCGCAGAGCCCGCTCCGTTGAACCGGAACCGTGTTCCGGCGACGACATCCGTCGCGTCCGCGGCGAGAGTGACGGTCGGCGTCATGAGGATCTGACTATAGGCGGTCGCAGGCCCGGCTCCCGGCGTGCCGGCAGACACGTTGTTCGACCCGAACAAGAGATTGCCACTGGCCGTGGACGGGCTGGCGCACTCCGCCTCCACGCCAAGGAAGGCCGACGAACCAGCCGCCACGTCCACCTCGGCGGAAAAGCGAACGGGTTTGCCGCGAAGGTCCGGGTTTTGGGAGGCCCGGCCGGCTGCATTGACGCCCTGCCGCAGATACACCGATCCCGCCTGAGTTGCGGTGATCGACACCACGAGATCGTTGCCGTACTTGCCCGCCACGGTGCTGAGGGTGACTGTCGTGCCCGCATCCATCTCGACCTTCCAGCCCGGCGGGACGACGCTGCCGGATGCGAGAGCACCAGCACCGCTCGACGACCCCACGCCTTGGTACGATGGGCCGGCATCAGCCTCGACGAACAAGCTGTTCCATAGCGAGTTCGTGAACAACGTGTTGTCCTTCCCGGTGAGCGGCCCATCTACGCGGGCGGCGACGCGCTGATTATCCACGACCGGCACGAAGTGGCGGATTGCCGCATCGATCTTTTCGGAGATGGCCATGGCACCGGCCATGTTCTGGTGCTGGATGACGCCCTCCACCTGAAAAAGGGCCGTGTTGAGCAGCGTGGAGAACGAGTTGTTGGTCGGGTTGACCATGACCGGCCAAGTGTCGATCAGGGTGACCATCGGATTGCGCGCGGCGATGTCCATCAGCCCGCTATTGTAATCGATGGTCTGGAAGACCTTGGCCTCGGTCGTGCTGTGCTGCGGCCAGTCGGTGAAGACGACCACTCGCTTGCCCGCGGTGGTCAGCTTGTCGATTGCGCCGGCGATGCCGCCGATCGCGCGGCTATCCCCGGGCGCTCCGCTCGACCCGTTGGCCGTCATCAGGTAGCCGCTAAGAACCTGAGCCGCAGTGTAACCTGCTCCGATGTCGTTGATGACGCCGAAGAGGAACACGATGTTCGACGATGAGTCGTACACGCTCTGGAAATAGGCCTGAAGGTACTCGGCCGACGTATAGCCGGCCCGCGCGCCGTAGACGTTGCGCCGCAGGCGGTTGTTGAACGACGGCCGCATATTCAGCTGCTCGACGAAGCTTGCCGCGGACCGACGGATGATGCTTGCGCTCGTGGAAGTCGTCTCGAGCGCAAGGCGACTGTCGCCCAGCAAGTCGTAGAAAGTCGGCATGGCGAGCGACCGCGCATCGACAGTCGGGGTGAGGCCAAGCCCACGGAACTGGGCAGCGGTGAGGGTTTCGATCGCGGTCATGTTCAGGCTCCGTAGGTGAGAGGGTTGTTGTCGAAGGTGAGCGGCTCACCGGCATAGGTGAGGGCGTTGGCCGGGGTTGAGTTGGCGGTCACAGTGACACCGCTGCTGGTGGCAGTGGTCGAGCCTCCGGTGCCGGTAGCCGTCACCTCTCGGACCAGTGTGCCAGCCGCGTTGGGAGTGACGGTCGCGCCCGTGCCGATGGCGGTTCCATTCAGAAGCCAACGGGCGGTGTAGGTTGTGGCGTTTGATGCCGAGCCGTCGTTGGCCGTGAACGTCGTGCCAACGGCTCCGTTCGTCGGCGAAATTGAAGGCTGAACCGCAAACACCGGAGCGGGCGGCGCGCCCGCCGGCACCTTGATGACCGGCGTGTTGATCTCGAGCACCGGCGCAGCGGTGATCATGGAATTTGCGGCGCCGATCGTTTCCGGCATCCCGAACACGCGAACCTGAAAGTATCGCAGCGACCCATCAGGCTTCGTCACGCGGACGGCGTAAAGGCCTCGGTTATCGGGCGCCGCCGCGGCAGCCAGCAACGCCTGGCCTGCATCCGCGTCATCCAGCGCGATCGTCGGGTTCAGCGCGCCGAAGTTCGTCGGCCCCTTATGCTTCTGCTGAGCGCCCTTGAGGGGCTGGAAGCTGGTCACCTCAGTCGTCGGACCGAAGCCGCCGAGCTGTTCGACGTTTCCTACTTCGGTGTACGATAGGGCGCTGTACCCGCCCGCACTCTGCGTCGCTGGAACACCAGCTGAAATTGCGAGGCCGGTACCGGCAGCAGTCGTCGAAGGCATAGTCTTTCTCCCCGGTGAGCCGGTCGGGCTGGCAGAAGTGTCGGTTGATGGTGGTCAGCGGGTGCGCGGCGTTGCCGCGCTTGAACGAGGCCACGCGTCGATCAGGAGGCGACGCTTGTCGTCGCAGCTCTTCAGGTCGAAGCGCCCGTCGCGGATTGTCGCGTCATCGTCGCTGGCGGACGCGCTACCGTCTGGCTGTCGATGCTGCGGCGTTGGCGCGCAGGGTGCCATCGCCGCGCTGGGCGGCGCCGGTACTTCGATCGGCGAGATCGGCATCAAGCGAGTCGATTTCGCGCACCCGGTCAGCGCCACGACACATGACGCGGCCAGCAGCAGTCTGAGCATATTCCCTCACGGTGTTCGTGGATCGAAGGATGATCGGCTCGCGCGCGGCGAGGCGGTCGGCGAAGGAAGTGGCAGCGGCTGCGATCTGCTGGGCAAAGCCGCGCTCCTGATCGGCGCGCGCGCGGTCCGCGCGATCGAGCGATGCGGTCCACGCCTGCCGCTCGTTACGAAGCGTCTGGCGCGCGTCGTCGCGCTGGGCACGGAACAGCATGGCCAGCGCGACTGCGGCGATGATCGGAATAGCCGGCCAGAAGCGGCTCAAAAGCCGCGCCATCGCCGCGCCGGTCACGCCTCGTTGCTCGACAGCGGCACGCCCGAGGCGGCGATCTGCACCGGCTTGCCGGACAGCGGCACGCCGAGCGGCCAGCGCCGGGCGACGCAGCGCTTCTTCTCGATCCACGCCTGCGTGACCGCGTCGCCCTGATTGCCGCCCAGCACGCGGTATGCGGTCGCATTCTCGCCGACGTAGAAGCCGACGTGCCCGCCGCCGGGACGCTCAAACACCAGCACCGCGCCCGGCGCGAGATCAGCGGGAGCGACCGGGCTGCCCCAGGTCGCCCAAGCCTTCGCGCGCACTGCGATCGACACCGGCTTGATGCCGACCTCGTCGAAGCAGGTGGCGACGAACAGCCCGCACCACGGCACGCTGTCCGCGTTGTAGACCATCCCCAGCACCTTGGTGCCGAGGCGCTTGGCCCAGCCCATGATCGTCGGATTGTTGGCGGCGCCGGGCGCTTCACGCGTGCCGAGCTTCGCCCGCGCGGCTGCGAGCCACGCTGGTTCCTTTGCCATACATGCTTCCTTGTCGGTTAGGGTTCGCGGCGTTCCGCGTCGGGTTGCTGATCGAGCTTGGTCATCGCCCGATCGATCGCCCCGCTGTTGCCGCCAGCGAGCGCGGTCAGCATCGCCTGCGCACCGGTGCGGATCGCGCTGCCGACCTGGCCCTTCGCGATCCCGATGATGCCGATGCCGATCGCGGCGACACCGATGCCGGTCAACCCGGCCTGCAACAGGTCAAGGCTATGCGCCTGCGTCCAGAGCGCCGCGACCAGCGCGCAGAGCATGGACACCATGACGTCGAGGATGACCTGCCGGCGACCGGTGGTCTGGAGGAACACAATGGCGCGGGTAATCGCGACCGCGAGGGCGGAGATCAGCACCGGGCCGGGATGATAGGCGTAGCCGAGGAAGTCCCACGTCACAGGACTCGCGGTTACCGGGAGCGTGGCAGCGGCCGCCCCTGCCGCGACCGCCAGCCTCACCGGAAGACGACGGCTACGAGCGCCGCGGCGAAACTGAGGATGATGACGAGCAGCGCGCGGACCAGCACCGGCCACCGCGACCACATATCGACGGGGAGTGGTGCCTTGCGCAGCTGGTGCTCGATGCCGGGCTCGCCGAGAAGAACGATCGCCATCCAGATGAACCCACATGCGAGAGAGACGGGGTCGATGATCCGCTTCGCCATCATGGCGCGCGCTGCTGTCACCGGATCGGCTGGGTTCCAGCCCCACAGGCTGAGTGCCTCGGCACCGCACCTGAGTGTCAGCGCCGCGCCCGCGAACAGCGTGACAGCCCGGTAGAGGCTGACCGGGTGAACCGGGTGGTCATAGCGGCGCTGATGCCAGACGCGGGTCGCCTGGCGCCCGACCATCATCAGCCCGAGGAAGAAGCCGGCCGTCATCAGGAACAGGTTCCAGAGGAACAGGCTCGGGTTGTTGTTGAAGCTCGGCGGCGCTGGGGTGGGAACGCTCTCCACCATCACCGCCGACAGGCTCTTGGCCGCGTCAGCCGCTTGCGCGGCGACGGTTGCGATGGAGAGCGCGAGCACTGCGATTACCGCCGATCGCCGGGGTACGGGGCGGTCTCGACGATGACGCCGTTTGACTCGTCGGTGAGATTGGTCGTGGGCGGCGGTGCCGGCCGATCGTCCTGGCAGGCAGCCAGCAACACCGACGCGAGCAGGGCGCTCGCGATCGCGATCTTCTTCATGGTCGTTCTCCTTGGTGGTTAAGCTGGCCAGCTGACCGCGGCGGCTGCCGTGCGTTTGGCGGCTGCGGTGGTCGCCGCCTTGATCGCTGCGCAGGCCCTCGCTTCGGCCGCGGCGATGGCCGGCACCTTGTCGGAGCCGGCCATGCCCGCGCGGAAGCGCTCGATAGCGGGCGTGATGGTCGGCTCTCCGAAAGCCGCGGCGTCCGCCAGCGCATAGCCGAACTTCGCGCGGCGCTGCGCCGCCGTGAGGGCATTGAGCGCCGCAAGGATCGTGGTCAGCGATCCGCCGAGGCTATCGTAGAAGGACACCTCTGCCGCCTTCTGCGCATACTCCGCTTTCTTTGCGCCGCCGGCAGACAGGAAGCCCATCTTGCGACGCTCTGCCTCGGCCTTGATCGACGGCAGCAGGATCGCTTCGACCTTCACGGGATCCTCGACCCATGCGCCCGAGACGAGCACCAGCAGGTTCGGATCGTTGGCGGCGGGCAGCGGCGGGCCGATCTGAGCCCAGTCAGTGCCGTAACCGCGCAAGCCCTCGACGAACTGGATCTCGCCGCTCTTGCCGTGCTTAATCGCGATCACTGCACGCGCTCCGCATAAAGGCTCAGCCCGACGGCGCTGCTCCCGTTGGCGCTCGTCCGGTACGTCATGGCGCGCACCTCATAGGCCGCGTCCGCCGTCAGTCCCGTGATGGTATAAGGCCCGGTCCCGTTCACGGAGGCGCGGACGATCCTGACAGGCCCGCTGTCACCGACCGTCGTAGTGCCGCCTTCGGTGCTGGTCGCCTCCGAGCCGGCCACGTCGGTCCATGTGCCGCCCGCGACGCGGTATTGCAGCTTCGACACGAACCGCATCACGTAATCAGCCGCCGGGTCGCCGGTGACCAAGCCCGTCAGGTTGACCGAGAGCTTACCGGTCGTCGAGGCGTTGATGCCGATGCTGTTGCCGTGCTGGGTATAGCCAGTCCACGTCAGCTGCGGCGCGTTGATGGCGATCCGGGTGGATACGCCGCCATCCGCGCCGTCGCGGTTGATCGTGGCGCTGATCTGGACGCGCTGGGTCTGGCCGGCCGCTGAGACATCGATCACGGCATAGGCGTCGGTCTTCGACACGGCGGTGACCCGAAGCGGGTTCAGCGACAGCGTCATGCCGTCCGCCGAAATGATCGCAATGCCGGTGACAGGTGTACTGCTGCCCGCCTGCGCGGCGGTCACGCCGATGTTGAACGGGAACTGCCCGCCATAGGGCGTGCCGTTCGACAGGGTTTGCACGACGATTGAGGGCGGCTGGAGCGACACCGCAATCGGCGAAACGCCGTTTGTCCCGTTTGTGCCGTCTGCCCCTTTGATCAGGCTCCAAGCATAGACGGCTGGGTTCGGGCTGTCGGCTTCGATCTGGTCCGTGTAGGTGCCGAGATACTTTCGTCCAGTTGGGTCGCTCAGATGGAAGTCAATGCTGCCATCCGCGCTGTTCGCATAGGCGAGGTGGACATAGCCGCCAGGGCCAGCGAGCCCGTTCTTGCCATCCGCGCCCTTGATGAGCGTCCAGCCGTAGGCGGCGGGGTTCTCGCTGTCGGCGCCGGGGTTCTGGTCGGTATAGACGCCGATGTAGGCGCGCGTCCCACCGGGTCCGGTGGTGAAGTTGACCGTTCCGTCTGCGCTGTCGGCGAACGCAATGTGGATGCTCTGCCCGTTCGTGCCGTTGATCCCATCGGTTCCATTCAGGCCGTCTTTCCCGTTTAGACCGTCCTTGCCCGGATCGCCTTTGCGGCCGGTGATCTGCGCACGAAAATCATTGATGCGCTGGTAAGCGTTCGTCCAATTCGACGACCAATCCGCGGATACGATCGGTGTGTCAGTACTGATCTGGTTCCATGGCGGGTTAAGGTTGCCGAGGTACGACCCGAGCGTCGTGCGGGCTGCCGAGGCGGCGTTGAGCCCGGCGGTCAGATCCGACGGCGACCCGAGCTGGACATACTTCGCGTACAGCGACTCAAGGTCTTGGTAGAGCGTATTCCAGTCAATGACCGTCTGTTGCTTTTCCGACCCAGCCGACAGCACGTTGTCCGACCCGATTGCGACCGCGCGGTCGAGCGCCAATTTCGCACGGTCCCGAACGAAGGCCGAGTTGGCCGAAACGAGCTGATTGGCGGTGCCTTGCGCATTCGCGAAAAGGCCACGTAGACGGGGGCCGTCGACCGTACTGTCGATCGTCGGGTCGCTCCAGCGGCTCACTTCGTTGAGAAGGTAGCTTTCCAGCGCACCCATCGCTGAATTGCGCGCTATGCGCTCTGTCAGCGTCGGATCGCCGCCGTAAGTTGCTCCCAGCGCTACACTGGCATCGTGTGCGCGGGTCGAGAGGTCATAGACCTGCGCGTACAGCTGGATGATCTGGTTCTTCTCACCACCGGCAGCGATGATGTTATCGGAGGTGATATTGAAGATCGCGGTTTGGACCTTGGCGAAGTCCGACGCCTGTGCAGACGTCATGCCGACGGTCGCGAACAGCTGCTCGACCGAGAAGGTCGCGTCGGTCATCGGCTCGATCGATGGGCGCGCGAACAGCGACGCCGCGCCGGTGCGGCGATAATATTGGAACGCGCGGTGCCGCAACAGCGTGGCGCCGACCTTCTGTCGCCAATCGCCGCCCGGCAAGACGCGCGTGCCCGTCACCGGATCGTAGACGCCGCTCTGCCCGGTGTCGCCGCCGGTGTAGCCCGAGCCGTGCAGGATGCCGACGATCAGGAACCACCGATCGTTGGCTGGCAGATTGCCGGCCCAGAGATACGGATTGCTATCTTCGCCACCGACAAGCCGGACGCTGGTCGGCCCGGTGCCGAGATATAGCCCGCCCCGGTCGCGCTCACCCGACTGCCGCGCCCACACCATGAGCCGGTAGGATTTGCGGTGATCGAACTCGTCCGCGGTCAGGTCGTAATTCCAGCCGCCGTCCGGCGCGCCGGGCGCGTCGGTGAACACATCGTCGGCAGACAGCGCCTGCCACACCGGCTCGCTCGCCCCGGTCGGCCCCTGCTCCACGAGGATGACCGAACTCTCGCCAACCGGCGCCTCGACCGACGCGAAGCGGCCGATGGTGCTGGACGCGCCGGGAACCCAGACCGACGTGTCCATCAGGTTCGCACTATCATTCCAGCGGCGCGCATAGAGCCGCCAGAAGCCGTTTTCCGTGGTCGGCAGCGAAGGCGGCACATAGCCCGATGCGGGGGCTGCGGCGATGTAGAGCCAGGACGAACCCTGATACTGGACGACCGCGCCAGCGGCATAGATCGTGGTCGGGCTGAAGTCGCCGCGCTGAACGATCTGCGCCGGCACGGTCGCGATCGGCGCGGCCTTCGTCAGCCCCTCCACGGTCAGCGACAGCTTGCTGACCGCGGTGCCGACCTCGATCTCGAAGTCTTTGACGAAGCCGTAGACGGTGATGGCGTCGACACCAGACTGGCCAATCCAGAGCGACGGGCGGGCGCGAACCGATGCCATCCGATCAGCGACGATGTCGACCGCGTCCGTGCGGATCAGCGCGCGGGCGGTCATGCGCTTCAGATAGCCGCGCTCGACAACGCTCACCGCCCCGAAGTCGTCTGTCTCCTTGCGGCTGAAGTCGGTGATGCCCGCGGTCGGCGCGGCCTCGGTCACGCCGAGCCCAACCATGCGGCCGATCAAGAGTGTGCCGACAGCCGCCTGCGCGCCATTGACGTTCACGATCACCTGACCGGTGCCGGGCAAGCCGGTGAAGGTCATCGCGCCGGGCCGCACCGCCTGCGTCTGATCGTACCCGTTTGCGCGGACACGAACGGTGTCGCCCACCAGGTCGATCAGCGACACGGCGTTCGCGGCCCCGCCGTTCAGCGTCACCTCAACGCCGCCGTTGCGGGTCGTGGCGGTGCCGAGCGCCTGGTCGAACATCGCCCAGCGGTTCGTCGGCCCGAGATCGAGCCACCAAGCCGGTTCGGCCTCCGGGGTCTTGCCGGTATTGCCGGTGATCAGGCTCTCGTAGATCCGGTGCGTGCTCGCGCGGATGACGCGCGCGCCCTTCGCATAGCCGGTGCCGCTCACCCACTCTGGCGCATCGTTCTCGGCGACGAGGCTGCCGACCAGCGTGGCGTCGGTCACCGGCGTGGGCTGTAGCAGCTGGAGCGTCGATGACTGACCGAGTGCCGGGTCGGCGCCGTTGTCGGTTACGCCGCCGGTCTCGGCCAGCCCGTCGATCGACAGGGTGCAGCGGCTGAGCGGCGGGTTAGCGAGATCGAGATCGAAGTCTTTGTAGAAGCCGTACAGGCTCAGCCACACGAACCGATCGTCTGCGACCCACAGCGCGGGCGCCGCGCGCAGGTCGGACAGGCGGCGCTGGACGGCATCGACCGTGTCGAACGGCAGCCCCAGCTTGACCGACATTCGGCGCGAGAAGCCGCGCTCGACGACGGTCGTCACGCCGAAGTCGTCGGTCACCCGCCGGCTGAAGTCGGTCAGCCCGATCGTCGGCGTCGTCTCGGTGGTACCGAGATCGAACTCGCCGTTGCCGGTGACGACCTTCATGCGGCCTGCACCACGCTGATCGCGTCCGCGCCGTTGCTCGTCACCGTGTCCATGGTCTTCGCCACCCGCCCGGTGTTGTTCTTCACGTCAGCCAGGAGGCCGACCACCTCACGCCGGAGCGAGGCAATCTCGTCGCCAATTGCTTCCACCCGGTTCTGCTGCTCGCCGGCATCGCTCGCCGCGCCGGGCGCCATCTGCATGGCTTCCAGCATCCGGTCTGCGCTGGCCGCGCCCGAGGTCGATGCCACCTTCTCGATCATGGCGAGGGTCGCCTCAAGAGACGCCGCGGTCTGCGCCTGCACGCGGTCGAGCTCCTGCCGGCTGGTCGCTGTGTCGGCGGCAGCCTTCAGCAGCGCCTGCGACAGCCCGGGCAGCGACTTGGCGGCGTTCTGGTCGCCCGCGCGCGCCATCTCGGTCGTGGCGTTGAACTGGCCGAGCAGTGAGGCGTAGCTGCCGCCCGCGTCCGCGCCGTTCAGGCCGCGGATGCGCTTGACCTCTTCCATGATGCTATCGCCGACCGACGACCACGCGTTGCGCAGCTCTTCCGCCGCCTTGGCCGCCGCCTGCGCATCCTGCACCGCCCAGACCTGCTGTTGCAGTGCCCGATTGCTCGCATCCAGCTTCGCCAGATCAAGTTCGCGGATCGCCGCGGTGTTACCGGCCAGTTCGAGCAGCTGACGCTCCAGCCCCTGCCGCTCGGCGAGGATGTCGGCCGCCGACTTGGCGCCGTCCATCTCCTGCTTCAGCTCGGCGAAGGCGGGAGCGAGCTGGATCAGGGTCGCATAGATCGCGCGGCCCGCAGCGGTATTCAGATCCTGCGCTTCGACGAGCGCGCGGAAGTTCGCGAGCGTGTCGGGCATCTTCACGCCCAGCCCGGTGATGACCGTGCCTAGCTGCGCCAGCTTTGCCGCATTGCGCTCGGCCGGCGTGTAGAAGGCATCGGCATAGGCGCTGATCGCCGACGTCATCGCCGACAGGCTTTCGAACTGAGCCGCCAGCCCAACCTTGGCATCGATCCCGAGCGTCTTCGCCGAGCTGCCCAGCTGCGCCAGTGAGCCGCTGACCTGCTCGACGGTTGACGAGACGCGCACGACGGTCTCGAACAGGCCCTCGCCGACCTTCTGGAACCGCTCGAAGCCGGGGAACGCGCCGGACGCCATGCGATCGGCGGTCGCGCCAAACACCGCGGTCAGCTTCTCCTGGATCTGCTCGCCCGATAGCCCCTTGAGGTCGATCTTGCCGATGTCGACGACCATGCCGTTGAGCCGCGACGTGATGTCGCCGGTCGCTACGCCGAGCGGCCCGGCCGCCGCGATGATCGCGTTGTTGAACTCGCGCAGGATCTGCGTGAACTGGTTCTCCAGCCCCGCGTCGGCTCCGGTGTACTGCGTGCTGTACTTTGTCCCCGTCGTGATCCCGAGGAACTTGGACGTCTTCTTGACGTCGGAATAGTAGGACGCGTCGAAACCGCTGTTGAGGATCGTGCCGAGCGACTGCGCCTTGCCGTAGAGCCCGCCGCCGATAGTCTCGGTCTTCGACCCGAACAGCCCGCCGAGAACGCCGCCGATCAGCGGGATCTTGCTTAGCACCGAGCCGATGAGGTTCTTTTGGAACCCCTCGTTGACCTTCACGTCAGCGTTGACGTTGCCAGCCCGCACGACGAGCGACGCCACGCCACCGATCTGATCCTCGATCGAACGCAACGACGCCGCCATCTGGCGTGACGTGCCCAGCATCAGCAGGTCGACTTCCTTGAGCCCGTCCAGCGCGCGGCGGATGCTCTCGCTCTGCGCGTCGGGGCTGCCGAGCACGGTACCGGTGCCGTTGTTCGCCTTCGTCAGGTTGTTCTTGCCGCCGCCCAGGCTGCCCGCGATCGACACGCCGATCGCCGCGAGCGCGCCGACCGTTGCCGCGCCAGCCGCGATGTTCGCTGGGAACGGTAGCGAGGCGATCGCCTTCGTGACCGCCTCGACAGCGTTCGCCGCGGTACGCGCCGCGCTGCTCGCCAGCTTCGAGCCTGTTTCGATGGCGTCCTGCGCGATTGAGCGCACCGACAGCGCGAACTCAACCGCGCGCGCCGCCTTCTCAGCGGTCGACACTGCCTTCCAGCCCGCCGAGCCTTCCTTGAAGAAGCCCTTTGCGGCGTTGGTCATGTCGCCGAACGCCGCAACGCGCGCGCCGGACGAGCGGAGCGCGAAACGGGTGTTTTCCTGAGCAATCAGCTTCTCGATGTTCCCCGCCTTCAGCAGGGCAGCGGTGTGCTGTTCTTCAGCCCGGCTGCGGTCGGCCTGGTAGTTAGCAAAGATCGAGGCGAGCCCGCCGATTGCTTGGCCAGCTTCACCAAACGCGTCCGCCATACCCCGGCCGGCGTCCGATACCTTGCTGGCGATGATGTTCCATTTGTCGGCGGTCTCGGTCAGCGAGGCGTTGTAAGCGTCCGTGCCGAGCTGGAGTTGATACTGGCCGTCGGCGATCGCGACCTGCGTAGCGATCCACTTTGCTCCGGCCGGCCCCTCCATCTTCTCCCGCGATGCCTGCTGCGTGGCATTGAAAAGCGCCATCGAGTGGACCCGCGCGGCGTCCGTCGCGCCGATCAGCCGAATCTCTTCCTGGAGCGAGGCGAGACGATCGTCAGCGTTCTCCTGAGCGAGCTGCACGGCAGCCTTCCGCTGCGCGTCCGTCAGCCGATCGCGCGCCGAGCGATTGGCTTCCAGGGCAGCGGTCGCCCGCTTCACGGCGCGGGTTCCATCCTCGCCCTTGAGCGTCCGGGCGGCCTCGAGCGCGTTCAGGAGAGGCAGGTCGGCAATCTGGTCCTTGAGCAATTCGGCCGCATGTGCCGCAGGGATGAGCCCAGAGCTGACGGCGCGGTTGACCTTTTCCTGCTCCGCCGCCTGATCGGCCATGGCGGCCGTTGAGGCGCTTGCATCGCGCACGCGCTGCGCCACGGCCAAGCGGATCTGGCGTCCGACGAACTCGTCTGCTTCCCCGCGCTTGAGGATTGCACTCGTCTCGGCGCGCGCGCGCGCCTCAGCGATCAGCGCGGCCGACCCCGAGACGCCGTACGCATCGGCGACGTCATAAAGGCCGTCAATCTGCGCCTCCATCGCCTTGGCCTGGCGAAGCAAATCGTCGGCGTGATGATCGACTTTCGGCTTGGTGTAGCGGCTGGCGACGCGCTGATAGGCGTCTTCGGCCTGCGTCTGACGCTCCTGCTGCGTTAGCACCTGGTTGCCGAGCTGAAGACGGGTCAACTGCTGCTGCGCAGCAGCCTTGTCGGCCTTCGTGCGTGCGCCCGCCAGCTTCGCCTGCGCCTGGGCGACCAGATGCGCTCGCTCCTGCGTCGTGATCCATGCGCCCGTCGCGGAGCGGTTGGCCGCGATCGTGTCGGTCACCGCACGGTAATCGTGCTGCAACGCCTGCACCTGCCCGGCGGTAAGCCCGGTCGTGTCAGCCAACCCCTTTTGCAGGACGCGCTGCTGTGCAAGCAGATCGTTGAACTGCTTCATGCCGGTCGTGTTCAGCGACTGCGAAGCGTTCAGGGCGGCGATCTGATCCTGGTTGCGACTGGCGTTCGCGTTCGGCCCCTTCGGCAGCTTGTTGCCGGTGCCGAACAGGTCGACGGCCAGACCGCCGACGTTCTTCTTCAGCCATTCGTCGTAAGCAGCGCCTGCGTTTCGGATGCGCTGATCAAGGCGTCCGAACATAGTGGCGACGCCCGCGACAGCGCTGCCGAGCCCGTCCATAACCTTGGCGAGGCCGGTGGTCTGGTTGGCGTTTGCAGCCAAATCGCCCGTCAGGATGCGGGTCAGCTCAGCCGTCGCCTGCTCACCATCGCCCTGCGCCGCCAGCTGGCGAATATGCTCGTACTGCGCGCCGTTCAGCAGCCCGAGTTGCTGGGTGAATGTGTCGGCCGCGCGCGCCGGATCGGACATGGCTTCAGCCAGTGCCGTCTGCGCCTGCGCGGCATCCGTGCCGGTCAGCTTCGCATAGCGTTCGACGTTCGCCGAGAGCAACGTGAGCGTCTGCGTGCCTTGGATGCCGGCGGTAGTAAATGCGTTCACGCTGTCGCGCGCCGCGGTCAGTGAGCGATCGCCGGTCATCGCCGCAGCTTCGGCAATGGCCTCCATCTGCTGCGCGGTCTGCCCCGAGGTGCGGCCTAGACCCGCCGCGGTCGCTTCGAAGCGACGCATCTCCTCGCCGTAGCGACCTAGCTCGCGCACAACGAGCACGGTCGCGACCGCCGTGGTACCGAGCAGCACGTTGGCAGGCGTGAGGACGGTAGCGAGCTTGCTGAAACCCGTGACGCCATAGGTCACGACATCCTTGCCCATCTGGGTAAGGGCGGCCCCCGCGCTGACGCCGCGAGCCTTCGCCTGCTCGAGCACGTCGTATATCTGCGGACCCTGCTGAACCAGGATCATCAGCGGGTTCATGCCCATCGCAGCTGTGACGCCGACGTCCTGCAGCTGACGCGAGATGTTCAACGTCTCGCTCGCGGTAAAGCGCTGCACGACCGCGCGCTGCCGGTGTGCCTCAGTCGATCGATCAAGCGCCGCCTGCTCGATGCGCAGCTTGGCGACATAATCGTCGATCCCAAGGGCACCTGCGCTTACCAGCTGGCGCGCGCGACCCATCTCGTCGTCGAAGCGACGCTGAGCGGCATAGGCCGGGTCCATTGACCGCTTCATCTGGTCGGCCGCGGCGGCAAGGCGCTGGTTTTCGGCCGCGACAGCAGCGGCGGCCTTTTCCTGCTGGTGATACGCGGCCAGCATCTGTCGCCCATAGGCGATGTTCATGTTGTACGCCTGCGCCGACGAGCGCAGCGATTGCTCCTCCTGCTCGCGGGAGGCGATGAGACGGCGCTCGGCGTCAATCTGCTCCTCGGCAGCGTTCGCCATCGCCTGCGCCTTGGCGCGCGCCGCCATCTGTAGGCGCTCGGCGCCGTCGGTGTTGCCCTGCTGCGCGGCGGTCACCGCGAGGATGGCGATCCGCTCCTGCTGACGCGCCTCCTTGCTCTTGCCGATCGCAGCGGTCTCACGCTCAAGGCGAGCGATCATAAGCTCGACCTCTCGCGCAGTCGCTTTGCGCTCTCGGGCAACGTTGACCTCGGCACGCGTGGCCGCGCTGCCGTACGCCTCGACCTTGGCGGTTGCGCCGGAGAGACCCGCGCCAATCTGCGCCATGGCGTCGCCGGTGCGGCTAGCTTGGTCGGCGACCGACGACAGCTTGCGTGACGCCGTCGCAGAAAACGCGTCAACGTCAGCGGCTGCGCTGCCGAGCTTGACCATGTTCGACGTCGAGCGCTCGATCAGCGCAGCCTGACTGCTGATCGAGCGCTCAGCGCGGTCCATCGTGGTCGCGAGCCGGTCGACCTGCGTCTCGGACGCGCCAGTGTTGATGAGGAAGCCGACCTCGAGATGAGGCGCGTCGTATTCATCCATGGAACGGCCTCCTCCTCAGGGGTTGCGGTGTTGCCGGCGCGCGAGGCATCAGACGTCGAGCGAGGTCGGAGAATCAGAATGCTGTGGATGCTGTTGGCGGCCAGTGCGCCGATCTATCTCTCGTGCGAGGTGCCTTCGGGACCAAATCCGAATCCGGTCGAGATGACGCTGGATGAGACGCAGGGAAGGGCGACGATCTACGTCGTCTCCACTGGCGTGGCTTATAAAGCCCCGGCGGCATTCACTTCCGAGAAAGTGATCGTTCGAGAGGAACAGAGCGTCTGGACGATCGATCGAACTACTCTCGCCGCTGAGCGATCTTACAACTTCGGACGTCAGCCGAATTTCGACACCGGAAAATGCGTGGTCAAACCTGCCCCGGCTAATCGAGCATTCTAACGGGCATCAGCCGAGGATCGCGTCAAGCAGATGCATTTCTGCCGCTATCATGACTTCGCTGGCAGGGGCGAGCCATGGAGGAGGGCAGGTCTCCGACTCAGCCTTTCGACTTTCGGCCAGATAGTCGGTCGACAGCCGCCGGATCAGGCGGGCCTCCCATGGCAGCAGGTCAACGCCAGTGCGGTCGCACCAGGCGTTGATCTCCTTCCATGACAGCGGCACCGCGCTCATACCCGCCGCTTCGGTCAGCCCCATCTCGACAAGCCAGTCGGTGACCTTGGGCGCAGGATTGTTCGGCATTGGGGGCGACTTCACGCCCTGCCGGCGCAGCCCCTCGATGCGGCTGAAGAGCTCGATATCCTGTTGCTGCCCGCGCTTCGTCTTCGGGTCCGGCTTAGGCGTGGCAGAGAGCCACGCCAGATACCGGACCCAGATGCTCAGCTGGTCGCCGAGGCGGGCTTGAAGTTTCCCCACGAGGAGACGAACCGCACCGCCTGGTTGACGATGTGGCCGAGGTCGACGTCATTGTAGAGCGCCTTGAACAACTCCTCGCCCTGCGCCTCGCCGGCGGGCGGATACGTCAGGTTCTCGAAACGCGCGGTCACTGCGGCAATATCCTCGGCGGTCTCGTTGCGGCGGACCTCCGGCGTTGCCGGTGTCGGCTGCCCGTCGTTGTCGCGCGCACGCTTCAGCGCCCGCTCGGTCGCGCGGTGCTCGGCCGCTGCCTGCTGCTTCGAGCCCGGGCTGTAGAAGTGGATGCGGACGGGCTTGTCCATGTCCGGCTTGCCGTCGGCGCCAGTGTCATAGAGCAGTTGGCCGTCGAGGCCGCGCAGGTGAAGGGGAGCCGTCTGGGCGGCGCGCTGGGTCGTCATATCCATGGTGGTAGTGTCCTCTCGCGGGAAGGATGGGTGCACCGACCCGCCCCGCAATCCCGCGAAGAGCGGGGCGGGCCGATGCCAGGTCTCCGGCTGGGCCGGAAGGTCGTGGATTAGGTGCCGGCGTCCTTCAGGACGGGCGTGTTGATCTCCAGCACGGGCGCATAGGTGATCATGCTGTTCGCCGCGCCGATCGTCTCGGGCATACCGAACACGCGGATCTGGAAGAACCGCAGCGAGCCGTCCGGCTTCGTGACGCGCGCCGCATAGAGCGCGTTGTTGTCGGGCGCGGCGGCCGCAGCGAGCAGGATTTGCCCAGCATCGGCATCGTCGGCTGCGATCGTCGGGTTGAGGGAGCCGTAATTGGTCGGCCCCTTGTGCTTCTGCTGGGCGCCCTTAAGCGGCTGGAAGGTGACCACCTCGGTGGTTGCGCCGAAGCCGCCGAGCTGCTCGACGTTGCTGACCTCGGTGTAGGTCAGCGCCTTGTAGGCGGTGACGGTCTGGCTGGCGGGAATGCCCGCGGAAATGGCGAGCCCGGTGCCCGCCGCAGTCGTAGTTGCCATGTCTTCTCTCCAATGGCGAGCCGGCCGGGCCGGCGGGGATTATCCTGCGCGGGCAGGAAGGCGTCAGTTCAGCTTGGAGGCTGTCGACTTCGTTGTGCTGCGCTTGGCAGCCGTGCGCCGTGCCGGCTTGGTGGCGGCGGCCGGCGCGTCATCGGCAGCCGGTGCCGGATCAGCGGCGATCTTGTCGCTGTCGTTCGGTTCGCGGATGAGGCCGGCGGCGAGATAGTTGGCGAGCACGCCCGCATCGACGTCGTCGGGCATCAGTCCGGCCGCAAACTCGCGCTCGGTGCCACTATCCTTGAAATCGCGCGTGGCGATGTACTTGGGTTTCATGGTGCTTCTCCTTGGGGAACGTCACGCCGGGACGGTGTATGCGACGCGGAAATCCTGCGTTTTCTCGAAGCTGCCACCTGGGCCGCGTAGATCAGGCCCGCGTCCGTCAGTGCGGATCGAAATTGCCGTGGCATCGAGCAGCGCGCCGGTGAAACCGTGGCACGATTGGCGCACCAGCCTGAGAATGGCCTCCTGCGGCCGGTACTTGCTGGTGCGGACCGCCACCGACACGCGTTCGGAGCACTGGTAGACCGATCCGACCGACAGGAACTGGCGCTCGATCAGACTGACGCTGCGGATCAGGATCGCGTCCATGGGCGCGTCTTCCGGCAGCTCTGCGATCTTGATCCATTCCTCAGGAATGATCTCGATCAGCGTGGTGTTGGCGCGCAACAGCGTGCCGACGATCATCGTGCCGCTCATTCGCCACCTCCGCCGCGGCGCAATGCCGGCACCTGCGCGTTCACGAAGCTCTGCGCGGCCTCCAGTGCTTCGGCGCCTTTCCGATCAAGCGACACGCGCAGGAATGGATGTGCCTCGCTGCCGGGGTGCCAGACCTGCCGCCCGACCGGCGTGCCGCCAATGACGAGCGTCCCGGCCTTCACCTGTTCATTCGTCCGGCTGATGCTGCGCCCGCCGCTGTCTCGCGGATCGACCGTGATGAAGTGACCGACGGTCCCATATTCCAGCCAATTGGCGATGCTGCGCGCGAAGCCATCTTTGACCGTCAGCCTTGCGACGAGCACATCCTCGCGCTTGCGGACGTTCGTCTCCAGCGCAACGCGAACCCGGTCAGACGTAACCTCCCGGGCAGCTTCGGCAGAAATCACGTCGATCGCGGCCTGCGCCGCGCCGCGCAACGCGCGCTTCTCGATCCGTGCCGGCAGGGATCGCATGAAGGCGAGCGTCTGCGCCTTGCCCGTGGTGGTCGGCATCAGTCGGCCTTCGGGCTGGGTGAATAATCCTCGACGACAAACTCGATCGCCTCACGTCGCCCCAGAGTCGCGGGGGGCGACACGATCTGCGTCACCCGTACGTCGCGGTTGCCCTCGACCAGCACGACCCGCATCGCCGCGGTGACATCGGTGCGATATGGCATGATAACGCGCGCCGCGCGGGTCGCCGAGGTGGTGCCGTTCGCGATGCGCTCGGTCTTGCCCGGCCGCGCGTCCTGGAACTCCGCCCATGACATGGTGACGTTCTGCCAGGTCTTCTCACCGCCCCCGTCGAGCGCCGTGTCGGCGACCATCCGCTCGATGCGGATGCGGTCCTTGTAGCGCCCCTTCGCGATCACAGCCGGTTGCCCCGCAGATCGCCGCAGATCCGACGCGCCGCGTCTTCGGCCTTGGCGAGAATGTCCCCGCCCTCCCGGTCGCCGTCATAGGCGCCGATCAGGACCAGCATGGCGCGGCGGATCGTGCCCGGCGCGGCCTCGTCGGCCTCGTAGCCGGCGCGGATGGTGACGGTGAACAGCTGCTGGGCATCGCGGAACGGCCAGAATTGGCTGGGCGGAAGCACGCGCGCCGGGCGGCGGGTCAGGTCAAGGCGAGCGCCGGTCAGCGCGATCGGCGTGTTCGTCACGTCGATATAGGCGACGGCAGGCACTGCGTCGGGCTTGATCGGCCACGCCCGCAGCGCCACGGGTCCGAGGCCGCGGAATGTCTCGGTAATGTCGCGGGCGTCGAGGATCTGCCCGGTGTAATTTTCCACCCAAGCGGCAGCGTCAGCGATGAACGTCTTCAGATCGTCGTCGCGCGACGTATCATCGGCCTCCATCCGCAGTTGACGGCGCGCATCCTCCAGAGTGACGGGGGTCGCCATAGGTCACCTCGCACGCTGGAGGATGGCGGCGCCGGACAAGGGGGCAGCCCGGCGCCGACGGAGGTCAGACGTCGCCGGACGCCTTCAGGTTGGCCGCGACCGCTTCCTCGTTGCCGAGATGCGGATCGTTGAAGTCAATCTGGTTGGCGATCTTCGGCTGACCCTTGCGCGGGTTGTTGTCGACCGCGGGGTGATCGGTGTCGATCCGCTCCACGATCTCGCGCTCGATGAACGCGCCGCTGGCGGCAACGTCCGTCGCCGGGGTCAGGGTGTCCTCGGTCATGCCGGCGGTGTCGGAGATGCCGGGGATGTCGGACGGCTTGATGTCGGTCGTGTCGACCGTCTTCTTGGTGGCAGTCATGATGGTCTCCCATGGTTGGGGCTGGCCGGAGCCAGCCCCGTCAGGATCAGGCGCCGATCTTCAGCGCGCGCATGGCGGTCGGGTTCTTGACGCCGCCGCCCACACGCTTGGTCGTGTAGAAGAGGACGAACGGCTTGGCGGTGTACGGGTCGCGCAGCACGCGCACGCCCGTGCGATCGACGACCTGATAGGTCTCGACCATGTCGCCGTAGAGCGCCGCGATGTTGCCCGCCGCGACGTTCGCCATGCCCGGCATGTCGACGACCGGCTCGCCCGCCAGCGTAGGCGGCACGCCCAGTGCCAGCGACGGCTGCCACAGATAGGCACCATCCGAGGTCTTCAGCTTGCGGAAAGCCGCCTGCGCCGCCCGGTTCATGAAGAACTTGGCGTTGGGCAGGAACTCCGCCGGCAGATCGGCCTGAAGGTCGAACAGCGCGTCGGCGGTGACGGCCGCGGCGGCGCCCGACGCCAGCGCGAGGATCGCACCGTAGGGGTGCTTCGCCGCATTGGTGCCGCCGGTGACGTAGGTCAGCACGCCGTCCGGCTTGTTCGAGCCATCGCCCGACAGGAAGGCGACGCCCTCCTGCTTGTCGAACTCGAGCGACACCTCGTCGGCGAGCCATGCCTCGACGTCGATCTCGGCGTCGTCCAGCAGCCCCTGCGAGGCGGCCGGGTTGGCGTAGATCTCGCCGATCGTGAAGCCGAGCGAGGTCAGACCGGGCGTGGTGGTCTGCGGGCGCGCCGCGGTCTCGCCGACCCAGCCCGACCCGACGATGCCGTCGGAATAGACCTTCTTGAAGCCGGCGCCGCTGATCGTGATGACCGAGCTGTTCTGGCGCATCGGCGAGATGATCTTCTGCCGCTTGCTGATCGAGCGGTCCCACTCGATCGGGGCCAGGAACCCGCCCTCGCCGTCGGTCTTGGTCGCGGCGGCGCGCAGCTCGGTCATCTTCGCGGACGGTTCCGAGCCCTTGAAATAGGCGTGAAACTGTCCCGAATATTCGGGGTCGCGCGGCTGCTCGTTGTCGTCGCCGCCGCCGAGCGACGCGCGCAGGTTCACCGCCTCGACGGTCGCCTGAAGGCGGTCGAGATCGGCTTCGATCTTGCCGAGCTTGTCGGCGGTCACGACATCGGTCTTGCCCGCCTTGATCTCGTCGAGCGAGTCAGTGTGGACCTTCTTGAACGCCTCGAAGGCAGTCGCGAGGGCTTCGATGCTGTCGGGCTTCTTGGGCTGGGCTTCGGCGCGCACGGCGATGAGGCCCCGGCCCGTCGCGGCGATGCCGCGCAGGGTGGTGATGGTCTTCATGTCTGGTCCTTCAGACGGTGAGGGCGGCAAAGAGGCGCGACAGGTCGGCCCCCGGTTCATCGCCAGCGCGAGGCGTGGCAGGGTCGGCAGCGTTCTGCGTGCCTATCGCGCGATACAGATCGCGCCGCGCGGAGCGGGGCACGTTGTGTTTCGCGAGAAATCGATCGAGCGACGCCTTGTCGGTCGGCTGGTCGTCCGCCGACGCATAGACCGGCATCTGCGCTTCGCGCTCGAGCAACGTGTCGGCCAGACCGGCTTCGATCGCCTCCTGACCGCGGAAATAGACATCCTTCCCGGCGATCATGGCCGAGAAGTCAGCCGCCGGGCGACCGGAGCGGGCGGCGTAGGTCTCGACCATCGACTGGTCGATGTGGCCGAGCACCGCCATGGCGTCCGCCATCTCCGACTTCGTGCCGAAGAACAGCCCGCGCGCCTCGTGGATCATGATCTCGGAGTTGATCGCCATCGCGATCGTGTCGCCTGCCATGGCGATGACCGACGCCGCCGAGGCAGCCTGCCCGAGCACCTGCACCTCGACGTTGCCGTCGTGCCGGCGCAGCAGGTTGTAGATGGCGACGCCGTCGAAATAGTTGCCGCCGGGCGAGTTGATCTCGACGACGATATCCTGCCCGGCGAGCGCGCGCAGCGCGCCGGCGACCCGCTTGGCGCTGACGCCGCCGCCGTCGCCGTCATCCCCGATGTAATCGAAGATCGACAGCGTCGGCTTGCGGTCGGCATCGCCTGCGAGCGCCTCGAACCGGCGGAAGTCGTCCGCCAGCGCGACCGTCTCGAATTTCCACCCGGTATCGTCACCGATGCCGGTGATCTCAGGCGGGCGCTGGGCGGCGGCGAACACGCCGCGGAGGCCGTTACGCTTCATTCTGATCCTCCACGATGTCGGCGGCGGTGGTGCCCGGTCGCGGCGCCTGCGCGCCGACCGGGGTCAGCCCGCCGCCTTCCGGGTGCGGGTTCATGTCGAGCGCCTCACGCGCCTCGTTCGGCTCCATGAACGGCTTGCCGCCGCCCGAGCCGAGCGCTTTCGCGAGGAACTCGGCCTGATCCTTCATCGAGCCGCGCAGCAGCGCGCGCTCGTTGAACTTGGCATAAAGCACCGTGCCGTCGCGCGATTGCTTCTCCTGCCGGCTGAGCAGCCGCCAGATCGCCTCTTCCCAGATGACGAACCACGGCAGCAGGCAGTAGACGACGAAGTAGAGACCGAGCTGCTCGATGCCGCTGCCCCATGCGGTCTCGTCGAACATGAGCAGCGGACGCGGCACGCCGGTGAAGCGAGATCCTTTCTCGGCCTCCATCTTCAGCATCTCGACGAACTGGTTGTCCTTCGCCGACCCGGAGAACGGCTTCGCCTCCATGCCTTCTTCGAGCAGCATCCAGTCGCCGGCATTGTCGGTGCCGCGGTAATCCTCCGCCAAGCTCTCCTTCAGCCGGGCGAAGGCGGTGTCGCTGAGCGCGTTTGGCGCCTGAAGCGCGCCGCCGGCCATCACGCCCTTCGTCAGCAGGTTCGTCATCGCCTTTTCGGCGAGGTGTGCCAGGCCGATCGTGTCGGCCGCGACGTCGAGCAGCCCGAGACCGTTCAGGCCGTCAAGCGACACCGGCGCGCGAAAGTGGAACACGTCCGCTGCGGCGAAATACTCCTGTCGGCCGGTCTTTGGCTGATACTTGAACCGGAGCGTCCCGCCGTCCCATTCCTTGGTGACGGTCTTTCGTGGGAAAGGCACAATCGCTTGGATCCGCCCGTCAAGGCGAATGACCCGGGCATAGACGTTGCCGTCGAGCAACGCGGCGAGCTGCATGTAGCTCTTGAACTCGCTCGGCGACATGGCGCCATTGCCGAGTGGGTCGAGCTTAAACACCGAATAGAGCGGGTGATCGACCGCCTTCTCGGTCGTGCCGTCCGGCTTTCGCCGGTACAGCGACAGCGGGAGCATTCCCATCGATCCAGCGATCAGCGACGAGCCGCGGTAGAACACCGAGTTGCGCATCGCCATGCGGTCGCTGACCGTGACACCCGCGACCCCCTCGCGACCGCCGCGCAGGAAAGCGCCGAGCACCGGGTCGTCACCGTTGGCGATGTCGTGCACCGAATAGGCGTAGACCGGGCGCGCGCCGATGTTTGGCCGAACCACGCCGGACGCTGTCGAGAAGCGACCGCCGGCGTTGCGCCGATAGTCGCTGGGCGAAAGTGCTGCCATTCGCCCTCCTTCAGAGCCGGCGGATGCCGCGGCTCTCGTAGATCGATTTCTTGGCCGGCTTGGCCGCGGCGGTCGCAGCCCCGACCGCCATGGCGATCGTGACCATCCCGTCCATTCGTCCGCGCTGCTTCTTCTTGTTGAACATGCGGTTGCCGACGCCATCGGCCTCGATCACCGCATTTGCCGCGCAGCTGTAGGTCACGGGCGAGTCGTCGATCAGCAGCTTGCCGTCGAGGATGCGATCCTCGGTGCGCGTGATCGAGTGCGGCATACACAGCTGCCGATCCTCGAACATGATGCGCTGTCCCTGCGCGTGCTTCACGATCTTCAGGCCGCTGCCCTCGGGCTTCCCCGGACCTTCCCAGATCCACCAGAGCAGCCCGACCTGATCGCACGCGTCGGTGAACGCCGTCAGGAAGGCCGGGTCGACGACCAGCGCTTCGATCTCATGCTCGGCGTGCAGCTGGTTCACCTGCTGGGCCACGAAGGTGTAATCGATCGTCGCGCCGGGCGTGGCGGTCAGATACTTGTCCTCGACCCAGTCGACATACGGGGCTTTGTCGCGATCGGCGCGATCTTCCAGCCCCTCGCGGGTCGTCCAATACCAGTTCTTGACCGCGATCAGGTCGGCCGACACTTCCCATGCCGCCGAAAGCGCGGTGAGGTCGTTCTTCTGCGAGAGGTCGAGAGCCAGCCAAGCCTTGCGGCCACGCATCGCGCGCGCATCGACCACGCCCTGCACCGCCGACCACTTCTCCTCGTTGATCCAGAAGTCGGCCGCGGCACTGTCGATGCCGAAATAGAGGCGCTTGACGCTCGACTTCGTGGATGGGCGCAGCTTGGCGGAATTGACCGTCTCGCGGATGTTCTCGATCGGGAAGGTCTCGCCGAGCGCGGGCAGCGACTTTTGCCAGACCTTCTCGTTCTCAAGGACTGTGTCCTTGTCGCCCTTGTCGATCCGGGCGATGAACGCGAACGCGGTGTCGTCGCGAGCCTCGCCCTTAACGATCTGCTGGTAGGTGTCGGAATACGACGTGCCGACGTGCTGCGTCGAGCGCGAGGGCGTGTTCGTGCCCAGCAGCATCAGCGCGTTGCCCGCGACCTTGTCGATCGCGGCCTTCCACGTCAGAAGCGCCGCTTCCGATTTCAGCTCGTGGATTTCGTCGGCCGCGACCAGTGACGGGCGAGGGCCCGACTGCGACTCGCCGCTGGCGATCGGCATGAAGAACGACCCGCTATCCGGGTGCTCGATCTTCCACGCATTCTCAAGCTCTCCGCGGATGATGACCTCGCCGAGCCCCTCAAGGCTCTCGCCCTCTTCCTCGGCGCCGGGCACGTCGGCGCGGCACATGGCGACCGCATCACGGAACAGGACGTTGGCGGTCGCCTTGTCCTCGCCGATCGCGTAGCACTGGGCGCGCGGAATATCGCACCAGCCCATGATATAGACGCCGATCGCGCCCATCAGCGGCGACTTGGCCTGCCCCTTGCCGGTCTCCAGCCAGCCCGTGCGGAACCGCCAGCGGTTCGTTGCGGTGCGCCAGCCGAACAGGCTGCCGCCGACGAACGTGTGATATTCGAGCGGGTAGAACGGCTCCCCCGCTGCCGGTCCGTCCGTCACCTGGAACACCGAGGGCAGGAAGTTCAGGAAGTGTGCCGCCGCATCGGGCCGCCAGAAGATGCCGCGGCGCTCGCCGTCCTTGATGTCGCGCAGGTGTCGCTCGGCCGCGTGCCGCACCAGCTCGCCGCAGGTGAACAGCTTGCCGTCGACCGCCGCCTTTGCCCATGCCGTCGTCGGATCCGGCTCCGACAGGAAGCGGTTAGCCACGGTTCTTCAAATAGCCGCCGCCGGTGGTGCGCCGAGCCTTGCGCTCGACCTTCGCGCCGGAGCCGCGCTCGCGCGGGCTGACGCAGAGCGCCTTCTCCAGCGCTGCCGCCTGGCTGTCGGCGTTGCTCATGGTGGTCCACCACGGGTTATAGGTTGGACAATATTAAAGGGGTGATTTCCGCGGTTTCCAGCCCTCTTGCGTCACCCATGCGTCATTGAGCTAAGCCGCGGTGCGTCACTTACGAGCATATCCGCTGTCGCCTGCATCGCAGAAACGTCCTGTCCGCGCTGCTCAAGCGCATGGGTGTACACCGACAAGGTCATATCGACTTTGCTGTGTCCGAGCGACTTTGCGACGTCGGGCAGGCTCCAGCCGCAACTGATCCACCAGCTTGCCGCAAAGTGCCGAAGCGCATGGAAGTGATGGCTTGGCGAGTGCCGATCCGCCGACAGCCCGGCCCGGAAGAGCAATGGTCCCCACGTACCGCGATGAAAATTATTCTGCCGGATCGAGCGGCCATCCGATTGCGTGAAGAGCAAGCCCCGCTCGTTGGTCACATGGTAATCGCGCAGGTACATCGACAGCAGCGCCGCGACGTGCGCCGGGATCGCGACCGTGCGGTTGCCAGCCGCCGTCTTCGGACCCTTCAATTCGTCCCAATCGGTCAGGCTGTGCCGGACGCGGAGCACCTGCCGGTCGAAGTCGATGCTATCAAGCGTCAGGCCGCGAATTTCGCCGATCCGGAGCCCGCAGAAGGTAGCGAGGTGCACCGCGCACCGTAGGAAGGCGTTGGCGCGAGGATGGATGCCCTTGTAGCTCGACCGCTGCAATTCCAGCAGGACCGCGCGTATCTGCTCGACTGAAAACTGCTCGACCGGGGCCACCGCGATCCCGCGAATGTCAGCCACCAAATCCGGCACTGGATTGAGGTGGAGCCAACGTCGACGCCGCCCATGCTCAAACGCCTCCCCTAGCACCTTGACGTGCTTACGAGCAGTCTGCGGAGCGATCTTGCGGACCTGCATCATCTTAACGCGCCATTGCTCTAGGTCATGAAGACCCACGCTGGCGACCTTCATATTCCCGATGTGCGGCAGGATATGAAGGCGGATTGAAGTGTCTAAGTCCTTGATCCGCGCATTGCCTATGCGACCGTCCGCGAGTCGCTCATGATTGTGATCCATGAACTTCGCGCACAAGTCAGCGATCGTCATCCGCTCCGCGTCCGGCCGATGAATGCCCGCATTCATTTCAGCCTCGACTTGGGTGCGGTACTTGTCCGCCTCTTTCTTCCGCTCAAACGTCTTTTGCCGATAGACCCCGCCGCCGTCCTTATAGCGAACGATCCAAGCGCGGCCTTTCGTGCCGTCAGGCTTCTTCCACTCGCGAGGCGTCACGCTCGCCATAGTCTCTTCTCCATGTGGAAAGGCCCCGCCGCTGGTGCGTCAGGTTGACGCGGCAGCGGCGGGGCAGGGTGTCAGGCGCGCTCGTGCGCTTTCAGGATCGCACGCACCTTATCGAGGCTGGCGTCGACAAGCTCATATGCGCCGCGAACCGCCTCGATGTTCTCGCCGTTGTCATGTTCGAGGATCAGGCGAAGCACGCCCTCTGCGCCGCGAAGCTGGTCTTTGACGGCCCCGAGGGCGTCTTGATCGTCGATCGTCATGCCGCAGCCTTTCCGGGGGCGCTCTCACGCTCCCATTCGAGACCGATTGCGGCGAGATGGGTCAGGGTCTGTATCGCGACCGCTACCGAGGCCAGCAGCTCGTTAGTCAGAGGCATCTCGCCCTCTGCTGCCGTTTGAAGCGCACATGACACGGCGTGCGCCTGCTCTAGGTAACGATCGGGGTCGTCGATGAAAAACGAGACGCCATTGATCTTCGGGAAGTTGACGCGGGCCGCTGGTGCGGTACGGGCGCTGGTAGCCATGTTCGATCCTCATGCGATCGTTGGTGGTTAGAGCCGGCGCGAGGCTGCTACCTTGCGTCGGCTCGTAATATCTGGCACCGTCTATTAACCATGTCAATTGATAGCGCCAGAAAAAGAGGACGCGGGCGTCCGCCCATAGGATCCACCCCAATCAATCTGCGCTTGCCGCCAGATCAGCTATCCGCACTTGACGCGTGGATCGCAGAGCAGCCCGGACCGCAGCCGACGCGTCCCGAGGCGGTGCGTACGATCCTGCGCGATCGACTAGGCCCGCGCACCTAACATCCGGCTCACCTACCTGACATTGGCCACCGCGATGCGATCGCCGCCGGTCGGGCCGGTCACGTTGTCCAGCACTCGGGCCGTTCGCGTCGTGGCGGTCTTCACGTCGCTCAACAGGCTGCGCAACTCCTGCCGCATCGCTGCCACCTCTTCGCGGAGGTCGGCGGCTTCCGACGACGCTGCGCTGCTATCCGGCGTCGTGCCGCTGGCCAGCTTGGCCGCGTCGGCGAACGCCTGCACGCTCTTCGCCTGCGCGATTGCATCGGCGAACGCCTGAAGCTCCGCTGCCGTCTGCGATGCGATGCGGTCATATTCCTGCCGGCTGGTCGCGGTGTCCGCCGCCGCCTTGAGCAGTGACTGCGACAGGCCCGGCAGGGTCTTCGCCACGTCCATGTCAGTGCGTCCGCCGAGCAGCGCCGCATTGAACTGCCCCTGCAACATGGCAAAGCTTGCGCCGGTGTCGGTGGCGCTCAATCCCCGGATGCGGCGCACCTCGTCCATGATCGTATCGCCAACGCTCGACCATGCGGTGCGAAGCTCGTCCGCCGCCTTCGCCGCGTCCTGCGCCGCTTGCAGCCCCCAGATTTCCAACTGCAAGGCGCGATTGCTGGCGTCGAGCTTAGCCAGGTCGAGCTCGCGAATGGCGGCGGTGTCTCCGCGCACCTCGAGCAGCTTGCGCTGCAAGTCCTGCCGCTCGGCAAGCACGTCCGCCGCCGTGCGCGCGCCGTCCATCACCTTCTTCAAGTCGGCGAACGCGGGGGCGAGCTGTAGCAGGGTCGCGTACATGGATTGGCCGGACAGGGTCGTCAGATCCTGCGCCTCCACCAGCTTGCGGAAGCCGTCGAGCGTGTCCGGCATGGCCGCGCCGAGCTTCACGAACACGCCGCCCAGCTGCGCCAGCTTAGCCGCGTTCTGTTCGGCCGGCGTGTAGTACGCCTCGAAATAGCCCTTTGCCGCGCTGGTGAAGTCGCCGACGCTATCGAACTGCGCCGCCAGCCCGAGCTTGGCGTCGATCCCCAGCGCCTTCGCCGCCGTGCCGAGCATGTCTAGCGATCCCGTGACAGCCTCGACCGTCGTTGCCACGCGGGTCAGCGTCTCGAATGCGCCTTCGCCCGCCTTCTGGAACCGCTGCACCGATGGGAACGCCGCCGCCGCCATGCCGTCCGCAGCTGCGCCGAAGACCGCAGTCAACTTCTCCTCAATCTGAGTGCCGGTGAGGCCCTTGAGGTCGATCCGCCCGATGTTGACGATGAAACCGTTAAGCCTGCTCTGAATATCGCCGGTCGCCTCGCCGAGCGGTCCAGCGGCGGCGGCGACTGCCGTGTTGAACTCCCGCAGGATCAGAGTGAACTGATTTTCCAGCCCAGCATCGGCGGCGCTGTACTGCGTGCTGTACTTGGTCCCGGTCGTGATCCCGAGGAACTTGCTCGTCTTCTTGACGTCCGAATAGTACGAGGCATCGAAGCCGCTGCTGAGGATCGACCCGACAGACTGCGCCTTGCCGTAGAGCCCGTTGCCGACCACCTCCGTTTTCGACCCGAACAGACTGGCCAGCGCGCCGCCGAAGATCGGCACCACCGCCTTGAGCACCGACCCGATGGCGTTCGTCTTGAAACCCTGCGTCACCATGTCGTCGGCGTTGACGTTGCCCGTCCGAACCACCTGCGCCGCGAAGCCGCCGATGCTGCTCTCGATCGCCCTCAACGAACTGGCCATCTCCCGCGACGTGCCGAGCATCAGCGTGTCGACCTCGCGCAAGGCGTCGAGCGCCCGCCTGATCGACTCCGACTGCGCCGTGCTGTCGCCGAACACAGTTCCCGTCCCGGTGTTGGTCGTCGGTGCCTTCGCAGTGCCGCCGCCCCGGCTGAAACCGAGCGTTGCCATCACGCCCAGCATGGCGGCCACCGCCGGGAAGCCCGCCGGCCCGAGGCTGGCGAACATATTGGCCGCGCCGTTCGCCACGGCGACCGCTGTGCGCGCCGCCTGCACGATCGCCAGCGCCTTCTCGCCAGCCGCCATGATCGCATAGCCCTTGCTGTTCTCGGCAAAGAGCGACTTGGACGTGCCGAGCAGCGCCGCCGTGTGCGACAGGCGCAGCTTGCCCATCTCGCTCAATTCCTGCTCGCGCGTCAGCCCGGCGCGCGCGATCCGATCCTGTTGCGAGCCATAGTCGCCGAGGATCGCCAGCGCGTCGCCGATCGAGCTACCAGCCTGCCCGAACGCCCGAGACATGGCATTGCCCGCCGCATCTGCATCCCGGCTGATCGTGTCGAAAACGTTGAGCGTGGTTCCGAGCATCTTGTCGAGGTTCGTGACGCCCAGATCGGCCGGGTCGAGCTTCAGGTCGTCCAGCTGGAGCTTCACCTCCTTGATCGCCGCCGCGGCCTTGTCCGCTGCCGATCGCGACGCCTCGAACCCCCACGCGTCGGCGGTGCCCTCGTCGATCAACCCCGCCTTCTTGAACTTGGCGATCTCGTCCATGTCCTTGCGGAACTGGCGGCTTGCCGAGCCGGCCACGTCAAATCGACCCTCCATGCCCTCGAATGCGGATTGCAACGCCTTGGCGGCAGCCTCCGCTTCGCGCATGGCTTTGGCCTGCTCGCGGATTTCCTTGGCGTGCGCCTTCCGGGCCTCGCTGCCCGCTGCCTTATCGGCCTTCTCCGCGTCGCTGATCGCCTTCTGAGCCGCCGTATAGGCTCGACCTTCGCCCATCAGCTGCGCCTGATACTGCGCCGCGCTGATCTTGCCGGCCTCGTACTGGCGTTGCAACTTGTCGACGGCGCGATCGTGCTTCTGCGTGGCAGCTGTGGCGGCGTCCAGCGCGCCGGCCACGTCCATGCGGATTAGCGCGCCCCGTCCCTTGATGACGGCATTCTGCGCTTCGATCATGCGGGTGCCGTTCGCCTTCAGCGCGGCTTCGGTCGCCCTGATCTCCCGCTCCATGCTGGCAACACCGCGCCCGATAGGGCCGGCGCCGGGGACTGTGCCGCCGCTGTTCGCCTCCGTTGCGCGGGCGTTGCCGAGGCGCACTTGCTGCTCGCGCAACAGCACGTCGAGCAGCCCGCGCTTGCGGATTTCCAGCTGCCGGGTCGCTTCCGACGCCGCGATCTCGCCAGCGATGCCGATCTGCGTCGTGCGGTTGAGCGCCGCCGACGAACCGTTGAGCCGGTCGACCGCGTCCTTAAGCCCTTCCTTGGCCTTCTTGCTGCCATCCGCCGCCTTGGCGCTGCTCCATAGTGACTCGGCCAGACCAGCGCCCAGCGTCGTCGCCAGCGTCAGGGCGATGCCCCACGGCCCCGCGAGGAAACCGCCGACCTTGCCGAGCGTCCCCCCGAAGCCGTTGAGCGCGCCGGCCGCCTGCGGTGCCTGCATGGCGAACGCGCGCAGAGCCGACGTGCCGCCGACCACCTGCACCGAAAAGTCCTGTAGCTGAAACCCGAGGTTCTGCATCGAGGCGCGTTGCTGTCCCGTCGCGCCCGTGACAGCCCGGCTGCCAGCCTCGAGCTTCCTGATCTGCGCGTCAGCGTTGCGGATGCGGTTGGCAAGCTCGGTCATTCCCTGCGCGTCCGCCGCCGCCGCTTTAAGCTCGGCGCGCATCGACCGAATTTCCGACGTCGACTTGCCGAAGACCTCAGCCTGCCGCTCCATCTGGCGCACCATGCCCTCGCCAGATTTCTCGATCAGCCGCTGCTCGCGTGCGATGTTCTGCGCGGCGCGGGTGCTGGCGTTGCCGAACGCCGTGAACTCAGCGACCCCGCCGCCGAGCTTTACCATGCTCCCCGTCGCCTTCTCGATCAGCTCGGCGTCACGGGTCACGCGCTTCTCAGCGGCGTCCATCATCGTGACGAGGCTGCCGACCTGCTCCTCGGAGTCGCCAGTCCTGATCGCAAACCCAACGGATAGGGTTGGGGAGTCGTCAACGTCCGTCATGCCAGCGTCCTTGATTGTGGCGGCGTTGCCCGATTGAGCTTCTCTGAAGGCCGGGTGAGCACCGGCATCCGCCCAAGCATCGGGCTTTCCGTTATCGGCCGCGCCGCGTCAGCCTCTGCCTTGGGCGGATTAGCTCGCTGCGATTTTCAGCAGCCGGATCGCGCGCGGGTCTTTCACGCCGCCGCCGACCCGCTTGGTCGTGTAGAACAGCACGAACGGCTTGGCCGTGTACGGATCACGCAGAACACGGGTGCCGACCCGATCGTTGATGACGTAGCCCGCCTGAAAGTCGCCGAACGCAATGGCAAGATTACCCGCCGCGATTGACGGCATCCCTTCATCGATCTCGACCGGGCGCCCCAGCAAGGTCGACGGCTGGTCTTCGGCCAGTCCTTCACGCCACAGGAACGCGCCCGTGCTGTCCTTCATCTTCGCAATGGCCGCCGCCGTCTGGCTGTTCATCAGCCACGACGCATTCTGCCGATAGGGAGCCGGCAGGCCATACTTGAAGTCGATCAGCGTGTCGGCGCTGGCGATCGTGGCGGCTGCCCCGCTCGGCACCACCGTCAGCGTGCCGCCCGGGTGCTGCGTTGCCGCCGCACCGCCGGTCACATACTGGAGCATCCCGAACGGCTTGTTGTTGCCGTCGCCCGAGAGGAACGCGACACCCTCCTGGCGATCGAAGGTATCCGACACCTCGCCGGCCAGCCACGTCTCGACGTCGAACTGCGCATCGTCCAGCAGCCGCTGGGTGACGGCCGGGTTTGCATAGATTTCGCCATGCCCGAACGTCACCACCGAGAGAGTGGGCGTGGTCGTCTGCGGGCGCGCCGCGGTCTCGCCGACCCAGCCGGTCCCCCACGCATCATCATTCCAGATGGAGACGTAGGCACCGACAGTGGTCTGCACGACCTGCGCGAGCCGGCGCATCGGCGAGCGATCGCGCTGCGCCTTCGACACGGTGCGATCCCATTCGACTGGCGCGAGGAACCCGCCCGACGAATTGTCGCCCGAACTCATGCTCGCCTGAATGGCGGCACGGTCCCCCTCGGCGTTGGCGTCGCGGAGCTTGCCCGTAGCCTCGCCCGCGCGGTCGCCGACACGCATGTGCGCCTCGAAGGCGTTGGAATAGTCGCGGTCGATGCCCGGAGCGGTGCCGTGGTGATTGCCCAACGCGGCCGACAGGTTCACGGCCTCGATGGTTTCCTGAAGCCGGTCGACCTTGCCGTTGTAGTGCGCCTTGAACTGCTCGAAGGCAGCGCCGAGCGCTTCGGGGCTGTCGTACTTCTTGGGCGGCGCAGATGCGCGCACGGCGAGCAAGCTGGACGGCATACGGATGGCGGGCGTCATGATGTGGTTCCGGCGCATAAGGCGCACTCCTGCTGCATGTAGAAACGGGGAGGTTGAGGCCCGGCGACGCTAGGTCTGCCGGCATCGCGACCGTCTCGATGGCTCGATACGCCATCAGCGGCACTTCCCCTTGCTCGACACGCTTGGGGTGCGCGGCCCGGATTGTCCGCCGGGTTCGGGTGGGCGCAGCGCGAGGCTTGCGACCGAGACAGATCATGAACGAAGCCGAGTCAGTCGTCAATCCGGCGCGGCCTGTCCCTCCATCAACTGCCGCTCCATGACGTCGGCGGTGTCGCGGATCCAGCTAATCGCCAGCGTGGGCGAGCCGTGGACGGCCTTGGCGAGGTGGAAGGCAGACCATGTCGCTGCAATCAGCACGTCGATCGGCTGCACGCCCTTCTCGACTAGCTGGTGCTGTAGGGAGATGTGCAGGCGCTGCCCCATCTCGATTACCGGCTTGATCCGGGCATATTCGTCGTCATGCATCGGCATTGGCCTTCTCCTGCTTGGCCGCGGCGCGTCGCCGGGCCTTCCATCGGGATCGTTGGGCGCGCAGCTGGCAGAGCTGCGAGCAAAAGCGCTTCGGCGGCACGCCATTGCGGGGCGCGCGAGTGAGCACGACCGGCGCGCCGCACCGTTCACAGGCCGGGAGGGCCATGATCGGCCTCCTTTCGGAAAGGGTGGGGGGTGAAAAGCAGGTCGCGCTGCGCACGAAGGGCAGTGATCGGTACTGGCTGGCGAGCCCCCCAGAGTTTCGACCGGGGGGGCGGGTCGCGACCGATCCGGCCCGGCCAGCGGCTGCCTCGGCGATGCTCGATGCAGTGCATCAGGGATGCGTCATGCATCAGTGCCGCGCCTTGCTGACGGCCTCTCGCACGGTGCCTAGGATAGCTTCGCCAGCCTCTCGGTCCCCGATCGCATTGCCGAGCACTACCGAAGCAGCCGCGAGCAGGACCGACGTTGCCCACATCGCGTCTGGTGTCTCGTTCAGCGCCGCAGCGGCGAGAAAGTCGCGCAACTCAAGGTCGGGCCTCATACACCAGCCTTCTTTTCGGCGAGGTGCGTCAGGCCCTTGGGTGTGACCAGCACTTGCTCGCGCAGCTTGTCGGGGCCGAAGCGCTGAACCTGCCGGTGCACCTTCGCCTCGATCACTCGCGTCTCGATCTTGGCCTGCGTCGCCTTCCACGGCCCGTCATTCGTTCGGCGATAGATCCAGCCGTGCGCCTCCATCCATGCGAACAGCCGGCGCGGCGGGACGCCTAGCGCCTTTGCCGCATCGGTGATGCACAGCGAGCCCTCAGCGTTGGCAATACGATCCAGCGCGTCCGCCTTGGGCTGAAGCGCAATCACGTCATCCACCTTGCCGAGCAGCAGCGCGCGCAAAGCGTGGTTGTCGAGCTTCGCCGGATCGACAGGCGCCGCCGTGCCGTAGCCGCCCGTTCGCATGATGGTCGGTACCACCTCAGCCGTGATCCACTTGCGCACCCGATAGGGCACCGTGCCCGGCTTCATCGCGCCACGGCAGCGAAGCATCAGGGTGAGCAGGCCGGCGAGACTGACGATTGTGGCGTCGGACCCCGACCCTAGGTTTAACCGAGCCTTCTCGGTTTCATCCAGTCGGCTCGCCGCATCGCTAGGATTGCGGATGCCGAGCAGCGCGCAGGCATCGGCCAGCACAAACCACGGCTGTCCATCGCAGTCGGTGACGCGCACCGCCTGATCCTCGAATTGAAAGGGCACAATCGCGTTCATGGCGTCTCTCCATGGCTCAACGGGATAGGGGTGCAGCGTCTGCGGGGCGCAGGGCCTGCGGGGCGCAGCGGATGCGGGGGTCGGATGCGTAACGATCTCGCGGGGCGTGACTGTCACGTGACAGGTCACGGGACATGCGACGTTGCAGCGACGTTGCAGCAGCGTCGCTTTCGGGACGCTCGCGCGGATGCCTCGCAGAGACCAGCCGCCGCCAAGCTGATCGGTCTCGATCCCCATTACGCGCCTACCGCTTCGCTACGGCGCGTCGGCTTGGCGTGGAGGTGCTTTTTGCGAGCGGCGCTGCTCCCGCCTTCCAGCCCCTATTTCTTATACTAAGGTTCCGTGTCCCTGTGGGAGACCCTTTAGGCGGCCGAAAGGATGGTGCTGAGGGACTCTTTGGCATCGGGCAAAGGGTGTCCGCCAGACACCCTTTCGCTATCGAACGCGAGCCGCCAGACCTTGATCTGTCGCGTCTTGCCCATGCGTTGCCCGCTATCCTCGATCACCCCCAGCGCGGTCAGACGGGCGAGGCTCGCGAGCACTACCTTGCGCTGCCAGCCGGTGAACTCGACGATGGCCGCAACGGACGGATATGCACACTTCTTGTGCCGGTTGTGAGCGTGCGCCAGTGCCCAGAGCACCGACTTGTCGGCGGGATGGGGCGGCCTGAAGTCCGCGGCCCACTCGGTAGCTTCGCGGCTCACGCCTGCACCTCGCCGGGATACTCTTCCTCGATCGCCCAGCCATGGCACTGATGCATGACGATCGCGAACGTCCGCGCTGAAGCCATGTTCGGGAGCCACCGCACGGACGGCACCGGCGGCCGCTCCATGCCCTCGAACCGCATCCATGCACCGTCAATGCCTTCAGCCAGGACGATGCGGCCGCCGCCGGCGGTCACGTCCGCACCGCCAACAGGTCGAGCCGATCGGCAAGCCGGATAGCTGCCTCGTGCGCCTCGATCTCTGTCGCGTACACGACAAGGTCGCGCTCGATCGCGCCCACGGTGAGCGCGCCCGTCCCGACGCGCCAGTTACCGCGCCCGCGCTGCATCAGCACGGCGCGCATCCTCAGCCGGTCGGGAAGCGGCTGGAGCGGCTTAGCGCCGGGCAGCACCTCAGCCATTGCGCGCCGCCGCCTCTTGCTCGGCGAAATGCTTCGCCAGCGTCGAGCGGCGAGCATAGACCTTGCCGCCCATCTTGAAGGTCGGCAGCTCGCCAGTCTCGTGCAGATGATAGGCCTGCCGCTTCGTGATCCCGATCGCATCGGCGATCGCCTGAATGCCCGTCAGCAGGTCCGTTTCTCTATTCGGCGGTGCGTCTGTCATGCGTCACTCCATGCGTCACGGACGCGCCGCGCCCGGTTGAAAAATGGCGGAAATGCGTGGGTTTTGATGGAAGCGGTTGTAACCCTGCCACCCAAAAAAAGGGGGCGCGGACGCCCCCGAAAACGGCGGATTTCTGCGGTTTTCTACCCGCTTTTCCGCTCCACTAAGGTAGTAAGGTTGGCACGCCGGTCTTCTTGGCCTTGATGACCGGCCCCATCTTCAGCACCTCGCGGGCGCTGATGTCATAGGTCACGTAAGCGACCACGAGCCGCTTGATGGTGTGCGCGTTCGCCACCGCCAGCTTCTCGGCGCCGCGCATCTCGCTGATGATCGACTTCCAGTAGGCGGAAGCGGCCTCGCGATCGGGTGCGCGCCCGAAGATGGTGCGCCAGTTCGGCTCGGGCGGGATGCCGTCACCGCCGGCGATCTCGACGACGTCGGCCATCCGGCCTCCTCGGCGGGCCGGGCCGAAACCCTCCCCCCTGAAAATGTGATCTCGGTGCGTATGATCGGCGTGGTCGGTACTGGCCGGCGGCCCCCTCCAGCCTTTCGATAGGGGGGTGGGTCAGCCGATCGGACGCAGACAGACGGCAGGCAGGACTGATCGCTGACCATCTCCAGTCAGCCACGACACCGACGCGACATCATCACGGCACGCCGTGACCAAGCCCAATGGACTCCCGCTCGCGAGCCGCACAAAGTCACCGACGATGACCGGCTCGTGAGTCGCTTGCTCGACCACCACGAGATCAACCATCCGAAATGCTGCACGCCGCGGCATAGGCTACTCCGGAGCAAGTATGGAAGAATTTGCGGTAGGCGACACGGTCAAGCTAAAGTCCGGCGGACCAACCATGACCGTGACTGTCGTCGGTGATCGCTATGGTACACCCACGGTGTGGACGACTTGGTTCGACGGCACGAAGAAATTCGATGGCGATTTTCCCCCAGCCGCTTTGATCGCTGCTGAAACACGATCACCTATCCGCCGAGTTTAGTTGCGGTTCCACGGGTGATCGGCGCTCGTCGGTCGCCCGTCTCGCCCGACGCCGCCACTACGGCGCGCCGTCTGCCCCTTGTCCGCCAGTGTCTTGGCGTCCGAGCAGTCCTGACAGAGCAGCTGGTAGTTCGAGCGGTCGCCCGTGCCGCCCTGCGCCAGCGGCTTGATGTGGTCGGCGATGGTGCCCAGCGTCTCGCGCCCCCGCCGGGCGCATTCCTCGCAGGTGATGACGGTAGCCAGCAGATGCGCCCGCATCTTGTCGTGCGCGGTGCCGTAGCCGCGCGCGTGGCGGCTAGTGGTTGGCCAAGCCATCAGTGTTCTTGCAGCCTTCGGCCTGACCCTGCCGCACCCATCGGCGCGGCCCGTCTGACGACGGAGGCGGTCGTGACCGATCTCTAACCCGTCTGCCGGTCATGCCGGCTCGCTCACGCGGAGCTTGTTCCCGCTCTGTATCACCTCCGAATCGAGAAGGTAAGTGGCAATCGACACAACGAGGCCACGACCGAAATTGACCACGGCCTCCTTGCCGTTCTTGCCTTTGCAACGCTCGACGATGCCGGTCATGCCGGCGAACGCGCCCTCGGTCGGAGCAATCGTCGAGCCGGGCTCAACGACGCGACGTGTAGTCTTCAAGTGGCGGACGCGCCTGCGATCCTCTTCGGTTCTCAAGGCGCGCAAACCTGCATCCGACACGATCGCATTGCCATAGTCGGGTCGCTTGAGGATTGAGAAAGCAGGGTGCGGGCTGATCGGGAGCGAGCGGATGCGGATCAGGTCCGCAATCCGGTCAGCGCGCGCGAACACGAAGGTCGGCGTGATAGGTGCAGGCCGCAGCTCCTCGACCTTCCGTTGCTTGCCGCGCCCCATGCGGCGCTGCGTCTCGGTCGGCGTCCACGCATCGAACCCAGCGTCGGCCAGCGACGCGGCAAGCGTCAGGGTCCGCGCCGCCGAGCACCGCAGGATGCACCAGCCATCCGCACCATTGTCTCGCCCCATCACGCTCTCACTCCCGTCATGCTCTGTTCTGATCGATCACGGGCGACCGCAGGCGGCACCCATTGTTCTGCTGTCCCGGTGCGGCATGACCAGCACGCGAGGGTCGCCGGGGCGTTGCCGGTGACCTCGTCGCGGCCGCCGCACGGGCATCGGTAGAAGGTGCGGCCATCGTGCCACGACACGTCACGAGACCACGCCGCTAGCGTCCAGTACCGATGGAGACACGCCCATGCGAATATAGTCCTCGCGCGTGGGCACACGGCTGGGGCGCTTGTCATCGCGGATAGAACCGGCTGGAGCTGGCTCACTCGGATCGCGACCAACATCATGCGACGAGAAACGGCCGACAGCGAACCGCCGACAGATTGCCTCAACTTCGTTGCTCGTTGGCCTCTCAGCGCCGGGCGCGGGGAGCGCTGCCTCGCTCGCTGGGTGGGGCGCGGCTTGCCGGCGGCGCCACGCCATGTCGGGCTCCGCCGCCGCAATGACGCACGGGACAATCTTGCTCGGATGATCTGCCGTGAGGCGCGCGCGATCTGCTGCCTTCTCGATGGCATCAATCGGCAGATGCCGCAGCGCGCTGAATGCCGCCTCCATCCAGACGCGCCGCTCCGTCTGCGCCATGCCCGTCGGGGCCACCAAGGCCAGGCAACCACCCATTGCCTTAGCGAAGCGACCGCGATCGTTGTCGGTGCTCGGCGACGTTTCAGTCGACAGGACCACCTGAGACGAAGTCCTGCATCGCCCCCAAGGTCCGGTCACCACCGCTCCCGTTTCCGCCCACACGTCCGTTGCCCGATCGCCCATCTCGTTTGTCCTGTTCGATGATCCACTTCGCCAGCGCGGCCTGCCAATCGAGCTTGCGACCCACTCCGTCTTTGTCGTCGGCGTTGGCCGCCCAGAGCCGGAAGCTCTCGACCGCGGCTCGGGACCAGTCGCGACCGCGGCGGTCGGCCACCTCGCGGGCCACCGTGCCGTCAGGGAAGCGCGTCGGCCTCCAGTCAGCGGGCAATCGAAAGGGTTTGAGCTTGGGTTCG
This sequence comes from Sphingomonas phyllosphaerae, assembly GCF_036946485.1. Lineage (GTDB taxonomy): Bacteria > Pseudomonadota > Alphaproteobacteria > Sphingomonadales > Sphingomonadaceae > Sphingomonas > Sphingomonas phyllosphaerae_E. The sequence goes on from NZ_JAQIJA010000001.1 coordinate 838,023, forward strand.
GTCGAGCGCGCGCGCTTCGGAGAAGGCGAAGCCTTCGGAGAAGTAGGTTCCCTAACAGTATCCGTGTCCCGTTTTTGGGACTGTTCGGCGGCTGTTTTCGGTACTGTTCCGCTTTCGGTACGGTTCCGTTTGTGGGACGGTTCCGCTTTCGGGATGCTTTCCAAATCGATGCGGTAGACCTTGATCTGCTTGGTGTTGCCCTGGCGATCGCCGGTGTCCGTCAGGAATCCTGCGGCCTCCAGTCGGGCCACCGCCGCGATCACGGTCTTGCGGTTCAGGCTTCCGAACTCGCAGAGCCACGCCAGCGACGGGTAAGCGCAGCCGGTCTCCTCGTTGTGCCGATCAGCATAGGCGAGCGCGATAAGCTTCTCCGCCGCCGAGCCGGCCCGCATCTTCGACACGGCTGCGAGGGCGGCGAAGCTCACGCGACGCGCTGCATGTTAAGAGCTGCGGGATAGACCGGCGTCCACACGATCGCCGAGCGGCCCGAACCGTTTTTGCGGCGCACCCCGCTGTCACGCAGCTTGCCCGCGCGCGAAAGCTCGGTGACGCGCGGGCGCACCGAGAGGATGCTCAGGCCGAGGCGACCAGCTGCTTCGTCGGCGGTCAGGCCTTTCGATCGCTCAAAGAGCGATAAAACGCGATCGCGCAGCGCTGACGCAGTCGGTGCGATGGCCGCCGCCGCTGCGCGCGAGGTGTCGCGGTCCTGTGCGCCAGGTGCGGCCGGATAATGGAACAGGTCGGTCATAGAGGCTCCGATCCCGCGCTTTCCGCCGCATGGGCTTCCTCGCGTAGCTTGAAGGAATGATCCGCGATCTTCCTGATGCGCTCATCCAGCGCGTCGGCGGTGGCGATCAGATCGTCGTTCGAGATGCCGCGCTCGGCTGACAGCTTGGCCCGGAGGCTGCGAGGCTGTATGGACAGCGCATCTGCCAGCCGGTCCTGCCCACCAAGCATCCCGGCGGCGGTTGTCAGCCCCATCATCCGCGCCATCGACACGGTGGAAGCCTGAGCCTGTTTACCGGCTCGTGCGGTGTGCTCAGGCGCGCTCATAGGTAGCTGCTCGCGACGCCGCCAAGCGTCATGTCGGGTTCGATCCGGCGGATCGGGCGCACTTCGATCAGCTTCGCGCCAGCGGCGACGCGTGCGAGCTGGCGCTCGAACGGCGTCAGGGCAGCGTCCTTCGCCCGTTCATCGGCGGCGACCTGCTCTGCGATCATGCGCTTGCGGTCGTCCAGACGGATACCATCCCGCGCCAATTTGGCATTGAGCGGCCAGTATGCCTCGGGGCACCATGCCATGCGGGTCCGGCGAGTTGCCGCCCCTGACTTCGCGCGGGCCTCGGCGGTGCGGGTATGGGCGAGATTGAACTTGCCGAACGCTCGGCCGGCTTCGCGCTGGCGCTCGCGGACCGCAGGATCCATGCGCTCCTGCGCGGCCATGCAGGCGGCGTAATGCCGCTCCCTGACCTCGGGACGCTGGAAGGTCTCTTTCCCCTTGGCAGATCGCTTGGCCACGATCGCGGGATCAGCGCTGAGGGCGCGGGCGGCTGCGGCGCGGCGCGCGCGCTGCTCAGGGCTCAGCTGACCCTTCTTCGCGCGAACCGCGGGGTCGGCACAGGAGCAGCCGTGGCAAAGCCCCTTCTTGGACTTGCGGGTGATCGACTTGCCGCAACTGGTGCAGGAGCGGGTCACCGACGCTTCTCCCACTTCGAGCGACAGGGAGTGCAGCGGTGCAGACCGCCGACGCCGCGGACCATCACGTCCTCATCGCAGCAAGCCTCGCAGTCGCCGCGCACGGGGTCAGGCAGCGCCGCCGCGGCGCGGGCGCGATCGATGAACCGCTGCGCGTGCTGCTCGGCGATGCCGTTCGCCTCGTCGACCTGATCAGCCACGGGCTTCGATCCTGACGACGGGCACCGAGGCCGCCGGGGTCACCGGCAAGAACCAGAACCGGCCAGCGTCACAGGCGATCACCGCCGTCGGCAGCCCCGCGCGCGCCGAACGCACTTTTCCGTTCGCCCCGAACACACGCCGGGTCGCCTTTTGTTTCGGCATTGTCGTTACTCCTGGCCGCTCGCTGGCGGCGTTCAGATCCTCAAGATTGTCCGATGCGGCGCATCCGCTGCGCGCGTTCCGAGCGGAGCCGGTCGATGTGGGCGCTCACCGCCTCGATCTCCGGCCACATGTCGTCGACCTCGTCGTCGGTGATGACGCCGTCCTCCAACGCCTCCGCCTTCTTGCCGATCAGCGCGCCCAGAACCTTTATGGCCGAGCGGCCGTCGCAGGCGGCGCTGCCGTCAATCGGCGCGAGGCGCATACCCACCAACGCCAGCACGTCATTGGCGAACCGGCCATCCCACTCGCGGCAGCCGCGCAGGAACGCGACGACAGGCATTTCGGCAAGCCCGGTGCGATAGCGCGCGGCAGTGTCATCGCTCTTACCGAGCACCGCGCCCAGGTCGCCGTCGGTCGCGCCATCCTGCGCCTTGATCCGCTCCAAGCTCTCGCCGAGCGTGGTAAGCATCTTCGACGCGGGAATGGTGCGGTAGCGGTTGTGGATGTGCGGATCGCTCACAGCGTATCGCCTCCGGAATGAATACGGACACACTGCGCACCGCCGGCAAGGCTATCCGCCTCGCTGTCGCACGCGCGCTCGTTGAAGGGGTTGCTGCCGGTGACGGGGGTCACAGGATTGCCACCGGCAGCACCGCGGCGGGGCAGGGAGTTGGGGAACCCAGCCGCGGTATCGGAAGAAGGATCAGGTACAACGCCAGCAAAGATGGCGTCGGGATGGGCGCACATGGCGCACCCGCAGGAGGCGCAGGTCATGCGCAGTAACCTTCCGGGGTCAGGCTGGACGCCCGACCCCTTCCGGTCCACCGTGTGGCTGCAACATCACCACGGAGAACGCGAATGCCGCTGCCAAGCATCCAGATCATGCGCGACAAGGCCATTTCGGAAGCCACCTTCCGGGGCTTCATCGTCTTCCTCGCCCACGCCCAAAGCACGGTGCCCCAAGAGGCCATCAAGGCTTCGCTCGATGCCATCTTCAGCAACTTCCCGCCTCTGTCAGATGAGCTTTCGACAGCCCTCGCCCGCAATTTCCCGTGGTGGACAGCGCCAGAGAACAGTTACAGCCGCCCCCCTGCTGACGCGCCCAATCCATCTCCGATGGGCTGACGCTCGACGAGCAGAGCGGGCCGGCAAACGCGATCGGCCGCGCGGCCCGCTCTGCTCGGAAACGGCGAAAAAGAAAGCGGATCATGCTGCCACCTGCTCGGCCGGGGCGGCGCGCCAAGGCTCTACAGCTTCCAGCGTGTCGATCTGCTCTGGGGTCAGCGCCTTGATGCTGTCGTGCTTCCAGCCAGTGCGGCGCAGGATGCGAATTGCAAGGGGGCGCGACGGGCTTCGCGCACCACTCAACACCTCGCTGGCATAGGAGAGGCTAATGCCGACCGATTTGGCCAAGGCGGATGGGCGAAGATCACTATCCATAGCCCAACATTCGCATATTGCGATTGTCTTCGCAAGCGCCGAATATCGCAATATCGGGAACGCATCGGATCAAGTATGTTCGCATAATGCGAGCATGGATGATGACGTAGACAAGAACGGCGGACCAAACCACTTGCGAGCGTGGATGCGCTTCAGAGGTGTCAATGGTGCACAGCTCGCCACAGCGCTAGGCGGAAACGTCACACCCGGCATGGTTAGCGATTTGGTTAATAGCAAGCGTCAGTTGTCAGCGAAGTGGTTGCGCCGCCTCGCACCGATCCTGCACACAACCCCTGGGCATCTACTTGACCATGATCCCACTGACTTACCGACCGACATTGCCGAAGTGTGGTTCGCAGCAGACCCTGACCAGAAGAAGAAAATTATCGAGCTTGCTAAGGTGATTGTCCCGAGCACCGGTACACATGGGTGAGTATGCTGAAGTGGTTTAATCCGGCAATTGCAATGCTGGCTATCTCCGGATGCGGCGCTGACGAACCGCCCTTCACGTTTCGAACAATCGATGTCACCACGACCTTGCTGTCCGCGAAGAAGGTTGGCTTGGTAAGTGACTGCAACACAAAGGCGGGAAGCGGCACTTGCTCGTTGATTGGCGAGCCAATTTCCGGAGCGGCGACTGCCGAGCAGACCTTGGACTTCACTGATGGTCGCTTCTCGCGCTTAGCAATTCAGTTTCCCATAGAGAATGCGGGTGCTGTTAGGGATAATCTGGTCGCCGCATATGGGGAACCTTGCGGGCGGGAAATAGGGGATGTTGAGAGTACGGCGGGCCCGATCGCGGACAATAAGCGCGAGTTTTGGTGCTTCAAAGAGGGTCGGCTTGTTTTTGAGCGCTACCCATATGGCATCTCCGTAGGAAAGTCGCTGATCGAGTTCCCCTACCAAGGCCGCAATGTGGCGACGGCGCAAGGGCCGGGTGACCTATAATTCGCAGAACGCGAATAATGTTGTTGATCTGACATTCGCAATATGCGAATAACCCTCATCACCTGATCGCAGCGCGGTGCTGCCGAAGACGGTGATGAGGAGATCATCGTGGCGCTTGCGAGCGTACCTTCAGCAGAGTGGATCGAGTGGGCAGGGGGCCTTTGCCCGCTCCCGATCGGTCGCCGGTTCCACCTCCGATATCGTGACGGGGTAGAGTCCAGCCGCCCGCGGATCGCGGAAGGTGTGTGGGCGTCCGTCTGCGTTTGGCTGCACAAGGGCGATCAGAGCGACATCGTCGCCTATCGCGAGGTGCTGGCGTGATCCGCGTCGACACGCGCCCGCGCAAGCGGAACAGCCACCGCGCCGACGCCGAGCGCCGATTCCCTCAACACCTGCAATGGTTGCGTGGCCGGCCGTGCCTGATTGAGGGCAGGGCGGGGCACGTTTGCACCGGCCGCATGGAGGCGTCGCATAGCGATGCCGACGGCTCGAAGGGCATGGGTCTTAAGGCCCATGATTTCACCGCTGTGCCGCTCTGCCGCGGCGCGCACGAAGAGAAGGATCGCATCGGGCTCCTGACTTGGCAGGCGAAGTATGGTGTCAACCATGCCGAGGCTGGCCGGGAGTACGGCCGCAAGTCTCCGCACCGCGCGCGCTGGGCCGACATCGACGGGGCGCCGCGATGAAGCCGGTGACCGTCGCCGAGCTGGACCCGGAGCTTGATGCTGCGCTCGAGGCGTTGCAGTTCGTCATCCCGCTCTACCGCCGCGTGGGACGCGACTTCCTGACCGCGCAGACTGATCCTGAGAAGTATCAGTCCCTCGGGGCAATCCAGCACCGTCACGCCGACTTGGTCGACGCGATCGCCGCGCACGCCGCCCGCGTGGGGGTCACCACCGAGACCCTCGTCCGCTTAGTCGAGAGTGCGGAGCCGATCACCAAGAAGGTGCGCGGACAGCGGAAATCGCCAGCGGTGAATGCGCTGCTCGCGAACGTCCGCACCGCTGAGGGCTACGCTGAGAAGGCCGCTGAAGAGGCGAGGGTCAACTTCGCCTTCGCCAAGCACGTCGCCCGACAGGCCGTCGACACGCTGGCCGCCTATGGCGCCGGCCGTGAGTATCTGGAGGCCAGCCTTGGCACGTCCTGAGCACAACCCCGACACGCCCCCTATCGGCCGTCAAGGCCATCACTGCCACTGGACGCCCAGCGGCAACGCACCGTCGCCGTGGTTCGGGACCATCATCAACGGCACCAAGAACCGGGCGGCGCAGGAAGGCGGCGAGCGCTTCACCCAGGAGCAGCTCTACGAACTCAACGCGCGCGGGCTCGACCCGGAGACGGTCGAGACAATGACGGTCAAGCGTCAGGCGACGCAGGACGAGGTCTGGTTTCCGCGCACGAGCATGCCGCCCGTCTTCGCCTTCGACTGCCCGGTGATCGGCAAGGGCACGGAAGGCCGCATCCGCGTGATCGCCCCCGGCGGTCCCTCAAAGCTCGTCCAGCCCGACGGCTGGGCCAAGGCTCCCCGCACTCGTCCCGAGAGGATCTGGTAATGGCTCGTCCAACCGTTCAGCGGTCGTCCGACTGGCTGCGACCGACACGCCCGCTCATTCGTCAGGTCGAGGCCCGACCTGACCTGTTGCCGCTCATCACCACGCTGAACGATCGGGAACTGCACTGGACCACTATGTTCGGCGCGATCCTGGGCGCGATCTTCGGCCTCAGCATCGTGTTGGCGATCGCCTCGTGAGCGGCACCTTCGGAACGCGTCCGCATACCGGCGGGCCGGCGCGCACCGCCGATCGCGGCGCGCTGATCGCTGAACGGGAGCGCCTGCTCGCCGCGCCAGCCTCCGCCGCGCGCACCGCGGACCTGCGCCGCATCCGCAGCCGGCTCTTCAACCTCTCCAATCGGAGCGACTGCAATGGCGCCTGACGCCTCTACCTCTCCCGTCGGACAGTCGGAGGCCAATCCGTACCTGATCGAAGGTCCGGCGCTGATCTCGTTCTCGGGCGGGCGCACGTCAGCCTACATGCTCAAGATGATGCTGGATGCCGCCGGGGGAGCTTTTGCACCGGATATCCACGTCACGTTCGCGAACACCGGGAAGGAGCGCGAGGAAACTCTGCGGTTTGTCCATGAATGCCAGGTGCGCTGGGGCGTTCCGATCCATTGGCTGGAATGGCGTACCCGGCGAACGAAGGATGACGATGGTAATGTCATTGCCTTCGATCAGCGCTTCGAGGAAGTCGGATACAATAGCGCCTCGCGCGACGGTCGTCCCTTCGCCGATCTGATCACGGTCAAGGGGTATACCCCGAACGCTGTCACCCGCTTCTGCACCTCCGAGCTGAAGGTGCGGGTCATGAAGTGGTTCATGCAGTCGCGCGGCTATGACCGTTGGACCAATGTCGTCGGGCTGCGACACGACGAGCAGCACCGCGTCGCCAAGTCGCGCGCGCCGAACAAAGAGCGTTGGACTGTGGCGCTGCCACTCGACGATGCTCGTGTGTCCAATCAAGACGTGCGGGCGTTCTGGGCCGCGCAGGATTTCGACCTCCAGCTGCTGCCTTTTGAGGGTAACTGCGACGGATGCTTCTTAAAGGCGCGTCCGAAGCTGTGGGAGGTGGAGCGCACCAAGCCCGGCACGCTGCAATGGTGGGCCGACCAAGAAGCTGAACTCGACCGCCGCGTCGACGTAAAGTGCGCGTCTAACCGCTTCGTGACCGAGTACAGCTACGCCGAGCTGATCAGCGACGTGCGCCGCCAGCCCGATCTGTTCGCCGGGGGCTTCTTCGACAACGACCCGGAGATGGATGCCGAGTGCGGGCTCTGGTGCGGAGAGGTGCCATGAACGCTCAGACTCCACCCCGGAGGTGTCCCATGTCGGGTAACTCTCCCCTCGACCAAGATGGGGGTGGGACTTGGCAGCGGCGTGAGGTCATCGGCAACGCGACGTTGTATCTGGGTGACTGTCGCGAGGTGCTGCCTGCGCTTGGTGGATTCGACCTGATAGATACCGATCCGCCTTACGGGATCGGAGCTGATCGCGGGGCTGGTGGTGGCGGCACCGACGCGAGCGGCCGCTATGCCCGCCGGCCGAAGCAATATGCGGGCGGCTGGGACGGTGAGCGCCCTGACGCTGCGACCTTCCAGTCGATCGTGAACGCCGGCAAGCACGCGATCATCTGGGGCGGAAACTATTTTGCGGACCTTCTTCCGCAGGGTGGTCGCTGGCTGTTCTGGGACAAGCTCAACTCCATGCCCTCGTATTCTGATGGAGAGATGGCTTGGACCAATATTCCCGGCGCATCTGTCAAGAAGTTTGCGCAGTGCAACAACGGGTTGGCTTCGCTTCGCGATGGCGAGCGCGTCCACCCGACACAGAAGCCGGTCAACGTCATGCTCTGGAGCCTGACCTTCGCACCGAAAGCGCGGACCGTCTGTGACCCTTTCATGGGTTCTGGATCAACCGGAGTGGCAGCCGTGCAGGACGGTCGCCTGTTCACCGGAATCGAGCGCGACCCCGCATTCTTCGACATCGCCTGCCGCCGCATCGAAGACGCCCAGCGACAGGGCAACCTCTTCGGAGATGCCGCATGACCTCCTCTGATACGAACTCGTCTGGGATGATGGGTGGGGGGCTCATTCGTCTGATCGAGGGCGACGCTCGCGAGATGCTGGCGACGCTGCCCGACCAAAGCGTGCATTGCTGCGTCACGTCGCCGCCGTACTTTGGCCTGCGCGACTATGGCGTGGCGGGGCAGATGGGGCTGGAGGAAACCCCAGAGGCGTTCGTCGCCGGTATGGTGGCGGTATTCCGCGAGGTGCGCCGCGTCCTGCGCGACGACGGCACGCTCTGGCTCAACATCGGCGACAGCTACGCAGGCGCGCGTGCCGGCCCTCAAGGATCGTCTGGCCAGATGGCTGACCGATCGGTAGCGGCTGCGCGCTGTCGGGAGGCCGGGCCTGAGGCAATTGCTCGCGGTAAGCGCGACGCGAAGCGCTGGGGCGGGGGGTAACAACCCGCACGGCGATGGCATCAAGCCGAAAGACCTGATCGGCATTCCGTGGATGCTGGCTTTCGCCCTGCGCGCTGACGGCTGGTATCTGCGTCAAGACATCATCTGGTCGAAGCCGAACCCCATGCCGGAGAGCGTGCAGGACCGCTGCACGAAGGCGCACGAGTACCTGTTCCTCCTGAGCAAGGGGCCGCGCTACTTCTTTGACCAAGCGGCAATAGCCGAACCGATCTCAGCAGCTTCGGAGGCCCGCCTATCGCAGAACGTCGATCTGCAGCGCGGCTCTGACCGCGTACCTGGGAAAACCAACGGCCCCATGAAGGCGGTCGGAAAGGGCAACGCGAAGACCTTCCGGGGGGGCGGCGTCTACACAGGCGGCAAGAGCTTCGACAACGCCTGCAGCAGCGAGCGCGATAGCCACGGCAATGCGCCGAACCTGACCGGCACCCGCAACAAGCGATCGGTCTGGGAGATTGCCACACAGCCTTTCAAGGAGGCGCACTTCGCAACGTTTCCGCCGGCGTTGGTTGAGCCCTGCATTCTCGCGGGCTGTCCGGCTGGCGGCACGGTGCTGGACCCGTTCTTCGGCGCGGGCACGACCGGGCTTGTCGCCGATCGCCTTCAACGCCGGTGCATCGGCATCGAATTGAACCCCACCTACGCGGAGATTGCTCGCCGTCGCCTCGCGGATGACCGCGGCGCACTGCTCGACGCGATCCTCGCCGCATGACGGAGCATCCCATGACCGACGCAACCCCGCTCGCGAGTGAGCAGATTACGCCCGAGACTTTTCTCGCCCAGCTTCGGCGCGTCAACACCGATCGCTATCAGGCGTGGATCGGTGACGCTGATGACGCTGGCATCCTGTTCGACGCCGCCGAGCTTGGTGGCGAGGTCGGCGAGCTGCTGAATGTCGTCAAGAAGTTGGAGCGTGAGGCGCGCGGCTGGCGTGGTTCGCGTGCGGCCCCCGAGGATTTCGCCGACGAATGCGCTGACGTGCTGATTTGCCTCGACAAGCTAGCGCGCCGCATGGACGTGGACCTTGAAGCGGCCACCATCCGCAAATTCAACGCCACCAGCGACAAGGTGGGCTTGCCCCAGCGCCTATCCGCCACCCCCGTACCTGGCGATCAGGACGCATCGCAGGCGCAGGGGGAGCGTCTCCGCGAGGTGATCTACCGCTATCAATGCGATGCAGGTCTTGCGCCAGACGATGCAGCCGCAGACGCGGATGGTATCGTTGAGGCGTACCTCGCCGCCCCCCGGTGCGACGGCGCAGGATGGGGAGCTGACGGCGGATGAGCGCCGCCTTGAAGACCTGAAGCAGATGGCGGCTTATGCCGGGCCGATCGTGTCGTTTGACTTGCGCGAGCCGTACTATCTCGCGTCCTGCGATCGGTGCGGATGGGTCGGGTCGTCGGAATTGTGCGGCACCGATAGCTGGGGAGACGACAGCGACGTGTATTGCCCGCGTTGCCACGCCTCAGGTGCTGACTGCGGCAAGGTTGCCGAGCGCATTGCCATCCCGACGCCGACTATCCCGGCGGACATGGTGGCGGACTTGTGCCGTGAGCGCTTTGTCGAGCCGAACGACGATTGGGATAAGGGGTGGAACGCAGCGCTGGAAAGCCTGCTCGCCGCCGCACCCAAGCAAGCAGAGCAGATGACGGCGCAGGAGTGGATGCGGCAAAAGTACGACGATGCTGGCTTTCCCCGGCACCTACACTTTCTACGACTATTCCAGCGCGGATATGCTTGCAGCTTTCATCGCAGGAGAAAGCTGCGGGCAGACGACAATGGCAATGGATGCAGCGCCAAAAGACGGCACGATGCTTCGCCTGTTGGTCGATTACACCGATGGCGGTGGACCGCTGGACGACGCCCTGACCGCGTGGACGATCGGCTTCAACGACCTCGTCAACACCGGCGTGGACGAATGGAAATTCGCTGGCTGGTGCTGGACCCACGATCACTTTTCGCAGGGTAGCGGCACGCCTGTCGGCTGGCTTCCTTGGTCCAACCCCTCGACGGGCGGAGATGAGCAATGATGACTTTCGGAGAAGCTGTCGAAGCGATGATCGAAGATCACAAGGTCGCACGCGCCGGATGGAACGGCAAGGGCATGTATGTCTATCTGGTCTGCGCGGCGGGCTTTGAACCGGCCCTATATCTGCATACCGCGATCGGTACGGAACAGCCGGGCTGGAACGCTTCGACGCCCGACGTTCTGGCACGCGACTGGATGGTGCTGGCATGAGGGATAAGGACGCATCGCAGGTGGCGGAGCGGTGGCGTGAGCGCTGGTATGGATCGGAGCCACAGAAAGGGTCCGCTATCACCGATGAACTCGGCAATCTGATTGCCTATTTTGGCGGTGACGAAACTGCGCACGCCGAAGTCACGAAGATCGTGTCGGCGCATAACGCAACTCTCTCCGCCGCACCCAAGCAAGCAGAGCAGCAGGGGGTGGAGGCGTTGCGATCGGCGCTGGAGGAAGCGGTCGGCGTGCTTGAACGACTGCCTTACGGCGATTGGCCGGGCAAGATGTACAGCGGCAAGACGGTTGCTGCGAACGCCCTGATCCGCCGCGCACGTCGCGCCCTGAACGCCCCCACTGGTGCGGTCGAGAAGGAGCGCGGATGATGCCAAAACCGTGGACCCTTTGGGAATGCTGCACCTGTCACAAGCGACATGCAGATTACGACGCAGCCGCCAAGTGCGAAACGAACCACATCGCCGACAATGCCATGAATGGCTTCAAGGAAAGACTTGATGTGATCTTCAGCAATCGTGGTGCGGTCGAGAAGGGAGAGGCGAAGTGAGCGAACGTCTTGATGCCGCCTTCGCAGCGGCACGCGACCATCTGGCAGAGAAGGATCAGCGCATCGAGTTTCTCGAAGCGGCAATGGGGACCGTATTCGTCAACCTGCGCCGCGCGCCGGAGAAGGCGATGGCTGTTGCGACGTTCGCCAGCGCCATCATGCGCGGTGTGTCGTTGCAGGAAGCGGTAGCGGAAGCGGAGAAGGCGGACGATCCGTCATCTATCGTGGAAGTCACCACCCCCTCGCAGGGGCTGGACGCGGCTACGGTCGAGCGGTGCGCGCAGGTGGCGGAGACGCAGACCGAGCGCAGCAATCGTGACGACGAGAGCGACGAGGCCATGCAGTACGGCGCAGGATACGAGCAGGGTTGCGCTGACGCAGCCGCCGCCATCCGCGCCCTCGCCACCGAACCACACCAGCATGGGGGGAAGGCATGATGGCATACGCAAACCCTTGGACCGGAAAGCCCGTCGACAGGATCAGCGATCTACTCCCGCATCCGAACGGCAACACCTGCAATGAATGCGGATCGCCGTGCATCGACAACTGCTTCATGTGTGGCGCGCCTCAATGCTGTCCGTCGTGCTGCTATGACGACGCGCAATCCACCCCGCACCAAGGCACCGGGGAGAAGCATGGTGGATAAGCTGGAGGCGGGAGAGGCCATCACCGAATTGCAGGCTCGCTGGGCGCGCGCCGCGGCGTACCTGAGTGAGCGCGGTTGGCCAGAGGATCACGACACGATCGGCTATCCAGCGGTCGTCGGCCTTCTTGCCGGATACGAGCGCATCCACGCCACCCCCACAGAAGATGCGCGGGAGCGGGTTAAGGTGCTGGAGGAGGCGCTGGAGGCGATCCGTGACGGCGATGTGCCGCGGCCAGTTCACTGTCATTGGCGGGCTGACGGGAAGCCTAGCAAACTCGATGAGTGCAAGCACGGCGTGACCATGAGCGAAGACTGCGCTGGCTGTACCGCCGAGTTCATCGACACCGCCCTCGGCAATAAGGAGACGGATCATCATGGGTGAGAGCATCGCGGAGGTGGCGGCGATCGCGGCTAAGCTGACGAAGGCGCAGCGGGAGTTCCTCGTGGAGCGCCCGTACAACTACTTCTTCGTGGAGGGGTACAAGCCGGGCGACAAGCTGGTGAAGCTCGGCATCCTCGACCGTCAGCGCATCGGGCTCGGTGATCGTGTCGTCATCACAATGCACGGCATCGCCGTCCGCAACCACCTGGAGGCCACCGACCATGCCCGCTGACGCTGCTGAGATCGTGCGCTTGGCTGACAGGGTCGAGCAGGCAACGGGTCCGGATCGCGAGTTGGACCAGGCTATCTGGTTCGCCCTGTTCGGGCCGGACAAGGACATGCACCGCATAATTGCGCGGGGATCGTTCAATTACACCGCCTCTCTCGACGCCTCCATGACGCTGGCCCCGGAGGGGTTGTGGAAGCGGATCAACGTAGACCCGTATGGCCGCGCAAACATCCGCTTAGGCGACGCTTGCGCAGTTACCGCTGCCACATCCGCGCTTGCTCTCACCGCAGCCGCCTTGCGCGCCCGAGCAGCTCAACACGAGCATGAGGTGGGGTGATGGACAATCCTTTCGCTGGGCCGTTCGGCGGATTGCGCCTAATCGCCACCGACCTGATGGTTATCGGCCCATTTGAGGATTGGTCGCAGGTGAGGTCACCCGGTCGCGCTCGACGTCGCCGCGCCAAGCACAAGCAGCGCATCCGATTCTACCACAAGCCTGATCCGAACGTGATGCACGATCGCGTCAACGGTGTGATTTATGGCCACCCGGCAACGCTGGATCACCTGCGTCGCACGCTTGAAGCCCGTCCCGCATGACCCCCTCTCTTACCCCTCCCGCCTATGTGTCGAAAGGACGAGATGTGGTGACGCCGTCCCAGAGATCGCTGCTGCTGTCGCTGGGAGCCCCTGACAGGCACGGCCTGCGCCACACGCGGCCGGTCGCGCGCGAGCGGCAATCGGGCTGGCTGCAATCGGCGCTGGCGCTGTTCCGCCGCGGCTATCTCGAAAAGCACCACGAGGATGGCACGCACGCGATCGGCGACGGGGCGGGGCGCGTCTGGTTGACGCTGACGGCCGCCGGCGAGGCGCTGCGCGACAAAATCTCGAAGGAAGGTGACCAATGACCGCCGCTGCGAAGACAGCATATCCGCGCCGTTCTGTAATCGAGCGCGCGATCGCCGCGGCGAAAGCCGCCGGCATCAAGGTCGGCGGGTTCGAGGTCGATCCCGACGGCACTGTTCGCATCCTGTCCGAGCGCGTCTCACCGACATCTGATGACGCATACGCGCGCTGGAAGGCGAAGGGCGGGCCGCGCTGATGATGACCGACGCTGAAGCCGGCCGCTTCTGGGCCAAAGTCGATAGACGGGTGCCAGACCAGTGCTGGCCGTGGCAGAACGCCAAGACGCCTGCTGGTTACGGTAAGATGGGGCTCCGTCGTGTGACCCGGTATGCGCATCACTTGTCGCTTGAGCTCAGTGGCCGTCCCCGACCGAGCCCTCAGGCGATCGCGCTTCACTCCTGCGACAACCCGTCCTGCGTGAACCCCTCACATCTATCTTGGGGAACGCAGGCCGAGAATATGCAGCAGGCGATCACCCGCGGGCGCGCGCCGCACGTTGGCCGGGTCAGCGGCACAAAGAACGGTAACGCCGTCCTTGATGAGGAAAAGGTTGCGCTCATCCGCTCGGCGGGCGGCAGTCAGCGCCAGATCGCTGAGAGCTTTGGTGTTAGCCGAAGTCTCGTCAGCCAGATTCGAAGCGGAACAGCATGGAGGCACTCGTGCCAGCCGGACTGCATATAGTCACCAAGCGCCGCCCGGGCAAAACGCTGATCCACTACGTTTACGCTTGGCGCGGCGGGCCGTTGATCCACCGCGCCGAGGGGCCGCGGCCGCGGGTCACCGCAGCGATCACCGATGCCGCCGCCGAGGCGCGCGCGGCCGGCCGGACAGACGGGCCGCAGAGCCCAACCATCATGAACCTGATCAAGTCGTTCTGCGCTGCGCCGGAGTTCACCAAGCTCGCCAGGTCGACGCAGACCTCGCACAACACCTGGCTGAAGCGGATTGAGGAGCGGTTTGGCGACGCCCCGCTGTCCGTCTTCGAAGATCGCCGGGTGCGTGCCGACATCATGGACTGGCGAGACCAGTGGTCCGACAAGCCGCGCAGCGCCGACGCGGCCATGCAGACCTTCACCCGGCTGCTCAGCTGGGGCTATGACCGCGGCAAGCTGCGCGAGAACGTCGCAAAGGGCATCGGCCAGCTCTACGACAACAACCGCTCGGACGTGATCTGGGAAGCTGACGACTTCGAGAAGGTCGCTGCCGTCGCTTCGGTCGAGGTCAACGAGGGCGTCGCGCTCGCCGCGTTCACCGGCCTGCGTCGCGGCGATCTGGTCAAGCTGCCCTGGGCCGCGATCGGTGAGCACGCGATCGTGTGGAAGACGAACAAGAGCCGTGGCCGCAATCTCGCAACGGTGCCCCTGCTGCCTGAGACGAAAGCGCTGCTCGCGCGCATCAAGGAGCGACACGCCGCCGAGATGGCCAAGCTCGAGCCTGACAAGCGCCGACCGCTGCCGGAGACGGTGCTGTCGAATAGCCGGTGGCAGCCGTGGAGTCCGACCGGCTTCGGCTCGCGCTTCGATGACGCGAAGAAGGCCGCCGGCATCGACAAGCACCTTCACGACCTTCGCGGCACCTTCGTGACCCGCTGCTGCATCGCGGGGCTCAACGACCGCGAGATCGCCGACATCGTGGGATGGGACACGAAGGACGTCGCCGCGATCAGAGCGAAATATGCGGATCAGGCGAGGGTGGTTGTGGCCATTGGCGAGCGGCTCGCCCGGGCGGCAATCGCATGAGGCGCAAATCGTCCGAGGTAGCGCGACGCTCGCTTGTGCAGGGGGGTGAAGTCGCTTGGCAGCTATACCAAGCAGCGTTCGCTCTCCGCTGCGCAGCCGATGAAGTCAGCATGCTCGGAGAGGAGGAACTGGCCCGCAATCTGCACCGGAATGCCCGTCGCTTGGACGCGCGACGAGGCCGATTGACGCGGCGACAACCTGCCTTCGAAAACAGGCAAAGCTCCGCCGACGTGTAAACCGGGGTGTAAACCGGCCTACGAGGCAGAGTAAGAAATGGCGGAAAAGGTGGTCGGGGAGACAGGATTCGAACCTGCGACATCCTGCTCCCAAAGCAGGCGCGCTACCAGACTGCGCCACTCCCCGACGCTGTTTTCCCCCTAGGCGCAGAGGGGGCAGGGGCGCAACCCGCTTGTTTCGTACCGGCATCCAACGGCGGAACGCGGCAAGAACGCTGCACTAGCAGTCCCGGAATAGTCCCGAAGCGCCGAGCGGCTCATTTTCCGCGCCGCTCAAGCTCGCTTTCAATCGCGTCGCGCATGAAGCTGACTTGGTTTTCGCCATCGGTCAGTGCGGCCTTGATGCGCGCCAGCGTGCCTTCGCGCAGCGCGACCTCTCGCTTCTCGGGATATTCCAGCTTCCGACCCACGCGCGGCCCACTAGCGCCGCCATGATCTGCTGTCGAGGCAATTAGCATATGCTTTTTCGCTTGATGGGGAAAGGCATATGCTTTAAATAGAGCATATGCTTTTCGGAGGCAAGAATGTCTGACGCAACTCCCGGACCTTGGATCGACAGCGACGGCACGACGACCGGACGTGTCGTCACCGCACCCGGTCAGCCCAAAGTTCGCCGCAATGTTGCAGTGTGCGGCGGACCGAACCGTGTTGCTAACGCGAGGTTGATTGCTGCTGCGCCTGATCTTCTGGAGGCCGTCGCAGCTTTCATTGCCTACGACGAGGGCGACGATGATGCGCCTGACGCCGGTGTGCGGATGATGATCGACTACGATCACGCCTTGACGCTCGCCCGCGCCGCCATCGCCAAAGCGCGAGGTGAGGCATGACCCGCCCGACCGCAATGGCGCCTGACGCCTCTACCTCTCCCGTCGGACATACGCCGGGGCCTTGGGGCTGCCAGCCTGTTGAGCGTGACGGTCCTGACCGCGGGGTCACGATCATCGGTCTGCGGCTTGATAGTGACGGCACGCCACTGGACTCGCCTACGAACGGGCTAGTCGGCGCGGCGTTGCCGTGGCCGACCGAGATCGACAGCGGCGATATGAGCCGCGTTGAAGCAAACGCCCGCCTGATGGCCGCCGCGCCTGAGTTGCTGGAGGCGCTGGAGTGCATGGTCGCAACCTACGCGGACATGCAGGACGGCAACGGCGATCCGTGTCCTGACGTGATCGCCGCCCGCGCCGCCATCGCCAAAGCTCAGGGAGAGCAGGCATGAGCCAGTGGCAGCCGATTGAGACTGCGCCGAAGGATGGGACGCGGGTTCTGCTTTGGCTCCGTGCCCCTTGGTCGTGCGTCGAGGCGGCGCAATGGTATGAGCCTTGGGGAGTGTGGATCACCGACCGCGCCTTTCCAGAGCCGGACGGTGAGATGTCCGGCAT
Organism: Sphingomonas phyllosphaerae; assembly: GCF_036946485.1. Lineage (GTDB taxonomy): Bacteria > Pseudomonadota > Alphaproteobacteria > Sphingomonadales > Sphingomonadaceae > Sphingomonas > Sphingomonas phyllosphaerae_E. The sequence continues at coordinate 854,826 of NZ_JAQIJA010000001.1, forward strand.
CGGGCGCTTGGTGCCCACGCACTGGATGCCCCTCCCTCCCGCCCCGGAGGTGTCCCATGTCGGGTAACTCTCCCCTCGACCAAGATGGGGGCTGGACCGGGCTTCAGTTCGAGATGTTCCCGGTCGAGCGCCCGACGCCGGAGCAGGTGATTGCCGCTGCGATCGCGCATGAGCCAGTCGCCATCTATGCGCTGTTCTCAGGCGGAGACGGAAGCCTGCGCGCAACGCATTGGGCGATGAACAACGTGCCCGGCTGCCGGGTCGCTCACATCAACACCGGGATCGGTCTTGACGCGACCCGGCGCTTTGTCCGTGAGACGTGCGTTCGGCACGGCTGGGACCTGACCGAAATCCGCGCCAAGGAGGACTGCGGGCAGGATTACGACCGCATCGTGCTTGAGCATGGCTTTCCGGGGCCGGCGTCGCACCGTTACATGTACATCCAGCTTAAGGAGCGCGCGATTGAGGAACTGGTCCGCCGCTCGAAGGCGCGCGGCACTGGCGAGAAGGTCATGCTGCTTACCGGCATCCAGCACGACGATAGCACGCGTCGCAGCGGCTACGGCGGGCGCGAGATCACCTTCAATAAGGCGCAGATGTGGGTCAATCACATGTACTGGACCGATAAGTCATCGGTGTATCACTACCTGCGCGACAATCAGATCCGCCGCAACCCGGTGTCCGTCGCACTCGGCATGTCCGGCGAATGCGGATGTGGGGCCTTCGCCGACGTCGGCGAGCTTGCGATCTGGACGCGGGAAGACCCGGCGTTTGGCGAGCGCATCGACCGTCTCCAGCACGAAGCCGCCGCGCGTGGTGTTCACTGCCGCTGGGAAGGTCGCCCGCCTCGCGATCGCGACGACACGCAGACGCAGGACATGTTCTCGCCGCTCTGCACCAACTGCATCAAATCGAGGATGGCCGCATGACCTCCTCTGATACGAACTCGTCTGGGATGATGGGTGGGGGGCTCATTCGTCTGATCGAGGGCGACGCTCGCGAGATGCTGGCGACGCTGCCCGACCAAAGCGTGCATTGCTGCGTCACGTCGCCGCCGTACTTTGGCCTGCGCGACTATGGCGTGGCGGGGCAGATGGGGCTGGAGGAAACCCCAGAGGCGTTCGTCGCCGGTATGGTGGCGGTATTCCGCGAGGTGCGCCGCGTCCTGCGCGACGACGGCACGCTCTGGCTCAACATCGGCGACAGCTACGCAGGCGCGCGTGCCGGCCCTCAAGGATCGTCTGGCCAGATGGCTGACCGATCGGTAGCGGCTGCGCGCTGTCGGGAGGCCGGGCCTGAGGCAATTGCTCGCGGTAAGCGCGACGCGAAGCGCTGGGGCTGGGGTAACAACCCGCACGGCGATGGCATCAAGCCGAAAGACCTGATCGGCATTCCGTGGATGCTGGCTTTCGCCCTGCGCGCTGACGGCTGGTATCTGCGTCAAGACATCATCTGGTCGAAGCCGAACCCCATGCCGGAGAGCGTGCAGGACCGCTGCACGAAGGCGCACGAGTACCTGTTCCTCCTGAGCAAGGGGCCGCGCTACTTCTTTGACCAAGCGGCAATAGCCGAACCGATCTCAGCAGCTTCGGAGGCCCGCCTATCGCAGAACGTCGATCTGCAGCGCGGCTCTGACCGCGTACCTGGGAAAACCAACGGCCCCATGAAGGCGGTCGGAAAGGGCAACGCGAAGACCTTCCGGGGGGGCGGCGTCTACACAGGCGGCAAGAGCTTCGACAACGCCTGCAGCAGCGAGCGCGATAGCCACGGCAATGCGCCGAACCTGACCGGCACCCGCAACAAGCGATCGGTCTGGGAGATTGCCACACAGCCTTTCAAGGAGGCGCACTTCGCAACGTTTCCGCCGGCGTTGGTTGAGCCCTGCATTCTCGCGGGCTGTCCGGCTGGCGGCACGGTGCTGGACCCGTTCTTCGGCGCGGGCACGACCGGGCTTGTCGCCGATCGCCTTCAACGCCGGTGCATCGGCATCGAATTGAACCCCACCTACGCGGAGATTGCTCGCCGTCGCCTCGCGGATGACCGCGGCGCACTGCTCGACGCGATCCTCGCCGCATGACGGAGCATCCCATGACCGACGCAACCCCGCTCGCGAGTGAGCAGATTACGCCCGAGACTTTTCTCGCCCAGCTTCGGCGCGTCAACACCGATCGCTATCAGGCGTGGATCGGTGACGCTGATGACGCTGGCATCCTGTTCGACGCCGCCGAGCTTGGTGGCGAGGTCGGCGAGCTGCTGAATGTCGTCAAGAAGTTGGAGCGTGAGGCGCGCGGCTGGCGTGGTTCGCGTGCGGCCCCCGAGGATTTCGCCGACGAATGCGCTGACGTGCTGATTTGCCTCGACAAGCTAGCGCGCCGCATGGACGTGGACCTTGAAGCGGCCACCATCCGCAAATTCAACGCCACCAGCGACAAGGTGGGCTTGCCCCAGCGCCTATCCGCCACCCCCGTACCTGGCGATCAGGACGCATCGCAGGCGCAGGGGGAGGTGCCCGCATGGCAGGAGGTGTTGGACGCGCAGGAAGCTGAGTGCCGCCAGTTGCGCAAGGCGCTGATCGCGATGGGCCGCATGATCCCCGGCGTGCTGCTGGCGGATGATGTGTCGTCTGACTTCCTCGCCACGCTGCCTGACGAAATGGCGCACTACCACCTCCACTCCGCCCCCGGTGCGACGGCGCAGGATGGGGTGGAAGTCGATGACGATGGCCCATGCACTACCTGTGACGATACAGGCATGACGATTCAGACCGAGCGACCATGCGCGTGTGAGGAAGGTGATCAATTTCGCACCCCGACGCCGACTATCCCGGCGGGCATGGTGGCGTGGAATGGCGGTGACAGCGCGCCCGAGGATTGGGACTTCGAGCAGCCCGTGCTGCTACGAGATGGCTACAAGGTCAAAGCGAAATCTCTGCATTGGGGCCACAACAATTATCTAGACGGTCGGCGAGATGTGATCGCCTACACCCCGCTCGCCGCCGCACCCAAGCAAGCAGAGCAGCAGGGGGTGGAGCGGGCGCAAGAAGCGCTGGATGAAGCCTGTGCACTCATTCAGGAGGCGAAGGGCTTTGCTGGACCGGGTTATATAACTGACCACCTCGACTTTGCAGAGTCATGGCTCAACGAAATCAACCTCGCCGCCCTGAACGCCCCCACAGGTGCGGTCGAGAGGGAGCCAGGCTGCGAGAGCGTGCTTACCGCACTCCGCAATCTTCGCCGATCAATTGAAGAGACAGGCGCAAAGCATAGCACGCCCGCTCTTAAAGAGGCGTTCGATCAAGCCACCATTGTTCTCGGGAGGGGCTACTGATGTTGTCGTTCGACGAATTGTGCAGCCAGTTCCACGCGACAGCCGAGGAACGCGATGCGCTGGCGTGGCATCTCGCCATGTTCCGTGCTCGGAAAACCTACGACGCCTTGCGTGCGGTCGAGAAGGGAGAGGCGAAGTGAGCGAACGTCTTGATGCCGCCTTTGCAGCAGCCCGCGATCATCTGGCCGAGAAAGATCAGCGCATCCAGTTTCTCGAAACGGCGATGGCAACCGTGTTCGTCAACCTTCGCCGCGCTCCGGAGAAGGCGATGGCCGTTGCGACGTTCGCCAGCGCCATCATACGCGGTGTGTCGGTGCAGGAAGCGGTAGCGGAAGCGGAGAAGGCGGACGATCCGTCATCTATCGTGGAAGTCACCACCCCCTCGCAGGGGCTGGACGCGGCTACGGTCGAGCGGTGCGCGCAGGTGGCGGATGACGTGTGGAAGTCCGCAGCGGCGTCGGTCGCATCAGGTGGTGGGCTCACGGCGCGCGGTCGAGCGGCGATTGCTGACGATATTCGCTGTCGCATCCGCGCCCTCGCCACCGATACGCACCAGCACGGGGGGAAGGGAGCGTGAGCTACGCATCCGAACAAGGCGTCCTTAATGGACAGTGGAATGCCGCCGAAATGGCGTTCCAAGCAGAATGCGAGCGAGCCCGCCCGTTCATGCTGTTGAAGCCGCGCATGTTCCCCGATGGGGGGCAATGGTGCGCGCTATACGGCGACAATTTGCAAGAGGGGGTCGCGGGGTTCGGCAATACACCGGATGCCGCCTCACGTGCATTTGACGTTGAGTGGACAACCCGCACTCTTACCCCGCACCAGCACGGCGCGGGCAACGGGGAGAAGCGGTGATGGCCTGCTATACCTTGAAGGAGCGAGTGGCTGGCGGGCTGGCAATCCTCGGCTGCGTATTCGCCGGGGTAGCAATCACCACCGATCCTTTTGGTCAGATCGGGATCGGCCTCCTGAGCGCCGGATATGCACTGAACCGATACACTCAAAAGGGCAACGGGGAGAAGCATGGTGGATAAGCTGGAGGATCAAGCCGATTACGCCGAGGCCGCGCGCGTGCCGTTCGAAGCGAGCCGCGACCGCTTCATGCGGGTCGAGCAATGCTACGAGGCGATCGACGCACTTGTGCAGGCCGGCTACATCACGGACCCCACCCCCACAGAAGATGCGCGGGAGCGGGTTAAGGTGCTGGAGGAGGTGCTGGAGGAAGCTGTCAGCGTGCTTGAACGGCTGCCCTACGGCGATTGGCCCGGCAAGATGTACAGCGGCAAGGTTGCGGCTGCCAATGGCCTGATCCGCCGCGCCCGCACCGCCCTCGGCAATAAGCAAACACCTCTTTCTCTATCCGATGCGGATGCCGGAAACCCGCAGAAATCCGCGCCTCCCGCCCTCGGCAATAAGGAGACGGATCGTCATGGGTGAGAGCATCGCGGAGGTGGCGGCGGGGCTGAGTGGGCACGACGCCGATATGATCGCAGGAGCATGGCAAGGGTCCAGCGGCCGCTGGTACGTCGATGGCAGGTGCAAGCACCTTTATGCGCTCGACATATGCCGCCTGACTGGAGTGCTAACCACTCGCGGGGAAGCCCTACGCAAGCACGTCATTCTGCAAGGAGCGGTTAAATGAGCCTTCGAAAGGCAATAGCGGCACGGCTCGATCCAGAGACGGCAAAAGCAGCCCGCAAACATTGGTTTCTGCGCAATCGGCTTACTGAAGCAGCGGAGTGGCTAGGATATGACTTTCCTGTCGTGGATGCAGTGATCCATTGGGCCAAGGTAAGCGAAGTCGTTCATTTCGCTAGCCTCGATGATAAGTTGCCCGAGCATGTGCCCGGCAAGCCTTGGGTGCACGCCATTCACGATTTCCGCGAGCATCTGCGCGCCACTTATGGAGACACCGACCATGACCGCTGACGCTGCGGAGATCGTGCGCTTGGCTAAGAAGGTCGAGCAGGCGACGGGGCCGGATCGGGAGTTGGACCAGGCTATCTGGTTCGCCCTGTTCGGGCCGGACAAGGACATGCACCGCATAATTGCGCGGGGATCGTTCAATTACACCGCCTCTCTCGACGCCGCCATGACGCTGGTGCCGGACGGGTTGTGGAAGCGGATCAACGTGGACCCGTATGGCCGCGCAAACATCCGCTTAGGCGACGCTTGCGCTGTTACCGCCGCAACTCCCGCGCTCGCCCTCACCGCCGCCGCCTTACGCGCCCGAGCAGCTCAACACGATAATGAGGTGGGGTGATGGACAGGATCCTTGTCTGTGGCGGTCGCGACTACAGCGATCAGGCTATGCTCTTCGGCGCACTCGACATGCAGGCAGAGCAATCGCGCATCTATACCATCATTCAAGGCGGCGCGGACGGCGCGGACCGACTGGCGCGGCTGTGGTGTCATAGCAGGCAGGTCCGCTACGAGAATTTCCCCGCCGACTGGAAGCGGCTTGGCCGCGCCGCCGGGCCGATCCGCAATCAGCAGATGCTGGACGAAGGCAAGCCGACGATGGTGTTCGCCTTCGCTGGTGGCCGGGGGACCGCTGACATGGTGCGACGGGCGAAAGCCGCCGGCATCCCGATCGCGGAGTTCGCATGACCCCCTCTCTTACCCCTCCCGCCTATGTGTCGAAAGGATGTGCATGAAAGCACTTCTGTCGTTCTTATGGGCGGGGTGCTGGCACCGATGGACGTTACTCCGGGAGGATGCCATTCACAATGAGCGGGGCACTTGGTGGGCGTCTGATTTCATTCTCCAATGCGAGCACTGCGGCAACATGAAGAAGGAGCGGCTATGACCGAGGTGACTGTCTTCCCGCCACGAAGCACCGACGACGAAGCCAGCGGCATCGTAGACGAGTTGTCGCGGCTGCAACACTGGTGCGTGCTTCAATATGCGACGCCGGGCGCGATGCAGGCTGCTGATCTAGTGCAGCGGACGCGCATCCTCATTATCGAAAGGTGCAAGCGATGACCGCCATCGAACAAGCCCGTGCACAGGCCGCAGAGCGCTTCCCTGAGCATCTGGTCGATACGATGGGGCGGGAGCATCCTTCGATACCGCGGCGGGCGCTGCTGCGCGGCGACTGGGATAGCGGCTCGCTGGTGCGGTCTTTCGTGGCCGCGCTGGGTGATGTGCCGGGAGTGATGGAGGATGTGCCGGGCGGTTGAACGGGTGGCTTATCCGGAGTTCCACCGGCCCGGTTTGCGTTTGACCGGCTCAGTCGACCGGCTCTTACGTTCCCCGTTCTTCTCGGGTCGCCACCCTTGCTGCGACCGGCGCTCTAACCAGCTGAGCTATACCGGAGTCTCTTACACCCCGGAGCGGGACTTGAACCCGGGACCTCCGATCGTAGCCCGATCTTTCTACCACTCCACCCCATTGACAGCAAGAGCAGTCACACCTTCGGCCGCGCCTTCTCCTGACGGATCGCCTCCTTCACCGCTGGGACAGCTACGGTGACGATAGGAACGACGACAGGCGCCACGGCCTTGGCAATGCGCAGGATGCTGCCCAGGTTGATCTTCATAGCGGTTCCTTCTCTGCTTGCTGGCGCACGATCTGCGCGTTGTTGGAGGCAAGTTCGCTTCCGCCCTTGGTCGCGGCATAGGCCCACGACACCACATCCTTGATGAAGGCGCCGACGACGAGGGTGCCGAGTGTCTTGAAATACTCGTTGTCGCGCAGGGCTGGGATAGCGGCGGTCATCACGAATACCATGACGGTGAGTAGGAATACTCCGATCCCGATCCAGCCGCGCGCGTCCGGCCAATCCCAAGGCTTCACGACCGATACACCGATGCTTCGGCGGCACGTCGCTTCGTCAGGCCCGCCAGAATGCGCCCGCCAGCCTTGTTCCACCGCCCGAACTGCTCAGCCGCAGCGACGTAGTTGCCGGCGTTGTGCAGCTTCAGCAGCGTGCTGTCGCGGAACGCCTGTTCGCCGATGTTGTAGGCCAGAGAGGTCATCGCGCCGCGCTGGTTGTCCGTGGCGACAGGAGCGGCCTTGACGACCGCCGACATGAACTTGGCCACGTCGGACGCCAGACGCTCATCAGCCTGCGCCTGCGTCCACCGCACGCCCTTGACGATACCAGCGCTGGTCGCTCCCCAGCCGATCGTCCACGGCGCGCCGCCGGTGCCGGGATCTGGGTATGCCTCCAGCTCGCAGCCCTCGAATTGCTTGATGAGCTTCAACGCCACAGTCAGGGCGCCATCGCCTTCGCGCGGGATGCCGAACGCATCGGCCAGTGCGTCGATCACCTGGATATGGCTGGCGAGGAAGCGACGCTCAGGCGCGAATGGACGGATTGCATCGAAAAGTGCTGCTCGGGTCATAGCTTTCCCCTGCTTTGCAGATAACCGCGCGCTTCGTTCGCTGCGGCGCGATTGGCCTTGTCGTGCTTGCGGTCGCGGATTGTGCGTCCGATCAGGAACATCAGCACGCCGAACGTGAGGATGGTTGCGGCCCACAGATCGAAGGGGCTGCCCTCGCGCTGCCAGATGACGGGGATCGTCAGGAAGCTGGTGCCGCCGACGAAGCCAAGCCCGGTGCGCTCCAGCCCGTTCATCGTCTCCCGGAAGCGGGTGACCTTGATGACCACGACGACGGTGACGAGCAACCGGCCCAGCGTCATCAGGATGGCAATCATGTTATCAATCATGCCACTTCCTCCGCGCCCAACAGCTTCTCCAGGCGCCCTTTCATCCAGCGGATGATGACGGGCACGAACGCGTTGGCTCCTGTGGCTCCGATGTATGTGAAAAAGCAGATGGCCCGCAGATTTGCGATCTCGATGCCGGCAAGGTCGCCAACCAGGTACGGCACGCCGAACGCCGCGAAGCCCGAGCCGACGACGAGGGTCATGACGATCTCGCTCCACCGCATCGTCCGCCACGGCATGAACGATAGCGCGGTCACCGACCCAGCAAGCGCCGCCATGGCGATGTAGAGCGCGCGATGTTCGTCCTGATTAATCACGACGACGCCTCAGGAAGCCAGCCGGAAGCGCGGCCCACAAAACGAATGCGATCCCAGCAAGCAGACAGACGATCGGCACAGCCCGGTCCCCCAACCATGAAGATGACGGCCAACTGCACAGCCAGCCCGGCGTCGAGAACCGCAGCGTAATCGACGTATTGAAGCGAGAAGGTGTAAGCGACCGCGTGCATTGCCAGCATGTTGAGGTACGTCGCCCAGATCACTGGCGCCCACCAGACGCGCAGACAGGCCCATACGGCGAACATCAGCGACACGAGGTCGAACAGCGCCCAGCCGTCTTCCTGACGCGCAGGATAGCCCACCAGATAGGCGTACGAAGCCGGCGGGTAGAACCACGGCATGTTGAACAGCAGCCAGTTCACCGACAGGATGCAAGCCACCTTCACCGCGCATGCACGGTCGTGCCGAGCGCAGCTAGCAACCGCGATCGACAGCAGGCACACGAGGCCGAAGGTGGCTTCCTTCATCGTCAGTTCTTCTTGGGTGGCTGGGGCGGGTTCGTGGTGCCGCCGCCACCCGATTGCACGGTCACGTCGCCAGGCTTCTTGTCGGGCTTCTGCGGCGCCTCACACGCCTTCTGCTCGACCTCAGTCGCGTCCACGTCAGCCGGGCAGTGGATCGGTGCATCCTGCATTCTCATTCCCCTTCGTGACCGGATAGCGCCGGTCGTCGCATCACAGGATGCGGCTGACCGCAGCGACCCCACCTGCGAACGGCACGTTCCACGTCAGCGGCCCGTTGCCTTCACCGTCGAAGATCCAGCGCGAGCGCGTAGCGGTGCCGGTGCCAGGCTTCGTCACATCGATCTTGCCGCGAATGTCGGAATTGCGGAGGATCACCCGGTTAGTGACACGCTGGCCGTAAGTGGTGAATTCCATGCCCCCGATGCCGGCCGGATCGCCTTCGGTCACTGCACCGGTCGTCGGGTTGACCGTCACCGCGGGCTGTACGAGGCAGGCGTCGAACAGTAGCGTCGACTGCTTCACCCCGAACGGCCCATTTTGCTGGTCGTGCACGGCGAAAGGGTACGCGGGCGACTTGAAGACCGAATTGTAGAACTCGGCGTGGCAATCGTCCCAGGTGCCGCACCCGGCCGCGCAGACCGTGCGCCAAATGTAATAGGGTGTCCCGAACGCGTCGGGGTCATGACCTTGGCTGATCTGATACTGTCGCGCGCCTTCATTCCCTTTGTGCCAGAAAGTGCAGTCCTTCGCCTTCCACAGCTTGCCGCTTGAAAACGGGTCGTCCCAGTGCACCGCACCGTAACGAACGTTGGCGGCCGATATGTGAAGGCGCTCCATATAGCAGTCGCCCAGCCGATCGAACGTCGAATAAGCGGTGATGTCGGCTGGCGAGGCGTTGTTCGGCTGGCTTCCATCGATGTAGACCAGCTCGGGCGTGGCGCTCACGAAGTCGATGTAGTCCGCCACGATGGAGCGTTCGGCATACGCCGCCGCGCCCGGCTTCGGCGCGATCCGCAGCAGCACGCGCGAACCGGGGCCAGCTTGGGGCTGCACCGCGGCAATCGCATCCTTGATCGTCGTGAACTCGCCACCTTGGCCGGGCGCGGTCACCAGCACCTGTCGCGCATAGACACGCTGGTCACGCTCGACCGCGGCGAACAACTGCCGCTCGCGCGCATCCAGCGCCAGATCGGCGCGCGTCAGACCGTTGTCAGACACCGCAGGTCCGAGCGAGGTGGACAGCAATTCGATCGTCTGCACGGCGCTGGTGGCGGTCGAACTGGCCAGCGTGGCCGTCAGCTGGAAGCCGACTGCATTCGCCGGGATGTTGTAGACCCCGGAAAGCGTCAGGACGCCGTTAGCCATGCGGTAGGCGACCACACCCACAGGATCGAGCAGGCTGGCGTTGCCGGCGGGGTCGAACGAGTAGACAGTAAGCGTGACCGTGCGGTTGAAGTTGCCCGAGACGGCCAGCGACAGGTCGATGCGGCTCCGCACTCCGGCCAGCCCGGACGGTTCGATACCCTTGGTGCGGATGACGTTGAGGTACGCGCCCTGTCCAGTCGCTCCGCTTGCAATGGATAGCCCGACGATCGCCCCGACACGCTCGATCAGGGTCGCGCCGTTTGCCGGGACCGCGCTGCCCGTGCCCGATCGCAGGTCGATCGTCTGCGCGCTGGGGGCAACGCTCTCGGTCGCGACGGCCACCTCGCCTCGAATATCCGCCGCAGTCTGGTCGATCTCGGGCTGCACAGCCGCGGCGAGCCCGGAATAGACGGTGTTGTCGACCACCCAACCGGCGCCCTCACGGCGATAATAGTCCTGCTCGTCCGCCGCCTTGCCGATGGTTCCTACAGGGCGCGCCGTATCCGCCGCACGCGCGGCGCCAGTCGAGTAATAGACGATGCCGGCAACGGCGCCCGCAATACGCTGGTCGATCAGGCGGCCAGCCGCGCGGATCTCGGACTTCACGGGGTCATGCGCGCCGGAAGCAGGGAGGCCAGCCACGCTGAAATCCCGAAACGCTTCCGTGAACCGATCCGAAATTTCGCCCACGACAATCTCCGCTTACACCGCGGCGACGCTAGGCCGTAGCCGTCGCCTGTCGTACCGCCGTCACGTTGCCGGGTTAGGGCGCGGGCGGGGGTGAGCATTACGGCGGAAGCCTAGCCGCCAGTCGTGTCTACCACGGCTGGATCAGACCATGGGGACAGCCGTCCGTCACCGACGCTGTACGCCACCTCGACGTTGACGTTGTTCGCCAGCGGCACGAACTCGGTCGTGAACGACACTGCGGGACCGGGGTCAGCGTCTGCATACTCGCGCTCGTTCCACGATCCGGATGTACCAACTCGCCAGCGTGCGTACCACGTCAGGTCGGTGCGGTCAGGGCCATCAGCGGCGATCAGGATGCGAGCGCCAGTTGCGGTCTGGCCGGGCGCGGGGTCCACCGGCTGTTCGCCCTCGGGGGTCTGGCCCACAGCAGAGTAGACCGCTGATGCACTGACGATCGTCGGCTGCTCCAGCGGCTCGCGCGCGACACGTTCGCCCACCGGGGCGGGCTCGCCTTCCTCGGTCGCCGGGTTCCACGCATCAATGTTCGGGTCCGCGGCGATCCAAGACGCCGACAGCCCGCCCGTCTGGAGGTTGCGGCGCACGTCGGTGATCTCGGCTGGGCCGATGTAGGGCGCGAACTCGTCCTCGGTGCCTTCGCCCTCAATCAGCCGCAGGTTGATGAACCGCTGCGACAGGACCGCCGACCCGCTCGACATGAGCGAGACCGTTCCGCGTTTCGGTGCCATCGTCTGTGCCATCTTGCGCTTGGCCAGCCGGCGGGCTTGCGCGTGAGACGGCACCTGGTTCTTCAGGTCAGCGGATCGCAGCGCGCCGCGGCGGGTGATGTCGTCCTCGTCCGTCCACGGATTGGTGTCTACCTCGTTGTAGTCGTGCTCCGCCGAGACGTAGGTGACGTTGATGTTGTTGAGCGCGGCTTCGTCCTCGATGCCGTCCTCGACCGTGTAGCTGATAATCTCGTCGGGACCGAGCGTGACGGTCGGCTCGTAATAACGGCCGGAATACGGCACCAGCGCTTCATCCTCGCGGCTGGCCATCCAGCCGTCGCAGCACGCCAGCAGCGCGCCTAGCACTGCCTTGGGTTCCGAGCCTTCACCGGCATTACGGTGCGCGACACAGGACCGATAACGCGGCTCGGTGCCTCCAGGCCCGCGCGCACGAGCCCCAGTGGGGACTATGCTCGAAAAAGCAGGGGTAACGTCAATGGTGACACCGGTGATGGCGGTCACGGTGCGCGTCTGTGGAGCCGCCCCCTGAGACGAAACGGTGATCGGGCCGCCAACCGCGAATTCGCCAGCGTTCGCAACTTGTATGGTTGAGGCACCCGCGTTCGCGCCGATCGTAACCTGCGTACCCCCACGCAACGGCACCGGGCTGTCGGCATCATTCACCGCCGCCGTCCACAGATCGAGCGTAGGGGCGAAGTGCCGATCCCACGTCTTGCCGTTCCGCACGAGCTGGTAATGCGCGATGTGCAGCCAGGCGTTCTCGGACCACTTCCACGTCAGTGGATCCGACAGCGATTGCGATGGGTCGCGCCAGTCGAATACGGGCTGCGCCTCCACGACGATCGCGAGCGGCATGTTGTTCGGCCCGCCGGCCGGGTAGACCTGCTGATAATCCTTCGCCTTCACCGGACGCGAGATCATATAGCCGGTCACCACACCATCGCCGCGGTGCGCCTGGGTCCAGATCCCCGGCAGCTTGGCGACCACCGGAGCGTGCGCTGTCTCTGTCGCCGCACCGAGGTTGGCGCCGATGGCGATGGTGTCGTTGTTGCCGTATTCGCCGCCGGGGCCGCCCAGAACGAAGCCGTTCGCTTGCCGCGTCACCAACTTGTCGCCCAGATACCACGCCACGATCCGGCTCACTCTGCCATCGTGGAACGCCCACACGTCAACCGCGCTGCCATCGCTGGCCGCTTCGTACAGGATGTACGCGCCGAACAGTTTGAGGCGACCATAGGCCGATACGCGAGGTGGCCGCTCGGTTTTGATGGCCAGCTTCGTGATCTCGGGTGGCGGCGCTTTCGTGCCTGCGGCTGCGGACAGGGCTGTGCCAGCGGCGGTGAGGGCGGTGGATGCGGTGAGCAGCGCAGCCGTGCTGACGCCGCCGATCGAGATGCCGGCCGTGGTGCCGAACAACGCCAGCCCGCCGGCCGCGCCGACGCCGGTTGCGATCAGCGCCGCGCTGCCAGCGATCGTCAGGATGCTGCCCAGCGTGCGGCTCATGGGCGCCACACCTTCAACGGCTCGGCTGGCCCGATCTCAAGCCCGCGCAACGCCAGCGACGCCCAGCGCTCACCGACCCTGATAGCCATCGCCTCATCAAGCCCGCACGACGTGGGACGGTGGATCACCGCAACGTCGCCAGGCTGCGGCTCTGCGGCCTCAGGTACGCCGACAGCGGTCATTCCTCGGCCCCACAGCGCTGTCAGCCCGCCTCCACGCTTGATGGTGAGCAAAGCACCCCGCTCGGTGCTGTAGCGCAGCCCTAGAGATTCTATGGGGCAAGCGTGATCGCGCGCCACGATCCAGCGCGCCACCCAACGGCAGCAGTCGTGATGGCGAAAATCCCACTCAGGCAGCGGGGCAGAGAGGAAGTCGGCGAGCTTCACCCGTTGGTTCCGAACGGACGCGACGTTCCAGAATTTATCCCCGACACATGGTCGAAGATCATATCGCCCGGGGATCGGCGCTGCTGATCCGCATGCGTCCAGTACGCCTGCGGTGCGCTCGACCGGCCGGTGTCGTCGGAGCCCATCGACAGCGTGATCGTGCGCGACGTGTCCTGCCGCGTCACGCTCAGCTTGTCCGCACGGTAGCGTGCCGCCCAGGTGACGGACTGCACCTGCCACTCGTCATCGAACACGATCACGCCAACATCGACGCTGGCACCCTTAACGTCGTCGGCTTCTTCAATCGCCAGCTTCTGCGTGGCTGCCGCGACGCCGGACACTGAAATTTCGGTCCGCCCGGCGGTCCCGTTGATGAACTGCTGGACATCGGTGAAGCCATCAAGCAATTCGCCGCCGCCAAGGTACACAGCAGGCGCGGCTTCGATCATGTCTGCTGGAACCAATAAATCGCCAACGCCGCTCCAGAACCTTGCTGGCGGATCGCAATCGATACGGATGCAGAAGCTGCGTCTCATGCCGGCTTCCGCATGTCCTCGACCAGCGAAAGAGCGCAGCTGCCGTAGCGGCCGATATTCGTGGTCAGACTGACTTGGAACCCGGGCGCCAAATGCATCTGGCAGCGCGGCGTGTCGAAATTGAGCTCTGTTCCTGCGTCGATCGCCTCCCGCAGAGGCGGACGGATTGTCACCACATCACCTTCGATACCAATGATCCGATAGGTGCGGTTGCCCCAAAAGACGTGCCTGATCGAGAACACTTCACCGCCAATAAGGGGGAGCTCAGCCACCCCGCTGATTGTCAGTCTCGTTGCGCGCAGTGGAGCAGCGGCGGCGGTGAAAGATGCGCCAGAAGAGACGTATAGCGATTTATCCGAGAACGGTGTCGCATCGCTGTGCGGCGTCAGCGGATGTCCGGCGACAGGGGCAAAGAACAAGTCGCACACCAGAACATCGACAGCGGTCGCGCCGCCATCGAGGATGTCGGACAGGGCTCGCCACGCCAGTCCGGTTTCTCGGGTGCGCGTGCTGCCGTTTGTCGCATCAAGCCGCCAATAACCACCACCGTCGACCTCGATTTGCTCGGAGATGCCGGAAAGCGAAGTGCCACCGTCGGTGATCTGCCCGACGCGGCGGAAGTCCACGTCGCGGAACTGAAACCGGCACAGGTGGACGGTGATAGGCACGCTGGCTGGCGTAGGATGGGGCGGCGGGCAGCATTACGGCGGATTGACCGAGGCATCGTCGTGGACGATATTGGCCTATCACCCTATACTGAGGTGCGGATGCGACCACTTTTTGCCACAGCGTGCCTCTTCTGGGTAGCCTCGTGCCAGTATGTTCCCGGCACAGATGCCAGTTTTATCCGTAACGCCAGAGCATCAGTGTCGGATAAGCTGATTGACCCTACTAGCCCGCTTTGGCGCAAGGAAAGGATCATCAAATCTGAAACCGCCGACTTCAGGAATGGGGCCCAGGTGACTAAGCCGGGTGACCCGAAGTTTGTGTGTGGGGAGGTCAACGGGAAAAATCAAATGGGGGCGTTTGTCGGATTTTCGCCATACGCTTACGACTTAGTGAACAAACAATCGTATCTTTTGCCAAGCTTCGACAATACCAACGAAGCCGCCATGGCGATATTGAATTTTCCGACCGCTTGCATGACCAAAAGTCAACTGCCCAACGTCTGAATTTGCTGGAGCCGCCCCGGCGCAGCCTGCACCGCTGCGGACCCAGCCCGCGCAGCAACCTGATTGGCATAGGCGCGGTTGCGCTGCTCCATTTGGCCAACCAATTGCTCGGTCATTACCACGCCCGTAAGGTCAAAGTGCTGCGGAGCGATGATCGTCGTATGCTGGCCAGCGCCCGCGATCGTCGGAAGCGCGCCGTTCGGATAGACCTTGCCCGAGGTCGGAAAGACGACGCGCTCGGGTCCGTTTTCTCCAACCATATAGGGCACGCCGCCGACCACGTTGCCGCCGCTTGCACGACCCCCAAAGATTTTGCCGAGGAACCCGCCGACCGCGCCGGCCGATCCACCACCAGCCGCACCGAACAGGCTATCTGCCAGCGGCCCGATGATCGCACGCTGCACGCCGATCCGGATCAGGTCCGAGATGATCCCATTCGCCACATCGCCGAACGCACCCCCAAGCTGGAAGACCTTGCCGATGCTATCGGTGATCGCGTCGTCCAGAGATTGCAGCCCGCGGACCTTCACGTTCTCCAGCGCCTCGTTCATCTGGTCGGCGGTGCGGGGGAGGCTGTCGCGATACTGGTCGAGCACACCGCGGTTGCGGAACTCGACGTCGGAGCGCTGGGCATCGTACCGACGGTCGAGTGTGCCGAGCTGAGCCCGCGCCTGATCCGCTTCCGGACTACCCGGTTTGGCGGATGCAATGGTCGCGTTGAGCCGGTCGCGCTCCTGCGTCTTGGCGTTCTCCAGCAACTTCAGCTCGATGTCGCGACGTTCGGCAATCGTGCGCGCCATCCCCAGCTGCGCACTGAGGATCGTCTGATCAGCATCCAGCAACGTCGCAGCGATCGCGGCACGCGCACGGTTCGCATCCAGCGTCCGTTCCTGCTCGATCACCTCGCGGTTCGCAGCCGCTGCCTTCCGCTCGGCGGCCGATAGTTCATCCGCCCGCGCCTGTTCCAGTTTCGCGTCGGCGCCGGCGAGCACGTTGCGCTTCCGCTGGCTCTCGATGTCAGCAAGACGGGCCTTGGTCGCGTTGTCGAGCAGCTGAAGTTCAATCGCGGCACGCGCGTCGATGCTGCCGGTAAGCTGCTGTTGAGCGCGCAGGAATTCGTCAGTGGCCTGCGCGATCTGGTCATTGAACTGGCGGGTGCGCTGCTCAGCCTCACGCTCGATCTGGTCAGCGCTCTTGCCTTTTGGGCCTTTAGGCGTGTCGAGGTTGCGGATCAGCCCAGGATTGACGGCGCCAGCGCGAACAGGCGGCGTGACGTCCACGCGCGCCTGACGCTTGGCTGCGGCCTCTGCGCGGACAATCGTCTGCTGCTCTGCGCGTAAGCGCTTGCGCTCATCCTCAACACTGTCTTTGCCAGTGGCCGCGTTGATACTCGCTGTCCCGGCAATGGCACGAAGCTGCTGCTGATTGCGATCAAAAAGCGCCTGACGCCCTTCTCGCGATTGCAGCTGGCGGTTGAACGCCTCCTGCTGAACCTGTTTAGGATCACGACCGGTTACCAGAGTTGCCGCACGGACTACCGTCGGATTATTCAGGATGTCGAGGTCGCCCTGACGCGAGATGCGGGAGAAGAAGTTCGCCGCCGATGCAGCAGCCGCCTCGAAAGCTCGCGCCAACGTTATGACGGCGTCGGCGTTACCAGCGACAACGCGAGCAAAGTCAACCTGCAACTGCGCCTTGACGTCGGCCAGCTTGCGAGCGGTTTCGTCAAGCTCTTGAATTTCCTTCTGAGACAGCGCGCGCCCCGTCTCCTGTAGGGATTTTGCCAGCGCACTTACTTTCTCCGGACCGCCTGAGAGAAGCGCGTCTAGCTTCCTACCTTCTTCGCCAAATAGCCGCGTCTCGATCGCCGCACGCTGGAGGGGGTCCTTCAGCTGCGAGATGCGGTCAATAACGGTAGGGAGGGCGTCGCCAGCCGACTTGAAGCCCTTAATCTCGACGCCAAGCGCCTTGAAAACCTTTGCCTGTTCGTCGGATCCTTGCTGTGCTCGGCCAAGGTTGCTGGCAAATTGGCCGAACGCGGAAGACAACGTTGCCTGCTCAACGCCTGTATCACGGGCGATCTTCAAATATGCCTGCAAATCCGTCGTCGTGATACCAAGCTGCTTGGACAGATTGGACAGGGCCTTGCCATACTCGACCGCGCTGCTGATCACCTCGACGCCCACGCCGACCCCGACCGCCGTAGCAATGCCAGCGAGAGCCGCCCCGCCGCCAGCAGCTGCGGATAGGCCAGCGCCTCGTGCAAACTGTCCCACGCTCTTCGAAGCTTGGCCTCTCTCTTGGATGGCACGCTGACGCGTCACCAGTACTCGCCGCTCGTCCAGACGGAGTGCGATCGCAGCGTCATCGAGCCCAGCCTTCTCAAGCTGGCGGGTCAGACGCAGCTCCGCCAGTCGCTCCCGAATGACATCTCGGTCGCGGCCGCGGGCGAAGGTGAGGCGGCCCTGAAGCTCTGCCTGCTCGGCGGCGAGGTGATTGATCTCCTTGGCAGTCGCGACTTCGGTAGCCGCATCACCGGCGAGGGCGGCGGCTGGGATCGAACGCTGCCCAGTCGCTTCGCGCGCAACAGTGCGCCCGAGCGTGCTGTTCGAAGCCGCAGGTACGCCAGCGCGCGCCGACGCCCGCTCGGCAACTGCGGCAAGGCGCGCCTTTGCCGCAGTCTCACGCTCGGTGGCCGCCACAATCGCCGCGGAAGCGGCTCGTTCGATCTCCGCACGACGCGCCGCCTCAGCCGCAGCCTTGGCCTGCTCACGCTCGCTGACCCGCAACGCCTCCTGCTTCTCGCGCTCGGCGGCCCGGACAGCCGCCGCAGACTCTCGCGATGCTTGGATATCACGGGCTCGATCAGCCGCAGAAAATTCCCGCGCTTTGGCTTCAAAGATGCGCGGCCCTGCGGCGTAAAATCGAGCCTGTTGGCGTTGCCGGTCGCGCTCCGCCGCTGCCTCTGCGCGCTGACGCTGTTTCAGCGCCTCAGCGATCTCGCGACTTGCTGCCTTCTCGGCATCTGCTTTTGCTTTGGCCGCCGCTTTCGCCGCATCGGCCTCACGCTTAGACTGCGCCACCTCGGCGTCAGAGCGAGCCTTTCGGGTGCGAGTGACACGAGCGGTTGTCTGCTCCTCAGCCTGCGCGACGTCACCCGCCGCCTTCTTGTGCCGGTTCGCATATTGCTCGACTTGCTGCGGAGAAAACTGACCGAACTTGTCCGGTCGCGTGCGGGTGAACCGCTCGTGCGCGTCAGCGGCTTCATTGAAGTTTTTGGCGTAGTCGCCCAGGCGGGCTTCCAGCACCGCAACGATGGAGTCGACAACCTCGGCCATCAGTGCACCGTCCTTACCAGCCCGCGAGCAGCGAGTTTCTGATGTCGCCGGGCAACCATCTCCGCGTCAGGCGCCTCGACCGGCTGATTGGCTCCCTCCGGGTCGTGCCGCTCGCTCCACACTGCTACCAACGCCTGATACTCCCACCACGACAGCCGTTTGAACTCGCTCGGCGGGATACCCATCATGGCCGCGTTGGTCAGGGCTCCGGCGTAGTCGAACCGGTGGTCGGGGTCGCCGGGTCGCTGCCCGGCTCGGCTTTTGGGTCAGGGTCGTAACCTTCGATCAACGCGAAGAGGATCGAGGCGGCCAGCGCCCACAGGGCGCGCAGGGTGATGCGGCCGCGACGGGATAGCACATAGCGCTCGACCAGTTCGTTGGCGCGGATCGATGACACTTGAACTTCGTCGCCATCCACGACGCCCTGCGCGCCGCCGATCAGCCCTTGCCGAACGATCTCGCGCAGCTCGGAGAACCGATAATCGCCCTGATCCGGCATGACCTCATCGTCACCTGTGCCGTACCGTCCTGCCAGCGTGCGCCCGTAGATGCGGCCGATCCCGGCGTCACACTTCTTCTCAAGCTCGGCGATCTGCGCCGGCCCGAGAAAGAAGCGATACTCGCCGTCGGCGAACTTGAGGTCGACCCACGTCTGCACGGGTTACGCCGCCTTGACGTTGAGGCCGAACTTGTTGACCTTCGGGCTGTTGCTGGCGGCGGTCAGCGTCTCGGTGACGGTGATCGTCTTGTTGCCTGCGGCCGAGAAGGTGCCGGTGATGGTGTTGTTCGTGACGGTTAGCGACGTGCTGTCGCTGCTGGTGGCGGTGAGCGTCGAGCCCGCGGTCTTGCCGGCGATCGTGCCGGTCCACGACGCACCGACGGTAGCGGTCAGCGGGGTCAGCGAGAGCGCGTCGAGCACGATCAGCGGCGGGGCCGGATACCACAGCACCTGACCGTCGGAGACGAAGGTGTTCTGCACCGTGACATTGGCACCGTCCGCAGCCCCGTACTGGAGGTTGCTGAGGACGAAGTTGCCCTCGTAATAGCCGCCGTCGACCGCGTCTTCGGCATCCTCGCCCATGATGAAGCGGTACTTCAGCGAGCGGCCGCCGATCCGGCGAAGGAGGTCCGCCTGCTCGCGATTGAACAGGCCGGTGCCGCTGATGTCGAACTGCTCGCCCGTGACGTTGACGACGCGAAACGGCACGCCGCTCGGATCCTGGCAATCGCGCAGGAACTCGTCGTTCGTGTTGAACTGGTGCGTCATGTTCTTCGTGGTCAGGCCACAAAGGATCGTCGGAACGGTGTCGCCAGAGCCTGCGAAGACGGCGACGTCGAAATACTGACCCTTTACGGTCTTCGGCACGGACATGGGGCGCACTCCTCGGGCGTTTACGAGGGGCTTATCGGCTCGGCATGAGCTGGATTACGGCGGGAACTCAGCCTGTCACGCCGGCTGAGAAGCTCACGACTGCGTGCCAGACGTCGGCTTCCTGCGGGTCGGGAAGCTGGTTGGTCGTCAGCCATGACACCGATGCGGTGCGGTCAGGCAGCGTCAGGATGCGGTCGCCCAGCGCGGCTACGATCGCCGCAGCGATGACGTGCGATTGATCCTCAGCGGGTCGGATGACGCGGCCGGCACCGTCGGTCAGTGGCTTCGTAAACGAATGGACGGTGAACCGGATCGTGCTGCTGTCGAGCCCCGACGCGAGCAGCGGGGCCGCGATCGGCGCGCCATAACGTGTGAACGGGAACGTGCGGTCGACTGGCACGGTGCCGCGGTATTGCGACCCCACAGGTACGAGCGCGCCCAGAGCCGATGCCGCCAGCGCCTTCATCACCGCATCTCGGACGGGCAGGCTATAGTCAACGGCCATCAGCGCACGACCTTTCGGAAGGTGTCGCGCAGACGATCAAGCACGCCAGCCCGGTTCTTGGTCACCGCTGGACGCATGAACGGCCTCTCTTCGATCCGCGTCGTACCCAGCTCCATGTAGAGCGCGTGGTCGCTGTCCGCGATCACCGACGTTTGGACGCGATCGGGCGTCTCGATCAGGTCGCCAACATGGATGGACTGGTCAAGGTCGTGCGTGTCGGCGTTCGGCGGCTGGCCGGACAGCGATGGGACATGGCCGGCACCGCTTATCGCGCCATCGCGGATCGAGAAGGCGGCATCCTCGGCGATACCCTGTGCGCCATCGGTCAATGCAGACCCCAGCGCCAGGATGACAAGATCCGGGTGCATTTTCGCCAGCCGAGCGGCGTGCTCGTCCTTGATGCGGATCATGCTGGACGCGCCTTGATGCGCCAGCCGATCGCTGCGGGATCGCGGCTGGGCGTGGAAATCATCCACACGCCAGCGCGCGGCCCACCGGCGATTTCGACCTGCATATCGGTGGTGACCTGCGCGTTCGTATCGATGACCAGCAGCGAAACATCGCCGTCGGTATAACCTTCGTTGGCCCGCATGTAATCGGTCACGTCATTGACCTGCACTTGGCAGGCGATGCGGGTCGGCGGGGTGCCTGGCTGATACACGCCTTCGCCGTCATAGCCGCCGCCTGTCCCCGGGACGACCAGCGAACCCGGCCAGTACGGACCGCCGAACACCGCCGAGACGCGGCCCGCGATAGAGGCGAAGGCCCGGTCGAACATCAGCAGCCGAACAGCGCAGCGGGGTAAGGCAGCGGCCCTGCGAACCCGTTGAAGCCGTCGCACGCGCAGGCAGCACCGGGTAGCGTGACGCGAACGCCGCCCTTGTTGCGGCCCAGCATCTCAAGATACTCCTGACCGGGCTTGGTCGCGGCGAACCCGCCCGCGGTTACGGCGGCGACAGCCTCGGCGGCGAACGACACCGAGAAGCGATCGGACTTGAAGTCGGTGACGCCGGCGGCGAGCAACGCGGAAACGTCGCCGTCAGTGATCCCCGCAGTGCCGCCGGCCAGCATGTGGTGCGCAGCGGCCGCCAGCATCGCGGGATCCCGGTCAGTCACGATCGGCCAGCTATCGTCAACAAACCGCGTGGCGTCGTCGAGCCAGTATTGCACCGTTGCGTCAGGTACCGCGGCGAACTGAGGATAGCGAATGCGGAACGTGGCGAGATCGGCCATCAGCGCGCCTCCGGGATCGGCACAACCCGAGGCTCGATTTTCCACTTGAAGCCCCACACGTCTTTCAACTGCTTGCCGTTGCCGAGGTCGTTGCCATTGCAGGACAGCAGCTTCTCGATGCAGTTGTCGATCCAGACGTGCTTGATGTCGTCGTCCCACGCATCCATCAAGTCGGTGTGGAAGGATGTGCCTGCGGGCAGCTTCCCCATTCCCATGGCGGTCATGTCGTCGCTGGACAGGGACCATTCAGTAGGGTTGTCGCCGTCCACCACCCGGTAGAACAGTTGCAGCGAGAAAGCGGGGATGCCGACCGGATGGGTGGCCGGGCAGCGCAGCTTGCCGGTGTTGCCGAAGTCCGCATAGGCGAGGTGGTCGCGATGGTTCGGGCTGTCGAGCCGCTTGCCATCCCAGCAGGTCGGCGAGGACGACGAGACGGTGATGTAATTGCCGGCCCGGCAAACCGTGGCGACATCGGCCAGCGTTGGGAAGGCGCCGGATGGCGCAGTCGGCCCGTCGCACTTCCAGTACACCGAACCGGTCGGCGTCTTGCCGGTCACCATGTCGTAACCGAAAATCTGACGCAGGCCGCGGGGGATGCCCTCACACCGCGTGGCGACTACCGCGCAACCCTCGCTGCTCGACGGCGAGCGCTTGTAATAGATCTGGGCGTAATCCCACTGGACGACATTGCCCTTGCCGTCGAGCATGGCCGGCGACCAATAGGCCGAACGGTTCAGCGGGTTGCCGCAGGTGCTGTCGCCCTTGGCCCGCAGGCTGGCGTAGGTGCTGTTTGCGTCAGCCGTCAGATTGCCGAAGAACTGGTGCAGGTGGCTCTTGCCCGGCTGTTTCGGGAAGACGATCGGATCGTCACGAAGGAGTTGCCCGGGGTTGCAGTTGAACCTGAACGCACCGACGCCTTCCGCTGCGCCGCTGACAGCGATAGCGCCCGATCCCCACGAAGGCACGAGCATGGACGCCACGTCGAAGTTGCTCGCGACTGGCGCAGGCACCTTGTCGAGGCTTACGCCCAGCTCAGGCTCTTGGACATCGCCCACCGGCGGCGCGACCGGCGTTAGCTGCGCAATCCGCTTCTCGCGGTTCGCAATGCTGATGTCGGCCAGCCCCTTGGCCTTCTTGAAGCACTCGATGTCCGCGCGCAGCTTGTCCGCGCTCTTGGCCGTCCACACGTTCTGGCCGCTGTAATTGTAGCAGCCCTTATCGATTTGGGCCGATGCTGGCGCTGCGACGAACGCAGCGACCAGCATGGCGAGGGCGGCGAGCGGGCGCATCAGCGGCGCATCGCCGTGATGGCGGCACGGATACCCTTGGCCGCCGCACGCGCGAGATATTCCATGCCCCCGACGCCGGGGACCGAAGCCCCGAACGTCGGATGGATCAGATCCGTCTGCGTATAGAGCGAAGCCGTGCCGGTCGCGTTGTCGCCCGCCAGCACTGGCGTCGGCGTTGCCGTGGATAGCGGCACGAAAGCCACTAGCGGGTCATTGGCTGCGGCGACGGCGGCGATAAGCGCCTGCTCGGCTGCCAGCACGCCGGCAGCGACGGTATAGGCGGAAGCGCCGAGAGCCCCCGGAGCGACGCCAAGCACGATGATCGGCTTGCCGGCGCCGACGATGGCACGCGCCTGTGCGATCACAGCGGACGCCTCGCTCTGGATCGTCGCGGGGCTCTTGTCGCGATCGTTGATCGACCCCTGCAATACCACCATGTCGACGCCGCCCGGCCGCGCCTGAAGCAACGCCAGATCGTTCATGCGGGACGAATAGCGGAGCCCAAGGGAGACGTTATCCGAGGCGAACCCGGTGCCTGCCACGCCCAGATTGTTGCCGTCGTGAACGCCGAGCAGGCGATGCGTGATCGAAGGGTAATTGTCGTGGGCAAAGCTGTTCACCGAACCCGCATTGGTGGCGAAAGCGGTGTAGCTGTCACCGATCCACGCGCTGCGAACGAAGTCGACCGGCTCAGGTTTGATGATGCGATGAGTGGTGGCGAGATAGATGGCACGGAAGTCGCCGTTCAGCTCGCTTTCGTAGCGGATGCGGCGGGGCTTTGCCGACGCCCCAGAGGCGAACGCCACCGTGAGGTGCTGCGGCGAGCCCGGAACCACGTTGTCCATCTTTGCTGGCGTGCGCCCGACGAACTGACCGTCCACGAGGACGCGAAACTGGATCGCCTGACTGTTGAGGACGCGGAAGCTGATCTTGTCCGCGTTCGTCTCCGTCTCGACAGCCCAAGCGACGCCAGCCCGGCCGCCGGCACCGCTGACAGCGCCGGCCGTGCTGGTGACGACCGGGAAACCGTAGGCCGAACCTGAGATCTGCGACGGGATGCCGCCGTAGAACGCGGCCCAATCGTTGCCAGCCGCATCGTTCATGAGCCGCTGCTGCGTCAAGCCGGTCGGCGCAGCCTCCCACGTCAGCGTCGGCGCAGTCAGCCCAGCGCTCGGACCAGAGCCGTAGTTCGGAAGGTCGTAGGGATTGCTGTCCAGCGCCCGCTGCATGTTGCGGAACAGCTTGTCGAGGGAGGCGAGATCGCCAGTGGCAGTATTCGTTGCCGCCAGGCCAGCCGCCCCCAGCGCGATCCCATCCACCGAGATATCGATCCGGCTCTCGCGCGGCGTCTCGCCGGCCTTGCTCTCGCGCAGCACGATCGTGGCCGGCGTCGAAGAGCCCGGCATGCGATCGATATAGACCCGACCGTTGGACGATCCGAACCCCGGCGTGCCGTCGGCCAGTACCTCAAGCGTCGATCCAGCGGTGAGCCCCAGCACAGTGGCTTGGAAGCGGCGCCCTGCCACCGCATACGTTACGTCGAGGGTGAGCGGGTTGAGCGCCACGGACATGCTCCTGTCGATTATGACAGGTGGCGTACCGAGCGGGGCGCGCTTGGATTACGGCGGGTTACGAAGCGGGTAGAGCCAGCACGTCGAACGTGACGCCGGCTGCTGCGGTGGTGATGGGCGCGACGACAGCGCCGAGAATGGAGACGGTGACGCTCTGCGTCGTGAAGCACTTGATCGTGGCCCCGGTGACCGTGACCGTGCCCGCGACAGGGAAGCATAGCGGAGCGTTGGCAGCGCTGGTCGATGCGACATACGGCGTGACGGTCAGCCGCGGCGGGCTGGGCATAGCGGGCCATGTCACGGAGCCGGTTCCACCAGCCGTTGTGGTGCCCTGCACGGTACGACTGATGCGGGGCTGAACGGCGTTGGCAAGTCGGCACGCTTCCCCGCTGCCAGCAGAGCCGCCGACAGTTTCCATAGGCGGGATCGTTGCACTGGGCTGGCACGCCGCAGCCGCAGCCTGCGCAGCCGTATCCGCGGCCTGCTGGGCGCGGTCTATCTTGGTGGTCAGGCTGGTCATGTCGACGCCCCCAGCCGGCGCAGAGACGACCTGGAGCGCAATCAGAGCGGCGATCATTGCGACACCACGACAAAGGTGGCACCCGCAGTGGCCGACGTGACGCTGATCTGATCGGTCAGCACCAGCCCCTGGAACGAGCCGCAATTGAACGACCCGCCAGCCGGGACTGGGATAGATGCAGCAGCGGACGCGCCCGCCGGGGCGCCCAGATACACCAGCATGGCCGCGGTGGAAGTGTTGTAGAGCGCACAGCCCTTGCGCGCCGGGGAAGCCGATAGCGCCGATTGGAAGGCGTTGGCTGACGCCACGGCACCCGACGTCGGCACGCTGGTCGATCGGATCGGCGCAATGTTGGTGATGCCGATGCCGTCCTGCACCTGCCCGGCGGCGTTACGGTAGGACTCAGCAATCACCTGCGCCTGGACAGGCTGCGCGATCAGCAGCAGGGCTGCGGCTATGATGCGGATCAAGGTCGTGGCTCCTCAACGAAAAGGGCCGCCGCACGCGAGGTGAAGCGGCCCGTCAGGTGCAGGGACAGGATGTCAGGCGGGACGCTTCGCATCCGGAGCAGCCGCCTCGATTTGGGCACGGGTGACCTTGGTGCCCATCGCTTCCGAAACGGCACTGACGTCGGGCAGGCCGGCCGCGGTCCAGTGGTCGTCGTTCATGACGTTCAGCCTTTCGACCGCAGCGCGGATCAGCTCGGCGTCGGGCTGGTTGCCCTTGGTGCCGTCCGCAGCGCTGGCCGCCTCTAGCTGTGCGCGCAGGTCGGCGTTTTCCGCCTCCAGCGTCTCGACGCGGGCACGCAGCGTGTCGATCTCGTCGGCCACGCCGGCATCCGAAGCCGGCTTGCCGAAGTCGGGCAGCTTGCCATCGATCGTGTCGGGATCGATCTCGACCGTCTCGCCCGGCTCAATCCAGCGCGTGCCGCCGCCCTTGAGGTTGATCCCGCGCGAGCCGGCGGTGTGGTTGGTGAACGTCTTCATCGCCATCACCTCAGATGTTGTCGCGGTAGGACATGGTCTTCGCGCGGTAGAGCTCGAACTGACCGACGTTCATCACCCCGTCGACACGCCACGTCATGGACGAGGTCGGGAACAGCGGCATGAACTCGAACAAGCCGGGCAGGAAGAACTCCATGTTGTCCGGCGACTTCTCGTAAGCGACCATGCGCGCGGTGCTGCTGGCGCCGGCCTGTTCCAGCTCGCGGCTCGGAGCGATATTGAGCGGGCGCTTGCTGATCGCCGAATAGCTGTTGTTCTCGGCCAGATACTTCAGCACCGACGTCCCGGTGTTGCTGATCCGGGCGTTGTTGATGAACAGGAACTTCGACGTCGGGAGCAGCAGCGAGTCTGCCAGAGCCGTCTCACGGCTGTTGACGTAGACGTCCTGCAACGCCGCATTGACGTCGGCCAGCATCTGATCCGGCGTCGCCGTGGCCCAGCCACCCGTCGGGGCATTGGCCGTCGGCACGCGCGGGTCGTTGATCATGCCGGTGAAGCCCTTCTCGGTGCTTCCGCGGATGACGCGATCGTAGACGAACTTCTCGCCGACCATGCGCGCGGCCGATGCCTTGCGCTCGCCGAGGTTGCCGCCGCCCTGATCGCCGCTGCCCTGCGCCTGGATGCGCGCGAACCGCTCGACCTCCTGCTTGGACAGCTCATAGCCCACACCGGCGAGGTGGAAGCTGGTCGCGCCCTGCGAGAAGTTCAGCCCGGCATTCGGGATGTCGAAGGTCTTGCCGCCGAGATATTCGGCCTTGCCCGCGATGTCGCCGGAATAGACCAGCGTGCCGACGTCCCACATGTCACCGTCGGTATTGACCGGCACCAGCGCGCCATAGTCGAACGACGGGTACTTCTGCGGAAGCATCCGGTGAGTGCGGTAGAGCGCGGGCTGGGCGAAACCCGCTGCCTGCTGCGCGTCGTCGAAACGGATGAACATGGTATTCTGCCCCCTTACTGCTGGACGACGCGGATGCGGACATTGCTGCCGTTCGAACCAGCATCCAGAAAGGTCGCCGGGATCGCGGTGTTGCCCGACGCCGTCGACGTGAAGGCACCGGCGCTGGTGACGTACACCGCAGCATCCTTGGCGACGGTCGCGGCGGCAGTGACCCAGATGTTGCCGTTGTCGAGCAGCGTGGCGCTGGCATACTGCGGATAGACGTCTGCGGAGCCGCCGACGGGCGCGATCAG
Organism: Sphingomonas phyllosphaerae; assembly: GCF_036946485.1. Lineage (GTDB taxonomy): Bacteria > Pseudomonadota > Alphaproteobacteria > Sphingomonadales > Sphingomonadaceae > Sphingomonas > Sphingomonas phyllosphaerae_E. The sequence continues at coordinate 882,054 of NZ_JAQIJA010000001.1, forward strand.
CGTCGCGGTCGCAATCGAGATGCCCTTGAACTTGCCGCCCGGCGTGCCGGTAACCTGACGGCCGGTGCCGGTGCCGAACGCGGCCTTGCCGAACGCGAGGCCCGCAGCGTCTGCGACGATGCCGGTGACACGATCCTGCGTGGTTCCGTCGGCGAGCATGCCGGGCTGACCCTGCGCATAATCGGTCAGGTAGGTGTCCTGGATGACGATGGTCATTGTATCAGTTCCCCTCAGGCTTCGCCGGCGGGCTGGCGCCACGCATCGGAAATTGCAGCACGACGCTTGGCACGGTCGGCTTCGTATTCGGCCCGCTCGTCGCCGAGGCTGACGGGCATGCCGGTCAGTGCATCGCGCAGGACGTCACGGCCGGCGTCGTCGATCTTTGCGTCCTTGGCGAGCACGGCGAACGAAGCGGCGATCTGACCGGCGTCCCAGCCCTTGGCGGTGTCGCCCATCTTGGCGGTGACGACCGCGGCCATGATGGCGGGCTCGTCCATCGCGTCGGTTACTGCGACGCCCAGCGCCTTTGCCTTGCCGACCACCAGCGCGTAGCTCTTGGCCGCGTCGCGCAGCTTCTCCGGGGTCAGCGTGGCGTCGGCCAGTTGCTTGGCCAGCGTCGCCTTCTCGGTTTCCAGCGTCGCGACCTTGGCATTGGCATCGCCAAGCTGGGTATGCGCGGTCGCCAGCGCGGTATTGGCATCGTTCATCTTGCCGTTGAGCACATCGACCGCGATCCGGACGGCCTCGCCGTTCGTCGCATCGACCTCGGCGTCGCCGATCTTGATCTTCATGGGGTGTTGCTCCGGGTTGCGAAGGTGGTCAGGGCGCTCGTCAACGACGCGCAGCTCGGAACCCCCGCGCGCCACCGGCACGAGGGCGAGATGATTGATGCGGATGTTGCGCATGGAGCCGTCGTAGTCGGCATCGCCGAACCGACCGGGCGTCATGTCGAGGTCTGCCCCGTAGCCGAGGCTGAATTCCTGATGGGTGCTGGTGGCGGCCGAGACGCCGGCCTGATCCATCACCATCACCGGAATGCGCAGAAAGTCGCCGTCGCGCAGAACCTCGCCGCCGGTGTCACCGACGGCCAGCTGCTTCCAGTTTGCGGCATCAACGTCGGCGGACGGGTGATTGATCGTGATCGGGCGATGCGCAGCGCTGGCGATCGCGTCCCGCGCAAAGACCTCAGCCTCGGGGCGGAAGATGCGGATGATGTCCGACGGCGCGCGATCCGTCAGGCCAAGTTCTTTGGCGGTATACGGCTGGATGTTGTTCGCGCGGGCAACACGGGCTGACGCAACGAGATGACCGCCCGGCGTGATGCGGGCGGCTCCGTCGATCAAGGCGCGGTCGTGGAACAGCATACCCGGCTGGATACCGGGCGGCTGGGATAGGGATTACGGCGGACGCTATCGCGTCAGGACCAGTCCCATTCCTGCCAACATTTGCAGAAGGGCAGCACCCCTGGGAGGTCATTCGGCTGCGTGCGCACGGTGTACAACCGTTGGTCCCGCGCCTTGTGGTCGACGCGCGGATGCTTCTGGGGGGTATGCCGCCAGCGCCACCGGGTCAGCCCTGCCGACTGCGCCCGCTCACGAGTCAGGTCTTCGACCAGCATGTCCGTCTGATCGACCGCAATCCGAGCCACCCGCTTCTTGGCGCGCGTAAGAACCGCGCTCGTCTCGCTGCCCGCCTGCGCCGTCGTCATACGCAGCGCCAGAGCGGCCATCAGCGCCGCGCTCATCTTGCCCTTCGTGTCGGCGTGTACTTGGTCGAGCAGCTGGCCGTTGCGGGTCACTGCGTTCGACTGAACCGCCTCCGTCTCGCCGCCGGTCATAGCCGCGACGTCGACACCGGTCGCCGTCTGAACCCGCTGTACCCATTGGCGGACGTGCCAGCGATCGACGGTGCTCACCGCAGCCGGGAACAGCCGTTGAAACCGGGCGAGCTGGCGTTCAACACGCACAGCGGCATCGTCAACCGCACGCTGGATACGGTACGACGCGTCGGCGTCGAGCGGCGCGCCGCGATCAGGCAGTGCTGCGGCATAGGCGGCGAGGATCGCGTCTCGCTCAGCAGCCCATGCGCGCAGCAGGGCGAAGTACGGGCCGCCCATCTGCGATCGCAGCGCTTCCGTCGGCATGATGCGGCGAAACGGGCGTAGCGTCGTGCCCGATGCACGGATCAGCGCTGGCAGGTCGTAGCGCCGCCTCTGGAGCAGCAGCAGGAGCGCCGCGGCCTCGGCTGTCCGCTCGGTCATGCGGCTCTCGGTGTCTGGCGGGGCGCTGGCCACGGATCATTCCTCCGTGATCTTCGACTTCCAATCCAAGTCCAGCGGCTCGAACAACTCCGGCCCAAAGCGCAGCGCGCCGGTGAATGGCTTGACCGCCTCTACGTCGACGTCGCCAGCGTCGTAGGTCAGCGTGACATGCGGCTGATACTCGTCGAAGTCATGTGATGCGCCGGCCTCAACCATGCTGCGATGGCGCCACGACAGGTCGTCGGACGCGAACAGCAGCACGACCGCGTCCTCGCCCAGCTTCTCCACCGCGCGCGGCCCGCCGGGCTTGATCGACAGATTGCCCTTCTGGTCGTCGCTCCACGTCGTGCCCATCTTGATCGGGTCGACCGGCTGACGGCTATACAGCACGGTGACGTGCATGTCCGATGCGTCGAGCGTGGTTTTGAACCCCTGCGCCTTTGCCCAGCGGATCACCTCATCGGCGTTCAGGAGCTTGCGCTGGACGTAGAGCGGTATCGGCTTGGCGTCGTTGGCAGCACGGCGCACGGGGGCGCTTCCATCGCCACCCGCCGCCGCCTGAGATACAGGATCACCTCCTTCCGCATCATCATCCGGACCTTCAGCGATCGCGGACGGGAACCGCTCATCCTCGGGCATTTCGGCAAGCGCGCCGTCGAGCCCAGCAAGCCAGCCTTCCTCAACCGCCGTATGCTGGACCGCCTTGCTGAACGCGGGCTCGGGCACAGATCCGGTCGCCTGCAACGCAGTGACGCCCTGCATCCGCTTGTAGAACACGTCGGCCGCTTCGCTGTCGGTCATCTTGGCGAGTGGCGGGAAGGAGTAATTGACCGACGCGGATGGGGTGACCCCAGCCGATCGCAGCAGCACCGGGTCGATCCGATCCAGTGCCGGGCGCAGAGTGGCTTCCTGATCGGCCCCGATCTTGTCGTTGTAGTTGCGCTCGTCGCCCTGACCGGTCGCGTTCATGCCGTCGGCCGACTTGCCGAGGAACCGGGTCGCTGGGATGTCGAACGCGCCAGCGACCGCAGCGGCGTACGTGCGGATCATGTCCGGCATGCCGTTCCAACTGATCTGGCGCGTCTCCCACGTCTCACCGGGGCTGTCCTTGCCACGGCCGCCGTCGAGAATGCGGGTGTTGTGCGTCGACTTGATCGCGTTCGCCACCGACACACGCTTGAGCACCAGCGCCTCGCCATCGGCGGTCGCCAGCGTCTGCGTCAGGTTCGGTATCGTGACGGTGTCGAGCTTGGCTTCCTCGATCAGCGAGGCGAAGCCGTTCATGGCAGCCTCAGCGTTCTTCACCGCGTCGATGACCGAGACGAATTCGCTGTCGCCCCAATACCAGTCGTCACCGGAAAGGCCGCGCAGCGCCGGGATGCGCTTGCCCTTGAATGCGATGATCCTGCTGGGGTGGATGCGGACACCGCGCCCAGCGCTGGCCAGCTCGAAATACGCAGGTTCGCCGAACAGTGGGTCGGTCGGGTCGGTGATCGCTGGGCCAAGCGACACCTGATGGCGGTTCATGACGTGGAGATAGGTCAGGCCACGAGCAGCGACGCGTTCAGCGATCAGCGGGGTAGTGGGATCATCGCGACCGACGCCCATCACGATCAGCCCGCCGCCCAGCCGTCCCAGGACCAACGCCTGATTGAGCTTCTGCCACAGCCCCAGGCGACGCTCTTCGGCTTCGATCAGGTCGACGGCATCCTCGTCAGCCTGCCAGTCGCGGCGCCCACGGGTCATGTCGAACGGGGGAAGGTCGATGCCCTTCCGCATCATCCACGACGTGCGGTACGCGGCTTCGATCTCGGTGGGGTCGCTGCAGCGGTAGTGGAAACGGCCAGCAGTGCGCTTGTCGACGCTGGTGCCGGCGCCAGAGACGAGGTTCATGAGCCCGTCGAAGAAGCGCCAGCCTGCCATGGTGGTGGGATACGGCTGGCGGCGGGGACTGGATTACGGCGGACAGGTCAGCCCAGCAGCCGCGCCAAATCGTACTCAGCTTCACCCAGCATCAGCTCCGTCAGCGCCCAGACCAAGGCATCGGCTCGGTCCGGCGAGCCCTCACCGACGTAACCGCCCGGCGTGAAGTTGCACATCTGGTCCTCAAGGTCGGCGAACACCCCGACGTGGCTGATGCGGCCCTGCTCGTAGAGCGCGGCCACCGGCTCGGCGCGCACAACCTTGCCCCGGGTGGCGTCGACAGCCTTGAACGGCACGGTCTTGTCGGTGGTCTGGACAATCGCGCGCACCATGTCGCCGCCATAGTTCTTCTCGCCGACGATACGGTCGCCGCCCCAGCGCCGGTAGCGATCGACAGCGCGCCGGCCCCAGCCTTCAGGTGACAGGTTGCAGGTGGCGTCCTCGAACACATAGCCGCGGCCATCGATACCGAGACCGCCTACCATAATGCCGACGTCATCGCCGTTGCCGTCTCCCTTGGTGCCGGACGGGTCAACCGACACGACGACGCGCCGCATGCCGATGCGGGCCCCGTTGTAGATCACGACCGGGCTGTCACCGTCCCATTCCAGCTGCGCGCGGAATTTGTCGATGCCGGGGATGGTGCCGCCCTCTGTTTCGCGATCATCCAACGCCCACAGCGCCCCGTTGACCTCGCTCGCCCATTCACCGGCCTCGAACCGCAGCCGCTTGGCGGCAGACATGGACGCAAGCACATCGAAATACTCGGCGGGCAGATTGTCGGCGTTGTCGGACGGGTTGACCTTCATCTCGACGTAATCGTCGGGGTTCGGCAACGCTTCCTTGGTGCCGGGCTTCACCTTGGATCGGAATAGCTGGTACGACCAGTGCAGCTTAGACGGCGGGTTACAGTCGAAATACGCCTTGAGCGCCAGATGCGTGCGGCCGGTCGCCTGGGCGATCTCCGGCGCCAGCTCGCACTTTTGCGCGAGACGCGACATGGCCGTCTCAATCGATCCCCACGGGATCTGGCTGCTCTCGTTAAAATACAGCGTCACGTACTCGGCACCCAGGATCTTCTCGACCCGCTCCTTGTCGTCCAACCCTGCGATCCAGATCTGCGATCCATTGGGCAGGTCGAGGTAGAAGTCGGTCTTGTCGAACCGCGCCCGCAGCGTCGGGAAGCACAGCTTCAGCACCTTGGGCATGGTGTCCGCCCAGATGCTCGTCTTCGCGTGGTTGAAGCGGAACCGGAAGATCGCGTGACGGCTGCCCGGCGCGTTGATGGCGCGCTGGATGATGTTGCGCACTAGGATGAACGTCTTTCCCGAACGTGACCCGCCGCGCAGCATGATGTTGCGGGCAGGGCCGTTCAGGAGGGATCGGGCCTCACGCTGGCGGGGGGTAAGGGCGGCGGGTGTCACTGGTCAATCGTGACCGGCTGCTTGCGAGTGACGGTGACGTCGAACAAGCACTCGTTATCGGCATAAGCGTAGGTTTGGGTGTTGCTGATAGTGACCCCTTCGCCGACAAAACGCCTGTGACGCTCAGTACGATGTATCTGTGTTGCTAAGCTGCGGCCGAGCACCGCCATCCACTGAGGGAGATCCTCGCGATGCGCCTTTTGCTCAGCGCGGCCGCGCCACCACCAGCCGAACAGCAGTCCGGCGAGGAAGAAGATCCAGACGGAGGCGTCTTCGTGGGTCACGAACGCGGCTCCAGCCATGCAATAGCGACTACCCCAAGTGCACCGACAGCGATCAGCGCCAGCGCCAAGCAAACACCAAGCATGCCGCGGTCCCATGACGCGCCGGCGAAGACCGCAGCGCTACCAGACACCAGAAGCCCCATACTGATGGTGCCCTTCCGATCAATCTCGCTCATGCCGACGCATCCTCGCTCGACACGACGATCGCCATCGGCCCGCCATCAGCACCAGCGTGCTTGATCATCTCGCCGTAACGCTTGGGGTCCCACTTCGCGAGAAGCTTCAGCCGCGTCTCCACCCGCAGCTTCGACCGCATCAGCCATTCCTTGTTCGGGATCGGCCCGTGTTGCGTCTCGATCGTGTCCTGCTCAGTGACCTCGTCAGCGATGCTCAGGGCATCGATCGCAATCTGATCGAACCCTTCCTCGCGCGCGCGCGCGATGGCTCCAGAAAGCTCTTGGTCACTTCCAGCCCAGTCATAGACCGTCGATGTCGCAGGCATATCCTCCGCACCACAGATGATCGTCAGCGGCGTGCCTTTACGCAATCCATCGATGATGCGCGCGATCACCTCATCCGTCCGCTTGGACGGGCGCCCGGTCGGCTTTTTCATCGCACTACTCCCGCTCGGCGCCCATTGGTCTGCACAGCCGCCCGCTCAGCGAGCAGGGCCGGTCCGCCCGCCTTGGCGATCAGCTGCAACAGCACAGGTGTCGATGCCCCGTAATTCCGCTCCAGCGCGCGCCAGCCGCCACGCAGGAAGACGGCACGCACCTCGACCGGGTCGGCGGAGATGGCGCTGCTCTGTCGTACGTTGGTCATAGATCGATAACCCCCAAGTTTGCTTCTTCCGCCAGTTCCATGAAGCTCTCGCGTGCGGCACGCGGTGCCCGGTTCCACGCCTGCGCGATCAGGCGCATCGCGGTATCCTCCGGATCGTCATCGGGCAGCATCGGCACCTGAAGATCACGGATGACACGAACCTGTGCCTTGAGCGCTGCTGCGGTGATCCTGCCCTCCTCCGCCTTCGCCAGAAGGTTTTCCGCCTCGGTATCGTCCGGCACCGCCATGACCGCGAGATGGTGACCGAACGACAGCGCAGCGTGCCGACGGTCAGTTGGGAAACGCCGGCACGTCTTCACGATCGGATCGAAGCGTTCCACATCGCTACGGAAGATCGTCAGCGCCTCAGTCCGGGCGCGCTCACCGTAGCGATCGGAACCAGCGATCAGCCAGTCGCCAATCAGCCAATTGATCGTCCGAGCACTGCGGCACAGCTGGCGTCCAAGATCCGACCATTCCTCGAACGTGGTCGTGTCGGGCAAGTCGAGCGTAATCTGGGCGGGGGTCATCTCGCGCTCCATTGGCGAATGTAGAAAGCGGCATGGTCGGCTCGGATGCCGTATTTGGCAGCGAGCTTGGCGGGGTTGGCGCGGGCGATGGCGGTGGGGTCCGCGTGCATCATGGCGACGATGAAGGGGGTGAGGCCGGTGTCGGTCACTGTCCGTAACCTCCGTCCAGAACCGGCAACATTCCCCCGGCCTTATATTCTCCCCCTCTTTCTTCTTCTTTTGATCTGAAAAGAGAAAGGTTATGGACATAGGGCTGAAACCCGCAGAAATCCTCACGTCCACGACCGTCCGTAACCGCGGTACATAACCGGTTGTCCATGACGTCAGTTTGCGAGTGTGTCGCATATCCGCTGACGGGGAGGTTATGGACAGCAACGTCGCGGACAGGGGTTGCGGACATCATGCTGAAACGTCCTTCCGCCAGGCGATGTAGGTCTTGCGGTTCTCGTCTTTGGGTGTCGTCCGTTTGTATCCGAGCGCCTTCAGGACTGTCGCGACACGCATCTGCGCCTTGCGGTCCATGCGGTCGGTCGGGATCCCCAGCAGGCGCATAGCGGCGGTCGGCGTGACCTCAGGCACCCCGGACAGCTTCTCGCCCAGCAGAGGCTCCCAAGCGTCCTGTTCTTGCCTTGCGGCCGTCTGCGCAGTGGCGAGCGCTTCCTCTTCCTTCTCAAGCCACCATCGCTCGCCTTGGCGGTACAGCTGCTGCGCTTCGGCCCATAGCTGATCGCGCCATTTGCGGATGCCGGCGAGATCGATCTTGGTCACCGACACGGGCCAGTAGCGCCGGTTGCCGGTGCTGTCGGTGAGGTAGCCGAAGTCCTCCGGGTTGATGGTGCCGAAGAACACACAGCGCCTCGGATGAACGGTGGCAATCTTGGCGTAGGGCAGCACCACCTTGTCCGAGCGCATCGAGATGAGCCCTTTCACTGAGGCGCTATCCTTCTTGAAGAAGGCAACGAACTCGGCGAGCTCGACCACCCATGCGCCCATCATCTGCATGACCATCTTGTTGTGCTGGTCGAAGAGGCTGACGGACTCGGCGGTGTAATCCTCCCCGAACAGCGCAGCGATCGCGCTCGACTTGCGGATACCCTGGTCGCCTTCGAGCACGAGTACCGTGTCGACCTTGCAGCCGGGGTCGCGGGCGCGGGCAACGGCCGAGATCAGAACTTTCGGGCCGATCGCGCGGACGAATTCCGTGTCGTTAGCGCCGAGCAGCGATTGCATCCAGCGGGTGAGGCGGGGCTTTCCGTCCCACGCGAGCCGGTCCAGATAGTCGGTGATCGGGTTGTAGGCGTTGTCGAGCGCGACGCGGTTGACAGCTGCCGGCACATCGCTCTTAGACGGCAGGAACCCGGCATGCTCAATGAGCATCTGGATGTCGACGTAATCGGCTTCGCGGAGCGGGCGGCCTTTCCACTCGATCTGGCTCGTCAGCTCGTTGAATTTGAGCTCCGGGCCGATGCCGCTCAGGTTGCGAACGTACAGGACGAGATTGTACATCGTCTTGCGCTCGCCCTTGCTGCCAATTTGCAGCCGGCTGCGCCAGGCGTTCAACGGAATAGCCTCAGCGGCCATGGATGCGCTCCAATGTCATGGCCACTGCATCGTCACCGGTGCCATCGGTGGAGCGGGCGAGGATGTAGACGGCGCCGGCGGCCTCGGCGGCTCGGGCGAACGCTTGTTGCGGCTTCCGCCATGCGTCGCGACCAACCTTGGCTTCGATCGCGTAGAGCCGACCGGTTGGGGCCGCAGCAAGCAGGATGTCGGAGGATCCGACCAGCCCATAACGGACAAGCCGACCCTCAGCCTTAAGCGCACCGGTGTTGTTGCTCCAGGCGAGGCCGAGCGGCGACACGGCGAGCAGCAGCTTGTTGACGAGATCGGCGTGCGTCATGCGCCCGCCCTCCATTGCTGGCGCTGCTTCATGATGTGACCAGCCCAGGCGACCGGGTATTTGTACCGGCGCTGCTTCCCGAGCTCGATCAGCTGATCAAGCGTGCGGGCGGACTTCAGCTCATGGCGCTTGCGGGCGCGGATCGCGTCGAGGTCGACCACCTCAAGCGTGCCTTCGACCTGCTCGACCTCACGCGCCTGCGTCGCGTAGGTGTGACCACACTGCGGACACTCGGGTGCCGGCTGGTGAACGCGGAAGCATTCAGGGCATTGCTTGACCGGCACCTCGGTCTTGGCGCCGCGCTTCTTCTTCTGACGGTCCTCCAGCGACCACTCACGATCGTCGTCGGGGAGGCCGTGACGCATGGCGTTGCCGGCATGGTCGAGGATGATCGCGTGCGGCTTGCCCGGTGCGGGGCGTAGGGCGCGACCAATCTGCTGAAGGTGCAGCGACAGCGACTGCGTCGGCCGCAACAAGATCACCGCCTCGACCGCCGGGACGTCGAAGCCCTCACCGAACAGGTCGGCGTTAGTCAGAACCTGGATCCGGCCGGCGGAGAAGTCGGACACGATCGCGTCACGCGCGCCACTGTCCATGCTGCCATCGACATGCGCCGCCGAAATGCCGGCCACGGTGAACTGCTCGGCGACGTGCTTGCTGTGCTCGATTGACACTGCGAACGCGATCGCGCGCTTGCCGGGCGCCAGCTTGCGATAGTGTGCCACCGCGTCGCCAACGATTGACGGCTTGTCCATGAGCTTAGCGAGGTCGTCGCGCTTGAAGTCGCCGCCCTGCGTGGCGACGCCGGTTACGTCAGCTGCGGAGGGGGCGAACAGCCGGTAATCGCAGAGCGCGCCGCGATCCATCAGATCGGCGACAGTCGGGCCCTGCACCATGCTCTCAAACCACTGGCCAAGACCGCGGCCATCGAGCCGCCACGGGGTCGCGGTCAGGCCGACGATCTGCGCGCGCGGGCACGCCTCGAAAATCTGCTGATACTGCGCGGCGCCCATGTGGTGGCATTCATCGAAGATGATGAGGTCGGGCGGGGGCAGCTTGCCGATCCGGCGGGCCAGCGTCTGGACGGAGCCTACCTGCACCATGGCATCAACGTCGCCGATCGATCCGCCCATGACGAGGCTGTGCGGGATCTCCATAGACCAGAACGTGCGGCTGGCCTGCAGGATGATCTCGCGGCGGTGAACGACCCACCAGCACCGGCGACCGCGCTGGGCTGCGGTCTTGACCATATATGCGCTGGTTACCGTCTTGCCGCCGCCCGTGGCAAGCTGGACCAGCACGGTGCGATCCATGCCGCGGAATTGCGCGCGGATGTCGGCGATCAGCGCCTGTTGATAGTCGCGGAGCTCAATCACGGGTGGCCCTTTCGATTTCCCATGCGGCCTGCACCGTCAGCTTCAGCGCGGTGTTCAGGGCGTTCAGCTTCCGAAATGGCGCTTCGGCGTAGACAGCCGAGGTCGCCAGCTGCGAAACCTCATGCAGGATGGCGGCCGCAGTCGGGCCCGCGCGACGCATTGCTGCGCCGGCGCGATCACGAAGCATCGCCAGCTCGACACGCGCAGCCATCGTCATCTCGTCTTGGTTCGGGCAATGGATGCTGATGGAGTGGCGGTGCGCGCGTTCCGCTGCGGTCCCATGCAGGAACTCGCGCGCCCCTTCGATGGGAGAGCGGAACGGCGCGTTCATGCCGCGCGTCCCCAGGGACTGCACAGCGCGGCGAGCGTCTCCGTGATGCCAATCAGCATGAAAGCCTCGGGCGGGGGCGGTGATCGCAGATCGTCGGCGACGATCAAGCGCGCCTCGCCGATCTCGATGCCGGCATTGGCCGCCGCGGCATCGATCGGTTCACCATCGCGGATCGCGCGGCGGAAGAGACGCAGCTGCTGCGAGCCGCCGGTCATGCTGCCACCCCCGCCAAAGAGATTGCCCTGTCGCTGAGCGTCTTCGATGCGGCGGCAAGCGATGTCGAAATAATCAGGATCGATTTCGCAGCCAACGAAGCTCCGCATTGCCTTTACGGCGGAGATGCCCGTCGTCCCGACGCCCATAAATGGATCTACGATGATAGGCGCGTCTACCAACGACAGGCACCAATCCATGAGCGCGATTGGCTTCTGCGTTGGATGCCAGCGCTCCTTTCCGCCAGTCTTCTCCGATGCTTTGCAGATGCCTTTCCACATGTGCGAGAAGATGCGGTCTTTCCCGCGTCCCTTGCGCCAAGCAAACTCTACATCGCTAAAGGAGTCGAAAGCGGCGAGACCGGCAAGCTTATCCCATGCAAGCCAGCGCCCGTGAGGTAGGCGCTGTGCAAAGTGATTACCGCCCCAAAGTATAACATCAGAAAATTCGAGCCATTCTGTTGGATCGAAAGCTTCGTCATCCCCATGAACCGGCTTCAGGTTGCGGACGTTGTGCGATCCCTTACCCCCTCCACTCATAGCGAAGCCGATCCCGTAAGGCGGATCGCTAACAATCGCCGCTGCTCTATCCAACGGCGGCAGCACCTCGCGACAATCGCCAAGGTACAATGTCGCGTTGCCAATTACTTCTTTGCGCTGACAGATCATGCCGCCACCTGCTGCCAGGCTTCGGGGTTCCAGCCATTACGGCGGGCGCGGCTGACGATCTCTTCAGCGTTAAGCGGATAGGATCCGCCGCGGCTCCAGAACATGCCGTTCGGATCGTATCGGCCTGCTTCATTGCAGCGGGTGACGGGGCCGAAGCGGCGAAGATAGTCCGCCGCGCGCCCGGCCAGCGTGTTGTCGAGATGCGGGCGATCGATCGGGGCCGTGACACGATTGACGACGCGCGCCGGCCGCTTGGGCGCCGGCTGCCGAACGAACGGTTCGGGCTTGGCAGCCGGGCGGACATTCCGACCACGGGGGCGCTGCAACCCGCAGATAGTGACCCACCGCTGTACGGTGCTGCTGGAGGCGTTGTAGATCTTGCGCAGTTCCGCTTGCGGGTGCTCCGCCCAAGCGTCGGCGAAGCCCTCTGGCACAGGCTTCAAATCAGGCTTCCCGCAAGCCCAAGCGCCCAGCCCGCGGCGAGACACAACTCGAATGATGCTCTCGCGTGACCGGCCCATCTCGGCAGCGATCTCGCGCGCGATCTTACCTGCAGCGACCATGTTCTTGATCTTGGTCAGATCGTCGTAGCTGTAGGTGCAGTTCATGCGGCGCGCCCCGCTGCGATCATCTGCATGCCGCGCTCAATCTTGCGCCGGCCGATCTCGGGAAGCTGCGCACGTTCCGCCGCGTCCCACTTCTGATCCGCGGCCATGCGCACCACGGTCGCCGTGTCCTCAGCAGCCTCGGCCGCAATCGACATCGGCGTAGGCTCCTCGCCGTCAGGCAGATCGAACGCGCCTTGATCGGCCAAATGCAGCCATTCATTCGTGAAGGCTGCCCCGAGAAAACGCGAGATCGAGAGCAGCGCGTCGCCGGGCAGCGCACGCCAGTCGCAATTGCCGGGCTCGACCAGCGCGCATTCAATCATGCGATCCTTGACGCCGGTGCCGTTCGACAGCTGCTTGACTGAGTAGCGGCGACCGCGGCCAACGAAGAGGCGCAGCGCGGCGCTGATTGTCTCGCCGTAACGATCGCGGGAAATGAGTGCGGTTTCTCCCGCTGACGACTTAACCTGCATCATGCAGAGGCATCCTCATGAGAACGATTGTAGGGCTTGGTCGGGCCGATGCTGCGCGAGAGGCGGTCGAGGCCGTGGCGCAGGCCGAAGAGGGCGGCGATCGCGGCGCACCAGATTGCGATGACGCCCCAGGGCAAGAGCGCGACGAAGGCGATCACAACGGCCACATTGACGACGGCAGCAAGGTAAGCGGCGAGGTGGCGGCGCAGGGTCATGCGGCGACCGATGCAACGGGTTGCGCCTTGGGCGTCCGCTCGCGGCTGGCCAAATATGCGAGAGCCTCAGGACTTAGCGCCCGCTCAAGCCGCCGAGCAGCATCGGCAACAGCCGGGCGGCGCCAAGGTGGAATTTCAGCAGGGGAGCGGTTGCGCCATTCGCTGACCGTCTGCTGCGGGAAGCCAGTCGCTTCGGCTAAGGCGCTCACGCCGCCGAAGGTTTCGAAGATGCTGCGAACCACGTCCATGGGCCTAGCATTACCGATTATCGGTTAGGTATGCAAGTCTCTACCTTACCGACTTCCTTTCACGATTTTGCTGCGGCGCAGTGCCATAATCGGCGCATGCCCGGCTTCATCTTCGACCGCGAACTCGTCCGCTCCCGTATGCAGGAGAAGGGTGTCAACCGCTCCGATCTAGCGAAAGGCGTGGGATTGCCTCATGCCAGTGCCGTGTCAAAAATCTTCAATGGCGAACGCGCTGTGAAGGTTGATGAGGCGGCACGAATTTACGACTTTCTTGACCTGCGTCAGGTCGAGGGCACTGGCGTTCGATCGATCCCAATTATCGGCCTTGCGGCAGCGGGAAACTGGCGCGATGCTATCGCCATGCCTTTGGGACAGATGGTTATTCCAGATCACCTCACAGGGGATCGAGCCTTCGCAATTGAGGTGAAGGGCGACAGCATGAACCTGCTAATTGATGATGGCGGCTGGGTTGCGATCGACCCCGAGGATCAGGTGTTGAAGGCTGGGAAGTGCTACCTAATTCAGAACGACGAATTTGGGGTCACGGTGAAGCGCTATATGTCGAAGCCGGCCCGGTTTGAGCCAGTGTCTGACAACCCCGAGCATAAGGCTTTTGAGGTGACAGACGTGCGGTATCACATTCTGGGCCGGGTCGTGTGGAAAGGCGAGCCGCTCTAATTATTTTTGACGTACCGAAATTCGGTATTGCGCATGTGACCGATAATCGGTAATTAGGCTCCCATACGGCGATCACCGCCGACAGGGAGCCGACAGTGCACCACAACCGCATCACCGCCGGGGAGCCGCTGACCAGCGCAGAGCTTGCGCAGGAAGTCGAGCAGGCCGGCGCTCGCCAACGCGAAAACTTTCGCCGCTTCAATCAGCCGCTCACCCGCGCACAGTGTGATGATCTGGCCGCAGGTTCGGCCATGCGGATCGGCGCGCTGTACTCGTCCACCGACAAGCAGATCAGCGATGCTCTGTGGCAGATGTTTGGGGGTGCGAAGTGAGCGCCCCCTGGATCCGCCCGATCGACCCGACGCCGATCGACTGCACCGAGATCAACGAAGCGTTGCGCTACCCGGCTCGCTACGAGGCCCGCCGCGCTGCTGCGCAGGCTGAGATCGACGCGCTGTTCTCCGAGCACAATGCCCGCGTCCGTGCCGAACAGGAAGCGCGCTGGGCTGCTGAGGAAGCGGCGCTGTGACCGCGGTCCACGTCACCCACCATGCGGCGCAACGCTACGTCGAGCGGGTCAACGGCAATCTGACGCTAGAGGAAGCCGCTGAGGCGATCCGGGGTCATGCAAGCGCGATTGAGGCCGCGGCTGCTTTCGGGTGCCGTGTCGTCAAGACGAGCAGCGCCAAGCTGATCTTGGAGGGGCGCACCGTCGTCACCGTCATGAACCGGCACTGGCTCATCATCTCGCAGCCGCGGGGGCACGCATGACCGACGATCTCTTCGCCGCCATCGCCTCGATCATCTTCGGCTGCTCGCTCGGATACTCGCTGTCCGTGATCGGCCTCACCGTCAGCCGCAACGCTGGCAAGATTTCCGACGCCCTTCACCGGCGTCCCATTCGGAAGGACCGCTGATGCTTATGTTCCGATCCACTCATGATGCCGCTGTGGCGGCGATCATCACCGAGCGCGATGAAGCGCTCCAGTTGGTAGCGAAGCTGCGGGCCGAGTTGACCAAGTTCACCGGTCCGCGTGGCCGCGGGGCTGATGGCCGGTTCCAGCGGAGCGCCCGGGCGTGAGCGTGGCTCTTGCGGAAGCGCCGGTCACCGGCACCGACATCGCCGTGCAGGTCCAGCACGAGCCGGCCATCGTGCTGCTCGATGCTGGCAAGCGCGACGACCTGTTCGATCACATCCAGCGCGAGATTGATGCTTTCGAGCCGGACCTGACCACCACGAAGGGCAGGGACGCGATCAAGGCGCTCGCATACAAAATCACCCGCACAAAGACCGCTATTGACGCGGCCGGCAAGACCCTTAACGAAGAAGCGCGCGCCAAGATCAACGTGGTGGACGCTGCTCGCCGTGTCGCCCGTGACCGCCTAGACCAGTTGGCGGAAGATGTACGTCGCCCGCTGACGGAGTGGGAAGACGCCGAGAAGGCGCGCGTCGCCGAATGCGAGGCTACCATCGCGCGCATCGCGTCCGCCGGCACGGTCACGCTTGACGACACCGCTGCGTCGGTTCGTGAGCGCGGTGCCGAGATCTGGTCGATCGAGATCAGCGCGGATCGCTTCGGCAGCCTTGCCGACCGGGCAACGACCGCGAAGGCGCACACCGTTGATCTACTGAAGACGGCGCTGGCTCGACTGACCAAGGAAGAAGCTGATCGCGTCGAGCTGGAACGGCTGCGCGCCGAGGCTGCACAGCGCGACGAGCGCGAACGCCAAGAGCGCGAAGCACAAGAGGCGGAGGAACGTGCCGCCAATGAAGCGCGTGAGGCAGAAGCCCGTCGCGTTGCAGCGGAGCAGGCCGAAGCGGAGCGCGTGGCTCGTATCGAGCGCGAGGCCACCGAGCGAGCGCAGCGGGAAGCCGAGGCAGCCGCTCGTGCAGAACAGGAGCGCCGCGACCGCGAGCACGCCGATGCGCTCGCTGCCGAGCGTCGTCGGGCCGAAGAAGCCGAGCGTGCTGCGCAGGCTGAGCGCGACCGTATCGCCTCTGAGGAGGCGGCTCGCCAGCGTGAGGCGGAGCAGGCAGCCGCCGCTCAGGCAAAGCGCGACGCTGACCAGAAGCACCGCACCAAGGTGAAGACCGCCGCCAAGCAGGCCCTCATCACCTGTGGTGCCGACGAGGAAACCGCACGCAAGATCGTGGTGGCGATCCTCGCCAGTGAAATCCCCAACGTCTCGCTGAGGTTCTGACCATGCAGGATAATCCTTTCGCGATCGATTATGCCGCTTCCGCCGACGAGGCCAGCGACAGTGGTGTTGGCGAGCCAGCCAAAAGCGCCATCGCTGCCGGCATCCATCATCTGACCAGCGCGGAATATCACGCTGATCCTGCCCCGTTGCCCAGCCTCTCTTCGACGTTGGCCAAGGTCATCACCACGAAGTCGCCACTGCATGCCTGGCACGCGTGTCGCCGATTGAACCCGAACTACCAGTCGGTGGAGCGTAAGACCTTCGACATCGGCACCGCAGCTCACCGTGCGCTGCTTGGTGTTGGCGATGATTACGTGGCGATCCCTGATGACCTGCTTGCCGCTAATGGTGCCGCCAGCACCGCCGGGGCCAAGGCGTTCATCGCTGATGCTCGGTCGAAAGGGCGCACGCCGTTGAAAGCCGACGAGGTGGCTCAGGTCGAGGCGATGCGCGATGCGGCGACCAGCAAGCTCGCTGAATACGGCATTGTTCTGGATCCGGCGCGCTCTGAAATGGCGGCGTTGGCGGAGATCGACGGCATCTGGTGCCGCGCGCTCTTCGACAACGCACCCGCCGATCCGGTGCAGCCGATCTACGACTACAAGACATGCGAGGACGCCAGCCCGGCGGCGTGCCTAAAGGCGATCGTCAACTACGGCTACGACGTACAGGCCGCGCTCTACCTTGATGTGTGGAAGGCTGTCACCGGCGAAGATCGCCGCTTCGTCTTCATCTTTCAGGAGAAGCCCGCGCCTCACGAGGTGACGCTGGTCACGCTGTCAGGCGCCTTCCGCGACGTCGGCGAGCACCGCGCTAAGCGCGCGCGCCAGATGTGGGCACAGTGCCTCTCGACCAACAATTGGCCCGGCTACCCGGTCGGGCTCCACGAGATCGACGCGCCGGCATGGCTGATCGAACGCGCATATGAGGACCAGAACTGATGATCCGCTTCATCCCCGTTTCCGAGATCAACGACCCGCTGACGATCGCGCTGGGCCTCTCCGGCGGTAGCGGCACCGGCAAGACCTTCACTGCGCTCCGCGTTGCTCGCGGAATGGCGCAGAAGATGACCGGCAAGCACGGTGCCCCAATCGGCTACGTCGACACCGAGAACAAGCGCGCCCTGCACTACAAGGCAGCTTTTCCGGAGATGCACCACTTCGACTTCACCGCCATCAACGAGGCCGGCGATCTGGTCGGGTTCGGACCCGAGCGCTGGATCGAGGTGATTGACGCCGCTGAGGCGGCGCAGATGCCGGTCCTCATCATGGACAGCTTCAGCCACGCATGGGAAGGCGTCGGCGGGGTGCTAGACCTGCACGCGCAGGTGCTCGACCGGCTGGTTCAGCAGGCGCAGGCCCGTGCTAACGGCCGCTACGAGGTCGACCCGGCAAAGTTCAGCCAGCTCGCATGGGCCGAGGTCAAGCCGCGGTACCGCCGGCTGATCGACCGCATCGTGCGCGCCAAGACCAACATCATCATCTGCACGCGCGCCAAGCCGGTCATGCAGCAGGGCTTCGGCGACAAGGCGAAGAACGCCCGCAAGACCAAGACCCGCCGCGAGGATGTGCCGTGGGATCCGGCGAGCGATGGCGACCTGATGTTCGAGATGACCGCGATGATCATTCTCGACCCGATCGCGCCCGGCTGCCCGGTCCACCAGATCAAGGTAGCCGACCAGTTCAAGGGACTGTTCGACCGCCGCAAGCCGATGAGCGAGGAAACCGGCGCAGCGATGGCAGAATGGGCAGCCGGTCAGGGCGGCGCCAACGCGCAGAAGGAAACGATGGACCACGCCCGCGAGCAGGCGCGTGCTGGCACCGATGCATTCACCGCATGGTGGAACAGCGACGATGGCAAGGCAGCGCGCCCGGTGGTCCGACCCATTATGGACGAGATCAAGGCGCTGTGCGCTGACGCTGATGCCGCAGCGGCTGTGTCCGATGACGTGCCCTTCGGACGGTCGGATGAAGATCACGGCGATCAACATGACGGTGCCGATCAGGTGAGGGAAGCCGCATGACGCCCGCCAAGAGCTACCGCGATCGGCTGGAACCGCGCCCCGGCTTCCCGATCCGCCGTCCTACGATCGATGGCGAGCAGCCTGTCGTGCAGAAGCGACAGGTGCTAGGAATGTTCGGGAGAGGGCAGGGGGCATGAGCGCGCTGCTGACCCCGCAGGAAGCCGCGGAACGGCTCCACATTTCCGAGCGCACCCTTCGCGACCTCAAGCGGGTGGGCGCCATTCGCTACGTCGCCATCAGCGCCCGTCGCATTGCGTACCGACCGGAGGATTGCGACGATTACGTCACCGCACAGGTTCGCCAGGAACGCCCCGCATGTCCGTCTACAAGCCGAAAACCAGCCCGTACTACCAGTATGACTTCCAGTGGAAAGGTCGTCGGTTTTCTGGAAGCACGGGCGTCACGACAAAGCGCGACGCGGAACGGTTCGAGGCCAACGAACGGCGCAAGGTAGCGCTCGGCACCGACGCAAAGCCGACGGCGACGCTCAATGAGGCGGCGCAGCGCTGGTGGGAGGCGGTCGGCAAGCACCGCAAGTCGCACGTCACCACCGACTATCAGCTTACCGCGCTGGTGAAGGGCATCGGGCCGAACAAGATGCTGCATGAGATCACCATCACCGACTTCGACCGCTACGTCGCCCGCCGACGCGCGAAGCTGTCGAACGCCAGCGTGAACCGTGAGGTCGAGTTGGCGCGCGCAGTCTGGCGCTGGAACGGCAAGCGCGGCTTTGAGGTGGCCGAGCCGCACTGGCGGGATTTACTACTGAAGGAGAAGCAGGAGCGCATCCGCGAGCTGTCGAATGACGAAGAGGCGCGGCTGTTCGAGTCGCTGCACGACAATCTCAAGCCGATCGTGGAATTCGCCTTGCTGTCTGGTCAGCGTCGGAGCGAGGTCATCAAGCTCCGCTGGTCAGACGTCGACCTGGCGGCGGCGCGCGCGACCTTCAACATCAAAGGGGGCGAGAAGCGTGTCCTCCCGCTGACGCCGCGCATGGTCGCGCTGATTGCCAACCAGCCTAAGGTCTGCGCGCAGGTGTTCACCTATGTCTGCCTGCGACCTGCCCCGCCGCGCGCCGATCGACCGCGCCGGCTCAAGGGCGAACGGTATCCGTTCAGTGAGGGCGGCTGGGCGCGTCAGTGGAAGCAGGCATTGAAAGATGCGGGCATCGCCGACTTCCGGTTCCACGACCTTCGGCACACGAAGGGCACGCGGGCGCTGCGCGCGACCGGCAACCTCAAGGCGGTATCGAAGATGCTCGGGCACACCAGCGTCCTGACGACATCGCGATACGCGCACGCGCTGGAAGATGACGTGCGCGCAGCGATGCTAGACAGCGAGTCCCAGAATAGTCCCGAAGCGGGCAACGTAACGGCGCTGAGAACCGCAGAAATCCGCCGGAAAGAAGGGAAGTGAGAGACATGCTCCCAAAGCAGGCGCGCTACCAGACTGCGCCACTCCCCGACGCGGGTGAGGGGATCGGCCTAGGCCGTGCGTCCGGCGCGCGCAAGCGTCGGATCGGGTCCCTCACAAAAAGAAGAGGCGCCCGCAGGCGCCCCGACAACGGCGTCACCACCGCCAAACCGCACCACGCTCAGCGCGCCGCGGCACCATCCTCGGCCATGTCGCGGACATTGTCCGCCTGGTCCTCGAGATTGTCGGCAGCGCCTTCCAGCATGGAAGCGGCGCTGTCGTTGGCAGTGGCCTCGGCCATTGCATCGAGGTCGTTGGCCTTGCGCTCGAGCGCATCGGCCACCGCCTCGGCATTGTTACCGATCGAAGCCGTGTCGGAACGATCGCTGCACGCCGATACGCCGCAAAGCGCGATCGCGAGCAGGGGAAGCGAATTCCTCATGACCACCGGCACGGCTCCCGTCGATTACATGTTCTTCGCGGCGTCCTCGCCGGCGTCACGGACGTTGTCCGCGGCCGAGTGGATGTTCTCGGCAACCGCCTCAGCGTTGTCCTCGGCGAACGGGTTCGCAGTGGTGTTCGACATGTCGGCAACGTTGGCCGCCATCGCGTCCATGTTGTCCGCCATCATGTCGGCGTTGTTCTCGACCGCCGAAGCCTCGGGCGACTTCGAGCAGGCGGCAACCGACATCAGGCCAGCGGCGGCGGCAACGAGCAGGATCTTCTTCATCGGAATGCTCCCAAGCATTACATAAAAAAACTCGCGCCCGACCCCAGCGCCGTCGCGAACCCTCGCAATACCCTACCAACCGGGGGGGTCAATAAGCAAAATTCACCTTTGCGAAAGGTTGCGACGAATGGTGACCCGTCGCGGCGCACCTTTCATGCGGGTTTCACGGCCGTGCAACCGGCCCGATCTCCTCGGGCGCGTTCGCGACGATTGCGAGCATCGTAGTCCATGCCGCGACATTCTGGCGCAATTGTTCGGGGTCGACGCGCTCCAGCGTGTCGTCGGGCGTGTGATGCGTATCGAAATAGCGCAACCCCGACTGGTTGAGGTCGACGCCGGCCACTCCCGTCGCGATCGTCGGGGCGATGTCCGTGCCGTCGCCGGCACTACCCGATCCCGCGACGATCCCGAGCGGGGCGAGCGCGCTGGCCAGTCGTGCGCTCACCGCCTTGGCGCTGTCGGGGAATTGCGTCTCGAAGCGCCAGACGCGATCCGCGCCGAAGTCGCTTTCGGACGCGGTGGCATGGCGCTCCGTGCCGTGGCGCCGGGCATATTCGGCGCCACCGAACCCGCCGACTTCCTCGGCACCGAACCACACGACCCGGATCGTGCGGCGCGGCCGCTGCCCGCTGTCCATAATCCGCTTGGCCGCCGCAGCGGTGATCGCCACGCCGCTGGCGTCGTCGATCGCGCCGGTACCCAGGTCCCAGCTATCGAGATGCCCGCCGACCAGCACCACGCCCGCCGCCGGATCGGTGCCCGGCACCTCGGCGATGACATTGCCCGATTCGCGCTCCCCGATCATCTTCGGGGTGAGCAACAGCTTCAGCTCGATCGGTTGCCCACGTTTTGCCAGCCGCTCGATCAGCGCCGCATCGGGGGCGGCGAGCGCCGCGGCCGGGATCGGCTTCACGCCCGCCTCGAAATTGGTGACCCCGGTGTGCGGCAGGCGGTGCGCATCGGTCCCGATCGAGCGGATCACGATCGCCGCCGCGCCCTTTTGCGATGCCAGCGCCGGGCCGGTGAAGCGTGCGGTGCCGCTGCTGCCGTAGCTGGAGCCATCCTGCGTCGGCTGCATCGCATTGCCGATATAGACGATCTTGCCCTTTATCGCGGAGGCGGGGGCGTTGGCGAACTCGACGTAGGATGGGAACACCACCAGTTCGGCGGTCAGCCCGCGCGGCCCCGTGCTTGCCGAATTGCCGAGCGCGGCGAGCGCCAGCTTCTGCGGCACCGGCGCGACGATCTCGGCACTTTCTTCGCCGCGTATCCATACCGGCATCCGATAGGGCTCGGCTCGCACGTTGCTGAACCCCAGCGCGGTCAACTTCTTCACCGCCCAGTCGCGCGCGCGCGCCTCGGCCTCCGTGCCGGCCAGGCGCTGCCCGACCTCGGTCGTCAGCCCCTCGACGATGTCATAGGCGACATCGTCCTTCAGCGCGGCGTCGCGCAGCGCGGCGACCTGCGGATCGACCGTGGCGGGGGTGGGCGGGGCGGTCCGCGGCGCGGCGGTGGCAGGTGCCGCGAGCAGCAGGGCGATCGTCAACGGGATCAAGTGCTTCATGGCCGGGGGCGTAACCGGCGCGGAGCGGTTTGCCAACGGCGCGGGCTGCGCTTACATGCGCGCCAACGATTTTTTCGCCGCACCCTCTCTTGTCACGGAGCCGCGCGCCCAATGGCCGTCCAGTATACCTATGTCATGAAGGGTCTGACCAAGACCTTCCCGGGCGCGAACAAGCCCGTTCTGAACAACATCCACCTGCAGTTCATCCCCGGCGCGAAGATCGCGATCATCGGCCCCAACGGCGCGGGCAAGTCCACGTTGATGAAGGTCATGGCGGGGATGGACACCGATTTCCAGGGCGAGGCGTGGGCCGCCGAGGGCGTTCGCGTCGGCTATCTGGCGCAGGAGCCGCACCTCGATCCGTCGAAGGACGTGATGGGCAACGTCAAGGATGGCGTGCGCCCGATCGCGGACCTCGTCGATCGCTTCAACGCCATCTCCGCCGAAATGGGCGATCCGAAGGACGATACCGACTTCGACGCACTGATGGAGGAGATGGGCGACCTCCAGGCCAAGATCGACGCGGTCGACGGCTGGACGCTCGACAATCAGCTCGAAGTGGCGATGGAAGCGCTGCGCTGCCCGCCGGGCGACGCCGATGTCAGCAAGCTGTCGGGCGGTGAGCGGCGCCGTGTCGCGCTCTGTCGTCTGCTGCTGGAGAAACCCGACATCCTGCTGCTCGACGAACCGACCAACCACCTCGACGCCGAAAGCGTCGCGTGGCTGGAGAATTTCCTCAAGGAATATACCGGCAACGTCATCCTCGTCACCCACGACCGCTACTTCCTCGACAATGTCGTGAACTGGGTGCTCGAACTCGATCGCGGGCGCTATTATACCTACGAGTCGAATTATTCGGGCTATCTGGAGAAGAAGGCCAAGCGGCTCGAGCAGGAAGAGCGCGACGAAGCGGGTCGCCAGCGTGCGATCGCGGACGAGCTGGCGTGGATGCGCCAGACCCCCAAGGCGCGCCAGACCAAGAGCAAGGCTCGTATCCGCGCCTTCGACGAGTTGATGGAGAAGCAGGAGAATCGCGTCGCCGGCAAGGCGCAGATCCTGATCCAGCTTCCCGAGCGGCTCGGCGGCAAGGTGATCGAGGCGAAGGGTCTGACCAAGTCGTACGGCGACAAATTGCTGTTCGAGAACCTTGACTTCACGCTCCCGCCCGGCGGCATCGTCGGCGTGATCGGGCCGAACGGCGCGGGCAAGTCGACGCTGTTCAAGCTCATCACCGGGCAGGAACAGCCCGATGCCGGCACGATCGAAGTCGGCTCGACCGTCAAGCTCGGCTATGTCGACCAGAGCCGCGACGATCTCGATCCGAACAAGAACGTCTGGCAGGAAATCTCCGACGAACTGGAGGTGTTCCGCTTCGGCAAGCAGGAACTGGGCACCCGCGCCTATGTCGGCGCGTTCAACTTCCGCGGGCCGGACCAGCAGAAGAAGGTCGGCCAGCTTTCGGGCGGTGAGCGCAACCGCGTCCACATGGCCAAGATGCTGAAGGAGGGCGGCAACGTCCTGCTGCTCGACGAACCGACCAACGACCTCGATGTCGAGACGCTGCGTGCGCTCGAGGAGGCGCTGGAGACATTCGCGGGGTGCGCGGTCGTCATCAGCCACGATCGCTTCTTCCTCGATCGGCTCTGCACGCACATCCTCGCGTTCGAGGGCGACAGCCATGTCGAATGGTTCGAGGGCAATTACGAGAGCTACGAGGAAGACAAGCGCCGCCGCATGGGCGACGCCGCCGACCGCCCGACGCGGCTGGCGTACAAGAAGCTGACGCGCTGATCGGGGCGAGGGGCGGGGCGCGAGAGCGCTCCGTTCCTTCCCTCAGGCGGCCCACGACGGCGACCGACCATTGAAGCGCGCTCTGCCGCGGCATAGCATCGTGCTTAGGGCGTGCGGAGGATCGAGCCGATGATCGTGTTAATCACGCTGGCCGCCGTTGCGCTCCATAGCTGTCCGGTCGAACGAGCGCGCTACACGCTACGGCATCATCCCGAAGTGACCGGCGTCTTCCGCTATATCGAGAGCGGTGATGAATGGCCGAACCGCATCGTGCTTACAGTGCATGATGTGAGGGCAAAGACGACCTCCTGGTGGTTGCCGTGGGATGGCGGGACGGATGGCCTTCAGAATATTGCGTCGACCGAAGACCCTGATGCACCCGGCTGGCATCCGCCGGACCCTGACGGCGGCCCACGGCCTCACGGTGACCGACAGTTTATTGGCACCGACGCGCGTTATGTCGTCGCTAATGCCGCGCCGCGATTGGGTCAGCGAGCGCCTGCTCATTTCCTGCTCCCCGACAGCGGAGGCTCGCACGATACCGCCTTCCCGGTCCGGCAATTCTTCGATCTCGTCGGTTGCTCGGGCGAGCGGGCACGCCGATAGCAGATCCTCGACGTGCGCAGTGGTGATGCCCGATAGGGCTGATCTACCAACCCGTCGTCGCCCCGGACTTGATCCGGGGCCCCGCTTCTTACCTCCGGGTCCGCCCCTGAAGCGGGGCCCCGGATCAAGTCCGGGGCGACGAGATCAATTTCGCTCCCGTAGCCGTTCGAGAACTGTACCGGCCGCTATTTCCGCTCCCCCGCGCTCTTCCCGCGCAGCGCGAGAAATTCGCTCCCTGCGCTCCACGTCGGCCACACGCCTGCCTTGGACAGCCGCTCACCCATCGCATGGAACAGGTCGACGTCGGCCGCCGCGCCGTCCAGCTTCCACCCGGCGTCCCACGCGTCGCAGGTCTTGTGATAGCAGGCCATGTAATCGTCGAGCCACTTCTGCCCGCCCGCACGCCCGCCGTTGCGCAGGTCCGCCGCGCCGCCCAGCGCCATCAGCAGCAGCGACGGCACCCCGCGCCGCACCACCGAGAAATGATCGGCGCGGTAGAACAGCCCGCGCTCGCTGAACGTCTCCGGCGTCACCACGCGCCCCTGCGCACGCGCCGCGTCCGCCAGCAGCCCGTCGAGCGAGGATTGCCCCTGTCCGACCAGCACGACGTCCTTCGCCGGGCCGGCGGTCTGGAGGATGTCGAGCGTCAGGTTCGCCGCGGTCTTGGCGAGCGGATAGACCGGATGCGCCGCATAATGTTCGGAGCCGAGCAACCCACGCTCCTCGCCGGTCCACAGCGCAAACACCAGCGTCCGCTCCGGCGCGGGTGCGGCCTTGAACAACCGCGCCAGCTCGACCACGCCCGCCGTCCCCAGCGCATCGTCGTTGGCGCCCGGACGCAGCGTCTTGCCCGCGGCATCCGCCGGCCCCTCGCCATAGGCGTCCCAATGCGCCGCGAACATTACGGTCTCGTCGGGGCGCTTCGTGCCGGGGATCTTCGCCAGCACGTTGGCACTCTCGATCCGCTCGACCGCGACCCGCGCCGCCGCCGAGAAGCGCGGCTTCATCGCCACCGGGCGGAACGTCTTGGAGCGCGCGGCCACGCGCAGCTTGGCGAGATCGAGCCCGGCGTCGGCGAACAGCTGGTCGGCCACGTCATGGTCGATCCAGCCCTGCAGCGGCACGCGGGAGTCGCTCGCCGCGCGGACGATGTCGTAATTCTCGCCGTTCGAGGCGTTGACCGTCGACCACGGATAGCCCGCGCCGCCGGTATCGTGGACGATCAGCGCCGCCGCCGCCCCGCGCCGCGCCGCTTCCTCGAACTTGTAGGTCCAGCGCCCGTAATAGGTCATGCGGCGGTCGCCGAACTTGCCCTTTGCGTCGTCGCCGGGCTGCGCCTCGAAATCGGGGTCGTTGACGAGGAAGACCAACGTCTTGCCGCGCAGGTCGATGCCCTTGAAGTCGTCCCACCCGGCCTCGGGCGCGGACACGCCATAGCCAACGAACACCATCGGCGAGTCCTTGATCGAAATCGTCGCGGCATCGCGCACCGTCGTGACCGCAATCTCCTTGCCCTGCATCAGCATCGTGCGCCCGATCGTCATCCGCGCGCTGGGCGCGACGCGGGTGTGGATCAGCGGCACTTTCTGGAGCCATTGCCCGTCCGGCCCGCCCGGCTGGAGCCCCAGCGCCGTGAAGCGCGCGACCAGCCAGTCGAGCGTCTTCTTCTCCCCCGGCGTTCCCGGCGCGCGCCCGCCATATTCGGGCGACGCCAGCACCCGCACATCATCGGACAGCCGCTGCAGCGAAGCGTCCTCCGCCAGCGCCGGCGTGGCGATCGTCGCGGCCAGCGCCAGCGCAAGGGTAAGCCGCATCATCAATCCTTCCATCGTACCAATACGTGATTGTCGCGCCGATCCACATCGATCGACGGGATCGCATCGACCAGATCGGACAGCCGCTTATAGCCATAATTGCGCACGTCGAAGCTCGACCGGTTCGCGGCGCGCTGCCCCAGTGCCGAGAGCCGCACGAACCCCTTGGCGTCGGGCTTCAACGAATCATACGCGTCGTGAAGCAATTGCAGCAATTCGGGATCGTCGGCCGGCCGGGTCGCCGCCGGGGCAGGCGCCGGCATCGTCGTCGTCACGCCGATCGGCGGCGGTACCGATTCTCCGATCGGCACCTCAACCCGCCGCGCGCGCTTGGGCTTGGTCGTCTCCAACAGGGCATTGACGTCGATGAACCGCGTACAGGCGTTGCGGAACCCCGCCGGCGTATTGCTGTTGCCGAAGCCATAGACGTCGAGCCCGTCCTGCCGGATGCGCGTGGCGAGCGGCATGAAATCGCTGTCCGAGGACATGATCCCGAACGCATCGACGCGTCCGCGGTGGAGCAGGTCCATCGCATCGATCGTCATCTTCATGTCGGTGGCGTTCTTGCCGCGCGTCAGGTCGAACTGCTGCTGCGGCTCGATGCCGTGCATGACGCTCATCTCGCGCCAGCCTTTCAGCCCCTCCTTGGACCAATTGCCATAGACACGGCGCACGTTGACGCGGCCAAATTCGGCGAGCGCGGTCAGCACGGGGTCGAGCGCCTGCCACGACGCATTGTCGGCGTCGATCAGCAGCGCGATGTTGCGGTTGGGATTGTCGTCGGCAGCCATGTGCGCTGCATCGGCTGCGGGAGGGGCTGGGTCAATCGCAACCGTCGGAGGGCGTCCGATAGGTGCGAAATCCGCACGTTGCCGGATCGATAGAGTTACCCCCGTTCGTCGCCCCGGACTTGATCCGGGGCACCACTTCTTCTTGTCGGCCGAGGTAAAAAGCGGGATCCCCGATCAAGTCCGGGATGACGGGATGAAGCGGGGGGCCCAGCCCGCTATCCCGCCACTGCCGGATACGCGATCGCGACGATCTCATATTCCCGCTCGCCCGCCGGCAGCATCACCCGCCGCAGGTCACCGACCGCCGCGCCGCGCAACGCCCGCGCGATCGGCGCATTCCAGCCCACGCGGCCTGCGCCCGCGTCGGCCTCGTCGTCGCCGACCAGCGTCAGCACGCGTTCGTTGTCGTCCTCGTCGGCGATCGTCACCGTCGCACCGAACCACGCGCGCGCGCGATCCTGCTGCTGCGCCGGGTCGACGACCTTGGCCGCCTTCATCCGCTTCGACAGCCAGCCGAGCCGCCGGTCGATCTCGCGCAGCTTCTTGCGACCGTAAATGTAGTCGCCATTCTCCGACCGGTCGCCATTGCCCGCCGCCCAGCTGATCGTCTCGACCAACGCCGGGCGATCCGTGGCGAAGAGCTGCTCGTACTCCGCGCGCAGCTTCGCATAGCCGGCCGGCGTCAGGTAATTGGGACGATCGATCATCCGCCGCGCGACCGTCCGAGATACCAGCTGAGATTGTTCGGTCCGCGGCTCTTGGCGCGCGCCGGGTTCATCAGGTCGTAGACGACCGCATTTTCCAGCACCCGCTGCACGTAGTTGCGCGTCTCGCCGAACGGGATCGCCTCGACCCAGTCGACCGCGTCGACCGTGCCGGTGCGCGGATCGCCGTTGGCGCGCAGCCATTTGTTCACGTTCCCCGGCCCGGCGTTATAGGCGGCGATCGCCAACGGGTAGCTGCCATAGAGCGCGAAGATGCGCTGGAAATAGCTCGAGCCGAGCTGGATGTTGTAATTGGTGTCGCTGGTCAGCCGCAGCGGATCGTAGCCGAGCCCGAGCTTGCCCGCCTGCTCGCGTGCGGTGCCGGGCATCAGCTGCATCAGCCCGCTCGCGCCGACCGGGCTGCGTGCCATCCGGTCGAACTGGCTTTCCTGCCGCGCGACCGCGTGGATCATCGGCCATTCCGCCTCGTAACCGCTCGGCACAGCGACAGTCGGGAAGCCGTTGGCGCTATATTCGGTCAGCCCGTTCTGCATCGCGCTGCGACCGAGCAGCACGCCGAGATCGGGGCGGCCGATCGCGCGCGACAATTCGTCGGCCAGATAATGGTCGGTGTCGCTGGTCGCGTCGGCGGCGATCTGCTTCACGAAGGCGGTCTGGTCCTGATATTGGCCGGCCTGCCCGAGGAATTGCGCCGTGCGCACCACCTCGCGTGCATAGAAGGCGGAGCGCGCCGCCGGAGCGATCACCGGCGTCGGCGGGGCAGGGGGCGCGGTCAGCGGGCGGCGGAGATGCTCGATCGCCAATTGGCCGTAATATTGGTCGCGATAGCCGGCGGTGCGCTCGAACAGCGCGTTGGCGTCGGGCTGGCGCGCCTGCTCGGCGGTGCGCGCCGCCCAGTACAGCCCCTTGGCGCGCGTCTGCGGCGACTGGCTGCCCAGCCCGTAGCGTTCGAACATCGCGCGCGCGTCCGCCGGCCGGCCGAGCTTCATCGCCGCCTGACCCGCCAACCATGCCAGCGAGGTATAATCGTCGCGCTCGCCATAGGGCTTGGTCGAAACGTCGGTGCCCGCCGGATAGGCGTCGTCGATCTGCCGCGCGATGTCATAGGCGGTCTGCCACTGGCCGTCCGCCGCCGCCGCGCGGGCGTTGACCAGCAGCGCCTCGTAGAATTTCTCGACATTGCCCGGCCGCGTCATGCCGGTGCGGGTGCGCGCCAGCCAGCCGCGCGCGCTGGGGCTAGCGCCCGAGTTGCGCAGCCACATCGCCTTGTCCGCGATATAGCCGGCATCGCGTGCGCCGATCGCGTCATAGCTGGCGGCGAGCGCCGAGGCGTTCTCGGCATTGCTGCGGAACGCCAGCCGTGCGGTGAACAGCGGGCGCGCCGCCTCGCTGGTATAGGCGAGCATCCGCTGCGCGCTGCTCGTCGCGCCCTGCCACAGCAAGGCGTCGGTGCGCGCGTCATGGTCGGCGGGGGACAGCGCGCTGGCGAACTGGGTCAGCACGGTCGATTCGTCCTGCGGCGACAGGTTGCCGAGCCGCCAGCCGGTGCGCGCCGCCACTTGGGCGTCGACGCTCGAGCCGGTCGCCTGATAGGCGCGCGCGCAGGCGATCCAGCCCGCCGCGGTCAACGGCTTCCAGCGGCGGCAGAACGCCGCAACGCTCGTCACCGGCGTGTTCGGATCGGTCGCCGCCTTGCGCTCCAGCGTGCGCCGGAACCCGGCCTCGCCCGGCCAGCCGGGGTGGGCGCTGATGAACGAGAAATAGCTGTCGAACGGCAGCGCGTCGGTCTGTTGCAGCGCCTTCCACTGCGCGACCGGCTGCGCCATGCCCGGCAGCGGGGCGGCCGCGGCCGGGGGCTGCGCCGGCTGGGTCGCGGGCACCGCGCCATATTGCCCGGCGACGACCGCCAGGGTTCCTGCTGCTGCAACGAAAAGGATCAACGCACCCGCCTTCACTGTTTTTGACCGACGCCCGTGGTGGACAGCATAGCAGCCCTAGCCGTATCTGCGCTGAACGGCGTCCCCCAAACGCGTGTCAGGAGCAAATTCGTCTCATGTTCTCAGGTTCCATCCCGGCATTGGTCACGCCGTTCGACGCGCAGGGCGATTTCGTCGAGTCGGCGTATCGCGATCTGGTCGAGTGGCAGATCGCCGAGGGTTCGTCCGCGCTCGTTCCCTGCGGCACCACCGGCGAGGCGGCGACGCTGACCAAGGAGGAGCAGTTCGCGATCGTCCGCGTCTGCGTCGATCAGGCGAAGGGGCGCGTGCCGGTGATCGCGGGCGCGGGGTCGAACGACACGCGTGTCGCCGCCGCGAACGTGCACGCCGCACGCGAGGCCGGGGCCGATGCCGCGCTGATGGTCCCGCCTTACTACAACCGTCCGTCGCAAGAAGGGATCTATCGTCATTTCGAGGCACTCGCCGCCGATGCACCCTTGCCGGTGGTACTCTACAACGTTCCGGCGCGCACCGTTACCGACATCCAGCCCGAAACGCTGATCCGCATCGTGTCGGCGTTTCCGAAGGTGTTCGTCGCGGTCAAGGACGCCTCGGGCGTGCTGACCCGCGTGACGCAGCACCGCGTCGGGCTTGGGGGTGATTTCTGCCAATTGTCGGGTAACGATGATCTCGGGCTCGCCTTCAACGCCAATGGCGGAGTGGGGTGCATCTCGGTGAGCGCCAATGTCGCGCCGCGGCTGTGCGCCGACTTCCAGCGCGCCTGTGCCGCCGGCGACTACGCGACCGCGCGTGACCTCCATGACCGGTTGTTCGCGATCCACACCTCGTTGTTCACCGACGCCTCGCCCGGCCCGGTCAAATACGCGATGACCAAGGTGCGCCCCGGCTTCCCCGATGGCTTGCGCCTGCCGATGACCTGGCCGTCCGAGGCGAGCCGCGCCGCGGTCGACGCCGGGCTGGAGCGCGCGGGCCTCTGACATGAGACTTCCGTCATTGCTTCGCTGCGCTCGCAATGACGAACCCTCTTCGAAGTTGCGGCCGATAGACCATCACGTTCTTTCGGAGGCGCTAATCGACCTTGATCGAGACACTCCGTTTCTTCGTCGCCCCGGACTTGATCCGGGGCCCCGCTTCTTCGCGACAGGTGTAAAAAGCGGGATCCCGGATCAAGTCCGGGATGACGGAGTGGGAAGCGGTTAATGCTTGCCTCGGAGGTCGAAGGAGCAAGCGTGAGCGGCGTACAATGTAACCGCGCGATGATCCGGCTAAAGATCCCACTCGGAAAATCTCGGCGTTAGCCGTTTGCCCCCCGCGCCGGTCGCGCCTACATCGCCCCCATGCCGCGTCCCAAACCCGCCACCTTCGACAAGAAGAAGATCGTCGCCGAGAACCGCCGCGCCCGTTTCGATTATGCGGTCGACACCACCTATGAGGCGGGGATCGTGCTCACCGGCACCGAGGTGAAGTCGCTGCGCTTCGGCGAGGGCTCGATCGCGGAAAGCTATGCCGAGGTGAAGGGCGACGAGGTGTGGCTGGTCAATTCGAACATCCCCGAATTCAGCCATGGCAACCGCTTCAACCATGAACCCAAGCGGCCGCGTAAACTGCTGCTTCATGAGCGCGAGATAAACAAGCTGCACGGCGCGGTCGCGCGGGAGGGCATGACGCTGGTCCCGCTGACCGTCTACTTCAACGGGCAAGGGCGCGCGAAGGTGGAACTGGCACTCGCCAAGGGGCGGAAGGCGCACGACAAGCGCGAGCACATCAAGGAGCGCGACTGGAAGCGCGAGGCCGGCCGCATCATGCGCGATCACGGCTGAGCGTGGCGACCCGACCGGTGACCCTGTGGGAACGTCTCGCGGCATGGAGCCGCCGCAATCTGCCGACGCGCGAGTCGATGGAGAACAGCCGCGTGCTGCGCCCGGTCGCGCACCGCGTGCTCGCGCCGGAATTGTGGCGCTTCACCCGCCGCTCGGTCCCGCGCGGGGTCGCGCTGGGCATGTTCACCGGCATCCTGATCCCGATGGGGCAGATCCCGGCGTCGGCGGTGCTGGCGCTGCCGGTTCGGGCAAACGTGCCGGCCGCCGCGCTCACCACCTTCTTCACCAACCCGCTGACCACGCCGTTCCTGTTCGTGATGTATTACAAGGTCGGCGGCTGGCTGCTCCATCTCGATCGCGCCGTTCCCGGACAGCCGCTGGGCGACGCGGTGGAAGCGGCGCCCGGTTGGGTCGACTGGTTCCTGCAGGACGTCGGCCCGGCGACCGCGGTCGGGATGGTGGTGTGCTCGCTGGTCGGGGCGCTGCTCGGCTACGGGCTGGCGGCGTTGATGTGGCGGCTGTGGATCGCGCGGAAGTGGCGGCACCGTCACCACGGTAACTAGCACACGCGGTCACGGCTCGTTACAAACCCGGCATTCGCGGCTTTCCCGAAGGATGCCTGGTAAATGCGTTTCCTTGCTGTCACCGTCACGTCCCTGTTTGCTTTGGTTCCCGCCGCGCTGATCGCGCAGTCCACGCAGCAACAACCGCCCGCGTCGAGCGCACCCTCCGCCGCGGCGGACGGCCCCACCTATGGCACGTTCGGCTTCGACGCCGCCGGCATGGACCGCAGCGTGCAGCCGGGCGACGACTTCTACGGCTTCGCCAACGGCACCTGGGCGAAGAACACCACGATCCCCGCCGATGAGTCGAACTATGGCGCGTTCAACGTGCTGCAGGATCTGTCGCGCGAGCGCACCCGCGCGATCCTCGAAGGCGCCAAAAGCGATCCGCGTTCGAAGATCGGGGCGGCCTATGCCGCCTTTCTCGACACGAACGCGATCGAGAATGCCGGGCTGAAGCCGATCCAGCCGTGGCTGGCGAAGATCCGCAAGGTGGACAAGGCCGGCTACCCAGCCTTGCTCGCCGAGGCCGATCGCAACGGCGTCGACATCCCGTTCGGCCTGTACGTCGGGCAGGACGACAAGGACCCGGACACCTATGCGGTCAATCTGATGCAGAACGGGCTGGGGATGCCCGACCGCGATTATTACCTGTCGACCGACGCCAAGCTGATGCAGACCAAGGCCGCCTATCAGGCGCATCTGGCCAAGCTGCTGACGCTGGCAGGCGAGCCGAACGGCGAGGCGCGCGCTGCCGCGCTGGTGGCGTTCGAAACCGAGCTGGCGCGCGTCCATTGGACGCGCATCGACAGCCGCGACGCCGACAAGACCTATAACAAGATGACGCTGGAGCAATTGCGGCAGAGCGCGCCGGGCTTCGACTTCGCGACCTTCCTGAAGGCGGAGAAGGCGAGCGCGCCGACGCTGATCGTCGCGCAGCCGACCGCGATCGCCGGCACCGCCAAGCTGATCGCCGCCACCCCGATCGCGGTGCTGCGCGACCAATTGCTGGTGCGCAGCTTGGACGGCTTTGCCGACGTGCTGCCCAAGGCGATCGATGCGGAGAGCTTCGCGTTCAACGGCACGGTGCTGAGCGGCACGCCACAGCAGCGCGAGCGCTGGAAGCGCGGCGTCAGCTTCACCTCGGAGGCGCTGACCGACGAGGTCAGCAAGGTCTATGTCGCGCGCTACTTTCCGCCCGAGACCAAGGCGGCGGCGGACGAGATGGTCAAGAACGTGCTCGCCGCGCTCGGCCGCCGCGTCGAGAAGCTCGACTGGATGGCGCCCGAAACCAAGCAGAAGGCGCTCGCCAAGCTCGCCGCCTTCACCCCCCGGATCGGCTATCCCGACCAGTGGCGCGATTATTCGAACCTTGAGGTTCGCGCCAATGACGCATTCGGCAACATGCTGCGCGCCAACCAGTGGCGTCACGATTACAATGTCACCAAGCTCGGCAAGCCGATCTACCGCTGGGAGTGGGGCATGGCGCCGATGACGGTGAACGCGCAGGCCAATTTCGGGCTGGTCGCGATCACCTTCCCGGCGGCGATCCTCCAGCCGCCCTTCTTCGATCCGAAGGCCGACCCGGCGGTCAATTACGGCGGGATCGGCGCGGTGATCGGGCATGAGATCAGCCACCATTTCGACGATCAGGGCGCGAAATACGATGCCAAGGGCCGGCTGACGCAATGGTGGACCGATGCCGACGTCCAGAAGTTCAAGGCGCTGAGCGAACGGCTGGTAAAGCAATATGACGCCTATGAGCCATTGCCGGGGATGCACGTGAAGGGCGAACTGACGCTGGGCGAGAATTCCGCCGATCTTGCCGGACTCGCCGCTGCGCACGACGCCTATGTCGCGACGCTGGGTGGCAAGCCCGCGCCGGTGATCGACGGCTTCACCGGTGATCAGCGTTTCTATCTCGGCTGGGCGCAGGTCTGGCGCCGCAATTATCGCGAGGCCAATCTGCGTCAGCGTCTGCTCACCGATCCGCACGCGCCCTCGGAACAGCGCGGCAACATCGTTCGCAACATGGACCCGTGGTATTCGGCCTATAATCCGCAGCCGGGGCAGAAACTGTATCTCGCGCCCGACGCGCGGGTGCGGATCTGGTGATCGGCTGAACGACGGTGATGCGGCTCGCCACGATCGAGAGGAAACGCCGGTGGCTCGACGGCGGAGTCGCCGCACTGGCGATCGCCGGGATCGCCGGGTTGGCCGCGGCCGCGCTGATCCTGTGGCTGGTCGGCGATGCGACGGTCGCGGGCGGCTTCCTCGCGGCGGCGCTGGTGCTGGCGGGCGTGGGCGCCGCGATCGTGCGGATGCGACGGGCGGGCCGGGAGCCGGTCTCGATCAGCTATGACTGGGAATTGCTGCGCGTCATGGCGGAGTCGAGCCCCGATGGCGTGGCGATCACCGATCGCAGTGGGCGGCTGGTGTGCGCGAACGATCATTACGAACAATTGTTCGCCGGCTTTCCGACCCCGCCGTCGCTGCCGCTGGCGGGTGACGGCGCGGGGGAACTGGAAGTCGCCGGGCGCACCGCATGGCGCGACGGGCAGGCGCGCGTCACGCTGAAGGGCAATGTCGGCGCGATCGAGGCGACGATCACCCGCGCCGGGCAGCAGCAGGACGTGCTGGTCTGGCGCTTCGCGGGGCGGACCGTCTCGCCGGGGCTGCCGGCGCGGCTGATGGAGGCGCTCGACGGCCTGCTCGGCGCACAACTCGGCGCGGCGGGGGTGATGGCGGCGCTCATCACGGCCGAGGGCTATGTCATTTCCACCAATGCGGTGCTCAAGACCCGTGCAGCGTCATCGCCCGATCAACCGATCATCGGCGAGGATCTCGCGCGCTTTCTGGCGGAGGATCAGGCCGGGCTGGTGCGCTTCGTCTCGGAAGGCGCGGCGGCCAATCCGTTGCGGCTGGTGCAGATACCGCTCGCCGACGATCCGGAAGCGCCGATCCTGGTCGCGCTGGTCGACAGCGAGCCGCCGCTTGGCGGTGGGTCGGGCGATGGTATTGAGGCATTGCTGATGCTGATGCCGTTCGGCGTCGCGCTGGTCGATCGCGAAGGACGCTTCCTCCAGATGAACAGCGCCTTCGCGCGCGCCGCGAACGTCGATGCCACCGCGCCGCCGATCTATCCGGGCGATCTGGTCGTCCGCGAGGACAAGACCGCGGTCGCCGATGCGATCCGTCGCTTCGCCAGTACTGCGGCGCGCTCGACCGATCTCGCGGTGCGGCTGAAGGATCATCCCGACGAGCCGGTCGCCCTGTCGATCGCCGCGGCGCGCGGGTTGGGGGACGCGGTCGTCCTGCTCAGCCTGAAGGACAATGGCGAGGAGAACCGGCTGAAACGCGAGGTCGCACAGGCGACCAAGATGCAGGCCGTCGGCCAGCTCGCCGGCGGTGTTGCGCACGATTTCAACAACATCCTCACCGCGATCATCGGCCATTGCGACCTGATGCTGATGCGGCACTCGCCAGGCGACAGCGATTACGACGACATTCTGCAGATTCGCAACAATTCCAACCGCGCCGCCAGCCTGACGCGCCAGTTGCTCGCTTTCTCGCGCCAGCAGACGTTGCGTCCGCAGGTGTTGCAGCTTCCGGACGTCGTTTCCGAAGTCTCCAACCTGCTTCGCCGGCTGATGGGCGAGACGGTGACGATGGAGGTCAAGCATGGCCGCGATCTGGGGCCGGTGCGCGCCGATCCCGGGCAGCTGGAGCAGGTCGTCGTCAATCTCGCTGTCAACGCACGCGACGCGATGCTCAGCACCGGTAACAGCGGCAAGCTGACGATCCAGACGCGATCGGTGCCGATCGCCGAAATCCGCCGTCGTGGCGACATCATCCCGACCGGCGACTATACCGCGCTGGAAATCTCCGACACCGGCACCGGCATCCCGCCCGACGTGCTGCCCAAGATCTTCGAGCCGTTCTTCACCACCAAGGAGGTCGGCAAGGGCACCGGGCTGGGCCTGTCGACCGTCTACGGCATCGTCAAGCAATCGGGCGGGTTCATCTTCGCCGATTCGCGCCCGGGGCAGGGCGCCACCTTCACCATCTATCTACCCGTCCACACCGCCGGGGTCACCGATGCGGTCACCGCCGCGGCGCAGGCCAAGCAGGCGGCCCGCCATCGCTCGGGCGATCTGTGGGGTAGCGGCACCATCCTGTTGGTGGAGGATGAGGACATGGTCCGCGCGGTCGCGGAACGCGCACTGGCGCGGCAGGGCTATACCGTGCTCGCCGCGGAGAATGGCGAAGCGGCGATGGAGCTGATGCAGGGAGTCGATCGGCCGGCGCTGGTCATCTCCGACGTGATGATGCCGCTGATGGATGGGCCCACGCTCGCGCGGCAGCTCCGGAAAATTCACCCCGACATCCCGATCCTGTTCATGTCGGGCTATGCCGAGGAACAGTTGCGCCGGTCGATCGACCTCGACAATGTCGCCTTTCTTCCCAAGCCCTTCTCGGTACAGCAGCTCGCCGAGGCGACCCGCGACGTGCTCGTCGCACAGGAGGAGGCGTCGCGCACCGACGCGTGAGAGCGGTTGCGCCTCTGCGTAAGCGCGCTATGGCGTATCGCCATGACGATGCGTGTGCTTT
The DNA here is from genome assembly GCF_036946485.1 of Sphingomonas phyllosphaerae. Classification (GTDB taxonomy): domain Bacteria; phylum Pseudomonadota; class Alphaproteobacteria; order Sphingomonadales; family Sphingomonadaceae; genus Sphingomonas; species Sphingomonas phyllosphaerae_E. The sequence continues at coordinate 918,618 of NZ_JAQIJA010000001.1, forward strand.
TGGTCGAAGACGAACCGTTGATCGCGATGATGCTCGAGGACTTCCTGGACGCGCTCGACAAGAAACACGCCGGCACTGCCGACAGCGTTGCCTCCGCACTGCCGCTGGTCGAGGCGGGCGGTTTCGACGCCGCGATCCTCGACGTCAATTTGCGCGGCGGCGAGAAGAGCTTCGCGATCGCCGACGCCCTTGCCGAGCGCAACATCCCGTTCGTTTTCGCGACCGGCGGCGGTGGCGAGGAGATCGCGCCGACGCACCGCGAACGCCCGCGCCTCGCCAAGCCGTTCACGATCGATGGGGTCGACAAGGCGCTTAGCGAACTCGGCTGACGCATTATACTTGCGCAACGCCCGCCTTCGGCGACATAGGCGTGCGCGATATGACCCAGACCTTTGACAAGTCCCGCCTGCCGAGCCGCCATGTGTCGGTCGGCCCCGAACGCGCGCCCCATCGCAGCTATTATTATGCGATGGGCCTCACCGAAGAGGAGATCGCACGCCCGTTCGTCGCGCTCGCCTCGGCGGGCAACGACAGCGCGCCGTGCAACACCACCCTCAACGATCAGGCCGATGCGGCGCGCCGCGGCGTGGAGCAGGGCGGGGGGATGCCACGCCGCTTCAACACGATCACCGTCACCGACGGAATCGCGATGGGGCACCAGGGGATGAAATCGTCGCTGGTCAGCCGCGAGGTGATCGCCGATTCGGTCGAACTGTCGGTACGCGGCCATTGCTATGACGCGCTCGTCGGCTTCGCTGGCTGCGACAAGTCGTTGCCCGGCATGATGATGGCCATGCTGCGGCTCAACATCCCGTCGATCTTCGTCTACGGCGGCTCGATCCTCCCCGGCCGCTTCCACGATCGCGACGTCACCGTCGTCGACGTCTTCGAGGTGGTCGGCAAATATGCCGCCGGCACCTGCCCCTTGTCCGAGGTTCATGAGCTGGAAAAGGTCGCCTGTCCCGGCCACGGCGCATGTGGCGGGCAGTTCACCGCCAACACCATGGCCTGCGTCGGCGAGGCGATCGGCCTGTCGCTCCCGAACAGCAACATGGTCCCCGCGCCCTATACGACCCGCGAACAGATCGCGGTGGCGGCCGGCGCGCAGGTGATGGAGCTGGTCGCGCGCAACCTGCGCCCGCGCGACATCTGCACGCGCAGCGCTTTCATCAACGCCGCGCGTGTCGTGGCCGCGACCGGCGGTTCGACCAACGCCGCGCTGCATCTGCCGGCGATGGCGAGCGAGGCCGGGATCGATTTCGACCTGTTCGACGTCGCTGAGGCATTTAAATCAACGCCTTACATCGCCGACCTGAAGCCAGGCGGTAAGTACGTCGCCAAGGACATGTACGAGGCCGGCGGCGTCTACATGCTGATGAAGACGATGCTGGCGGGCGGACTGCTCGATGGCGATTGCCTGACCGTCACCGGCAAGACGCTGGGCGAGAACATCGACCAGGTGACCTGGAACCCCGACCAGAAGGTCATCTACGACGTCTCCACCCCGATCACCCCGACCGGCGGCGTCGTCGGCCTGCGCGGCTCGCTCGCCCCCGATGGAGCGATCGTGAAGGTCGCGGGGATGAACCGCCTCCAGTTCGAGGGGCCGGCGCGCTGCTTCGACTGCGAGGAGGACGCCTTCGCCGCGGTCGAGGCGCGCTCGATCGCCGAGGGTGAGGTCATCATCATCCGCTATGAAGGGCCGAAGGGTGGGCCGGGGATGCGCGAAATGCTCTCCACCACCGCCGCGCTCTACGGCCTGGGTCTCGGCGAAAAGGTGGCGCTCATCACCGACGGGCGCTTCTCGGGCGGCACGCGCGGCTTCTGCATCGGCCATGTCGGCCCGGAGGCCGCCGAGGGCGGGCCGATCGCCTTGGTCGAGGACGGCGACCCGATCCGCATCGACGCGGAGGTGGGAACGATCGACCTGCTCGTCGACCAAGCAACTCTCACCGAACGCCGCGGGCGCTGGCAGGCACGCCAGAACGATTATGGCGCGGGCGCGTTGTGGCGATATGCGCAGAATGTCGGTCCCGCGTACAAGGGCGCGGTGACTCATCCCGGCGCGAAGGCGGAGCGGCACGTCTACGCCGACATCTGAGGCACTTTCGTCCTTGCGAGCGGGCGAAGCAATCGGAGGCGTCCTGATCCGGCTCTGGATTGCGTCGCTACGCTCGCAATGACGATATTTGTTTCATCCCGACGACCCTCGCTAACGAACCACTTCACTCCGCTGTCGCCAGCGGGTAGGCGGCGGTGATGATCCCGATCGCCGGAACCCCCGTGCTCACCGCCGCTCAGATGCGCGCGGCGGAAGATGCCGCCATCGCCACTGGCACGAGTGTCGATACGCTGATGCAGCGGGCCGGAGCCGGCGTTGCCGATGCCGTCCGGCGGCTTGCCGGCGTCAATGAAGTGCTGATCGTGTGTGGCCCCGGCAACAACGGCGGCGATGGGTATGTCGCCGCCGCCCGGCTCCACGCCGCCGGGCGCAAGGTCCGCGTCGCCGCCGCCGCCGAACCCCGCAGTCCGGCGGCGATCGCCGCCCGTGCGCTGTGGACCGGCCCGGTCGAACCGCTCGCCACCGCCGCTCCCGCACCGGTGCTGGTCGATGCACTGTTCGGCACCGGCCTGTCGCGCGCGCTCGACGCCGACATAGAAGTGGCGCTCAAGGCATTGGCTAAGCACGCAAATCTCGCCATCGCGGTCGACGTGCCGAGCGGGGTCGGCACCGACGATGGCGCGCTGTTGGGGGAGGTCCCGACGTTCCACGTAACGCTCGCGCTTGGTGCGGTGAAGCCGGCGCTCCTGCTCCAGCCGGCCGCCGCGCGATGTGGGGCGGTGCGCGTGGTTCCAATCGGGGTCGCGGTCGACAGCGACACGCATGTCCTCGCGCCACCCGATCTGAGCGCCCCTGCGGTCGACGCACACAAATTCACCCGCGGCATGGTCGCGGTCGTTCGCGGCCGCATGGCAGGCGCTGCGCAACTCGCGGCACAGGCGGCGATGCATTCGGGGGCGGGTTATGTCGAACTGCTCGGCGCGACCATCCCCGGCGCGCCGCACGCGCTCGTCCGTCGCCGCTGCGACGACGCCGCGCTCGCCGACCAGCGGATCGGCGCGCTGCTCATCGGCCCCGGGCTCGGCCGCGACGACGAAGCGCGTGCCCTCCTCGATCAGGCACTTGCCACCGATCACCCGCTCATCGTCGATGGCGAGGCGCTCCACCTCGTCTCGCCCGATCGCCTGCGCGCGCGCGCCGCGCCATCGATCCTGACCCCCCATGCCGGCGAGTTCGCGGCGTTGTTCGGCAAGCCGGCGGGCAGCAAGCTCGCCGCCGCGCGCCAGGCGGCCGCGCGCGCCGGCGCAATCGTCGTCTTCAAGGGACCCGATACCGTCATTGCCGCGCCGGACGGACGCGCGATGCTGGCGGGGGAGGCGAGTTCCTGGCTCTCGACGGCGGGCTCCGGCGACGTGCTGGCGGGCGCGATCGCGGCGATGCTGGCGGGCGGGCGCGCACCGCTGGGTGCCGCGGCGGCCGGCGTGTGGCTGCACGCGGAGGCCGCACGGCGGCTCGGCCCGGCCTTCATCGCCGACGAACTCGCCCGCGCTCTGGCGGGAGCGCGGGCATGAGCGTGATCGTCCGGGTCGCGGCGCGGGGCGAGGGCGTCACCGCCGATGGCCGGCATGTCGCGCTCGCGGCGCCCGGCGACACGATCGCCGATGACGGCGCGATCCTGCCCGGCCCGCATCATATCAATCCGCCGTGCCGCCATTATCCCGAATGCGGCGGGTGCCAGCTCCAGCATCTCGACGACGCGAGCTGGTCCGCGTTCATCACCGATCGCATCGCATCCGCGCTTTCTGCCCAGGGCGTCAGCGCGCCGATCCGCCCTCCCGCGCTGTCGCCGCCGCGCACGCGCCGCCGGGCCTCGCTGCATGTCGAGCCATCAGGCCGCATCGGCTTCACCGGGGAGCGCAGCCACCAGATCGTCGATCTTCACGAATGCCATGTGCTCGCGCCCGCGTTGTTCGCTTTGGTCCGCCCGCTCAAGCGCTTGCTCCCGACGTTCAAGGCCAAACGTCGTCTCGACGTGCATCTGACGCTGGCCGATCAGGGGGTCGACGTGCTCGTCAAAGGCGTCGCGCCCGAGGGCCTCGCCCATCATGACGCACTCACCGCCTTCGCGCAGGCGAACGGCGTTGCGCGGATCGCATTCGACGACGGCATGGGGCCGGAAGTCCGGTGGGAGCCCGAGCCGGTGACGATCACGCTGGGCGGCGTGCCGGTCCCGCTGCCGCCGGCTGCCTTCCTCCAGGCGACCGTCGAGGGCGAGGCCGCGCTGGTCGGCGCCGCACGCGAGGCGGTGCAGGGGGCGCGGATCGTCGCCGATCTCTTCGCCGGGCTCGGCACGTTCGCGCTGTCGATGGGCGGGCGGGTCTATGCCGCCGAGGGCGCGCGCGACGCGATCATGGCCCTGAAGGCTGCAGCCGGCCGGGCGCAGCGGCCGGTGTTCACCGAGCATCGCGACCTGTTCCGCCGTCCGCTCACCACCGCCGAGCTAAATCGTTTCGACGCGATCGTCCTTGACCCGCCACGCCCGGGCGCTCGGGAACAGGTGCTGCAACTCGCCGCCTCGACGGTCACGACTATCGCCTATATCTCGTGCAATCCCAGCAGCTTCGCACGCGATGCTCAGGAATTGTGCAAGGCTGGCTACACACTCGACTGGGTCCAGCCGGTCGGTCAGTTCCGCTGGTCGACCCATGTCGAGCTGGCGTCGCGCTTCAGCCGGTCGCCGGGATAGGACGCCTTCACGAAGAACAACCCGTCGGGCGGCGCATTCAGCCCGAGCCGCCCGCGATCCGCAGCGTGGAGGGCGTCGGCGAGGTCGCGCTTCGACCACCGCCCCATCCCGACCAGCGCGAGACAGCCGACCATCGATCGCACTTGATGGTGGAGGAAGGACCGCGCCTCGACGCGTGCCGTCACCCGCTCCCCCTCGCGGCTCACCTCGAACCAGTCGATCGACTTCACCGGGCTCGCCGACTGGCAATGCGCCGAGCGGAAGGTGGTATAGTCATGCTGCCCGACCAGCGACTGCGCTGCCTCGTGCATCTTTCCTGCGTCGAGCGGCTGGGGAATTTGCCAAGCCAGTCCCTTTTCGAAGGTCAGCGGGCTGCGCCGATTGACGATGCGATATTCATAAGACCGCGCAAGGCACGAAAAACGCGCGTGAAAATCCTCCGGGACCTCGACGCAGGCGAGGACCGCGACCGGCGCCGGCCGCAGCCGCGCGTTGAGCGCCTCGCCCAGCCGGAATGCGCCGATCGGCTTGGCGATATCGAGATGCGCGCGCATTCCGATCCCGTGCACCCCGGCGTCGGTGCGCCCCGCGCAATGCACCACCGCCGCCTCGCCGGTCACCGCCAGCGCTGCGTCCTCGATCGCCTGTTGCACGCTGGGGCCATGCGCCTGCCGCTGCCAGCCCATGAACGGCCGCCCGTCGAATTCGACGGTCAGCGCATAGCGCGTCACAGCCGGGTACCGACCGGAATGGCGAACCCGCGCAACAATTCCGCGACGCTCATCACCCCGCGTCCGGCGCGCTGCACCCGCATCGGGCGGACCGCGCCGCTGCCACAGGCAATCGTCAATTCGTCGTCGAGCACCGTGCCCGGCGCGCCGCCTTTCGTGACGACGCCGGCCTCCAGCACCTTCACCCGCTCGCCTGCATGTTCGAAGAACGCGCCCGGCACCGGACAAAAGGCCGCGACCTGCCGCACCACCTGCGTCGCATCCGCGCCGAACTCGATCCGTGCTTCTTCCTTGCGGATCTTTTCGGCGTAGGTGACGCCGTCCTGCGGCTGTGGCACCGGCGGATACCTGTCGGGATCGCGCAAGACCTGCGCCATCAATCGCGCGCCCATTTCGGACAACTCGTCCGTCAGTTGCCCCGCGTTCTTGCCACCGATGGAGGTTCGCCCCTCCAGCCGCACCGGTCCGGTATCGAGCCCGGTTTCCATCTGCATGATCCCGACTCCGGTTTCGGCATCGCCGGCCAGGATCGCACGCTGCACCGGCGCTGCTCCACGCCAACGCGGCAGGAGCGATCCGTGGACGTTCAGACATCCGAGCCGCGGTGCTTCCAGCACGGTACGCGGCAAAATCAGCCCATAAGCCGCGACGACCGCAACATCGGCCCCATGCGCGACGAACGCCGCCTGCGCGTCCGCGTCCCGCAACGTCACCGGCGTCAGCACCGGCACGCCCAGTTCCTCGGCCCGGATATGCACCGGCGAGCGCACCAGTTCACGTCCGCGCCGCCCGCCTGGTCGTGGCGGCTGGCTGTACGCCGCGACCACATCGTGTCCGTCCGCAACCAGCGCTTCCAGCGTCGGCACCGCGAACGCCGGAGTTCCCATGAAGATGATCCGCATCGCTCCTCTCGACACGCTGGCGGCGCGCCGCGCAACCCCCTATCTGTTCCGCATGGCATCCCCTGAGATCGAGGCGCTGACGAGCGCGCTGGCGCGACTCCCCGGTTTCGGCCCGCGCTCGGCGCGGCGCGCGGTGCTCCATCTGCTCAAGCGCCGCGAGGCATCGCTCGCGCCACTGCGTGCCGCGTTGACAGCGGTGGAGGAGCGGCTCGCAACCTGCGGAATTTGCGGCAATGTCGACACCAGCGACCCGTGCCAGATCTGCGCCGATCCGCGCCGCGATCCCCGCAGTCTTTGCGTGGTGGAGGACGTCAGCGACCTATGGGCGCTGGAACGCGGCCGCCTGTTTCCCGGCCGCTTCCATGTGCTTGGTGGACGGTTGTCGGCCCTCGAAGGCGTCCGTCCCGAGGACCTTGCGATCGAAGGGCTGATCGCACGGGTCGCCGGTGGCGCGGTCGACGAGGTCGTGCTGGCGATGAACGCGACGCTCGAAGGCCAGACCACCGCGCATTATCTCGCCGAGCGGCTGGAGCGTTATCCGGTCCGGCTCACGCAGCTTGCGCATGGCTTGCCGGTCGGCGGCGAGCTTGATTATCTCGACGAGGGCACGCTGGCGCAGGCGCTGCGCGCACGTCGCCCGGTCGCTTGACGGGCCGGCGACGCGCTTCTAGCCCCGCGCTATGGCCATTCTCCCGATCGTAGAAGTCCCCGACGCGCGCCTGCGCGAGACCGCAGAACCCGTTTCGGAGGTGAACGACACCGTCCGCGCGATCGTTACCGACATGTTCGACACCATGTACGACGCGCATGGCATCGGGCTGGCGGCGGTGCAGGTCGGCATCATGCAGCGGATCGTCGTCATCGACCTGCAGGAGCGGGAGCTGGAGGAAGGCGAGCCACGCGAGGCCGCGCGCGACCCGCAGGCCTTCATCAACCCGGAAATCACGTGGCTTAGCGAGGAAACCTCCAGCTACAACGAAGGCTGCCTGTCGATCCCAGAGCAATATGCCGAGGTCACGCGCCCGACGCGCTGCCGCGTGACGTGGCTCGACACCGAGGGCGCGCGACAGGAGGCCGAGTTCGATGGACTAATGTCGACATGTATGCAGCATGAGATCGACCATCTGAACGGCGTGCTGTTCATCGACCATATCTCTCGGCTGAAGCGCGGGATGCTGCTCAAGAAGCTCGACAAGCTGCGCCGCGGCTGACCGCGCTAGGCGAGGGCGCCAATTAACGGTTGTCCCCGGCGCATCGTTCGATCTATGTTCCGGGCATGATCGACTATATCCTCGTCGCGCTGGTCGCGCTCGCGCTCGGTGCGTTGCTCGGCTGGCTCGCCGGCAAGCGCGAGGCGGACGGCTACCGCCGCGAGCGTGATGGGCAGGCCGAACAGTTCAAGCGCGCGATTACCGATCTTGCCGGCGCCGAGGAGCGCGCCCGCGCCGCCGAGACGCTTCGTACCGAACTGACGCAGGTGCGCGACGAGCGCGAGGCCGCGCGGTTGCAGGTCTCGCGGCTGGAGGCGGAAGGTCGCGCCGCCGAGCAGCGCATCGCCGACCTGCGTGCCGCCGCCGACGAGATGAGCCTGCGCTTTCGCGAGGTCGCGCAGAACGCGCTGGGGGAAGCGCAGAAGCAGTTTCTCGAACGCGCCGAGGCGCGCTTCCGCCAGGCCGAGGAGCAGTCGGGGCAGGGGCTCCGCGCCTTGCTCCAGCCGGTCAACGATCGCCTGCTTCGTTATGAGGAAGGCGTGGCAAAGATCGAGGCCGAACGTCGCGACGCCTTCGGTGAACTCAAGGGCCAGATCGAGGCGATGCGCGTCGGGCAGGAGCGCGTTTCCGGCGAGGCGGCCAAGCTGGTCAACGCGCTCCGCAACGCCCCCAAGGCGCGGGGGCGCTGGGGCGAGCAGCAGCTCCGCAACGTCCTCGAATCGTGCGGGCTCGCCGAGCACACCGACTTCCGCATGGAGGTGAGCGTCACCGGCGAGGAGGGCGCGCGGCTCCGCCCCGACGCGATCGTCCGCGTGCCCGGTGGCAAGTCGCTGATCGTCGACGCCAAGGTGTCGCTCAACGCCTATCAGGACGCCTTCGGCGCGGTCGACGAGGCCGAGCGGCAACTGGGGCTCGCCGCGCACGCCGCCTCGATGCGCGCGCACGTCAACGCGCTCGGCGCCAAGGCCTATTGGACGCAGTTCGACGACGCGCCCGAATATGTCGTGATGTTCGTCCCCGGCGAGCATTTCCTCTCCGCCGCGCTCGAACATGACGCCGGGCTGTGGGATTATGCCTTCGAGCGCCGCGTGCTGCTCGCCACGCCGACCAACCTGATCGCGATCGCGCGGACCGTCTCGGCGGTGTGGCGGCAGGAGAAGCTGGCGCGCGAGGCGCAGGAGATCGGCGCGCTCGGCAAGGAACTCTATCAGCGGCTCGCGGTGATGGGCGGGCATGTCGCGCGGCTCGGCAAGAACCTTGATACCGCGATGGGCGCGTACAACAGCTTCGTCGGCAGCCTGGAGAGCCAGGTGCTGACCAGCGCGCGCCGCTTCGAGACGCTCAACATCGACACCGGCAACAAGACGCTCGACCCGCTTCCGGTCGGCGAGCAGGCCGCACGCCCGCTGACGAAATTGGTCGCGGTGGAGGATGCGGCGGAATAGCGGCGGCGCGGCAGCTATCGCGTCTTTTTCGGCGCTGAGCCGGAGGTTCGTTGCACCCAGAAGAAGCCGTCGAACTCCGGTACTGCCTTCTCGCGCGGCAGCGCACCGATGTGCATGGATCGCGGCTGATGCACATCGGGCCGATCGCGAAGAGCGGAGTTGCCACATTGAATGGCATTGGGTGGCAGCGGACGGCCGACTTCGTAATGGACGTTGGGCTTGGTCGAGCAATTCCAGCTGGTGCCGCCGGACGATCGCAAGTTCAGGCTGATCGTCGGCCCTGATCGCGCGAGATGGCTGGCCATCGGTTCGAACCGTCCGCCGCCTTCGTTGAGCGCGCGACGGCTGGCGTGGAAGTTGCCGACCAGCACGATCACCAGATCATATTCTTCCTGCGCCGCGGCAGTACGGATGTTCTCGGCCTGCGCCGCCTCATGCGGCCCCTGTGAAGGCAGGTGGGCCCAGCGCTTTTCCTGCGCTTCATCGCGCATCCCGTTGAAGGCGGTAACGGAAATCGGCGCGCCTCGGGTCTTTTGACGATGGAGACGCACGAGCATGTCGAACATCGCCTGGCTATGGGTGCCATCGTCGGTCGGTGTCCATGCGGTGCGAAGCAGGGCGTCGGCGAAGCTCTCGTCGGGCAGCGCCCACGCTTTACGCAACGCCGCATCATCGGTGACTGGATGTTCGATCGCCAGCAGCACGCGTTTGCCGCGAGCGGCCAGCGCGCAGACGACATCCGACACGAACGCCGGAGCCTCGCGGGTTCCATGTTGCTCGCCGAACACGACGTATCGGGGACGTGTGTGTTCCACTTCGTCCCAGCCCGGCGGCATCTGGCAATCTACGGTCGAGGTTCCGGTCGCAGCCGCAGTTGCCGAGCTTCCGACGGGCGCGAGGGTGAGCAGCAGGAGCGGTAGAATCGACATGGCACGATTGTATCGCAACCAAGATCGTTACGTAAGCTGAACGACCGGACGCACTCCCCTCACCGGTGCCGCGCCAGCACCTCATAGGCCATCACCGCCGTCGCCACCGCCGCATTCAGGCTATCCGCCTTGCCCAGCATCGGCATCTTCACCAGCAAATCGCACTCGGCCTCATATTCCTCCGGCAGCCCCTGTGCCTCGTTGCCGGTCAGCAGGAAGGTCGGCGCGGCATAGGGCGCGTCGCGATAGCCGTTGTCGGTCTGCAAACTCAGCCCGACCAATTGCCCCGGCCCCTCGCGCAGCCACGCCAGGAACTCGGGCCAGATCACCCGCACGATCGGTACCGTGAACAGCGCCCCCATGCTCGCGCGCACCGCCTCGGTCGAGAACGGATCGACGCACTCATCGATGAGGATCAGCGCGCCCGCGCCGACCGCATCGCCGGTGCGCAGGATCGTGCCGAGATTGCCCGGATCGCGCAGCCGCTCCGCCACCAGCCAGATCGGCGCGGCACTGCGGTCCAGCTCGCCCAGCGTTGTCTCGAACGTGTCGAAGACGCCGACCACCGCCTGCGGATTGTCCTTGCCCGACAGTTTGGAAAGGATGTCGGGCGTCGTCTCGACAGCCTCGCCGTAATCCGCCTCGACCGCGTCGATCAGCGCGCGGACCAGCGGATGGCCGGCGCTTGCCGCGGCGAAGAACAGGATGCGCGGGATCCGCCCGGTCTCGCGCGCCTCGGTCAGGATGCGCAGCCCCTCGGCGAGGAAAAGCCCTTCCTCGCGGCGGTGCCGCTTGTCGCGCAACGCCTGCACGCGCTTGACCAGCGGATTGGAGAAGGAGGTAATGACCTTGGGCATGAGGAAGGGCCGGCGGAGGATCAGTCCTCGCCGAACTTGCCCTCGACCAGCGCGCACATCGTGTCGACCACGCCCTCGGCCTGCTCGCCCTCGGCCGAGATGGTGATGTGATCGCCCTTGGCGGCGCCGAGCATCATCAGCCCCATGATCGACGTCCCGATCACCTCCGAATCGCCCTTGGCGACCTTCACCGGCGCGGGCTGACCACTGGCGAGCGTCACGAACTTGGCACTGGCGCGCGCATGCAGCCCGCGGCGATTGGTGACCTCGACCGTGCGAGACACCGTCATGCCGCGGCCTCGCCCAGCACCTCGGATGCGACCGAGATATACTTGCGCCCCGCCTCGCGCGCGGCGGCGACCGCTGCGACAACGGTCATCGCCTTGCGCGCCGACTCCAGCCGGATCAGCATCGGCAGGTTGATCCCCGCGATCACCTCAACGCGGCCGCGCTCCATCAGCGAGATCGCGAGATTGGAGGGCGTGCCGCCGAACAGGTCGGTCAGCACGATCACGCCGCGGCCTTCGTCGACCTCGGCAATCGCGGCGGCGATGTCGGCGCGGCGTGCCTCCATATCATCCTCCGGCCCGATCGCGACCGTGCGCACCTGCCGCTGCGGGCCGACGACATGCTCCATCGCGACCACGAATTCATCGGCGAGCCGCCCGTGGGTGACGAGCACCAAACCGATCACTGGCCCCGACATTTGCTTCGACAATCCGTTCATTGACCCTGTGGGCGTCCCTCGAGCGCATCCTGCGGGGCCGCCGCAAGGTCCCGATGCACGATGGTGGGGCATAATCCCGCGTCGCGCAACCGTCCAGCCACGCGCTCCGCGACATGGACCGAGCGGTGCTTGCCGCCGGTGCAACCGAACGCCACCGTGACGTAGGGCTTTCCCTCGGCCCGGTACCGCGGCAGCAGCAGCAGCAGCAAATCCTCGATCTTGCCCACCGCTTCCTCATACGCCGGATCGGCGGCGATATAGGCCGCCACCGCCGGATCCTGTCCCGTATGGGGACGCAGCGCCGGGTCCCAATGCGGGTTCCGCAGGAAGCGCATGTCGAACACCATGTCGACTCCTGCCGGGATGCCGCGCGCGAAACCGAACGATTCGATCGTCAGCGTGGTGCCGACCCCGGTGTCGCGCGCGAACGCCTCGCGGACCTGCTGCGCCAGCGTGTTGGCCTTGAATGTCGTCGTGTCGATCAGCCGGTTGGCGCGCTCGCGCAGCGGCGCGAGCAGGCGCCGCTCGCGCTGGATACCCTCCACCGCGGGGCGATCGTCGGCGAGCGGGTGGCGGCGGCGCGTCTCGGCGAAACGCCGCGTCAGCTCCTCGCCCGAACAGTCGAGGAACAGCAGCCCGACATTGTCGCCGCGCTGGCGCAATTCCTCGAAGCGGCGCAGCGCGGTATCGGCGTCGAAGTTGCGCGTTCGCGTTCCGAAGCCGATCGCCAGCGGGCGAGGGGCCTCGTCGGGGTCGACGGGCGGTGCGACGACACGCGGCAACAGCGACAACGGCACGTTGTCGATCGTCTCCCAACCGAGATCCTCCAGCGTTTTCAGCACGGTGGAGACACCCGCCCCGGCCATGCCGGTCACCAGCAGCACTTCGTTCATCGCTCGGCCTCTCTGACAGGCGGTTGTTCTGCGAGCGCCCATTCCACCTTGATCGGAGCGGACGGCCAGCGCGGATCGATCACGACTTCGGGAACGGCGACGCCGTCGAGCATGATGGCGCGCGGTTCGGGCATCCGCTCGTCCTCGCTGGCGAGCACCACCGACAGCGCGACCGGCACCGCCGTGCACGCCGGGCGCGCGACGATCCCGATCCCGCGCACCTCCATCCGCCCGGCGATCGTGGCGGGGGAGCGCGCGATCAGCACGCCATCCTCCTGTGAAAGCACGGTATAGTCATCGGCGACCAGAACGGCCCCGCGGTCGATCAGTCGCATCGCCAGATCGCTTTTGCCCGCACCCGACGGCCCGGTCAGCAGCACGCCGCGCGCGCCGATCGCGACGCAGGTCGCATGGATCGTCACGGTCACGCGCGCGTCGCCAGCGGCAGCCGCACCACGAAGCGCGCGCCGCTCAGCCGGTCCTCGCGCGATTCGACCCCGATCTCGCCCTGGTGCGCCTCGACGATCGTCCGCGCGATCGCCAGTCCCAGCCCGGAATGCTGTCCGAATGTCTCCTGCGACGGCCGCACCGAGTGGAAGCGCCGGAAGATCGCCTCACGCGCTTCCTCCGGCACGCCCGGCCCCTCGTCCTCGACCCAGACCTCCAGCATTGAGCGGTCGCGCCGCGCCGCGATCGTCACGGTGCCGCCTTCGGGCGAGAAGGAAATCGCATTGTCGATCAGATTGGCGAACACCCGCTCCAGCCGCGCGCCTTCGCCGGCCACGACCAGATCGTCGTCGAGCGGATCGAAGCGCACGCGCACGTCATGCGCCGGCCCGCGCGCCTCGCGCTCGCCGACCATCGCTGCCAACATCGCCGCGACATCGACCGGTTCGAAGGTCGCGCGGCTCAATTGCGCGTCGAGCCGCGACGCCTCGGAAATGTCGCTGATCAGCCGGTCGAGCCGGTGAACGTCGTCGTTGACGATCGCCAGCAGCTTGGCCCGCAACGCCGGGTCCTCGACCCGACCCAACGCGTCGGTCGCCGAGCGGAGCGAGGCGAGCGGGTTCTTCAGTTCGTGCGTCACGTCGGCGGCAAACGCCTCGGTCGCGTCGATCCGTGCACGCAGCGCCAGCGTCATGTCGGACAGCGCGCGTGCCAGCATCCCGATCTCGTCGCGCCGCTCGGGCAGCCGCGGCACCGTCACCTCGCGCGCGCGCCCCAGCCGCACGCGCACCGCCGCGCGGGCGAGCAGCCGGAGCGGCACGACGATCGTCCGCGCCAGGAACAGCGACAGCCCGATCGAGATCGCGCTCGCCACCAGCACCACCACGCTCAACCGATAGCGCTCGGCGCGCACCCGCTCGGTGACGTCGCGTGCATTGACCGCGGTCAGCAGCGCCAGATCGCGACCGAGCGGCGCGGCGGCGGTGATGACCGGCGTGCGGTCCGGCGCGCGCCACAGGTGTTGTGCGCTGGCCGCGCCCGTGAAGACCGCGCGCACATCGGGCCAGCGCCGGCCGTCGCGCTGCTCGCGATAACCGGGGGCGAGCGGGGCGCGGACGATCCGGTCGATCGCGGCGTCCAGCCAGCGCGCGCTGCGCCGTGCGAGCGGGTCGTCGTCGGGATCGTCGAGCCGGAAATTGGCGACGCCCAGCGCGCGACTGTCGGCAAGCAAGGTACCGCCGCGATCGTACAGTCGGACGCGCGTACCAGTTTCGCGCGCCAGTTGCGCGATTGTCGTGTTCCGCCGCGCCGGCGCGATCGGCGCGAGCGCCTCGGCCATCAACCGCACCTCACGCGCGGCCTGGGTCGAGCGCTGGTCGAGGATACGGCTGCGGAACGATTCAAGATAGAAGAACCCGCCCGCCAGCAACAGCAGCGCGAGCACGTTGACCGCGAGGATACGCGGCGTGAGCGAGACCTTGCCCGACCACGCCCGCGCCTGCTCAGCGGCGTCACTCCTCCGAAAAGCGGTAGCCGGCGCCATAGAGCGTCTCGATCGAGTCGAAGGCGGGGTCGGCTTCGCGGAACTTGCGGCGCACGCGCTTGATGTGGCTGTCGATGGTGCGGTCGTCGACGTAGATGTCGTCCTGGTAGGCCGCGTCCATCAACTGGTTGCGCGTCTTCACGATCCCGGGCCGCTGCGCCAGCGTTTCGAGGATCAGGAATTCGGTGACGGTCAGCGTAACGGGCTTGCCGTCCCACGTCACGCGGTGCCGCGCCGGGTCCATCACCAGCCGCCCGCGCTCGATCGGGCCCTGCGTCTCGGCCTCGCCCTCCGCGCCCGCCTGCGCCGGCTCGGTACGGCGCAGGATCGCGCGGATGCGCGCGATCAGCAGCCGCTGGCTGAACGGCTTGGCGATATAATCGTCCGCGCCCATCGCCAGCCCCAGCGCCTCGTCCAGCTCGTCGTCCTTGCTGGTCAGGAAGATCACCGGCAGCCGGCTCTTCTCGCGCAATCGCCGCAGCAGCTCCAGCCCGTCCATCTTCGGCATCTTGATGTCGAAGATCGCGAGGTCGGGCGGATTGTCGGTCAGCGCCTTCAGCGCCGCCTCGCCGTCCGAATACAGCCGGGTCATGAACCCCTCGGCCTGCAGCGCAATCGACACCGAGGTCAGGATGTTGCGATCGTCGTCGACCAGCGCGATCGTGGCGGTCATGGATTGGTCCCGTGCATCAGAAGGGCAGGGGGTAAGCCAAAGCGCCGCCGCGCTCAACAAGAACGACGCATGGCTGTCATGTGTTTAACATGTTTGACGCCAGCGTTCGGGCGGCGTATTTCGCCGTCATCGAACGCGCCCCTGAAGGCGCCCATTGGAGGACGGACCTTTGAGCCATCGCATTCCCGACGCCGGGCTGGAGACGCAGGGCATCGAAACCCGCGCCACGCTGCACTGGAACCTCGTCACCGCCCGCCTGACCGAGGCCGCGGTCGCGCGCAGCGAGGGCAAGCTCTCCGCCGACGGCCCGCTGGTCGTCGAAACCGGCGCGCACACCGGCCGCTCGGCGCAGGACAAGTTCATCGTCCGCGATGCCGAGACCGAATCGACCGTCTGGTGGGGCAAGTCGAACAAGGCGATGGAGCCGGCGCATTTCGCCGCGCTCAAGGCCGACTTCCTCGCCGCGCTCGGCGCGAAGAGCGACCTGTTCGTGCAGGACCTGTACGGCGGGTCGCAGCCGTCGCACCGCGTCCGCGTCCGCGTCATCAACGAGCTGGCGTGGCACAATCTGTTCATCCGCACGATGCTGGTCCGCCCCGAGGAGAAGGACCTCAAGGGCTTCGTCCCCGATTACACGATCATCGACCTGCCCAGCTTCCGCGCCGATCCCGCGCACCACGGCTGCCGCAGCGAGACGGTGATCGCGGTCAACATGACCGAAAAGCTGATCCTGATCGGCGGCACGCGCTATGCCGGCGAGATGAAGAAGTCGGTGTTCGGCATCCTCAACTATCTGCTCCCGCCGACCGGCGTGATGCCGATGCACTGCTCGGCGAACATGGGCGCGGACGGGCGGACCGCGGTGTTCTTCGGCCTGTCGGGCACCGGCAAGACCACGTTGTCCGCCGATCCCAAGCGCACGCTGATCGGTGACGACGAGCACGGCTGGTCCGACGATGCGGTCTTCAATTTCGAGGGCGGCTGCTACGCCAAGATGATCCGCCTCTCGCCCGAGGCCGAGCCGGAGATCTTCGCCACCACCAAGCGCTTCGGCACCGTGCTCGAAAACGTCGTGATGGACGAGGTGACGCGCCAACTCGACCTCGACGACAACAGCCTCGCCGAGAACAGCCGGGGCGCCTATCCGATCGACTTCATCCCGAATGCGTCGAAGGAAAATATGGGCGGCACGCCGCGCAGCATCGTGATGCTGACCGCCGACGCGTACGGCATCCTGCCCCCGATCGCCAAGCTGACCCCGGATCAGGCGATGTACCACTTCCTGTCGGGCTATACCGCGCGCGTCGCGGGCACCGAGATCGGCGTGACCGAGCCCGACGCGACCTTCTCGACCTGCTTCGGCGCGCCGTTCATGCCGCGCCACCCGTCGGTCTACGGCAATCTGCTCAAGGAGCGGATCGCGAAGGGCGGGGTCGATTGCTGGCTGGTCAACACCGGCTGGACCGGCGGCAAGTACGGCACGGGACACCGGATGCCGATCAAGGCGACCCGCGCGCTGCTGAACGCCGCGCTCGACGGCAGCCTGAACGATGTCGAATTCCGCACCGATCCCAATTTCGGGTTCAAGGTGCCGGTGGCGGTGCCCGGAGTCGACAGCGCGATCCTCGATCCGCGCGCGACCTGGGCCGACAAGGCCGACTATGACGCTACCGCGGCAAAGCTGGTCGACCTGTTCAACGACAATTTCGCGCAATTCGCCGAACACGTCGACCAGGGCGTCCGCGAGGCCGCGCCCAAGGCGGTAAAGGCCGACGCCTGACCGCCAACCGTCATTGCGAGCGGAGCGAAGCAATCCAGAGCGTCCGGGCTGTGGCCCTGGATTGCTTCGCTACGCTCGCAATGACGAACAACGTACCCCCAAGCTTCGCCGTCACCCCGGACTTGATCCGGGGTCCCGCTTCCTATCCAACGCGGAGGAAGCGGGACCCCGGCGCAAGGCCGGGGTGACGACAATGATCGGGGCAGCGGATGCGGGCAGGGTACTAGCCGTCCGCCCCCGATGCGGTTACATGGCGCGCCACTTCCTCACCCCACAGGATTCGGCGTTCCATGAACATCCGCCTCGGCCTTACCTTCGACGACGTGCTGCTCGTGCCGGCGGAGTCGAGCGTGCTCCCCGGCGAGGCCGATACGCGGACGCAGGTGACGCGCGGCATCTCGCTCAACATCCCCGTCCTCTCCTCGGCGATGGACACCGTCACCGAGGCCGACATGGCGATCGTCATGGCGCAGCTCGGCGGGATGGGCGTGCTCCACCGCAACCTGACCGTCGACGAACAGGTCGCGGCGGTGCGGCAGGTCAAGCGCTTCGAGAGCGGGATGGTCGTCAACCCGATCACGATCGCGCCGCAGGCGACACTCGCGCAGGCGCAGGCGCTGATGGCCGCGCACCGGATCAGCGGCATCCCGGTGGTGGAGAGCGACGGCAAGCTGGTAGGCATCCTCACCAACCGCGACGTGCGCTTCGCCGAGAACCCCAACCAGCCGGTCGCCGAGCTGATGACGCGCGAGAACCTCGTCACCGTCTCGACCGGCGTGGCGAAGGAAGAGGCGCGCCGCCTGCTCCATCAGCGCCGCATCGAGAAGCTGCTGGTCGTCGACGACGCCTATCGCTGCGTCGGGCTCATCACCGTCAAGGACATCGAGAAGGCGGTCATGTACCCCGAGGCGACCAAGGACGCCGCCGGCCGGCTGCGCGTCGCCGCCGCCACCACGGTCGGCGACAAGGGCTTCGGCCGTACCGAGGCGCTGGTCGACGCCGAATGCGACCTGATCGTCATCGACACCGCGCACGGCCACAACAGCGAGGTCGCGCGCGCGGTCGAGCGCGTCAAGAAGCTGTCGAACGCGGTGCAGGTAGTCGCCGGTAACGTCGCCACCGGTGAGGCGACCCGCGCGCTGATCGACGCGGGCGCGGACGGGATCAAGGTCGGAATCGGCCCGGGCTCGATCTGCACTACGCGCGTCGTCGCGGGCGTCGGCGTGCCGCAGCTGACCGCGGTGATGGACTGCGCCGAGGCGGCGGCCAAGGCCGGCGTGCCGGTGATCGCCGACGGCGGGCTGCGCACCTCGGGCGATCTCGCCAAGGCGCTGGCGGCGGGCGCCTCGACCTGCATGGTCGGCTCGCTGCTCGCCGGGACGGAGGAAGCGCCGGGCGAAACCTTCCTGTATCAGGGGCGTGCGTACAAATCCTACCGCGGCATGGGCAGTGTCGGCGCGATGGGCCGCGGCTCGGCCGACCGCTATTTCCAGGGCGAGGTCCGCGACCAGCTCAAGCTGGTGCCCGAGGGGATCGAGGGGCAGGTGCCCTACAAGGGCCCGGCGCGCGACGTGATCCACCAGCTCGTCGGCGGCATCAAGGCGGCGATGGGCTATACCGGTTCGGCGACGATCAAGGATCTTCAGGCGCGCGCGCAGTTCGTCCAGATCACCGGCGCGGGGCTCAAGGAAAGCCACGTCCACGACGTGACGATCACCCGCGAGGCGCCGAATTATCCGACCCGCTGACGCGCCGACACCTGCGCCGCTGTCCTACGCGGCGCGGGTCTGGCAAAAGCAGGGGATGACGCTCGCTCAAGCCTGCCGGCGGAATTTGGGTGGTCAACGGTCCCACCACCGCCCCATACCCGTCATCCCGGCGAACGCCGGGATCCCGCTTCTTCTTCTTCGGCGGGCGAACACAGGGTCGGTGTCGTGCGGGGGTGCCGACGTTCACGCGACGGACGTCACCATTCACCGTCACCCCGGCGAAGGCCGGGGTCCAGTGACGGAGCGATTGGGAGCGCCACGGAGCGCCTCCCAGCTGGACCCCGGCCTGCGCCGGGGTGACGAAAGAAGTAGGGAAAGCGCCTCATCGCCAACCCGCCAGCGTCTCAACATTCGCAACATTCGCGTCCATCCGCCTCTCACCCCGAAAGCGCCACGATGACCCCCGCCGCCCGCACGCAAGCCGCGATCGACCTGCTCGACGCGATCGTCACCGCCGCGCGCGAGGGCGGGGCGGCGGCCGACACATTGATCTCGCGCTATTTCGCGCAGCGCCGCTACGCAGGCTCCAAGGATCGCCGTGCGGTGCGCGAGCTGGTCTACGCCGCGATCCGCCGGCTCGGCGAGCGCCCCGCCGACGGCCGCGCCGCCATGCTCGCGCTCGCCGCGACCGACCCGGCGCTCGCCGCGACCTTCGACGGCTCCACCCACGGTCCCGCACCGATCGGCGACGAAGCGCCCGCCGCCGAGGGCCTCCACCCGCGCTGGCTCGGCGAGCGCCTCGCCGCCACCGGGCTGGACGAAGCCGAGCAGCAAGCCCTGATCGACCGCGCGCCGCTCGACGTTCGCCTCCACCCCGACCACGCCGACCTCGAGCTTCCCGATGCCGCGCCCATCCCCGGCCTGCCGCTCGCGCGCCGGCTCCCCGCCGGCAGCGACATCGCCGCCTACGCCGGCAAGCTCGAGGTGCAGGACGCCGGGAGCCAGACGGTGACGCAGGCTGCCGCTATCACACCGGGGATGACCGTGCTCGATCTCTGCGCTGGGGCAGGCGGCAAGAGCCTCGCGATGGCCGCCGACATGGCCAACGAGGGCCGGATCATCGCCAGCGATGTCGACCGCGCGCGGCTGTCGCGGCTCGCCCCCCGCGCCGAGAAAGCCGGCGCGACGATCATCGAGACCCGGCTGCTCGACCCCAACCGCGAAGCCGAAGCGCTGGCGGACGTGCAGGCCGACGTCGTGCTGATCGACGCGCCCTGCTCGGGGACCGGCACGTGGCGGCGCAACCCCGAGGCGCGCTGGCGGCTCACCCCGGCGCGGCTCGACCGGCTGATCGAGACGCAGCGCCACGTCCTGTCGGTCGGGGCGGGCGCGGTGAAGCCCGGCGGTGCGCTGGTCTACATCGTCTGCTCGCTGCTCGACGGGGAGGGCGCGGCGCAGGTCGACGCGTTCCTCGCCGCGCACCCCGGCTGGCACGCCGAGCCGCTGACGCTGCCGTTCGGCCGCGCGCATCACGCCGGCACCCGCCTGACCCCCGCGCATGACGGCACCGACGGTTTTTTCGTCGCACGGCTGCGGGCGCCATGCTAACCGGGCCGGATCGTGTCGAAGCTGGAGCCGTTCATGCGTTTCACCGCCATTGCCATGGCCGCCTCGCTGGCGCTGGTGTCGATCTCCACCGCGCTCCACGGGCAGCGGCCTGACGACCAGATCGACGCGCGCAGCATGGCCTTGTTGCAACAGGGCAAGGCAGCGCGCGCGGCGGGCAATCTCGACGGCGCGACCGACCTGCTCGAAACCGCGGTGACCGTCGACCCGCGCAACCGTCAGGCGTTCGTGGCTTTGGCCGGAGTGGCCGAGGCCCGCGGGCTGCCGGGCAAGGCGATCCGCCTCTATCGCGAGGCGCTGTTGCTCGAACCCAATGACGTCAATGCCTTGGCCGGGCAGGGCGAGGCGATGGTCGCCAAGGGCGCGGTCGAGCGCGCGCGGCAGAATCTCGCCAAGGTGCGTTCGCTGTGCAAGGGCGCGTGCCCGCAGGCGACGACGCTCGCCGCCGTGATCGCCAAGGGGCCGCCGATCACCACGGCGCAGGTCGGCGCGAACACCACCACCGCGGCAACGGGCGCAGCACCGACGTCGGACGATTGAGGCGTTAACTCAACCGTCTGGCGACGGCGACGAACTCCGCGACGCTCACCGTTTCCGCGCGCCGTGTCGCGTCGATCCCCTCGGCCTCCAGCGCCTCCAGCGCCCCGGGCACGCCGCGTAACGACTGGCGCAACATCTTGCGCCGCTGCCCGAACGCTGCGGCGGTCACCCGCTCCAGCGCCGACAGCGCCACGCCGTCCGGTGCGTCGGTGGGGGTGATGTGGACCACCGCCGACATCACCTTGGGCGGCGGGGTGAAGGCCGAGCGGTGGACCGGCATCGCGATCTTCGCGGCCGATCGCCACTGAGCCAGCACCGCCAGTCGTCCATAAGCATCGCCGCCGACCGGCGCGACAATCCGCTCCGCCACCTCGCGCTGGAACATAAGCGTCAGAGATTGCCACCACGGGAACCATTCGGCGGACAGCCAGCCGATCAGCAACGCGGTCCCGACGTTATAGGGCAGATTGGAGACGATATGCGGCGCGCCCTCGAACAGCGTGCGCGCATCGATCTCGGTTGCATCACCTTCGATCACGCGCAGCTTGCCTGGATAGGCCGCCTCCAGCTCGGCGAGCGCCGGAATGCACCGCCGGTCGCGCTCGATCGCCGTCACCCGCGCACCTTGCGCCAGCAGCGCCCGCGTCAGCCCGCCGGGCCCGGGGCCGATCTCCAGCACCTCGGCGTCGGTCAGGTCGCCCGGAATACGCGCGATCCGGCTCAGCAATTGCGCGTCGAACAGGAAGTTCTGTCCCAGCGCCTTGGACGCCGACAGTCCATGCCGCGCGATCACTTCGCGCAGCGGCGGCAGGTCCGGCGCGGTCATGCGAGGGCGGCGGTACGGCTGCGGTGCGTGGCGGCGTGATCGGCCATCAGGATCGCCGCGATCGTCGCGCCGGGATGCGCCTGGTCCTTGCCCGCAATCCCGAACGCGGTGCCATGGTCGGGTGAGGTGCGGACGATCGGCAGCCCCAGCGTCATGTTGACACCATCGTCGAAGAACAAGGTCTTCAACGGTACCAGTGCCTGATCATGATAGGGGCAAAGCGCGACATCGTAATGCGCACGCGCCCGCTCGTGGAACATCGTGTCCGCCGCCAGCGGCCCGCGCACATCGATCCCCTCGGCGCGCAGCAACTCGATCGCCGGGCGCATCACGTCGATTTCCTCACGCCCCAGCGCGCCATCCTCGCCCGCGTGTGGATTGAGCCCGGCGAAGGCGAGTCGCGGGCGCTCGATCCCGAAATTGCGCACCATCGCCCGTGCGGTCACCCGCGCCTTGGCCAGCATCAGGTCGATCGTCAGCAAGGCAGGCACGTCGGCCAGCGCGACATGCGTCGTCATCGGCACGACGCGCAGCCCCGGTCCGGCCAGCATCATCACCGCATTGTCTCTGGAAATGCCACATCGCTCGGCGACGAACTCCGTTTGTCCGGGATAGGTGAAGCCGATCTTATACAATTGCGCTTTCGATACCGGGCCGGTCACCAATGCCCGTCCCGCGCCAGACCGCACCAGCCCGGTCGCCAATTCCAGCGCGCGGACGGCGCAGCGGGCGCCATCCGGGTCCGGCAAGCCGGGGACGATGTCGCCGGCATCTTCCACGGTCAGGACGGGCAGCGCGTCCGGGAACACCTCTGCGACCGCGTTCAAGTCGGAGACCGGCGCGACCGGGCCATTCCAAACCCGTGCGATCGAACGGCGATCGCCCACCGCGACAAAAGGCGGCAGCCCACGTTCGACGCGCGCGTCCCATGCCTTCGCGATCGTCTCGGGACCGATCCCGGCAGGATCGCCCATCGAAATGACGATCGGCCCGGGCATCGGCTCAGCGATACTCGATCACCGCGTCGCGACGCAGATCACGGAGCGCCTGCTGCGCGCGAAGGTTGACGCGCTGCTGCTCGAGCTGGCTCTGGATCTGCTGCGCGCCCGGCAACTGCCCGCCCTGCGCTTCGTCGCGGCCGCACATCACCAGCGTGCGAACGCCCTCGGTCGGCGAGCCGAACGGCGGCGTCGCCTGGCCGACCTGCAGCTTCAGCATGATCGCCTGCAACGGCGGGGGCAAGTCGCGGATGCGGATCGCGTCATTGTCGACCACCTCGGCGTTAAGCGATGCGGCGACCTTCGCCACCGAACCACAGCCCTGAAGCTTCTGGATCGCAGTGGCGAAGGCGCTGGTGCGCTCCGTCGCCTGCGCCTGCGTGGTGCCGGCGGGGAATTTGATCGTGAGCTGCTTCAGGCTCAGCCGTGCGTCGCGCGGATCGGCGGTCAGCACCTGTCGTTTGTCGACCAGATACAGGATCGAGAACCCGCCCGGCGTCGCGACCGGCCCGGCGACCTGCCCGACCTGCATCGTCTGCGCCGTCTCGGCGAGCGGCCCCGGCAACTGAGCGGCACGCACCCAGCCCAGATCGCCGCCGACGCCGCGGGTCGACGCCTCCGAGAAGTTGCGCGCGAAATAGCTGAAAGGCGCCTGGCCCTTGCTGATCTCGGCGATCAACTGCTTGCTGTTGTCAAACACCTGCTGCTGGCGATCGGGCGTCGCCGCGAGGTAGATTTCGTTGAGGTGATATTCTTCGGTGCCCTTCGCGGCTTCCAGCCGGTCGAGGATCGCCTTCACCTCTTCGTCGCCGACGTTGACGAACGGTTCGACGCGCTTGCTCAGATAGCGGTTCCAGGCCAGCTCGCCTTCGATCTGGCGACGCAGCGAGCGATCCGACGATCCCTGTTCGCGCAGCCAGGTGGTCAGTTGCGCAGGCGTCTTCTGCAGGTTGCGTGCGACACCGGCATAGGCCTGATCGATCTCGGCCTTCGTGACGGTAATATCCGCCACCTTCGCCTGCTGGATCTGCAGCGTCTCGTCGATCAGCTGGCGCAGCACCTGCAATTGCAGCTTCTCGCGCTCCTCGGCATTCAGCTTGGCATTGTTCGCCGCTGCGATGAAATTCACGCGCTGGTCGACGTCGGTGCCGGTGATGATCGCTTCGTTGACGATGGCGGTCGCCTTGCGGACGTTCGGATCGACCTTGCCGAAAATCTGCAGATCCTTCGGCAGATTCAGACCCGTCGCGTCGCGGGGTTCGGCATCCTGGGCCAGGGCCGCACCCGTCACGCCCAGCGCCACGATCGTCCCCAGCAACCGGCGGGTCAGCGCCGCGCCCTTTGTCTTGATCATCACGTGCGTCTCGAAATCCCGATGAGGTGCGCCTGTCGCCGCCACGGCGTTTGTGCCGGAAAACAACTGAACCGCGGCTTAGCGGCCGAGGTTCTTCAAGGAAAGCGTCAACAGATAGCTGTTGCCGCTGCGCGCGTCACCGACGTTGCGGTAATCCCGCTTCCACGCCAGCCCCAGATTGAGGCAATCGTCCTCATAGGCGACGCCGAGCCGATGGCGGATCGGCGAGAAACCGTCCGAGGTCGACAGCGGGTCTTCCGCACGATTGGTGAGGTCGACGATCGCCGAGCCCCATACCGACCAGAAGCGCGTGACCCCGACGCGCCCGCCGACGCGCACTTCCTCGCGGTCCTGCAAATCCTCCAGCACGTCGATATCGCGATTGAGCCGCAGATAGCCGACGGTGGCATAGGTCTGGCGCGTGCCGACGGTCGCATCGATCTCGTTGCGACGGATCGAGAAATTGTCCTTGTCGATCCGGTAGCGATGGGTGAGCGTCACCAGCTCGCCGAAACGGATGTTGGTTCGCCCGACGATATCGGAGAACCGGTCCGAAAGGCCGGTGCCGTCCGGAAGGATGCTCGGCCGCTCATTCAGGCGATAGCTCTGCCCGACGTTCGCCGAGATGGCGACGCGGTCGAGATCCAGCGCCCATTCCGCGCCGTAGGTGATGCGGCTCGAGTCCTCCCACCGATCGTAACCGGAGAAGCGGTTGAGCGCGAACAGATTGGAATCCTCCAGGTCGACCGCCCGCGCATCCTCGTTCGGGACCTGGATATTGCGCGTCTTGGGCGTGGCGACGATCTGAACGCGCGGCGTGAAGCGCTGGAACCCGCCGAACAGCTCGCCGACGAACGGCCAGCGGACGTCCGCCGCCAGCGCGCCGATGAAGCGCGTCTGGAAACCTTCGATCCCGCGATAGCTGGCGATCGAAGTCGCGGCGACGTTCTGCGTGTCATAGGCGTCGGCGCGGCCGAACGCGGTCAGCGTCACCTCCTGTCCCAGCACCGTGATCCCGCGCCAGTCCCAGCGCGCGCTGCCGAACGCGCGCTGCGTGTCCTGGCCGGCCTTGCGGCCGATCGCCAGCGAGTTGAGCTGGATTTGCAACGTTCCCCCGAGCAGTGCGTCGGGCACGCGGCGGCGATAGTCGATCTCGGGCAGCGCCACGGGCTGCATCCCTTGCCGATCACCGACCCGCAGCGTCTGCACCGCCCAGCCGGCGATCGACAGATAGCTGTTCGGGTCGACCCGCTCCAGCGCCAGCGTCGTGCGCAGCCGGTCCTCGTTCGAGATGTCGTAACGGCGCAG
Organism: Sphingomonas phyllosphaerae; assembly: GCF_036946485.1. GTDB lineage: Bacteria > Pseudomonadota > Alphaproteobacteria > Sphingomonadales > Sphingomonadaceae > Sphingomonas > Sphingomonas phyllosphaerae_E. The sequence goes on from NZ_JAQIJA010000001.1 coordinate 943,925, forward strand.
GAAGGTTCGATCGGTCACCAGCCGCAGCGAGCCCGACAGGCTCCAGTTCGGATCGAACTGGAAGCGCCCGGCACCGTCCAGATAGCCGCGGAACGCGCGCTCGGTATCCGATGTGGTGACGTCGGCAAGGTTCTGCGTCCGTCGGCTGCTCGTCGCGAAGCCGCGGATGGAGTACGCGCCCAGCTCGTTCAGTCCGCTGTAGCGCGCCTCCATCATCGGCACTTCGGAGGTGAAGATGTGTGGCGCGAGGACCAGCGACTGGTTGGGGCTGAGCGCCAGATTGAACGGCAGCACCAACTCGGCGCCGTTCAGCCGCGTCAGCCCGATCGACGGCGTCAGCAGCCCGGTGTCGTTGCTCGCGGCGACCGAATTGCTGAAGCGCGGCAACGCCGGGCTGGTCAGCCCGAACAGGTGAAAGCGTGCGCCCTCGTAATAGACGCGCTCCTTGTCGGGGCGGTAGATGACCTTGACCGCGGTGATCTTCCACGTCGGCTCGCGCGGGCATCCGTCCGATCCGGTGACGGCACATGGCGAATAGACGGCGCGGTCGAGGTTCATCGTCCCGTCCGCCTCGCGCACCCCGCGCACCGCCGCCAGTCGCCCGCCTTGCTCCAGCACGACCAGCAGATTGTCGACCAGACCGTCCTTCAGCGTGTCGGTCAGCTCGATCGAATCGCCATAGGCCACGTCCCCCTGCGGATTGGTCACCGCGACATTGCCGGTTGCGACGACCTTCCCGCTCTTGCGGTTCCAAACGACCTTTTCGGCACGCAACCGCTCACCGGCGCGCGTCATCCGTACCTCGCCGGTCGCGGTCACGACATCGGCGTTGTAATCATATTCGAGCGCGCCCGCGCTGAACTGCACCTGATCGCTGTCGGTGGAGCCGGCAGCCCCCACCGGGGCAGGGGCGGGCGCACTGCCTGCACGGTCCTGAAGCGACTGCGCTGCGGCCGGTGCGGCCAGCGCCAGACACAGCGCAGCGCCGGCGAGAAGATCGAAACGCATCACGTCGTCGTCGTTGCCCCGTTTGCGCGACCGACCGGGAATGGCGGCCACGCCTCTGCCGCCTATCGCATCGCCACGCCTGGCCTGCAACGCTTTGCCATTTCACCGGGCGGTGCCTAGGTAGGCGGCATGTTGCAAGAGGATACAGGAATGCAGATCGCCTTCACCGCCGACCGTCCCGCCGATGCCGCGGTGCTGGCGCTGCCGGTCCGCAAGGATGCGCCCCTGGCCGGATTGATCGACGGCGCAGATGCGCTGCTGACGGCCGCCGCGGCAGGGCAGCGCTTCACCGGCGAGGCGGGCAGCGTCGCGGAGGCGTTCGTGGTCGCGGGACAGGGGACGCAGCGCGTGCTGTTGCTGGGCGTCGGCAGCGGCGACGATGCGGCGTTCGAACGCGCGGGCGGCGCGTTGACGGCGCGGCTGCTCACCTCAGGCGTCACCAGTGCGGTTGCCGATCTGCACGGCGCGCCCGCGCTCGCTGCGGCACGCTTCGCGGCGGGTGTGGCGCAGCGCGCCTGGCGGTTCGACGAATATCGCACCAAGCTCCCCGAGAAGCAGAAGCCGACGCTGACCGCTGTGACGATCGTCGGCGACGACGCCGAGTGGACCGGGCGCGAGGCGGTGACGCGCGGGCTGGGGCTGGCGCGCACGCTCGCGACGCTGCCGCCGAACATCCTCTATCCGGAGAGCTTCGTCGCGCGGGTGCTGGAAGCCGTCGATGGGCTCGGGCTCGAGGTGACCGTGCTCGGCGAGAAGGAACTCGCCAAACTCGGCGCGGGTGCGCTGCTCGGCGTGTCGCAGGGCTCGCGGCGTGAGGCGCAGGTGCTCGCGCTCAAGTGGAGCGGCGCCGGGGACGACGCGCCGCTGACCGCGCTGGTCGGGAAGGGCGTAACCTTTGATACTGGCGGGATTTCGATCAAGCCGGCCGCGGGCATGGAGGACATGAAGTGGGACATGGGCGGCGCGGCGGCGGTCGCCGGCGCGATGCTGACGCTCGCCGCGCGCAAGGCAAAAGCCAACGTCATCGGCGTCATGGGCCTCGTCGAGAACATGCCCGACGGCAATGCGCAGCGTCCCGGTGACGTCGTCACCAGCATGTCGGGGCAGACGATCGAGGTCATCAACACCGATGCCGAGGGCCGGCTGGTGCTGTGCGATTGCATCACCTGGGTCCAAAATACCCATAAGCCGACGCGTATCGTGGACCTTGCGACGCTGACCGGGGCCATGATCGTCGCGCTCGGTAACGAATATGGCGGGTTGTTCAGCAACGACGATACGCTCGCCGGCCAACTGCTGGCGGCGGGCCTCGCCACCGGCGACAAATTGTGGCGCTTCCCGCTTTCGGACGCCTACGACAAGCTGATCGACTCGCCGATCGCCGACGTGAAGAACGTCGGGCCGCGCGGTGCGGGGTCGATCACCGCCGCGCAGTTCCTGCAGCGCTTCGTCGACGAGGGCGTCGCCTGGGCGCATCTCGACATCGCCGGCATGGTGTGGGCGGACAAGGACGGCCCGACCTGGGCCAAGGGCGCAACCGGTTACGGCGTGCGCGTCCTCGACCGGTTCGTCGCCGATACCTGCGAGAGCTGAGGCGGGAAGGTGCAGGTCGACTTCTACCATCTGACCCGGATGCCGCTTGAGCGTGCGCTTCCGCAGATCGCGGCGAAGGTGGTGGCGTCGGGCGCGCGGTTGCTGATCGTCGCCGCCGATGAAGAGCGGCGCGTCACGCTCGACCGGCTGTTGTGGAACTATGCGCGCGACAGTTTCCTGCCGCACGCGCAACAGGGTGGTGCGGCGGACGAGCGCCAGCCGATCCTGATCGCCGCCGACGTCAACCCCGCCAATCGCGCCCGCCACATCGCGCTGGTCGACGGCGAGTGGCGCGACGCGGCGCTGGATTTCGACCGTGCTTTCCACTTCTTCGACGAGGAACACATCCGCGCCGCGCGCGCGGCGTGGAAGGAACTGGCCGCGCGTGACGGGGTTGAGCGACGCTATTGGAAGCAGAACGACGCGGGGCGCTGGGAACAGGCGGCCTGAGCCCTCGCTTGCATCGCCGCCCGCACCCGCCTAGGGCGACGCCACTTCCATCCTATTCATTTCAGGAGCCCGTGACCGTCATGGCCGCGAACCGTACCTTCTCGATCATCAAGCCCGATGCCACGCGCCGCAACCTGACCGGCGCCGTCACCAAGATGCTGGAGGAGGCCGGCCTGCGCGTCGTCGCGTCCAAGCGCATCCAGATGACCAAGGAGCAGGCCGAGGGCTTCTACGCGGTCCACAAGGAGCGTCCGTTCTTCAACGATCTGGTCAGCTTCATGACCTCGGGCCCGGTCGTCGTGCAGGTGCTGGAAGGCGAGAACGCCATGCAGCGCAACCGCGACATCATGGGCGCGACCAACCCCGAGAACGCCGCACCCGGCACGATCCGCAAGGAACTGGCCGAGTCGATCGAGGCGAACACCGTCCACGGTTCGGACTCGGACGAGAATGCCGCGATCGAGATCGCGTACTTCTTCAAGCCGGAAGAAATCGTCGGCTGACATGACGTGGCGCCTGCACCGTGCGGGGCCGGCGGATGCCGCCGCGCTCGCGCTGGTAGCGGGCGCCACCTTTCTCGAAGCGTTCGCGGGTATCCTCGACGGCGCCGACATCATCGCGCACGTCACCCGCAACAGCAGCGCCGCGGCGTTCGAGGCGTATCTGGCCGGAGGCGCGATCGCGACGCTGGCCGCCGCGCAAGCGGGCGGTGCGCCGATCGGCTACAGCCTGCTCACCGCGCCTGATCTGCCGATCGCGCCGGAGCCGGGCGACATCGAACTCAAGCGCATCTACGCGCTCTTCCCGACGCACGGCACCGGTCTCGGTCCGGCATTAATGGCAAGGGCGATCGACGACGCGCGCTCGGCCGGACACCGCCGGCTTCTGCTCGGCGTGTACGGTGGCAACAGGCGCGCGCAGCGGTTCTACGAAAAGCAGGGCTTCGCGGTGGCGGGGACGCGCCGCTTTCTCGTCGGTGCGACCTGGCACGACGACCTCATCTACGCGCGCGCGATTTGAGCCGACGTCCCGGACCAAAGCCGGGGGGCGACAATCTGCCGAGCGCGGTGACGTCAAGTTGGTCGTCATTGCGAGCGCAGCGAAGCAATCCAGGTCATCCTGGTCCGGCGCTGGATTGCTTCGCTGCGCTCGCAATGACAGCGATACCGTCGACCTCACATCATCATGATCGAGGGCCGATCGACATTCGGTATTCTCATGACTGACCGGTCATTTGGTGGATCGTCAGCCTCCTTCTTTCGTCGCCCCGGACTTGATCCGGAGCCCCGCTTCTTCGGCAGCCGCAGCGAAAGCGGGATCCCGGATCAAGTCCGGGATGACGAGGGAGGGGGGCGGTGAATGTCGATGGACTCTAAATCCCCACGCGGAACGTCACCCGCACGTCGCGGCCGGCCAGCGGCGCGAAGTCCTTCAGCACGCTCGCGGCGCGGCGCGCCTCGACGTCGAAGATGTTGTTCGCCGCCAAGAGGATGCTGCGCCGGTCGCTGCCGCCCCACGGATGGAAGGACAGCGACGCGTTGACCATCGTATAGCCGTCGGTGCGCGTCTCGAACGGCGCGGTGCGGTTCTGCGCGAAGGCGCGCTCCACCTCGATGCGTGCGCCGCTGGTGTCGTTGCGCGCCTCGATCCCGCCCAGCAGACGCAGCGGCGGGATGCGCGGCACCGGTCCACGGTCGACCACCTCGGCATGGACGTAATCGCCGAGCAGGTCGGCGGTGATCACATGCGTGCCGATCGTCGCCAGCCGCGCCGACGCATCCGCCTCGAACCCGTAATAGCGCGCCTTGGCCTGATCGTAGCGGAAGCACGGCAACTCCACCTCGCCCTGCGCCGCGGTCACGCACGCCTCGGGCGCGACCTGCGACTCATAGATGTAATTGTCGAACCAGTTGTAATAGGCCGACGCATCCAGGCTGAAGATCTGGTTGTGCGCGTGGAGCGTCGCTTCCAGTCCCCAGGACGTTTCCGCGCGGAAGTCTGGATTGCCCAGCTCATATGCCTGCGTGCCCGCGTGCGGACCGTTGGCGAACAGCTCTTCTGCCGACGGTGCGCGCGCGGTGCGCGACCCGTTCAACCCGACGCGCACGCCCTCAGCCAGCGTATAGGCCGCGCCCAGCGAGCCCGACCATGTTCCGAAGCTGCGATCCGCGCCGGTGAAGCGCTCGGTCCCTTCGCGGAAGCCGGGATCGGCCGTCAGCCGGGTGTGTTCGTAGCGTAGCCCGCCCTCGGCCTTGAACCGGCCATCCTCATATTGCTGGAGCGTGAAGAGCCCGGTCTGCTCGGTCTGGTTGCGGGGCAGGAACGCCTCGTCACCGACCACGTCGAAGGCGCGGCTGAAATATTGCACGCCGCTGGCGCCCTGCCACGCGCCGCGCTTCGCCTGAACCACCTCGAGCCGGGCCTCCAGCCCCTTGTTGTAGAAGGCGGTGCCGACCGAACCGTCCTCCTCCAGCTCGAAATGCCGGTAATTGGCGTGGGCCGCGCGGATACGGATCGCGTCGATCAGCGCACCATGCGGCGTCACCTCGGCGCGCAGATCGTAGCGGTTCTGCACGACATCGAGCCGCGGCGCTTCCTGCTCCTGCCCCAGCGCGGTCGCATAGCGGACCGGCACACCGTACAGGCTGTCGTAATGGCCATAGGAGACGCCGAGCATCCCGCCATCGGTGATGATCGACGCGCCCGCACCGGCGGTCCACGTCTCCGCCCCGCTATTGGGCAGCTTGCCGCTCAGCGCGGCGTTCGCGGCGAAATCGATCGGCTCATCCCCGTCCTGCGGCGCGCCGGCCAGCGCCAGCGACGCCCGACGCGCCGCGCGCGACAGGATGAACCCGCCGGTGCGCAGGTCGTCGGCCTTCAGATAGGAGCCGTCGACGTGCAGCACGATCGGGCCGACCGCCGTCACGTCCGCCGCGCCGCCGATCGAGCGCTCGTTCGCCGCGCTGCCATAGGTGCCGATCGCATCGACGCGATAGCCGTTCTCCGGCAGGGCGCGCGGAATGCGCCGGTCGACGACGTTGACCACACCGCCGACCGCCGACGATCCGTACAACAGCGCGGCCGGTCCGCGCAGCACCTCGACGCGCTCGGCGAGCAGCGGATCGATCACCACCGCATGGTCGACCGAGGTGTTCGACACGTCGATCGAGCCGATCCCATCGGTCAGCACGCGGATACGGTCGCCCTGGAAGCCGCGCAGGATCGGTCGGGACGCGTTTGGGCCGAAGGACGTCGCGGACACACCCGGCAGGCGGGCGAGCGTTTCGCCGATTGTCGGGCGCAACTCGCGCGTCAGGTTCGCGCCGGTCAGCACCGAGGTGCCTTGCAGGACGTCGGTCTCGCTGGTCTGAATCGGCGCGGTCACGATCACTTCGTCTGAGCGATGCGGATCGGACTGACGACCCGTCGTGCCGGTCTGGGCGGCGGCGGGCAAGGCAAGCGGGGCGAGCGCCACCGCGGCAAACAACATGGTCTTCATGGACGACTCCCTTATGGGTTCGCCATAACACCATGTTACAACATATCAAGTGACGTTTGCGTCAGGCAGCGGCGTCCCGTTCCACACCGTCGATGATCTTGCCCCCGGCCATGAACACGACGATCGTACAGGCCCCGAACATGATCCAGCCGGGGGTGCCAGGGAAGCGATGCAGGTACGTCATCCCGCGTTCGACCGCCCCGGTGGCGATGGCGTAGATCAGCATGAACGCCTCGAACTTCGTCTTGACGACGAACAGCCGCGCGAAGCCGCGCCACCAGCGCTGCCAGCGCCCGGTCATGCCCGCAGCTCCGCCAGACCCAGTTCCTCGATCAGGGCGGTGCGGGCGGTTGCGATCCGCTCCAGCAACGCCGGGTCGCCGAGATCGTCCGGCGCGATCGCCTCGGGCCAGTGGCGTTCGATCACCGCCGCGATCCGGTCGAGCCGCCGCTCGTCGACGAGGAAGCGGGAATCGACCGTCGCCGGATCGCAGACGACGCGCAGCCGCAGACACGCCGGGCCACCGCCATTGGCCATCGACTCGCGGACATCCACCACCTCGACGCGCCGGATCGGCCCGTTGCCCGCCAGATGCGCCTCGATCCATCGCCAGACGCGCGGGTTGGCGCGCGCTTCTTCGGGGACGATCAGCGTCGGCACGCCATCGGGCGGAGTGACCAGCTGCGCGTTGAACAGATAGGAACCGATCGCGTCCGCCAGGCTGACCTCCGACGCCGGCACCTCGACGATCTCGACCTCCGGCAGCAGGCGGCGGAGATCGGCGTAGAAACCGTCGCGATCCGCGAACGCCTGTTCGTGCGCCAGCAGGATGCGCTCATTGGCCACCGCGACCACGTCGTTGTGAAATGCGCCGGCCGCGATCGCCTCCGCCGATTGCTCGACGAACAGCGTCCGCGCCGGATCGAGCTTGTGGTGCCGCGCGACCGCGCGACTGGCCTCGACGTGCTGGCGCGCGGGGAAGGTTCCGCCCGCCACGCCATAGACGAAGACCTCCACGCCCGGTGCATCGTGCGCCGTACACAATCGCATGTGGTTGGCCGCCCCTTCGTCGCCGAACGGCGGCAAGACCGGCGGCTGCACGACGAACTGGGCGGGATCCGCGAAGGCGACCTGCAATTGCGCCAGTGTCGCGCGCCACTCATGGCTGCGATGCGGCATGGTCACCAGATTGGCGACGGTCAGGTGGCAGCGCCCGTCCGCGGTATCGGGCGCGGGGGAGACGGTCGCGGCATTGGCGGCCCACATCGCGGAGGCGGACAGCGCCTGTGCCTTCAGGTGCGCGGGCGCCGCATCATAGTCGATCGCGAGCCGCGCCAGCCAGTCGTGGTCCGGGCGGGGCGGGGGGATCAGCACGCCCTGCACCAGCCCGAGCGCGAGGTTGGCGCGCATCTTCGCCACGCCCTGCAACGCCGCGGCGCGCGGGTGCGCGACCTGTCCGGCATTGGCGGTGGCGGCGAGATTGCCGGGGCTCAGCCCGGCGTAATTGTGGCTGGGGCCGACGATCCCGTCGAAGTTGATCTCGCGTATCATATCCGTCCGATCCAGCTCACGCGGTCGCCTTCGCGCAGCCGTAGCGCCGTGGCGGCGGCGGGGTCCAGCACGACACCGCCCTCGGCCGTCCCGATCCGGGCGTAGGCGCAGCGGAAGTCCGCGAGGCGTCCGGTCGCGACCAGCGCCTCAATCGTGCCCCCTTCGCGAACCGCCACGACCGTCGCATCCTGCGCGTCGCGCACGGTGCGGATCTGATCGGTCTTCACCGTCATGGTCGGGCCGCCATCGAAGATGTCGATGTAATTCTCGTAGGCGAACCCTTCATTCTCCAGCATCCGCATCGCCGCGCGGCCGGAAGGGTGCGGCAGCCCGATCGACGCGCGCGCATGGTCCGAAAGCATCGCGGTGTAGATCGGATGCTTGGGCATCAGGTCGGCGATGAATTGGTGACCATGCACCGCGTTGAACTCGTCGGCCTCCTGGAAGCCCATGCCGAAGAACCGTCCGGCGAGCCCATCCCAGAACGGCGAGCCGCCCGCCTCGTCGATCACCCCGCGCAGCTCGGCCAGCGTCCGGTCGGCGAAGCGTGCGCGGTGCGCGCGGATGAACAGATAGCGGCTCCGCGCGAGCAACAGCCCCAACCCGCCTGCACGCTCACCGGGGTGGAGGAACAGCCCGCCGACCTCGCTCGCGCCTTCCAGATCGGTGGTCAGCGACAGCATCTCGGCGCGGAACGTTCGCGACAGCTCGCGGCTATGCTGGGTCAGCGTGCCCAGACGGTAGCTGTAGAAGGGGTGCTGCTGCCCGACGTGCGTGAACAACTGGCACGTCCCGCGCACCTCGCCGGTGACGTTGTTCTCCAGCATCAGCACGAACAACTCGTCGGTAAGCGAGCTGTCGTCATGCCCGAACGCCTGCGCGCTGCGCGCCAGCTTGGCGGTCAGTGCGTTGCGGTCCGGGGGCAGGTTCGTGAACCCGCCGCCGGTCAGCTTCGCCATCTCGTAGAGGTGCGACAGATCCTTGCGATCGGCGGCGCGGATCACGAACGTCATGCCAGCGCTCCTTCGGCCAGTCGCAGCATCGTCACCACCGACAGCGCCGCGCGCTCGGCAAGGCTGTCGACGATCAGGAATTCGTCGGCGGAATGGATCGCGCCGCCGCGCGCGCCCATCGTATCGACCACCGGCACGCCGCACGCCGCGATGTTGTTGCCGTCGCACACGCCGCCGGTGTCGCGCCACGCGATCGGCTGCCCCAGATCGGCGCCCGCGCCGCGCACCAGTTCGAACAGCCGCGCCGCGTTGCCGTCGATCGGCTTGGGCGGGCGGTTGAAGCTGCCGTGCACCGCGATCGCGACGTCATGGTCGGTCTGCACCGCAGCGACCGCGGCGTCGATCGCGGCGCGGGCGCGCGCAATCTCGGCGGGATCGGCGGGGCGGAAGTTGACGCGCAGCACGGCTAGGTCGGGGACGACATTGTTGGGGCCCCCGCCATCGATCCGCGCCGGATTGACGGCCAGCCGTGGCGAGCGTTCCGCGTGCAACCGCACCGCCAGCGCGCCGGCGGCGACGATCGCATTGCGGCCGTCCTCCGGGTTGCGCCCGGCATGAGCGGCGCGGCCGTGAACGACGATCGAGAAATTGCCGGTTCCGCCGCGCGCCCCCGCCAGCGTCCCGTCGGGCAACGCCGGCTCATAGGTAAGCGCCGCGACCTTGCCCGCCGCCGCGTCGGCCAGCAATGCCGCGGAGGAGAACGATCCCGTTTCCTCGTCGGAATTGACGATCACATCATAGCCGAGCCGGGTTCCGCCGGCCTCGATCGCCAGCAACGCTTCCAGCATCAGCGAAAGACCGCCCTTCATATCCGCCACGCCGGGGCCGTTGAGAATACCGGGCTCGCGCCAGTGCAGCGCCTGAAACGGGTGATCGGCCGGGTAGACCGTGTCCATATGCCCGGTCAGCAACAGCCGGAGCGGCGCCTCCGGCCGCACCGACACGCGCAGGTGTCGGCCATGCGCGACCTGCGCCACCCGCCCGTCTGCGGCGACGCTCTCCACTGCGGCGGGTTCGATCAGTTCCACGCTGCCCGGCAGCGCCGCGAAGGCGTCGGCCAGCTCGGCCGCCATCGCCGCACAGCCGGCGAGATTGCGCGTGCCGCTGTTGATCGCGGCCCAACGCTCGACACGCGCCAGCATCGCACCGGCGTCGATCCTCTCCAGGGAAGCCCGTTCGCCGGGCGAAAGATTGTTCATCCCCGCACCCTAGCGGGAGGCTAGCCGAAACGAAACACAGGCCGGCAAGCGGCCTAGAAGGCGTAGACCAGCGACGCGCGGCTGGTCGTGTCGGTCGTGACGCGTCCGACCGGCGGCTCGCTTTCATATTGCAGCGTGTACGACAGCCGCGCCGAAAGCGGGCCGAGCAGCTTCGCCTCGATCGCCGAGACGCTGCGGATCGTGCTGTTGTAGCGCTCCCAGTAACCCGACGCGCTCTGCGTCGCGATCAGCCCGCTGAACAACGTCCAGTTCAGCTCCACGCTGCCGCGCGCGGCAAGGCTGCCCTGCATCGTGCGGTCGGTGAAATCGGTTTGCCGGAACGCCGGTCCGACTTCGATGTCGAGCGTCAGGCCGTTGCGACGGATCACGCTGTAACCGGCACCGATCGATCCCGAATAACGGCTGTAATAGCCCAGGAAGCGATCCGATTCGTACTGGCCGTTGCCGTAGATGTACCCGCGGTCGTTGATCTTGTAGTTCGGCTGATAACCCAGCGCGTAGCGTTCGCGGCTGGTGACGCCACCGGTGCGCTGGAAATCGGCCTGCGCCATCACGCGGTGCCGCCAGCGCAGCCCCTCGCGCGTCAGATCGGCGACGCCGGTGAGCCCGGTGACGTCGGAATTGCCGGTCGAGACGAACCCGCCCGCCTCGACACGCCCACTCCATAGCTGAAAGGCGCTCGCCTGCCGCACCCGCTCGTTGCGTGCCCGCGCGCGCGCTTCCTTCCACTCGGTCGCGCGGCGCAGCACCAGATCGCGTGAACCCGGATCGCCGGCGCGGGCATATTTGACCAATGTATCGACGCCGCCCTCGTCGCCGGCCTGCATCGCCGCGTCGAGCATCGCGCGCATCTCCGGCGAGATTTCCGGCCCCGGTATCTTGCCGAGCGCCACGCCGACATCGTTGAGGACCGGTTCGGGCACCTCGAGCGGGGGGCGCGGTGATGAAGACGGGCTCCACCTCCAGTTCCGGGCGTTCGAGCATGGTCTGGCGACGCGCGCGGCGCGTGGCGGTCGCACGACGCCGCGCCGGCGCGATCGCCGGCTCAGGCGCGGCGGCAAGCCCCATCGTCGCGATCAGCACCGCCAGCATCGCCGGGACCGTTCAGCGTGCCGCGGCGACGCCGCCCGGCAGATGCGGGGCAAAGGCGGCGAGCACGTCGCGGTACAATTGCGCCTTGAACGGCACGATCAGGTGCGGAAGATCGACCGGCTCCGCCCAGCGCCACGCGCGGAATTCGGGGTGCGGTGTGTCGATGCGGATGTCCGCATCCTCGCCGTCGAAGCGGAACAGGAACCAGCGCTGCCGCTGCCCGCGATACTTGCCCTTCCACACCTTGCCGATCATCTCGGGCGGCAGGTCGTAGAACAATTCCTCGGGCGCCTCGGCGATCAGCGTCACCTTGTCCTCGGTCACGCCGGTCTCTTCCCACAATTCGCGGACCGCCGCTGCCTGCGCATCCTCGCCGGGATCAATCCCGCCCTGCGGCATTTGCCACGCCTCCAGCACGTTATCGAGCCGCTGTCCGACGAACACCTTGCCGTCGCGATTAAGGAGCATGACGCCCGCGCATGGGCGATAGGGCAGGGAGTCTGGCGCAGTCATGCCGGTCGCATAGGCCGCGGGCGGGGGCGCTTCAACCCGCCGACCCCGTCTTTGCGATATCGCGCGCCGCTGCCGCGACTGCGGCGGCGACAGCGGTCAGGAAGGTGGTGAGGTCGTGCTGGCTCGACGGGATCGCGCGGCGCAGCGTCGCAAAGCCATGGATGTTGCCGCGCGCCTCCTGATAGGTGACCGGCACCCCCGCGAGCGCGAGCGCCGCGGCATAGGCCCGCGCCTGATCGCGGAGCGGATCGAGCCCCGCCGCGACGATCACCGCCGGCGGCAACCCGTCGACTTGCCCGACCAGCGGCGAGAAGCGCGCATCTTCCGGGTCAGGACGATAATGGCCGCCGAACCACGCCATCGTCTCGCGCGCGAGCAGGTAACCCTCCGAGAAGGCGTCGAACGACGGATAGTGACGGGTGGCATCGGTGGCCGGGTAGATCGGGGCCTGTACGATCACCGGCACCGCGGCGGGCCGGTCGCGCAGCGCGACGCTGGTCACGATCGCCAGGTTGCCGCCTGCACTGTCACCGCTCAGCACCAGTCCGGTCACGTTGCGTTCTAGCACTGACGGGCTCTCCGCCAGCCATCGCGCCGCCGCCTCGGCATCGTCGGCGGCGGCCGGGAAGGGTGCTTCGGGAGCGAGGCGGTAATCGACCGAGATCACGGGCAGGTCGAGCTGGCGCGCCATTTCCGCGCACAGGCTTGCATGGCTGGCGACGCTGCCCACCACCCAGCCGCCGCCATGGAAGAAGACCACCGCCGGCCCCGGCGCGCGGGATGCCCGCGCGCCGAACAGCCGCGCGGGCAACGGCCCGGCCGGCCCGGGGATCGCGATGTCGCGCATGACCGCCAGTTCGCCGCGCGGCGGATCGGCGACGTCGCACATCGCCAGCATCGCGGCGCGCGCCTCCGCCACCGTCATCTGATGCGTGCGCGGACCGGGCAGATTGTTGAGATAGCCAAGGAAAGCGGCGACGTCCGGGCGAACGAACGTTGGCGAGGCGATGGTCGGTTCGGTCATCCACTACTCCTGCCCGGGCGGGCCGTTACCTATCTTAGGTCGATGATCGCCATCGTCCACCATCCCGATTACGTTACCGAGGCACCGGCGCGCAGCACCTATCGCTGGGGCAAGAACGGGGCGATCCGCGATCTGCTGCGCGCGGAGGGCGAGCGGATCGCGTGGCATGTGCCCGATCCGATGCCACGCGTCTGGCTGGAGGCGACCCACGATCCCGAATATGTCGATCAGGTGCTGTCGGCGCAGGTGCCCGCGATCAAGGAGCGCCGGATCGGCTTCCCGGTCACACCGGTGGTGGCGCGCCGTGCGGAGATGGTGCCCGTCGGCACCTATCTCGCCGCCTTGCTCGCGCTCGAACATGGCTTCGCCGCGAACACCGCGGGGGGCAGCCACCATGCGCTGTCGGACACCGGTGCGGGCTATTGCGTGTTCAACGATCTCGCCATCGCCGCGCACCGGCTGGTCGAGGAAGGGACGACCGCGCGCGTGCTGATCGTCGACGTCGACGTGCATCAGGGCGACGGGACCGCCGCGCTGACCGCCGGACATCCGCAGATCGCGACCTATTCGATCCACGCCGAGAAGAATTTTCCCGCACGCAAGGCGCGTTCGACGCTGGACGTGCCGCTGGCCGATGCGATCGGCGACGACCCCTATCTGGCGGTGCTGGAGCAGACGCTGGCGCCGATGATTGCCGAATGGCAGCCGACGCTGATCCTCTATCAGGGCGGGGTCGATCCGTTCGCGGGAGATCGGCTCGGCCGGCTGGCGCTGAGCGAGGAGGGGCTGGTGCGGCGCGACCGGCTCGTGGCGGGGCTGGCGATGGCTCACGGCGTCCCGCTCGCCTGCACCGTCGGCGGCGGTTATGGCGACGACGTGATGGCGATCGCTGCGCGCCATGTCCGGGTCATCTCGACGCTCGGCGAGGCGTTCGCCGGAACCCCGACGAGGCATCGTTCGTAGCGGGCAGCGATGACCACCTTGCTCTGGCTGCGGCAGGACCTGCGCCTTCACGATCAACCGGCGCTCGTCGCCGCCGTGCAGCAGGGCGCGGTGATCCCGATCTATGTCCTCGATGACGAGGCGCCGGGTCACTGGCGGATCGGCGGGGCGCAGCGCTGGTGGCTCCACCACAGCCTCGCCGCGCTCGACAAGGCGCTGCGGGAGCATGGCAGCCGCCTGATCCTGCGCCGCGGCGACGCCGTCGCGATCCTGAACGAACTGGCCGACGAGGTCGGAGTGGAGGCGATCCACGCGATCCGCCACTACGAACCCTGGTGGCGCAAGGCCGAGGGCGCGCTCGGCGAGCGTCTGAGACTTCACGACGGCAATCATCTCGCCCCGCCCGAGCAGGTGACGACCGGGTCGGGCGGGCAGTTCCGCATCTATTCGGCGTTCTGGAGGGGCTTGCAGGAGCATCTGCCCCCGGAGAAACCGCTGGCAGCGCCGGACGAGATCCCCGCCCCCAAACGCTGGCCGAAGAGCGATACGCTCGCCGACTGGCAGCTGCTGCCGACCAAGCCCGACTGGTCGGGCGGGTTCGACTGGACGCCGGGCGAGGACGAGGCGCGTCGCAAGATCGCCGACCTCGACCTCGATGGCTATGACGATCGTCGCAACCTGCCGGCGGAGGAAGGCACGTCGCGGCTGTCGCCGCACCTGCATTTCGGCGAAGTGTCGCCGCGCGCCGTCTGGCACGCCAGCGACGCACACGACGTCACCTTCCGCAAGGAACTGGCATGGCGCGACTTCACCGATGGCGTCGTGCTCGCCTCGCCCGATTATGGCGACAAGAACGGCCGCGACGCCTTCGACCGACTGCCGTGGCGCACCGGCAAGGCGGCCCTGGCCGACCTGCGCGCATGGCAGCGCGGGCGCACCGGCTATCCGATCGTCGATGCCGGGATGCGGCAGCTTTGGCAGAGCGGCTGGATGCACAATCGCGTGCGGATGATCACGGCCTCGTTCCTCATCAAGCATCTGCTGATCGACTGGCGCGAGGGCGAACGCTGGTTCTGGGATTGTCTGGTCGATGCCGACTACGGCAACAATGCCGTCAACTGGCAATGGGTCGCCGGCACCGGGATCGACGCCAATATGTTCGGCCGGATCATGGCCCCGCTGACCCAGTCCGAGAAGTTCGACGCCGGCGACTATATCCGCGAATGGGTGCCCGAGCTGAAGGACGTGCCCGATGCCGCGATCCACGATCCCGACGCGGCCGGCTGTCGACCGGACGCCTATCCGGCGAAGCTGATCGGCCATCGCGAGGCACGCGAACGCGCGCTGGCGGCCGGCAAGAAGGTGCGATAGGGCGCGTCCGCCATGGACGCGGCCACCTCTCATCTTTCACCTGCCCGAGGCCGTGCGCGGCTGTTCGCGCCGCTGTGGCATCGTGTCCTCGATCGGATCGACCGCGGATTGCTAGCCGGCGCGATCGAGGCGCACTTGCCCGATGGGACGCAGCGTCTGCTCGGCGGCCATGCCCCGGGGCCGGTCGCGGTGGTGCGGCTGGTGCGCTGGCGGGCGCTGCGCCGACTCGTCACGGCCGGGTCGATCGGCTGGTACGAGGGCTGGGCGGCCGGCGACTGGAGCAGCTCCGATCCGGTGCCGGTCTTCGATCTGTTCGTCCGCAACCGCGCCGCGCTCGGCAATGTCGCTCGCGCGAAGCATGTCGCGCGGCTGGCGGTGTGGCTGGGGCATCGGTTGCGGCGCAACGATCGCGGCGGCGCGCGCCGCAACATCGCTGCGCACTACGATCTGGGGAATGATTTCTACCGCGAATGGCTCGACGCGACGCTCACCTATTCGAGCGCGCTGGGCGTCGTGGAGGGCGCGCCGCTGGAGACGGCGCAGCAGCGCAAGCTCGACGCGATCCTCGCGCGCACGGAGACGGTCGCGGGACAGCGCATCCTGGAGATCGGCTGCGGCTGGGGCTCGTTCGCGGCCACCGCGGCGCGCGCCGGTGTCGCGGTGCACGGGCTGACGCTGTCGACCGAGCAACGCGATCATGTACTGGCGCAGCGGCTGCCGGGCGTCACGGTCGGTCTGACCGACTATCGCGACGTGTCGGGCACCTATGATGCGGTCGCCAGCATCGAGATGGTCGAGGCGGTCGGCCCCGAATATTGGCCCGCCTATCTGGCGACGATCGCACGCGTGCTGAAGCCGGGCGGTCGCGCGGCGCTGCAATTCATCACAATCGCCGACGACATTTGGGACGCGTACAACGGCAGCGCCGATTTCATCCAGCGCTACGTCTTCCCGGGAGGCTCGCTGCTGTCCGCCAGTCGTTTCCGCGCATTGGCCGAGGCGCACGGGCTGGCATGGCGGGACGAGCACCGTTTCGGAATCGACTACGCCGAAACCTTGCTGGACTGGCGCCGCCGCTTCGATCGCGCCGCGGTGGAGGGCCGCTTGCCGGCGCGTTTCGACGCGCGCTTCCAGCAACTGTGGCGCTATTACCTGATGTATTGCGAAGGCGGCTTCCGCGGCGCCGGGATCGACGTGATGCAGGTGACGCTGGTCAAGGCGGGGTAGATCTTACCCCACCCGCTCGCGATGGTTCGCCGGGAATCCCTCGATCGCCAGCGCCGCAATCCGCGCGGCGACCACCTCCGGCGGCTTCACCGATGCGGGATCCTCACCCGGATAGGCACGCGCGCGCATCTTCGTGCGCGTCGCACCCGGATCGAGCACCGCCACGCGGATCTTGCTCACCTCGACCGTTTCGTCGCCATAAGCCTCCAGCAGCGTCTCGAACGCCGCTTTTGATGCACCATAAGCGCCCCAATAAGCGCGCGGCGTGCGCCCAACCGACGACGTAACGCCGATTACGCGTGCCCCGGCGGAACGACGCAGCATCGGATCGAACGCCTGGATCAACGCCACCTGCGCCGAGACGTTGAGCGTCAGCACCTGCGCCAGTTCCTTGGCGTCGATCGCCGGCACCGCCGCCAACGATCCCAGCATTCCGGCGTTGAGGACCATCACGTCCAGCGCCTGCCAGCGCTCGCCGATCGCGGTCGCCAGCCGGGCGATCGAGTCGCTCTGCGCCAGATCGAGTGGTGCGATCGTCGCCGATCCGCCCGCGTCGAAGATCGTCTGCTCGAACTCCTCCAGGCCCTTCGCCGTCCGCGCGGTCAGCACGACATGCGCCCCCTCGGCGGCCAGCGCGATCGCCGTGGCCGCGCCGATCCCGCGGCTGGCGCCGGTCACCAGCGCGAGCTTGTCCTGTAGCGGCTTTGCCATGCGCGTCAGTTCACCCGCTCGTCGAGCATCGCCAACTGATCGACCGCGCTCGATTCGTCGTGATCGGTCAACGTCGTCGGATAGTCGCCGGTGAAGCAGGCGTCGCAATACCGCGGTCGCCCGCCGGCCCGCTGCGCCTCGCCGAGCGCCTTGTACAGTCCGTCGATCGAAACGAACGCCAGACTGTCGGCATGGATGAAGTCGGTCATCCCGCCCAGATCCAGCTTCGCCGCCAGCAGCTTGGCACGCTCGGGCGTGTCGACGCCGTAGAAGCAGCTGTGCCGCGTCGGCGGCGAGGCGATCCGCATGTGGACCTCCGCCGCGCCCGCCTCGCGCATCATCTGCACGATCTTGAGCGAGGTGGTGCCGCGCACGATCGAATCGTCGATCAGCACGACCTTCTTGCCCTGGATCAGCGCGCGATTGGCGTTGTGCTTCAGCTTGACGCCGAGATGCCGGACCTTGTCGCCGGGTTGGATGAAGGTGCGCCCGACATAATGCGAGCGGATGATGCCAAGCTCGAACGGGATCCCCGATTCCTGCGCGTAACCGATCGCCGCCGGGACACCCGAATCGGGCACCGGGATGACCAGATCGGCATCGACCGGTGCCTCGATCGCGAGCTGCGCACCGATATTCTTGCGCACCGAATAGATCGAATGATCGTCGACGATCGAATCAGGGCGCGAGAAATAGACCCATTCGAAGATGCACGGCCGCGCCGCGACCTGCTCGAACGGGCGGATCGAGCGCAGTTCGCCGTTCTGGACGATCACCAGCTCGCCCGGCTCGATCGAGCGTTCGAACGTCGCGCCGACGACGTCGAGCGCCACCGTCTCGCTGGCGAAAATATAGGTCTCGCCCAGCTTGCCCATCACCAGCGGCCGGATACCGAGCGGATCGCGGCACGCGATCATCCCGTCCGGGGTCATCACGATCAGCGCATAGGCGCCCTCGACCTGCTTCAGCGCGTCGATGAACTTGTCGAGCAACGTGCGATACTGGCTGGTCGCGACGAGGTGGATGATCGTCTCGGTATCGGAGGTCGACTGGAAGATCGAACCGCGCCGCACCAGCTCGCGCCGCAGCCGCATCGCATTGGAGATGTTGCCGTTATGCGCGATCGCGAACCCGCCCGATTGCAGTTCGGCGTACAGCGGCTGGACGTTGCGGAGCGCGGTCTCGCCGGTGGTCGAATAGCGGACGTGCCCGCAGGCCACGTCGCCGGCGAGCGAGCGGATGATGTCGTCACGATCGAAATTGCCGGCGACATGCCCCATCGCGCGATGGGTGTGGAAGACATGGCCGTCGAAGCTGGTGATGCCCGCGGCTTCCTGGCCGCGATGCTGGAGCGCATGGAGGCCGAGCGCGACGAGCGCGGCCGCGCCCTCCGAGCCGGAAGCACCGAAGATGCCGCATTCCTCATGCAGATGGTCGTCGTCGAACGGATGTGTGGTCAGCATAAGCGGTGGGAGGCTCGCGTTGTGCGGGGCCGCATATAGCGACCGTCGCGCAAATGTCATCAAGCGCGCGGGAGCGATCGGCGATATCGCGCGTTGTGGGCCACCCTTCGCTGTTCTACGCCTTGTCGGACATGACCGATCCACGAGAAATTGGCAGCGATTTCCTGCCCAAGTTCGATGCCGCCGGGCTGCTGACCGCGGTGGTGACCGACCGCGCGACCGGCGGGGTGCTGATGGTGGCGCACATGAACGCCGCGGCGATCGAGGCGACGCGCGCGAGCGGGGAGGCGACCTTCTTCTCGCGTAGCCGCGGGCGCCTCTGGAAAAAGGGCGAAACCTCCGGCAACGTGTTGCGGGTGGTCGAGATGCGGGTCGATTGCGATCAGGACGCGTTGTGGATCGTCGCCGACCCGGCCGGGCCGGCGTGCCACACCGGGGCGCCGAGCTGCTTCTATCGCCGGCTGACCGATTCGGGGCTGGAGCCCGTGGGCGGATGATTCGCGGCGCGGCGGCGTTGGCGTTGCTGTTGGCCGCCTGTTCGCCGACGCCCGATGCGCGCGAGGATGATACCGCCGGACGCGCGCTGGAGGCGGCGGCCCGGAGCGCCGGGATCGTCAGCGACGTTGCGGACGCCACCGGCGTCTATGCCGCGGGCGAGGACCGGCTGTGCCTGACCGGCGCGGCGCCGCGTCATCGGATCGGCGTGAGCGTCGACTTCGGCGAGGGGCAGCGTTGCATTGCGCATGGCACCGCGCAGGGGCGCGGGGACCTCACGGTCGATCTGGGGCAGGGCTGTAACTTTCTCGCCAGGCGGGACGGTGACCGACTGCTCTTCCCCGTCCGCACCCCGGCTGCGTGCGCGCGATCGTGTCAGGGCCGCGCGACGCTCGACGCGCTCGCGCTGGACCGGTTGAGCGAAGCGAGCGGCGAGGCGACGCGGTTGCGCGGGGCGGACGGTAAGTTGCTTTGCGCCGATTGACGTTCACGTAAAGGGAAGGTATGTCCAGCTCTATGAGCGCTTCTGCTGCCTATGCCGTTGTTTCCCCGCGGCCTGACCGCGAGAGCTTCACGATCACCGATCTGTCGGCGGAGTTCGGGGTTACCCCGCGCGCGCTGCGTTTCTACGAGGACGAAGGGCTGATCGCGCCCGAGCGGCGTGGACTGGTCCGCATCTACTCGCACCGCGATCGGGCGCGGCTGGCGTGGATCCTGCGCGGCAAGCGCGTCGGGTTCAGCCTCGCCGACATCCGCGAGATGATCGACCTCTACGATCTGGGTGACGGTCGTCAGACGCAGCGTGCGGTGGCGATCCAGCGCTGTCGCGACCGGATCGCGGCGCTGGAGCAGCAGAAGCACGATCTCGACGCGGCCATCAACGAGCTGACCGAATTCGTCGGCGTGCTCGACGGTGGCCCAAAAAAGAAAGAGTGAGACGATGCCGCAGTATACGCCGCCGATCCGCGACACCCGCTTCGTGCTCGAACATGTCGTCGGGCTCGATCGCTATGCCAACGTGCCCGGCTTCGCCGCCGCCACCCCCGACACGGTGGACGCGGTGCTGGAGGAAGGCGGGCGGTTCGTCGCCGAGGTGCTGTTCCCGCTCAACCAGTCGGGCGATCAGGAAGGCTGCACGCGGCACGAGGACGGCAGCGTGACGACGCCGAAGGGCTTCAAGGAAGCCTATGCGCGGTTCGTCGAATCGGGCTGGGGCACGCTCAGCGCGCCGGAGGCGTTCGGCGGGCAGGGGATGCCGCATGTCGTCTCGACCGCGTTTCAGGAATATATGATCTCCGCCAACATGGCCTTCGCCATGTATCCCGGCCTCGCGCACGGCGCGATCGCAGCGCTGGTCGTGAAGGGCAGCCCCGAGCAGCAGCAGAAGTATCTGCCGCGCATGGTGTCGGGCGAATGGGGCGGGACGATGAACCTGACCGAGCCGCAATGCGGCACCGATCTGGGGCTGATCCGCACCCGTGCGGAGCCGCAGGCCGATGGCAGCTACAGCATCACCGGCACCAAGATCTTCATCTCGGCGGGTGAGCACGACCTGACCGACAACATCATCCACCTCGTGCTCGCCAAGACGCCGGGCGCGCCGGACAGTTCGAAGGGCATTTCGCTGTTCGTGGTGCCCAAGGTGCTGGTCAACGATGACGGATCGCTGGGCGAGCGCAACGCGGTGTCGTGCGGTTCGATCGAGCACAAGATGGGCATCCATGGCAATTCGACCTGCGTCATGAACTATGACGGGGCGACCGGCTGGCTGGTCGGCGAGGAGATGAAGGGTCTCGCCGCGATGTTCATCATGATGAACGCGGCGCGGCTCGGTGTCGGCTTGCAGGGCCTCGGCGTCGCCGAGACCGCTTACCAGAACGCGGTGCAATATGCGCAGGATCGCCGTCAGGGCCGCGCGCTCACCGGTCCGGCCGAGCCGGGCGAGAAGGCCGACACCCTGTTCGTTCACCCCGATGTCCGCCGGATGCTGATGGACGCCAAGGCGTGGACGGAGGGGCTGCGCGCGCTGTGCCTGTGGGGCGCGCTCCAGGCCGATCTCGAGCATAATGCCGATGCCGAGGAGGATCGTCAGCTGGCGGGCGATTTGCTCGGCCTGCTCACCCCGGTCATCAAGGGCGTCGGCACCGATCGCGGCTATCAGATCGCGACCAACGCGCAGCAGGTCTATGGCGGGCACGGCTACATCCGCGAATGGGGGATGGAGCAATACGTCCGCGATGCGCGGATCGCGATGATCTACGAAGGCACCAACGGCGTGCAGGCGATGGACCTCGTCGGGCGCAAGCTCGCCCAGAACGGCGGCCGGGCGGTGCAGGCGTTCGGGCGGCTGGTGATGGAGGAGATCGCCGCGGGCAAGAACAACCCCGCGGTTGCCGATCTCGCACAGCGGCTGGAGAAGGCGGCGGGCGAGTTGCAGGCGGCGACGATGTGGTTCCTCGCCAATGGCATGAAGGACCCGAACAACGTTGGCGCGGGCGCGGTGCCGTACATGCACCTGGTCGGCGCGGTCGCGACCGGGCTGATGTGGCTGCGCATGGCGACCGCGGCGGCGAAGCTGAAGGAAGAGGGGCAGGGCGATGCCGCGTTCCTCGACGCCAAGCTGGTCACCGCGCGCTACTTCGCCGAGCGGGTGCTGCCCGAGGCGGGCGCGTTGCGCCGTCAGATCGAGGGCGGTGCCGAGGCGATCATGGCGCTGCCGCCGGAGATGTTCGCGGCGGCGTGATCGATTGCGGCGGGCTTTGCGCGAGAGGCGCGGCCCGCGCTTCCGTCATTGCCAGCGCGGCGACGCAATTCAGGGCGTCCTGATGCGTCACTGGGTTGCGTCGCTGCGCTCGCAACGACGTAAAGCCGATAGCGCCCAGAAGCACCCGCGCCCGCCCGGCTCGACACTCTACGACCACCGCCCAATTCGTCATCCCGGACTTGATCCGGGATCCCGCTTCTTCCTTCTTCGCTGCCGCTGAAAAGAAGCGGGGCCCCGGATCAAGGCTCTCCTGAGCCTGTCGAAGGGTCCGGGGCGACGATGAGGGGGGCGGAACCGTACAAGGGCGATCTGTCGTTCTGTAGCCCTTGGAGGGCGCATTTAACTGACACGTCTGCGGACTTGATCCGGGCCGGCTGCGTCTCTCGGGCCATCGGGCAGCCCGCAGGCTGAGCCCAAGACGACACCCACCAAGCCACAGACAAAAAAATAGCGGCCCGAAGGCCGCTATTCCTTACCCCCGAAGGAGGTAGGTCAGCTTAGTTGCTGTCCGAGCTGTCGTCTTCGTCAGCGACGACGACGATGCCGGCCACAACGGCCGCAGCCGCCAGAACCGCAACGATCACGCCACCACCGGCCAGCTCGTTCTTCTTGGCCGACGGGGCCGAAGCGCGAACCGACTTGGCGACCGACAGGCTCGCCGCCGAGTTGGCGGGCGCAGCCATCGCCGGAGCGACCGCCATCGTGGCGGCAGCAGCAGCGAGCATGTACTTCGCAATACGCATGATGAACTCCCTTTGCGTGCAGGGCATCTCATAGCTGCGCGGTTGGAAATTGCAAGCGCGGATTGCCGCGGTGCATCATGTGTTCAGGATCCATGTTTCACGATCCTCGATGCCCAGCGCGGTCAGCTTGCCCGACGCATAGGCGCCCGTATCCACGCCGATGCGGTTGGCGCGACGATCGACTTCCGGGGTGATGGTGTGCCCGTGGACGATCATCTTCGGATAAGCGCCGCGATATTCGAGGAAACTGTCGCGAATCCAACGCAGGTCGCTCGGCTTCTGCTCGTCGAGCGGGACGTCGGGCCGCACGCCGGCATGGACGAAGGCATAATCGCCCGAGACGATCATATCCTCGAAGCTTTCCAGAAAGGCACGGTGCGCGGGCGGGACCAGTTCCTCCATCCGCCCGGCGAGCTGCGGATAGTCGAGCGAATCATATTCCGCGCGCCCGACCCCATAGCTGAGCACCGTCTCCTTGCCGCCGACGCGGCAGAACATGCGCAACGCGTCCTTCGCGCCGCCCAGTGCGTGCAGGAACAACTCCTCGTGATTGCCTTTCAGGAAGCGTACCCGCGGCCGCTCCTGCGCCAAGGCCATCAAACGCGCGACCACGCCCGCCGAATCGGGACCACGATCGACCAGGTCGCCCAAGAAGATCAACGTCGTCTCGGCGGTTCCTCGCGCCGCATCGTCGGCGTCGATCATTACCAGCAACCGCTCCAGCTCGTCGCGGCACCCATGGATGTCGCCGATGGCATAGATGCGGCTGCCCGGCGCCGGCGCGAAGGCGGGTGTGGCGGCGACACGGGACGAACGAAGCAGCTTCTTGAGCATGGAGAACGCAAAGACCAGCGATGTCGGAATGGAGCGGGTGCTTAGGCCGATCGACCCGTCATCGCAAGCATGGCCCCACCTGCCGCGCGGGACGCGAACCGTTACGCTAACGAATTGCGATCCCGCCCGCCCCCCGGTAGAGAGCCGGCGCCAACAGGAGGACCGAATGACCATCAAGCCGGTACGCAAGGCGATTTTCCCCGTGGCGGGGCTCGGCACCCGTTTCCTGCCCGCCACCAAGGCGATGCCGAAGGAAATGCTGACGGTCGTCGACAAGCCGCTGATCCAATACGCGGTCGAGGAAGCGCTGGAGGCGGGGATCGAGCAGATCATCTTCGTCACCGGCCGTGGCAAGGGCGCGCTGGAGGATCATTTCGACATCTCGTTCGAACTCGAAACGACGATGCGGGCGCGCGGCAAGAGCCTGTCGGTGATCGAGAACATCCGTCAGCAGCCCGGCTCGCCGGTCTATGTCCGCCAGCAGGAGCCGCTCGGACTCGGCCACGCGGTATGGTGTGCGCGCGACATCGTCGGCGACGAGCCGTTCGCGGTGCTGCTCCCCGACGAGCTGATGGTCGGCACGCCGAACTTCATGGCGCAGATGGTGCAGGCCTATGACAAGGTCGGCGGCAACGTGATCGGCGCGCTTGAGGTCGCTCCCGAAGAGACCGACAAATACGGCATCATCTCGCCGGGCGCGCGCGACGGTGCGCTGACCGAGGTGACCGCCCTGGTCGAGAAGCCCGCCAAGGGCAGCGCCCCGTCGAACCTGATGATCCCGGGCCGCTACATCCTCCAGCCCGAGGTGATGAAGATTCTCGACGCGAAGGAAAAGGGCGCCGGCGGCGAAATCCAGCTGACCGACGCGATGGCCAAGCTGATCGGGCAGCAGCCGTTCCACGGATTCACGTTCAACGGCGAGCGGTTCGACTGCGGCGACAAGACCGGCTTCGTCACCGCCAATCTCGCGCTAGCGATGGCGCGTGGCGACATCGGTCCGGCGGTGCGCGCCTTCGCGGAAGCGCGGCTCGGCTGATCCTTACCCGCGTGTCGCGCCGCACGCGCGGCACGCGGGATCGGGCGGCAGCGCCAGCGTGCGGAAACGCAGCGACAGAAAGTCGAGCAGCATCAGTCGCCCGGCGCTGTCGTCGCCGAACGGCGCGATCTGGCGGATCGCCTCCAGTGCGGCCATGCTGCCGACGATCCCGGTCACCGGGCCGAGCACGCCTTCCTCGGCGCAGGTCAGCGCATCGCGCGCCGGTGCGTCGCCGACGAAGCATCGGTAGCAGGGCTTGTCCGCCTCCCAGCCGCGATAGACGCCGAGCTGCCCCTCGAATCGCCCCACGGCCGCCGACACCAGCGGAATGCGCCGCGCCAGCGCCGCGTCGGCCACCAGCAACCTTGTGTCGAAATTGTCGCAGCCGTCGACGATCACCGAAGGTGACTCTTCCAGCAACGCGCCGACGTTCGCCGCATCGACCCGGGCAACGACTGCGCGCGCGCTGACGTGCGGATTGAGCCGCGCGACCGCTTCCGCCGCCAGTTCGGCTTTCGGACGGCCGACATCGGCGGTCGTGAACAAGGTCTGGCGCTGAAGATTGCTGAGATCGACCCGATCGTCGTCGACGATCGTCAGCCGACCGATACCCGCCGCCGCGAGATACTGGATCACCGGCGACCCGATCCCACCCGCGCCGATCACCAGCACATGCGCGCGCGCAAGGCGCAGCTGCCCGCTGCCCCCGATCTCCTGCAGCACGATATGCCGCGCGTAACGGGTGAGTTCGTCGGGGCCGAGCGTCACGGCGGCGTCAGCGCGACGGTCGTGACGTACCAGGTGTCGGTAGCGATCGGCCGCGTCTTGTCGCGCGCGGCGCGCAGCACGATCCCGGCGGCGAACTGCTCGACCGAGGGGCACCCGATCGCGCGCGGAACGATCCGCCGCACCTGCCCGGCCTGGGTGACGAGCACGACCAGATCGAGCATCCGTTCTTCGGACGAAAGCACGCAACGCTCCGCCGCCACCTCGCGACGGACGAAGTCCGTAAGCTGCGCTGGCGGCGCGGCGGCGAGGCCGAGCTGCAAGCGCGGCAGCGGTGCCCAATCGGTCGGCGGATTGAGCGACGGCGCCTGTCCGAGCAGCAGGAGCGCGGCGAGTATCATCGTCCGGTCGACCCGAACCCGCCGCTTCCGCGATCGGTTTCGTCGAGCGTTTCGACCTCGATCATCGCAGCCGCGGTGACCACGGCCGGAACGAGTTGCGCGATTCGTTCGCCGCGTCGCACTTCGAAAGGTTCGGTGCCAAGATTGGCAAGGATCACCTTGATTTCGCCGCGATAATCCGCGTCGATCGTGCCCGGTGTGTTGAGACAGGTGACGCCGTGTCTCAGCGCGAGCCCCGACCGCGGTCGCACCTGCACCTCGAAACCCGTCGGGATCGCGATCGCAAACCCGGTCGCGACCGCAGCCCTCGCGCCGGGGTCCAGCGTCACATCCTCCGCCGCGACCACGTCCATGCCTGCCGCACCGGTCGTGGCGTAGGCGGGAAGCGGCAACCCCTCGCCATGCGGCAAGCGGCGCAGCGCCATCCTGATCGGTTCAGAGCGCATCGGCAATCCTGTCGGCAAGTCGTTCAGCTACGGCGATTTTTGGAAGGTGCTCCCAACTTTCGATGCCGTCGGCGGTGACGAGGTGGACGGTGTTGGACTCGCCACCCATGACATCGCCGGATACGTCGTTGGCGACGATCCAGTCGGCACCCTTGCGCCGCCGCTTGGCCTGCGCATGGTCGAGCACCTGCTCGGTTTCGGCCGCGAACCCGATCAGCAATCGCGGCCGACGCGGATCATGCGCCAGCGTGGCGAGAATGTCCACGTTGCGCGCGAGCCGCAGCGGGGCGGGCGCGTCGTCGCCTTTCTTGAGCTTCTGCGCGGCAACGTCCTCCGCGCGCCAGTCGGCGACCGCGGCCACCATCACCGCCGCGTCGGCGGGAAGCGCTTCCTCCACCGCCCTTGCCATTTCCGACGCTGTTTCAACATCAAAGCGCGCGACGTTCGCAGGCGTAGGCAGGTCGACGGGGCCGGCGATCAGCGTGACGCGCGCACCGCGCCGCGCCAAGGCCGCCGCAATCGCAAAGCCCTGTTTGCCTGACGAGCGGTTGGCGATGTAGCGCACCGGGTCGATCGGCTCATGCGTCGGCCCGGCGGTGACGACGACATGGCGTCCCTCGAGCGAGCGTAGCGCCGGGGCGAGCGCCGCGGTGATTCTCGCGACGATCGCCGGTATTTCCGGCAGACGGCCCGGGCCGAACTCGCCGCACGCCATCGCGCCCTCGTCGGGGTCGATCACCGTCACGCCGTCGCTGCGCAGTTGCGCGACGTTGCGCTGCGTCGCCGGATGCAGCCACATGCGGACGTTCATCGCCGGTGCGACCAGCACCGGCTTGTCGGTGGCGAGCAGCAACGTGGTCGCGAGATCGTCGGCGAGCCCCGCGGCCATCCGTGCGATCAGATCGGCGGTCGCGGGACAGACGACGACCAGATCGGCCTCGCGGCTCAACCGGATGTGGCCCATCTCGGCCTCGTCCTTCAGGTCCCACAACGTGGTGTGAATCTTGTTCTCGCTGAGCGCCGCCAGCGTCATCGCGGTGACGAAATGCGCGCCGCCATCGGTCAACACGCAGCGCACCTCATGGCCCGCGCCGCGCAGTGCCCTGATCAGCTCGCACGCCTTGTAAGCGGCGATCCCGCCACCGACGATCAACAGGATTCGGCTCATCGCGTTACTCTCGTCACCGTTATGCGTCGCCGGTCGAGCGCGGCCCGCCCCAGCGTGGCGAGCGCGGCGGGGGCGAGCGCCAGACCGGGGGCGACCAGCGCGATCGCCAGTGTCGCCGACCGCCACCCTAGCACGCCATCGAGGGCGACGCCCGTGATCAACAGGGCGAGCACGCGCAGCCCGAGTGGATCGGCCACGGTCGCCCAGCCGAAGCCGGCGAGCACCAGCAACGGCGCCGCGATCGCCGCCGGCACATCGGGGAAGGCCGCGCCGATCAGCCGCGCCAGCGCGCCACCGGGCACCAGCGGCACCGCCGGTGGCGGTGTCGTGCCGAGCGTATGAAGATGCAGCACGAAGGCGAGCGCCGCAACGCCGAACCCGCCTAGCCACAGCAGCGGTTCGCGCCGATCGCCGTCGAGCAGCGCGATCGCGCCCATGGCGGCGAGCGTCACCAGCGCCGCCGGGTCGATCAGCGCCGCCGCGCTCGCCACCGCCACCGCGCTGGTCACCCGTCCGCGCGCCCGCGTCACCAACGCGATCGCGGAGAGCAACGCCGCCGCAGCAGCATGCGGCGCGGCCAGCCACAAGGCGGCCGTCGCGACGATCCCGAAGCCGAGCAGGCTGACAATCAACAGCGCCCCCGCGCTGCGCGCCAGCAACGCGCCCAGCCGCAACCCGCCGATCCACAGCAACATCGTCAGCCCAGAAGCGGCCAGTACCGTCAGCATCCAGACCGGTTGTGCCGCCGCCACCACCGCGAGCGTCGACGGCAGCGCGCGTGCCGCGCGGGCATCGGGCTCGGTGCGGAGCAGATCGCGCGCCGCATCATAATAGTCACCGCCGTGCCGCAGCGTGGCGACGATCGCATCATGCAGGAATTCAGGCGGCGTGCCCGCGCTGGGAAGGAACAGTGCCGCAGCGAGCACCGTCACCAGCAGCCCCGCCAGCGTCGCGCGCGCCGGGACGCGCCCGATCCCGACCAGCCGGTCGGGGGTCACCAGCCAGCGCGCGGCCGATCCGGGTCGCCCCGGCGCGGCTACCATCCGCCCGCCAGCATCATGCCCACGACACCCGCCAGCACGCCCAGTGTACCGACCAGCGCGTAGCGCCACCCGCCACCGACGCGGACGCGCTCGATCTCGCGCAATGGCGGGCGCGGCGGGGCGCCGCCGGGGGCGGGGAAGCGCGCCTCGATCCGCCGCACCAGCTCGGGCAGCCGCGCGAGCGTCCGCACATCCGCGACCAACCGGTCGGCGATCGCCGCCTCCGGCCCCAGCTCGGTGCGGATCCAGTCCTCGACCAGCGGCGCGGCGGTCACCCAGAGGTTGATGTCGGGGTCGAGCCCGGTGGCGACCCCCTCGACCATCACCATCGTCTTCTGAAGCAGCAACAGGTGCGGCTGCGTCACCATGTCGAAGTCGCGGGTGATCCCGAACAGCCCGTCGAGCATCATCCCGATCGACATGTCCTTGACCGGCAGCCCGCGCATCGGCTCGCCGACCGCGCGCAAGGCGGTCGCGAATTCCTCGACGCTGTGGTGCGAGGGGACATATTGCGCCTCGAAATGAATCTCGGCGACGCGTCGGTAATTGCCCGTGATCAGGCCATAAAGGATCTCGGCGAGCCAGACGCGCGCGCGCCGATCGATCCGCCCCATGATCCCGAAGTCGATCGCGGCGACGCAATTGCCCTGCAGTGCGAACAGATTGCCCTGGTGCATGTCGGCATGGAAGAAACCGTCGGCGATCGCCTGCCGCAGAAAAGCGTGGACTAGCACGCGTGCCAGCTCGGGCAGGTCATAGCCCGCCTCGACCAGCGCCTTGCGGTTCGACAGCTTGATGCCGTCGATCCACTCGATCGTTAGCACCTTGCCGGTGGTGCGCGCCCAGTCGACCGCGGGAACGAAGAAGTTGGGCTCCGAGGTCATCGTCTCGGCCAGCTCCGACGCCGACGCCGCCTCGCGCGTGAAATTCAGCTCGCGCGCGGTCCAGCGTTTGAACGTCTCGATGACGAGGCGTGGCTGGAGCCGGGCGATCTCGCCGCCCATCGGTTCGATCTGCGCCGCGGCCCATTCGTAGGTCTCGATCGCGCGCGCGAAATCTTCCTCGACGCCGGGGCGCAGCACCTTGACCGCGACGCGCCGCCCGTCGGTGGTGACCGCACGGTGCACCTGCGCGATCGACGCCGCGCCGACCGGCACTTCCTCGATCTCGCTGAACAGCGACTCCAGCGGCCGCCCGAAGCTGCCGCGCATCGTCTGCGCGATCGTCGCGAACGGGACCGGCGGCACCGCGTCCTGCAACCGCAGCAGATCGGCGGCCGCCGCCTCGCCGACCAGATCGGGGCGGGTGGCGAGCGTCTGGCCGAACTTGATCGCGGCCGGCCCCAGCGCCTCGAACGCATCGGCGTAGCGCGGCACCTCGGGTACGCGCGCGCCAAGCCGCGCCACGCGCAGCAGCCGGCGCAGCCGCGGCGGCGTGTTGAGATCGCGCTCCAGCCCGCGCAGCGCGCCATGGCGCGCCAACGTCCGGCCCCATTTCAGGAGCCGCCAGGTGTGGACGAGCGAGGAGGTCAAATCTTCCAGCCGCTATGGATCGCGACCAGCCCACCCATGATCGGCTCGACCTTCGTCTGGACGAATCCGGCGTCGCCCACCATCCGCTCGAACGTCGGCATGTCCGGGAAGCGGCGGATCGACTCGATCAGATAGCGATAGCTGTCGGCGTCGTTGGCCAGCAGCTGCCCCAGCTTCGGCACCAGATGATGCGAATAGGCGTCGTAGACCTCGGCAAAGCCCGGCCAGACGTTGGTCGAGAATTCGAGGCAGAAGAACCGCCCGCCGCGTCGCAGCACGCGATGCGCCTCGCGCAATGCCTTCGGGATGTCGGTCACGTTCCGAATGCCGAATGCGATCGTGTAGGCGTCGAAGAACCGGTCCGGAAAGGTCAGCGTCTCGGCATTGGCCTCGGTCCACACCAGCCCGTCGATCCCGCGTTGCTGCGCGCGGCCGATCCCGACCTCCAGCATCTCCGGGTTGATGTCCGCGACCGTCACCGACGCGCCGCTTTCGGCCAGCCGGAAGGCGATGTCGCCGGTGCCGCCGGCCATGTCGAGGATCTGCTCGCCCGCACGCGGCTTCACGCGCCGCACGAAGCGGTCCTTCCACAGCCGGTGCATACCGCCGGACATGGCGTCGTTCATCAGGTCGTAGCGGCTGGCGACATTGGAGAAGACCCCGCGCACGCGGGCGGTCTTTTCGGTCGGGGTGACGTCTTCGTAGCCGAAGGAGACGGTTTCGCTCATGCGCGCCGCTCTAGCCGCCATGACAGCGAGCGGCTAGAGGGCAGACATGCCGGAATTGCCAGAGGTTGAAACCACCGTGCGGGGCCTGCGCCCGGTGCTGGACGGGCAGGTGCTGAGCCGTGTCGAGCCGCGTCGCGACAATCTGCGCCGCGCCTTTCCCGCCGATCTGCGTCAGCGGCTGACCGGCGCGCGGGTCACCGGGCTGCGACGGCGCGCCAAATATGGCGTGATCGACACCGATCGCGACGACTCGCTGATCTTCCATCTCGGCATGTCGGGACGGTGGCGCGTCGATCCGACCGAGTTGTTGCCGCACGACCATCTCGTGCTCGCGACCGAGGCGGGGCGCGTGCTGGCGCTCAACGATCCGCGGCGCTTCGGCTCGGTCGATCTGGTGCCGACCGCCGAGGTCGCGGACTTTCCGGCGTTCCGCCTGCTCGGCCCGGAGCCGCTTGGCGCGGATTTCACGCCCGAGCATCTGCGGCTTGCGCTGGCCGGGCGGCGCCTGTCGATCAAGCTCGCGCTGCTCGACCAGCGGATCGTCGCCGGGCTCGGCAACATCTATGTCTGCGAGGCGTTGTACGACGCGCGCATCGATCCGCATACGCCCGCTGGGTCGCTCGACGCGCCGGCGCTCGCGCGATTGGTCCCCGCCGTGCAACTGGTGCTGGAGGCGGCGATCGACGCGGGCGGATCGACGCTGCGCGACTATGCGCGGCCGGACGGCGAGCTTGGCTATTTCTCGAAGCAATTCGCGGTGTACGGTCGGGCCGGCGCGCCGTGCGCGTGTGGCGGTACGGTGGAGCGTTACGCCGAGGGCGGACGCTCCACCTTCTGGTGTCCGCGCTGCCAGCGGAGTTGACGCTGACGCGAGCGCGGGCTATGGGCCGCGCCTTACGAGGGTGCAGGGCTTACCCAGCGCCTTTTTCCATCGATTCGAAACTTATCAGAGGACGTTCATGGCGAACACGCCGCAAGCCAAGAAGCGCATCCGCCGCAACCAGCGCCGGGCCGAAATCAACGGTGCCCGTGTCGGTCGCATCCGTACCTTCGTGAAGAAGGTCGAGGCCGCGCTGGCAGCGGGTGACAAGGCCGCGGCGACCACCGCTCTGGCAGCGGCGCAGCCGGAGATGCAGCGCGGCGTGGCGAAGGGCGTCCTTCACCGCAACACCGCGTCGCGCAAGTTCTCGCGCCTGACCAAGCGGGTTGCCGCGCTGGCGTAACGCCTGCGTTTCATCGCGTATCGGAACGCCCGTCGGGACCATCCCGGCGGGCGTTTTTGCGTGTGCGCTCATCCGGCGTTGGAACAAACAGGCACTGTCTGGAAACGCTTGGAATCCCCGCGATTCGCGGACGTTGCACAAAGATGATCAGCCAGAAAACCGCGCGAGATCATGTACTTATGAGAAATATGACGCATTTGTGCCGCTGACGGCGAGTCAATCCGCTTTATTTCGGAATCGTACCCGTTCGCGGGCTTGATCGACTCACCCGCCTGTTCCTAATCCTCTCGAACCGCGCCGCCGTCCGTGCAGCGTGGCACAAGGACAATGTTCGGATGCCAACGCGCTAGGGGCCGCGGGCAGGGGGACGTTTGACTTTTTGGACGATGGCTCCGCGAAACCGGTGTTCGCGGCGACGGGAGAGATGTGCGTGACGCAGTCGGGTGGGATGGACGAAGGGTTGAGCGAGCTGGCGCGGGCATGGGCCCGGGTCCGCGCCAACCTGCGTCGTTCCGCCGGCGCGCGCGTGTTCGACCAGTGGCTCGCACCGATCGCGCTGGCTGAGGACGAGGACACGGTCGACGTTCGTCTGACGCTGCCGTCGGCATTTGCGACCAACTGGGTGAAGAGCCACTACGCCGATCGCCTGCTCCATGAATTCCGGGCGGTGTTGCCGGGCGTGCGCAGCGTCATGATCGACACGGTGGCGCGTGCGGCAGCGCCCGTGGTGCTGGCGGCACCGGCGGTCGTCGCGACCCCGGCCCCCGCCGCTGCTCCGGTAGCGGGCGCGGCGGCGGTCGAGCGGCCGGCGCTCGATCCGCGGCTGACCTTCGATCGTTTCGTGGTCGACGCGTCGAACATGGTCGCGCTCAACGCCGCACAGGCGCTGGCAGCGCCCGGTGAGGTGCGCTTCAGCCCACTGTTCCTTCATGGCGGCACCGGCCAGGGCAAGACCCACCTGATGAACGCGATCGCGCATCGCTTCCTCGCGGATCATCCGCAGGCGCGCGTGATGCTGATGTCGGCCGAGCGCTTCATGTTCGAATTCGTCGCGGCGATGCGCGCGCGCGATACGTTCGCGTTCAAGGCGAAGCTGCGCGGCTGCGACCTGCTGTTGATCGACGATCTGCAGTTCATCGCCGGCAAGGACGTGACGCAGGACGAATTCTTCCACACCGTCAACGAGATCATGGCGGCGGGCAAGCGGTTGGTAATCGCCGCCGACCGTGCGCCGCAGGCGCTCGACGGGATCGAGCCCCGCATCCTCGGCCGTCTTGGTTCGGGGCTGGTCGTCGACATCCGCCCGTCGTCCGCCGAGCTGCGCCGCGCCGTGCTCGCGCGGCGGGTTGCCGAGATGCCGGACGTTCGCGTCCCCGCCGAGGTGCTCGACTTGCTGGCCGAGCGGATCACGTCGAGCATCCGCGAGCTGG
The DNA here is from genome assembly GCF_036946485.1 of Sphingomonas phyllosphaerae. Taxonomy (GTDB): domain Bacteria; phylum Pseudomonadota; class Alphaproteobacteria; order Sphingomonadales; family Sphingomonadaceae; genus Sphingomonas; species Sphingomonas phyllosphaerae_E. Next base: position 977,171 of record NZ_JAQIJA010000001.1, read on the forward strand.
AGGGCGCGCTGACCCGCGTCACGGCCTATGCGATGCTGACCGGGCAGCCGATCGATCTCGCCTTCGCGACGCAGACGCTCGGCGACATGCTGCGCGGCCATCAACGCCGCGTCACGATCGACCAGATCCAGAAGCTGGTGTGCGAGCATTTCGAGTTGAAGCCGCTCGACCTGCTTTCGGCGCGCCGCGCGCGGGCGGTGGCGCGGCCGCGCCAGATCGCGATGTACCTCGCCAAGCGCCTAACGACCCGGTCGCTGCCCGAGATCGGCCGCAAGTTCGGTGGGCGCGATCACTCGACGGTGATCCATGCGGTGCGCCGGATCGAGGAACTCCGCGACAGCGATCGCGACGTCGATCAGGCGGTCCATGTGCTGCTGGGCCAGCTGGAAGCCTGACGCAGCTCGTCAGTCCGGGCTTGATCCGGAAACTTCATTCCGAGCGTAGCGAAGCAATCCAGGGCGTCTTGTTCGGGCTCTGGGTTGCTTCGCTATTCTCGCAAGGACGGAAGAACAATCCAGCGGTTGTCACCGCGTCTTCGGCGACGCCGCAGCAGCCGGGCGATCAGGCCGCCTTCCGATATTCCTCGTCCTCAACCTCGTTCGCCGCTGCCGCTGGCACCTCGGTCGCGGTCGCACGGGCGCGATTGGGGAAGAGCAACCGGCTGACCAGCACCAGCACGCCGAGCGCGGCATAGGTCAACAGCACCTTCTCGAGCGAGAAGAGCAACGCCACGGCAAAGCCGAGCCGCAACCACAGCGGGTTGAAGCCGAAATCCTCACCCAGCGCGGCGCAGATGCCGAACAAATTGTCGCGGGGGGCGGCGGGGGCAGTGATGGTATCGGTCATGTCTCGCTCCGTTGTTGCGGAACGATTTGCAAGGCCGATGCCAAATTCGAAAAGGCGCTGATTTTCGGGCTTTTCTGCCCGACCGACTATCGCGCCTTGGCGGAAAACCCCGATTGTTGGCGCGCAACATGGTGTCACGCGCCAATCGCGTCAGACCAATAGCCCCATCGCCTCCTGAGCGCGGCGCAGCGTAGGGGCGGCCAACGCCGCTGCCCGTTCCGCGCCGTTCCGCAGGATCGCGTCGATCGCACCACGATCGTTCAACAGGCGCAGCATCTCGTTACGGATCGGCCCGAGCTTGGCGACCGCCAGATCGGCGAGGTCGGGCTTGAATTGTCCGAAGCCCTTTCCGGCATAGTCCGCCAGCACCGCGTCCGGGGTACGATCCGCCAATGCCGCGAAGATCGTGAGCAAGTTGCGCGCCTCCGGCCGCCCTTCCAGCTCGGCGAGGCTCGCGGGAAGCAGGTCGGGGTCGGTCTTGGCCTTGCGGAATTTGTCGGCGATCACCTCGTCGCTGTCGACCAGCTTCACCACCGACTGTTCGGACGGGTTCGACTTGGACATCTTCGCGCCCGCATCGCGCAGCGACATGATCCGCGGCGCGGCCTTGCTGACCAGCGGTTCGGGCAGCGTGAACAGCTCGACCCCGAAGTCGGTGTTGAACTTGGTCGCGATGTCGCGGGTTAGCTCCAGATGCTGCTTCTGGTCCTCGCCGACCGGTACGTGCGTGGAGTTGTAGAGCAGCACATCGGCCGCCATCAGCACGGGATAATCGTACAGCCCGACAGAGGCGCCCTCGCGGTTCTTGCCCGCCTTGTCCTTGAACTGCGTCATGCGGTTCAGCCAGCCGACCCGCGCGACGTTGTTGAGCAGCCATGCCAGCTCGGCATGGGCGGGCACGCGCGCCTGGTTGAACACGATCGAGCGCGCCGGGTCGATCCCCGCCGCGATCAGCGTCGCGGTCATCTCGACGGTGTTGGCGGTCATCTCGGCGGGCGCGATGAACTCGGTCAGGCCGTGGAGGTCGGCGATGAAGTACATCGTCTCGCCGCCGGACGCCTGGATGTCGTCCTGCATCGCCACCCACTGCTTCACCGCGCCCAGATAATTGCCGAGGTGGAGGTTGCCGGTCGGCTTGATACCGGAAAGGACGCGCATGTTGGTCATCAGGTGGAGGCTCTGCGACGAAGAAGGGTTTTCAGATCGGCGAGGCGATACGCGCCGGTGACGACGCACGCCAGCGCATAAATGGCGACGCCCGCGCCGACGAGGACGGTGAGCGCCACGCCGCGCATGATGAAGCTGCCGGTCAGATAGGGCGCGACGAGCGGCGCCACCAGCAGCAGCGCCCCGCCCATCAGCAATGCCGCAAGCGCAAGGCGCGGAACCTTGCGCTTTACCTGCGGATCGAGCGCAAAATGCCCGCGGCGCACCAACACCACATAGAGCGACACGACGTTGATCGTGGAGGCGAGCGCGGTGGCGAGCGGCGGCCCGATTTGCCCCAGCTCCCAATGGGCGAGGGTCGGGATGAGGATCAGATTGCCGATGAGGTTGATCGCCACCGAATACAGCGCGAGCCGCACCGGCGTCCTCGTGTCGGCGCGCGCGTAGAAGCCGGGCGTGAGGACCTTGACCAGCACATAGCTCGGCAGTCCCAAAGAAAACGCTGACAACGCCTGTCCTGCGCGCACGGCATCATCGGCACTGAACGCGCCATGCTGGAAAAGTCCGCGAATGATCGCCTCGCCGGCAAAGACGAAGGCGGCGGTCGCTGGCAGTGTGAGGAACAGCGCCAGTTCCAGTCCGCGGTTCTGCGTCTCCATCGCCTCGACGTCGCGCCCGCTGCTCAACAGGCGCGAAATCACCGGCAGCAGCACGGTGCCCAAGCCGATGCCGATCAGCCCGAGCGGGAGTTGGTTGAGCCGATCGGCATAATAGATTGCCGAGATCGACCCGGCTGACAGGAACTTGCCCGCCAGCGCCGTGGAGATCGCAAGGTTGATTTGCGCGGCGCCGGCCCCGGTCGCCGCCGGCACGATCAGGCGCAGCATCTGCCGGACGTCATCGTCGATCCGCGGCATCCGCAACCGCAGGCTGACACCGGCCTGCCGACACGCCCACCACAGCCAGGCGAGTTGCAGCGCGCCCCCGACCGTCACCGACATCGCCTGTACGCGCGCCGTTTCGTAAGGATCGTGGCCATGGAAGAACACCAGTCCCCCGACCATCGCGATGTTAAGCAGGATCGGCGCCGCCGCATTGACCCAGAAGCGGTTCAGGGAGTTCAGGATGCCGCCAAGCAACGACACCAGTGAGATCAGCATCAGGTACGGAATGGTGAAACGCGACAGCTGAACGGCGAAGGCAAACTGCTCGGCCGTGGGATGCTGGCGCTGAAATCCGCCCGACAAGGCAAACGTCAGCGGCCACGCTGCCGCAAGCAGCAGCGCCGTCATCACCAGCAAAACCGGAAAAAGCAGCGCCAGCGCGCGTTCGGCGAAGTCGATCCCCGCCGCCGTCCCACCGCCTTCCTCGACCTTGCGATTGAACAGCGGGATGAAGGCGGCGGAGAACGCACCCTCTGCGAAGAGGGCGCGGAACATATTGGGCAGTCGGAAGGCGACGAGAAACGCGTCCGACGCGAAATTGGCCCCGACATAGCCGGCTTGAAGCTGGTCGCGTCCCAGCGCCAGCACGCGGCTGACCAGCGTGAGCCCGCCGATCGAGCCCAAGGCGCGGGCGAGGTTCATCCGCCGATCCTCACCCGCTCGCGCGGCTTACGCCTGGCCTGCGTCTTCGGCACCGAACGACACGCCCTGCGCCTGCGCCTGCTGCAGGAACAAAGCGTTGAAATCGATCGGCTCCAGCAGCAGCGGCGGGAAGCCGCCGTCGCGGATCGCATCGGCGACGACGCGGCGTGCGAACGGGAACAGCAGGCGCGGACCTTCGCCCAGCAGGAACGGTTGGACATGTTCCGCCGGCACGTTGCGCAGCCCGAACAGCCCGCCATAGGACAGTTCGGCGATGAACGCGGTCTTGCCGCCGGTGGTGGCGCGCACCTCGATCTTCAGCGTCACTTCATGGACTTCGTCGGCGACCTGCGCCGCGCCGATGTCGAACTGCACGTTGATCTCGGGCGCCTGCGGCTCCTGATAGATCGCCGGGGCGTTCGGGTTTTCGAACGACAGATCCTTCACATATTGCGAGATCAGCCCCGCGGCCGGCGCCGTGTCGGCACCGTTGGCCAGCGGTTCGCCACCGGCATTGTTGAATTCGTCCATCGTCCTACCCCTATCGTCAGGCCAGGCGCGCGCCGGTGCGGCGCCGCGCGGGAAAGTGTCGGGCGGTTAGCAGCGCCCCGCGATGGTGACAATCGTGGATGCGGGTCCGGGTGGATACAATGCCGGGGTTGGGCGATTTGATGTTCGGTGCCCACGCGCCTATGTACGCACACCAGCTTACTGGAGTTGCCGTGTTCTACGTTGTCCTGCTCGCTATGGTCGCCGGCTTTCTGGCGCTGCGACTCTATTCGGTTCTGGGCAAGCGCTCCGGCCATGAACAGCCGCTGCCCAAGCCCGCCGAGGAGCGGGTGGCATCGGTGGCGGTGCCGCGCGCGATCGAGCCCGCCGCCGAAATGCGCGAGCCCGCGACGCGGCCCTTCGATGCCGTGTCCGAGCCCGGGCTGCGTGCGATCGTCTCCGCCGAGCCGCAGTTCGACGTTACGCGGTTTCTGGAAGGCGCGAAGTCGGCCTATCGCATGATCCTCGAGGCGTTCTGGCGCGGGGGACGAGGCGGCGCTGCGCGATCTGGTAAGCGACGACGTCCATGCCGCTTTCGCCGAGGCGATCGAGACCCGCAACGCACAGGGGCAGGTGCTCGACAACCGGCTGATCGCGATCGAGCGCGCGACGATCGTGTCGGCGGGCGTCGCGAACGGTGAAGCGCGCGTCGCGGTGCGCTTCGATGCCGACATCGCCGCAGTGACGCGCGATGCCGACGGCAACGTCGTCGCGGGTTCGACCAGCGATGCGGTGCAGACCCACGACGTCTGGACGTTCGTTCGCACCGTCCGCGCGTCCGACCCGAACTGGATCCTCGCCGACACCGACGAAGCCTGAGCCGAAAACGATAAGGGGGTAGGGGGTTGCGGAGCAAAGCGACGCTCGCGGTGGCGGGCGCCCTTCTGATGGCCGGCTGCGTCGGGCCGGGCGGACGTTCGGTGCCGCCATCACCGGCCGCGCGCCCGGTAGCGGCGCGGCCGGTGCCGACGACTCTGCCTTCCCGGCCGCTGCCGGTGCGCCAGCCGGTCGCATCGGTGCCGCTGCCTCCAATCGCCGCCAATGTCGTACCGGGTGCCACCAGCGCGGCGATGGCGGGGCTCACCCCGGCGATCGATCTGGTAACTGTTCCGCTCGATCCCGCACAGGCGAGCGCTGCGCTCGCCGCATTCCGCATCTCGTGCCCCAGCCTCGTGCGCCGCACCGACACGTCGGGGATGACGATCGGCAGCGACTGGCAGGCCGCCTGCACCGAAGCGGCGCGCACCGATCCGTCCGCCGCGGCGGCATTCTTCCAACGCTGGTTCGAGGCGGTGCAGGTCGGCGACGGGCGTGCCTTCGCCACCGGCTATTACATTCCCGAAATCGCCGGCTCGCGCCGGCCGCGCGCCGGCTATGCGCCGATCTACGGGCGACCCAACGACCTGATCGAGGTCGACCTCGGCGCTTTCTCGCCGACCTGGACCGGCAAGAAGATCCGCGGGCGCGTCGACGGCATGGCGCTGGTCCCGTATTTCGACCGCACCGCGATCGAGGAGGGGGCGCTCAACGGCCGTGCACCGATCCTCGGCTATGCCGCCGATCCGGTCGAGCTGTTCTTCCTGCAGGTGCAGGGCTCGGGCTTCATCCGTCTCGACGAGGGCGGCGTGTTGCGCATCGGCTATGACACGCAGAACGGGCGCGATTACACCGGCATCGGCGCGCTGATGAAAAGCCGCGGGCTGCTCGGCCCCGGCCAGTCGTCGATGCAGGGGATCGTCGCGTGGCTCCACGCGCATCCCGACGAGGGCCGCGCGATCATGCGCGAGAACAAGAGCTACGTCTTCTTCCGCGAACTGACCGGCGCCCCGCAAGGCGCGCTCGGCCTTCCGGTCAGTGGTGGTGCGACCGTTGCCGCCGACCCGAAGTTCGTGCCGCTCGGCGCGCCGGTGCTCCTGTCGATGGACCGCACCGACGCCAATGGCATCTGGATCGCGCAGGACACCGGCGGCGCGATCAAGGGCAGCAACCGCTTCGACACCTTCTGGGGCGCGGGCGAGGAAGCGCGCGCGATCGCCGGCGGGATGAGTGCGCGCGGCACCGCCTTCGTACTGCTGCCGCGCGGCAGCTATGCGCGCTGGCGGGCAGGGCAGGCGGCGAGTGGCGGCGCGACGCCTCGGCCCTGACGAGGAGGCGCTGTGGGCGCGGGTGCGCGCGACCGTGCGCGCCATGCCGGGGCGCAAGGTCGCCGCACCGTCGCCCGAGCGGCTTCCGCTGCCCGCACCGATGAAGGGGATGACGGCGCCGAGCCTTCCCACGCCTCCTCCGTCGCACGCACGCCGCGAACCCGGGCACACGCTCGACGGTGGTTGGGACCGGCGGCTCGCGGGCGGGGTCGTGGCCCCGGACCGGACGATCGACCTGCACGGCCATACGCTGGCCAGCGCTCATGCGGCCTTGGAGATGGGATTGGGGCAGGCGGTCTCGCGCGGCGACCGCGTGATCCTGCTCGTCACCGGCAAGCCGCCGCGCCCCGAAAGCCAGCGCCCGCACGCGCGCGGTGCCATCCGCGCCGCGATCCCCGACTGGCTGCGCTTGTCCGCCTATGCCGGCGCGATCGCCGCCGTGCGCGGCGCGCACCCCCGCCACGGCGGGGCAGGGGCGCTCTATGTGGTGCTACGCCGCCGGCGCTGAAAAGGCGCGCTGGATGATTCGTTCGTAGATCGTGGTCAGTTGTTCGAGGTCGGCGATCGACACGGCTTCGTCGGCCTTGTGCATCGTCGCGTTGAGCAGCCCGAACTCGACCACCGGACAGAGCGCCCGCAGGAAGCGCGCGTCGGAGGTGCCGCCGGTGGTCGACAACTCCGGCGTCCGCCCGGTCACCTCGAGCACCGCCGCCGACACCATTGCCGACAGCGTACCGGGCTCGGTCAGGAACGCCTCGCCTGAAATCCGCGGCGTGACGATCGCCTCGGGCGCATGGCGGCGCGCGATCGCCGCGACCCGCTCGGCCAGCTCCTGCCCGCGCTGGAGATCGTTGAAGCGGATACTGATCCGCGCCGTCGCGCGTGCCGGGATGACGTTGGTCGCCGGATTGCCGACCGTGACATCGGTGATCTCGAGATTCGACGGCTGGAACCAGTCGCTTCCGTCGTCCAGCACCAAGGCGTCCAGCTCGGCGAGGATCGCCACCAGCCGCGGGATCGGATTGTCGGCGAGATGCGGGTAGGCGACATGCCCCTGCCGGCCCGGCACTTCGATCCAGATGTTGATCGATCCGCGCCGCCCGATCTTCACCATGTCGCCCAGCGCCGCGACCGACGTCGGCTCTCCCACCACGCACAGGTCGGGCAGCACGCCACGCTCGCGCATCCGCTCGATCAGCGAGACGGTGCCGAAGGTCGCCGGACCTTCCTCGTCGCCGGTGATGATGAGCGTCAGCCGCCCCGCGTCGACGGGTATGCGCGCCGCCGCAGCGATGAACGCCGCGACCGCGCCCTTCATATCGACCGCACCGCGCCCGACCAGCAAACCGTCCCGCAATTGCGGCGTAAAGGCGTCAGCGCGCCATCCGTCACCCGGCGGCACGACATCGACATGGCCGGCAAAGGCGAGATGCGGACCGCTCGTGCCGCGCGTGGCGAGTAGATTTTCGACCGGTCCGTCTGGGGTCTCGCCACTGACCCGCCGCTCGACCGCGAAGCCGAGCGGCACCAGCGCTGCCTCCAGCACGTCGAACACCGGCCCCCGCGCCGGGGTGACGCTTTCGGCACCGATCAACAGGCTGGCGAGTTGAACGACATCGATCAACAGGAGGGCTCCCTATGCCGAAACTGGACATCGCCGCCGTGCCGCCGGCCGTTGGCAGCGACTATCCGCCGCCATTCGCCGCCGCGGCATCTGGCCGGCTGGTGCGCGATCTGGCGGCGGCGGGGGGACTCGAGGATTTCGTCGCCACGCATGTCACCATCCCGCCCGGCGGCTGGTCGTCGCAGCGGCATTGGCACGAGGGCGAGGACGAGATCGTCGTCGTGCTGTCCGGCACCGCGACGCTGGTCGACGACGACGGCGCGCATCCGATGCACGCCGGGGAGGTCGCGGTGTTCCGCAAGGGTGACGGCAACGCGCATCACCTTCGCAACGACGGCGATGCGCCGTGCGTGCTGTTCGCGGTCAGCCTGCCCGAACGCTCGCCCGTTCACTATCCCGATATCGCGATGCGCTGGTCGCCCGACACCGGCTACGCAAGCGACTGACATCAGGTGACGGGCTGTTCGAACTTCTCGATCACCCATTCCTCTTCCTGCGCACCCGCGATCCAGTCCTGCATGAACGGATGCTGGAGCACCGCCATCACATAGGCGGCGGCGAAGCGCGGGGTCGGAAGCGAGTAGGTCGCGATCCGCGTGCAGACCGGCGCGAACATGATGTCCGCCGCGCCGAATTCCCCGAACAGGAACTCGCCGCCGCTGCCGAAGCGCGCGCGCGCCTGCGCCCACAACTCGAAGATCCGCGTCAGGTCCGCCCGCACGTCGTCGTCGGGAGTCATCGGGGGATAGACCTGCCGGACGTTCATCGTATGCTTGCGGCGCAGCGCGGCGAAGCTGGAGTGCATCTCCGCCGCCATCGACCGCGCCATCGCGCGCGCCGCCTCGTCTGCCGGCCAGAACAGGTCGCGCCCGACCTTATCGGCGAGATAGTCGACGATCGCCAGACTGTCCCACACCACGGCGTCGCCATCCCACAGGATCGGCACCTTGCCCGACGACGGCGCGAATTCGTCACCCTCGCGACGGCGATCCCATTCGTCGTCGTAGAGCGGGACGACCACTTCCTCGAAGGTGATCCCGGATTGCCGGCACGCGAGCCAGCCGCGCAGCGACCAGGAGGAATAGGCCTTGTTGCCGATGATGAGCTTCATGCGCCCCGGAGTAGGGGGCAAAGCCGCGCAGGGCAACGCCGCACCGGATTTTGGCGACCGCCGTGTTAACCGCCCTCGTCCATCGGCTGTCAGTCACCCGTCGGTACAACGGCTTCCAAGAGAAGGATCGTCAACGAAGGAGCATTGTCATGGTCAGCTTTTCCCCGACCGACGCGGCGCTGAGCGCCACCACGCCCGCGTTCGTCCAGGCGCCGACCTTCGTGTTTGCGGCGAACGCGCCGGCCCCGACCCGCTCGGAAGTGCTCCGTCAACAGATCGAAGCCGCCCGCACCGCCCGCCGCGCCTCGATCTGGTAAGAAGCCGCCACCACCCTGTCGTCGCCCCGGACTTGATCCGGGGCGCCGCTTATCCTTGCTGGTCGCAATAGCGGGATCCCGGATCAAGTCCGGGATGACGGTAGGGAAGGCTCAGCCGATCGCCTCGACAACGGCGGCGCGCAGTTCGGCAATCCCCATGCCGCCCTCGCTGGAGGTGACGATAATCCCCGGATGCGCGGCGGCACGCTTGCGCGCCTCCGCCTCGGTCGCGGCGACGGTCATCGCCAGATCGCTGGCCTTCACCTTGTCGGCCTTGGTCATCACCAGTCGGTAACTGACGGCAGCGCGATCGAGCATCTCGAGGATCTCGCGGTCGACGTCCTTGATCCCGTGGCGGCTGTCGATCAGCACCAGTGCGCGCTTCAGCACCTGCCGCCCACGCAGATAGTCGTTCACCAGGAACCGCCACTTCTTGACGATGTCCTTGGGCGCCTTCGCGAACCCATAGCCCGGCATGTCGACCAGCCGGAACGCGAGCGGATCACCGACGTCGAAGAAGTTCAGCTCCTGCGTCCGTCCGGGCGTCACCGAAGTACGCGCCAGCGCCTTGCGCCCGGTCAGCGCGTTGAGCAGCGACGACTTGCCGACGTTCGACCGCCCCGCGAACGCCACCTCCGGCACCTCGTCCGCCGGCAGGAAGTTCAGCGCAGGCGCCGACTTCAGGAACTCGATCGGCCCGGCGAAGCGCTTGCGCGCCGCCTCGATCGCCTCCTCGTCGAAACTGGGATTGATGTCGGTCACTTGGCGGGTGCGTTCTTCAGCTGCGGATGGCGGCTGTAGAGCCACTTCTGCTGCAGGATCGAGATGCAGTTGGTGGTGATCCAGTAGATCTGCAGCCCGACCGCGAACGGCGCCATCACGAACATCAGCACCCACGGCAGGATCGCGAACACCTGCTGCTGCGCCGGGTCCATCTGCGTCGGGTTGAGGCGGAACTGGAAGAACATCGAAATGCCCAGCAGCACCGGCACCACGCCGATCGCGAGGAAGTGCGGCAGCGTGATCGGAATATAGCCGAACAGGTTCAGGATCGTGGCGGGATCGGGTGCGGACAGATCCTTGATCCACAGTGCGAAATGCTGGTGACGCATCTCGATCGTCAGCATCAGCGCCTTGTAGAGCGCATAAAAGATCGGAATTTGGATCAGCGACGGGACGCAGCCGGCGAGCGGGTTGACCTTCTCCGACTTGTACAGCGCCATGATCTCCTGCTGCTGACGCTGCTTGTCGTCCTTGAAGCGCTCCTGGATCGCCTTCATCTTCGGCTGGAGCGCGCGCATCGCCGCCATGCTCGCGAACTGGCGCTGCGCGATCGGGAAGACCAGCAGGCGGATCGTCAGCGTCAGGATGATGATCGCGACGCCGAAATTGCCGACGATGTGGAACAGCCAGTCGAGATAATAGAAGATCGGCTTCTCGACCAAGCGGAACCAGCCCCAGTCGATCGCATAGTCGAGCTTCGTCACCGCGCCGGTGTCGGTGTAGCGGTCGAGCAGCTTCACTTCCTTGGCGCCCGCGAACAGCTTGGCGGTCTGCGTCAGCTGGCGACCCGGCGGCAGCAGCTGCGGCGCGGTGGTGAAATCAGCCTGATAGGCGTGGTTCGCCCCGGCACGGAACTGCCCGTCGAACGCGCGGCCCTGATCGGGGACGAGCGCCGCCAGCCAATATTTGTCGGTGAAGCCCAGCCAGCCGCCGGTCGTCGTGAAGCGCGTCGGCTCCTTGTCGACGTCCTTGAAGTTCGGATTGTAATGCGCCGCGCCGTTGTTGACCGACATCGGCCCGGTGTGGATCGTCCAGCTGTCCGGGTCCTTGGAGACGCCGACGCGGCTGACGAGGCCGTAGGCGGCGACCGGCACCGCCGCGCCGCCGCCATTGGCGACGGTCTGCTTGACGGTGAACAGATAATCGTTGTCGACCGCGATCTCGATCGCGAAGCGCTGCCCCTGCGGGTTGCTGGCGGTCAGCGTCACCGGCTTGCCCGGGGTCAGCACCGGGGACGAGGCGGTCCACACCGCGTCAGACGCGGGCGGGGTCAGCCCGTCGGCGCGCCAGCCGAAGCCGGCGAAATAGGCATCCTGCGTGCCCGCGGGCGAGAACAGCCGGATAGGCGGCGAATCCTTCGCGACCGATACCTTGTAGCGGGTCAGCACCAGATCATCGATCCGCGCGCCCTTCAGGTTGATCGAGCCCTTCAGCGCGGGCGTGTCGATCCGGACGCGCGGGCTTTCCGCCAGCACCACCTGGCGATCGCGGATCGCGACGGGCGAATCGGCGGTCGGGTCCGCGGCGGGATTGGGCAGCGGCTTGTTCTTGCCATCGACCATCTTGGTGGCGGGCGGGTTCGCCGTCGGGAAGACGCGGCTCTGGATCAGCGGCCATCCGAACAGGATCAGCGCCGCGATCACCGCGAACAGCACGAAGTTCTTGCTCTCGTCCTTCACCAGCGTCCCACGCTTTCCTTATGGCACCGGATCGTGCCCGTGCCCGCCCCAGGGATGGCACCGCGCAATCCGGCGTATTGCCAGCCAACTACCTTTGCCCGCGCCATAGCGGCGAAGCGCCTCGATTGCATAGGCTGAACATGACGGCTGAAACCGGCACGAGGGCGGCAGCAGGACCGACGGCCCCAGCTGCCACCCGCGCGCGAGCAGGATCAGCACGCGTGCGATCACCGCTTTGGCCGAGACCGGTTGCCGCCCGGCGAGACGCTGCGGCTCTTCGCCAGCGCCTTGGCCAGATGCGCGCGCAAGTCCGCATAGTCGGAAGTGAGCGCCGCCTCGCGCCCGATCAGCACGTGATCGGCGCCGGGCCAGCCATGTTCGGGCAGGATCTCGCGCGCCAGCGCGCGGAAGCGCCGCTTGATGCGATTGCGCACCACCGCATTGCCGACCTTCTTGGTGACGGTGATGCCGATCCGCATCGACCCGTCCTCGTCGCCACGCGGGTGCACCAGAAGCACGAAGCCGGGCATCGGCACCCGACGCCCGGCGTTCGCGGCCAGATAATCCGGCCGTCTGGTCATCCGCCCGACCGCGGCCGAAGCCACGGGCGGGCGGGGATCGGTCGTGCTTACGCCGACAGCTTCTTGCGACCGCGCGCGCGACGCGCCCGGATCACCGCCCGGCCGCCGACCGTGGCCATCCGCGCGCGGAAGCCGTGACGGCGGGCGCGCACCAGATTGCTCGGCTGAAAGGTCCGCTTCATCGTTCATGTCCCGAAATCGAATGTCGAAGGGCCGCCCAAGCGGACGGCCCGAAAGAAGGACGCCGTTAGGGGAGGCTGCCGCCAAAGTCAACGCGCCGCCGCACGATCGCGCGCGCGCCGCCGCAAGGCGCTGCGCCGACGAAGCGCCACATCCACCATCGCGCCGATTCGCGGCCAGCGGCGCTTGGCGCGGGCGAACCACAGCCGGCTGCGCGGCGAGTTGCGCAGGATCAGCACCAGCCCGGCCGCCATCGGGAACACGCCGCCCGGCCCCGGCAACGGCGCGATCACCGCCGCGAGTAACAGCAACAGCCCGCCGAGCAGCAATTGCGCATATCGCAGGGCCGGATGGCGGCGGGTCATGATGGGGCATGTGGCGCGGGTGTGTTGTAGTTGCAAGGCACTGCGGGGCCATTTCGCCGCGCCGCAAAGCCGCTATGAGGCGCGCGGGGACGGGGGGAACATGGTCGCGATCGTATCGACGGTAGCCTATCTGGGGCTGGAGGCGCGCAGCGTCGAGGTGCAGGTGCAGCTCATCCCCGGGCTGCCCGCCTTCAACGTCGTGGGGCTGGCCGACAAGGCGGTCGGCGAAAGCCGCGAGCGGGTGCGCGGCGCGATCGCGGCGATGGGCTTGTCGTTGCCTCCCAAACGGATCGCGGTGAACCTGTCGCCCGCCGATCTGCCCAAGGAAGGCTCGCATTTCGACCTGCCGATCGCGCTCGGGCTGCTCGCCGCGATGGGCGTGGTCGATGCCGAGGCGTTGGCCGACTATGTGGTCGTCGGCGAACTGGGTCTCGACGGGCGGCTTGCGCCGTCGCCGGGCGTCCTGCTCGCCGCGCTCCACGCCGCCGAGACGGGCAGGGGGCTGATCTGCCCCGCCGCGCAGGGCAGCGAGGCCGCATGGAGCGGCGGCATCGAGGTGATTGCCGCCCCCGATCTGCTCGCGCTGCTCAACCATCTGAAAGGTCACGGCCTGCTCGCCCTGCCGCAGCCCGGCGACGTGCAGGAGACGCGCACCGGCCCCGACCTGCGCCAAGTGAAGGGGCAGGAGGTCGCCAAGCGCGCCTTGGAAATCGCCGCGGCCGGCGCACACAATTTGCTGTTCGTCGGGCCGCCGGGCGCGGGCAAGTCGCTGATGGCGGCGTGCCTGCCCGGCATCCTGCCCCCGCTCGACCCGGCCGAGGCGCTGGAAGTGTCGATGGTCCAGTCGGTCGCCGGCACGCTGCCGGGCGGCACGCTGACCCGCACCCGCCCGTTCCGCGCGCCGCATCACTCCGCCAGCATGGCGGCGCTGACCGGCGGCGGGCTGAAGGTGAAGCCCGGCGAGGTCAGCCTCGCACACCACGGCGTGCTGTTCCTCGACGAGCTGCCCGAGTTCCAGCGCGCGGTCCTCGACTCACTCCGCCAGCCGCTGGAAAGCGGCACCGTCAGCGTCGCGCGCGCCAATGCCCACGTCACCTATCCGGCGCGCGTCCAGTTGATCGCGGCGATGAACCCGTGCCGCTGCGGTCACCTCGGCGACGCGTCGCTGGCGTGCGCGCGCGCCCCGAAATGCGCGGCCGACTATCAGGCGAAGGTCTCCGGCCCGCTGCTCGACCGGATCGACCTGCACGTCGAGGTCGCCGCGGTCAGCGCGGTCGACCTGACCCTGCCGCCGCCCACCGAGGGCTCGGCGGAAGTCGCGGCCCGCGTGGCGACGGCGCGCGCGCTACAGGTTGCGCGACTGGCGGAGAGTGGCCTGCGCACGAACGCCGAGCTTGATGGCGAAAGCCTCGAACGCTTCGCCGCACCCGACGCCGCGGGGCGCGAATTATTGGCGCAGGCGGCGGTGGCCATGAAGCTGTCGGCGCGCGGCTACACGCGCATCCTGCGGGTCAGCCGGACGATCGCAGATCTGGCCGGTTCCGAGCTGGTTACGCGAACTCATGTCGCAGAGGCTCTGAGCTATCGACGCCGACCTCCAGCGAACTGAAGGTGGCTTCCGCTCACTTGCAGACCATAATGGTAAGGCGCACGTTTCATCATGCATTTTAGCTATGATCCCGAAAGCGCTGTCGGCGCCTCCTCTGATGGTCGCTACACGATCTCCCGGCGAGGAGATCGCTACGGCACTTTCCTCGACATCGACTTCGGCGGCGAGCCCGTTCAGACGGTATGGGTGCGCGAGAACCAGCGTGACATTCTCCCCATCGATGGGCCACCATCGCAGGGAGAAAAGACGGTATTGGAGTGGGTGGTTGACAATAATGCGGGGACTGGGGCCGATAGACTGCTGACTCTCGCGGATCCAATTGGCGACGCGACGCTCGGCGAACTTCTACAGTCCTTCTTCGAAGCGTTTGAGGCGTGGCGCGTCAATGCCATGAGCAAGCCCGAGAGAAGGTGGCCGCGAAGGCTTGTGCGAATCGGCTGTCGCGGAAACCAGCGCATGTTGATGGAAAGGCAGTTCGGTTAACGATCGAAAATCCGCTATCACCGGTCGCCGCCGTTGCTCACCTGTGTAAACATGCTGCACGTGGCGCGTACGATCGCCGATCTTGCTGGGGCGACACGGTCGGTCGGATTCATCTCGCGGAGGCGCTGAGGTACCGGCGGTAACCGCCACGGAATTGAGTGGGGCTAGGATGGAGAAATGAGGAAGGATTGTTCGCGCGGAGGCGCGGAGGCGCAGAGAGGTTGTGGTTGTACGACGCGAAGCGTCAATCTCGACCCTTGCAATGCGGGAGCCGCCGATGGTGACCCGGACGACGGCCTGCCGCGCGGCCTCTCTGCGCCTCCGCGCCTCTGCGTGAACAACCCTTCTTCTTCTTCGCGGCCGCGCTCGACCCTCAAACTTCGCGGAAACTCTCCACCTCCCGCGTCGGCCCATCGCCCGAAGGCGCCGTTGCCCCGGCGATCACCGGTGACTCGCGCGGGTCGAGCCCGCCCTCCCATTTCGCGATCACCGCGCTCGCCACGGCATTGCCGATCACGTTGGTCGCGGTGCGCCCCATGTCGAGGAAATGGTCGATCGCCAGCACCAGCAACAGCCCCGCCTCGGGCAGGTTGAACATCGGCAGCGTCGCCGCGATCACGACGAGGCTGGCGCGCGGCACGCCCGCGATCCCCTTCGACGTCACCATCAGCACCAGCAGCATCGTCACCATCTGCCCCAGCGACATGTCGATGCCGTAGGCCTGCGCGATGAAGATCGACGCGAAGGTCATGTAGATCATCGACCCGTCGAGGTTGAACGAATAGCCGAGCGGCAGCACGAAGCTGGCGATCCGCGGCGGCACCCCGAACCGGTCGAGCGCCTCCAGCATCCGCGGGTACGCCGCTTCCGACGACGCGGTCGAGAAGGCCACCAGCAACGGCTCGCGCACATAGCGGATCAGCTCGCGGATGCGCGAACCGATGAACAGGAAGCCGATCCCCAGCAGCACCGCCCACAGCACCAGCAGCGTCAGGTAGAAGCTGCCCATGAAGTAGGCGAGCTGCCCGATCACCGCCGGCCCGCGTTCGGTCAGTGTCCCCGCCACCGCCGCGAACACCGCGACCGGCGCCACGCGCATCACGTAGTCGGTGACCTGCAACATGACGTGCACCAGCGCGTCGATCGCCTTGACCAGCGGCGCGGCCTTCTCACCGACCGCGGTGATCGCGACGCCGACGAACACCGACATGACCACGATCTGCAGGATCTCGTTCTTCGCCATCGCATCGACCATCGAGGCGGGGACGATATGCGTGAAGAAGTCCTTCAGGTTGAACGCGGCGGTCTCCAGCCCGCTCGACTGGCCGGCGGGCGGCAGCGCCAGCCCGATCCCGACGCCGGGCTGGAGCAGATTGACCATCACCAGCCCCAGCGTCAGCGACAACAGGCTGGCGGTGATGAACCACGCGAGGCTGCGCGCGCCGATCCGGCCGAGCGCGGCGGTATCGCCCATCTGCGCGATCCCCGACACCAAGGTCGCAAAGACGAGCGGCGCGATGATCATCTTGATCAGCCGCAGGAAGATGCTGGTCAGGATCGAGAAATAGCCCGCGATCTCGGTCGTGCGCGCCTGTGCGGCAGCGCTGCCGTCGTCGAGCCAGGTGTTGAGCGCCAGCCCGACGATCAGCCCGAGTACCAGCCCGGCAAGAATATAAAGGGTCAGCCGCTTGGCCATTCATCGCTCCCGTATGTGCGTATAGGGAAGGGGATTGCGGTCGCGCGGTCAAGCACCGTATCGTTCGCAACCATGTTCCCCACCTCCTTCCGCCCCTCCCGCCGGACGCTGCTCGGCGGCGGCGCCGCGTTGCTCGCCACGTCGATCGTTCGCGCCGCCGAGCCCGATCTCGCCGGCCTTTCGGACATGACCGGGCGCGCCGTGCCGATCGGGGTGGCGGAGCGCCGCGCGCGGCTGGCGCGCGCGCAGGCCTTGATGCGGGCCTCCGGGATCGGCGCGGTGCTGATCGAGCCGGGATCGAGCCTGATCTATTTCACCGGCGTCGTCTGGCACCGCAGCGAGCGGCTGACCGCGGCGGTGATCCCGGTCGAGGGCGATCCTTGCATCGTCACCCCCTTTTTCGAGGAGCCGTCGGTCCGACAGACGCTGGCGATCCCCGCCGAGGTGCGCGTCTGGCAGGAGGATGAGGACCCGCTGAAGGTCGTCGCCGGCTTCGTGCGCGACCGCAAGCTGACGGGCCGGACGATCGGGATCGAGGAAAGCGCGCGCTTCTTCGCCTTCGACGGCCTCGCCCGGGCGCTGCCCGACGCGAAGCTGGTCAGCGCCAATCCGGTCGTGCGCGGCTCCCGGATGATCAAGACGCCCGCCGAGATCGCGCTGATGCAACTCGCCACCGACGTGACGATCGCCGCTTATCGCTGGACCCACCCGCGCGTCGAGGCGGGGATGACGGGCGCGCAGATCGGTGCGCTGATGAACGCGGCGACCAGGAAGCTCGGCGGCGATCCCGAATTCGCGCTGGCGCTGATCGGCCCCGCCGCGGCGCTCCCGCACGGCAGCCGCGACGTGATCCGCGTCGCCGACGGACAGGTCGTGCTGATGGACTGCGGCTGCACCGTACAGGGCTATCAGTCCGACGTGTCGCGCACCTGGGTGCACGGCACGGCGACCGCCGAGCAGCGCACGGTGTGGGAGCAGGTGAAGGCGGCGCAGGCGCTCGCCTTCCGCAGCGCGCGGATTGGCGCGGCGGCGGGATCGATCGACGACATCGTGCGCGGCTATTACCAGAAGCTCGGCTACGGCCCCGGCTATCGCCTGCCCGGGCTGTCGCATCGCACCGGCCATGGCATCGGCCTGGACGGGCACGAACCGGTCAACCTCGTCCATGGCGAGATGACGCCGCTGGCCGCCGGCATGTGCTTCTCGGACGAGCCGGGCCTTTATCTGCCCGGCAAGTTCGGCGTCCGTCTCGAGGATTGCTTTCACATGACGGCAGGCGGTCCGGCGTGGTTCAGCACCCCGCCGGCCTCGCTCGACCACCCGGTCTGAGCGTCAGGCGGGCGCCAGCGTCCGGCGGCGACGGCGCAGCGCCGCCCCCGTGGTCGCGAAACCGGCGATCATCAGCGCCCACGTCCCCGGCTCCGGCACCGCGGGCGTGTAATCATAGGTCAGCGTGTAGTTCGCCTGACCGCAGAAATCCTCGCCGGGCGCGCTGGGGGCACCGCCGACGACGACACACCCGCCCGGCAGTTGATTGACGGTCCCGCCCATCGGCACGCCGGTGAAGCTGGTATCGCCTGAGCCGACGTTCTGGCCCAGGTCGTACCCGTTGAACGTCACGCGCCGGTTCACGAACTGCGCCGGATCGAACAGATAGGTCGCGGTGCCGAAAGCGGTGACCTGAAAGAAGCCGAAATCGTTGGTGCCGTCGCTCCGGTCGAGCGGCACGACGCTGCTGCCCGATCCGGTAAGCGCGATCAGCGGATTGCCCAGCGCGGCATTGTCCGATCCCAGCCGCCAATTACCCGCGATCGTCCACGACAGGGGTGCCGCGGAGGCAGAGCCCGCCGGCGCGCTCACCACCCAGCCGCGCGTCTTGGCGAGGTCGACCGTCAGCGTCACCGTATTCAGCGTGCCCGTCCGGCTGTCGAAGCCGTCGAAGCCGCGCAACGCGCCCTGTTCGCTATCGGTCTGGATCAGCGTCGCCGCCGATGCGCCGTTCGCGATGGTGGCCGCGCAGATCGCGGCAAGCTTCAGTAAATGCTTCATTCAGCTTACCCCCGATTCGTCGGCGGGCGGCTTTGCATACATAGGTAAAGGTGACAATCGCGCCGGCGGTCGCACGCGACGAACCGTTGCGCGCACCGGGGGCCTAGGCAGCGCGGCCTTGGCGGATTAAGTCGAGCGCCATGACCGCTACCAACGACATTCGCCGCTCGTTCCTCGACTATTTCGGCTCGGCCGGGCACCAGATCGTGCCTTCGGCGCCGCTGGTGCCGCAGAACGATCCGACGCTGATGTTCGTCAATGCCGGGATGGTGCCGTTCAAGAACGTCTTCACCGGGCTCGAAACTCGCCCGTACAGCACCGCCACCTCGTCGCAGAAATGCGTCCGCGCCGGCGGCAAGCACAACGATCTCGACAATGTCGGTTACACCGCGCGTCACCACACGTTCTTCGAGATGCTGGGCAATTTCAGCTTCGGCGACTATTTTAAGGAACAGGCGATCACCCACGCCTGGACGCTGTTGACCAAGGAATGGGGGCTGCCCGCCGACAAGCTGACCGCCACCGTCTTCCACACCGACGATCAGGCGTTCGATCTGTGGAAGAAGATCGCCGGGCTTCCCGACCATCGCATCATCCGTATCCCCACCAAGGACAATTTCTGGGCAATGGGTTCGGACGGGCCGTGCGGACCGTGTTCGGAAATCTTCTACGACCACGGCGAGCATATCCCCGGCGGTCCCCCGGGCAGCCCGGACGAGGACGGCGACCGCTTCGTCGAGATATGGAACCTCGTGTTCATGCAGCATGTGCAGGAGGCCGATGCGATCGTCGGTGACCTGCCGCGTCCGTCGATCGACACCGGCATGGGGCTGGAGCGGATCGCCGCGGTGCTGCAGGGCGTGCACGACAATTACGATACCGACACGTTCAAGGCGCTGATCGCCGCCTCGGGCGCGCTGACCCACACCCACACCATCGGCGACAATCAGGCGAGCCACCGCGTCATCGCCGATCACCTGCGCTGCTCGGGCTTCCTCGTCGCCGACGGCGTGCTGCCCGCCAACGAAGGGCGCGGCTACGTCCTGCGCCGGATCATGCGTCGCGCGATGCGGCATGCGCATCTGCTGGGTGCGAAGGAGCCGTTGATGCACCGGCTTGTCCCGGCGCTGGTCGCCGAGATGGGCGCGGCCTATCCCGAGCTGGTCCGTGCGCAGCCGCTGATCGAGGCGACGTTGCGGCAGGAGGAAACGCGCTTCCGCCAGACGCTCGACAAGGGGCTGCGGCTGCTCGACGATGCGGCCGCGGGGATGAAGCCGGGCGATACGCTGTCGGGCGACACCGCCTTCCGCCTCTACGACACCTACGGCTTCCCCTACGACCTGACCGAAGATGCCTTGCGCGCGCAGGACTTCAAGGTCGACCGTGCCGGTTTCGACGCCGCGATGGCCGAACAGAAGCGCGCCGCGCGCGCCGCGTGGAAGGGCTCGGGCGCGAAGGCGTCGGACGATCTGTGGTTCGATCTGGTCGAGGAAGTCGGCGCGACCGAATTCACCGGCTACAGCAGTGACGTCGGCGAAGGCGTGGTGCTCGCGTTGGTCAAGGATGGCGCACGCGTCGATCATGCCGGCGTCGGCGACAGGGTCGACGTGATCGTCAACCAAACGCCCTTCTACGGTGAAAGCGGCGGTCAGGTCGGCGATGCCGGGATCATCAGCAGCGACAGTGGCTTGCGCGCCGATGTTGCGGAGACGTCGAAGCAACTCGGCAAGCTGTTCGTCCACCATGCGACGATCGCCTCGGGCGAACTGAAGGTCGGCGACACCGTCAAGCTGGCGATCGACGTCGCACGCCGCGCCGCGATCCGCGCCAACCACTCGGCGACGCACCTGCTGCACGAGGCGCTGCGCCAGAAGATCGGCACGCATGTCGCGCAAAAGGGCTCGCTGGTCGCGCCCGAGCGGCTGCGCTTCGACGTCTCGCACAATAGCGCGATGACCGCCGAGGAACTCGCCGAGGCCGAGCGCGCGGTCAACGCGCAGATCCGCCGCAACGGCACCGTCGAGACGCGGTTGATGACTCCCGACGAGGCGATCGCCGAGGGCGCGATGGCGCTGTTCGGTGAAAAGTACGGCGATGAGGTGCGCGTCGTGTCGATGGGCAGCGAGGACGACGGCAAGACCTATTCGATCGAATTGTGCGGCGGCACCCACGTCCGCGCGCTCGGCGACATCGGCGTGTTCAAGATCGTCGGTGAGAGCGCGGTGTCGTCGGGCGTGCGCCGCGTCGAGGCGCTGACCGGCGAGGCGGCGCGGCAATGGCTGAACGCCCGCGACGAGAAGCTGCGCGAAGCCGCGGCGACGCTCAAGGCCTCGCCCGACGAAGTGCCGGCGCGCGTCGCGGCGCTGGTCGAGGATCGTCGCCGGCTGGAGCGTGAACTCGCCGAGGCGAAGAAGGCGCTGGCGCTCGGTGGCGGCAGCGGCGGTGCGCCGGCCGGGCCGGAGACGGTCGGCGGGGTCGGCTTCGTCGGTCAGGTGCTCGACGGCTTCGAGGCCAAGGGGCTGCGCGGCGCCGTCGACGATGCCAAGGCGCGCGTCGGCTCAGGCGTCGCGGCGCTGGTCGCGGTCAATGATGGCCGCGCCTCGATCGCGGTCGGCGTCACCGCCGATCTGGCCGGTGAGGTCAGCGCGGTCGATCTGCTGCGGCAGGCGGTGGCCGTGCTCGGCGGGCAGGGCGGCGGTGGTCGCCCCGACATGGCGCAGGGCGGTGGCCCCGATGGCGACAAGGCCGCCGACGCGATCGCCGCGATCCGCGCTGCACTCGAGGCACGGACGGTCGCCGCCTGAGGCTACGTCGCCGACTAAGAGGACGTCGCCCCGGACGTAATCCGGGGTCGCGCTTTCACCGTCATTGCGAGCGTAGCGAAGCAATCCAGGGCGTCCTGATCCGGCCCTGGATTGCTTCGCTACGCTCGCAATGACGCCTCAGCAACCGGCGTCATCCTTCCACCCGCACCCGAAAAACGAAACGCCGCCCGTGCCTGACCGCACGGACGGCGTTTCGCCGAGAAAGCGGCGGAGCCGAAACCCCGCCGCCTCCTAACTCACCGCGCCTTGCGCTTGGACTTGGCCGGCGCTGCGGTCTGGGTCGTCGCCGCCGCGGTATCGGCGGTCGGCGTGGTCGCATCAGCCGTGGCGCCCGTCGGCGCGCTCGCACCGGCGGCCGGCGCCGCCGCCGACATCGCCGCCTTCAGTTGCGCGGCGGTCATCCCGAGCAGGATGCCCTGCGGCCCCGGACCAAAGCCGGTGACCGGCAGCACCGCATCGCCATCGGCGGTCGTCAGCGTCACGCCGCTGGCATCGACCGACTTGATGGTGCCAAGCTGCGTGCCGCCGGTGCCATAGACGGTCGCGCCCGGCACCAGCTTCGACTTGAACTCGGCCGACGCCTGCGCCTGCTGCTGGCCGGCGGCTGCCTCGAGCTGCGCCTTGGTCATCGCCAGCAC
This sequence comes from Sphingomonas phyllosphaerae, assembly GCF_036946485.1. Taxonomy (GTDB): domain Bacteria; phylum Pseudomonadota; class Alphaproteobacteria; order Sphingomonadales; family Sphingomonadaceae; genus Sphingomonas; species Sphingomonas phyllosphaerae_E. The sequence goes on from NZ_JAQIJA010000001.1 coordinate 999,403, forward strand.
CGGGCCCTGTGCGCCCTTGCCGAGCGACGTCAGCGGGATCGCTGCCTTGACGGTGCCGGTGTTGACGACCGCATTGGTGCCATCGGTCGATTCGACGGTGCCGACCACGCCGCCGGACGTGTCGTAAACGGTCGCGCCGGTGGTGACCGCAGCGCCCGCGGCCGGCGCGGTCTGAGCGGCGGCCGGTGCCTGGGCCGGGGCCGCCTGTGCAAGGGCCGCACCGGGGATCAGCGCGGCAGAAGCCAGGGCGAGAACGGCGAAATGCTTCACGAGGAACTCCTTTACTCGTTGGCAAAAAATCTGGGTCGGGAGCAAACGGTCGTTCCCGAACAGGGTTCCGAATCTGTAACAATCCGCCTTGCCCTGCGATGAACGTCTTGTTCACCTTTGGGATGTTCCCTGATCGTTCCTGATGCGCTAGGGACAAACAATGGCGAAGGTTCAAAAGAGATTTGTCTGCCAATCCTGCGGCTCGGTCAGTCATCGCTGGCAGGGGCAATGCGCGGATTGTTCGGAATGGAACACGCTGGTGGAGGAGGCGCCGCTCAACGCCACGCCGTTTCAGGCGAAGCACAATCTGCAGGGCGGCGGGCGGATGATTGCGATGACCGCGCTCGATGCGCAGGCGGTGCTCCCCGATCGTCTGCCGTTCGGCATCGCCGAATTCGATCGCGCCCTGGGCGGCGGTCTGGTGGCTGGCTCGGCGACGCTCATCGGCGGCGATCCGGGGATCGGCAAGTCGACCTTGTTGCTGCAGGCGGCGGCGGCGCTGGCGCGCGCCGGGCATGACGTGGCCTATGTCTCGGGTGAGGAGGCGGCCGATCAGGTCCGGTTGCGTGCACAACGACTGGGGCTTGGCGACGCACCGGTAAGGCTCGCGGCGGCAACATCCACACGCGACATCCTGACCACGATCGGGCAGGGCACGCCGCCGCGATTGCTGGTGATCGACTCGATCCAGACGATGCACTCCGATCTGATCGAGGGAGCGCCCGGCACCGTCAGCCAGGTGCGCGCCACCGCGCAGGAACTGATCCGCTTCGCCAAGGAGCGCGGCACCGCGGTGGTGCTGGTCGGCCACGTCACCAAGGACGGCACGATCGCCGGCCCGCGCGTGCTCGAACATATGGTAGACACCGTGCTCAGCTTCGAGGGTGAGCGCAGCCATCAATATCGCATCCTGCGCAGTCTGAAGAACCGTTTCGGGGGCACCGACGAAATCGGGGTGTTCGCGATGGCGGGCGATGGTCTTGTAGAAGTATCAAATCCTTCCGCGCTGTTTCTCACGCAGCGTGATGAAGGCGTGACCGGCGCGACCGTGTTCCCGGCGCTGGAGGGCACGCGCCCGGTGCTGGTCGAAATTCAGGCGCTGGTCGTGCGCGTGGCCAGCGGGGCGACCCCCCGCCGCTCGGTCGTCGGGTGGGATTCGGCGCGCCTTGCGATGATCCTTGCGGTGCTGGAGGCGCGATGCGGGCTCAGCTTCTCGACCTGCGAAGTCTATCTCAACATCGCGGGCGGCTACCGCATCCAGGACCCCGCCGCCGATCTCGCCGTCGCCGCCGCGCTGGTGTCGGCGCTCAGCGAACGCCCCGTGCCCGCGGATGCGGTAGCCTTCGGGGAGATCGCCTTGTCGGGGGAGTTGCGCCCGGTTTCCCACGCACCGCTGCGGCTCAAGGAAGCTGCCAAGCTCGGCTTCGATCGCGCGCTGCTGCCGTCGGCGGTCGACAAGGCGGCGATGCGCCAGTCGGCGTTCCGCACGCTCGGGCATTTCGTCGATCATCTGCTCGGCCGCGGCTGATCGCTGTCCTACATGCTCCAACATATGCCAGGCTGGCCGTTCCGGGAGAACCGCGCAGAGCGCCCCATCGCGCATAGGGACGCGTTTTGCGGCACCTTCGCCAACATCCAGCCCTAGCCGGAGGGCGGATCGCGCCATAAGGAGGGCTGCATGAACCTCGAACCGTTCGATATCGTCGTTCTCGTGCTCGTCGCGCTGACGGCGATCGGCGGCGCGCGGCGCGGGTTCGTCGGCGAGGTGCTGGCGCTGTTCGCCTGGGTCGCGATGATCTTCGCGCTCAAGATCTTCCACCTGCCGCTGGCCAAGGCGCTGGCGGGGTCGATCGCCAGCGTGTCGGGCGCGGCGGTGCTGGCGTTCGTGCTGCTGACCGGCGGCACTTATCTCGTCAGCCGTTTGATCATTAACGCGATTTCGTCACGCACCCGCACCTCGGTGCTTGGGCCGATCGACCGCGCTTTGGGCTTCGGATTCGGCGCGCTGAAGGGATTGATCCTGGCCAGCCTCGCCTTCCTGTTCTTCATCCTGATGCTGGACCTGACCGGCGGCGGACCGTCGCACCGACCGGCGTGGCTCAAGAATGCGCGCACCTTCCCGCTGATGGTGGCGACCAGCGGTGCGGTTGCCGATTTCGTCGACCGGCGGCGCAAGGGGCAGCCGGTGTTCGGGCCGCGCACCCCCACCCGCAACAGCGACGGATCTTCATGAGCCTCGATCTTTACACCCCGGATATCAGTGCGCTGGCGATCGGCAATCCGTTCCCCGATCGCCTGCCCGACGCGCATGGCTCGGCCGAGCGGCGCTCGCCGATCTGCGGCAGCCGCGTGACGATAGACGTGCGGCTCGGCGAGGACGGGCGGGTCGCGGCGCTGGGGACGCAGGTCCGCGCCTGCCTGCTCGGTCAGGCGTCCTCGACGCTGCTCGCGCGGCACGCGATCGGTCGCTCGGTCGAGGAACTGGCCGACGCGCGCGATGCGCTGACGCACTGGCTGGCCGGCGGGGGCGAGCTTCCCGCGTGGCCGGGGCTCGATCTCTTCACGCCGGGGCTGAAACTGACCGCGCGCCATCCCTCGATCCGCCTCGCGTTCGAAGCCGCCGCCGACGCCGCGGCCCAGGCCCGCCAAGCGCGAGGGGGCTGATGGAACACGCCGATCTTTCGATGATCCGCGACGGCACGATCCTGCTCGGCGCCGGGCTGGTGTTCGTGCTGCTGTTCCGACGCCTCGGGCTGGGTGCGACCCTGGGCTTCCTCGTCGCCGGCGCGGTGGTTGGGCCGCACCTGCTCGGGCTCGTCGGCGATGCGGAGGCGAAGCTGGGGTTCGCCGAACTCGGCATCACCTTGCTGTTGTTCATCGTCGGGCTGGAATTGAGCCCGCAGCGCCTGTGGCGGTTGAAGGAGGACATCTTCGGCCTCGGGCTGATCCAGGTCGTGGCGTGCGGCGTCGCGCTGGCGGCGATCCTGGCGCTGGCGGCGCGCTTTTCGCTGGCGGCGGCGCTGGCGGTCGGGATGCCGCTGGCGCTGTCGTCGACCGCGCAGGTGCTGCCGATGCTGCAATCCTCCGGCCGGCTGCGTACGCCTTTCGGAGAGCGTGCCTTTTCGATCCTGCTGTTCCAGGATCTGTCGATCATCCCGATGATCACGATCATCGCCGCGATGAGCCGCAACCCTGCCGCGACCAGCGGGCCGGAGGGGTGGGTCCTCGGGCTCTACACGGTGCTGGCGATCGTCGGGCTGGTCGCCGCCGGCCGCTTCGTGCTGCGTCCGTTGTTCCGCCTGATCGGCCATCTGGGCGAGCGCGAGATGTTCGTTTTCGCCGCGCTGTTCACCGTGATCGCCGCTGCGGCGGTGATGGAACGGCTCGGCCTGTCGACCGCGCTCGGGGCGTTCGTCGCCGGGGTGATGCTGGCCGACAGCCCGTACCGCCACGAACTGGAGGCCGATGTCGAGCCGTTCCGCGCGATCCTGCTCGGGCTCTTCTTCCTCGCGGTCGGCATGATGCTCAACCTTGAGGCGATCGCCGATCGCCCGATCTTCGTGATCGCGATGGCCGCCGCGCTGATCGCGACCAAGGCGGGGATCATCACCGCGCTGGGGCTCGTCTTTCGCATGGGCTGGCGGCAGGCGCTGGCGCTCGGGCTGTTGCTCAGCCAGGGGGGTGAATTCGGGTTTGTGTTGCTCGCCCAGGCACAACAGGCCCTTCTGATCGCCCCGGACGCTGCGAGCCTGTTCGGCGCGATCATCACCTTGTCGATGGCGACGACGCCCTTCCTGATGATGTTCACGCGCCGCTTCCGCGAGGCGCCGATCGCCGCACAGACCGACCGCGACGGGCCGCGGGCGGATGGCGCGAACGCGATCATCGTGGGCTATGGCCGGTTCGGGCAGACCGTCGGGCAGATGCTGATGGCGCAGAACATCCCGGTCACGCTGATCGACACAGATATCGAGATGATCGACATCGCCGGGGAATTGGGATCGAAGGTCTATTATGGCGACGGTACGCGGCTCGATCTGCTGCGTCAGGCCGGCGCGAGCGAGGCCGAACTGATCCTGTTCTGCATGGACGGCGATCAACTCTCGCTCGAGCAACTCGAGGCGATCCATGAGGCGTTCCCGGACGCAGCACTGTACGTCCGCGCCTTCGATCGCCGGGCGCTCATCAGGCTCAAGAACGGTCCGGCGTGCGCCGTGGTGCGCGAGGTGCTGGAATCGGCCGTGAAGATGGCGCGGTTGGCGATGAACGGCCTCGGCATCGCGCCGGGCGAGATCGATCGTGCCGAGCAGATGTACCGCGCCAGCGACAAGGAGCGGCTACGCATCCAGATCGAGGCCGCCGATCCGCTGACGGCACGAGCGATGATTGCGGAGCATCATCCATGGGGCGGGGGAGAACGGCCGTGAACGCAATTTTGCTGTTGGCGGCGCTTTCCGGTGCGATCGCGGTCGGTGCCGGGGCGTTCGGCGCGCATGGTGCTTCGGGCGCCGCGGTCGAATGGTTGAAGACCGGCGCGCACTACCAACTCGTCCATGCAGTGGCGGCGCTGGTCGCGCTGCGCTTCGAGGCGCGCGGCCCCGCGTGGCTGTTCCTCGCCGGCGGTGCCGTATTCGCGGGGAGCTTGTATCTGATGGCGCTCGATTTTCCGCGGTGGCTCGGCGCGGTCACGCCGATCGGCGGCACGCTGCTGATCGGCGGCTGGCTGTGGCTGGCGTGGATCGGCGCACGCGGCTGAGGCATCAGCGGGCCCTGGCAGCCTGGCACAGATCAGTCCGACCGCAGCCCCCCGGTCATGCGCTCCCGAATCACGACATGCGCCAGGCGGTGGCGAACCACATCGAAATGAACGGCATGAGGGCCGGCAGCAACAGCGTGCTAGTCGACATCGACGCGCGGCCGGCGGGCTTGTTCCCGCCGGATTGGTATCGCACAATACCTTCATGACGAACGGAGCGAGCAGGATGAAGCGCGAGCGGATCGGTTGGTTGCTGGCGGGTGCGGCCTTGACGATGGCGGCGGCCGCCGCCTGGGCGCAGCGCACGACGGACGCTGATCCCTATATCTGGCTCGAGGACAAGGACGGCGCGCGTGCGCAGGCGTGGGTCGCCGCCGAGAATGCACGCACGCTCCCGCGCCTTCAGCATGACCCCCGCTATCCCGAATTCTATGCCGAAGCGCTGGCGATCGCGGCGGCCAAGGACCGCATCCCGATGCCCCAGCAGGTAATGGGACGAATCCTCAACTTCTGGCGCGATGCCGATCATCCGCAGGGCATTCTGCGCTGGACGACGAGCGAGGACTATGCGGCCCCGGCACCGGCATGGCGCACGCTGCTCGACATCGACGCACTGAGCAAGGCCGAGGGCCACAAGTGGGTCTACAAGGGCATGACCTGCCTTGCGCCCGAAGAACGGCGTTGCCTGATCGCACTATCCGAAGGCGGAGAGGATGCGATTACCTATCGCGAATTCGACCTCGCGGCCGGGCAGTTCGTGGCGAACGGCTTCGTGCTGCCGACCTCGAAGCAGGGGGCGGTATGGCTCGACAGCGATACGCTGCTGGTCAGTCGCGACTGGGGCGCGGGCACGATGACTGCGTCTAGCTACCCGTTCGTCGTGAAGAAGGTAACGCGCGGACAGCCGTTGTCGCAGGCGGTCGAAGTCTTCCGGGGCGCGCCCGACGACCAGCTTGGTACCTATGCCAGCGTAATCACCGATGGCGCGGGCAATCGCGCGGTGTTCATCGAGCGGCAGAAGACCTTCTTCGGCGCCGAGCGGCTGTTGTGGACGCCGGCCGGCGTGACGAAGCTCGATTTGCCGGCGCGCACCGCGCCCGCGGCGATGATCGATGGCCGGGTGGTCTTCACGACCAGTGAGCCGTGGGGCGCGATCCCCACCGGCGGTGTGGCCTCCGTATCGCTCAAGGAACTGGAAGCTGGCCGGATCGCGCCATCGCTGATCTTCGCGCCGACCGCCCGGCAGGCGGTGAGCGGCGTCGACGCCACCCGCCATCACCTGATCCTCGACTATACCGACAATGTTCGCGGTCGCATCAGCGTCTTCACTCCCACGGCGAGCGGCTGGCGCGCGCAGCCGATGGCGCTGCCCGACAACGCCAGCTTCGGGATCGTCGGAACCAGCGATCGCAACGACGATGCGTTTCTGGTGACGACCGGCTTCCTTACGCCGACGACGCTGGCCCGCTTCGTCGCCGGCAGCGCTGCAGCGCCTGCGCAGGTCAAGGCGTTGCCCGCGAAGTTCAACGCCGCCGGTCTGGTTGCCGATCAATATGAGGCCACGTCGCGGGATGGCACGAAGGTGCCGTATTTCATCGTCCATCGCCGCGACGCGCCGCGTAATGGCAGCACGCCGACGATCATGACGGCTTATGGCGGCTTCGAATTGCCGATGCTGCCAAGCTATTCCGCGATCACCGGCAAACTGTGGCTGGAGCGCGGCGGTGCCTATGTCCTTGCCAACATTCGCGGCGGGGGCGAATTCGGCCCAGCATGGCACGATGCGGGGCGGAAGACGAAGCGGCAGGTGATCTACGACGATTTCGCAGCGGTCGCCAGGGATCTGATCGCGCGGCGCTTCACGAGTGCGGCGAAGCTCGGCATCTACGGCGGATCGAATGGTGGGCTGCTGATGGGAGTCGAGTTCAACCAGCATCCCGACCTATGGAAAGCGGTGACGATCCAGGTCCCGCTGCTCGACATGCTGCGCTACGAAAAGATCGCCGCCGGCGCTTCCTGGGTCGACGAATACGGCTCGGTATCGGTGCCCGAGGAACGCGCGTTCCTGCGCCTTATATCACCCTATCACAACATCAAGCGCGGGGTGGCCTATCCCGAGCCGTATATCTGGACGACCACCAAGGACGATCGCGTCGGCCCGCAACATGCGCGGAAATTCGCGGCGCGGCTCAAGGAGTATGGCCTGCCCTATCTGTTTTACGAGGACACCGCCGGCGGCCATTCGGGTGACGCCGATATCGAGCAGGGCGCACGATTGCAGGCGCTGCAGATGACGTACTTCGCGCAAAAATTGCTGGATGCGCGCTGACCGTCCCGTGCAGGAACGCAGCGTTTCTCTCCGTTAATCTTGCTGCGGTGCGGCACGATCGGCTATGGGGCGCGCGATGAGTGCCGAAACCGACAGCCGGCCTGCGCCGGTGGTGCCCGATACCGTTCCCGTCGTCTTCGAGGCGATCGTCAAATTGCAGGCGATCGCCGCGATGTACAATCGTGGAAGCGTCACGCTGGCTCCGCATATCCTCTACACCAAGCATGGCGAAATTTATCTCGACGCCCTGACTTTGGAGCGAGACGGTCAGCCGCCGAAAGAGCCCAAGATCGGGGCCTTCAAATTGGCCGGGCTCACTGCGCTGCGCATCACCCCGCGTCGGTTCAAGCCCAGCGAATTGTTCGTGCCGGGTGAGGAACGATATGCCGGCGTGACACTGCTTTCGGTCGAGACCTGAGAGGCGGATCTTGCTCGCGTCGTCCCGCGGTTGATCTATGTGCCGAACCGAACTTCGGCACATAGGGATCGGCGCGCGGAGCATCAGCTGCAAGAAGTAATCCGGCTGACGTTGGTGCCCGGCACCGCCGGCGACTACAGCCCGGCGGTCCTGACGATCGTCAGCAGCAACCAGTAAAGCCCCCCTGCGAGCAGCATCGCCACCGGCAGCGTCATCAACCAGGCTGCGGCAAGCTGGATCAGGGTACGGCGTTGCAGACCATGTCCGCTTGCCACCGACGCGCCCGCGATCCCCGATGAGAGGATGTGCGTCGTCGAGACCGGCAAGCCGAACCGATCCGCGGCAAGGATCGTCCCGGCGGCGACGAGTTCGGCCGATGCGCCCATGCCATAGGTCATGTGCTGCTTGCCGATCCGCTCGCCGACGGTGACGACGATCCGCTTCCAGCCGACCATCGTGCCGAGCCCGAGCGCCAGCGCCACCGCGACCTTCACCCACAGCGGGATGAAGCGCGTGCCGCGCTCCAGCGCCGTGCGATAATCGGTGAGCACCGCCTTTTCGCCTTCGTTGAACCCGTTATCCTCCGCCGCCGCGATCATCCGGGTCGTGTCCATCACGAGGTACATGTCGTTGCGGATGTTGGGAGCCGCGCTGGCCGGAACCTGGCTGAGCGAGCCATAGCTGGCGACGCGACGGGCGAGATCGTCCGATACGGCAATCGTCGCGCCATAGGTTCGACCGTTCAGCACGTCGCGCTTCTTCAGCGACGTGCGCAACACCTCGCGCGCCTTGCCGAAATCGACCGGCGTCGCTCCATGCTGGGCCAATGTTGCGCGCGCATCGGCGGCACTCTGGACGAAAGCGGGCGTCTCGCTCGCGGGCAGCGTGCGATTCAGCGCATAGGCGGTCGGCGCGCAACCGATCAGGATGAGCATGATAAGGCCCATGCCCTTCTGACCGTCGTTCGATCCGTGGCTGAACGACACCGCCGTGCAGGTAAAGATCAGCAGCGCGCGGATGCCGCGAGGAGGAGGCGCGTCGCCCTCCGGCGGGGTCATCAACTGCGGATTGCGCGCCACGAGCCGGATCGTCAGCAGAAGCAGCGCCGCCGCGCAAAAGCCGATCAGTGGCGCCATCCACAGGCCGGTCAGCACCTTGGTCGCCTGGCTCCAATCGACGCCCGATGTCCCGCCGCTGTCGCTGGTCAGCAACTGATTGGCGAGACCCACGCCGAGTACCGAGCCGATCAGCGTGTGGCTGGAGCTGTTGGGCAAGCCCACGTACCAGGTCGCCAGATTCCACAGGACCGCCGCGAAGAGCAGCGCGAAGATCATGGCGAACCCCGCACCCGACCCGACGTTCAGGATCAGGTCGACCGGCAGCAGGGTGATGATCGAATAGGCGACCGCCCCGGACGATAGCATGACGCCCAGGAAGTTGAAGAAGCCCGACCAGATCACCGCGAAATGCGCCGGAAGCGCATTGGTGTAGATGACGGTCGCCACCGCATTGGCGGTGTCGTGGAAGCCGTTGACGAACTCGAATCCCAACGCGATCAGCAGGGCAAGGCCGAGAAAGGCGAACACGCCCAGGGCGAGTTGCTCACCCACCTGCTGCGTGTCGATCAGGATGCTGATGCCGGCATAGCCGAATCCCAGAGCGACGGCGGCCAGAAAGGCATATCGCGCAAATGGATGAACCGGACCGTCGAACGACCGCGATACTGCGGCAGGTGACGAAGGCGACGCCTCAAGGACATTGGATGCCATGACGAGTCGCGCTGTCGGCGTGAAGCGTGACAGTTTGATGACCGATGGCCAATCCCGGTCAGTCGCTCAACGAATAAAGTAGATCAGTCCACGCCGGGGTAATTCGCGAACGCTGGCAGCGCGTCGACCCGGTCAAGCCATGCCAAACGTTCCTTGCACATGATCTGCGCGCCCGGCGGGTGCTCCTGCGGATCGTTCAGCGTACCGGTCTGAATGTCGACGAGCCCGGGCAGCACTGTCGGATTGCGATAGAAGAGGCCGGTGCCACACTGCGCGCAAAATTCACGAACGCCATGTTCGGATGAGCCGTAACGCTGCACTTCGCCGCTGACGGTGACCTGATCGTCGCGAAATGCCATCCAGCCGACCATCGGCGCTCCCGACCAGCGCCGGCAATCGGTGCAATGGCAAAGCGCGTGGTGGGCTGATGCTCCATCGGCGGTATAGCGGACCGCGCCGCAATGGCATTGGCCGGTGATCGGCATGGCACCTCTCCTGCGTTGCTATTATGTTCTTGATTGCATGGCCGGGGTGCCGTGACAAGGGCCGGGCTTCGTCTTCAACGTCCGGCCCTTGTCGAAGTCAGCGAGCGGTAACGGCCGCCAGTTCGACTCCGCGTGTGCGCGTGAGTGCCGCCAGCCGAACCTGCGCGTCCTTGCGCATCTCGCTATGACAACGCAGCACGTCCAGCCGGTCACGGAGGTTCATACCGGAGCCGCAGATCATCGCAGCAGCGTAGTCGACGCGGCGCCGGAATTGTCGCTGCCCGGCGTCGGTGGTCAGGTCGAGATCGTGTACAGCGACCCGCGCGGTCAGCGCGACGCGGTTCGCATCGGCCGCAGCGACGGACGGTAAAAGGGCGAGCGTCAGCGAGGCCGCAAGCGCGGCAAAATCAAAGCGGTTCATCGACGTTACTCCTGGCGTGGGTCGGCGGCCGCTCCATGCGTCGCCTCTGCACCGAAGCGGGCGACTTGCCGGCACGGCCTGCTGGCGACGCGATCACGCCTAGGCGCCCTGCTTTACGGCGGTGCGTCTGCCCCGCGACGCTTCGATGACTGTAACGAATCGCCGTTTCGCTTGCCCGCGGCGTCTGCGTTCCCTACCTGTTCGGCGTGACCGACCTTTCCGCCGCTACGCAGGACCCGCCCTACCTGGCCGGGCTCAACCCCCCGCAACGCGAGGCGGTGCTGACGACTGACGGCCCGGTGCTGGTGCTGGCCGGCGCCGGCACCGGCAAGACCGCCGCGCTGACGGCGCGTTTGGCGCATCTGCTGTGGACGCGGCGCGCCTATCCCTCTGAAATCCTGTCGGTAACCTTCACCAACAAGGCCGCGCGCGAGATGCGCGAGCGTGTGGGGCGGCTGGTCGGCGACGCGGTCGAGGGGATGCCGTGGCTCGGCACGTTCCATGCGATCGGCGCGAAGATGTTGCGGCGTCATGCCGAACTGGTGGGATTACAGAGCAATTTCACGATCCTCGACACCGACGATCAGTTGCGGTTGCTCAAGCAACTCGTGCTGGCCGCCGATATCGACGAAAAGCGTTTCCCCGCACGTTCGCTCGCCGGGTTGATCGACGAGTGGAAGAACAAGGGCTTAGTGCCCGCGGACGTCGATGCAGGCGAGAGCGAGCGGTACGCGAACGGGCGCGGCGGCGAGCTGTACCAGCAATATCAGGACCGATTGAAGGCGGTGAACGCCTGCGACTTCGGTGACCTGTTGTTGCACGTTCTGACGATCCTGAAGCGCGATCGGAGCGTGCTGGAGCAGTATCAGCAGCGCTTCCGTTACATCATGGTCGACGAATATCAGGACACCAACTCGGTTCAGTACCTCTGGCTGCGGCTTCTGGCGCAGGAGCGGCGCAACATCTGCTGCGTCGGTGACGACGATCAGTCGATCTATTCGTGGCGTGGTGCGCAGGTCGAGAACATCCTGAAGTTCGAAAAGGACTTCCCGGGCGCCAAGGTGATCCGGCTGGAGCAGAATTATCGGTCGACCCCGCATATCCTGGGTGCCGCATCCGGGGTGATCGCCAACAACGGCGGGCGGCTCGGCAAGGAATTGTGGACCGAGCTGGACGCGGGCGAGAAGGTCCGCGTGCTCGGCGTGTGGGACGGCCCGGAGGAAGCGCGGCGGGTCGGCGACGAAATCGAGGCGGCGCAGCGATCGGGCAAGAGCCTCGACGATGTCGCGATCCTCGTCCGCGCGCAGCATCAGACCCGCGAGTTCGAGGATCGCTTCATCGCGATCGGATTGCCGTATCGGATCGTCGGCGGCTTCCGCTTCTACGAACGCGCCGAAATCCGCGATGCGCTGGCCTATCTGCGCGTCGTCAATCAGCCCGCCGACGATCTGGCCTTCGAGCGGATCGTCAACACGCCGAAGCGCGGGCTCGGCGACAAGGCGATCGCCAAGCTGCATCAGCTCGCGCGTGCCGAAGGACTGCCGCTGTCGATCGCGGCGGCGCGTATCCTCGACACCGATGAACTGACACCGCAGGCGCGCAAGGCGCTGGGTCGGTTCGTCGGTGATGTGGCGCGGTGGCGCGATATGGCGCGCGACCTGCCGCATCCCGAGCTGGCGCGGCAAATCCTCGATGAGAGCGGCTATACCGCCATGTATCAGGCGGAGAAATCGACCGAGGCGGCGGGACGGCTGGAAAATCTGACCGAGCTGGTGCGCGCGATGGAGGAATATGAAAACCTCGGCGCGTTCCTGGAGCACGTCAGCCTCGTCATGGACAATGAGGCGACGCGCGACGATCCCAAGGTGACGATCATGACGATCCACGCCGCCAAGGGGCTGGAGTTCGACACGGTCTTCCTGGCCGGCTGGGAAGAGGGATTGTTCCCGTCGCAGCGCGCGCTGGACGAAGGCGGGACGCGCTCGCTGGAGGAGGAGCGGCGGCTGGCCTATGTCGCGATCACGCGGGCACGGCGGCTGGCGACGATCCTGCACGCCGCCAACCGCCGGATCTACGGCCAGTGGACCAGCTCGATCCCGTCGCGATTCGTCGGCGAGCTGCCCCCCCAGCATGTCGAGAGCGAGACGAGCATGTCGGGGGGTGAGAGCCTGTGGCGCGCGAACTGGTCCGAGCGCGCCGATCCCTTTGCCGACGTGGCGCGGGGAACGGGGCGCGGGCCGGGGTGGCAGCGGGCGGCGGGAACGCTGGGCGCCAAGCCGGGCGGCGAATGGTCGAGCCGCACCTTCACCCGCGAGCCGGTGCGGGTGGTCGAAAGTCGTGCCTCCGCGGTGAGCCTCGGCAACAAGGGGCGGGGCGACCTTGCCGTCGGGCAGCGCGTGTTCCATCAGAAATTCGGCTATGGCGCGATCGCGGAGATCGAGGGCAACAAGCTGGAGATCGATTTCGAACAGGCCGGGCGCAAGCGGGTGATGGACAGCTTCGTCTCCGCGAGCTGAGCCTGCGTCTTTTCGACGCGAGACGGGTTTGTCGGAGAGGAGGTGCAGCCGATGTCCGAAACCGCCGAGAAGTCCGATCCCGCTTTATGGGAGAAGGTGAAGGAAGAGGTCACCGCCGGGTCGAAAGGCGGGAAGAGCGGCCAGTGGTCGGCGCGCAAGGCGCAGATGGCGGTAGCCGAATACAAGAAGCGTGGCGGCGGCTATAAGGGCGGCAAGGGCGCCGACAATTCACTCCATCAATGGACCGAGGAGGAGTGGGGCACCAAGTCGGGCAAGCAGAGCGGCAAGACCGGCGAGCGGTATCTGCCCAAGAAGGCTCGCGAAGCGCTCAGCGACGGGGAATATGCCCGGACGACCGCCAAGAAGCGCGCCGACACGCGCAAGGGACGGCAATTCTCCGCGCAGCCCGGCGACGTCGCACACAAGACCGCGGAAGCACGCGACCATCGCACCCGCGACGCGCTATATGCCGAGGCACAGCAGCGCGGCATCGCCGGCCGTTCCAAGATGAACAAGGCGCAACTGCGCGACGCGCTCGCGCATTGAAAAATCGGGGCGGCCGCCAGCGACCGCCCCGTAGTTCAGGGAATAGCCGGGCGAGGGGGGGAAGCCCGGCGATATGCGATGCGCTCCGAAGGGCGATCTCGCACATTGGTCCTGTAACCCGTCAACATTGCTGCCATGTGTCTTCGAAATCGGATTTCGTGACTGCAACGACATATTTTTGTGCGTTGACGTGAGGCGACCGGCGCGCGGAAAGGAGCGATGGCCGTTTCCCCCTTTGCCCGCCGATGCGCCGGGCGCCTCGCATCGTCGCATCCTGCTCGCCAGCCTCGTCGGCACATCGGTCGAGTTCTATGACTTCTATATCTATGCGACGGCCGCTTCATTGGTGTTCGGGCCGCTGTTCTTCCCGGCTGGCGACCCCTCGGCGCAACTGCTGGCCGCTTATGCCAGCCTTGCGGTGGCGTTCTTCGCGCGGCCGGTCGGGGCATGGGCGTTCGGTCATTACGGCGATCGGATCGGGCGAAAGTCGACGCTGGTCGTCAGCCTGATGCTGATGGGCGGGTCGACGCTCGCGATCGCTTTCCTGCCGACCTACGCGCAGGCGGGCTATCTGGCGCCGGTGCTGCTTTGCCTGTTGCGCTTCGGACAAGGTTTCGGATTGGGAGGCGAGTGGGGCGGCGCAGCGTTGCTGGCGGTCGAGAACGCACCGCCGGGATGGCGCGGACGCTATGGCATGGTGCCGCAATTGGGTGCGCCGGTCGGGTTCATCGCCGCCAACGGGCTGTTCCTGCTATTGGGGTTGGCGATGAGCGCGGAGGATTTCGCTGCCTGGGGCTGGCGCATTCCGTTCGTGCTGTCGATCGTTCTGGTCGGGCTTGGCCTGTGGGTAAGGCTGAAGATCACCGAGACGCCGGCCTTTGCGCAGGTGCTGGAGGAAGGCCCGCCGCCCGCCGTGCCGATGGGCGAACTGCTCCGCGATCACTGGCGCGCGGCGCTTGGCGGGACGGCTGGCGCGATCGCGTGCTTCGCCGTCTATTATATCGCGACCGCCTTCGCTCTTGGCTATGCCACCACCCGGCTGGGGATCGCGCGGCCGACGATCCTGTCCATGCAACTCGGGGCGATCCTGTTCATGGCCGTGGGGATCGTTCTGTCGGGCATTTGGGCCGATCGGCGCGATGCGCGGCATGTGCTGACCTGGGGTTGCGTGTTCGCGGTGGTGGCGGGCTTCGTATTGGCACCGGGGCTGGGATCGGGATCGCCGCCGTTGATCTTCGCAAGTCTGGCGGTGGCGCTGTTCGCGATGGGTTTCGTCTATGGACCGTTGGGCGCCTGGCTGCCGGGGCTGTTCCCGGCGCGGGTGCGCTACACGGGCGTCAGCCTGGCGTTCAACATGGCGGGGATCATCGGTGGCGGGCTGACCCCGGTCGCGGCCGAGACGCTCGCGCGGCACGGCGGGCTGTCGCTGGTCGGCGGCTATCTGGCGGCGATGTCGTTGGTGAGCCTGATCGCGCTCCTGGCGATGCGGCCACGCGTGGCGATCGCCTGACGATCAGCCGAGCCGCAACACCATCAAGCGCGCGCGACCGTGCGTGCGATCGGCGTCGACGACGAAGCCGGGCGGCACCTCGCCCTCGCCCTTGGCGGTTTCGATCGAAACCCAAGTCGCCGGGCCGATCCAGCCGAGCCGCGCGAGCTTGTCTGCAGCGACCGCGCCCGCGCCTGTTGCGTAAGGCGGGTCCATCATCACGATGTCGAGCGGTGCGCGCGCCGGGCCGATGGCCATGACCGATGCCGGGCGGATGTCCGCGCCGGTCGCGCCCAATTTCGCGACATTGGCACGCAATGCGTCGAGTGCGGCCTTGTCCTGCTCGATGAACAGGCAGGTGGTGGCGCCGCGCGACAGCGCCTCCAGCCCGAGTGCGCCCGATCCTGCAAAGAGATCCGCGACGGCAAGCCCGTCGAAACTACCGACCCGGCTCGTCAGCATCGAGAACAGCGCCTCCCGCGTGCGATCCGCGGTGGGACGTGTCGCATCCCCCTTCGGCGCGACGAGCGGGCGACCGCGCCACTGACCGGCGATGATCCTCACTTGCGCCCCCGCGGTCCGCCGGAGCGTGGTCGTGCACCGGGCTTGGGTTTCGGCTTGGCCCAGCCCGGCTGGCGCTTGATGCGGGCGGGGCGCTGCGGCGTGGCCGCCTGCTCTTCGATGGCGGGTGTGGCAGGCTTTGGCGTGGCGCGCGGCGCGGCGGTCGGCGCGGGTGCGGGTGCGGGTGCGGGGCGGGGCGACGGGCGCGCCGACTTCGCGGGCGAACCCGCAACAGGGCGTGGCGGAGCGGCCGGTCGCGCTGCACGGGCGGAGGTTGGCTGGCGCGGTGACGGCGACCGACGGCTACCCGGCACCGCGACATCGGCGACCGGCGGGCGCTGGCGTGCCGCGGCCTTCAAGGTCTGGCGGAAAGCGATCAGGTCAGCGACACGCACCTCGCCGATGTCGCCGACCGGAAGGTCGCCGAGGATGAACGGGCCGTAACGCGTCCGGATCAGCCGGCTGACGCGCAGCCCGAGATGTTCGAGCACGCGGCGCACCTCGCGGTTCTTGCCCTCGCTCAGCGTCATCTCGATCCAGACGTTCGCGCCGGTGCGGCGCTCGAGATTGGCGTCGATCGGGCCATAGCGGATGCCGTCGATCTCGATCCCGTGGATGAGGTCCTCGAGTTGCGCCTGGCTGATCTGGCCATAAGCGCGGGCGCGGTAGCTGCGTTCGACCCCGGTCGCGGGCAGTTCGAGCTGGCGCTTCAGCTCGCCGTCGGTGGTGAGGAGCAGCAACCCCTCGGTGTTGAGATCGAGCCGGCCGACGGGGACGAGCCGCGGCAGGTCCTTCGGCAGTCGGTCGTAGATGGTGGCGCGGCCTGCCGGATCGCGCTCCGCGGTCAGCACGCCGGTCGGCTTGTGGAACAGGAAGAGCCGGGTCGGTTCGGCCGCGGCGACCGGCTGACCATCGACGGTGACCCCGTCGAGCGACGGAAGGATCGTGGCGGGCGTATCCAGCGTGACGCCGTCCTTCGCGACGCGTCCTTCGGCGATCATCCGCTCGACCTCGCGCCGGGAGGCGACGCCGGCGCGGGCGAGCAGCTTGGCGATGCGGTGCGGGGAACGTTCGTCGGCCATCCGGGTCGCTTACGGTCTGCGCTCGCCTGCAACAAGGACCGTGATCGTTCGTCTGCGGGCACGCACGGAAAGATGCGGGACATAATTTGCGTCAGCCGTGTTGAGCGAGGAAGACGATACCGGGGCGAAACAAGCGATGTTGTTCGGGCGCAAACAGCGATCCATCGAGAAGCTGCTGGTGGTGGAGGATGAACCGCTGGTCGCGTTCGATACCGAGCGTCTGCTCAACGAACAGGGCTTCGATGTGGTCGCGACCGTCGACCGCGTCGCGGACGCGGTGCGGTTGATCGAGGGCGGCGCGGCGATCGATCTGGTGCTGGTCGATGTCAGGCTCGCCGATGGCAGCGGGCTGGATGTGGCACGCGCAGCGTCGGCGCGCGGCATTCCGGCGCTGTTCGTCACCGGGAGTTGTCCCGCCGATGCGGAGGGCGTCGCGGTCGGCTGCCTCGCCAAGCCTTATACGTCGCGCGACCTTTTGGGTTCGATCGACGCGATCGAGTCGGCGGCGGAGGGCAAGAAGCCGCCACGTGTGCCGGGCGGATTGCGGTTGTTCGGTGGTGGATCGTCGATGAGCGGGCTTACCTGACCGAGATTTCGCGCTAAGCCCGTCGCCAGGCTTAGCGAAGGCGATGTGGATGGCGGCGCGAACGGACGGACGGACCTGGGTGGACGGTGTCCGCCCGTATCTGGAGCGAGGGCCGCTCGCCGCCTTCGCGCTGGGTGTTTCCTCGGGCTTTCCCTACGCGATGATCGCGGCGACGCTGACCACACGGCTGGCGCAGAGCGGGATCGACAAGAAGACGGTCACGGCCTTCAGCCTCGCGTTTCTTGTCTATAATATCAAATTCCTGTGGGCGTGGGTGGTCGATGGTGTGCGGCTGCCGGTGCTCGGCGCGCTGGGTCAGCGGGTGTCGTGGTTGCTGGTGGCGGGGGTGCTGGTGATCGCCGCCGTGGCCAATTTGGCGCTGGTCGATCCACGCGCGAGCATCGGGGCGACGGTGACCGCCGCGATCCTGGTGGCGGTGGCCGGATCGACCTTCGACGTCGTGATCGACGCTTATCGCATCGAAATCCTGGAGCCGCGCCAACTCGGGGTCGGATCGGGGATGAGCCAGTATGGCTGGCGTATCGGGTCGGCGGGCGCGGCGTCGTTAGCGTTGTTCGTGGCGGCGCGGCACGGCTGGACGGCAGCCTATCTCGCGACCGCGGTGCTCGCCTTGCCGGCGATGGTGGCAGGTTTGATCGTCGGGGAGCCGCGCCGGCACCGCGACGTCGAGCCTCGCCGCGGGATGGGGAACACGCTGGCGGCGATCTGGCGGCCGTTCGTGCAGTTCTTTGCGCGTCCGGGCGCGATCGTGGTGCTGGTGTTCATCCTGATCCACAAGATCGGGGACACGCTGGGGCAGCTCGTGCTGCGCCTGTTGCTCAATGATACCGGATTCACCAACGACGAAATCGCCTTGTACGACGTCGGGGTCGGTTTCTGGGCGTATCTGATCGGCATCTTCGCCGGCGGTGTCATCTATGCGCGATTGGGGCTGAAGCGGTCGGTGCTGATCAGCCTGGTGCTGATGGCGGTGTCCAACGCCAGCTTCGCGGCGCTGGCGGCGGCGGGGCACAGCAACCCCGGACTGGCGGGCGCGATGACGTTCGAGAATATCGCGTCGGGGATCGGCGGGGTGACGGTGGTCGCCTATTTCTCGGCGCTGTGCGACCTGCGCTTCACCGCCGCGCAATATGCGCTGATCTCTGCGGCGGCGAGCGTGGTCGGACGGATCGTGACCGGCGCGAGCGCAGGGGCGCTGGTCGAGCGGGTGGGGTATGTCAATTTCTACCTGCTGACCGTGGTGCTGGCGCTGCCGGGCGTGGCGCTGTTCTGGTGGATGAGCCGTTCGGGGCTGGTCGACCGCTCGGTGGGCAGCGCCGGCACCGAGGGGCCGGGCGACGCGCGCGACGGCGCCGCCGCCTAGACGCAGACCGGCCGGCCTTCGTCGGCGAAGGCGGCGGCGAGGGCGGCGGCGCTGGCCAGGGCGCCGTCGACATGGCGCTGACCCAGCAGATCCTGCATCAACAGCCGCGCGCTGTCGGTGCGCGGCTCGACGCGTGCGAGGATCGCCAGCAACACCTGCTCCGATGCGGTCATCCGCGCGCAGCAGCATGGCGCGATCGCGATCGGGACGGTCGCATTACCGGCGAGATCGGCCATCAACGCGCGCATCAGCAACAGCGGGCGGCGAAAGGCCTCTCCGAAGCTGGTGAAGAAATTATGCGCGGCGCGCGCGTCCGACAGGCCGTTGGCGCCCATCCGGCGCATCGCGAAGAGCACGACCCGCGCATTGGGACAATCGGGCAGCGCGTGCGGCAGGGCGTTGGTGGTGAGAACGGGGGCGGGAAGCTGGGTCATGAACAAGCGACTCCTCTTGCCCGCGCAAGGTCGCCTGTCCGCTATTGCAAGTCAATCGCAGATTTTGCGTCAGTCCGGCGCTTCGTCGTTGGCGCTCAGCACTTCGCCGGCCAGATAGAGCGAGCCGGCGATCAGCATCGCCTCGGGCTGAGTCGGCCGTGCCGCGATCAGCGTGAGGGCGGACGGGATGTCCGGCGCGGTCTCGCAGCGGGGAACGCCGAGCCGGGCCGCGACGGCGAGCAGGCCCCCGGGCGCGTGGCAGGCGTGTCCGGGAACGGGGACGGCGACGAGGTCGCCGATCGCATGGGCGAAGGGTGTGAGAAATCCCGTCGCGTCCTTGTTGGCGAGCATCCCCAGGACGACCGTCAGCGGACGATCGGCAGCATGGTCGGTCAGCCGCGCAAGTGAGGCGGCGATCGCCTGACCGGCGGAGGGATTGTGTCCGCCGTCGAGCCAGACCGGCACCGGACCCAGACCAAAGGTGAGTGGCCCCGACGAGAGCCGTTGCAGGCGGGCCGGCCAGCGAGTCGCAGTGGCGGCGACGCCGATCGCCGATGCCGGTACGGACACCGTCGATTGATGGCGGAGCATCGCGACCGCGAGCGCCAGGTTGGCGCTCTGATGCGCGCCCGGCAATGCGGGCAGCGGCAGGTCGAGCGCCCCCACGGCATCGCTATAGTGGAGGCGGTCGCCGGCAACCGTGAAGCGCCACGCCTCGTCCAGCGCATACCATGGTGCGCCGCATGTCGCGGCAGCGCGGGCGATCGGCGCGGCGATGCCGGGGGGATAGTGCATGGTGACCAGCGGCGCGCCGGCTTTGGCGATGCCGGCCTTCTCCGCGGCGATCTTTTCGAGCGAATCGCCGAGGAACGCCTGATGGTCGATCCCCAGCGCAGCGATACCGCAGGCGATGGGCGCGGGCAGGACGTTGGTGGCGTCGAGCCGCCCGCCGAGCCCGACCTCGATCACGCAGGCGTCGGCCGGCGTCCGTGCGAAGGCGAGGAAGGCGGCGGCAGTGGTGATCTCGAAGAAGCTGGCGCCGATCCCGTCAGCCTGGTCGAGCACCTCGGCAAGTAGTGCCGCGAGCGCCGCATCGTCGATCAGCCGGCCCGTTATCCTGATCCGTTCGTTGAAGCGGACCAGATGCGGGCTGGTGTAGACGTGGACGCGGTGCCCGGCGGCCTCCAGCGCGCCGCGCAGGAAGGCGCAGGTCGAGCCCTTGCCGTTGGTGCCCGCGACATGGAAGATCGGCGGCAACGCGTGGTGCGGGTCGCCGAGCCGCGCGAGCAACCGGGTGATCCGGTCGAGCCCGAGCACGTCCGCGCCCGGCGACAACGACCAGAGCCGGTCGAGTTGCGCCTGAACGGCGGCGTCGCGGGAGACGGCGTGATCGGCCGTTGTCGGGATTTGATCCATCCGGCTCTACCTACCGTGTTGATGCATTTCGCAGCGTGACATTCATTTCGCTGCATGTATTTTAGATAGTGAAGACGTGGCGCCGACGATACCGTTCGTCATTGCGAGCGTAGCGAAGCAATCCAGGGCGTCCTGGTCCGGCTCTGGATTGCTTCGCTGCGCTCGCAATGACGGACCGAGTTGACCTCGTCACGCTGTAGGTCGTTATGATCTCGCCACGGACGGACCTGATAACTTCCCGTCTGGTGGGACTTCTTCGGATCGTTGAGCTTTTCGTTCGCGTCCCCCACCCCTGAAGGGCAGGGGCAATCAGGCAGCCTTTCGTTCGCCGCAGAGATAGCCGATCACGGTCGCGAGCTTCGCGCGCAGTTCGCGGCGGTGGACGACCATGTCGATCATGCCGTGCTCCAGATAATATTCGCTGGTCTGGAAGTCTTCGGGCAGCTTCTCACGGATCGTGCTTTCGATCACGCGGCGGCCGGTGAAGGCGAGCGTCGCCTTGGGCTCGGCGATGTGGACGTCGCCGAGCATCGCATAGGCCGCCATCACCCCGCCCGAGGTCGGATCGGTCAGCACGACGATATAGGGCAGACCGGCATCGTGGAGCATCTGGATCGCGACGGTGCTGCGCGGCATCTGCATCAGGCTGAGGATGCCTTCCTGCATCCGCGCGCCGCCCGAGGCGGTGAAGACGATGAAGGGCGCGCGGTCCTTCACCGCGGTCTCGACGCCCTGGATGAACGCCTCGCCGACCGCCTGACCCATCGAGCCGCCCATGAAGGCGAAATCCTGCACGCCGATCACGACGCGGTGGCCGTCGATCGTGCCGCGCGCGTTGACGAACGCGTCCTGCTCGCCGGTGCTGGCGCGTGCCGCCTTGAGCCGATCGGCGTAGCGCTTCGAGTCGCGGAACTTGAGCGGGTCCTCGGGCGAGCGCGGCGCGGGCAGCACGTCGATGCTGGCCGGGTCGAGCAGGTGCGCGAACCGCTCGCTCGGGCCGATCCGTTCGTGATGGTCGCAGGTCGGGCAGACGTAGAGGTTTTCCTCCAGCTCCTTGGTGAAGACCATCGTCCCGCAGCCCTTGCACTTGTGCCAGAGGTGATCGGGGGTCTGCGCCTTGGCGCCGCCCGGGACGATCCCGGACAAGGCGTTGCGGACGTTGCTGAGCCAGCTCATGCGGAAACCTTTCGTGCGTCGGCAAGCGCGGCCGACAGCGTCTTGATATAGGCGGCGACCGGCGCGGGTGCAGCGGGGCCGTGTTCGGCGATGATCTCGACGATCGCCGAGCCGACGACGACGCCGTCCGCGACACGGCCGATCGCACGCGCCTGTTCGGGAGTGCGGACGCCGAAGCCGACCGCGACTGGCAGATCCGTGGCGTGCTTCAGCCGCGCGACCGCCTCCTCGATCGACGCCTGTTGCGCCTGCTGCTTGCCGGTGATGCCGGCGACCGAGACGTAGTAGACGAAGCCGCTCGCGCCGTTGAGCACCTCTTTGATGCGGTTGTCGCGGGTGGTTGGGGTGGCGAGGCGGATAAAGTTGATGCCCATTGCGCGCAGTTCCGGGCCGAGCGCATCGTCTTCTTCGGGGGGCAGGTCGACGCAGATCACGCCGTCGACTCCGGCATCGCGAAGCGCGGTGGCGAACCACTCCGGCCCGCGTCGCAGCATCGGATTGGCATAGCCCATCAGCACCAGCGGGGTGAGCGGGTGGCGGTCGCGAAAGTCCTTTGCGATGCGCAGGATATCGGCGGTCGTCACCCCGCCGTCGAGCGCGCGGATGTTCGCCGCCTGGATCGCGGGTCCGTCGGCCATCGGATCGGTGAACGGCATCCCCAGCTCGATCACGTCCGCGCCGCCCTCGACCAGCGCGTCGAGAATCGCGGGCGTCCCGGCGACCGAGGGATCGCCCGCAGTGACGAAGCAGATCAGCGCGGGACGGTCGGCGATGAAGGCATCGGCAAGGCGGGTCAAATCTGCACTCCCAGCGCTTCGGCGACGGTGAAGATGTCCTTGTCGCCGCGCCCGCACAGATTGGCGAGGATGATCGAATCCTGCGGCATGTCCTTGGCCTTGCGCGCGACCGCGGCGATCGCGTGCGAGGGTTCGAGCGCGGGGATGATCCCCTCGGTGCGGCACAGCAGCTGGAAGGCGTCGAGCGCCTCACGGTCGGTGACGGCGGTATAATCGACGCGGCCGCTGTCCTTCAGCCACGCATGTTCCGGGCCGATGCCGGGATAGTCGAGCCCGGCCGAGATCGAATGCGCTTCGGCGATCTGGCCGTCGTCGTCCTGCAACAGATAGGTCTTGTTGCCGTGGAGCACGCCCGGGAAGCCGCCGGCGAGGCTGGCGGCGTGCTTGGCCTCCAGCCCTTCGCCCGCCGCCTCGACACCGAGCATCTTCACATCGGCATCGTCGAGGAACGGGTGGAACAGCCCGATCGCGTTCGATCCGCCGCCGATCGCGGCGACGAGCAGGTCGGGGAGGCGGCCGGTGCGGTCGAGCAATTGCGCGCGCGCCTCGCGGCCGATCACGCTCTGGAAGTCGCGGACCAGCTCCGGATAGGGGTGCGGGCCGGCGGCGGTGCCGATGATGTAGAAGGTGTCGTGAACGTTGGCGACCCAGTCGCGCAGCGCCTCGTTCATCGCATCCTTGAGCGTGCGCGCGCCGCTTTCGACCGCGCGCACCTCGGCACCGAGCAGCTTCATGCGGAACACGTTCGGCTGCTGCCGCTCGACGTCCTTCGCGCCCATGTAGATCACGCACGGCAGCCCGAAGCGCGCGCAGACCGTCGCGGTGGCGACGCCGTGCTGACCCGCGCCGGTTTCGGCGATGATCCGCGTCTTGCCCATGCGGATCGCGAGCAGGATCTGGCCGATGCAATTGTTGATCTTGTGCGCGCCGGTATGGTTCAGCTCGTCGCGCTTGAACCAGACCTGTGCGCCCATCCCCTCGGGCGCGCTGTCGCGCAGCGTGTCGGTCAGTCGCTCGGCGTAATAAAGCGGCGAGGGGCGACCGACATAATGTTCGAGCAAATCGTCGAACTGCGCGGCGAAGGCCGGGTCCTGCTTGGCGGCGCGATATTCGCGCTCGAGGTCGAGGATCAGCGGCATCAGCGTTTCGGAGACATAGCGGCCGCCATAGGGGCCGAAATGCCCGCGCTCGTCCGGCTGCGCGCGGAAGGAATTGGGTGCGTTCATGATGCGGAAACCCGTTGCAGGAAGGCGGCGATCTTGTCCACGTCCTTGACGCCCGGCGCGGACTCGACGCCCGACGAAACGTCGACCAAGGGCGCCCGGGTCCGGGCGATCGCCTCGGCGACGTTGGCGGGGTCGAGCCCGCCGGACAGCGCCCAGGGGAGCGGGTGGCGGAAGCCGTCGAGCAATTGCCAGTCGAAGCGGACGCCCATGCCGCCGGGAAGGGTCGCGCCCTCGGGGGTCTTGGCGTCGTAGAGGAGGCGGTCGGCGGCGTCGGCGTAGTGCGCGGCGGTGGCGAGGTCGGCGCGGGTCTTCACCGCGATCGCCGCCCATGTCTCGCGCCCCGACAGGCGACGCAGCGCGGCGACGCGGGCGGGCGTGGTCTTGTGGAGCTGGATCGCATCGAGCTTGCCGGCGGCGACGGTCGCGGCGAGCAATTCGTCATCGGGGTCGACGAACACCCCGACCTTGCGGACGTGCGCGGGAACGCGCGCCGCCAGCCCGGTGAGGCGGTCGAGCGACAGGTGGCGCGGCGAGGGCGGGAAGACGACGAAGCCGACGTGGCTCGCGCCGCCCTTTAGCGCGGCGTCGAGCGTGTCGGGCGTGGACAGGCCGCAGATTTTGGCGGTGACGGGCATCGCGCGGCTTTAGGCGCTTGCCCGCACCCTGCCAATATCGCGTTAGAGCGTGGCGGCGATGGCGCGGGCGGCGGCGTCGGGATCCTCGGCCTGCGTGATCGGGCGGCCGATCACCAGCATCGATGCGCCATGGTCGACCGCAATCCGCGGGGGTGACGACGCGCTTCTGGTCGCCGACCTCGCCATCCGCCGGGCGGACGCCGGGGACGACGAAATAGCCCTTCGGCCAGGCGGCGTGCGCGGCCTTCACCTCCGCGCCCGAGCAGACGATGCCGTCGAGCCCCGCTTCGCGCGCCAGTTCGGCGAGGCGCAGGACGTGGTCGTGCGCGCTGCCGGCGACGCCGGTCGCGACGAGATCGTCCTCGTCGAGACTGGTGAGCATCGTCACCGCGACGACCTTGGTCGAGGGATGCGCGGCGGCCTTGGCATCCTCCAGCATCGCGCGGCCGCCGCTGGCGTGGACGGTCAGGACGGCCGGGGCGAGCCCGGCGAGCGACTGTACCGCCTTGGCGACGGTATTGGGGATGTCGTGCAGCTTGAGGTCGAGGAAGACGGGCAGGCCGATCTCCTCCATCGCGCGGACGCCGGCTGGACCGTGGGCGCAGAAGAATTCCAGCCCGAGCTTGATGCCGCCGACATGATGGCGGACCTTTTGCGCCAGCGTGCGGGCGCGATCGAGATCAGGGGTGTCGAGCGCGACGAAGATTCGGTTGGCCATTACTCGGCTCCGGTGGTGGGGGGCCGCGGGCGGCGTAACGGGGGCGGGCGTTTCGATGCCGCGGACAGCGGCGAGTGCGCTCTCCGTCGCGCGTTCCGCCGCCGCCAATCGCTGGCGCAGACGGAAACGCACCCAATGCTGGTAGATCAGCGTCGGCAGGAAGCCGAGCAGGAAGGTCACCAACAGCAGCAGCGGCAGGTTCACCTCCGCGACCAGCCCGCCGAACAGCTGGATGGTGACATTGGTCCAGTTGCCGAACGTGAACACCGCGGCGACGAACGCCAGCAGCGACCAGAACAGGATCTTGAGGAACTGCATCGGCGGTACGCTAGCAGGGTCGGCGGTATTTTCCAGTCCGGCCGGTCAGCGCGGGAGTGTCGCCTTGGGAAAGCCGCGCCATACGTCGTCGTAGTCGAGCTGCATTGTTGGCGAAGTTTGCGCCCAGGCGGTGGTGCGCACGACGTGGCGGGTTTCAAACATGAAGGCCATCGTCCCGTCGATTTTCACCGGTTTCAAGTCGCTTGCGACCGCTTTCTCATAGCTGGTCTGATCAGGGCCATGGCCGTTCATCTGGTTGTGGAGGCTGGCGCCGCCGGGGACGAAACCACCGCCTTCCTTGGCGTCATAGGCGCCCGCGATCAGCCCCATGAATTCGCTCATGACGTTGCGGTGGAACCATGGCGGACGGAACGTCCCCTCGGCGACCATCCAGCGCGGCGGGAAGATCACGAAGTCGCAATTGGCGGTGCCGGGCGTGTCGCTGGGGGAGGTCAGGACGGTGAAGATCGATGGATCGGGATGGTCGAACGAGACGGTGTTGATGGTATTAAAACGCGTGAGATCATAGCGATAGGGAGCGAGGTTTCCATGCCATGCCACCACGTCGAACGGCGAATGATCGAGCGTGGTCTGCCAGAGCGCGCCCTGAAACTTCTGGACGACGGTGCAGGGTTCGTCGCGATCCTCGAACCACGCCGCCGGCGTCTCGAAGTCGCGCGGGTTGGCGAGGCCGTTGGCGCCGATCGGGCCGAGATCGGGCAGGCGAAAGGGCGTGCCGTAGTTCTCGCAGACGTAGCCGCGCGCGCGCCGGTTGTTGTCGAGATGGACGCGGAAGCGTACACCGCGCGGGATCACCGCGATCTGGAGCGGGGCGACGTCGAGCCTCCCCAATTCGGTGTCGATCGTCAGCGCGCCCTCCTGCGGCACGATCAGCAACTCGCCATCCGCCGAAAAGAAGGCCCGATCCATGTCGGCGGTCGCGGCATAGAGGTGGATCGCGACGCCGGTCTGCTCGGCGACGCTGCCGTTGCCGCCGTAGGTGACGAGGCCGTCGAGCCAGTCGGTCGCGGGGTCGGGCCAGGGGAGAGGGTCCCAGCGCATCCGGTTCGGGGACGGCGGGGTGTCGAAAGGGGCGGCGCGCAGGTTCGGTGCGCCCTCGTAGCGGGTGAAGGCAGGATGCTGCGCGGTCGGGCGGAGGCGGTAGAGCCAGCTGCGACGGTTTTCGTGACGCGGGGCGGTGAAGGCGGTGCCGGAGAGCTGTTCGGTGTAGAGGCCGAAGGGGACGTGCTGCGGGGAGTTGCGGCCGATCGGGAGCGCGCCGGGGACCGCCTCGGTCGACACATGGTTGCCGAAGCCTGGGTGGTAGCGGGGCGTGTCGGTCATGGCTGTCTCTCCTGTATCGACCCGTCGGATCGCCTGCCTTCTTCCGTCATCCCGGACTTGATCCGGGATCCCGCTTTTTCTCCACGGTTCAAGAAGAAGCGGGGCCCCGGATCAAGTCCGGGGCGACGGGGGGGGGGGGCGTCAGGCGTCGACCTTGACCACGCCGCGCCGGATCTGGTCCAGCTCGATGCTCTCGAACAGCGCCTGGAAGTTGCCGTTGCCGAAGCCCTGATTGCCCTTGCGCTGGATGACCTCGAAGAAGATCGGGCCGACCATGTTCTCGGTGAAGATCTGGAGCAGGATGCCCTCGTCGCCGACGTTGCCGTCGATCAGGATGCGGTTGCGCTTCAGCCGCTCGAGATCCTCGCCATGGCCGGGGACGCGCTTGTCGACCAGCTCGTAATAAGTCTCGATCGTGTCCTGCAACCGCACGCCGCGCGCGCGGAGCTTTTCGACCGTCTCGTAGATATTGTCGGTGGTCAGCGCGAGGTGCTGGATGCCTTCGCCATTGTACTCGCGGATGAATTCCTCGATCTGCGAGGTCTCGTCCTTGCTCTCGTTGAGCGGGATTCGGATCGCCAGATCTGGGGCGATCATCGCCTGGCTGAACAGACCCGTCGCCTTGCCCTTGATGTCGAAGAACTTCTGCTCCTCGAAGCCGAAGAGGCGGCCGTAGAAGCTCGACCACGTCCGCATCTCGCCACGCCGGACGTTGTGGGTAAGGTGGTCGAGGATATCGAGCCCGACATTGTTCTGCTCGGCGGCCTCGCGCCAGCCGGGGACTTCCTCCCAATCGGCGTAGAGGTCGGCACCGGCCTTGACGAGATAGAGGTAGCTGCCGCCGATACCCTCGATCGGGAAGCTGCCTTCGCCGAGCGTCCCGGTCGCAGCGTCGACTGCGGTTGCACCCTCGGCGAGCGCATGGTCATAGGCGGCCTGCGGATCGGCGACGCGGAACGCCATGCCGCTGGCCGAGGGGCCGTGGAGCGCGCGGAAGTCGGCGGCCTGACCGGCCGGCTCGCGGTTGAGGAGCAGGTTGATGCGGCCCTGTACGTAGCGGGTCACCTGCTTGCTCGGGTGACGGTGCGCGGCGACGAAGCCCATCTGCTCGAACTGGCTGGCGAGCGTGTCGGGATCGGGCGAGGTGAATTCGCAGAACTCGAAGCCGGCGAGGCCGAGCGGGTTGGCGGGATCGGTCATGGTCGGGCCTTTCAGGTGAACGGGTTAGCGGCGGGCGTGCGCTTGCGTGCCGCGCGTGTAGACGCGGTCGTCGGGCAGGATCGTCTCCGGGTCGTGATCCGGCTGGCCTTCCAGCTCGGCATAAAGCGGGGCAAAATCGGTGTTGAGCGTCTGGTCGAGCAGGTCCTCGAAACTGTCGATGACGAAATAGCTCTGCTGGAAATCGTCGATCCGGTAGCGGGTGCGCATCACACGCTTCAGGTCAAACGCGATGCGGTTGGGCGAGGCGTCGTCGAGCGCGAAGATCGATTCGGACCGCGAGGACACGATGCCGGCGCCGTAGAGCGCGAGGCCGTCGCCGGCGCGCACCAGCCCGAATTCGACGGTGTACCAGTAGAGCCGGGAGAGGCGATCGATCGCACCCATGGCCGCGGCGCGCTGCCCGCCTTGGCCATAGGCCTGCATGTAATCGGCAAACACCGGGTTCGCGAGCAAGGGTACGTGGCCGAAAACGTCGTGGAAGACGTCGGGCTCCTGAAGATAGTCGAGCTGGTCGGGACGGCGGATGAAATTGCCCGAAACGAAGCGGCGGTTGGCGAGATGGTCGAAGAACACGTCGTCGGGGACGAGACCGGGGACGGCAACGACCTGCCAGCCGGTCGCCTTCATCAGCCGTTCGGAGAGTTCGTCGAAGTCGGGGATGCCGGGTTTCGACAGGCGGAGCACGTCGAGGCCGGCAGTGAATTCGGGGGTGACGCGGCCGGGGAGCATCGCGATCTGGCGCGCGAACAACGTGTCCCAGGTGGCGTGTTCCTCGGCCGTGTACGCGTCCCAGCCTTGCGGGATCGTCCAGTCGGCGGCGGCTCCTTCGGGCCGGATCAGCGCTGCGTCTGCCATGGCGGCACGATCGCATATGGGCGCGATCAATGCTTATCAGAATGGTGCCGTACAAGGCTATTCGTGAAACGGATGAAGCATTAGGATCGGGTTCTATGAACCAGACCGATCAACTCGACGCCATCGACCGTCGCATCGTTTCGGCGCTGCAGGAGGATGGCACGCTGAGCAATGCCGATCTGGCGCAAAGCGTGGGGGCCTCGTCGGCGTCGTGCTGGCGCCGGGTGAAGGCGCTGGAGGCGGCGGGGGTGCTGACGCGCACGGTGCGGCTGGTCGATCCGGCGGCGGTCGGGCGCGGAGTCAACGTCCTGTGCAACGTGCGGATGCGCAGCCATGCGATCGAGGCGCGGCAGGCGTTCGAGGCGTTCGTCGATGGGCGGCCGGAGATCGTCGAGAGCTTCTCGATGTCGGGGGAATGGGATTATCTGCTGCGGATCGTCGTGGCGGATGTCAGCGACTACAACCACTTCCTGATGCAGGTGATGCTGGGGCATCCTTCGGTGGCGGGGGCGTCATCGCATTTCGCGCTCTCGATGACGAAATATACGACGGCGATACCGGTTTAGGTTTCCGTGTCCGGAAAGTCGCCAACATCCAAAAGCTGCCGTTCGCCCTGAGGAGCCGTTGAGCTTGTCAAAACGGCGTCTCGAAGGGCGGTGCTTCGAGACGAGGCTTCGACAAGCTCAGCCTCTCCTCAGCACGAACGGAGGGGCGTGTGGCGGAGTGATTTAGGCCGCCAGCCACTCCGCCAGCGCCGAACGGGCACGGTCGGTGTACATCTTCTTCCGGTCGGCTTTCTTGGTCCGGCCGGGGATCGGCGGGAAGAGCCCGAAGTTGACGTTCATCGGCTGATAGCTGTCCGCCTCCGCGCCGCCGGTGATGTGCGACAACAGCGCGCCGAGCGCGGTTTCGACCGGGGGCGGGGCGAGCGTCTCGCCGCGCAGCTCGGCGATCGCGAAGCGGCCGGCGAGCAGGCCGATCGATGCGCTCTCGATATAGCCCTCGCAGCCGGTGATCTGCCCGGCGAAGCGGATGTTCGGGCGCGAGCGGAGCCGCAGCGTTTCGTCGAGCAGCTCGGGCGAGCGCAGGAAGGTGTTGCGGTGCAGCCCGCCGAGCCGCGCGAACTCGGCGTTCTCGAGGCCGGGGATGGTGCGGAACAGCCGGACCTGCTCGGCATGCTTGAGCTTGGTCTGGAAGCCGACGATGTTCCACAGCGTGCCGAGCGCATTGTCCTGCCTGAGCTGGACGCAGGCATAGGGCCAGCGGCCGGTGCGCGGATCGTCGAGGCCGACGCCTTTCATCGGGCCGAAGCGCAAGGTCTGGGGGCCGCGTTCCGCCATCACCTCGATCGGCATACAGCCTTCGAAATAGGGGACGTTTTCCCACTCGCGGTATTCGGTCTTCTCGCCGTCGATCAGCGCGGCGACGAAGGCGTGATACTGGTCCTTGTCGAGCGGGCAGTTGATATAGTCTGTGCCCTCGCCCTTGTTCCAGCGCGACTGGAACCACGCCGTCTCCATGTCGATCGAGTCGCGGTGGACGATCGGCGCGATCGCGTCGAAGAAGGCGAGCGAGTCGCGGCCGGTCTCGGCGGCGATCCGCTCGGACAGGCCGGGCGCGGTGAGCGGGCCGGTGGCGATGATCGCGGGGGTACCGGGGAGCGTGTCGATCCGCTCGCGGACCACCGCGATGTTCGGGTGTGCGGCCACCGCGGCGGTGACGCCGGCCGAGAAGCCGTCGCGGTCGACTGCCAGCGCGGAGCCGGCGGGCACACGGTGGCGATCGCCTTCGCGCAGGATCAACGAGCCGAGCGCGCGCAGCTCCTGATGGAGCAGGCCGACCGCGTTGCTCTCCGCATCGTCGCTGCGAAAGCTGTTCGAGCAGACCAGCTCGGCGAGGTCGTCGGTGTGGTGCGCGGGCGTGGTGTCGCCGCCGCCGCGCATCTCCGAGAGGCGGACCTTGAAGCCGGCCTCGGCCAATTGCCACGCGGCTTCCGACCCGGCGAGCCCGCCGCCCACGATATGAATGTCGTACGTCATGCGGCGCGGATAGCGGGTGTGGCGGGTCTTGTCAGGGGCTCAGGCCTGATAGCGCAAGGTGTTGGCGAAACCTTCGTTCGCCTTGGTCATCTTCGCGATCTTGCGCAGGCAGGCGCGCACGTACCGCTCGAAATGCTGATCGTCGTAGATGCCGGTGGTGCGATATTCGTCCTGGCCGAGCAGCGCCTTGATGGTGGCGGCGAAGGCGTGCTGATCATCGATGTGATCGCTGGCACGCAGCGTGCGGCAGGCCCATTCCTCGGCGGCGGCCTTGTCATAGTCGCGTTGCGCCTCGTAGCCGCGCCGGTCGGCCGCCGCCTGATCGAGCCGCGCCGCGGCCACCCGGCGATCCAGCCAGGTGCGGACGATGTCGGGCTGCCATGGTCCAGATGCTTCGTTCATCCGCGATCCTCCGTTCGGCGCGGCTGTAGAGCCGCCAGCCGGCCGACGCCAGCAGGTGCCGGCGCGGCATCGGCGCACCGTCAGCCCTTGGCGGCGATGGCGCCCAATTCCTCCAAGTCGAGGTCGTGTTCGAGATCGTGGAGCGTCTCGTCGTCGATCCGGCCGGTCCGGTGCAGCCGGACCAGTTCGGCGCGACCCGCCTCCACCGCGGCGATGATGACGTTGAAATGGCGCGCGATCGCCTCGTTGCGCTCCGCATCGGTTCCGCGGAAGTTCTCGCCCGCGGTGGCGCGGGTGCGATACCGGTGCAGGAGCTGCGGGTGGATCAGCTCGCCCCGCTCGTCATGCGCGTGGCGCTCGACCGCGGCGAGTTGCGCGCGGAACATCTCGCGCTCCGCAGCCATCAGGTCGAGCGGCGGCAAGGCGGCTGGATCCTCGGGCGGGCGAGCGCGGCGGATGATCCAGCCGAGCGACGTGCCCTGCACCAGCACGGTGACCAGGATCACGGCGAACGCGGTGACGAGCATCAGGTCGCGCGCCGGCATCGTCTCCGGCAACGACAGCGCGACCGCGAGCGTCACCACCCCGCGCATCCCCGCCCAGCTCATCACCAGCGCCGCGCGCGCACCGAGCGGGCGCGCCGAGGTCCAGCCCGCGCGGCGCATCGCCGCGACGATCGCATCCGCGCCGAAGATCCACACGAACCGCGCGACGATCACCGCCGCGACGATCAGCAGCACCGGTTCGGCCATGGTGTCGACGATGCGCGCGGGATCGCCGACGCGGTCGAGCAGCCCGCGCAACGACAGGCCGATCAGCGTGAAGACCGCGGCTTCCAGAAGGAACACCAACACCTGCCAGAAGGCGAGCGCGCGGATGCGCACGCTCGCGCTGAACACCACATGCTGGTACCAGCCGCAGATCAGCCCGGCGGTGACCACCGCGATCACGCCCGAGACGTGGACCAGCTCGCCCGCGATATAGGCGCTCCAGCAGACGAGCATCGTCGCCGCGATCATCAGCGTGTCGTCGCCCAGCCGCCGCAGCAGCGACACCCACAGCCCGGCGATGACCGCGCCCACCGCGATGCCGCCGAGCACCAGCAACACGAAGGTGCCGGTCGCCGCGCCGATGCTGAAGGTGCCGGTCAGCACCGCGGCCACGGCGAAGCGGAAGAGCACCAGCCCGGCGGCATCGTTTAGCAGGCTCTCGCCCTCCAGCAGGGTCGACAGGCGTCGCGGAAGGCGGACGTGCTGCAACACGGCGCGCGCCGAGACCGCATCGGGGGGCGACAGGATCGCGCCGAGCGCGACGCAGGCCGCCCAGGGCAGCGCGGGAAGCAGCAGCTTCGTGACCAGCGCGACGACCGCGGTGGTGAAGAACACCGCCCCGACGGCGAGCGACAGGATGCCGGCCATATGACGGCGAAACGGCGCGATCGCGGTGAACCACGCCCCGTCCATGAGGAGCGGCGGCAGGAACAGGACGAGCACCAGTTCGGGATCGATCGTGATCCCCGGCAAGCCCGGCACGAACGCGACCGCGCCGCCCCCAACGATCAGCGCCGCGGCGGGCGGCAGCGACAGGCGGCGCGCGACATAGTGCAGCCCGACGATCACGAGGAACATCGCGATGATCAGCTCGAACCCCGCCGCTGCATGCATGTCCCTGCTCCCCGCCGATCTGGCGGGAAAAAGCGCAAAAGGCGAGCGAGATCAACATGAACGTGCTTGTCGACGCCAACGGGCGGCGTAGGCGGATTTCCGTGGCTGTCGGCGCGGCGACATCGTTCACGCTGCCACGGAAAAGATCGAGGTATTCGAATGGGTGAGGAAATTACGCGGCGGGCCAGCCTGGCGGGCGCGCTGGCGCTGCCGTTCGCGCCGCTGGCCAAGGTCGCATCAGGCGCGCCGGGACTTGATGCGATCGCGCGGCGCGGCGGCCGCCGCTTCGGATCGGCGCTGTCGGCGCGGGCGAGGGGCGCTTCGGCCGACAACCCGGCCTATGCCGCGCTGCTGCGCGCCGAGTGCGGGTTGCTCGTCGCCGAGAATGAAATGAAATGGCAGCATCTTCGTCCGGCGCCCGGCGCGTTCGACTTCGCCGCTTTCGACCGGATCGTCGCCTGGGGCGTGGAGCAACGCATGGCGGTGCGCGGTCACAACCTGCTCTGGCAGCGGCGCAAATGGATGCCGGCGTGGCTTGAGAAATATGACTTCGGCGCGCGTCCGGCCCGAACGGCCGGCGACATTCTCGTCGATCATATCGCGACCGTGACGCAACGTTACGGCAAGCGGATCGTCAGTTACGACGTCGTGAACGAAGCAGTGACGCCGGAGACCGGCGCGCTGGAAGAAACCGCCTTGAGCCAGGCGCTCGGCGGAACCGAGGCGACACTGGATCTTGCGTTTCGCACCGCACACGAACACGCGCCGCACGCGGAGCTTGTCTATAACGATTATATGAGCTGGGAGCCCGGCAACGCGGCGCATCGCGCCGGGGTGCTGCGCCTGCTGGAAGGATTTCGGCGGCGCGGGGTGCCGGTCCATGCGCTGGGCGTCCAGTCGCATATCATCACCGCCGGCACGGACACGAGCGGCAGCGCGCGTGCCTATGAACGCGAGTGGCGGCACTTTCTGGATGCGGTGACCGGCATGGGATACCGCTTGCTCATCACCGAATTCGACGTGCGCGACAACGGACTGCCGGTCGATCCGGTCGCGCGCGACCGGGGCGTCGCCGATTATGCGCGGCGCTATCTGGACGTCATGCTCGATTATCCGCAACTGCGCGACGTGGTCGCCTGGGGGTTGTGCGACCGCTTTAGCTGGATCGGTCCGTTCGAGCCGCGCCCGGACCGCGCCGACCGTCGTCCCTGTCCGTATGACGCCGATTATCGCGCCAAGCCGCTGCGTGCGGCGATCGCGCAGGCGCTGACGGCGGCCAAGGCGACCGACGGAACGACGCCACCCGCCACACTAAACTCCGCGCCGATTTAGCGTTATGGCCGCGACCATGCGCACCATATTCCCTGCCTCGCTGTCCTCGCTCGCGGCGTTCGCGGCCGTCGTCGCGAGCCCACCCGCCGCTGCCGCCGGCTATGCCACCCGCGAGATCGGCGCCTGGGTCGTGTCCGTCAGCAGCGACCAGAAGGGCTGTTTTCTCACCCGCACCTATCCCGAGCCGCGCGGCACCACGTTGCAATTCGGGCTGGATGTCGACGGCAGCAACCGGCTGACGTTGCTCAATCCCAATTGGTCGATCCGCGCGCGCGAGCAGCTCCGGCTGGATTTCCGCCTCTCACGCTCCGCCTTTCCCCGCCATGTCGCGATCGGCATCACGACCGGGGGCCAGCGCGGCTTCGTCACCGACTTCGGTGCGGCGTTCCCGCGCGACTTTGCCGCGTCCGCCTATCTGAAGGTGCGCCGCGGTGACGTTCCCGTGGAAGAATTGACGCTCGAAGGCAGCGGTGCGGCGGTCGCCGAGTTGCGCCGCTGCGTCGATCGGCAGCGCGCCCCGGCCGCCGGCAAGGCGGTGCGGGATGACGGTGGCCGCATCCCGCTCGATCCGTTCGCGCGTGGCCAGCACGCGATTCGAGAAAGTAACGAGACCGAGTGATCCTGTTCAGCGATGGTTAATGCATAAGTATTCGCAGCAACCATCGACAACAAAATGCAGTCTACCACGAACTTTCGGGCGGATCACTCCTCGGTTCGGCGTGCCGAAGCGTCGTCCTGTCGCCTCTTCTATTGCCGCTGCGTTACAATCTAGGCTCCCTCGCCGGGCTAGAGATTATTTGGAAGATTGTGATGCTTACCTCCTTTGCCAAACTCTCCCCCGCGATCGCGATCCTGCTGATCGCTCCGACGCTCGGCGGCTGCGCCACCAAGAAATATGTGCGCGAGCAGATCGAACCCGTCAGCGCGCGCGTGAGCACGCTGGAGACGCAGTTGCAGGCCACCGACGGCACCGCCAAGCAGGCACTCGCCGAGGCACAGGCCGCGTCGGGCCAGGCGCAGCAGCAAGGGCAGCGCCTCGATCAGTTGAACGGTCGCGTCGACGGTGTCGAACAGCGCCTTCAGCAGCAGGAGCAGCGCGGCAAGCGTCCGCGCCACTAATCTGCCTCATCCCGTCGCTGCGACCGGCGTGCCGTGACGGCAGCGCCGGTGCGCGGCGACAGATCGACGAGCGCCCGGTGCATCCCGATCGCCGTGTGATCGTTGACGAACATCCAGCGGTCGCCCCACCGGGCGGCCGCTTCCGGCTTCTGGCGGCACGATGATCATATTACAGCTATTTGCCGGGCTCGCATTGGTCGCGGCCGGCGCGCCGACGGCAACCCGTCCGAAGGCGCAGGGTGTGGCGACGGCGAAAGTGCCGGAAGCGACCTCGGAGGCGGTCCTGTCGCCTTCGGCCGACGCGCTTCGCGTGGCGGACTGGATTGCCGCATCGCACGACAATCACGCGCTGCCCTATGCCGTCATCGACAAGCGGGATGCGTCGCTCATCCTGTTCGATGGAAAGGGCAAGTTGCTTGCGCAGGTGCCGGTGCTGCTCGGCATCGCGCCGGGTGACGACGCCACGCCCGGTGTCGGCAGCAAGAAGCTCGGCGAGATCGGCCCGGCCGAAAAGACCACCCCGGCGGGGCGGTTCCTCGCGAAATTCGGCTATGCCGCCGGACGCCAGCGCGTGCTGTGGGTCGATTACACCAACAGCGTCGCGATCCACTCGATCCCCGGCGACGCTGCCCGATCGGAGAATCGCCGCGCGCGGATGCTGTCGCCCGAGGCCGACGACAACCGCATCACGTTCGGCTGCATCAACGTCCCTCGCGCCTTCTATGCCACGAACCTGCGCCCGATGTTCGAGAAGAAGGGCGGCTATGTCTACATCCTGCCCGATACCCGATCGCTCGAAGACGTCTTTCCTCGGCTGAGGGTTCATGCGCTGGTATCGGGAAGGGGAGCCGTTTAGCCCCCGGCTCGGGCGCTGTGCGCCGGGAATGGCGTCAGACCAGGTGCGGATAGCCTCGGGTCGCCGCCTTGCGGGCCAGTGCCAGCAGCGTGGCGTAGCGATGCCCGCCTGAGGGCACGATGTCCGACAGGAACAGCGCGTCGCGCGCGCTGTCCAGCCGGGGATCGTTCGCCACCGCCGTCAGCGCCGCCCGGAGCGCAGCGACCGTCGCCATCGGCGTGGCGCGCGCGGTGACGAAGGGCAGCGTCGGAGACGGTCGGGTGACGGCGATCGTCCGCAGTCCGGCCAGCGCCTCCGGCTCGAAACGTGCCAGCGCAGCATAGGTGACGGCATCGATCGCCGCGATGTCGGCGGCGGCGGTGCGAACGGCCAGCGCGCTCTGTCGATGCGAGCCGGTCGTCACGACCGCGCTGAAGAACGGCGAGGCGTCCGCCACGTCCGCAAGCGCGTCGCGGAACAGGTTCGTGCCCGTGTTCGACAGCGGTGCGTTGATCGCGGCGATCCGGCCGCGGAAGGCCGCGAGATCGCTCGCCCTTTCGGTATCGCGCACGACAAGGTGGCTGAGGTGCCGGCCGGGCGTGCAGCCGGGCACGGCGTAGCGCGGCACCGCGACGACGCGCAGATCGAGCGTGTCGTCGGCAACCAGCGGGTAACCGCAGCATTGCGCCAGCAGCAGGTCCGGCGCGCGCCAGACGTCCTCCACCGGTAGATCCTGGTCGAGCGTGGCCGGTGCGTCGATGTCGCGCTCGCGCAATGCGGCCCCGAGCGCGGCCCAGATCGCATCGTTCGCCCAGCGCTGTGCCGGGTGATCGTACATGGCGAGCGACGCGATCATCGGCGTTTGTCCGCGTCGGGGTGCACGAGCACGTCGTGTCGGCGCAGTGCGTAGCGGCGCACGATCGCACCGTAGCTGCGGTGCGCCGCGCCGGCCTCCGCCGCCAGGCGGTTCCGATGCCGGCGCTGATGCACGGGCAGGCGGTACCAGGCGAGATCGGGCCGATCGTGATGCGCGGTGTGCAGGTGATTGTTGAGATAGAGCAGCCCCAGCAGCCCGCCGCGCTCGACGGTCGCCGCGCGGCTTGGGCCGGGAATGTCGGCGCGATGCTCGGCAAACGACCGCAGCAGCGTCAGCGACAATGCGGGATAGACGACGAGCAGGAGGTACCTCATCGTGCCGAAGCCGGTCGCCTCCAGCCATGCGATCAACACGGCGGCGCCGACGAGGTGCAGCGACCAGTCGCGCGCCACGGCACCGGGCCGCGTGCGCAGCCGCTGCGCTTCGGCAGCCGCCAGCGTCAGGATCGCGAGCGCCGGCCCGAACAGCAGCCGGCCCAGCAGCGTCGACTGGATCGCGGCCGCCCACCGCTTCGCGCCGCCCCCTGCGACGTAGCGCGATTCCGGATCGTGGCGCGGATCGGTGATATGCGGGCTCCGATGGTGCGCAATGTGGCTGTCGCGATAGAGGGAGTAGGGCAACCATAGCGAGAGCGGCACGCTGCCGATCGCGGCGTTGATCGTCGCCGAGCGCGTGGGATGGCCATGGATCGTTTCGTGCTGGAGCGAGCCGTGCCACGCCACCAGCCACGCGCCGGCCATGACGACCACCGGCAGCGGGAGCGCGGCGTGGAAAGCGGTCAGCGCCAGCCAGCCGCCGTAGATGACGGCGGCGAGCGCCACCGTCGGCCATTCGATCCCACGCCGCGCGCGGTTCATGCAGGCTGCCTGACGGTACGCAGGTACGGCAACGGCGCGTCCCAGCCGGCCGGAAACAGCGCGCGCGCCGCCTCGTCATCGACCGAGGGGACGATGATGACGTCGTCGCCGTGCTTCCAGTCGGCAGGCGTCGCCACCTTGTGCCGGTCGGTCAGTTGCAAGCTGTCGACCGTGCGCAGGATTTCGGCGAAGTTGCGTCCGGTCGAGGCCGGGTAGGTCAGCGTCAGGCGCAGCTTCCGCGCCGGATCGATGACCAGCACGGTCCGCACCGTCGTGGTGTCGGACGCGCCGGGATGGATCAGGTCGAGCGCGAGCGATACGGAACGGTCGTGATCGGCGATCAACGGGAAGTTGAGCGCATGGCCTTGGCTTTTCTCGATATCGTCGGCCCAGCGGGCGTGGCTGTCGAGCGGATCGACCGAGAGCCCCGCGACCTTGACGCCGCGACGGTCGAACTCGGGTTTCAGCGCCGCGACGGCCCCAAGCTCGGTGGTGCAGACCGGCGTGAAATCGCGCGGATGCGAGAACAGCACCACCCAGCTTTCGCCAGCCCATTCGTAGAAATGGAACGGGCCGATCGTGGAATCTTGTGTGAAATCAGGAACGACATCGCCGAGTTTGAGAGACATGTGGCACCTCCTGCACCATCATCCACCAATTCGATGGGAATTGAATGCAGCAAATCTCACGTCAAGGAAAGCGTGTCTTCATCCTGGCAAGGGCGGGGCGTGGAGATGTTCGCCCGCCGCGTCGCCCGGTTTGACCGACACGTCGCGGCGAAGCCGCTCCCCTGATTTCGAACGGTCCTAGGGCCGATCGAAATCAGGGGAGCGGAGCTTGCCAGCTTGCTGGCTAGCACAGCTTGGGTGGGGGGGTGAGCGAGCCAAAGGCTCGCGCGCTCGCTTGCGCGAGCGCCACCCCTCACCCAGCTCCGACCAAGACTTTGCTGCGCAAAGCCTAAGTCTGCGCAACCCTCTCCCCTCTGCGAGGGGCGAGGGCAGGCAACTATGAATGTCGATCGCCCCTAGAACGCCGGCAGCACCGCGCCCTTGTAGGTTCGTTCGATGAACGCGCGGGTCTGTGCGCTGTGTAGCGCCGCTACCAGCTTGCGGACGCGCGGATCGTCGGCGGTGCCGGGCCGGCCCACGACGAAGTTGACGTAAGGCGAATTCCGGTCCTCGATCGCCAGCGCGTCG
Organism: Sphingomonas phyllosphaerae; assembly: GCF_036946485.1. Taxonomy (GTDB): domain Bacteria; phylum Pseudomonadota; class Alphaproteobacteria; order Sphingomonadales; family Sphingomonadaceae; genus Sphingomonas; species Sphingomonas phyllosphaerae_E. The sequence goes on from NZ_JAQIJA010000001.1 coordinate 1,038,476, forward strand.
CGGGTCGGGTTGAGCTTCGCGTCCAGCGCGTAATTGGTGTTGATGAGCGCGAGATCGACCTCGCCCAGTACACGCGGCAGCGTTGCCGGTTCGAGCTCGCGGAACTGCAGTTTGCGCGGGTTCGCCACGATGTCGCCGAGGGTGGCGAGCGGATTGGCGGGGTCCTTCAGGCGGATCAGCCCGGCCTTTTGCAGGACCAGCAGCGCGCGGCCGCCGTTGCTGGGCTCGTTGGGGATCGCGACGCTGGCCCCGGCGGGAACGTCCTCGATCGACTTCCACCGCCGCGAATAGGCGCCCAGCGGCTCGACGTGGACACCCGCGACCGGCACCAGCTTCGTGCCGCGCTCCTTGTTGAACTGCTGGAGATAGGGACCGGTCTGGAAATAGTTGACGTCGATCTGACTCTGATCGACCTGCAGGTTCGGCTGCACGTAGTCGTTGAAGACCCGCACATCGAGGTCGACGCCTTCCTTCGCGAGCAACGGTTTGACCTGCGCCAGGATCTCGGCGTGGGGCACGGCGGTCGCGGCGACGGTCAGGCGGTGCGGATCGCTTTTGCTGCCGCAGGCGGCGAGCAACAAAGCGGCGGCAAGCAAGGTGCGGCGGGGAAGCATCGGGATCCTCAACGATGGTCCAGCCGGCGCGCGAGCCAGTCGCCGCCGAGCTGGAGGAGTTGGACGAGCACGACCATCAGCACGACGGTGACGAGCATCACATCGGTCTGGAAGCGCTGATAACCGTAGCGGATGGCGAGGTCGCCCAGCCCGCCTGCGCCGACGACCCCGGCCATGGCGGTGAACGAGACGAGCGCGACCGCCGTGACGGTGGCGCCCGAGACGAGGCCGGGCAGCGCCTCGGGCAGCAGCGCGCGGGTGACGATCTGGCGGCGGCTCGCGCCCATCGCCTGCGCCGCCTCGATCGTCGCGCGCGGCACCTCGCGCAGCGCCTGTTCGACGAGCCGCGCATAGAAAGGCGCGGCACCCACGACGAGCGGCAGGATCGCGCCCGCCACTCCCAAGGAGGTGCCGACTAATGCGAGCGTCACCGGGATCAGCACGATCAGCAGGATGACGAACGGCACCGACCGCAGCACGTTGACGACCGCGCCCAGCAGGCGGTTGAGCCAGCGCGCCTCCGCGATCTGCCCGCGGCCAGTGACGAACAGCAAAACGCCGAGCGGCACGCCGACGAGGATCGTCAGCGCCAGCGACGCGCCCAGCATCACCAGCGTGTCGCGCGTCGCCACGGCGATGTCGCCCCAGACGACGTTGGCGAACCAGCCGCTCATGCCGCTTCCCCGAGCAAAGCGCGGGTGGCGGCATGATCGCCGTCCAGCACCAGGTCGAGCGGTCCGCTGTCCACCACGCGACCGCGATCGAGCACCGCGACATGGCTGCATACCGCGCGCACCACCGACATTTCGTGGGTGATGAGCACGATCGTCAGCCCGAGTTCGCGGTTGAGGTCGCCGAGCAGCGAGAGCACCGAGCGCGTGGTTTCGGGATCGAGCGCGCTGGTCGCTTCGTCGCACAGCAGCACATCCGGGCGGGTCGCCAGCGCGCGGGCGATCCCGACGCGTTGCCGCTGACCGCCCGACAGCCGTGCGGGATAGCTCGCCGCCTTGTCCGCAAGCCCGACGCGGTCGAGCAGCGCCGTGACCCGCGCGTCGCGCTCGGCACGCGGCACGCCCGCCAGTTCGAGCGGCAACGCGACGTTGGCGGCGACGGTGCGATTGGCAAGCAGCCCGAACGACTGGAAGATCATGCCGACGCGCCGCCGCAACGCACGCAGGCCAGACTGGTCGAGTGTGCCGAGATCGATGCCGTCGACCTGCACCGTCCCCGCGCTGGGCTGGTCGAGCCCGTTGAGCAGCCGCAGCAGCGTCGACTTGCCGGCACCCGACCGGCCGATCACGCCGAAGATCGCGCCGCGCGGCACATCGAGCGACACGTCGTCCAGCGCACGCGTGCCGTCCGGAAAGTCCTTGCTGACGCCGTTGAGCGCGATCATGCCGTCCCCATCGCCTCGACCGCGCGGCATGTCTTTCCGAGCGTCACGAGACGTGGCCCGAATTGTTGCGGATGTTCGTGAAGGAGGGCGGGATCGGTCATGGGGTTCCTGATGCTGCCCGTGCTTGCTAGCCGCCGGGCGCGGGCAACGGGATGCAATTCACCTTTGAACGCTGCTAGCCCAGCTTGATCCATGTGGGACCGTTCGGGCGCGAAACCCGGACGCGTGTGCCCGATTGGGCCGCGTCGCGATCGCAGGCCGATCGAAGCAGCCGGCCGCCCGTCCGAACCGCAGAGGTTCGTCACGCTTGAACCGCGCGCGATTGGCGGCAACATCGACGGCACGGAGTCGCCAAGGCAAAAGGAACATCGACCATGAAGACAGCGATCGTCACCGGCGCGACATCGGGGATCGGCCGCGCGGCCACGAAAGCGCTGGTCGATGCGGGTTGGCAGGTGATCGCGACCGGACGCCGCGCGGACCGGCTGGCGGCGCTGACCGAGGAACATGGCGAGCGCGTGCACGCCGCCACGTTCGACATTCGCGACGATGCGGCGCGCGACGCCGCCCTCGACGCGCTACCCGAGCCGTTCCGCGGCATCGATCTGCTGATCAACAATGCCGGCCTCGCGCTGGGCACCGTTCCGGCGCAGAAGGCCGATCTCGGACAATGGCGGACGATGATCGATACGAACGTCATCGCGCTGGTCGCCATTACGCACCGGCTGCTGCCGACGCTCATCGCGCGCAAGGGCGCGATCGTGAACATCGGATCGGTGGCCGGCAGCTACCCGTACACCGGCGGGAACGTCTACGGCGGCACCAAGGCGTTCGTGGAACAGTTTTCGCTGAACCTCCGCTCGGACCTTCACGGCACCGGCGTTCGCGTCAGCACCATCGAGCCGGGCATGGTGGAGACGGAATTCACGCTGGTACGCACCGGCGGCGACCAGAAGGCATCGGACACGCTTTACGGCGGCTCTTCGCCGATGACCGCCGAGGACATCGCCGCCACCATCCTGTGGATCGCGTCGTTGCCGCCGCATCTGAACATCAACCGGCTGGAGTTGATGCCGGTAAGCCAGTCATTCGCCGGATTTCAGGTGGCGCGGGACGGGTGAGCCTTAACGTCGTGCCGGCGCTCTGGGGACTGGCCGATGCCGGTCGTGCCGCCGGTGACGATGATTGGCTTGCCCCGCCGATCATTCGCTCCATTGCAGGATCAGGCGGCCGCTGGCGGGCACGCGAAAGTCGAGGCGATCCTTGTCGGCGTGATGCGGGCGCAGCCGGTCGCCGTGCGCGCTGGTCAGCGTCGCCGCCGGCAGCCGCTTCCGCTTGAGCCGCACCAGCGACAGGTCGGCATGGCATGTCTCGCCGCCGTCGAGCACCAGCGTCAGCGCGCGGTCGCCGGTACGCTCGATCGCGCGGACGAACAGGTTGCAGAACAGCCGGAACGGCGCGCCCTCGACAGGGTGGAAGGCGCGCGACGCAAAGACCATCGCCGCGCCCGCGCCATAGATTTCCTGCCCGACCTGTCCGGCCTGTTGTCCGTCGCCGTACAGGTCCTCGAGCGGAAAGGAGAGTTTGGGGTTGATGATCCCGCTCTGATGCGGCGGACCGGCGATGGCTTTCTCGGGGAGCGCATCGGGATAGTAATACCACGCGCGGTCGAGCGCATATTTGCAATATTCGCCGATCAGCATCCGCGCGGCAGGCTCCAGATCCGGGCCGCTGTCGGCAAGATACGCGTCGAACGCGGTGAAGCTGTCGAAACATTCATAGATCGCCATGTACGGCGCGTCATGCAGGCAGGTCGCGCCGAGGAAGGTGCGGTAATGCCGCGCGTGGCCGATCTCCGATTCCCATAATTCGCAATTGTGGAAGAAGCTGGCGAGATAGACGTAGCTTTGCGCGCGGTAGCGTTCCTCGTTGGTGATCCGCCACAGCCGCAGACACGCCGCCGCGCCCCAGGCGGTCAGGTTCGCCTGATATTCGAGGTTGAAGCGCATCCCGACCGCGGCATCGATCGCCGCGCGCGCCTCGTCGAGATAGGTCTGGTCGTCGGTAAGCTGATAACAGAACAGCATCAGTTGCGCGTAGATGCCGCCGACGTCGGTCTGGCCGAAACGATCGTCGTTGCGCGCCTGCGTCTTCACCGAGAAGTCGCGGACATCGTACATGATCGGCCACGCATAATTGAAATGGCGCGCGGCGCGGATCGCATAGTCGATCGACTTCATCAGCAGGTCGCGGCACGTCGCATCGCCGTCCAGCGCCATCCGCGCCATATTGAGCATCGGATGATAGAGATACCAGCTATCGACCGCGTCGGCGTCCTTGTCGGCGCCGACGTTGGGCAGATAGCGCCGCACCACCTTCAGTTTTTCGTCGTAGAAGCGCGGCAATCCGCGCCGCAATTCCTCTTCGAGCGGCGGCGGTTCGCCGCGCCAGCGTCCGTAATCGTGGAGCGCGGCGAGCACCGACATCTGCACCATCACGTCGGGATATTCGCCCTCCGGGTAGGGCATGACATAGGTGTGGCCATAATGGCGGACGGTCGCCTGCGGCGCGTCCGCCAGATCGGCGATCGTGCGGTCGGCGCGATCGATCCAGTCGCGATAGTCGACGTGCGGCAGCGGCAATGCTTTGTACGCGAGCCCGAGCATCTGGAGGAACTGGCGCGCCATCTCCAGCTCATCGTCCGCGGCACCATCGCGGAACACGATGATCGGGTTGCTGAGCATCACCATCTCGCCCGCAGGCAGCGGGTGCGTCGGGGGCGTGCCACTTTGCGGGGGAGTGGGGAGCAGATAGCCCAGCTCCGGCCATTCTCCGCCGACCGCCGCGTCGGGCACGGTGTGCGTCGCGCGATAATAATCGTTCAGCCGCGTCAGGTTCTGCAGGTACAAGGTGCTGCCGAACGCCGGATCGTCGCAGCGGAAGTAGATCAGCCCGCCGTTCACGCCGCGCTGCGCCGCCTCGACGGTGCCGGTCGCACCGGTCGGATCGTCGTCGGCGTCGAGCACGTACAGGTCGCGCGGGTGGAAGGGGATCAGCAGCGGCGCGGCCGGGGTCAGCCACACCGCCAACTGCATCCCATGCAGGTCGGCCTCGCTGGTGCGCAGCGCGATGAGGTATCGGCCGATCGTGCCTTCCGCCTCCAGCCGCAGCGCCTCGCCGGGCTCGGGCGCGAGCTTGCGAACGGTGACGCTGCCGCCGGGAACATAGGCCGCGCGCACCGCCAGCCCGCCCTTGCCGGCGCGCCGCACCAGCGCCCAGATCGAGTCCTCGCCGCGACAGACCTCGACGGTCAGATCGCCGAGCCGAAGAAGCGCGATCCGCGCCATGCCACCGTTCCGCAACTCGCCGCGCAGCGCCAGCACATAGGCGCTGACGCCCGACACATCGTTGGCCAATGGCGCGGCCGGTGATGTTCGCGTCACCATCGGCCTTCCTCGCTGGCGCGGCATGAGGCGAGGGCGACACCCTTCGCGGGCGTCGGTGCGGCAACCTCGCTGCCGATCGGGTCGATTACGACATCTCGCCTGCAAGGCTTCGATGTTGCATCCATGACGGGTCCTCACTTAGATCACTGATCTGTCGTGTAGCGCTGGCCAAGTGTTTCCGCTTCTTAACGAAGCGCCGCTTCAACAGTTCAGTCCTTGCAGATGGACAGTTCGTCACCGGCCGCCGTCGCGGCACCTTTTTGATAAACATCGGTCAAGGCGGGCGCTCAACAACCTGCCGTGGATGAACGCGCGTCGCCTGCCGGCCGCGGACAATCGGTCTATCGCGACGGTAGCGCGGCGCGATCAAGCAGTGTCGCTCGCGAATTGGTCCGATCAATCGCGCGCCGGCTTGGCTCGTGGAAAGTTTTTGATCCCGATCAAGGCTCCTATCCTTTGTTGTGACCGCCGCGATCTTTGACGTGTGATATTCCCTGAGGTTAATGACAGGGCATTGATCATGGAGCGTAAGTTGGCGGGGTGCGTCGTTCTTGTGGTCGAGGATGAGTATTTCATCGCGACCGATACGGCGGATGCGCTCAAGGAGGCGGGTGCCATCGTGCTGGGACCGTGCCCCGGCCCCGCCGAGGCGATGCGCATCCTCAGCGAGTTCAGGCCGTCACATGCCGTTCTCGACCTGAATCTGGACGGGTCCGGTGCGCGGTTCGAGGTCGCGCGCGCGCTGAAGGATCAGCATATCCAGAGCGTCATCGTGACGGGGTACGATCCCTCGATCGTTCCGGCCGATTTGGCGGACACGCTTTGTCTGCAGAAGCCGGTGCTTTACCATGAGGTGGTCGAGGCCGTCGCCGCCCAGTCCGGCCGCTATGCCACGCCGCGAGCATGGGGCTGGACGGCGGACCACGCCGTCCGCTGACAGACGTGATCCTTTCCCGCCTTTCACACGAATCCCGGCGCCGCCGATGGGTGCTGTCCTCACCCGGCCATCGACAGCATGGCAGCCATGGGAGCGAGGCAGCTTGATGACCGGGCAAGAGGCACAGGCGCCGCCGCGCTGGCCGTTCGCCGAAACGGCGATGGCGAAACGGATCCGCGATTTCGACTGGTCGGCAACCGCGCTCGGGCCGATCGCAGGCTGGCCGCAGCATTTGAGGACGGTCGTCGACTTCATGTTCGACACGCCGGGGATGGCGAGCCTCGTCTGGGGCGAGAAGGCGATCCACCTCTACAACGACCGCTTCACCGAGCTGCTCCGCGAGCACCATGTGCAGCCGTTGGGGCGATCCGCGTATGAGACCTTCGCACGGTCGCGCGGTGCCTTCGCTGCCGATGTCGCTGCCGGCATGGCGGGGCAGTCGGCCCGGCTTCCGGCGCAGCGTTACCCGGTGCTGCGGAACGGCCGATTGGAGGACGCGTGGTTCGATGTCGACTATGCGCCGGTGCGCGACGAGCACGGAGCGGTCGCCGGCGTCCTGTGGACCCTGAAGGAAACCACCACCCAGGTTCTGGCGGCGCGCGCCCTGCGTGAAAGCGAGGCGCGACACCGGTTGCTGATCGGTAGCTGGGCGCAGGCGGTGTGGGAAACCGATCGCGACGGCGTCGTCGTCGCCGACAGCCCGAGCTGGCGCGCCTTCACCGGCCAGACACTGGAGGAGTGGCTCGGCTATGGCTGGCTGGATGCCATCCACCCTGACGACCGCGCCTATGCCGAGCGTCAGTGGCGCGACGCGATCGCCGCGCGCGGCCTTGTCGATGCGGAGTTCCGCTTGCGCGCGCCCGATGGCGGCTGGCGCTGGACGAACGTGCGCGCAGCCCCCGTCCTCGACGCTGACGATGGCATCGCGAAATGGGTCGGGATCAACATCGACATCGATGCGCGCAAACGTGCCGAAACGGCGCTTCGCGAAAGCGAGGCCAAATATCGGTCGCTGTTCGAGTCGATGGACGACGCCTATGCCGTTGTCGACGTGCTGCGCGACGCGGATGGTCGGTGGAGCGACTTCCGCTTTGTCGAGGTCAATCCCGCGTTTCTCGAGCACACGGGTATGCCCTGGCCGATCGGCAAGACGGCGACCGAATTGCTGGGCACGCCGAACCCGCATTGGACCAGGCTATATGGTCAGGTGCTGGAAACCGGGCGCTCGATCCGCGTCGATGAGAGTGAGCCGACGCTCGACCGCATCTTCGATCTGAACATCTTTCCGCTCGTGCGGGAGCGCCATCGCGTCGCGGTATTGTTCACCAACGTGACCGAACAGCGTCGGGCGGCGGCGGCAATGCGAGAGAGCGAGGAGGTCCGGCGCGTCGCGCTCGACAGCGGCCGGATGGGCGCGTGGAAGTGGGACACGCGCGCCGGGACGGTGCGGACCGACGCCACGGTGCAGGCGCTGTGGGGCGTGTCCGCGCCGGAGCAGCCGCATCCCGTCTCGGTCTACGCCGACCTCATGTTCTCCGAGGGCGCCGACTGGCTCGCCGACGTCGCGGCAAAGGACATCGCGCCGGGCGAGGACTTTCAGGTGCAGGTCCAGATCGCCACAGGCCCGACGGCAGGGCGCTGGGTCGAGATCCGCGGGCGGGCCGAGCGCGAAAGGCCGTGGATCATCAACGGCGTCAGCTTCGACATCACCCCGCGCCGTCAGGTCGAGGAGCGCGTCCGCGCCAGCGAGCAACGCCTGCGCCTGCTGGTCGAGGGCATCCCCCAACTGGTTTGGCGTTCCGCGGACGACGGCCGCTGGACCTGGTCGAGCCTGCAGTGGCAATCGCTGACCGGGCAGAGTCTCGCCGCCAGTCTCGACCGGGGATGGCTGGACGCCGTTCATCCCGACGATCGGGACGCCACGGTGCGCGCCTGGCACGAAGCCGCCACCACCGGCGGCATCGATGTCGAGTTCAGGGTCCGGCGCGCCGTCGACGGTGCCTATCTTTGGCACCATACGCGCTCGATGCCGGTCCGTGACGACGCCGGGCGCATCGTGGAATGGCTCGGCACCACCACCGACGTGCAGCAGCGGAAGGAACTGCAAGAGCGCCAGACGGTGCTGGTCGACGAGCTTCAGCACCGTACCCGCAATCTCATCGGCGTCGTCCGGTCCATGTCGGACAAGACCGCACGAACCAGCGCCGACCTGCGCGATTTCCGCGCGCGGTTCGGCGCTCGTCTCGACGCGCTCGCGCGCGTGCAGGGGCTGCTCTCCCGCCTCGACGATGTCGATCGCGTCTCCTTCGACGAATTGCTTCGGACCGAACTGTCGGCGATGAGCGGTAGCCTCGATCGCGTCCGGCTGGAGGGTCCGATGGGCGTGCGGCTGCGGTCGTCGACGGTGCAGACGCTTGCGATGGCGTTGCACGAGCTGGCGACGAACGCCGTCAAATACGGGGCCTTTCGGCAAGCGGGCGGTCAACTTGCGGTGATCTGGTCCCTCGATTCGCACGGGGAGGGCGGGAAGCCGTGGCTTCACGTCGACTGGCGGGAGAGTGGGGTCGCGATGCCGCCAGACGGCGCCGCGCCGACCGGGTCCGGGCAGGGGCGGGACCTGATCGAGCGCGCGCTGCCCTATCAGCTCCGCGCCCGAACGTCGTACCGGCTGGGACCGGACGGCGTCCATTGCACGATCTCGCTACCCGTTTCCGCGAGCACGGAGGTGCCCACCCATGCCTGAACGGACGCTAGACGGTTGCCGCATCCTGGTGGTCGAGGACGAATATCTGTTGGCCGACGACCTGCGGACCGGGCTCGACGATGCCGGTGCGCTGGTGCTCGGTCCGGTCGCGACTGTCGACGATGCGCTGACACTGGTCGGTGCCGAACCACGCATCGATGGTGCGGTGCTCGACGTCAATCTCGGCGGAGAGCCGGCCTATGCCGTCGCGGACCTGTTGATCGAGCGCCACGTGCCGCTCGTTTTCACGACCGGCTACGACGGCACCTCGCTCCCAAGCCGCTTCGCCGATATTGCGCGATGCGAAAAGCCCACGACCATCAAGCTGATCACGCAAGCGATCGGGCGCGTGATCCACGATTGAGGCACCCCGGTGCTCCGGTGGAAGCATCATCAGGCCAGCCGATATCAACGCGCGGCGCGACGCCGCGAGCGATCGGGCTTGCTTGTTGCCCTCCGGGCGGCACTGCCCTTCCGGTAATTCGCCTTAATCCAGCACAATGCAGCTATCCTCGATTTCTATAACATTTCGTGTCTGACGATGGACACAAGGGAGCGGGATGCGGATCCAGCGGGGTCATGGGACGACCGGCTTCGTGTGCGCGCTGGCGCTGGCGGGATGCCAGCGCGAGGCCCGCGACATCGGGCCGTCGCTTCCGCAAACCGCCCCGAACAGCGCCGCCGATCCCCGCATCGGCTATTATCAGGACAACGTCTTCCAGGTCGCTCAAGGCGGCCGGTACTTCAGCTGGTATGGCTGCACCGCGTGCCATGACGAAAGCGCCTCCGGGAGCCGCAACCTTGCCGACGGCCGCTGGCGGTACGGCGCCGAATTCGATCAGGTCTATGCCTCGGTCGCGCGGCGGCACGGGGCGCTGAACTACGCCGCGCGCGTGCCCCCCGAGCAGCTATGGCAACTGACCGCCTATGTCCGCGACCTGTCGCTGCATACACCGGAGAAGCGCCGTCGGCTCGGCGTCGATCAGGTCGGCGAGCCGCAAGGGCGCGTCTGGGCGGGGGCGGTGCGGTGAGCGCGCGTCTTCTGGTCGCGTATCTGCTGCTGATCGGATGCGCCGGCACGCAGAGCACGCTCGATCCCGGCGGCGATCAGGCGGGTGCGCTGTTCTCGCTCTTCGCGTTGACGATGTGGGTGTGCGGCGCGATCTATACCGTCGTCGCGGCCGGGCTTGGCTGGGCGCTATGGCAAGCATGGCGACGGCGCGGCGTCGATGCACGGGGCGACGGAGACGTCACCCACCGCACCGACCGCAGACTGACGCGCCTGCTGCCCTTCGTGGCGGGGACCATCGTCCTCGGGCTCACGGTGCTGATCACCGCCAGCTTCTTCGCCGATCGCGCGCTGTTCGCGACGCGCGCCGCGCCCGCGCTGGAGGTGCGCGTCACCGGCCATCAATGGTGGTGGCGCGTCGAGTACCGCGACCCGGCGAGCGGCGGGTGGATCGAAACCGCCAACGAGCTTCATCTGCCGCAGGGGCAGACGGTGCGGCTCGCGCTCGGCGCGGCGGATGTGATCCACAGTTTCTGGGTGCCGAACGTCGCCGGCAAGCTCGACATGATCCCCGGTCGAACCAACCTGCTGGACATCACCGCGCGGCGTGCCGGCTGGTATCGCGGGCAATGCGCGGAGTTCTGCGGAATGCAGCACGCGCATATGGCGTTGGCCGTGAAGGTGGAGCCGCCCGCAGCGTTCCGCGCCTGGCTCGCCGCGCAGGCGGCCCCGGCCGGCGCGGCGGCGGGACGCGGCGCCATGGTGTTCGCGACCGCCTGCGCCGCCTGTCACGCGATCCGGGGCACCGGCGCGGGCGGTCGCGCCGGGCCCGACCTGACCCATGTCGCGGGGCGCCGCACGCTTGCCGCGGGCACGCTGACGATGACGCGCGGCAATCTTCAGGGCTGGATCACGCAACCGCAGGCGATCAAGCCCGGCACGTCGATGCCCGCCGTCCCGCTCACGCCCGCCGACGCCGATGCGGTCGCCGGCTATCTGGCAGGCTTGCAATGACCCCCGACATCGACCGTCGCGATCGTCTCTCGCTCACCTGGCGAGACCCGCCGGGCTGGTGGGGGTTCCTCACCACCGTCGATCACAAGCGGATCGCGGCGCGCTATATCGTCACGGCGCTGCTGCTGCTGTTCCTGGCCGGGATGCTCGCGCTCGACATGCGCTGGCAATTGTCGTGGGCGGAGAACAGGCGGATGGGGCCGCAGCTCTATAACGAGAGCTTCTCGCTCCACGGCTCGACCATGTTGTTCCTCGTCTCGGTGCCCGCGATGGAGGCCATGGCGCTGTGGCTGGTGCCGTTGATGCTGGGGCAGCGCAACATGGCCTTCCCGCGGCTCGGCGCGTTCAGTTACTGGCTGTATCTCGGCGGCGTGCTGACGCTTTGGGTGGCACATGCGCTCGATATCACGCCGGACCTGGGCTGGTTCGAATATCCGCCTTTGTCCGGGCCGAACTACGCGCCCGGGCACCGCGCCGACATCTGGGCGCAGATGATCACCTTCACCGAGGTGGCCGCGCTGTGCGCCTCGGTCAACGTCGCCGCCACGATCCTGAAGATGCGGCCACCGGGGATGACGCTGGCGCGGATGCCGGTGTTCCTGTGGGCGATGCTGGTGGCGTCGCTGATGACGATCCTGTCGATGCCCGCGATCATGCTGGTGACGAGCATGTTGATCGCCGACCGGCTCGTCTCCACGCACTTCTTCGCGCCCGCCGCGCACGGGGACGTGCTGTTGTTCCAGCACCTGTTCTGGTTCTTCGGCCATCCCGAGGTGTACATCATCTTCATCCCCGCGACCGGCTTCGTCTCGTCGATCGTCGAGACGTTCGCGCGGCGGCGATTGTTCGGGCATCATGTGCTGGTGCTCGCGATCCTGGCGATCGGCTGCCTCGCCTTCGGCCTGTGGGTGCATCACATGTTTGCGGTGGGGCTGCCGCGGCTGGGCAATGATTTCTACACCGCGGCGAGCATGGCCATCGCGGTGCCGGCGGGGCTTCAGATCTTCTGCTGGGTGGCGACGATCGCCACGGGGCGACCGTGGCTGGCGACGCCGATGCTGTGGGTGCTGGGCTTCGTCGTCACCTTCGTGCTGGGCGGTCTGTCGGGGGTGATGACCGCCTCGGCCGCGCTCGACCTGCAGCTTACCGACAGCTATTTCGTCGTCGCGCATTTCCACTACGTTCTGGTGGGCGGGGCGATGTTCCCGCTCTTCGGCGCGTTCTGCTATTGGTATCCCAAGGCGACCGGGCGGCTGATGTCGGAGCGCTGGGGGCGGATCGCCTTCTTCCTGATCGTCGGCGGGTTCAACCTCGGCTTCGCGCCGATGCATTTGCTCGGGCTGCTGGGGATGCCGAGGCGCGTCTACACCTATCCCGCCGGCATGGGCTGGGAAGGGCTCAACCGGGTCGCCACGCTCGGCAGCGCGATCGCGATGACGGGCGGGCTGGTGTTCGTCACCAATGCACTGCTGAGCTACTGGCGTGGCGCGCGCGCAGGTGCCGATCCATGGGGCTCGTCGACGCTCGAATGGGCAGGGGAGTCGCCGTCGCCGCCGTGGAACCTCCCCTACACGCCGGTGGTCGACAGCCTGACACCGCTGTGGAACGCGCCGGTGCTGCGCGTCATGGACGGTATAGCGGTCGAGCGGCGCGAGGTGCTCGTCACCTCGGTCGTCGATGCTGCGCCCCTGTACCGACAGAAGAGCGCGTCGCCATCGATCTGGCCCTTCGTTGCGGCGCTGGCGGTGACGGCGATGTTCCTCGGCAGCATCTTCACGCCCTGGGCGATCGTGGCGGGCGCGCTGCCGATCGCGGCGGCGCTGACCGGCTGGTTCTGGCCGCAGCGGGCGCGCGCCACGACCGGCCCGCTGCGGGTGCGGTCATGAACGCGGAGAGCGCCCGCGAGGTGGAGATCGTCGGCGATCTTTCCGACCTGCCGGCCAGTGCGAGCGGGGCGCGTCACCTCGTCTGGTGGGGCAATATCGGCTTCATGCTGATCGAAGGGACCGGCTTCGCGCTGGCCGTTTCGGCCTACCTCTACCTGATGACGCAGCAGGCGCCGGCCTGGCCGCCGCCCGGCACGCGTCCGCCCGACCTGAGCTGGGGCGTGGTCTTCACGCTCGGGCTGGTGCTGAGCGAGCTGCCCAATCTCTGGGTGCGGCGCCGGGCGCTGGCCAAGGACGCGCGCGGTGTGCGGATCGGCGTGGCCGTGATGGCGGTGGTCGGCCTGTTGTTGCTGATCCCGCGCGGCTATGAGTTCGCGCACCTCAACACGCGCTGGGACCGCGATGCCTATGGCTCGGTGGTGTGGATGCTGATGGTGCTCCACACCAGCCATGTCGTCACCGACTGGGGCGACACCGCGGTACAGGCCGCGTGGCTGTTCACTCACGAAATCGGCGACGATCAGTTCGCGGACGTCGAGGACAATGCCAATTACTGGACCTTCGTGGTGCTGACCTGGCTCCCGATCGGAACGATCGTCTATGGGCTGTCGCGGCTATGGTGAGCCCGCGCAGCCGGAGCTGGACGGCGCTGGTGCTGCCGCCGGTCGCCTGGTTCGGCTTCGAGCAGGGGCTTTCCGCGCTGCTGCACGCCCGTTGCAACCTTGCTGGATGGGGACTTGCGTGGGGCGCGGCGAGCCTGATCGTCTGCGCGCTCGCCGCCTGGCTCGCCTGGCCCCTGGCGCGGCGCGGCGGCGACCTGCTCGCGACGCTGTGGCTGGCGCGACTGGCGCTGGCGCTCGCGGGTATCTTCGCGCTGGCGATCGCCTTTCAGACGCTCGCCATCCTGCTGGTGCCGCCATGCGTCGGCTGAGCCGTGCCTTGCCGCTTCCGTTGCTGGCCTTCGCCGCACCGGCTCTCGCACATTCGGGCGGTGCGGCCGACCATCATGCGCCGCCGGGGTGGACGCTCGACCCGTGGATCGTCGCACCACTTGCGCTTGCGGCGTTGCTGTTCGCACGCGGCTGGCGGCGGCTGCACGCGCGGTCGGGGCAGGGGAGCGGTGCGCTGCGTCGGCGTGGCCTGCTCTATGCGGCGGGGCTGCTGGTGCTCGCCGCTGCGCTCGTGTCGCCGCTCCATGAGGCGGGGGAACGCTCCTTCGCGGCGCATATGTTCGAGCATGAGCTGCTGATGTTGGTCGGCGCACCGCTGCTGGTGCTGGCCGAGCCGCTGGCGGTGATGCTCTGGGCCTTTCCGTCGAAGACGCGGCGCACCCTTGCCGCGGTGGTGCCGGTGATCGCCGCGCCGTGGCGTCGGCTCACCGGGGCGGTCACGGCCACCGTGCTGCAGGCCGTGGCGCTTTGGCTATGGCATGCCCCAGCGCTGTTCGATCGGGCGCTGGCGAGCGAGGGGTGGCATGTCGCGCAGCATCTCTCCTTCCTCGTCACCGCGTTGCTGTTCTGGACGGCGATGCTGCACCGGCGCACGGCGGCGGGGATCGCCGCCTTGTGCCTCGTCGCGACCGCGATCGTGTCGGGTGCGCTGGGGGCGCTGATGGCCTTCGCGACCAGCCCCTGGTATGCAGGCTATGCCAGCCTCGGCATGGCACCGTTCGGCCTGACCCCGGCGGAGGACCAGCAGCTCGCGGGGCTGCTGATGTGGGTGCCGGGCGGATTAGTCCACGCCGGTGCCGCGCTGCTGCTGATGCGGCGGCTGCTCGCCGACCCGCGCGAGGGAATATTTCATGCCCGCTAGCCTCAAATGGCTCGCCGGGCTGTTCGCCGCCAGTGTGGTGGCAGCGATCGTCGCAGGTGGAGCGATGTTCGCACAGAGCCGCACGCGCACGCGGATCATGGCGGAACAGGTGAGCGGCGGCAGCAGTGCCGCGGGCCGGGTCGCGATTGCCGCTTATGGATGCGGAAGCTGCCACGTCATTCCGGGTATCGCCGGTGCGAATGGCCAGGTCGGGCCGCCGTTGACGAAGATCGCGGTACGCGCGTCGATTGCGGGGAAGTTACCGAACGATCCCGCAGCGATGACGCGCTGGCTGGAGCACCCGCAGGCAGTGGTGCCCGGTAACGATATGCCCGAACAGGGCGTCACCCGTCGCGATGCGCGCGACATGACCGCGTATTTGTACACGCTGAAATGAGGAGGGAGCCGGCGATCCGCCTCGCCGGTGGCCATGCCTGCCTATGACGACGTGCGGCGGAATGCGGGGTTCGGTCCAGTAAGAAGGAGCAGGGCGGCGCAGCATCCAACGAAGGGCAGCAACGTCGCGGTCAGCGGAAGCAGATCCACGCGTGGGAAGATCGAACTTGCGAATTGCACGGGCCCGAGCGTCACCACGCCGGCCCAGAGCAAGTTTCCCAGCGCCGCAGCGCCCTTCAGCACGGCCAGGAACAAGCCCACCGGCGTGGCCTCCCCCTCCGCTCCACCCGCCACCGCGCGTTGCACCGTCTCGGTGAGCAATGCCCAGATGGCAAGGTTCATGCCCGCCAGTCCCGCTCCGAAGACCGCGATCAGGACCGTGCCCACCGTTCCGATCGAGGCGATCGTCAGACCCGCCATCCCGATCAGCGCGATCCCATAGGCCATGATCGCGATGGCTCGCGACGACCGATGGCGCGCGACGGCCATCCAGCCGGGCAACGCGACCGACTGGGCCAGCGTCAACGTCAGCAGCGCCGGGCCGGCCCAGCCGGCATCGGCGTGCACCGCCTGACCGTAGAACGGCAAGGCGCGCTGGAAGATCGAAACCAGCCCTGCCTGTAGGGCGATGAGCAGCAACAGCCGGCGGAACGGTGGGTGACGCCAGTAGGTACCGATGGGGCGTATGGATCGACGCCGCGGATGACCATGGGGGGGCGTGGCGAGGTGGCGGGTGGCAACCAGCGCCAGCAGCAGCGTCCCGATGTAGAGCGCACCGCCCGCCAGTGCGCCCGCCGCCAGCGAGCGGTGCTGGATTTCGGTGGTCGCGAGCGACAGGCTCGATCCCGACACGAGCGCCAGCAGCGCAACGCCCGATGCGCTGAACAGCAGACGCAGACCCGATACACGCGCGGCATCGCCAGGTGCATGGGCGACGCGGATCAGCAGCGTGTTATGCCCGACATCGCATAGCGAATAGCCGATCCGGCAGATGATGATCGCGGCGGTGATCGCCCAAGGCGCGCTGAGGGTGAAGATCAGCCAGAAGCCGACACCGCAGAGCGGCGCGCCGACGATCATGAGCCTCGCCAGTTCGCTCGCGTGGCCACGTCGATCGCTCCAGCGGGCGACGATCAGGTCGAACGCCGCATCCCACAACAGCGCCGCGGCCAGGATCAGTCCGGCGGCGATGGCATCGAAGCCGGCGATCGACACGAGGAAGAAGAGCATGATGCTCTCGAAGCTGTTCCACACCACGCTCTTGCCGAGATTGCCGGCGCTATAGCCCCATTGCACCGACAATGCGGAGGAGCGTGACACCGACAGGGGGGAGCGGGTAGCGGCCATAAGAGGGGAACCTAGCGGAACTGACTTTCATTTATTTGACGCAACGGAAATATATCGATCCGCCATGTCGCGCATCCACCGGCCGCAGATTGTGTTGAACGAACCGGAGCGCCGCTTGCTGATGCAGTTGCGGATCGAGAACGCCGCGTCGCGAACCCGCCTTGCCGAGTTGCTGGGAACGAATGGCGCGACGATGACGCGGCTGACCCAGTCGTTGCTCGCGCTGGATCTGATCGAGGAGCGGGAAACGCAGGAGGCGCCTTCCCGTGGTCGGCCGACCGTGCCGTTGCGCGTGGCGGGCGGCGGTGGTTGGGCGATCGGGGCGACCCCGCATCCCGGCTGGCTGGAACTGGTGATCGTCGATTTCCGTGGAACGCCGCTGGTCCATGATGCGACGCCCTTCGACAGTCCCGACCCACGGGTGTTCGCGCAGACCGTCGAGCGGCGGCTGCAGGCGCTGGCCGCCACGCACGGCTTCATGCAGGGCAAGTTCCTGGGCATGGGGGTGGCGGTGCCCGGCTATGCGCTGCCCGGCGACCGCAGCCGCCGCGTCGTCGTCGACCGGATCGCGGGCTGGAACGACGTTCCGCTGGCCGAGCTGATCGGGGACGTGCTTGGTATGCCGGTGTGGACGGAAAACGACGCCAGCGCCGCCGCGCTCGCGGAATATTATCAGGATGGCGTCATCGGACGGTACCGGTCGGTGCTGACGCTGTTCCTCGGCCACGGCATCGGCGGTGGCCTGATCGCCGAGCGCGACCTGTTCCTGGGCGAACACGGCAATTCCGGGGAGATCGGCCGGCTTTTTCCCGCTCAGCGCGAGCGGCCGTCGGGCATCGATCTGATCCGGGTGCTGCGCGAGGCGGGCATCGCGATCGACTCACTGGCCGAGATCGAGGCGCTGCTCGATACGCAGGCGTCGTTGATCGCCACGTGGATCGCGCGGGTGGTGGAGCAATTGTATCTGGCGGTGATGAGCGGGATCGTTTGGCTCGATCCGGGCGCGGTGATCATTTCGGGCGCGCTGCCGTTGCCGATCATCGGCAGGATCGCCTCGGGCCTGACCGAGCAGCTGCACGCCCGCCGCGACGGATACCGGTCGACACTGCCCGCGGTTCGCGCCTCCGCGATCGGCAGCCGCGCAGTAGTGGTCGGCGCGGCGATGATCCCGATCCATGCGATTACGGCTCGCTCGTCGATGATTTAATTTCATGTAAGAAAATAAAGTTGTCATCAACGGCACGCATCGGCCCCGCATCCGAACGACCAGGGGGCCAGGATGAAGACCAAATTGCTGATGAGTGCGGCCTTGTGCGCTGTGCCGATGATCGTGTCGCCCGTGATGGCGCAGACGCAGAGCGCCCCAGCGGCCGCGACCGACACGACGACGGAGGAAGCGGTGCCGTCCGACATCATCGTCACCGGATCGGCGCGGCAGCAGCGCCGGTTCGACGTGTCCTATGCCGTCAACTCGCTGTCGCAGGCCGACATTCAGAAGCTGGCGCCCAAGAGCACCACGGACCTGATCGGCACGCTGCCGGGGATCCATGCCGAGGCGACCGGCGGCGAGGTGCAGAACATCACCCGCGTGCGCGGCATCCCGACCGACCGTGGCTTCCTCTATTACCAGCAGGACGGGCTGCCATTGTTCCAGGAGCTGGACGGCTGGTTCTTCAACCAGGGCGACGGCATGAACCGGCTGGACCTGATGACCGACCGGATCGAGGTGGTGCGCGGTGGACCGGCGCCGATCTACGCCAGCACCGCCGCGGCGATCGCCAATGTCATCACCGTGACGGGCACCGACACGACACGCGGCAAGGTGCAGGCGACGATCGGCGACACCGGCTATTACCGGCTCGACGCCTATCAGGCGGGGCCGCTGAGCCAGGACACCTATTATGCGGTCGGCGGGTTCCTGCGCTATCACGACGGCTATCGCAATTCCGGCTTCCCCAGCGACAAGGGCGGGCAGATCCGCGCCAATATCAAGCATGATTTCGACAACGGCTGGATCAAGCTGTCGGGGCAATATACCGACGACCACAACCTGTTCTATCTGTCGATCCCGACCAACGATCCGCGCGATCCCTCGGTCAGCCTGAACCGCTACATCGACTATTTCACCGGCACGCTGAACACGCCGGCGCTGCGATCGGTGAACATCAAATATCGCGACGGTGCGGGTGTGATCCAGAACCGGCGCGGCGATCTGGCCAACGGACGCCACATGCGCTTCGGGAATGTCGCGCTCGATTACGAAGGCGACTTCGGCGACTGGCATGTCGCCGCCAAGGGCGGGGTGACCGCGGGTAAGGTCGATTTCGACGCTTTCTATTCAACGTCCAATCCCGTCGACGCGACCACCTTCGCCAGCAACTATCGCGCCGCCGCCACGACCGCGTTCGGCAGCGGGGTTACGCGGCTCGGCTACAGCGTCGCCGGTACCGGCGGTCAAACCGCCTATGATCCTGCAACCGATTCCGGGCTGGTGATGCAGGCGCAATATCGCTCGATCTCCACCGACTTCCATGCGGTGCAGGGCGACCTGTCGGTGACGCGGAAGTTCGAGAGCGGGCTCGGCACGCATGACGTGCGGGTCGGCGTCTATGGCTCGCTATGGGGCCAGACGATGTTCACCGCCTATCAGAATTACCTGATCCAGGTGCGATCACGCCCCGCGGTGCTGGATCTTGCCGCCTATTCGTCGAGCGGAGCGGTGCTGGGGTACGTCACCGACAATGGCGCGCTCAACGATGCCGCCTCGCTCAACGCGGGCAGCGTCGACGGGCAAGTGCTGTCGCTGTACGGCACCGATAGCTGGGACATCACCGACCGGCTGCGGCTCGACGGCGGCTTCCGCCACGAATGGTATAGCTACAGCGGCTACGGGCGGCCGACTGCGGCCTATAATCTCGGCGATCCGACGACGCTGGCCGATAACACGACGCGCGGCTTCACCGGTGCGACCAGCACGCTCAAGCTGAAGCAGACGGCGACGAACTGGACGGTCGGCGCCAATTACGACGTCACCGGCCAGACCGGCGTCTATCTGCGTGCCTCGCAACTGGAGGTGCCCGCCAATACCACCATCGCCTTCTCCTACCCCACCCCCGCGGTCGTCGCGACCAAGGCCAAATTGTACGAGGCGGGCGCGAAGTTCGCGGTGGGTGGCTCGTACCTTTACATCACCGGCTTCTACACCAAGTTCGATCCGCTGAACGCCAGCTTCGCGGGCTTCAACCCTGCGACCGGCCGCGCCGACGTTACGACCAACTTCATCGGCACCGCCGAGACGAAGGGGATGGAGGCGGACGGCCGCCTGCGCCTGCCCGGGCCCTTCTCGCTGGCCGGCTCGGCAACCTTCCAGAAGCCGCGTTACCTGAATTTCAGCAGCAACACCGGCCTGGACGGCAGCCGCGCGAACGGCAAGCAGATCATCCGCGAGCCCAAGCTGTTCCTGAACATTCGTCCCACGGCCGACTTCGAGATCGGGGCGGCGCAGGTCAGCATCTTTGGCCGCTATGACTATGTCGGGCGGCGCTACACGGACTTCTTCAACTCGACCGCGCTGCCCGCCTACGGCTCCTTCGGCCTCGGCGGGACGGTGACGAGCGGCGCGTGGCAGGTCCAGGTGGTCGGCGACAACATCACGAACGCGCACGGCTTTACGGAGGGCAACACCGCAGGGGATCGGTTCGGGCAGGGGGTGCCGACCGCGATCTTCGGGCGCCCGCTGTTCGGGCGCAACTTTCGCCTGATCGTCAGCCGCAAGTGGTGAGGCGTCGCTGATCGCCAAGACGCAGCGCTGGCGGGATGGCCTGATGAGTGTCCCGCCGCTTTCCCGAACAGACGGACCTTTCATATGAACCGCTCGCTTCTTGCCGCCGCCGCGGCTTGCTTTGTTTGCTCCGCCGCGCAGGCTGCGCCCGCCGACACATTACGGCGCATTCGTGATCCGAACGGCGGGCTGATCGTGATCGCGCATCGGGGCTGCCATGAGGGCGCGCCGGTGCGCGGGCTTGGCCCCACGCCCGAAAATTCGGCCGCCGCGCTGCTGCAATGCGCGACGCTGGGCGCCGACGTGATGGAAACCGATGTCCGCCGCAGCCGCGACGGCACTCTCGTCATCATGCATGACGACAGCGTCGATCGGACCACCAACGGCACCTGCAAGGTCGCCGACCTGACGCTTGCACAGTTGAAGGCGCTGCGGCTGCGGCAGGACGAGGGCGGGACGGGCGCGGCCCTGACCGACCAGACGGGCCCGACACTCGACGAGCTTCTGGCGCTGGCGAAGGACCGGATCGTCCTCAACCTGGACGTGAAGGACGCGATCTATGCTGAGGTGGTCGATGCGGTGCGCCGTGCCGGGGCGCAGGACCGGGTGATCGTCAAGACTTTCGCCGGGCGCGCTTCGGTGCCGCTCGCCGCGGTCGCGCCCTATGACGAGGTGCCGTTCGTCGCCATCCCGCTCGCCGAGGCGCCCGACGCGGCGAATGTTCCGGCGATCGTCGACCGGCAGTCCGCCGGAAGTATCAAGCCGCTCGCCGTCGAATTGCCGGTGCTGCCGCTCGCGACGTTGCCGGCGGTGCTGGCGCGGACGAAGGCGCATGGCGTACCGGTGTGGATCAATACGTTGTTCAGGGGCTTCGTGACCGGCATGGGCGGCGATCCCGAGGCACGCCGCGATCCCGCATCGGTCTGGGGACGCCTTGCGGACATGGACGTCCGGCTTTTCCAGACCGATGCAGTGGAGGCGCTGCTCCGTTACCGTAGCGAGCGACAGCGCCGGCGCAGGTGATCGCCCGGCGCGATCCTGCCGCACCCTTTCACCGTCACTCTACCCCCGATTGACGCGCAGTAGTTTATTGCTCGATCCTCCAACCGTGCTGCACCGCTCGCCGCCGATCATTGCCGGTCGACAGCGGCGGTTGATGCTCGTCATCGATCCGGCCTGAGTTGGTCACCGGCATCTTCGGCGGCGTGGAGCGCAGCGCCTCATTCCCGGCCATGTCCACTATGCCGTCTTTGATGGGAGAGTTGTTCGGCCTCGGCGCGGGCATCCATCATGAGGATAGGCGCTGGTCGCAGAAGGACGGTCGTCGTGCACGGGGTTACGCGGACCGTTCAGTCGGGGAGAGCCATGTACATGATGTTGCCGATCGCGTGGCTCACGGCGGCGTCCGATCGTTGCCGGTGGATGGGGCAGGCTGAAGGTTGATGGCGAAATGCGCATCGATCAGACCGAAGCGCCGCTGGAACGACGCGCCGTGGTCTGAAGCTCATCACCTTCCACGTCGGAGCGGCGGGCGAGGGGCGGGGCGTCACCCAGGGTGTGCCCCGCCTGCTGAACGCTCAGCCGATCTGCTGCCCCTGGGCGGCGCTGTCTGGTCGCGCCGGCCCCAGGATGGGCTCTTCGCCGAGTGGCCGGTTCGGGAAGACCGTGAACTCGCCGCGACCATCGACCGACGGTCCGCTGGTCCAGCGTCCTTCGGGCACCGTGCCGTCGGCGGCGGTGGCGTAGAAATTGTAGTTGTTCTCCTGATCCTCCAGCTCCTGCGGGAAGGAATTGGGGATCGGGAGGTTCGCCGAAGGGCCGCCAAGCTCTTCGAGGACGGCCAGCCACTGCTGCTGATGCATCGTATCGCGCGCAATCATGTAGTGGAGCATCTTTTTCATGCCGTCATCGTCGGTGGCGTTGAACAGCCGTACCGCGAGCACGCGGCCGGTGCTCTCCGCCGCGACGTTGCAGTACATGTCCGCCGCGACATTGCCGCTGGCATAGATGTGGCTCATGTTGAAGGGAACACCATCCGAATCCATCGGCATCGCCGCGAGACCGCCCGACAACAGGTTCTTGTGGATCAGCCCTTCGATCGACGCTTTCGCACTACCGCCGCCCATGACGGCGCCGACGATCGCATCGGTCGCGCCTTCTTCCTGCGCCGACGAAGGCGCTGTTTCGAGGTTCAGCGCCACGGCGGTCGCCAGCATCTCGATGTGACCGATTTCCTCGGTCGCCGTGTGCAACAGCATGTCGCGATATTTGGTGGTGGGCGCGCGGTTACCCCACGCCTGGAAGAAATATTGCATACAGACGCGGATTTCACCTTCCACGCCGCCGATCGCCTGCTGAAGCATCCGCGCAAAGGCTGGATTGGGCTTGTCGACCACGACGGGGTATTGCAGCCGCTTGTCATGATAATACATAGATCAGCTTCCCGCTTTTGAGCGTCAATGGGTGCCGGGCTGAACGTGTCGGCGATGCCAAAGTATTCTCGGGCGTTGTTGGAAACTGTATGATGTCGCTCAACTTTGCGAGCTATGTAGATGTCTCTCGCCTAACGATATAGAGGAGGAGCGGGAGTAATCTGATCTGGGTCGATGATCTTCGCTAGGCTGAAATGTCGTCCATTGTGCTTTGCCGATGTCGATGCAAGGATAGTGCGTTGGGAGAGGCAGGCGACGGATGCGGATGATCAGGGGAAAACAGGCGATCGCGTTGGCGGTCACGCTCGTAGCGGCGACGCTGCCGACCTATGCGGCCGGGCAGGTCGCCGCCTCTACGCCGGCCGACCGCGATTTCGCCAGCGCCAGCGAGGTCCGCGCGCAGGCCGCGGCGATGCTCGCGGAAATGAAGCCCGAACAGGGATTCGCGTGGCGGCCGCTGGTCAAGGACAGCGCGCATGTCGTTGCGGTCGAAATCTGGAAAAAGCCGGGACGACCGGCGGTTCATCCGGCGGAGGCCGAATATGCGATCGTGCTGGAAGGCGCGGGCACGCTGGTTTCGGGTGGCACATTGGTCGCGCCCGCCACGCGCCGCGAGGGGCTGGTCGAGGGCGAGCGGATCGAGGGCGGAACGACGCGCCCGCTGCGTGCCGGTGACGTGCTGCTGATCCCGGCCGGCGTGCCGCATTGGTTCGGGATTACGGGCGAGCGGCTCGTGCTGCTCGGCACCAAGTTGGCGACGCGCTGACGGCACCTTAACGACGGTGGCGTTCGAGCCAAGCGACAGGATCACGACCGGCGTACCGGGCTGCTTGTTCGCCTAACGGCTGCGTGCCGCCGTGCGGCCGGAGCCTAGACGGTGCAGGTCTTGACGGCCTGCGCCAATGCGGTCAGCGGGTCGCCTACGGGCACGAACTCGTGCGCGAAATAACCCTGGAAGTTCAGGTCGGCGACGCTGCGCGCGACCGCCTGCCAATTGACCTCCTGCGTGTCGTCGAGATTGTGCCGCCCGGGCACCCCGCCGGTATGGAAATGCCCGATCCATTGAATGTTCTTCCTGATCGTCGCGATCAGGTCGCCTTCCATGATCTGCATGTGATAGATGTCGTAGAGCAACTTGACGTGCGGCGACGCGACTTCCTGCGCGACCCGCACACCCCAGGCGGTGTGATCGGCCATGTAATCGGCGTGGTCGACCTTGCTGTTCAGCAGCTCGATACAGATCGTGACGTCATTGTCTTCGGCGATCCGCTTGATGCGGTTCAGCCCGGCGACGGCGTTGGCCGCGCCTTCCTCGTCGGACATGCCACGGCGATTGCCGGAGAAAGCGATGACGTTCGGCACGCCGGCCTTCGCGGCCTGCGGAATGCCGACGCGGAACGCCTTCTCGATCGCGTCGTGATTTTCGCGACGATTGAGCCCGTTGGGGATCGTCATGATGTCCGCGGCATAACCCATCGTGCAGCGAAGCCCATGCCGGCGCGGCGTCTCATATTCGCCGGGCTGCAGCAGGTCGATCCCCTGCAAGCCCATGCGCGCGGCGGCGGCGCACAGATCGTCGAGCGGAATGTTCTGGTAGCACCACCGGCTGACCGACTGTTTCAGGCGACCCGCCCGCGTGGGGGCCGCCCCCAAACCGGCGGCCGCGGAAAGAGCGAGGGAGGAAGCGAGCACGTTGCGCCGGGTCATCATGCGATCCTGATACGTCAGAAGCCGGTCGAGGCAAAGTGGGCGCGACAGGCGGGGGGACGAAAGCGCGTTACAGCGCCGACGGGTCGATCGTTATCTGGCCCCGCCTGGCGGTGCCCATCCGCTTGCCCGAGCCGATCAGGTCCCACACCTGCTTGGGTGTGGGCATCGTCGCGAAGGAGGAAAGCGCCACCACGCCACCGTCGACGTCCACCAGCGTCACCGAATAGCCACCGGTCTTGTCGATCTGGCCCATGAGCGACGGAGAGACATTCACCACCCGGCCCGCATCATGGAGCGCCAGCGCATAGCCGGATTGCTCTTCGCCCGCGCGATAGACGCCATATTCGGGCGTTCCCGCGCCGTCACGGCACCAGGTGGAGCGCGGCCGCGGTGACGAGTCCGCTTCCTCCTTTTCCTTTCGCGCAAGAGCGCCGCCGAGCAGGGACACGAGCAGGTCGGAGCCGTTCGGCTTGATCTGCTTCGCCTTCTTGAAGGTCAGCGGCGCGGCACAAGTCTTGATCGGCTGGATGTCTGTTGCGGGTGCCGGCGTGGGAGCGGGCCAGCGGATCGCCTTGATCACGTCCAGCAATGCCGCATCGAGCTGTTGCGAGGTGAGGGTCCGCGCCGTCATGCGAAGGGTGACGATCCATTCCCCAACAGGGACGACAGCGAGGGCGGTACTGCGGAACGGGCCGCCAGCGATGGCGTAATCCTGTCGTAGTGCGGTCGCGGGGCCGGTGCCGGACGCGGCGAAGCTGACGGGATCGATGGTGGCTGGCGCGGCGCTGCGGTAGATGTCGCGGTTCTCGAGCGTGGCGCGCGATCGATCGAACCAGATGCCCACATCCGCGATCGCCGGGTGGAAGATGTAGATCGTCGCGGTGACACTGCCATCGGCGACCGCGAATTGCGCCGCCACGTCATGCTCGCTTTGGGTCGCATCGGTCAGCGCGGTACGTGAAAGCCCGGCGAGTTGCGGTGACAGGATGATGCCGGTTTCCGCATGTTTCCACCCCTTGTCAGCGGGAACCGCGAGATCCCTGGCCGACGAAGATGCCGCGCCGGTCAGCGCCAGGACGAACAGCAACCACTTCATTCTCGCATCCCCTTTGATGAGAGAATGAGCGATCGGGCGGGTCAGGACAAGCTTGGTGCGGAGGCGCGCGGCGCTATTCGGCGGCGATCACCATTCGACGCCGATCTTGCCGAAGTGCGACGCTCCCATTTCGTAGCGGAAGGCGTCGGCAAGATCGTCGAGCGCGAACCGACGATCGATCACCGGACGCAGCTTGCCCTGTTCGATCGCGCGCACGAAATCCTGCTGCTCGGCACGGCTGCCGACGATCAATCCCTGCAACCGCGCCTGCTTGCTCATCAGCGCCGCGGTCGGCACCTCGCCGCTGGCGCCTGTCAGGACGCCGATCAGCGAGATATGCCCGCCCACCCGCACCGCCTCGATCGATTGCGCCAGCGTACCGGGGCCGCCGACTTCGACGACGTGATCGACACCGCGCCCGTCGCTCCATGCACGGATCGCCTTCCCCCAATCGGGCTGCGTGCGATAGTTGACGACATGATCCGCGCCGAGCGCACGGGCACGCTCCAGCTTCTCGTCCGACGAGGAGGTGATCGCCACACGCGCGCCCATCAGCTTGGCGATCTGCAACGCCCAGATCGAAACCCCGCCGGTGCCGAGCAGCAATACGCTGTCCCCGGCCTTCAGCTTGCCGTCGACCACCAGCGCGCGCCACGCGGTAAGCCCGGCAGTGGTGATCGTCGCGGCCTCGACGTGGTCCAGTCCGTCGGGTGCGCGGGTGAAGGCGGTGGCGGGGCGCACCGCATATTCCTGCGCGAAGCCGTCGATGCCGTCGCCGGGTGTCCGCTGGAAGTCGCCGATCGTCGGCGCCCCGTTCTGCCAATCCGGGAAGAAGCAGGATACGACATGATCGCCCGGCGCGAACTCACTGACCTCCGCGCCGACCGCTTCGACCACCCCGGCGCCATCGGCCAACGGGATCAAGCCATCGGCCGCGCCCATGCGCCCGGTGACCACGCCCAGATCGTGGAAGTTGAGCGAGCTGCCGTGCAGCTTCACGCGGATCTCGCCGGGTCCCGGTGCGCCCGGGTCGGGGCGCTCTTCCAGCCGTAGTGTATCGAGCGCCGCCGGCGCGTGAACGACCATTGCCTTCATTCGAGCATCTCCCTCACGATGCGCAAACGCGGCATCGTTGCAGTTTATCCCGGCGCGTTCGTCACGCCGTCCCATGCCCGGCGGCAGAGGTCCGGTGACAACCTGTGGTCGCTCCGAGAGAGTAACCTAAACAGATTATTGACAATAAATCCGTCGGGGCGCCTATACCTGCGTCAAACACAAGGTCGCTGTGCTGCATTCATCGAGGGGGAATTCGATGATCACCAGTGATAAGCTCGCATCCCTGTATCCGCGCGCGCCGAAAGATCGGCTGGATAGCTTCGCCAAGGACGGGCCTGCCGTGCTCAAGCAGGCCGGCATCCTCGACACGCCCAACCGACTGCAGTTCTTCCTTGCGCAGCTTGGCCACGAGTCCAGTGGTCTGACGGTCGTCGAGGAGAACCTGAACTATTCGGCAAGGCGGCTGATGGAAGTTTTTCCCAGGCGCTTTCCAACCGCGGAGGCGGCCGCCACCTGTGCGGGCAACCCCCAGGCGTTCGGCTGTCAGGTCTATGGCGGGCGGTTGGGCAATGCGAAGCCGCCCAGCTTGGACGGTTATCTGTTCCGAGGGCGCGGCTACATTCAACTGACCGGACGTGCCAACTACACGATCGTGGGGGAGAAGGCGGGGATCAAGGACCTGCCCGCGCACCCGGAGCGCGCCGCGACGCCCGCGAACGCACTGGCGCTCGCCGCGGCATTCTGGACATTGAAGGACATCAACGAAACCGCCGATGCCGACGACTTCCTCGACTGCACCCGTCGCGTCAACGGCGGGCTGATCGGGATGGCGGAGCGACGGGCGTGGCTGGACAAGGTGCGACGGGTGCTCGCCGATCCGCCCGCAACGCAGCCGGACGCCGCCACGGTGCTCGCAGTCCAGAAGCGGCTGGTGAAGCTCGGCTATACGGAGGTGGGCGCGCCGGACGGCGACGTCGGCCGTCACACCACGTCGGCGATCGCGCGCTTCCGGCGTCAGAACGGGCTTCCCGAGGGGCTGATCGATCAGGCGCTGCTGACCGCGCTGGGGCTGTCATGATGCTGACCTTCGGCAGCGCGACGTCGGACCAGACCGAGCGCGCGATGGCAGGGCAATTGCTGTTCGGCTTCCTCTGCCTCGTCCTTCTGGTGCTCTTCGCCGCCGGTGCGGCGACCTGGGGCCATTTCATCGGCTGGGTGGTGATGACGGTGTGCTGTTCGGCACTCGTCGGGGCATTGCTGGGGCTGCTGTTCGGCCTTCCGATCCACCGTGTCGACGTCACCAACGCGATCAGCCGGGTGAAGGTCGCCGCTGCCGAGGCGATGAGCAAAAGCACGGCGACGGTCACCGAGGCGGCTGGCGATAACGCCGCTGTCCGGGATGAGGCACCCGCGTCGAGCGAGCCGGTCGTTATTCCCTACGCCGAAAGCAGCAGTCTGGAGCAGGTTGCCGATTGGCTGACGAAGATCATCATCGGCGTGACGCTGACGCAATACGCCAGCTGGGAGCAGCGCTTCTTCGAACTGGCGGTCGATGTGACCGCGAACCTCAACGGGACGCAGGCGTTGCTCGGCCGATGCGTGGCGGATCGCTATCGACCCGGTCTGTCGTCGGAGCAGGCCGAGGCATTGTTCCCGGTCTGCGCGCGCGCCAGCGGCGGTGCGATCCCCGGTGGCCTGTTGATGGTGACATTCGCGACGCTGGGCTTCCTGATCGCCTATCTGTGGATGCGGCGCTATTTCATCATCGAGATGGTCGTTGCGCGCAACGAGGCGATCGAGACGCTCCGCCGGACCCAACGCGTGAAGGAGCAGATCGAACTCGCTCGCGTCCGCCAATCGCTCGATCAGTTGCGGGTGGAGGCAGCGGCGGCGAAACTGAAATCCGATGCCGATTATGAGCGCGCGCTGCGGGAGTCGGAGGAGATCAAGGCGGAGCTGGAGCGCGAACGCGCCTCATCCCGCGACGACGACAAGCGCAAGCGCGCCGAAAGCCTCGGCACGCTGCAACTCAACGAGAGTAGCAATCCGGCCGCCGACGTGCTCGCTTATGCCGAGGGCGTCCTGACCCGCGCGCAGCAATTGCTGCCCAACAGCGAGCGCGCGCAGGGCGATATCGCCGTGATGCGCTCGCAGCTGCCGACGCTGATCCGCTACCCCGACGATCCGTGGCGTGGGCTGTTCGGCGGCAACATGGAGTCGCTGGTCGACGCCGTCATGCTGCGCGCATCGGTGAAGCCGTTGGCGCTCAATCCGAACGAGTTCGAAGTGAACCTGACGGTCGAGCCGCTCAACCCCGATCGCGTAACGCTTTCGGGGCAGAAGGCGTTGTTCTTCCTGCATCCGACCTTCGGGCGCGATCCGCGGGCGGTGTCGTTCGGGCCGGACGGACGCGCGGTATTGCCGTTGATCGCCTACGGCGCGTTCACGGTCGGCGTGTTGCTGGAAAGCGGCGAGAAGCTCGAGCTGAACCTCGCCGAAGTGGCGGATGCGCCGCCGATGTTCCGGGTGACCTGATCGGGCGGCGTGCATCGAGACCTGGCTCGTTGCACGCCGCCGACGGGTTCAGATCAGAAGTTGAAGCTCGCGCCCGCGCTGAAGTTGCGGCCGACGAGCCCGGCGTAGTGCCAGCTGCTCAGATAGTTCGGGTTGCTGGTATAGGCCGCCGATGCGAGCGGTGCGCGCGCATTGGTCAGGTTCTGGACGTTGAAGAAGAACCGGAAGTCATCGTTCACGCGCAGCGCGACGTTCAGGTCGGTGTAGATGAACGGCCGGATGTAGCAGTGGTTGTTCGGATCGCTTCCGCTGACGATCGGTGCCAGCGTGTTCTTGCACGACAGGTCGATCTCGCCGTTCACCGGGGTGATCCGATCCGCTGCGACCTGCTTGATGCGACCGACGTAATAGGTCGTCGCGGTGAGCGAGAAGTTGCCCACTTCCAGCGCGTTCTGCCAGTTGCCGCGGATGCGCGGCGTGCCGCCGCCCGACGACAGCTCGTACGGCCCGAGCGTCCCGGCATATTTCTGCACCACGCCCTCCGGCGTCACCAGATCGAGCCGCAGCACGCGGGTCACGTCGACGCGGCTGATGAAGCGGACGTCGTCGCGCAGGCGGACGTTGGCGGTCGCCTGCATGTCGATGCCCGAGCTGACCTGATAGTTGGCGTTGACGTAGGGCACGTCGAACACCAGCAGTCGCGGCAGCGCGTTGGGGTTGGAGGGATCGGGCGCGTCGACGACGTTGCACTTATAGCCCGGGCCGACCGCCGCGAGCGCCGCGCAGCCGTCGGTGGCGTTGCTCTTGCTGTAATAGGCGTCGATGGCCGCCGCGCGGAGCGGGCCGCTGACGATCAGTGCCGACTTCTTGATGTTGTAATAGTCGGCGGTGAGGTGGAACCAGCGCGTCGGCTTCAGGATCGCACCGGCGGTGAAGCTGCGCGACACTTCCGGCTTGATGTCCGGATTGCCGGTTGCGCCGCTGCCGATGTTGTACGTGCTCGTGTACGCCGCATTGCCCGGGTGTGCGGCGATGAAGGCCGCATTCGGGGTGAAGGACGAGAAGCCCGAATAGCTGCTCGCGGGATTGTACTCGGCAAAGGTCGGCGCGCGGAAACCCTGCGAATAGGTGGTGCGCAGCGACAGCGCCGGGATCGGCGTGAACTTCAGCCCGACCTTCGGCGAGAAGTGGCTGTAGCCCTGTGAATAGTGGTCGTACCGGCCCGAGACGTTGAGGTCGAGCTGCTCCAGGAACGGCGCATCGATCTCGAAGAAGCCTGCGGTCACGGTCTGGCGACCCTGTGCCGACGAGGTGTTCAGCGCATAATAGCTCAAGTCCGCATTCTGGTTGCGGTTCATGAGCGTCTCGCGACGGATCTGGAAACCGGCCCCGACGTTTAGGTCGCCGCCGCGCAGCTCAATCAGCGACTTGATGAGCGAACCGCCGATCGTTGCGACCGTCGAATAGGACGGCGTCGTGCGCTCGGGCGAGATCTGGTTACGCACCGCCGCGCTGTTTTGGCTCGGATCGACGAAATTGTACGCGCCGGTGTTGATCGCGTTCAGCAGGCCCTGGATGTTGATGAAGCCGCGCTGCGTGACGCTGAAATTGTCGCGGGCGTACACGCCGTTCAGGCGGAACTTGAAGCCATTGCCCAGGTCGCCCGAAATGCCGGCGGTGGTACGGAACACGTCGACATAGCGGTCGCTGCCCGCCGGAATGTCACCGAACAGGTAATAGATGCGCGCCGCGCCGTTCGCGGGCGTGTTGGCGTTGGCGGCGGCATAGGGGTTGTTCGGGTTCAGCCTGCGATCCGCCGCATTGGCGCAGTTGACGCCCGCGGAGCAGATGTAGACCGGCAGCACGATCCCCGGGCTGCTGGAGGCGAGCGCCGCCGACCCGCCGAACGGCTGCGTCTGGCGGATGCCCTGCGGCGCGCCGACGATGCTGACCTCCGAATGCGAATAGCTGCCGCTGGCAAAGGCTTCCAGATTGTCGCTAAGCCGCACGGTCAGGCGACCGGTCGTCGAGTAGCGTTGCTGACGCGGCTGGATGATGAAATATTCGTCGGGCAGGCTGTGCGAACAACCCGTGCCCTGCGCCGCGCCCGAGGTCACGGTGAAGGTGCCATAGGGGCAAGAATTGGGGTTCAGAAGCTGGTATTGGTTGGTCAGCGGCGCACCGACCTGTCCGGCGAGCGGATTGTTGAGATCGGTCTGCCGCACCTGCGTCACCACCGCCTGCGGGTTGGGCGTGGTCAGCGAATCGTCGTTGCGGTTGCGGTCGGTCAGCCCGCTTGCGCGCAGGTCGAGCGTGTTGAACGGATAACCGCGCGCGTTGTTCGTGATATACCCGTCATAGGTATATTCGCCGTTCAGGTAGAAGTTGAAGCCCTGCGAAGGATAATCGCCGAACCCGGCGGTCAGCGTCGCACGGTAGTGCGAACCATCGGCCTTCTCGGTCGCGCCGCCCTGCACCGAGCCCTGCACGCCCTGCACGTTCTTCTTGCTGATGAGGTTCACGACGCCGCCGATCGCATCGGCGCCATAGGTGGAGGACGCGCCGTCCTTCAGCACCTCGATCCGGTCGATCGTGCTGAAGGGGATCGAGTTCAGATCGACATAGGCGTTGTGGCCGTCGTCGTTCAGTGGGAAATTGGCCGAGCGCAGGCCGTCGATCAACACCACGGTCGACGACACGCCCAGACCGCGCAGCGACACTGCCGCGCCGCCGGCCGAGAAGCCGTTGCGGAAGCCGGTCGAAATCGACCCGGCGCTGTCGGCCGAAACCGAGCGGATCGCATCCTGTGCGGTGGTGATATTGGCGCGCTCCAGGGTCGCCGAGTTGAGCACCGTCACCGGCGAGATCGAGGTCGCGTTCGAATCGCGGAACAGCGTGCCGGTGACGACGACGGTCGCGCCCTGTGCAGGCTCCGCCGGTGCGGCGGCCGGCGCCTGCGCGTCAGCGACGGTGGCGGCAACGGGCGTCTCGCTGGCGGTGGTCACGTCGCTGGCGGTCGTTGGCGCGGCTTCTTGCGCATAGGCGGGCACGACGATCGCGCTGACCAGAGCCGCTGCCGAAATCCCGTTTCGCAGCGTACAAAAAGCGGCATTCATCAGCTTCACCAAGATTTCCCCTTCTGAACGCAGCGACGACTTAGGTCGTTGATTCCCGAGCAAGATTGCCCGGCGCTGCGATGAGGGGCGCTTATCGTCGACGGCGTTACCGAGCCGTTAAGCGCGAGGGGGTGCCAGGTCGAAAAACCGCGGCAGGCGAATGCGTTAGAACGCCCGTGAGCAGGCGATCTTGGACGAGAGGTGCTGATCCACGCCGTCGTTGGTTCAGCCTGCGGAGCGGCGGGGACGAACGCGGCTACGATCCGTCCCGCGCCGCGCCCGTTATTGCCAGATGCTCACCCGCTGTTCGGGCGGCAGATACATCGCGTCGCCCGGCTTCACGCCGAACGCCGTGTACCAGGGCCCGAAATTGCGAACGATGCCGTTGACACGATATTTATCGGGTGAATGCGGGTCGCTGAGCAATTGCTGCCGGACCGCCTCCTCGCGTCGCTTGCCCTGCCATGCCTGCGCATAGGCAAGGAAGAAGCGCTGATCGCCGGTCATGCCGTCGAGCACCGGCGGCTCGCCGTGCCGCGCGACATAGCGGCGGTAGGCGGCATAGGCGGTCTCCAGCCCGCCAAGGTCGGCGAGATTTTCACCCAGCGTCAGGCGTCCCTTGATCTTGACGCCGGGGATCGGCTCATACTGGTCGAACTGGTTCGCCAAACGATCGGCTTGCACGTTGTATTTGGCGGCGGTTTCCTTGCTCCACCAGTCGCGCAGACGTCCCTTTTCGTCGAACTGTCGCCCCTGATCGTCGAAGCCGTGGCCCATTTCGTGCCCGATCGTCGAGGCGCCGGTTTCGGCATAATTGACCGCCGGATCGGCGTTCGGGTCGAAGAACGGCGGCTGAAGGATCGCGGCCGGCAGCGTGATCTGGTTCATCGTCGGATCGTAATAGGCGTTCACCGTCTGCGGCGTCATGTACCACAGCCCGCGATCGACCGGCTTCGGGAAGCGCTGGAGTTGCAGCCGCCACTGGAAGTCCTGGACGGCAAGATTGTTGGCGAGCGGATCGGTGCGGCTGACCTTCAGCGTCGAATAATCGATCCACTTCTTCGGATGGCCGACGCGCGGGTCGAAGGTGGCGAGCTTGGCCAGCGCCGCGGTGCGGGTGGCGGCGTCCATCCACGTCGCCGCGTCGATCTTTTCCTTATAGGCGGCCTGCATGTCGGCGACGAGTTCATCGGCCTTGGCCTGCGTCGCCGGTGACCAGTAACGCTCGACATAGATCGCGCCGACCGCTTCGCCCAGCGCATCGTCGATCAGTCCCATGCCGCGCTTCCAGCGCGCACGCTGCTCGGGCACGCCACGCAGGGTCTTGGAGTAGAAGTCGAAATTCGCCTGATCGAAGGCATGGGGAAGGAAGGGCGCGGCGCCCGAGATGAACCGCGCGGTCATCCATTCCTTCCACGTCGCGAGCGGCACGTCGCCCAGCCGCTTCGATGCTGCCGCCACCGCGCTCGGTTCCGACACATTCACCTTCGTGGCCCCGGCAAGCCCCATGGACGCGAGCGTCGGGCTCCAATCCAATTCCGGTGCCAGCCGCATCAACTCGGCGCGCGTCATCGGATTGTGGGTCTTGACGGGATCGCGACGCTGTTCCGGCGTCCACTGATCCTGGCTCAACCGCGTTTCCAGCGCGATGATGCGGTCCGCCTTGGCGGCGGCATCGGCAATGCCCGCCAGTTCCTGAATCTTGATGAGATAGGCGCGATAGGCGCGGCGGATCGTGTCGTATTTTTCGCCGGTCAGCAGGTAATAATCGCGCGTTGGCAAGCCCAGGCGCGCTTGCCCCGCATCGACCATGTAGCGGGTCGGATCGTCCGCGTCGGTCGAAATGCCGATATTCACCGGCGCGGCGAAGCCCGGCCGCATCATGAGCTGGATGAGCTGCGGACGCGTCCGTACCGCATCGATCCGCGTCAGCCACGGCTTCAGCGGGGCCAGCCCGCGCGCATCGATCGCGCGTTCGTCCATCCATGCCGCATAGAAATCGCCGACCTTCCCCGCCGTCGGTGTCGTCGGGGAAGCTGCCGCCTCCTCGACGATCCGGCGGACCTGTCCCTCGATCTCGTCGGGCAGGTCGTAGTTGTAACCGGCCCCCACCTTGTCGGCGGGGATCGGATGATCGCGCAACCACGTCCCCAGCGCATAGGCATAGAAGTCGTCGCCCGGCTTAACGTTGCGGTCCATATTCTGAAGCTCGAGCCCCCAGGGCTGATAGCGAGGCTTGCCGTCCTGTGCGGCAAGCAGGGCGGGGACGGAGGCAAGCGCAAGAGCGAGCAGGACGGGACGGCGCATCGATAACTCCAAGGCAGCGAGCGAATAGCTTTAGGTGCGCGCGCGAACCCTCGCCAGCCCTTGGCGAGCCTCGTCGAAACGCAACGTAGGCGGGCAATACGCCGTATGCCGGCCGAACGAACAACAACTTCTTCCAATTCGCAGTGTTTTGATCACGATCCTGTCGACTCTGCGACGCCTTTGTGTCAGCCTCTCGCAGATTGGAGAGAGATGTCGCGAGCGATGGCTAGTCGTGCGGCATCGGTATGCTGGGGGGCTGCACATGGATCGTCGTGACTTCGTCTTGTCGTTGACTGCCACCACCTTCCTGTCCTTTTCGCACAAAGCACGGGCGCAAACAACGAAGCCGCCGGTGGCCAAACAGGTCGAGGCGGTCGACACCCGGCTCGGCTATACGCTGCGCGATCCGTATCGCTGGATGGAGAATCCGAAGGATCCCGATTGGGAGCCGTGGATGCGCGCGCAGGGTGCTTACGCGCGGCAGGCACTCGACGCGCTGCCCGATCATGACGCGCTGCTGCGGCGGATCGGGGAACTGACCGGCGACCTGCCGCTGGCCTCGCGCTTGCAGCGGATCGGTGACGCGACCTTCCTCGAGTTCCGCCCCAGCGGGGCGAGCGTCCCGAAGCTCTATGTGATCGAGCGAGCGGGGGCCGAGAAGAAGCTGCTCGTCGATCCAGAGACGGTGAAGGATGCCGGCGGCGCACATATGAGCCTGGATTGGTGGCGCGCCTCGGACGATGGCAGCTTGGTCGCCTACGGCATGTCGCCGGCCGGATCGGAGGAGTCGGTCGCGCGCATCATGCGGGTCGCCGACGGTACGCATTTCCCCGAGACGATCGATCGCGCACGCTTCGCCAGCCCGCAATGGTTGCCCGATGGCTCGGGCTTCTTCTACACGCGCGGCCGTGAGGGCGCGGTGCGCGGCGCCGCGGATTATTTTCTCAACACGGTGGCGTGGCTGCACCGGCTCGGCACCGATCCGAAGCAGGACGTGCGGATCGCAAGCGGTGGCGACATGGTCGACGGCTATACGTTGCTGCCGATCGACTTTCCGTTCGTGGTCCTCACCCCGGGATCGGACATCGCGTTGTTGTTGCCGTTTGGCGGCGTCCGGCGCGAAAATCCGCTGTTCGCTGCGCCAGTGGCGGAGGTGATGACGGGCAAGGCGCGCTGGCGTGCAGTGGCGCGAATGGAGGATCGCGCAACCAGCTTCGCGCTGCGCGGACGCGACGTTTATGTCGTGTCGGAAAAGGACGCACCGCTGGGACGGGTGCTGCGGACCTCGGCGACGGCGCCCGATCTCGCGCGTGCGACCGTGGTCATGCCAGAGGGCAAGACGCCGATCGAAACCTCCGATGCGGGATTGGTCGCGACGCGCGACGGCGTCTACTTCGCGCGTCAGAACGGCGGTCCCATGACGTTGCACCGGATCGCGCCGGGCGGGCAGGTGACCGACATCCCGATGCCGTTCGATGCGGGCATCTATGCGCTGTTCGGGTCGACCGATCAGGACGGCGTCGATGTGCGGATGTCCGGCTGGGTGGAGCCGGCCGGCATCTATCGGTATCGGCCGGGCGGGCGACTGGTCGATACCGGGCTGAGCCCGCGACCGACCTTCTCGACCGCGTCGTACGAGTCGGTACGCCTGATCGCGACCGCGCGCGACGGCACCAAGGTGCCGGTTTCGATCATCGCGAAAAAGGGGCTGAAGCGTGACGGCTCCGCCCCGGCGCTCGGGCAATGTTACTCGAGCTACGGCATTTCCGCCGCGCCGTACTTCTCGCCGCGCTCGATCGCGTTCCTTGAGCGCGGCGGGGTGATGTTCGAGGTTCATGCACGGGGCGGCGGTGAATTCGGCTCGCCGTGGTGGCGCGCCGGGCAAAAGGCGAACAAGCCCAACACCTGGCGCGACTTCATCGATGGATGCGAGGCGGTGGTGAAGGCGGGCTGGACCTCGCCGAAGCGGCTGACGATCATGGGCACGTCGGCGGGCGGCATCGCGGTCGGCAACGCTCTGGTCGAACGGCCCGACCTGTTCGCCGGCGCGATCGACAACGTCGGCTGGACCAACACCTCGCGCGCCGGGGTGGAGCAGAACAGTGCCCCCAATTTCCCGGAGTTCGGCGATCCGTCGAACGACGCGGAATATCGCGGGCTGGTGGCGATGGACGCCTATCAGAAGGTCAAGGATGGCACGCGCTATCCGGCGGTGCTGGCGATGACGGGGATGACCGATCCGCGTGTCGCGCCCTGGCATCCCGCAAAGATGGCGGCGCGCTTGCAGTCCGCCTCGACCGGCGGGCCGGTGCTGCTGCGGGTCGACTTCGACGCCGGACACGGTCTGGGTTCGACGCGCCAGCAGACCGACGCGCAATGGGCCGACGTCTTCGCCTTCGTCATGGCGCAGGGGCGCGCCTGAACATCACGCGCGTGGAAGCGCGGTTTGTTCCTTGCGCTTCCACTCGGCGGTACGCAGCGTGACGTAATCGCGCAGCAACTGCACCCGGCGTGGCCGGAAGCTCGTGCCGCCGCGTGAAAGCGCTATGATCCGCGGCACCTCGAACGTGCGATAGCCATCGCGCAACTGGCACCAGGCAACCAGCATCAGCGTGCGCGGGCTGTACGACATACCGAGCGGCAGAATCTCTCGCTCGGTTATCTGCTCGCGCGCGTCGCGATAGGTGATGCGGACGCTGGATTCGTCCCAACACGCCTCCCGCAACAGGCCGAGATCGACGGTGATCGCGGCGCGGGGCTCGGGTGGCCGCCACGACCGGATCGTCGCATGAGCGGCCTGTCGCGCCTGTCGGTCGGGGAGCGTGGCGACGATCCGTGCCAGTGCGTTGCGCCCGGCGACCGCCAGCGCCGCGTCGCCGTAATCGCCGAGGCTGGCGACACCAAGCATCAGCGCCTCGATCTCAAGCCGAGAGAAGCTTTGCGGCGGCAAGGTCGGGTCCTCGGTGAGGGTATAGCCATAGCCCGCGGCGCCATCGATCAGCGCGCCGCCCGCACGCAAGGTTGCGATGTCCCGGTACAGTTGGCGCGGCGAAATCTCGGTTTCGGCCGCGAGACGCGCGGCGGTCACCGGTTTGGGCAGGTGGCGCAACGCCTCGAGCAAACGCATCAAGCGATCCGACCGCGCCATTCCTGCTGCCCGAAATTGTCAGGAGCAACTGCGTAGATCGGGCGGGTCATTCAACGCAAGGAGTCCAAGGATGCCAACGCTATATTTCTCGCCGAACTCGCGGTCCGATACCGTCGTCACGCTCGTGCGGATGCTCTCGGCCGATATTGCGCTGCGCGAGGTGTCGATCGCGCGACAGGATGGTTCCGGCGTGCGCGACCCTGCCAATCCGCACCCGGAGGGCAAGGTGCCGTATCTCATCGACGGCGACGATGCGGTGCGCGAGCGCGGGGCGATCATCCTCTATCTGACCGACGCCTATCCCGATGCGGGCCTGGGCCCGGTCGTCGGTGAGCCCGGGCGGGGCGCCTATCTGTCGTGGCTGTCCTATTACCAGGGCGTCATGGAGCCGCTGCTGATCCTGAAGTGGGCGAATGTCGATCACCCGGCGATCAACGCCGGACTGCGCGACTTCGATACGACGATCGAGCGGCTGGCTGAGCCGCTGCGCCGCGGACCGTGGCTGCTCGGCGAGCGCTTTTCGGCGGCGGACATGCTCTGCAGTTCGCCATTCCTGTGGTTCACGGCGATGATGCCCGACGAGCCGGTGGTCCGCGATTGGGTCGCCCGCTGCAAGGAGCGGATGAGCCGCGTGGCGGCCTAGCATCGCTCCCGTGGCGCCGCGCAGGGCGACGAAGGAGATCGTCGGAAGCGAACCCCTGCGCGGATGTCGATCAGAGCCCTATGGGCGCTGTCGGGTGGTGCCGACCTGCCCGACACAGGCGGGACCGACCACGCTGCGGAGGGCTATCGCTTGCTAGAGCAACACCTCGGCATGGCCCGCCGCACTGCGTTCGCCGGCGTCGAGCACCTCCATGACCGCGAGGGCGTCGCGCGGGGGCACGGGATTTGCGCCGGTGCCGTGAATAGCGGCCACCAGTGCGGACCAGAAGCGCCGATAGTCGCCGCGCAGCGTGGGAATGCCCTGCTGCGTTCCGGCGGCATCGGTGAGCAGGCCGTCCTCCGTATCGAGCCCCCAGTCGTCGCCACCCGGCGCGCGTCCGCTGAAGGTCGCGGCTTCCTGCGGATCGATCCCGTGCTTGATCCAGCTCCCTGCCGTACCATGGACCGCGAAGCGCAGGCGATGGTCGGCAACGATCTTGCTCGAATGGAGCACGACCCGCTTGTCGGGGTAGCGCAGCGTGGCGTGAAAATAGTCGGGGGCGGGGGCATCGGTGCGCAGCGTGGCGATATCCGCCGTAATGCCGAGCGGCAGGCCGAACAGCACCAGCGCCTGATCGACCAGATGCGGGCCGAGATCGAACCACGATCCGCCCGCGCGCGCCTCCTTCCACGTCGCGGCGGCGGTCGGCCGCCAACGATCGAAGTGGCTCTCGAAGGTCGCGACCGCCCCCAGCCGGCCGTCGGCGAGCAGCGCACGAAGCGTCAGGAAGTCGGCATCCCAGCGCCGGTTGTGGAACACCGTCAGCAACCGGTCGGCACGCTCGCTCGCCGCGACCAACCGTCGCGCGTCGGCGAGCGAGGTCGCGAAGGGCTTGTCCACCACGACATGCTTCCCCGCCGCCAGCGCGCCGAGCGCGTGCTGGGCGTGCAGCGCGTCGGGGCTGGAGACGATCACCAGATCGATACCCGGGGCGGCGAGCAGCGTCTCGACGTCGGGAACGACCGTCGCCCCGGGCAGATCGGCATGGACCTTGGCCGCATCGCGGGAGACGATCGCGCGAAGCGTCAGGCCCGGCGTCGCCCTCACATAAGGGGCGTGGAAGGCACGCCCGCCCAGACCATAACCGATCAGGCCGACACCGATGTCGCCGCTCATTCTCCGTCCTCCGTTTCGATGCCCGACCCGCCGTTTCCGTGGAACCAATAGCCGCTGCGAAGCGGTTGCGGCACTCATCGAACATCACGCGAGATTTTTTATGAGCATTGCATCGGCACTGGGGCTGGGCGGACGCAAGGTCCGCTACGCGATCGTCGGGCTGGGCGATATCTCGCAGGAAGCGTTGATGCCGGGCGTCGCGCACACCGGCAATTCAGAAATGACCGCATTGGTATCTGGCGATCCCGAGAAGCTCGCGGCGCTCGGCAAGCATTACGACATCGCGGATCGTTATTCCTACGAACAATTCCCGGAGCTGCTGCGGTCGGGCACGATCGACGCCATCTACCTTGCCACCCCCAATTGGCGTCACGCCGAATTCGCGGTTCCGGCGCTGGAGGCCGGTATCCACGTCCTCTGCGAAAAGCCGCTCGATGTGTCGGCGGATAAAGCACGCGCGATCATCGCGGCGGCAAAGCGCGGCGGCGCCAAGTTGATGACCGCCTATCGCCTGCATTTCGAGCCTGCGACACTCGATGCGATCCGTCGCATCCGGGCCGGCGAACTCGGCGAATTGATCGCCTTCACTGCCTGTTTCACGCAGATGGTCGATCCCGCCAACCATCGTGCCAAAAACGGGATCGAGGCGGGGCCGCTGTTCGACATGGGTGCCTATCCGATCAACGCGATCCGATACCTGTTCGGGGCCGAGCCGCTGGAGGTCGTGTCCGCGATCGGCGTGCGGCATGCGGACTCCGGGTTCGGCGACTTCGACGATACGATCGCGGTCACGCTGCGGCTGCCGGGCGACCGGCTCGCGCAATTCACCGTCAGCTATTACGCCAACAACGTCGACAGCCTGACGATCGCGGGCACCAAGGGCTCGATCGAGATGAACCCGGCATTCGGCTTCGGGCAGGGCCTGGAGCATCATCGTCAGATCGGCGAGAAGCAGTCGCACGAAACCTACAAGGCCACCGACCAGTTCGGCGGCGAACTGCGCTATTTCTCCGACTGCATCCTCAACGATCGCGATCCCGAACCGGACGGCGAGGAGGGGCTTGCCGACCTGCTGGTGATCGAGGCGATCGTCGCGGCGCTGAAGTCCGGCGGCGCGGTGAAGATCGAGCCGCTCGCGCGTGTCCGCCGCATCGACCCGGATGCGCAGGAGCAAACGCTGCGCGCAGTGTCCGCGCCGGAGCCGGTCAACGCCGCACCGCCGACCGGCGCCTGACCCCTCACACGATCCCACAGGAGACATCGATGTCCAATCCCTCCCAGCCGCTCGCTGATCATGTCGCAGTGGTCACCGGTGCGAGTTCCGGCATCGGGCTGGCGGTTGCCGAGGGGCTGGCGGCGGCCGGCGCCGCGGTGGTCGTCAACTATCACTCGGACGCCGAGGCCGCCGAGGAACTGGTGTCGCGTGTCCGGGGCAATGGTGGACGGGCGATCGCGGTCGGCGCCAACGTCTCCGAGGAAGAGGATGTCGTCAGGCTGTTCGACGAGGCGGTCAGCGCCTTCGGGCGAGTCGACGTACTGGTCGCCAATTCGGGAGTGCAGAAAGATGCGGCGATCGCCGACATGTCGCTTGCGGACTGGAACACTGTCATCGAGGTCAATCTGACCGGACAGTTTCTTTGCGCACGCGAGGCGGTGCGGCGCTTCCGCGCGCAGCCCAAGGAAGCGCGACCGGCGCGCAGCGCCGGCTCGATCGTCACGATGAGTTCGGTGCACGAGGTGATCCCCTGGGCCGGGCACGTCAATTATGCGGCATCGAAGGGGGGCAGCCGTATGTTGACCCGCTCGCTGGCGCAGGAGGTAGCCGCCGACGGCATCCGCGTGAACGCCATCGCCCCCGGAGCGATCCGCACCCCGATCAACAAGGAGGCGTGGGAGACCGAGGCCGCGCTGGAAAAGCTGTTGCGCCTGATCCCTTATGGCCGGATCGGCGAACCCGAGGACGTCGCGCGTGCCGCGGTATGGCTGTCGTCCGATCAGGCCGATTACGTGACGGGAACGACGTTGTTCGTCGATGGCGGGATGACGCTATATCCCGAGTTCCGCGACAATGGGTGAGCCGCTGCGCACGATCGGCGACCACGGCATCATCGGTGATCTGGAGACCGCGGCGCTGATCGCGCGCGATGCGACGATCGACTATCTGTGCTGGCCTTCGCTCGACAGCCCGACGGTCTTCGCCGAGCTGCTCGATACGGAAAAGGGTGGAGCGTTCACACTTCACCCGGACCTCGACCGGCCCGAGCGCCTGCAACTCTACGTTCCCGATACCAACGTGCTGCTGACGCGCTGGATGGCGGAGGACGGCAGCGCCGAGGTCCGCGACCTGATGCCGCTCGCCGCGGCGCGTGTTCATCCCGATCGCGCAGCGCGTTGCCTGATCCGCCGTGTGACGGCGACGCGCGGCACGGTACGGTTCACCATGCGGTGCGCGCCACGCTTCGATTATGCGCGCGAACAACCCACGATCCACGCGCTGGATGGTGGCATTCGCTTCGTCGGGCACGAGCTGTCGTTGCGGCTGTTCGCCTCCGTACCGCTGTCGGCCGACACGGACGCCGCGACGGCAAGTTTCACGCTGACCTCCGGGCAGAGCGCGTGGTTCGTGCTGGGCGCCGACGATCTGCTTTGCCCCGACGACCAGACGATCGATCAGGACGTCGCCGCGACGACCGAGGCCTGGCGAAGCTGGGCGAACCATTCCTCATACAAAGGACGGTGGCGAGAGGCGATGACGCGCTCGGCGCTCGCGCTCAAGCTACTGACCTCGGAGCGGCACGGCTCGATCGCCGCTGCCGCGACCTTCTCGCTTCCCGAGGCGACCGGCGCGGGGCGCAATTGGGATTATCGCGCAACGTGGATCCGCGACGCCTCCTTTACCGTCTACGCTTTCCTGCGGCTCGGCTTCGTCGACGAGGCGGAGCATTTCAATCGCTGGGCGGCGAAGCGCGTGATGGCCGCCGATCCGCAGCATCCGATCCGCATCATGTATGCGATCGACGGTAGCGAGGCGGCGGACGAACGGGAGCTGCCGCACCTGGCCGGCTATGACGACAGCCGCCCGGTGCGGATCGGCAATGCGGCCCACGCTCAGACGCAGCTCGACATCTTCGGCGAGCTGCTCGACAGCGTCTATCTCTCGAACAAATACGGCCACGCGATCAGCCACGAAGGCTGGCAGCATGTGCGCGGCATCGTCGACCATGTGATCGCGCACT
This sequence comes from Sphingomonas phyllosphaerae, assembly GCF_036946485.1. Classification (GTDB taxonomy): domain Bacteria; phylum Pseudomonadota; class Alphaproteobacteria; order Sphingomonadales; family Sphingomonadaceae; genus Sphingomonas; species Sphingomonas phyllosphaerae_E. The sequence goes on from NZ_JAQIJA010000001.1 coordinate 1,081,291, forward strand.
GGCAGGAGCCCGACGCCGGCATCTGGGAAATGCGCAGCGCGCCTCGGCACTTCCTGCATTCGCGCGTGATGTGCTGGGTGGCGCTCGATCGCGCGATCCGGCTGGCGCATCAGCGTTCCCTGCCGGCGCCGCTGGTGGAGTGGGCGACGGCGCGCGACGCGATCGTCGAGGACGTCTGGGCAAACTTCCGCCATCCCGAGCACGGCTATTTCGTGCAGGAGCGCGGCGGCCGCGCCCTGGACGCCGCCGCGCTGATGATGCCGCTCGTCCGCTTCGTCTCGTCGACCGATCCGGTGTGGCTCAAGACGCTCGACGCGATCGGCGCGGAGTTGCGCGACGACGGGTTGGTCTATCGCTACCGCAACGCCGATGGACTGGAAGGCGGGGAAGGGGCGTTCACCACCTGCACGTTCTGGTACGCCGAATGCCTCGCGCGCGCGGGGCGGATGGACGAGGCGCAGATGATCCTCGCCAAGGGCATGGCCTATGCCAATTCACTCGGCCTGTTTTCGGAGGAGGTCGATCGCCGCGGGCTGGCGCTCGGCAATTTTCCGCAGGCGCTGACGCATCTCGCCTTCATCAGCGCAGCCTATTTCATCGATCGTCGGCTCGATCCGTCCTATCGCCCGAATTGGCAGCCCTAGCGGCGATCGAACCAGGATCGGGCGATACGCCGAAGGTCGACGTTGACGCGGTCGCGCAAAGTGCGTTGTCTGCGGCGATGAACGATCCTCGCCCCACCAACCCCGCATCGCCGTCCCGAGCAACGCGCGCATGATCCTGCTGTCGATCGTCGCGGCGCTGGTGGTGCTGATCGGTTTGGTCACGCTGCGCGCGCCGCCGTTCCTGGCGTTCGTCGTATCGGCGCTGATCGCGGCGCTGCTGCTCGGCGTACCACTTGCACGGCTTCCCACCGCGATCGAGAAGGGGATCGGCGACACGATCGGCCCGGTCGTCATCACGATCGTGCTCGGCGCGTTCCTCGGCAAGCTGATCGCCGACAGCGGCGCGGCGCAGCGGATCGCGGACACGCTGATCGGCTGGTTCGGTCCGGCGCGGCTGCCGATCGCGATGGCGGCGACCGGTTTTCTGGTCGGCATCCCTTTGTTCTACAATGTCGGCTTCGTGTTGATGGTGCCGCTGATCTTCTCGATCGTGCTGCGCTCGGGCCTGCCGGCGGTGCATGTCGGCATTCCCTTGCTGGCAGGGCTGTCGATCGCGCATGGCTTCCTGCCGCCGCATCCGTCACCGACGGCCGTGGTGGCGCAGCTCGGCGCAGACCTCGGCGTGACGCTGATCTACGGGCTGATCGTCGGCATTCCGACGCTCGCGATCGCCGGGCCGCTGTTCGCGACCACGCTGAAGGGGATCGTCAGCCCGCCATCGCCGCTGTTCGAGGCTGCCGCCGCCTCGCGCGACCGCCCGCTGCCGGGTGCCTTCGCCAGCTTCGCCTGTGCGCTGCTGCCGGTCGTGCTGATCGCGGGCGCGACCGCGCTCCATTATGCGCCGCTGTCACCGTCGGCCGCGACGCTCGTCGCCTTCGTCGGTCATCCGACCAACGTGCTGCTGCTGTCGATCGCAGTCGGCATCATCGCTCTGGGGCGCAGCGTCGGGCTGACGAGGGTCGAGATGATGGACGGCTTTACCGTCGCGATCCGCGACATCGCGCCGATCCTGCTGATCATCGCAGGGGCCGGCGCGCTGAAGCAGGTGCTGGTCGAAAGCGGTGCGGACAAGATCATGGCCGCGCAACTCGCCGATCTGCCGCTGCCGCCCCTCGCACTCGGCTGGCTGCTAGCGTGCGTGATACGGATCGCGGTCGGCTCGGCGACGGTTGCGGGCCTGACCGCGGGCGGGCTGATCCAGCCGGTGATCGTCGCGACCGGCGCGGACGCCAATCTGATGGTGCTGGCGATCGGCGCGGGCAGCCTGATGTGCAGCCACGTCAATGACTCCGGCTTCTGGATGTTCAAGGAATATTTCGGGCTGTCGCTCCGCGACACCTTTCGCTCCTGGTCGTTGATGGAGACGCTGGTCGGGGTGTTCGGGCTGATCTTCGTGCTATTGCTCGATGCGGCCTTGCGGCTCGTCTGACTCTCTGACGAAGAGCGATGTCAGCGAACAGCTGACAGCTGCAACGGAAAGCACTCGATGTCCTCGCCCGAGGTCCGATCGCGCCTGTGTCCAGCTTGCGATAGGCGCTTAGCTTCAACGCCACCCGCGCCAAACCGTCTGGCGCACGCGAGGCGGCCGGCAGCTTCGGTCATTGCGTCGCCATCGCGACCGTCCACGGCATTGTCGATGTGGCCATCCGCCTGATTTTCGCCGAAAGGGCTGGGAATGCGATGGAGACGACGTAACCTGGCCTCGATGAGCGCCGATGTCGGTGACGGCCTGGCCCCGGCGGTCGAGGCGGTCACCGGCACATCCCCGCGCACCACGGCGGGCGCGCCGGTCCGCGGCTATCGCGTGATCGCGCTGGTGGTCGCCTCGGCGCTGTTCATGCAGCAGCTCGACGGAACGGTGCTGACGATCGCGCTGCCCACGATGGCGCGTGATCTTGGCACCCCGGCGGCGAGCCTCAGTATCGCGCTCACCAGTTACCTGCTGGCGCTGGCGCTGTTCATCCCTGCCAGCGGGACGCTTGCCGACCGGTTCGGGTCGCACAGCGTCTTTTGCGGCGCGATCGGGGTGTTCCTGCTCGGGTCGATCGCCTGCGCCTTTGCCGGATCGCTGCCGACATTGGTCGCGGCGCGTTTCCTGCAGGGCATCGGCGGAGCGATGATGGTGCCGGTCGGCCGACTCGTCCTGCTGCGCAGCGTCGCCAAGGAGGATATGGTGCAGGCGCTGTCGTGGCTGGTCATGCCCGCGCTGATCGGCCCGATCCTCGGGCCGCCGCTGGGCGGGTTCATCGTGACGTGGCTCGATTGGCGCTGGATCTTCTATCTCAACATCCCGATCGGCATCGTCGGCGTCATCGGCGCCTTGCTGGTGGTGCCGGAGGTGCGCGGCGATGCACGGACGCGCTTCGACGTGCCCGGCTTCCTTCTCTCCGGGCTGTCGCTCGGCTGCCTGTTGTTCGGGTTCGAGCTGGCGAGCCGTCCGGGCGCGGGGGCGGTCGCGGTGGCGTTGCTGGCCATCGGGCTCCTGCTCGGCCTCGGCTATGTCCGGCACGCGCGGCGTACCGACGACCCGATCCTCGACCCCAGCTTGATGCGCGTTCCCACGTTTCGACTGTCCGTGATCGCCGGATCGCTGACGCGGATCACGCAGGGCGCGCAGCCGTTCCTGCTGCCGTTGATGTTCCAGCTCGGCTTCGGCCTGTCCGCCGCGCGAACCGGCTCGATCACCATGGCCGGGGCGATCGGTGCATTGGCGATGAAGGCGCTGGCCCCGCGAGTCCTGCGCCGCTGGGGCTTTCGCCGCAGCCTGATCGTATCGGGGGTGGCGAGCAGTGCGGGCTATGCCACCTGCGCCTTGTTCCGGCCTGATTGGCCGATCGGCGCGCTGCTGGCGGTGCTTGCGATCTCCGGCTTCTTCACCTCGTTTCAGTTCACCGGCTATAATGCGATCGCTTATGCCGACGTCGACAAGACGCGGATGAGCGCGGCGACCAGCTTCTACGCGACCTTTCAGCAGCTCACCTTGTCGCTGGGCATCTGCACCGCCGCGACGGTGCTGGAGATCGGGTCGCTATTGAACAGCACACGCCAACCGACGCTCGCGACCTTTTCGATTGCGTTCGTGGTGGTGGCGACGATTTCGATGTCCGCAATTATCTGGAACCGGAAATTCGCCCCCGACGCCGGCGAGGAGATGAGCGGTCACCACGGCTGATCCAGTCTCAGTCCAGTTCGCGAAGATCCCGACCGCGCGTCTCGCGCCCGAACCACGCGACCAGCACCAGCGACAGCGCGGTCGGCGCCATGACCAGCAGCGCCGAGCTGCCCATCGCCAAGGCGACGCCGCTGATCGTCAGGCCCTGGGCGATCAGCCCGCCGGCCTTGGTACACGCCGCCACCCATCCGGTCGCGCGGCCGCGCACCCGCAGCGGGAAGCTCTCCGCGGCATAGGGTAATACGATCGCGATGATGCCGTTGCTGCCGACGATCAGCAGCGCGACCGGCAGCACCGGGCTTCCGCTGCCCGCCAGCTCGAGGCGCAGGACCAGCAGCAGCCCCGACAGCGTCACCGCGATCATCGTCGCCAGCGCCCATTTGGTGCTCCACCGGCTATAGAGCAGCGCGGCGATGAAGACGGTCGGAAAGGCGATCAGTGCGCTTTCGGCGAGCAGTCGGCTCGACACGCCGACCGAATAGCCCTTTGCGACCAGATCGGCGGGCAGCCACAGCAGCAGCCCGAAATTGACCAGCCCCCATGATAAGGCACAGATGCTGAGCGCCGCCAGCTTGCCGTACAACCCGATGCCGCGCAGCGCGTGGCCGCCGGGCGACGGCAGCTCGCGCATCGGCGTGGCGACGCGAGCGGTCGCGCCGAAGCGGCGCATCACCGCCTCCGCTTCTGCCACCCGCCCGCGGGCGAGCAGGAACTTGGCCGACTCGGGGATCAGCGCGCCGAGCAGCACCAGCGTCAGCCCGGTCGGCAGGTTCGCCAGCCACAGGATCCGCCAGCCGAAGATCGGTTGCAGCACCGCCGACATGCCGCTCGCCGCGAAATAGCCGCCGACCGCGCCCAGACCGCCGACCAGCACCAGGCTCCAGCCGCGATGGCGGTTCGGCATCATCTCGGCGAGCAAGGCATAGGTGACCGGCAGCATCCCGCCCGCCGCCGCGCCCATCATGAAGCACATCGCGATGTTCCATGCGAGGCTGGGCATCGCGCCGCAGATCGAGGTGCCGACGAACATCACCGCCGACAGCAGGATCGACGCCTTGCGGCCGTAGACGTCGGCGATCCATCCCCATAGCACCGATCCGGTGACCGTTCCGGCGAGTGCGAAGAACGGCACCAGCGACACGGTCTTCTTCGGCACGCCATATTCGGCGATCATGCCGGGGACGGTGAAACCGAGCGACGCGGGCTTCATGACGTCGATCACGAGCGCGATCACTAGCACCGCCATGAGCCCCCAATGCGCTGGCGCGAGCGGCGCATCCTCGGGCGCGGCGACGACGATGTCGGCGGCAGCCGCCCGCTGCGCGGCGACGTTGCGCGGAAGCAGGCCGTAGGCGGCGACCAGGGTGCCGACCACGATCAGCGCCATCCCGCCGAGCATTGCGGGGTCCATCGGCATTCCCGCCAGATGATAGTGCATCGCCCGCGCCATCGCGAACATCGGCAGATGCGCCACGACGCCGATTGTCACCGCGACGCAGCCGACGACGAACGCCCAGATCGCCTGCCGATCGGACAGCGTGCTTGTGATCGAACCCATTCTCATCCCCCGCCTGCCGCCGCGATAGCGGGGCGGCGTGCGGCAGGGAATAGCGGGATTACTGCCAGGGTGCGCGGTCGGCGGCGACGGTGACGATGCGGCTGAAGCGTTTGCCGTCCGGTGTTGCGGTGCGCAGCTCCACTGCGCCCTGCACCGCGACTGGGCTGGTATAATGCGTCCACTCGCCGTTTTGCGTGCGATAGTCGATCGGCATGCCGAGCAGTTCGCTGTTCGCCTCCAGCCGTCCGGCGACGATCCGCGCGCCCGGTGGGGTCAGGCGATAGACGATGCCGTCGTGGTCGAGCGCGGGCAGCCGGTCGGCGACCCGCCCGGCGAAGTCGCTCCAGCCACCGAGCATGGCCCCGACGTCGATCCGCGCATCGCCATAGCTGTAGCGCGCGCCGGGCGTGTAGCCCGGCTCCCATGAAGCGCGCGACCAGCCACGCTCCGCGAGCGCGAACAGGCGGGGGAACAGCATATACTCCACCTGCGAGTCGCAGCGGACCATCTCGCTCCACAATTGCCCCTGGATGCCGGCGACCATGTGCCCGGCCGCCAGCGGCGTCGCATCGTCGATGGTGCCCGGCCGATTGAGGATGTCGGTCATCGTCGCGGCGTTGGCCGGCAGGTTGCCGGGCATGAACGCGTAGAGCCGAAAGAGGTCGATCTCGCGCGTCGCCCATGTCGCGCCGGGCTCGTCGGGCGACACCGCCTGCGGCATGTCGAGATAGGTGACGTCGGGCATCGACAGGATCACCGGCCAGCCGCGATTGGCATGGCTATGCGCCTCCGCCACGCCGCGATCGAACAATCCGCCCCAGACATAGGATTGCGTCTGTGCGGGCAGGGCGGCGGGATCGGCGTTCGTCAACCCGTCGCTCCATGCGCCGGCGCGAATGCCCCGCTTGGCAAGCATCGCCGCCACCCGCTCGACGAAGCGCGCGCCGAGATGCGCGATCGGCGTGCCGGTACGCGCCGCCTCGGCCAGGCAGGCGGGCGAGTTGCGCCATGCGCCCGCCGTCTCGTCGGCTCCGATGTGATATAGGCCGAGCGGCACGCCGGCCCGTGCGTGCAACCGCGCCATCGCCGAAACGACGGTGTCGACGAAGCGGTAAGTCGCCGGAATGCAGACGTTCAGCGTGTTGTCGTCATAGGTCTGGATGCTGCGATAGCGGGTCGTGTCGTCGGGCTCGACGAGGCGATAGCGCTCGGCCTCCGCCGGCCGGCCGGCGGCCATCAGTCGTCGGTAGCGCGCTTCCATCGCCTTGATCGCGGCGCGCGAATGACCCGGCATGTCGAACGACGGCACGACGGTGATCTGCCGCGCTTTGGCCGCAGCCAGGATCGCGAGATAATCCTGCGTCGTGAGATAGCCGTTGGTGGGTGAGTCGCGCGCCGGATTGGCACCGAGCTGCGGTTGCAGGCAGGTGTTGTCGGACAGGTCGAGGCAGCGATAGGCGCCGACCCGGGTCAATTCGGGGAGTGCCGGGATGTCCATCCGCCAGCCCTCGTCATCGCCCAGATGCAGATGAAGCGTGTTGAGCTTCACCGCCGCCATCTGCTCGATGACACGCAGGATCTCGTCGCGACCGTGGAAATTGCGTGCGAGGTCGAGGTGCAATCCGCGATAGCCGAAGCGCGGCGCATCGACGATTGCCAACGGCTTCATCCGCAATCGCTCGTGCGTTGCCTGCTGCGCGAGCGAGCGAAGTGCATAGCTCGCTCCCGCTGAATCGCGTGCGGCAATGCGGATGCCCGTGGTTGTGACGTCGAGGCGGTACCCTTCGGCCGCAATGGAAGGGTCGCCGATGACGATGGATAGCGGCACCGCACCGGTGCCGATCCCGATCTTTTCCAACCCGGCCAAGGCAGGGGCAAGCGCCGCGCGCGACACTCCTCGCAGTTGGACCCGCACGCCTTGCGACAGGTCGAGCGCCGCCCCGGCCGGGCGCGAGGCCTGCGCCGGCGCGGGCAGGATGACGACGTCGGGTGTCGATGCCGCACCGCGCGCGGCATAGCGCGCGAACGCACGGACCGGCGTAAGCCAGACGTTGCGATCTGCGGCCGCGGCGGTCGCCAGCCGCGGCTCGTCGGTCATCGGCGCGACATAGGGGAGCGTCTCCAGCCCGGTTTCGGGGTCGGTGCCGGGGCGCGCCGCCGCGATGACGACCGGCGCCGCGCCCGGTGCCGCCAGCGCGGCGTTCGGCAGCACGAAGGCGCGCGAGAAGAACGGGACGCTGGCGGTCAACCGGATGCGATAATGCCGTCCCGCCTCCAGGGACCGGCCGGGCTTCAACGCGAAGACCGTCACGTCGCCGTTGACCAGGCGGCTGGTGAATTCGGCGCTGTCGATCAGCAGCACGCTGCCGATCAGGCTGGTACGCAGCTCCAGATCGGCGGGCGGGGTGACGTCGGCAGGGATGTCGAGATCGATGTCGAGCACCATACACTTGCGCGGCGGCAGCGGGGTGGGCGGGGGCGGTGCGGCGGGGTCGATCGCAAGCGGCGGGCAATAAGCGGGGCGATTGTCGACGACGGTGACGCGGTAGCCGAGTCCCGCGGCAAGACGATCGAGCGGTGAAGGAGTGGCGGTGACGGGCGTTGCGGTGGAGGCCATCAGCAGCGCGGTCACCAGCATATCCATGTTCCTCCTGCGAAATATCGCCGCGTGCTCACGCGTGTCAGGTCGCGATCGTGTCACGCCGGTGCCAGCCTAACAATACCAAAAAGGCACCTTGAGATACAATCAGACACATTCGGGTAATGTTTGCGCTTGCAAATTGCGCCGTCTCGATGTTTTTTGTTCGCGGTAGGTCATCGACCATCCGTGAGCAGGGCGCGGGTGCCGATGACAAATTGATACCAAAACAAAACAATTGATGTGGGGGCAGTCATGATCGTGAGAGGCGTGTTGTCGTCGGCCAGCCTGCTGGCACTTGCCATTGCCGCGCCGGCACTGGCGCAAGAAGTGCCACCGGCCGGGATCCAGGATCAGCCGCAGCACGCGCCTGCCACCGGGCAGGTTCGCAGCGGGATCGGCGACACGGACGGCGACATCATCGTCACCGGCATCCGCGCCTCGATCGAAGCCTCGCTGAACCAGAAGCGGCAGTCGGACATGGTGTCCGAAGTCATCACCGCGCAGGACATCGGCAAATTCCCCGACAAGAACGTCGCGGACTCGCTCGGCCGCCTGACCGGCGTCAACGTCGTCACCGGCTCGTCGGCGGGCGGCGGGTTCGGCGAGAACCAGTCGGTATCGATCCGCGGCACCGACCCGGAACTCAACCTGACGTTGCTCGACGGGCATAGCCTGGCGACCGGCGACTGGTTCGTGCTCGATCAGGCGAACGGCGGGCGCAGCTTCAACTTCAGCATGTTCCCCTCCGAGATCGTCGGCAGCCTGGAGGTCTACAAAAGCGCGCAGGCCGATATTCCCGAAGGCGGGATCGGTGGCACGATCAACGTTCACAGCCGCCTGCCGCTCGATCTGCCCTCGGGCACGTTCAACCTGACCGCGCAGGGCGCGTACAACGACCTTTCCGACAAGTGGAAGCCGCAGGTGTCGGCGGTCACGAGCTGGAAGAACAAGGCCGGGACGCTGGGCGTGTTGGTCGCCGGCTTCTACGAGGCGCGCTCCTTCCGCCGCGACGGTCAGGAATTCCTGGGTTATTCGACGCAGGAGAATTTCAACAACGACGGGGTCGACGTCGCCTATCCGGTGCTGATCGGCGACGCCTATTTCACGCAGGAGCGGATCCGCAAGGGCGGCACCTTCTCGGTGCAGTTCAAACCGTCCGACCGGCTCGAGCTGATCGCGACCGGGCTCTACACGCGGATGAGCGCGAACAACGTCAACGTGAACAGCATGGCGTGGACCAGCAAGCTGGTCGCGGAGAATTCGACGCCGGGCACGCCGGGATACGCGCTCGGCAAATATACGACCAAGGAATATGACGGCGTCTCGTATCTCACCTCCGCAGCATGGGGCGCGACCGGGGCGGGGGGAACGCCGGCGTTCGGGCGCGTGCAGGACGATATCTTCCGCACCGCTTTCTCCTCGACATGGAACGGCACGCTGGAGGCGAAATGGCGCCCGGCGGACGGCATGACCGTTCACGCCAATGTCGGCTATACCGAAGGGCGCGGCGAGACCACCAAGGAGCGCGCCTGGGAAAGCTATTGGCAGACCGGCATGAGCTACGCGATCGCCGGCAAGGGCGCGACGCTCAGCTATCCGGGCCTCCCGACCGATCCGACCTCCACGGCCTATCTGAAGAACTATTTCAGCGGAACCTGGGGCGGATCGACGATTTCGCCCGACAAGGAATTCTACAGCCAGATCGATCTGGAACAGGAGTTCGCCGACTCAAGCTGGCTGCGCACGATCAAGACCGGTGCGCGCTTCACCAGCCACAAGCGGGCGGTGAATGCGACCGGCATCCTGTGGGCGGGCAACGACACACCCGCCGTCGATCCCGAATTCGGGGCATCGGGTACCAACCAGATCGGGCTGGCAGACGTTTACGCCGGCGCCACGACGCCCGGCAACTTCAACCGCCGCATCGGCCAGCCATCGCGCTATTCGCTCGCCGATCTCGGCAAGGTCGAGGACGTGCTGAACACGCGCGGCGGCACCAGCGAGGCATTCTACCCGCCGTCCAGCTTTTCCGTGAAAGAGGACGATACCGCCTTCTACGCCATGGCCCGGGTCGGTAACGATCGCAATTGGCGTGGCAACATCGGGCTGCGGACGATCCGCCACCGACATCGACACGCTGCAATATTCGCCCAACGTGACGCCGACGATCACCAACAAGTTCGGCGAATTCGGCGAGGTTCAAGGATGGCCGCGCCTACTGGGATGTTCTGCCGAGCGCCAACCTGACCTATAACGCCACCGACAAATTGCTGCTGCGCGGCGCGGTGGCGAAGGTGATGTCGCGACCCGGCTATGCGCAACTCGCGGGGGCCTTTTCGGTCGACGACCTCAGCCTGTCGGGCAGTGCGGGCGGCAATCCCCGGCTCGACCCGTTCCGTGCCTGGCAGTTCAACCTCGCGGCCGAATTCTACTATGCGCCGCAGTCGCTGTTCTCGATCGGCATCTTCGCCCTCGACATCAAGAACTACATCACCACCACGACCAGCCGCCGCTTCTATCGCACCGTCCTCCACCCCAATGGCGCCTATTTCCTCGTCGAGGAGCCGGTCAACGGCGGGGCGGGGTCAACAAGGGGGCGGAGGTGAATTGGCAGCAGCGATCTGGGGCGGGTTCGGCGTGATCGCCAATTACACCTATTCAGATGCCAAGCGGAACAAGGACTCCGTCACTCCCGGTGATCGGCTCGGCCGCGATATCGACGGCAATTCCAAACATACTTGGAACCTGACCGGTTATTTCGAAAACGACCTGATCAGCACGCGCTTCGCCTACAGCTATCGCTCGAAATTCCGCTCGGGCATCGATCGCGCGACACCGATGTGGCAGGATGGCTATGGTCAGCTCGACGGATCGTTGCTGGTGCATGTCACGCCACATCTCGCGCTCAGTGCCGATGCTCAGAATATCACCAACGCCAAACTCTATTATTTCGTCGGCGACCCGGCGATCCCGCGCTCCTATTATGACAACGGTCGAACCTTTTACCTTGGTCTGCGGATAACCTATTGATCGTTGCACGAAGGGGAGGGAGATCAGCATGACCGCAGCCGTGGAGACAGCAACGGGGCCGGTCGCGACGGGGCCCCGCGATCCGCACGATCGTGCCGGGCGCCGGCTGCGCTCGTTGGACCTGTTGCGCGGCGTGACCGTGGCGGGAATGATCACCGTCAACGCCACCGCCGGGGTGCAATCGCTCGACAAGCCGGTGTTCGCGACCCTGCTACATGCCGACTGGGCGGGCTTCACGCTCGCCGATACGGTCTTCCCCGCGTTCCTGACGATGGTCGGCGTGTCGATCGCCGTGTCGGCGCGCGGCGAGGCGGGGAGCGCGGCGGCGACGCGGCGCGTCTTGGCGCGGGCGGCGCGGATGATCCTGATCGGGCTGCTGCTCGGGCATATGTTCTTCCTGGCCGACTTCCACAAATATGGCGTGCGGCTGCCGGGCGTGTTGCAGCGGATCGGCATCGTCTTCGCGATCTGCGCCTTGCTCTATCCGCGGATGAGCACTCGGGCGCGGGCGATTGCCGCAGGGGCGCTGCTGATCGGTTATTGGGTGCTGTGCCTGCTGCCTGTGCCGGACGGGAGCGCCACCGACCTGTGGGTGCCCGGCCACAATTTCGTGTCGTGGGTCGACCGCGTCGTGTTCGGCGAATGGCGATACGTGAAGGGGCCGTTCGGCTACGATCCCGAGGGATTGCTCGGCACCTTGCCCGCGGTGGCGCAGGCGTTGCTGGGCACACTGGCGGGCGATTTCCTCCGCCGCGGCCTGCCCGTCGTGCGTACCGCCAAGACCTTGCTGATCGCGGGGCTTGCCGGGATCGTGACCGGACTGGCGTGGGGCATCGTGTTTCCGATCGCCAAGAATTTGTGGACCAGCAGCTTCGTCCTGCTCTCGACCGGGCTGACGATCGCGCTGCTCGGGCTGTTCCACAACCTGTTCGATCGCGACGATCGCCCGGCGCGCAAGGGCGACCTGTTCGGCAGTTTCGGGCGCAACGCCATCGCCGCTTATGTGTTGCACGAGGTCGCCTCGATCATCCTGACCGGCGACGCAATCCAACTGCCGTTCAAATGGCTTGCGCCGATCGTCGGAACACAGATCGCGGCGCTGGCGCCGGTGGCGCTGTTCGTCGCGATCGTCTGGTATCCGATCGCCTATATGGACAAGCGCGGCTGGTATCTGCGCGTCTGATCCCGGCCGCTCAGACGGTATAACCGTCGCGTCGGATCGCGTCGGCAACCTCCGGCACGATCGGCGCCAGCTCGACCGCGTAGCGCCGCCAGCGCGCGACCGATCGATCGTGCATCGGCTCGCGTACCTGCGCGTGGCTCGGGGTAGGGGCGTGGCGCGTCTGGCGGTGGAAAGCGGCCTGCGCGGGATGTTCGGGCAGCCCGATCGCCGCCATCATCCGCGCCCGTTCGCCTGCCGGATCGGCGACCAGATCCTCATATCGAACGATCAGCGGCGCGAGCGACAGTTTCTCCCGGTAATCTGCGAGGAGCGCAGACACGCCTGCGAGGTGATGGGCGGCATCCTCGATCCGGTATGCGCAGTGGCTGCCGTGCGTCATGTCGTGCGCCATCATCGATACCAGGACATCGAGGGGATGCCGCCGCATCAGGATCAGCGGCGCGTCCGCAAAGGCGAGCCGGATCAATGGCAGGTCGACCTCGTTGAGCGGCATCTTGTCGGTGAAGAAGCGTGCGCCCTCGCCAAGCCCATGCACCGCCGCCCGCGCGAGATAGAAGTCGCGGAACACCGCCGGTAGATGATGCCGGTCCGCCACGCGCAACTGCGCGATCGTCGCCGCGAGTGGCGCGTCGGTGCCGAGCAACCTGCCCGCGAACGCGCGCAGCTCCGCGACGAACGGCAGCTCGCCGCCTGCCTTGATGTCTGGATGTGCCGACAGGATCTGCTCGACCAGCGTCGTGCCCGAACGCGGCATGCCCATGATGAAGATCGGCTGTGGAACGTCGCGCCGCGATCCTGCCGGCGTCAGCGCCGGCGGCCATTGGCGCTGCGCCGCGAAGTGCGCGTCCACCGCACCGCGATCGTAGCCGCGGGCGAGCCTTGCCTTGCCGGCCACGAAGTCGCGCCACGCCTCGGCATTCCGACCGGCGCGCTCCCGCAATCGTCCGCGCAGGAGCAATGCCGCCCCCGATGCCCCATCGGGCAATCGGTCCAGCATCGCCAGTGCCTCTCGCCAACGCGCTCCGATCGCGAGCACGCGCGCAGCCAGCAGCGTGACATCGCGCCCGTTCGCCAGCCGCTGAACCTGTGCGAACGCGGCTTCGGCCACGTCGGCGGCGCCACGTTGTTCGGCGATTTCGACGGCAAGCATCGCCGCCTCCAGCGACCCGGACCCCTCGTCCGCGAGTTCAGCGGCTTCGTCGAGTTGCCCGATCCGCACCATCGCGCGGCCCAAGGCCGGCGCCAGCGCGGCAGCCTCTTGCGCGGGCAACGTGTGCCGCGCTGCCCGCAGATGCCACGCACCCTCGTGCAACCGCTCCCGCTGTAGCAGCCGTTGTCCGAGGAACGCGTGCGCCGCCGGATCGTCGGCATCGTGCGCCAGCGCCGCGCACGCCACCGCTTCCGCCGCCTCCGGCTGGCCCCGGCGCAGGAGCAGGTGCGCCAGATCGTCGCGTGCCCAGCGGGCCTGTGGGGTGACGGCGACCACCTGCCGCAGATGACTCTCCGCCCGATCGAGATCGCCGGTGGCCGCGGCAGCGAGTGCCGCGACCTCAAGCAGATCGACGCTGTCAGGCGCATCTGCCAGCCGCCGCTCCGCCGCTTCCAGCGCCCATTGGCAACGCCCGGCGCGAAGTGCCGCGCGTAGCGTCTCGATCTCGTCGGTAGCGGTCATGCGGCAATGCTAGCACGAACGCGCTGGTCATGTGCCGTCGAGACGATCCGTCAGAAAGGCTCGCAACAGCGCGGTCACCTCACCCGGGCGCTCCATCGGCGCCAGATGCCCGCAGTGGCGGATCAGCCGGAAGCGCGCACCCGGAATGCTCGCCGCCAGCTCGCGCGCATCCTCAGGCAGGCAGATGCGGTCGCGCTCGCCGACCGCCACCAGCGTCGGCACGCGAACGCAGCGGATCGCATCGCCGATATCGGGCCGGGCGAGCAGGGCGCGTTGCTGCCGCTCGAACACGGTCGCGCCGACACGCTCGGCCATCGCCTGCACTGGCCCGCTGATGATCGGGGTCAGCATCGGATCGGCATGCGGCGCGATCGCCAGCATCCCCTGTTCGTCGAGCGTGCGGGCGCGCATCCGCAGCGAGGCACGCGTGCCGAACAGCGCCACCCGCTCGACGCGCTCCGGCGCCTGGCGGATCATCTCCAGGGCGACATAGCCGCCCAGGCTGACCCCCGCGACCGCGAAGCGTGGCGGTGCGTGGGCGAGCACTCGCGCCGCCATCGCCTCCAGCGTCGGATCGACGGTCAGGTCGCCCAGTTCGGGATGGGCGATGTCGCCCAGCGCGATCACCTGTTGCGCCCATAATTGCCCGTCACAGCCCATCGCGGGCAGCAGCACGAGCGGTACGGTCCGTTGCACCATCATGATCGTCGCTCCCGGATTAGCTGACGAGCGGGAAGGCGAACACGGCGATCCCGACAAGGGTCATCACGGCACACACCGCCGCGGCCGGCACCAGCGTGAACCGTTGGTGGTCGGCGAGGTCGATGCCGGCGAGGCTGACCAGCAGATAGGTCGAGGGCACCAGCGGGCTGAGCAGATGGACCGGCTGCCCCATCAGCGAGGCACGCGCGATCGCGATCGGCTCGACACCGTAATGCGCGCCGGCTTCGGCGAGGATCGGCAGCATCCCGAAGTAGAAGGCGTCGTTGGAAATGAAGAACGTGAATGGCAGGCTGAGCGCGGCGGTGATCGGCGCCATATACGGCCCCAGCACCGGCGGGATCATGCCGACGACTTCCTTGCTCATCGCCTCCACCATCCCGGTGCCCGACAGGATGCCGGTGAAGATCCCAGCGGCGAAGATCAGCGAGACGACCGACAGCACGTTGCCGGCGTGCGCGGCGATCCGCTCCTTCTGTTCGGCGACCTGCGGGTAGTTGACGATCATCGCCACCGCGAACGCCAGCATCATCAACACCGACAGCGGCAGGATGCCCGACACCAGCCCGGCGATCAGCGCGATCGTCAGCGCGGCGTTGAACCAGCGCAGCTTCGGGCGGCGCGCCTCGGGGAATTGCGACACCGCCATGCCGGTGAAGCTGGTCGGCTCGTTCGCCTTCACGTGTCCGATCCGGCGACGCTCCTTGCGCCCGAACCAGATCGCCAGCCCGATCAGAAAGGCCAGTCCCGCGATCATGCCGGGAATGAGCGGCAGGAACAGCGTGGCGGGATCTAGCTTCAGCGCGCTTGCCGCGCGCGCGGTCGGGCCGCCCCACGGCGTCAGGTTCATGATCCCGCTGGTGCTCATCAACAGGCAGCACAGATACAGGCGGTTCATGTCGTAGCGTTTGTAGAGCGGCAACAGCGCGGCGATCGTGATGATGTACGTGGTCGATCCGTCGCCATCGAGGCTGACGATCGCGCACAGCACCACCGTACCGATCAGGATCGCGAGCGGATCGCCATGCACCACGCGCAGCAGCCGGTTGACCAGCGGATCGAACAGGCCGGTATCGGTCATGATCGAGAAGAACAGGATCGCGAACAGCAGCATCACGCCGGTGGGCGCAAGGTTCTTGATCCCGTCGATCATCATGTCGCCCAGCCCGGAGGCGAAGCCGGCGAGCAGCGCGAACGCGGTCGGGACGACGATCAGCGCGACCAGCGGGGTCATCCGCTTCGTCATGATGAGCGTCATGAAGGTGGCCACCATCAGGAAGCCGAGCAGGGCGAGGTCCATCGAAAGGATGCTTTCGTCAGGAGGAAAGGGGGATCAGAAGGTGACGGCGATGCGGGTGCCGAGCGTCTCGCCGTTGTCCGCGCCGGTGTAGGCACCGGCGCGATTGTCGGTGTCCCAATGGGCCAGGTTGATCTGGAAGCGGGTGAAGCTGTTCAGGTACCAATTGGCGCCGATCGTCGCCGCCCAGCCGCGCCCGCCGCTAAGCAGGCTGGTGTAGTCGAGGTTTTCGTAGCGTGCGGTCAGTTCGATCGCGCCGGGGCCGCCGTCGAAGATCGGCTTCAGCACGCGCGGCTGGCCGAAACTGCCGAGGCGCGGATTGTACGGGGGCAGGTCGCCGGTGACGAACCAGCCGCCCGACAGGCTCCACGCCTTGCTGACGAAATCGGGGCGGCCGGCGTCGAGCCGCGCGTGGCGCTGGCCGCCCTCGCCCATCACCCAGATCGGGCCGATATAGCCGCCCGCCTCGACGCCATAGCCGGTGGTGCTGCGCCCGCCGAGCAGCGGCCCCGTCGACACGCGCAGCGCGCCGTTGAAGCGCCCGCCGATCACGGTGTTGCGGGTCAGCGTGGTGGCCGCCGACGACAAGGCCTCGTCGAACCCCCACAGGCCGAGGTGCAGCACGCCGCGCTCGGTCTTGATCGGGTTCCAATGTGCACGGGCGAGCGCGGTACGGCTGTCGCTGACGCTCTGGTTGCCGTCGATCCGGTCGCCGGTGACGGTCAGGGAGGCGTGCCCGCTCTTCCAAAACACGCGCGGCATGATGCCGACGCCGTAGAAGCCGCGCTGCGGGATGATCGCGGTGGCGACGACGGTCCGCTCCATGAACGGCGTCGAGTCCGATCCCGTCGCGCCTTCGAAGCTGCGATCGTTGAACAGGTGCCCGGCGCGCACGTCGTAATCGACGCCCTTGCCGATGCGATCACGCCAGCCGATGAAGGCGGTGACGATGTCGACCTCATTCTCGGAAAAGTCGGTCTCGAACTGGTAGAAGAAATGCGTGCCGACGCCACCCTCCAGCCCGAGGCGCAGCGCGCGCATCCCCGTAGTGGTCAAGTTGCGACCATCGTATTTCGAGCCGAAGGTGGAGCTGACGTCGGTCAGGATGCGCCCGCGCGGCTTGAAGGTGTAGATGCCGTCCGCGGAATGGAACACCGGCAGCCCGGCACCCCATTCGGTCGTCACGCCCGCCGCATTGGCTTGCCGCGCCTGCACGATATCGCGCTCGGCGGGGCCGGGTGGCACGAGCTGCGGCGCGAAGGGGCGCGTGACGGTGTCGCGGCCGAGGACGTCGGTCTGCGCCAGTTGCGGCGGGATGGACGTCGCCGGTGCCGCGGGGGTCGCAGCAGCGGCAGGGACGGCGGCAACCTGTTGCGCCCCCTCCAGCCGGTCGAGCCGCGCCCGCAGCGTCGCGATCTCCGCCGCTTGCTGGCGGACCAGCACCGCGAGTTCATCGGCGGTCGGCGTCTGCGCCAGGGCGGGTGAGGCGGCGAGCAGCGCGATCAGCGCGCTGGCGGTTCGGAACATGGTCATGGCGTCTTGGCCCCTTCGGCGAGGATCGCCCGCCAGTCGGTCAGGAACCGGCGGCGCTTGATCGAATCGAGATTGACGAGAAGCTGCGGCCCGACGCGGATCGGGCGCTGTTGTTCGCGCGACAGCCGCGGCGCGCGCACGTCGGCGCGCACCGGCAGCAGCCATTCGCGTGCGAGCAAGGTCTGCCCGGTGCGCGACAGCAGGAAATCGAGGAACAGCTTCGCCGCCGCCGGCCGCCGCGCATCGCGCGCGATGAAGGCGACCCGCGAGGCGACGATCGTATAGTCGCGCGGGAAGATCACCCCGATCCGCGCGTCGCGCCGCGCCCGCGCCAGCGCATAGGGGCCGACGACATTATAGGCGATCGCGATGCGCCCCGCCGCGATCGCATCGAGCATCGGCTCGGTCGTGCGCGAGAGCATCGGGCGGGTGGCGGCGATCGCCTGCACCAGCGAGCGGGTGTCACGCGTGATCGCCTGATCCTCGGCCAGATAGAGATAACCGACGTTCGACTGCGCCGGATCATAGGTCGCGACCCTGCCGGTCAACGCGGCCCGGCGACTGCGCAGCAGCCGCTCGAACGCCTCATGCGTGCGCGGCACCAGCGCCGGCGGGATCAGTCGCCGGTTGACGACGAACGCGACCGGCTCGGCGGTGACGCCATAACCCGTGTTCTTCCACACCGCGGTGGCGGGCAGCGCGGGCTTCTCGGGGCTCAGATAGGCCTGTGCATAGCCGTCGTTGATCAGCTTGGCCTGCAGATCCATTCCCGACGACCACACCAGATCCGCGCCCGGCCGCCGCGCCGCCGCATCGGCCACGACGCGGCGATAGATGTCGCGCGACTCCAGATCGTCGTAGCGAACCGCGACGCCGGGATAGGTGCGGCGGAACGCAGCGATCAGCGGCTGCATCGCGGCGCTGTCGGCATTGCCGAAGACATGCACGCCGCGCTCGGCACGCGCCGCGGCGATCAGGGCGTCATAGGAGCGGGGGTAGCCCGCCGGGCGTTGCGCGGCGGCGGGCGTCGCAAGCCCCAGCACCAGCATCAACAGGATCGGCATACGCATCGTTCAGGTCCTCTCGCTTCCCGCCTCTGAGTTCGGGTAAGCTGTGGAACATGGATTATGCGGGCAAGCTGTCATCCACCTTTCACGGTTCGGGCGTGACATGCGGATTTTGATCGTCGAGGACGATGCGGCGCTCGCGCGCGGGATCGTCGCGCTGTTGCGCGCCGCCGGCCATGCGGTCGATCATGTCGCGAATGGCGAGGACGCGCTGATGGTCGTCGCCGAGGAAAGCTATGCGCTGGTGGTGCTCGACGTCGGCCTGCCGGGGATCGACGGCTTTGCGGTGCTTCAGACGTTGCGGCGACAGGGCAATCGGGTGCCGGTGCTGATGCTGACCGCGCGTGACGCGCTCGACGATCGCGTGCGGGGGCTCGATCTCGGCGCGGATGACTATCTGCGCAAGCCTTTCGCGCCCGAGGAGCTGGAGGCCCGCATCCGCGCGCTCGGCCGGCGGCGTGGGGGGGATCCCACGCCGGAACTGGTGGTGGGAACGCTGGTGCTCGACCGGTCGCGCGGCGCCGCGCGCATCGGCGATCGGCCGCTCGACCTGCGTCGCCGCGAATGGGCGGTGCTCGATGCGCTGGCGACGCGCGCGGGCCAGATCGTCCCGCGCGAAACCTTGCAGTCGGAAGTGTTCGGCTATGACGAGCCGGTCGGCCCCAATGCGATCGAGGTGAACATCACCCGACTGCGCGGCAAGCTGGCGCCCGACGGCCCTGCGATCCGCACCGTGCGCGGTGTCGGCTATCTGCTCGATGGCGGATGATCCCGCGCGCGGTCGTGCGCCCGCGCTGCGCACACGCTTGCTCGCGGCGTTGCTCGCACCGCTGCTCGGCATCGCGGTGCTGCTCGGGCTGGCGGGCGCGACGCTGATCGCCGACACCGTGCGGCGTACCAACGATCGCGTGCTGGGCGGCGCACTGGGCGCGATCGCCGAAACGGTGCAGGTCGAGCGCGGCGAGGTGACGATGGACCTTTCGGCCGCCGCCTTCGGAATGCTGGAGAACAGCGAACGCGACAACGTCTATTACCGCATTGCGGTCGGCGATCGGTTGCTCACCGGCTATGCCGATCTGTCTGCGCCAAGGGCGACCGAACTGACGCTCGACACGCCGCGCTTCCGCTACGCGCGCTATCGCGATCAGGACATCCGGATCGCCGAGGTGCGCCGCGCCCTGCCGCGCATCGCCGCGCCGGTGATCGTGCAGGTGGCCGAAACGCTCGACGGCCGCCGCGCGCTGCGGAACCGGCTGCTGCTCGCGTTGCTGCTCGGGGAGGTCTCGCTGGTCGGCGTCGCGATGCTGCTGATTCGTCCGGCGCTGTCGTGGAGCCTGCGACCATTGTCGCGCCTCCGCGACGCGGTGGCCGCGCGGGACACGCGTGCGACCCCGGATCTGTCGCCGCTCGACGCCGGTCCCTTGCCCGATGAGCTGCGCCCCCTCGCCGATGCCTTCGACCATCTGCTCGCCCGCCTCGATACGGCGACCGCGGGGATGCGGCGCTTCACCGCCGACGCCTCGCACCAGATGCGTACCCCGCTCGCCGTACTGAAGGTGCAGGTGGCGCTGGCGCGGCGCGGCGACCCGGCGGCGCTCGGCGAGATCGCCGATGCCGCTGATCGGCTCGAACATCTCGTCAAGCAATTGCTGGCGCTCGCCCGCGCCGAGGAAGCCGGGGTCGCGCCGCCATCCGAACGCGTGGACCTGCGCGAGGTCGCGGTGGCGGTCATCAACCGGCGGATCGCGCAGGCGATCGAGGCATCGGTCGAATTGCATCTGGACGCGCCCGAGCCGGTCGCGATCGACAGTCATCGGACACTGATCTTCGAAATCCTCTCCAATCTGATCGACAACGGCATCCGTTACAATCGGCCCGGCGGTCAGGTGACGATCGCCTTGGCGCGTGACGGTGCGGGCGTATCGGTGATCGTCGCCGACGACGGACCGGGGTTGTCCGAAGCCGAGATCGCCAAAGCCGGACAGCGGTTCGCGCGTCTGTCCACCAGCCACGAAACCGAAGGCACTGGTCTGGGCCTCGCCATTGCCCGCTCCGGCGCGCAGCGCATCGGCGCAACGCTGTCGTTGCGCAACACGCACCCGGGACTACGCGTCGTCCTTCTCTTCGGCGCATCGACCTGACGCTTCTTCAAGGGGCTTGGGCCAGTTCCTTATCTTTGATGGCGCTATCATCAGATAAATGCCTGATAGTGCGATGATTTGAAACAAATTTTCATTGTTAAATCATCTTGGCGGTGACACACCTCAATCGCTGGCGCTGGGAGATAAGCCGCTGACGATCCACCGGAAAGGCGGACGCGGGCTGATTTCTCGACGCTTCAGGGAGCGTAGGGGAGTAGTACCAATGACGTTGAGGAATTTGCTGGCCAGCGGATGCTGCGTGGCCGCACTGATTGCCATGCCATCGCTGGCCGCGGCGCAGACGGAGGGAGCGCCGGTTCCGCCGATCGGCGATCCGGTCGCGTCGGCGAAACTGGCCGCCGACGTCGGGCGCGACACGACCACCAGCAGCAGCGACACCGCGCAGGATGTGGTCGTCACCGGCACGCGCATCGTGCGTCCCAACAACCGCTCGGCCGCGCCGATCGTGACCACCACCGCGTTCGACATCGCCGCGCAGGGCGCGACCACGATCGAGGAAGTGGTCAACCGCCTGCCGCAGGTGCAGGTCAATTCCGAGCAGAATTTCAGTGACTCAGAGGGCCGTCAGCGGATCAAGCTGCGGAGCCTCGGATATGAGCGCACGCTGATGCTGATCGACGGATTGCGCATCGGCCTTCCCAATACCGTCGACGTGGGCATCATCCCGAATGCGCTGGTCGAGCGGATCGACGTGCTGACCGGCGGCGCCTCGTCGGTTTATGGCTCCGACGCGGTGTCGGGTGTCGTGAACTTCATCCTGAAGAAGAATTTCGAAGGCATCCGCATCGATGCCAATTACAGCTTCTTCAATCACGACAACGGCCGCAATGCGGTGACCGACGCAGCGGCCCGCGCCGGCTTCAACTCGCCCAACGGGCTCACCAATGACGGTGCGCGCAGCGACATCAGTCTGGCGGCGGGCACCAATCTGTTCGACGGTCGCGTGAACTTCACCAGCTTCATCAACTATCGCCAGTCCAATCTGGTGAAGCTGGGCGACCGCTCGACCGCGACGTGCGAGGTGACGCAGTCGGCCAACAATGCGCCCTTGGGCTGCAACCGCGCGAGCTTCACGCCTGCCGGGACGATCATTCCGCAGAGTGGTCCGCGCGCAGGGCAGCAACTGGTCAACAATCCCAATGGCGATGGGACGTTCATCCCGATCAACAGCGGTCCGTCGGGCGCGTCGGCCAATCCCTACGACGATCACGCCTTCCAGCGTCCGTTCGAGCGCGTCAACGTCGGCGGCTTCCTGACCGCCGAGATCAGCAAGGACATCGAACTCTACGCCAACGCCTTGTTCTATCGGGACAAGTCGAACAACACGATCCTCAATCGCACCTACAACTTCGGCGCGTTCGGGTCCGACCCCTACCGGGTGAATTGCGACAATCCGTTCCTGTCGGCATCGCAGGCCAGCGATCTTTGCGGCGCGAATGCCGGCGTGGCAGGGCAATATGCGCCGATTGACGTCCGCTATCGCTTCGACGGTCTGCCGCTGGTCCAGCAGAAGTTCACCAACGAAGGGTATCGCATCGTCGCCGGGCTGCGCGGCAAGGGCCTGAACGATGTGTGGACCTATGACGTCGCCGCGATGATCTCGCGCGCGCGGCTGGACACGATCGACGTGCCGTTGGCGCCGTTCGCCAACGTCAATCGTTCGCTGGATGTGGTGAACGTCGGCGGCGTACCGACCTGCCGCTCGGTCGTGAACGGCACCGATCCGAATTGCGTGCCCTTCAACGCCTTCGTGCCGTTCAACAAGGATCAGGCGACCAACGATTACCTGTATGGTGCGGCGTCGGGCGGGATCAGCACGCGCATCCCGCGGCTATTGCAGTTCCTGGCGACCACCAGCGGCGATCTCGGAAAGTACGGCATCACCTCGCCGTTCGCGGAGCAGGGCGTCGCGGTCGCGCTCGGCGCGGAATATCGCGAGGAGATGGAGCGGACGATCGTCAACGAGATCTACATCGAGAACAACGGCGGCCAGAACCAGCGCGTCACGCAGAACATCTTCGAGGCCAATGCCGAAATCCAGGCGCCGCTGGTCGAGAACCAGTCATGGACGCGACTGCTGCAATTCAACGGCGGCTATCGCGTCTCGAAGTACAACCGCCTCGAGAACCGCTTCACCACCTGGAAGGTCGAAGGTCTGTGGTCGCCGATCGAGGACATCACCTTCCGCGCCTCGTACAACAAGGCGCAGGCGGCACCCGGCGTCGGTGCGGCGGCCGGGGCGGCGAACGTGTTCTGGAACCAGGGTTTCTACGCCGATCCGTGCGCCCCGCGCGTCAACTCCGCCAATCCGAACGGCCCGCGCCTCGCGCCCGCCTATTCGGCGGCGCAATGCGCCAACACCGGGCTGCCTGCCAACCTTTACGGCAGCACGACGCTGATCTGCCCCGACGATCGCTGCACGGTGCGCGAAGGCGGGTTCAACCTGACCCCCGAAACCGCCTACACCAAGACGTTCGGCGTGGTGCTGCGGCCGCGCTTCATCCCGGGGCTGGTGGTGTCGGTGGATCGCTGGCTGATCGATCTCGAGGATCAGTTGGTGTTCCTCCAGCCGCAGGACATCATCAACGAGTGTCTGACCACCGGGCTGGAATATTTCTGTCGCGGCATCGTTCGCAACCCGGGCACCGGTACGCTGTCCAGCTCGCCAGCGACCAGCCCGTCGACCGGCTGGGTCGCGCGCGGCTCGTCGAACGGCTATAAGGAGCAATCCTATGGCTGGGACTTCCAGGGCCAATATAACGTCGGCCTGGGTAACGTCGGTTCGCTCGACGTCAGCTTCAACGGCACGTTGATGACGCGCAACGGCGGACAGGCATCACCGGCCGCGATCCGCCGCAACTGCACCGGTTACTATGGCGCGGGTTGCGGCGAGAGCCTGCCGCGCTGGCAGCACCAGATGCGCGTGACGTGGTTCGCGCCGGAGCGCATCGCCAACGTCTCGGTCAACTGGCGTCATCGCGGTGCCATGCCGCTGACCTTCTACGCGCCCGCCGATACCGGCATTCCGGTGCAGGACGAAAGCCAGCGTCGCGATCAGTATCCGGGCATCGACGCGTACAACTGGATCGACGTCGCGCTCGGCTTCGACATCAGCAAGCGCATGACGTTCCGCATCGCCGCGAACAATCTGTTCGATCGCGACCCGCCGCTCGTCCCGGACAGCCGTGCCAAGATCGGCCTGCTGCGCGGGAATACGATCATGGGTTACGACCTACTCGGCCGGCAGATCGTGGCGGGCGTCTCGCTCAAGCTGTGATCCATGGATGCCGCCCGTCCCGGTCGAGGGACGGGCGGCATTTCGCTATTGGATCGGCCGTTCGGCACCCAGTCGCTCGACCAGCGCGATGCCGCTACGAGCCGGCGCTCCCGGCTTCGCTGTCACCGATGCGAGCCTCCGTCGCCTCATCGGCGTCTGCGCGCTCCAGCCAGGCGTCCAGCGACAATGCGTCGCTAGACGCGGTTTCCGCGCACATGCTGTGCCGCATCAACTCAAGCGCCCATTGCTGGTGTTCGCGCGCTTCGCTGGCGACCGTATCCTCGGGCACCCAGAGCGCATAGTCGCGCATATGCGCGTCGGCGGCGGTGAACAGGACGCAGATGTCGGCGGCGATCCCGGACAGGATCAGACGGCTGACGCCCAGTTGCGGCAGCAGCACGGGAAGATTGGTCGCGTAGAAGCCCGAAAATTGCGGCTTCACGATGAAATAATCCGTATCGCGAGGATGGAGGAGGTCGATCAGCGGCTTTCCACGACACGCTTCCGCGCGGCAATGATCGATGATCGCCGAGCGTTCGGACAGCCAATGCCCGAAATTATCGTTGACGTAGATGACCGGCACGTCCGCCGCATCGGCCGCATCGCGCAACCGACGGATGCGCTCCGCCGCGGCGATCGCCGGGGGGGCAAGCGCTTCCCCGCCGTCGAACGCCAGATCGTTGATCATGTCGATGATCAGCAACGCCGAGGCGCCGGGCGAGGGGGTCTTTGCGTCAGCCATGGCGCGGCTCCTTTTCCTAAGGCCCTGCGCGGGTGTCATGATCCCTGTTGCGAGCACTGTCGTTGATCCACATGAGCGAGAGGCCGTGGATCAATAGATGTCGCGACGGTAGCGCCCTTCCTCCAGCATCGCCTCCAGGGCGTTCTCGCCAACGATCGCGGCGAGGGCGGCATGGACGCCCGGTGCCATCCCGGCGATGCTGCCGCAGACGTAGATCGCCGCCCCCGCGCGGATCGCGGCGGCGAGCCGCGCGGCCGCTTGCGTCACCGCATCCTGCACGTAGCGAGGCCCTCCTTCGTCGCGTGACCAGGCGCAAAACGTCTCCGTCAGCGTGCCACGCGCGGCAAGGGCCGCCCGCACGTCGGCATGGAAATCGTCATGCGCGGCGTTGCGCTCTCCAAAGAACAGCCACGCCGGTGCGCCGCCATCGACGGCGCGCTGGCGCAGGTGCGCGAGCAAACCGGCCAGGCCAGTGCCGTTGCCGATCAGGATCAGCGGCGTCGCGGGATCGGCGGGGGCATGGAAGGCGGGGTTCCGGCGGATGCGGGCGCGCACGACGCCGTTCAGCGCCGCGCCGCGCGTCAGCCAGCCGGAGCCGAGCCCGGCAAAGCCGTCCGCCGCCTGACAGGCGCGCACGATCAGTTCGACCCGTCCGTCCTCCGGGATCGATGCGATCGAATATTCACGGTGCGGCAACGGCTTCAGCAGATCGGGATCGAAGGCGTCGCCGGGATCGGACGGCAGCAGCCGCGTCATCAACGTCGCGCGACTCTCTAGCGTGTCAGCCAGACCGTTGGCGAGGATGAACGCCTCGACGCGCGCCGGGTCCTGCTCCGGCAACAGCTCCAGAATGTCGCCCGCCTGCCAGGTGGCTGGCCCCGTGAGCGGTTCCAGCGCGACATGCCATGCCGCCGCGCCGACGCTACCGGGATTGAGCAGGCGGCGTTCGCTCAGCCGCCACTCGGTCATCGGTGCGGGTGCCCAGTCCGGCTCGTCGGTTCGTGCGCCCAGCCCGGTAAGCTGCTGCTGCCACTGGCGCTGCGCGTCGGCATCCTCGCCATCCGCCTCGATCAGGTCGAACAGTCGCACCGCACCGGCGTCGTGCAGCCAGTGGTCGACCCGGTGGCCGAACGCGCAGAAGTCCCGATATTCTCGGTCCCCCAATGCCAGCACGGCATAGGACAGATGCGACAGGTCGCCCGGTGCCGCGGCCATCGTCCGCGCAAACGCCCGAGCCGAGTCGGGCGGCTCGCCCTCGCCATAGGTGCTGGCGACGACGAACACGCGCTCGGCGCGTGCCAGGGCAGCGCGGTCCAGCGCGGCGATCGGCAGCGCGGCGGCGTTCGGCAAGGCCTGTGCAGTCAGTCGCGCGATCCGCTCCGCCGAGCCGGTCTGGCTGGCATAGGCGACCAATGTCGTCGCGGCGTCGGGCGTCGCCGCGGGGGCAGCGGCGGCGACCTCCGCCAGCGCGCGCTTGCGACGTCGGCGCGCGAAATACAGCAGGAACCCCGTCACCGTGAAGAGCGGCATCGTCAGGCTGGCCAGCATGATCGCGACCCGCCCAAGGATGCCGAAATAGGCACCTCTATGAATTTCGTAGACGCTGGCGACGATGTCCTCGCCCAACGCCCGATCGGCGTAGCGGGAGTCGGAGAGCACCTTGCCGCTGGTGCTGTCGATCGTCAGCTCGTCAGAGACGCGATCGTGGCGCGCCCCGGGCAATTTGCCACGGAATTGAACCGCCGTGCCGTTGCGACTGGTGGCGGTTACGCTCTCGTACGGCTGGCCGGCGGTGACGCGCGCAAAGGCCTGCCATGCGCGCGGCAGGTCCGCGTCCGCGCCTTTGCCGGGACGACCGCGCCCTTCGTGTGGGCGCTCGACCGACAGCAGGTGCTGCACGCCGCTGCGATACCAGTCATAGGACCACCAAAGCCCGGTGCCCGCGCTGACGAGGTAGAAGACGAGCACCCAACCGCCGATCACCGCATGAAGCGCGCGGTACAGGTTGCGCCCGGTCATCCGCAGATCGAGGACGAACCAGTTGCGCCAGTCGAGCGGCCGTCGCGGCCAGCGCAGATACAGGCCGGACAGTGCGAAATAGATGAGCGACAGCGCCGCGAAGCCGGTGATCTGTCGCCCGATGCCATTGCCTGCGCCGGGCAGCGCGAGCCAGCGATGCAAATCCTCGACGACGCCATAGAAACCTTCGCCGCGCGGCTCGCCAAGCAGCCTGCCGGTCGCGGGGTCGAGGAAGCTGCGGCGGCGCGCCTTCGATTCCTTCACCGAATAGGTGATGGCCGCCGCCCGACCGGGATCGCGTTCGACGATCACGCGAATGATCTTCGCGGCGGGACGCTGCGCGGAAAATCGCTCGATCAACGCCGGCGCGGGAAGGGGGGCGCCGGGTGAGGGGGAGACGGTGACCACGCCGGGATTGAGCGCGGCCAGGATCTCCGGCTCGAAGCTCATCAGGGCGCCCGTCACGCCCATCACCGCCAGCACCAGCCCGGCGGTGATCCCTAGGAACCAGTGAATTTGAAACAGAACCGAACGCGTCATGAACCAGCACTTCCCCCGCTAGTGCGAATAAGTCGCGTTAACGGGGTCGGTGGGCTTGGTCAATGATGGAGCGGAGCTTCGTGGACTCAGGGCTGGGCGGTACCCCCGCCGGTACGATAGCGGTCGAACCAAGCGATGATCGCCGACGCTTTCGCCGCCGACTGCGACGGACGCGACGTGAACCCACCATGGCTCGCCCCCGGCACCTTCACCAGCGCGGTCGGCACGCCGCGAATCTGGAGCGCGGCATAATATTGCTCGGACTCGCTCACCGGCGTGCGATAATCCTCGCTGCCCACCACCACCAGGGTCGGCGTCTTCACATTGCCGACCAGGCTGAGCGGAGAGCGATTCCAATAGCTCATCGGATCTTCCCACGGCAGCTTGCTGAACCAGTAGCGTGAGGTGAACAGCGTCGCATCCATGGTCAGCGCCTCGCTGGTCCAGTTGATGACCGGCTTCTGGGTCGCCGCCGCCTTGAACCGGTTGGTCTTGCCGACGATCCAGGCGGTCAGCACCCCGCCGCCCGATCCGCCGGTGACGAACAGATTGTCGGGATCGGCGGTGCCGTCCGCGATCGCGGCATCGACCGCGGCGATCAGGTCGTCATAGTCGGCCGACGGATAGTTCTTGTCGATCAGGTTCGCGAACTCGGCGCCGTAGGAGGTCGAGCCGCGCGGGTTCGTCCACAGCACCGCGTAACCCGCGGCGGCATAGAGCTGCACGTCGGATGCGAAGCTCGGGCCATAAGCGCTGTTCGGCCCGCCATGGATTTCGAGGATCAGCGGCACGCGTGCGCCGGGCGTCCGGCCGGCCGGGGTGGCGAGCCAGGCGTCGATCGCGCGGCCATCGGGCGCGGTGACCGCGATCTTGCGCACGCTCGCCAGTATCTTCGAGGAGGTCAGCACGTCGTTGAGATGGGTCAGCCGTCGCGACTTTCCGCCGCTCCATACCCACACGTCGGCAGGCGCGCTGGCGTCGCCGCCGGTATAGGCGATCGTCCCGGCCTTGGAGACCGAGAAGTCGCCACCGGTATAGGGCCGATCGATCCCGCCGCCTTCGACATTGTCGATCAGCGACTGGACACGCCCGTCGAGCCCGATCCGTGCGATCCGCCGCTGTCCGCGATCGTCGTAGCTCGCATACAGGCTGCGGCCATCCGCCGCCCAGGTCGCTTCCTCGATGCCACGATCGAGCGATGCGGTCAGCGAACGCGGCGCACCGGCATCGCGATCGCCGACGTACAATTGGGTATTCTCATAGCTGCGTCGCTTATCATCGAAGCCGAGCCATGCGATGCGGGTGCCGTCCGGCGAGACGCGCGGCTGCGCATCCGGCCCGTCACGCGTCGTCAGCGTCCGCATGGCGGCGGTGGCGACATTCACCGCGAACACATCCGAATTCAAGATCTGCCGCTCGGCGTCCGGTCCGCGGATCGCGGTGAACACGATCTCGCGTCCGTCCGGGGTCCATGACAGCGGCCCCCCGTCGTCGAACCCACCGAACGTAAGCTGCCGCGCCGCCCCGCCGTCGGCGGCGACGACGAACAGATGGTCGCGACCTGGCTTCACGTAACCGCCGCCATCGTTGCGATAGTTGATCCGGTCGATGACGGTCAGCGGCTCGGCCCATTTCGCGCCCTCCGGCTTGGCCGGCGCCTTGCCCAGCGTCGTCGGCTCGCCCGCGATCGTGGCGATGTAGGCGAGCCGCGTGCCGTCCGGCGACCAGGCGAGCGCCTGCGGATCGCCGGGGAAGCCCGTCACGCGCGCGCTCGCGCCGGTCGCGATCCAGCGGACGAACAGCTGCGATCCGTTGCCGTCACCCGCCACATAAGCGACGCGGGTGCCGTCGGGCGACCAGCGCGGGCTCGATCCCTGCGTCGCGAACGGCGATTGCCGCCCGCTCGCGACGTCGATCAGCCACAACGACGATTGCATTCGGTCGGTCATGATGTCGGCGCTGCGCCGGACATAGACGATGGTGCGTCCGTCCGGGCTGATCTGCGGATCGGCGGCGATCGACAGGCCGAACAGATCCTCCCCCGTGAAACGCCGGGTCGGCGCGTCGGCGGGGGCGGCATTGGGCTGTTGCTGTGCCGCGGCCGGGGCGGCGGCGAGCAGGGCGAGGGCGAGTGTCAGGCGCAAGGAGACGTTCCTTCAGAAAGATCAGCCAGCGGTGGCGGGGAGCTTCACGACGGTGCCGCGATGCATGACGAAGTCGACATGCTCCAGGCGCGTGACGTCGTCGAGCGGCGAGCCGCGCACGGCGATGATGTCGGCGGTCTTGCCCGGCGCGAGCGTCCCGATGTCGTCGCGCCCCAGCAGGTCGGCGGCACCCGTCGTGGCGGCGGCGATGGCCTGCGCCGGGGTGAGGCCGTTCCTGACGAGCAACGCGAATTCGTTGGCATTGTCGCCATGCTTCGACACGCCGGTGTCGGTGCCGAACGCCACCTTGACGCCCGCCGCATAGGCGCGCCGGTGGTTGGCGGCCATCGCCGCCGCGGCCTGCTCGGCCTTGGCGATCGTCGCGGGCGGCAACGCCCCGCCGCGCGCCTGCGCCAGTGCCGCGACCGGCGCGATCTCGGTCGGGACCAGATACGCGCCCTTGGCCTTGAACAGCCGGATCGTGTCGTCGTCGAGGAAGGTGCCATGCTCGATCGAGTCGACCCCGGCCTCCAGGGCGGCCTTCGTCCCCTCGGCGGCGTGGCTGTGCGCGGCGACCTTGCGGCCCAGCGCGTGCGCGGTGTCGATGATCGCGCGCATTTCCTCCAGCGTCATCGCCCGTCCCAGTCCGCCGCTGACGTTCGACAGCACCCCGCCGGTCGCGGCGAATTTGATGACCTTCGCGCCCATCCCGACCTGCGCGCGCACCGCGCGGCGGCAGTCGTCGGGGCCGTCGCACAGGTTGATCTCATGCGCGTGGACCGCCTCCGCGAACTCTTCGCCGAGCCCGTTGCCGGCATCGCCGTGCCCGCCGGTCACCGAGATCATCTCGCCCGCGTTGGTGATGCTCGGCCCCTCGACCGTCCCGGCGTCGATCGCGTCACGCAGCGCGCGGATGCCGCGCGGATCGCCGCCGAGATCGCGCACCGAGGTGAACCCCGCCGCCAGCGTCGCGCGCGCGTTGGCGACGGCGGTCATCTCGTCATCGAAGCGGTCGCGCGTCAGCGCCTCCAGCCGCGCGCGCATCGGGTCGCCGCCGATCCCCCATAGATGGACGTGCATGTCGACCATCCCCGGCATCACGAATGCGTCGCGCAGGTCGACGAGCTTCGCCCCCTGTTCGGGCGCCACGAAGCCCTCGCGCAGTTCCGCCACCTTGCCGTCGCGAACGACGATCGTGGTGCGCCCGCGCGGCGCTTGTCCCGGCCGGTCGAGCAACGCCCCCGCCTGGATGTAGGTCACCGCGCCCGGTGCCGGAGCTTGCGCGACCGCGGGCATCGCCGTCGTCATCGCAAGAGCTGCGAGTAAAGCCTTGACCACCCCTGAACTCCCCTTTTGCCGGCATCGTTGCCGAGCCGGCGAGCGAAGGCAAGCGGGCGTGTGCTCAGGCCGAGCGCTGACCGATATAGCGCCCGACGTTATCGGCCAGCACGGTCAACGGCACGTTCCCGCCATCGACCACCGCCTGATCGAAGTCGCGCAGGTCGTAGCGGGCGCCGAGCGCCTTTTGCGCCCGCACGCGTTGCGCGACGATCTCGGCGCGCCCGACCTCATAGCCGCACGCCTGACCCGGCCACGCGCAATAGCGATCGACCTCGCTCTCGGCATTGCTGCGCGGCAGCCCGGTCGCGGCGATGAACTCGGCCAGCGCCTTGTCACGCGACCAGCCGATCGCATGGATGCCGGTGTCGACGATCAGCCGCACCGCGCGCCACGCCAGCCCCATCAGATAGCCGAGCCGCCCGGCCGGATCGCCGTCGTACATCCCCAGCTCGTCGGCGAGTTGCTCGGCATAGAGCGCCCAGCCTTCCGAATAGGCGTTGAAGGCGAGGATCGAGCGGATCAGCGGCAGCCGCTGCGCATATTCGCCCTGCCAGACATGGCCGGGAATACCCTCGTGATAGACGAGATCGGGGATCGTCACGCGATTGTGGATCGAGGGATCGCCGAGGTTGATCCACACCTTGCCCGGCTCGCGACCGTCGATCGTGCCGGGGCCGCCATAGGCTGCGGGCGCGCCCGGCTCCTGCGCCAGCGGCATCCGGCGGATTTCGAGGTTGCCGCGCGCCAGCCGCCGGAACGCCTGCGGCAATCTCGGGCGGATCGCGTCGATGCGGCCCTGCATGTAAGCGACGATCTGACGCCGCCCTTCGTCGCCGTCGGGAAAGCCGATGCCCGGACGCTGCTGATAGGCGATCGTCCGCTCGGCGACGCTGCCCTGCGTCAGCCCTTCCTTGCGCAGGATCACGTCCATCTGCGCCTGAAGGTCGGCCAGCCGCGCGCGTCCCATCGCATGCAGGTCCGCCGCGCTCCTGCGCGTCGTGGTGCCCGCACGCAGGCCCCAGGCGTACCATTGTTCGCCGTGCGGGCGCGCGTTCAACCCCGGCGCTGCGGTCGCCACCGCCCGCTGCGCGCGGATCTCGGTCAGTTGCCGCTCCAGCGCCGGGACGATCGCGCCGCGCACGATCGCGGCGGCGCGGGTCGTCCAGTCGCCCGGCACCGCCTTGCCCTTGCGCGCCAGCGGACCGATCAGCGGCCCGTCCTCGTTCGCCGCCTCGGCAAGGGTCCGCGTCATCCCTGCGATCGTCTTGTCGAGCAGGAACGACGGCGGCACGACCCCCAGCGCGCGCGTATGGCGGATGCGCAGCGTCTCGCCGTCGAGCTGCGCCGGCATCGCCGCGAGCCGCGCGAGATAGGCGTCGGCATCGGCCTTGTCGCGCACCGGCTGGTCGCCGTCGAGCATCTGCGGCACGTCCAGCCACGCGCCGACATTCTGCACGACACCATAGGGCGTGTTGCGCCAGTCGCCGATCGTCGCCACGCCGTACGGCAGCGCCATGCCGTCGAGCGCGGTGCGGAATGCGCTCTCGACCACCGCGAGGCTGGTCGCGGTCGACGGGTCGAGCCCGGCGCGCGGCAGCGTCGCAAGTTCGGCGAGCGCGCCACTCAGGAAGCGCTGGCGCGCAGCGACGCCGGCCGGGGAGCGATCTTCCAGCCGCCGCCGCAAGCCGGCATGGGCGCCTTCGTCGACGCCCAGTGTCGTCGCGCGCTCTGGCTGGAGTTCGAGCAACTGCCACGCGACGCGATCAAGGAACGCCTGCGCGCGCTCGCCGGGCGGTGTCGCCCCGGCGGCGGTGGCAGCGGTGACGGCGGTCAGGCCGAGCAGGGTGTCGCGACGCGAAACGAGATGGTTCATGCGCCCGTGATGACCGGCACCGGGGGGAACGTCAAACGCCTGTGGGCGGGGAAGCGACCCCGCCCTCCACCCGCATCATGCCGCCGGACAGGTCGCCCCGGCCGGATCGGTCGCGAGCCGCACGTCCGACACCGACAGTGCGAATGGCGCATCGGCATCGATCGCCATCGGGGTCGATACCTTATCGACCGCCGCGCCGCGATCGCGGAAGCATTTCAGCGGCACGCGCAGCACTTGCCACCCGCTCTTCCCGAGCAGCGGCGCCACGTCGACGCGCCCGCCGCCCAGCGCCAGCCCGACCGCGCCCTTCGCTGGCGTGTCGACGCGATAGGTGATCTGCAGGTTCAGGTCGGCGTTGGTCTCGCGCACCAGCGACAGGTCCGGCCCGGCGATCTTCGCCGCGCCCTTGCCCTTCCAGGTCAGCCGCACCGCGCCTTCCTGTGCGGTCGCGCTGTCGACCGCGGCGCGCGTGACGGCCGGGTCGAGGTCGAGCCGGAACGGGGCGGGGACCTTCCCGCGCGCGAAGAACAGGCTGGTATTGGCGAGGCTGGCATCGACGCCCGCGACCTCGCTGAGCGCGGCGACCTTGCCGGGCTTGGCGTAGCTCAGGCCATAGCCGAACGGGAACAACGGGTCGTAACCGGGCGCACCACGGTTGAGCGTGAATTGCCCGGCGGTCTTGGGCCAGCTGAACGACAGCGTACCCGTGAAGTCGCGCTTCCCGCCGATCAGCACGTCGGCGACGCCTTCGCCCTCGGAGCCGGGAAACCACGCGGCGACGAACGCATCCGACTGGTTCAGCTCCGGGTTCACCCACAAGGGCCGGCCGGAGAGGAACACCGACACGGTCGGAATGCCCGCTGCCTTCAGCGTCTTTAGCAGCGCCAACGCCTGCTTGTCGCCGGCCTCGAACTCCAGCGTGCGGACATCGCCGCGCATCTCGGCATAGGGTTGCTCGCCGAATACGACGATCGCGACATCGGGCTTGGTCGTGAACCGACCATCGGCCGACAGCGTCGCGCTGCCGCCGCCGGCCTTGGCCGCCGCGGCAATTCCGGCGAAGATCGACGTCGCACCGGGGAAGTCGGCATTGCTGTTGCCGTCACCCTGCCACGACAAGGTCCAGCCCCCCGACTGCCGGCCGATGTCATCGGCCGCGTCACCCGCGACGAGGATATTGGCGCTGGCCTTGATCGGCAGAACGCCGCTGTTCTTGAGCAGCACGAGGCTTTTCGCCACCGCCTCGCGCGCGATCGCACGGTGCGCCGCCGACCCGAGCTGCTGCGGCTGCGCCTCATAGGGGCGGGCCGGGTCGAACAGCCCCAGCTTCATCTTGACCCGCAGGATCCGCCGCACCGCATCGTCGATCCGCGCCATCGGGATCTTGCCGGCGCGCGCGGCGGCGAGCGTCGTGTCGAACAGGCCCTTCCAGCTATCGGGCGCCATCGCCATGTCGAGCCCGGCGTTGAACGTCGCCGGACAATCGCTGTTGGTGCAGCCGGGGATCTGCCCGTGGCCATTCCAGTCGCCGACGACGAACCCCTCGAAGCCCATCCGGCCCTTGAGCACGTCGGTCAGCAGCGAGCGGTTGCCGTGCATCTTCTGCCCGTTCCAGCTCGAAAAGCTCGACATCACCGTCATCGCGCCCGCCTTGATCGCGGGCGGGTAACCGGCGGCATGGATGCGGATCAGCGTGTCTTCGTCGACCTGCGTGTCGCCCTGGTCGACGCCGTCCTTGGTCCCGCCGTCGCCGAGGAAGTGCTTGACGCTCGCGGCGACATGCCCGTGCTGGATGCCGCGGTCGGCGCCGACGCCCTGCAATCCCTCAACCATCGCTCCGGCATAGGAGGCGACCACCGCCGGGTCCTCCGAATAGCCCTCGTAGCTGCGCCCCCAGCGATCGTCCTGCGGCACTGCCACTGTTGGGCCGAACGCCCAGTCGATCCCGGCCGCCGCCGTTTCGGCGGCGGTGGCCGCGCCGATCTGGCGGATCAGCGCCGGGTCGCGCATCGCGCCCAACGCGATATTGTGCGGGAAGAGCGTCGCGCCGACGACATTGTTGTTGCCGTGTACCGCATCGACCCCGAACATCAGCGGAATTGCGACGTGTCCGGCGCGTTGTTCCATCGCCACCGCGTTGAACGCGCGCGATGTCGCCACCCACGGCGCGGCCGGCGAGCGATCGGGGCTGCCGAGCGGTGCCGAACTGCCGCCGGCAAGGATCGAGCCGAGCGGATATTTGCGCAGATCCTCGGGCTTGATCGCGCCGATATCGGCCTGGATCATCTGGCCGATCTTCTCTTCCAGCGAGAGTCGGGCGAGCAGGGCGGCGACCTTCGCCTCGGTCGCCGGATCGACCAGCCCGGTACTCTTCGCGACCGGCCAGCGGTCGGGATGGGCAACCTGCGCCGCGGCCCCGCCCGCCGCGACCGTCATCAATGCCACCGCAAGATAGCTCACGCCCCGCATCGTCATCCCCGCCTGCCTTCTATCATCGTTCTGACTCGGCAGTGCTGATAACGCTATCTCCCGTAGCTTGCCAATGCCGATCGATGCGAACGGGTAAGGGGACGCCCGATCATGTTGATAGCGCTAACCCGACCGATCACCACCATGTCGCATAGAGGGCGATCAGGATGAGCACGATCCCGAGGCTCGCGACGTTGAAGCCGGTCGTGGTGCGGAAATCAGTGCCCTGTACGGTGACGCGGTTGGCGTCCGCGTTCGACTTCACCAGCAGCGACAGCACCACCGCCAGCGCGAGGCTCAGCAGGAACACCAGGCTCATGCGGTTGAGGAACGGCAGGTCGGGCAAAGCGGCGCGCAGCACGTAGGACAACACCACCGACGCCACCGCCGCGCCGATCGCCCCCGCCTCGTTCGCACGCTTCCAGAACAGGCCGAGCAGGAAGATGACCGTGATCCCCGGCGTGAAGAAGCCGGAGAATTCCTGGATGAACTGGAACGCCTGGTCCGACTGTCCGATCAACGGTCGCGCGGTCAGCATCGCGATGACGATCGAAACGCACGCCGCGATGCGCCCGACCAGCACCAGCCGCCGCTCCTGTGCCGGGTCGGCGCGGTCGTCTTCGGCGGCGTTCTTCCGGCTGAACTGCTTGGCATAGAGGTCGAGTGTGAAGATCGTGGCGATCGCGTTGATCTTCGACGCCGTCGACGCAATGATCGCCGCGATCAATGCCGCGAACACCAGACCCAGCAATCCGGGCGGCAGCAGCCGCAGCATTGCCGGATAGGCCTGGTCGGGCTTGGCGAGGTCGGGGGCCAGCACCACCGCAGCTATGCCGGGCAGGACGATGACCAGCGGCATGAGCAGCTTCAGGAAGGCGGCGAACACAATCCCCTTCTGCGCTTCCGGCAGACTCTTTGCGGCCAATGCGCGCTGGATGATGTACTGGTTGAACCCCCAATAGCTCAAATTCGCGATCCACATGCCACCGATGAGCACCGCAAGGCCCGGCAGCTCCTTATAATGCGGATTATCTGGCGACAGGATCATGTCGAAATGGTCCGGCACACGCCGCGTCAGCTCCGAAAAGCCGCCGATGATGCCTTCGTCGCCTCCGATCGCCTGCAACGTCAGCGCCGAGACGAGCAACCCGCCGAATACCAGCAGCGTGACTTGCACGATGTCGGTCAACGCCACCGCCTTCAGCCCACCACGTAGCTGATAAAGCACGGCAAAGGCGCCGAGCCCGATCAGTGCCACGTCCTGGTTGATCCCGGCGACCTGCGTCACCGCGATCGAACCCAGCCAGATGATCGACGTCAAATTTACGAAGATATACAGCGCCAACCAGAACACGGCCATGATCGTGCGGATCGACGTGCCATACCGCTGCTCGAGGAATTGCGGCATCGTATAGATGCGGTTGTGGAGGAAGATCGGCAGGAAGAACTTGCCGACAATCAACAATGTAGCGCCGGCCATCCACTCATAGGAGGCGATCGCCAGCCCGATCGCATAGCCCGATCCCGCCATGCCGACGATCTGCTCGGCCGAAATATTCGCCGCGATCAGCGACGCACCGACCGCCCACCACGGCAGCGCCTTGGAGGCGAGGAAATAGTCCGACGTGTCCTTGCTCTCGCCAGCCTTGTCGCGACTAACCCACTGCGCGAGCACGAAGATACCGATCGCGTAGCCAATTACCACGACCAGATCGATCGTCTGCAACGTCATCCTGTTTTCTCCCCGCGGTCGCCAGCGATCCTCGTCGCGGCGCAGCGTGTACGGGGCGGACGTTCGCTGTCAACTTGGTCGGTGCCGCGCGAACGAAGCACGGAGCCGCGCCCGTCGGCGCAGCCCCGCTTTATGTCCGTGTCAGAACTTGGCACGCACGCCGAAATTGTACCGCGCGCCGGTTTCCTGCTGGAGCAGATAGCGTTCCTTGATCGCCGACCACTCGTCAATATACTCGTTCGTCACATTCACACCTTGCACATAGACCTGGAAATTGGGCGTGAGATCGTACGACACGTTGAAGTCGAGCTGGCCATAGGCGCTGCGATTGCGTGGACGCGACTGGCTGTCGCGACAATTGCGTAGATAATCCGATCGCCAGTTGTACGAGACGCGTGCCGACAGGCCGTATTTCTCGTAGAATACGCTACCGTTCGCCGAATGCGGTGAAAGACCGTTGTAGCCGCACGAAAAGTCCGCGAGCGTCTGATCACGTTCGGCGCTGCTTGCGACATAGGTGTAATTGCCGGTCACGCCGAAGCCGCCAACGAAGCCGCCAAGTGCATCGAACGAATATTGGCCGCCAACCTCGATGCCCTTGATCGTTCCGCTCTGGCCGTTGCGGGTGCGGGTATCCTGGTAGATCCGGCCGAAGCGCTCGACCGGCAACGTCTGCAGTTCAAGGAAGTCGGACAAATCCTTATAGAAGCCACCCACACTGATATAGCTGACGCGCGAAATGTACCACTCCAGCGCCAGATCGTAATTGGTCGAGCGGAAGGGTAGCAGATTGGGGTTGCCGCCCGACGACAGAGGAACCGCAATACGCCCGCCGAAGTCGTTATTGACGCCGAGGTCGGTCAGCGTCGGGCGCGTCATCGTCTGCGAGAAGGCGGCGCGCGCGATCAGCTTCTCGGTCAGGTTATATTTGATGTTGGCGGAGGGCAGCGCGTTTACATAACTGCTTCGCACCGAGATCGCGGTGGCGGGGCCATAGGTATATTGCAGCGTGTCGTCACCGGGCGTGTTGTTGATGCCGGTGACCGGCGTGTCGAAGCCCGAGGAGAGCACCTGGGTACGGATCACGCGCACGCCGGCGTTGCCGCTCCAGCGGTCGCCGCCGAAATTCATGTTGATATAGCCGGCGGTCAAACGCTCCTGCACGTTGACGGTGCCGCGCAATTGTTCACGGACACCAAAGGGGCCGCCCTCCAGCGCTTGTACCTGCGCGGCAAAGGCCGCCTGCTGCGCGGGCGTCCGTCCGTTCGAGGGGATGTTCAGCGTCGCGGGATCGTTCAGATAGGCGAGGAACGCCTGCGGATCGACCTCGAACAGCGATGGCGGGATGTTCTGGCCACCCCCGAGCAGGTCGCCCCATTCGTATGGCTTCAGCAAACCCTGCGCAATCGGCACCTGATATCCGCAATAGGTACAGTTCGAGTCGCTGTTGTTGAAGGAGCGGTTAATCTTGCGTCGCTCCGTATAGGAACCGCCAAGCGTCACATTGCGCAGGATCGAACCGTCTACGGTCCATTTGCTGTCGAAGTGGTATTCCGATCCACGATCACGCGTGCGATTGGCATCGATGCCCATGTAATGCAGTCGCATCAGGTCGGGATTGTTGATGACGTTATTGTCATAGGAGATCGACGGAATGCCCTTTCCGCCATCAAGCGAGAACTCATAACTATACGGCAGCAACGCACCGTAAACCAGATAGGCATTGGGCGAGCGGCGGTTCGCGCCGGTAGTCGAGGCATCGAAACTCAGCTCGACATTCTCGGCTGGGCTCCACTTGATATTGGCGCCGATCTGGTAACTGTCCGACTTGCGATTGGTCGTGTTATAGACGTGATCGACCTTCGCATTGACGCCATTGTTCGTGAGGCCCGGATTGGCCGCCAGAAATTGCGGGTTCTGCGCGATGAAGTCGCGGCCCAGCATCGTCAGACTGGTGGCGGTGTTCGAGCCGTCGAAGGTCGGTTCGAAATAGGGCGCCGCCATGAAGTTATCGAGCCGGCGCGTCACGCCGGAAACGTTGAAGCGGGAATAAATGCCGTCGACGGTGACCTCGAGCGTGTCGGTCGGCCGAAATTGCAGCGCACCGGACACGTTGATCCGCTCGCGTTCCTCTTGTGCACGCTGGTAATAGACGCTTTGCGGCAGGTTGGCGTTGCCGGTCACCGGATAGCGCGGGTCGGAGCCGGTGATCAGCGTCGGCACGCCCCCGATCGTTTGCACGATATCGGGGCGGCCATTGATCCAGCCGTCGATCGCGATCGTATCGGCCTGGTTCTTGCGCTTCGTGTACGAACCCGCAAGCAAGATCCCGAACGTCTTGTCGGGGTTCGTCCAGGAGGCGGTCGCCGCAAGATCGGGCGAAACCTTCTCGCGCAACCTGTCGTAGATGCCGCCGATCTGCGCCGCCGCGTGGAACCCGCTGCGCCCTTCCAGCGGTCGGGCGGTGACGATGTTGACCGTGGCGCCGATCCCGCCTTCCTGCAGCGATGGCACCGGCGACTTAAAGACGTCGGTACGCTGGATCATGTTCGAGGACAGGACGTCGAACGAGAACTCGCGACCCGCATTGTCGGTCGCCATCACACGGCCATTGACGAGCACGGTGTTGAACTCCGGCCCAAGCCCGCGCACGGTGATGAACTGCCCTTCGCCACCCGATCGATCGATCGCAACGCCGGTGATCCGCTGGAGCGATTCCGCGATGTTCGCGTCAGGGAATTTACCGACGTCGACGGCCGAAATCGAGTCGACGATCTGATTGGCGTCGCGCTTTGTCTGCGCCGACGAGCTCAGGCTGGCGCGGATGCCGGTGACGACGATGTCGTCGGCGGCGCCAGCCTCCGGCGGCGGTGCCGCCTGATCGGCTGCGGGCGGGGCAGACGCTTGTCCAGGTAGCGCAAGCGCGCCGGGGCCTTGCGGATCTGCTGGGGCGGCAGGCGCGGTCTGCGCCAGCGCCAACGACGACATCGAACAGCTGGCGCCCAAGGCGGCCAGCATCCACCACGACCTCATGTTCCTCTCCCGACTTATGTCTTCATTCTATCGCGCGAGGAGACGACGCGTTGTCCCTGTTCGCCTTCCTCGCGCCGACGAAGCGGAGCGGCGGATCTTTATAGCAGCAATATTTTTGCGGTAAGCGACAGATTTTATACGATGAATGAAGCCGCGCTACTGAGTTGGCGCCCACAGTGGATGGTGCCCGGCCGCACCATCGCTATATGCGGCCGAAAGGGACCTTCAGGGGGTGTTCGTGTCCGTACTGCGCTATGCCGCATTGCTCTTCGGTGCGGTGATCTTCGCAAGACCGGCTGCGGCACAGGTCGAGGATGAACAATTCTGGGAGCAGGTCAACGTCAACGTACCGTTGACGCCCGAGGTACGCGTGACGCTCGAACAGATCGGGCGCTGGGGCGACCGTGCCGACGGGATCAGCCAGACCGAATATGGCGGGTTGCTCGGTTGGAAAGCCAGCAAGGCGATCGAATTGGGGTTCGGCTATCGCCGCGTCGGGTTGTTCAGCGCGTCCGGACCGTCCGTTCACGAGAACCGCCTGCGTCAGCAAATGATTCTGTCACAAGGGAACCTCGTCGCACGCTTTCGCGTGGACGAGCGCTTCAACCCCGGTGGGGATGAGATCGGCTTTCGTATCCGCCCGCTCGTTCGGCGAAACTTCCCGCTACGCAGCGGAAGGTTCGCGTTTTTCGCATCGCACGAAAGCTTCTTCCTGCCCAATTCCACCAGTTGGGGACAGCGCGCGGGATATGAGCGGATGCGCAACATGCTCGGCATCACGTTGCCGCTGGTCGCCCGCAAGGCGATGCTCGACATCGGCTACCTGAACCAGTTTCGGTTCGCGCGCGCCGGCGCGCGCCCGCAGATGGAACACGCCCTCAGCCTGCAACTGACGATCAACGCCATCGGCCCGATTCTCCACGATTGAGGGACGCGCTCGCGCACACTCAGCGATGTCGCGATACTTCGGCGAGGGTTTCAGATGCGAGCGCTTAGAGGACGCTTCAGCACGTCACCCGGCCGAGTCTTTCCCGACGCTTCCCGACAGAAGCCAACATCCGACGCGCCGGTAATTGGCGGAAGCGCTCGTCAGCGAGTTCGACGCAACAGCCGCGACGCCAGCCACGCGCGGGCCGGTGCGTCGTAGAAGCGCAAGCTCACGTAAGCGATCGTCACGGCGGTAAACAGCAGCGCTACGCCGACGAGCGTGCCCTCCGCCGCGCCGGGGCGCGCATCGGTGACCCAGGCGGTATAGATATAGATGAGGGGGAAGTGCGTGATGTAGAGCGGAAAGGACAGATCGCCGAAGAAGCGGGCGACACGCACCGATGCTCCGTCGACCGTCTTCTGACCCGCGCCCAGCGCGACGATCAGCGGGAACACGAGGATCACGCAACCCGCTTCGTAGATTCCGTTCAGCCAGAGGTGATCGGGCCCGCCGAAGCGCGGCAGGCTGAGGGCCGCGACGAGGAGCAGGCTGCCGATCGCGAAGGCATGACGGATCCTGATCCGCGCGCCGAGCCGCTTCATCAGCACCCCTGCGAAGAAAGGGAAAATGACCCGGCTGAGCCCGATCCTGATCCCGTTGAAGTCGAGCGCCCAGCCGCCGATCAGATCGCCACGTGGCCCGAAGACGGCAAGGTGCAGCAACGCAAGCGCCGCCGCGGCGACCAGCGTTGCCATGGCGCGGTTCGACAGCCGACGCAGCCCGATCGCGTAGAGGATGTTGGCGACATATTCGTAGAACAGCGACCATTGCGGTCCGTTGAGCGGATAGATTTCGTCCCAGCCGCGCAGATCGGCGCTTTTCGGCAGCGGGATCATGGTGAAGCCGAGGAGCATCACCGCGATGACATAGCCCGCGGAATTGCCTTCGATCTTCGGGAACGCCGACGAGGTTTGGAAGGCGAACAGCAGGGCGCCAAAAACGCCGCCGAGCACGACCATCGGATGAAGGCGGACGATCCTTCGACGGATGAAATCGCCGACGCTCATATCGCCCCAACGATCGTCATATGCATAGGCGATCACGAAGCCTGACAGCAGGAAGAAGAAATCGACCGCGAGGTAGCCGTGGTTGACGATCTGACGCTGTGGATCGCCGAACGAAAATGGCTCGAAGAGGTGGAAGATCACTACCATCAGCGCCGCTACGCCGCGCAGGCCGTCCAGAATGACATAGTGGTTCTTGCCCGGTCCGATCGCATCGGTCGACGTGGCGGCATCGCTCTTCATTGGATCCACGATGCAGAGCGGCAGGCATCGGCGCAACGGTTAGGAGGTAGTAAAACGGCCGCGCGAGCTATTGCCCAGGGTGGAGGCGCTCTATGCCTCTGCGGTGTTCATCCCGAGGTGGGAAGCATCACGGTGCCGTCATCCCGACGGTGGAGCGGGCCATAGGCGACGATCGTCTCCAGCAACATCTCACCATAGAGATGCGGGAAGAGTTGGCCGCCGCGCGACTCCTCCCACTTCACCTTGTCGCCATGCGCGGCGAGGTCGACGGCGGCGATGTGGAGGTCGTCCTGCCCGGCGAAATGCTTGTCGATCGTCCCGGCGAGCTGATCGGCGGTCGACAAATGGATGTAGCCGTCCGCCACGTCGATCGGCGCGCCGCCGAACCGCCCGTCCTGCTCCAGCGTCGTCATCTGTTCGGCGGTCAGGACCTTGTAGGCGGTCAGCGGCGTGTCGGTCATTCACCATCCTCCGGGCCGGCGGCGGCATCGTCGCCGACCGTCGCATCAT
Source organism: Sphingomonas phyllosphaerae (assembly GCF_036946485.1). Classification (GTDB taxonomy): domain Bacteria; phylum Pseudomonadota; class Alphaproteobacteria; order Sphingomonadales; family Sphingomonadaceae; genus Sphingomonas; species Sphingomonas phyllosphaerae_E. Next base: position 1,123,906 of record NZ_JAQIJA010000001.1, read on the forward strand.
CCACCGGCGCAACCGCCGTGTCGCCGGCCAGTTCCTCGGCGACCAGCGCCTCGGCGGCATCCTCGGGCTCGGGCTCCTCGTCGATCCGCGCGGCGGAGACGACATGCTCATCCTTGGCGACGTTGAAAAGCCGCACGCCCGCCGAGCCACGGCCGATGACGCGCAGCGAGCCGAGCGGCATGCGGATCATCTTCGCCTGATCGGTGACCAGCATCAGCTGCTCGGCCTTGGTCGAGGGGAAGCTGGCGACGACGGGTCCGTTGCGCGCGATATTGTCGATATTGGTGATGCCCTGCCCACCGCGGCCGGTGCGGCGATATTCATAGGCCGAGCTGATCTTGCCATAGCCGTTGGCGCAGACCGTGAGCACGAACTGTTCGCGTGCGCGCAGCTCCTCGAAGCGGTCGAGCGGCATCGTCAGCTCGCCCTCGCGTTCCTTCCACGGGGCGTTGCGGAGATATTCGTCGCGCTCCTCCTGGTCGCGGACCCCGACGCGGTGCAGCACCGACAGCGAGATCACCTGATCGTCGCCCTTGAGCGCGATGCCGCGCACGCCGGTCGAGTTGCGGCTCTGGAACTCGCGCACCTCGTCGGCGGCGAAGCGGATCGCCTTGCCGGCGCGGGTGGCGAGCAGCACATCGTCGCCCTCGTCGAGCAACGCCACGCCGATCAGCCGGTCGTCGGCGTCATCGCCCTCGAATTTCATCGCGATCTTGCCGTTCGACGGCACGTTGGTGAACGCGTCCATCGAGTTGCGGCGCACCGAGCCCTTGGCGGTCGCGAACATGACGTGGAGCTTGCCCCATTCCGCCTCGTCCTCAGGCAGCGGCAGCACGGTCGAGATCGTCTCGCCCTGTTCGAGCGGGAGCAGGTTGATCATCGGGCGACCGCGCGTCGCCGGGCCGCCCTCGGGCAGGCGCCAGACCTTCATGCGGTACACGCGGCCGAGCGTCGAGAAGAACAGCACCGGCGTGTGCGTCGAGGTGACGAACAGCTTGGTGACGACATCCTCGTCCTTGGTCGCCATGCCCGCGCGGCCCTTGCCGCCGCGCGCCTGCGCACGGAAGGCGTCGAGCGGGGTGCGCTTGATGTAGCCGGCCATGGTGACGGTTACCACCATGTCCTCGCGCTCGATCAGGTCCTCGTCGTCGATCCCGTCGGCGGCGGCGGCGATCTCGGTGCGGCGCGGCGTCGCGAACTGCTCGCGCACGTCGCGGAATTCCTCGCGCATCACCTCGTAGAGCTTCACGCGGTCGGAGAGGATCGCCAGCAGCTCGGCGATCGAATCGGCGAGCGCCTTGAGCTCGTCGCCGATCTCGTCGCGGCCCAAAGCGGTGAGGCGGTGGAGGCGCAGGTCGAGGATCGCGCGGACCTGCACTTCGGACAGGCGATAGGTGTCGCCCGCAACATCGGTCTCGAGCGCCTCGACCAGCCGCAGGTACGGCGCGATCTCGGCGATCGGCCATTCGCGCGAGAGCAGCTTGGCGCGCGCCTCGGCTGGGCTCGACGACCCGCGGATGATCCGCACCACTTCGTCGAGGTTGGTGACCGCGATGACGAGACCGAGCAAGATATGCGCGCGTTCGCGGGCCTTGTTCAGCTCGAACTTGGCGCGGCGGGTGATGACCTGTTCGCGGAACTGCACGAACGCGCTGATAATGTCGCGCAGGTTGAGCAGCTCGGGGCGGCCGCCGCGGATCGCGAGCATGTTCGCGGGGAACGAGCCTTGCGCGGGCGTGTGGCGCCACAGCTGATTGAGCACCACCTCGGGGGTCGCGTCGCGCTTGAGGTCGATGACGATCCGGACGCCTTCGCGGTTCGATTCGTCGCGAATGTCGCTGACGCCCTCGATACGCTTGTCCTTGGCGGCCTCGGCGATCTTCTCGACCAGCGCGTTCTTGCCCTGCTGGAACGGGATTTCGGTGAGCACGATCGACGTGCGGTCGCCACGCCCGGTCTCGATCTTGTGGCGGCTGCGCACGATCACCGAGCCGCGCCCGGTTTCATAGGCGGAGCGCGCACCGGCGCGGCCGAGGATGATCGCGCCGGTCGGGAAGTCCGGACCGGGGACGATTTCCATCAGCTCTTCGGTGGTGATCGCGCCATTGTCGATATAGGCGAGGCAGGCGTCGACGACTTCGCCGAGATTGTGCGGCGGGATGTTGGTCGCCATGCCGACCGCGATGCCGCCCGCGCCGTTAACGAGCAGATTGGGGAAGCGCGCCGGCAAGACCTGCGGCTCGCGCTCCGACCCGTCGTAATTGGGCTGGAAGTCGACCGTGTCCTTGTCGAGGTCGTCCATCAGGTAATTGGCGGACTTCGCCAGCCGGGCCTCGGTATAGCGCATCGCCGCGGCGGGGTCGGGGTCCATCGAGCCGAAATTGCCCTGGCCGTCGATCAGCGGCACGCGCATCGACCAGTCCTGCGTCATGCGGACCAGGGCTTCGTAGATCGAACTGTCGCCGTG
>NZ_JAQIJA010000002.1:0-170000 GCF_036946485.1 Sphingomonas phyllosphaerae
GCTGGAAGAGATTGAAGCCCGAGATGTTGGTGAGGTTCGTGGCCGACCTGCACCAACTCCGCCGCGGACATAGGCACCGTTCGCATACCGGGCGGCATAGGCCGGGCTGAACGCCGGGATTGTCATGCTGCGAATACAGGTCGTAAGCGCATGCCATAGGTTACGTTCAGCGTATCGCTGATGCGCCACGCATCCATGATGCCGAAAGCAAAGCTGTTGTATTTGAAGTTGGCCGCGGCCTGGTTCGGATCGAACGAAGGAATGGACGTTGGCATAGGTTATCGAGCTGCCGGCCGGTTCTGGAAGTCGGCGATCGAGTCGAAGTAATAGTTGCCGGAGCTGTTCTGCAGGATAGGCGTTGAACACGCTGACCGCCGCCATCTCGCCGAAGATACGCAGGTCATGGTTGTTCATCGTCAGGCGCGTCTGGACCAGGCCGCCCCACGTTTTCGGTGCGCAGCTGGTTGGTCTGGCGAGAGTTGTCCGGCCCGAACGACACCACCGGATCAGTGCCGGTTTCCGAAGCGCTGCTCCGCTCGCAGCCGGTCGGCGAGACGGAGGCATTGAACGAGCTGACCACGCTGTTCGTGGGATTGGTTGCAGACACGGAATTTGCGCGAAGCCGCGGCCGAGCAGCGGCTCCTGGAATGCGGGTGTAGTTCTTGTAGAAGGCACGGACTTCGGTCGAGAAGGTGTCCGACCAGTCCGAATTCAACTGCGCCACGCCGGTGTGCAGGACGGTTGCCCTGGATATAGGCGTTCGAGGCCCAGGGCCAAGGCCCGGGCTGCCGGTGGTGATCGACGAAAACGTGTTGTTCAGCAGGTTGATGGCGTCGTTGGCGTAGGTGGTAGGTCAACGACAGCCGCTGTGTATCGGCCAGGTTGGCGTCGATGCGTGCGACGACGCGATCGTCCTTGTCGCCCAGTTCGCGCTGCACGCCCCCCGGTGTTGTAGCCGTACACGTTTCTGCGCGATCTGGCTGATTTTGTCGACCTTGTGCCTGCGTCAGGTTGGGGATCGTGATCCCCGCATTGTTGTCGCTCGGACCTTCGGGGATCGGACGACCGCCGCGCAGACGCTCGCCCGCAACCATGAAGAACAGGCTTGTCCTTGATGATCGGGCCGGACAGTTCGGCGCCGTAATTGTCGATTTTGAAGTTCGGGATGGTGGCGCGACCGGTGGTGATCCCGGGCCCCGGCTTGGTGCGGTCGCCGACCAGCTTGTCGCCGGTGTACGAGTAGAAGCCGGTGCCATGGAACTGATTGGTGCCCGACTTCAGGATGATGTTGATCGCGCCGCCCTGGAAGTTGCCTTCGCGGACATCATAGGGGGCGATCTTCGCCTGGAACTGGCCGATCGCATCGAGCGGAATCGGCGAACGACGGCTGGGAAGGCCATCGGTGTTCAGGCCGAAATTGTCGGTGATCGGCACGCCGTCGACCGAGAAGCGATTGTAGCGCGCATTCTGGCCCGCGAACGAGATGGCGCGACCGCCGGTCGGCGAATCGTCGAGGCGAGCGAACGGATCGCGACGCTCCAGATCGCGGATGTCACGGTTGATCGTCGCGACCTGCGCGATCTGCGCCGCGTTCAGGACGGTGGCCGGGCCCTGCGACACGGAGCGGGCGTTGGGCAGGCTTGCAGCCGTAACCACGATGTCGCCGCCGCCAGCGTTTTCCGTTGCCAGTTCGATCGGCAGGTCGAACGTTTGGGCGGCGGTCGTGCCGATGTCGGTGACCTGCGCGGTAGGATAGCCGGCTGCGGTGACGGACACCGTGTAAGGGCCGCCGGCGCGCAGACCGGTCGCGTTGAAGCCGCCGTTCGCGTCGGTCGTGGCCGTCGAGCGAGTGCCGGTGGATGCGTTCACGATCTCTACCGACGCACCTGCGACCGGCGCGCCATTGGCGGTCACGGTGCCGCGGATCGACGAGGTGGTTTCTTGCGCCATTGCGGCGGCCGGCATGACCAGCGCGACCGCAGCCACGCCTACGAACAGATTGTTTCGCATCGGAAAATGTCCCCTTTTGCCGCAGCGCGACCCGCGACGGTTTCGTCGTTGGGGCGCCGATGGCCGGAGTATGTGAAGGTTGCGTGACACTTACGAGTCGATTGCCGCGCCTTGGTAATAGTTTGCCGTGGCGTTGCATAAAAGCGACAGCAGCCTTGACCCGGTCAGGTCACCCGCGCGCGAACAGCCGCTTCCAGGCCGGCTTGGCGCTGCCCGATTGCAGCACGCCGCGGCGGAACAGCCGCGCACCGACCGTAATGAACACCGCCACCCACAGCAATTGCCAGGCCAGCGCCGCGAGATGCGGCCACCATCGCGCGTCCGACGCCGCGCGTCCGGCCATCGCAAACGGCGAGGAAAGCGGGAAAAATTCGGCGGCCGTCGCGAGGGCGCTGCCCGGGTGCGACACTGCGGAGGAGGCGAGGCCGAACATCGCGACCTGGATGATCGTGATCGGAAGCGACAGCATCTGGACTTCGCGCATCGTGCCGGCTTGGGCGCCAACCCCTAGAAAAACCGAGCCTAAAAGCAGGAAGGCGGTGGTGAAATAGGCGGCGAAGAGCAGGGCGAAGGGCATCAGGCCGATCGCCGGATGAAGCTGGGCGAGGTCGGCGCCGATGTCGCCGGGGAGCAGCGCGCCGATCTGGCCGAGCACCGTACCCCAGAATGTAACGAACAGCAGCGCAACGCCGTACATGCCGAGCAGCTTGCCGAGGAAAACGCTCTCCAGTGGGACGGCAGCGGCAAGGATTTCAATGACCTTGTTGTTGCGCTCCTCCGCCATCGTACCCACCACCTGACCGGAGAGGAACAGGGTCAGGAAGAAGATACCGAACACGGTAAGGAACGCCGCAGCGTTGCGATCGCCGAGTGTCGGGGCGGCGGTTTTGACGGGCTCCATCCGCACCGTCGGCGGGGCGGTGCCGGCACGTTCGATCAGCGCGGCCTGTCGCGCCACGACGGCAAGATAGCGCGCTTCGTTGCGGTTTCCGGCCGAAAATAGCACTCTCGGTTGCGCCAGCGTGCCGTATAAAACCGCGTTGACGTCGCCGCCGGGCGCATCGAGCATCGCACGGGACACAAGTTGCGCGTTCTTTTCGACCGAAGGGTGCAGCGTCAGCGGCGGGGGGGCCGCGTCACCGCGCATGAGCGGACGCAATTGCGCATCGGCGCTGCGCAGCGCCTTCGCCGATGCGGCGGGGAGCATGGCGACCAGCCGCGCCTTGTCGGTCGAGCCTTGCGTGACCGAGGCGGCGCTGAGCCCGCCGAGCACGCTCAGCGAGCCCATGATGGCCGGTGCGAACAGGAAGAGCAGGAAAATCGGCGTGAAGACCGTCGCGGTGAAATCGCGGCGGGCGATCGTCAGCGTCTGGCGGATCTGGCGACGCAGCGGGCTCATGCGTTCGACTCCGAGGCGGCTTGCCCGACGATCCGCACGAAGGCATCGTGCAGGCCGGGGCGTTCGATCGACAGGCCTTTGATGCCATAGCCGGCGTCGATCAGCCGGCGGAGCAGTCCCTCGATCCCTTCTTTGGGCAGCGCGAAACGCCAACCCTCTCCGTCAAGGCGGGCGGACGGCGGGAGCATCGCCGCGAGTTGCGGGTCGGCGTGGGTGGGCACGTAATGGACCTGTTGCGGAAGGAGCGCGCGTGCGTCGTCGACGGTGCCTTCGAAACGCCGCTTCCCGCCTGCGATCACCGCCAGCCGGTCGCACAGCCGCTGAGCGTGCTGCATGACATGGGTGGAGAAGAGGATCGTCGCGCCACGATCGCGCTCGGCGAGGATCAGCGCCTCCAGCCGTTCCTGATTGACGGGGTCGAGCCCCGAGAAGGGCTCGTCGAGGACCAGAAGGTCGGGGCGGTGAACGACCGCGCCGAGCAGCTGGACGAGCTGCGCCATCCCCTTCGACAGCTTGCGGATCTTCTCGTCGATCGCGTGGCCGAGGCCGGCGGCCTCCAGCAGCTCGGCGGCGCGGGCGCGGCCGGTCTGCCAGTCGAGCCCACGCAACGCGCCCATGAACGCGACCGCCTCGCGCGCCTTCATCGACGGATAGAGCCCGCGCTCCTCGGGCAGATAGCCGACCCGGTCGCCGACGTCGCGCGGATGTCCGCTGCCGAGCAACGTGCGCGTCCCCGCATCGGGTTCGATGATGCCGAGCGTCATGCGCAGCGTGGTCGTCTTGCCCGCGCCATTGGGGCCGAGGACGCCGTAGATCATGCCCGCCGGCACCGCGAGATCGACTCCGTCGACCACGTGCCGCTCGCCGTATCGTTTCACCAATCCGTCGGCGATGACGGCATAATCACTCGATGCCACGCGTGCGTTCCCCTTGTCGTCGGGGAGCGTAGCGGCGCGCGGAGCCGTCGCCAATCGCTATTGCCGGATCGTCCTGTGGCGTCGGGCCGTCATTGCGAGCGTAGCGAAGCAATCCAGAGCCGGATCAGGACGCCCTGGATTGCTTCGCCACGCTCGCAATAACGGGAGGGATATTCGACCTCACGTCATCATGGTCGAGCCGTTGAATGGCCCTTGCTCAGGCGGCGGCGCGGGCGCCGGCGTCGTCGTTGGCGGCCGGGGTGGTCAGGCCGCCGTCCTGCGCCAGCTTCGCGAAGGCACCACCCGCCGCGAGGAGTTCGTCGAAGCCGCCCTGTTCGACGATCCGACCCTGATCGAGCACGACGATCCGGTCCGCCGCGCGCACGGTGGAGAGGCGATGCGCGATGACGAAGGTCGTCCGGCCCTGTCGCAGTCGCTCGAGGCTTTCCTGAAGCCGCGCCTCGGTGGCGACGTCGAGCGCGCTGGTCGCTTCGTCGAGCAGCAGGATCGGCGCGTTCTTCAAAAGCGCGCGGGCGATCGCGATCCGTTGCCGCTCGCCGCCCGACAGCCCCGCGCCACGATCGCCGACGGCGGTGGCGAAGCCGTCCGGCTTGCGCATGATGAAGTCCCAGGCACCCGCGATGCGCGCGGCATCCTCGATCTGCTCCATGGTGGCGTCGGGATTGCCCATCGCGATATTCTCGGCGATCGAGCGGTTGAACAGGCCGGCCTCCTGGAACACCACGCCGGTCGCGGCGCGCAGCGAGGCGAGGGTGACGCCGCTGATGTCCTGACCGTCGACGAGGATGCGGCCCTTCTCGGGGTCCCATGCGCGCTGGAAGAGGCCGAGCGCGGTCGACTTGCCCGAGCCGGTCGGGCCGACGATCGCGACCGTCTCGCCGGGGGCGACCTCGAAGTTCAGGTCGTGGACCGCGCCCGAGCCGGTCGGGTAGCGGAACGAGACGTTCTCGAAGGTGACGCGCCCGTCGGCGATCGCGAGCGGCACCGCGTCGGCGGCTTCGGTGATGTGGCTCTGCTGGTCGAGCACCTCGAAGAACTGGCGGAGCGCGGGGAGGCGCTGGGCGACGTTGACGATGAAGCCGGTGACCGTTTCCAGCCGCGCGATCATCAGCGTCGCGAAGCCGACGAACGACACGACATCGCCGATCGTCGCCAGCCCGCGCGCGATCAGCGCCGCGCCGAAGCCGAACACCGAGACGATCGCGATCGACGAGGCGCCGCGCGTCAGCACCGCCGATACCGCCCACCAGTTGAGCACCGGATATTGCGCGTGGAGCAGATCGTGGAGCGAGCGGCGGACGTTGCCCATCTCGCCGGGCACCGCGAGGAAGCTCTGGAGCACGGTGACGTTGCCGAACAGGTCGCCGAGATTGCCCGAAATGTCGGTGAAGCGATCTTCGACGCGCGCCTGCCCGGTGGCGGTGTGGCGCATCACGATCAGGTTGACCGCCGTATAGACGAGCATCAGCACGACCAGCACCAGCCCGAGCCGCCAGTTGGTCATCATCGCGATCGGCAGCAGCAGCGCGAGGATGCCGATATTGGTGATCTGGTCGCGCAGCAGCGGCAGCCACAGGTTGAACAGCCCCTCGCAGCCCGAGATCATGATCCGCATCAGCCGGCCCGAGCGCGCCTGCGTGTGGAAGGCGGGGGGCAGGGCGAGCAGATGCTCGACATAGGTGGACATGGCGATCAGCCGGCGCCGGTGCGTCATGCGATCGGCGAGCAGCGCGATGACCACGCCGGCGGCGAAGACGGTGATGCTGATCGCGCACCACAGGCCGACGTAGCGCATCGGATTGGCGCCGGTGGTGAGGCCATTGACCGCCTTGCCGAACAGCAGCGGCTCGGCGACTTGCAGGAACGCGACCAGCGCGCCCGCGCCGAGCAGCGAGCCGGCCTTCAGGCGCTCCGGGCGGAGCAGCGCGAGCGCGCGGAGAACGACGTGCGGCGAGCGGGTGCGTTCGGCGGACAGGGGCATGGCCAACTCACGAATCGATAAGAGGATGTGGCGGCGCATCGGGTCGCCGTTGACGGCCGTCGTAAGGGAAGATGGTTAACGGGAGGTGTGGCGAGGGGGTGACGGCGACATAGTCACAGGTCAGCCGAACCTTCCGCTATCCTTCGTCATTGCGAGCGTAGCCAAGCAATCCAGGGCGTCCGGGTCCGGCCCTGGATTGCTTCGCTACGCTCGCAATGACGGTGAAGTTGCCGTCCTTCCACTTCCTGTGTCGGTCGAGCGGAGCGGATCAATGCTCGCGGAACGAGGACCAGAAGGCGCCGACCAGCGGCTCCAGCGCGTAATCGAGCGCGGTACGTTTGCGCAGCGGGATCAGCACCTGCGCGGGCATACCGGGACGCAGCTTGAACTGTTCGCCGCGGAACCTGGCGAGGACGTGCAGCTCTTCCGGCGGCACGGTGATCTCGGCGGTGAAGTAGCTGACGCCGGTCTTCTCGTCGGTGAAGCTGTCCGCCGACAGCCGCGTCATCGTGCCGTTCAGCGGCGGAATGTCGCGTTCGTGGAGGCTCGGGAACTTGACGGTGGTGTGCTGGCCGACCTTCAGGTCGTCGGCGTCGTCGGGCGAAATGCGCGCCTGGATGCGCAGCGGTGCCTGTTCGGGGACGATGTCCATCAGCTTCTGCCCCGGCTGGATCACGCCGCCGGGGGTGAAGACGGTCAGCCCGACCACCGCGCCGGTGGCGGGGGCGCGGATTTCGGTGCGCGCCAGTTGCTCGCGCGCGGCGCCCAGCTTCGGCAACAGCTCGCCAAGCCGGACCTCGACGTCGCGCAGATCGGCGGCGGTGCGTTCGGTGAAGGTGCGTTCGGCCTCCAGCCGCTGGATCTGGCTTTCGCGCGCGGCCTCGCGGGTCTGGGCGACGCTGGCGGAATATTGCCCGCGCTGGCCCTGCAACTCGGCGCGCATCCGCTCCAGCTCGCGCAGGCGGGTCTGCGAGACGAAGCCCTTGGCGGCGACCGGGCGCAGCGCGTCGAGCTGCGCGTCGAGCAGCTTCAATTGCTCCTGCGCGGAGACGACCTGCTCGCCATAGCCGCGGCCCTGTTCGTTTGACTGCGCCGCGCGCTGGCCGAGCGCGTCGCGCTGCGCGGTGAGCGTGGCGGTGCGGGCGTTGAGTTCGGTCTGCTGGAGGCGCATCGCGAGCGCCGCCTCGGCGCGGTCCTCGGCGTTGAGCGTCGCGAACTCGCGCGGGGCGGGGATGCGGGTCTGACCGAGCTGTTCGGCCTGGAGCCGCGCGCGCTGCGCGAGCAGGCGGATGGTTTGCGACGCGAGGGCGCGTTCGCTGGCGAGCACCTCCGGCGAGCCGAGGCGGATCAGCAATTGCCCCTGCTGGACGCGTTGGCCATCGCGGACGAAGATCTTGTCGACCACGCCGCCGTCGCGGTGCTGGACCGCCTGCCGCTGGCCGGAGACCGCGAGCACGCCTTCGGCATAGGCCGCCGCGTCCAGCCGCGCGAACGCGGCCCAGCCGAGGAACCCGATGAAGAACAGCGCCGCGACGATCAGGCCGTTGCGGATGTCGCTGCGCGGATCGGCGGGCAGGTGGACAGCGTCGTCGCCGGTCGCCGACAGCGGGGAAGGGGAAAGGGGCAGGGTGGCCATGGCTCAGGCGCTCGCGCTGGGGGCGGTGATCGTCGGGGGCGTGCCGGGGCTCGGCACCGCGCGCGGACGTTGCGGCGCGATCTTCGGCAGCACCTCGTCGCGCGGGCCGAACATCTCCACCCGGCCGCCGCGCATCACCAGCAGCTTGTCGACGACGGGCAGGATGCCGAGCTTGTGGCTGACCACGAGAATGGTGTGCCCGGCCTTCTTGTAATGGTCGATCGCCGCGAGCAGCGCGCTGTCGCCCTCGGCATCAAGGTGCGCGTTCGGTTCGTCGAGGATCAGCACCGCGGGATCGCCGAACATCGCGCGCGCCAGCGCGACGCGCTGTGCCTGACCCGCCGACAGGCCGCGCCCGCCGGGCTTCAGTTCGTGATCGAAGCCGCCCGGCAGCCGCTGGATCAGCTCGCGTGCGCGGGCACGCTCGGCGGCCTTGATCGCGGCGGCGTCGATCACGGCGGGGTCGTGCGCCAGTTCGGTGCGGAAGCGCGCGATATTCTCCTTCACCGTGCCCGCGAACAGCGACGGGTCCTGCGGGAGATAGCCGATATGTTCGGCGAGCAGTTCCGGGTCCCAGTCGGTGACGTCGGCGCCATCGATACGGACGCGGCCGCGGTCGGGGCGGATCGCGCCAGCGATGATCCGGGCGAGCGTCGACTTGCCCGCGCCGCTCGGGCCGACGATCGCGATCACCTCGCCAGCGGCGATCGGCAGCGAGACGTCGCTGATGATCGTGCCGTCGCGGGCATCGTTGAACAACGTGACGTTTTCGAGCCGCAGCGTACCCTTGGGGGCGGGAAGTTGGGTCACTGCGCCGGTGGTCTGAGTCTCGGTCAGCAGCTTGTCGAGCCGCAGGTAGCTGCCATGCGCCTGCGCGATGCCCTTCCAGCTACCGATCAGCAATTCGATCGGTGCGAGCGCGCGCGAGATCAGGAACGAGGCGGCGAAGATCGAGCCGCCCGAAATCTGGTTGTCGATCGCCAGCAACGCGCCCAGCCCGAGTGCGAGGCTTTGCAGCGCGAGCCGGACGAACTTGGTGGCGGTCATGTAATTGCCGCTGGTGAAGCCGGCGTGGGTCTGCAGCGCGAGCATCGCCTCGCGGTAGCGCAATTGCCGCGTGACCATCGCGCGGCGCATCCCCAGCGCGCGTACCGCCTCCGCTCCGCCCAGCATCGCTTCCTGGCTGGCGTAGCTGGTGGTGGCGGCGACCTGCGCGCGCTCCAGCGCGGTGCGGGTGCCCTTTTCGTTGCGCCACGCGATCACGGGCAGGATCGTGCCGCCGACCAGCGCGACGATCCCCAGCACCGGATGGACGAGGAAGCAGACCGCGATGTAGATCGGCGTCCAGGGCGCATCGAACAGCGCGAGCACGCCCGGCCCGCTGATCGTCTGGCGGACGTTGTCGAACTCGCGCAGCGCCTGCCGCGCGACCGGCTGATCGGGACGGCCGAGCGTGGCGTCGAGCAGGACGGGCGCGAGCGTGGCGTCGAGCCGGACCCCGGCGCGCACCAGCAACCGCGTGCGGACGCGGTCGAGCATCGACAGCGTGACGAGGGCGAACAGCAGCACCGCGGTCAGGAACCACAGGGTCAACCGACCATGCGTCGGCACCACCCGGTCATAGACCTGCAGCATGTAGAGCGTCGGCGCGATGTAGAGGATGTTGACCAGCGCGCTGAACCCGAACGCCGCCATGATGTGGCGGCGGCACAGCGAAAGCGCTGCCCGCATCGGGCCTTCGGTACCCGGATTCGTGGCAATCATCATGGAACCAACGCCTAGCATCACCGTTTCGTCAAAGCGACCGGGTACGTGCGGAGCGGGCCCATACTCCGGCTCGCCCCGCACGCGTGGTCGTCGTTTCCCCTTCCCACGGCGTACATCGCAGGAATGGTTAAAGAAATCGCTAGTGCCTGTGCGACGCGCGGCGTGGGCGAGGCCAAGCCTGCCGATCGACGACTAACCCGGATCGAACTTTCCCCAGCGAATCGCCCCTGTCGCCCACACCACTTTGCCGAACACTATTGCTAGTCAGTCGCAATCGCTGATATGGCGGCGCTCGTTCGACGGCAGGGGAAGGTGGCGAATGCTGATGCAGCGGGTGGGTGCGCCGATGACGCCGGCACCGCGAGCGCGCCGTGTCCGGCGGGCCGCGGTGGCGATGGCGGTGCGTTGCCTCACTGCCTTGCTCGGCGGCTACGCACTGACGGCGGTCGTTGCCACGCTCGTCGCCCGGCTGCTGCCGATCGCGCGGGTCGAGGCCACGGTCTGGGGGATGATCCCCGGATTCCTCTTCTACGCCGTCGTCGGGCTATGGAGCTTCCATGAGCCGAAGCTGAGTCGCGTCGCCGGCTGGATCTGGGGCGGGACGATCGCCGCCGGGCTGGCGCTGTGGTGGCTGGGCGTGCGGCCATGACACGATCGCTGCGGCAATCGATGGCGTGGATCCACGGCTGGCTCGGCCTGCTCGCCGGCTGGATCCTGTTCGCAATGTTCCTGACCGGCACCGCCAGCTATTTCCGGCCGGAGATCACGCGCTGGATGCAGCCCGAACTGCCGATGAACCGCACGTCGGGCGCCATTGCCGCCCAGACCGCGATCGCGCATCTGTCGCAAGGCGGCATCAGGGACCAGCAATGGTTCATCCAGCTCCCCGACGACCGCGACGTCGTCACCCGCGTTTTCGCCACGCCGAAACCTCCGGCCGAGAAGGACAAAGCCGCCAAGGTACGCCAGCGGCCGGCGGAGCAGGTGCTCGATCCCGCAACCGGCGCGCCGATCCACGCGCGCGACACGCGCGGCGGCGAGCATTTCTATCGCTTCCACTTCCAGCTTCAGCTTCCATTCCCCTGGGGCCGGTGGCTGGCGGGGATCTGCGCGATGTTCATGCTCGGCGCGATCATCTCAGGCGTGGTGACGCACAAGCGGATCTTCGCCGATTTCTTCACGCTGCGTTGGAACAAGGGACAGCGGAGCTGGCTGGACGCACACAACGTCTCGGCGGTGCTGGCGCTGCCCTTTCATGCGGTCATCACCTATACCGGGCTGATGACGCTGGTGCTGATGTACCTGCCGTATCCGATCGCGATCAACTACAAGCATCCGCTGGACTTCGGCCGCGCGGCCTATGGCCTGCCCGGCGACGTGACGGCGACCGGTCGCCGGGTGCCGCTGGTGCCGATCGCGCCGCTGGTGCGTGATGCGGAGGCGCGGCTGCGCACGCCCGTCTCGCGCGTGATGGTGCAGCATCCCGGCGACGCCGCCGCGATCGTCGCGATCACCGGCGCGCCGATGTCGAGCCTGAACGCGCGCGCGGGAACCGTCGTCTATTCGGGGACCACCGGCGCGTTGCTTCAGCCGCCGAGTGGGGCTGGCCCGGCGGTGTCGACGGTCGGGGTGATGCTGGGCCTGCACCTCGCGCATTTTGCGGCGCCGGCGCTGCGCTGGGTGCTGTTCCTGCTGGGGCTGACCGGGGCGGCGATGGTCGGCACCGGGCTGCTGCTGTGGACCGCCGCGCGGCGCAAGCCCGGTGCAGCGCCGTTCTTCGGGTTGCGCCTGGTGGAGCGGCTGAACATCGCGACCATCGCCGGGCTGCCATTGGCGATGGGGTCGTATCTGCTGGCCAATCGCCTGATCCCGGCCGGCATGGCAGGACGTGCCGACGCGGAAGTGGCGACGATGTTCTACGTGTGGGGTGGTGTCGCGCTGCTCCAGTTGCTGCGCCCGGCGAAGCAGGCGTGGGGGATGCTCTTCGCGGCCGGCGCGGCCGTCTATGTGGCAATTCCGGTTGCCAATGCGCTGACCACGTCGCGCGGATTGGCGGCGTCGTGGCGCGCTGGTGACGGTCTGTTCATGGGTTTCGATCTAGCGATGCTGGCGATCGCGGCGCTGCTGGGCGTCGCGGCATGGCGCGCGAGCCGTCCACGGACGGTGCGCGTGGCGCGGCGGAGCAGGGAGGTGGTGCATGTGTGAGGGTGTGTTGCTCTGCGCGCTGGCATTCGTGCTGCTGGCGGCGTCGTCGTACAAGTTCCGGCGCGAAGCCGGCGTGTCGGGCGAGCGGGCGGTGCGCGCGTTGCGCGGTGCCGCGGCGGCGGTGATCGCGCTGGCGCTGATCCGCGTCGGCACGCCGATGGACGGCGAGCGCTGGGTACGGCTGCTGACCTGTGCGTCGATCGCGGCGGTCGCCGTGGTGCTGGCGCTGTCTGTAAAGCCCGGCGCGGTCTTCTATCCGGTGCGCCGGGCGTTGCGCCGCTCCTGAGCGAAAGCGACGCCGCGCGCGGGACGTCCGGTCAGGAGGTGGCGCCCGAACGAAGCGAGGCGGGCTCGCCCTCTTCGAGCGCGCCCAGTTCGCCGGCCGCCCGCGCCTTGCGCCCATAGACCGCTTCGAACAACGGTGAGGCCATCAGCGTCGTCGCGATCGCCATCAGGACGAGCATCGAGAACAGCGCCGGCCCGATGATGCCGCGCGCCAGCCCGATGTTGATGATGATGAGTTCCATCAGCCCGCGCGCGTTCATCAGCGCGCCGACGCCCAGCGCGGTGGCATTGTCCTGACCGGTCAGCCGCGCCGCGGCCCAGCACGCGCCGCCCTTGGCCAGCACGGAGGCGGCGAGCACGACCAACGTCACGCCGAGCAGTGCGGGGTCGGCGACCAGCGCCAGTTGCGTGTTGAGCCCGGAAAAGGTGAAGAAACACGGGAGCAGCAGCAGGACCGTCATCGGCTCCAGCTGCCGCTTCAGTCCTTCGGCAAAGGCGCCGCGTGGCATCGCCACGCCCAGCAGGAAGCCGCCGAATACCGCGTGCATCCCCACCGCATCCATCGCGAAGGCAGCGAGCAGGAAGAGCATCAGCGCGATCCCGGTTTCGGTCTGGCCGATCGCGCCAGTGCGTTCGGCACGACGGCCGAGCGGGCGCAGGAGCCGGGGACCGATGCCGAGCACCAGCAAGGCGAAGACCGCCGCGCCACCGATCGCTTTCACCGCGACGCCCGGCCCATCGCCGAAGGTGGCGAGCACCACCGCCAGCACCGTCCAGGCGCCGGCGTCGTCGATCGCGCCCGATGACAGGGACAGCGTGCCCAATGGCGTGTTCGACAGTCCGCGCTCGTGGATGATCCGCGCCAGCATCGGAAAGGCGGTGATCGCGATACAGGCGCCGGTGAACAGCACCGCCTGTGTGGCGGTCACGCCCGGCCCGAACAGGCCGGGGATCGTGCGCAGCCACGGTGCGATCGCGACGGCGAGCAGGAACGGCGCGATCATCCCCGACAAGGAGACGGCGGTGGCGCTGCGCGCGTTGCTGCGGAAATGGTCGGCGCGGAAGCCGAGCCCCACGATGAACATGTAGAGCCCGACGCCGAGTTGCGCGACGGCGTAGAGCAGGCCGCGCGTGTCCTTAGGGAAGAGCATCGCCTGCCATTCGGGGGCGAGCAGCCCGAGCAGCGACGGCCCGAGCAGCACGCCGGCGATCATCTCGCCGACGACCTGCGGCTGTCCCAGATAGCGTTTCGCCAACCAGCCGACCGCGCGCGAAACCGCCACGATCGCGAACAACTGCATGAAGAAAAGGACGCTGAGCTGCGCCGGTGCCATCACGAATCCCCACCCGTTTTCGGCAGGTTAACGGCGGGGCGCCGCGCGCTCAACGGCGATGTTGGCGCTACCGGCCGCCCGTGCGGCGGGTCAGCGCCGCGACGCAACTCGCGCGGTCGATGCTGCTGCCGTCGCGCTGTCGCGCATCGAGCCAGGTGACGCGCGGCTCGGCGCGATCGGCAGACGGGTAGAGATATGCATCGAGGATGCAGATCGCGCTGGAGAATTGCAGCTTGCGCGCGCTGCCTTCGCGCACATCGGCATCGGGCGTCCCGAACGTTCGGGTGAGATGGGCGGCGTCCTGCCCCATCACCGCCTCCAGCCCGAGCGTCGGCAGCGCCACCGGGATCGCGCGCGATACCGCCGGGCGCGGGGCGGTGGTGGTGGCGCATCCGGCGAGGAGCGGAAGGAGGAGCATAACGGCCGGGGCGAGGGACTTCATCGGCGGGCTCCGTGGAAGAGATGCGTCGCCATCGCCGCGCCCAGCACCGGCGCGAGGATGTTGACGAGCGGAACCACGAACAGCCCGGTCGCGGCAAGCCCCAGCGCGAACCGGCGGTCGGCGGTGGCCGCACGCCAGTCTCGCATCGCCGCAGCGGGCAGATGGCGGGCCGCCACCATCTCGCCCAGGTCGCGTCCAAGCAACCAGCCGTTGACGACGAAGAAGGCCGCGGCGGTGCCGATCCCGGTGACGAGCAGCGCGACATAGACCGGGGCGGCGAGCAGGTTGGCCGCGACGAAGCGCGCCGCCGATGCCACGCCCATCCGCACCCCGCGCGCGACCGACACCGGTCGCGCGCTCGCAAGGGCCGCCGGGTAATGCCGCCGCTCGACCGCGGCGACGATCGTGTCGGCGAACAAGCCGACGACCAGCATCGCCACCGCGCGGAACAGCAGCCACCCACCAAGCACGGTCAGGACCGTGGCCGCGACCCCGGCCAGCGTGCCGTGCCACGTCACCCCGGCGAGGGCGGCGTCGATCAGCCACCAGGCCGCGCCGCCGAGTAGGACGAAGATCCCCAGCGTGATCGCCAGCGACTGTGCCAGCACGCGCAGGATCGCGGGATCGCCAAGCTGGTGCAGCGAAAGCAGGAACGCGCGTGCCATGGCGAAGCGATGCGCCACGCTTGGCCGTTGCGCAAGCCGCGGGCGGCCTCTACTCGGGCGCTTTCCCGGCTTCCAGGAAGTACGCACTTGACCGAACCCCGCTATGACGTGGTCGCGATCGGCAACGCCATCGTCGACATCCTCTCGCCCGCCGCCGATGCGTTCATCGCCGAGAACGGCATGACCAAAGGCGCGATGGCGCTGGTCTTCTCGCCGGAGGAAGCCGACGCGCTCTACGCGAAGATGGGGCCGGGGCAGGAAGTGTCGGGCGGCTCGGCCGCGAACACGATTGCGGGGATGGAGGCCTTGGGCAGCCGGTGCGCGTTCATCGGGCAGGTCGCCGACGACCAGCTCGGCGAGGTGTTCGCGCATGACATTCGCGCGGCGGGCATCCGCTTCGACACCGTCGCGCGCGCGGGTGCGCCGACGACGGGTCGGTGCCTGATCTTCGTGACGCCGGATGGGCAGCGCACGATGAACACGTTCCTGGGCGCATCGCATTATCTGCCCGCCGAGGCGCTGGACGCCGGGCTGATCGCGGATGCGCGCTATCTGTACCTCGAAGGCTATCTGTGGGATCCGGAAGAGCCGCGGGCCGCGATGCGCGCCGCGATCGACATCGCGCGCGGTGCGGGTCGCAAGGTCGCCTTCACGCTCTCGGCCGAGTTCGTGATCGACCGCCACCGCGATGCGTTCCACGCGCTGATCGATCAGGGGCTGATCGACGTGCTGTTCGCCAACGAGACCGAGATCATGTTCCTGACGCAGACCGGCTCGGTCGACGCGGCGGTCGCGGCGGTGCAGGGCAAGGTGCCCTTGGTCGTCGTCACGCTGGCGGAGCGCGGCGCGATGGCGGTCGCCAATGGTGAGCGCGTGGTGGTGCCGGCGCAGCCGATCGACAAGGTGGTCGACACGACGGGCGCCGGCGACCTGTTCGCGGCCGGGTTTCTCCACGGACAGGCGCAGGGCAAGTCGCTGGAGGCGTCGCTGACGCTCGGCGCGATCTGCGCGGCGGAGGTGATCCAGCATTTCGGCGCGCGGCCGATCGTCGACCTGAAGGCGATTACGGCGGGGGTTTGATCGCGCGGGGGGCGACTAACCGCCTCATTCCCCGTCGCCCCTGCGCAGGCAGGGGCCCATGTCTGTGTCGTCTTGGGATCATGATGGACACAGGCGCGTCGCAAGTGTGTCTGCGTTGCGCTCCAACTCCACAGACATAGGCCCCTGCCTGCGCAGGGGCGACGGCGGGTGCGGCGACGGTTCTCAACGCCGGCTCGATCTGCCACAGACCCGCGCGTGACCTCGCTGCCGATCCATGCCGTCCTGCCCGACCTGTTCGCCGTGCTGCGCGAGCGGTCGTCGGCGGTGCTGGTCGCGCCGCCGGGGGCCGGCAAGACCACCGCCGTCGCGCCCGCGCTGATCGGCGAACCATGGTGTACGGGCGAGGTGCTGGTCACCAGCCCGCGCCGGCTCGCGGCGCGCGCGGCGGCCGAGCGGATGGCGGCGCAGGCGGACGAGCCAGTCGGGCGCACCTTCGGCTATGCCACACGGCTCGACACGAAACGATCGGCGGCGACGCGGGTGACAGTCGTGACTGAGGGCATCCTGACCGCACGGTTGCAGGACGATCCCGAACTGACCGGCGTCTCGTCGATCCTGTTCGACGAGGTGCATGAGCGCAGCCTGGACGGCGATTTCGGACTGGCGCTGGCGCTCGACGCGCAGGCCGGGTTGCGCCCCGATCTGCGCGTGGTGGCGATGTCCGCCACGCTCGACGGCGCACGCTTCGCGGCTCTGATGGACGATGCGCCGGTGATCGAGAGCGAGGGACGCAGCCATCCGCTGGAGCTGCGCCACATCGGTCGCGCCGCGGAGGCGCGGATCGAGGATGCGATGGCGTCGGCGATACGGCGCGCGCTGGCCGAGGAGGCGGGCGGCGTGCTCGCCTTCCTGCCGGGCGTTGCCGAGATCGAGCGCACCGCCGAGCGGATCGGCGACCTGCCGGGCGTGCGGCTGCACCGCCTGCATGGCAGCCTCGACCCGGCGGCACAGCGCGCGGCGATCCGCGCCGAGCCCGATGGCGCGCGCAAACTGGTGCTCGCGACCTCGATCGCCGAGACGAGCCTGACGCTGGACGGCATTCGCGTGGTGGTCGACA
This sequence comes from Sphingomonas phyllosphaerae, assembly GCF_036946485.1. Lineage (GTDB taxonomy): Bacteria > Pseudomonadota > Alphaproteobacteria > Sphingomonadales > Sphingomonadaceae > Sphingomonas > Sphingomonas phyllosphaerae_E. Next base: position 16,821 of record NZ_JAQIJA010000002.1, read on the forward strand.
GCGGGCTGGCGCGGCGCCCGCGCTACGATCGCGCGGCCGGCATGACGCGACTGGTGACCGAGCGTGCGAGTCAGGCGGCCGCGACGCAGCGTGCCGGCCGCGCGGCACGGCAGGGACCGGGGGTGGCGTATCGTTTGTGGGAGGCCGCCGCGACCGCGGGCATCCCGCGCTTCGACGCGCCGGAGATATTGGAGGCGGATCTGTCGGCGCTGGTGCTGGCGTCCGCCCTGTGGGGGGTGGCGGACCCGCGCGCGTTGCGCTGGATCGATCCACCGCCCGCAGTGGCGATCGAGGAGGCACGCGCGCGGCTGTCGACCCTGGAGGCGATCGACGCCGACGGGCGGCCGACGGCGCATGGACGCAAGCTCGCGCGGCTGCCGATGACGCCGCGCCTGGCGCACATGCTGCTGCGTGCGGGTGACAAGCGCCTGGCGGCGGAGATCGCGGTGTTGTTGCAGGAGCGCGGGCTGGGCGGGCAGGACCCGGACCTCGAACTGCGGCTGCGGCGCTGGCGTGGCGATCGCTCGCCCAAGGCGGAGAATGCGCGCGCGCTGGCGAAGCGCTGGGCGGCGATGGCCGGTCGCGAGGGGAGTGGCGACACGATCGCGGCGTGTGTGGCGCTGGCCTTCCCGGACCGGGTGGCGCGGCGGCGCGATGCGAGCGGCGAGCGCTGGGTGTCGGCGGGCGGGCGCGGGTTCCGGCTCGACGCCACGGCATCGCTGGCGCGAGCGGAGTGGCTGGCGGTCGCGGAGACGCAGGGGATGGCGGCGGGTGCGCGCATCCTCTCGGGCGCGGCGATCGACGCGAGCGAGGTCGAGACATTGTTCGCCGATCGGATCGAGACGAAGCGGACGGCGGTGTTCGATCCGGCGACCGGCGGCGTCCAGCCGCTGCGCGAACGGCGGCTCGGCGCGATCCGGGTATCCAGCGGACCTGACAGCCAGGCGGACCCGGGGGCGGTCGCGGCGGCGCTGATCGAGGGCGTGCGAACGCATGGGCTCGACCTGTTGCCGTGGTCGGACGGCGCGCGTGCGCTGCGGACGCGCGCCGCCTTTGCGGGTGTGCCGCTCGATGACGCGACGTTGGTCGAGCGGCTCGACGAGTGGTTGCCGGCGCTGGTGGTGGGCCGGCGGCGGCTGGATGCGATTCCGCCGGGTGCGTTGACCGAAGCGCTGCGCACGCTGCTCGGCTGGGACGCGCTGCGCCAGATCGACCGGCTCGCGCCCGCCGATTTCACCAGCCCGGCCGGGTCGACCCACGCGATCGACTATGGCGCGGAGGCGGGGCCGACCGTCGAATTGCGGGTGCAGGCGCTGTTCGGCCTCGGTGAGCACCCGGTGGTGGGCGAGCGGCGCGTGCCGCTGGTGCTGTCGCTGACCTCGCCGGCCGGGCGGCCGATCCAGACGACGCGCGACCTGCCCGGCTTCTGGCAGGGGAGTTGGCGGGATGTCGCGCGCGAGATGCGCGGGCGCTATCCGCGCCACCCATGGCCCGACGATCCCGCCGCGGCCGCGCCGACGTTGCGGACGAAGAAGGCGGATGCGCGGCGATAGCCTTCCTCGTCGCATCGGCCCGCAGCGAAGAAGCGGATGTCGTGAGCGAGCCTGCGACGATGGCGCGTCCGGGAATGAAGCGAGAGCTGGCACCGCTTGCCCGCGCTGGTTGTGGACCGTACACCGGACGATCAATCGAGGGAAAAGACCATGCAGCGCCGCTTGATGATGGCATCTCTGCTCTTCGCCGCGGGATGTTCTGCGCAAGCGTCGGTCCCGGTTGCGGATGACGCTTATATCCGGTTGGCGGCGGTACCCGGGCGGCCGGCGGTAGGGTATTTCAACTTGCTCGGCGGCGCCAAGGACACGTCGCTGGTGCGAGTCGAGGCGCCGGGGGCGTCACGCGCCGAGATGCACGGCAGTCGTATGACGTCGAACGGGATGGTGACGATGGAATCGCTGTCCGCGGTGCCCGTCTCGGCAAAGGCCGATGTCGCCTTCGCACCGGGCGGGCGGCACGTGATGCTGTTCGGCCTGCCAAAATCGATGGTCGCGGGTGCCGAAGTGCCGCTGACGCTGCGTTTCGCCGACGGCACGGCGACGCGCGTCGCGGCGAAGGTGATTGCGGCGGGCGATGGCGCACCGGAGTGAGCCGCAGTACCGGCCGCTGGACACGGAACTGGATGGTGTCGCCGGATGCCTGGTCTTCGTGTTCTTCCTGATACTGGAAAGCGCCGGTGCCGGGATTGCGGCCTTCGCCGGCTATCTTCTGGTGCGCAACGGACAGATCGACGTCGGGCATGAGATCGGGATCGGCGTCTCGATCATCGGCGGGATTGCCGGGCTGTTGTGGATCGATCGTCATTGTCGGCGATTGACGGGGTATAGTGCCGGCGAAATTGCGAGCGAGTTCCTGTTCCTATGGTGGTGAAGCGCTCGCTGACCGAAGGCGAGATCGCACTCGCCCGGTCGATATATGGCGAAGCGATCGATTACGATGCGGTGCGGCTGACCCATCGCAAATGGGCGTTCTTCCAGCCGCGCGACGTGGTGATGGCGCCGCGTGGCTGCATCCACTTCCATCCTCAGGGTGACTTGTGGTGCGAGGATTTTGCCGCCGCCTCGCTCGACCGGCAGGGGCTGTTCATCCACGAGATGTGCCACATCTGGCAGCACCAGCGTGGCGTCTTCCTGCCGCTGAAGCGCCATCCGTTCTGCCGCTACGATTATGCGATCCGCCCCGGTTGGCGGCTGGAGCGTTATGGCATCGAGCAACAGGCCGAAATCGTCCGCCACGCCTTTCTGTTGCGGCACGGTGCGATCGTGCCGGGCGCGCCGGAACGGGCGTGTTACGAAACCATTCTGCCGTTTGGAGATCATGCGTGAGCATCTGGCATTCCGCTCTGGAACTCGACGCGTTGACCGCCGCCTGCGCCGGTTCGATGCCAGGCTTCCTCGGGATTACGTTCGTCGACGCTGGCGACGACTGGCTGAGGGCGCGGATGCCGGTCGACCAGCGGACCCGCCAGCCCTACGGGCGGTTGCACGGTGGCGCCTCGGTGGCGTTGGCCGAAACCGTGGCGTCCGTCGCGGCGATGGCGACGCTCGATCCGACGCAGTCCGCTGCGGTCGGCATGGAGATCAACGCCAACCATCTGCGGCCGGTCGGCGAGGGGTTCGTCTACGCCACGGCGATCAGCGAGGCGCGTGGGCGATCGTCGCAGGTGTGGACGATCCGGGTCACCGACGAGGCGGAGCGGCTGGTGTGCCTCGCGCGAATGACCGCGGCGGTGATCCCGGTGGGGCGGGGGGTGGTGGGCTAGGGTACACTTCCCGTTGGCCCTGAGGAGAGGCTGAGCCTGTCGAAGCCTCGTCTCGAAGGGCTCGCGCAACAAGCGTACTTCGAGACGGCATTTCGACTTCGCTCAATGCCTCCTCAGCACGAACGGAAGTAGGTTCGCATGTGCTACTTCAGCAGCACCAATTCCTCGGCCATCGTCGGGTGGAGCGCGACGGTGGCGTCGAACTGCGCCTTGGTCAGCCCGGCCTTCACCGCCACTGCGGCGGCCTGGATGATTTCGGGCACGTCCGGTCCGATCATGTGGATGCCGACGACGCGATCGGTCTCGCCATCGCAGACCATCTTGTAGAGCGCACGCTCGTCGCGATTGGCGAGGACGTTCTTCATCGGCCGGAAGTCCGACGAATAGACCTTCACCGAGCCGAGCTTTTGCCGCGCCTGCGCCTCGGTCAGCCCGACGCCGGCGAGCGGCGGGTGGCTGAACACCGCGGAGGGGACGCAGTCGTAATCGACCTTGGTCGCCTTGCCGCCGTACATGTTGTCGGCGAACGCCTGCCCTTCGCGGATCGCGATCGGGGTGAGCTGGATGCGGTTGGTGACGTCGCCGACCGCGTAGATCGACGCGCAGGTCGAGCGATTGTCTTCGTCGACCTTGATCGCGCCATGATCGTCGAGTTCGACGCCCGCGGTTTCCAGCCCGAGGCCGTACGTGTTCGGCTTGCGCCCGGTCGCGAACATCACGAGATCGACGGTGACCGGTTCGTGGTTCGACATATGGACGGTCAGGCAGCCGTCGTCCTGCTTTTCGATCCCCTGGAAAGCGGCGTCGAAGCGGAACTCCAGCCCCTTCATCATGCTGATCTGCAGGAGCCGGTCGCGGATCTGAAGGTCGTAGCCGCGCAGGATCTCCTTGGTGCGGTTCATCAGGATGACGTGCGCGCCGAGCTGATGGAAGACGCCCGCGAACTCGTTGGCGATGTAGCCCGCGCCCGCGATCAGGATGCGCTTGGGGATGCTGTCGAGATGGAAGGCCTCATTCGAGGTGATGCCATGTTCGTGGCCGGGGCATTCCGGGATGGCGGGGTGGGCGCCGACCGCGATCAGGATCGTCTTGGCGGTCTTCTTCGTGCCGTCGGCGAGCGTGACCTCATTGGGGCCGGAGACGGTGGCGCGCTGGTGGATGATCTCCGCGCCCGAGCTTTCGATCGTGGTGGTGTACGCCTTGTTGATGCGGTCCACCTCCTTCATCACATTGTCGCGCAGCCGCGGCCAGCTGAAGGCGCAATCGTCGGGCACGTCCCAGCCGAAGTGACGCGCGTCGCGCAGGTCCTCGGCGAAATGCGCGCCGTAGACGAGCAGTTTCTTGGGCACGCAGCCGCGGATCACGCAGGTGCCGCCGACGCGATATTCCTCCGCCACCGCTACCTTCGCGCCATGCGCCGCCGCAACGCGCGCCGCGCGCGTGCCGCCGGAGCCGGCGCCGATGACGAAAAGATCGTAGTCGAAGTCGGACATGAACAGGCTCCGTTGGGCGCGAATGTTGCGAATGTTGAGACGATCGCGGGTTGGGTTTGGATGGTGAACCAGCGGCAGGCCGGATGGTGCCGCTGTTAGCAGGACGGGGCGGCGTAGGACAGGTAAGGCGTCAGGTTATGGCGGAGCGAAGGCCGAGATGCGCGACGAATGGATCGAAGTCGCGGTCGCTGTAGAGGAGCGGGATGTCGTCGATGATGCAGCGCGTGGCGATCAGTGTGTCGATCGTCTTGCGGACGGTTACACCGAGCGAGCGAAGCGTACGATAGTTGCGGGCAGATTGCAGCGCCACGGCGTCGTCGACTATCGTCAGCGGCGCGGCTAAAAGTAGAATTTGCCGAGCTCGCTCGAACGTCGCGTCACTTGCAAATCCTTGCAGAACTTCTGTCAGGATCAGGTCACCGATCGCAACCCGGCGCGTGGTCAAGAGAGAGCTGAGCGCTGCCGTGCCTGGCGTCGAGCGGTCACGGAAGAAATCGATCCAGATGCTCGAGTCGACGACGACCATCATTCCGCAGCGATATACTTGCTCGTCCGCATCTCATCCAAATCTCCCTCCCAGCCGATGCCGCGCAAGGACCTGATCGCTTCCTGTTGCTTTATCGCGATCATTTGGCGCAGCGCGGCCTCGATCGCTTCGCTACGAGTCCGTTTGCCGCTACAGCGCACTGCGAGTGCGACAAGCTGGTCGTCGAGATCGAGGTTCATCCGCATGTGTATGGCTCCGCCGAGCCATACACATAATCGGCCGCGTGCGCTTATGCCAGACCGGCGCGCGCGATCAGGTCGGTGGTGGAGGGGTCGAAGTCGCCGCCGCCCTTCGCCGCCGCCTTGGCCATTTCCTTGCCCAGCTCGACGCCGAACTGGTCGAAGGAATTGATGCCGAGCAGCACGCCGTTAACGGACACGCGGTGCTCGTAGAAGGCGATCAGCGCACCAAGCGTGCGGGCGTCGAGGCGATCGAGCAGCAGCGTCGAGGAGGGGCGGTCACCGGGATAGCTGCGTGCGGGATCGTCGACCTGCTTGCCCTGCATCAGCGCCGCGCCCTGCGCGAAGGCGTTGAGCAGCAACTGGCGATGATGCTCCTCGGGGAGCGTGTCGCCGGCCTCAATCACCGCAAGGAATTCGACCGGGACGAGGTGGGTACCCTGATGGAGCAACTGGAACACCGCGTGCTGCGCATCGGTGCCGACCCCGCCCCAGGTGATCGCGGCGGTCGGGCGGCCGACCGGCTGGCCGTCGACCGTCACGCCCTTGCCGTTCGACTCCATCTCGAGCTGCTGGAGGTAGCTGGGGAGCAGCCGCAACCGCTCGTCATAGGCGAAAGGCGCGCGGGTCTCGGCATGGCGGACCTGCGTGTAATAGAGGTCGGCGAAGGCGGCGAGCGCGGGCGCGTTCTCGTGCAGCGCGGTCAGGCGGAAATGGCGGTCCATCTCCGCGGCGCCGTCGAGCAGCTCCTGGAATTGTTCCCAGCCGAGCTTGATCGCCGCCGGGAAGCCGATCGACGACCAGAGCGAATAGCGGCCGCCGACGCCTTCGGAGAAGGGCAGGATGCGTGTCTCGTCGACGCCCCATTCGATCGCCTTTTCGGGCGAGGCGGTCAGCGCGATGACCCGGCCATAAGGGTCCTCGACGCCCGCCCCGCTCATCCAGGCGATGACGCTTTCGGCGTTCATCATCGTCTCGGTGGTGGTGAAGGTCTTCGAGGCGACGACCAGCAAGGTCGTGGCGGGATCGAAACGGTCAAACACGTCTTCGAGCGCCATGCCGTCGACGTTCGAGACGATCGCGACGTCATAGCGGTCGCTGTCGCGGCCGAGCGCGTCGATCAGCAGATGCGGACCGAGCGCCGAACCGCCGATCCCGACGTGCAGGACGCTGCGGATCGGGCCGAAGGCGTCGGCCTCGATCGCATCGATCACCGCGCGCATCCGTGCGTGATAGGAAGCGGCGCGCGCGACGCTCTCGTCCTTGCCCTCGCCGCGCTCGGCGGTGTGCTCGACCGGGCGATCCTCGGTGACGTTGACGTTCTGGCCGCCGAACATCGCCTCGCGCTTGCCGGCGAGATCGGTTTCCTTCGCCAGCGCCTCGAACGCGGCAACCGATTCGGGAGTCAAATGCGTCTTCGACCAGTCGAAGTGGATGCCGGCGACATCAAGCGACAGCTTCGCCAGCCGTTCCGGGTCGTTCGCGAACAGCGTCTCCAGCCGCTCCTTGGGGAGCGCTTCGATCCTTGACCAATCCGCCACGTGCATCTTCCTTCCGAGCAATTGCGGGTCACAACCGTTCGCGCCGGCCAAGGCTCCGCTTGACGAAGCGCGGGCATTGCGCGACGCGGTGCTTCATGGCCACCCCTGCTGCCCCCGGCAAGCCCGCGCAATCCGAAACCGGCGAGACGATCCGCTTCCTGCTGAAGCTGGCGTTATTCGTGTTCATCCTGCGCAGCTTCATCTTCTCGCCATTCTCGATCCCGTCCGAATCGATGCTGCCGCGCTTGCTGATCGGCGATTATCTGTTCGTGTCGAAGTGGAGCTACGGCTATTCGCGCTGGTCGCTGCCGTGGGGGATCCCGCTGATCCCCGGGCGAATCTTCGCGAGCACGCCGACGCGCGGCGACACGGTGGTGTTCCGCTCGCTCGGGCCGGACGATCACGACGTCATCAAGCGCGTGATCGGCCTGCCCGGCGACACGATCCAGATGCGCAACGGCCAGTTGTTCCTCAACGGCAAGGCGGTCCCCAAGCAGCGCGTCGCCGACTTCATCGTGCCGCTGACCCCGAACTTTCCGGCCGAGAAGTGCGGCGCGGAATTCCAGGACGTCGACAAGGCCGGGCAGCCGATCTGTCGCTACCCCCGCTTCCGCGAGACGCTGCCGGGCGGGCGCAGCTATGAGGTGCTCGATCAGGGCAACCTGCCGATCGCTGACGACACCGATGTGTACACCGTCCCGGCCGGCGACGTGTTCCTGATGGGGGACAATCGCGACGACAGCGCCGACAGCCGCTTCGCGCCGCCCGAGGGCATGGGCTACATTCCGATGGAGCGCATCCAGGGCAAGGCGCTGGTCACCTTCTGGTCGACCGACGGTTCGGCGGAATGGATCAAGCCATGGACCTGGGTGTCGGCGGCGCGGTTCAGCCGGATCGGGCACGGCTTCTGAGCGTGAGCGACGATGTCGCTTCATGGGTGGACGAGGTTCTGGGGGTCAGGCCTGACGACCCAGAGTTGTTCAAGCGTGCGCTGACGCATTCGAGCCATGCCGGTGAAAGCTACGAGCGGCTCGAGTTTCTGGGCGATCGCGTGCTCGGGCTCCTCATGGCCGAGTGGCTGAGCGAAGTATTCCCCGACGAGCCCGAAGGGCAATTGTCGAAGCGCTTCAATGCCTTGGTTACCGGTACGGTATGCGCGGAGGTGGCGCGCGGCATCGGCGCGGTGGCGCATGTCCGGCTCGGCAAGCAGGCGCGCGACGATGGTGCGCAGCATGGTGACAATCTGCTCGGCGACGTGATGGAGGCGCTGCTCGGCGCGCTGTATCGCACCGCTGGGCTGGATGCGGCGCGCGCGGCGGTGCGGCGGCTGTGGGCCGATCGCATCCATAGCGACGACAAGGCGCCGCAGCACCCGAAGTCGGCGTTGCAGGAATGGGCGGCGGCGAACCGGCGCGCGGTGCCGGCCTATGAACTGGTCGATCGCGCCGGGCCTGGCCATGCGCCGCGCTTCACGGTGCGGGTAACGGTTGGCAAGGACGAGGTGAGCGCCGAGGGCACCAGCAAGCAGGAGGCCGAAACTGCGGCCGCGCGCGCGTTGCTGGCGGAGTTGAGCGCGCAGCCCGCGCCGCGCCGGAAGCGGCGGCGATAGACGGGCTTGCCGACCCCACGCTCGTGGATCCGACGTGTGTTTCCGAACCGAGGTGCGGGCGTCCACGCTGAATCACGCCATCGATTGCAATGACTTGCCTGCCTTTCCGCCTCATCTAAGATAAGCATGGAGAGGCAATGAGAGGCCGGTCATGACGCAGACGTCGACCGTTCGTGCGGGCATCGGCGCGTGATACCGAGCTGGCAGCCCGCCCCCGATAGCGGCATGACCGTGCGTGAGATCGCGACGCGCGGCCTGTCCTTCGAAGTGGTCGAGACCGGCGCGGGCGATCATCTCGCGATCTGCCTCCATGGCTATCCCGAACTCGCCTTCAGCTGGCGGTATCAACTCCCGGTGCTCGCGGCGATGGGCTATCGCGTGTGGGCGCCATGTCAGCGCGGCTATGGCGCGACGTCGAAGCCTGACGGGATCGACGCCTATCGGCTGGAATGTCTGGTCGCCGATGTCGCCGCCTTGTTCGACGCCAGCGGTGCGAAGACGCTGACGCTGATCGGACACGATTGGGGCGGGGCGGTATGCTGGTCGTTCGCGATCCACCGCGTCCGGCCTCTCGAACGGCTCGTCATCATGAACATGCCGCACCCGCGCTGCTTCGCGCGGGCGCTGCGCAACTGGCCGCAGCAGCGGCGGAGCTGGTATCTGGCGGCCTATCAGGCGCCCGAGCTGCCCGAGCGGATGCTGTTGCGCAACGACGCGGCGGCGCTGCGACGGATCTTCACGCGCCATGCGGTCGATCCGACGCTGTTTCCCGATGAAATCGTCGACATCTATGCGGCGGCGGCGCTGCGACCGGGGGCGATGACCGCGATGCTCAACTGGTATCGCGCGGTGCCGCTCAACCCTCGACCGCGCTGGTTGCCCGACAATGGGCGCGTGGACGTGCCGACGCTGATCGTCTGGGGCGACGAGGACAAGACGCTGGGGCTGGAGACGCTCGACCGCACCGACGAATTCGTGCGCGACGTGACGATCCGGCGGATCGCGGGCGTCGGCCATTGGGTGCAGCGGGAGGGGGCGGCAACCGTGAATACGATCCTGACCGAGTGGCTGCCGGCTGTGCCCGGATAAGGAAAAGGGCGAGGCCATCCGGCCCCGCCCTTTTCTCCCCGCACGAAACGCAACTGGTGCGGCCCGGTCGCCTGGTGCTCCCTTGGCGACCGGAAACTCGTTCGTCAGCGCATCAGAAGTGCGCGACGATGCCCAAAGTCGGGCGGAAGCTGTTGGTCCAGCCGTAGCTCGACACTTCGCCGCGCAGACGGATGCCCGAGTTGCTGGTGATCCCGCCCAGACCAATGTCCTTCGGGCCGACCTCGAAGCCGATGCCGTAGGTCATGTCGTGGAAGTCACGGTCGGTGTTCACGCGCTTGTCGAAGTTCACCCACTGGTAGCCGACCTTGCCGTAGATCAGGCCGCTGTCGCCGGCGCGGAAGCCGAAGCGGCCGGCGGCGCCATACTGCCAGTCGATGTCGCCCGAGATGCCCTTGGCGACGTTACCTTCGGCGCCGACGAACACTGGCCCGAGCGGGATGTTGACGCCGGCCAGACCCTCGACCAGCGAGCCGTTCAGCTTGTTCTGACGCGGGGCGCCCGGAACGCTGTCGCTCTGGAATTCTTCCCAGCCGCCACGGACGGCGACATAGGGCTCGATCCCGAACGCACGGGTGCCGTCCGGAGCCGTCGCGGTCGTGGTGTCGGTGGTCGACGTGGCGTCCTGCGCCAGCGACGGGGTGGCGACGAACGCGGCGGATGCGGCAACGGCCGCAAGAACGAGCTTACGCATAAAATACCTCAATACAGTTTCGTTGCCCGGTTTGTCGCAGCACCAAGTGCGGCCGGGCCGGGGACTGCTCTAACCACGCCCTCCCGGCTTGGTTGCGCGGAAAAGCTCCGATCTGGCGATGAAGATTCTTACTGTTGCGCAAAAGTCACGCAATCTGTCGGCGGGATGAATGAACGTGCCGCATCACGGCCACACTCGGCCGAGGCCGCCGCAAAGTGGCCTTAATGCGACAGGTCGCGCGCGCGGCGGGTCGGGGCGTGGAAGTCGGCGGGTTTGTCGGCGATCCAGCGAAGGAACCGACTCAGTGCCGGAATGGAACGGATCGCATCGAGCGTTCCGGCGCGGGCGAGGGTGGCATTGTCGGCGGCGGCATGGATGGCGCGGTGGCAGATCGGGTGGACGGGTTGGGTATCCGTCCCGCCCTCGCTTCGTGGGATCACGTGGTGCCATTCGACGCGGGTGCCGAGCGGGCGGCCGCACAGCGCACAGATGCGGGGTGTGGCAGCGGCTTCCTGCGCGCGCGCCGCGGCCTCGGCGAGTCCGGCCTTGCGCCTTATGCGTCCGACCATGCAGCAGCGGTCGGGCGCGAGAGGATGAAGAGCGCACACGCCGCCATCGCCGCGGCGACGAGGAGGGCCAGCGGCCAGTGGGGGCGGGCCGTGACGAGGAAGATCGCGTAACCGGCGGCGATGCCGGTGCAAGCGAGCCACTTGGCCCTGCGCGGGATGGCGCGATCGCGTCGCCACGCACGCAGCGTAGCGCCGAAGCGGGGATGGTCGAGCAGCCATGCTTCCAGTCGCGGGGAGGAGCGCGCGAAGCAGCCGGCGGCGAGGATCAGGAAGATCGTGGTCGGCATCAGCGGCAGCAGCGCGCCGATGACGCCCAGCGCGACGAAGAAGAAGCCGAGCGCCAGCCAGCCGTAGCGCGCCGCAGCGTGCAGGCGACCGGGCTTGATCGGGTCGGCGGGGAGGTCGGTCACGTTCGTCTCGGTTCCTCTGCGGCGGGCAGGGAACGTTTCGCGTGGCGGATCGGTGCCGTGCAAGGGGTTTTGATGGGGGGGCGCTTCGATCGCTTACACTGTCATTCCCGCGAAGGCGGGAATCCAGAACTTCTGCCGTTGCGGCTCCATCGCCAGACCTGCGCGTCTGGATCCCCGCCTGCGCGGGGATGACGGATTAAGGAGTCATCTTCGTCGCCCCGGCCTTGAGCCGGGGTCCCGCTTCTTCAACGTCGGTTGGTGAGCGAAGAAGCGGGCCCCGGATCAAGTCCGGGGCGACCAGCACTCCTTTATTCTTCCCCGGTCGCGCTGGCCGGCTTCGCGCCTGTGCCATGCGCGTCGGTGGCGATCGGCGACAGCGTGAAGCCGTAGCGCAAGGGCGCGACCTTGATGCGATATTGCGGGAGCGGACGGCCCCAGTCGCTCCATTGCGTGTCGCCGCCGATCCCCGATTGCACCGCATCGACCAGCAGGCTGCCGTTCGCGCCCGGAACGATGTCGGTGCTCTTGCGCGTGCCGGGGGTGCGGCGGTTGAGTTCGGTGTAGGGGAAGGCGAGCGCGTTCATCGACAGCGGCTGGTCGCCGGTGACGCGCAGGCCGCCATCGGGGCCGCGCACCAGTTCCATCCAGCGGACGTCGACCTTGTTGCCGGTTTCCTGCGGCCGGAGATAATCGTGGTTCTGCGCCGCGATGTCGCCGCGCCACAGGCCGATCGGCGCCGAGGTCTTGCGGTCGCTGTAGCTTTCGTGCGGCCCGCGTCCGTACCATTGCACGACCTTATAGTCGCGCGGGGTGACGTAGGAGAGGCCGACGCGCAGCGGATCGCCGAGCGTGGTGTCGAGCGGCTGGAAGTCGCCCGTTACCGCGACGCTGCCGTCGGCCGCCATCTGGTAGCGGGTCGAGAAGCGCGCGACATTGCCGCCGGTCAGCCAGCGGACGGTCACCGCCGCGCCGCCGCCGGGCAGCTTCTGCGTGTCGATGCCCTCGACGACGCGCTCGTCGGTGGCGCGCTGCCACGGCACGTTGCGCCGCTCGCTGCCGACGCCGAGGTCGTTGTCGGTCAGCGCGCGGGTGAAGTTGGGCGCGCCGCCCGACAGCAGCACGCGCCCGCCGGTCGCATAGCGATCGACCAGCCCGGTCTTGCGGTCGATCACCAGCTCGGTCTCGCCCGCCGACAGCCGGACGGTGCCGCCGCCATTGTCGAGCTTGACCGCGCCACTGTCGGCCAACGGCGTGGCGGCCGGCAAAGCGGAGAGCGGGAACTGCTCCCAACCGACCAGCGTGCCCGCGGCGACGCCGGGGGTGGTGCCGGCCTTCGCGCGGTAGCTGACGGTCAGGAAATATTCGGCGTCGGGGCGGCGGGTGAAGCCGGTCGGGGCGAGCGCGACGCGCGCGCTCTGGTGCGCGGCGACGGTCGGGGCCGCCAGCGTACCGCGCGCGACCGCGACGCCGTTCTCGAGCACTTCCCAGCTATAGTCATAGGCATCCGCACCGAGGAAGTCGTGGCGGTTGGCGACGGTCAGCTGGCCGGCATTCGCGTCGTAGCCGGTGAACTGGACGGGCGCGTAGACCTTGCGGACCTCGTAGAGCTGCGGATTGGGGGTACGGTCGGCCTGGAGCATTCCGTCGCCGAACTCGATGTCACCGCCGGGGTTGGGGCCGTATTCGCCGCCGTCACCCCAATAGCGCCGCCCGTCCTTGGTGTAGCGGTACATCGCCTGATCTACCCAGTCCCATGCGAAGCCGCCCTGCAGCTTGTCGGGGTGTGCGTAGATCGTGTCCCAATATTCCTTCAGGTTGCCGCCCGAATTGCCCATCATGTGCGCATATTCGCACTGGATCATCGGCTGTTTGTAGTTCCAGTTGGTCGCGTAATCGATCATCTTGGCGACCGGATCGTACATCGGCGCGTAGATGTCGGCGAACCAGTTCGGGCGGTGTTGCTGCACGCCCTCATAGGTGCCCCAGCCGAGATAGCTGATCAGGCGGCCGGGATCGCGGGTCTTGGCGGCGGTGCCGGCCGCGGCGAAGTTCGGGCCGATCCCGGCCTCGTTGCCGAGCGACCAGAAGATGATCGAGGGATGGTTCTTGTCGCGCTCGACCATGTTGAGCACGCGGTCGACGTGCGCCGACTGCCACGCCTTGTCGAAGCCGAGCTGATACACGCTGCGCTGGCGGGGATAGTTGTTCCCCAGCTCCATATAGGCGTGGCTCTCGATATTGGCCTCGTCCATGACGTACAGGCCGTAGCGATCGGCGAGTTCGTAGAGATACGGGTCGTTTGGATAGTGCGAGGTGCGCAGCGCGTTGATGTTGTTGCGCTTCATCAGCTGGATGTCGTGCGCCATCGACTCGCGGCTGACGACGTGGAAGGTCTCGGGATCGTGTTCGTGGCGGTTGACGCCGCGGATCGTGATCGGCTTGCCGTTGACGCTGACGAGGCCGTTCTTCATTTCGACGGTGCGGAAGCCGATCCGCTGATAGGTCGACTGGATGATCGCGCCCTTGGCGTCGTACAGCTCGACCAACAGCATATAGAGGTTGGGCGTTTCCGCGCTCCACGGCTTTACGCCGGCGACGGTCGCGGAGAGCGTCGTCTTGCGATCGGCGTCACCGGCGGCGAGCGGCGCGCGGCCCTGCGACACGATCCGGTCGCCGTCCATCAGCACGTAGCGCGCGCTGACCGCCGCGCCCGGCGCGACCGTCAGGTCGACCGCCAGCTTGCCGTCGCGATACTGCTCGTCGAGCCCGGCATGGACGAAGAAGTCGCGGATGCGCGTCTTCGGCGCGGCCATCAGATAGACCTCGCGCTCGATCCCCGAGACGCGCCAGAAATCCTGATCCTCGAGATAGCTGCCGTCCGACCAGCGGAACACCTGGATCGCGACGGTGTTCGCGCCGGGCTTGACGAAGCGGGTGACGTCGAACTCGGAGGGGAGCTTGCTGTCCTCCGCATAGCCGACCTGCTGACCGTTGACCCACACCTTATAGGCCGAACCGGCCGCGCCGATGTGGAGCACCACGTCCTGCCCCGACCAGCCCGCCGGCAGATCGATGGTGCGGCGGTACGAGCCGACCGGGTTGGTGGCGTGAGGGATCAGCGGGCGGTTGGCGGGGAAGGGATAGGTGATGTTGTTGTAGCGCGGCTGGTCATAGCCCTCGGTCTGCCAGTCGGCAGGCACCTTGATCGTCTTCCACTGCGAGGCATCGTAATCGGGGCGTTCGAAGCCGGTCGGCAGCTTGTCGGCGTCCGGCGAGAAGCTGAACTGCCATTGACCGTTCAGCGACAGGAAGCGCGACGATTGCGTGCGGTGGCCGGCGAGCGCCTTGTCGCGCGTCTCGAACGGGAAGCCGGTGGCGTGCGCCGGCATCCGGCCGATGTAATTGACCGCCGGATTTTCCCAGTCGGGACGCCGCGGATCGATTTGCGGCTGGAGCGGCGCGGGCGGCAGTTCGTTCTGCGCGGCGGCATGGCCCGACACGCTTGCGAGCAGCGCTGCGACGAGAACAGCGCTCCGGCGCTGGCCGACATGATGCACGGTGATCCTCCCGATTGAACCGATTAAGTCATTTTGTAAGACAAGTATCGGCTGCTTTCGGCTTTGCCAAGAGCATGCGCGGGTTGACGACGCGGGTGCTTTGCGGTCCCTGTGCGCGACCGGTCCGCATGGCGCGGAAGGCACGGGCGGAGCATGACGATTTTGAATATGACCTTGCTGCGCGGCGTGCTGGTAGGTGGACTGGCGGGGCTGTTGTTCGGCTTCGATACCGCCGTGATCGCGGGGACGACCGAGGGGATTCGCACCGCCTTCGCGCTCGATGCGAGCGGAGTCGGCATCACCGTATCGGCGGCGCTGTGGGGAACGCTGGCGGGGGCGTTGCTCGCCGGGTTGCCGGGCGATCGTTACGGCGCACGCAACGCCCTGAAGGGGATCGCGCTGCTCTATTGCCTGTCGGGGCTGGGGTGCCTGATCGCGTGGAGCTGGCCGGCGTTGATCGTGTTCCGGGTCATGGCCGGGCTGGCGGTCGGGGCGTCGTCGGTGCTCGCGCCCGTCTATCTCGCCGAGATCGCGCCCGCCGAACGACGCGGGTTGATGGTGGGGACGTTCCAGCTCAACATCGTGCTCGGCATCCTCGCCGCCTATCTGAGCAATGCGATCGTCGGCAGCTTCGATCTGGGCGCGGGCGATTGGCAGGTGAAGCTGGGCGTCAGCGCGGTGCCGGCGCTGCTGCTGCTGTCGCTGATGTTCACGATCCCCGACAGCCCGCGCTGGCTGGCCGCCAAGGGGCGCGAGGACGAGGCCGAGACGGTGCTGGTCGGGCTGGGCGTCGCCGATCCGCGGCACGAGCTGGACAGCTATGCGCGCGCCGCGGCGGCGGTGGCGGTGGGCAGCGCGCCGCGGCTGTCATGGGCGCGGCATCGCAGGCCGATCCTGCTCGCCTTTGCGGTGGCGTCGTTCAACCAGCTCTCCGGGATCAATGCGATCCTCTATTATCTCAACGATATCTTCGCGGCGGCCGGCTATGACGCCGTCTCGGCGGACCGCCAGGCGGTGACGATCGGGCTGTGCAATTTCGTCTTCACCGCGCTGGCGTTGCTGGTGATCGACCGGCTGGGGCGGCGGACGTTGCTGCTGATCGGGTCGGTCGGGCTGACGCTGGCGCTGGGCGGGACCGCGGCGGTGTTCCTGAGTGGGGAGGGGCAGCAATATCTGCTCGCGCTGCTGATCGCGTTCATCGCCTTCTTCGCGTTCAGCCAGGGCGCGGTGATCTGGGTCTATATCAGCGAGATCTTCCCGACCGACGTCCGCGCGCGCGGGCAGGCGCTCGGTTCCTCGACGCACTGGGCGATGGACGCGGTGATCGCGATGGCCTTCCCGGTGATCGCGGCGCACACGCGCGGGCTGCCGTTCGTCGTCTTCGCGGCGATGATGGCGGTGCAGTTCGTCGTGGTGCTGATGTTCTTCCCCGAGACCAAGCAGCGCTCGCTGGAGGCGATCGGTGCGGATTGATCTATTGATAATCATTCGCATGTAGGTTATGCGCTGATCCCGGTCGTGGAGGATCAGGTATGAGCATCGTCGCGCACCCTTTGTCGTCACCGTCGCGCGGGATTGCGCACCTGTTGCCGACGCTGGCGCGCGGGTGGCGCGCGGCGCGCGACCGTCACGCCTGCACGCAGCAACGGCTGCACCGGCTGCTCGCACCGCATCACGCCGGAATGCTGGCGCCGGTGTTCGACAGCCTGATGACGCTGTACGAGGCGGCGCTGGGGCGCGCGTTTCGGGTCGGAACGGTCGCGGCGCTGTCGGCGGACGAGCGGATGTTGATCGATTTGCTCGAGGGCTCGCGTCCGCAGCGCGCGCGCATCAAATGCCCGGAGGGCGCGGCGCGTGCGCTGCATTGCTCGCTGTGTTCGACGCGGATCATGCTGGCGATGGTCGCGTAGGCGCTTCGCGGGCAACAGCGGGCAGGCTAGTCAATGGTCGGCTGTAGATGCGCGCTGACCGAGCGAACCGCATCGCGGAGCAGCGCGCGCGTTTCGTCCAGCGAGACCCGCGCCGCGCGTCCCGCAACGAACGGGACGGTCAGTGCCGCGCGCGCAGCGCCATGTTCGAGCACCGGCGCCGACAGATCGGTGATGCCCTCCAGCATCGGGCTGGGGGTGACCGCATCGCCCTCGATAACGAGCGCGTCGAGTTGCCCGTCGAGTGCCGGATCGATGTCGCCACCCGCTTCGCGGACCTCCGCCACCATTGCGGCGCGGATCGGCGCTGTCTGAAAGGCAAGCAGCACGCGCCCCGAGTTCGAGCGGTGGAGCGGGCGCCGATAGCCGACGCGGACCGCAAAGCCCGACAGGCCGGGCGCCTCGACGCCGGCGATCACCACCATCTCCGCCCCCGAAGCGACGGCGAGGTGGCAGCTCTGCCCGGTCGCGCGTGCAAGGCCCTGCATCACCGGCAATGCGGTGACGGTGAGGTCGCGTACCGGCGGGCGGCCCATTCCCAGCGCGAACAGGCGATTGGTGAGGCGATAGCCCTCGTCGTCGCGCGCGATATAGCGATGCTCCTCAAGCACCTGAAGCATACGAAAGATCTCGCCCACCGAGCGGCCGAGCGCGGCGGAGATATCCGACATCGTCAGCGCCTGTTCCGAGGTGGCGAGCAGTTCGAGAATCTCCAGCCCCTTCTTGAGGGCCGGTGCCTGATAGCGGGGCGGGTTGGTCATGGTCGCCCCATCGTAGCCACGCGAGCGGAACGACGCCAGCACTCCAGAATTCCCGTTAATAAAAGCATCTTTCACATTTCAATTGTCATACCAGTGTCCTAGGTTGGCGATCCGTGCCCGTGCGATAAGGGGGCGAAGAGAGGAAGCGTGGATGTTCCAAGAGTTGGCCGCTGGTTCACCGCCGATCGACCCGGCCGGCGATATGGTGCCGCGGTACGGCATGGGGACGGCGGCGATCGGCAATCTCTATCGCGCGATCGATGACGCCACCGCGGAGGCGACGGTGGCTGCGGCGCTCGAAGCCGGCTTGCGCTATTTCGACACCGCGCCGCATTACGGTTTCGGGCTGGCGGAGCGGCGGCTCGGTGCCGCGCTGGCGCGGCTCGATCCGCAGCGGAATTGCCTGGTGTCGACAAAGGTCGGGCGGTTGTTGTCGCCGACGGAGGCCGAGGGGGTGCGGCACGGCTTCGTCGACGCCGATCCGTTCGAGCCGGTGTTCGACTATACCGCCGATGGCGTGCGGCGCTCGTTCGAGGCGAGTTGCGCGAGGCTGCGCCGCGACCGGATCGACGTGCTGCTGGCGCATGATCTGGGGCGGCTGACGCATGGCGAGCGGCATGAGCGGCACCTGCGCGATTTCCTCGACGGCGGATATGCCGCGATGGTGGCGTTGCGCGAGGCGGGGGTGGTCGGGGCGATCGGGGTCGGCGTGAACGAGGTCGCGGTCTGCGAGGAACTGCTCGACCAGGTGCCGCTCGACGTGATCCTGCTGGCGGGGCGCTATACGTTGCTCGATCGCAGCGCGAAGCCGTTCCTCGATCGGTGCCAGGCGCAGGGCGTGCGCGTCATCATCGGTGGTGCGTACAACAGCGGCATATTGGCACGCGATCCGCAGGAGGCCGATCCGGCGCAGTCGCATTACGATTATTCCCCGCCGCCCGCCGCGCTGGTCGGACGGACGCGCGCGCTGGCCCGCACCTGCGCCACCGCCGGCGTGGCGCTGCCCGCCGCCGCGATCCAGTTCCCGCTGCGCCATCCGGCGGTGGTGTGCGTGCTGGCCGGGCTCGGCAACCCGGAGGAGGTCGCCGATCTCCGCACCCGGATTGCCGCGCCGATCCCCGACGACCTGTGGCCGGCGCTCGAGGCGCGCGCGCCGCAGCAGCTGATCCTGCTCCACCCCGACGACAATGTGATGATCTGCGTCGCGCCGATCGCGGTGGGCGACCTGCTGCCGGTGTCGGGCGGGACGATCCCGGCGCGCGAGGGCGTGACGGTCGGGCACAAGATCGCGCGCTATCCGCTGAGCGCGGGCGACAAGGTCATCAAATATGGTGCGCCGATCGGGTCGATGACCGATGCCGCGGCGGCCGGACAGTGGGTCCATATGCACAATATGAAGAGCGACTATATCGCCAGCCACACGCGCAGCACCGTGACGGAGCAGCGCGCATGATCGACGCGTGGCAGCGCGCCGACGGGCGCAAGGGCATCCGCAACACCATCGCGGTCGCCTATTTGGTCGAGTGCGCGCACCATGTGGCGCGCAAGATCGTCGACAAGGCCGATGACGTCGACGTGCATCTGATCGGCTTCCCCGGCTGCTATCCCAATGCCTATGCCGCGCGGGTGATGGAGGCGGTGACGACGCATCCCAATGTCGGCGGGGTGGTAATCGTGTCGCTGGGGTGCGAGAGTTTCGACCGCGAGCGCCTGCAGCAGGTGATCCGCGACAGCGGCCGGCCGGTCGAGCTGTACGTCATCCAGCAGACCGGCGGCACCGCGGCGACGATCGCCGCCGGGCTGGAGGCGGTCGCGCGGGTCAAGGCGCAGATCGCCGACGTGCCGCGCGTGCCGATGCGCGTCGACGAGCTGATCGTCGGCACGATCTGCGGCGGGTCGGACGGGACCAGCGGGATCACCGCCAACCCCGCGGTCGGGCGCGCGTTCGACCGGCTAGTCGCGGACGGCGCGACCTGTATCTTCGAGGAGACCGGCGAGCTGGTCGGGTGCGAAGGGATCATGGCCGATCGCGCGCTGACCCCCGAGCTGGGCGAGGAGATCATGGCCTGTGTCCGCAAGGCCGAGGAATATTACACGATCATGGGCTTCGGCAGCTTCGCGCCCGGCAATGCCGAGGGCGGGCTGACGACGCAGGAAGAAAAGTCGATGGGGGCGTATTCCAAATCGGGATCGTCGCTGATCAGCGGGATCATCAAGCCTGGCGACGTGCCGCCAGCGGGCGGGCTGTACCTGCTGGACGTCGTACCCGACGGCGAACCGCGCTTCGGCTTTCCGAACATCTCCGACAATGCCGAGATCGTCGAGATGATCGCGTGCGGGTGTCACCTGACCTTGTTCACCACCGGCCGCGGCTCGGTGGTCGGGTCGGCGATCGCGCCGGTCATCAAGATCTGCGCCAACCCGGAGACGGCGCGGCGGCTGGCGGCGGATATGGACATCAATGCCGGTCGCATCCTCGAAGGCGAGGCGACGCTCGACGAGGTCGGCGACGAGATCGTCGACGCGATCATGGCGGTGGCGGGCGGACAGCCGAGCGTTTCCGAGGCGCTGGGGCACCGCGAATTCATCCTGACCTACAAGGCGTTCGATCCGGTCGGGCCGGCGTGCCTGCCGGTCGCTGCACGGAGTTAATCGATGGAAGGCCGGTTGAAGGGCAAGGTCGCGCTGATCACCGCGGCGGGCAACGGGATCGGGCGCGCCGCCGCGTTGCGCTATGCCGCCGAGGGCGCGCGGGTGATCGCGACCGACATCGACGCGGGGGCGCTGGCAGGGCTGGACGGGTGCGAGCAGCGGGCGCTCGACGTCACCGATGCGGCGCAGATCGCGGCGCTGGTGGATGAGGTCGGACGCATCGACGTGCTCGCGAATATCGCTGGTGTCGTCCATGCGGGCACGATCCTCGACATGAGCGATGCCGAATGGGAACAGGCGGTCGCGATCAACATGACCGCGATGATGCGGACGATCCGCGCGGTGCTGCCGGGGATGCTGGCGGCGGGCGGCGGCGCGATCGTCAACATGTCGTCGATCGCCAGCTCGGTGAAGGGCATCCCCAACCGCTTCGCCTATACCGCGACCAAGGCGGGGGTGATCGGGATCACCAAGGCGGTCGCGGCCGATTTCGTCGGGCAGGGCATCCGCTGCAACGCGATCTGCCCGGGCACGGTCGACACGCCGTCGCTCCAGCAGCGGCTGCGCGACACCGGCGATTACGAGGCGGCGCAACAGGCGTTCGTCGCGCGGCAGCCGATGGGGCGGCTGGGGCGCGCGGAAGAGATTGCGGCGCTGGTCGCCTATCTGGGCAGCGACGAGGCCGCCTTCACGACCGGCGCGGTGCATGTCATCGACGGCGGCTGGGTCAATTGAGGAAAAGCGCATGAAGCTGGTACGTTACGGGGCGCCGGGCGCCGAGAAGCCGGGGATGGTCGACGCGGACGGTCAGGTCCGCGACCTGTCGTCGCATGTCGCGGATATCGCGGGCGCGGCGCTGGGCGGTGCCGAGCTGGCGCGGCTGGCGGCGATCGATCCGGTGACGCTGCCGGTGGTGGAGGTCGAGCGCTATGGCCCGTGTGTCGGCGCGGTCGGCAAGTTCCTGTGCATCGGGCTCAACTATTCGGATCATGCTGCCGAGACCGGCGCGACCGTGCCGACCGAGCCGGTGATCTTCACCAAGGCGACCAGCGCTATCATCGGCCCCGACGACAATGTCGAAATTCCCAAGGGCTCGACCAAGACCGATTGGGAAGTCGAGTTGGGGATCGTGATCGGCAAGACGGCGCGCTACGTCGACGAGGCCGACGCGCTGGATCACATCGCCGGCTATTGCGTCATCAACGATGTGTCCGAGCGCGCTTTCCAGCTCGAGCGGCAGGGGACGTGGGACAAGGGCAAGGGTTGCGACACGTTTGGGCCGATCGGGCCGTGGCTGGTGACGCGCGACGAGGTCGCCGACCCGACCGCCTTGGGGATGTGGCTTGAGGTCAACGGCCATCGCTATCAGGACGGCTCGACCGCGACGATGGTCTACAAGCCGGCGTTTCTGGTCAGCTATGTCAGCCAGTTCATGTCGCTCCAGCCCGGCGACGTGATCTCGACCGGCACCCCGCCGGGCGTCGGCATGGGGCAGAAGCCGCCGGTGTTCCTGAAGGCGGGCGATGTCATGGAGCTGGGGATCGAAGGGCTGGGGCAGCAGCGCCAGACCGTCGTGGCCTGTCAGGCATGACCGAACGCCACGTCCTGCTGGTCGATATCGCCGACGAGCCGGAGGCGGTCGCGGCCTATGAGGCGTGGCACGCCCCCGGCGCGGTGCCCGCGCCGATCGTCGCGAGCATCCGGGCGGCGGGGATTACGGCGATGGACATCTATCGCACCGGCGGCCGGCTGGTCATGGTGATGGAGACCGACGCCTCCTTCGATGCCGCGACCAAGGCGGCGGCGGATGCGGCCGATCCCACGGTGCAGGCGTGGGAGGAGAAGATGGACGCCTATCAGCGGCGTCTGCCGTGGGCGGAGCCGGGGGTGAAATGGGTGGCGGCGCGGCGGATATTCTCGCTGGCGGAGCAATAGTTCACCCGTCGTCCCGGACTTGATCCGGGACCCCGCTTTCTGTGGCCGGCGTGATTAAGAAGCGGGGTCCCGAGTCGAGCCCGGGACGACGGGACGCGATCGTCACCCCCGCAACCGGCCCTCCAGCAAGTCCAGTTCGCGGGTCAGCTTGCGGCCGGTTTCGCTGCCGATCGCGCGGGCGCGTTCCAGCCGGAACACCTCCTCGCGCTCGGCGCGGATCGCCGCCAGCCGCAGCACGCGGTCGATGCGCTCGTTCTGCTGGATCACTGCCAGTTCGGGTTCGCCATCGACGCGGACGCGGATGCGCTCGCGGTAGAGGTCCATGATCCGCGTCGCCGCCTCGGCATAGACGTCGGCGTCGTCGCGGTCGCGCGACAGGTCGTGCTGCGCGCCGTCGACCGCGCGGATCGCGGCGCGGGCGGCGGCGACGCGCGCGCGGTTTTCCTCGCCCTGCTTCGACGGTTCGGGGGGCAGCGCCAGCCCACGCAGCACCAACGGCAGCCCGATGCTCGCCGCGACCAATGAGACGATGATGACCCCGGCGGCCAGCGCGATCGCGAGGTCGCGCGCGGGGAAGGGCGATCCGTCGCTCAGCGCCAGCGGCAGCGTCAGCACGCCCGCCAGCGTGATCACTCCGCGCACCCCGGCGAGCGACATCGCCGCGAACACCCGCCAGTCCGGACTGCGCAGCGGGGAATCGTCGACGCCGCGCCGGAGCACGGTCAGCCGGAACGACACCCAGACCCAGACGAAGCGCAGGCCGGCGAGCACCGCGACGATCGCGAGCACATAAAGCGCCAGCCACCACGGATTGTCGTGGTTGGTGAGCCGCACCGTCTCGCGCGCACCGGCGAGGATCACCGGCAGTTGCTCGCCGAGCAGCACGAAGATGATGCCGTTGAGCGCGAACTGGATCGTGTCCCATACCGAATTGCGGCGCATCCGCGTGGCGGGGAGCGCCTGTCGTGACAGTTCGGCGAAGGTCATCGTCACGCCGGCCGCGACCACCGCGAGGATGCCGGAGGCATGGAAATGCTCGGCGGCGATATAGGCGATGAACGGGATCAGCAGGCTGACCAGCACCTGCGATCCGGTGTCCTCGCCGAAGCGGCGCGACACCCATGCCTTGGCGCGCGTGATCGCGACGGTGGTGACGACGCCGATCGCGATGCCGGCGGCAGCGAGCCACACGAAGCTGGCGGCGGCGTCGGCGAGCGAGAAGGCGCCGGTCAGCGCGGCAGCGATCGCGAAGCGCAGACAGACCAGGCCGGAGGCGTCGTTGAGCAGCGCCTCGCCCTCGAGGATGTGCATCATCCGGCGCGGGATCGGCACGCGCGCGGCGATCGCCGACACCGCGATCGGGTCGGTGGGCGAGACGACCGCGGCGAGCGCGAACGACACCGCCAGCGGCATTGCGGGGATCAGCCAGTCGATGAAGAAACCGACGCCGACGACGGTGGTGAGGACCAGCCCGAGCGCCAGCTCGACGACGACCGGCACGTCTTTCAGCAACTCATCCTTCGGTATGCGCCAGCCGTCGATGAACAGCAGCGGCGGCAGGAAAACGAGCAGGAAGATCTCTGGGTCGAGCGTCACCCGCAGGTCCGCGGCCATGCCGATCGCGGCGCCGAACGCGATCTGGACGAGCGGAGTGGGGATGTTGATCGGGAGAATGCGCGCGATCGCGCCGCTGATGACGACGGCAAACAACAACAACAGAACGATCGAGACGACTTCCAAGGCGCGCAACCTGCTTCGGGATAGGGATGAGGAGGGGGATCGCCGGAAGTGGCGCGCCGCGCAACCGTTCAGCGCACCGATCCGGGTCGGTGCAATGATTTGTCGCGGGGAGGGGTGAGCCGCCGACCCCTGAAGTAGCCGTCGGCCCGGCCCCTTCGACAAGCTCAGGAGAGCCTTGATCCGGGACCCCGCTTCTACCTTGCGCCGGGAAGAAGAAGCGGGGCCCCGGGTCGAGCCCGGGGCGACGAGAGTGGGTAGGTCGCGATAATTGAGTCGATTGCGACGAAGGTCAATTCATCAGTTCGACCGCCATTGCGACGCCTTCGCCGCCGCCGATGCACAGCGAGGCGACGCCGCGCTTCTGCCCGGTGGTCTGCAAGCCGCCGAGCAGCGTCGCGAGGATGCGCGCGCCCGATGCGCCGATCGGATGGCCGAGCGCACACGCGCCGCCGTTGATGTTGAGCTTTTCGTGGTCGAGCGCGAGTTCCTGCATCGCGACCATTGCGACGCACGCGAACGCCTCGTTGACTTCCCACAGGTCGACGTCGCCCACCGACCAGCCGGCCTTTTCCAATGCCTTGCGCATTGCGGGCACCGGAGCGGTGGTGAAGCGCGCCGGAGCGTGCGCGTGCGCGGCGTGGCTGACGATCCGCGCGACCGGGGTGATGCCGAGCTTCTCGGCGACCGAGAGGCGGGTCAGCACCAGCGCCGCGGCACCGTCCGAGATCGACGAGGCATTGGCGGCGGTGACCGTGCCGTCCTTGGTGAAGGCAGGGCGGAGCGACGGGATCTTGGCGGGATCGCTCTTGCCGGGCTGCTCGTCCGCCGAGACGGTGACGCTGCCCTTGCGACCCTTCACCTCCACCGCGACGATCTCGCGATCGAACGCGCCGGACGCCTGCGCCTTTTGCGCCCGGGTCAGCGAGGCGATCGCGAATTCATCCTGTGCCTCGCGGGTGAACTGATACTCGCGCGCGGTATCGTCGGCGAACACGCCCATCGCGGTGCCGGACTGATAGGCGTCCTCCAGCCCGTCGAGCGCCATGTGATCGAAGAGCCGGTCGTGGCCGAAGCGCGCGCCGCCGCGGTGTGCCTTCGACAGATAGGGGGCGTTGGTCATGCTCTCCATGCCACCCGCGACCAGCAGGTCGATCGAGCCCGCGCCCAGCGCCTCGGCACCGAGGATCGCGGCCTGCATTCCCGAGCCGCAAACCTTGTTGAGCGTCGTCGCCTCGACATGCTCGCCAAGGCCCGCGCCGATCGCGGCCTGCCGTGCCGGGGCCTGGCCGACGCCGGCCGACAGGACGTTGCCCATATAGATGCGTTCGATCGCGGCGGCGTCGACGCCGGCGCGCTCGACCGCGGCCTTTACCGCCGCTGCGCCCAGTTCGCTGGCCGACAAAGCGGCGAGACTGCCCTGCATCGAGCCCATCGGGGTGCGCGCATAGGACAGGATGACGATGGGATCGGTAGCCATGATTCCGCGGTTCCTCGCTTGATCTCGATCGGCGTGTAAGCGCTCGTGCCCGACGGCGCAAACAGCTACGCCGCTCTTTATGCAAGCCCTTGCGGAAGCGCTGAAATGGTATGCGGCGCTGAGCGGGATCGCGGCGGCGTTCATGGTGTCGCTGGACAGCGGCCGGCGCGTGACCGGCTGGGGGATGGCGATCTTCGTCACCTCTTCGATCGCATGGATCACCGGCGCGTGGCTGACCGGCGACGAGCCGCTGGGCGTGCAGAACGGCGTGCTGCTCGGCATCAACAGCTTCGGCGTGTATCGCTATTTGATTCGCAAGCGGGGCTGAGTCGGTGGATGTGGGTGACGGCGTTTGGCGTGCTGGGTGCCGTCATCGGCAGCTTTCTGGCCACGATCGCGATCCGCTGGCCACAGGGACGGTCGGTAAAATACGGGCGATCTGCGTGTGACGGTTGCAACAGAACGCTGCGCGGGAGTGAGTTGGTGCCGCTTTTGTCGTGGCTGGTCGCACGCGGGCGCTGCCGGACATGCGGCGCGCGGATCGATCCGCTCCACCCGCTGATCGAAGCCGGCTGCGCCGCGGTCGGCATGATCGCGGCGCTGGTCGCACCGGCGCCGGTGGCGCTGGCCGGCGCCGCGTTCGGCTGGCTGCTGCTGGTGCTGGCGGTGATGGACGCGCGCGACTTCTGGCTGCCCGATCCGCTGGTCGCCGCACTGGCGCTGGTCGCTATCGCGGGTGCTGGCGTCGCGCCGCCCGGGTGGGTCGAGCGCGCGATCGGCGGGGCGGGGGGCTTCGCGCTGCTCTGGGCGATCGCCACATTCTACCGGCGCTGGCGCGGACGGGAGGGACTGGGTGGGGGCGATCCGAAATTGTTCGGGGCGATCGGGCTGGCGCTCGGCTGGCGGATGTTGCCGGCGGTGCTGCTGGTCGCGGGGCTGATCGGGCTCGGCTGGGTAGCGTTCCAGCGGCTGCGCGGGCGGGCGATGGCGGCCGACGACGCATTGCCGCTCGGCACGCTGCTGGCGATCGCGGCTTACCCGGCGTGGCTGCTCATGATAGGATTGCGGGCATGATGTTCGCCTTCCTGCTGGCGGCGGTGCAGGCCGTGGCCCCCACCGCCCCGCCGTCGTCGACGATCGATGGCCTGCCGATCGGCGCGCTGCCGCAACAGGCGCTGCCGGCGCGGGGGGTGCGCGGCCTATCTGTTCTCCACCGGCACGACCCGGACGCTGGCGGCACTGGCGACCGCCGACCCCGCGACGCTGCGCCTGTCGATCGACGGCAAGCTGATCGACCTGCCGCGCACCGGTGCGACCGGCAACGCGCCGCTCGGCTTCAACGCGGAGACGGTCTATCGCGCGGGCGACATGGTCGCGACGGTGCAGATGACGGTGGAGTTGCGCCAGAACCTCACCGAAGGCGGGGCGGTGCCGACCGCGACGCTGCGGCTGGATCGCGAAGGGCGCGACACCGTGATCGTGCCGCTGGCCGGATTGGTGGGCTGCGCGAAGTAAAAAAGGAAAGCGCCCGGCGGAACGTGTCCACCGGGCGCCACCTTGCTCAGCTCAATGCGAGGAGGTGATTTCCTCCTTCAACCGTAGTTTCTGCTTCTTCAGTTCCGCAAGCACGATCGTATCGGGCACGGGACGTTGCGACTCGGCGGCAATCCGCTGGTCGAGCGTCGCATGCTTGGCCTCCAGGGCCGAGATGTGCGCGGTCTGCATGGCAGTCTCCTTCATGGTTGAGAGGGATAGGAAGGAAATCACGAAAGCCGGCATATGTCCCGTCACTTTTGCTTGCACGCGATCATCTGCGACTTTCGTACGACGGGTCGCGCCGATCGGGCCGGGCGGCTATGCAGGCGCGACTCGGGACCGGGGACGCGTGCGATGAACGACAGGGGCGATGATCCAGAGCTGGCCGCGCGGCTGGAGATGCTGCGCGTCGAACATCGCGACCTGGACGATGCGATCGCGGCGCTGTCCACCGGCGGCGCACCCGACCAGTTGCAGATGATGCGGCTGAAGAAGCGCAAGCTGCGGCTGCGCGACGAAATCGCGTTGCTGGAAGATCAGATCATCCCGGACATCATCGCCTGAAGCGCGGCGATCCGGCGCATTTCGGGACGATCGCGCGCCCGGAACGGCCACAAACGTGATGAACGCGCTTGGCGGGTCACCCGCGCTCATGGCAAGGACGGCGGCATGGCCGACCACGCCCACGACCCACGATTGCATCGCCGGCTGATCGACTCCTTCTACACGGAGGCGATGCTGCTGGCCGACGAGGCGCGGCATTATTTCGACGAGGGCGGGCGGGCCGAGCGCGAGGCGTTGCCGCCGATGGAGCGGGTGGCGTTCAGTTGCGAGTCGCTGAAGGTGACGACGCGGCTGATGCATGTCATCGCCTGGTTGCTGACGCAGCGCGCGATCGCGGCGGGGGAACTGACCGCGACGCAGGCGCTCGATCCGGCGCGGCGGCTTGGCTCATCCCCGGCGACCGACGCTTCGCTGCTGGAACGGTTTCCGGCACAGGCACAAGGCGTGATCGGGAGCAGCATCGACCTGCATCGCCGCGTGGCGTTGCTGGATGCAGCCGGCGCCGGTGAGATGCCGGTGGTGAGCCCGGCGCGGTCGATGCTCGATCGGCTGGCGACGGCGTTCTAAGCGGCGGCATCCAAGCCGTCATTGCTTCGCGACGCTCGCACGGACGGGTGATCAGCGACCTAGGGGCGATCGACATTCATGGTTGCCTGCCCTCGCCCCTCGCAGAGGGGAGAGGGTTGCGCAGACTTAGGCTTTGCGCAGCGAAGTCTTGGTCGGAGCTGGGTGAGGGGTGGCGCTCGCGCAAGCGAGCGCGCGAGCCTTTGGCTCGCTCAACCCCTCACCCAAGCTGCGCTAGCCAGCAAGCTGGCAAGCTCCGCTATCCCTCTCCCCTGTCCAGGGGCGAGGGCAAGAGGACACCATCATGAATGTCGATCCGCCCTAGCAGCCGGTCGCGCGCAGCCCGGTATTCGTCCGCCAATTGCGCCACGCGCGTGGCCGCGGGGACGACCGTATCGATCGCGCCGATACCCTGACCCGAGCCCCAGATGTCGCGCCACGCCTTGGCCGCGCCGCCCGAGGCGAAGCTCATCGTCTTGAGATCGCCCTGCGGCAGATTGTCCGGGTCGAGCCCGGCGGCGACGATCGAGGCGCGCAGGTAATTGCCGTGGACGCCGGTGAACAGGTCCGAATAGACGATGTCCGCCGCACGGCCGTCGACGATCGCCTGTTTGTAGCGCGCGTCGGCATTGGCCTCGTCGGTGGCGATGAAGGCCGAGCCGATATAGGCGAAATCCGCGCCCATCGCCTGCGCCGCCAGTATCGCGTCGCCGCTGGCGATCGCGCCGGACAGGGCGAGCGGACCGTCGAACCAGGTGCGGATCTCCTGCACCAGCGCGAAGGGTGACAGGCGGCCGGCATGGCCGCCGGCACCGGCCGCGACCGCGATCAACCCGTCGGCGCCCTTCTCGACCGCCTTGCGCGCGAAGCGATCGTCGATGACGTCGTGGAGCGTGATCCCGCCCCAGCCGTGCACCGCCTGATTGAGTTCCTCGCGCGCGCCGAGCGAGGTGATCGTGATCGGGACCTTCCACTTGGCGCAGACCGCGAGATCGGCCTCCAGCCGGTCGTTGGATTTGTGGACGATCTGGTTGACGGCGAACGGGGCGGCGGGGGCATCGGGGTGCGCGCGGTCGTGCGCGGCCAGTTCCTCGGTGATGCGGTGCAGCCATTCGTCGAGCAGCGACGCCGGGCGCGCGTTGAGCGCCGGGAAAGAGCCGACGATCCCCGCCTTGCACTGCGCGATCACCAGATCCGGGTTGGAGATGATGAACAGCGGCGACCCGATGACGGGCAGACGCAGGTGCGACAGAAGCGGGGGGATCGACATGACCGGAGTTATGTGGGGCGTCCGGGGGCGTGGCAAGATTGACGCCACGTCAGGTGGGGCGGGTTTTTTCCATCGTCATTCCGTCGCAGGCGAGAATGCAGAACTGCCAACGTCGCGGCTCCTGCGCTGACCTGCGCGTCTGGATCCCCGCCTGCGCGGGAATGACGGAGGAGGTTTATCCTACGCGCTCCAGCCCCTCGGCGGCCGCGCGGGCGTTCTCCACATAGTGCGCCGCCGATATTCGAAGCGCGGCGACCGCCGCATCATCCAGCTCGCGCACCACGCGCGCCGGGCTGCCGACGATCAGCGAGCGCGGCGGGAAGGTCTTGCCCTCCGTCACCAGCGCGCCCGCGCCGACGATACAATCCGCGCCGATCACCGCGCGGTTGAGGACGATCGCGCCCATGCCGATCAGCACGCGATCGCCGATCGTGCACCCGTGGAGCACGGCGTGGTGGCCGATCGTGCACTCCTCGCCGATCGTCAGCGGCGCACCGGGATCGGAATGAAGCATCGCGCCTTCCTGCACATTGCTGCGCGCGCCGACCGCGATCGTGGTGTTGTCCCCGCGGATCACCGCGCCGAACCAGATGCCGACCTCCTCGCCGAGCACGACGTCGCCGATCACATCGGCGTTGGGCGCGATCCAGGCCGAGGCGGGGCGGGTCGGGCGGTGGCCCTTGAAGGCATAGAGCGGCATTGCGGTCTCCTGCTGTCCCGCGGCGATACAGGCGCCGCGCCGGTCGATGGTAGCCGAAATCGTAAACAGCGCGTTAAGACCTGGCTATGCAACGCCGACTGGTCCTGACGAACGAGGGTGCGGGACACCCTTTCCGCCGCACCCTGCCGCCGCCCGCCGCCATGCCGGAGGCGAAGGTGGGGGATCATGACGTGCGGCTGTTCCTGCTCAGCTTCGCCGCCTTCTTCATCACCTTTTCGACGATGATCTTCTGATCGGTCAGTCGCAGGCGCGATGCAGGCGCTGCGCGAGCATGGCCGAGATCACGCACATCCCGACCACCAGCAGCAGCAACTGCGACGGCGTGACCCCCAGCGCGGTGATGCCGGCGACCGCGATCGAGCCGAACGTCATCGCCCCGGCGTTGACGACGTTGTTCGCCGCGACCGTCCGCGCCGTATGGTCCTTGGTCACGGTCGTCGTGAGGAAGGCGTAGAGCGGCACCACGAACATCCCGCCGAAGACCGCCACGCCGAGCAGGGCGAGCAGCACCGGCACGGCATGGGGCTGGCGGATGAAGGCGGCCATGTCGAACAGGTGGCCGGCGGGCGCCGGGGTCCACAGCCCGACCACCCACCAGAAGGCGAGCACCGCCAGTCCCATCGCGATCACCGAGGCGGGGGAGAAGCGCGCCGAGATCTGGCCGCGCAACATCAGGTTGATGACCACCGATCCGATCGCGACGCCGATCGAGAAGACCGCCAGCACCAGGCTGGCGACGCTGGCGTCGGCGGTCAGCACGTTCTTCACCAACGGCGGGAAGACGATGATGAGCACCGATCCGATCGTCCAGAAGAAGCTGATCGCGCAGATGGCGAGGAACAGCCGCGGGATGTGCATCGTCTCGGCGATCAGCCGCCACGAGGCGCGGACGGGATTATAGTCGAGCTTCAGCTTCGGCCCGAGCCGCGGCGCGGGCGGCACCGCACGGGCGCTGAGCCAGCCGAGCAGCGCCACCACGATCGTCAGCAACGCGACGAGCAGCGGCGAGTGATAGACGAAGCCGGCGACGATCGTGCCGAGCAGGATCGACAGATAGGTACCCGCCTCGACCAGTCCGGTGCCGCCGAGCACGTCGTCCTCGTCCAAATGCTGCGGCAGGATCGCATATTTGATCGGGCCGAAGAACGTCGAGTGGACGCCCAGCCCGGTGACCGCGGCGAGCATCAGCACCAGCGGCAGCGTGACCGCACCGGTGCGCGCCAGCAACAGCCCGGCGCTGCCGACGGCCATGATCGCGATCTCGACGGTCTTCACCAGTCGGATGATCCGTGCCTTGTCGCTCGAATCGGCGAGCTGCCCGGACAGTGCGGACAGCACGAAGAACGGCAGGATGAACAGCGCGGCGGTCAGCGCGTTGAAGAAGCTCTCCTGCGTTTCGTCGGCGAAGATCTCATAGGTGGCGAACAGCACCATCGAGGTCTTGAACAGATTGTCGTTGAAGGCACCGAGGAATTGCGTGGTGAACAGCGGCAGGAAGCGCCGCCGCTTGAGAAGCCCGAGGGCATTGATCATGACGCGGGAACGGGCCCCCGGATAGTTGGCAATTCGCCGAGCCATAGCGGCTGGGCCGCCGCGATCCAACGGCGATTTTCGCGCGACAGGCGCTTGCGCTGCCCGCGCCGCGGGTCCACGTCGCACCCATGCTGTCCCTGCCCAACATCCTGACGCTGTCGCGGATCGTCGCGGTGCCGCTGCTGGTGGCGTTCCTTTGGTGGCCGAGCTGGCGGTTCGGTTTCGGGGTCGCCTTCGGCCTGTACTGCCTGATGGGGATCACCGATTATTTCGACGGCTATCTTGCGCGCGCGCAGGGGACGGTGTCGAAGCTGGGCGTGTTCCTCGATCCGATCGCCGACAAGATCATGGTCGCGGCGGTGATCCTGATGCTGGTCGGCACGCGGCACGACGATGTCGCGGCGATCACCGGGGTGCATATCATCGCCGCGCTGGTGATCCTGTTGCGCGAGATCGCGGTCAGCGGGTTGCGGGAGTTCCTCGCCGGGTTGCAGGTGTCACTGCCGGTGTCGCGGCTGGCGAAGTGGAAGACGACCTTGCAGCTCGTCTCGCTGGGCGGGCTGATCCTGTCGGGTGCGCTGCCGGGCGAGGCGTGGATCAAGG
Source organism: Sphingomonas phyllosphaerae (assembly GCF_036946485.1). Lineage (GTDB taxonomy): Bacteria > Pseudomonadota > Alphaproteobacteria > Sphingomonadales > Sphingomonadaceae > Sphingomonas > Sphingomonas phyllosphaerae_E. Next base: position 49,127 of record NZ_JAQIJA010000002.1, read on the forward strand.
TGGCGAGCCTCGCCAGCCTGTGGGGCGCTGCGGCGCTGACGATCGTGACCGGGTGGGATTACCTGCGGGTCGGTTTGAAGCATATGGATTGAGGAGCCGGCCTCTCCTCCGTTCGTCCTGAGGAGAGGCTGAGCTTGTCGAAGCCTCGTCTCGAAGGACCTGTGCTTCGAGACGGCATTTCGACAAGCTCAATGCCTCCTCAGCACGAGCGGGAATGTGTCAGGAACGCGTATGAAACTTTTGTATTTCGCCTGGGTGCGTGAACGGATCGGCGTCGCCGAGGAAGACGTGACACCGCCGGCCGGGGTCGCCACGGTCGCCGACCTCGTCGCGTGGCTTGCGCCGCGCAGCGCCGGGCATGGTGCCGCCTTCGCCGATCCGGCGCGGCTGCGGGCGGCGGTCGATCAGGCGTTCGTGCCGCTGGATACGCCGATCGCTGGCGCGCGCGAGGTGGCGATCTTTCCGCCGGTGACGGGCGGATGATCCGCGTCCTCGTCTCGTGCGATGCGATCGACGTCACCGCCGAATTCGCACGGCTGGAGCAGGGCGGGGCGGTCGCGACCTTCACCGGGCTGGTGCGCGCCGACGACGGCGTCGCGACGCTGGAACTGGAACATTATCCCGGCGCGACCGAAGCGGCGCTGACGCGGCTCGCCGACGACGCGACCGCGCGCTGGTCGCTGACGGCGGCGACGATCGTGCACCGGGTGGGGCCGATGGCGCCGGGCGAGCGGATCGTGTTCGTCGGCACCTGCTCGGCACACCGGGCCGCCGCGCTCGAGGCCTGCGCGTTCCTGATCGACCGGCTCAAGACCGACGCGCCATTCTGGAAGCGCGAGATCGTCGATGGCGCCTCGCGCTGGGTGGAGGCGCGCGCCGCCGATGAGGATGCGGCGGCGCGCTGGCGCTGATTATTTCGGCAGTTGCCACCGGATACGATCGTTGAAGGTCCCGGCGATCGGGGTTCCGGCGTCGTCGCGGGCGGGCGTGAAGCGCGCGCGGCGCTGATACAGGCGGCAGGTTGCCTGATCGAGCGAAGCATGGCCGCTCGGCGCGGTCACCGTGCAGGAGTCGACCCGCCCATCGGCGCCGATCCGCATCGAGATGCCCACGACGCCTTCTTCCTCGGCGCGCAAGGCGGAGGGCGGGTAATCGTCGGTGCTGATCCAGTCGTTGCGGTTGCCGCGCGCGAGCACCCCGCTCGCCTTGCTGACCGTCGCGGGCTGGGCAGGCGGGTCGACCGTCACGGTGCCGGTGCCGAAATCGACCGGCGGCATCGGGGGCGTGATGACGACCACGTTCTCGCTGGTCGTCCGGCTGGGGACGATCGGTGTGACGGTGGTGAGCGGCGGCATCGTGGTGGTGGGCTGTTGCGGCGTCACCTTCTCCAGCTTGGGCGGCGTGATGTCGGGCGGCGGCGGGGTGTCGACCGGGATGTTGGTGGTGATGAACGGCTTCGACACCGACTGGACGAAGCTGGTCGCCATGCCGCTGATGAAGACGTAGCCGATCAGGCCGTGGATCGCGGCGACGCCCGCGATCGTGGTGAAACGCCGTGAATTGTCGATCCGATTTGCATAAGCCATGCGACCAACCTCCCGACCGGAGGCGCCACGACGGACACGATGCCCGACGAACGACGAGCTCCAGATCGCGATGCTGCGCCGTTTGCGACTGCGCGTCAATCGCGGTGATGGCCCGGTCTGGATGAAGGTTTAGGCTGCTGCTTCCCCTCGGGCGCAAGAAGGAGCGGGGCCCCGGATCAAGTCCGGGGCGACGAAAAGGATTATCAGGCCGCCGCCTTCAGCACCTCGCCGAGCAGGTGGAAATCGCGTTCGCGCGGTGAGGCGCGGCGCCAGACCAGTGCCAGCGTGCGCACCGGCGCGGCGGCGTCGAGCGGGCGCGCGACGACCTTGGTATGGTCGAGAATGCCGGCGTCGAGCGCGATCTTCGGCAGCATCGTGACGCCAAGACCATTGTCGACCATCTGCACCATTGTGTGGAGCGAGGTGCCGAGCATCGTCGCCTCGGCACGCAGCTCGGCGCGGTTGCACGCCGCCAGCGCATGTTCCTTGAGGCAATGGCCGTCCTCAAGCAGCAACAGCCGCGTCTCGTCGATGTCGTCGGGGCGCACCGCCGAGAGATCGGTCGGCATCTCGCCTTCGGGAAAGGCGAGGAACAGGTGGTCGTCGAACAGCTTTAGCACCGTCACCTCGCCACAGGCATAGGGCAGCGCGAGCAGCACGCAGTCGGTGCGGCCGTTGTGCAGCGCTTCGCAGGCCGGGCCGCTCGGTTCCTCACGCAGGTAGAGCTTCAGATCGGGATAGTCGCGCCGCAGCCGCGGGAGGATGCGCGGCAACAGGAACGGCGCGATCGTCGGGATCACGCTCAGCCGCATCTCGCCCGACAGCGGGCGGCCGGCGGCGCGCGCGAGATCGCCCAGCTCCTCCGCTTCACGCAGTACGACGCGCGCCTTGGTCGCGATCTGCTCGCCCAGCGGGGTGAACCGCACCACGCGGCGCGTGCGCTCGACCAACGTGACGCCGATCAGCGTCTCCAGCTCGCGCAGGCCCGCCGACAAGGTCGACTGGGTGACGAAGCATGCCTCGGCCGCGCGCCCGAAGTGGCCGTGATCCTTGAGTGCGACCAGATATTGCAACTGCTTGAGCGTCGGAAGGTAGGTGGCGGCCATTCATCGTCTCCGTCGATCACAAGAGATGGAATAGACGATTTGCTCGATCACGCGAAGCCCCCTATATCGATGACGCAGCGAGAGGCGGCGCAGCGACGCGGCCCCGGCAGAGAGGATGACTGGAACTCCGCATTCACAACAGGAGCCAGACATGCTGACCATCGGCGATACTTTCCCCCCCATCACCGTCCCCGTCCAGCAGGGCACCAGCGCGCTCCCGAACGGCGAGACGCTCGACCTGACCACCGCCTATCCGGGCAAGTGGAAGGTGCTGTTCTACTGGCCGAAGGACTTCACCTTCGTCTGCCCGACCGAGATCGTCGGCTACAGCCAGATCAAGGGCGACTTCGAGGACCGCGACGCGGTGCTGATCGGCGCCTCGACCGACACCGCGCACGTCCACCTCGCATGGCGCAAGTCGGACCCGGATCTGGCCGCAGCCGACTTCCCGTGGCTGGCGGACAACGGCCGCAAGCTGGCCGACGCGCTCGGCATTGTCGACAAGAACGAGCATGTCGCGTTCCGCGCGACGTTCATCGTCGATCCCGACAACGTCATCCAGGCGGTGCAGGTCAACGGCCTGAACGTCGGCCGCAACCCGGCGGAGACGCTGCGCGTGCTCGACGCGCTGCAGACCGACGAATTGTGCCCGTGCAACTGGAACAAGGGCGACGACGTCCTGCAGGTCGCGGCCTGATTTTTCAGGGCGGGGCCGATTGGTCCCGCCCTCTACTTCCTAAAATCTATCGCCCGCCCGTCATTGCGAGCGCAGCGAAGCAATCCAGAGCGTCACGCGCTGGGCTCTGGATTGCTTCGCTGCGCTCGCAATGACGGGTCGTGGCTGGAGACACACATGGCTCTTAAGGAATTCGCGGGCACCTTGCCCGATTTCGCCAAGGACATCCGCCTCAACGTCGGCTCGCTGCTGAACGAGACGGTGCTCAACGACCAGCGCAAGTACGGCACGTTGCTCGCCTGCGCCCATGGCTCGGGCTACAAGCCGCTGGTCGAGGCGACCGAGGCCGAGGTCGCGGACAAGCTGTCGCCCGAGGCGGCGACCGCAGCGCGCGCGGCAGCGGCGGTCATGGCGATGAACAACGTCTATTATCGCTTCACGCACCTCGCCAGCAACGAGGAATATAGCCGGATGCCGGCCAAGCTGCGGATGAACGTGATCGGCGCGCCGGGGATCGACAAGGTCGATTTCGAGCTGTTCAGCCTCGCGGTCAGTGCGATGAACGGCTGCGGCATGTGCATCGACAGCCATGAGCAGGTGCTCAAGAAGGCGGGCGTCACCGCCGAGGTGATCCAGACCGCCGCGCGCATCGCCTCGGTGATGAAGGCGGTGGCGACGGTCCACGCGGTCAGCGCGTAAGCAGCTCCGTCATTCCCGCGGAGGCGGGAATGATGGCCAAGCCTATAGCAGCACGGCGCGGATGAAGCCGTAGGTGCTGGTGATCGTCAGCACGGTGCCGACCATCACCAGCATCACCTTCATCGGGATGCGCTTTGCGAAGAAGGCGCCGAGCGGGGCGGCGAAGACGCCGCCGATCAGCAGCCCGACCGTCGCGGTCGCGAAATCCTTGATGCCGAGATGGTAGATGAAGGTCGCCGACACGACCGCGGTCAGGAAGAATTCGACCGCGCTGACCGTCCCAACCACCTTGCGCGGCTCGACGCCCTGCACCAGCAGGTTGGACGTGACGATCGGGCCCCAGCCACCGCCGCCCGCCGCGTCCATGAACCCGCCGAGCAGCCCGAGCGGTTCGACCACCTTGGGCTTGCTGACCTTGGGCGGGAACATCAGCCCGCGCACCAGCAGATAGATGCCGATGATGACCAGATAGGCGAGCACGAACGGCTTCACGACCGCGCCGTCGATGTTGGTCAGGATATAGGCGCCCGCCACTCCGCCGATCACGCCCGGGATCAGCAGCCGCAGGAACAGCCCCTTGTCGATGTTGCCGGTGATGGCATGGCTGATCCCGGAAATCGCGGTGGTGAAGGTTTCGACGATATGGACGTTGGCGGAGGCGCGCGCCGGCGGCAGCCCGATCACCGCGACCAGCAGGGTATTGCAGATGACGCCGAACGCCATGCCGAGTGCCCCGTCGACGAGCTGGGCGCCGAAGCCCACGGCGATGAACGGCCACAAGGCCGAAAGGTCGAATTGCGTCAGCGCCTGCATCCGGTCTCCCCAAGCGCGATCGGAACGGCCGCGCCGGCTCGGCATGGGTCATATCCCAGAATGACGATAGGAAAATACGCTTTCTCGCCCGATAGCGCTGCTTATGGAAACCGGCGCGGCGACGTTCTATCTTGCGGCGAAGAGAGAAGGGGACGCGGATGTCGCGACTGACCGATTATCTGGATTCGATCCGCGCGCGCGACCCGGCGCCGCATTCGCGTCTGGAAGTGTTGACCTACCCCGGTGTGTGGGCACTCGCCTGGCACCGCGTTGCCAACCGGCTGTATCGCGCCGGTTTCTACGTGCCTGCGCGTATCGTGAACCACTTTTCGCGCGCGCTGACCGCGATCGACATCCATCCGGGTGCGACGATCGGGCGCAATTTCTTCATCGACCACGGCTTCGTGGTGATCGGTGAAACCGCCCAGATCGGCGACGACGTCACCATCTATCAATGCGTGACGCTGGGCGGCACCAGTCCCGACAATGGTGTGGCGGGCAAGCGCCACCCGACGATCGCCGATGGTGCGATTATCGGATCGGGTGCCCAGGTGCTGGGGCCGATCACGGTCGGTCCGCGCGCGCGGGTCGGTGCCAATGCGGTGGTGACGCGCGACGTGCCGGCGGGCGCGGTGATGGTCGGCATTCCGGCACGCCCGACGGTGGTCGAAGGGGGGGCGGCGCCCGAGCCGCGCTTCGTTCCCTACGGTACGCCGTGCCGCGAGATGTTCGATCCCGCGACGCAGCGGGTGGAGTTGCTGCGCTGTGAGCTTGAGGCGATGAAGAAGCGGCTCGATGCGCTGATCGAGGAGCAGGAGCACGCCGCCGGGCAGGAGCGTGACCGCGCCTGATGGGGATCGTCACACCCTTTCCGGCCGGTGCCGGTCAGCCGCGGCAGGTGGCGTTCGATCGGGCCGAGTTGATGCGCATCCTCGATCTGTATGGACGGATGGTCGCGGCCGGGCACTGGCGCGACTATGCCATCGATCTGGGGCGAGAGGCGGCGGTATTTTCGGCGTTTCGCCGTGCCACCGAGCGGCCGGAGTTCCGCGTCGAGAAGCGACCGGCCCTGCGCAACCGGCAGGGGATGTGGGCGCTGGTCGGCGAGGCAGGGCAGGTGGTGCGGCGCGGGCATGAACTCGGGCCGGTGCTCGCCCCGGTCGAGCGGCGGTTGATGAAGCTGGTGGAGGAATAGGGTCGCGGCGCGGGTCGGAGGGACCGCACTGCGGGGCGATCACCCCGCCATCTGCACCGGTGGCAGCCGGTCGCCCCACTGACCCAGCCGCGCAATGACCCGCGCGCGGATCGGCTGCCAGAACGCCGACAGGGACAGCAGCGCCGATCCGATCACCAGCGAGGTGAACGCCAGCGACAATTCGGTGGAGCCGGCGGTGCGGATCAGCACCGACATCGCGTAGAGGACGTAGACGAGGCTGGAGACCAGCAATGCTCGCCGGTCGACCACCAGCGCGACCAGCGCGAAGGCGACGTAGAGCAGCAGCACCACCACCGCCTTGCCCAGCCCCATGTCGCCTTCGAACACGCCCATCATCTGGAACGTCGAATGCGCGATCATCGGGGCGGCGACCAGGTGCAGCCAGAAGGCGACGTCGGCGCGGCGCGTCTGGCGCGCACGGTCCGACAGATCCCAGCGCATCGCATAGGCGAACACCGCGATCCCGCCGACGAACAGCAACGGCCAGGCCAGCCGCAGCGATTCCGGCAGGATCGTCAGCAACAGGCTGACCACCAGCCCGACGGCTGCGGCCGCGCCGGCCGCCGGGGTGATCGGCACCATGAAGCGACGCCAGTGCAGCCATGCGCCGACGGCAGCGACCGCAGCCGCGACCGCGCCGATCGCCGCCGATTGTCGATCGCTGGGGTCGTCGACGATCGAAAAGCCGAGCGCGGCGACGATCGCGGCCAGTCCGCCGACGAACGCCAGCAACAAGACGATGCTGGGCAGCGCCATCCGCCGCCTCGCCGTAAAATAGGTGGCCAGCAGCCACGCCACGCCCGCCACCCCGGCTCCGCCGGCCGCCGCATCGATATTGCCGCCGATGTTGCCGACCGCGACCAGCAACAATGCGATCGCGATCGTGACGAAGATGTCGTTGAAGCCGGTCAGGAAGCGGAAATGCTCTTCATCGACCGCCGGTGTCGCGCGGAGGGCGGCGACGTGGTCGCGGAAATCGCTGGCAACCTGCGCGGGCATCACGCCGGCCGCGACCGCCTGGTCGATATCGCTCTCGCTGTACATGGTCACTCCCCCTGACGACGGTGAGGCTATCGCGCGAGCCTCGGAGACTCAACCGCCGTGCAACGTCCGCGCGATCAGCATCGCCTGTTCCGCGCCGGAGCCGGGGACGATCTCCCCGGCGCGCTCGGTGATCGCCGTCCAGTGCCGTGCGACGCCTTCGGGCGACAGGTCGTCACCGTGCAGCGCCACCCCGGGCGTCAGCGTGAGATAGCTCGCTTGCACGACGCCCGCGCCCGCCCCGACGATCTGGCCGGAGGGCGCATCCTCGCTGACCAGATACAGTGCGGCGGGAGCGACCTTTTCAGGGACGAAGGCCGCAAAGGCGGCATCGGGGAACAGCCCTTCGGTCATGCGGGTGCCGGCGGTGGGCGCGATCGTGTTGACGCGGATGTCGTGCTTGGCGCCTTCCAGATGCAAGGTGCGCGCGAGCCCGGCGATGCCGAGCTTGGCGGCGGCATAATTGGATTGCCCGAAATTGCCGAACAGCCCGGAGGACGAGGAGGTCATCAGCACGCGACCGTAGTTCTGGGCGCGAAACGTGTCCCAGCACGCCTTGGTCGCGTAGGCCGTGCCGAGCAGATGGACCTGCACCACGAACGCGAAATCGGCGGGCTCCATCTTGGCGAACGACTTGTCGCGCAGCACCCCGGCATTGTTGATGAGGATATGGACGCCGCCCCACGCTTCGTTGGCACGCGCGACCATCTCCGCCATCTGGTCGTAATCGGCGACGCTGGCGCCGTTCGCCATCGCGGTGCCGCCAGCGACGCGAATCTCCTCGACCACCGCCTGGGCCGCGTCGGAGGTGCCGGTACCGCTGCGGTCGCCGCCGAGATCGTTGACCACGACGCGCGCGCCGCGCTTGGCGAGTTCGAGCGCATAGTGTCGGCCCAGGCCGCCGCCGGCACCGGTGACGATGGCGACGCGATCATCGAAACGGATCGACATGGAAAAGGCGCTCCCTCCTGAACGGATGAAGCGCCTTCCATACCTGGTCTTCGAACGGGCGCAATGCCCGTTCGGTCGCTACCGGTGCCTAGCGGCGACGGCGGGTCGTCTTGCGCGCGTCGCTGGCCTGCATACAGCCGTCATACTGGCCCTTCTTGCAGATCGGATAGCTTTCCTTGGCGGCGGGCGCCGGGAAAGCCTGCGACGGCGAGGGGGCCGGCTGGAAACGCACGGTCGCGCCCGGCTGCGGCGTGCCCGACACCGCCGGCTGCGACGGCTGATAGCCGCCCGCGCTCTCGGTGCCCATGCTGCCACCCGATTGCGGCGTCATCGCGCCACCGGCCGGCGGGGTCATCGGCGCATTGGCCTCCGGGGCGGGGGCGGCGGGATCGGCCTGCGTGGTCGGTGCCGTGGCGTCGGTCTGCGGCGCAGCGGCCGGATCGGTGGACGCGCTCGGATCCGCGGTGGTCGCCGGGGCGGCGCCGGTATCGGGCGCGGTCGTCGTGGTCTGCGGGGTGTCCTGCGCGATCGCCGTCGCGGGGATGGCGATCACGGCCGCTGCCGCGAGAAGAATGGCCTTCATCTTATCTTTCTCCTGCCGTGTGCGTTCGGTCAGAAACGCGTTGTTTATCACGCGGTCCGGGCAACGCCCCACGACAGAAAAAAGGTCCCTCGTTGCGAAAGCGGAAAGATTCAGTGGCCGGTGTCGAGCGCGTAACCCGCTGAACGAACGGTCCGAATAATGTCGGGACGCCCGCCTTCATTGATCGCCTTGCGCAAGCGGCGGATATGAACGTCGACGGTGCGGCTTTCGATGTCGCTGTCGTGGCCCCAGACACTGTCGAGCAGACGCTCACGCGAGAAAACGTGACCGGGATGTTCGAGGAAGTGCTTGAGAAGACGGAATTCTGTCGGCCCGAGTGCCACGACGTCGCCCCCGCGGCGCACCTTGTGGCCGACCGTATCCATCTCGAGATCGGCGTAGGTAAGCTGCTCGCCGGCCAGTGCGGGGCGCACGCGGCGCAGCACAGCACCGACGCGCGCCACCAATTCGCGCGGCGAGAACGGCTTGGTGACGTAATCGTCGGCGCCGGTCTCGAGCCCGCGGACGCGATCCTCCTCCTCGCCGCGCGCGGTGAGCATGATGATCGGCACGTTCTGCGTCTCGGCGGCGCGGCGCAGACGGCGGCAGACCTCGATCCCCGAAATGCCCTCGACCATCCAGTCGAGCAGCACGATGTCGGGCGGGGTCTCGCGCGCGAGCAGCAGCGCCTCCTCGCCGTCGATCGTGTGCTGGACGTCGAAATGCTCGCGGGTGAAATGCCACACCAGCAGCTCGGCGAGGCTGGCGTCATCCTCCACCAGCAACATGCGGGCCTTGGCCATCAATCGACTCCTCTTTCGCGTTCCACGAGCCGCACCCCGGTTGCGGCGAAATAGACCATCTCGGCGACGTTGGTGGCGTGATCGCCGATCCGCTCGAGATTCTTGGCGACGAACAGCAATTGCGCGCACTCGCTGATCGTCTTCGGGTTTTCGACCATGAAGGTGACCAGGGTGCGGAAGATGCTGTCGTAGAAATCGTCGAGCGCATTGTCGCGCTCGCACACCGCCAGCGCCGCCTCTGGATTGCGCGCGGCGAAGGCGTTGAGCACGTCATGCACCATCGCCGCGGCCATGCGTCCCATGGCGGGCAGGATCGACAAGGGCTCGATGCGATGCTCGCTTTCGATCCGCGGCACCCGGCGCGCGATGTTCTTGGCGTAGTCGCCGATCCGCTCGATCACGCTGGCGATCTTGAGCGCGGCGACCACCTCGCGCAGATCGTCGGCCATCGGGGCACGCAGCGCGATGATGCGGACCGCGGTGCGCTCGACCTCGGTTTCCATCGCGTCGATCCGCTTGTCGTCGGCGGCGATCCGCTCCGCAAGCGCCGCGTCGCCGCGTTGCAGCGCGATCATCGCATCGGCGATCGCGCTTTCGGCAAGACCGCCCATCTGCGAGATCAGGCCGCGCAACTGGCCGATGTCCTGATCGAACGCCTTGACGGTATGTTCCTGGGTATTGGCCATGTCTGCGATCCTTAGCCGTAACGGCCTGTAATATAGTCCTTCGTGCGGTCCTGACGCGGGTTCGTAAAGATATCCGACGTGTCGCCATATTCGACGAGCTGGCCGAGGTGGAAAAAGGCGGTCCGCTGGCTGACGCGTGCCGCCTGCTGCATGTTGTGGGTGACGATCACGATCGCGTAGCGGCCGCGCAACTCGTGGATCAGTTCCTCGATCTTGGCGGTGGCGATCGGATCGAGCGCCGAGCACGGCTCGTCCATCAGGATCACCTCCGGGTCGACCGCGATCGCGCGCGCGATGCACAGCCGTTGCTGCTGACCGCCCGACAAGGCGGTGCCGCTCTCCGAAAGCCGATCCTTGACCTCGGCCCATAGCCCGGCACGGGTCAGCGAGCGTTCGACGATCTGCGCGAGATCGGCCTTGGAGCGCGCCAGTCCGTGGATGCGCGGGCCGTATGCCACGTTCTCGAAAATCGATTTCGGGAAGGGGTTGGGTTTCTGGAAGACCATGCCGACCCGCGCGCGCAACTGCACGACGTCCATTGCCCTGGCGTAAATGTCCTCGCCGTCGAGCCGGATGTCGCCCTCGACGCGTGCGCCGGGGATGGTGTCGTTCATGCGGTTCAGCGTGCGAAGGAACGTCGACTTGCCGCAGCCCGACGGGCCGATGAAGGCGGTCACGTCCTCGCGCCGCACATCAATCGAGACGTCGCGGATCGCCTGCTTGCGCCCGTAGAAGACGTTGACGCCGGTGGCAGTCATTTTCGGGCCATCCGCCGCCCGCAGGACGGCGGCCTTTTCATGGGCGTTGCTCATTTCCAGCGGGTCTCGAAACGGTTGCGAAGATAGATGGCGAGGCCGTTCATCGCGAGCAACACGACCAGCAGGACGATGATCGCCGCCGAGGTCTTTTCCACGAACCCGGTCTGCACGTCGTCTGACCACAGGAAGATTTGCACCGGCAGCACGGTGGCGGGATCGGTCAGCTTGTTCGGCGGCGCGGCGATGAAGGCGCGCATCCCGATCATCAGCAGCGGCGCCGTTTCCCCCAGCGCGCGTGCCATGCCGATGATCGTGCCCGTCAGGATGCCGGGCAGCGCGAGCGGCAGGACGTGGTGGAAGACGACCTGGATCGGCGACGCGCCGAGTGCGCGTGCGGCGTCGCGGATCGACGGCGGCACCGCGGTGATCGCATTGCGCCCGGCGATCACGATGACCGGCATCGTCATGAGCGCGAGCGTCAGGCCGCCGACGATCGCACCCGAGCGCGGCATGTGGAAGGTGCCGAGGAACACCGCCAGCCCGAGCAGGCCGAAGATGATCGAGGGCACCGCGGCGAGATTGTTGATCGAGACTTCGATCAGGTCGGTCCAGCGGTTCCGCGGCGCATATTCTTCGAGATAGAGCGCCGAAAGGACGCCGACCGGGAAGGCGAGCGCGAGCGTGACGATCATCGTCAGCAGCGAGCCCTTCAGCGCGCCCCAGATGCCGGCGCGGGTGGGGTCGGTGGCGTCGGCGCCGGTGAAGAAGCTGACGTTCAGGCCACGCGACAGGTGCGTGCCGAGCGCGGCGACCGCGGCCTCGCTATCTGGCGACCCCGCGCCTTTGTACGCCATGTCGATGTCGGTCGCGACAGGGACGTCGATCGTCGTCGGGGCTTGCAGCAGCGCCGGATCGCGCTTGATCGCATCGCGGACGCGCAGCCATGCGCCGTCGGAGAGCAGCAGCGCGCCGCCCTGCCGGGCGAACGCCGCGTTGGCGGCGGCATCGACCGCGTTTTCGAGACCAGCGCCGGCCAGCGCGAGATCGGCGCCGGCACCCTCCAGCTTCGCCGGAGCGACCGTCACGCGGCCGCGCAGATCGAGCGGAAGCGCGATCCGCGTCTCGGTGAAGCCGCTGGCCCCTTGCCCGAGCATCGTGGCGAGCAGGTAGATCAGGAACGCCGCCGACGCGAACACCGCCGCCATGCCGAGCAATCGGAACCGACGCTCGGCGGCATAGCGACGCTTCACGCGGCGCTGCATCGCAGGGGTCTGCCAGTCGGTCGGCTGGCGCTCGGCAGCGGGCGGCCGCTTATTCATAGGATTCCCGGTAACGACGCACGACGATCAGCGCGACGACGTTGAGCAGCAAGGTGATGACGAACAACGTCAGCCCCAGCGCGAAGGCGGCAAGCGTCTTGGCCGAATCGAACTCGGCCTCGCCGGTGAGCAGGTCGACGATCTGCTTGGTGACGGTGGTGGTGCTGGCGAAGGGATTGAGCGTCAGCGAGGCGACACCCGAGGCGGCCATGACGACGATCATCGTCTCGCCGATCGCCCGGCTGACCGCCAGCAATACGCCACCGACGACGCCGGGCAGCGCGGCGGGGACGAGCACACGGCGGATCGTCTCCGAACTGGTCGCGCCCATCGCCAGGCTGCCGTCGCGCATCGAGGCGGGGACGGCGGACAGCGAATCGTCGGCCATCGAGGAGACGAACGGGATGATCATGACGCCCATCACGACCCCGGCGGCCAGCGCGCTTTCCGACGATGCCCAGCGCACACCGAGCGCGACGCCGAGATCGCGCACCGCCGGCGCGACGGTGAGCGCGGCGAAATAGCCGTAGACGACGGTCGGGACGCCGGCGAGCACCTCCAGCATCGGCTTCATCCAGCGCCGGGTGGTCTGGTGCGCATATTGCGTCAGGTAGATCGCGCTCATCAACCCGAGCGGTACCGCGACCGCCATCGCGATCACCGCGCCGATGAAGAACGTGCCCCAGAACAGCGGCACCGCGCCCAGCGTCGCGCCGGGATCGCGCGCGTCGATGACCTGCGGGCTCCAGTGGGTGCCGAACAGGAATTGCGTGATCGGCACGATGCGGAAGAAGCGCGCGCTTTCGACCAGCAGCGACGCGACGATGCCCATCGTGGTGAGGATCGCGATCAGCGAGGCGACGAGCAGCAGCCCCATCACCACCCGTTCGACCTGCGAGCGCGCCGAGAAGCCGGGGCGCACGCGCAGGAAGGCGAGCGCGCCGCCCGCGAAGGCGAGCAGCAGCGCGACGGCGGTCGCGATCCAGTCGTGCCGGGCCTGCGCCGCGGCGTAAGCGGGGGCGAGCCGCTCCGACAGCGGATGGAAGGCGCCCCAGGCGTCGCCATTGGCGAGATTGCGCGCCTCCGAAAGGATCGCGGCGCGGTCGAGCCCCGGCGGGGGCAGGGCGGCGGCAGTCGGCGTGGCGAGTACCGCATCGGTCACCAACGCGGGCGCGACCGAGTGCCACACCGCGAGGAACACGAGCGGCGGGAGCAAGGTCCACATCGCGACATACCAGCCGTGATGCTGGGGCAGCGAGCTGAAGCGGCGGGTCGCGGTGCTGCGGAACCGCGCGGCGCGCGCGCGGGCGACGACCCAGCCGATCAGGCCGAGCGCGGCGATCAGGAAAACGAGTGCGAGGGCGGACATCAGCGCAGCTCGCGCGGGTCGAGCGCGATCTCGTTGGCGACGATCGCGGCCGAGCGGCGCTGGATGGCGGCCGGTGCGGCGATCAGCCCGCGCTTTACCAGCGGACCGTCGGCACCCCACAGCGCCGCATATTGGCTCATGAATCCCCGCAGTCCGGGAATCGCGCGCAGATGCGCCTTCTTGACGTAGACGAACAGCGGGCGGGCGCCGGGATAGGCACCGGACGCGATCGTGGCATAAGTGGGCGACACGCCGTTCAGCGCGACACCGCGGACCACGCCGGCATTCTGTTCGAGATAGCCATAGCCGAAGATGCCGAGCGCATTGGGGTTCGAACGCAATTTCTGGACGATCAGATTGTCGTTTTCGCCCGCGTCGACATAGGCGCCGTCTTCTCGAATCCGCTGACAGCGGCTGGCGAACGCATTGGGATCGCGTTCGTGCATCCCGATCGTGTCGGGCTCGACCGCTTCGCATCCCCTGGCGAGGATCAGTTCGGCCAGCGCATCACGCGTGCCGCTGGTCGCGGGCGGGCCGTAGACCTGGATCGGGATCGCGGGCAGCGCCGGATTGACGTCGCGCCACAGGCGCGCAGTATTGCGGCGTCCAAGCGGTGCCATGGCGAGCGCGCGGTAGATGTCGGCGGGGGTCAGCGCCATGCCGGGCCCGCCGAGCGCCTCGGCAAAGGCGATGCCGTCGATGCCGATCTGAACCTCGAGGATCTGGTCGACACCGTGGCGGGCGCAATCCTGGTATTCGGCACGACGCAGCCGGCGCGACGCATCCTCGATATCGGGGTGGGCGGCACCGATCCCGGCGCAGAACAGGCGGAAGCCGGCACCTGTGCCGGTCGATTCGATCACCGGCGGGCGGGCGTGCGGCGTCACTTCGAGAAAGCGCTCCGCAACGATCGTGGTGAAGGGATAGACGGTCGAGGAGCCGACCGCAGTAATCTGATCGCGCGCGCCCGTGCCGCCACCCGCCGCCTGATCGACGCACGCCGCCAGACCGCACGCCAAGGCGAGCGGCAGCATGGCTGCAAGCGCCTGAACGAAGCGCGACATCAATCCCCCGCATGGGCGTTCGCCGACACGGCAGCCCTCATGCAGCGCGCCGTGTGACATAGAGGTTACGCCTTCATGACACCGGCTTCGGTGCCGGCGCGGGGAGCGTGACGGTGACCCGCGTGCCGACGCCGACGGTGCTGGCGATGTCCAGCCGGCCGCGGTGCCGCTCGACGATATGCTTGACGATCGCGAGGCCGAGGCCGGTGCCGCCGATCGAGCGGCTGCGGCCGGGATCGACGCGGTAGAAGCGCTCGGTCAGGCGCGGCAGATGTTCGGGCGGAATGCCATCGCCATGGTCGGCGACGCGCAGGCAGACGTTCTGCGCCTGGGTCCATAGCGACACCTCGACCGGTGTGCCGGCGCGGCCGTATTTCATCGCGTTGCCGATCAGATTGTGGATCAACTGCGACAATTGGATCGGGTCACCGGTGACCGGGGGAAGATCGTCGGCGATGTCGAGCTGGATGTCCTCGCCACGGTCGCCATGCGTGGTCGCCAGCGCATCGCACGCTTCTTGCGCGAGATCGGCGAGGTCGACGGCGGCGCGCAGCTCGCGGAACTTCTCGGCCTCGATCCGCGACAGGCTCATCAGGTCCTCGACCAGCCGCTCCATGCGTCGCGCTTCGTCGAAGACGATCGCCAGGAAGCGCTTGCGCAAGCCCGGGTCGTCGCCCGCTTCATCCGCCAGTGTTTCGACATAGCCGAGGATCGAGGCGAGCGGGGTCCGCAGTTCGTGGCTGGCATTGGCGACGAAGTCGACGCGCATCTTCTCGGCGGCGTGCTGCCCGGTCCGGTCGACCAGTTGCACCAGCCGCGCATCGTCGCCGATCGGCGCGGCGCGCATTTCCCAACGCTGATCGAGCGTGCCGATTCCGACGAGATCGACCGGCTGGGTCACGCCCTCTGCCAGATGCGCGGCCGCGCCGGGGTGGCGGATCGCCACGCGCGCATCCTCGCCGATGATATGCGCGCCCAGCAACGTGCGCGCGGCGCCATTGGCGAGCGCGACGCGGCCGCCGCGCAGCACGAGCACCGGCTCCGACACCGCCTCCACGATGGCGGCGGCGGGCAGATCGTAGGACGGGGCGAGGGGCTCGGCTTCCGCTTCGGCCACTTCCTCCGGGATCGTGGCGATGATGACGACGAGCGCCGCGCCGCCCGCCAGCGCCGCGAGCGCCGCCTGACCATCGCGCGCGAGCAGCCAGACCACTGCGGCGGTCGCGACGGCGATCGCCACCGCCAGCCAGGTGCGCAAGGGAAGTTCGTCGATCACGAACGTCGCGATAGCGCAGCCGTGTGACGAAGGGCAGAGCGTTTCAGCGCCGTCGCGCCCCGCGCCCGAGCCGAACGACGATCAGGACCGCGACGATGATCGTGGTGTCCGCCACCCAGTCCATGATGTCGCAATCGCGGTGCAGCGAGGGGATCGACTGCAACACCTCGATCATTGCGCCGAGAAACGACAGCCGCTCTCCGATGCGCAGCAGCGAGCCACGCGGAAAGGCGAGTACCGACAACAGCGTGAGCGTGCCGAACGCCGCCATATGCTGCCATTTGTCGCCGACTTCGACGATCGGCACCGGATGCGGCATCAGCGCCATGCCGACGGCGAACAGTGTCGCGACGATCAGCGCGAAGAACCACGGAACGCGCACCTCGGTCATGCCAGTCGCTCCAGCGCCGGGATCAATTCGGCGAAGCTGTCGATCACTATCTCGGCCCCAAGTTCCTCGACCGGTTGCATCAGGAAGCCGAACGAGCAGGCGATCGCCGGCAGCCCGGCAGCGTGGGCGGCAGTGATGTCGTAGATCGAATCGCCGACGAACGCGGCGCGGCCATCGCCGCAGCGCTCGACCATCGCGTCGATCGGCAGCCGCGAGGGTTTGCCGTTCCCCGGCCCCATCGTGTCGCCGCCGATGATCGTCGCGAAACGGTCGGTGAGCCCGAGGTCGGCGATAATCTGGCGCGCGAGTGCCTCGAGCTTGTTGGTGACGATCGCCAGCGTCACGCCGCGCGCCGCGAGCTGGTCGAGCGCGTCCAGCGCGTGCGGAAAGGGACGGGTAAGGACGGCAATGTTGGCCTGATAATGGTCGAGCAACCGGCGTTGCAGCACGTCGAGTTCGGCATCGGTGCAGCCGCCGGTCGCCGCCATCCCCTGTGCAAGCATATGCCGCGCGCCGCCGCCGATCATCGGCTTGACCTGCTCGACGGACAGCGCCGGCCGCCCGGCGCTGGCGAGCGCGTGGTTGAGCGCAGCGGCGAGATCGCCCGACGTGTCGAGCAGCGTGCCGTCGAGATCGAAGCCGACAATGCGGAAGGGGAAGTCAGTCATCGGTTGCGGGCGTTGCCGTGCGCTACTGGAATTGGCAAGCAAAGGATGGCAGGGCGTCCTCATGTCGAGCCGCAAGATCGCCGTCGTCGTCCTCGCCGCGGGCAAGGGCACGCGCATGAAATCCGACCTGCACAAGGTGCTGCACCCGATCGCCGGGCGGCCGATGCTGCTGCATCTGCTCGCCTCCGCCGCAACGTTGTCGCCGGAACGGACGGTGGTGGTGACCGGCGCGGGGCGCGAACAGGTCGAGGCGGCGGTGACGCCGCTCGGCGCGAAGATCGCGGTGCAGGCGGAACAGCTTGGCACCGGCCATGCGGTGATGCAGGCGCGGGAGGCGCTCGCCGGCTTCACGGGCGACGTGCTGATCCTCTACGGCGACGTCCCGCTGGTGCGCGCGGAGACGATGCGCGCGATGCTCGACCGACTTGATGGCGAGGATGCGCCCGCGGTGGTGGTGCTGGGGTTCCGGCCCGCCGATGCAGGCGCTTACGGACGGCTGATCGTCGCCGAGGGTGGAGACCGGCTGGATAAGATTGTCGAGTATAAGGACGCCGATGCCGCCGAGCGCGCGGTGACCTTGTGCAACTCGGGGTTGATGGCGGCGCGCGGCGAATTGCTGTTCGACCTGCTCGCGCGGCTCGGCAACGACAATGCCGCGGGCGAATATTATCTGACCGACGTCGTTGAGCTGTCAGGCGCGGCGGTGGTGGTCGAGGCGAGCGCCGACGAAGTGACCGGCGTCAACAGCCGCGGCGAACTCGCGGCGGTCGAGGCGATGTGGCAGCAGGCGCGACGCGCGCAGGCGATGGCGGACGGCGCGACGCTGATCGCGCCGGAAACGGTGTGGTTCGCGCATGATACGGTGCTGGGGCGCGATGTGACCGTCGAGCCTAACGTGGTGTTCGGGCCTGGCGTGTCGGTGGCTGACGGCGCGACGATCCGCGCGTTCAGCCATCTGGAGGGCGCGACGGTCGGCGCGCGTGCGGATGTCGGCCCTTATGCGCGGCTGCGGCCGGGTGCGGTGCTGGCGGAGACCGCCAAGGTCGGCAATTTCGTCGAGATCAAGAAGGCGACCGTCGGCGTCGGCGCGAAGGTCAACCATCTGTCCTATATCGGGGATGCCGAGGTCGGCGCGCGCGCGAACATCGGCGCGGGAACGATCACCTGCAATTACGATGGTTTCTTCAAATATCGCACCGTGATCGGCGAGGGCGCGTTCGTGGGATCGAACAGCGCGCTGGTCGCGCCGGTGTCGGTGGGCGCGGGGGCGATCGTCGGGGCAGGTTCGGTTGTTGTCCGGGATGTTACCGCGGATTCACTTGCCTTGGCGCGCGGCCGGCAGGAAGAGCGCGACGGTTGGGCGAAGCGCTTTCGCGATGCGATGACGGCGAAGAAGAAGGGCGACAAGTAAGATGTGCGGTATCGTCGGTATCCTCGGCCATGACGATGTGGCCGATCGCCTGCTGGACGGGCTCAAGCGGCTCGAATATCGCGGTTATGACTCGGCCGGGATCGCGACGATCGTCGATGGTGCGATTGAGCGGCGGCGCGCCTCGGGCAAGCTCGTCAACCTCGGCAAGGAACTCGCCGCGCATCCGCTGCCCGGCACGACGGGGATCGCGCACACGCGCTGGGCGACGCATGGCGGGCCGACCACCAACAACGCGCACCCGCACGCGACCGACGAAGTCGCAGTCGTTCACAACGGGATCATCGAGAACTTCAAGACGCTGCGCGAGGAATTGCAGGCGCGCGGGCGCGTCTTCACCAGCGAGACCGACACCGAGGTCGTCGCGCATCTGATCAGCGAGCAGGTCGAGGGCGGCAAGTCGCCGGTCGAGGCGGTGCGCGAGGTGCTGCCGCGGCTGCACGGTGCGTTCGCACTGGCGATTTTGTTCCGCAGCCACCCGGAACTGCTGATCGGCGCGCGGCTCGGCTCGCCGTTGGTGGTCGGCTATGGCGACGATGAGACGTATCTCGGCTCGGACGCGCTGGCGCTGGCACCCTTGACGCAGCGGATCGCCTATCTGGAAGAGGGCGACTGGGTGGTCTGCGCGCGCGACGGCACGCAGGTGTACGATCGCGACAACGTGGCCGTAGAGCGGCCGGTGACGATCTCGGGCGTGACCGGCGCGTTGATCGACAAGGGCAATCACCGCCACTTCATGCAGAAGGAGATCTACGAACAGCCGATCGTGGTCGCGCAGACGCTGCGCAGCTACCTCCAGCGGTTCGAGGGCAAGATCGTGCTGCCGATCCCCGACTTCGACCTGTCGGGCATCCGGCGCGTGACGATCGTGGCGTGCGGGACGAGCTTCTATGCCGGAATGGTCGCCAAATATTGGTTCGAGCAGTTCGCGCGCGTGCCGGTCGATCTCGATGTCGCGAGCGAGTTCCGCTATCGCGCGCCGGTGATGGAAGAGGGCGGATTGGCGTTGTTTATCAGCCAGTCCGGGGAGACTGCTGATACGCTGGCTGCGCTTCGCCATGCGCGGTCGGAGGGGCAGACGATCGCGGTCGTCGTCAACGTGCCGACCAGCACGATGGCGCGCGAGGCCGACCTGCTGCTGCCGACCCACGCCGGGCCGGAGATCGGGGTCGCGTCGACCAAGGCCTTCTCGTGCCAGCTTTCCGTGCTGGCAGCGCTGGCGGCGAACCTCGCCAAGGCAAAGGGGCGGCTGAGCGAGAGCGAGGAGCGCAGCATCGTCCGCCAGCTCGCCGAAGCGCCCGCCGCGATCAACGGTGCGCTGGCGTATGACGAGTCGATCGAGGCGATCGCCGGGGTAATCGCTGGGGCGCGCGACGTGCTGTATCTGGGGCGCGGCACCGACTATCCGCTCGCGCTTGAGGGCGCACTAAAACTGAAGGAAATTAGCTACATCCATGCCGAAGGTTATGCGGCGGGCGAGATGAAGCACGGCCCGATCGCGCTGATCGACGAGAACGTTCCGGTCGTGGTGATCGCCCCTTCCGGGCCGTTGTTCGACAAGACCGTCAGCAACATGCAGGAAGTGCAGGCGCGCGGCGGGAAAGTCCTGCTGATCAGCGATTATGACGGGGTCGAGGCGGCGGGCGAGGGGTGTGTCGCGACGATCACCATGCCCAAGGTTCACCCGCTGATCGCGCCGATCGTTTATGCGGTGCCGGTGCAGTTGCTCGCCTATCATGTCGCGGTCGCCAAGGGCACCGACGTCGACCAGCCGCGCAATCTCGCGAAAAGCGTGACGGTCGAGTAGGTTAGCGGAAGCGTAGCACCCCATCGTCGACGCGGCCGCGCATCGTCAGCGTGTCGCGAACGTAATTCTGCTGCACCAACCACGGCACGCGCCTTCCCTGGCGGGGCAGCCACTGAGCAACGCGTTGAATATAGCCGGAATTGAGATCGAGGAGCGGGGTGGTGGCTTCCTCGACCGCCTGCGGTACGGGGGTGGCGACGGTGGCACCCGTCGCGTCCATGTGGGCGAGCAGGCGGGCGACGAAGCGGGCGCTCAGGTCGCTGCGCAATGTCCATGACGCGTTGGTGTAACCCGTTGAAAACGCCATATTCGGTACGTCGCTGAACATCGCGCCCTTGTAGACGAGGTGGCGGTGCGGTTCGATCGTACGGCCGTCGAGCGAGAGGGTGGCGCCACCCAAGAGCTTCAGGCGGAGCCCGGTGGCGGTGACGATCAGGTCGGCGGGGAGAATGTCACCCGATGTCAGGGCGATACCGGCGGGAATGAAGCGGTCGATCGTATCGGTGACGATCGTCGCACGACCATCGCGGAGGACGGCGAACAGGTCGCCGTCGGGGACGAGGCAGAGCCGTTGGTCCCATGGGTTATAGCGCGGTGTCAGATGCTTGGCGACGTCGTAGCTGTCACCGAGCGCGGCGCGCTGCTGCTTGGCGATCTGGCGCTTCACCAGATCGGGACGGCGGCGGGCGAGCGTGTAGCTGCCGACGCTGTAAGCGATGCTCTTCCAGCGGGTTAGCGTGTCGGCTATCCGCGTCGGAAGCAGCCGGGAGAGTGCTGCGCCGAGCCGGTCTTGCGCCGGCATCGCGACGATATAGGAGGGCGAGCGTTGCAGCATGGTGACGTGCGCGGCGCCTTGCGCGACCAGCGCGGGGACGAGGGTGACCGCGGTCGCGCCCGATCCGATCACCACCACGCGCTTGCCGGTGATTGGAAAATCCACCGGCCACGCTTGCGGGTGCGCAATCGTACCGCCGAAATCGGCCATGCCGGGCCATTCGGGAGCATGACCACGCGTGTAGTCGTAGTAGCCGGAACAGAAAAACACGAGACGACACGTCATTCGTGCGCGTTGGCCGTCGACTTCGTAGGTGATGGTCCAGCGCGCGTCGGCGCTCGACCAGTCGGCGGCGACGACGCGGTGGCCGTATCGAATGTGGCGGTCGATGCCGAAGGTGCGTGCGGTGTCGCGCAGGTAGGCGAGGATGTCGGCGCCGTCCGCGATCGCCTTCTCGCCGCGGTACGGATAAAAGGGGAAGCCGAGCGTCGTCATGTCCGAGTCCGAGCGGATGCCCGGATAGCGGAACAGGTCCCAGGTGCCGCCGATCGCGTCGCGTGCCTCGAAGATCGCCCAGCGTCGGTCGGGACGGTCGTGGCCGATCCGGTAGGCGGCGCCGATCCCCGACAGGCCGGCGCCGACGATCAGCACGTCGAGATGCTCGTTCATGCCGGCCCCCTTACGAGAGCGGGCGCGGGCTTGTCATCACGAGCGGAGGCGGACG
Source organism: Sphingomonas phyllosphaerae (assembly GCF_036946485.1). GTDB lineage: Bacteria > Pseudomonadota > Alphaproteobacteria > Sphingomonadales > Sphingomonadaceae > Sphingomonas > Sphingomonas phyllosphaerae_E. Next base: position 70,867 of record NZ_JAQIJA010000002.1, read on the forward strand.
CCGATCCACAAGGTGCGCGGGGTGGCGCGCTCGACCACGCCGGTGCCGCTGATCCCCGCCTCGACGCGCGCGTCGAAGACGTTCTCGGCACGCGCCTCGATCGCGATGCGGCGGGTGATCGGGAGCGCGGCATAGCCGTCGAGCGTCGTCGCCGCGGCGAGGGTGCGGCTGTTCTGATCGTCCTCGAACTGCGCGGCGCTGTGGCGGAGCGTTGCCGAAAGCGCGGCGTCGTCCTGTCGCCAGCCGAGTGCGGCCGAGACGAGATCGCGCGGGGTCTGCGCGGGGCGCAGGTCGTCGAGCGTCGCGGCGCTGCCGGAGGCGCGGACGTGCGGATTGACATGGCTCCACGAGGCGCTGGCGAACCATGGTCCGTGATCCCAGCGCGCGTCCAGCTCGACCCCGGTCGACTCGATCGCGTCGAGGTTCTGGCGGACGCGATAGGTGCCGCCGGCCGCGACGAAGCCGACGCCGGGGAAGGTGCCGGGGCCGCGCCCGGCGGTGACGTTGCTGATCGCATCGCTCAGCCGGTTCCAGAACAACGTCCCGGTCAGGCTGACCCCGCCGACCGGCACCAGCGTCACGCCGCCATCGACGCCCGTCAACCGCTCGGGCGACAGCAAGGCATTGGCGGCGACCGCATCGGTGCCGACGCGGAACGGGCGGTAGAGTTCGTTGAGCGTCGGCAAGCGCCAGCCGCGATAGGCGGAGGTGCGCAGCGTCAGCGGCGGCGCGATCGTCCATGCCGCCCCGGCGCGCCCGGTCCATTCGGCGCCGCTGCGGTCGGCGAAATCGCTGGTGGTCAGCGCCGCGCCGTTGGTCAGCGCGACCTCGCGCAGGCGACCGTCGGTGAGCTGCCAACGATCGACGCGCCCGCCGAGCGTCAGCGTCAGCGCGCCGGCGGTCAGCGTGCCGTCGCCGAACACGCCCCAGTTGAGCGCCGCGCCGCCCGCGACGCGGCGGCGGGTCGGAAGGCCGGCGACATAGGTGTAGAGTTCCTGCGTTCGCCCCTCGACGCGGCGGATGTCGGCACCGAAGCGCAGGTCCCGGCCCATGCCGAGGCGGGGGGCAAGCTCGATCCGCCCGCCCATGCCAGTGGCGGGGGTGTTGTACTGGTCGAGCGTCTGCGTCGCGGTCTGGCGCGCGGCATCGACGCTGGCGAATTGCGACGCGAAGGCGCGGGTCTGGAGATAGGCGAGCGCCGACCAGCCGAGCGCGCCGCGCCCGACGACGCGCAGGCTGGTGTCGGCGCCCTCGCTGCGGTTGGCGGTGAAGGCGGTGCCGCGCTCGCGCGTGTCGGTGAAGCCCGAGACGTTCGCCTGCAATTCGGTCGACGGCGCAACGGTGACGACGGTGCGCGCGGCGGCGGCGAATTGCTCGTAGGGCGCAGGCCGGTCGGCGGGGCCGCGTTGCCCGGCGACCGTGGGGATGAAGCCGTCGCCGCGCGCATAAGCGGCGGAGAGCGTCGCGAAGCCGGCGCCGCGTTCGAGCAATGCCGAGGCGGTCGCGTCGACCGAATCGCGGCTGCCATAAGCGAGGTCGGCGGCGAGCGGCGGCTGCTCGCGCGGGCCGCTGCTGTCGATCTCGACCGTGCCCGCCAGCGCGCCGGGGCCGAAATAGCCGCTGCCGCCACCGCGCGTGACGCGGATCGCGCCGATCCGGTCGGTGGCATAAGCGGGGAACGGCACCCAGCCGCCGAACGGATCGGTCTGCGGCACGCCGTCGAGGATCAGCAAGGCTCGGCTCGACGCGTTGCCGCCGATCCCGCGCAACGAGATGCCCTGACTGGTCGGGTTGGCGGAGCGCGAATCGGCGCGGCGGAACTGCTGGAGCCCGGCGACATCGGCGAGGACGCTTTCGAGCCGGTTGCTGGCATTCTCGCGAATGCGCGCGGCGTCGAGCGTGACGACGGACGCGGCCTTGTCACCCGGGCGCGGCGCGAGGCCGCGGCCACGCACGACCACCTCCTCGCCCTCCTGCGCGGCGGCCGGCGTGGTGAGCGTGCCGGCGAGCAGCAAGGCGGTGGTCAGGCGTTTCATCAATATACTCCGGGCGGCAGCGCCCTCGGTCAGGACGCCTGCGCGGACGGAAGGATGCCGAGCCGCGTGGCGAAAGCGGAAAAGAGCGTCGGCCAGGCGGCAGCCGGGGTGCCGGCGGGCAGGCGGACGCCGAAGCCGTGCCCGCCCTTGTCGAAGGCGTGCAACTCGGCGGGGCGCTGTGCGGCGAGCAGCGCCTGATAGAGCGCGAGGCTGTTGGCGATCGGAACGAGCCCGTCGTCGCTGGCGTGCGCGAGGAAGATCGGCGCGGTCTGCGCATCGACATGGCGCTCGACCGACGCGGCGCGGCGCGCGGCCTCGTCCGACGGGGTGCCGAGCAGATTGTCGCGCGAGCCGACATGCGTGAACGGCTCGGCGAGCGACACGACCGGGTAGATCAGGCCGGCGAGATCGGGGCGTGCCGACAGCCGGTCGCTGGCATCGACCGGCGTGTAGGTACGCTCCGCATGGCGGGTGGCGAGGCTGCCGGCGAGATGCCCGCCGGCCGAGAAGCCGAGCACCGCGACGTGGCTGGCATCGACGCCATAGCGCGCGGCATGGGCGCGGATCAGCCGCAGCCCGCGCTGCGCATCCTGCAGCGGCACCAACGCGCGGTCGCGCCAGCCTTCGCCGGGCAGGCGATAGGTGAGGATGAAGCAGGTGACGCCGCGCGCGGTGAGCCAGCGCGCCTGCTCCTCGCCTTCATTGTCCCAGGCGAGGAAGCCATAGCCGCCGCCGGGAATCAGCATCACCGCCGCGCCGTTCGGCTGCGCCGGGCGGCGGACGGTGAGCGTCGGCATCGCGATGCCGGTCAGCCAGCGATCGTTGAAGCCGGCGGTCTTCGAGCGTTGCTCGACCTTGCGGGTCGGAAGGGTGGCCGGGGCGCCGGGCGGCGACCCGGGCCAGAGCGGGAGCGTGTCGTCACCGGTTTGCGCCGCGACGAGCGTCGGCGCGAACGGCGCGGCGGCAAATGCGGCCAGCAAGGCGCGGCGGGTGGGGGCGTCGATCGTCGCGGCCATGCTATCTCTCCGGGTGTTACCGCGCACGGCTTAGGGTTTGTGTGAGGTTGCAACAAGGTGGTGTTGGTGGGGGGATTGGTGGTGTCTCACGCTGCCTCTTGCCGTCATCCCGAACCCGATCCGGGATCCCGCTTCTACCTCCGGCCGCCAAGACGAAGCGGGCCCCCGGATCACGTCCGGGGCGACGAAGAGGGGCAGGTTCACCTGTGAACGCTATCATCAAAATGTGCGGGAATGACTTACCTGCGGCAATGTTGCTGCTAAGCAGGGGGGATGACGGGGGAGAAACGCAAGCGCCGATCGGGCGTGCCGACGATTGCCGACGTTGCGCGGCTGGCGGGCGTTTCGCAGATGACGGTGTCGCGCGTCATCAACGGCGAAAGCAATGTGCGCGCGGAAACGCGTGACGTGGTGAACGCGGCGATCCGGCAACTCGATTATTCGCCGAACCCGGCCGCCCGGCGGCTGGCGGGCGTCGCGCAGGTGCGGATCGGATTGTTGTTCAGCAATCCCAGCGAGGCGTATCTGAGCGCGTTCCTGCTCGGCAGCCTCGACCAGGCCGGGCAATCGGACATCCAGTTGGTGGTGCAGAAATGCGAGCTGGACGATCACGAGCGCGACGTGACCGAGCGACTGGTGCGCGGCGGAATCGACGGGATCATCCTGCCGCCGCCGCTGTGCGATTCGCCGGCGGTGCTCGACGTGCTGCTCGCCGCCGATATTCCCACCGTGGTGGTCGCGACCAGCGCATCGCCGCCACAGGCCGGCGCAGTGGCGATCGACGATCGCGCGGCGGCGCAGGCGATGACCGAGCATCTGCTGACGCTGGGGCACCGGCGGATCGGCTTCATCAAGGGCAACGACAACATCCATGCCAGCGCCGAGCGGCTGGCGGGGTATCGCGACGCGTTGACGGCGGCGGGGGTGACGCCCGACGAGTCGCTGGTGGCGCGTGGGCTGTACGATTATCGCTCCGGGCTGGCGGCGGCGGAGGCGTTGCTGGATCGCGCCGAACCGCCGACCGCGATCTTCGCCAGCAACGACGATATGGCGGCGGCGTCGGTGGCGGTCGCGCATCGCCGGGGGCTGGACGTGCCGCGCGACCTGACCGTGTGCGGGTTCGACGACAGCGCGCTTGCCACGACGATCTGGCCGGAGCTGACCACGATCCGCCAGCCGATCGCCGACATGAGCCGCGCGGCGGTGCGACTGCTGGCGACGATGCTGGCGGAACGGCGCGAGGGTGGGCGCGCCGCCGCGCGACAGGTGACGCTGGATTATACGCTGGTGCGGCGGCGGTCCGACGCGCCGCCGCGACGAGGCTGACGCGCCGGGGGTCGCTGAACCGCGCCGCGCGTGATAGCGCGCGAGCCGCAGCGGGGGCGTGGAGGTTCGACGGTGAGTGACGGCGTGGCAGCGGGGCGCGGCTGAGATGGGCGCGATCGCCGGGCTGTTTCACCCCTCGACGCCGAAGCCGGTCGATCCGGCGCGCGTGCGCGCGATGGCCGCGGCGATGGCGCATCGCGGACCCGACGGCGCGGGTGAGTGGACCGCGCCGGGAGTCGGCTTTGCGCACCGGCGGCTGGCGGTGGTCGGCGGCGCGGCGGCGACGCAGCCGGTCGCGACCCCCGATCTGCGCTATGCCGCGATGCTCGACGGGACGATCCTGAACCATGCGGCGCTGCGTGCGGAGCTGCGCGCGCTGGGGCATCGGTTCGCGGGCGACGGCGATGCGGAGGTGGTGCTGCACGGCTTTGCGGCCTGGGGGCCTTCGCTGCTCGACCGGCTGGAGGGCGCGTTCGCGATCGCGGTGCACGATGCGGCGACGCAGACGTTGTTCCTGGCGCGCGACCGGCTGGGGGCGAAGCCGCTGCATCTGGCGATGCTGCCGGACGGGGCGCTGATCTTCGCGTCCGAGTTGAAGGGGTTGCTGGCGCATCCGCTGTTGCGGCGGGTGCCCGACGTGGCGGCGGTCGCGGACTATCTGACGCTGGGCTATGTGCCCGACGATGCCTGCGTGATCGCGGGCGTGGAGAAGCTGGCGGCGGGGCATTTCCTGCTGGTCGAGCGCGCGCGGCCGTTGCGCGGGGCGCGACGGTGGTGGGCTCTGCCCGAGCGGGGCGACGCGCCGGGCGATGCGTTGCTGGCCGAGCTGCGCGCGGCGGTGGCGCGGGCGACGGGTGAGGCGCGGCCGACGGCGCTGTTGCTTGGCGGGATGGGCGATGCGGCGGTGGTCGCCTTGTCGGCGGAGGCGAGCGGCAAGGCGGTGCCGACCGTGGGCGTGGGAGACGATGGCGGCGTGGCGGCGCGGTTCGCGACCGCGCATCGCCGTGCCGCGCTCGACGACCTGCCGGGGCTGCTTGCCGATCTGGTCGCCACCTTCGACGAGCCGTGCGGCGATCCTGCGGCGCTGGCGGCGCTCGTCGCGGCGCGGGGAAGCGGGCCGGTCGTGATGTCGGGGGCCGGTGCGTCCTTGCTGATGGAGGGCGGACGATGGCGGCGGTTCGCGCGGCGCGAGCGCTGGCGGCGCTGGCGGTGGACGCCGCCGGGACTGGGGGAGGCCGGGGCGGACTATGCGCTGGCGCTCGGCACGACGGATACGCGCGGGGTGTGGAGCGCGGCGGGGCGGCGCGCGCTGGACGGGCATGACGTGATGCGGCGCTTCGCCGCGGCGTGGCGTGAGGGCGATCCGCTCGACGCCGCGCTGCGTGGCGATCTGGCGACGCGGCTGCCGGGGCAGGCGCTGACGATCGCGGATCGCGCCGGGATGGCGGCGGGAGCGGAGTGGCGGACTCCGTTCGCCGACGCGGGGTTGGTGGCGTTCATGCTGTCGCTGCCGAGTGGCGTGCGGCAGGCGCGCACGTCGCCGCTGGTGGGGGCGATGGCGCGGCACCTGCCCGCGATGCCGGTGTCCGCGCCGCCGCTGCCGGTGTCGCAATGGCTGCGCGGGCCGTTGGCGGCGGAGGTGGCGGGGTCGCGGCTGTTTGCCGAGCTGGGCTGGTTCGACATGGCGGGGATCGCTGCGCTGGTCGAGCGCCACCGCGCCGGGGATGACCAGCACGGTGCGCTGTTGTGGCGGTTGCTAGTGCTCGAGCGGAGCCTCAGCCGCTTGTTCGGCTGGCCAGCGTCCGCTTGATGAACAGGTCGAACAATTGCGGCCAGTGCGAGCCGGGGAGCTCGGGCGGGAGATAGGCGGGGCCGAAGCCGTGGCCGCCTTCCTGGAAGAAGTGCGCCTCGACCGGCACGCGCGCCGCCTGACACGCCGCGAGCATCGCCATCGGCTGCGCGGCGGGGACGACCGGATCGTCGAGCGCATGGGTGATGAAGATCGGCGGGGTCTCGCGGTTGACGCGCCGGTCGGTATCGAAGCGCGCCGCGCCGAGCGTGCCCACGCGCATCCGGTCGCCGGTGATGACGGGGTAGATCAACCCGGCATAGGCGGGACGCGCGGGTTGGTCGTCGGCGGCGTCGACGCGATCGTAGACGGGATCGGCGTAGGCGGTGGCGATGCTGGCGGCGAGCAGGCCGCCCGCCGAAAAGCCGACCACGCCGAGCCCCGCGGGGTCGATCGAGAAGTCGGCGGCGCGGGCGCGGATCAGCCGGATCGCGCGCTGCGCATCCTGGAGCGGTACGTCCTGTGGTTCGAGCCAGCCCTCGCCGGGCAGGCGATAGGCGAGGACGAAGACCGTGACGCCAAGCGGGTTGAAGGTGCGCGCGACGTTGATGCCTTCATTCTCGACCGAAAGGAAGCGGTAGCCGCCGCCGGGCAGCGACAGCAGCGCGCGGCCATCGGGGCGGGCGGGGCGATAGACCCCGACGACCGGCTCGGCGACTCCGCGCAGGTGGAGTTCGCGGCGCAGGGGCTGGCCGCTCATCTCGTTGTTCGGGGTGGGGAGACGGCGCGGGCTGTTGGGCGGCCGGTTCGGCCAGAGCTTGAAGTGCTCGCGCGGTGGCCATGGCGTGATGCCGGTGGCGTCCTGCGCGGCCGCCCGCTGCGCGATTGCGAGGGTGGCGAGAGTTGCCGTTCCGCCGATCAAGGCGCGCCGGTCGATGTGCATCGCTATGTCCTCCCGCTGTTCTTCGTCGCGCTGGTGTAAGACGGCGGCCGAGCGGCACGCAACTTCGTCAGGTCAGAAGACCGCGACCGCTGCGTGGAGCGTCAGCGCGGCGAGCAGCAGGCTCGACATCAGGAACAAGGCGAAGCGCGGAGCGACGCGGTTGGCGGTGGCCTGCACCAGGCTGTGCGCGACGCGGACCGCCACATAGCCCCAGGCGAGCCACGCATTCATCCCGTTGCCCGTGCCGCTGATCGCGATGACGGCGCAAACGGCATAGAAGAGCGTCGGCTGCTCCATCAAATGATTGTAGTTATGCGCTTTCCACTGCGCTGCGGCGGGCAGCGCGCGATCGGCGTCCGCGCCCTTGCTCCCGACCAGCTTCCGCACATCGATGCCCGCTGCCGCCATGGCAGGCATGCGCGTCGCGATCATCCAGCAGAGCATCACCAGCGTCCAGGCGATCAGCGCCACCATCGGGCGCAGGATATCGCTGTGCATGAAAAAGCCTTCCCCAGTTGGTCCCCGGGGAAGGCTGCATCAGCGCGTCTGCCAGCGCAACATTACTTGCCGTCGAACAGGGTCGCCCACTTGCGGGTCGGGCGGTCCTTCCACAGGCCGCGGTGGTAGGCGTCGGACGCCAGCAGCGGCATCACCGAGCCGGCCTCGGCGAACACCATCTGCTCGATGCCGGTGTTGACCTTGCCCCAGCTCGCCGCTTCCTGAAGCGTCGAGGACGAGCACGCGCCGTCGCGGACGTCGGCGACGGTGATCTGTACCGCGTACTTGTGCACCTCGACATCGTCATGGCCGAGGATCTCGGCGCAGACGACGGTGTCCTGGATGAAGTTCTTCGGCACGCCGCCGCCGATCATCAGCAGGCCGGTGGTGCCGGCCTTGATCTTGATGTCGGTCAGCTCGCGGAAGTCCGCGACCGCGTCGATCATCAGATACGGCTTGCCTTCCTTGGCACGGTCGACCTGATGCTTGACGAGGCCGAAGCCCGCCGAGCTGTCGACGAACGCCGGGCAGAAGATCGGCACGTCATGCTCATAGGCGAGCTTGACGAGGCTGTTCTCCTTCTTGCCGTGCTCGACGAGATACTTGCCCATCTCGCGGATGAAGGCGCGCGACGAATAGGCCTTCGGCTCGATCGAGTTGCAGATCTCGTAGATCGTGTGGTCGCAGTCCTGAAGCTGCTCCTCGTCGATGTATGTGTCGTAGATGCGGTCGATGTAGAGCGAGCGCAGCGTGTCGTCGTCGGGCACTTCGAGCGCCTGATAGTGCTTGTAGCCGAGGCCCTCGAAGAAATCCATGTCGACGATGGTCGCGCCGGTGGCGACGATCACGTCGACCATGTTGTTGCGCACCAGCTCGGCATAGAGGTCCATGCAGCCGCCGGCCGAGGTCGACCCGGCGATGACGAGGACGACGGTGCAGTCCTTGTCGCCCAGCATCTGGTTGTAGATCTTCGTCGCGCGGCCGAGGTCGCGGCTGGTGAAGCTCATGTCGCTCATCGCGTCGACGATCGGGCGCGCGTCGAAGCTCTTGATGTCGATGTGCTTGACCTGCTTCGACAGCAGCTCGGCCTTGCGATGGTCGTTGATCTTGGTGTCGGTCATGGGGGCTCCCACAGGGAAATGCACGTCGTTCAATGGGGACGCGAAGACCCGAACGATGACGGCGCGCGGAATGTCCGCACGCCGTCACCGGATCACTGAAGTCGGAAGGTTACAGCTTCACGACGTTGCCGGTAACCTGACGCGGCAGTTCGATGTAGAGCGACTCCATCGGCTCGTCGGTGGCGACCACCGTCTCGTCCGAGGTGAAGCCGTTGAACGCGGTGCGCATCGCCGCGCCGTACGCGCCGAGCATCCCGATCTCGACATAGTCGCCGACCGTCACGTCCGCGGGCAGCGGGAACGGACCGGGCATATAGTCCATGTCGTCGCAGGTCGGGCCCCACAGGCTGAACGCATGATCGCGGACGGTCGACTCGGGCTCGCGCAGCAGCGCGACCGGGTAGCGCCAGCCGATGTGCGCCGCGTCGAACAGCGCGCCATAGGCGCCGTCGTTGATGTACAGTTCCTCGCCGCGGCGCCGCTCGACGCGCACCACGACCGAGCTGTACTCGGCGCTGAGCGCACGGCCCGGCTCCGCCCAGAGTTCGGCCGAATAGCTGATCGGCAGGCTCTCGAAGGCGCGGTGGATCGTCTCGAAATAACGCTCCAGCGGCGGCGGGGTCATGCCCGGGTAGGCCGAGGGGAAGCCACCGCCGACGTCGATGACGTCGACCGTCACCGCCGCCGCGACGATCGCCTGACGCACGCGCTCCATCGCCTGTGCATAGGCATCCGGGGTCATCGCCTGCGAGCCGACGTGGAAGCAGATGCCGAGCGCGTCGGCGACCTGACGGGTGGCGAGCAGCAGTTCCTTGGCCTCGTCCGGCGACACGCCGAACTTCGCGCCCAGGCTGAGCTTCGAATGCTCCGACGAGACGCGCAGCCGCACACACAGGGTGAGGTCGGCGGCGCCGCGGGTGGCACGCACGATCTTCGCCAGCTCTTCCATGCTGTCGAGCGAGAAGGTGCGGACACCGTGCGTGAAATACGCCTCGGCAATCGCTTCCTCGGCCTTGACCGGGTGCATGAAGCACAGGGTCGCGTCCGGCAAGGTGCGGGCGACCAGACGGACCTCGGCGATCGAGGCGACGTCGTAGGTCGTCACACCATTGTCATAGAGCGTGCGTAGCAGCTCCGGGCTCGGGTTCGCCTTGACCGCATACATGGTCCGGCCCGGAAACTTCTCCGTGAAGAAGCGGGCGGCCCGTGCCGCGGCGTGCGGACGAACGATCGTCACCGGCTGGACCGGCTGACGAGCAGCGATGTCGATGGCCCCGGCGACGTGATCGGCGGGAACGGTCGAGAGGGGCGCTAGCCCCAGCGCGCGATGATGCTGGTGCAATTCAAGGGACCTCCAATTGCCTTGCGGCATACGGTGACAAAAAGCTGCCTTGCGGTTGGAAGTCCCATGGGGCAGCGGAGGCGCGAAATATGATCGCTGGACCCTAATGTAAAGTGTCCATCGCGACGAAAGGTGCATTTGTGACGATTATGCGACAACCGACCCGCGCGGGGGTCCGCGATGCTGCCGCCAAGGTCGCCGCAGTGCTGCCATCGACACCGATATTCTCGCTCGAAATCAATGGAATAGATGTCACGTTTAAGGCCGAGTGTCTCCAGCCGGTCGGTGCGTTCAAGGTACGTGGCGCATGGCACCGGCTGACCGCCTTGAGCGAAGAATCGCGTGGTCGTGGGGTGGTGGCCTTCTCTTCGGGTAATCATGCGCAGGGGATCGCCTGGGCAGCGAAGCGGCTGGGGATTTCGGCGACGGTCGTGATGCCCGCCGACGCGCCCGCCGCGAAGCGCGAGTCGACGCTGGCGCTGGGGGCGGAGGTGGTGTCGTATGATCGCGCGACCGAATCGCGCGAGACGATCGCGGCGCGGCTGGCGGAAGCGCGTGGCGCAACGTTGGTGCCGAGCTTCGACGATCCGTGGGTGATCGAGGGACAGGGCAGCGCCGGGGTCGAGGCGGCGGCGCAGATGGCGGCGGCTGGATTGGGCGCGCCGCGGCATGTCGTCGTCCCGTGCGGCGGCGGTGGGCTGGCGGCCGGGCTTGCGCTGGCGTTGCCCGAGGCGCGGGTGACGGTGGTCGAGCCCGAGGGCTGGGACGACATGCGCCGCAGTCTGGAGGCGAGCTGGATCGAGCCGGTCGGCGATGCGCCGCCGCCGACCGCGTGCGATGCGTTGCAGACGACCCGCGTCTCGCCGCTGACGTTCGACGTGTTGTCGCGGCGCGATGCGACCGGGGTGGCGGTCAGCGAGGCGGAGGTGCGCGCGGCGCAGCGCTGGGCGGCGGCGCAGTTGCGGCTGGTGGTCGAGCCGGGCGGGGCGGTGGCGCTGGCCGCGGTGCTGGCCGGGCGGGTCGCGGTCGAGCCGGGGATGCTGGTGATCCTGTCGGGCGGGAACGTCGACATGGCGGACTATGCGCGGGTGCTGGCGGGGGAAGGCGCGTGAACGGGACGCTGACGGGGATCGCGGCGGTCGCGCCGGCGGTGGCGATGCTGGCGGCGTTCGCATGCGCGATCGGCGGGGGGTATCTGCTGGTCAAGCGGCGGCAGCGGCTGAAGGGCGTGCTGATGCTGGTGATGGCGGCGGTGCTGGTCGGGAATGTGCTGATCTGGACGCTGTGACGCTCGCGCGAATGTTGCGAATGTTGAGACGATGGCGGGGTTGGCGCGGGCGGGGCGCTTGCGGCTGTCGAGGCGGTGGCGGGGGTAAGGGCGCGGCGCAGGCATGACGGCCCGCCAATACGCCTTGTCGGGGCGTGTAGGAAAGGCCGGTTGCGTGGAGAGCGGTGTCCGTCATCCCGGACTTGATCCGGGATCCCGCTTCTTCTGTCCGGCGTCGATTGAAGCGGGGCCCCGGATCAAGTCCGGGGCGACGGGAGAACCTGCCGCACCGATACTATATTCCTATTCGCGCTCGCCCCATCGCCAGCGCCAGCCGCCGTCGGTCTTAAAGGCGGCGACGACCGACAGCAGCACCGCGGCGGCAAGGATCGCGGCGGTTCGTGCGGCATGGTCGAGGAAGATGTTGGCGAGCGTCAGGATCGCGAAGAAGAGCGCCAGTAATGCCCAGCCCTGCCACGCGATCGGCATTCCCGCGCCATAGCCGTAGCGCTTCGGGGCGAACCATGGCTTTTGCGGGTGTGACGGCATCGCGTACCTCCGCCGGCATTATAGCGCGGGGGTGGACGCGGGCGAAGCCCGCGTCGTCGGTCGGCGCGGAGCGCCGCCGGCCGGGCTGGCGCGCGTGGCGCGGATCAGCGCGGCTGATCCGCTCGCGCCAGCCTTACTTGATCGGCGAGTTCGGATCCAAACGCATGTCGAGGTAATTGTCGACCGACTTCATCAGGTCGTCCATCTCATGCTCGAAGAAGTGGTTGGCGCGCGGGATCACGTCGTGGTGGATCGTGATGTGCTTCTGCGTGCGCAGCTTGTCGACCAGCTTCTGCGAGGCGAGCGGGGTGGCGACCTCGTCCTCGGCACCCTGGATGATGATCCCCGACGACGGGCACGGCGCGAGGAACGAGAAGTCGAACAGGTTCGCGGGCGGCGCGATCGAGATGAAGCCGCGGATCTCCGGGCGGCGCATCAGCAGCTGCATCGCGATCCAAGCGCCGAAGCCGAAGCCGGCGACCCAGGTGGTCTGCGCCTCCTGATGGAAGCTCTGCACCCAGTCGAGCGCGGAGGCGGCGTCGGACAGTTCGCCGATGCCGTTGTCGAACGTCCCCTGGCTCTTGCCGACGCCGCGGAAGTTGAAGCGCAGCGTCGCGAAGCCGCGGCGCTGGAAGGTCTTGTACAATTCCTGCACGATCTTGTTGTTCATCGTGCCGCCCGCGTTCGGGTGCGGGTGGAGGATCATCGCGACGGGCGCGCGCGGGCGCGGGGCGGGGGCGAAGCGCCCCTCGATGCGGCCTTCGGGTCCGGGAAAGATGACTTCTGGCATGATGACCTTGTGCTTGGACAGGCAGCCGTTGGGGCCGGCGGGAAGCGCGCTATATAGGCCCGGACGCCGAAAATGGAATGTGTCTTGACCGAGCCGCTGTACCTCGACCACGCCGCGACGACTCCGATGACCCCCGCGGCCGTGCAGGCGGTGCGGGACGGGATGGGGATGTGGGCCAATCCGTCCTCGCCGCATGCTGCCGGGCGCGCGGCGCGCGCGGCGCTGGAGGCGGCGCGCGGGCGGATCGGTGCGGCTTATGGCTGGCGGCACGAGGTGTTGCTGACGAGCGGGGCGAGCGAGTCGCTGGCGATCGCGCTGGGGCGGTGCATTCTCGGACGGCGGATCGTGTCGGCGGTGGAGCATGACGCGGTGCTGCGCGCGGCGGGGCGGGCCGATGTGGTGCCGGTGGATGCGCTGGGGCGGGTCGATCCGAAGGCGCTGGGCGACGTGGCGGGCGCTCTGGTGGCGGTGCAATGGTGCAACAGCGAGACCGGGGTGATGCAGCCGATCGCGGAGATTGCTGCGGCGGTGCATGCGGGCGGCGGGTTGCTGCTGGTCGATGCGGCGCAGATGCCCGCTGCGGAGGAGCTGGCGGGGGAGGCTGACTTCGTCGCGGTGTCGGCGCACAAGCGTGGCGGCCCGCCGGGGACGGGGGCGCTGCTGGTGCGCGATGTGGCGACGCTGCATCCGAGCGGGGGGCAGGAGCGCGGCTATCGGCCGGGGACGGAGAATTTGCCGGGCGTGCTCGGCCATGCTGTGGCGCTGGACGAGCCGGAGCCGGATCATCGCGAACGCCGCGCGCGGCTCGACGATGCGATCCGGCGCTCGGGCGGGATCGTCGTCGCGGAGGACGCCGCGCGGACCCCGGCGATCGGCGCCTATCGGATGCCGGGGGTGGCGTCGGCGGCGCAGCTGATCCGCTTCGATCTGCAGGGCATCGCGGTATCGGCGGGGAGCGCGTGCGCGAGCGGGAGCCTCAAGCCCAGCCATGTGCTGCGCGCGATGGGGTGGAGCGAGGAGGCATCGCGCGAGGTGGTGCGGGTCAGTTTCGGACGGACGACGACCGACGAAGACGTCGAACGCTTCATCGCGGCATGGCGCGGGGTGGCGCGTGCAACCGGGCGGTTCGCGGCGTGACCTATCTCGATTATCAGGCAACGACCCCGCTCGCGCCGGAGGCATTGGACGCGATGCTCCCGTGGCTGCGCGACCAGCACGCCAATCCGCATTCACCGCACCGCGCCGGGCGCGCGGCTAAGGCGGCGGTGGAGGTGGCGCGCGCGCAGGTCGAGGCGTTGTTGCCCGCCGGCGGACGCGTGGTGTTCACGAGCGGGGCGACCGAGGCGCTCAACTGGGCGATCAAGGGCACAAGCGGCGCGATCGTGACGCAGGCGACCGAACATGCCGCGGTGCTTGATACGGTGGCGGCGAGCGCGCGCGGGAATGTGGTGCTGCCGGTCGAGCGCGACGGGCGGGTCGCGCCGGATGCGGTCGCGGCGGCGGTGCAGGAGAGGGGCGCGCGGCTGGTGGCGGTGATGCTGGTCAACAACGAGATCGGGACGATCCAGCCGGTCGCCGAGATTGCGGCGGCGGTGAGGCCGCTCGGCGCGCTGCTGCTGTGCGATGCGGTGCAGGGGTTCGGTCGCATCGCGATCCCGGACGGGTGCGACATGGTCGCGGTGTCGGCGCACAAGATCTACGGGCCGAAGGGGATCGGCGCTTTGTGGATTCGCGAAGGCGTGACGCTGACGCCGCTGTTGCATGGCGGCGATCAGGAAGGCGGTCGCTCGGGGACGCTCAGCCCGGCGCTGTGCGCGGGGTTCGGCGCGGCGGCGGCGCTGGCCAAGGCGCGGATGGCCGAGGATGCGGCAGAGGCCGCGCGGCTGTTTGGCGTGGCGCGCGGGCGGTTGAACGGGTGGACGCTCAATGGGGCTGAAGAGACGCGCTGGCCGGGCAATCTGAGCGTGCGGCGGGACGGGTTGGATGTCGCGCGGCTGATGAGCGACGTGCGCGACGTGGCGTTCTCGGCGGGGTCGGCGTGCGCGAGCGGGTCGGGGCGGACCAGCCATGTGCTGCGCGCGATCGGGCTGAGCGATGCGGAGGCGCGTGCGACGATCCGGATCGGGTTCGGGCGCTATACGCGCGAGGAGGAATTGCTGGCGGCGCTCGACCGGCTGGTGGCGGCGGCGGACGCGCAGAAGGTGGCGGCATGAAGGTGATCTTTGACGGCGAGGAACGGGCGGCGAGCGTGGGAGAGCGGCTGCTCGACGTCGCGCGGCGCAACGGACTGCCGCTGGAGGGGACGTGCAACGGCGATCTGGCGTGCGCGACCTGCCATGTGATCGTCGATGCCGACTGGTTTGCGAAATTGCCGGCCGCGCGCGAGGAGGAGGAGGACATGCTCGACCTCGTCGCCGATGCGCGGCGGACCAGCCGGCTGGCGTGCCAGATCGTGCTGACGCCGGACATCGACAAGCTTTCTGTTAGCTTACCATAGGGTTCAGGGTCGGTGCAGCGCCTCCCGCGCATCTTGCCAAGCAAGGCAGGGGATTTCGGGAGTAGAGCGTATGAAACTGATGACCTTGAGCTTCGCGGGCCTGATGGCCGCCATGACATTGGTGCCGACCGCGGCCTCCGCACAGCCGGGACCGCGGCATCACTGGGACGACCGACGTGGCTGGGACGACCGGCGTGACGACCGGCGCGGCTGGGATGACCGGCGTGGCTGGCGCGGTGACCGCGGGTGGCGTGGGGATCGCGGCTGGCGGGGCGATCGCGGCTGGCGCGGCGACCGTTATGCGTGGAACGGCTATCGCGGGCCGCGCACGCAGACCGTGTGCCGCTGGGTAGACGGTTATTATGGGCCGCAGCGCCGCTGTTTCCGCGTGCGTCGCTAACGGTTTGACGCTTTGACTTGATCGGGCCGCCCGGCTCCGCCATATGGCGCGCGGGAGTCGGGCGGACGTGGTCGTCGCCAACCTGGTCAGGTCCTGACGGAAGCAGCCACAACGATTTCGCCGCGGGTCGTTCCGGCTCCCACCGCGCAGCCAGCGAGAGAGCGGCGATGCCGCTCCACGCTGGCAAGCGCGGCCGGCGGGGCGTAGCGCCGACCGACGACGCGGCTTTGCCGTGGCGGTTTTCTGACCCATCGGTGATTGTTGTTTCGGCGAGCGGATCGCGGGACTTTACAGACATGGGCCCCTGCCTTCGCAGGGGCGACGGGGCGCAGCGCGCACGCGGCCATGCTGGCCGCGAGACGCGCAAGCGCGGCCGGCGGGGCGTAGCTCCGGCCGACGACGCGGCTTTGCCGCGGCGGGGTTTGTTTTTCTGACACATCGGTGATTGTTGTTTCGGCGAGCGGATCGCGGGACTGTACAGACATGGGCCCCTGCCTTCGCAGGGGCGACGGTCTTTCCTCGTCATCCCGGACTTGATCCGGGATCCCGCTTTTACCCTCGTCAAGAAGAAGCCTTCGCCCCGGATCAAGTCCGGGGCGAAGGCTTCGGGCGGATGTCGGTCACGTTCCTCCATCGCCGGAGAAGCCTTCGACAAGCCGCATGCGCGCTCCTATATCCGCCGGTAATGTCCGACTCTCTCGACCTCGGTACGCCGCCGCAGCCTGCGGCAAGCGCGCAGCCTTATCGCGTGCTGGCGCGCAAATACCGGCCGCAGACCTTCGCCGCGCTGATCGGGCAGGACGCGATGGTCCAGACGCTCGGCAACGCGATCAAGCGCGATCGGATCGCACATGCCTTTCTGCTGACCGGGGTGCGCGGAGTCGGCAAGACCTCGACCGCGCGGTTGATCGCCAAGGCGCTCAATTGCATCGGGCCGGACGGACAGGGTGGGCCGACGATCGATCCGTGCGGGTTGTGCGAGCCGTGCCGCGCGATCGCCGAGGGGCGGCATATCGACGTGATGGAGATGGACGCCGCGAGCCATACCGGCATCGACGACGTGCGCGAGATCATCGAGGCGTCGCGCTATGCCGCGGTGTCGGCGCGCTACAAGATCTACATTATCGACGAAGTCCATATGCTGTCGAAGGCGGCGTTCAACGGGCTGCTCAAGACGCTGGAGGAACCGCCGGCGCATGTGAAGTTCCTGTTCGCGACCACCGAGGTGAACAAGGTGCCGGTGACGGTGCTGTCGCGTTGCCAGCGGTTCGACCTGCGGCGAATCCCGGCGCAATTGCTCGCCGAGCATTTCGGGCGCGTCGTCGAGGCGGAGGGCGCGCAGGCCGACCCCGAGGCGCTGGCGCTGATCGCGCGTGCGGCGGAAGGGTCGGCGCGCGACGGGCTGTCGATCCTCGATCAGGCAATCGCGCATGCCGATCTGGAAGGCGGCGGGGTGCGCGCCGAGGCGGTGCGCGAGATGCTCGGGCTGTCGGACCGCAATGCGGTGCGCGATCTGCTGGCGCTGGTGCTCGCCGCGGATGCGCCCGGCGCGCTGGCGGCGCTCAGGCGGCAATATGATCTGGGGGTCGATCCGCTCGGCGTGATGCGCGCTTTGCTCGAGGCGGTGCATGGCGTGACGCAGGTGAAGGTCGGCGCGCCCGACGATCCCGCGCAGCCGGCCGAGGAGCGCGCGGCATATCGGGAGTGGGCCGGCAGGCTGTCGTTCCCGGCGCTGCACCGGCTGTGGCAATTGTTCCTGAAGGGGCATGAGGAGGTCGGGCGCGCGGCGCTGCCGATCGAGACCGCCGAAATGGCAATCCTGCGCGCGATCCATGCCTCGACGCTGCCCGATCCGGGCGAGCTGGCGCGGCGGCTGGCGGCGGGGGATGTGCCGGTCGCGGTGCCGAGCGCGCCTGCTGCACCGGTTGCGCCGCCTGCGCCGGAGGATCGTGCGCCCAAGGAGTTCGCGGGGGTGCTGACGCTGCTCGACGAGCGCGGCAAGCTCGACCTGCTGGTGCGATTGCGGCGCGGGGCGAGCCTCGTGCGCTATGCCCCGCCCGAGATCGTGTTCAGCGGGACGCGGCCCTTGTCGACCGATACGCTCACCGAGCTAGCGGCGGTGCTGCGTGAGGCGACGGGAACGCCGTGGAAGCTGGCGATGGCCGACCTGCCCGGCGCGCCGACGATGTTCGAGGCCGAGCAGGATGTGGTGCAGGCGCGGCATGACGCGGCGCGCGCGCACCCGATCGTCGCCGCGGCCTTCGATGCCTTCCCGGGCGCCGAACTGATCGATCCGAAACCTGCGCAGAGGAGTATTACATGAAGGATCTCAACGACATTCTGGCGATGGCCCAGAACGTCCAGAACGAATTGCAAAAGGCGCAGGACAGCCTCGATACGATCGAGGTCGAGGGCGTCGCGGGCGGTGGACTGGTGAAGGTCAAGGCGTCGGCGAAGGGGCGTATCATCTCGGTCGCGCTCGACGACTCGCTGATCGTGCCGTCCGAGAAGCAGATGCTCGAGGACCTGATCGCGGCGGCGCTGAACGATGCGCGCGCCAAGGCGGATGCGGCGTCGTCGACCGAAATGTCGAAGATGACCAGCGGGCTGCCGTTGCCGCCGGGGTTCAAGCTGCCGTTCTGATTCGGCACAGCGGCGATCCTTCCGGTAACGGAACATTGCCGGCGCGGTCGCATTCATGGCTCCATCAACCGAGAGGGAGAGAGCCATGAGTGACGATCGCGTGACGCAGACCCCGCACACCACGATCATCGAACGCCGTGGCGGCGGTGGTGGCGGGTTGCTGATCGGGCTGGCGGTGCTG
The DNA here is from genome assembly GCF_036946485.1 of Sphingomonas phyllosphaerae. Classification (GTDB taxonomy): domain Bacteria; phylum Pseudomonadota; class Alphaproteobacteria; order Sphingomonadales; family Sphingomonadaceae; genus Sphingomonas; species Sphingomonas phyllosphaerae_E. The sequence continues at coordinate 89,265 of NZ_JAQIJA010000002.1, forward strand.
ATCGTCGTGGCGGTGGCGGCCTATTTCATGATCGCACGCGGTGACAGCGAGACCGCGAAGAACAATGCGATTACCTCGGCGGCGAAGAGCGTCGAGAGCACCGCGGACAAGGCTGGGTCGGCGATCGACGGGGCGACCGATAAGAAGTGATTGGCTGGGCTGGTCAATCCAGCCCTCCTCCGTCACCCCGGACCTGATCCGGGGTCCCGCTTCTACACCGGGCGTGAGATAAAAAGCGGGACCCCGGATCAAGTCCGGGGTGACGGCAGAACTACAAGTCTCTGCTTACAACAACGATCCCTGCCGGGCGCTGCTTTCGCGCGGGGCTTGGCGGAACGCCGCGGTGGCATCGACATAGGGCAGGTCGGGTCGGCGGCCTTTGAAGAGCTCGGCCAGCGTGATGATCTGGAGGCGCGGGTAGCTTTTGCCCGTTACCTCCGACGTGAAGCGGCCGGCGGCGGCGGCTTCCTTCTCCATCGGGCGCGACGGCGCGGCCTTGGTGACGAAGACCGCGCCGGCGGCCTTTTCGCGGATCATTGCGGAGTGGAGGTCGCGGATCATCGTGACGCCGACGTGATCGCCGCCCTTTACCGACACCAAAGCGCGCTCGGTACGGCGGCCGTCGGGCTTGAAGTAGATGATGCCGTCGATCCCGCCATCGGCCCCCTTCTTCCGGCCGGCATAGGGCATGGCATCGACCATCGACACCGCCCACCATTGGAACTGGTATTTGTCGCGGCGAGCGAGATCCTCGGCGGAGGCTAGGTCGCGCGGGGTGCCCTCGACGGTGAAGGCGATGCCGGGGAAGGCTGCCTGCATCCGCTTTTCGATCAGCGAGATGGCGAGATGCGTCACGTCGATCCCGATCCACTGGCGATCGAGCTTCTGCGCGGCATGAACCGCGGTGCCGCAGCCGCAGAACGGGTCGAGCACGACATCGCCCTCGTTCGAGGAGGCGGCGATGATACGTTCCAGCAAGGCGAGCGGCTTTTGCGTGGGGTAGCCGAGCCGCTCCTGCGCCTGCGAGTTGAGCGCGGGGATGTCGGCCCATAACGCCTGCACCGGCATCCCCTTGGCCTCGTCGAGATAGCGTTTGAGGCGGATGCCGCCGCTGCGCGTGAAATGCAGCCGGCCCTCGGCGTCGAGGCGGCGCATCGTCTCCTCGGGCATTCGCCACAGCGAGGTGACGCCTTTATACTCATAGGTATAGCCGCCCCCCGACAGCCCCTTGGCGGTGAGGTTGTCGTCCATCCAGCGGCGGCCGTCGGGGTCGCGCTGGCGGAAGCGGGCTTCGTACTCGGCGTCATAGGCGGTGTGGGGCGGGTGCCATATGTACTCCGCGCCGCGCGTGTAGAAGAGCAACGTGTCGAGGTTGCGCCCCCAGCGGCCGCCGTCGGCGTGCGCGGTGGTGCGCTTCCAGATGATCTCGTTGCGGTAGCGCTCGGCGCCGAACACGCCGTCGAGCAGCAGCTTGAGGTAGTGGCTCGCGGTGGAATCGCAGTGGAGATAGAGGCTGCCGGTCGGCTTGAGCACGCGGTGCAGCTCGATCACGCGCACCGCCATCATCGAGAGATAGGCCATCATGTCATTCTCGCCGAGGAAGGCGCGCATCGCGTTCAGCAGGTCGAACGCCTTGGTGTGGCCGCTGCGCGCGACCTGGTCGAAGGCGTCCTCGGCGCGGTCGTTCCAGCGCCAGGTGTCCTCGAACGCCGCGATCTGCGCATCGGCGCTGTCGCCGGTCGGCGAGCGGAAGAGGATGTTGTAATTGGCGTTCGAGTTGAAGGGTGGGTCGAGGTAGACGAGGTCGATCGACGCGTCGCCGATCTCGCGGCGGAGCACGTCGAGGTTGTCGCCGTAATAGAGGTGGTTGGTGGGTCGGTTCGCGCTGGACATAAGCGCGACTGGAGCGGGGTGCGGCAGGGTTGTCGCGGCGAGGTGGAGCCGTTGCGGAGCGGGTTGGGGCTTGCGTGCTCGGCGGGGATTGCGCCGGAATGGAGGTAAAAAGTCCGTCACCCCGGCCTTGAGCCGGGGTCCCGCTTAGGTCGCGATCAGAAGAAGCGGGACCCCGGCTCAAGGCCGGGGTGACGGACGGGAATCAGCCGTGGCCGGCCAATGCCGCCAAAAGCAGCAGCGCGACGATGTTGGTGATCTTGATCATCGGGTTGACCGCCGGTCCGGCGGTGTCCTTGTAGGGATCGCCGACCGTGTCGCCGGTCACCGCTGCCTTGTGCGCCTCCGAGCCCTTGCCGCCGTGGTTGCCGTCTTCGATATACTTCTTGGCATTGTCCCACGCGCCGCCGCCGCTGGTCATCGACAGCGCGACGAACAGCCCCGAGACGATCACCCCGAGCAGCATCGCGCCGAGCGCCGCGAAGCCGCTCGCCTGTCCGTCGACCGCGCGGACGATGAAGTAGAGCGCGATCGGCGACAGCACCGGGAGCAAGGACGGCACGATCATCTCGCGGATCGCGGCGCGGGTGACGAGGTCGACGGTGCGGCCGTAATTGGGGCGGCTGGTGCCCTGCATGATGCCGGGATTGTCGCGGAACTGGTCGCGGACCTCCTGCACCACCGCGCCGGCCGCGCGGCCGACCGCGGTCATCCCGAACGCGCCGAACAGATAGGGCAGCAGCGCGCCGAGCAGCAGTCCGACGATCACGTAGGGATTGCTCAGCGAGAAATCGACGGTGAGGTCGGGGAAGTAAGTCCTGAGGTCCGTCGTATAGGCGCCGAACAGCACCAGCGCGGCGAGCCCCGCCGAGCCGATCGCATAGCCCTTGGTCACCGCCTTCGTCGTATTGCCGACCGCGTCGAGCGCGTCGGTGCGTTCGCGGACCTCGTCCTCCAGCCCGGCCATTTCGGCGATGCCGCCCGCATTGTCGGTGACCGGGCCATAAGCGTCGAGCGCGACGACCATGCCGGCGAGCGCGAGCATCGCGGTGGCGGCGAAGGCGATGCCGATGATCCCGGCGAGCTTGTAGGCGGCGATCACCGCGATCACGATCACGATCGTCGGCAGCGCGGTCGCCTCGAGGCTGATTGCGAGGCCCTGGATGACGTTGGTGCCGTGCCCGGTCTCGCTGGCCTTGGCGATCGACTTGACGGGGCGATAGTTGGTGCCGGTGTAATATTCGGTGATCCAGACGATCAGCCCGGTGACGGCCAGCCCGATCATCATGCACCAGAACAGGTCGGTGCCGGTGAAGGCCGTTGCGGCGGGCACGCCGGCGGTCGCCGCATCGGCGCTGCCGGTGGTGATCGCGTCGAAGGCGGCGTCGCGGTCGGCGTCGAGGAAGCCCGCGCCGCCGATCACCTGATGCATGTCGCCGAGTGTCCATTGCGTCACCGCCCAGATCGCGGGGACGGAGAGCAGCGCCGAGGTCCAGAAGCCCTTGTAGAGCGCGCCCATGATCGTCCCGCGCCCGAGCCGGACCAGATAGGTGCCGATGATCGAGGTGATGATGCACACGCCGCCGATCGCGAGCGGCAGGCTCATGAGGCGCATCAGCTCGGCGGGGCTCGCCTGGATCAGCAGCGCGATCGACACCATCGTCACGCCGAGCGTCACGACATAGGTCTCGAACAGGTCGGCCGCCATGCCCGCGCAATCGCCGACATTGTCGCCGACGTTGTCCGCGATCACCGCGGGGTTGCGGGGGTCGTCCTCGGGGATGCCGGCCTCGACCTTGCCGACCAGATCGGCGCCGACGTCGGCGGCCTTGGTGAAGATCCCGCCGCCGAGCCGCGCGAAGATCGAGATCAGCGACGCCCCGAACGCCAGCGCGGTCAGCGCCTCGACGATCGCGCGATCGTTGGGGAGCAGGTTGGAGGGACCGGTCAGGTACCAGAAGAACAGCGCGATCGCGAGTAGCCCGAGCCCGGCGACGAGCATTCCGGTCACTGCGCCCGAGCGGAACGCCATCGTCAGCCCGCCCTGCAGCGAGCCGCGCGCCGCCTCGGCGGTGCGGACGTTGGCGCGGACCGAGATCGTCATGCCCACGAACCCGGCGACCCCCGAGAGCAATGCGCCGATGACGAAGCCGATCGTCGACAGCGTGCCGAGCGTGGCGAAGAGCACGATCGCGACGACGACGCCGACGATCGCGATGGTGGTATATTGCCGCCCGAGATAGGCGCGCGCGCCCTCCTGGATGGCGGCGGCGATATCCTGCATCCGCTCGTTGCCCGGCGAGGCGGACAACACCTGTCGACTGGTCACGAAGCCATAGAGTACGGCGATTAGGCCGCAGACGATGGCAAGATAGACGATCGTCATGCCCTTCATCCCTCCTAGTGGCGCGTCCGGTCTGTCGCCGGTACGTCGCGCGGGGAGGCGAGGCTAACAGGTGGCCGCGTCAGCGCAACCCGTGCTGGTAGCCGAGCGATGCGGGCAGCGGGATCATTCGGTTATCCTGCGTCAGGGTGAGGCCGGTGCCGGGCGTGAAGGTGCCGACGCGGGTGGCGGCGACGGGTAGTTTCAGGTCAGCGGCGGCGGCGAACAGGAGTTCGTAATCGTCGCCGGCGGTGGCCGCGGCGAGCGGGTCAGTGACGCCGGGGGCGAGCGGGACGGCGGCGAGGTCGATCGTGACCGCGAGGCCGCTGGCGGCGGCCATGCGCGAGGCGTCGATCAGCAGGCCGTCGGAAAGGTCCATCATCGCATTGACCTGCGGCGCGAGCGCGCGCCCTTCGGCGAGGCGCGGGACCGGGCGGCGGTAGCGGGCGAGCAGCGCGGGGTCGCCGGTGCCGGCGCGGGCGATGGCGAGTCCCGCGCCCGCGTCGCCGATCGTGCCGGTGACGTAGAGCGCGTCCCCGGCCTTCGCGCCCGAGCGTGGCGGGGCGGGAGCGTCGCGGCCGAAGGCGGTGACGGTGAGGATGCGCGGGGCGTTGGCAGGGAGCGTTACGGTGTCGCCGCCGAGGAGCGGGCAGTCCAGCTCGGCCAGCACATCGGCGAGGCCGTCGAGGAAGGCGGCGTCCCATGTTTCGTCGCTCAGCGGGTAGTTGAGGAGGATGCCCTCGACGTGCGCGCCCTTGGCGGCGAGGTCGGAGAGATTGGTGGCGACGAGCTTCCACGCGACGTCCTGCGGCGGGTCGGTGGGGAGGAAGTGGATGCCCTCGACGAGCGTGTCGGTGGTGATGGTGAGGGCGGCGAGCGTGGCGGTGTCGTCGGTGAGGCCACCCGCGCCGGGGTGGAGCGGGAGCGTGCGGAGGCGGGCGAGGAAGTCGGCTTCGGTCATTTGGTTACCGCGCGCCCACTGCCGTCATCCCCGCGGAAGCGGGGATCCAGAACCTCAGGAGGCGCGGCTCTACCGCACGACCTGCGCGTCTGGATTCCCGTCTGCGCGGGAATGACGAAGTGGTTTGCCGGCCTGTTTTCAATGGGAACACCGCAAATCTCTGCGTCGCCCCGGACTTGATCCGGGGCCCCGCTTCTTCGTGGCGAGTGAAGAAAGAAGCGGGATCCCGGCTCAAGGCCGGGATGACGGGAGGGGGGACGGTCGTCTCCTGTTCGTCAAGGGCGTCGCGGTCACTCATAAGCACCGCGGCGCATGACATAGTCGCGGGTTTCGTAGGGCGCGGGCAGCCCTTCGACCCACGCGCCATGCGCATGGGTGAGCGCGACCAGCTGCATCGGCTGGTCCGACGGCCAACATTGCACCCGCACCTCGTGGCGGTGGAGGTCGCGGTTGGGCTCCATCATCACCCAGCCGAGCGGGCGGTCCACGGTGGCGCGTGCGCCGGCGTCGGCCATCGCGGCACGGATGCGGTCGCGCGAGGACGCGGGCAGGTATTGCCAGACCACCGAGTGCATCAGGACGCGCGCGACGCCTTCCGCCTGCGGCTCGGCGAGGCGCGCCTCGACCCAGTCGGCGGCGTCGCCCTGCACCAGATCGACCGGGCGCGCACGCACCATGTCGAGTGCGGTGGATAGCCGCGCGAGGCGTTCGTGATTGTCGACCCAGACGTAGCCGGCGAGCCGCTCGGCCTGCGCCGGGTCGCGGACGTCGACGGGTGCGATGTCGACCCCGCGGGTGCGGGTTATCGCAATCGGTGCGGCGGGCGGCGGCGGGCCGCGCCACTCCGGGACGATCGACAACGGCGAGTCGGGCGGACCGACGCGCACGCCGCCGAGATCGAAGCGCATCCGGTCGATCAACAGGTTGAGCCCGGCGCTCGAGCCGATCTCCAGCACCTCGATGCGCGGGCCGAGCGCGGCGGCGACGTGAAGCAGCCCGGTCATCAGCCCGGCCGAGCGCTGCGCTTCATTGGTCTGCGGCGGGCCGTCGAGCCACGGCAGCAGCGTCGCGTCATGGGTGGCGAGGATCGTCGCCAGCGTCGCATCGTCGGCGGCGAACGGGTCGACGACGCCGCGGCGGGCGAGCGCGTGGAGGCCCCCGACGACGCGCAGCACCGTCGCGTCGGCGACCGGCTCGCCCGGCCAGTCGAGCAGCCGCGCGCCGACCGCCGTGTCGCGGGTCAGCACGCGGGCGAGCGCCCGGCACAAAGCGGCGGTCTGCGGCGCGGCCATCGCGTCGCAATATTGCGCCTGCACCTCGAAGGCGGCGCGGTTGGTCGACTCGTCTGCCATGCGCACCGCATTGCGCCGGTCGCGGTGCCTTCGTAAAGCCGCGCGCATGTCCGATCCGATCGTTATCGCCGTTCCCAAGGGGCGCATCCTCGAAGAAGCCCTGCCGCTGCTCGCGCGCGCCGGGATCGTCCCCGAGCCGGCGTTCGGCGACGAGAAGAGCCGCGCGTTGCGCTTCCGCACCGATCGCGACGGGATCGAGCTCATCCGCGTGCGCGCGTTCGATGTCGCGACCTTCGTCGCGCATGGCGCGGCGCAATTGGGGATCGTCGGGTCCGACGTGCTCGCCGAGTTCGATTACGCCGAGCTGTACGCGCCGGTCGACCTGAACATCGGGCATTGCCGGCTGTCGATCGCCGAGCCGGCCGAGATGGCGGCGGGCGACGACCCACGCGGGTGGAGCCATGTGCGGGTCGCGACCAAATATCCGCATGTTACTGCGCAGCATTTCGCACGCGCGGGGGTGCAGGCCGAATGTATCAAGCTGAACGGCGCGATGGAGCTGGCGCCGACGCTGGGGCTCGCCAGCCGGATCGTCGATCTGGTGTCGTCGGGCAAGACGCTCAAGGAAAACGGACTGGTCGAGGTGGAGCGGATCATGGAGGTGTCGGCGCGGCTGATCGTCAACCGCGCGGCGATGAAGACGCGCGCGCATGTCTTCCCGCTGGTCGAGGCGTTCCGCGCGGCGGTGGCGGCATGATCCGGCTCGACACGCAGGACGGCGATTTCGCGGCGCGCTTCGACACGCTGGTCGACGCGCGGCGCGAGGCGGCGAGCGATGTCGCGCGTGACGTGGCGACGATCGTGCGCGCGGTGCGCGACGAGGGCGATGCGGCGCTGCACGCCTTCACGCAGAAGCTCGACCGGCACGATCTGAACGAGACCGGGTGGCGGGTCGATGCGGCGGCGTGCGCGGCGGCGTTCGACGGGCTGGAGCCGGAATTGCGCGCGGCGCTGGAACTCGCCGCGACACGCATCCGTGCCTATCACGAGAAGCAGCGGCCCGAGGATGTGAGCTACACCGATGCCGCGGGCGTGCGGCTGGGCGCGCGGTGGCGCGCCGTCGATGCGGCGGGCGTCTACGTGCCGGGCGGGCGGGCGGCCTATCCCTCGACGTTGCTGATGAACGCGATCCCGGCGCGGGTCGCGGGGGTCGAGCGGCTGGTGGTGGTGACGCCGACGCCCGACGGCGTGGTCAATCCTTTGGTGCTCGCCGCCGCGCATCTGGTCGGCGCGGACGAGGTGTGGCGGGTCGGCGGCGCGCAGGCGGTCGCGGCGTTGGCATACGGGACCGAGCGGATCGCGCGGGTCGATGTCGTGACCGGGCCGGGCAATGCGTGGGTCGCCGAGGCCAAGCGACAGGTGTACGGCGTGGTCGGGATCGACATGGTCGCGGGGCCGAGCGAGATCGTCGTCGTCGCGGACGGCGCGAACGACCCCGAGTGGATCGCCGCCGACCTGCTCAGCCAGGCCGAGCATGACACGACCACGCAGTCGATCCTGTTCACCGACGATGCGGCGTTCGCGGATCGGGTCGCCGAGGCTGTCGAGCGGCAGTTGCAGACACTGCCGACGCAGGCGGTGGCGCGGGTGGCGTGGGAGGACAATGGTGCGATCGTGATCGTGCCGTCGCTCGGCGACGCGATGCCTTTGGTCGACCGGCTCGCGCCCGAGCATGTCGAGCTGGCGTGCGACGATCCGCAGGCATTGTTCGATATGCTGCGTCATGCGGGGTCGGCGTTCCTCGGGCGGCATACGCCGGAGGCGATCGGCGATTATGTCGCGGGCCCGAACCATGTGCTGCCGACCGGCCGCCGGGCGCGGTTTGCGAGCGGGCTGGGGGTGAGCGATTTTATGAAGCGGACCAGCTTCCTGCAGCTGGATGAGACGGCGTTGATTGAGCTGGGGCCGGCGACGATCGCGCTGGCGCGCGCCGAGGGGCTGCCGGCACATGCGCAGTCGGTGGCGTTGCGGATCCGGGCGAATCGTTGAGATTTCCGTCGTTCCGGACTTGATCCGGGACCCCCGCTACTTGCTGCCGTTGCGAAGGTAGCGGGGCCCCGGATCACGTCCGGGGCGACGGGAGTGTTCGGGCGATTGCCTCTTCCTACCGTCGCCCCTGCGAAGGCAGGGGCCTATGGCTGTTTCGTCCTGGTGACGGGTCTGACACAGTAGCTTCGGGCTTTGTGTCAGACCGATCGACCGACTTTACAGACATGGGCCCCTGCCTTCGCAGGGGCGACGGCCGTTACCTACGCCTCCGCGAGTTCGGCTTTCTTGTTCAGTTTCTTCTCGGCCAGCGTCGTCAGCTTGTCGTCGGTGGCCTTTTCCTCGTCGAGCGTCGCTTGCAGCAGCGACACGACCTTGTCGTGGCCGAGCTGCGTCGCCCAGGCGATCAGCGTGCCGTAGCGGGTGATCTCATAATGTTCGACCGCCTGCGCCGAGGCGATCAGCGCGGCGTCGAGCACCGCCTTGTCGGCGATCTCGCCCGCGACTTCGTTGGCCTCCTTGATGATGCCGTCGATCGCCGGGCAGGTGACCGCCTTCGCCTTCTGGTCGAGCGCCTCGAACACCTGCTCCAGCCGCGCGATCTGGCCCTCGGTCTCGCGCAGGTGCGTCTCGAAGCCCTTCTTCAGCTCGGGCGCGGTGGCCTTTTCGATCATCTTGGGCAGCGCCTTGGTGATCTGGTTCTCGGCATAATAGACGTCCTGCAACTGGTGCAGGAACAGGTCCTCGAGCGTCGCGATGTCCTTGGTGAACAGGCCCATGTGCCATCTCCTCGGGTGAAGTTACCCGCGACGAACGAGAGGCCAGGCGGAGCGTTGCGAACAATCTCGCTGATCGAGGTCAAGACGCGGCAGCGTGTGATGAGCGTGCAGAGCGCGGCCCGGGGGGGGTGACGAACGCGCGGCAAGCGACTATGGCGCGCGGCCTATGTCCCGCACCGCTGCTCGTACCAAGGCCCGCGCCGCCGCGCGCCTCGCCGCCGTCCAGGCGCTCTATCAGCACGAGATGGAAGGCACCGCCATCCCCGTGCTGCTCCACGAATTCCACCAGCACCGGCTGGGCGCGACGATCGAGGAGGTCGAATATGCCGAGGCGGACGTCGCGTTCTTCGACGATCTGGTGAAGGGCGTTACCGCGCGCGCCGGCGAGATCGACGCGCTGGTCGAGGGCAAGCTGAGCACCGGCTGGACGCTGGAGCGGCTCGACAAGCCGATGAAGGCGATCCTGCGCGCGGGCACCTATGAATTGCTGGCGCGCGCCGACGTGCCGGTCGGCGCGGCGATCAGCTCCTATGTCGATGTCGCGCACGCTTTCTATCAGAAGCGCGAGGCGGGGTTCGTCAACGGCCTGCTCGATGCGATCGGCAAGCAGGTGCGCGCCTGACGATGGGCGACGTCGTTTCCTTCAAGCAGGCGCGCAAGGCCAAGGCGCGCGCCGCGAAGGAGACGCAGGCCGCCGCCAACCAGGCCGCGTTCGGGCGTACCAAGGCGGAGAAGGCCGCTGACGCCGCCGAGCAGGCGCGCAAGGACGCGTTGCTCGACGGCGCCAAACTCACGGATAGCTGACGGTCTTCGGCACCTCCGGGAGCGGGATCCACTCACTGTCATTGGGGACGCTGGCGAACTCGCCGGCCTTCCACGCGCGCTTGGCCTCGCGGATCGCGTCGCGCGAGGAATGGACGAAATTCCACCACACATGCCGCGGGGTCGCGAACGCCGCGCCGCCCGCGAGCATCGCGCGGCCGCCGGTCTTTGACGACAAGGTCGCGGCGTTGCCGGGGCGCAGTACGTAGAGCCGCTGCGGTTCAAGCGTGAGGCCATCGAGCGTCGCCTCGCCGCTCGCCAGATAGATGGCGCGCTCGTCGGTGCTGTCGTCGATCGGCACCGCCGCGCCGGGGGCGAGCACGATATCGGCGTAGATCGTCTCGGCATAAGCGGTGACCGGCGAGGTCGCGCCCCACAGCGAGCCCATCACGACGCGTGCGGTGGCGCCATGCGCGTCGACGACCGGCATCTTGTCGGCGGCGACATGCTCGAACGCGGGGGCGCGATCCTCCTGCCCGTCGGGCAGCGCAAGCCATGTCTGGATGCCGTCGAGCCGCGGGCCGTCGACGCGGACGTCGTCGGGCGAGCGCTCCGAATGGACGATCCCTGCGCCGGCCGTCATCAGGTTCACCGCGCCGGGCGTGATGCGGATGTCGCTGCCGAGCGAGTCGCGATGCTGGAACGCGCCCTCAAACAGATAGGTGACGGTCGACAGCCCGATATGCGGATGCGGGCGCACGTCGACGCCGTTGCCGGGCGGGAGGTGCGCCGGGCCCATCTGGTCGAAGAACAGGAACGGGCCGACCATTGTCCGCTCGCGATGCGGCAGCGTGCGATAGACCTTGAAGCCGCCCAGATCGTGGGTGGCGGGCTCCAGCGTCTGCAGCACCAGATCGTCGCGGGTCGACATGCGCTTCCTCCGTCAGCGTTTCTCGCCGCTTAGCAGCGAAGTCGCGCCGGCGGAACCGGCCGGAACGCGGGGCCGTTGAGCGCGCCGGACGGTGGAAACCGGGAGAATTGACATGAATTACAAAGGTTTGAGTATCGGACTTGGCCTGTTCTCGCTGGCGCTGGGCGCGGCCGAACTGTTCGCGCCACGCCGGATCGCGCGGCGGCTGGATGCCGAGGATCATCGCGGCGTGGTGCGCGGTTTCGGGGTGCGCGAGGTCGTGTCCGGGCTCGGCATCCTCGCCAGCCCGGCGGCGTCGGCGACGGTCTGGAACCGGGTCGCGGGCGATGCGATGGACATGGGCGCGCTGGCGCTCGCCGCGCGCCGTTCGCCGCGCAACCGTGCGATCTGGGGCACGATTGCGTTCGTGGCGGCGACGACCGCGCTCGACGTGCTGACCGCGCGCGGGCTGGATGAGCAGACGGGCAAGCTGTTGCCGGTGCGCGAGCCGGCGCTGGCGTGACGGGAACGCCGATGCACGGGTGAGGGTTGAAGCGGCCATGACCAAGAAAAAGCAGCAATCGCGCGCCGTGAAGGCGCAGGAAGCCCGGCGGACGCGGGCGATCGTCGCGGCGAGCGCGGTCGGCGCGGTGATCGCGGGCGTGGGGGCGGCGTTCGGCATGGGGTGGCTCGACCGACTCCTGCCGACCGGCAATGCCGAGCATGACGCGCCCGATCTCACCGCCGACGCGCCGACGCCGGGCTCGACGCGCGCGCCCGAGGCGTTCCGTCCCGATCCGACCGCGCCGGTGCCGGCGTCGGAGCGCGACGGGTTGCGGCCGGCGACCGGGCCAGCGCCGACGCTGGCGGCGACGCGGGGCGAGATGGCGAACCAGACCGGGTCGTCGAGCGGGTGAGTTTTCGCTGATCGTCATCCTGGGCTTGACCCGGGATTCCGCTTCGACCTTGGCAGCAGGGAGAAGCGGGGCCCCGGATCAAGTCCGGGGCGACGGTATTAGCGATACCACTGCATCACGGATGCCGAGAAGGGCGTCCACCAGCCGATCTGCACTCCCGCATCGGCGAGGCGGTCGCCTGTCCATGCGTTGCAGGTTCTGATCGCGTCGTAGCGGCCCGACGCCGGGTAGAAGGCATCATAGCGGGTGTAGCCGCGGATCGCTGCACCGGGCGCGCGGCTGGCTCGGATCGCGGCGGCGAGGCGGCGGTATTCGTCGGGGCGGAGTACGACCGCTCGCACATCCTTCGTTGAATGCGGTTGGGGGATGTGCTCCACGTGCAGCAGCGTTTCGTCGCTGCCGAAGGCGGCATGCAGCACGGTGGCGGGACGCACGTCCGCCCAGGTCGGGGTGCCGAGGAAGAAGTTGCGCTCGCCCCAGCCAACCGCGACATGGTCGTTCGCGGCGTAGCGCGGGTCGGGGAGGTCGGCGGCGGGAAAGTCGCCGCGCCAGTCGACCCCGGCGGCGACCTTGGGCATCACGATGCCGGTGTGGACGCCATTGTCCTCGATCCAGATCGTCACGCCGCCGGTCGTCGGGGGTTGCCAGTCGCGGTTGCGCGGGATCGTCGAGAGCGCAGTGCCGGCGAGCAGGTAGAAAAACGCGACGACCGCCAGCGCGCCGAGCGCGCGTGCGGCGATCGTCGCGATCCGCCTCAACGCGCGCGGCACCGCGTCACAGGTCGAGCGCCCAGCCGTCGCGGCCCTTGGGATCGATCGGGCGGGTCGGGACGTAGCGCTCGGCCCCCGAGGTCAGCCGCAGGATCGACCAGTCGCCGCGGCGATCGACCGCCTCGACGGTGCAGCCACAGGCGGTGAAGGCGCGCTCGACCTCGGCGCGCTGCGTCTCCAGCAAGCCGGCGAGCACGATCGCGGCGTGCGGCGCGGCGATCGCGGCGACCTCCGGGGCCATCGAGATCAAAGGTCCGGCGAGGATGTTGGCGATGAGCAGGTCGTAGGGCGCGCGCGCGGCGATCGCTTCCGACAGCGCGCCATCCGCGACGATCAGTTCGATGCCGCCGACATGGTTGGCGACCATGTTCTCGCGGGTGACCTCGATCGCTGCGGGGTCGATGTCAGTGGCGGTGATCGCGGCGTCGGGCCAGAGATGCGCGGCGGCGAAGGCGAGCAGCCCAGTGCCGGTGCCGAGATCGATCGCGTTGGTGACGGAACGGTCGGTCAGTCCGTCGAGCATCGCGAGGCAGCCCGAGGTGGTGGCGTGGTGCCCGGTGCCAAACGCCTGACCCGCGTCGATCAGGAACGCGCGGCCGCCCTCGGGCGCCTCGACCGGATGCGCGCTGGTGTGGACGACGAATCGGCCCTCGCGGATCGGCTCGAGCCCGGCCTGGCTCATCGTCACCCAATCCTGCGCGGTAAGCGGGGTGACGGTCGGCGCGGTGCCGGCGGCGCTGGGGACGAGCGCGGTGAGCGCGGCGAGCATCGCTTGGTCGGGCTCATGCTCGCAATAGGCGTCGAGCCGCCAATGCTCGCGATCGTCCTCGACCTCCTCGGTGGTCATCAGCACCGCATCGATCGCGAGATCGTCGGCGGCGTCGATCGCCTCGGCCTCGGCGCGGGTGCAGGGCAGGGTGACGCGCCAGCTGTCGATGTCAGCGGACATAGCTGGCTCCGTTGATGTCGAGCACCGCGCCGGTCATCGAGGGCGGGGCGTCGATCGCGCAGAAGCGCGCGAGCGTCGCGACCTCCTCCGGCTGCGCCACCCGGCCGAGCGGGATGTCGGCGAGCAATTTGTCGCCGCCGCGGCTGGCGAGATAATCGTCGGCCATGCCGGTCATCGTGAAGCCGGGGCAGATCGCGAAGGCGAGGATGTTCTGCGCCGCATAGCCGCGCGCGATCGTCTTGGTCATCGCGACCAGCCCGGCCTTGGCAGCGGCGTAATGCCAGTGCGCGGGGGAGTCGCCGCGATACGCGGCGCGGCTGGCGACATTGACCAGCCGCCCACCGCCATTGCCCTGCCAGTGGCGGACGGCGTGGCGCGAGAGCTGCGCCGCGGCGGTGAGATTGATGCGCTGCGTCCGCTCCCAGCCGGCCAGCCAGTCGGCATCGTCGGCGTCGAGCGGATTGGCCTCGAACACCCCGGCGTTGTTGATGAGCACGTCGATCCGCCCGTCGAGGCGCTCGAGCGCCTCGGCCCAGAGCGCGTCGGGCGCGGCCGGGTCAGCGAAATCGGCGGCGATGCCGCTGCTGGTGCCCTGTCCCGCGACCACCACGTCGGGGATCGTCGCCAGCGTTTCGGCGATCGCGGCACCGATGCCGCGGCTGGCGCCGGTAATGAGGATGTTCGTCATGGCGCCGTCTGTAACGACGCCGCGGCGATCAGGCTACGTTGGCGAAGCCGTCCGCTTCGGCGCGCAGCGTCTCGAAGCGCTGTGCGATCATCTCGAACGACTGGCCGAGCGATTCGACCTCGCCCGCGACGGTCTGCGTCCCTTCGCGGATCGCGGCGATCGTGTGCGACATCGAATCGGCGGTTAGCGCGGTCTCGTCGACCGCGGCGGTGATCGCGGTGACGGTGCGCGCCTGTTCGAACATCGAGTCGTTGATCTGCGAGGCGGCCCCGCGCAGCTGCTCGATGCTGGTCTGGATCGAGGCGGATTTTTCGACGGTGACGCGGGTCGCAGTCTGGATCGCGGCGATCTTCGCGGCGATGTCATCGGTGGCGCGCGCGGTCTGGTTGGCGAGGCTCTTCACCTCCTGCGCGACGACCGCGAAGCCGCGCCCGGCGTCTCCCGCGCGCGCCGCCTCGATCGTGGCGTTGAGCGCGAGCAAATTGGTCTGGCCGGCGATGTCGCGGATCAGCCCGAGGATCGATTCGATCGACTTGGCGTGCTCATCGAGCGCGGCAGAGGCGGCGACTGCCCCCTCCGCCTGATCGGTCGCGGCGGTGAGCGTCTGGGTGGCGACCTGCATGTCGCGCTGGACGCTGCCGATCGCGTTGATGAGCCCGGCGGCGGTCGAGGCGGCGTCGCGCATCGCCAGCGCGGATTGTTCGGCGGCGACCGAGACCTCGCTGGTCTTCTCGATCATCCCACTGGCGGCACCCGCGGTCGAGCGGGCGCGATCGCGCACCACGCGGCCGCGTGCCGCAATGGCGTCGATGCCCGTGCCGACGCGAGCGCGAAACTCGGCCGCATGTTCTGCGCGCTGCGCGCGGGCGCGCGCGACGCCGATCGCGCCGAGCCGCGTCGTCAGCAGATCCGATTCGAGCATCGCCATCCGCAGCAGCGTGTTGGCGAGGCGGAGCATTCGAGGGCCGTCGCTGCCGACCGCTGCGGCCACGAGCGTGTTGGTGCGGCAGTGCGCCGCGAGCAGCGCCGAGAGCAGCGCGGTCAGCGGAACGCCCGACGCCTGCGAGTCATCGACCTGACCGACGATCATCGCTTCCCACGCCGCGCTGAGCGGGGACCGGTAGCGCAATTGCGCGTGGCCGACCGCCTTGCGCACCCGACCCTCGATCTCGGCCGGCAGAAGGGCGCGGATCGTCGCCGGGGCATTGGGCAGCGAGATCAGGTGGCTCCAGAAGGCGGTGGCGATCTCGTTCCATCCATCGCCTGCGTCCAGGATCGCGGCGATCTCCGCGCAATCCGCCGACACCCGGCCGCAGGGGTCGAAGTCCCGCGCGCGTTCGGCCAACGGGCGAACATCATGGTGGACGAGCAAGTTCATCGAGACGGTCCCCAGAGCCTCAAGCCGCGACGCGCGTCGCGAAATTGCCTGCGCGGGTGTCGAGATCACCGAGGCGGCTGGCGAGCGACTCGAAACCGGTGCCGAGCTGGTCGATCTCGCTGGCGACCGCTTCGGTATCGCTGCGGATCGTGGCGATGGTGTGCGACATCGAGTCGGCGGCAAGCGCGGTTTCGTCGACCGCCGCGGTAATGGCGGTAACGGTCTGGGCCTGCGATTCCATCGCGTTGCGGATGCGGGTCGCGGAATCCTGCACCTCGGCCACCGTGTTGCGGATCGACGCGGAGGTGTCGACCGTGACGCGGGTGGCGGCCTGGATCGCGGCGATCTTCGCGGCGATGTCGTCGGTGGCCCGCGCGGTCTGGTTGGCGAGGCTCTTCACCTCCTGCGCGACGACCGCGAAGCCGCGGCCGGCGTCACCGGCACGCGCCGCCTCGATCGTGGCGTTGAGTGCGAGCAGATTGGTCTGCCCGGCGATGTCGCGGATCAGCCCGAGGATCGACTCGATCGATTTGGCGTGATCGCTGAGCGCGCTCGACACGGCGACCGCATCGCCGGCCTGCGAGGCGGCGCGGGTGGCGATGTCGGCAGCGACCTCGACCTCGGCACGCGCATCCTCGATCGCGCGGATCAGCCCGGCCGCTGTCGAAGCGGCGTCGCGCATCGCGACCGCGGATTGTTCCGCGGCGGCGGCGACCTCGCTGGTCTTGCCCAGCATCCCGCGTGCCGACGACGACGCGACCGACGCCTGCGCGCGCAGGCTGTGCCCCTCGTGCGTGGTCGCCTCCACCGTGACCGCGATTTCATTGCGGAAGTCGGCGGCGAGCTTGTCGCGCGCGCCCTGCGCACTGTGCGCCGAATAGACCGAGTAGATCGCGACGGTGATCTCGCCCTCCAGCGCCGACAGTCGCATCAGCGTGTCGATCAGCAGCGGCAGGCGCGGGTCTTCGCGCGGCACGCTCGTCATCAGCACGCCCAGTGCGGCGCGATCGCTGGCGCTGATCATCGCCAGCAGCGCCATCGGCGATACATTGGCGGCATAGGCCGAGGCGACCGAACGCTCGATCGACTCGACCCAGGCCCTCTCACGGGTGCGCAGGAAGCGATTTTCGAGGAAGGCGACCCCCAGGTCGATCATCCGCGTCTCTTCGTAGGAGACATGGTTGGCGGTGGTGCCGAAGCAGCGCTTCCAATGCGCCCAATAAGCATCGGCGATCGTGCGCGCCTGTGGGCGCAGCGTTTCCCAGGCGTCGCGCGCGGCGCGCGTCAGCTCGCCGTCCAGATCGAACACGTCGAAACGTGCGTTGAGGTCCAGCGCGGCGGCGACGGATCCGATCGGGGGCAAATCGTTGGGCAACACGTGCTCCGTGCAGTAGGGAGAGACCGGCATCGGACTAGCGATGATCCGTTAACAGTGGGTTAGGGACGCAACCCGACTTTGGCCGGGTCGATCGACCCGCTACGCTTGCATCGGGCGCGCCGTGGACGCATAGACCGCCGCAAACTCGCCAGCACCGGCCCATATTCAAGGAATTTCGCGCTTGGCCTCGAAACCCGCCCGCCCGCGCAGCCCGCATCTGTTCAGCGGCCCCATGCAATTGCACTATCGCTGGAGCCCGGCGATGACCGCGTCGATCGTGCACCGCGCGACCGGCGACGGCATGGCGACGATCGGCACGCTGCTGCTGGTCTGGTGGCTGGCCTCCATTGCGGCGGGTCCTGCGGCCTATGGCGTGTTCCTCGACGTGTTCACCACCTCCACCGGGGCGCTGAACGTGCTCGGCTGGATCGTCGGGGTCGGGCTGACCTGGTCGGTGTTCCAGCATATGATGAGCGGCATCCGCCATCTGGTGATGGATACCGGCGCCGCGTTCGAGCTGAAGATGAACCAGCGGCTGGCACTGCTGACCTTCGTCGCCTCGACGCTGCTGACGGTCGCGTTCTGGCTCTATCTGGGGAACAAGTGATGGGTACCGAGATCGGCCGCGTCCGCGGGTTGGGCAGCGCCGGGCATGGCGCGCAGCATTGGTGGCACCAGAAGCTGACCGCCGGCACCAACTTCCTGCTGATCGTCTGGCTGCTGGCGTCGATCGCGACGCTGCCGTCCTATGACCATGCGACCGTGCGGCTGTGGCTGCATTCGGCCTGGGCGGCGATCCCGATGGCGTTGCTGATCGCGTCGGTCTTCTATCACTTCCGCCTCGGCCTGCAGGTGGTGATCGAGGATTATTCGCATAAGGAAAGCCGCTTCGTGCTGACCGTCCTCGTCAACGTCTTCACCGCCGCGACCGCTGGCACCGCCATCTTCTCGATCCTCAAGGTCGCTTTCGGAGCCGCCGCCTGATGTCCGCCGACGCTTACAAGATCATCGACCATACGTATGACGCCGTCGTCGTGGGTGCGGGCGGCTCGGGCCTGCGCGCCACCATGGGCATCGCCGAGAGCGGGCTGAAGACCGCGTGCATCACCAAGGTGTTCCCGACCCGGTCGCACACCGTTGCCGCACAGGGCGGGATCGCCGCGTCGCTCGGCAACAACACGCCGGACCATTGGTCGTGGCACATGTTCGACACCGTCAAAGGCTCCGACTGGCTCGGCGACCAGGACGCGATCGAATATATGGTCCGCGAGGCGCCCGCCGCCGTCTATGAGCTGGAGCACGCCGGCGTGCCGTTCAGCCGCAACGACAATGGCACGATCTACCAGCGGCCGTTCGGCGGGCACATGCAGAACATGGGCGAGGGCCCGCCGGTGCAGCGCACCTGCGCCGCCGCCGACCGGACCGGCCACGCGATGCTCCACGCGCTGTACCAGCAGAGCCTGAAGTACGACGCGGACTTCTACGTCGAATATTTCGCGCTCGACCTCATCATGGAGAACGGCGCGTGCCGCGGCGTGATCGCGCTGTGCATGGAAGACGGTTCGATCCACCGCTTCCGCGCGCATGCGGTGGTGCTGGCGACCGGCGGCGGCGGGCGCGTCTACCAGTCGGCGACCTCGGCGCATACCTGCACCGGCGACGGTAACGGCATGGCGCTGCGCGCCGGGCTGGCGTTGCAGGACATGGAGTTCGTGCAGTTCCACCCGACCGGCATCTACGGCGCGGGCGTGCTGATCACCGAGGGCGCCCGCGGCGAGGGCGGGTATCTGACCAACTCCGAGGGCGAGCGCTTCATGGAGCGCTATGCCCCGTCCGCCAAGGATCTGGCGAGCCGTGACGTCGTCGCGCGCTCGATGGCGATGGAGATGCGCGAGGGGCGTGGTGTCGGTAAGGACAAGGACCACATCTACCTCCACCTCGACCATATCGATCCCAAGGTGCTGCACGAGCGGCTGCCGGGGATCACCGAGACGGGCAAGATCTTCGCGGGCGTCGACCTGACGCGCCAGCCGCTGCCGGTGACTCCGACGGTCCATTACAACATGGGCGGCATCCCGTGTAACTATCACGGCGAGGTCGTGCGGCTGAAGGACGGCGATCCGGACTCGGTGGTGCCGGGGCTGTTCGCGGTCGGCGAGGCGGCGTGCGTGTCGGTGCACGGCGCGAACCGGCTCGGCTCGAACTCGCTGATCGACCTTGTTGTGTTCGGCCGGGCGACGGGTCTCCGGCTCAAGGATACGCTCAAGCCGAATACGCCGCACAATCCGCTGCCCAAGGGCTCGGAAGAGATGGCGCTCGGCCGGCTCGATCACTTCCGCCACGCCAAGGGCGGCACGCCGACCGCCAAGCTGCGCGCCGAGATGCAGCGGACGATGCAGCGCCACTGCGCGGTGTTCCGCGACAGCGATCTGCTCAGCGAGGGCGTCGCGAAGATCGAGACGATCTATCAGGGAATGAACGACGTCAGCGTCGTCGATCGCTCGCTGATCTGGAACACCGATCTGGTCGAGACGATGGAACTCGACAATCTGATCGGCCAGGCGGTCGTGACGATGAAGAGCGCCGAGAACCGCAAGGAAAGCCGTGGTGCGCACATGCACGAGGACTTCCCCGAGCGCGACGATGCGAACTGGATGAAGCACACCATCACCACCTTCGACGGCTGGGGTGGCAAGGGCGGTGCGACGAACATCGATTATCGCCCGGTGCATGATTACACGCTCACCGACGATGTCGAGTACATCAAGCCGAAGAAGCGCGTTTACTAAGGTTGATGTCGCCCCGGACTTGATCCGGGGCACCGCTTTTCCGGGCGTCGGAAGAAGCGGGGCCCCGGCTCGAGGCCGGAGCGACGACTCATAGGAGCTGCGTGCCTATCGTAGCTGAGAAAGAGCGTGTTCCGAGTGTCACGCTCTCTTACCGGATCGCCGCCTTGTAGGACAGTGGCGGAACTCGCGCCGGGCTCGCGGCTTGAGCGCGGCATGACCGAGAACCACAACGCCGCCGCCTATCCGCTGCTCGCCGTGCCGCACATCCAGCTCCACGGCACCGTGGACGAGATGATGTACGCGAACTTCAAGGACCAGCTCGCCGCCGCACCCGGCGACGGGCCGATCGTCGTGTCGATCACGACGCTCGGCGGCGACCCGGAGATGGCGCGGGCGATGGGTGATTCGATCCGCTTGTTGCGGGAATATACCGGGCGCGAGGCGCTGTTCCTTGGCAAGGTCGCGGTCTATTCGGCGGGCGCGACGTTCATGTCCGCCTTCCCGGTCGACAAAAGGTTCCTGACGCGAAACTCGCGGATCATGATCCACGAGCGGATCATGAACTCGACCGTCCAGCTTTCCGGTCCGCTCAACACCTTGGCGCCGGTGCTCAAGGCCAAGCTCAACGAAATCGAGGATTCGATCCGCATCCAGGAAGAAGGATTCGCCGACCTGGTGCGCGGCAGCAAGGTGCCGCTCGACGAGCTGAAGCAACGCGCACCGAACAATTGGTATATCGAGGCGGCGGAGGCGCGCGAACTCGGGCTGGTGCTCGACATCATCTGACGCTCACGCAAAGGCGGGCGCACGGCGGAGCTGCTGATAGGCGGCGATGACCTTGCCAAGCGCCGCCTCGTGGCTGCGGTCGCCGCCGTTGCGGTCGGGATGATAGCGGCGGACGAGTTCCGAATAGCGCTTGCGGAGCGCGGTGCGGTCGGCATCGGGCGACAGTCCCAACGTCTCGAGGCTGCGCCGATCCTCGCCGGTCAGACGACGACCATCGGCACGCGCCGCGGTGCGGGCGTATTTGGCGCCGATCGCGTCGAGCGGGTCGGTGAAGTCGGCCCAGCGCGGCCCCTGATCGCCCATCCGCGTCCGCGAAAAGGCGCGGGTCTCACCCTCCCAGCCGGCCATCGGACGTTGCGCCTGATGAATCTCCTCGGCGGTCATGCCGTCGAAGTAATTGTACCCGGCGTTGAACGCGCGGACATGGTCGAGGCAGAACCAGCGGAAGCGCGGCGGGCCGTCGTGCGCGCCCGCGCCCTCCAGCGGCGGCGCGCGGAACTCGCCGGGCTCGGCGCAGCCGGGATGCGCGCAGGGTTTGTCCGAGTCCGCCACCCGGCCATGGAAACGCGTATGGGGTCGATCGTTCTGGGGCTTCACCACTCACTCGTCGCTTGACGCACAAGACGCGCTATATGGGGTCGCATGACTGACATCGCCACCTTGATCACCGAGCGGCTGACCGCTGCGCTTTCCCCGACCAAGCTCGAGGTCGTCAACGAAAGCGCGCAGCATCGCGGGCATCTCGGCGACGACGGGACGGGCGAAAGCCACTTCCGCGTCATCGTCGAGAGCGTCGCGTTTGTCGGCCAGTCGCGGGTCGCGCGGCAGCGGCTCGTCAACCGCGCGCTGGCCGATTTGCTGGCGGAGCGGATCCATGCGCTGGCGATCCAAGCAAAGGCACCCGGCGAATGACCTACGACCTGTGGTACTGGCCGACCATTCAGGGGCGCGGCGAGTTCGTGCGGCTGGTGCTGGAGGCGGGTGGGATCGGATATCGCGACCGGGCCCGGGAGGACGGCGCGGAGGCGATGATGCGCGACATGGCGGCGCGCGGTCCGCGCGGTCCGTTCGCGCCGCCGTATCTGGTCACGGATGACGTCACCGTCGCGCAGGTGGCGGACATCGTGCTGTTCCTGCAAGACCGCCATGGCATCGGGCCGCAGGATCAAGGGACGCGGTACTGGCTGCACCAGTTGCAACTGACCGTCGCCGATCTGGTCGCTGAGGTCCATGCGGTGCATCACCCGGTCGATCCGATGGCCTATTACGACGAGCAACGTGCCGAGGCGGCACGGGCGGCGGCGCAGTTCCGTGGCGCGCGCATCCCCAAGTTCCTCGACCATTTCGAGGCGGCGGCCGGAGCCGAAGAGGGCACGTTCGTTGCCGGAGCGGCGTGGAGCGGGGTCGACATGGCGCTGTTCCAGATCATCGAAGGCTTGCGGTACATGTTCCCGCGGCGGATGGCGGCGCTCGCCGGACACTATCCGCAGCTGACGGCGCTGCACGATGCGGTGGCGGCGTATCTGGCGAGCGAGCGGCGGGTGGCGTTCAACACCGACGGCATCTTCCGACATTATCCCGAGCTGGACGGCGACGACTGAGCGCCGCCGTCCGCCGAAGCGTCAATCCTTGAGCGCCGCCGGCACCGTGCCGCCGCTCTTCTCCAACTCGCGCATCACCGCCTTGTGGAGCCAGATGTTCATCTCGGCCGAACCATCCTTTTCGCCCTGATAGCCGAGTTCGGTGGCCAGTTCCTTGCGGTTGGCGAGGCTGGAATCGAGATCGAGCAGCTTCATCAGATCGACAATCGACGTCCGCCAGTTGAGATCGGGGTTGCCCTTGCGCTGCGCGATGCCGGTCAACACCGCCTCGACATCGACCGGGGCCTGCGCGGCGGGTGCAGGCGCAGGAGCCGCCGGGGCGGGAGCCGGGCTGGGCGAGGCGGGCGCGGCCGGTGCGCTGGGGGCCGGCGCGGCGGCGGGGGCATCCTTCTTTCCCGAGAACTGGCCGCCGAGCGGGCCGTGGTCGCCGAAGATCGCCTTCTTGATCGCGCCGAAGATGCTCATGTCGGATGGCTCCTGTGTGGTGGGTGTCGCGCAGGCAACGTCGGCGGTCGGCGAAGGTTCAGGCGCATCGTCCCGCGACGGCGGCGCGGCGCGGGCGCCGAACCATGCGTCGCGTTCGTAGGCGAGTTGCGCGAGCATCGCCCAATCCGCATCCTCGGGCGGGTCGCCCATCAGCGCCTCCTCGGCCTCGGTGAGCGAGCGTTCGTAATCGGCGTTGGCGGGATCGCCCTCCTCGATCCCGAGAAAGCCGGCGGGCGGCGGGAAGAAGGTGCGCCAGTCCTCCGCCTCGTCGTCCCACCAGACCGGCTCCTCGGGCGGCGAATGTTGCGAATGTTGAGACGCTGGCGGGGTCGGAGCGGGCGCGGGCGGGGCGGCGAAGGCGATCAGCCCGGCGGCCTCGGCGCGTGTCCATTGTTCGGCGGACCAGTGCTGGCGCTGCGCGGGGTCGAGATCGGCGACCGGCACGTCGGCGGCGCTGGCGTGGCCGGTGCGCGCGAAGCGGTCCGCGGCGGCGAGCGCGTAGAGCGGGGCGAGATCGGGGGCGGTGGCGTCGTCTGCGTCGAGCGCGCCGCTGCGCTGTGCGAGGAACAGCCCGGCGCGTGCGGCGCCGCCGCCTCCCGCGACGAGATCGAGATAGGCGTCGAACTCCTGCGCGACGAGCCGCGCGGCCTTGACGTCGGTGTCGGGGGCGGCCTCCACCTGCCGGTCGAGGCGCGCGAGCAGGCTCATTGCGAGGCGGTTGTCGTGGCGGTGGCGGGTGACGATCGAGCCGTCGGCGCGGGTGTAGGTGTCGGTCTGGCCGTGGAGCGCGCGGGCCATCAGCGTCTCGGCGACGACCTCGCGCGCGACGAGCGACGCGGCGCGCCAGCCGAGCGCGAACGCCGCGCCCTTGGCGGTGCGGCGGAAGGCATAGGCGGAGGTGGCGGACAGCCCGACCCGCGCGCAGGCGGCGTCGACGCCGTGGCCCTCGGCGATCGCTTCGAGGAAGGTGCGCTGGTTGGTGGCGGACCAGCCGTCGTGGCGGCGGGACTGGGTGGTATCGGTGAGGAGGGTGACGGCGGGGGGCGGCGTCGTGGCCCGGCGGGCGGGGGCGGTGATGCCTTCCATCGGGGTCATGACGGTCATGTTGGGTGCGCCTCCTGCGGAAAGGGTGCGGGAGGGTGGCTTATGTTGGAGCGTGTAGGACAGGGACGTCACATTTGCGTCTGTGGTTGTCTGCCGTTCTTCTGGACCGTCGACGCAAGCCAAGGTACTATACGAGCCGCACATATTTGAGGGCTTCATGGCAACTGCGTCACCAGATCTCACTGTACGCGGCGAGGCCGTTGAGCGCGTCTATGGCAACTACAATGAGCGTCGTTTTGTAGTAAATCGTCGATATCAAAGGAAGCTGATATGGACGATTGAAGAAAAGCAGGCGTTCATTGACTCAATACTGCGCGGCTTTCCGGTTCCGCTAATCCTGCTGGCAGAAAGTGCTAGCAGGTCTGGTAATGATCTTGAAATCATTGATGGAATGCAGCGGCTCGACGCGATCGTTTCGTTCATTGAAAATAGGTATTCTGTTGCGGGGCAATTTTTTGACTTGGAAACAATGGCGGTAACGAAGGAGCTTGTTGACCGCCGCGCTCTTGCGCAAAAGCAGCCTAAGATGGAGAGATCCGCGTGTGTCGCGATAGCTTCATACCTTGTGCCCTTGTCAATCTACGAATTTGCAGACGAGCAAGCAATCGATACCATCTTCCGTCGAATTAATTCCGGCGGTCGTCAACTGTCTCGGCAAGAACTGCGCTCTGCGGGGGCTACTGGTCATTTTGCCACGCTGGTTCGAAAGCTAGCCGCAAAAGTTAGGGGCGACGATTCGTTCTCAGATGTCTTACGTTTAAACGAGATGCAGAAAATCAGTATTACCAATAAGGATCTAAGTTATGGGATCCCGGTTGATGATATGTTTTGGGTATCAAATGGCATTCTATCCCGCGACAATGTACGAAAAAGCCAAGATGAAGAGTTAATTGCTGATATAATCTCTTACATGGTTAATGATGCGGCTGTTTCGTCAAGAACGGAGTTCTTGGATGACTACTATCAAGGTGGTGAAGGATTTTCAGCGGTAAGGTTCGAAGAGATAGAGAACCTTGTGCAGCGCCGAACGGCTGAGCTCGTTCAGCTGGATTTTCTTCGTGTCCTTGATCAGATAAAGTTAACGCTTGAAAAGGCCGGTGAAACCTTCACCCAACTTTTCTTTAGTGAGCGCCAAGAGAATCCGGTTCCAAGATACTTCCAAGCAATATTTCTTGCGTTGCATGATCTTCTTGTGAGTAAAAATCTACAAGTGACTGACCGTGATGCATTCATAAAAGGCATTCGAGCGAGTGCCGATCATATCAAGGTGCAGGGTGGTGGTGGTCGCTGGGGTTCGGAAAATAGGGAAAAGGCTGTTGAAGCTGCGGTTGGAATTTATCAGAAGCATTTTTCTCCTGCGACCGAGGTTGATCCCGCTAAAATTGTTTGGATAACTCAGCTTCAAAATCTACTTAGCCAGTCGTATACCGAGCAAAGCGCATATGACTTTAAGCAAGGCTTTCTTAATCTCTCGGGAACGTCATCTTTCGATGAGGACTCTTTCGATAAAATAATGCAAACATTAGTTGGCATTGCTAATCTCGGAAAGGGAAGGAAGGGTTATGTTTTGGTTGGTGTAGCGGAGAACGCAGCAACGGCCGCAAGAGTCGAGTCGGTGTCTGGCAGCTCTCCTAGAACGTATGAGTCCTTCTTTGTGACTGGCGTTGGGCATGAGGCTGAGAAAATCGGCAAGAATGCAGATCAGATGTTTCAGATGATTGTCGATAAAGTGAGGTCATCCGCCGTCTCTGAGCCTTTAAAGGGCTACATTGCCAGTAACATCAAGCCGGTTCGATACTACGATAAGACGGTTTATGTTTTTGAGGCCGTAGGTATGCCCGATCCGAGCCTTTATAAAGAAGACTATTACGTGAGATCAGGGGCTCAATTGGAGAAGCTTCAGCCTTCACAACTGCCGCAATTTTTTAAAAGATATCTGTTGATTTGATTTAGCCATTTCCTCCGAGGGGCGGCCTGATCTTATCAATCACCAAGACTTTTAGAACGGCCGAACAATTCGCTCCGCCGTTCACCCCTCCCTCAACAACGGCACCAGATACCGCCCCGTAAAGCTCCGCGGTTCCTTCACCACCTCCTCGGGCGTGCCGGCGGCCACGATCTCGCCGCCCTTTACGCCGCCTTCGGGCCCCAAGTCGACTATCCAGTCGGCGGTCTTGATGACGTCGAGATTGTGTTCGATCACCACCACCGTGTTGCCCTGCTCGACAAGCGCGTGGAGCACCTCCAGCAGCTTGCGGACGTCCTCGAAATGCAGGCCGGTGGTCGGTTCGTCGAGGATATACAGCGTGTTGCCGGTGGCGCGGCGGCTGAGTTCCTTGGCGAGCTTGACGCGCTGCGCCTCGCCGCCCGACAGGGTCGTCGCCTGTTGCCCGACCTTGACGTAGCCGAGCCCGACCTCGACCAACATCGCCATCTTGTCGCGGATCGGGGGCACGTTGGCGAAGAAGCTGGCGGCGTCCTCGACGGTCATGTCTAGCACGTCGGCGATGCTGTGCCCCTTGTGCTTCACCTCCAGCGTCTCGCGATTGTAGCGCGCGCCGTGGCAGACGTCGCAGGTGACATAGACATCGGGGAGGAAGTGCATCTCGATCTTGAGCACGCCGTCGCCCTGGCACGCCTCGCAGCGCCCGCCCTTGACGTTGAACGAGAAGCGCCCGGGCTTGTAACCGCGCGCCTGTGACTCGGGGAGGCCCGCGAACCAGTCGCGGATCTGCGTGAACGCGCCGGTGTAGGTGGCGGGGTTGGAGCGCGGGGTGCGGCCGATCGGCGACTGGTCGATGTCGATGACCTTGTCGAGATGCTGGAGCCCGGTGATCTTGTCGTGCTTGCCCGCGAGGATGCGCGCGCCGTTGAGCGTGCGCGCCGCGGCGGCATAGAGCGTGTCGATCGTGAAGCTCGACTTGCCCGACCCCGACACGCCGGTGATGCAGGTGAAGGTGCCGAGCGGGATCGACGCGGTGACGCCGGTCAGGTTGTTGGCGGTGGCGTTGTGGACGGTGAGCTTCTTGCCGCTGCCCTTGCGGCGCTTGGCCGGGACCGCGACTTCGCGGGTGCCGTTGAGGTAATCGGCGGTGACCGAGGTCTTGCTCTTGAGCAATTGCTTGACGGTGCCCTGCGCCACGATCTGCCCGCCGTGGACGCCCGCGCCCGGCCCCATGTCGATCACATAATCGGCCATGCGGATCGCATCCTCGTCATGCTCGACGACGATCACGGTGTTGCCGAGGTCGCGCAGGCGGCGCAGCGTGGCGAGCAGCATGTCGTTGTCGCGCTGGTGCAGCCCAATCGACGGCTCGTCGAGGACGTAGAGCACGCCCGACAGCCCGCTGCCGATCTGGCTGGCGAGGCGGATGCGCTGGCTCTCGCCGCCCGACAGCGTGCCGCTGGTGCGGTCGAGGTTGAGATAGTCGAGCCCGACGTTGTTGAGGAAGCCGAGCCGCTCGATGATCTCCTTCAGGATGCGTTCGGCGATCGCGCGCTGCTGGTCGCCCAGGTGGTTGGGGAGGTCGGTGAAGAAGGCGAGCGCGTCGACCACGCTCATGCGGGTGGCGTGGCTGATGTCCTCGCCGGCGATCTTGACCGCCAGCGCCTCGGGCTTGAGCCGCGCGCCCTTGCAGACCTCGCACGGCTGGCTCGACTGGTATTTGGACAGCTCCTCCTTCATCCACGCGCTCTCGGTCTGGAGCAGGCGGCGGTTGAGGTTGCCGATCACGCCCTCGAACGGCTTCTTGACGTCGTAGCTCTTCTTGCCGTCGATGAAGGTCAGCGTCACCGCCTTGCCCTCGGTGCCGTAGAGGATCTTGTCGGCGATCTCGGGGTGCAGCTCGCCCCAGGCGGTGTCGAGCGAGAAGCCGAACTCGCGCGCGAGGCTGGCCATCACCTGCATGTAATAAGGCGAGGGCGGGTTGGACTTGGCCCAGGGGACGACCGCGCCCTTCTTGATCGACAATTCGTGGTTGGGGACGATCAGGTCCTCGTCGAACACCAGTTTCTCGCCGAGCCCATCGCATGCCGGGCACGCGCCCTGCGGGGCGTTGAACGAGAACAGGCGCGGCTCGATCTCGGTGATCGTGAAGCCGCTGACCGGGCAGGCGAACTTCTCGGAGAAGACGATGCGGCCGGGCGGGGCGTGGTCGCCGAGCACGACGCTTTCGGGGGTGCGCGGCTCGACCGGGTCGGCCGGGTCGATGTACGCCAGACCGTCGGCGAGCTTGAGCGCGGTCTCGAAACTGTCGGCGAGGCGGGTGGCGGCGTTCTCGTTGACCGCGAGCCGGTCGACGACCACCTCGATGTCGTGCTTGTACTTCTTGTCGAGCGCCGGGGCCTCGTCGATCTCGTGGATCTGGCCGTCGATGCGGACGCGGGTGAAGCCCGCCTTCTGCCACTCGGCCAGCTCCTTGCGATACTCGCCCTTGCGGCCGCGCACGACGGGCGCGAGCAGGTAGAGCCGCGTGCCCTCGGGCAGCGCCATCACGCGGTCGACCATCTGGCTGACGGTCTGCGCGGCGATCGGCAGCCCGGTGACCGGCGAATAGGGCACGCCGACACGCGCCCACAGCAGGCGCATGTAATCGTAGATCTCGGTGACGGTCGCGACCGTCGAGCGCGGGTTGCGGCTGGTGGTTTTCTGCTCGATCGAGATCGCGGGGGACAGGCCCTCGATATGGTCGACGTCGGGCTTCTGCATCAGCTCGAGGAACTGGCGCGCATAGGCCGACAGCGATTCGACGTAGCGGCGCTGCCCCTCGGCATAGATGGTGTCGAAGGCGAGGCTCGACTTGCCCGACCCCGAGAGGCCGGTGATCACCGTCAGCGTATCGCGCGGGATGTCGACGCTCACGTCCTTGAGGTTGTGCTCGCGCGCGCCGCGGACGGAGATCGTCGTCAATGCCATAAGGGAGTTTGTTCCATATCTGTTCGGCCGCGTCCAGCCCCGCGGCGAGCGCGCGATGTGGGGCGGGTGCCGCACTGCGGCAAGACGCATCAGCGACGCGACGGTTGCGGGGCGGTGGTGGTGTCTTATATGAATGCGACAGTCAGGAGACGCGAGGCGATGGCCAAGAAGAAGAAGGGTAAGCTGCCCAAGGAAGTGCTGGGGGTGAAGGTGCCCAAGGAACTGCGCAAGGCCGGCGAAAAGCTGATCGAGCAGGTGCAGGGGCCGGCGGGCAAGCAGGCGCTGGCGGCGGTGGTCGGCGCTGTGGCGACCGCGGCGCTGACCCGCGAGGCGGCGAAGGCGGCGGAGCGGGCCGGGGAGGCTGATGGCGCGAAGCCGGAGGCGGCGCGGGCCGAACCCGGCGAGGCGTTCGCGCGCGCGGCCGAGTTGCTGGTGGGGAAGATTTTCGCGCCGCGTTCTTGAAGGGGCTCGGCTGGAGCGACTCCCTGCCTCCGTCGTCGGCCCGGACTTGATCCGGGGCCCCGCTTTTTGTCGGAAGGCGTGGAAAAGAAGCGGGATCCCGGATCAAGTCCGGGATGACGGAGGGGGTGCAACCGGGGCGGGGTTGATGCACTGTGGCGGTGATGACGCAGGACGATGACAAGCGCGCTGCCGCCGAGGCAGCGGTGGCCGAGGTGCAGCCCGACATGCTGGTCGGGCTCGGCACGGGGTCGACGGTGCGCTTCGCGATCGAGGCGCTGGGGCGACGCGTCGCGGAGGGCCTGCGGATCACCGCGGTCGCGACCAGCATCGACAGCGCCGAACGCGCGGCGGCGCTCGGGATCGTGGTGCGCGACTTCGCCGAGGTGGCGCGGGTCGACCTCACGATCGACGGCGCGGACGAGGTGGACGACCGGCTGTGGGCGATCAAGGGTGCGGGCGGGGCGATGCTGCGCGAGAAGATCGTCGCCGCGGCCTCGACGCGGATGGTGGTGATCGCCGACGCCTCGAAGCGGGTGGCGGCGATCGGCGCGGCCAAGCTGCCGGTCGAGGTGCTGCCGTTCGCGAAGGGCTATGTCGCCGATCGGCTGGCAATGCTCGATGCGGCCGTGACGGTGCGCGACGGGGTGACCGACAACGGCAATCTCGTGCTCGACGCGCGGTTTGCGGTCTTTCCCGACCCGGTGACGCTGGCGGCGGCGCTGGATGCGACTCCCGGCGTGCTCGGGCACGGGCTGTTCCTCGACGAAGTGGATGCGACCTATGTCGCGGATGACGGCGTCGTTACGCGGCTGGAACGCGTCGAGGTGAGCGGGTAAGGGGGCGGGACTCGGCAACCGGCGTCGCGCCGGTGCGTTCGACCCCGTGACTCCCGACATGAGGATTGCATGACCGACACCGCCAGCTCGCCCGCCGGTTTCCACGAGGACGGCAGCCCGGAGCGGCTGCAGATCGATACGATCCGCACGCTGTCGATGGACGCCGTGCAGAAGGCCAATTCGGGCCACCCCGGCACGCCGATGGCGCTCGCGCCGGTCGGCTGGACGGTGTGGACGCAATTCCTGCGCTACGACCCGGCACACGCCGATTGGCCGAACCGCGACCGCTTCGTGCTGTCGGTCGGCCATGCCTCGATGCTGCTCTACTCGCTGCTGTATCTCGCCGGGGTCGAGGAGATCGACGCCGAGGGCAACAAGACCGGCAAGCCGGCGATGTCGCTCGATGACATCAAGCAGTTCCGCCAGCTGTCGTCCAAGACGCCGGGCCACCCCGAATATCGCCACACCACCGGCGTCGAGACGACCACCGGGCCGCTGGGCGCGGGCTGCGGCAATTCGGTCGGGATGGCGATCGCCGAGCGCTGGCTGGCGGCGCGCTACAACCGCCCGGGTTTCGCGCTGTTCGATCACGACGTCTATGTGCTGTGCGGCGACGG
The DNA here is from genome assembly GCF_036946485.1 of Sphingomonas phyllosphaerae. GTDB lineage: Bacteria > Pseudomonadota > Alphaproteobacteria > Sphingomonadales > Sphingomonadaceae > Sphingomonas > Sphingomonas phyllosphaerae_E. Next base: position 119,964 of record NZ_JAQIJA010000002.1, read on the forward strand.
CGACATGATGGAGGGCGTCTCGGCCGAGGCGGCGTCGCTGGCCGGGCATCTCAAACTCAGCAATCTGTGCTGGATCTACGACAGCAACCAGATCTCGATCGAGGGCGATACCGATCTGGCGTTCGACGAGGACGTCGGCGCGCGCTTCCATGCATATGGCTGGAACGTCATCCATGTCGATGACGCCAACGATGTCAAGGCGCTGACCGAGGCGCTTGACGCGTTCCGCGAGGAAACCGAGGCGCCGACGCTGATCGTCGTCAAGTCGGTGATCGGCTGGGGCTCCCCGCGCGCCGGCAGCGAGAAGGCGCATGGCGAACCGCTGGGCGCCGAGAATATCGCCAAGACAAAGGAAGCGTACGGCTGGCCGGCCGAGGACTTCTTCGTGCCCGAGGGCGTGAAGGAAGCGTTCAGCAAGGCGGTGAAGGACCGCGGCGGCAAGGCGCGTGACGAATGGGTAGCGCTGTTCGACAAGTATCGCAGCGAACATGCTGATCTTGCGGCGGAACTCGACCTGCTGCTCAAGGACGAGCTGCCGGAGGGCTGGGACAGCGAAATCCCGACCTTCGAGGCCGACGAAAAGGGCGTCGCCAGCCGCGACGCGGGCGGCAAGGTGCTCAACGCGATCGTCAAGAAGGTGCCGTGGCTGCTCGGCGGCTCGGCCGACCTGTCGCCGTCGACCAAGACCGACATCAAGGGCGCGGCGTCGTTCGAGGCCGACAATTACGGCGGCTCGAACTTCCACTTCGGCGTGCGCGAGCATGGCATGGGGGCGGTGGTCAACGGCATGGCGCTGTCGCACCTGCGCGCCTATGGCTCCACCTTCCTCGTGTTCCTCGATTACATGCGCGCGCCGGTGCGGCTGTCGGCGATCATGGAGATCGGCGCGGTGTGGGTGTTCACGCATGACTCGATCGGCGTCGGCGAGGACGGGCCGACCCACCAGCCGATCGAGCATCTCGCGACGCTGCGCGCGATCCCGGGGATCGACACGTTCCGGCCGGGCGACGCCAACGAGGTCGCAGCGGCATGGCGGGCGGTGATGAAGGATGCAAGCACCCCGGCGGCGCTGATCCTGTCGCGGCAGGCGCTGCCGACGCTCGATCGCTCCAAGTACGCGAGCGCGGATGGCGTCGAAAAGGGCGCCTATGTGTTGGCGGGTGGCGAGGAGACGCCGGACGTGATCCTGATCGCGACCGGATCGGAAGTGTCGCTGGCGGTTCAGGCCTATGAGAGACTGGTCGCCGAAGGCGTCAAGGCGCGCGTCGTGTCGATGCCGAGCTGGTATCGCTACGAATTGCAGGATGCCGCCTACAAGGAGAGCGTGCTGCCGCGGGCGGTGAAGGCGCGCGTCGCGATCGAGATGGCCGGGTCGCTCGGCTGGGATCGCTACGTCGGGTACGAGGGGCGGCAGATCACGATGTCGACCTTCGGGGCGTCGGCGCCGCTCGCCAAGCTGCAGGACAAGTTCGGCTTTACGGTCGAGAATGTCGTGAAGGTGGCCAAGGAAGCGATGGCGTGAATGTCGCCCCTGCGAAGGCAGGGGCCCATGACTATATCGGCAGGCGACACCGTGCGCGGTGAGAGACATGGATCCCCGCCGGCGCGGGGATGACAGACCGGAGAGAGCAGATGAGCAAGCTACAGGACCTCAGCAACGCCGGCACCGCGGTGTGGCTGGACTTCGTCGATCGCAAGTTCCTCGAACAGGGCGGTTTGCAGAAGCTGGTCGACGAGGACGGGCTGACCGGGGTCACCTCCAACCCGACGATCTTCGAGAAGGCGATGGGCGCGGGCGATGCCTATGACGCGGGGTTCGCCGAATTCGACAAGGCCAATCCGGGCGCCGAGCCGATGGCGCGCTACGAGGCGCAGGCGATCAAGGACATCCAGGCGGCGTGCGACACGCTGCGCCCGGTCTACGACCGGCTGGATTCCAAGGACGGTTATGTCAGCCTTGAGGTGTCGCCGTATCTCGCGCTGAAGGGCCCGGAAACCGCCGAGGAAGCCGAGCGGCTGTGGCAGGCGGTCGACCGCCCGAACCTGATGATCAAGATCCCCGGCACCGACGACGGCGTGCGCGCGATCCGCGACACGATCGCCAAGGGGATCAACGTCAATGTGACATTGCTGTTCGGGGTCGAGGCGTACAAGAAGGTCGCCTATGCCTATGTCGAGGGGCTGGAGGAGCGCATCTCCAAGGACTTGTCCGTAGAGCGGATCGCGAGCGTGGCGAGCTTCTTCGTCAGCCGGATCGACAGCAAGATCGACGATGCGATCGACGCCGGCACCGGCGGCGAAGAGGCCAAGGCGCTGAAGGGCAAGGTGGCGATCGCCAATGCCAAGCTGGCCTATGCCTGGTATCAGGAGTTCATCGCCTCGGAGCGCTGGCAGAAGCTGGCGGCGAAGGGCGCGCAGCCGCAGCGGCTGCTCTGGGCGTCGACGGGCACCAAGAACCCCGATTATCCCGATACGCTGTACGTCGACCAGCTGATCGGGCCGGAGACGGTCAACACCATGCCGCCCAAGACGATGGACGCGTTCCGCGACCATGGCACGGTCGCGCAGACGCTGACGCAGGGCGTCGATGAGGCGCGGCATGTGATCGCGGAGCAGGCGCGGCTGGGGCTCGATCTGGACGGCGTGACCAAGACGCTTGTCGACGAGGGCGTGGCGAGCTTCTCCAAGTCGTTCGACGATCTGTTGAAGGTGATCGGCGAGAAGCAGCCGGCGAACGCTTGATTTTGCGAGGTGAGAAGGGGGCGGGGGCTGGCGACCGCCTCCGCCCTTTTCTGCCAAGGCTCGCTGCTCGCCTCACCCACACCGTTCGTGCTGAGGAGCCGTCGAGCGAAGTCGAGATGGCGTCTCGAAGCACGGTTGTTGCGCGTGTCCTTCGAGACGGGGCTTCGACAGGCTCAGCCCCTCCTCAGGACGAACGGGGCGGGGGAGGCACACACGCTCACGACTGGAACGGCGCCGCGATCTCCGGCGTGATCCGCAGCAGCCGCCCGGTTGCGCGGTCGAGCAACGCCCATGTCGTCACGCCCTCGACGCGCAGCTTGCCGTCGGTGCCGAGGAAGCGGAAGTGGCGGTCGAAACGCGCGCCGCGCGGGGGGTCGGGCACCCAGGTCTCGCCGGTCACCGTCTCGCCTTCCACGACATTGCCGCGATAGTCGATGACGTGGCGGGTGATCATCCAGACATAGGCCGCCTGGTGGGCCGGCGGGGCGATCGCCGCCCAGTGCGCGACCGACAGCTCCTGTATCCAGCGCACCCAGACGGCGTTGTTGACATGGCCCAGCTCGTCGATGTCGGCGGGTTGCGCGGTGAAGGTCTGCGTGAAGGTCATGCGTGACGCGCCTTGTACCAGCGCCAGCCCGCGAAGGCGATGCCCGCCGCGAGCAGCGCGCCGACCGCCCACCACAGATGCCGGTCGGCGACGATCCGACCGAGCAATTGCTCGAAGCCATGCCCGAACAGATAGCCGATCCCGGTGAACAGGATCGCCCAGCAGGTCGCCGACACGCCGTTGACGATCGCGAAACGCCGTGCCGAGACGTTGGTCGAGCCGATCGCGATCGGGCTGACGGTGCGCAGGCCATAGAGGAAGCGGAAGGCGAAGATGAACGCGGTCGGATGGCGCTCGAACGCGGCGACCGCGCGCGCGAACGCGGGCTTGGCGCGCGCGGCGGCGATCCAGCGGTGGTCGCGGAAATGGCGGCCGGCGTAGAACCACGCCTGATCGGCCGCATAAGAGCCGAGCCCGGCGGCGAGCATCGCGAGCGGCAGCGACAACAGCCCCTTGTGTGCTAGGATGCCGCCCGCCATCACCGCCGCCTCGCCCTCCAGCGCCGCGCCAGCGAATAGCGCGGCGAGCCCGTAACGCGCGACGATCGCCTCGATCGTCATGCCGCGGTCATGCCTCGACGCCCAATTGCCACAGCACGAAGGCATGTTCCTCGGCGGCCTCGCGCAGGCTCTCGAAGCGACCGGACTTGCCGCCATGGCCTGCGCCCATGTTGGTCTTGAGCAGCAGGACGTTATCGTCGGTCTTGGTGGCGCGCAGCTTCGCGGCCCATTTGGCGGGCTCCCAATAGGTCACGCGCGGATCGTTGAGCCCGCCCGAGATGAAGAGCGACGGGTAATTCTGAGCCTTCACATTGTCATAGGGAGAGTAGCTGCGAATAAGTTCGAAGGCTGCCTTGTCCTCGATCGGATTGCCCCATTCGGGCCATTCGCCGGGCGTGAGTGGCAACGTCTCGTCGAGCATCGTGTTGAGCACGTCGACGAACGGCACGTCGGCGATCACCGCGCCCCATAGCTGCGGATCGGAATTGACGACCGCGCCCATCAGCTCGCCGCCCGCCGAACGTCCGGCGATCGCGATGCGACCCGCGCTCGTCCAGCGTTGTTCGATCAACCCCTTCGCAACGTCGACGAAGTCATTGAAAGTATTGGTGCGCTTCTCGAGCTTGCCGTCGTGATACCATTGCTGGCCAAGGTCGTCGCCGCCGCGGATGTGCGCGATTGCATATGCGAAGCCGCGGTCGAGCAGGCTGAGGATGCCGGTCGAGAACCCCGGCGGGATCGCGTGGCCGTAGGCGCCGTAAGCGTAGAGGAACAACGGCCGCGAGCCATCACGTGGAAAGTCGCGCGGATAGACGATCGACACGGGCACTTCGGTGCCGTCGCGGGCGGCGATCTTCAGTCGCTGGGTGTCGTACTTCGTCGCGTCATAGCCGCTCGGGATTTCCTGCACCTTCAATGTGGTGAGTTCGCCGGTCGCCGTGTCATAGTCGTAGACGGTGCTCGGTGTTACCATCGACTCATAGCCGAGGCGCAGAACTGTCTGTTCGTACTCGGGATTGTCGCCGAGCCCCGCGGCGTAGCTCGCTTCCGGGAAAGCGATGCGCCGCGGCGGCGAGGCGGGATCGTAGGCGTGGATCTCAATTTGATCGAGCCCGTCCTCGCGGCCCTCGACGATGAAGAAGTCGCGGAAACATTCGACACCGGTCGTGTAGAAATGCGGGCTCGGCGCGATCCGCTCGGTCCATTCGCCGGGCGCGGAGATCGGCGCGGTGACCAGCCGCCACATCGGGTCGGTGTCGTTGGTGTGGATGAAGAGCGTGTCGTCGTGCGTGTCGACGTCATATTCGCGTCCGGGCTGGCGTGGCGCGATCAGGATCGGTTCGACGAACGGGTCGCTTGCCGGCAGGAGCCGGATCTCGCTGGTGACGTGATCGCCGGTGCCGATCACCATCCACTTGCGGTCGCTGGTTTCGCCGACCGCGACGCGATAGCCCTCGTCATCCTCATGATAAAGCTCGACATCCTCGGCCGGGTCGGTGCCGAGCCGGTGGAAGCGCGCATTGTCGGTGCGCCATTCCTTGTTAGCGAGCCCGTAGAGGAAGCCGCTGTCGTCGGCGGTCCAGACGATCTCGGACAGCATGCCGGGGATCGTGTCCGGAAGCAGGGCGCCGGTGGTCAGGTCCTTGACGTGGATCGTGAACCGCTCCGAGCCATTGTCGTCAATGGCATAGGCCAGCTTGCTCGCATCGTTCGAGATCGAGAAGGCGCCGAGCCGGAAATATTCCTTGCCCTCGGCCAGCGCCGGTTCGTCGAGCAGCAGTTCGTCGGGGCCGCCCGCGACCGGCTTGCGCCACCATTTGCGATACTGACCGCCGGTCTCGAAGGCGGTCCAGTAGAGATGGTCGCCATCCTTTTGCGGAACGCTGCTCTCGTCCTCCTTGATGCGGCCTTTCATCTCTTCGTAGAGGCGGTCGACCAACGGGCGGTGCGGCGCCATCTGCGCCTCGAAATACGCGTTCTCTTCCTCCAGATAGGCGAGAATGTCCTTGTCCGTGACGTCGGGGTAGTTCGGGTCCTTCAGCCACGCCCAGGGATCGTCGATCGTGATGCCGTGCATCGTGTAGCTGTGCGGGCGGGTGGCGGAGACGGGGGGCGTGGGTTCGGTCATAGGCGCTTCCTAACGCGCGATATTGCCAAACGTCACCCTCTTGTCGGCGCGCGCGGCACGGCGCACATCGCCGGGCATGAGCGTCGTCACCCGTTTTGCGCCCTCGCCGACCGGGCGGCTGCACATGGGACATGCCTTTTCCGCACTGCGCGCACACGATTTTGCGCGTGAGCGCGGCGGGCGGTTCCTGCTGCGGATCGAGGATATCGACGGCACGCGCAGCCGGCCCGAGCATGTCGCGACGATCATCGATGACCTGCGCTGGCTGGGCCTGAAATGGGACGGAGAGGTAGTGTGCCAGTCGGCGCGGCTGGATCGCTATGCTGCCGCTCTTGAGCATCTGCGCGAGATGGGCCTGCTATATCGTTGTTATTGCACACGCGCAGAGATAGCGGAGGCATTGAGCGCGCCACATGACGCGGTCGCCGTCTATCCGGGAACCTGTCGCCATGCGCCGGTGCGGGATGCGCCGCATTGCTGGCGGCTCGACATGGCGGCGGCGGTGGCGCGCTGCGGTGACCTGTCGTGGAGCGATCATGGGCAGACGGTGGCGAACGCGGCGCTGGCGCAAGGCGATGTGGTGCTGGCGCGCAAGGATGCGCCGGCGAGCTATCATCTGGCGGTGACGGTCGACGATGCGGCGCAGGGCGTGACCGATGTGGTACGCGGGCGCGATCTGTTCGAGGCGTCGCATGTCCACCGGGTGCTGCAGGCGTTGCTGGAACTGCCGGTGCCGCGATGGTGGCATCATGACCTGCTGACGGGTGAGGATGGCGCGCGGCTGGCGAAGCGGCATGGCGCGCCGACGCTCGCGGCGATGCGCGAGGCGGGGGTGGATGGAGGCGAGGTGGCGGCGCGGCTGCGGGCGGGGGTGGTGTAGGTCGTCGTCGCCCCTGCGTAGGCAGGGGCCTATGGCTGCGTCGGCTTGGTGAGCGGTTTGACACAGGGCTTGGCCGGTTGTGTGTCGGCCTTTCTCTTCCACTCTACAGACATGGGCCCCTGCCTTCGCAGGGGCGACGGGCTTCGGGTCTTGCCGCGACGGGCTGGGTTCGCCTATGAGCCCCGCATCCGCATGGACCCGGTGCAAATCCGGGTGGCTATCCCGGCCGCCGATCCGCCGGGCAACCTCCACGTATCGTTCCGAACCCAGCGTCCCCTGCGTGGGCGCCGATGCGTGTTGTGGTTTCAACAGGCTCATGACCAATATCTTTTCGCATTTCCGATCCGCATGGTGCGCGGATGTGGGCGAGGCGCGCCGCGAGATCCTCGCCGGGGTCGTCGTCGCGCTGGCGCTGATCCCCGAGGCGATCGGTTTTTCCATCATCGCCGGAGTCGATCCGCGCGTCGGGCTTTATGCCTCGATCGCGATCGCGATCGTCATCTCGCTGCTCGGCGGGCGGCCGGCGATGATCTCCGCGGCGACCGCTGCTGTCGCCGTCGTCGTGACCCCGCTGGTTCGCGAACATGGTGTCGACTATCTGTTCGCCGCGACGATCCTGATGGGCGTCATCCAGATCGTCGCGGGGCTGCTGCGGCTCGACCTGCTGATGCAGTTCGTCTCGCGCTCCGTCATCACCGGCTTCGTCAACGCTCTGGCGATATTGATCTTCATGGCGCAACTGCCGCAGCTTATCGGCGTGAGCTGGCACAGCTATGCGCTGGTCGCGGGCGGGCTGGCGATCATCTACCTGCTGCCGCGCGTCACCAGGGCGGTGCCGTCGCCGCTGGTCGCGATCGTCGTGTTGACGGTGCTGGCGATCCTGCTCGGCCTACCGGTGCGCACCGTCGGCGATATGGGACGGCTTCCCGAGGGGCTGCCGTCGCTCGCGCTGCCGCAGGTGCCGCTGACGCTGGAGACGCTGCGCATCATCCTGCCCTATTCGCTGACGATGGCGGCGGTCGGGCTGCTCGAATCAATGCTGACCGCGCAGATCGTCGACGACATGACCGATACCGAGAGCGACAAGCGCCGCGAATGCATGGGGCAGGGCGGCGCGAACCTCGCGGCTGCGCTGGTCGGCGGGATGGGCGGCTGCGCGATGATCGGGCAGTCGGTCATCAACGTCACCTCGGGCGGGCGCAAGCGGCTGTCGACCTTCGTCGCGGGCGCGTTCCTGCTGTTCCTGCTGGCGGTGCTGGGGCCGGTGGTCGGGCGCGTGCCGATGCCGGCGCTGGTCGCGGTGATGGTGATGGTGTCGATCGGCACCTTCAGCTGGAACTCGATCCCCAATCTGCGCCGCCACCCGCCGACCTCGTCGATCGTGATCCTCGTCACGGTGGCGGTCGTCGTCGCGACCCGCGATCTGGCGCAGGGCGTCGCGGCGGGCGTGCTGCTGTCGGGGATCTTCTTCGCGGGCAAGGTGCGGCGGATGTTCGCGGTCGAGCGCGTCGCGAGCGATCCGGTCCGCTACCGGGTGCGTGGCGAGATTTTCTTCGCCTCGGTCGACCTGTTCACGCGCGCCTTCGCCGCGGAACGGGCGTCGTCGGTGGTGATCGACGTCTCGGCGGCGCATTTCTGGGACATCTCCGCGGTCGCGGCGCTCGACAAGATCGTCGCGCGGCTACGGCGCGAAGGGGCGGCGGTCGAGATCGTCGGCTATAATGAGGCGAGCGCGGATCTGGTCGATCGCTTCGCACTGCATGACAAGACCGGGTTCGAGCTTGGCGCCGTACCGCATTGAACGAAAAGAAAAGGGGCATCGGTCACCCGGACCGATGCCCCTCTCGCCATCCGGCGGGATGGGCTGATTATGATGCCTTGGGCAGACGGATCGTCGGGCCGATCGAATCCACCACCGCACGCGCATTGAAGGCGCGGACGTTGCCACGATCGGGCGTGCCCTTGAACATCACGATCTCGGCCGATGCCTCGTACCGGTCGACGGTGCGGATGTCCTGGCCACCGCCCCAGCCGCCCCACGGGCCGCCCCAGAACGGGTCCCAGGCGCGATAGCCGAAGCCGCGGCCGTAGAAGCCCCAACGCGGACCCCACAGACCGCCGCCGAACGCGCCGAAGCCAGGGCCCCAGCCGCCGCCGAAGCCGGGCGTCGAATAGGTGCGCGCCTGACGATCGGTATCGCGATCGGCCATCACGAAATAATCGTAACCGTTCTGGAGCGTCAGCTCGGCAGAGCGGAACAGCAGATAACGTTCAACGACATCGCGATCGGTGACGGTGTTGCCGGCAAAGGTGACGCGGTAACGGTTGGGTTCGATCCGCAGGTCGCTGTAACCGGTGCGGTAGAAGCCGCTGCCCGTCGCGGGCCGATACGCAGTCTCGGTGGCGCAGGCCGCGACCAGCGTCGTGCTGGCCGCCAGCGCCATCACCATCGCTGAGCGGCCGAACTTCTTCATCATGGCGTACTCTCCAACGCACCCGGGCGGTGCGACGAGCCGTCGCATAGCCGAGATGAGTGGAACGTGCGATGAACGAAATCGCTCCGCGGCGGCGCGGCGGTGTAGCGGGCGGATTTCGCGGCGATTGTTCTGCGACGCGGTGGTGCCGTAAGATCGATGCCGGCATCGATTCGATGCGGATGGCGGGGGACGGTTCGATGAAGCTGATGGTGCCTGTGGCGGTGATGTTGCTTTCGATCCCCGCGCTGGCTTCGGCCAGGGAGCCCAAGCCCGTCGATCCCAATCAGCGCGTCTGCAAGGAAATGGGCGTGACCGGCAGCCGCTTCACCAAGAAGACATGCCACACGCGCGCCGAATGGACGCAGATCGACAAGGCGAATGCGAACGAGGCCAATGAGGCGATGCGGACTCGCCGGTCGGATTCGGGCTTGCCGCAGCAGGGTGGGTGAGCGGGCCACCGCTGGTGTGAACGGGTGCGGTCATGGCGGGGATAACGATGCAATCCGGGTCCTGATCGGGACGCCCTGGATTGCTTCGCTGCGCTCGCAATGACGCAGGAGGTTTCCAGATCGCGGACGCCGATAAGGTTCGGCAAGCGACGCCGTCATCGTGGTGGAGGATCGACCGTGAACCTCTCGATTTTCGCAACTTCCGAAGCGATTGGCTCCGGCGAAAAGAGGTGGCTCCCTGAGTAGGATTCGAACCTACGGCCGCTCGATTAACAGTCGAGAGCTCTACCGCTGAGCTATCAGGGAACGTCGTTCAACGTCGTGGAGGGGGTCTATAAAGCCGGATTTTCGGCGCGCAAGACCCTTATTTCATCTTTCTGACTTATGCGACGAACTGCTCCATCGTGATGCGATCGTCGAGCGCGTGCTCGGGATCGAACAGCAAGGTCAGCTCGCGCGCGCGGTCCATCGCGATGTCGACCTGCGCCACGTTGCGCACCTCGCGCTGGTCCGCGACCGCCGAGACGGGGCGCTTGCCCGCGTCGAGCACGCGCAGCGACACGCGCGTCTTGTCGGGCAGGATCGCGCCGCGCCAGCGCCGCGGGCGGAAGGCGCTGATCGGGGTCAGCGCCAGCATCTGCGAGCCGAGCGGCAGGATCGGGCCGTGTGCCGAGAGGTTGTAGGCCGTCGACCCCGCCGGCGTGGCGACCAGGATGCCGTCGCACGACAGTTCATCGAGCACGATGCGGTCGTTGATCCGCACCTCCAGCTTGGCGGTCTGGCGCGTCTCGCGCAGCAGCGACACCTCGTTGATCGCGGGCAGCGTGTGGATGCTGCCGTCGAAGCCGGTTGCGGTGGCGGTCAGCGGCGTCACCTTGAACGCCCGCGCTCGTTCGATCCGGCCGTCCAGATCGTGGCGGCGCCATTCGTTCATCAGGAAGCCGACGGTGCCGAGGTTCATCCCGAACACCGGGACGATCGCGCGCCGCCGCTCCAGCAGCAGATGCAGCGTCTGGAGCATGAAGCCGTCGCCACCCAGCGCGACGACCAGATCGGCGTCCTCCAGCGGGCACCAGTCCCACGCGTCGGCGAGTTCGGCACGCGCGGCCTGCGCGGGGGCGGTGGGCGAGGCGACCAGCGCCCGCCGGGAATAAAGCGTCATCCGCCGGTGACGCTCATATGCCGTGCGACCGCCGGACCCTCACCGTGCCCGATGCGGAAATCGTGGCGGCGCGGCTTGGTGGTCAGCGCATCCTCGATCGCGGCGTCGAGCGCCGCGACGCCACCTTCACGCAAGGCGGCGCGCAGGTCGCGATGATCGTCGTGGCCCAGGCAGGTATAGAGCCGGCCTTCGGTGGTCAGGCGGACGCGATTGCACCCGTCGCAGAAATTCTGCGTCAGCGGCGAGATCAGCCCGAGCCGCGTGGCGCTGCCGTCGACGCGCCAGTAGCGCGCCGGGCCGCCGGTCTGCGCCGCGTCGCGTTCCAGCCCGAAACGTGCGTCGAGCCGCTCCTTCACCGTGGTCAACGGCAGGAAGCGATCGGTGCGATCCTCGTCGATCGCGCCGAGCGGCATGGTTTCGATCAGCGTCAGGTCGTGACCCTCCGCAACGCACCAGTCGAGCATCGCGGCGATCTCATCCTCGTTGATGCCCCTCAGCGCCACCATGTTGATCTTGATCGCCAGTCCGGCGTCGCGCGCGGCGGCGATCCCGTCCAGGACCTGCGCGACATCGCCGTGGCGGGTGATGTGGCGGAAGCGATCGGGATCGCGGCTGTCGAGGCTGACGTTCAGCCGCCGCACCCCCGCGTCGCGCAACGCCGCGGCATGATCGCGCAGCCGGGTGCCGTTGGTGGTCATCGTCAGTTCGTCGAGCGCACCGCCGACGTGCCGGCCGAGCCGCTGGACCAGTTGCAGCACGTCGCGCCGCACCAGCGGTTCGCCGCCCGACAGGCGCACCTTGCGCACCCCGCGCGCCACGAACCGTTCGGCGATGATCGCCAATTCCTCGAGCGACGCGATTTTTTCGCGTGGCAGGAACGTCATATGTTCCGCCATGCAATAGCGACACCGCAGGTCGCAGCGATCCGTTACCGACACGCGCAAGTATCGGATCGTGCGGCCGAAGCCGTCGACAAGCGGCGCGGCCGTGCTGCTGTTCTGAGTCATCGCGGTCACAACGCGCGAAGCTATTGAGTCGTTCACGCCCCGGCAAGATCGGATTGCCGCGCCGCGCGCCACCGCCTACGACCGGCATCATGGAGCGTCAGACACGAACCATGCAGCGCGCCGCCGGTCGTCGGCGTGGCGAACGATCGGCCAGCGAGGAACAGCTTCAACTGGTGTCCTCGGCCGACCGTGACGTCACCGCGATCACCGCCGCGCCGACCAGTTTCGAGATCGTCAACGCGGCCTATGGTCGCGCGACCGGCGATCAGCTCGTCGCGGCGATCGACGAGCGGCTGAGCAATGCGCTGGCGGATTATCGCAGCGCCGCGGTGCGCAGCGGCGCGACCTTCACGATCGTGGTGGCCGGCGATGCGCAGACCGGCGACGCGGCGGTCGATTCCGTCGAACGCGCGCTCGAACAGCCGTTCACGATCGGCAACGAGACGATCCACCTCGGCGCGCGGATCGGCGTGGCGCGGCGGATCGATCATGAGCCGCTCGACCATCTGCTGCGCCGCGCCGCCGAGGCGCTGGCCCATGCGCGGGCGAGCGAGGGCGTGACCACGCGCGTCGCGACCGAGGGCAGCGGTGTGCCGATCGCCGCGCTCGCCGCCGACCTGCACCGCGCGATGGAGCGGCAGGAGATCGACGTCCGCTTCCAGCCGCAGGTCCACCTGATCGACGGACGGATCGTCGGCGTCGAGGCGCTGGCGCGCTGGCATCACCCACGACTCGGCGAACTGGGGGCGGAGACGTTGCTGGCGGCGGCGGAGCGTGCCGGACTGGGGGTGGCCCTGTCCGATCACGTCCAGGCGCTGGCGCTGCGTCGCGCCGCCGACTGGCCGGATGCGCTGTCGGGCTTGCGGATCGCGGTCAACGTCACCGCCACCGACCTGTCGCGAACGCCGTTCGTCAGCCGCTTCCTCGCGCGCGTCCACGAGGCCGGCATCGCGCCCGGCCGCGTCACCGCCGAGGTGACCGAGGGGGCGATGATCGACAATCTGCGCGCCGCCGGGGTCGCGCTGGCGGCACTGCGGGCGGCGGGGTGTCGCGTGGCGCTCGACGATTTCGGGACCGGCTATTCCAGCCTCTCCTATGTCGCGACGCTGCCGCTCGACTATATCAAGATCGACCGCAGCCTGACGCAGGCGGCGGTCAGCGACGCGCGCAATCGCGTGGTGTTGCAGGGCGTACTCGGGATCGCCGAGGGGCTGGGCCTCGAAACGATCGCGGAGGGGGTGGAGACGGAGGCGCAACGGCTGCTGCTCGCCGCGCGCGGCTGCACCTTCTATCAGGGATATCTGTGTGCCGGGCCGCTCGACGATGCCGGGTTGATCGAGCTGGTGCGCAGCGGATCGGTGAAGGGGAAATGACATGCTGCTGATCGTGCCGGCCCTGATCGCGGCCGCTGCACAGCCGGCCACCCCGCAGGCGGCGATCGAGGCCGCGATGGCCGACAGCGCCGCGGGCTGGAACGCCGGCGATCTGGCGCGCTTCACGGCGATCTATGCGACCGACGCGGTCTATGTGGCCGGCGACAAGGTGGTGCGCGGCAAGCCGGCGATCGCCGGGCGGTATGCCAAAAGCTTTACGGCGGGCGGCAACACGCGCGGGCGGCTCAGCTTCCAGCCGATGGCGTGGCGCCCGCTGAGCGCCGTCCACGTCCTGCATGTCGCGCGCTGGACGCTGACGCCGGCGAGCGGTGCGCCGCAGACCGGGTTGACGACGCTGCTGTTCGAGCGGCGCAAGGACGGCTGGAAGATCATTTCCGACCACAGCAGCTGAGGCCGTCGTCGTCCCGGGCTTGATCCGCGCCGTGGGTAAGCGGGACCCCGGATCAAGTCCGGGGTGACGAGAAGTAGATTAGCCCGCCGCCTTCGCCAGCCCCTTCGACAATTGCAGCGCGCCGTGCAGTCGCGCTTTCGGATCGGCCCAGACGCGGGTCAGCGCCAGTTTGCTGTCCGGACGCAGCTTGGCGATGCCGCCCAGCTTGTCGACATAGGCGAGCAGCCCGGCGATGTTCGGCGGGCGATCGTCGTGGAACGCGACCAGCGCACCCTTCGGCCCGACGTCGAGCTTGGCGACGCACGCCTTCTTGGCGTTGAGCTTGATCTCCATGATCTTTACCAGATTGTCGGTCGCTTCGGGCAACGGGCCGAAGCGGTCGATCATCTCGGCGGCGAAGGCGTTGAGCCCCTGCACCTCGTCGACTTCGTTGAGGCGGCGATACAGGCCCATCCGCAGGTCGAGATCGGGGACGTAATCCTCGGGGATCAGGATCGGCGCGTCGACGCTGATCTGCGGCGAGAAGTCGCGCTGACGCTCGCGCAGCCCGCCGGCCTTGGCCTCGAGGATCGCCTCTTCCAGCATCGACTGGTAGAGTTCGTAGCCGACCTCCTTGATATGCCCCGATTGCTCGTCGCCGAGCAGATTGCCCGCGCCACGAATGTCGAGATCGTGGCTGGCGAGCTGGAAGCCGGCGCCCAGCGTATCGAGATCGCTCAGCACCTTCAGCCGCTTTTCCGCCGCCTCGGTCATCTGCCGCTCGGGCGGGGCGACCATATAGGCATAGGCGCGAGTCTTCGACCGGCCGACGCGACCGCGGAGCTGGTAGAGCTGCGCAAGCCCGAAGCGATCGGCGCGGTTGACGATCATCGTATTGGCGGAGGGAATGTCGATCCCGCTCTCGATGATCGTGGTCGAGACCAGCACCTCGAACTTCTTGTCGTAGAACGCCGACATGCGTTCCTCGACCTCGGTCGGTGCCATCTGGCCGTGCGCGACGACATAGCGGATCTCGGGCACCTCGCGGCGGAGGTAATCCTCGATGTCGGGCAGGTCGGCGATGCGCGGGGTGACGAGGAAGCTCTGCCCGCCGCGATAATGTTCGCGCAGCAACGCCTCGCGCAGCACGACCGGGTCCCACGGCATCACATAAGTGCGCACCGCAAGCCGATCGACCGGCGGGGTCTGAATCACCGACAATTCCCGCAGGCCGCCCATCGCCATCTGCAGCGTGCGCGGGATCGGCGTGGCGGTCAGCGTCAGCATGTGCACGTCGGCGCGCAGCGTCTTGAGCCGCTCCTTGTGGGTGACGCCGAACCTTTGTTCCTCGTCGACGATCACGAGGCCGAGCCGCTTGAAGTCGACGTTCTTGGCGAGCAGCGCGTGGGTGCCGATGACGATGTCGATCGTGCCGTTCGCAATCCCGTCCTTGACCTTCTTCGCCTCGCTGGCGGTCACGAGCCGCGACAGGCGACCGATCTCGACCGGGAAGCCGTCGAAGCGCGCGCAGAAATTCTGGTAATGCTGACGCGCGAGCAGGGTGGTCGGGCAGACCACCGCGACCTGCATCCCGGCCATCGCCGCGACGAAGGCGGCGCGTAGTGCGACCTCGGTCTTGCCGAAGCCGACGTCGCCGACGATCAGCCGGTCCATCGGTTTGCCCGCCGCCAGATCGCCGAGCACGTCCGAGATCGCGCGCTCCTGATCGTCGGTTTCCTCATAGGGGAAGCGATCGACGAAGGCCGGATAGCCGCTCGCATCAGGCTCGGCGACCTCGCCGGGGCGCAGCGCGCGCTCGGCGGCGACCGCGATCAGCGTGCCCGCGATCTCGCGGATGCGCTCCTTCATCTTCGACTTGCGGCGCTGCCACGCCTCGCCACCGAGCCGGTCGAGGCTCGCGCCTTCCTCCGACGAGCCGTAGCGCGAGAGGACTTCGAGATTTTCGACCGGAATGTAGAGCTTGTCGCCCCCGGCATATTCGAGCGCGACGCAATCGTGCGGGGCCTTGGCGACCGGCACCTGCGTCAGCCCGACATAGCGGCCGATGCCGTGGTCGGTGTGGACGACCAGATCGCCCGGCGACAGCGTCGCTAGTTCGGCGAGGAAGGCGTCGGCGGACTTGCGGCGCTTGGCGCGGCGGATCAGCCGGTCGCCGAGCATGTCCTGCTCGGTCAAGACCGCGACATCGGGGGCGGTGAAGCCATGATCGAGCCCCACCACCGTGAGCGCGACGCCGCGATCGGCGGCGCCCAGCGCATCCTGCCACGTCTCGGCCAGCCGCGCCCCGATCAGTCCGTGATCGTCGAGCAGGTTCTTGAGCCGGTCGCGTGCGCCGACCGAATAGCTGGCGAGGATCGGCTTGCGCCCGTCCTTCTTCAGCCGCGCGACATGCGCGACCACCGCCTCATAGACATTGGCCTGATTGGCGCGCTCCGGCGCGAAATCGCGCGGGCCGTCGACCTGGAAGTCTAGGACGGTCGAGGATTCGGGTTCGTGGAACGGCGTGACCAGATGCGCGGGCATCCCGGCGACCTCGGCGCGCCATTCCTCTTCGTCGAGGTAGAGCGTCTTGGCGGGCAGCGCGCGATAGCTGCCGGGCTCGGCCGCCTCGGCGCGCTTCCGGTTCTCGTAATAATCGGCGATCGCGTCGAGCCGCCCCTCGACCGCCGCCGGGGTGCCCGCGTCGCGCACCACCACGGCGTCGTCGCCGAGATGGTCCCAGAGCGTCGCCAGCTTCTCCTCGAACAGCGGGAGCCAATGCTCCATCCCGGCCAGCCGCCGGCCTTCGCTGACCGCCTGATAGAGCGGGTCGCCGGTCGCGGTGGCGCCGAACTTCTCGCGATAGCGGGTGCGGAAGCGCTTGACGCTGTCGTCGTCGAGCAGCGCCTCGGACGCGGGGAGCAGCACGAAGCCGTCGAGCCGTCCGGTGGTGCGCTGGTCGCCGGGGTCGAAGGTGCGGACGCTCTCGATCTCGTCGCCGAAGAAGTCGAGGCGGAGCGCCTGTTCCTCGCCGCTCGGGAACAGATCGACGATCCCGCCGCGGACGGCATATTCACCCGCGTCGTGGACGGTGTCGGTGCGGACATAGCCGTTTGCCTGCAACAATGCGCCGAGCGCGTCTCGGTCGATGCGTGCGCCGGGCTTCAGCTCGGCAACCAGCTGGCGGATGCGGAACGGGGTCAGTGTCCGCTGGGTCAGCGCGTTGACGGTGGTGAGCACGAGCTGTGGCCCGGCCGGCTTCTGCTGCAGGCGGTGCAGCGCGCCGATCCGTTCCGCCATGACGCGCAGCGTCGGCGAGGCGCGGTCGTAGGGAAGGCAGTCCCAGGCCGGGAGCTGCACGACTTCCAGCTCGGGCGCGAAGAAGGGCGCGGTCGCGGCGATGCTGCGCATCTGCGCCTCGTCGGCGGCGACGAACACCGCGCGACGCGGCGCGGCGCGCGCGAGGTCGGCGAGCAGCGCGGGGAGGAAGCCGCCGGGAACGCCCGAGAGCGTGAGCGGGACGGTGGCTTTGAGGATCGTGGAGAGGTCGGGCATGGTTCTTCTTCTAGCCCTCTCCCCTTGGGGAGAGGGTTGGGTGAGGGGGAGGGGCCTCGCAGAGAGTGTCGGTCTCGGTGAGACCCCGGCCCCTCACCCCAGCCCTCTCCCCGGAGGGGAGAGGGGGCAGGTCGTGGCTACATCCCCGTGTCGAGCACCGTCACGAAGTCGACGCGCCGCATCGTCTGCATCATCTCGCCCTCCCATTCCGCCGGGCAGGGCAGCGAGCCGATCGCCCAGCCCATAATGTCGACGTCCTGTTCTTCCAGCAGCCGCTCGAACCAGTCGAGCTGCTCGGCGTTCCATGTCGCGCCATGCGCGTCGAAGAAACCGCCGATCATCAGATCGGCCTCGCGGGTGCCACGATGCCAGGCGCGGAAGCGCAGGCGTTTCAGGCGGATGTCGTGGTCCATGACGTTCCAATGCAAAACGACCGGCGGGCGCTGGCGGCGACCGTCGGGGCAGGGTACGGCACCAGATAGTCATGCGACCCGATATCCTCAATCCGTTGTTCGCCGAGGTCGAGGCGCTGAAGGGCGTCGGTCCCGCGCTCGCCAAGCCGCTCGACCGGCTGGGAATCGCGCGCGTGCTCGACCTGTTGTTCCATGTCCCCTCGGGCTGGGTCGACCGCTGGCCGCGCGACGAGCTGATGCAGAGCGATGTCGGGCGGACGATCGCGATCACGCTGACCCCGACCGATTATCGCACCAGCAGCAGCCCGCGTGCCCCGACGCGGGTCGTCGCGCGCGACGCGCACGGCAATATGGTGGCGCTGGTGTTCTTCGGCGGCGGTTCGGGGCGGGTGCGCAAGTTGCTGCCGCTGAACGAGCCGCGCCGTGTGTCGGGACGGCTCGATCAATACGGGCAGGATCTCCAGATCATCCACCCGGAAGTCGGCGGCGAGGACGGCGACTTCCGCGAGCGCGAGGCGATCTATCCGCTGACCGAAGGGATGACCTCCCGCCGGCTCGGCGCGCTGGTCGAGCAGGCGCTGGCGCGCGCGCCCGATCTGCCCGAGTGGATCGAGCCGAGCCTCAAGGCGCAGCGCGACTGGCCGGCGTGGCGCGAGGCGATGACGCGGCTCCACACCGATCCCGCCGATGCGGTGGCGCGCGCGCGGCTCGCCTATGACGAGGTGTTCGCCAACCAGCTCGCGCTGTCGATCGTCCGCGCCGATACGCGCAAGCGGCGGGGGCGGGCGTTGCAGGGCGACGGGCGGCTGCGCGACCTGTTGCGGCTGCCGTATCAGCTCACCGGCGCGCAGGCGCGCAGCGTCCGTGAGATCGAGGGCGACCTCGCGCAGAGCGCGCCGATGCTGCGGCTGCTGCAAGGCGATGTCGGCTCGGGCAAGACCTTGGTCGCGGCGATGGCGCTGCTGATCGCGGTTGAGGCCGGTGCGCAGGCGGCGATGCTTGCCCCGACCGAAATCCTCGCGCGCCAGCATTATGAGACGCTGCGGCGAACGCTGGCCGGCCTGCCGGTCGAGATTGCGGTGCTGACCGGGCGCGACAAGGGCCGCGCGCGCGAGGCGACGTTGATGGGGCTGGCAGACGGGTCGATCCACATCCTCGTCGGCACGCACGCGATCTTTCAGGAGGCGGTCAGCTATCGCGACCTCGGGCTGGTGGTGGTCGACGAACAGCATCGCTTCGGCGTGGCGGAGCGGATGTTGTTGCAGGCCAAGGGCCGCACCCCGCCGCATCTGCTGGCGATGACCGCCACCCCGATCCCGCGCACGCTGACGCTCGCGCTGCACGGCGAGATGGACCAGAGCCGGCTCGACGAGATGCCGCCGGGTCGCGAACCGATCGAGACGCGCGTGCTGTCCGAGGAACGCGTCGACGAGGTCGTCAATGCGCTCGGCCGACATCTGTCGGAGGGCAAGCAGGCGTATTGGGTCTGCCCGCTGGTCGAGGAAAGCGAGACGAGCGACCTGCAAGCCGCCGAGGCGCGCGCCGCCGCGCTGGCGAGCCGCTTTGGTGACCGCGTCGGCTTGGTGCACGGGCGGATGAAAGGTGCGGAGAAGGACGCGGTGATGGCGCGCTTCTCGGCCGGCGAGATCGGCGTGCTGGTCGCGACGACGGTGATCGAGGTCGGGGTCGACGTGCCGAACGCGACGCTGATCGTCATCGAACATGCCGATCGCTTCGGGCTCGCGCAGCTCCACCAGCTGCGCGGTCGGGTCGGGCGCGGCGGCAGGCGATCGGTGTGCCTGTTGCTGCGCGGCGGATCGCTGAGCGAGACCGCGCGCGCGCGGCTGGCGCTGATGCGCGAGACCAATGACGGGTTTCGCATCGCCGAAGAGGATTTGCGGCTGCGCGGCGCAGGCGAGTTGCTCGGCACCCGGCAATCGGGGGAGGCGATGTTCCGGCTTGCCACCCCGGAGTTACTGTCGGAACTGCTGCCCGCTGCGACCGACGATGCGCGGTTGCTGATCGATCGTGACGGCGGTTTGAACGGTCCGCGCGGGCAGGCGGCGCGGATCGCGCTCTATCTGTTCGAGCGCGACGCGGGCGTGGCGCTGCTGCGGTCCGGGTGAGTGGACGTCATTGCGAGCGTAGCGAAGCAATGCAGGGCGTTACTGGTCCGGCACTGGATTGCTTCGCTACGCTCGCAATGACGATAATGAATTCCGGTCCGGTGCACTAAGCGCCGTTCGCCCTGAGCTTGTCGAAGGGCGTGCGACCGGGCACGTGCTTCGACAAGCTCAGCACGAACGGTGTGGGGGTTAAGCGAGCTTAGCGAAGGTGCCCAAGGAGATTGTCACTTTGCCCGGTCTGATACCGATCGTCATCGTCGTGCTCGCAGGGCTGGGGCTTGCAATCCAGCCGCCGACCAATGCCGCCTTGGCACGCGTGTCCGGCTCGGTCTGGCTGGCGGCGCTGGTGTCGTTCACCGTGGGGACGGCGACGTTGCTGATCGTCTGGGCGTTTGACCGCACCCCGCTATCGGCGCTGAAGGGCGCGCCGTGGTGGGCGTGGCTGGGCGGACTTTATGGCGCGGCGTTCGTCGCGGCGCTTGCCTTCGCCGCGCCGCGGCTTGGGATCGCGGCGGCGCTCAGCATCGCGATCGCGAGCCAGTTGGTCGCGGCGCTGACGCTCGACCATTTCGGGTTGTTGCAACTGCCGCAACAGCCGGTGACGGTGACCAAGCTGGCCGGCATCGTGCTGGTGCTGATCGGTGTGGTGGTGTTCCGGCGGGGGTGACGTCGCGCACCCCTCGTCATTGCTTCGCTGCGCTCGCAATGACGGGTGGTTACCGCATCGCCGCGAGCACGAATTGATATAGGGCCGGCGGCACTTCCTGCGCCAGCTTGCACCCGATCCGCCCGCCGAGCGCCCAGCGCACCTCGGCGGTGAAGCTGCCGGCGACCGGGAGCGTGACCGTCACGGCATCGCCGACCGCGAACGCCTCGTCGCTGCGCGCCATGAAGCCGTTGGGCGAAACGTTGACGATCGTCACCAGCCGCGATTCGCCGCCCGCGACGATTAGCCGCGTACGATGCAGCGTCTCGTCGCGCGGCTCGACGCGGTCCTCATACGCTATCGTCGCCGGTCGTACGGCCATGTCGTCCTCCTACGCTAACTCCGCCTTGTTGCTTGACCGGAGTTAACGTGGAGTGAGCAAAGACGTTAAGCGGGGTTCACCATCCCGTGGTGCTTCTTGCCCGCGGAGATGCGCACCGGTGCTCCGGCCACGGTCACTACCGCTGCTTCGTCGGCGACCTTCTCGCCGTCGATCCGCGCGCCGCCGCCCTTGATGAGCCGGCGTGCCTCCCCCTTCGAGGCGGCGAAGCCGAGCGTCACGAGCACGTCGACCAGCGGCGTCGCACCCGGTGCGACCATCGACGGCAGCCCCGCACCGCTCGCGCCTTCCTCGAAGGTCTTGCGCGCTGTCTCCGCCGCGTCCTCGGCGGCGGCACGCCCGCGGCACATCGCGGTCGCCTCATTGGCGAGCACCTTCTTGGCCTCGTTGATCTCCGCGCCGTCCAGCGCCTCCAGCCGCGCGATCTCGTCGAGCGAAAGGTCGGTGAACAGCCGCAGGAAGCGCCCGACATCGCGGTCGTCGGTGTTGCGCCAGAACTGCCAGTAATCGAAATGCGGCAGCTGGTCCTCGTGGAGCCACACCGCGCCTGCGACGGTCTTGCCCATCTTCTCGCCCGAGGCGGTGGTGAGCAGCGGGGTGGTCACGCCGAACACTTCGGTGCCGTCCATCCGCCGCGCCAGCTCGACGCCGTTGACGATATTGCCCCATTGGTCGCTGCCGCCCATCTGGAGCCGCACGCCCGCGCGCCGCGCCAGCTCGCGGAAGTCGTAGCCTTGCAGGATCATGTAGTTGAATTCGAGGAACGACAGCGACTGCTCGCGATCCAGCCGCAGCTTGACCGAGTCGAAGCTGAGCATCCGGTTGACGCTGAAATGCTGCCCGACCTCGCGCAGGAACGGGATGTACTCCAGTTTGTCGAGCCATTCGGCATTGTCGAGCATCACCGCGTCGCTCGGGCCGTCGCCGAAGGTCAGGAAGCGGTCGAAGATGCGCTTGATGCCCGCGACATTGGCGGCGATCACCTCATCGCTGTTGAGCTTGCGCGCCTCGTCCTTGAAGCTCGGGTCGCCGATCTTGCCGGTGCCGCCGCCCATCAGCACGACCGGCTTGTGCCCGGCCTGTTGCAGCCGACGCAGCAGCATGATCTGCACCAGGCTGCCGACGTGTAGCGACGGCGCGGTCGGGTCGAAGCCGATATAGCCGGGCACGACCTGCTTGGCAGCCAGCGCGTCGAGCGCGGCGGCGTCGGTCATCTGGTGGATGTAGCCGCGCGCGGTCAGCGTGCGGAGCAGGTCGGACTGATATTCGGTCATAGCGCTGGCGTCGTTACACGCGCGTCAGCGGCGCGGCAATTGCGTCACCGGATCGACGGGGGATCGGCCGCGGCGCAGCTCGAAATGCAGCTCGGGCTGGTCGGCGAAGCCGGTCGCGCCGCTCAGTGCGATCACCTGCCCGCGCGTCACCGCCTGTCCGCGCCGCACCAGCAGCTTGCCGGCGTGGCCGTAGATCGACGTCCAGTTTTCGCCGTGCTTGATGATGACGAGCCCGCCCAATGCGGCGATGCCGTCGCCGGCATAAGCGACGGTGCCCGCCGCCGCTGCCTTCACTTCCGTGCCCGACGGCACCGCGATCTCGATCCCGTCGAAGCGCTCGCCGCTGCGCCCGACGCCGAAGCGGCGGACGATCTGTCCGGTCAGCGGCCAGCTGAAGCGCCCCGGTGCGGTGCTCGGCGGGGCGACGGGGACCGTGGCGGCCGGAACCTTGGTCGCGCCCTTCACCGGGCGCACCGGCGCGCGTCCGCTCGCCACCGCCGGCTCGCCGCCGGTAAGGATCGTGTCGACGTCGAGCGTGAACGCGGCGGCGCGCGCAGCAGCGGAGGCGGGTGGCGAGGGGATCAGTACGCGCTGGCCGGTCACCAGCACGAACGGCTCGCGCAGATCGTTGGCGGCGACCACCTCGCTCCACGGGACACCATAGGCGCGGGCGATGCCGATGCCGGTCTGGCCGGGATCGACGCGGTGATAGCGGCCGCCGGGGATTACCAGTCGTTGCCCGGCGCGAAGGGAATAGGGCGGCGACAGTGTGTTGCGGCGTGCGATAGCGGCGATCGACGCGCCGGTTCGCTCGGCGATCGCGCTCAGCGTGTCGCCCGGGCGGACGACCACGTCCTGCGTGCGGACCAGCCGCGCATCGGGCGTGACCGGCGCTGCTTCCCACGCCGGTCGCGGTGCGGCGAGTTGCTCGACCGGCGGACGGCGGGTCGGGCGGGACGGACGGACCGGGTGCGGTGCCTCGACCGTCGACTGGGGCTCGGACTCGGGCGGCGGCTCGGAAGGCAGGTCGGCGGCGGGCACCGGGGCGGCCGCAGGCGGAGCGAGGCGCGGGTCGGCGGCGGGGATACATCCCGCCAGCACCAGCAGCAGCGCCGCCGACCTCGCCGCTCGCCGCGTCAAGCCGCGCTACACCCCGGCGAAGGCGTCGCCGAGCGCCGCGAGCGAGTCGTGCAACGTCAGGTCGAGCTGGAGCGGCGTTACCGTGATCCAGCCCTGCGTGATCGTCGTTAGATCGCTGCCATCGTCGGCGGCCGGCGTGGCCCGCCCCATCGACAGCCAGTGATAGTCGAAGCCGCGCGGATCGGTGCGCCGGTCGAACCGCACACGGCCGTAATCGCGCAGGCCCTGCGGCACGACGCGCACGCCCTTTACCGCGCCTGCCTCGGGTTCGGGGAAGTTGATGTTGATTACCGAGCGCGGCGTCCAGTCATGATCGAGCAACGGCCGCAGCACGCGCGCGCCCCATGCCTCCGCGGCGGCGAACGACACGTCCTCGCCCGGCTCGCGGCGGCCGTAGCGCTGGCTGAGCGCGACCAAGCGGACGCCGGCCAGCGCGCCCTCCATCGCCGCCGAGACGGTGCCCGAATACATCACGTCCTCGGCGATGTTGCCGCCGCGGTTGACGCCGGACAGGATCAGGTCGGGCGGGCCGTCGCGCAGCACCTCCGCCAGTGCGTACATCACCGCATCGGTGGGCGTGCCCCCGACGGCGAAGCGCTTTTCCCCGAACTGCTTGACCCGCAGCGGCCGCGTCAGCGTCAGCGAGCGGCCGGTGCCGGATTGCTCGGAGGCCGGCGCGCAGACCCAGACGTCGTCGGAGAGCTGCGCGGCGATCTTCTCCAGCACCGCAAGCCCCGGCGCGTGATAGCCGTCGTCGTTCGAGAGCAGAATTCGCATCAGCGTGCGCCCAGCAATTCGAGTCCGCCGAGATACGGCCGCAGCACCTCGGGCACCGCCACCGTCCCGTCCTCGCGCTGGTAATTCTCCAGCACTGCGACCAGCGTCCGCCCGACCGCCAGTCCCGAGCCGTTGAGGGTGTGGACGAACCGCGTCGTCTTCTCGCCTTCGGGCCGATAGCGCGCGTTCATCCGCCGCGCCTGGAAATCCGTGCAGGTCGAGCAGCTCGAAATCTCGCGATAGCGCTGCTGGCCGGGCAGCCACACCTCCAGATCGTAGGTGCGCGCCGCGGTGAACCCCATGTCGCCGGTGCACAATTTCATGCGGCGATAGGCGAGCCCCAAGGCATCGAGCACGCCCTCGGCACAGGCGGTCATCCGCTCATGCTCGTCCTCGCTCGCTTCGGGGGCGACGATCGACACCATCTCGACCTTGTCGAACTGGTGCTGGCGGATATAGCCGCGCGTGTCGCGCCCGGCCGCGCCCGCCTCGGAACGGAAGCACGGCGTCAGCGCCGCGAAACGCAGCGGCAGGACGTCGTGGCTGAGAATCTTCTCGCGCACGATATTGGTGAGCGACACCTCGGCGGTGGGGATCAGCCAGCGCCCGTCGGTGGTGCGGAACAGATCCTCGGCGAACTTGGGCAATTGCCCGGTCCCGAACACCGCCTCGTCGCGGACCAGCAGCGGCGGCGCGACCTCCTCATAGCCGTGCTCGCGGGTCAGCCGGTCGAGCATGAACTGCCCGAGCGCGCGTTGCAGCCGCGCCGCATCGCCGCGCACCAGCGTGAAGCGCGCGCCCGCGATCGCCGCGCCGGTTTCGAAGTCCAGCCCCAGCGCCGGGCCGATCGCGTCATGCTCGCGCGGGGTGAAGGCGAACGCCGGCCGCTGCCCGCGTTCGTGGACGAGCTGGTTGTCGTCCTCGTCCGCGCCTTCCGGCACATCGGCGGCCGGGACGTTGGGCAAAGCGGCCAGCGCCTCGTCGAGCGCGTTGCCTGTCTCCGCCTCCTCGGCTTCGAGCTGCGGCAGCCGTTCCTTGAGCGTCGCCACCTCCGCCATCAGCGCGGCGGCGGTGTCCTCGTCCTTCTTCGCCTTGGCCGCGCCGATCGCCTTCGACGCCTCGTTGCGGCGCGCCTGCGCGGTCTGCGCCTCGGTCGCGGCCTCGCGGCGGCGGCGGTCGAGCGACACGAGCGTTTCGGCGCTGGCGGGCAGGCCACGCTTGGCCATGGCGGCATCGAAAGCGGCGGGATCGTCGCGGATCAGGCGGATGTCGTGCATGGCCGCGCTATGACCCCGCACATGGCCCGAGGCAACCCGCGCCGCGCGCGCGGCGTTCTTCGCCCGTGACGCAACGAGCAGAAGGAGAAACGTCCATGCAGGTCCCCCACAATTCGGTCGTCCTGGTCGCCGATGGCCGCAAGCTGCTGTTCCTGCGCAACGAGGGCGATGCCGATTACCCAAACTTGCAGGTCGAACACGCCGAGGAGCGCGCCAATCCCGCCACGCGCGATCAGGCGACCGACGCCGCGGGCGGTGCCTCTTCGACGCAGAGCGGGGCCGGGGCGCCCAATGCCGCGCAGGGCGGTTCGGGCCATGCGCAGGGCGGCGGCGCGCAATTCGCGCCCTCGCGCGGCAGCTTCGAACAGACCGACTTTCATCAGCTGGAGGAAGATCGCTTCGCCGCCGACGCCGCCGACTTGCTGAAGCGTCGCGCGCTGTCGAACGATTTCGAATCGCTGATCGTGATCGCGCCCCCGCGCACGCTGGGCGAGCTGCGCAAACATTATCACAAGGAGGTGAGCGCGCGACTGACCGGCGAGCTGGACAAGGACCTGACCGGGCATCCGATTCCCGACATCGAGAAGGCGCTGCTCTCCGCCTGATCGCCGTGTGTCGGCGGGCGCGCCCCGCCCGCCGACCTCAAGTGTTCAGCGTTGCGACATATCGTATCGATTACGACCATCCTGTTCGCTTGTGGAGGATCGGTCAGACGATTATAGGCGCGCCCAAAGGGGCGTGCAGAGATGCTGACGACATCCTTCACGTGGGCGGGAGAAGGTCATGGCGACGGTGATGAGTCAGGTCGAAGACGCGTTTGACGAGCCGGAGGCGCTCTCCAGCCCAATGCCGGATGGTTACCGCCCCAGCGCGGACGAACCATTCATGAATCCGCGCCAACAGGCGTATTTCCGCCACAAGCTGCTGGCCTGGAAAGAGGCGATCCGGCGTGAGGCGCAGGGTACGCTGTCGCAGCTACAGGTCGACTCGTTGCGTGAAGCCGATCTGAACGATCGCGCGTCGAGCGAGGCGGACTGGTCGCTCGAACTGCGTACCCGCGACCGGCAGCGCAAGCTGATCTCCAAAATCGATGCCGCGCTGCGCCGGATCGACGACGGCGAATATGGCTATTGCGAAGTCACCGGCGAACCGATCAGCCTGGGCCGGCTGGAGGCGCGCCCGATCGCGACGATGACGGTCGAGGCGCAGGAGCGGCACGAGCGGGCCGAGAAGGTGTCGCGCGACGATTGATGTGGATCTTAATCTTTCATCAATCATTTTGACGCAACCGTCCGGCTCAAACGAGCGGGCGGGTTACATGGGGCAGTCGAGACACAGCTTGGTTGACGACCAGAAGGCCGCGGGCCAGCCCGATGAGCGCGGGCGTGGCGAGATCCATTTATCGGCTCGGATGCGTGTCCTTGCCGAGGATGCGGGATTTCTCGTGCGTATCCGCAACGTGTCGACCGGCGGGCTGATGGCCGAACTGCCGCATCCGCTGCCACCCGACAGCGCGGTCGAGATCAAGCTGGACGGGCTTGGCTGGGTTGCGGGACGGGTCGTCTGGCAGACCGAGGGCCGCACCGGGATCGCCTTCGATCATCCGATCGACGTCGCGATCGTTCACGATGCCAGCGGCGCGGCGCACTAGGGGCGATCGACGTTCATGGTTGCCTGCCCTCGCCCCTTGCAAAGGGGAGAGGGTTGCGCAGGCTTAGGCTTTGCGCAGCAAAGTCTTAGTCGGAGCTGGGTGAGGGGTGGCGCTCGCGCAAGCGAGCGCGCGAGCCTTTGGCTCGCTCAACCCCTCACCCAAGCTGCGCTAGCCAGCAAGCTGGCAAGCTGGCAAGCTGGCAAGCTCCGCTATCCCTCTCCCCTGTCCAGGGGCGAGGGCAAGAGGACACCATCATGAATGTCGATCGGCCCTAGGTTCGCTCTTAGGCAGAAGTCCCTGTTGCCGCGATGACGACGAAGGCGGCGGCGCGGGTCTTCTCCGCCGCTTCAGCCGTCAAGATCAGCGCCCGCCGGCCTCCAAGAGGCGACGTGGCGCGGTCAGCTCCCAGCTTCGCGCGATCCGATCCTCGACCAAGGTCCAGTCGACATCGGCGTCCAGCGTGATGGGAGTCTCGCCCGAAGCGTCGCGCACCCGCACCACCGGCGGCATCTCGCCCGAAACGGTCGCGAACGGCTTTCCGTCGACATAGAAGCCGGCGCCGCCCTCGGTCGCATGCTCCTCCGCTTCGGGCAGCAGCAGCGCGATGGCGCGGACCTGTTCCAGCACGATCATGAGCGAACAAACTCCTTCAACACGGCGGGATACAGCCGATGTTCCTCGACCAGTACGCGCGCCGCCAGGCTCTCGGGCGTCTCGTCGGCAAGGATCGGCACTTCCGCGCGGCCGAGCACTTCGCCGCCGTCCAGCTCCTCGGTCACGACATGGACGGTGCAGCCGCCTGCCGCATCGCCTGCGGCGATCGCGCGCGCGTGGGTGTCGAGCCCCTTGTACTTGGGCAGCAACGACGGATGGATGTTGATGATCCGCCCGCGCCACCGCGCGACGAATGCGTCCGACAACAGCCGCATATAGCCGGCCAGCGCGATCCACTCGGCGCCGGCATCGCGCAGGGCGGCGTCGAGCGCTTCCTCGTAAGCGGCCTTGCCGATCCCCTTGGGGGGAAGCGCGAAGGTCGTCAGGCCTTGCTCGCGCGCCCAGGCCAGCCCGGCCGCGTCGGGCCGGTCGGAGGCGACCAGCACGATGCGATAGGCGTCGCCCTGCTCGCCGGCCAATGCCTGCATGTTGGATCCACGGCCTGAGATCAGCACCGCGACCCTGGCTGGCGACGTGCTCATTGGTGGTGCGTCGCCGTCCAGTCGGCGCGCGCGCTCCACGTCTCGGTGCTGCCCGAGACGGTGCACCCGCGCGCGCCCGCTTCGACCCGCCCGATCGTGTGGACCGTCTCGCCCGCGGCGCGCAGCGCCTCGGCCACGGCGTCGGCCTGATCGGCGGCGACGACCACCGCCATGCCGATCCCGCAGTTGAAGGTCCGCGCCATTTCCTCGGGCTCGATCGCGCCTTGCGCCTGGAGGAACGCCATCAAGCGCGGCTGCTCCCAGGCATCGGCATCGATATGGGCGTGCGCGTCGCGCGGCAGCACGCGCGGGATGTTTTCGAGCAGCCCACCGCCCGTGATATGTGCCAGCCCCTTGATCTTGTGCGCCCGCAGTAGCGGCAACAGGCTGGCGACATAGATGCGGGTCGGCGCCATCAGCGTGTCGATCAGCAACCGGTCCGAATCGAACAAGGCCGGGCGGTCGAGCTTCCAGCCCTTGTCGGCGGCCAGCCTCCGGACGAGCGAGAAGCCGTTGGAATGCACGCCCGAGGAAGCGAGGCCGAGGATCACGTCGCCCGCGCCGATCGTCGCGCCGGTCAGTACGTCACCGCGCTCGACCGCGCCGACGCAGAAGCCGGCGAGATCGTAATCGCCTGGCGCATACATGCCCGGCATCTCGGCGGTCTCGCCGCCGATCAGCGCGCAGCCCGCGATCCGGCAGCCCTCCGCGATCGAGGCGACGACGCTCTCGGCGACTGCATTGTCGAGCTGCCCGGTCGCGTAATAATCGAGGAAGAACAACGGCTCGGCGCCCTGCACGATCAGATCGTTCGCACACATCGCGACCAGATCGATCCCGACGCCGGCGTGACGATCCCATTCGATCGCCAGCTTCAGCTTCGTGCCGACCCCGTCGTTCGCCGCCACCAGCAGCGGGTCGCTGAACCCCGCCGCCTTGAGATCGAAGAACCCGCCGAACCCGCCCAGATCGGCGTCGGCGCCGGGACGGCGGGTGGCGCGGGCCAGCGGCGCAATCGCGCGGACCAGCGCGTTGCCGGCAGCGATCGACACGCCGGCGCTCTCGTAAGTGTAGGCTTCGTTGCTCATCACTGTCGACTAGCCATATCGCGCTTGGATTTCCACGCCTGCTTCGCCAAAAGGCGTCCCGATGCGCCATCGTCTTCCGATCGCCCTGGTCCTGACCGCCCTTGCCGCCGCGCTCGGCACGCGTGGCGTGCTGGCGCAGATCGAGGGCGGTGACCGGGGCGTGGCGGCGGTCGATAGCTCGAACGATTTCGAGGTCGCCGGTATTCGCGTCGACGTGTCCGGCCCCAATGCCGATGCCGCACGGCTGGCAGGCTGGCGCGAGGCGCAGCGTAAGGCCTACACCTTGCTGTCGCAGCGGATGGGGGCAGGCGCGGGGACGCTGCCCGACGGCACGCTCGACTCGATCGTATCGAGCATCGTCGTCGAGAACGAGCAGATCGGCCCCAACCGCTATGTCGCGCGGTTGGGCGTGCTGTTCGACCGCGGCCGCACCGCAGGTCTGCTCGGCGTATCGGCCGCGGTGTCGCGGTCCTCGCCCTTCCTGGTGGTGCCGGTGCAATGGTCGACCGGCGTCGGCACCGTCTTCGAGCAGCGCACCTTGTGGCAGGAGGCGTGGGCGCGCTTCCGCACCGGCAGCAGCGCGATCGATTATGTCCGTCCGACCGGCACCGGGCCCGACTCGCTGTTGCTCGATGTCGGGCAGACGCAGCGCCCGGATCGTGGCTGGTGGCGCACGCTGATCGATCAATATGGCGCCAGCGACGTGTTGATGCCGACCGTTCGACTGTACCGACAGTGGCCCGGCGGTCCGGTAATCGGCGTTTTCGAGGCGCGCTATGGTCCCGACCATCGTGTTTTGCAGCGCTTCTCGCTCCGCGTCGGCACCACCGCAGGCGTGCCAGCGCTGCTCGATGAGGGGGTGAAGCGTCTGGACGGTGTCTACCAGCGCGCGCTGCGGGAGGGGTATCTCGGTCTTGATCCCGGGCTCAACCCGATCATGCCGGTCACCGAAACACCGCCCGAGGAAGTCGCCGACCTGCTCGCCGATGATCCGACGCTGGCTCCAGCGGCTCTGGCGGTGACGATTCAATACGATACGCCGGATGTCGGGGCGGTGACGGGCGCGGAATCGGCGTTGCGTAGCGTGCCCGGCGTGACCAGTGCCGCGACCACCAGCCTTGCGCTGGGCGGCGTTTCGTCGATGAACGTCAGCTACGCCGGCACCACCGAGGCCTTGCGCGCGGCGTTGGAGGCTCGTGGCTGGCAAGTCATTGGCAATGGCACCACCTTGCGGATCCGGCGCGCGACGCCGACGCCGAGCCCCAGCCCGCGAACGGGGGCGGCGACATGAACCAGATCGCGCTGCCGCTCGGCTGGCCGGCGGAGGAGCAGGGCGAGTTTCTGGTTGTCGAGTCGAACGCGCGCGCGGTGCGGATGCTCGAACATTGGGCGACGTGGCCGGTTCGCGCGGCCGTGCTCGCGGGACCACCGAAATCGGGACGATCGTTGCTGGGGCGGATTTTCGCCGCACGCTCCGGTGGATCAGTGATCGACGATGCCGACGGCGTTTCCGAAGAGGCGCTGTTCCATGCGTGGAACCGCGCGCAGGAAGAGCGGCGGCCGCTGCTGCTGATCGCCGCGGGGCTGCCGCCAGAGTGGCAGATCGCCTTGCCCGACCTCCGCTCGCGACTGGCGGCGAGCCCGGCAGCCGCGATCGGCGCGCCGGAGGACACGTTGATGGCGGCGCTGTTCGAGCGCGGCTTTGCCCGACGCCACCTCGACGCGCGCGCCGATCTGATCACATGGCTGACCGCGCGGACCGAGCGTAGTCACACCGCCGTCA
The DNA here is from genome assembly GCF_036946485.1 of Sphingomonas phyllosphaerae. GTDB lineage: Bacteria > Pseudomonadota > Alphaproteobacteria > Sphingomonadales > Sphingomonadaceae > Sphingomonas > Sphingomonas phyllosphaerae_E. The sequence goes on from NZ_JAQIJA010000002.1 coordinate 151,006, forward strand.
TGGACACGATCGATAGGCTCGATCGTGCCGCGCTGGCGGGGCGCCGCCGGCTGACGATTCCGTTGGCGCGCGAAACCCTCGACCTGGACAAAGCGGCAAGGAACCGGAGCGACTGCCCATCATGACACGGCCCGTGAGTATCGCGCGTAAGGATGCCGAAGCGGCGCTCGATCTGGATGATCCGTTCGTCGAGCGCGATGGCGATCGCTATTTCAATCGCGAGCAATCGTGGCTCGCATTCAACCGACGCGTGCTGGAAGAAGCGTGCAATTCCGCGCACCCGTTGCTGGAAAGGCTTCGCTTTCTCGCGATTTCCGGTGGAAACCTCGACGAGTTCTTCATGGTTCGCGTGGCGGGCCTCAAGGGGCAACAGCTTCAGGATGTCGAGGCGCGCTCGGCCGACGGGCTGACGCCGGGGCAACAGCTTGCCGCGATCGTCGAGCAGGCGGACGCGCTGATGGCCAGCCAGCAGGCGGTGTGGCGGGACATTCGCCGTGACATGGATGCGGCGGGCATCTCGGTGCTCGGCAGTCGCTCGCTCGATACGCTCGATGCCGAGCAGCGAACCTGGCTCGACACCTATTTTCAGGAGCAATTGTTCCCGGTCATCACGCCGCAGGCGCTCGATCCCGCGCATCCGTTTCCGTTCATGCCGAACAAGGGCATGGCGGTGATGTTCGATCTGGTGCGGCGCTCGGATGCGGAGCCGATCCGCGAACTGGTGATGTTGCCGGCTGCCATGCCGCGCTTCGTCCGCTTGCCGGGGAGCGATCGCGCTTCTTACGTGGCGGTAGAGTCGATCCTCAAGCGTTTCTCACATCTGCTTTTTCCCGGCTACGACGTGCTGGGAGCGGCCGAGTTTCGCGTCCTGCGCGACAGCGATATCGAGATCGAGGAAGAGGCGGAGGATCTGGTCCGCTACTTCGCCAACGCGATCAAGCGCCGCCGCCGCGGACGTGTGATCCGGCTCGAGCTGGAAACCGGGATGCCCGAGGGCCTTGCACAGGTGCTGCGCGAGGAACTGGGCGCGGGCGATACGATCGTGACCGAAACGGGCTCCTTCTTGGGGATCGGCGACCTGTCGCTGTTGGCGGACGAGGATCGACCAGACCTGAAGTTCGTGCCGTTCACGCCGCGTTTTCCTGAACGAATTCGCGAGTTTGGCGGCGATTGCTTCGCAGCCATCCGAAGCAAGGACATCATTGTCCATCACCCGTACGAGACGTTCGACGTCGTGCTGGCCTTCCTCAAGCAGGCGGCGAACGATCCGGACGTCGTCGCGATCAAGCAGACGCTCTATCGCGCGGGCAAACAATCGGCCGTCATCAGCGCGCTGATCGCCGCGGCCGAGGCGGGAAAGTCGGTGACGGCGGTCGTGGAATTGAAGGCGCGCTTCGATGAGGAGCAGAACCTGCAGTGGGCCAGTGCGCTGGAGCGTGCCGGCGTTCAGGTCGTCTATGGTTTCATCGACTGGAAGACCCACGCCAAGGTCGCGATGGTCGTGCGTCGCGAGAACGGCAAATTTCGCACCTACTGCCACTTCGGCACCGGGAATTACCATCCGATCACCGCGAAGATCTATACGGATCTCAGCTTCTTCACGGCCGATCCTCGGATCGGGCGCGATGCCGCGCGGATGTTCAACTACATCACCGGCTATGTCGAGCCGTCGGACCTGGAGACGGTGGTGCTCAGCCCGCGCTCGCTGCGCGACCGCCTGCTGTCGTGCATCGATGCCGAGATCGAGCATGTGCGGGCGGGCCGGTCGGGGTCGATCTGGGCGAAGATGAACTCGCTGGTCGATCCGATCATCATCGAAAAGCTCTACGAGGCGAGTTGCGCGGGGGTCGAGATCGATCTGGTCGTGCGTGGGATCTGCTGCCTGCGGCCGAAGGTGCCGGGCATGTCGGAAAATATCCGGGTAAAGTCGGTGGTCGGTCGCTTCCTCGAACACAGCCGGATCGCAGCGTTCGGCAATGGCGCGCCGCTGCCGAACGATGGCGCGGTGGTGTACATCTCGTCCGCGGACTGGATGCCCCGCAACTTCGATCGTCGCGTCGAGTATCTGCTGCCGCTGGAGAACGAGACGGTGCACGATCAGGTGCTGGATCAGGTGATGGTCGCCAATCTGATCGACAATGAGCAGAGCTGGGAGCTGGAGGCCGATGGCAGTTACGTCCGCGACACGCCGGGCGAGAAGCCGTTCAATCTCCATCGTTATTTCATGGTCAATCCGTCCTTGTCCGGGCGCGGCGCCGCTCTGGATGGAGACGAGGTGCCGGTGTTGTCGCTGAGGCGCAAGCGTTGAGGTGGCCGAAGCGCGTGGTCGACGCGCCGAATGTTGTTCCGGTCGAAGAGCCGCGGACCGCGATTATCGACATCGGTTCCAACTCGATCCGGCTGGTCGTCTATCAAGGACCGCCGCGGCTTCCGGCGATCCTGTTCAACGAAAAAGTGCTGGCGGGACTGGGGCGTAGCCTTGCCGAGAGCGGGGCGATCGACGAACAGGCGATGGCATTGGCGCACACCGCGTTGCATCGTTTCGCCGCGCTGGCGCGCGAAATGGACGTGGCGGTGCTGCGCACGGTGGCGACGGCGGCGGTGCGCGATGCGCGAAACGGGGCCGATCTGATCGCGGTGGCGAAGGCCGCGGGGCTCGATGTCGAGATCCTGCCCGGGGAAAAGGAAGCCGAGGCGGCGGGTTACGGCGTGCTTTCGGGCATTCCCAACGCCGATGGGATCGTCGGTGACCTGGGCGGGGGCAGTCTGGAGCTGGTGCGGGTGCGCCGCGGTGAATTGCTGCGGCGCGCATCGTTCCCGCTGGGGGTACTGCGGATCGCCGCTTTGCGCGAGAACGGGCGGCTCGATCGTCAGGTTCGCGCCCTTCTGGACGAAAGCGAGTGGCTCGGGAGCGGAAAGGGACTGCCTTTTTACCTGGTCGGTGGTTCGTGGCGGGCGCTGGCCCGGCTCGACATGGAGGCGACCCGCTATCCGCTGCCGGTGATCCACCAATATGCGATGTCGGGCGAGACGGTGGCGCGGCTTCGCCGGACGCTGGCGCATGTCGGCAAGGCCCGGCTGAAGGACGTTCCCGGATTGTCGTCGGGTCGCATCCCGACCCTATCGGACGCCGCGGCGCTGCTGGCGGCGATGCTGAAACACCTGCGGAGCAGCGGCACGATCGTCTCCGCCTACGGGCTGCGCGAGGGCCTGCTCTATGAGCGGCTGTCCGAGGCGGAGCGGGCGGCCGACCCGTTGATCGTGGCGACGCGCGACGAGGGCCGGCGGAGCGGGCGGTTCCCCGAACACGGCGATCTGCTCGACCGCTGGATCGCGCCGTTGTTCGGCGACGATGCCCCCGCAGATGCGCGGCTTCGGATCGCGGCATGTCACCTTGCCGATGTCGGTTGGCGCGCCAACCCGGATTTCCGTGCCGAGCGCGGGATGGACATCGCGCTGCACGGCAATTGGGTCGCGATCGACGCGCGCGGGCGGGCGATGGTGGCGCAGGCGCTGTGGACCGCATTGGGCGGCGCGACCAACAACCCCGAGCCGCTGGTGGCGCTCGCGGGTGAGGCAGGGCTGCGCCGCGCGGTGCAATGGGGACTGGCGATCCGGCTGGGCCAGCGGCTGAGCGGCGGCCTGGCCGCGCCGCTGACGCGGGCGGCGGTCAGCGCGGCAGGCGGGGTCTTGCGCCTCGAACCGGGCGACCCGGCGCTATATGGCGAGACGGTGCAGAAGCGGCACCGCGCGCTGGCGACGATGATGGGGATGCAGGCCGAATTGGCGTGACGCATGCGGAGAGAGGCGCTGGCATTTGATCTGCCGTTCTCCGGGTGATCGGAGCCAGGTGAGGCGGCCGCCGCGACTGCGTGCCATCTGCATCATTGATGTCTCTCACTTGGGCGCTGGCGTTCGCCACCAGAGCTCCCACGTCGCCCGGGTGTGCTTCGTGATTGCGAGGGGAGCGAAGCAATCCATGGTTTCCCAGGGGCGATCGACATTCATGGTTGCCTGCCCTCGCCCCTCGCAGAGGGGAGAGGGTTGCGCAGACTTAGGCTTTGCGCAGCAAAGTCTTAGTCGGGGCTGGGTGAGGGGTGGCGCTCGCGCAAGCGAGCGCGCGAGCCTTTGGCTCGCTCAACCCCTCACCCAAGCTGCGCTAGCCAGCAAGCTCCGCCATCCCTCTCCCCTGTCCAGGGGCGAGGGCAAGAGGACACCGTCATGAATGTCGATCTGCCCTGGTCCGCCCCTGGATTGCTTCGCTCCGCTCGCAATGACGGACTGGATCGAGGGCATCGCGCTTCACGGCGTCGTAATAGCGCTCCGGCTTCGCGGCTAAGGTGCTAAATCCGCAGCGAACATGACCGATCGCTCATGTTTCGGACAGGCAATCGCGAACGCGCGCCGGGCAGAAGCGCGATATGAGCGATCAGCCCTTCTCCGACGGCTTCGACCGCGCCGCCATCGATCGCGAACGATCGCGATCGGCGCTGGACGAACGGGTGTGCCGGCTGATCTGCCCGATCGCTGCGGCGATGGTCGGGGTCTGCCTGACCGGGATCGGGCTGTTGCACGTCGGGATCGCGTCGGGGCGGCGGGCGAGTTTCGCGGACGATCTGCTGGCCGTCGATGCGCTCATCTTCCTGATCGCGATGCTGGCTTCCTATCTGGCGGTGCGGACGCCGGCGGCGCGGCGGCGCGCGTGGCTCCACCGGCTGGAGCAGGTTGCCGATGCGACCTTCATCATCGCGATGCTGCTGCTCACCGCGGCGTGTTTCGTGATCACTTATGCCGTGAGTGCCTGACCATGCCGACGAACCGACGCAACTGGCCGGCGATCATGGCGGGTGTGGCGACCGGCTTGGCGCTGCTGGTGGCGGGGTTCGTCGGCTATCTCGGCTATTTCGACGGGCCGATCCTTCGCGACCAGCCCGCCACGGCACCGGCGACGATGCGCGGCACGCGGATCCTGTTCCTGTCGGGCGACATGGGGACCAACGCCGGCATGGGGCCGCGGCTGATCGCGGCGTTGAACCGGGACGGGCTACCCGTTCTGGCGTTCAATTCGCTGACCGCGTTCGGCACCCGGCGGACGCCCGACGAGGCTGCGGCGATCGTCGCAGCGGCGGTGGCGCGGGCGGAGCGGATGCCCGGAACCTCCCGCGTCGTGCTGGTCGGGCAGTCGTTCGGCGCCGACATGCTGCAATTCGGCGGGGCGCGGTTGCCGCGTTCCCTGCGGCCGCAGGTCCGGCAGGTGATCCTGCTGGTGCCCGGCAACACCTTGTTGTTCAAGGCAAGTCCCGGCGGGGTGCTGGACGGGAAGCCCGACGCACCGGCCGGCCCGAGTGCGCAGCGGCTCGACTGGACGCCAGTCACCTGCATCCAGGGAGCGGGGGAGACCGCCAGCCTGTGCCCGTTGCTCACCGGCGCCAACGTGCGGCGGGTCGCGCTGCCAGGTGGGCATTTCCTGAATTACGACGTGCCGCTGATCGCGCGGACGCTGCGCGCCGCCATCGCCAACGGTCGCTGAGCCGTCATCTTCATTACGGATAATTCAGCCGTCGTCGACGTGCCGGCAATCCACCGCGGCCTAGGGTCGGCGTATCACAGGGGATCAGATATGTTCGCTTCTCGCTTCGCCGCGGCTCTTGCCGCCTTGACGATGGCCGTGGCCATCCCCGCCGCGGCGCAACCGCAAGCCCCTGTGCCGAGCGCCACGATCTATGGCACGTGGATGAACCCCTATAAGAGCGTCGCGGTGCGCACGGGGCCGTGCGGCGAGCGGCTGTGCGGCTGGATCGTATGGGCGAACCAGGAGGCGCAGAATGACGCGCGCGAGGGGGGGACGCCGAAGCTGATCGGTACCGCGCTGCTGGAGAATTACCGCGCCGAAAAGCCGGGAAGCTGGTCGGGCACGGTCTTCGTTCCCGACATGAACCGGCGTTTCTATTCGATCATCCAGCAGGTCGGGCCGGACGAGATGAAGGTGAAGGGCTGCATCCTCGGCGGCCTGCTGTGCAAGTCGCAGCTATGGCATCGGATCGCGGACGTCCCCCATGCTTGAGGCGAAAGGGTGGCTGGCGCGGCATCGGACCGCGTTGTCGCTCGTGATGGTGCTGGTGCTGATCGGGCTCGGCTTCGCCGCGATGCAGCAACTGACGCGTGAACTGCATTTCTCGCATGTCCGCGCCGCGCTCCATGCGCTGTCGCCGTGGCAGATCGCGGCATCGCTGATCTTTACGGCGCTGAGCTATCTGACGCTGACCGGCTACGACGTGCTGGCGTTGCGGATCATCGGGCGGCCGCTGCCATGGCGCGTCGCGGCGCTGGCTTCGTTCACCAGCTACACGTTGAGCCACAATCTCGGGCTTTCGTTGCTGACCGGCGGCTCGGCGCGGTACCGCATCTATACCGCCGCCGGCCTCGACGGCCCCGATGTCGCGCGCGTGATCGGGATCGCCAGCGCGACTTTCTGGAGCGGCGTCGTGACGGTCGCGTCGATGGCGTTGCTCGCGCGGAGCGGCCCCATCGAACTGGCCGGGTTCACAATTCCCGCCGCGGTGTCGCACGGCATCGCCGCGACGGTGCTGGTGCTGATCGCAGCCGTCATCATGCTGTGCGGCAATGCGCGCGGACCGCTGCGACTGTGGCGACTGAGCGTGCCGCTGCCCAGCTTCGGACAGGCGCTGGCGCAGATCGGGCTGGCGGTGCTCGACACCAGCACCGCGGCGGCGGCGCTGTTCGTGCTGGTGCACGGCGCCGATCCGTCGCTGCTGCCCGCCTTCATCCTCGCTTATGCCTTGGGGATCGTCGCGGCGGTGCTGGCACACGTGCCGGGCGGGATCGGTGTGTTCGAGGCAGTGGTGCTGGCGGTGCTGCCGGGCGACCGCTCGGTCGCGTTCGCGGCGCTGATCGCCTATCGCGTCATCTATTATCTGCTGCCGCTCGCCGTGGCGGTCGCGATCCTGGCATGGCGCGAGGGGCTGCGGCGGCGGCATCTGCTCGACCATCCGCTGTCGTCGCGGCTGCTGCGCGACGGCCGCGCGGTGGCCAACGGAATCGCGCCACTCGCGCTGACCGCCGCGACCTTCATGGGCGGGGCGATGCTGCTGCTCTCGGGGTCGCTGCCGTCGCTCCATGCGCGGATGGGCGCGCTGGCGTCGATCGTGCCGCTGCCGTTCATCGAGGCGAGCCATATCGCAGCCAGTCTGGTCGGCACCGGGCTGCTGCTGCTGGCGCCGGGTCTGTATCGTCGGCTCGACGGGGCGTTCGTCGCGACGCGCGCGCTGTTGCTTGCCGGCGCGGCGTTTTCGCTGGCGAAGGGCATCGATTATGAAGAGGCGATCGCCTGCCTGACGCTGGCGGCGATGCTGCAATGGACGCGTGGCGCCTTCTATCGCCGGACCGCGCTGACGCAGATCCGCTGGTCGGCGGGGTGGCTGTCGGCGGTGCTGGTGGTGCTGGCGGCGGCGGTGTGGATCGGGCTGTTCGCCTATCGCCGCGTGCCCTACGACGACGATCTCTGGTGGCATTTCGCGCTCAAGGGCGACGCGCCGCGCTTCCTGCGCGCGACGCTGGCGGCGACGGTCGCGCTGCTGGTCGCGCTGGTGTGGCGATGGATGTCGCCGCCGGCAGCGCCCGAGCCGCGCGCCTTTGCGCCGGAAGCGCTCGCCCATGTGGTCGCGCTTGCCGACCGCACCGACGCGATGCTCGCGATGATCGACGACAAACGGCTGCTGTTCTCCGAGTCCGGCGACGCGATGCTGATGTATCAGGTGCGCGGCGCGAGCTGGATCGTGATGGGCGATCCGGTGGGGCTACGCGACGACTGGCCCGAATTGCTGTGGCGGATCCGCGACAAGGCCGATCAGGCGCAGGGGCGGCTGATGCTGTACCAGGTGACCGGGCCGGTGCTGGAGCTGGCGATCGGCATGGGGCTCCACGTCATCAAATATGGCGAGGAGGCGATCATCGACCTGCCCGGATTCACGCTCGATACGCCGCGGCTGCGCTCGGTGCGCAAGGCCGAGCGTGCGGCGGCGCGACGCGGGCTGACGTTTCGGATCGTGCCCGCCGCGGCGGTGCCGGTCGTGCTCGATGAACTGGAGGCGATCTCGACGGAATGGATGGCGAGCAAGGGCCATGCCGAGAAGAGTTTCAGCCTCGGCCATTTCAGCCGCGACTATCTGCAGCGTTTCGACGTCGCGCTGGTGATGGAGGGTGAGCGGATCGCGGCCTTCGCCAATCTGTGGCTGACCGAGAACCATGCCGAGGCGTCAGTCGATCTGATGCGGCACCGCGACGATGCGCCGCACGGCACGATGGACTTCCTGTTCGTCAACATCCTGCAATGGGCGAAGGATCGTGGCTATCAGCGATTTTCGCTGGGGATCGCGCCGCTCTCGGGGATTACGGGGCGGCGACTGGCACCGGCCTGGGCGCGCGCGGCATCGCTGGTGTTTCACCACGGCGAACGCTTCTACGGCTTTCGCGGCCTGCGCAGCTACAAGGAGAAGTTCGCTCCGCGCTGGGAGCCGCGCTACATCGCCGGGCCGAAGGGGATCGCGATGATCCGCACGCTTCGCGACCTGTCGCGCCTGATCGGACACACGCCCGCCGGGTCGTAAGCGACCGCGGCGAGCGCGCGTCGGACGGGTCAGCCCTTCGGCGCGGTCAGATGCGCGCTGAGGAACTTGTTCATCTCGAACATGCTGGCCGACTTCTTGCCGAAGATCTTCTCCAGCTTGTCGTCGGCGTTGATCTGGCGACGGTCCTTGGCGTCCTGCAGATCGTGCTTCTTGATATATTCCCACACCTTGCTGACGACCTCGCTGCGCGGCAGGTCGTTCTTGCCGACGATTTCGGCGAGATCGGCCGACGGGGTGACGGGAGCGGTGATGCCGCCGCGTGCGCCGCCCGCGGGCTTGCCGGTCGCCTTGACCTTCTTTTCCGCAGCCTTGGTCTCGTCCTTGCCGCGCTTCTCCGCAGACTTTGCCATGCTAAGCTCCCTTCCTGAACTGCTGTTGGATGGCGCAACACCCGGGTGCAGCGCAAGTTCATCCTGACGCCGTCTTATCAGGGCTTTTGCGCCCGTACACAAGGAAGGACGCGGCGGAAGGTCGCAGGCCCGGCTCCGGCGGGCGCGGGGCGGCCCGGATCGTCGGCGACGACGCTCATGGCGGCGTGAGTTCCGCCCAGATCGGCAGATGATCGGACGCGACGCGCGCGGCGGCGGACTGATGGACGCCGCACGCCGCGATCCGCAGTTCGGGCGAGACCATGATCCGGTCGAGTCGCGCGATCGGACGGCGGGCGTGGAAGCTGGGACCGGTATCGGCGAAGCGGAAGGTGGTGCCGAAGTCGCGCAGGCAGCCGGACGCCCTCGTCCATTCGTTCAGGTCGCCCATCATCACCGTCGGCATCGTGTGCGCGCTGGAGCCGACATGCGCGAGGATCGCCGCGGCCTGCCGCCGCCGCCACAGCCCCGACAGATCGAGGTGCATCCCGATGACGCGGACGGTGGCGCCGCCGATCGCGATCTCCGCCAGCACGGCACCGCGCGGCTCCAGCGCGGGCAGGTGCAATTGTTCGCAATCGAGGATGCGGGCGGCCTTGCGCACCAGGATCGCATTGCCGTGCCAACCCATGCTGGTCGCCCGCATCCCGAGCCCGACCGATTGCCAGTCGCTATGCTCCTCCAGCAGATGCGGGGTGAGGACCGCCGCGCGCTGACCGAAGCGACGGTCCGCCTCCTGAAGCGCGACGATGTCGGCGTCGACCTCGCGCAGCACTTGCAGGACGCGCTCCGGGCTGCGGCGGCGGTCGGTGCCGATCGCCTTGCGGATGTTGTAGCTGGCGACTTTCAGGATCATTGCCCTGCCGCAACGAGCGAGCCGCGCGCGGGTTGCAGCGCGGTCGAGCGCGCCGACGATAGCGGTGGACCCCGGCCATGGAATCCAGCAAATGCCTGGTGCCGATTCCATGCCGGACGAAACGTCCGCCAACGACAGGGAAACATAATGCTGGGAGCGACGGTGCGCGCATGGTGGGTGGCGATGGTCAATGCCGTCGCTTCGACTCTGCCGGACGACCCGTTCAGCTCGCGGTTGCGGGCTTACCTTTACCGGCTGATCTCCATGCGTTGCGGGAATGGACCGACCATCAAGGGCGGGTGCCGGATCAACGGCTATCGCCTGCGGATCGGAAGCCGGGTGTTCATCAACCGTAGCTGCTATTTCGACCTGAGTGCGCCGGTGGTGCTGGGCGACAATGTGGTCGTCGGGCACCACACGCTGTTCGTCACCGCCGACCATGAAGTCGGGGAGCCGGCGCGGCGTGCAGGGGCGGTCAAAGCGGCCCCGATCGTCGTGGAGGACGGCGCGTGGATTGGATGCCAGTGCGTCATCATGCCCGGCGTGACGATCGGACGCGGCAGCATCGTCGCTGCGGGCGCGCTGGTGCGGGAGAATGTGCCACCGAACGCAATGGTCGCGGGTGTGCCGGCGCGGGTGAAGACCCTCGACCTGGATGAGGCCGCGACGTCGAATTGAAGGTGGTGCCGGTTGCAGGGATCGAACCCGCGACCTTCGGTTTACAAAACCGCTGCTCTACCATCTGAGCTAAACCGGCCAGCCGTGACGGCGCCCTCCATGCGTCAGGTGACGCCGAAGGTCCAGCCCTCCGTCGCCGCAACGGCGGCGGACATGGCGGCGGGACGCCACAGGTCGTCGCGGCCGACATTGTCGCGGAGCCAGGCGGCGGTCATGATCGCGTCGGTGGCGTGGTCGGTGTAGGTGGAAAGGGGCGCGTGCGGGGCGCTGCCCAGCGCCGAGAGCGCGGCATCGAGCGCGCCGGCGTCGCGGATCTTGCTGAGCCCGCGGCGCAAACCGGTCGCGCGGGCGGCGATCGCGGTATAGATTTCGACGACCAATGCGCCTCGGGCGGGAACGGGATCGAAGGGCCAGATGGCTATCCGTCCCTCCAGATGATGCAGCAGGCGCATCCCGGCGAAGCTGGCCTTCGCCACCTGCGCGGCACCGATCGCGTCGTAGACGGTCGATGGCTTGGTGGTGCCGTTGCCGCGTTGCTCGCAGACGCGCCAGTGCAGGAAGTCCCGCTTCGTCCCGTCGGCAGCACCGAGATAGAAGTGCCGGCCGCGCCGCGCCTCCAGGAACGAGGCGGCGCCCAGATCCGCATCGGCGGCGTGCGCATCGACATAGGCCCATAATGCCCGGGCATCGGGCGTTTCGGTTTCGCCGGGCAGATGCGCGCCGCGCGCCACGAACGGGGCCGAGAAGCTGAAGTCGAAGCCCACCAGCAACGGCTCGTCGCGGCGTGCGAGCAGCCATTGCAGCACCGCGGCGCGCGACCATGCGCTGGCCCCGTCGGGCGGTGCGATGAGGACGGGGGCGTCGCGGCCGGCGTCGCAACAGGCGACGGCAATTCCCTTGTGACGAACGCCTTTTGCGCCGGACCAGTCGATCGCCGCAAAGTGCGTGAAGCGGTCAGGGACGGGGGCCATAGGCCGCCTGCGCCTTGCGCGTCGCGCGGTCCCACCACGCGCGGGCGATCACCGCCCGGACGCGCTCGGGATCGCGGCTGCCGTAGCGAACCAGCAAGCCCGGCCAGTTCGCATAATGCGGGGTTTGCCAGAAGGTATCGGGGTCGCTGTCGATCAGGACCGCCTTTTCGTCGTGCGTCGCGGTGACGTGGAAGCTGCCGGGTTCGTGCCCGGTCGAGCAGATCAGCTTGCCGCGCACCTTCATGGCGGGCTGCCCCCAGGACGTCGATGGCGCGACGTCGGGCAGCGTCATGGCGAACGCGGCGACATCGTCCCAGTCGTGGAAGGTCATGGGGCGGCGATCACGTCGGCGGCAAAGCGTGCGACGTCGAAGCGCGCGCTGCCGGGGTCTTCGCCGCGACGGACAATCACGAGGCGGTGCGAGGGAACGACCATGACATATTGCCCGCGATTGCCCTGCGCGGAATAACTGCCGGCGGGAAGCCCCTGTCCGGGACCGAACAGCCAGATCGATGCGCCATAGCCTTCGCTGCGATCGGGTTGCGGCCCCTTCGGCGTCGTCATGTAGCGCATCCAGCCGGCGGGGAGCAGCCGGCGGCCCTGCCACACGCCGTCCTGCAACCAGAACTGACCGAGCCGGGCGAGATCGCGCGCGGTGGTCCACATGTCGCTGGAGGCGATGTAATTGTCCTGCCATTCGCTTTGCGCGACGGTGTGGCGCATCCCGAGCGCGGTGAAGAGCCGTTGCGGCAGCGCGCGATAGCGGGCGTCGCCCAAGGACGCGCGGAGCGAACGCGCGGCCAGCATGATGTCGTTGTTGGCGTAGCGGAAGCGTTCGCCGGGGCGCGACGAGAGCGGCCAGGCGGTCGCCTGTTCGCCGACGGTCGTCCCGCCGAAATAGATCGCGTCGGTGCGGTTGCCGGCGGTGTCGCTATGCAGCCCGGACGACATCCGCAGCAATTGATCGAGCGTGATCCGGGCGCGCGGATCGACGCCGTAGGCGCTTTGCCATTCGCGGATGTTGGCGGGTCGGCGCGGATCGACGCCGCTCATGCCGACGAGCGTGCCGGTGATGCTCTTGGCGACCGACCAGGTGCGGTTGGCGACGAACGGGCCGAAGCCGTCACGATATCGCTCCGCCACGACGCGGCCGTCGCGGAGCACGACGACCCCGAGTGTGTCGGTGCCGTGGCCGTAGGTGCCGGCAAAGGCGCGCTCCACCACGCGTTCGAGCGCGGGGGAGGGGCGGGGGCCGATTCCCGCGTCGCCCTGCGGCCATGCGCGAGGATCGGCGCCGAGCGGCGGGGGCGGGGCGGTGCGCGTGGCGGGCAGCGGCGCCGCGCCGATCGGCGCGAGCGTGCAGCCGCGGCCGGCTTGCCAGCTCGCGTAGCGGGGCGGAAGTTGCCGGTCGAACGTCACAGAGACGATGCCGCGCCGGCGATCGACGCGCGCAGCGAGCGTCGGCACGATCTCTTCATATTCGGGATAGATGCCCTTCAGCTCGACCGCCTCGATCTGCCGCTCGCTGCGCCCGGCGTTGAAGATACCGCCGCACAGGAAGGCCGCCTTGTAGCCGGCCGCGACCGCACGGACCCAATTGGCGCGGTCATCGGCGCGCACCGACTGCGGCGATTGCGCAAGCGACGGGGCGGACAGGAGAATCAGGGCGGGGAGCAGAAGGACGCGACGCATGGCGGCGTTCATCCCATCCCCGTCGACCCGCGGCAATGCACGAGTTGGTGGTTCGTCACCCCACGCCGCCGCCGGGGTGACGGGCGCATCATTGCGCCGGGGCGGCGACGCGGCCGGTCCGCTCCAGCTTGCCCCAGCCGACCACCATTCCGCGCACCGCCGAGGAGATCGCGCGGATCACGACGCCGTACATGATCTGACGATATACCAGCCGCTGCGCGATCAGCAGGAACGCCGGATAACGCTCCTTGCGACCATCGAGGCGATAGGCGACCCAGCCGCACAGCACCTCAACGGTGGTAAAGACCAGCCAGTACAGCCCCATCTTGCTGATGTCGCCGCTGGTCTGCGCCCAGCCGTGCTGATGGACGCGCAAGGCGGTGCCGACGATCGACAGGATCAGCGTGAGGTCGATCAGCGGCGAGATCGCGGCGAACAGGATCTGGAACAGCCACGCCTGCGGCAGTCCGACCAGCGCCAGCCCCGATGGCTTGCGGCGGCGCAGGATCGAGCGGTGCTTCCACAGGCATTGCAGCGTGCCGAACGCCCAGCGATAGCGCTGCTTGGCGAGCGCGCGGAACGTCTCGGGCGCCTCGGTCCACGCAACCGCGCGCGGATCGTAGGTGACCCGCCAGCCGGCGCGCTGGATCGCGATCGTCAGATCCTGATCCTCGGCCAGCGTATCCTCCGGGTAGCCGCCGACCGCGTCGAGCGCGGCGCGCCGCCATGCCCCGACCGCGCCGGGGACGACCGTCATCGCATCGAACGCGGCGAGCGCGCGGCGTTCGAGGTTCTGCGCGGTGATATATTCGATCGCCTGCCAGCGGGTGACGAGGTTCACGCGGTTGCCGACGCGCGCGTCGCCCGCCACCGCGCCGATCCGGGGATCGGCGAACCAGCGGACGAGGCGGGTGATCGTCTCCGCCTCGAACTGCGTGTCGGCGTCCAGCGCGATCACGACCTCGCCGGTCGCCTGGAGCAGCGCGCGGTTGAGCGCCGCCGCCTTGCCGCCGTTCTGCAGCGTGAGCAGCGTCACGCGCGGATCGTCCGCGAAGGCGGCCGCCACCGCCGCGCTGGTGCCGTCGCGCGAGCCGTCGTCGGCGACGATCACCTGAAGGTCGGGATAGTCGCTGGACAGGACGCGCGCGACCGAACTGGCGATCACCCGCTCCTCGTTATAGGCCGGGATGATGACCGAGACGGTCGGGTAATAGACGGGCGGCTCGGCGCGACGACGACGGCTCTGTATCCATGCGAGCACCGCCATCAGCACCGCACGCGCCATACCGAGCCCGATCGCGAGATACGACAGCCAGCCGATCGCGGCGACGATCGCCGCCAGCACCACGAACATCGCGACGTCGGTCCGCACCGCGAGCAGATCGCGCCCGACGACCTTTGGCATCGCCTGCCCCTGATCGAGTCCGGCGAGCTGCGAGACGGTGACGAAGCGATAGCCTTCGCCCTTCAGCGTGGCGATGATGCGGGGCAGCGCGGCCACCGTCTCCGAGCGGTCGCCGCCGCCATCGTGGAGCAGGACGATGTTCCCCGAATTGGTGGGGGTGGCGTTATGGACCTGATCGAGCACCTGCTCGACGACCGCGTCGGTGCCGGGGCGCGCCCAATCGTCGGGATCGACGTGCAGGCCGGTGACGGTATAGCCGAGGTTCTGCGCGATCAGCGCCGGGCCGAGTTCGTCGGTCGTGGTCGGCTCGGCGTCGCCGAAATAGGGCGCGCGGAACAGCGTCATGCGCCGGCCGGTATAGGCCTCCACCAGCCGCTGCGTGGTGTTGATCTCCAGCCGTGCCTGCCGGTCGGAGACGGCGGCGAGGTTGGGGTGGCTGTAGGTATGGTTGCCGATCTCGCCACCGTCCGCGATGATGCGGTTGAGGAGGCCGGGCTCCTCCAGCGCGTTCTGGCCGATGACGAAGAAGGTGCCGGGGACGCCCGCCTGCTCCAGCTCCTTCAGGATCTTCGGTGTCCAGGTCGGGTCGGGGCCGTCGTCGAAGGTGAGCGCGAGCAGCTTGGGGTTCTGCGCGCCGGTGCGACGGACGACGAACGGCGTCGGCAGCGCCGCATAGTGTTCGTCGGTGATGATGCCATTGCGGGCATGGGTCACCTGCCGCACGCCGGGGGTCGGCGTGGCGGTGATGCGCAGGATCTCGCCGCTGCCCTCGACATCGGCATTGAGAAGCGCGCGCGGCGCCGACAGGTCCGGGGTGCCGCCGGTGCGCCATGCGGTGAGGTCCGCCCAGAACCCCGGGTCCTCGCTGCCCAGCCGCCACAGCGCGACGTCGTCGATGCCGAGATGCTTGAGCGCGACCAGCTCGTTCCAGCTGGTGGCGGCGTCGAGCATCCAGATCGTGTGGCGTTGTCCGTCCTCGTCGTAGGCAAAGCCGGCGTTGCCCGAGGTGCGATCGAAGGTGACCGGCGCCTGGCTGTCGTGCGCGGCCAACCACGCATCCTCGATCGACAGCGCATCGGTGTCGTCGCCGTGCCAGTCATAGCCGTAGCTGCCGAGCGCGACGACCAGCTTGTCGCGGCCGACGGTGCGGATCGCCTGCGCGACCTGATCCACGAACCACGACTGGCCGGCGATCGGGCCGGGGGTGCCCCCCTCCCAATGCTGGTCATAGGCCATGAAGATCAGCCGGTCCGATACGCGCGCCAGCGCGGCGAGCGGCCAGGCATCGTCCTCGGCCGGCACCGTGACCGCCAGTTGCGCGCCTTTCGGCATCGCGGCGCGCACCGTGCGCAAGAAGCGCTGATAATCGCCCATCGACTGCGCGGGCAGCGTTTCGAAATCCATGACCAGCCCGGCGCGGTGCGTCATCGTGACATAGCGGCCAAGCTTGCGCGCGAAATCGGCAGAGGCGCGCGGGTCATGCAGCAATGCGGCGGCGCCGGCGCCGTCCCAGTCGCTGTCGCCGAAATTCTGCACCATCGGCAGCACCTTGGGCGCATGCTTCATCGCGGCGATCATGCGATCGAACGCGGGATCGGGCTCGAGCTGCACCTTATGCGAAGGCCCGAACACGCTGATCGTGGCCGGCACCACCCAGTCGAGGCTGGCGCTATGCCGACGCAGCGACGCGATGCTGGCGTCGTCGCCGGGAACGTAGAAGCCGATCGACAGCGGCGAATGCGGGTCGGCGGCGGCGGGACGGTGCGGCAGCCAGCTTGCGATGCCGCCGCCCAGCGACTTTTCGATCCGCAGCGCGGCGGCACGCGGCTGCGGCAGCGGGAGCGCCAGATCGCGACCACGCGGCACGCGGATCAGGGTGAGCGCGAAAATCGCGGAGCTGATCACGATCACCACCAGCAATGCCGCGAGCACGCGCTTCGACAGGCGGCTGCGTCGACCGGTCGGATCGAAGAAGATGGGTTGTGCCATGGCTCAGCGACCTACCCGGCTCGCCGCGACGACGGTCATCACGATCACGAATCAACTCCCGACGGGCAGGACGCCCGAACATCGCGGCTATAGGCGGCAATCGATGGAGATAGCGTGATGACGAGATTACGTTTCGGTCATCCGCGATCATGACCGATCGGTCATAAATGGCTCATCTTGCGTCGAGTAGCGGCGCGTTAGGCAGTGAACTCGGAGGTTCATGCCATGTCGACCATGCCGCCACGGCCACAACACGCGCGCGACGCTTTCCCGATCGGTGCCGATCCCGACGTGCGCGCGATCGGGTTGCTCGCGCTGGTCGTGATTCTGGCGGCGCTGATCGGCGGGCTGGCGTGGTCGCGCACGCTGAGCCTGGGGCGCGGGAACGCGCGCGGCAGCGAGCGGATCGGCGCGACGCTCGCACCGCTGGGCGGGCAGGCGGTGGTGGTCGACAGCATCCGAGCCAGCGGCGCGGCACGGCGCGGCGGCCTGCTGGTCGGCGACGTGATCGAGGCCGTCGACGGCCGGCCGATCCCCAGTGTCGAGGCAGCGGATCACGCTTTCCTCGCCCGCACCCTCGACATTCGTGTCCGCCGCGGCAAGAGAGAACTCGACGTGCATCTGGATGCAGGCGGGGGAGACGGGCGTGGCGAACAAGGTCCTGTTGATCGAGGATGACGATGCCACCGCCGATTTCGTTGCCCGCGGACTGACCGAAGAAGGCTTCGTCGTCGATCGCGCCGCCAATGGCCGCGACGGATTGTTCCACGCCACCGACGGCAGCTACGATTGCATCGTGCTCGACCGGATGTTGCCCGGGATCGACGGCATGGGTGTGCTGGGTGCGGTGCGCGCCGCCGGGATCGAGACACCCGTAATCGTGCTGTCGGCACTGGGCGCGGCGGACGATCGCATTCATGGCTTGACCAACGGTGCGGACGATTACCTGACCAAGCCGTTCGCGTTCGTGGAGTTGCTGGCGCGAATCCGGCTGCTGATCCGGCGCGGCGGTGCGGCCAAGGCGGTGGAGACGGTGCTGCGTTGCGGCGATCTGGAGATGGACCTGCTGGCGCGGCGCACGAAGCGCGCGGGCAAGCCGATCGACCTTCAACCGCGCGAGTTCCGCCTGCTCGAATTCATGCTGCGCCACGTCGATCAGGTCGTGACGCGCACGATGTTGCTCGAGGGCGTGTGGGACTACCATTTCGACCCCCGGCACCAACGTGATCGACGTCCACCTCAGCCGCCTGCGCAAGAAGGTTGATGAGGGGTTCGACCGCCCCTTGCTGCATACCGTCCGCGGGGCAGGGTATCGTCTCGGGCTCGATCCCTAGGTGTTGCGCTCCGCCACCTTCCGGTTCGCGGCGCTGGTCTTCCTGTTGCAGCTGGTCAGCGCCGCCGCGCTGATCGTGACGATCGGCACGGCGGTGCGGCGGCAGTTGCAGACCGATGCGCAGCGAACGGTCGCGGTGCTGCGCGACGATTTGCGCGCCAGCTATGCGGCGGGCGGCGCGGCCGGGGTGCGGCGCGAGGTGGCGCTGCGCACGCGCGGGCTGGTGACGCCGGGTACCGTGCTGCTGCTGATCGGCCGCGACGGCACCTGGCTGGGCGGCAATCTCGATGCGTGGCCGCCGAGCGTGGTGCGCGACGGCCATGCGACCGAGGTGACCCTGTACCGCTCCGGGCTCAACACCGCCGAGCCGATGCATGTCGAGGCGGTGCGGTTGCCGGGGGGCGAGCGGTTGCTGGTCGGGACGATCGTCGCCGGCGAGGCGCGCGCGATGCGGATGCTGGAGCAGGTGAGTGGCGTCGCATTGCCGCTGGCGCTGATCTTCGCGGCGCTGGCGGCGTGGATCGCGGCGCGGACGATCGTCGCGCGGCTGGAAGAACCGCTGGCGGCGCTGAATGCGGTAGCGGCGGGGGATCTGGCCGCGCGGGTGCCGGCGGACGGATCGCGCGATGCACTGGCGACATTGGGCGTGGCGATCAACGGAGCGCTGGAGCGTGTCGAGACGCTGATGGGCGAGCTGCGCATGGCCACCGACGGGCTCGCGCACGACCTGAAATCGCCGCTGACCCGGATGCGGGTCGTGCTGGAACGGGCGGCGGCGCAGGTACGCGAGCCGGCGGCGGTCGAGTCGCTTGATCGCGCGCTGGCGGAGGCCGATCGCCTGTTCGCGCTGGTGCAGACCGCACTCAGCATCACCCGTGCCGAAGCCGGGATCGGTCGCGAGCATTTCGTCACCATCGATCTCGCCGCCGAGCTGGAAGGACTAGCGGAAATGTATGCGCCGCTTGCAGAGGATCAGGGACGAACGCTGTCGGTCGAAAGCGCTGGATCGTGCGTCGCGCCGGTGCACCGTGAATTGTTGGCGCAGGCGCTCGGGA
>NZ_JAQIJA010000002.1:175000-404646 GCF_036946485.1 Sphingomonas phyllosphaerae
GCTCTGCTAAGTCGGCTTCAAGACGACGTATAGGGCCTGACGCCTGCCCGGTGCCTGAAGGTTAAGTGGAGGGGTGCAAGCTCTGAAATGAAGCCCAGGTAAACGGCGGCCGTAACTATAACGGTCCTAAGGTAGCGAAATTCCTTGTCGGGTAAGTTCCGACCTGCACGAATGGCGTAACGACTTCCCCACTGTCTCCAGGACATGCTCAGCGAAATTGAATTCTCCGTGAAGATGCGGAGTACCCGCGGTTAGACGGAAAGACCCCGTGCACCTTTACTGCAGCTTCAGAGTGGCAGTGGACAAGAACTGTGTAGCATAGGTGGGAGGCTTTGAAGCATTGGCGCCAGCCGGTGTGGAGCCATAGGTGAAATACCACCCTGTTGTTGTCTACTGTCTAACCTCGTACCGTGAAACCGGTACAGGGACCCTCTGTGGCGGGTAGTTTGACTGGGGCGGTCGCCTCCTAAAGAGTAACGGAGGCGCGCGAAGGTGGGCTCAGGCCGGTTGGAAACCGGCTGTTAGAGTGCAATGGCATAAGCCCGCCTGACTGCGAGACTGACAAGTCGAGCAGAGACGAAAGTCGGTCATAGTGATCCGGTGGTCCCTCGTGGAAGGGCCATCGCTCAACGGATAAAAGGTACGCCGGGGATAACAGGCTGATAACCCCCAAGAGCTCATATCGACGGGGTTGTTTGGCACCTCGATGTCGGCTCATCACATCCTGGGGCTGGAGCAGGTCCCAAGGGTTTGGCTGTTCGCCAATTAAAGTGGTACGTGAGCTGGGTTCAGAACGTCGCGAGACAGTTTGGTCCCTATCTGCCGTGGGCGTCGAAATTTGAGAGGAGTTGACCCTAGTACGAGAGGACCGGGTTGAACGTACCTCTGGTGTACCTGTCGTCGTGCCAACGGCGCAGCAGGGTAGCTATGTACGGACGGGATAACCGCTGAAAGCATCTAAGCGGGAAGCCTCCCTCGAGATAAGATTTCTCAGGACGGTCGAAGACCACGACCTTGATAGATCGGATGTGGAAGCGCGGTAACGCGTGAAGCTAACCGATACTAATCGTCCTATTCGCGCTTGAGAGCACACACCCCCAACAACAGCGTTGGAACGCAGGTGATGACACCTCAACCAGACATGAAAGTGCATCGATTTGAACCAGATCCTCCCGGCCACAAAGCCGGGCAGGACACATGTGCAGGCTCCATTGCCTGGTGGCCATAGCGTCGGTGAACCACCCGATCCCATCCCGAACTCGGACGTGAAACCCCTCTGCGCCAATGGTACTATCGCTCAAGCGATGGAAGAGTAGGTCGCCGCCAGGCATTGCAGCTCGCACACACAAAGAACCCATCCACAAACCCTCAACACCTCGGCGCGGGGTGGAGCAGCCCGGTAGCTCGTCAGGCTCATAACCTGAAGGTCACAGGTTCAAATCCTGTCCCCGCAACCATCTTGATTTGCAACGCCTCGGAAGCCACCGCTCCCGGGGCGTTTCGTATATCTCCGCTCGCGGTCAGCTCCAGCATCGACGCCAACTCGCCCCGCAATTCGATTGTCAGGTCTCCGCCCTCGGGTGTCAGGACCACTGCTTCAATGAGCGCGCGGATGCGCTCGAATGCCTGCGCGCGCAGTGCCTCGTCCTCGTAGGCGGCGGTGAGCTTGGTGACCTTTGCACGATAGATGCGGCCGAGATCCGGATGGAGCAGCGACTTGGCTGCGTCCGGAGGCTCGGCGGCAGCGAGCGCCTCGATCAGCACGGTACGTCGCGTGCCGAGCCTTTGCAGCTCTTCGACGAACAACGCCGGATCCACGCCTTTGAGGATTGCGGCCTTGGCGTGCATGATCTGCTGGTCGACTTCGGTGAGTTCTGCCTCGTGCTCGGGTCGCGTGGTGATGCAGGCCTCTTCAAGCCGGCGGGTCTCTGCTGCATATTCCTCGAGGAATGCCGCGACCACGTCGTTGCGCAGCATGGCGGTGGTCAGGCCTTTCAGCACCCTCGCGTCTAGCGCATCCTGCCTGATAGTCAGGCGATTGTCGCACCAGGTCGGACCCTTCTTGGCCGCGCCCTGGCAGCCGAAGCGATGCTGACCGGATTTGGCGTAGCTTGCGCCGCATACGCCGCACGTCATCTTGCCGGTCAGCAGGTACTTCGGCCGCTGCTGAGCAAAATAGGGGCGGGCGGCAGCGGCCGGTTCCATACGGGGGCCACGCGCAAGGGCTGCCTGCCGCGCCTTCACGGCCTGCCACAACGCGTCTGGTACGATGCGAAGGTCTGGGGCGGGGACAAGGCTCTTGGCGGCGTCAGCGCCGTTGATGAAGGCGTGGCGCTTCCCGCTGTCGGGGTTCTTGCGGTAGGTCTGCTTCCCGTACGGCCGCTGGGCGATGTACAATTGGTTGTTGAGGATGCCGGTGCCGCGTGCGGCGTTCCCGGTCAGCGTGTTGGGCGTCCATGCAGCAAGTTTGATTCGGCCTTTGCTGGGGCGTCCGCCGCGCGGGGAGGGTACGCCTTCGGCATTGAGGCGGCGGGCGATGGCGACAGGGGACAGACCGGCGGCGTAATCCTTGTAGATCCGCACCACGACGGCCGCTTCTGCGGGGACGATCTGCTGGAGGCCGCGGATCCGCTCGCCATTTCCGTCATAGGCGACCCGAGTTTCATAACCGTAGGCCGAGCCACCCGGATTGCGGCCCATTGCATGGCGTCGGACCAGCGCGTCGCGGGTCTTCTCGCTCGTCGCGCTCAGCTGCTCGGCGTTGATCGTGCCCATCATGCCGATGTGCAGCGGAGTGACCACGCCTTCCTTGCGCGTCGCCAGGATGATGCCGCGGAAGCGTAGCCGTTCGAACAGCGAGGCGATGTCAGCCTGACTGCGCGACAGCCGGTCCATCGCGTCGGCGTAGACGATGTCGATATCGCCCGCCCGGACCGCCGCCAGCAGCGCCTGGATGCCGGGACGGTGCAGCGTCGCAGCCGACTCCGCGGCGTCCGTGAAGCACGCCACCTCGCTCCATCCCTGCCGCTCGATCTCGCGCCGGCACATCATCAGCTGCGTCTCGATCGACAGCATGTCCTGCTTGTCCGTCGAGAAGCGCGCATATACCGCGCAGCGCATCGTTTTTCCTCCTTCGATCTCGATCACGCTTCCGACGTTTGGTCCGACTTCTCGGACTTCTTGCCTGCCGCCACGCGCTCGGCGTGATGCTGCCTTGCGACGTCGCGCGCCAGCAGCCGCGCCAGCGCGATGGCGTGTTCGTGCAGCGGGGAAGGCGGCTTGGCTGGCATACAGGCCACGTGGAGAGCGCCAGGCCACAGCGTCTCCAACCTGCCCACATTGTTGCAGCTTCTCTCAGCTCGCTATTGGTCGCCGACTGCTCATATGCTGCGGATGAGTTGCCGTAAGAAAAGCGCCTGGCCAAGAAATTCACCCTGCAGCCAGTTACCTCTGTAGGCCGTAGCGACCCAGAAGCGATCACTCAGCGGGTCATCCCGGCCTTCCAGCTTCGGACGCTCGTTAATCTAGGCAGTCGACGCCTTTGAGCCTTCATTTCAGGCGCCGTCCCGATCTTGTAGCCTGTAGCAAGGTGCAGCGCTGTCGACGACCCCGCAGGTTCGCTCGTCATGGGCGGACAGCTATGTCCTACCCTTCCCGGGTTTCCGGCAGGTGCATTCAGTTTGGCGGTGCCCGTTAAAGGCATCCAGCCGCACCAAGGAACCGGCCGGGAGCTATCGCAATTTATTTACCGATGTTTCTTTATGTTGCCCCGGAATAGCAAGGGCAGACAGCCGTGAAGAACCTCAGGATCAGCTCCAAACTGATGGTCGTCTTTGGCATCCTACTGGGATCGCTACTGATCATGACCGCCACCTCGATCTTCAGCCAGCGGGCGCTGAATGAGAAGGCGGAATTGCTAGGCCATGACCGGAGAGACAAGCTGGTAGCAGTTGCAGCGCTCGACACGGCGACATCCGACTATCGCAATGCCGAGGCAACCAGCATTTTGTCGCAAGAGGCTGCTGAGATTTCCGAGTCGGAGCTTGACGCCTCCGCGCAAGCTGCCAGCATCGTCAAGAACGAAGCCTTTCTCGATCGTGTACTCAAGAACCCTAGTGCACGGGCAACCTTCGCTAAATTTCAAGGTGATTGGAGGGCGTACCTTCTTCAGTCTCAAAGAACTCTGCAACTTTCCCACGTTAACCACAACGAGGAAGCGCTTGCGAGCTTTCGGGCCAGCAAGCAGGAATTCAGCCAAGCGAGTGCCGACGCCAGCAAACTTAAATCGATACAAGTTAGCCTGATGGACGGTGACATGGCAGATGCCAATGTCACTTACACGATTTCACGCAATATCTCGCTCGTTCTAGCCGCAGTGGTTATCGCGCTGGCCATAGCTTTGCTCATATCCCTTATTCGGGGCATCGCTCGGCCACTCGCAGCTATGACGACCGCGCTTGGTCACCTAGCTTCAGGTAACTTAGAAGCGGCCGTTCCTGTCGATAAACGGCGTGACGAAGTGGGTGATCTCGCTGACGCGATGGTGACTTTCCGCGATCAATTGTCAGCAGCAGAACGCTCAAAGCAAGAGCAGGTCAACCTCATTGTCGGTAGCGTTGGTAGCGGGCTTGATGCTCTCGCCCATGGCGATCTTACCGTTCGGATTGAAACCGATCTCACCGGTCCGTTCGCCAAGCTTAAGGACGATTTTAACAACGCAATGACCGCGGTCGCAGGAACGCTCACTGCGGTGAACGCGAGCGCGGCAGGTATATCCAATGGGGCAAGCGACATACGGCAAGCGTCAGACGACCTGTCGCAGCGCACCGAGCAACAAGCCGCCTCGCTGGAGGAGACCGCCGCGGCGATGCACGAGATCACGGAGACAGTTCGAGAGACCGCCGCTAACGCGAACCGCGCGAACGACGTGGTCCGTGTGGCCCGGACTGATGCAGAGCAATCTGCCGACGTAGTCCGACGTGCAGTGGAAGCCATGAACGGCATTGAGCGGTCGTCTAGCGAGATCAGCGAGATCATCGCGGTCATCGACGGTATCGCGTTCCAGACCAACCTGCTGGCGCTCAATGCCGGCGTTGAGGCGGCGCGCGCGGGCGACGCCGGCAAGGGCTTTGCGGTCGTTGCCTCGGAGGTGCGAGCGCTTGCACAGCGATCTGCCGACGCCGCCAAGGACGTAAAAAGCAAAATTAGCGCATCTACAGAGCAGGTTGATGCAGGCGTTGAACTCGTCGGACAAGCTGGCGATGCGCTAACCAGAATCACGGGCCGGATTGGTGAAATTAGCGGCCTGGTCTCAGACATCGCCGCAGCAGCTGAACAGCAGTCGACCGGTCTTCAGCAGGTCAACACGGCTGTCGGTGAGATGGATGGCGTGACCCAGCAGAACGCTGCGATGGTCGAGGAAGCCACCGCTGCAGCACGCAGTCTCGCTGAGGAAACCGAAAATATGTCGCGGCAGGTAAGCCGCTTCCGGCTTTCGGAGCGTCCAAGTTCGAGCGCTTCGGCCTCTCCCGTGCATCAGTTGCAGGAGCGCGCGGCACGGGCCGGGATCAGGATCGCAGCGAACTCTCGAAGCAAGAGGGCGAGCACTGCTGCCGCTCAAGATGAATGGTCAGCGTTTTAAGGCAACATGATGAGCAACTTCGACCGTCGCATCACCGACGAATCTGCTGCCGACCGCCATCTCAAGGAATCGATAGACCTCTCCGTTCGAGCTCAATGCTTGCTTCTGGATCTTGCTGAACTCGAAGCAAAGTTCGGCGAGTTTATAGCCATCATAGTTGAGCAGTACGAAAGCCAAAAAGGATGAACTAACGGCTCACGTGGCTAGCGATCGAAGGCACCCGGAACTTGATTGACACGAGGCAGTCGCCGCTCGCATCTTCTACCACGCCGAACGCGGGAACGCCGGCAGCTATCGACCAGTAAGCCCATCCAGAAGGCACGGCATGGCTAATCTGGATCTTGGCATGGTGGCTCCTTCGCTTACGTTGTCGACTTCGCCCTTCGTGGCGCAGGTATTCAATGGAAGCTAGCACTTCTCCGCCATAGCGGCTGACGCCACGCCAGACAGGGCCATCGAGCAGCACTTTTCGCGCAATTGGACCCAATTCCGGCTATTCCAGCCCTGTTTCCCAATCCCCAACTTCAGTCGTTCATTCATGCCAGCAGTGTACATGGTGCCAGACGACGTCCCTTTTCGCTCCAAGCGATTTGAATTTTAAAACTCTGCATATCGCGCGGCCGATTGCCTTTGCTCGTTCATTTTCCCCGCCGATTTAAGTAGTCAGCCGCAAGCATGCTGCGACTGACCACCCCTGCGGTTTAGTTGCTGTCGGAATCGTCATCATCGGCGATGATGACGATTCCAGCAATGACGGCAGCAGCAGCCACCGCGATCGCAAGCCCGCCGCCCGCAAGCTCGTTCTTCTTCTGCGATGAGGTGCTCGCCCGTACCGACTTGGCCACCGACAGGGCCGCGGCAGGATGGGAGACCGCAGCCAGCGATGGCGATGCGACAAGTGCCGCGGCGGTCAAGACGGTCAGAAACCTGGCAATCATAGAATACTCCTTTGTCGACGAAGACGGCGTGATCACCCGAGGCCGGGAAACCGCCGGACGATAGACGGAGCCAAAGGATGACGGCCTTGGCCCGCTTTGTCTTTTTGACGCGAAAATTCGCGATGACGGGCAAGGGTCCGACCAGACGGCTCCGTCCTGGCAGCAAACGACATAGCGAAAAGGGATTCACGTGCGTCGACTGCTTGCCTCCACCAGCCTCGGTGCAATGCTCGTTGCGAGTACCGCGGTGGCACAAACGACGATTGACACGCGGCAGGCCGCCCCCGTACGCACCTCCACCATCAAGGCGGGCGCGCGCGACAGCATCAGGATCGGTGCCAGCGGATCGGTCGTCCCGACGGGCGGGGTCGCGGTGACGATCGACAGCGACAACACGGTCGCCAACGCTGGCACGCTGCAGGTCACCGGCGCCAACGACGCCACCGCCATCCTCGCGCAGGACAATGTCCGCAGCGACATCGCCAACAGCGGCAAGTTGATCGTCGACGAAACATATGTGCCGGCCGATACCGACAAGGACGGTGACCTCGACGGGCCATTCGCGCAAGGCGCGCGCCGCTTCGGCATCCGCACCGCCGGCCGCTTCAACGGCAACATCGCCAACAGCGGCGAGATCACGGTGAAGGGCAACGATTCCGCCGGCATCTTCCTGGGCGGCGCGACCTCCGGCAACGTCACTCACGACGGCAAGACCACGGTCACGGGCGATCGCGCAACGGGCATCCGGCTGGACGCGGTCACCGGCAACGTAACGCTGGGTGGCACGATCGCCGCGATCGGCAAGGACGCGGTCGGCGCGCGCCTGGACGGCGACGTCGGTGGGGCGCTGACCGTTCAGGGCGCGATCGGCGCGAGCGGCTATCGCTACACCACCCCGCCTCCCAACACCGCGAGGCTCGATGCCGACGACCTGCTGCAAGGTGGATCGGCCCTGATGGTGGCGGGCAACGTCGGCGGTGGGATCGTGCTCGGCAACGCCACCGGCAAGGTCGCCGACGTGGTGAGCCTCGGCGCCGCGCCCGCCTTCCAGATCGGGGCCGTCGATCGTGCCGTGACGATCGGTGCGGTCGCCGGCCGGACCCCCGCGGCCGGCCTGGCGATCGACGGCAAGGTGACCGGCAACGGCCTTTACGGCGGCGTGGCCGGCAACGCCTTGGCGATCGGCGGTCGCGGCGGCACGGTCACGATCCAGGGCGGCATTGCGGTCGGGGGGACGGTGCAGGCTGCGGCAGGCGGCGCCGGTGCGACCGCGATCCGCCTGGGGTCAGGGGTGAGCACGCCCGAACTGCGCAACACCGGCACGATCTCCGCCGTCGCGACCGGGGCGGGCACGCCGGCGAACGCGATCCTGGTGGACCGCGGCGCGACGCTCCCGGCGATCCGCAACAGCGGAACGATCCGCGCCGGTGCCGGCGATACCGCCTTAGCGATCCTAGATCGGTCGGGCACGCTGGCGCTGGTCGAGAACAGCGGCGCGATCCTGGCCAGCGGTGGCACCAGCAACGTCGCCATCGACCTGTCGGCCAACACCGGCGGCGCGATCGTGCGCCAGGTCGCCGGCGCGAGCGGGGCAGCGGCACCAACGATGACCGGCGCGATCCGCTTCGGCGCCGGCAACGACGTGCTGGAGGTGGCCGCCGGAACGATCGCGGGGGACATCGCCTTCGGCGTCGGCAGCAACCGCATGACGATGACGGGCACCAGCGCGTACAACGGCACCCTCACCGCCGGAAATGGTGCCGACACGCTGGCGATCGGCGACACGGCGCGCTTCGTCGGGACCGCCGATCTCGGCGGCGGGGCGGACCGGCTGGCGATCACCGGCAAGGGCGTGTTCGCCGGACGGCTGCTGGGGGCTACGAACGCCGCGGTCACGGTTGCAGCGGGCGGCGGCACCTTCGCGCCGGCGGGTGCGACGACAATCGCTTCGCTCGATCTCGGCGCACAATCGACGTTGAGTGTCGGTTTGGACCGCGCCAACCCAGCGGCCAACCTGATCCAGGTGACCGGTTCGACCGCGATCGGTGCCGACAGCAAGCTGGCGCTTCGCGTCACCGGCGGCGCGGATGTCGTGGGCCGCTACGTGGTGCTGCAATCGGGGTCGTTGAGCGGTATCGGCAACCTGTCGCTGACGACCGAGAACGTGCCGTTCCTCTACAAAGGCACGCTGCTAACGACGCTTCCCAACCAGATCGCCGTCGACGTCGCGCGCAAGGCGACCGGCGAACTCGGTTTCAACCGGGCGCAGGCGCGCGCCTTCGACGCGATCGACGTGGCGCTCGGCAGCGACGTGAAGGTTGCCGCGGCGATCCGCGGCATCTATGACGGCAACGCCTTCCGCGGTGCGGTTGACCAGATGCTGCCCAACTATGCCGGCGGTGTGTTCGAGGGCGTGACGCTCGGCTCGCGCGTCGCCGCGCGCCAACTGGCAGAACCGGCCGGCGCGTTCACCGAAGAGGGCCGCTGGGGCTTCTGGCTTACGCCGCTCGGGTGGGATTCGTCCAAAGCGACGCGCAGCACGCTGGCCTACGACGTCAACGGCTGGGGCGTCAGCAGCGGGTTGGAGCGCAAGACCGACATCGGCAACATCGGCGTGTCGCTGGCCTATCTCTCGGGTCGTAACAGCGAAGGTGTGGCCCTGAACCGTATCGATCACCGGCAATATGAGATGGCCGGCCATTGGCGGGGGCATTGGGGCGGTGTCGCCGCCAGCGCACGCGCATCGGCCGCATGGATCTCGTTCGACGGCGTCCGCCGCTTCGACGGGAAGGTGGGCAATGAGGCGATCAGCCGCAGCGCCACCGCTGACTGGAACGGCCAGCTCTATTCCGGTGCCGCCACCCTGTCCTACGAGCGGATGATCGCCCGTCTCAGTCTGCGCCCGACGCTGGCGCTGGATTATTACCGACTCAATGAGGATGCCTACCGCGAGCAAGGCGGTGGTCGCGCGATGGACCTGACGGTGCGTGAGCGGACGAGCGACGAACTGGCGCTCACCGCCAGCCTCGCGGCCGGGCTTAATATCGGCGGCTCCAACCGTTATGATCAGTGGACCCGCCTGGAAGTCGAGAGCGGCTGGCGCGAGCGGGTCGCCGGTGCGGTCGGCGCCACCACCGCCAGCTTCGCGGGCGGCACGCCGTTCACGCTCGACCCCGAGGCACGTGACGGCGGCTGGGTCGCCAAGGCGCGTGCGATAACCGGTACCACCGAGGTTCGGCTGAGTGGCGAGGTCGCCGCCGAGCGCCGTTTCAGCGACGTGGCGCTATCCGCACGCGCCGCCCTCCAGTTCGCCTTCTAGGCGAAACGCACATGATGCCCCCCGTCATGTGCGGACCAGGGGAGCTCCACCCGTCCCCCAATGGGTGGAGCTCCTTCTCTCTTGGCGTCGCGGCGGCTAGGGATGCCCTGTTCCCGCGACCATCATCAGTGAAGCCTATGTCCCCGACCGGGCTCGAAGCCGTCTATCTTGCGCATCGTGACCGATTGGTCCGCTTCCTCGCGGCGCGTGGCGCCGGGGACGCCGCAGAAGATCTGGTGCACGATTTGTGGATCAAGGTATCGGGGCGACCGACCGGACCGATCGACAATCCGCTGTCCTATCTCTTCCGCGCCGCCGACATGCTGATGATCGATCGCCACCGCGCCCGCACCGCCGCGCAGGCGCGCGACATCGCGTGGATGGAATCGGGCAACGACGAGACCATAGCTGGCGAGCGCGTGGTCGATGCGCGGCAGGAGATGGCGCGGGTGGCGCGAACGCTCGCGTCACTCGGGCCGCGGCGGGAGGCGATATTCCGCCGCGTACGGATCGACGAAGTGCCGCAGCGGCAGGTTGCCGCCGAGCTCGGCATCAGCATCAGCACGGTGGAGGCCGACCTGCGCGTCGCCTGCCGCGCGCTTGCCGCATTGAAGGATGAAGCATGACCGGATCGCAGCATGACGGGGCGGTGGAAGACGCCATGGACTGGGCGGTACGTGTCGCCGACCGCGACTTCACCGATTGGGATGGTTTCACGCGCTGGCTGGAGGCGGATCCGGCGCATGCGGCCCGCTACGATGCCGAGGTCGCGGCGCTGGCCGCGGTCGAGGCGCACGTCGCACGGCTGCCGCCCGCCCCAATCGCCGCGGCCGTGCGCCCCGCGCCGGCGCGCTCGCGACGTCCGCTGCGCTGGGCCGGCGCGGCGGTCGCTGCGGCGCTGGCCGGTGTGATCGGACTTCATGCATGGCAGGATCGGGCGCAACCCTATGCGGTGGAGACCGCCGCGGGCGAGCGGCGGCTGGTAGCGCTGGGCGACGGCAGCAGCATCGTCCTGGCCGGCGGCACGCGCGTCACGCTCGATCGCGCCGACCCGCGGCGTGCGGGTGTGGAACGTGGCGAGGCGCTGTTTCGCATCCGCCACGACACGGCGCATCCGTTCCGTGTCATGGCCGGCGATCTCGCGCTGACCGATCTTGGGACCGTCTTCGACGTGAAGCGCGCTAGCGCGCTGACGCGTGTCGCGGTGGCGGAGGGGGCGGTACTCGTCGACCCGGACGGTGCGGCGCTCCGCCTCGATCCGGGTCAGGCGGTCAGCGCCACGGGCGACCGCCTGACCCGCAGCGCGACCGAGGTCGCCGATGTCGGCGCGTGGCGCGACGGGCGGCTGGCCTATGACGCCGCGAGCCTCACCGAGGTTGCGGCCGACCTGTCGCGAGAGCTGCGGCGTCCGGTCAAGGTCGTGCCGGCGATCGCGGCCCGGCCGTTCCGGGGGACGCTGGCGCTGGCACGATTGCGCGACGACCCAGTGACGCTGGGCATGCTGCTGGACGTGCGCGTTCGCAGCGATGCGGCCGGGTGGACCCTGGAGCCGCTCGAATGACACTGTTTGGCGCGGCATGTCGCGTCACGGGCGTGGCGGCGTTGCTCGCCGCCGCGCCTGCCGCCTCCCAGACGTTCGCCATCGACCTGCCGGCGGGCCCGCTGGCACAGCAGGTGATGGCGCTCGGGCGGTTGGCGCGGATCAGCGTCGTGGTGCCCGATCGGTCGTTGTGGCGGCGCAGGGTGCCGGCGCTGCACGGCCGCTATGACGCCGCCGCTGCCCTTGCAAGCATCGCACGCGCTGGCGGCGGCCGCGTCGAACCGCTCGGGCTCGGAAGCTGGCGTCTCGTGTCACATGGCCACAGCACCGCGTCACGTGTGCGGCCCGCCGATCTGCCCCCGCCCGCCCCAACGGTCGCCACCGACGATGTGATCGTCACGGCCAGTAAGCGCGACACGCTTCGCAGCCGCTTCGCTGGCGACACACAGCGGATCGGGGGCGCTGATCTCGAACTCGGCGGTTCAGGCGGGACCGAGCGGCTGACCTCACGGCTGGCAAGCGTCGCATCGACGTATCTGGGCGCCGGGCGCAACAAGCTGTTCATCCGCGGCATCGCCGACTCAAGCTTCACCGGACCGACACAGGCGACGGTCGGGCAGTACCTCGGTGACCTGCGGCTGAGCTACAATGCGCCAGATCCCGACCTGCGTCTCGCCGATCTTGCCGCCGTCGAGGTGCTGGAGGGGCCGCAGGGCACGCTATACGGTGCCGGTTCCCTCGGCGGTGTGATCCGGCTGGTGCCCAACGCGCCCGATCTGTCCGGCAGTTATGGTGCGGCAACGCTCGGTGGTGCGCTGACCGGGCACGGCGCCGCCAGCGCCGACGCCGAGGCGATGCTAAACCTGCCGCTGGTTGGTGACCGGTTGGGCATACGATTGGTCGGCACCGCCGCGAGCGAGGGCGGCTATATCGACAAGCCGCTGCTGTCCCGCACCGATGTGAACCGCACCCGCATCCACGGCGGTCGCGCCGCCGCATTGCTGCGTCTGGGTGATGGTTGGACGGCCGAACTGATCGGGGTTGGCCAGCGCATCCGCGGCGAAGACAGCCAGTATGCCGATCGTGACGCTCCATCCCTGACCCGGAATGCAGCCGTCACGGAAGGCTTCGGCGCCGACTTCGTGCAGGGGCAGTTTGTGCTGTCGGGCCAGCTTGGCACCGTGCGGCTCCGCTCCACCACCGGCGTCACCGTACACGATCTTTCCGAACGCTACGACGCCACGCCGGAAGGCGGCAGCCCGCAATTGTTTAGTCAAGACAATCGCACGCGGATGGCCGCCAACGAGACCCGACTGTGGCAGTCAGCCCCTGACGGCTCGGGTTGGCTGACGGGGTTCAGCTACGTGCGCAACGACACGAGATTGCGGCGCCTGTTCGGTGCGCCGGACGCCCTGCGCCCCACCACGGGCGTCAGCAATCGCATAGCTGAGACAACCTTGTACGGAGAAGGCAGCATCCGGTTACTGCCGGGGCTGCTCACGTCCGCCGGGCTGCGCGTCACCCGAACCAGACTTGAGGGAGGGGGCGAGGACATCGCAGCGACGGTGTCACCCGCGACCGTACGCGGGATGTCCGCCAGTCGCAGTCAAACGATCGTGCTGCCCGCGGCTTCGGCGCTGATCGACCTGACGCCCGGCACGAACCTCTTCCTCCGTTACCAGCAAGGTTTCCGCCCGGGCGGTATCGCGATCGATGGCGACCTTGTTCGTCAATTCCGCAACGATCGTGTCGCCACCATCGAGGCCGGAGTACGGGCGGGCCGGCCGGGGCGCGACCACGGCGACGTGGCGATCACCGTCGCCCACACGGCCTGGCGCGACATCCAGGCCGATTTCATCGACCCATCCGGGCTGCCGACCACTGCCAATATCGGCAATGGGCGTTTGTGGACCGTCGAGGCGACTGCCGGCGTGTCACTGAACACGGCACTGCGCCTTGAGGCGAGCGGGACGTTCAACGACAGCATCATCGACGAACCCTCCCAAACACTGGTGCTTGCGCTGTCCGCCGACGCATCGGCCGATTATGCCGCCGCCCGCGCCCAGATACTGGCGCGCTTGCGGCAGATCCCGAATATCGCGCGTGTCACCAGCCGGATCGGTGCCAGCTACGTGGGGCGCCTTGGCAGCAAGCGCCCGGTAAAGGTCGATGGCTGGCTCCGCTACGTGGGCCGTTCGCGGCTTGGCATCGGGCCGCTCCTTGGCCAGGCACAGGGCGATTATTTCGACAGTGGTGCCACCGCACGTATCGGCTTTGGTGCGGTTGGATTGACGGCCGGAGTAACCAACCTGCTGGATCTTCGCGGCAATCGCTTTGCGCTCGGCACGCCCTTCGTCACCGGGCGCGATCAGGTCACCCCGCTTCGACCGCGAACCATCCGTATAAGCATCGACACGACCTTTTAATGCTTTGTTGAGCAGGGCGGCGGCTAACAACAGAAAATGACTTCTTGAAAGAGAAGCAGACGACAGACCCACAATGCGACGTTCAGCCCGCCCTTCACGGTTCCAGACTTCGGACGTCCGTTCAGCTTCGTGTTCTTGTGAATTAAGCTGCATCTACTGCGGTGGATGATCAGGTTGCAGGTAAGTCGGCCCGCGCGACCCGGACGGCGGATCGAGCACGAAGCGCGGGTACGAGAGAACCAAGCCTGTGTTCGGCAACTTCACGCTTTGTACCCCGCCAGACTGTCGGGTTCGAGCCGCACCGCCAGTTCCTGCCAGCGAGCCGAAGCCGTAATCACGGACCACGTTGCTGAAGAGCACGGCGGACGAGTAGGTCAGCGGCCCGATCAAAACCGTGACCTTGCCCTTGAAGTGGAGCTGGTCGTCGGCAACCGGCTGGGTGGGTGTCTCAATCGAACCAGCAGTCACCGATCCGGTCCGTTCACGCTTTAAATAGGTCGAGCCCTGCTTGTACGGCCGTGTCGCGATGTATCGGAGGATACCGTCCTTCCACATGTCGTCGTCGCCACCACCGTTGGCGCTGACATCTATGACAAGGCGGCTCGCGCCAACAGCCTTCACCCGGCTAAAACAATCGTGCGTGAACCTAAGGTAGCGCGCCTTGTCCTCCCAGACGAACGACGCAACCGTCAGCTGCGCCGTTCCATCCGCATCAATGCGGCACGCGAACAGTTGGTCGAAATCGGCATCTCGCTGGAGGATCGCCGGAAGTGCGTGCCCGGCCACGACGTGCTGCTTACCAGGCCCGCTCAGGACCAGATCATACGCGCCCGGCGTTCCGTACAGCTTGGCGAAGAACAACCACCAGCGCTGCGCTAGCAGTGCCTTGCGGAAGGCCGGCGTGTCTCCGTGTACCCTTCTTAGTAGAGCGCGGGCTATCGCACGCGCATCGCGCCCGTCGATGCGCACAATGCGGCGACCCGCCAAGGGTGTGGCCGCTCCGCCCAGTGTAGCAGTGATGACCGGAAAGCCCTCTGCATCGAGCCTGACCTCGAACGGGAAGAAGCCTGTGCCTTGCCGGATCAACTCCGCACTCTGCCCTCGCCAGTCGGGCAGACCGATGAACAAATGGCCGTCTGCCAGCACGGGGTTAAGCTGCGCCAGTGTGGTCCAGGCTTCAGCCTGGTTCATGGGATGGTCGAGCTGCCGCCTCACCTTCTCGCCTTCGTGCTCCAGCTTCGCCGTCGTGACCGAATGGCGAACGTTGGGATGCTGATGTTCGATGGTGTCGAGCGCGAAGCGAAGGTCTGCTTGCAGTGAAACAGCATCGTAGATCGGAGCAGCGGTCGCGTTCGTCGGAGTGGCGAGCAGTGCCAGGGCAGTCGAGATGAGGGATGATCCGATACGCAGCGCCAATACCGCTCTACCTTTAAAGCGTTTCCATCGGGGCACCTTCCCCAACACGATTCGTTGAAATATATGGGTCACCAGGATGGCGCCAACCAGGATTGCGACGGGCCAGGACAGGCCTGCGACCCAATGTCCCGCCAACGTGCCAAGGAGCCAGTTGAGAGGCAGCGCAACGGACACCAGGCGCACGATGCCCGATCCGGCCGAGCGGAGTTCACGCAGGTTGAGGTTCAGGCCACCCTCGAAGACAATGATTGCGACCGCCATTCCGATCGCTGGTCGCATCACTTCTCCGAGTGCTGCCGATGGATGGATCAGGCCACCGATCGGACCCAGCAGCGCACCGATCGCCAGAAGCGGAATGATGGCGGGCAGTCGAAGCCTCCAGCCGAGCCACTGTCCGAAGACGCCAGCTACGGCGATGCCGATCACCAGCAGCAGTATAGTATTCTCCAATGCTTCCCCCGGCCGTCGTCGGCGCGTAAAAGGCCGACACGCCTACCATTCGCACATCAGGATCGTTGCCGACTATGATCCACAAGGGTGCGGCTCGACCGGCTTCGGCCATGGCGGGATGCTCGGCAGCGCTGCTCCGGCTGTATATCGCATCGCTGCCGGGGACGTGCTAATTCGCGTTTGGCTCACGTCAACGATGCTGCGAGCCTGGAGGCGACGCCATGCCGATAGACGAGTATCGGGTTGCAGAGCGGACCGACCTTGGCGGCTCCAAGTGCTGGAGCCTGTGGTCGGACGGGAAACAACGCTGGATCGATGTTGTCTACCGGGATCGACGTGAAGCCGTGGCAATGCTGGCCCATCTGGTTGCTACCGCAGATCGGCGGAACCGACATCGATACGACCCCGCCGCATGAGCGACCTGTCGAAAGCATGGCTGGGCCTCTACCTCGACTGCTGGAGGCTGGGATCAGAGGCCGCTACGGTGATGACGCTGCGGATGCAGCGCATCGCGGGCGGCGGGCTGATGGGAGCAGCGGAGGCCGAGCTGATGGTGGCCGAAAAGGTAAGCGCCGCCATGGAACTTCAACGCAAACTCATGACCGGGGCGCTCGGCTCGACACCGCTTAGCGGATCTCAGGGGATCGTACGGCATTATCAGCGGAAGGTGGCGGACAACCACCGGCGGTTGAGCCGTGCGAGGTGAAATCCGTCCCTCATGGCGAAGCGGTAGCATCGGCATAGATCAAGATTGCCCGACACCACCGTCGCCAAACCGCCCGGGCGGCGTTCGCTCCAGCCATTCCTTCGTGATCAGCAGCAGGGCGGCCATGATCACGGGGCCGACGAACAATCCGACGAGACCCATCTCGGCGAGACCGCCGAACGCGCCGATCAGCGCCATGAGGAACGGCAGTTCGACGGCGCTGCCGATCACGCTCGGCTGCACGACGTTGTCGCCGATCGTCATGACGAAGGCGGCGAAGCCGAACAGCAGCCCGCCGGCGAGGATGTGGTCGGTACCCATCAGGATGAGGCTCGCAAGACCGAACGCCGCCCAGGCACCGAACGGGACGAGCGCGAGGATGATCGTGAACGTCGCGAAGAGCAGCGGCTGGGGCACGCCGGCGACAGCATAGCCGACGCCGATGATCGACCCTTCGAGGACGGACACCAGGATGGTGCCGTTCACCGTCGCCCGGACGGCGCCGGTGATGCGCTCGACGAACTCGCCACCGAATTCGCCGAACATGCCGACGGCGATCAGCTTCGCCTTCTCGGCAATCTGCGCACCTCGGGCGAGCAGCGACACCAAGGCGAGGAGCGTCACCAGGAACAGAGCCGACTCGCGCGCGACCTCGCCGCCGATCGATCGGATCCAGGCGATCACGGAGGTCGCACTGATCGTACCGAGAAGCGAGTGCGCAGCCTTCGCATCGCCGACATGCTGCTGCCAATACGTGGCGACGCGACCGCCGATCAGCGGCAGCCCTGGCAACCAGGACGGCATCTGGATGCCGTTTTGCTGAGCATGGTTCAGCCAGGCCAGCGCGGTATCGCTCTCCTGTGCGAGGGACACCGCCGCAAGCGAGAGCGGCAGGATCACGAGGAGCGCGGTCGCGATGGTGAAGCTGAAGGCTAACCAGCCGGCCTTGTCCGGATATCGGCGGAGCGCGCGTCGGAACAACGGCCACTCCGCGATGGCGAGCACGGCCGCCCAGGCGATCGGGGTCAGGAACTCCAAAGCCACCCATATCGACAGCCCGACGATGGCCACGGTGAGCCAGACCTGCCGCTGACGGATACGGTCGGCTAGAGCCACCGGATCGAGAGCCGGATCAGGGTTTCCAAGAGTCATGCAGTCTGCATCCATCGGTTGTGCGTCGACGCTACGCCGATGGTCGGCATGGGTCCACAAGCGAGGCGGTGATCCTTCCGTCTCAGTACAGATTGAGAGGATGCGCGATTGTCGCAGGCCTGCCGCCAGACGGCGTCATCGCTCGTTCATTCCGTACGCATGAAAGCCAGTCGCTAGTTGGAGACGAACTATGCTGATCCTCGCCATGCTTCTCGCCGCACCTTCGCCGTTGCTGCCACCCTGTCGAGCGGAACGCCTCCGCTTGACGCTCGATGGCCGGGACGGTGAATTCAACGGCATGTCGCATTCCGGTACGGAGCTCTCGATCAGGAATACCGGACCGGACTGCATCCTGGACGCTCTGCCGAACGTGCAGATTCTCGATGCGCGGAACCGGCCGTTGCCAGCAGTCCGTCATTCGCCTCGCGGAATGCACCCTGGTCCCGTTATCGTCCCGATCCGGCTTGCCGCCGGCCACCGTGCGACGACCGCCATCCGCTGGGTCGCCGGCCCCGTCTTCGACCAGAGTCAGAGCGTTCGGGCCACCAAGTTGCGGGTTGGGATCGGGACGGGGACGCTCACGACGCGGATGACCGCCACCCTCTATGGAGAGCGCGGCCAGCGTGTCACGTTCGAGCAGCCTCCACTGCGGGCCGTCGAAGGCATGCCTGCGAACTGAGGCAGTCCGATGAAGACACTGACGATCAGGGGGCGCTCCATCCGCGACATCCCCTCGTTCTACGCCGAGATCAACCGCGTCTTCATGGCGGGCGAGGACTGGAAGCTGGGCGAGAGCCTCGACGCCTTCAACGACCTTTTGTTCGGCGGCTATGGTGCGATCGCGGGACCAGAGCCTGTCGAGCTCGTCTGGGAGGACATCGAAGCGAGCAGGGTCGCGCTCGGCATCGACACGACCCGCGCGCACCTTCTGGGGAAGCTGCGGCAGCCCGAGCGGTACAGCGTGGCCGTCATTCAGCAGCAGCTGGATCGACTGGAGGGACGCGACGGATCGACCTACTTCGACACGATCCTCGACATCATCCGTGAGCATCCCAACCTGAAACTTGCCGGACGGTGACGTCAGCAGGCCGCCGTCACCTCGATCCGCCCGTTCGCAGTGCATTCTAGGCGCCCCGATCTCGACCATCGGTTAGCTCACCAGACGGCCATGGCTCTATGTCCATGCTCCGCTCCCAGAGCACTGAATCGTACATCGCGGACGCTGAAGCCAGCGTCCTGCTTCTCGTTCTGCCTTACGTACCGCGGCACGTGTCGATGACGATCCCGCGGAACCATCGGTGTACAGGATCAACATACATGCGCGGATGCCACATCGCCGAGATGGCGATCTCCGGCGTCGGCACGGGAAGGGGAAAGGCAATCAAGTCACGAAGAGCGGGGTTGTCGCTCTGAAAGCTCAAGCCCGGTACGAGCGCGATCAGGTCCGTCGCTCGTGCGATCCGAAGCGCATCGGAGAAGCTCGGCACCACCACCATCGTCCGTCGTGACAGCCCGACCTCGGCGAGCGCCGCGTCGACTGGGCCGGAGAACACGCCACGCCGGGATGCCGTGACATGCCGGCACGCCGCATAGCGCACCGCGGTTATCGCCTCCGACAGCAACGGGTGGTCCGAGCGCGCGGCGCCGACGAACTGGTCGCGGAAGAGGAGCTTGAGGCACACCTCGGGCGCTGAGGTTCCGACGACGCCCACCTCCAGATCGATCTCGCCCTCGCGCAGCGGTCCTGCATCCTTGTCGGGCTTTGGCGCGAAGCGCAGGCGCGCCCGCGGTGCAGCGAGCGTGAGGGCCGCCACAAGCGGTGCCGCGAACATCTCCACGAAGCCCTCGCTGGCGCGGATGACGAACGTGCGCTCGATCGAGGCGAGGTCGATGTCCCCGGCCTGCGGACCGAGGACGATGCGGGCATCACGTACGAGGTCGTGGACCGGATCGCGCATCGCCAGCGCCCGCGGCGTCGGCACCAGGCCACGCCCGGCGCGAACGAGCAGCGGATCGCCGGTCGCATCCCGAAGACGGGTCAGCGTGCAGCTCATGGCCGAAGGACTGAGCCCGAGCCTTCGCGCCGCGGCGGAGACGCTGCATTCGGCGAGCAGCATGTCCAGCGCGGTGAGGAGGTTTAGATCGAGGTCCGACATCCTTTGACAATGCCCGAAAGCGCGATCGGAACACAGGCGTCAGACGCAAGGATAGAATGCGTCCAATGCGTCTGGCGCGTGCCAAGCAGGGCGGACATATCGATGGGACAACATCATCGGAGCTTCCCCCATGATCCAATCCTCTCCAAATCCGGCGGGCGGCACGATCCTCCTCATCGGCGCATCGCGCGGCATCGGCCTCGGCATGGTCGGCGAATTCGTCAGACGCGGCTTGCACGTGATCGCCACCTGGCGCGGGACCGCCGGAGCCGACTTGCACGCCTTGGCCGACGCGCATCCAGACCGGATCGAGGTCGAGACGGTCGATATCGACTTGCCCGAACAGGTCGCCGCGCTCCGCGATCGGATGGCATCCCGCACGTTCGAAGCATTGTTCGTCAACGCCGGCACCGCGAACATGAAGGACGAGATCGCCGGTGAGATCGCGAGCGAGGAATATGCCCGCGTGCTGGTGACGAACGCGCTCGGCCCGATGCGGGTGATCGAGGCGTTCCAGGACCTCGTCCTTCCCGATGGCCTGATCGGTGTCATGTCGTCGGGTCAAGGTAGCATCGCCAACAACGGCAACGGACTGCACGAGGTCTATCGGAGCAGCAAGTCGGCACTGAACCAGCTCGTGCGCAGCTACGCCGCGCGTCATTCCGTCGATGCACGCGCGCTGGTGCTGCTGGCACCCGGCTGGATCAGGACGCGGCTCGGGGGTCCCGGCGCGCCGTTCGGCGTCGAGGAGAGCGTGCCGATGCTCGTCGACGTCCTGCTCGGCCGGCGGGGCAAGCCGGGACTCGCCTTCGTCGATCGCGACGGGAATACCGTGCCGTGGTGAACGACCGGTCCATGACGCTGATCGGGATCGAGGAGCATTTCCTGACGCCGGAGGTGGAGGCCGCCTGGCATTCGATCGGTCTCGACGCGACCGATCCCAGCGTCGGCTACCATGCCGGTTCGATCGGTCGACGGCTGTGCAATCTGGCCGACGAACGGATCGCACTGATGGATGAGACCGGTCTCGACGTGCAGGTTCTGTCGCTGACGACGCCCGGCCTGCATGATCTAGGACGGGACAGCGTGGACCTGGCGCGGCGCACGAACGACGTCCTGGCGGAAGCGGTGGCGAGGCATCCGGCCCGCTTCCAGGCGCTCGCGACCCTGCCAGTGGCGATGCCCGATGAGGCGGCCTTGGAACTGAAGCGCTGCGTCTCCAAGCTCGGTTTCAAGGGCACGATGCTGTGCGGGCGGGTCAGTACGCGCAACCTCGATGATCCTTCGTTCGCGCCGGTGCTCGACTGCGCCGCTCGGCTCGGCATGCCGGTGCTGCTGCACCCGCGCACGCCGCCGCCGGCGGTGCGCGACGCATATTACTCCGGCCTGTCGCCGGTGCTCGACGCCGCGTTCGCGACGGCAGGTCTCGGCTGGCCCTACGATGCGGGCATCCAGTTCCTGCGGCTGCTCCTGTCCGGCACGTTCGACCGGTTGCCGGACCTCCAGGTGATCCTCGGCCATTGGGGCGAGCTGGTGCTGTTCTATGCCGAACGCCTGGCGGTGATGGACCGCTTCGCGGGTCTCAGACACCCGATCGCACACTATCTCCGGCACAACCTCCACGTCACCGCCAGCGGCATGTTCCTGCCTGCGTATCTCGAGAGGGCGGTTGCGATCGTCGGGGCGGACCGGCTGCTGTTCTCGACCGACTATCCCTACCAGTACCGCCCCGACGGCGATGCGCGTCGCTTCCTCGCCGAGTGTGGGTTGAACGAGGCGGACAGCGCAGCCTTCGCCAACGGCAACTGGCTCCGGCTGACCGGGAACGGACCAGCGTCCAGCCCGCACGACGCTCGACGGTTGCAAGGGTGAGAACATGACCGGATCACGAGGGGCATTGAGCCGTGCAGTCGCGCGCATGGTCGCCAGGCGCGCCACGGTCGTCGCGATCGAGCGACTGGCGGACGGGTTCATCGCGATCACCCTGGAAGCGCCCGGATTCCGCGGCGCGGCCTGGACGCCGGGCGCGAAGATCCAGGTGGCGATGGGATCCGTCTTCGACACACGGACCTACACGCCGATTGGTTGGGACGCGGAACGGGGACGGACCCGGATCATCGGGTTCCTGCAGGGGCCAGGGCCGGGATGCGCGTGGCTTCGCGACGCCCGGACCGGCGACACCTGCGACGTCCTCGGCCCCCGCCATTCGCTCGATCTGCGCAGACCGCAGGGCCGGATCGCCTTCTTCGGTGACGAGACTTCGCTGGGCCTCGCCTACGCGGTTTCGCGTGATGCGCGCTGCTCCTGCCATCTGGAGGCCGGCAATGCCGCGGTGATCCGACACCTCTTTGCGGAATGGGGGCTGCACCGTGTCGACGTCGTGGCCCGTATGCCCGCTGACGTCCACCTCGACGCATGGATCACCGCACTCCCCGCGCTGGTCGAAGACGGCGCGACCTTCGTCCTGACCGGAAGGGCGCAGACCATCCAGCGGCTCAAGGATGGGCTGAAGCTGCTCGGCGTCCCATCCGGTCGAACCATGACCAAGGCGTATTGGGCGCCGGGCAAATCTGGGTTCGACTGATGTGATTCCGTCCCTTGCGACCCGGCACGGCGACGGGTAGCTGTCGATCGTCGCGAAAAACGACGGCGCGGGTCAACCAGACCAACGTCTGTCGCGCATACGCCGGCGATGTCGAGGCATTGCCGACCAGCGTCTCCAACCATCATGCGCGCCGGGAGGACCGGCGCGTAGACAGGAGCGCGAACATGAATCACACCATCGGCATCATCGGTGCGGGCCTCGGCGGCCTGACGCTCGCGTCCGTCCTCCACCGGCATGGGATACACGCCACGATATTCGAGGGCGAGGCGTCCCCCTCCTCTCGGGCTCAGGGTAGCCTCCTCGACATACATGAGCACGGCGGCCAACGAGCGCTCGCGGCGGCTGGCCTCCACGAGGCCTTCCTGCGCCTCGCGCGCCCGGGGGAGGATGCAAAGCGCGTCGTCGACAAGGACGGCAGGCTTCTATTCGACAAGGCGGCCGACCCCTCGTCGCCGCGCCCCGAGGTCGATCGCGGTGCCATTCGCGCGATGCTGATCGGATCGCTGCCGGACGGAGCGATCCGCTGGGGCTGCAAGGCGACCGCGCTGACCGCAATCGGCGAGGGGCGGCACGAGATCGCATTCGCCGACGGTACTGGCGCGACGGTCGATCTGCTGGTGGGGGCCGATGGCGCCTGGTCCCGGGTGCGGCCCCTCCTGTCCACCGAGAGACCGATCTATTCGGGCACCTGCTTCATCGAGATCGCGTTGACCGATGCCGTGAGGAACGCGGCGTCGATCGCCGCGATTGGCAGCGGCACCCTGATGGCTGTCGCGCCGGGCATGGGGATCATGGTCCATCGCTACCCGGACGGGACCGCGCGTGGCTATGCGGCGCTCAACAGGCCGGAAGAGTGGATCGGCACCATCGACTTCACCGACCCGGCAGTGGGGCTCGCCCGGATCGCCGACGAGTTCGACGGGTGGGCGCCGGCTTTGACCGCATTCATCCGCGACAGCCGGACCGATCCGGTTCCACGGCCAATCTTCACTCTTCCCGTCGGCATGTCGTGGTTGCGGAGGCCGGGCGTGACGCTCCTCGGGGACGCCGCCCACCTCATGTCGCCGTTCGCCGGCGAAGGCGCCAACCTCGCGATGGAGGACGGTGCCAGGCTGGCGGAGGCGATCATCCGCTTCCCTCATGACCTCGAGGCGGCTCTGGCCTCCTACGAAGACGAACTCTTCCCTCGCGCGGCGGCCGTTGCTCAGCTCTCCGCGGACAATCTCGTACGCTTCTTCGGCTCCGATGCTCCCAAGAGCGTAGTCGAGCTCTTCGGTGGGCTTCCCATACGAGATCCGGACTTGGAAGATTGAC
This sequence comes from Sphingomonas phyllosphaerae, assembly GCF_036946485.1. GTDB lineage: Bacteria > Pseudomonadota > Alphaproteobacteria > Sphingomonadales > Sphingomonadaceae > Sphingomonas > Sphingomonas phyllosphaerae_E. The sequence continues at coordinate 198,664 of NZ_JAQIJA010000002.1, forward strand.
GACCCCGTTCGATGCGCAGGGATCGCGCGGGTTTGACCGCCGTGCGATCACTCTCGTCGTCATCGAGCGGAGGCGTATTCGATCGCCGCCGCCCGATGCAGTAACTGGTGGCCGATGCGATACCGTCAATCGCCCTGACCGAGCCTCGGGCGTTCGCGAACATAGTCCGCGAGCGTCCGGGTAGGTCGACGCGATGGACGGTACCGGCCACCACGCCCACAGGCGGGGGCGTCTGCTGCCAGAAACCATCCGAAGGCAAGACCGTCGGACTTCCCCCGCCTCGATCCGCCGAACCGACGCATCCGCCCGTCATGAGGCTTAGGGCTGGTGCGTCAGAGCGCGTTCGACGTCGGTAAGTCGCTGGTTCATCCGATCGGCGTCCGCGCGGTCGATGGTGCCGTTCACGGCCTGAAGATGACCCGCCTCGGTCTGCACCTGACCAACGGCAAGATGCATCTTCGCCGCTTCCTGGCGGGTTGCATGACGCCCCTTGATCGCAGCGTCGATGCGCTTGTTCAACGAAGCGGCCCGATGCTGGAGATAGTCGCTGTCGCTCTCGTTGGCGGCCTGTGGCTGGGGGGCGGCGCGGCGACACACGTCCATTGCGATCGCGTCGAGTTCGCGGTCGAACGACGCGAGCTCGCCGGCGCTGAGAAATCCCTGGGCCTTGGTGTAGCGGTTCGTACCGGTCCTTACCGCTTCGACCCGACGGTAGAGCTGGTCCGTGGCCGCCTGGGTCAGACGACGCGCCTTCCGGGCCGTGCTCAGGTCCGCTTCGAGGATGTTGGCCCTCACGGATACATGGGCCTGTCTCGGGTCCTTGATCAATCCGCCGACCTCGCCTTTGAGCGCGCGCTGCGCCTTCAGATCGCAACTTGGATATGCCTGTGCCGACGCCTGTGCATTGGCAGCTGACGCGCTCAGTACCATTGCGGTGGCGATCAAGACCTTCATCGTAGACTCCTGTGATACGCTGACGATCAGCGTGGAGGTGCCTCTACGCGCAGCCGACTGAACTGGTCCTGTCACCCCTGCTGATTTGATCGTCCGTCGTCATCACGGCGTTTCTCCTATCGACGGTTCTAGCGGACGTGTCGGCCAGGAGCCGCGGTGATTGCAGCTCGTTGTTCCATCCGTCCTGAAAGGCTGACGTTCCGTCTGGCTTCCAAGCGAGATGGCGTCATTGGTCCATGGACCACAGATCTCGGCAAAGCTGATCCCGATGGCAAGCGTCCGTTTCGTGAGCATTTCTCGTTGTCTTGCCATCCCTGCACGTCAGCAAAGTCCCAATAACCAACCAATGTTGCGAACGCAACGCAATAGCCTATAGGGCGGTCGCGCTATAAGGGGTGCGACTATGAAACTATCAATGCGAACGGCATGTGCCACAATCGCCATGTCCGTTGTCCTTGCGGCGCAGGCACAGGCACAAGAGCAGGCACGTGCGGCCGACACCGATCAGGAGATCGTCGTCACGGCGCAGCAGCAGCGTGCGCAGGTGACCAGCGAGGGCTCGCTTGGCGCGCTCGGTTAGCGGTCGGCGCTGGAGACACCGTTCAATGTCCGCAACTACACCGCGCAGCTGATCCTCGATCAGCAATCGGAGACGCTGGGCGAGGTTCTGGAGAACGACCCGTCGGTCAGGGTCACCCAAGGCTTCGGCAACCAGTCCGAACTCTTCGTGATCCGCGGCTTTCCCTTGGCGGGCGATGACGTTGCGCTGGACGGTCTCTACGGCATCACCCCGCGCCAGCTCGTCTCGCCCGAGCTCTACGACCGGGTGCAGGTGCTGAACGGCTCCAGCGCATTCCTCTTCGGCGCGGCGCCGGGAGGTAGCGGTCTTGGCGGCGGCATCAACCTCATCCCCAAGCGGGCGGAGAAGCCGCTGTATCGCGCCACCGCCAGCTATGCCGGCGATGGGTTGTGGGGAGGCGCGATCGACGCCGGCACGCGCTTCGGCGCGGACGATGCCTTCGGCTTCCGGGTTAACGGCGTCTATCGCGACGGGAACACCGCCGTGGACGACGAGCGACGCAGCGTCCGCGTCGGCGGCGCCGACCTCGACTTCCGCTCGGGACCCGGACGCTTCTTCCTCGATTTCGGTTATGAGGATCAGCGTGTCCATCAGCCGCGGCCGCAGGTGCGGCTGGCGAACACCAACCTCGCAATCCCTCGCGTACCCGGTGCGGACGCCAATTACGCGCAGCCATGGGCGTTCACCAAACTGCGGGATATCTACGTCCTAGCGCGCGCTGAGGTTGATGTGGCGCCGGACTGGACCGTCTACCTGGCAGGCGGGATGCGCGACGGGCGTGAGGACGGCGACTATGCGACGCCCACAGTCACCAACTCCACGACCGGAGCCGCGACGCAGGCCCGGCTGTTCGTGCCGCGCGAGGACAACAATGAAAGCGGTCAGCTCGGGGTACGCGGCAAGTTCACGCTCGCCGGCACCTCCCATGCGATCAGCCTCGGCGGCACCCTGGTCCTGGCCGAGAACCGCAACGCCTTCGCCTCCGGTGGCTATCGCACCGCCAACGGCGCGTTCGCCACGACGACGCCGACCAACCTGTATGCGCCCGTCGCGGTACTGCGCCCGGTCAACCTGCCGGGCACCGGCGGCGACCTGACCAATCCGCCACGCGCCACCTATACCGAGTTCGGCAGCATCTTCGCGTCGGACACGATCGGGCTGTTCGACGACCGCGTGCTGATCACCGGCGGCGTCCGCCAGCAGAAGCTGGTCGTGGAGAGCTTCAGCCGCACGACGCTGGCGCGGGCCAGCCGTTACGATCGGTCGGCGACGACCCCCGTCGTCGGTGTCGTCGTCCGGCCGACCGCGTCGGTCTCGCTCTACGGCAACCGGATCGAGGGACTGGTCCAGGGACCGACCGCCCCGACCAACGGCACGATCCTCAATCCCGGCGAGATCTTTGCGCCCTATCGCACCACGCAATATGAGGTCGGCGCCAAATGGGAAATCCGCCGCATGACCGCGACGCTGTCGCTGTTCCGCACCGAACAGCCCAACGGCTACAGCCTCGGTACGCCCACCGCGGCGCAACCGGCCGCGACGACCTTCGTGGTGGACGGCCGGCAGCGCAATCAGGGTATCGAGCTCGGCTTCAACGGCGAGCCGACCGGCTGGCTGCGCGTCATCGGAGGCGGCACGATCAACGATGCCAAGCTCCGACGGACCGCGGGCGGACTGACCGACGGCAACGATGCGATCGGCGTGCCCGATTATCAGATCAACCTCGGGCTTGAAGTGGTGCCGCCGTTCCTCCGTGCGGCGACCCTGACCGGGCGTGTCGTGCAGACGGGACACCAATATCTGGATGCCACCAACCGCCAGCGGCTCGACGACTGGACGCGCTTCGACCTCGGCGTGCGTTACATCCTAGTCGCGGACGAGCATCCGGTCACGCTGCGGGTCAGCGCGGAGAATATCGACAATCGACGTTATTGGACCTCGGCCTTTGGCGGCTATCTGCTGCAAGGGCAGCCGCGTACCGTCAAGGCGTCGCTGACGGTCGAATATTGATGCGAACCGCGACCGTCAGGACATGGTGCTGGCTTCACACCTGGTCGAGCCTCGTCTGCACGTCCTTCCTGTTGATGCTGTGCCTGACCGGCCTGCCGCTGATCTTCCATGACGAGATCGACGCCGTTTTCGACGCGCGGCGACCGCTCCCCGCGGTCCCGGCGAACGCGCCGATGCTCCCGCTCGACGCCTATGTTCGCACCGCCACCGCCATGTACCCCGAAGAACGGCCGCTGTTCATGAGCTTTGACGACGACCGTCCGGTCGCGAACGTCACCACCGCAAAGGTCGCACAGCCGGGACGAGGCAACCTCCACATCACTGCGATCGATCGCCGCACCGCCCGCCCCGTCGGCGCCCTGGATGAGGAGGGCGGGATCATGGCGATCATCCTGCGCCTTCACGTCGACATGTTCGCCGGACTGCCGGGCAAGCTCTTCCTGGGCTTCATGGGGCTGATGTTCTGCGTGTCGATCGTGTCGGGGATCGTCGTCTACGCGCCGTTCATGCGCAAATTGGCCTTCGGCGAGATCCGCACTCGGCCCAGTCGCCGCGTCCGCTGGCTCGACCTGCACAACCTGCTCGGCATCGCCACCGCGATGTGGGTCGGCGTGGTCGGACTGACCGGTGTCGTCAACACGCTGTCGGAGACGCTGACCGCCATCTGGCGCGCTGATCAACTGGTCGCATTGACCAAACCCTATCAAGGCCAACCCCCACTCGCGATCGCCACCTGGGGATCGGTGGAAGGGGCGATGCGGACGGCACGGCAGGCGGCGCCGGGTACCGATCCGCAGTTCATCGCGTTTCCCGGCACACGGTTCAGCAGCGAACACCATTATGCCGTATGGTTGAAGGGCGCCACGCCCGCCACGGGGCAACTCCTTACGCCTGCGCTGGTCGATGCGCGGACCGGCGAACTCACCGCCATGCGTTCGATGCCCTGGTACATGCTGGCATTGCGCCTCTCGCAACCACTTCACTTCGGCGATTACGGCGCGCTGCCGATGAAGGTGATGTGGGCACTCCTGGACCTGGTCGCGATCGTGGTGCTCGGAAGCGGTGTCTACCTATGGCTGAACCGTCGGCGAGCCGCCGCATGACGCGACCTGGGAGAACCTTCGGCATGCCGGTCGCACTGGCGGTAGCTAGTTTGGTCGCGCTGATCACCGGGCTGCTCGGCGACGATGGCTTCGACGTTGTCTCGTGGGTGGGACTTGCCCTGCCGCTCATCGCGATCGCCCGCGCTTTGTGGATCGCAAGGACGCTCAAGAACCCGCACAATCGTTGGTGACTGCGTGTCCTGGAGCAGATGCAGGCACCTCTCCTTGTGCATGAAGAGATTGCGGCTGCCGGACGAAGCATGAATTTGAAGCATACGTCGGCGGAGCTTGTCAGCGCGAAGAAGACGTTCAGCGCCCCTTTCCCGCTACTTAACTCCGGCCATTCGTTCATCTCCGGACTACGTCCCCTTTCGGTCACTCACTTTGCGTCTTCGGAGGCCGTTAGATGGTGGTTAGCTGCCGTTCCGGCTGGGATCGTTGAGATGCAGGTAACTGCCGGTGAAGGCACCCTGTCGGCGAAGAAGGGTCCAGTCCAGGATCGTCACGTACTCGTTTTCCGTTAGAATGCTTCCGCTTTCACGCAACTGGCGGACCATACGATTGACATGGACGGCGGTGAGACCAAGGGCGTCGCCAATATGTGCCTGGGTAAGGAGGAGCGGAAAGCGGCCGCTCTCGTCGGAGATGGCCTCGTACCGACAGGCGAGTTCGCAGAACAGGTGAGCTACGCGGGCAAGCGCCGTTCCGCGACCAATGGTGAGAAGCCACTCAGCACTGATCTGGCCTTCCGTCACGCAATCGCACCAGAACGCCTGTGCCAGCGAAGGAGATCGCTCCGCAGCATCGCGGATCACCGCGCGATCGATCTGGTAGAGGGTCGTCGGGCACGTGGTTTGAAGAGGCGAGCTGACCACCGGCATCACCGCAGCGTGCAGATCAGCCATGTCGCCCGAAATGAAAAATGCGGTGAACTGCCGATTCCCGTCTGCCATCTGGCCGAAACGGGCAACTACCCCTTCGACGATCAGGGAGATGTGCTCGGTTCGCTCGCCAAGCCTGACGATGTCGCGGGATCCTTCGATTGCTCTAACGGTGCCGGGGAAAGATCGAACAATATTACGATCGACCTCGCTCAATGGCGAGCGGAGCATGAGCCTCTTCAACCATAGTGCGAGAGCATGGTCACTTCCGTTTATCATCTTGTTAGACGCCTACCATCTACAGCCAACCGGCAGCCCCGCAAATCGACCTGCGCGTCGTCCAACCCATTGTTGCCCTTCCCAAGTCCATCCACACCGATCAATTTCGCCACGGCTAGATAGGGCGACACCTCTACTGCGCAGCTAGTCAAAAATCGCTAAAGCCATTCGGCAGCGATCAAACAAGGGGTCAGTTATCCGGAAAGTCAGGGTCGGCGATGATGCCGACGCGCTGAACCTTTACCTCACCGCTGCTTCAATCTGTAGAGGCTTCGCCCGGCAAGCCTTCGACCTGAGCCTTCTTACGGCCAAGGCCCAGTTTCTTTGCCATTGTGCGACGGTGCTCGCTGTAGGTGGGCGCCACCATCGGGTAGTCAGCCTTCAGCCCATAGCGCTGCCGGTACTCGTCGGGAGTCAGGCCGTTCGTCGACAGGTGGCGACGAAGTGTACGGTAGGGTTTTCCATCTATCAGCGAAATGATGTGATCTGGCGACGAGAGCGACTTGCGCACCGACACCGCAGGCGTGAATTGCTCGGGTTCTGGAGCTTGCTGCTCCTGCACGGGATCCGGTGTCGTCAGCTTGCATACCGCATGGTGAACAGTGCGTAGAAATGCAGGCACGTCTTCGGCTGTGGTGCGGGTGTTAGGATTGCTCAGCCATGCCACGGCCAGCTCCGTTGCAAGCTCAATGGCATTGGACTGCTGGGTCATTTCATCACCTTTCATTCACTGCGTGCTGCGACGCTCGCGAGGGTAATCTCGCTGGCCGCGGCAATCTCTGTCGCCTTAAAGGCTGATGTTACGCTTGGCCATCTCACGGCTTGCCAGCTCACCAATCGGGCCACGGTGCTCGCCCCTGAAGATGTCGGCTATATCCAGCAGGTCCTCGTCATCGAGATTGATGATCGAGCATTCAATCTCAGCGAGCATCTTGACAGCACGCGCATCTCTGGCGGCAAGCCGCTTCATCCGGGTTTTGAGCATCAGCGCTCGCTAGCAGAGGCAGGTCGCGATGCCGATAGCTGATGTCCATCCTGCGATGGAGCAGGCCTATCCGCCACAGGAGCCTCGAAAGACTTTCATCTCTTGAACACCGGCGGGGTCGTAAAACACCGTCGAAGCGGGTGCGGCTTTGGCATAAGCTTTTGTAACAGCTCGATTCTGCGATGCGGGCGAGAGCTTGAGAGGAAAGTCTAAGTGGGTGATTTTACGGTTGTGCCACTCGTGTCACAGCGCATCTTATCCGTGAGGATAGAAGGCAGCCTGTCGATCGAGGATGTCCGAAGGCTTCGTGACGCTCAGAGCTCCGCAATCGAAACGGTTGGCTGGCGAGCGCGCGGGTACGGCTTGCTGGTCGACATCTCAGGCAGCAAGATTCAGGACAGCGCCGTCGCCTCCGCGCTTGACGGCTTGCGGACGGATCCCACTATCGAGCCGCGGCACATGGCATTCGTCCACGGAGGGGCAGCCGCCAAGATGCAGGTACGCCGTTTGGCATCAGCACGGGGTGACGCCGTCTTCGATGTCGCAGCGGAAGCGATTGCCTGGTTGAAAGGCCACTAGGCGAGGCGGCGGGGATGCGCCGCTTAGTCCGTGATGGCTCATGACATTCACGGCCGACCGATGCTCGTCTCGGCAAGGATGCGGTCGCCAAAGGGTAGGGCAGAGCCCGAGATACTCTCTACCAACTGGCCGGGCTGCTTCCTCGGCCGACAGTGAACTCCCCCTCTCTACACGCCCTCCTTCAAAGAACCTTTAACAAGCTGCTGCTCACCGCACCATCTGGGCACAATGACCCTTGGCAAGCTGGGTCATGCGCATAGTAACGTTCGCGCAATTACGGTCGCTGCTGCCCGAACCGCGCTGCACCGTTCAATGTGAAGAGCAAGATGGCATGCACATGATAGTCGATCGCAGTCGCAGCCACGCGCTGCAATAGAATGGATTTTAAGAACGTCTCTCATTTATTGCTTTTTACTTGATTGCCTGAAACCTTTGCTGTTGTAGCGCGTCCATCCAACGACATCTAAGCCATTGCCTTCAAAAGGAGCAACCGTCATGCCTTTCACCACCGAGAACGCCGCCTGCGCCAAGTGCACCTTCTTCGATGCAAACAGCTCGGCCGAACTGGGGTTGTGCCGTTATAATCCGCCGATCAGCCAGCCATCGGGCGACACCGCCGGTGTGTGGCCCAAGGTTGAAGCCCGCGACTGGTGCGGCCACTTTGAGCCGGCTGTCGCCGCCTGATCGAAGCGTATCCACATCAACAACGTGCGGCAACGAGGCTGGCAGGGCTAAACGTCCTGCCAGTTTTTCTTACTTTATAATAATTGACCATACACACGGCATGCTCTACCTGCAATTTAGTCGCAGTAGAGGGTGGTGTGTACGATCTCATCGATCATCCCGTAAAGGACCTGCCTGCCTTCGAGCATCGCACGCTCATGCGGCTGAGGCGTTGGGTTCATGCCTTCTCTCATTCGATGGCGCCGACTGCCGCCTTTTCAGATGATCCGTTTGGCAAGGCGATGCGGTTGATTGACGAAGGATCGAGCGGCGACCTTCTCATCCTGCGCCCCTGCCACGACACGGTTGGTGAGAGTGAAGCGATCCTGGTTGCCCTCTGGCGCTTAACCCGATCTGGAAGCGACGCCTCGGCCCGAGCTCTCGCCGGCGGCCTCGTAGATGCAACGCGGACAGATCGGCTCGTGTCGGCTATCTCGGCGAGCCTGGCCCACTAAGATCCCGTCGCGACAAATGCATTTATTGCGTCGCGTCCACTCGGTGGTGGCACGGACCCACATAACGGCAATTGGCGATCACTTCGCGCTTGCTAACTTCGGACTTCCATTCATTTTCGCCCGACGTCTCGACCTGCAATAGCGAAAATGGCGCGAAGTGGGACTTAGCCGTCGTTGGCTTGCGGCACGTCGAAAGGCGGCTCTGGTCAAAAGCCGACTTTCAACGTTCGCCAGATCTGCGTTGCAAGTTCACTGAAAGTGGGCCGGTGGCAGATTGGCGGCTTCTAATTATAGGGCGCAAGATATTGGTCGTTCAGCTGTTGATAGTTGTTGCCCGCAGAAAAAAGGAGCACTCTGAGGCGGTATCTAAGCATTGCAGTATCCATCAGTCAGCCGATGCGACCGCCCGATCGATGTCGGGATTCCACCGCTCGACCTTCCTCCGTTTTGTCGCCAACACCGTTGCCGCCGAACCGACGATCAGGATGAGATCGATGCCGATCGATGCCGGGTCCGCCAGTCCGCCGACGAGGAAATGCGCGATCGCCGTCAGGATCAGGGAGAACGCGAGCAGACGGCTAAGATGGTGGTCGACGCTGACGACGGGGCGGGTGATCGCGAGGATCAGCAGCGCAGCGACGCCCGACCAGAACACGGTGGGAAGGGACGCCGTCGGACCCGCCACAACTTTGAACCAGTAAGCGACCAAGATCATCAGGGGTGTGCCCCAGACGATCACGGCCCATCCCGTCCGCAGGCGGACGCTCTCCCGGCCACGCCTGCGCCGCTTGTCGAGCCATAGGGTCGTACCGGCGGCCGTGACCACGCATAGGCAGAGCCCGAAGAGCGTGTAGGCGATCTCGATCGCGAGACCCCCGAAGTTGCCGAAATGCAGGTTGTAGGTCGACGCGGCGGCCTGCCGCCCCAGCGGACCGTCCGCCATGCCAACGGCCCCGCCCCAAGCACCGGCCGCGTCGAACCGGTACGTCTCACCATAGATCAGGCGGCGTGGATGCGTCGCGATGATCTGAACGTGTTGGCCGCGCGTGCCCGGGTCGTGGACAATGACGTAGGTCGGCGTTGACGAAGGCACCCGCGCAGCGAGCGTCGTCAACGCAGTGGAGATGTCGGGAAGCTGTGCGGGCCCTGCGTCGGCGGCCGGCTCTTCGCCGTAGACGCTAGTGTAGGCGCGCAGGATGTCGCCGCCGGCATAAGCCCGCGCGAGCACGGTGAAGCCGACGTTGCCGAGGCCGATGAAGGCGCCGGTCAGCGCGACCGCCAGCACGAATGGCAACGTCCATACGCCCAGCCGGTTGTGCCAGTCGACACGAGCGATCTGGGGATGCTGTCTCGATCGCAGACGGAAGGCGTCGCGGACGATGCGCGGATGCGCCAGAACACCTGTGACCAAAAGCGCCGCCAGAGCGACGCCGATTGCGCCGACCAGGATCATGCCGAAGGTGCTCGGAAGATGCAGGTACTCGTGCAGCCCGATGACGAACTCGATCCATTGATTGTGTTCGCGCGCGACCGGGCGGCCGCCTTCGTCGACGTACCAGCCACCGCCGTCGGTGGTGACGACGGCACGCGGCAAGGCGTTGGTCGGCATGCGGATGTATAGATGCGAGGTTTTCGGGCCATGCCGATCGAGCGCTGCGACGGACGTCATGGCGGCCTGAGCCGCCCTGGGCGTGAGCGTCGCCATCTCGGCCACCGCGGGCTGCTCCCACCGTTGCCAGCGGTCGTGGATGACGATGATCGTGCCGGTGAGCGATATGATGTAGATGAGCGCACAGGCGAGCAGCCCGATGGCGGCATGACCGCCGAGCGCGCGCTGCACCAGCGTGCGCTCCTTCGCCCTGATCGTCGTCATGTTGCACCCCAAAGGGCGGTTCCGATCACTCCCGCCAGGATCGGCGGCGCCGCCATGTCCATCAGCCGGGAGCGGGTCAATTGCCAGGACATCAGGATGGTCCAGAGTAGCGGTTGAAGAAACAGCATCGTCACGTCAGCGTCGGTGGCCCCGACGCCCGCCCGACGGACCGCTGCGTGGATCCCGAAGGCGAGCCACTGCGCGGCGACGAATCCGACCGGCACGGTGAGTGCGAAGACGCAGCACCGGCGTGCGAGGTCGGATGGTCGCCATTGTACGTGAACCGTGGCCGTCTCGCGCGGCGTCCGACCTGCTCTGGCGGGGGCTGTCCATCCGCCCCACAGCACGATGGCGAGCCCCGCGCCGATGCCGGCGGTCGTGCCGATTGCCAGCCCCCAGGCGCCAGCTTCCCGGACGAGCACCGTCAGACCAATTAGGACACCGGTCCAGCCGACACCCGCGAAAATGCGCCTGCCGGCCCAACCGGCCCTGACGAGCACGATCGACGCCACGATCAGCACCAGCGCGATTATGCTCACGTCAATCGACCTGCGCGCCCCACCGCATCAGTATCGCACCGTCACGGTTCCGAGTACGGTACGCGGCGCGCCATAGTAGCTCTGTGAGAAGGTCAGCGAGTTGAGATACTTCTCGTTGGTGATGTTGCGCACGTTGACGCCGAGCCGCACCTGCTCGGTCAGATCGTAGGCCCCGAACAGGTCGACTAGCGCATAGCCGCCCTGCTCGATCCGCCCGTTGGCGCCCGTCACGGTCGCCGCCCCGTAATAGTCCGCGGTGTCGTAGTAGATGCGGCTTTGGTACTGCATGGAGGTGCCCATCTTCAGCTCCGGCAGCGACGGCGGCGAATAGGTGACGTTCAGGCGACCGACGTTGCGCGGCACGAAGGTGCGCGCTTCGCCGCCGCTGCCGTCACGCAGCTTCAGTCGCAGTAGGGTCAGGCCGCCGGTCGCCTGCAGACCGGGCAGCGGAGATCCGCCGAACTCGAATTCGACGCCTTCGGACTTCGCGTCCTGCAGTACGTAGACCGCCTGGAAGGTGGTGGGGTTCAGCCCTGTCTGGACCGCATTGTTGTCCTGGTTCACGCGGAACAGCGCAGCGCTGGCGTAGAGACGGCCGCCGAACCATTCGCCCTTCAGCCCGGCCTCGAGATTGTCGCCCTCGATCGGTGGGAACAGGACGTTACGTGCGTCCGCAATGGTCTGCGGATTGAAGATCTTCGCGTAGCTTGCGTAGGCGTTGACGGCGGGTGTGAGCGCTAGCGTCGCCCCGACGAAAGGCACGAACTTCTTGCGGTCGTAGTTCTGCGGCGTGCCGTAGGACGTGCCCTCGCTTTCGGCATGGGTCCAGCTTCCGCCCAGCATCACCTTGAGCGGATCGGCGAGATCCAGACGGGTCAGACCGTACACGGACAGCCGCCTCGTGGTGCGGTCGAGCTCGTACACGCCGTCGAGCGCCGGAAAGGCGGGCGGGGGAATGTGCCGGCGAAGAGCTGCGAGAGCGGGATCGCCACGCCGATTTGCCCGAAGTCGTATGCCGCGTCCTGTCGGTAGCGTTCCGCTCCGCGCTGAATGCCGAACATCACGTCGTGCGACCGGCCTCCCAGACTGACCTTGCCGTTCACGTACGCGTCGATCGTCAGGTTGCGCGTGGGTCCGACGAATTTGCCGGGGTAGCTAAACACCCCCTCGCCGGTCGCGGCGTTGATGCCCTCGGGTGCGGTGCGCGAAGGATTGCCGTAGACGTAGAATAGCTCGTTGTCCTCGTCGATCGCCCGGCGGAGCACCGAAACCTTGGCGCTCCAGCCGTTGCCGAACTGGTGCGTCAGGTCGCCGAAGATCTGGCGGTCGATGACGCCCCATCCGGACCATGGCTGTCCCGTGTTGCTGTTGCGGGCGAAGTCGAACCGCGTTCCGTCCCCGTAGAGCAGCGGCACGGCGCCCCATTGCGCGTTGTCGGTATCGTGGTCCTGATGGCCGTAACCAGCGCTGACGATGGTATTGGGGCCGAGATCGGCCTCCACGATGCCGTATCCCGTCCATCGCGTCAGGTGGTAGCGGTCGAGATGGCTATCGGTGTCGAGCACCGATCCGACGGCGCGCGCGCGGACGGAGCCGTCGGCGGTGAGCGGCACGCTGACGTCGGAATCTAGGCGCAGGTTGTTGAATGATCCGTACTGCGCGCTCGCGGTCGTGTGGAACTCCCGATAGGGTCGTTTGCGCACGTAGTTCACGACCGCCGAGGGATTACCCGTGAAGGACAACAGACCTGGAGCGCCGCGCACCACCTCAATGCGGTCGAAGAAGCTGGTATCTAGCGATCCCGTCTGGATGCCGAACGCGAAGGGCTGGCCAATCCCGTCAATCTGGAACGTCGTGATCTCGAACCCGCGGGCGGAGTAGTAGAAGCGGTCGGTCTCCGCGGCCAGGACGCTAACGCCCGGGACGGTCGCCAGCACCTCGTTGACGCTGTTCAGCTGGAAATCCTGGATTTGCGCGCGGGTGACGACGCTGACCGATTGCGGCGTCTCCTTCTGACTGAGTGGCAGGCGAGTGGCGGTGCGTTGCTCCGAGACGCCGTAGTCGTCGCTGCCTTCCGTGCGCTGGCCTGTAACGACGATGTCCTCGTCCCGCTGTTGTACCGATTTTACCTGGTCGACGTCCCCGCTCGCGGCGGCTGCAAAAATGGCGATGAGTTCAAGCACGAATAAGCCCCCTTTTTCGCGCCGCCTAGCTAGCTAGATAGGATATTGCAAGTCGTTATCATTCTTGCTGGTCGTAGATCGTGGTACGAAGAACGGTCAACCGCGATGCCACCGGGGGAAGCCCGAGTCTGACCGCTTTCGGCTGAAGCAGCCATTCGGACGTTGCTTGCCAACGACTTAAATTGGTCGGGAAGCGGCCGCTCCTCCCTACTGCCGCGGCGACCCACAGCGGTCGTTGAGCCCGCAGGATCGGCTTCTGAGCTTCGGACGCTTGTTAATGCGGGGTCGGTAGGATCTTCATCTAGCGTGGCAACGCCCATCAGCGGGTGCATGACGAACGTCCAGCCGTCGCCACCGACGAGCATCAGACACAGTGCTTGGCGATCCGCGATGCAGAGTAGCGCTGCCGCCCCTGATTAAGCAGGCAACGTGACCGTGGTGCCATTCTGACGGATGCCGGTTGCCCAGCCATGCCGTCTGTTGCGAATTTGGTCGCAAGTCGCGCGAGTGCTGTTTCCAACGCAATGCGCGCCCGGGCACCTGTAGCCCACATATGACCAGCAGGCGCCAGCGCGGGCGATATGGCGATGCCTTGCTCGGATGTCGCACGCGGCTGTTCCCTTGGGCGACGGGGTCCTTGCTTCGGTTGATCGAGAGGGCGCACGCCCTCCATGCTCATCATCCGTGCGAACTCATCCATGATCGTCCCCTTGAACGTTGCGCTCCCGGCGAACGCTGGTTGCCGAGCGGCTCGAGTAGCCAATCGGCAGGATTGTGGGGCCCCGCTCAAAAGGCATAGCGCACCTCGCAATAGGGCAGCGCTTCATCGAGCCAGCCGAGAAAGCGATCTAGCCACTGTCGCTTCCAAGACGCCTTGTAGCGCAGGTTCTGCATGCCCGACTGGCTCCATTTGCGCTGCTGAATGTCCGGCCGCCACAGCCACTCCTCGGCGCGGGGATGCCATTGGAGGTTGAGGTCGTGCAGCCCCTCGTTGTGGGTCAGGAAGATCACCTCGCACTTGAGTTGCGCCTTGGCGGCGGGCGACAGCGCCGCGTCGATCTCGGCGAAAAGCGCCTTCCACTCCGGCTCCCAGCTCTCGTAAACGATGACAGGCGAGAAGTTGGCGTGCACCTCGTAGCCGGCCGCGACAAAGTCATTGATGGCGGCGATCCGCTCGCTCATCGGCGAGGTGCGCACGTCGACGATCCGGGCGATCGTCTCGGGCATGAGCGAGAAGCGGATCCGGGTGCGCCCTTGCGGATCGTAGTCGAGCAGGTCGCGATTGACGTACTTGGTGGCGAACGAGCCCTTGGCCCTGGGGATCGAGCGAAACGCGGCGACCAGATCGCGGACGTTGTCGGATAGCGACGCGTCGATCGACAGGTCGCCGTTTTCGCCCAGGTCGTAGACCCAGTCGATCGGATCGATGGTGTTCGGCTCCGGCTTGGATCCTGGCTTGGCCGCGTGTCGCACCAGCGCCCGGGTGATGTCGTCAATGTTGACGAAGACGCTGATCGGGTTAGCGTACCCTTTGCGCCGGCCGACATAGCAGTAGGCATACGCCATCGCGCATCCGTTTGAGGACGAGGGCGCAATGAAGTCGGCCGAGCGCCCGTTCGGTCGCATGGCCATACCCTTCTTCACGCCAAGCACCAGCGTGTCACGCTTCACCTTCAGCCAGTCCCCGGCGAGCGCAGGGTCTGCCAGCTGCGCGATATTCCGATGGCTTGCCACCTCGACGAGCTCGGCGTCGGGGAAGCGCGCGAGTACCTCCCGCCCTCGCACATACTCGCGGACAGCCGGCTCCAGGTAGATGAGCTTAGGGTCGATCAGCGTGCGCGGGAGAGCCATGAGCGGACCGGCTCAGGCGGCCAGCTTCTCCGACAGCCGCCGCTGCAGGAAGGCGAGCACCAGTGCTTCTTCAGGCCGCAACCCGGCAACGTTGTCGCGCAACTCACGCTCGACCTGCTGCTCGATCTCCAGCACCAGCGACTCCGACATGTAGCTGTCGATCACCTCCGGGTGCACATAGCAGCGGCGGCAGACCGCGGGCGTGTTGCCAAGCCTCGCCGACACCTTCTCGATGGCGGCACGGACGTTCTTCTTGGCGGCCGCCTCGCTGTCGAATTTCTCGAACTCGGCTAGTGCGAGCGCTGCGAGCACCGTGCCGGTCCAGGTGCGGAAGTCCTTGGCGGTGATGTCGCTGCCACTGATCTCGCCCAGGTAGGCGTTGACGTCGTTTGAAGCGACCTCGCGCTGCTCACCCTCCTCGTCGAGGTACTGAAAGAGGTGCTGGCCGGGCAGGTCCTGGCTTTGCTTGACGATCTTGGCGACACGCCGGTCCGCCAACTTCAGGTTCCACTGCTTGCCGCTCTTGCCTTTAAAGCGGAAGCGCAGCCCGCCGCCCTCCACCTTGACGTGGCGGTCGTTAAGCGTGGTGAGGCCATAGCTCTGGTTCTGCTTAGCGTAATCGGCGTTGCCGACGCGGATCATCGTCGTCTCGAGCAGGCGGACGACCGTCGCGAGCACTTTCTCGCGCGGCAGGCCACGACGGCGCATGTCGGCGTCGATGCGCTCGCGAATGCCCGGGAGCACCTCGGCGAAGGTCAGCATGTGCTCGTACTTCGTGCTGTCGCGCACCTCCCGGAAACGTTCGTGATAGCGGTACTGCTTGCGACCCTTGGCATCGCGGCCGGTCGCCTGGATGTGGCCGCGGTGGTCGGAGCAGATCCACACGTCGGTATAGGCCGGCGGAATGCCGATCCTGTTGATACGCTCGATCACTGCCTTGTCGCTGATTTTCACGCCGCCTGCGTCCCGGTAGCTCCAGCCCTTGCCGCTTTTGCGACGGGTGATGCCAGAGCCCTGGTCGTCGATGTAGATCAGTCCCGCGCTCTCCGCCGCGTCACGCGCGTCGATGATGTTCTCGCCTGCATCGTCAGCCATCGATCGTTCCGCTCCTGCCATAACCCCAGAACGTGCCGCCCTCCCGCTGTTTCCTTGAAAGCAGCATTGGGGAGCGCCAACGTTGCCTCATGTCACCGCCGACGCCCTCGGTTCGGATTGACAACGTTGAACACTGCAGTTCACCTGTTGCGAGGAAGTTGGCCGCTACGGCGGCTCCGAGATCGAGGGAGATCGGCAGATGGCACGTACGGCGACGAAGGGCGGCAAGGACGAGACCAAGGCGGCCGAGAAGAAGGTCGAGAAGACCGGCAAGCCTGCGGGCGGGGCGCGTGGCGGCATCACGGCGCCGGTGACGCCGTCCCCGGAGCTGGCCGAGATCGTCGGGACCAAGGACCTGCCTCGCAGCGAGGTCGTCAGCAAGGTCTGGGAGTACATCAAGAAGCACGACCTGCAGGACGCCAAGGACCGGCGCCAGATTAACGCTGACGAGAACCTCGAGAAGGTGTTTGGAAAGAAGTCGGCGAGCATGTTCGAGATGAACAAGCATCTTAGTCGTCACCTGGCCGCCAAGAAGGAATGACCGGGTTGCTAGCGGCTAATCCGACCCACATTCAGACGTTCCCGACCTAGTCTCGGCATCTCCACTTCCGCGGTTCGTTCATCTTCCCGGACAAAGATCATATGCGGAAGCGAAGCGTCCCGCCGATGGTGCGCGGATCGCTCGGCGTCCCCACGATCAAACCTGAATTGCCCGCCTGGATGGTCAGGTTCTGAATGTAGTCGGCATCAAACAGGTTGCGTGCCCAGACGATCAGCTCGAGCCCGTCACGGAAGCGGTAGCCGATGTTGGCGTTGGTCAGGTTGTAACCGCGGATGTAGGTGAAGCGCGACAGGCTAGGATCGCCGTTGAACCCGCTGCGCGAAGCGGTGTCGACATGGGCGAAGACCGACCCGTCACCCGCCGGCCTCTCGTAATCGAGCCCGGCCGTGACCGCGAAGCGCGGCAACGAGGCAAGACGGCGCCCGGTCAGGCTACACCGGGTGGTCGCGGCGGTCTGCACCTCCAGCGGGCACGGACCGGCGGGATAGTTGGTGTACTCGCCATCTGAATAGGCGAAGCTGGTGCGTGCACTGAGGCCGGGCAGGATCAGCGCGGTCACGTCGGCCTCGATCCCCTTCACCGTCACCTCGGGGATGTTGGACAGGTAGCCGCGCAGCTGCACCGTCTGCGTCAGCGAGTTTTCCACCACTGTTGCCTGGAAGTCGCGGACCTTTGTGTAGAAGCCGTCGATGTTGAAGATCAGCCGGTTGTCGAGCAGCGTGTTCTTCAGGCCGATCTCATAGGTTTCGTTGCGTTCGGGCCGCACCACGGCGGTCGCCAGCACCGGGCGGTTGTTGCTGTCGAGCGGCAAGCCCGACATGTTGATCCCGCCTGATTTGAAGCCGCGCGCGTAGCTGGCATAGGCCATCGTCTGATCGGTCACCTGCCACGCCAGGTTCCCACGTCCCGACAGGCTGCCATCGCTGTCGTGCGCTTCGTAGCTTTGCGGGCGGAGCACGCCAAGGCGCGCGCTGGTCAGTGCGGCGTTGGTCGTCGCCGGGCCGCCGGAGACGGTGGTGGTGTAATAGCCGTCCTTGTCCTCCTGCGTGTAGCGCAGACCCACCGTCGCGGTCAGGCGATCGAAGAAGCGGTAATTAACCTCACCGAACGCGGCATAGCTCAGGCTGTGGAAGTCGGTGCGCCCGTCCTGCCCATAGCCGTCGAGCAGACTGGACGGGACCGGCGTGTTGTTCGTGCCGGTCACCGTGCCGATCAGATACCGCGCCGCGGCCGGACCATAGATGCTGATCGGCCGCCCGGTCAGCCGCTGGCGGAAGCCATAGAGGCCGACGACATACGACAGTGGCCCGGTGCCGTTTGACGCGAGTCGAAGCTCCTGACTGTATTGATCCTGACGGGATGGGATGTGCTGCGATAGCTGGACCGGGATGCCGGTGTAATCACGGTCGTTTTCCGCGTCCCAATTCCAGAACCGCCACGCCGTCACCGACGTCAGCGTCACAGGGCCGAGATGCCAGTCGGTAATCGCGCTGACGCCGCCTTCGTTGGTGTCGACGCCGAGCGGTCCGTCGATGTCCGTCTTGCGATCGTAGACGTTGGTGCTGGGCGGCGCGTAACCGAATTGCGCGGCCAGACCATTCGGCCCGCCGAATTGGCGGTTGGCGGCGCGCAGCGACGTGCCGGTGCGCAGATACACCTGCCCGCAGCAATAGGCCTGGAAGTTGGTGAAGTCGGCGATGACGCGCATCTGGATCGTGTCGTCAGGCTTGAACAGCAGCTGCCCACGCACCGCCTGCGTCCCGATCGTATTGGCGGCGCGCCCGGTGCGCACGTTGTCGAGCACGCCATCGCGCCGCGTCGAGACACCCGAGATGCGGTAGGCGATCGTGTCGGTGATCGGACCTGACGCCCAGCCGCGAGCCTGCACGAAATTATAGTCGCCGTAGGACAGCTCGGCGAACCCCTCGCGGGTGAAGCTCGGCGCGCGGGTGGTGATGTTGAGCGCGCCCGCCGTGGTGTTCTTGCCGAACAGCGTCCCCTGAGGTCCGCGCAGCTC
Organism: Sphingomonas phyllosphaerae; assembly: GCF_036946485.1. Classification (GTDB taxonomy): domain Bacteria; phylum Pseudomonadota; class Alphaproteobacteria; order Sphingomonadales; family Sphingomonadaceae; genus Sphingomonas; species Sphingomonas phyllosphaerae_E. The sequence continues at coordinate 217,333 of NZ_JAQIJA010000002.1, forward strand.
CTCGACCTGCTCGATGTCGGCGAAGTCGAAGGCAGCGGTGGCCGGCCGGGCGTGGTAGACCTGATCGACATAGAAGCCGACACCCGGCTCCAGACCGTCGTTCGCCTGGCTGACCGCGACGACGCTCGACCCCAGCCCGCGGATCGTGAAGGCGGTGTTCCGCGGATTGGCCGAACTGTAATTCAGCGTCGGGATCAGCGTGGTCAGCCCTTGCGTGTTGACCGTGTAGCTCTGGTCGATGAGTGCGCCGCCCACTACCGACAATGCCCCGGGAACGCGCTGCGCATCCTCAGCGCGACGGCGCGCAGTCACGATGACGTCGGGCAAACCATCCTTCACGTCTTGATCACGATCATCGTCGCGGCTCGGGATCGCGGCGGTCTGCGCCGAGGCTGGCACGCTGATCGCGGGCATGACTGTTGCGCACAGAAGGACTGCGAACCGCTTCGACATCGACGATACCCCGATTGACGGCCCTGTCACCGCTCTATGTTCGGTCGTATATCGACGGTATATTCAGTCGTATATAGAGATTGGTTGAGAATCGCGGTGTCAGGCGTCCGTCAGCGGTACCGCACGCAGATGCGCGCTGAGACGTGCATAGCCCGCGCGATCGGCGACCTTGATGGCGTCCCGCTCCATTTCGCGATAGGCCTCGAGCACCTCGAGACCGGTGGCGCTGACCTTGGCGCCCCGCTCCCGGCCACCGCCCTTCAGGGTCTCGACGAGCACGGGGTCGAAGCAGCGGTTCATCTCGTCGACCAGCAGCCAGGCGCGGCGATAGCTCATACCGAGGGCTCGACCGGCGCCGCTGATCGAACCTTCGGTGATGATGGCCTCCAGCAGGTCGGCCTTGCCCGGCCCCATCGCCAGCGCATCGCCGCAGGCGATCTGAATCTTGAGCCAGAGGGGGCCGAGCTTCATGTTATTTGCCGATCATCACGTCGCTGGCTTTGACGATGACCGTGACGGTTTCGCCTTCCGCCAGGCCGAGATCCGCGATCGCCTCCTCGGTGATGCTGACAGTGACGATGTTGCCACCCCCGATGTCGACTTTGATCGAGCCATTGACAGCACCCGGCGTGATCGAGACGATCGTGCCGGAAATCTGATTGCGGGCGCTGAGCTTCATTCTTGCCTCTCGGGTGGGTTGCTCCTTATTCTATCCCGCTAAGCCGCCTACGGCTACAAACGGCTAGCGCTGCCCCGCAGCAAGGTGTCCTAATTGCCCACAGTTGGATTCCGGGTGTCACGCCCTGCGTGACCGACCTAGCAGGCTTGTAGACCCAGATGTGGTCATTCCCAGCCTATTGGCGGCTCGCCGACTCCGGCCGTTCATCCATTGTGAAAATATGATCAGCGTCGCTCGGCTCGCTCGTGGTCGATGAAGGATTCGAGCCAGTCACGCGCGCGATTGATAAGGCCGCAACAACGCCGCCTGGCGAGCAGGCTACCAACCCATATCGCCTGCGGCGATCTCTCGGTTACGCTCGACAAGCTCATGCTCGTCCGCCGGACACATGGTCGACATGCCGTCGCTAGCCGCCCGCTCCTGAATCAGCTCGACGAAGGGCCGCAACTCGTACTCATAATGACGGAACGCAGACGCATGATCGTCGGGATACCCTCAGCGTCTCTTCTTGCCTAAATGCTTGGGACACGCCTGCTTGGCAAAGCGAGGCTGTCACCTCACAGTGGAACTGGCTAGGGTGGTGCCGGCGCGGCCGTTCATGACGGCTGCCGTGCTACAAGCGAGATTTATGCCGAACGCCGTTCCGTCGATCGACTCTCACGTCAGCGCAGCGAGCATCACAGGCGGGGAAATCCTCTCTAAAGACTGGACGGGCACGTCGCTCGGGCCGGTCGATACATGGCCCCCCTCGCTAAAGACGACGCTGGCAATGATGCTCGCCTGTCCGACGCCGATGTTTCTGGCGTGGGGCGACGATCTCCTGTGCTTCTACAACGACGCTTACCGCCCGATTCTCGGCTACCGTCTCGCCACAGCGTTGGGCACGCCCTTCAAGGTGGTGTGGGCAAGCATCTGGAGCGATATCGAGCCGCTGGTCATGACAACCCTTGCCGGCGAGAGCAGCAAGATGACAGACATGCCCTTGGACCTGAGTCGCGAGGGGGTGCCCGAACAGAGCTGGTGGACCTTCACCTATTCCCCAGCATATGACGATGCAGGGCAGGTAGCAGGTCTGTTCTGCGTCACCAATGAGCAGACCAACCGAGTCCAGATGGAGGAGCGTAACCAAACCTTGGTCGCTGAAGTCATCGAGCGGCGCGAGGAATTGGCGCGTGCGGAGGAGCAGCTGCGACAGGCGCAGAAGCTCGAAGCGATCGGACGACTGACCGGCGGGGGTCGCGCACGACTTCAACAATCTGCTGACTGTCATCCGTGGATCCGTCGATCTATTGCGCAGGCCTAATATCGCCGACGACAAGCGCGCACGCTACATCGACGCAATCGGTGACACCGCCGATCGCGCCACCAAGCTGACTGGCCAGCTCCTCGCCTTCTCACGCCGACAGGCGCTGAAACCCGAGCTGTTCGATCTCGGCGCCAGCATCGACAACGTGTCCGACATGATCGGCACGCTCACCGGATCGCGCATCGTCTTGGAGACGCACATCCCCGACCAGACCATTCATGCTGTGGCCGATCGGGCGCAGTTCGAAAACGTGATCGTCAACCTCGCGGTAAACGCGCGAGACGCTATGGAAGGTGAGGGGACGCTGACGATCGCGGCAGGTGCTGTATCAGGCATTCCCTCTATCCGGTCTCATGAGCCGATCGTCGGCGATTTCATCGCGGTCACCGTGACCGACACCGGGACAGGCATCGACCCCGCACAGATCGACCGCATTTACGAACCCTTCTTCACAACCAAGGGTGTAGGCGAGGGAACCGGCCTTGGCCTTTCGCAGGTCATCGGCTTCGCCAAGCAGTCGGGCGGGGACATCAACGTCGAGAGCGTCGTCGGCCGAGGCACGACCTTCACCCTCTATCTGCCCCGCGCCTACAGTGACGAAGCAGGGATTGAGGATCAGGCGAAGGATGAGGTCGCGATTAGCGGAGAGGGCTATTGCATCCTGATCGTAGAGGACAATCCGCAAGTCGGTGAGTTTGCGACGCAGGCGCTCAAGGAACTGGGCTATGACAGCATCCTGGCGACAGATGCGGAAAAGGCGCTTATCGAGTTGGAGAGAGGCTGCGACCGATTTCACATCGTGTTCTCCGATGTGGTTATGCCGGGCATGAACGGAATCGATCTCGGAAACGAGATCCGCAGGTCGTATCCCGATGTTCCGATCGTTCTCACAAGCGGATACAGTCACGTGTTGGCGAGGAATGGCAAACACGGCTTCGAATTGCTGCACAAACCCTACTCGGTCGAACAGCTGTCACGCGTTCTCCGTAAGGCGATTGGTTGGCAAAAGGGAACATCGGCAAAGGCGAGGTCCGGCAACTGAGCGAGATCAATTTCCCATCCAGATTTGTGTCGACTGTTTAAGACTCGCGATCCAGCAGAAAGCGCAAGACCCCGCGAGTGTCAGAACCGAACGGTTGTGACACCTATGAATCAAACCCCGCTGATGCAATGATCCACAATCAGTCATTCAGCCGTCCCTGTTTGCATCCCAACACCGGACGTTGGTTCAGGCAGAGCCTTGCGGATGGGAACGTCGTCGGTCCGCGCGCTTGACATGAGCTATATCCGTGCATGGCTGAACGAGGGCGATCTCCTCACCGTGCCGATGGGCGTGCGGCATAGCCCGGCTGCGTACGACGACCGCTTGATCTTGTTGATCAAGCCGGCCGAGACAGAGCACACCCAGGACGCGGCGACGCCGCGCACTTGGCCACTCAAAGAGCAGCTCACCTGGCCCCGAAAGGCTAGCTCGCGTTTTGCCGAAGGAAGGGCATCAAAGCTGCTAGCACCTCAGCCGGACGATCCTCGGGCTGAAGGTGGTCGCCTGACGTGGTTGCGCCAACGACGTCGTCAGCCCACCGCCGCCAGACAACGTCGGGCGGCGGCGCCGCTCCTATTGACCGGGCAGGCGATAACGCCAGAACGGGGCAATCCAGCTTGCGACCGGACGCTCGATCGGCACGGTCGTGCTCAAGGTCCTCGTTCAGCGCAGCCCGATAATCATCGCACATGGCATGCTGAACCGAGGGGTCGCGAAAGGCAGCTCGATACGCTTGGCGAGCGGCGGGCTCGATGACGTTGTCAGTGGTGGCACCGACCAACTCAAATTCCCGATCAAGCACCGCGTCAGGCGTTGTAGCAAGAAGCCGTTCCGGCAGACCGTTCGGCTGGGAGAGCATAAACCAGTGATAGTTCTTGTACGCGAAGCGGTAATCAGCGCCTTCGAGCGCATCCAGCGTTGGAACCACCGCCAACGCCGCAAAAGCCACGACGACGCCCGGATGGTCTAGCACTAGACGATAGCCAGCGCGTGCACCTCTGTCGTGGCCAACAACAGCGAAGCGACGGTGTCTCAGTGTCTGCATAAGGCTCACCAGCGCTTGAGCGACACGCCGCTTCGTCCATCGGACATCATCTGACAATAATCGGCTCGCGCCGTAACCCGGCAGATCGACCGCAACGACGGTGAAAGCACGGGCGAGCTCGCCCGCCACCTTACGCCATGCGATGTGGCTTTCGGGATAACCATGAAGCAGCAGTACGGCCGGTCCCGATCCGCCAATCACGCCCGAGAATCGCACGCCCCCTGCTTCGATGACCAAGGGCCGAAAACCAGAAAAGAAGGGCGCACCTTCTTCCTCGAGCGCTGACGTAGCTGGCGCAATAGCCCGTGCCGCGGCGCTTCCAATTACTGAGCGTCGATCTACCACCGTGGTTAGCCCCGCGCAGCGGAAGTGACGAAAGCGGCGAGCTCCCTATTGAAGCGCCTAGACTCCTCGTAGAATGGGCTGTGGCCGCTAATGTCGAAGATCGACAGCCTGACATCGTGCCGCTGGGCTTGGATGCGCTCCGACATGGCAAGGCGCACGAGGCGATCGTGGATCCCGTGGGTGACCAGCAAGGGCTTGCGATAGCGCGCGAACACGGGTTCCATGTCCGGCGTGGCCGTGCGCGTGAACCCTTCATTGACCGCGCGCGCCGTCATGCCGTTCACGACAAGCATCTGCTGTAGGTCGGCCCCGGCCGGGGGCTGATGGAAACAGGCCAAAAGGAAGGACGCCGTCTCCGCCGTACGTTCGCCAAGATCATGCGAGCTCGTCGAGGCGGCATAGCGCCCCGCCAATGGTGTAAGCAGATCGGGCGAGAGCTTGGTCACCGCATCGACCAGATTGATACCGGCAACCTTCGCGTCGCCATATTTGCCAAGGTAGGCGCCGGTCACAAAGCCACCCAGCGACCAGCCAACGAGGACTGGCCGTCGGAGCTTCGCTGCCTCCATCACCACAGCGATGTCGTCGGCCCATCGGGTCATGTCCGCATAGCTCGCCGGGTCGGAAGGCTTGTCTGAGTCGCCGTGACCACGAAGGTCAAAGCGCACCTTCCGAAAGCCCGCTAGCCCCGGATCGTCATACTGCCGGCTCCAGCTCAGTCGGCTCTGCCGAAGCCCGTGGACGAAGAGGATCTCGGGCGCTCCGTCGTCTCCGACGCTCTCGCCATGAAGAACCGTGCCATCGCTCGATCGGGCCTCGAACGTCTTGAGCGGCGCCGGCACCGAACGCGCGGCGTCCGCAAACGAAGGCCCAGCTGCTGCGGCGATCACGCCAACTGCGCCAAGTCCGAGAATGCCGCGTCGGCTTGGGAGCTCGATTTCGCTCATTGAGGCTTGCCCTTGTTTAGTGATCGCTAAAGGATAGCTCGTTGCATCTCTGCGTCAAGCAGTGTTTAGTGATCGCTATGGACAAGCCCCGCCCGCGCCGTTCTTCCGGACCCCGCACCTTTGACCGCGAACAGGCGGTGGACACGGCGATGCGGCTGTTTCGGCGGCACGGTTATGAAGGGGTCTCGGTCGCAGACCTGACGGACGCTATCGGGATCGCGCCGCCAAGCCTCTACGCGGCCTTTGGCAGCAAGGCAGGCCTCTATCGAGAGGCGCTAGATCGCTTCACTGCCCTCCCTGGCGCGCTGGACGGTATGGCCAACGCCGAGACGTTGGAGCAGGCGGTATTGGGTCTGCTCGGGGCAGCAATCGACGCCGTTGTTGAGGAAGAGCGCGGATGTATGATCTCGACGGGTCTCGTTGAAGGCGGCGCGACTCACGAGGAGCTAAGCCGCGAGTTGCGTGAACGCCGTCTTGCCCTGCGCGGGAAGATCGCAGTGGGGTTGAGCCATTGGCTTGATCGTCCGGCCGCCGATCGCCTCTCCGCCTATCTGTTGGCCGTCCAGCAAGGCATGGCTATCCAGGCGCGCGATGGAGCCACGCGCGACGACCTAATGGCGATAAGGACCGAAGTGCTGAAAGGGATCGCGGCGAAAGGTGGGGATGGAAGCGCGAGCTACGCTAAACCGTGAACCAGCGGCGCCTGCCATGCCTGCACGGTCCTGTTTTGGCCACCTATGGCAGGACCAGTAGCATCGGTCTTCTGAAGCATACCTTAAGGGCCACGGCGAGATGACCCAGTTTTGGCCACGCAGGCCGTCTCTCGCATTCCCCAAAATCGTCCATTCGTTCACGATTACTCCTGCTAATGATTGAAGCGGTGCTCGTGACGATGTCGTCTGCCCATTTACAGAGGCCTGATGACCATCGCCACGCTACTTCAGATCGCATCGACCGTTTTCGGCCTCTGCTCCGCCGCTCTGTGGGGCTATGCGGGCTATGCGGGACTATCTTACGATCGGTTCAAACGCAGGGAGAGGCTACGAGCAAAGCGTGAAGGCAGGCAGCCTAATTTCGCAGCTGCCGTGTTGAACGGAAAAGTCATGGGTAGCGGCAGCCCAGAGCTTCTGAACGCCGTTGCAGCGTTGTTCGCCGCGCTCGCGATCTTGTCGGGAGCCGCTCTGACCTGGGCGCAACCGCCATCCTCCTGTCCAGGAGAGCACGGAGCAACGGCGACCGGCTGACGCAGTGTCCGTCAGCTGATGCGACAGCGGCGAAGACCCAGTTCCGGACATTCGCGGGCTCTTTCCGCCTTCCCAACTTCGGCCGTTGGTTCATGTCGCAGGAGCGGGGGGTGAGACGGCTTGGTTCGGGACAAATCTGCCGTTCGCAGCGGCCTCGCCGAACGGCGGGTTGAGCCGAGATCTGCCATTCACGAGTGCTGCGAAAAGGACGGTATTTTTGGACAACGCGGTTCCTCAAATGACGTTCCGCTTGGCTTTTCCAAAATCTTGCACCTTACGCCACCATAAGCTCGGTGGTATGCGCGGGTGCCCGGCATGCCGGGAGAGAACATCGCTCCGGTTCCCCGCGAGGGGATTAAAACGGGAATGTGGGACGGAGGGCGACCTTCAGTCCACGGCTGTCCCTGCAACTGTAGGCGGCGAGCGAGGATGCTGGGCAGGCGCCGATACGCGATCTGCCGGCCACTGGGCGCGAGCCTGGGAAGGTGCATCCGAAGCGACGACCCGCGAGCCAGGAGACCTGCCGGAGCGGTTCGCTGATGCCTTGCGTCCAGGGGATGGCAGAGGCGCGGACGACTGTCCGAACGGCGATGGATTGCGCAGGCGCGCGCGTCGGATTCCTACGCGTACCGCATTGGCGGTGTGCGCCTGCACCCGAGCGTGAGGACAGGATGTGGTACGGAATTACGAGTCGTCGGAACGCTTTGACGGGAGAAGATCGGGCGATGCGCACCGGCTTGCCGACATGGTCAGCGTGACCGCCTCGACGCCGGAATGGGCACGGTTGAACTTCACGTCGATCAGGCGTCATCATCTCGGCCTTGCCCTGCGATGGGACGAGGCGCGTCGTCAGATCTCGGCGGCACTTCGCGGGGTGGTGAAACGTGAATGGATCGATGGTGCGGATCATCTGCTGGTCGAAACAACGCACCCGGATCTGTCGCTGCGGTCGATCATTTTGCGGTGCGCGGCCGCGCTGGTCGGACCAGCCCGCCGACCACTGACACCACGCTTGCTCATGGCCGCCCTGCCGATCACGAACAAGGAGCGGCTCCGCTGGACGAAGGATGGCCGATTGCCGCGCTCGGGATCGGTCACGATCCGCGCTGCGCATCCTGTATCTGTCGGCACCTACGGCGTCGAGGCTGTCGCCAGACTGGTCGCCGATCCTTCGATCATCGCCGCATGGCGGCACGCTGATGCCAGCGCCGAACGTCAGGCAACAGGATAGGGCACCGGGGCGGCGGTGTTCTCGTCGATGGTGAGCGCCCGCCCGATCGGCGGAAACGCACGCTGTGGGCAGGTAGGGCGCTCGCACACCTTGCACCCGGCGCCGATCGGCGTCGCGAAGGATGGATCGGCGAGATCGAGGCCGCGCGAATAGACGAGCTGGCCCGCATGACGCAGATCGCAGCCGAGCCCGATCGCGAACACCTTCTCCGACTCACCGAACCCGGCGGACCCGCTCGCCACAGTTCGCGCGATCCATAGATAGCTGCGTCCGTCGGGCATCTGCGCGACCTGGCGCAGCACGCGTCCCGGCTGCGCAAACGCCTCATAGACGTTCCACAGCGGGCAGGTGCCGCCGACGCGCGAGAAGTGGAAGTCGGTCGCCGACTGCCGCTTCGAGATATTGCCTGCCCGGTCGACGCGGACGAAGAAGAAGGGCACGCCGCGCGCACCCGCCCGCTGGAGTGTCGACAGGCGGTGGCAGACCGTCTCGAACCCGACCCCGAAGCGCCGCCCAAGACGCTCGATGTCGTACCGCTCGGCTTCGGCTGCGGCGAGGAAGTCGGCATAGGGGAGGACCAGTGCGCCCGCGAAATAGTTGGCGAGGCCGATCCGCCCCAGGCGGCGCGCCTCCGCATCGGCGAGGACCGTATCGTCCGCGAGGTCGTCGATCACGTCGCCCAATTCGAGAAAGGCGAGCTGGGTCGCCATCTGGAATACGCGCTGACCGGGTGTCAGCGAGGCGGACAGCGTGAGCGCTTGAGCCGCGGGATCGAAGCGGCGTGGCGAGGTGGTGACGTCGGTCAGCACCGCGATCCCATGGCGCGCTTTCAGCCATGCGGTCAGGCCGTCGTGGATCGTGCGCGGGGAGAGGCCCGCTTCGCGATAGAGGCGTTCGGCCGCTTCATCCAGCACCTCGACATGGTTGTGGCGGGCGTAGAAGAAGTCGCGGACCTGCTCGAAGGGTTGGCGGGCGCGGTCCCCGATGCTCCATTCGTCACCCAGCTCGGCCGCCATCGCATCGCCGCGCTCGACCGCATCGCGATACCGCCGATGCAGCGCGACCAGCGTTCGGCCGACCGCGGGCATGTTCGTCGCCAGCTCGCGCAGTTCGGCAACGGACACCGCCTCCTCGACGTCGGCGATCGCGTCGCGGATGTCGGTCATCAGGCGGGCCTCCTCGTCCTCCGAGAAGATTTGCACGTCGACGCCGAACGCCGCGTTGAGCTTCAGGAGGATCGGTACGGTCAGCGGACGCTGGTTTTGTTCGAGCTGGTTGAGGTAGCTGGGCGAGATGCCGAGCGCATGGGCAAGCTCGACCTGCTTCAGCTTGCGCTCCTCGCGCAAGCGCCGAAGCCGAACCCCCATGAATGCCTTGCGCGCCACCATAACTTCGCAACCTTTGCAGATTTGCTGGTCGACCTTCGCAGGATTTCACGCTTTCAGCTCTGTAAAAGCGTGCCCGTTTGCGGATTATGCGAATATGCTTGCTACCGCCCAACCGCAAGGTGCCGACCTTCTAGAACGTATCCTCGGGGCAGCGACGGCACGCGCACGGGGCGTACTGGGTGGAAGCGTTTCGCTCCATCGCTGCCACGACGTCGAACTGCGTGCCGAGCTGGATGATATCGTGTTCGAGGCATCGTGCGTCAGCCGCAGCGACGATGGTCTCGTCGTCGCCGTCTTCGCCAGCGGGCGCGATGCGGCGGGATGCGACTGCATGGTTGCCGCCGGCCGCTTCACCTTCTCGACCTTCACCCGACCGAGCGCGTCGATCGCCACGCGGCTCGCCCAATGGAACCCGGGAACCCGATGAACACTGCTTATCAGAAACCGCTCGGCGGCACCACGCTCACCTATTTCGATGCGCGTGCCGCGATCGAGGCGGTCCGCCCCGGCGCCTATGACACGCTTCCCTATGTGTCGCGCGTGCTGGCCGAGCAACTGGTTCGCCGCTGCGATCCGGCGTTGTTGAACGACGCGCTGATCCAGATCGCAGATCGCCGGCGCGATCTCGATTTTCCCTGGTATCCCGCCCGCGTCGTCTGCCATGACATCCTCGGGCAGACCGCGCTGGTCGACCTCGCGGGCCTGCGCGACGCCATCGCGGATCAGGGCGGCGACCCCGCCAAGGTCAATCCGGTCGTGCCGACCCAGCTCATCGTCGACCACAGCCTGGCGGTCGAGCATGGTGGTTTCGACGCGCAAGCCTTCGCCAAGAACCGCGCGATCGAGGACCGGCGTAACGAAGACCGCTTCGACTTCATCGAGTGGACGAAGCGTGCGTTCGACAATGTCGATGTGGTGCCGGCGGGCAACGGCATCATGCACCAGATCAATCTGGAGAAGATGTCGCCGGTGATCCAGGTGCAGGGCGGCGTGGCCTTCCCGGATACCTGCGTCGGCACGGACAGCCACACGCCGCATGTCGACGCGCTGGGCGTGATCGCGGTGGGTGTCGGTGGCCTCGAGGCGGAGACGGTCATGCTCGGCCGCCCGTCGATGATGCGGCTGCCCGATATCGTCGGCGTGGAGCTGACGGGGCGGCGGCCGGAGGGCATCACCGCGACCGACATCGTCCTCGCGCTGACCGAGTTCCTGCGCAAGGAGCGCGTCGTCGGGGCCTGGCTGGAGTTCTTCGGTCCCGGTGCCGACAGCCTGTCGATCGGCGACCGCGCGACCATCTCCAACATGTGCCCGGAATATGGGGCCACGGCAGCGATGTTCTACATCGATCGCCAGACGCTCGACTATCTGCTGCTCACTAATCGCACGCCCAAACAGGTCGCGCTGGTCGAGACCTACGCCAAGGCGACGGGCCTGTGGGGCGATGCGCTGGCGACCGCGCACTATGAGCGGGTGCTGACCTTCGACCTGGGCAGCGTCGAGCGCAACCTTGCCGGCCCCTCGAACCCGCACCGGCGCCTGCCGACCGCCGCGCTGCACGACCGCGGTGTGGCGAAGGATCTCGAAGGCGCCATCGCGCAGGAACGCGAAGGACTGATGCCGGACGGCGCGGTCATCATCGCGGCGATCACGAGCTGCACCAACACTTCGAACCCGCGCAACGTCGTCGCAGCCGGGCTGGTGGCGCAAAAGGCCAATGCGCTCGGCCTGACGCGCAAGCCGTGGGTCAAGACCAGCTTCGCACCCGGCTCGCGAGTGCCCGCGCTTTATCTGGAAGAGGCCGATCTACTGCGCGAGCTGGAGCAGCTTGGCTTCGGCATCGTCGGCTTCGCCTGCACGACATGCAATGGCATGTCGGGCGCGCTCGATCCGGTCATCCAGCGCGAGATCGTCGAGCGCGACCTTTACACGACCGCCGTCCTGTCGGGGAACCGCAACTTCGACGGGCGCATCCACCCCTATGCCAAACAAGCGTTCCTCGCCTCACCGCCACTGGTCGTCGCCTATGCCATCGCCGGCACGATCCGGCTCGATATCGAGAAGGATGTGCTGGGGATCGCGCCCGATGGCCGCGAGGTCCGGCTTGCCGATCTGTGGCCGAGCGATGCCGAGATCGATGCGATCGTGCGCGACCATGTGAAGCCCGAGCAGTTCCGCGACGTCTACGAGCCGATGTTCGCGCGCTCGGGCGACGGCAGCGCGCCCGTCAGCCCGCTCTACGACTGGCGTCCGCAATCGACCTACATCCGCCGGCCGCCCTATTGGGACACCGCCGGCCTGGGCGCACTCGCTGCCAGTCCGCGCACCCTCAAGGGGATGCGCCCACTGGCGATCCTGCCCGACAATATCACCACCGACCATCTGTCGCCGTCGAACGCGATCCTGCCGACCAGCGCGGCGGGCGAGTATCTGACCGCGATGGGGGTGCCCGAGGAGGACTATAACTCCTACGCGACCCACCGCGGCGATCACCTGACGGCGATGCGCGCGACCTTCGCCAACCCGCAGCTAGTCAACGAGATGGCGGTGGTCGATGGCGCAGTGAAGAAGGGCAGCCTCGCCCGGATCGAGCCGGACGGCACCGTCGTTCGTATGTGGGAGGCGATCGAAACCTATCTCGGTCGCCGGCAACCGCTCATCATCATCGCCGGAGCCGATTACGGGCAGGGATCGTCGCGCGACTGGGCGGCAAAGGGGGTCCGGCTTGCAGGCGTCGAGGCGATCGTCGCCGAGGGGTTCGAGCGCATCCATCGCACCAACCTCATCGGCATGGGCGTGCTGCCGCTGGAGTTCACGCACGGCACCACCCGCCTGGGGCTGAAGCTCGACGGGACCGAGACGTTCGACGTGTCTGGTGTCCCGGATGCTGGCGCACAATTGCTGCTGGTGATCCAGCGGCGTGATGGATCAACCGAAGAGGTGCCGGTGCTGTGCCGTCTCGACACCGCCGAAGAGGTGTCGATCTACGAGGCGGGCGGCGTGCTGCAACGCTTCGCGCAGGACTTCCTCGCGTCGAGTGCGGCAGCATGACGCCGCAGGTTCGCATCCCGGCCACCTATATGCGTGGCGGCACCAGCAAGGGCGTGTTCTTCCGTCTCGAAGACCTGCCCGAACGCGCGCAGACGCCGGGCGAGGCGCGCGACCGGCTGTTCGCCCGCGTCATCGGCAGCCCCGACCCCTATGCCGCACACATCGACGGCATGGGTGGTGCGACGTCCAGCACGTCCAAATGCGTGATCGTCTCCCCGGCAACGCGGGCGGACCATGACGTCGATTACCTATATGGGCAGATCGCGATCGACAGCGGTGCGCTCGACTGGTCGAGCAACTGCGGGAACCTGTCGACCGCGGTCGGGGCCTTCGCTATTGCGGCCGGCTATGTTGATGCCGCCTGTGCGGTCGACGGCGTCTGCACGATCCGCATCTGGCAGGCCAATATCGGCAAGACGATCATCGCCCATGTGCCGGTCGCCGATGGGCAAGTCGTCGAGACGGGTGATTTAGAGCTGGATGGCGTCGCCTTCCCGGCCGCCGAGATCGTACTGGAGTTCGTGGACCCCGCCGATACGTCCGACGCGCTGTTTCCGACCGGTCATCCGGTCGACACGCTGAAGGTCGACGACGCCGTCGTGTCGGGCGGTATGATCCTCGCGACCCTCATCAATGCCGGCGTACCGACCGTCTTCGTCGAGGCGGAGGATCTGGGATATACCGGTGCCGAGCTTCGCGACGCCATCAACGGTGACGTCGATGCGCTCGCCCGCTTCGAGGCGCTGCGCACTGCGGGCGCGGAGGCGATGGGCATCGTTAAGACGACGCGCGCCCCGGCCATCGCCTTCGTCGCCTCGCCCATCGATCACCGTACATCGAGCGGCCGGGAGGTGGTGGCCTGCGAGATCGACCTGCTCGTCCGGGCGCTCTCGATGGGCAAGCTGCACCACGCGATGATGGGCACCGCCTCCGTCGCCATTGCCGCTGCAGCGGCGGTGCCGGGCACGCTGGTCAACAAGGCCGCCGGCGGGGGCGAGCGGACATCCATCCGCTTCGGCCATCCCTCCGGTGCGCTCAGCGTCGGTGCCGAGGCGCATCAGGCGAACGGCCAATGGATCATCACCAAGGCGGTCATGAGCCGCAGCGCGCGGGTGCTGATGGACGGTCATGTCCACGTCCCCGCCGACAGTTTCTGAGAGGAAAGCCAGACCGATGAACGACGTCCCCACCTTCAAGCCGAAGAAATCGGTCGCGCTCTCGGGCGTGACCGCCGGCAACACCGCGCTGTGCACCGTCGGGCGCACCGGCAACGACCTTCATTATCGCGGCTATGACATTCTCGACTTCGCCGAGACGAGCGAGTTCGAGGAAATCGCCCATCTGCTGGTCCACGCCACCCTGCCGACCGCGGCACAGCTCGCGTCGTACAAGAAGAAGCTACGGACGCTGCGTGGCCTGCCGCGCTCGGTAAAGGACGCGCTGGAGGCGATCCCGGCCGCGGCACACCCGATGGACGTCATGCGCTCGGGCGTGTCGGCGCTCGGGTGCGTCCTGCCGGAAACCCACGATCACAACGTCGCCGATGCGCGAGATATCGCCGACCGGCTGATGGCCTCGCTCGGATCGATCCTGCTCTACTGGTATCATTTCGCGCATCATGGTCGCCGGATCGAGGTGGAGACCGACGACGACAGCATCGGCGGGCATTTCCTCCACCTCCTGCATGGTGAGGCGCCGTCCGAGAGCTCCGTGCGCGCGATGCACACCTCGCTCATTCTCTATGCCGAGCACGAGTTCAACGCCTCGACCTTCACCGCCCGCGTGATCGCCGGCACCGGCTCGGACATGTATTCAGCGGTCGCCGGCGCGATCGGCGCCCTGCGCGGTCCCAAGCATGGTGGCGCGAACGAGGTCGCCTACGAAATCCAGAAGCGGTACGCGACCCCCGACGAGGCGGAAGCCGACATCCGTCGCCGCGTCGAGGCCAAGGAGGTCGTGATCGGCTTCGGCCACCCTGTCTATACCGTGGCCGATCCCCGCAACGTCGTCATCAAGCGCGTCGCCAAGGCGCTCGCCGACGAGGCGGGTGCCCAGCGCCAGTTCGCCGTCGCCGCCCGCATCGAGGAGGTGATGTGGGACGCGAAGGCCATGTTCCCGAACCTCGACTGGTTCTCGGCCGTTTCCTACAACCTGATGGGCGTGCCGACCGCGATGTTCACGCCGCTGTTCGTCATCGCGCGCACCACCGGTTGGGCGGCGCATGTCATCGAGCAGCGCCAGGACAACAAGATCATTCGCCCGTCCGCCAATTACACCGGCCCCGAAGACCTCGCCTGGGTGCCGCTCGCCGCTCGCGGCGACCATCTCGCTGCCTGAAGGAGTATCCCGCTTTGCCGTATCTCGTTGCCGCCGAACTTCCCACCGAATCCGCGGGCAAGCGCTTCCGCGCCGCGCTGTTGCGCCCGGGCATCTACCGTCTCCCGGGCGCCCACAATGGCCAGTCCGCGATCCAGGCCCGCGATGCCGGGTTTGAGGGGCTTTACCTGTCGGGGGCGGCAATGACCGCGTCGATGGGCCTCCCTGATCTCGGCATCATCACCATCGATGAAGTCGCATTCTTCATCCGCCAGATTGCGCGCTCGGCCGCGCTGCCGCTGCTGGTCGATGGCGACACCGGCTATGGTGAGGCGCTGAACGTCATGCACATGGTGCGGACGTTCGAGGATGCCGGAGCCGGTGCGGTCCATCTCGAAGACCAGATCCTGCCCAAGAAATGCGGGCACCTGAACGGCAAGAGCCTGGTTCCGACCGTCGACATGGCGGCCAAGGTCGCGGCTGCCAGAAAGGCGGCGCGCGATCTCGTGATCGTCGCCCGCACCGATGCGGTCGGGGTCGATGGCTTCGACGCCGCGGTCGAGCGCGCCCGGGCCTATGTCGAGGCAGGTGCGGACGCGATCTTCCCGGAAGGGCTGACCAGTCGCGAGATGTTCGAGGCTTTCGCCGTCGCGATGCCGGGCGTGCCGTTGCTCGCCAACATGACCGAGTTCGGCAAGACCCCGTTCTTCACGGCGCAGGAATTCGAAGCGATGGGCTACAAGATGGTGATCTGGCCAGTGTCGTCCTTACGCGTCGCCAACAAGGCGCAGGCCGAGCTGTACGCCGCGATCCAGCGCGATGGCGGCACGCATAACATGGTCGAGCGGATGCAGACGCGGGCCGAACTGTACGACGTGATCGGGCTGCACGATTACGAGGCGCTGGACGCCTCGATCGTGAAGACGATCGTTCCCGAAGCCATGCCGCAGGCGTGATAGATTGGGGATCGCGACGAGCCTCGTTTCAGTGCAGGTGTCTCGAGCATTCAGCGTCATCGCATGAAGAATTCGACTGGTACAACCAACTCGATCCTGTCACCCGTGAGTTCTGCTGGCGGTTTCGGCAATGGTTGAGCACGCTTGGGAAGGCTGACGGCCTCGTTGTCCAGCGAGCGGATACCGGAGGAGCTTTCGAGGCGGGAGGACACTATCCTCCCGTCGCGGTCCATGACGAAGCGGATGTAGGGCATGCCCTGCTGCCGCCGGAACGAGGCATCGCGCGGGTAGCGCTTCACCCTGTTGAGCGCTCCCAAGACCAGCCCCTCCCAGGTTGGCTTGCTAATCGAGACCTGTGGCGCGGGCGGGGCGGGCTTGATTTCCGGCGCGGTCGTCTCCTTCACCGGCGGTCCGGGATCGGGCACCGGCTCCGCCACAACCACCTGCGGCGGCTTGATGCCGGGCACATGCACTAGCGGGGGCTCGATCCTCGCAACATCTGGAACGGGCGTCTGCCTCTCCTTATGATCTTTCTCCGGGCCGGGCGGCACTTCGCGTACCGGCTCGGGCGGTGCTGCGGGAGGTGCCACGTCGAAGACGCTCAGCGTCGAGGGTGGCGTGACCGCCTGATATTGGGTCCAGGTGAACAGGGTGACGCCCGCGATCAGCAGGACGATGCAGGACACCACGCCGATGCCAAAAAGGCGGGTTCCAGCGCTCACGGGCCCATCGCAATAGCGCGTCGATGGCCGCCGGTCCGTCAGCATGTTTTGTTCCGCCCGGGGTGAAAGCGTCGGCGTTGCCTGTTGGTCATCGGTACCGGATTTGCTCGTAGCGGCTACGTTCACCCTTTTATCCCCTGGTGGAGCAAGAGCAGCAGGATGACCATGGGCACTGCGAGCGCGATCAGCCAGCCCCATGCGCGCGCCGCGCGGCGGACGCGAAAGGCCGTCATGGCGATGATCGCGAAGATGGCGAAGCTCGGCAGCGTGGCGGCGGTGACGGCTTCGGCCCTGTCCAGTCCGATGCCCGCGAGCAGCAGGGACACGAGAGCTGTCACCAGCGAGGTCAAGGCATAGGCGCCCACCGTGCCTGCCAGAACCCTCGATACAATCGACCCGATACGAGCCGCTTCGGCCGCCGCGTTCATCTCCGTCCCTTTCGCAAGATGCGCTCTCGGTTCGTGTTCAGGGTGACGACCAGGAAGGCGGCCATAGTCAGCCATCCGAACCAGGTCACAGCACCATAGGCCCAGCCAAGGGCGGCTCCGGCCACCGCGAAGGCGGATGTCAACGCCCCGAACCCGATGATGCGCAGAGCGAAGCTCGATGCCGGACAAGGCCGGCTGCGCAGCCAATCCTGCCGGTGACGCGCCATCGACAACAGGATGAGGACAAAACCCGACAGCACGAGCAGGAAGATGGAGAGGTGGATCACGACGTAGCCGCCAAAGGTGCGCGCGCTTTACGCCGGGGAGCGGCCTTGGGCACGTGGTGGACGACTCGCCATGCCGTGAAGGTACATATTGCGGTCATCGCCAGCATCACGAGGTCGAATCCGGCAAATACCCAGTCGCGTGTGATCAGGCTGGGGATCAAGCCACGCGCCGTCGTGGCGGCGTTTGCGAGCGGCACTAGCGCATAGAGTGCACCACATGCGGCCAGCGCCTCGACCCAGGCACGCTTGGCGGGTCTCGCCAGCGTCCAGACGAACAGGCCTCCCCAGGCGACGAAGAGGCTGTTGATCTCCCAATCGCCGCGATGCGCCATGCTCGGCGGCAACAACCGGTTGGCCAGAAAATACGCCGCTATCCCTGCGGGCGCGCCGACAATCGCGCCGATGTTGAGCCGTTCGACGAGCCGGAAACCTAGATGCGGTCGCGCCGGATCGGGCAGCTTCAACCGTCGCTTCACCGTCCAGAGCACCAAGCCCGTAGCGATCATCATCGTGGCGGCAAGGCCGGACAGGAAGTAGAGCCACCGTAGCACCGGTCCGGAATAGCGTCCGGCGTGCAGGCCGATCATCACACCCTTCGTCGCGGACGCAGCAGCCGTTTGCCGGGCTTCGTACAGCAGTCGACCAGACACACCACTGAAGGAAATGGCGCCGTGTCCCCGAAAGATCGTGTCGTCCCGTGGCCACGTCACTACGGTGGCACTCGCGTCCCCGGGGTTGTCGATTGTGATCGAGCTTGGGCGGGCATCGCCATAGATGCGCGCTGCGCGATCAATAAGGATTGGCAGCGGCAGCAGTGCGGCATGCTTGCCCGTCGCCTCCTGCCGGGGACCGGTCTCATGCAAAGCCTCGTAAAAGGCGTCCACACTCGGGTAATTGGCGCTGATCGCCCAAGGCATCAGCGTGAAAAGCAGTGTGACCAGTCCGGTATAGGTGATCATGAGATGGAAAGGCAGGGCGAGGACGGCAGTGACATTATGGGCGTCAAGCCAGCTTCGCTGCGCCTTTCCAAAGCGTAGCAAGAAAAAATCTCCGAAGATCTTTTTGTGGATGATTACGCCCGAGAGGATGCCGACCAGCATCGCGAGTGCGGCAATGCTCACGATTAGCCGGGACCACGCCACGGGGATGTAATGAAGATCGAAATGAAAACGGTACAGGAAATTGCCGCCCCGCGTCTCCCGAACCGTCACCTCATGCCCGGTGACCATGTCCAGCACTACTTCGCCGTGGCGGGCGGATGCATCCTCTCGCGGTATCCACGACACTGAAAAGAGTTCGGGGCGCATTCCGCCCGGTAGGGAAATCATCCACCGCTCGGCATCTGGCGCCTTTTCATTCAGGAAGGCCCAGGCCCGGTCGAGCGCCTTCCGCGTCACCGGAGCGTCGCGGACTTCCGGCGTCATCCATGCGCTGATTTCAGACTGGAAGAACGCCGTCGTTCCGAACAGGAAGATTGCATAGAGCAGCCAGCCCGGCAGCAGGCCGGACCGGGTGTGCAACGCGGCCATTGTTTGACGAAAACTGCGGTCCATCGGGATTGACCTGTGCACCTGCATTAATATTTGGCGCGGATAATCAGCATAACGTTGCGAGGGTCGCCATACCAGTTGTTTGCGCTGCTGTTGCCGACCGTCTTATAGTAGGTCTTGTCGAAGATATTGTTTAGGTTGGCCGTTGCCGACAATCGATCACTGAGACGATACTCCACAGAGGTATTCCAGACCGAATAGCCTTTTTGCGTAAATTCGAACGGTACGGCGCCGATCACCGTCCAGGGATCGGTGGCCCTGTCGTAACGGTCGACGCTGCCGCGTACATATTGCGCGGTTTGCGCAACCACGCCGGCGCCGACCTTCAATCCTTCGAGAGGGCCCTGGAAATCATAGGTCGTCCATATCTTCAACAGGTGCCGTGGCGTGATCGTGCTGTACTTGGCGTTTTCACGAAGATTGCTGTTGTTGTTGAAGGTGTATCCTGCCGCCAACTGAAGACCCGGCACGACTTCACCGTTCACTTCGGCTTCGAATCCCTCGCTCCTGACCCGGCCCTGTCGCAGCCAGCAGCAGTTGAGGCCGAGATTGCCCACGTCGCTGTCGGGATAGTTCGGATCGCGGACCGCCTCTCCGTTCCGCTCGATGCGATAGACCGCTAGTGACGTAGTGAGGCGGCCTTGCGCCAGTTCGCCTTTGATGCCAGCTTCGTAATTGCGGCCGGTGATGGCATCCAGCGGCTCGCCGGGCAGCGGTCCAGCCAGATTGTTGGCCTGCGACTTGTAGATTTCCGCAACGCTGACATAGGCCGTCCATCGACGGTCGAGGTCGTAAAGGACACCGCCGTACGGCGTGAAGATCCCCGACTGCCTGTACGCTGACATGCTACTGCTGGTGACATTGCCTGCCCTGTCGTAGCGGACATAGGGTGACTGATATTCATAGGAGGAATAGCGGGCGCCCGCGATCGCCGTGAGCCCGGCGACCGGACTAACGGCCAACCTCCCATACAGGCCCTTCTGGATCGCGCCGTAATCCGGAAAGCTGCGTGTCCGCCAGACCAGGGAGGGCAAGGGTACCCGGTTAGGGTCGAAGCCGCGGACATTCAGCCCCGGTGAAGAAAGATCGACCTGGGAGAAATAGGTATCCTGCACATCGCGGATCTTGGTCCAGTCGCCGCCGAACAGCAGCTTCTGCTGGCGCCCGAACATCTGGAAGGATCCGGAGACATTCGCATCGAACGCCCATTTTCTTGAGGCGAAGTCGTTGGAGAATCCGCTGAGCTCGGAGCCGAGCCCCGTCGCCGGATCGACCGCGCCCTCCCCGTTAGTCAGGCGGCTGTCGCTGCTTAGCCTGATATGGTTCGCGTGCACCTTGAGACGCCAGTCACCGCCCAATTGCTGCTCGAGCTGGGCGAACACCTCGCGCGTATCCCTGTCGAAATGGTTCCAACTGGCCAGTAGCGCGGTACTGCGCGGCAGATGGAGGTCGGAACCGTCGGGTGCGCGGGGAAGCCCGTTCCGCCACGGGGTTCCCGCCGCATCCTCGTAGCTGCCGCCAAAGGTGAGCAGGGTGGAGGGCGTAAGGTCGGCCTCCAATATGGCGTATACAAGCGTGCTTCGCGTGTCAGCGGCGTCGTAGAAGAAGTCGCGCGCAATGTGTGAAACGACCATGCGGCCGCGAACTTTACCGTCAAGCGCCAGCGGTCCCGCCACGTCCAATTCGGCCTGACGCCGATTCCAACTACCGAGGACGCCCGTGGCAAGCAATTGTAGATGGTCCAGTGGGCGCT
Source organism: Sphingomonas phyllosphaerae (assembly GCF_036946485.1). Lineage (GTDB taxonomy): Bacteria > Pseudomonadota > Alphaproteobacteria > Sphingomonadales > Sphingomonadaceae > Sphingomonas > Sphingomonas phyllosphaerae_E. The sequence goes on from NZ_JAQIJA010000002.1 coordinate 238,073, forward strand.
TGCGCACGAGGTTGATAGTACCGCCGGGCTCACCGTTGGCGCTGTACAGTCCATCTGCGCCGCGAACGACCTGGACGCTGTCGTACATGGCCATATTGGGATCGAACGTCTGCTGACTGAACATGTCGACGGAGGCGCCGTCGATCTGCATGTTGGTCATCTGGAAGCCGCGGGCATAGAAGCTATTGGCCGTGCCCCCCAGTCCGCCGGCTCCCGCATAGTCAGTGGTAACGCCGGCCGTCTGCGCCATCACGTCGCCGACCGACATCAATCCCTGATCCTCGATGCGCTGGCGCGTGATGACAGTGATGGATTGCGGCGTCTCTCGGATATCCTGGCCCTTGCCAAGCGATACCCGCGAGGCGGCATAAGACCGGGTTCCCTCGGTAATGTCCCGGTTGTCGGATGCGCTCGCCGCGGATGGGTTATTCCCGCCGGCATCGCCTTCGACCCGCACCGGTCCAAGCTGGATCGCACCGCCGGCCGCCTGGGGTGCACGTTCCAGGGTCGCGGTATTGGTGCCGGTGAAACGGAAGGACAGGCCCGTGCCGGTAAGCAGGCGGGAAAGCGCCTCCGCCGCACTGAGCGATCCGCGGACTGGCGAGGTCGTGACTTTGTCGCCAATCTCGCTCGGATACCCGACCTGGACGCCAGACTGGCGCATATATTCGCGTAGTCCGCTTGCCAGCGATTGAGCCGGGATATCGTAGGTCCGCGTTCCCCGGCTCGAAGCCGATTGCGCCTGCGCGGGCGTGGCGGCGGCGAAGGCAATAAGCGGTGCCAGCATTGCGCCGGACACCATCAGCGGGAAACGTGCCGCGGCGCTCATGGGCCGTCGGGCGGAATTGCGGATCATCATATCTTCCCATGCTCGGACACGGGATGACCGCGCCCCAATATGAGAGTGCGCTGCAATAGCAAGCGCCACCCCCTTTGTTTGACGGTGGCGCGAAGGCGATTCCTAACACCCAGCAAAAATAATTTTAGTCTACCGGTCGAAGCACAGCGATGCCGCCGATCCTGGATACGGACAGGCCACTCATCCCGGCGATGGCGTCTATCGCTTCATCGGGCCGGTCGACGCGAAAGGCGCCGCTGACACGCCGCGAGTGCGCGAGTGCGCCGAGAATGAACACCGGTCCGGCGCGATAGCGGCCGATCCGCGAAATGGCGGCTCGAGCGTCAGTACGGTCGAACAGGATCTCGCCCTGCCGCCATGCCGCGATCGTATCCGGCGCAGCATGGCCTATCCGGATTGGGGGGGCACCCTGGGCATAGCGTGCCCGCTCAGAAGTGCGCAGCAGCAGCCCCCGCCCGTCCGAAGGGGAGCGTATCTCGACGGCCCCTTGAGACACCGCAACTGAAACGGCGCCATCTTCGCGACGGACCTCGAAGGCGGTGCCGACATCCTGTGTCTCGCCGCCGAGCGCAGCGACGCGGAAGGGCCGCTGGTCGCCGTGTGCGACATCGAACCAGGCGTCGCCGCGCAGCAGCTCGATCCGGCGCTCCTTTCCATCATAGGAGATGGTGATTGCCGTGCCGGCATCGAGCATCGCCCGACTTCCATCCGCGAGCGTGATACTCTCCACAAGCGTCCCGGTGCGATGGTCGGCGCGCAGCAGCACGGAAAGCTCGTCGCCCCAGACTAGGCCGGCGACGACCGCGAGGGCCGCGCCGGTGACGGCAATCCGGCGGATGGGTTGCCCGAAGAACGATGGCAGATGGGGGCGGGGGCGATGGTCCGCCGACGGCAAGGCCCTGCCATCCGGCCCTCCGCCCGCCGCCCGCCAGACCGCCCGCGCTTCCCCAAAGGCACGATCATGGAGCGGTTCGCCGACGCGCCACGCCCTGAACTTCTCGAGTTCGTCAGGACTCATATCGCCCGAAGCCATCCGTGCGATCCAGCGCCGCGCCTCTTCGGCCGCGCGTTCCTCTCGATCGCGAATGCTTTCAGTCATTTCGCACCCCGACAGCCGGCCCCGGACGGTCCGCTATAAGGTTTGACGTTTGGGTAAAGGCTGTTCCTAACAGGGTGGGCGAAAATAAAGTCACTCCGCCCTTCTTACGTTCGACAGTATATGGAGCGCCCGGCGGATGTGGCGTTCCACGACCGTTGTTGAGATGCCGTAGCGTGCGGCGATTTCGCGTTGCGTCGTGCCGTGGACGCGGTTCAGACGGAAAATGCCGCGGGTCGGTTCGGGAAGCGCCTCCACGGCCGCGTCGATACGTTCGACCATGTCGCGGCCCAAGACGATCCGGTCCTGCCCTGGACGATCGTCCTCGATCCACAAGAGATGCTCGATCTCTCCCTGCGTATCCGCCATCCGGCGCGACGTGGCACGAAGCTCGTCGGTCGCGGCGTTGATCGCCATGCGACGCAGGTAGGCATGCGGATTGCCTATCGGCGGATCGTCCCGCACGACCTGTACGTTGAACCACAACCTCTGGGTGACGTCCTCCGCTGCCGACCGGTCGCGCAGGATACGTTCCACTACGCGGAGCCACGTCGAACGCTCGCTCAACAGGAGGCACGAGAGAGTAACAGCGTTGGTCGACATCGGACGATTGTAGCTCGTAATGAGAACGTCTCGCAACACCGTACGTTTGAGCCTTAAAACCGGAAGGGTGGTTCTCGAAAACAACGTGTTTCTAATCCCTACTCGACTGCCTCTGAGAGGTGATCGAACAGCGCCTTGGCGGGCGGTGTAAGGTCGCTTTCATCGCGTACACACAACGACAGGCGGCGGGTCGCCCATTCATCGCGCAACCGGATGATCGCTATCTGGGTCGATCGCTGGCACCGTTTTGCAGCGGACTCAGGAATGATGCCGACGCCCGCACCAGCGCCGGCCATCCGGCAGATGCCCTGGAAGCTGCGAAGACGAACACGCATCTTCATTTTCGTACCGACGCGGGATGCGTGGCCCTCGATATGATCCTGCAAGGCCCCGCCGGCCATGCCGATAAAGGGATCGCCGAGAAGGTCAGCGAACCGCACCTGACCGTTTCCCGCCAGTGGATGCTTTCTGGTTGCGACGACAACGAGGCGGTCAATCGCAAAGGGCCGCGTCGTCAGATTATCCATCGCGACCGCGCTCGACAGCACGCCGATCTCGGCAAAGCCCGCGCTGACGTTCCTGGCGACTTCGCCGCTCTCACGCTCCTTCAGGTCGACGTCGATCTGAGGGTGTGCAGCCATCCAGAGGCCAAGCCGCCCGGGCAGAAACTCGGTGATGGCGGCGGTGTTCGCGAAGATGCGCACCGAAGCGCGCAACCCCTTCGCGTACTGACCGATATCGCCCCGCATCTGCGCCATGTGGTGCAGGATCGTGCGGGCGTGGTGTGCCAGCATCTCCCCGGCTTCGGTCGGCGCGATGCCACGACGCCCCCTGTTCAGCAAGGTCACTTCCCCGGTGGCTTCCATATCGCGAAGACGTTCGCTGGCTGCCGGTAGTGACAGGCCCACGTCGGCCGCGCCGTGGGTGATGCTGCCGGCATCGACCACCGCCAGGAACAGCCGAAGGTCTGTGAGGTCAAACCGCATCGGAGCAATCTAGTGCATCCCGTGCCTTCGGCACAACCGAAGCCAGCGCTCGGACCTTCCGCATTGTGGGCGCGGGTGTGACGGTTAGGCCTGCGGCATGCTCGATTATTCGCTCCCCCTCATTGCAGCGATCGTCGCCACCTTCTTTGCGGCGGGCGTTGTGAAGGGCGTAACGGGCATGGGCCTGCCCACGGTGGCGATGGGCGTGCTGGGATCGCTGCTATCACCCCTCGCTGCCGCTGCGCTCCTGCTGGTGCCGTCGTTCGTAACCAACGTCTGGCAGCTTCTGGCCGGGCCTCGGTTCGGGATGCTGATCCGCCGCCTGTGGCCGATGATGCTTACGATCGTGCTTGGCACCGTGTTCGGATCGATGCTGCTGACCGGCGGGCGCACCGAACTCACGACGATTGGTCTCGGTGTCGCCCTCGTCATCTACGCAGCATACACGCTGCTCGCCAAACCGCTCCATGTCTCGCCGCGATGGGAACCGTGGCTGTCGCCGGTGATCGGCTTCGTCACCGGACTGGTGACGGGCGCGACGGGCGTATTCGTTATTCCCGCCGTCCCATATATTCAGTCGCTCGATCTGGAACGCGACGATCTGGTGCAGGCACTGGGCCTGTCCTTCACCGTATCAACGATCGCGCTCGCGATCGGCTTGTTCTGGCATGGCGCAGCTCCGGTCGGAAATGTCCTGACCTCGACGCTGGCCGTCATTCCCGCGCTGCTCGGCATGGCGGCCGGGCAGGTGATCCGCACGCGGATCAGCCCCCAACTGTTCCGACGACTCTTCCTAGTCTTCCTACTGCTACTCGGAATACAAATGGCTATACACAGCGCGCTTTCAGAATAAGCAGAGATGCGTGAGAGAGGTGGCATGTTGGATTTGCAGGTTGGAATTTTATCTGAGTGACTATAGCGCCAAAGCATTGAAGGTTCGTCCAATCTGCAAAGTTATGGCATCATCAAAGATGAATATTCATAGCCTCATCTTGTATAAGTAAGGAATCGGACCGCATGACAACGGGTGCGAGAAATTTATATATTCCCGGATTGTCAATTTTCCAGGTCAATCGGCGTCAGCGTGTGAAAAACGCTGGAGTGAAAGACCAGCGGCATGATCCCCTCCGCGGTTGCGGCCCGGTGGAGCCGGAACAGGATGATGTCGTGATCGCCCGCCGCGATCTCCTGCTCGACCGAACAATCCAGCCAGGCGCCGGCATCGGTCAGGAACACCGCGCCGTCCGGGGTCGTGTCGTATCCAAGCCCTTGGAAGCGGTCGCCGCCCTTCTGTGCCAATTGACGCGCGGTCGCGGCGTGGCTCGCTCCTAGGAACGAGATGCCGATGCGCCCGAAACTGCGCAATTGCCGCCAGGTCGCCGAGCCATGCTTGATGCAGACCGAGACGAGAGGCGGCGTGATCGAGATGGCGACGAACGCGCTCGCCGTCATGCCGACAGGCGCGTCCCGATCCATCGCACAGAGCGCGGTGACGCCGGTCGGGAACCGGCTGAACACGCGGCGCAGGTCTGTCTCTTCGTCGATAGGGGTCAACAGGTTCATCGGTTTCGGTCCTGGAGCGCCGGACGCATCGGCATCGGCAATGGGATCATGTCCGCGCAGGGACGATCGGAATGACGGTTTAGGCACGCCTCGCGTAGCGCCGGGCTAATGCCGCGCAGACCATCAACTGCATCTGGTGGAACAGCATCAGCGGCAGGACGATCAGCCCGACCGCGCTGGCGGGGAAGATGATGTTGGCCATCGGCAGGCCGCTCGCCATGCTCTTCTTCGATCCGCAGAACACGATGGCGATCTCGTCTTCGGTCGTGAAGCGCAGGAAGCGGCTTGCCGCCGTGGTTGTGACCAGCACGATCGCCAGCATGACGAGGTCGAGGACGATGACGAGCCCGAGGCTCTGCGGCGTGACCCTGCTCCAGATACCGGCCACGACGCCTGCGCTGAATGCGGAATAGACGACCAGCAGGATCGAGCCACGATCGACGAGCATCGTCAGCGTCTTCTGCCGGTTCAGCCATTCGCCGATCAGCGGTCGTGCGAACTGACCGACCACGAACGGCAACAGGATCTGGAGCGCGATATCGCCTACCGCATCGAGCGACATGCCGCCCGTCCCGGCGCTGAGGACCATCGTCGCCAGCAGCGGCGTGATGACGACACCCGCCAGGTTCGACAGGGATGCGCAGCACAGGGCGGCGGGTACGTTGCCGCGCGCGATCGACGTGAAGGCGATCGACGACTGCACCGTCGAGGGTAAGAGCGCGACGAACATCAGCCCGGTGACGAGGCCGCTGTCGAGATGCCCGTCAGCGAGTCTCGCAATCCCGAAGCCCAGCAGCGGAAACACCACGAACGTCGTTGCGAACACCAGCGATTGCAGCCGCCAATGCAGGATACCCGTCCAGATCGCCTGCCGGGAAATCCGCGCGCCGTAGATGAAGAAGAGGAGCGCGATGGCGGCGTGCACCACGATGTCGAGCACGTCTTTGCCCGCGCCCCGGGCGGGCAGGATCGCGGCGATCACCACCATTGCCACAATCGCAAGGATGTAGGCGTCGATCCGCAGCCGGCTCAGCATGGCCTTCATAGACGATAATCCGGTCTTGCGGTTCGCCGTGACGCGCAGGCGCATGCGAACCGCTTGTGCATCGACTTCCCCGGCACCGTGTCCGCCTCGTCATGGATGGGCGGGATCAACGGCACCGGGGAAACCTTCAGGTCAGGCACGTCATCGTCCGCGGCGGAAAGGCCAGACGATGGCGGCGGTCGTTCAGGCCGCCAGTTCCTTGCGAATGATCTCGGCACCGGCACCCAGCGCCTTCAGCTTGCTCCGGGCGATATCGCGCGACAGCGGCGCCATCCCGCAGTTGGTGGCGGGCAGGAGCTTGTCGGCATCGACGAAGCGCAGCGCGTTGCGCAGCGTGTCGGCGACCTGTTCCGGTGTTTCGATCGTGTCGGTCGCGACGTCGATCGCACCGACCATCACCTTCTTTCCGCGGATCAGTTCGATCAGGTCCATGGGCACGCGCGAGTTCTGGCATTCGAGCGAGATGATATCGATCTTCGACTTCTGGAGGTTGGGGAAGGTTTCCTCATACTGGCGCCATTCGGAGCCGAGCGTCTTTTTCCAGTCGGTATTGGCCTTGATGCCATAGCCGTAGCAGATGTGGACGGCGGTTTCGGCCTTCAGCCCCTCGGCCGCGCGCTCCAGCGTGGCGATGCCCCAGTCGTTCGCCTCGTCGAAGAACACGTTGAAGGCGGGTTCGTCGAACTGGATGATGTCGACCCCGGCGGCCTCCAGCTCGCGCGCTTCCTCGTTGAGGATGCGGGCGAACTCCCACGCCAGCTTCTCGCGGCTCCGGTAATGCGCGTCGTACAGGGTATCGATCATCGTCATCGGCCCCGGGAGCGTCCACTTGATCGGCTGATCGGTTTGGGCGCGCAGGAAACGGGCGTCGTCAACGAACACCGACGTAGGCCGCGAGACGGCGCCGACGACCGTCGGCACGCTGGCATCATAGCGGTTGCGGATGCGCACCGTCTCACGCTTCTCGAAATCGACGCCGTCCAGATGTTCGATGAACGTCGTGACGAAGTGCTGGCGGGTCTGCTCGCCGTCACCAAGGATATCGATCCCCGCCTGCCGCTGATCGTCGACCGCGAGGCGCAGCGCGTCCTGCTTGCCCGCGACCAGCTCCTCGCCCTCCAGCTTCCACGGCGACCAAAGGGTTTCGGGCTGGGCCAGCCAGGAAGGCTTGGGCAGGCTGCCCGCGGTCGTCGTCGGCAACAATGTCGTCATGATGCAAATACCTGTTGTGTGAGTGGGAATCAGAGGCCGCAGGTCGCGGACCAGCGCTGGAGCGCGGCCCGATGCGGCTTGATGAAATGCTCTTCGGCGAATTTGCCCTGCTCGACGGCGAGGCGGCTGCGCTCCTCGCGATCGTAAACGATACGGGTCAGCGAATAGTCCTGATACCGCAGGCTCGGCTGATAATGCTCTGCCGCGACCGAGTTCGCGTTATAGATTTCCGGGCGATAGATCTTCTGGAACGTCTCCATCGTCGCGATGGTGCTGGCCAGTTCGAGGTTCGTATAGTCGCTGACCAGATCGCCGGTGTGGTAGAAGGCGAACGGCGCGACGCTGTGCGGCGGCATGAAATAGCGCACCTTCATGCCCATCTTCGCGAAATACTGATCGGTGGGCGAGAATTTGTCGTTGCGATACTCGACGCCGAGGATCGGATGCACGTTGGCCGTCCGGTGATACACCTCCTTGCTCGACACGCTGAGGCAGATGACCGGGGGCTTGCGGAAGTTGTCGCGGTAAGCGCTCGATGCGAGGAAATGCTTGAACAGGTTGCCGTGCAGATCGCCGAAGTCCTCCGGCGCGCCGCCACCCCCGGCCTTCAGGTGATCGGGCAGAACGACACTGAAGTCGTAATCGCGGACATAGGATGAAAAGTTGTTGCCGATCATGCCGTCGCTGCGCTCGCCGCTGATCCGGTCGGTGACGGTGGTGTGGAGGATCTCGATCAGCGGAAACGCTTCGTCGTCCGCGCCGTCGCCGAGCGTGAGCGCGGCCGAGACGATCTTCAGCTCCAGCGTGTAGCGATCACCCTTGGGATTGTCCCAGTGCATCAGCGCGTTGAAGCGATGGTCGATCATCACCAGCGTGTTACGCAAATTCTCCTGCCGGCTGTCCCCGCGCGCAAGATTGGCGAAATTGGTGGTGATCCGCGTGTTATCGGCCGGACGATAATCCTCGTCGAAGGGCAAGCTGCTGATCGAGAATGTGAAGCCGCTATTCGTCATGACTCAACCCTGGCTTTGCGGGCGGGAGGTCAGGCGAAAGCGCGCAAGGCGTGAACAGGCCCGGATGGCGGCAAGCCATGGACCGTCGCATCAAGCGCGATCCACCGGAGGAACCCCCGTCCGAGGAACGTTATCGCGTCGAAGGCAGGTCTCCTGGCTCACGGGTCAACGCGGTGGCTCCGGCCTTCCCAGGCTCCTTGCGGGAACCCAGTGACACGAAATGGAGCCGCCGCTCGCCGCTTACAGTTGCGGGGGCAGCGCCGGATTCTGCCCCGAAAGACACCACCGGCTTCCCGTCTTAGCCCCATCGCCATGCCTGGGATGGGGAACCTCGACGTGGTCGTTCAACACCATCGGTCCGAAGCTGTCAACAACGATATAAAGATATCTTTATATGATGGTTTGACGTCGTGACACTGACCAGCGGATTCGCGCCATTGCAGCATCAGCGCCGCAGGCGCAGGCGCAGGCGCAGGCGGGATTGAGGTGGCGGAGCAAGCCTAAGCCAGCGTGTCCCCGCCCTCGACTTCGCCATAGTAGAGCTTGCCGATCTCGATTTCCGGTCGACCCTGGCTTACACGGTGGGCGTTGGTGTCGCGCAGCGAGTAGACACAACCGCAATATTCCTGCTGATAGAACTGCTCGCGCTTGGAGATGTCGATCATGCGCGCGGCCCCGCCGCCCTTGCGCCAGTTGAACGTCCAATAGTCGATACCGGGATAGTGCGACGCCGCGCGCTCACCCGAGCCGTTGATCTGGTTCATGTCCTTCCAGCGCGAGATGCCGAGCGACGAGGTGATGATGGGAAAGCCGTTCTCGTGCGCGTAGAGCGCGGTGCGTTCGAACCGCATGTCGAAACACATCGTGCAGCGCTCGCCGCGCTCCGGCGCCCATTCCATGCCCTTGGCCCGCTTGAACCAGTTCACCGTGTCATAGTCGGCATCGACGAACGGCACGCCGTGGTCCTTGGCGAAGCGGATGTTCTCGTCCTTCCGCAGGAGGTATTCCTCCTTGGGATGGATGTTCGGGTTGTAGAAGAAGATGGTGTAATCGATACCGCTGGCGGTCATCGCTTCCATCACTTCACCCGAACACGGCGCGCAGCAGCTATGCAGCAGAACCTTGGTCTGGCCGCCCGGTGGTACTAGCGTGGGTCGATCGATCGGCGTCATGATATTTTCTCAGGTGTTGCAGGCGGCTTCGAGCAAGCGGAAGCGCAGGGTCGTTCTATCGGGTTGAAGCATAGTGGCTGATCCAGTCCGCCGTCTTGCCGATATTACCGAATGGATAGAAGTGAAGTCGCACCGCACCATGTCCGATCGTCAGACCGGCAGCGAGACGATCCACGAACTTCTCCGGTCCGGACGTTCCCAATAGCTTGGTGGCGGAGATGCCATATTTTGCCAGGATGGCGGTCGACGCACCCACGCCGCACTGAGCGGCGAACCGCATCAACGTCGCTACGCCCGCCGGACCGGGAACACCGATCCGCACCGGATGATTCAATCCGCGTTCGCGAAGACCTTCCAGCCAACGCAGGACGATGTCCGCGTCGAAGGCGAATTGGGTGACGATCATCGGCGACATGCCGCGCTCCTCAATGCTTCGACACTTCGATTCGAGCACGGCCCAGCATTCCGCCTCGCTCATGACCGGATGGCCTTCGGGATGCCCCCCGATGCCGATCGTATTGACCCCACACCGTTCGAAAGCGCCCGTCGCGATCAGGGAGGCGCTGTCGGGGAACGGCCCGAGTGGATGGGGCGGGTCGCCGGCAACGACGAAACAGCGCGTGATGCCGCCGCCAGCAACCGTCTCGGTCATGAAGCCGTCAAACGCGCTGGCCGAAGTGATCCGTCTGGCGGCGAAATGCGGCATCGGCTCGAACCCGAGCCGACGAACGGTCCGTATCGCTGCGACACGCGCTGCCTTGTCGTCAGTGGGCAGGAACGGGATCGCTATCTGCGTCGAAGGCGGGAGCGCTTTCGCCACCTGTACCAGCCCAGAGACATCCCTGACCGTCACTTCCAGCGAATAGTCATCTGTGATGCAGGGGCGGCCATGGGGTGAGGCTGGTTGAATGAGCGGCGGGTTCATCGTCTTCTGTATGCAGAGGGTGGCCGGCTGACACCGCGCTCTCACCTAGCCTCAATGGGCCGCGTTTTCCATGTTCGCGCCTGCGATCATCGGCACTGCCATGATCCAGGCCCTGCGCCGGCGAGGCAGGAGCGATGGACGGAGATAGGGTGACACCGTAAGCGAGCGCATCCCTTCCGCCGCCAGCCACGCTTTCGGAGAATAGCGAATGTCACGATCCTACACGCTGGTTGTCGACTGTCCGGACCGCCCCGGCATCGTTTACAGCGTCAGCAGGATCATCTTCGAGAATGATGGCAACATCCTTGAATCACGGCAGTTCGAAGATCGTGAGACAGGCCGCTTCTTCCTCCGCGTCGTCTTCGAAAGCGGGTGCGACCAAGCCGTCCTGGCAGATGCGGTCGCGACCCTCGGCGAGGGGTTCGACATGGATTGGAAGCTGGTGCCGACAAACCAGCCCGTCAAAGTCCTGATCCTGGTGTCGAAGTTCGATCACTGCCTGGCGCATTTGCTCTACAAGGTGCGGATCGGAGAGATTCCCATCGAGATCGTCGGAATCGCGTCAAACCATCCGGCCACCGCGCTGACCGCAACCGATCTTCGAAACATTCCCTTCCACCATTTGCCTGTTACGCGCGATACCAAGGCGCAGCAGGAAGCCGGCATCAAGGCGTTGGTGCAAGACAGCGGTGCCGAGTTGGTCGTGCTCGCACGCTACATGCAGATCCTGTCCGATGACCTGGCCGCCCATCTGTCGGGCCGCTGCATCAACATCCATCACAGCTTCCTGCCCAGCTTCAAGGGCGCGAAACCCTATCACCAGGCTCACGCCCACGGCGTGAAGATGATCGGCGCGACCGCGCATTACGTCACCGCCGATCTGGATGAAGGACCGATCATCCATCAGGGCGTCGAAAGCGTGACCCATGAGGACTCCCCCGATGATCTCGTTCGCAAAGGGCGCGAGATTGAAAATCAGGTTCTGGGACAGGCCGTTGCCTGGCATGTGGCGCACAGGGTTATTCGGAATGGCAAGAAGACGGTCGTCTTTAAAGGCTGAAACGCTCTCGGCTTATGGTGCGAGTGGTGAGTTGCGCTTTTTCTGATTGGGAACGTGATGCCGGGTTAGCGGGTGACTGCATGCGCAGGCACCCGGCGACAGGCTTGGCTCTTCCGAGACCTGTTCCCGATTGTGTTTTCCCGAAATTGCGGATCGGCGATGGAGAATTGGAACGAGCACACAAACCCCACGCGCCCGATGTCGGGAGCGGGGGTGGCTGATTGAACGACAATCTGAGCGGCGCTTACTGTCTGGCGGCTTAGCGGCGATCAGGCGGCGGCTTCCGGCGAATCCGGACGTTCGGACCCACTCATGTGAACGGCAATACCTGGTCGCCTGCCGCCGACAGGTTCCCAATAGCACGGCCCATGATACGCAGTCAGTGCCTTCCGCGTACCGGCAAAATGGCTGGCACCGGTAATGTGCTGTCAACATGCACCCTAATTCGCCTTGCCCCCGCGGCGGGGCAAACCACCTCGGACAAATGCGTTGCTAAATATGCCTTTTACGTCATATTTGAGTGATCAGGTGTTTTGATGTGTATGGGAATGAAATGAAGGTCGTCGGCAGGGTATTCGAGCCACAAACGGACAGTTCGGAAGTCGCTGACCATCATATCGGTCATCGTCTGCGGGAGCTTCGTCAGCTTGCCGGCTTGACCCAGGCTCAGATCGCTGAGCGTCTACAGATTGGCCAATCGTCGGTAACGCGAATGGAGGGGCGCAGGGATCTGCGCATCTCGACGCTACGAGACTATCTCGGCGCTATGGGGGCTAGCCTTCGGATCAATGCCCATTTCCACAATGCCGCTGACATGATCAACAGCCTTCGAGAGGCTGATTACCGCTTCGAGCAGATTGATGAGAATCAGCTTTTGCTTCCGATTGTCGGCGAGGATCGGCTTCCGCCGCACCGTGACGTCGTCTTCAGCATCAAGCCGGAATATAGTCGCAAGATCACGACCGGTGAGAAGACAATCGAACTGCGGCGGCGATTCCCAATGTCGGTCCCCGTCGGGACGACGGCGCTGATCTACGAGACCAGCCCGACGCGCGCGCTCGCTGGGATCGCAGAGATTGGCGAAGTACATCGTCGCGAGCCTCAGGACATTTGGAAGAACTTCGGTGAACAGGCCTGCATTACTCGCAAGGACTTTGACGTCTATTTCGCTGGTGTCGATCGCGCATATGCAATCGAGCTGAAGCACGGACGTCGCCTGCCTAGAGCGCTTGAACTCAGCGAACTTCGTGAGCGATTTAGCTTCGAACCGCCACAATCGTTTCTTTACGCGACTCCTAAGCTGCGAGAAGCCCTCCTGTATGAGTTCTCCCAGGTACCTTATTGACACGAACGTCTTCATCGGCCTGGAAGACCACGCCGAGGTATCACCTAACTTCGCCGCCCTGCAGCAGCTGGCGGCGCGGCATGGCGTTGAGATATTCGTGCATGAAGCCGCGATCGACGACATCAAGCGGGATAAGGACGATGCTCGCCGACGCGTCGCGCTGAGCAAAATAAAAAAATTCCCGGTCATCAAGAAGATGGCCGGCATCGACAAGGCAATGCTAGAAGCGAAATTTGGCACGATCGGCCGCCCCAACGATCTCGTGGATGCCACTCTGCTTCATGCTCTCGAGATCGGAGTAGCCGACTTTCTCGTCACCGAGGATCAGGGGCTGCACGCACGTGCGGAAAGAATCTCTCCAACGTTCGGTGCACGGGTGCTCTACGTCGCAGACGCGGTCGCCTTCCTGCGCACCACGTACGAAGCAGTCGCCGTGGTCTTCCCGGCCATCGTCGAGATGGAGGCGAACACCATCTCGCAGAACGACCCAATCTTCGCCAGCCTGCGCGGGGACTATCCCGGCTTCGACATATGGTGGCGCGAGAAGTGTGTCAGACCGATGAGGAAGTGCTGGGTCGTGATGGACGACGACAGCGTGGCAGGCCTCGTTGTTCGCAAGGACGAAAAGCCGGGCGACACCGATGCGACGCTTTCTGGAAACAAAATCCTCAAGATCTGCACCTTCAAGGTTCGTGCCGAGAACAGGGGTGTGAAGCTGGGCGAGTTGTTACTGAAGCAGGTTCTCTGGTACGCTCAGTCGAACAAGCACGACGTTGTATATCTGACAACCTTCCCCGAGCAGAAGACACTCATGTCGCTGCTTGAGTATTACGGCTTTCGCCATACGCATGACAATGCGAACGGAGAGCTAGTTTTCGAAAAGCAGCTCAAGCGCAGCCATCTGCGTCCCAAGAAGAACATATCGCTATTTGATCTGGCGCGCGAGAACTATCCCCGGTTCGCGACCGGTATTGGCGTCTGTGCCTACGCAATCCCGATTCAAGAGGAATTTCATGAGATCCTTTTCCCCGAACTGGCCCAGAGGTCGCAGCTAAGCCTATTCAGCGACACTGGCTTCCTCAGGCCGGGAAATACGATTCGAAAGGTCTACTTGTGCAGAGCACCAGCCCGCATCTCGCAGCCCGGCGCGCTGCTGTTCTTCTACAAAGGCAAGTCCGGGGCTCAACCATCTCAGGCCATCACCACGGTTGGGGTGTTCGAAGAGATGAAGCTGGCGCGGTCTTATGAAGATTTGCGTCGCCTCGCCGGCGGTCGCTCGGTCTATAGCGACATGCAGCTCCGGCAGCTCGCCGCTACCGAGGCGCGGCCCGTGAAGGTAATCAACTTCCTGCTCGCGGCTCATCTCGAACCACCCGTCCCATTGGCCAATTTGCTTGCTAGCAAGGTCTTTGCGGGAGGTCCGCCGCAGTCGATCAAGACCTTGGTCGCCGCGCAACAGATGTCGGTGCTCAACCAAGGCTCACTGGGCTTCACCGTTTGAGCATGCGCATTGCCCTTCTCGGCCTCTCGGGGGTCGGCAAGTCGACGCTCATCGGACGTCTGCGTCAAAGCGTTCAAATCCTCCACCTCCAAGCTAGCGCCCTGATCAAGGCTGAGCAGGCCTATCGGGCTCAGCATGCAGATAGCTCCGAAGCGCTGCGTCTCGGTGCCGTCATGGACAATCAAGACCTGATGATTGCCGCCTACAAACGCGAAGCCCAGGTCACTACGTTGCCTATCATCTTCGATGGGCACAACGTGATCGACGGGCGCGATGGACTGGTCGAGATACCAACATCTGTCTTCAGGGCGCTCGATCTGAACGTGATCTGCTATCTCTCTGCCAATCCTGAATGGATCGCCGAGCGTCGTCAGATGGATGTTGGTCGGGCCCGTCCGGCTCGCGATGCGGTGACGCTGGCCGAGCATCAACGGATCGCTTGCAGTGCGGCCGAGCGGATCGCCGGAGAGATTGGCTGCGATTTCGTGGCGATAGCAGACGACAAAATTGATCTTCTTCTCGAGCTCGTCGGCTAATCAAACGCGACGCGGATGCGTGAGCTGTGGCGGATCAGCCGAGGGCCAGAGTCCAAAGCCTCGGCATTCCGGGCATTCCCGGGCGCATGAACGAAAGAACGGTTGCCGCGCGCTCCGCCGAAAAGCGGTCAGGCCGCTTACCACCACCCTCAGACACCCAGCTGGGATGACCAAGCCCGCCGCTAACGCAACAAATCCGGGGTCAAAAGGGCAAATGATGGGCATCGGCGTAGGCCGTTTTCCGCTTCAGCTCCCGAGATCGTACTGCCAAGCTTGTGAGAGCTTGAAGTCCCACGGTTGCCACGCCGTGGGATTCCGGACCGCCTCAGGCGGCCTGAAGCGTCGTCATCATCATCGTCTCGACATCCATGATGATCATCAGATCTCCGATCGTCGAAACGATCGGCGCATGAGCGGGCTTGCGCTCGGCGGCGGCGCGGACCGCGTCCATGGCGATTGCGTAGCCTTCCTCATGGTAAGAACCCGTCATCTCGCGAACGAGCAGTCGGCCCTTGGTGCTCATGCGCACCACCGCGTTCAGTTCCGCAAAGACGAGGATCGCAGAGCTTCGCCGATCCTTTTTCCAGAGGCGCCCGTCGGGGAGGACCGCCGCCTTCGCCTCACCATCTGTGATGACAGCGAGCATCGTGACGGGGCCATCCCCGATTAGATCCGGATCAAAGGCTGAGAAAAGGATGTTGTAGTTTTTGGCTAGCGCAAAGTCCGCCAGTGACTTCTGATCGGCTTCAGTCGGCGTTGTACCGCCCATGAAGATCGTGTCGGCATCGGCGGTTTTCTTGCCGGTGTCCTTGGCCATCTCGCGCGCGATGGACATCAGCATGTGGTTGACGTCGTGCTGGTCAAGCGTGTTCTTCATGTCTTGATCCTCCTTGGCGCCGGTCGGCGCACTATTTTCGTCGGTTCGCTCGAACCACCGAGTGGTAGGGTCTATTTATTTCCAGTTTCTTGCCTCGGGCCGAACCCGAGGCCGAGACTGAGATGTCGGTACCTTGCGAAGCGCACAGACCTGCGGAAGCGTCATGGTCTTCGTCGATCATGGGACGAGACGCTTGCCTGCGCGGCGTCTATGCGGATGAGGTATGGCCAGTAGATTTCGTCTTCGATCAACTCGCGACTAGGTTCCGGCTACGCGTTGTGAGCGAAATGGTATCATCAGGCGGCTTGCGACCAGATGTGGCATTGCGCAGCGTCATAGACGGCATCAGGGCACATGACCTGCCGCGCCAGCCAGGCGCTGGCCCGCTCCATGCCTTCGCTCAGATCGTCGGCGGGCTTGCCGTCGATGTGGAGGATCTCGCTGGGCGCCAGCCGAAAGTGCCCGCGGACATGCGGCTGCGGCATCACGCGTCCACGGTTGCCGGCCTTGGACAGCCACAAGCTGCAGCCGGTCTGGATGTGGCAGAGGCCGTCGCGCGGCAGGAACACGGCGACGTCGGTCAGTGCCGGGGCAGGGCCGGTGCGAAAACCAAGGTGCAGCACGTCGGCGTTGGTCTCCACAGCGTGGCGACCCATCTTGATCTGGTCTTCGATACCGAGCGCGTCCCCAGCGGTGATGGCGACGCCGAGCTTCAGCTTGCGGGTGCCGAGCAGCAGCTTGACGACGGCGCGGGTGACGGCGGCTTCGAAGGTCGTGGTGGTCATCATCGTATCTCCTTGTTTCATCCCCCGTGTCGGGGGCGCATTCTCGTATTCGCTGTTCTCAACCCTGCTCGGACCGGCGGCAGGCGCTGACGATCTCGGCGGCGGCGCGCTCGAGCCCGGCCATTCGCTCACCGACGCTGTTCCAGGGCGCGGGGATCGACACTTCGAGACCGCGGGTACGGACCTGGACGAAGAGGTCGGCGTGTGCGGGCACCAAGTGCAGGCCAGAGGCCGCGTCACGGTAGAAGGCGAGGTCGGGCACGAGGATCGGTCCCGTCACCGAGTGCAGCGCGACGTCGGCGCGCACGGGCTCGAGCACCTCGGGGTGGAATCCGTGCCTGACGAGGACGATGTCGCGCTTGCGGGCCTTGGCACAGCGCATCAGCGCGTCATCGAAGAGCCGCTCGGAGATCGGCGTCGCAATGACGATGAGGTTGTGCTCGAGGCATTCCACCCCGGCCGGCAAGCCGGTGTTGCCGGCGAAGGTGTACGGATCGTCGGGGCCGAGTTCAGCGAGGAGATAGTTCAGGAGCGCGACCGACGCGGTCGGCAGCGTATCGTGGAGGGTAGGGTGCATAGGGGAGGGCGCCTGCGATTAGCGTGATCCCCGGACCGGCCGGTCCGGATCAGGCCCCTTCGATTTTCATCTATCCTCGGGGCTTCGCTTCAGCCCCGCCTGTTGATCTCACCCGCCTGACAGCGGTCGCGGCCGTCACGGAACACGAGGTTGCCGATCACCGCATAGCTCCAGCGATCAAGCGTGCGGGCGCTGTCCGCGATGGTGCTGGCACCACGAACCGCCGCAGGACAATGTGCCTTGGCCATGGCCGGCACCCAGCCGGCGATCACGCCGGCAGGCTGGCGCTGCCACCATTGTCCGGCGATTGCCGCGGTGAGCAGCAAAGCCGCGGCGATGCGGAATACCTGCGGCTGTGCGCGTCGCTTCATTTTCTTTCCTCCAGCGGATTGTCGATGCTGGCGTCGATAAGCTTGTTGAAAAGTCGGTGATTTCGCAGACGTGGCACGTTTGCGTTGCCGCATGTTGCGGCAGATCGAGCGCGATTACGGCACGGCAGGACTTGGTTCGTTAACCGGTCCGGCCTACACAAGCCCGGTTCGCCAGCAGGCGGACCGAGGCGTGGAAACCTCGTCGATAAGTAGCCGAATGCCCGGCCCGAACCAGTTTCGGCCGGGGAGCGGGCGTGTATGTCCAGGGCGCAAGCCTAAAGACGCTCGCGCCTGTCTTATCGCAGGTTTCCAATCTCCGGCTCACGGGCCGGCATCGCCTTGTTTCTACGGGGCGATGCCGCCGGCTGGGGAAGCCAGGCCTCGCCCGATATGGGGGATGCACATGGTTGCGGGATTGAGCCGGCGGTGGCGGAATGCTCTTCAAACGACGTCGATGATCTCGGGCGCGTTGCTAGTTGCCGCCTGCGGCGGTGGCGGCGGCGTCAACTCGTCGGGCTCGACCCCGGTGGGCACACCCGCACCGACGCCCACGCCGCCCCCGACACCGGCTCCACCGCCCAGCGCGGCCGATAGCGCCGAGTACAAGGCCTCACGCGCGATCGTCGGCGCAAAGGCCGCCTATGCCTATGATCGCGGCATCACCGGCAAGGGCGTGACGATCGCGGTCATCGACACTGGCATCGCGACCAACAATCCCGAATTCACGGGCCGCATCTCACCCGACAGCAAGGCGTTCGAGGCCAAGATCGCGCGCTGTGCCACTTGCGCTCCCGAGATGGTGACCTTTCCACTCGACGATGTGAAAGGTCATGGCACCCAGGTCGCATCGGTCGCGCTTGGCGCCAGAAACGGCAGCGGCGTGCACGGCATGGCCTATGATGCAACGCTGCTCGCGCTCAAGATCGCGGCGCCTGATCTCGAGAATGTCACCGCTACCTCGGTGATCAAGGAGGGCGACGGCGCGAACGCCATGAACATCGCGCCTGCCATCACCTATGCCGTCGACAAGGGCGCCCTCGTCGTCTCGATGAGCCTTAACGGCGTGGCCGGCGGTACGATCGTCGCCGACCAGCGTGCGGCGATGGATCATGTCGTTAGGAACGACCGCATCCTCGTGCAGTCGGTTTCCAACTTCGTCGATGACCAAAGTGCGGCTCCGGGCACCATTACGCGCGACCTCGTCGGCGACCAGTTCGAGAACAAGGCGAACTTCCTCTTCGGTATCCGTGTCGATGCCAGTCTGCGTGCGCCCACCGGCAACGGCCTGCCCGGCGAACTCGCCGACCGTACGTTGGCGGTCGTCGCGACCGACGTGCAGGTCACCGGCATCGACGGGCAGTTGGTCACGGTGACCGGCAACAGTTTCGCGGCACCTGCGATCGCCGGGGCGGCGGCACTGCTCAAGCAGTACTGGCCGCAACTCGGCGGCAAGGCAATCTCGCGCATCCTGCTCGATACCGCCACCGACCTCGGCGACAAGGGTGCCGACCAGCTCTTCGGCGCAGGGCTGCTCAACGTCGAAGCGGCGATGAAAGTGCAGGCGCCGGCTAGTGCGTTCGCGGCAGCCGACACGGTGCTGGCGCGCTATTCGTCGCTGACGCTGTCGGGGCCGTTTGGCAGCGGCAGGCAGCTGTCGGACCAGGTTGGGCGCATGACCGTGTTCGACCGATACGGGCGTGATTTCACGATGACCGGCACCAATGGCCCGCGCCACCGCAGCGCGGGATTGCTGGCAGGCACGATGCTCGGCGCCGTCAATCCGGCATGGCTGGCTGCCGGGTCCGGTGATGGCAGATTGGGCTATACGTCGACGACGATCGGGCCATGGGGCGGCGTCCGGTCGAACAGGCCGGCGACGATCGCCTTTTCGCCGTCGGCCGGACAGATGGTGACACTCAGCGCGAACGTTGCGGTCGGGCAGGGCAGCGGTATCGCCGGCTCAGCGCTGCGCGGCGTCTTCGCCACGCCGGTTGGCACGTCCTCATCATGGACGGCAAATGGCTGGTCGGCAGGTTTTGCCTCGGGCGCCTCTCGGAGCGACCGAGCAGCGTTGCGCAGCGTCTCGCTCATGACGCCGCTTGGGCTAGGCGTCGAGCTGTCCGACCTTGCCGAGCGCGGTCAGGTGCTCGGGCTGCGCGGAGCTGTTGACCTTGCTCTGATCGGCGGTCGCACGACACTGGCGACGCTCACAGCCAGCCGCAGCATTGCCGGCCTATTGCTGTCGGCCCGTGCAACCGCGTCGACGACCCGGGTCTCGGGCGGATCGGACCTGCTGCGCTTTACCGGCCCGATGACCGGGAGCGCCTTCGCCATCGACGCTGCGCATCGTCTCGGGCGAGGCACCGTGACGCTGGGGCTGTCGTCGCCGCTGCGGCTGGAGCGGGCGTGCGCGGTCGTTGAAGCGCCGGTGACGTACGATTTAATGACCGGCGCGCTCGCTACGCGGATGGCAACCGTCGACCTGACGCCGACCGCACGGGAGATGGATGTCGAGCTCGGCTGGTCGGCTGACTTGTCACCGGCCTCGTCGCTGCGGCTCGGGCTCGCGCACGCCTTCGATGCCGGACACGTTTCGGGCGTACAGGACACCGCCGGCTTCGTCGCGCTGGTGCTGCGATGATCGGGATCGTGCGCGCGCGCGCGCCGCCTGTGACTGCGTCAACCCAACCATAGAACGACCACCACCATCGGACCCGCACCGCCGGAATGCATCTCGGCGAACGACGACGTGCGACCGGACAATCCCAAGGATAGATCATGATGACGAGGATCACCGCCAGCGCCGCTTTGGCTCTTCTCGCCGCCTGTGGCTCGGCGTCCGTTGCCGAACAGGACGCAGCGGCGCAGACCCGAGCCGGGGCTAAGCCGCTCGATGTCGCGGGCGTGCGGATCGGGATGACCGCCGCCGATGTGCAAACGGCGCTCACCCGTGACGGGTGGAAGGTCGAGACTTCCTCGGGGCGCGACTGGGCAGTGACCGTCGAGGAGGAAAAGCGGCGTCAGCGCGGCGAATCATCGTTCGATCTGCCGCGGAACGGCATTGCCACGATCCAGGCGAAGAAGGGTGATGAGCAGTTGATCGTCGAGTTCAAGCCGGTGCCGTGGGGCGCAGTGGTAAAGCTCGTCAAATACGAAGCGCCGATGGCCGGCCGCACCGGTGCGCAATTCCGTACGCAACTGACCCAGCGTTATGGTACGCCAACCCGTGCTTCTCCCCCGTCAGCGCCGCTCGACATGACCTGGTGCAGCGGTGGCGAACCGTGCCGTTCGGTATATGGGACTACCAAGCTGGCACTCCATGCCGAAGAGGATGTGTACCACAAGGCCAAACTCGCTCTGCTGGAGGGCGGCGATGCCGAGCGGAGCTGGCAAGCCAGCGTCCAGCGCGCTGCGGGAGGCGGAACGGCGGCGAAATCATCGTTCTGATCCTGCGAGACGCCGATCGCGCGTTGACCTCCCGGCTGCCCGGCATCTCGGGCGAACCTCGCATGACGGCGCGCGTTTGGCCCGAGCATCGTCGCTACAGATCTGGCCAGCAGGATACACCTGCTGGCCCAATCTGATAACCTAGGGTATGGAACCAGATTAACCATATTCTGTTAAGGTGCGCGGGCTGACGCGCTGTCACTGCAGCGGGAAGGTTGATGGTGCCGGCGGGAGCAAACCCGGCATCTGGCCGAGGCGGGGCTTCTCCCCGCCTCGGCAGTGCTTCACGCTATGGGCACGTTCCGACCGCCCACGCGGTTGGCATCTTCGCATAGTTTGTTGCCGTTGCTCGGTCACAGTGGTGGCCGATCGCGCCTGGTCCGGCTGACACCCGAAAATGCCTGGGTGTTCGGAAACTGTTGCAGCCGACCGGGAAGCAACGCCGGCGGCGCCATCGTGCTATCGGGCGGAAAACCTGCGGAAGCCATCGACTTGCAGGCGCTCCATCATTGCTCGTCCCACAGGGTGCGACGCAACTCGGCGCTGGCCATGGCGAGCCCCTGCAATCGTTCGACCGGGTTGGCATAGGGTGTCGGATCGCTCGGGATGAGCCCGCTGCGTCCCATCACGATCGACTGACCATGGCGGGCAACCGGCACCAGCGCCGCCGCCCGGTTCTTGCAGCGCCATAGCAGCAAGTCGCTGGCATGCTCGGTACGATCATCAAGGTGCAGGATCGCATCGAAGCGGATCGCATGCGGGTGACCGGGCTCACGCAGCGAGACGAGGATCAGGTCGCTTTGCGCTTCCCTTGCGATGGCGTCGGCGTTCAGCACAGCCTGGCCGATCGGACCGGCGGCGCCGGCGATGATGAGGTTGGCGGCGGGGACCTGCACGCAGCCGGCAGGCACATTCGAGGAGCGCGCCGGCTTGAAGATGGCGGGGGCCGGCAGGTGCGGCAACAGCCCGAGCATAACGCGCACAACAGGCGAGCCGATATGGAGGAGTTCGATCAGGGCGATCATGATGGTATCCGGGAGCGTGCCCGGCGAGGCACGTGCCTCGCCAGGGGGTGATGGACATGATGGTTGCGGTGACGCTGACTGCGTTGCCGTCAGGAGCGCTGGGGCTCAGCTGTGTGCGGCGACCCAGTCATTCCACAGCATGGCCGCAGTCGCCTTGGCGTCGGGGCCAAGCAGGTCGTCGACGAAGTCGGCGCAGTTGGAGCCGAGGATACGCCGGCTCGACGCGACGAGGTGGACGTGCGGCTTGTGCTTGCGCGCCGCCATTTGCGGCACGTGGAGGGCGGCGACCACTGGCACGTCGCGGTCGCGCGCCAGTCGCTGGAGCGCGAAGCCGCGGGCAAGCTCCCATCCGCGGTGCAGCAGCGCATGGTGCGCGAACCGCAGCGTAATGAGGATCGCGAGATCCTGCTGCTCGGGCAGTCGCTGGGCGTCGATCAGGCGTGCCAGCGTATGCGGGTCGTGGCAGGCATCGGGCGCGTGCGTCGGCAACAGCACGTCCCAGCGCGAACAGGTCGGCTGCCATGGATCGGTCATCGGCCGCCCGAACTGCACCAGCCGGCGATGGACGACGTCGACCATCGTGTTGGGGCGATCTTTGAAGATGCACGGGATGATCCCGAAGCTGCCGTCGGCATCTCCGACGAAGGGACCCTGGCTGGCATAGTCGCGCGGGGAAGGGGGCGTGGCTTCGACCTCAACTGCGGGAGTCGGTGCGGACGTGGTGACCGGCAGCGAGGTCGCGGTCGTCGCGGTGACAGGTTTCCGCGCCATGGTTCAGGCCGCCCAGGCGAGGCGACGGATCATGCGGTCGGCGCGCGCGAAGCCCGCGCGACGCTGACCTTCGTCGAGGTGCGCGCTGCGGTGGCGCACCAGCCGGTTGCCCTCGATCCGCCATGCCGGACGCCCGGGCTGGTCGGCCAGCAGCGCGCTGTCGCCATCCTGACCCATCCACAGCCGGTAACCGGCGCGGCGCTTCACGGCATCGCCGCTGCGTGTGACGATCTCGAACACCGGGCGCGGCAGCCATCCACCGGCCATGCTGGAGGCGACCAGCGCATGGCCGTGGCCCGAGCGCAGCACCTGGCGCACCGCTTTGTCGTCGACGCTGATGAAGTCGGTCGAGATCGCGAACTGGACGCGACCGAGCTGCTTCACGACTGTGTAGAGGTTGATTGTCGTCTCGCCAGCCTGCTGCTGGTGCAGCAGGCTGGCGTGCGCTGCGCGGGTTTCGCGCAGCAGTTCGGGCGCGAGCCAGCGGATGGTCGCGGCGGTCAGGTTCTTGTCGGGCATTTGAGCATTACCTTGCTGGAGGGGCGTCCCGCCCCGAGCCTTTTTCATCCGGCTCTTCGGAGACGCTCTTCCCTCCCGCTCCCTCCCGCGCAGGGTCGCCTGCGCTACTTGCGGCTGGTGCCGCGCCAGTCAGACTCCGTCTGGAACCGAACCAGGTCGCTCAGGTCTTCGTCGATGTCGGCCGGCATGCTCGACGTTGCCGTCGACAGTTCGGCTTCAACCTTCGCGCCTGCGCGTGCCTGTCGCGCTTCGTACATCTGCTTGATGTGCATAGCCGTGTCATCGAGGTGCGCTGGGTCACGGAGCGCCTCTTTCTCTTCGTCAGTCAGTGAGCGTGCCGACAGCCGGTATTCTCCTGCTACGGTTAGCGTGATCGTGACGTCGTCAGCTTCGAGCCGGGCAAGGGCGTTTGCCCGCAACGCTGCGCGCCGCCTGGCGTCGCGCGCTTTCTCGTCCTTCATGCGCTGGCTCTCAAGCGCGGCTGCGTGACGCGCCGCATGGTCAGGCGCGGCCGGGATGATCGGCGTCACAGCGGCGGTCTTGGTCTCCGCGTCGATTTCTGTCGCGGTGAGGTGCCGTTTCCGCTCGACGCTGTCTGCCTTCGCGATCATACGGGGCATGACCATCCGCACCCTGTCGCTGGTCGTCGCCATACCGTGAGCGATGACGGTCAGGCGTGCTGCCAGTCGCTCCCGTACAAGGTCACGCAGACCGACTGTCTCCGGCCCAGTTGCATGTCCCTGCTCAAGCGTGTCCCGCAGCAACTCCAGTCTTTGCCGCTCCACCATCCTTTCGCCGGCGGTCGCGAGGCGGGCGACCAGCCCGGTATCGATCGACGGCTTCGCTGCAGGCAGGTTGTTTGCGAAACGGCCGCGCACGCTCTTCCATCGCTCACCGACCGACGTTGTCGTCATGTACGCGTGTGACCAGGCCTCGGCGAGGCGCAGCGCAAGCGTCGACCTGACGGCGCCGTGATCGGGCAGTGCTCGGGACAGACGCGCCCGCGCGCCAACCAGCCGTTCTTGTCGATGGCGACGCTCATCAACCATTGTGCGGAGCACATCGAGACGATCCGGAAGCGGCAATGGTGAGGTGAGGGTAGCGCGCAACTTCGTGCCGACGCCAGCGTGCGCCGCCGACCGCTGCTGCGCAAGCTGCTGGTCGCTGTAGACCGTTATCGTCTTCGCCGCGGCAAGCCGCGCTGCCACCAACTTGCCGAGCGCTTCGACCCGCCGGGATAACATCAGGCCCTCCCGCAGCGGTGTCACCATCGCACCTAATCGGGCGAGCTGCCCGGCACGGTGCTCGGCCGCCGCCAGGCGGCGGAGCACCCAGGTACCTTTCTGCCCCTGCTTGGCCGATGGTGCACCAGCCCCGCGCGCACGATTGGAGAGGTGCGTGTAGCGCAGCGCGCTGCCCGCAGCGCTCAAGGCAGCGTTGATTACGTCGACGGCCAGCTTACGCCGCGCCAGGATCGCACCAGGCGTGTTGACGTCGGCCAGCTTGGAAACCGCAAAGCTCCAGTCATACGGCGCGAGGCGCTCGGCCGGCCGGGTCGAATAGACGATGTGACAGTGGAAGTTGCGCTGGTCACCGCCCGGGTCGGGCAGGTGCAGTGCGGCCACGTACGGCAGGCCGCGCTCCTCGAAGTAGCGGCAATACTCCTCCACCGCCTCGCGACGCCCTTGTGCGGTCAGCGCCGCGGGCAGGGACAGTATTTCGCTGATATAGACGTTGGCGTTGACGCGGTCATGCCGCTCCACCGCTTCGCTCGTCCGGAAGAAAGCAACAAGCTCGTTGCGGTCGGCGGCGATGTTCGACCACCAGCCATGCTCGCCACCCTCGAGCGCCTCTTCGCGGGTGATGTACTGCGCGGCGCGCTCGCCCTCACCGTTGCGCCAGCGGCGCCCCTTGGTCGACGCGAAGCCGCGCGCGGTCACCGCGAAGTGAATTGAGCGCACACCTGCGCGACTGCTGCCGCCGTCCGTGACCCGGGTGCCGATCGCCCGGCCAGCCACGCGGTAGAACAGCTTGCGCGGGGTTGCCCCGCGCGAGCGGGGGCGTTGGTACTCGGGCACGTGGACGCGGAAGCGGCGGTTCATCGCACGCTCGCGTTCGCGGTCCTCGCGCGCCCGTGCCTGCTTGTAGCGCTGGGCCGAACGACGGCTCTCGACAGCCTCCACCCGCGCCGCACGCGTCGTCTGGTTGCGGGCGCTGCGCGCCGCCGCCATCGCCATCGCGATTGCGCTTACGCCGTCCCTGACCTGCCCAAGCGTCGCTTTCATGACCTTGCCCTGCTGCGGTGAGAGGGGGTGGCAGTATGGGTTTGTCGGGTCGCCTGGGGCCCCGAAAAACTCTTTATCGCGCACCACCCCCTCTCACTCTTCATCTTGTTCTACTTCTCCGCGGTGGCTGGCGCATCCCCTCCGGCCTCAAGGGTGTGGGTAGGTTGGAGGAGTGACGGCGCTACCCACGCCAACTTGGCGGTATGGACGCCGAGCCCTCACAACCTGTCGACGCGCTGCTGGCGCGGCTCGCTGACCTGGATGTCGGGCTCACGTCCGCGCAGCATGTCGCGGCCGCCAAGGTCAACGAGCTCCGCCGACAGGCAAAGGCCCGCCCCCGTTCGGCGCGGCGGACCGGGTTCCGCCGACAGTCGCAAATACGCGATCGGCGGCGCGATCGTGCTGCTCGCCGGTGAGGTCGACGCCACTACCTTGCTCGGGCTGTTCGCGCAGACCGACATGATGCTCAGGTGGATGGCCGAAGAGCGACTGGCGCATGGGCACCAACCGTTCGGGAGCCTGCTCCGGGCGGTGCTTGCCGACCAGCGCAAGGCCGACTGGTGCAGGCGCTGGGGCGCGATCATCGAATGGTCGCACCGCAAGGCGCTCTATGATGCCAGCGTCACGAGCTTCGAGGCATCCGGTCGCGCCGGCCCGGACGAACCCTGGCGCCAGCGCGACGTGACCGACGATCAGGCGGACCTGATCGAGACGCTGTGCACCCTGCTCGGCAAACCTATCCCGACGCTCGTCGACCGCGGTGCCGCGTACGAGTGGATCAAGGAACATGGCGGCAATCCGACCTACTGGGCGCCGCCGCCCCATCCGGACAGCTGGAGCGACTGATGACCATCCCGGACGATCTCGACGAACTGCTGGTGCTGGTAGAGGCCAGGCGCGGCATTCTGGAAAATGCGGTTGCGCAGGTCGAGCAGGAACTGGAGGCCGGGCGCACCGGCTATGGCGCGTATAGCAAGGCGCGCATGATCGAGAACGAGTACCGCAAGCTTGCCGAGGTCGCGCGAGCCAGGATCGAGGCGGCGCTCGCCGATCTGTGATGGCACCTTCCACGCCCCGGTTGGCGAATTGGTAATAAGGGCACGGGTAGATCTGATCGGCATGAAGCGAGGGTGCCGTGAGAGCTGACAAGAACCTCGCGCGCCATCTCTCCGTCAACGTCGTGCGGCTCGCCAGGGAGGTGCTTGCCGACTTCCCGCGCTCGGCGGCCGATCTCGACCGGTTGATCAGCCGGCTGCACGCCGACGCGCGCGGCGACCACCTGACGCAAGCCGAAAAGCGGGCGTTGCTGTTCGGCGAGGGCAGCCTCGACGATCTGCCGCTCGCGGTGCTCGACGCGCGATATCTGCCGCTGGCCGACGAACGCCTGCCACAAAGCGCAGACGAGCTAGCAGCTTTGTGCCGCTGGTTGATGTCACGTAGCGGCGACACGGCGTTGTGCGACACGTTCGTGCGAGGCTGGGCAGGGGGCGCAACGCCGCACGACGCCTTGAAGGAGTTCGTCGACCGGATGTGGGCGACGCGCCAGCATCACCGGGACTTCTTCGAGGCCGTGGTGACCGGGCGGCTTCACAAGGCGTTGCTCTCCATCAGCGATGGCGACGTGGCCGGCCTGGGTGAGGAGAGAGTAATCTGGCTGCTCACCCGCATGTCGCTGATTTGGGCAGGCTTCGATTGTCAGGCGACGACAGCGCGGGTGCGGCGGTCGATGACGCGGCCGCTTGGGTGGCTGATCCGCGGCCAAGGGCAGCGCATCAAAGCCGCGACGCTGCTTGCGGTGCTGCGCCCCATCGCCGCGCTGACGGGCAAATTCCTGGCCGCCTACAAGACGGCTCCGGATGAACGGAGCACACCCGGGTTCAAGTCGCGGCAGACCGATGTCATCGATATCCGCAAGCGCGCGGGCGCGATCGCAGACGATCTGGAACGGCGTGAGGGCAAGTTCGCACTCGACGACATCGTCCGGGCTGTCCGGGAGCGTTGGGGGAGCACGGCTGACGCCCTCGTACGTCAGGCGCAACAGAACCAAACCGAAGCTGCCCTCGGGCGTCAGCAAGCCTGCCAGCTTTGGTACGCAGGGTTGTCACCATTGGAGGCGGTCGGGCTTGTTGCGATGCGACTTGCCCAGATGGAGCAGCTACTGGAGGTTCAGATCCGCCGCGCGATCAAGGATGGACGCCGCCGTCAGTGTGCGTCCGTTTTCTACGTGCCGGACTTTTACCCCGACGACTTACGTGCCGGCTGGAAAGGCAGGACCCGCGCTATCGTCGACTCTCTGCGATCAGCTATCCTGAAAGATCCCGACCTGCATACCAAGCGGCGGTCGCGGGCACATCGGACTGGCACGGGCAAGATACTCGAAGGGGCCGCAAATGACAGTTCCTACATCGAAGCGGTGACAATGTTCCTCGCCCGTACTGGCCGCTACGGGCCTATTTGGGGCCAAGAAGGCTGGCGCAATCGTCGTCGGGCCTTCGATGATCTTGATCTGACCATCGGCAATCGCAGACAAAGCCGGAACTGCTGGCAACCAGCGTCTTAGGCAGAGTAAACGTCGACGACCACGCGTCCGTCTCTGATCTGTATGGTGTGGCTTTTCCATCTTTCGCGACTGTGCCTTAAAGCTAATCTCACGCTGGTGGCGGAGGGTGCGAAGCACTGAGGCGCGAAGCTGACCCAGCGTCCGGCGGCATCAACGAGTATCGCGTTCTCGGCATCGAAGCGTGCGTCTTGTAAGATGAGGTCGAAGCTGGTGCTATCGCGTCGGACGTGCAGCCGCCGTCTTACCCCATCCCTAACCGAGACGTGTAGACCGTCAGGCCCCTCGCGAACCGCGCCGCCATGGCAGATCAGACCAAAGACGGGATCGTCGGCAACGATGGTCGCCGCTGTTCGCACCGCGCCGGCGAAACCAAGGTCGATCTCGCAGGAATAATACCATGAGCCGCGATGGTGAGGTTGGTCTAGCCATGTCGTGCCCGCTGGCGCCGGCTCGAATCCACCGCCTGCGGCGCCGTCATGAGCTTCGCCCGGATACCAATAGCCATGGCCGCTCGAGGCTTGCCCGCTGTTAAGCAGCGCCCAGGCGCTGAGCAGCGATGCATAGCCTAGCCGCAAGAGCGGATGAGGATCGTCGATGTCGTTCAGCGCATGGTCAAGCAACGCTCCGCCGCCCATCTGCGCCATGTAGGTAAGCGTATAAGCATCGCCCGCCGTACCACGATAGTCGCTGCCGAGATAATAATAGGCTGGTTCCAGCCAGCCGCGACAGAACAGGTTTGCGGCGATCTGCCGATCGGCGAAGGCACGCGCGCTACCCGTCGACACCCCCATCACCGACGGCGCGTCCAGGGCCGAGCGCGCGAGCGCCTGGGTCGATTCAAATCCAGTCGAATCGAAAGGATATTCCGATCCGAACAGGTCCGCTTTTGGATCGACGAAGGCGCGTACCTTACGTGCCCAGTGCGATTCCAGCGTCGCCGCTTCACGCGCCATACCGGCGACCCGCAACGCCGCGACCATCTCGGGAATAACGCATTCGTTGTAGAAGCCGGTGTTGTAGGCAGACCAGCCCGTTACTCGCATCGGCACCGTGAACATTGCCAGCGCGGTGCCGTAGGCGCGTTCGAGATAGTCGCGCGCGGACCGCCGTGTCGGAACGCCGGGATGGTCGCGCGCGATGCGATGCATTGCGAGGTACATCGCGAAGATGTGCGGATAGTCGTAGGGTCGCCAAATGTGGAGCCGGCCCTTTGGCCCCGGATCGGTGCTCTCGCGATTACGTTTCCAGTCGAGGATGCCGTATATGCCGTAGGGATGCGCCTCCTCGGTGGTCTGTTGCAATCCGCCCCAGACGAACGAATCGATATAGTGGTCTAGCGCGGCAATCTCGACCGGATCGGGATGTTCGGCATTCTTGGTCGCGAGATAGGCTGGTTTGCTGAGCCCCGGATCATCGCATGTCACAGCGTAGATCCGCCAGCCACGGATGTTGTCGTAATTGTCTGGTCCCAGCAGCGTCCCAGTCGCCATGTTCCATTCGCCGAACAAGCCGTCATACCATTTCGACGGGTCGCGATGCTGACGCCGCACGATAAAGGCAGCACGCTTTTTCATCATCGTCTCAACCGGTTCGGTCGCAAAGAATTCCAGATGGGTGCGTCGGCCGCTTGGCTGGTGCAGGGTCAGTCGGTTCTCGCCCGGCCGGGCGAAGCGCACTCGCCACAGTTGACGGCGGGCGCGGTCGGGCAGCCGGTGGACCTCGGTTTCATTGGGGAACTCCGCCTCGATCCGTTCGACCGGAATAGATGACGCCAGTGCCACATCGACATGGAGGTCACTTGGCACCGTCATCCCCGGCGTCACTTCGACGTCGATCAGGCCCGCAGCCGTAATCGCGCCGCGGGCAGCGGCATAGTCGTCCACCCACAGAAAACGAAAGGCGTAATCGCGTTGCTCACTGGGCCGAAGGTGTAGCGCGCTAACCGGCTGGCGCCAGCTCGTGCCGGCCGCGGCGGTTTCAGCGGATGTTGCGGCGGCATGGATATAGGCGCACCAGGTTCCCCGGCGCTGCGGCACGCGCCGGTCGATATCCCAATATTCGAGCGAGGTGCCTGTATCTGGTAACAGCATCAGGTAGGGACCGGCGCTGTTGCCGCGCATCCAGAAGACGTGCGATCCGTGGCCGGATACGAAGCCGTGCTTCAGCACCGACGCCGTTAGTGGTTGTCCGGCGGTAAAATCAGTGTTCATTGGCATCGGTAGCAACAGGTCGCCGACCTCCGCCCCATTATTGCCCTCGTTGCGAACGCTAATGTCCCAGCGAAGGGTATCGCCGTCCAGCAATAGTCTTGATTCGATGACGATGCCGTCTTCTCGTGCAAGCATGCGGATACCGTCATGGCCCAGCGGCTTTCCGGTCCCCTCGGTGTTGATTTCCTGCCAGGCGGTCGCGTCTCGTCGCACTCGCGCGCGTACCGCGCCCAGTGCGACGCCTGCCCTGACATAGTCGGTGTCGTGGACGTCATCGCGACGGCGCACACTGGTGATGCCGTCGGCCGTCGCACCCAGTAGGAACGGCGAACCCGCGGCGGCTGGCGCCATGGAGATGCGGCGCGGCGTTGGTGAGGCAATCGTTACCGGCTGGGCAGCGAGTGAGGCTGCCCCCATGGCACCACCAGAAAGCAGGATCGCGCGCCGCGTCAACGCCGCACCGCCAACCCCGTTCATCAAGACATTCATGATTTCCCTTCCCACCACTTATCGTGCGAGCCGAAGGCGCTGCCAACTTTATCAGAAACTGCTTAACGGTGTTCAAGTCTGGCAAAATAATAGTGCAAACTGGTCATTTTGCCTCGATATTAGCACTTGAAAATGGCCAGCTAGTTTTGCTTCAAGGCTTAGCAGGGTCTCCGTTCTTTAC
Source organism: Sphingomonas phyllosphaerae (assembly GCF_036946485.1). GTDB lineage: Bacteria > Pseudomonadota > Alphaproteobacteria > Sphingomonadales > Sphingomonadaceae > Sphingomonas > Sphingomonas phyllosphaerae_E. The sequence goes on from NZ_JAQIJA010000002.1 coordinate 269,086, forward strand.
GGTGCCTTCTAATAAGGTGGTGAAATGCGACAGGTATGCCGCATCTCACCTAATTGTTCCGCTTTCCATGTCCCTCTTGGCAGTTGCCCTTATATTGTGGTTGCGGGTAAGGGGGTCACTTTTGAAGTGTAGGGAATAGTAAAATCGTTACGAGTATAAACGTTTTCGAGGGTGATATTCCCGCAACCTTCCACGGCACAATCGAATATCTATATGGAAGGCTTGGTCCCTGTGCCCTCGACGCGCACCAAGATGCAGTATCATGCTATCTGTGTGCAGGCTGTCCGCCGGCCGACAGGTGGCCCCGTAGCACCGAATTGGGTGATGCAAAGCGCATGGCTTTTCGGACCTCGAGTATTCGTGCGCCGGGCGGAACCGGACGACTTGCTGTCCGCCGGGCAGTGGCGATCACGCCGCCGCCAGATACGGTTTCATTGCGTCGGTGACGAAGAAGCGTGAGCGATCACGTGCCCGCAACGGATGCCTCCGGTTTCGCCTGGCAACGCCGATCAACGCGAAGCCCACAATCATCATGGCCCAAGTGCCCGGTTCGGGGACCGCCGCGATTGAGACGCCAGATAGTGCAATGTTCGTCCCTGCGCCAAGCAGCAGCAATCCACCAGACGTCGAAAACGGCTGTGTCTGCGCGTCAGTATAGAAACGGTTGTCGATGCTGTAGTCGAAGCGCACGAGACCCTTCGTCGCATCGGGGTCAACGATGCCGGCAAGATGTGACAGCGGCGCGACGAAGAATGTCGCTGCTTCGGTCACCTGATGCTCCGTACCGTCCAAGGTCACCGACAACGAGGTTAGACGGTAGTGATACTCGTCGAATACCTCGTCAGGCGTATCGCTTTCCGAAGTGCCGGTAAATGTAAGAGTTCGATTGGTAAATGACCGGCCATCAAAGCTGCCGTCGAAATCGCCGACTATACTCAGATTGACGACGGCTGCCGCAGCAGGTGTGCAGAACGAGAGAAGCGCGGTCAGCGTGGCGACCAGCATTGTGATGCGGGGCATACGAGTTGTCCTGTCGATGAAGGGATGAGGGTGGGCGCGAAGGTGCTTCAAGCGCACGGGCGACCGCTGTCCTTGTTACCGGCAAGCGTGAAGTTGGTGGTCCATGCACCGGGCTGGCTCGACGGATCGCAGGCTTCGGCAGATCCGGTGCGTGGTGTCGCGCCCTCGATCTTGACCCGATATGGATAGCGCGTTCCGCGTACTGGTTGATTGTTCTCCTGCCAGCCAAGCGTTTCATAGATATAAGGTGTCGCCGTTACGGCGAGGTACAGCTTCGATCCAGCGGGCGGCAGCATCGTGACAGTTGCGCTGGTCTTGCCGACGACCGCGGTTAGTGGCGCGTAGCTCGGCGTGCCATTCGCGTCGACGCCGACGAGCGTGAAGCGCCATGCGGCCTGATTGGTGATGGTGCCGCCGGTAAGGGTCACCTTTACCTGCTGACCGGACGGGGTCAGCGGAACGATGTGCGTGCCCCATTGCAGCAGCGGCCTCTGGGCAGGTGGCGCAAAGATCGTCGGATCGGTGCTTGTCGCGACGGGGGCAAGCGGCGTGTAGAAGTGGGGGAGCCATGTAGTGGTACGCGTCGCGCGCAACTGGTCGAGCATGGCGCGCTGGTTGAAGAAGTCCATTGCGACGAGGCGCGCTCCATACCAGCCTGCATCATCGGCAAACGAAGCAAAACCGTTCGGATAGATGCCGGCAGCCTTCGCGAGCCGGACGAACGCCGGCAGGTAATCTTCTTGTGTCGCGCCGGCTGCGTTCCGTAGGTTGCGCTGCCAGGTACCGAGCACAAGCGAGCGCGTGGCGTCCTTCTCGTATAGGTAGGTCATGATCGGTGTGGCCCCGTAGCGCGCGGGTGAGAAAAGGAAACCGTTCTCCAACTGGTTCAGGTAATCCGCCGAAGACGCATTGAACGCCGGGTTTACCGTGAATGCATTCCACTCGGCGCCGGTTTCCCAGATCATCCCGGCGTCGCCCTTGTCACGGAAGCCGCCCGTGTAGAATTGGATCATGTGGCCGAATTCGTGCGTCAAGACGTTCGATCCCTTGGCCACTGCCCACGCCGATACGCCCATGGTCTCAGCAGCGCTCGCCCCGCACCCTTCAAGATCGTCGTAGCCGGTGATGGGCCGTCCCGTACCGCACAGGAAGACGTCGAGCTTGTGACGCGTCGAGGACGCCGCATACGGCAGCGGCGCTTCCACTATGTCACGATTGATGAGCCATTGTTTCTCAAGCCATTCACCTGTTTCGCGTACCACCTGGTCGATCGAGCGGCCCTGCTGTGCGATGGTCCGGTAGAATTCCCCCTCCGTTTTCTTGCCGTACCAGATCGCGAAATGTTGCGTGGTGTGGACCGCCAGGGTGCCGGCGCTGATCAGCTCTGGTGAGGTCTCGCCATTGCGGTACTTGATGTCGTAATTCGCGGCGTCCGACGCAGACGGCCGACGCGCCTGTTCGGCGTTGATGAGCGCGCGATCGGCATCGATGAAAGATTCGGCGCGGAACTGACGGCGGCAGCCATCTGCCAACTCCAGGATAACCGTTTGTCGCGCCTCGCCGTAATCCTCGCCGTATGCCTGTACCAGCCGTGCCGAGAAGGGCGCTCCGGTGACCGTGCCGGGCGTCTCGAGTGGCCGCTCCGCCTCCTGCGTGGCGCGGGGCGTCCAGGTGCGCAGGTCGGCACGCCCCCACGGATTGCGCGCGGAGCGGCTTTGGCAACTAAGCATAGCCGATTGCGTGGGCGCCCGTGTATAGGATGGTAGGTCGGCCGTTGCGCTGCTCGCTCGGGCGTCGTTGCCGCCCTCACCGCAGCCGGTCAGCGATGCGAGCAACACCGTTACGCTCGAAAGTGTCAGCGCCTTCATGTTTAACTCTCCTTGTAAAATAGAGGCTGCGGGTAGGTTTGCTTATGCGGGTCTCACTCGAGTGCGACTCCGCAAGCGTCGTCCTAGCAAGCTTTAGTCTGACAATTGGCCGGATCAGTCCGTTGGGAGTTTGGGCAAGCTGTAGACCTTCGCAAAAGCCCTTCCAGTGATAGCGCTGCATCTCCAAGTTGGTGCCTGCGATCTTCTTTGGATCAGCCCGATTCACGCAATCAAACTAGATTTTCATTCGCGATCATAAATGGCTTAGCAGTAAAGTACTTTGGCTAACGTCGACACTCGACGATTAAAGACGCATCATCGGCACACGCTCGGCAGTATCAGGCTCCGGCGAGACTTACGCATCGCTGCTCCAAAGGTGACATGCCCTAACATTTGACTGGTATCGGGCTGCTCCAGCAACTCCGTATACGTTATGCAATGCGCTTGAGAGGTCAAGTAAAAAAATGACGTGATTGCATTTGTGATGATGCTGCCAGTTCAGAGATCACAGTCACATGATCGACTCCGCTATCCGTTGATGAACGAGCGAACGATCAGGTTGCTATTCCGCAATCTGATTTAAAAAATGAGGTGCGGAAAACATCAATTTTTTCGTTTGTCGCCGAGCCAGCTGCGGTACCTAGCTGTCCCAGCTTGGCCTGTTTTTTTCTACATCCCTATCGTGCGAAAGGAGAGACAGGACGGGTGCCCAACGCTGGCAACTATCTACGCCAATCTTCGAACTCTGGCGGCCGCTAAAAATTTGTTTGACAAAAGCGAAGAGCCGCGGCGTAGTGTATACGATATAAGAAGCTGGGAGGTATAGGAGATGCGTCGGGTTCTTTCTTTGGCAACAGCCACCGCGATCGGACTGGCGCATGCCGCACAATCGTCCGCACAAGCCATGTCGAGCACTGCTTCGGAAAGTTCAACCGGGGTTGCAAGTGATAAGGACGTCGTAGTCGTCGGCATCAGGGGGGCAGTAGAAACGGCAACCAAAAAAAAGAAAAAAGCGAAGCAGATCGTCGACTCGGTTGTTTCGGAAGATGCCGGCAAACTGCCCGACAACAACGTCGTCGAAGCATTGGCGCGCGTCACCGGCGTCAATATCACCCGTGCCCAAGGTGGTGGCAATGGTCTCACGATCCGTGGCCTCGACGGTGTACAGACGACGGTAAATGGCGCGGAAGTCGGATCTGCCGGATCGCGTACTCTGTCCCTATCGGACATTCCGGCGGAGCTTGTGAAGTCGATTGACGTGTACAAGACGCGGACCGCAGATCAGGTCGAAGGCGGCATCGGGGGAACCGTCAACGTTGAACTGCGCCGTCCGCTCGACCTTAAAAAGGGTCTGACACTCGCAGGCAGCTTTCGCGAATCCTATAATTCGCAGGGTTCGACGTGGAGCCCGTTTGCCAGCGTACTGGTCGGCGAACGTTTTGACACCGGGATCGGTGAGATCGGCTTCCTGGTGAACGGCGGGTATCAGAACGTCGCCTATAACGAGCCCTATATCACGAGCGAGTCGCCCTTCTACTTCTACAATAGGAACAATTCGCAGGACACGTTCCGCAGCCGTCTGTACAACAGCCTGCCAGCCGCAGTGCGTGACACGGCAGTCGCGCCGTATCGCGCGACTTATGGTCTCGACGAAGGCCGTCGCAAACTGCCGTCGCTCAATGGCGTGCTGCAATGGAAACCAAGCGATCGGCTGAATTTCGTTCTCGAAGGGTCGTATCTAGGGAATCGTTCGACCAACCAGTACAACGCGCTCTATGTCAAAATGCGTGAAGATGGTTTCACGTACGAGAATCCTGTCTTCAGCCCGTCGGGAGCCCTGAAGACGGTCACTGTCGTAAATGACAATCCCGTCGCGAATTTTGTCGGCATCGTCGGCGGTCAGAATAAATATCGCGAGGACACGTACCACACCAACTTCGAGACGCACTGGAACGCACCCGGTGTCCGGATCGATGCATCGGCACAATATGACTGGAGCAATTCCAGGTTCTTCTCGGTCGGCTATGAAGGGCAATTGAACGGACTCAGCCGGGTTGGTGTAGATCTAACGTCCGGCGCGGCGTTCGATTTCAGCGGCACCGACATCACCAAGGCCGAGTCGCAACGCATCTTTTCGCTAAGCGACAATATCGGGTCGTCCAAAAGCTCGCAATTCGCAGCGCAGGCCGACATGTCACTCGATGTTTCCCCGACGGGCCTGCTGCGCAACATCCAGATCGGCACGCGATATCGTCAGTCGTCCAATCAGGACCAGTCGAGTTATCGCTATGCGAACTGGGGCGATCCCGAGACGCGCCCATTGCTGACCGCGTTGCCGGGCGTGGGACTTCGCACCGTGACGCCGGGCGTCAACGGCGCACAGGCAATCAATTGGATACAGCTGAATTCGGCCGACCTGTACAACAATTGGCCGGCGGTGACCCAGTTCATCGTCGCCAACAACCCCGGCTTCCTTGATGGGCCGGGGCGTGACGAGGGCGTTGCGAGCCTGTTCGCAACGGCGCGACCGTCGGCCGCAGACCCTACCTATACCGGGTCAGTCAAGGAGAACGTGTTTTCAGCCTATGGTACGCTAAACTATGCGTTCAAGGCCGGCTTCCCGATCGATGGTCAGGCAGGCCTTCGCTACGTGAATACGTTCGGCTCCTTCGGCGGCAACAGCCTGAGACTGGGTGCCGCCGATCCGGCAAACCCGGGGTCGTTCCTGCCGAACACCGTCATTCGCGATAACGCGCGGGCCAATTACGTCGACCTGCTGCCCAGCGTGTTCGGGATCGTGCATTTCACGTCGCAATTGCAGTTGCGCGCAAGCTACAATCACAACGTCCAGCGTCCACCGTTGCAGGCGCTTCGCGCCTATCGCCAGCTACTCGAGGCCAATAACCCGTTTGGAACGATTTACGGCGGCAACCCCGATCTGAAGCCCACCACGTCGAACGACTTCAATATTTCGCTCGAACATTACTTCGGGCGCGGCGGCATCATCTCGGTCACCGGGTTCCTGAAGAAACAAAAGGGTTTTATATACGAAACGCGTCAGCTTGAGCCGGTTCCGGAACTGGGCAACACGCTGCGCTACGTGCGAAAACCGCGCAACGCCGGACCGGGCGAGACGAAGGGCGTCGAGTTCCAGGCGACGAGCTTCTTCTCATTCCTCCCGGGAGCGTTAAGAAATTTTGGTGCTACAGTGAACGGCACGTGGATCCCGGACGCAAGCCTTAGCCTTCCTTTCGAGGCTGACGCCGAAAACAACCCGGGCGTGATCTCGCTGGTGAAGCAGTTCGCGCCCTATACGTCGAAGCTGAGCTACAACCTGATCGGCTATTACGAGACCTCGAAGTTCAGCGCGCGCGTCGCATATAATTGGAGGTCACGCTTCGTGACCGGTGTGGACGCGGTCGACAGGACATACATCACAAGTTCCCCTGGTAATTCGCGTCTCGACGCTGCGCTCAATATCACTCCGGTGCCGTTTATCACGCTTAGCGTCGAGGGTACCAACCTGACCAACAAGACGGACACCTATTATTACACGATCTTCCCTGACCTTCAGCAGGGCTTTCGCCAGATGGGCCGGACAATTCAACTGAGTGCACGCTTTCGGATGTAGGAAAGGGCGAGTCTTTCTTAAAAAAGGTCCGTTTTCGCGAAAACGATGGGAGTGCATGACCATGAAGCGGTACATTCTGCCAATCATTGCTATGGCATTTCTTGCCGCGACGGCGGAGGCAAAAACGGTTACCCTCCGGGTCGATGCACAGGCTGCGCCTTGGAGAACTGGCAGCAACCCTAAGCTGGCATTCGGGCTCGCGGATGCGAGATCGCCGGCTTTGCTGGTCGATACAGCACTACTACCCGGAATAACGTTGCATGTCACAGCCACAGGTTTGACGACGACGGTGACAGGCGGCGGGTCCTATGGCCCCGAGGGGCAGAGCGACTGGATTGCCGATCGCGGTATGGCCCTCTTTCCGAGCTACTATATCGAGGCGAAGGGCCGCGTTGCGCATTTAAACGAGCTAGTTGGTGCGTTCGTTGACGCTGACGGCAAGGTTGTAGGTAAGCCGTTCTTGATCGGGTCGGCGGCGAACGTACCGGTGCCGGATGGCGCCGCAGGTCTATCCTTGGGGATCAATGACGATCGGTATTCAGACAATTCGGGATCGTTGACGGTGACGATCGTCATTCCTGAAGCCAAGGTCATTGTGGAGTAGCCGAGATGTTGCGAACCCGTTTCCTAGTTTTCGCCCTTGTCGCCACTGCGATGCCGGCCGTTGTGAGCGCGCGCGATGTGGTGGTGCAAGTTAATGCACGGTCGGGACCATGGCCGCTTGCTCCAAATGCTGAGAAGATGCGGTTTGGACGGGGCGACTCTGCGCCACCGACGATCGTGCCCTTTGATCTCGGAGGGGGCAAGATTGGTGTGTTCGGCGAAGGCACGACAGCAACTCCCGACAAGACGGGGATCGGTCCGCTTGGTGTCGACGACGATGCCGTTGATGATACACTGGGGCCGGGCAAGTCTCGCTTTCCGAGTTTTTATACGGCAAAAATTCTCTACCCGGCGAACCGTCACGCGCTAGCTGCGATCTTTGTGGATGGTAAGGGCGTAGTTGTCGGACGGCCCTTCATGGTTGGCACGGGAGTGCGTGTAACGATTCCCGAGGGGGCCGCGGGATTATCCTTGGGCTTTAACGATACGGAGTTTTCTGGAAATAGTGGGGCGTTGTCCGTGACGGTGCAAATCCCGGAATAGTGTCTGTTCGGCTGGCTCGATGCTGCGAGCATAAATCACGTTTTCCAAAGTTGCTTGAAAGAAGAGTATGAAGAACGTCCTAAAACGTGTTTGTGGCGATAGTGCCTTGGGCGAGCGCCGCATGCGCGACTCGGTCGAGCGCCGCCATGTTCTGTTTGGGCTGGCGGGTAGTCTTGGGCTGCCGCTGACACAGGGCCTGCCGGCTGCGGTGGCGGCAACGCGCGCGCCGGTCAATCTGGCGAAGGTGGCGCGACCAAATGGTGGGTTCGTGTCCGGTGACACGAGCTTCGCCGCGCTGAACAATGGCGCCGAGCCGACCGCCTCGTCCGACACCGCGCGTGGTGCCTATGGCACCTGGCCCCGCACGGACCGCCAATGGGTGGAATATGGGTGGAGCCAGCCGGTGTCGACCGACAGCATCGACGTCTATTGGTGGCAGGACGGGCAGGGAATCGCGCTGCCGGTGGCCGCGCAATTGTCCTATTGGGACGGCGGGGCCTATGTCCCGGTCCGCAACGCACGCGGCGGGGGCGTCGCAGGCGATCGCTACAACCGCACCGTCTTCGACCGCGTTACGACCAACCGGCTGAAGCTGGAATTTGTCGGGGACGGCAGCAAGTCGGTCGGCATCCTGCAATGGAAGGTCTACAACGCTGGCCCGTTACCCGCCTTTGCGCCGGTGGTCGGCGCGGGGATCGACCGGTCCGTGGTGGTGGGCGGGCAGACGTTCCTTGCCGGTAAGGCCGACTGGCTCCAGCGGCAGCCGGGCGACACCGTCCGCTGGTCGCAAGTGAGCGGGCCAGGCAAGGTCGTATTCGCGGACGCCGGTGAGCCGACGACCCGCGCGATGGTCACGCAGCCGGGCGATTACGTGCTGCGGCTGGTGGCGACCGGGCAGGGGAAGCAGGCCGTATCAACGCTGGCATTGCGCGCCAAGGCGCCGCCGCCCGCCAAGCGGCTCGACGTCGTCTACACCACCCCCTACGCGATCCACAGTCCATTGTGGAACGCGCGTGCCAAGGCGTTGATCGTCAACTGGATCCCGCATTGCATCGCCTATTGCGAGCGCACCGACCTGACCGACGGGCAGGGCGGGATCGACAATTTCGTCGAGGCGGGCAAGGCGCTGCGCGGCGAGGCGCATGCTCCGCACAAGGGCTATGTCTTCTCCAATGCCTGGGTGCACCAGACCGTGGAATCGATGTGCATCGCGCTGATGGTCGATCCGCAGGGCGATGCCGAGATCGCGCAGGCACAGGCGAAGATGCGCACGACGCTGGAGCGCTGGATTCCGATCATCCTGGCCGCGCAGGAGCGCGATGGATACCTGCACACCGCCTACACGCTGGCCGATCGCCGCAACTGGCCCGCGCGCTGGTCGCCCGAGCATCGCGCCGATCACGAAGGTTATGTCGCGGGCTATTTCATCGAATCCGCGATCAACCATCACACGCTGACCGGCGGGCGCGACCTGCGGCTGTACGATGCCGCCAAGAAGCTGGCCGATTGCTGGGTCGCGCATATCGGCCCCGGCAAGAAGGCGTGGTTTGACGGGCACCAGGAGATGGAGCAGGCGCTGGTGCGCTTCGGGCGCTTCGTCAACGACATGGAGGGGCAGGGCCGCGGCGACCCGTACATCCGTCTCGCACGCTTCCTGTTGGACTCGCGTGAGGGCGGGGCGGAGTACGACCAGAGCCACCTGCCGCCCGAGCAGCAATATGAGGCGGTCGGCCATGCCGTGCGCGCGGTCTATTTCTATTCGGGGATGGCCGACATCGCGGCGGAAACCGGCGACCGCGATTACCAGAGCGCGGTCATGTCGCTGTGGGACAACATGGTCAATCGCAAATACTACGTCACCGGCGGCGTCGGCAGCGGCGACACGTCCGAAGGCTTCGGCGGCAATTACGCGCTACGCAACGATTCCTATTGCGAATCGTGTTCGAGCTGCGGGCTGATCTTCTTTCAATATAAAATGAACCTGTCTTATCACGACGCGAAATACGCCGATCTCTACGAAGAGACGATGTACAATGCGCTGCTCGGCGCGACCGATCTGGCCGGCACCAGCTTCTGCTACACCAACCCGCTGGTCGATACCGAGCGGGCGAAATGGCACACCTGCCCATGTTGCGTCGGCAACATCCCGCGCACGCTGCTGATGATGCCGACATGGGCCTATGTGAAGGGCGACGACGGGCTGTACGTCAACCTGTTCGTCGGCAGTCGCATCGACGTGGGAGAGGTTGCCGGCACGCGCGTCGAGATGGTGCAGGAGACCGATTATCCCTGGAAGGGGGCGGTCGCGATCACCGTCAACCCGCAGGCGCCACGCCGCTTTGCGCTGCGCGTGCGCGTGCCGAACCGCACGACCAGCGCGCTCTATCGCGCCGAGCCGGCGGTCGAAGGGCTGGTGCGGCTGGCGATCAACGGCGAAGCGGTGACGCCGCGGATCGAGAAGGGCTATGCGGTCATCACACGCGAATGGCGCAAGGGCGACAAGGTCGAGCTCGAACTGCCGATGGCGGTGCAGCGCGTGACGGCCGACGAACGGGTCGAGGCGACGCGCGGCAAGGTCGCGCTCCGCTACGGTCCGCTGGTCTATAATGTCGAGCGCGCGGACCAGCGCCGAATCGATCTGGCGATCGGCAGCGACGCGCTGGTGCCGGAGTGGCGCGGTGACCTGCTCGGTGGGGTGGTCGCGATCCGTGGTCGCTGGGCGGACGGGTCGACGCTTACGGCGGTGCCGAACTTCGCCAGGATGAACCGGATCGGTGGGCCTATCCATGAGTTCCCCGGCCGATCAGCGGTCGAATATGCGCCGGGTAGCGTGACGGCGGGCGGTGAACAGCAGACGGTGGCAGTGGTGCCGCGCAACGGTCGAGGACCCGTATCGCGGGTTTGGATCGCCCGCGACGCCACGGCGACGGGCTGACGGACGGATGCGTCGCCCGACGCAGCGGGTGCTTCGCGCCTTGGCGCTGGCGCTGGCGCCGTGCATGCTTGCCGCCGCGCCGGCGACTGGTGATCGCTACGCCGCACAGGTAATCGGCGCGCCCCCGGCGGCATTGAAGCTCGACGCATTCTACAAGCGGTACGTGGATGCGGCGGGTTTGCCGATCGTCTCCTCGGCGGCGGTGCCGGATGCGGCGTTGCTGGCGGCGCGTGACAGCGCGCTCGCGATGCTGGCCGACCGTCCCGACCTGCGCCATGCGATGATCGCGCGCGGCTTTCGTGTCGCGATCATGGCGGAGAAGGAGGGGACGGTCGACCTGCCCGAACAGCGCGACTGGAAGAAACCAGCGCGCGACGATCCACGTCTAACGGTGTGCGAGCGCAAGCTGTACGACCAGCGGATCGGGCGGCTGAGCGATGCACAATATTGGAATGAACGTGCGCGCGGCATGGGCGGCGACCTGACCAGTGCCGCGACCGAGAATCTGCTGGGTGTGCCAGATACGCGCTATTACGGCGAAAACATCTTCGTCCATGAATTTTCGCACGGCATCCTGGAGGCCGTCCGCACCGCCGATCCGGCGCTCTACGCCCGGGTCGAGCGGGCTTATGCCTGGGCGATGGCGCGAGGCATGTGGAAGGGTGAATATGGCGCGACCACTGTCGACGAATATTGGGCAGAGGGTACGCAGACTTGGTTCAATTCCAATCGGTTGGCGGTGGTGGACGGGCGACGGATCCTGAACGACGTGGATTTGTCGGGTTACGATGTCGCGCTCTTCAACGTGCTGTCGGAAGTCTACGGCGAACGGCACCGCTTGCCGGGTGACGTGTTCTACATGCATCCGGCGCGTGTCCCGCCCGGTCCGCCGCCGGTGTCGACCGCCGAAGTGTGTTGATAAGAGAGATTTCGTTCCGAGTGTAGCGAGGCGATTCGGAACGTCGTGATTCGGCTCCGGATGCTTCGCTACGCTCACAACGATGTTTCTCCGTCTTACTTGGCCGGTTGCTCACATGGCGTTGTGACAGGGGGTGTGGACGTCGCCGGAAGAGCGGCATGCGGCGCCAGCGCCTCCCATTCCTGCACTGCAAGCCCGGAGAAACGGCCGGCGCTTCCCGACGCGTCGAACACCGCGCGCAGGCAGCGCGTGGTGATCGCCGGGAAGCGCACCGTCTGCCAGACATCCGGCGCGGTGCCATAGCTGCTCGCCCCCGGCGCTGGCCTCCACCCGCGATCCCAATATTCCAGATGCCAGGCGCGCGGCGGCGCCACGCCCTCGTTGGCGCCGGCGGGATGGTCCGCCCAGAAGCGAATGCGGCTGGCGTTCAGCGTCACCGGCCGTGGCCAGCGATATTCGATCCATTGCCGGGGCGGGTTCCTCGGCGACCAACTCCCCCACATATCGGGAGGCAAAGGCGCGTCCTTCACGACGCCGTCGTTGAGCGCCTTGAGCCAATATTGCACCGGGACCGGCTCGTTCGAGGCGGCGCCCTGCGCCGCGAGGGCGACGTTGCGCGTCGGCGCGGCGGGTGGTTGCGCCCGGCGCGTCGGAACAACGGGGCGGATCGCGGCGGGGGTGACGCTGTCGTCCCACTCAAGCCGGTCGATCGCCACGCTGCGCCGGAAATGCCCGCCGCCCGCCGCATCGGCGGTGTGATAGGCGAGATACCATTGCCCCTTGAACGCCACCGCGCCCGGATGGCTGGTGGTGGAACTGACCGGTTTCAGCACCGTCCCGCGCCAAGTCCACGGCCCGAGCGGGGAGGGCGCGGTGCCGTAGGCGATGCAGGCGTGATAGACCGCCGGCGTGCATGGCGAGTCCGGCCCGGCGTTGTTGCCGGCATAAAGCATGTAATAGGTGCCGTTGCGCTTCATCAGCCACGGTGCCTCGAAGAAGCCGGTAAGCGAGCGGACGGCGATCGGCGTGCCGACCGGCGTCAGCATGTCGCGCGCGAGCTCAATGCCGCGCAACTGCCCGAACGTGCCCCAATACATATAGACGCGGCCATCGTCGTCGACGAGCACGGTCGGGTCGATGTTCTGGATGTCGTTGTGCACCGGCACGCGCTGCGACACGATCGGCCCGCTCGGGTGCGCATCGCGCCACGGGCCGGTGACGCGATCAGCGACCGCGACGCCGATCGCGAACCGGTCCGCGGCGTCGCCGTCGCGCTGGAGCACCGGCGCGTAGAGATAGAAGCGGTCGTCGGTGCCCTTGACGATCTGCCCGGCATAGGCACGGCCGGGCTCTGCCCAGGCGAACACCGCCTCGGGCCGCAGGATCGCGGGATAGTGCCGCCACTTGCCCGAGGTCGGATCGGACGTCGACAGCAACTGCCATTCGTTCATGATGAAGTCGTTGACGTTCGGCGGTGCCTCGTCGCGGCCCGCGAGGATCCACAGCGTGTCGCCATCGACTACCGGTGCGGGGTCGGTCGAGTAATAGCGGCCGTCCGCGAGGATCGGATTGCCCGGCGCGCTGACCGGCACGCTCTCCTGCGCGAGCAGGGCGGCGGGCAGCCCGGCAAGCGAGAGCGCCATCACGATACGGTTCACTTTACCTCTTCCTTCGCGGCGAGCAGCCGCGCGCCGAACATCGGTCCCGCCGTCTGCCCCTCGTGCGGCACCACGCGGATGCGCACCGACGACTTGCCGCGAGTCAGAGCCTGCGGCAGAGGATAGTCGACGTCGACGAACCGGCCCGGTGCGTCGCCCTTCAGCATCTCGCTGGCGACCTTCACGTCGTCGACGAGGATGTCGAAGCCCCGCTTGCCGTCCTCGCCCCAGTAGGTCGCTTGGAGGATCAGCGGGCCGGGTCGTGCCTTCAGCGTGAACGCCATGTAGCCGCCGGAACGAACGTCGCGACCGTTGCGGCCGCGATAGCTGACCGGCCACGATAGCTCGCTTTCGAGATTGTGGTCGCGCTCCGGCTGCATCTCGCCGAAGTGCATGACGTCGATTGAGCGCGCCGCGACATCCTGCTGGCGGGCCTGCTCGGCACGGAAGGCGGCTTTCTCCTTGCGCCACTCGCCCTCACTGAACTGTCGGAAGTAAACCGCGCTGCGCCGTTCGTATTGGCGATAGAAAGGCACGAAGGTCAGATCGCCGGGGCGACCCACGCCTTTCGTGGTAAAGGTTCCTGCTGCACCCGCGGCCGGCGTGAAGGCGGCGAGGACGTTGTCGCCAACCAGCGCCGGCTCCGCCCCTTGCCACGGCGTCTCCGCCGGGCCCATGTCGGCGGCGAGCACCAACGGGCCGCGCAGGATCGCAACCGGCCCACCGCCCTGCGCTACCTCGGTGCGCAGCTCGAGCGGCAGCGTGATGGCCAGCGTATCGCCCGCCTTCCAGCGGCGCTCCACGATGGCATAGCCGCCGGCATGTTCGGTAGTGACCGGTTCGCCGTTGACGGTCACGCGCTCGGCCCCCGCCGCCCATGCGGGGACGCGCAACGCGACCGGGAAGCGCCCGCGCTTGCCGAGCGTCGCGAAGGTCAGCCGCGCCTCGGGCTCATAGGGGTAGCCGGTCGCCAGCGTCAGCGTCGCGGCGCGCGCGCGCCATTGCGCCTGCGCGGGGATGTAGAGGTTGACCAGCAACATGCCGTCGCCCTCCCAGAAGATCGAGTCGCCGTGCTTGGCGTGCGCCTCCATCCCGCTGCCGCCGCAGCAGACAAAACCTTCCTGACCGGCCGGCGCATGGTCGCGTGCCGCACCCGACAGCATCGGGGTGAAATAGGTGAAGCCACGCACGCGCGGGTCGATCTGCGACAGCGTGTGGTTGAGGTGCGCGCGCTCGTAATAGTCGAAATAGGCGCCATCGGGCGTTTGGGCGAACAATTGCCGCGACAGTTTGAGCATGTTGTAGGTGTTGCAATGCTCGCAGGTCGCCTCGCTCAGATTGCGTGCGATGCGGTCCGGTCCGAAGAAATATTCGCGATCGGCATTGCCCCCGATGACGTAGCTGTGGTGCTTCGTCACCCGATCCCAGAAGAATTGCGCGGCGGTGCGATAACGCTGGTCGCCGGTCAGCTCGTAGAGCCGCGCCAATCCCACCAGCTTGGGCACCTGAGTGTTGGCGTGGAAGCCGGCTAGCTTGTCCTCCTGGTTCGCCAGCGGATCGAGAACACGGCGATCGTAGATGCGTCGCGCTACCGCCAACCAGCGCGGGTCCTTGGTGCGCGCATGGAGTTCGGCATAGCTTTCGTTCAGCCCGCCGTACTCGCAGCTCAGCACCTCCTGCATCTGCGCATCATCCAGGGCGGCGAACACGCGCTCGAAGTAGGTTGCGAGCTCTATCAGAACCGCCAGCGCCTGCGCATTGCCCCAGCCGGCATGGACGTCCAGCAGTCCGGCGAACAGCTTGTGCACGGTATAGAGTGGCGACCACGAGCCGTTGAGGTCGAAGCCGCCCGATCGGATCTCGCCGCGCATCAGCTCGGGGAAGATCTCCTCGCCATCGACGATCGCGCTCTCGCCCTTCCGCTTGCGGCCAAGCGCACCGACGTAGCCGGTGCCGCGCTTCGCCTGAGCTTCGGCGAGTTCGGCGACGATATAGTCGGCGCGAGTGCGGCATTCGGTGTCACCGGTCTGCTGGTGCATCAGCACCAGCGCGGTCAGATAATGGCCGAGCGTGTGGCCGGCGAGCGAATCGCTTTCCCAGCCGCCGTAGATCTCGCCCTTCGGCTCCAGCCCGGCGTACTTTCGGAAGTTATGCAGTAGCCGGTCGGCGCTGAGTGCGAGCAGATAGCTGCGGTCTGCCTCGACCGCGGTCGCGAAGTCGGAGGGTGCCAGCCGGACGTCCGAAAGTGGCAGCGGCACGGCGCGGACGGGTAGGCGGCCCTTTGCAGCGGCGTGAAGCGCGTTCGGCATCGCGAGGGCGAACGCCATTGAGGTGGTTCCGGTCATCAGCGCGCGACGGGACAAGGCCGCCATCGAATCCTCCTCTTGATCGTTCCGTATTACTCGGACATACAATAAGTATACGATATGCAGATTGATGCAATCTAGCGTTGCGTAGGAGAGAGTTCATGACGCGACGTCGCGGTCCAATCCGGCGCATGTTCGGATGCTTGACGGCCACCTTGGTTCTGCTCGGCTGCGGCGAGGGGGGCGCGGCAACCGGAGGTTCCGCGCCTGCGGGCGGGTCGCCGCCGATCGCCACGTCACCATCTCCGAACTCAGGTGCCGGGGGCGGTGCGACGCCCTGCCTAAGCGGTACGTGGCGCGCGGTCGCGACTGATCCGAAGGACCGCGCGAATGCATCGATGCCGTTGCGCTACGAGACCGAGCACGTCGCGTTCCACTGGATCGGTGACCTTGTCTCGCAGGCGGACGCCGAGGCGGCGGGAAGGCATCTCGAATACGTCTGGCAGCAGTTCGTCGGTCGGATCGGCTTCCCCGAGCCTGACTGCGGCATCGCGGCCAAGCGAAAGGTCAACGTGTTCATCGGTGCCGACTACGGGCTGACCGGTGGTGCCGACGGGATCGGGCAGCTCGGCATGTGGATCGGGCCGGGCGGCATCCGCGATCGCTTCGGGCTCGCGCACGAGCTGACGCACGCCCTGCAGGTCGGCTCGGGAGGGCTCCAGGACTCGCCCTTCTCGGGATGGCTGTTCGAGAGCCACGCCAACTGGATGACGCACCAGCTGCCGGAATTCCGCGGCGAGACGCACTGCTCGGTGCTGTCGGTCAACTTCCCGCATCTCTACTACGGGTCGACGCGCGTCCGTTACTGCAACTGGCAGTTCCTCGAGTTCATCAAGGATCGCTACGGCTACCAGGCGGTGAACGACCTTTGGGCGCGCTCGCCGCGCAAGGGGGATCCCGCTGCGGCGACCGCCGATCCGGTCGAGGTGCTGATGCGCAACCAGGGCTGGACGTTGACGCAGCTCAACGATGCCTTCGGCGAGTGGGCGATGCATAACGCCAACTGGGACTACACCAATCCCGACGGCAGTGATCAGGGGGCTGTCTACCGCCGTGCGTATGGCGATTACACGCAGCAGACCGGAGACCGCCTGCTGCGCAGCACGGTGCTGGATCCGGTCGATGTAGCGCGCCGCCGCTTCGCGGTGCCCGCCGCCTGGGCGCCGCAGCGCTGGGGCTACAACATCGTCCGCCTGCATCCCGATGCCGGTGCGGCCAGCGTCACCGTCGACTTCCGCGGCGTCGTGCAGTCGGCGGCCGCCACCACGACGCTGCCCGGACTGGCGGACGAACCGGGCGCCGTTCCCGCGCCGTCGAGCGGCTGGCGCTGGGGGCTGGTCGCGGTGGGCGCCGATGGGCGCAGCCGCTATTCGGTGCTGGGCCGCGGCGCGCGATCGACCGCGACGCTCGCGCTCCAGCCGGGCGACGCGGCGCTTTACATGATCGTGGCCGGCGCGCCCGAGGCCTTTCAACACATCCGCTGGGACCAGCCCTATTACTCGATCTACCGCTATCCATGGATGGCGCAGTTCAGCGGAGCGATGCCCGAACGCTACCAGCCGGACGCTCCCCCACCCAGCGCGGGCGGGCGGCGACATCCGAACGGTGGCGGTTGGGTGGCCGAGGGCGCGACGGTGGAGGCGGGCGCCTACGTCGGTCCGTACGCGCGCGTCCTTGCCGGCACGATGCGCGGAGCGGCACGGCTGGAGGATCATGCGGTGCTCGACGGCGGGCAGTTGCTCGGCAACGCCCGCGTCGGCGCCCTGTCGGTGATCCGCGCCGACACGGTCGTCCGGGACGACGCGCGCGTCGCCACGACCTTCCAGGCGCTCGGCGACTTCGAGCGCGGCATCGTCCTCTCGGGAACGGCGCAGAACATCGGTGACGTCGAGCAGCGCGGCGCATCGGCGGCGCGCGGGGTCTTCTATGGCTTCGTCGATCCCGGCGTTGTGGCCGATCCGAAGCACGGCGCCGACCTGCGCGCGCCCGTTCCCGAGGTTACCGCTCCTCCCGCTTACCGCTGGCCGGAGTGATGAGCATGAACCATCGCTTCACCGCTGCGCTCGTCCTAGCAATGATCGGCCTTGGACCACTGGAGGTCGAGGCGCGGACGTCACCGATCCTCCCGGTCGCGGAGGGCGGCACGCTCCGAGTCGCCTTTGACCATCGGGAGCCGCGTCCCGGCGTGCGGCTGCTCGAGCTGGCCCGCACCCGGACCGGTTGGCGCGGGCAGCTGACCTCCGACTGGTACGGCACGATGCCGATGAGCCGCATCGTGCGATCCGGCGGGACGATCAGCTTCGACATCCGCAACATCAACACGCCGGGCGTTCCCGTCCGACGCTGGTCTGCGACAGTCACGCCCGCAGGCATCGTTCTGGCGGGTGGGATCTGGGACCAGGACGTTCGCCAGACCGGACGACGGGCGACCGCCGCGCAGGCGGCCGCACTGGCGCACCGCGAGGTGCCGCTGCCGCCGCTCGGCACGGTCGCACCCGACGGACTGGCGGCGACGCCGCCGATGGGGTGGAGCAGCTGGAACAGGTTCGCCGACAAGATTGACGATCGAACGATCCGCGCGATGGCCGACGCGCTGGTCTCGAGCGGGCTGCGCGACGCCGGCTACCGTTACGTCAACATCGATGACGGCTGGCAGGGAGATCGGGGCAGTGACGGCGAACTGCGCCCGAACGCCAAGTTCCCGGACATGAAGGCGTTGGCCGATTACGTCCATGCGCGCGGGCTGAAGCTGGGCATCTACAGTTCGCCGGGTTTAAGAACCTGCGCCGGCTACGAGGGCAGCTACGGCCACGTTGAACAGGATGCGCGTACCTTCGCGCGCTGGGGCGTCGACTATCTGAAGTACGATCTCTGTTCGGGCGAGTGGCAGTATGCCGAAGCCGACACGGTGCGGCGTGCCTACCATCAGATGGGAGCGGCGCTGAAGGCGACCGGCCGTCCGATCGTCTACTCGCTGTGCGAGTACGGGCGGTTCGATGTCGCGGCGTGGGGCCGATCCGTCGGCGGGCATCTGTGGCGCACGACCGGCGATATTACCGACGATTATGCGAAGATGAGCGAGATCGGCTTCGAGCGCAATCCGCGCTTCGGCTATGCCGGTCCGGGCGGCTGGAACGATCCAGACATGCTGGAGATCGGCAACGGCGGGATGAGCGAGGACGAATATCGCACCCATATGACGCTGTGGGCCATGTCGGCAGCACCGCTGATGATGGGGCACGACCTGCGCGAAACGAGCCCTGCGGCACGTGCGCTGCTTGTGAACCGCGAGGCAATCGCGATCGATCAGGATCCTGCCGGCATGCAGGGCAAGGCAGTGCGTGTTTCAGGGCAGCAGGAAGTCTGGTTGAAGCGGCTTGCCGATGGCGGGGCCGCAATCGCGCTGTTCAATCGGGGCGAGCGGTTGGTAACCATGGCGCTGACACCGGCGGATACCGGTTTGCAGCGAATAGGGACGCTCCGTGATATATGGCGCCATGTTGACGTCGAGCCGTCTGCGCTCACGTTCGATGTCCCGCCGCACGGCGCCGTCTTCATGCGCGCCACGGGTGCTCGCTAAGCCCGACGTCATCAGTGATAATCTGGAGCCGGGTTGCAGCGTTGCTGAGGTGCTAAAGCAATGTGCACTGTAAATGGGTCGTTCCATGCAACGAGTCCATCATGGTAGGGTCGCCTGACAAAACATAAAAGCGTTAATCAGCACCGCCATCGGCTAAGCAAATCAAAGTGGCGGCACGTCCCCGCAACCAACAAAAAGCCCGCCAAGTCGCAAGACTTCGCGGGTTTTGTTGTGTCCAGGCGAGCCAACGCCGTTACGACAAGAGCGGTCCGCATCTCTTCGCCCGAGGTGGCGGAACGCCGACCTCACCAGCCGCTCCCGTACCCGCTCAACGGTGACGACTCATCATCACTTTCAGCACCTGCGACGCATCGGCAAGGTGGCCCGCGCGAAACTGGGTGCGCGTTCCGACGCTGCGGCGGGATAGAAGTTCGGATCGAGGAGGCCTCGGCCACTCTTGGGGATCATCTATCCGTGTTGGCGCGGCAATCCTTAGGGCTACAAGACTTCGCGTATTTAGCGGTTCGCTAATCTTACGCTGCGGAGAAATAGTCCTGCATAGCCCCGTGTTGAACTGAAGGTGCTGCGGCTATCGGGGACGCCTCTTCAATAAGGCGGCGTTACGCGTGCGCGCTGCGCCCGCGCGGCCTCGGTCCACCAGGCGAGGTTGTCGGCGAAGCGCGGGAAGCTGCGCGTCAGCGACGCACCACCGTCCCCGATCGGATCGCCGTCCGCGTCGAGTGTGTGGCCGATGCTGCCGACGGTCAGCGTGCTGGAGACCACGACCATCCCCATTTCGGTCAGCGTGCCGTGCCACGCGACGCTGGCGTGCGCGCCCGCAAGCCGACCGGCCGAATAGCTGGCGATCGCCGCGGGTCGCCAGAACCATTCCTCCAAAAGGTGATCGGTCAGGTTCTTGAGGCCGGGCTGCTGGCCCCAATTATATTCACCGGTGACGAAGACGAAGGCATCGGCGGCGCGGATCTTGCCCGCAAGCGCCTCCAGCGCGGCCGGTGCCGTCCCCGCCGGATATTCCTTGTACATGCGGTCCAGCATCGGCAGCCCGATCGCCTTCGCGTCGATCAGTTCGGGCGCCGCGCCGCGCTCCGCGAACGCCCGCACCAGATAGTCGGCGAGACGGATGCCCTGCCGGTCCGAGCGGTAGGAGCCATAAAGGATCAAAATACGGTCGGCCATCGCCCACTTCCCTGTAGAAACGGGCGGACCATCGGCCCGCCCGGATCGTCGCTCAACCCTGAATGAAGGCGAGCAGATCGGCGTTGATCTGATCGGCGTTCGTGGTCGGCATCCCGTGCGGATAGCCGGGGTAGGATTTCAGCACCGCGCCTGCGACGATGTCGGCGGACAGCTTGCCGGTCGTCGCGAACGGCACGACCTGATCGTCCTCACCGTGCATGACCAAAGTCGGGACGGTAATTGCCTTCAGATCGTCGGTGAAGTCGGTCTCCGAGAACGCCTTGATGCCCAGCGTGTGCGCGAGCACGCTGCCCTGCATCCCCTGTCGCCACCAGTTGCGGCGCACGCCTTCCTTCACCTCGGCGCCGTCGCGGCTGTAGCCGAAGAAGGGGAGGGTGAAGTCGTAGAAGAATTGCGCGCGGTTGGTCGCGGTCTGATGGCGGACGTCGTCGAACACCTCGATCGGCACGCCGTCGGGGTTGGAGTCGGTGCGGACCATGATCGGCGCGACCGCGCTGACCAGCACCGCCTTGGCGACGCGCCCAGGCGCGGCGCCTCCGACATAACGGGCGACCTCGCCGCCGCCGGTGGAGTGACCGACATGGATCGCGTCGCGATGATCGAGCGCATCGGTCAGCGCGATCACGTCGGCGACATAGCTGTCCATGTCGTGCCCGGTCGCCGACTGCGACGAGCGACCATGTCCGCGCCGGTCGTGCGCCACCACGCGATAGCCCTTGTCGAGGAAGAACATCATCTGCGCATCCCAGTCGTCTGCGCTGAGCGGCCAGCCGTGATGGAAGTGGATGACCTGAGCGTCGCGCGGACCCCAGTCCTTGTAGAAGATCTCGGTGCCGTCGGCGGTGGTGATGAAGGGCATGGTCGGTCTCCGTGGTTCGATGGCTACGCACACAGAAAGTTGAGAAGGGTCAGGCGGCGTCGACGAGCACGATCTCGGCATCGTCGATCGCGGTGACGGTCAGCACCGCCTCGTCGACGATCGCGGCGCCGTCGCGCGCCTCGATGCGGATGCCGTTGACGTCGATCGCGCCGGTGGCGGGCACCAGATAAGCGTGGTGGCCGGCGCCGAGACGGTATTCGGCAGTCTCGCCCGCCTTGATCGTCGCGCCCAGCACCCGCGCGTCGGTGCGGATCGGCAACGCATCCCCGTCGCCATCCAGCCCCGAAGCGAGCACCACGAATTGTCCGGCGCGATCGTCCTTCGGGAAGGGCTTTGCGCCCCAATGCGGCGCGCCGCCGCGCACCTTCGGCTCGATCCAGATCTGGAATATCCGCGTGGTCTGCGTTTCGCGATTGTATTCGGAGTGCCGCACGCCCGATCCGGCGCTCATCACCTGCACGTCACCGGCCTCGGTGCGCCCGGTGTTGCCGAGGCTGTCCTGATGCGTGATCGCGCCGTCGCGGACATAGGTGATGATCTCCATGTCGGCATGCGGATGCGGGGGGAAGCCGGTGCCGGCGGCGATCGTATCGTCGTTCCACACCCGGATCGGGCCCCAACCCATGTTGTTCGGATCGTAATAGCTGGCGAAGGAAAAGTGATGCTTGGCATCCAGCCAGCCGTGATTGGCACCGCCGAGTTTGGCGAAGGGACGGCGATCGATCATCTCGAAACTCCTTTTAGGACAATGGCATCTGCGTCGTTGAAGGCAAGATGGTGCACGAAGCCGCTTGACGAAATGGCAAGTATGGCATTCCATCGATGCCGAAAATGACACGTCGACTTCCCGATCTCGAAGCATGGGCGATCTTTGCCAAGGTCGCCGAAACCGGCTCGTTCGCGCGCGCCGCGCAGGAGCTGGGGCTCGCCAATCCAACCGTCTCCAAGGCGATCGCGCGTCTGGAAGCGCGGATGGGGGTGACGTTGCTCAACCGGACGTCGCGTCGGCTGGCGCTGACCGAAGGCGGCCGCGCGGTGCTGCCGCGCGCGGCGCGGCTGCTACGCGAAGGCGAGGCGGCGGAGGATGAGGCGAAGGAGCAATCGGCGGTGCCGCGCGGGCGTGTACGGATCAGCGCGCCGGTGTCGTTCGGGATCGGCTATATGGCCGCGATCCTGCCGGCGTTCATGGATGCTTATCCGGAAGTGACGCTCGACCTCGCGTTGAGCGATCGGCACGTCGATCTGGTCGCGGGCGGGTTCGATCTCGCGCTGCGCATTGCGCGGCTGGAGGACAGTTCGCTGATCGCGCGGCGGCTGTGCACGGTGCGGCTGCTGCTGGTCGCGGCGCCGGGCTATTGGGACCGGGCGGGGCGCCCGACGCACCCGGCGGAACTCGCCCGGCATCGCGCGCTCGCCTATAGCGGGGCGGCCAATCCGGGCGTGTGGCGGCTGACGCATCCGCAGTTCGGCGAGGAGACGATCGCGCCTCCGGTCAGCGTGTGGGCGGACAATGCCGACGTGCTGACCCCGGCGCTACTGGCCGGGCAAGGCATCGCGTTGCAGCCGGAGTTTCTGGTGTGGCGCGAGTTGCGCGACGGTATGCTGGAGGTGGGGATGCCGGAATGGGCCGCTCCGGTACTGGGACTGCATCTGGTGATGCCGCCTTCCACCCTGCGGCCGCTGCGCGTGCAGGTGGTGATCGACCACCTCTCCCATGCGCTGGCGAAGGCACCCTGGGCGCTACCCTCCGGCTGATCGCCGCGCTTCGGCCTGACGCCTGACCGCCTCCCAAACCTTCGAGATAACGACCGAACCTTCGCCGACCGACGAGGCAACGCGCTTCGTCGAGCCTGCGCGGACGTCGCCAACCGCAAAGATCCCCGGGCACGACGTAGCGTAGGGAGAGTCGGCGTCGACCGCGGCACCGGTCAGGATGAAGCCCTTGTCGTCAAGCGTGACCAAGTCGGCCAGCCACGCCGTATGCGGCACCGCACCGACCATCACGAACATGGCGCAACTGGGGATCGTCCGATCCCCCGCGGCATCGCGGATCGTGACGGCCCGAAGCGCGGCATCGCCATGCAGCGCCGCCACCTCCGCTCCATATTCGATCGTGACCGCAGGATCGGCTTCCAGCCGGCTGGAGAGATAATGCGACATCGATGTCGCCAGCGTCGCGCCGCGCACGAGCAGCCGGACGTGGCGCGCGACGCGGCTGAGGTACATCGCCGCCTGTCCGGCCGAATTGCCGCCGCCGATCACCACGACCTCACCGTCGCGGCAGAAGCGCGCCTCGCTTTCGGTCGCGGCGTAATAGATGCCTGCGCCTTCGAACTCCGCCAGCCGCGCGATCGGCAAACGGCGGTACTGGACACCAGTGGCCACGACCACCGTAGCGGCGCGGACGCGCTGGTTGTTGGCGAAGGTCGCGCAGAAGCCACCATCGTCGCAGCGCTCCAGCGACGCGACACGCCGCGGCATGACGAAGCGGGTACCGAACTTCATTGCTTGGATTTCGCCGCGCCAGACCAGATCGCCACCCGAGATGCCGGTGGGAAAGCCCATGTAGTTTTCGATCCGGCTCGACGTACCCGCCTGTCCGCCGATCGCGGTTTCGTCGACGACCAGCGCGCTCAGCCCTTCCGCGCCGGCATAGACGCCGGCCGCGACCCCGGCCGGTCCGGCGCCGACGATCAGGACGTCGAACGCGGCATCGTCGGCCAGATCCTGATCGAGCCCGAGCAGGCGCGCCACCTTTTCCGGCGTCGGGTCGGTGACGACCAGATCGCGGCCGAACACCACGACGGGTGCATTATCGGGCGTGCCGCAACTGCTCGACACCTCGGCTGCGGCTGCGCTGCCGATCGGATGCGAGCGATAGGGGAGGCGATTGCGCGCGGCGAATTCCGCGATCTGCCGCACCGATCGATCGTTCTCCTCCCCGACGAGCACCAGCATCGCGTCGCTGCTCTCGAGCTGGCGACGCCGCCGGGCAGCGAGTACGGTGATGACGATGTCCGACATTTCGGGGATCGCCGACATCAATTGCAGCATCCGCGCGCGCGGCACTTCGATCACCTGCGTGTCGCGTACCGCGCGCATCGGCATCGACCAGTTGCCGCCCGAGAGCAGCGAGACTTCCCCCATGAATTGGGTGGGGCCGAGCGTCGAGGGCACCAGCCGCTCGCCGGAGAAGGGATTGACGACCTCGACCTCGCCGGTTTCGACATAGACGAAGCGGTCGGCGGGAGCACCCACTTCGGCGAGCCACTCACCGGCTTCGTAGCGGCGGTGGATGCCGGCCGCCCGCAGCGCGTCGACATGGCTCGGCGCCAGTGGAATGCGCTGCATCTCTTTGAGATCGCGCCCGATCGTCTCCATGCAGTCGGTCCCCTTTCCGTACCAACCGCTATCCCGACCATCGCGCTCTCGCAACCCGGCCGGATCGTCGTTCGTGTCTGATGGCGTCCTTGCTAATGCGACCACGTTGCATTAGCAAGGACGTGAAAAGGGAGATATCGTGCTGACTCATCTTCATCGTGCCGCCCTGCTAATCGGCTGTGCCTGTCCGGCTGTCGCCGCTGCCCAAACCACAACGGCGCCCGCTTCCGATCCCGCTGAAGTCGTCGTGATCGCGACCGGGCAGAGCAAGGCGACCAGCGCGTCCAAGGCCGAAACCCCGTTGATCGAGTCGCCGCAGACGATCTCGATCGTCAGTCGCGAAGAGATGGATCTTCGCGCCGTGAGCACGATCAGCGATGCGCTGGCCTATACCGCCGGCGTGAGGGGCGAGGCGACGGGCATCGACAGCCGCACCGACGAGATCACCGTGCGCGGCTTCTCTGCTGGCGGCTTTTCGTCGAACAATAACTTCGTCGACGGTCTTCGGCTGCCATCGGGCGGACAGTTCACGCGCACACAGTTCGATCCGTTCGCTCTCCAGCAGGTCGAAGTGCTGAAGGGACCTTCGGGCGTGCTGTACGGTCAAAGTGCACCGGGAGGCATCATCAACATGGTGTCGAAGCGCCCCACCTTCGCCTCGCATGGCGAGGTGTTGCTGCAGGGCGCCGGCTACACCGATCTGGATCGCTGGCAGTTCACCGGGGGCGCCGACCTGTCGGGGCCATTGAATGGCGCGGGCACGCTGGCCGGGCGGATCGTCGGTCTGGCGCGCGGCGGACAGACGCAGATTCAGGAAACCAGCAACGAGCGCTATTACGTCTCGCCCTCGATCACCTTCCAGCCCAGCGAGGCGCTGTCATGGACGTTGCTGGGCCAGTATCAGCGTGATCGTGGCGGTTCGACCTACCAGTTCCTGCCGCGCACCGGCACTTTGGACCCGGTGAACGGCAAGCGGCTGGCGCTGGACGACTATATCGGCGAGCCGGACTGGAACACGTTCGACCGCGACCAATTCCTGATCGGCTCGTTCCTTCGTGCACAGCTCGCTTCCGGCATCAGCTTCCGCAGCAACGTCCGGTACACGCATATCGATACGCTCTATCGCGTGAACATCCTTGCGGGCGACGCCGTCACGGCGGCACAATGCGCGGGCTATGCCGCCGCCCGGCCGAGCTGGTACGCGGGCTGCCTTCCGGGCCACACCTTGCCGCGCCGCGCCATCCAGGCCGAAGGTTTCAGTGACGGACTCGCGCTCGATCAACAACTTGCCGCCGACTTCTCGACAGGACCCTTGCGCCACAGCCTGTTGGGAGGCGTCGACTATTTCTATAGCGACTGGGAGCATCGCCGCGATCTGGTGACGCCCTCCGGGCTGCCCGCCGCACTGCGCGGGCAGGTCGAGCCGCTGATCGATCAATTCGAGCCCGTCTATCGTGGATCGGCCTATTACGCCTCCAGCCTGGCGCCGCAGGGCTATCTGGGCACAAGGAGCAACCAGCTCGGCGTCTACGTGCAGGACCAGATCGCCTGGGGCGGGCTGCGGGTGTCATTGGCGTTACGACAGGATTGGTCCGCCGATACGCTGCGCAACTTCACCAATCCCGCCGCGGTCACCTATCAGCGCACCAGCGCCGATGCGCTCACCGGGCGAGCCGGGCTGATCTATCTGTTCGACAATGGCATCGCTCCGTACGTCAGCTATGCGGAGTCGTTCGCGCCGCAGGGCGGCGATTCCGCCACCAACGTCACCGGGCAGCCGTTCTCCCCGACGACCGGCAATCAGTGGGAGGCCGGCCTTCGCTACGAACCGCATGGGGGCAAGGCCTATCTGACGCTGGGCGGCTACCAGATCACGCAGCAGAATATCGCGACCGCCGCGCCCAACAATAGTTGCGTGGCGCTTACCGGATGCCTGACCCAGACCGGCGAGGCGCGGATACGCGGTGTGGAGTTCGAGGCCCGCGCGCAAACGTCGTTCGGCGCCACGCTGATCGGCAGCGCGACCCGCAATTGGTCGGAGGTGACGAAGACGACGGTCGCCGCGCAGCTCGGCAAGGATTTCCCGCAGGTGCCCGATTGGCTTGTGTCCGCGTTCGTCGATTATCGCCTGCCGGACGACGTGCTGCCCGGCCTCGGCTTTGGCGGCGGCGTTCGATATACCGGTGCGATCTTCGGCGATGCGGCCAACACGATCCGCATACCCAATTATACATTGTTCGACGCCTTTCTCCGCTACGACCTGGGCGGCGCGATTGCGCGCGGGCGTGGCGCATCGCTGTCGATCAATGCGCGGAACCTGACAAACAAGACCTACCTGTCGCTCTGCGGCGGTCCGCAGTCGTGCTATTATGGATCGGGCCGGACGGTGACCGCCCGGCTGCAATTCCGGTGGTGAGGGCGGCGTTGCGGCTGCCGGCGCTGCTATCGGCGGTGCTGTCCGCGCCGTTGCTGGCCATGGCGCCACCCGAGGCGCGGCCGTATGAACTGCCTCGCAGCATGGTTGCCGGGGTCGAAGGGCCGGGCGGCTCCTATGAGGTCATGATCGCGTGGCCAGAGGGCGAGCCGCCGGCGGCCGGGTGGCCCGTGCTTTACGTCCTCGACGGCGAGGACAATTTCGCGATCACCGCACTGACCGCGCGTCGGCTGGCGCGCGCCGGCGCGCGCAGCGGGGTGGCGGCCGGGATCGTCGTCGGGATCGCAGCCGGTCCGCTGCCGCGCCGCGTGCGTGACTATACGCCGGCGACGCCCGACTGGGTCATTCCCCGGGGCCGACCCGCGCACGGGCTGGCCACGGGCGGGGCGGAGGCGTTCCTGGACTCCGTCGAGCGACAGGTGATGCCGCTGGTCCACGACGGGCGCTGGCCGATCGATCGCACGCGCGAGACGCTGGTCGGGCATAGCTTCGGCGGATTGCTGGCGCTCCATGCCGCCGCGACGCGCCCGGCGCTGTTCGACGGCGTGGTGGCGGTCAGCCCGTCGCTCTGGTTCGGAGACGGCCTTGTCGAACGCGAAGTGAGACGGGCGCCGATCGGTCCACGCATCCTGATCTCGGAAGGCGAGGGGGCGGCCCTGGAGAACGGTTCGACGCTTTCCCGGTCGAGGCAGCGGACCCGCTTCCTCCCGCTGCCGGGTCAATCGCATGGCACGACCATGCTTGCCGCAACCGTTCCGACGATCACCTTCGCGTTCGGGCAGGTCGACCGGTAGTCGCGGACCGGGCCGCGGCCATGGCGCTGCCCGGCCTGACTGCATGTCAGGTGCCGAGCGTCGCAGAAGCGCTGTCGGAGACGGCACGCCCGGACGTGCTGGCGCTCACCGCGATTGGGCGGCGGCTACACATGGTGCAGCTAGTCGGTCTGCCTCGAACTGCGACTGGCGAAGTAAGATGCCACAGACCAACCGCCGAGTGCAGAGCCGCCGAACCACAGCATGAACGCCGCGGCTTCTCCAAGAAACAGGCATATCACACCAGGTATGCACGCCGCGACGGTAAGGAGGGTGCGGGCGCCTGCCAAGGTTCCGGGCGTTGCGCCCGCCGCACGCCGCCGCTTCGGATCGCCGATGCACAATCCGAGGATGGCGATGCCCGAAAACGCAAGCGCAAGAACGGTCAGCGCAACCATCGTCAGGCTTTCGCTGGCTTGAGGAACGCAGGCGTCCCACGCGCGGCGCGTGTCGAAGTAGTGGCGCACTTGCGCAGCAGCCACAGACCAGTCGCTGCGAAGGCGAAGTCGAGCACCGCGATGATCGGTTGGCCGACCGCGATCGCCTCGCTCCAGCCCGGCCCCCCGGCAACGTACAAGCGGAGGAGCGGCAGCATGACCATCACGCCGCCGGTCGTGCCGACGAGCAACCGAACCAGTAGGGCATTGCTGCTGACGACCGCGCCCGCGATGATCGCTGCGCATGAGGCGATCAGGAACGCCGTGGTTGTCCAGTACACGGCGGCGCCGAGCGGCATGGTGACGAGGAACGCCGCCGACGCGACCACGAGCGCAAAGGGCAAACCGAAGGCTACGACGCTCAGCGAACGCTCAAGCCAGACGAACGATCGCGCGTCGCTCACCCGCCGGACCACCCAGAGGCGCATTCCGGTGTAGGTGACGTAGCACATGGCGAAGCCCAGCCCGAACCAGATCGCCTTGGACAGCAGGCCCGCGAAATTGCCGAAGTGGATCGGCCCCATCAGCCCGACCAGCGTCCCGCCGGCGGAGGGAACCGCCCCGACGTTGGGCTTGGCCCGGATGAACGTTGCGTCCGCGCCGTTGTAGAGCAGCGCCACGGGTGCGAGGTCGCCCGCTCTGGGATTGTGGTAACTCGTCACCTTCGCGTCGGCGCGACCGAAGTTCTCGATCGCCACAAACGTCGGGACCTCGCCGGTGCGCCGGATCGCGTCGGCGGTGATGCGATCCATGTTGCCGCTCGGGGCAGGGCGCGGATCCGGCGTTCCGGGGTTGCCGAACACCGCCTTGGTCAGCGCCTCCACGTCGCCGCCGAATGCGGCCATCGCGACGACCGGTACCCCCACGGTACCGTAGAAGGAGAAGAAGCTGCCCGTGAAGGCGAGGACGAAGGCGAAGGGAAGGCTCCAGGTGCCGGCGACGCTGTGGCTGTCGCGGTGGGCCAGCACCGGATTGGCGCGACGGCGCAGCGTGAAGATGTCCTTGAACAAATGGCGATGGATCAGCAGCCCCGAAATCGCCGCCACCAGCATCGTTAGACCGAGGATGCCGGTCAGCAGCAGCCCCCAGGGATTGGGTACGTGCAGGCGGACGTGCGTGTCGACCAGAAAGGCGCTGAGCGCATCGTCGTTGCGGGGGCCGAAGATGTCGTCGATGTTGCCAGCGACGGTGCGCTGCACGCGGCCGGCATTGTCGACCTGATAATAGATGCCGCTTTCGGTCGGCACCCCCTTGGCGCTCAACTCGTGGCGGTGGAAGAAGGCACCGAAGCCGTGATCGCCGATCTCGAACAGGTTGACCGCCTCGCGATAGCGCGGCGGCGTCGCGGCGGTAAGGCGGCGGAGCGTGGCGTCGATCGGCTGCGCAAACGACGAGCGGGTGGCGACGTGCCCTGCCGACCATGCGCCGATCTCGTGCGCGAACACCGCCGCGGTGCCCGTCAGCACGACCGCATAGAGCAGCAGGCCGAGCAGGATGCCGGACCAGCCATGAACCGCGACCATCGCCTTGGTCTCGTTTCGCTCCAGGTGGATCATCGCGCGACCTTTGCGGCGGCGGGCACCGTCACGAGCCGCTGGGCGACCATCCCGCCGTGGATCAGCAGCAGCGCCGCGGCGACGAACGCCACCCGCGCGATGCTGCGATCAAGACAGGCGTGAAAGAACAGCAGCGACCAGATCAGCGGTGCCAGCACCAGTGGAAAGGCGAGATTGTCGATCCCGGCGGCCCCGCCGGGCAGCCACAGCGGCATACCGGCGAGCAGCGCCAGCGTCACCACGATCGCCCCCGGCCCCGCCAGCAGGATTCGCAGCATTCGATGCGAGGATGGCGGCGGAGCCGTGTGCGTCACTTGGGACATGGGCACTGAATAAAAAGTCGCGCCGACGAACGCAAGCAAAATGCTATTGATACTTCTTCTCAAAAGTGTAGGAGCCCGCCAATTAGGGTAGACGAACGAAAAAGGCTCGGGAAATGGCGAAGTTGATCATGGTGGCGGGCCTGGCAGGCGCGCTGCTGAGCCAGGCGGCGTGGGCGCAGTCGACCGCGCCCGAGGACGGCGAGGACATCATCGTGACGGGCGCCACGGCCGGCACCAAGACCGAGACGCCCCTGACCGAACTGCCGCAGCCACTGACCATCGTCCCGGCCGAACGCTATCTCTCGCAGGGGGCGATCAGCATCAGCGACACGGTGAAATACGCCGCCGGCGTCCTCGCCAATCCCTATGGTCGTGACACGCGGGTCGACAGCTTCAACGTGCGGGGCATTCAGGCGCTGCAGTTCCGTGACGGAATGCGCGACATCTTTTCCTATTACGCCAGCATCACATCGGACCCGTACAATTTCTCGCGCGTGGAGATCGTGCGCGGGCCGGCGTCGGTATTGTTCGGCCAGGGGTCGATCGGCGGCCTCGTCAATCTCGTCTCGAAGGCGCCGGAGTTCAGGACGGGCGGCGAACTGAACCTGGTGTATGGCAGCTTCGATCGAAAGGAAGTGCTGGGCGACGTCAATCTCGCCGTCACCGACCGGCTCGCGGTCCGTGCGGTCGGGCGCGCTCGCGATGCGGACACCTATGTCGATCATGTTCCCGACGATCGCGTCATGATCGCGCCATCGATCCGGTGGCAGCCGACGATGAACACCGACATCGTCCTGACCGGCCTCTACCAGAGGGACGACACCGGCTCGACCTCGCAGTTCCTGCCGATCGTCGGCACGTTCCGCCCGAACCCCGCCAACCCGGGCGGGCACCTTGACCCCTATACCTTCGTCGGCAAGGCGGGGTGGGATCGTTATGCCGGCCGTTCGCTGCAGGGCGGCGGGTCGCTGGTCCATCGCTTTTCCGACGCGGTGCGCATCAGCCTGAAGGCGCGCTACATCGACAGCGATCTGGAATATTTCACGCATTACGCGGACAGCTATACCAACCCGACCAACCCCTTCGCGGTGTACGGCAGCGACGGTCGTTCGATCCGGCTGCTCGCCGACGCCAGCGATGCGCGGATGAACGTCTTCTCGACCGACAACAACATCCAGCTATCGTTCCACACCGGCGCGGCGATCGAACATACGCTGTTGGCCGGGATCGACTATAGCTGGAACAAGGTCGGCAAGCGCGCGGTGGACACGTCGGCGGACGTCGAGATCGTCGACCTCTACGACATCGATTACGACGCGCTGCAGACGTACGATCCCGCCGGCCCCTTCGCCTACGATTCGCAGAAGCAGCTCGGCGTCTACGTTCAGGATCAGGTGCGGCTGTTCGACCGGGTGTCCGTGATCGTGGGTGCGCGGCGCGACCATGTGACCAATTCGGCGGGGCAGGAGGACAATGCCACGACCTTCCGCGCCGGCATCATCGGGGAGGTCGGCGCGGGCTTCTCGCCGTTCTTCAGCTATACCGAGAGCTTCCTGCCGATTGCGGGCCGGCTGAGCGGCCCCGGCGGCGTGCAAGGGGCACCTTTCACCCCGCAAACCGGTACGCAATACGAAGCCGGGGTGAAGTGGCAGCCGCTCGCCTCGACGCTGGTCACCGTGACCGGCTTCCACATCAAGGAACGCAACCGCGTCCTCTATCTCGCCAACAATGCCATCACCCAGTCGGGCCAGCTGACGACACGCGGGGTCGAGTTCGAGGCGAGCCATACGCTGCCCGGCAATTTCGAGCTGCTGCTCAATTACGGCTATGCCGAACTGAAGTCGGAGGTGAATACCGCGCTCGACTATATGCCGCGTCATACGGCGTCGGTGTGGTCCGCCAAGACGTTCGGCATGGCGGACGGAGCGCGCCTGCGGCTCGGAGCGGGCGTGGTATATAATGGGGAAAGCAAGTCGACCGGGCCGCTGGATCCGTACGGCCTCAACGCCGCGATACCCGCCGGAACGCTGTACACGATCGTCACGCCCGCACGCACGACGGTCGACGCGCTGGCGGAGATCACCTGGGACAAATGGCGTTTGGGGCTGAACGCCACCAATCTGTTGAACGAAAAGGCGTTTGCCTCGTGCCTCGCGCGGGGTGACTGCTTCATGGCAGCACCTCGTAACGTGATGATCTCGCTTGGCTTTCGCTTTTAGGGGTAGTTTTGAGATCGTTTCATTCACACCCCGGTTTGACGGACAGTGATGGAAGCCCCTGGAGCCGGGCGGCGAATGATGGCGCGGCGCTTCTCGTCTGACGGGTTCTCAAAAAGGTTGTCGGCCAGCCCACTTGCAGACGTGAACCTTGATACCCTTCGCCCAGCGGGTTCGACGTGCCCAGAGCACCTCTCTTGGGAGACGAGGCCCGCCCTCGTGTATCCAGACAATTGGCGTCGGCGCGCCATCGAGGGCTGGGCAGTGATCGCCTTCGACGTCGCTCCATGGGGTGCGGTCGGCAATGCGCGTGTGCTTGCAGCCGAACCGTCCAATGAGTTTGGTATGGCGGCGACGCAGATCATCTCCGCAGCCAAAATGCCAGCTTCGCAAAGCGGTTACGGCGGTTGCGTCGAGCGGGTGAAATACAAGATGGGACCGGGCACCCCGGAGCCGTCATCTCCTCCCAGAACAGCGACATGACACAAACGCAGACGCCGGTCAGAATGCAGACATTGCCTTGACGCCAAGATACAATGCGTGCCGCACGGGAACGGCTCTTGACCGACGGTATCGCCATCTTGCTCCAGAGATGAGCCCCCGCCGCGGTCACCCGCTCTTCGTCAAAACGAATGCGATGAGGAAGCCGACCACGGCGATCAGACCCGAATAGTCGTGCGTCGCCTCCGTGGCTTCCGGGATCATGGTGTCGACCAGCATCGCGAGGATGGCACCCGCCGCGACCGCCGTGACGCCCGCGATCAGGTCTGGGCTACTGCCTGCCAGCGCGACGTTGCCGATCATCGCGGCGATGGCAGACGCGACAGTGATCCCGCCCCACACGCCGAAGACATAGGTCGGCGATCGTCCTGCGGCTTTCATGCCCGCCGCACTCGAAAGGCCTTCGGGCACGTTCGACAGGAACACGGCGGCCACGGTCACCGCGCTGACGCCAGCGCCGCTGAGCAGGCTGACGCCGATCACGACCGACTCTGGTATGCCGTCGAGCAGCGCGCCAATAGCAATGGCGGCGCCGGAGTCACTTTTCGCGTCGGGTTGGCTCTCGTGCGGGTTTGAGCCCGAGCGCTTCCGGTGCTTGGCGCCGCGTCGGGACACGATGATATTCGCTGCAGTGTAAACAACCGCGCCGCCGAGGAACCCAGTCGCGGTAGAGTCGAAGCCGCCTTGATGGAACGCCTCGTCCATCAGGTCGAATGCGACTGCTGAAATCAGGACGCCCGCACCAATCGCCATAATAGATGCGATCAGACGCTGCGGCAGTTTCGCAAACCAGGCGATGGCAGCCCCCAGGATCAAGGCCGATCCTCCGACAAGCCCCCAGAACCCCGCGACCCAAGCTCCTGACATCGTACATCTCCCTTGTGGCTGAGGTAACGTGATCGGAGGTCCGACGCTCGCGGGAGCCTCTAACAATCCGGCGCATCAACCCCGATCTACCGTCAGCGCCCGCCAACTTTCACGATCGCAGTACCGCCATGATCGCCTTGCTTATCCAAGTTGCCCTCGCGGCCCAATGCACGCCTGCGGATTACCTCTGCAATTTGGGTCGCGCCCCCACTTACAGCGAGCAAGAGGCGGGCCGCATGGCAGTCCAGCGTCAGCAAGCGGAGCGGGAGCTAATCGAACGGCAGGCTGCCACCACGAGGTCCGCGACTAATAGCCAGGCAGAGGCTGCACGCGTGCTCCCGAACAGGGTTGACGGCCTGATCGCTGACGGGCGCTGTGACGCTGCCGCCGATGCAGCCCTCGTTGGCGGAGATGTAGGCATGGCTCAACAGGTTCGCCCGCGCTGCAGTCGGTAAGGGCTTCGTTGCGACGCTCGGCGACGCGTTGAGCAATCGCCTTACAAGACGCGTACCCGCGACGAGAGTCACTTAGCATGTCGCGACAAATCGGCTGGCACAACAGGCCGCCATCAAAATTTCTCAGTGCCTTGCTGCCAAGCTTCGGACATCACGATGACGTTCGTGGACAAGCCTCTTCGAAACAGATGTCGATCTGAAAGCAGACTGTGCCTTAACCCGCTCGGCTGCCTCCATCACGCGCAACACGTTGCCGCCGGCCAGCTTGGCGATGTCCGCATCGGACCAGCCGCGACGCATGAGTTCGGCCAAAAGCGCGGGATAGGTCGATACGTCGCTCAATCCCTTTGGCAGCGTCTCGCCGACGCCGTCGAAGTCCGAGCCGAGCCCGACATGGTCGATGCCCGCGACCTTGGCGACATGCACGACATGGTCTGCCACCTCGGCGAGTGTTACGTCCGGGGCCGGGTGCGCGCGGAGCCAGGCGGCATAATCCGCCGCTGCTTTGTCCGGTTGGCCGATGTCCAGCCCGTTGTACGGTGGTGAGTTGAGCCGCGCTTTTTCGGCCAGCGAGTCGGCGGACCAGCGACGGTAAGCATCGGAGACATAGCCGGGCGCATAATCCACCATCACCACGCCGCCGTTGCGCGCCACCAGGCGCAGCACGTCGTCGGAAACGTTGCGCGGATGGTCGTTGAGCGCGCGCGCGCCCGAATGCGAGAAGATCACCGGCGCGCGCGTCACCGCCAGCGCGTCGCGCATCACCTTCTCGCTGACATGTGACAGGTCGACCAGCATGCCAAGCCGGTTCAGTTCGAGCACGACCTTCCGCCCGAAGTCGGTCAGGCCGCCGTGGCGCGGGTCGTCGGTCGCCGAATCGGCCCAGTCGATCGTCCGCGAGTGGGTGAGGGTAAGATAGCCTGCGCCCAAGGCGGCATAGGCACGCAGCACCGAGAGGCTGCCGTCGATCTGTCCGCCGCCCTCCACGCCGATCAGGCAGCCGATCCGCCCCGCCGCATGCGCGCGCCGGACGTCGGCGGCGGTGCGCGCCAGCGCGAACGTGTCGGGGTAGCGGTCGGCGAGCGAGCGGACGAGATCGATCTGTTCCAGCGTCTGCTCTACCTGCTGCGCACCGGGCAGGTCGGGGGACACCCATACCGACCAGAACTGCCCGCCGACCAGCCCGCGCCGCAGCCGCGCGATGTCGGTGTTGTAGGCAGGGGCGCTCGTGCCGAGGTCGCGCAGGTCCATCGTCCAGCGCTTCTCGCCCTCGCGCTCACGCAGCGCCTCGGGCCAGTCGTTGTGGCCGT
The DNA here is from genome assembly GCF_036946485.1 of Sphingomonas phyllosphaerae. Lineage (GTDB taxonomy): Bacteria > Pseudomonadota > Alphaproteobacteria > Sphingomonadales > Sphingomonadaceae > Sphingomonas > Sphingomonas phyllosphaerae_E. Next base: position 304,599 of record NZ_JAQIJA010000002.1, read on the forward strand.
CGATCAGCGGCGTCGCTTTCAGCACCCGCGCCACGCGCGCGGCATAGTCCTGCGCGGCTGCCGGCGCGGCCACGATCAGCGCCGCCGCGGCAAGCATCATCGCCCTCATCGTGCGCGCCCGCTGCGGCGCGGCGTGGCAGGCGGGTCGTTTTCGTTCTCCGCCCCGGCACCGCCATGGCCATGGTGGAGCTGCAGCAGCGATTGCATCAACTCCTCTTCGGCGCTCGACATCACCGCCAGCACCTCGGCTTCCTCGCAGCCCGTTGCGGCGAGATAGGCGTGCCCCATGCTCGAATCGAGATAAATTGCCTGCCCTGGCTCGAGTGTCACCGGATCGTAGAATTCCGTCTGCACCTCGACCCGCCCGCTCAACACATAGAGAAACTCCTCGCCGGAGTGGCGCACCAGCTCGCCGAACTGCTCGGCCGAGCGCGCGCGAATCTTGGTGACGACCGGGATCATGCGCTTCCGCCGCAACTCGGTGCACAGATAATAATAGTCATAATTGGGCGTCTCGATCCGAACCGAATGCGCCACGTCGCCGAGACTGCGCCGGGCGGTCACGGGCTGCGCCGCCTCCTCACTCTCTTCGGCGAACAGGTCGGTCATGCGCATGCCGAGGCGCCGCGCCAGCGCCTGCAATTTGTCATAGGTGAGCGTCAGCCGGTCGTGCTCGATCTTGGACAGGGTCGAGACCGGGATTCCAGACTTGGCGCTCATCTCCTTGAGCGTCCAGCCCTCGCGCGCGCGAAGCGCCTTGAGGAGCGCGCCCAGGGTCGGGGGCGATGTCGACACGGCGGCGTCCTCCATGAGGCCATTGACGATACGCCTAAACAGGATATCTTTGTCGTGATCAGGATGATGCCTGAGGATAACGATAAGCGGAGGCGGCGGCAATGGGGATGGCACGAATGCTCGCGTGGCTCTCGGCGGCAATGGGCGCGTTTGCGACCGCCGCACTTGCGCCGGCGCAGGCGCCGGTGAAGCCGGGCGCAACGACCGTCGCGCAGCCGGCCGCGCCCGCGCCCAATGGTCCGCGCGCGCTCACCGGCGAGGATGTCAGCGCCTGGCTCGACGGCTACATGCCCTACACGCTGCACACCGGCGACATTGCGGGCGCGGTGGTAATGGTGGTGCGCGACGGTCAGGTGATCGCGGCGCGCGGCTATGGCTATGCCGACGTGGCGAAGCGCCGCCCGGTCGACCCGAACCTGACCCTGTTCCGCCCCGGCTCGGTGTCGAAGCTGGTCACCTGGACCGCGGTGATGCAGCAGGTCGAGGCGGGCAGGCTCGACCTCGACGCCGACGTCAACCGCTACCTCGATTTCACCATCCCCGCCTATCGCGGCCAGCCGATCACGCTGCGCCAGATCATGACCCATACCGCCGGGTTCGAGGAGGCGAACAAGAAGCTGATCACCTATGATACGCGCGACGTTGAACCGATCGGCGCCTATCTCAAGCGCCACGTTCCCGCGCGCGTCTATGCGCCGGGCACGACCCCGGCCTATTCCAATTGGGCGACGACGCTGGCGGGCTATATCGTCGAGCGCGTCAGCGGCATGCCGTTCGACGATTATGTCGAGCAGCGCATCTTCCGCCCGCTCGACATGCGTACCGCCAGCTTCCGCCAGCCGCTGCCGCCGCGGCTGCGCGCGCTGATGGCGCAAGGCTATCCGCTCGGCTCGGGCGAGCCCAAGCCGTTCGAGATCGTCGTGCCCGGCCCGGCAGGATCGCTCTCCGCCTCGGGGCTCGACATGGCCAAGTTCATGATCGCGCACCTCGACGGTGGGCGCGGCGTGCTGCGCCCCGGAACCGCGGCGCTGATGCACGATAGCCCGCTCGCCAAGGTGAACCCGCGCTCGCTGATCCCGCCGCTCAACCGCATGGAGCTGGGCTTCTTCGAAACCAACATCAACGGCCGCAGTGTGATCGCGCATCTCGGCGACACCAACCAGATGCACACCTCGCTCCACCTCTTTCTGGCGGAGCGCACGGGGCTGTACGTCTCGTTCAACTCCGCCGGGCGCGACGGTGCGGCGCATGTCGCGCGCGGGCAGCTCTTCCAGGATTTCGCCGACCGCTACTTCCCCGGCCCGACGCTGCCGGCCGGGCGCATCGACGCGGCCACCGCGCGGCGGCATGCCGCCGCGCTCGCCGGCCACTGGCAGGTGAGCCGCGCGTCCTTCACCAACTTCGTCGACATCGCCAATCTGTTCGGCCAGACCGAGGTGGGCGCCGACGCGCAGGGCCGGCTCGTCATCCCTTCGGTCAAGGGTGCCAACGGCGTTCCGGTCAGCTGGGTCGAGGTCGCGCCCTATGTCTGGCGCGATCCCGCCGGACACGATCGGCTCGCGGCGCAGCTGGTCGACGGGCAACCGGTGCGGTGGAGCTTCGACCTCGTCTCGCCCTTCATGGTGTGGGACCGCGTGCCCGCCTACCGCAATGCCGCCTGGCTGCTGCCCGCGCTCTACGCCAGCCTTGCGGTGCTGCTGTTCACCGTGCTGTTCTGGCCCGCCACCTGGTATCTGCGGCGCCGCTATCAGGCCGTCATGCCGCTCGCCGGGATGCCATTGCGCGCGGCGCGGGCGGCGCGGGTGATGGCGCTGGCGGTGCTGCTGGTGCTGGGCGGCTGGTTCTGGCTGATCTCGGTGCTGTTCGGCGACAGCGCGCCGGGCGGTGCCGCGCTGACGCTGCTGCAACTCGCGAGCATCGTCGTGTTCATCGGCGCGGTCGGCATCGCCGGCTGGAACGCGGTCGTGACGCTCCGCGGCGACCGGCCGTGGACGCGCAAGCTGTGGGCGGTGCTGCTGCTGCTCGCCACCCTCGTGGTGCTGTGGGTCGCCGTGGCCTTCCACCTGCTCGCGCTGACGGTGTTCTACTGATGCTGCGGCTCTCCACCGAAACCGCGACGCTGCGGCTGGCGCAGCCGTTCCGCATCGCGGGCTATGTCTTCGAGACCGCCGAGGTGCTGGTCGTCACGCTCGACGACGGCACGCACCAGGGACGCGGCGAGGGGGCCGGCGCCTATTATCTCGGCGACGATCTCGCCAAGATGCTGGCCGACGTCGAGGCGGCGCGCGCGGCGGTCGAGGCGGGGCCGACGCGCGAGCAGCTGCGCGCGCTGATGCCTGCGGGCGGCGCGCGCAACGCCGTCGACGCAGCCCTATGGGAGCTGGAGGCGCGGCGCAGCGGCACGCCGGTGTGGCGGCTCGCCGGGCTGAGCGGGCCGCCGCGCCCGATCGTCACCACCTTCACCGTCAGCGCCGACACGCCCGAGGCGATGGCGGCGGTGGCGCGTGGCTATGCACGGGCACGCTCGATCAAGGTGAAGCTGACCGGCGAGCTGGACCTCGACCTCGCGCGGGTCGCCGCGATCCGCGCCGCGCGCCCGGACGTGTGGCTCGGCGTCGACGGCAACCAGGGCTTCGCGCGCGCCGAGCTCGACGCGCTGGTCGCGGGGCTGCTGCCGCACCGCGTGTCGCTGCTGGAGCAACCGCTCGCGCGCGGCGCGGAGGCTGGGCTTGACGGCTATCGCTCCGCCATCCCGATCGCGGGCGACGAGAGTCTGCTGACGCTCGACGACGTCGCCGGGGCGGCCGGGCGGTTTGAGGTGGTCAACATCAAGCTCGACAAGTGCGGCGGCCTCACTGAGGGGCTGCTGATGGCCGCCGAGGCGCGCCGGCTCGGGCTGGGCGTGATGGTGGGAACGATGATCGGCACCAGCCTCGCCACCGCGCCGGGGTTCGTGCTGGGCCAGTTCGCCGACCTGGTCGATCTCGACGGTCCGACCTTCCTCGCGGAGGATCGCGCGCCCAGCGTGCGCTACGACGACGGCCTGCTCTACGCCGGCGCCGAGGTATGGGGCGGGTGAGCGCCGCCGCCCCGCCTGCGCCGACCTGGTTCGGTCAGCCACGCGGGCTGACGGTGCTGTTCCTCACCAACATGTGGGAGCAATTCTCCTACTACGGGATGCGCGCGCTGCTGGTCTATTACATGACCAAGCAGCTGATGCTGGGACAGGCGCAGGCCTCGCTGATCTATGGCGCCTATACCGCCTGCGCCTATTTCACCCCGATCCTCGGCGGCGTGATCGCCGACCGGCTGCTCGGCAAGCGGCGCGCGATCGTGCTGGGTGGCGCGATCATGGCGCTGGGCCATTTTCTGATGGCGTTCGAGCCGCTCTTCTACGTCGCGCTGGTGACGATCGCGCTGGGCAACGGGCTGTTCCTGCCGAGCCTGCCGAGCCAGATCGACGACCTTTATGCGCCCGGCGACCCGCGCGTCGGCTGGGCGTACAACGTTTATTACGTCGGCGTGAACATCGGCGGCTTCCTCGCGCCGCTGCTGTGCGGGACGCTGGGTGAGCTGTACGGCTGGCATTACGGCTTCGGCGCGGCCGGCGTCGGCATGGTGGCGGGGCTGGGCATCTATCTGTGGGGGCAGCGCTACCTGCCCGCCTCCGCGCGCGCCGCCCCGGTGCGCCACACGACGCCGCGCGGCCGCTTCACGCGCAAGGTGGCGCTGCTGCTGGTGGCGGTGGCAATGTGCGTCACCATCTTCCGCGCCGCTTATGAACAGGTCGGCAATACCGTGGCGCTCTGGGCCGACAGCGGGGTCGATCGCCGCGCCGGCGACGCGATCGTGCCGATGACGTGGTTCCAGTCGCTCAACCCGTTGTTCGTGATGGCGCTGACGCCCCCGCTGCTGGCGCGCTGGCGACATCGCACCGAGCGCGGCGGCGCGGAGCGGCCGGTGCGGCGCATGGCGGTGGGCGCGCTGATCGTGGCTGGCGCCTATCTCCTGCTCGCGGCGCTCGCGGCGCAGCAAGCTCCGTCGCACTGGCTGTGGCTCACGCTGTTCTTCGCATTGCTCACCGTCGGCGAGCTGCACATCCTGCCGACCGGGCTGGGACTGTTCGCGCGGCTCGCCCCCGCCGGGCTGGGCGCGACCACTGTCGCGGCCTGGTACCTCGCCACCTTTGCCGGCAGCCTTGCCGCCGGGCTGGTGGGCACCGCGTGGACCGCGCTGGGACACGGGGCCTTCTTTTTGCTGCTCGCCGGACTGGCTTCGCTCGCTGCGGCGCTGCTGGCGGCGATCGATCCGGCATCGGTCGCGGTGATCAATACCGGTGAACGACGGTGATTACCGGTTGACTATTCTCCAATCAGGACACTAGCATCCTGATCAGCAAATTAAGGGGGAAGCGATGAGGAATATTCGTCGTAGTGCGTCGGCCGCGAGTGCGCTGGCGCTCTTCCTCGGCGGAGCAGCGGCGGCGCAGCAGGCAGCGACCGACGCCGCGCCGCCCGCGCCCGCGCAGATCGGCGACATCATCGTCACCGCGCAGAAGCGCGAACAGCTGCTGTCCGATGTTCCGCAGTCGATCTCGGTGCTGGGTGGCGAGGCGCTGGAGCAGCGGCAGGCACGCACCATCGCGGACTATGCCGCGCTGGTCCCCGGCCTGTCGTTCGAGTCGGGCAATCCCGGCCAGACCCGCGTCGTGCTGCGCGGCATCAACGCCGGCGGCGCCAGCCCGACCGTCGCGGTCTATCTCGACGATACGCCGTTCGGCTCGAGCACCGGCCAGACCAATGGCGCCACGCTGGCGGGTGACTTCGACACGTTCGATATCGAGCGGCTGGAGGTGCTGCGCGGCCCGCAGGGCACGCTCTACGGCGCCAACTCGCTGGGCGGCGTGGTCAAATATGTCACTGTCGCACCGCGGCTGGGCGAGTGGGAGGCGCGCGGGCAGGGCGGTGTCGAGACGGTGCGCGACGGCGGCACCGGCTATTACGGCAACGCGCTGGTCAACGTGCCGCTCGGCGACGCGGTGGCACTGCGCGCGAGCGGCTTCTACCGCCGCACCGCGGGCTATATCGACGCGATCGGCATCGCCGACGAGGACGTCAACCGCGCGCGCAGCTACGGCGGCCGCGCCTCGCTGCTGCTCAAGCCGAGCGATCGGCTGTCGCTGCGGCTCACCGCGGTGCTGCAGAACATCGACGTCGACTCGCGCAACGCGTTCGACGCCGACGCGGCGACGCTGCGCCCGATCACCGCCGATCCGTTCACAGGCGCGAGCACCGGCGGGCGCGCGGTGCGCTATCAGCTCTTCCCCGATCGCAACGAGGTGAGCTACCGCCTCTACACCGGCACGCTCGACTATGACCTGGGTTTCGCCAGCTTCACCTCGGTCACCAGCTACAGCCGCCAGGTCGCGACCGACCGCAGCGACGTGTCGTACAACCTCCTCGCGCCGGGCGTCACGCTGGCACAATATGCGTCCTCGGAGATCTACGGTCTCGCGCCCGACGCCTACGGCATCTACTATCCCAACCGCTCGACGCAGAAGAAATTCACGCAGGAGCTGCGACTGGCGTCCGAGGGCTCAGCCACCGTCGAATGGCTGGTCGGCGGATACTATACGCGCGAGCCGGGGCAGCTGTACCAGCGCTATTACCCGTTCGACACCGCGACCGGGCGCCCGGTCGCCCCGGTGCCCGAAATCCCGGGCTTCAACGGTCTGGTGCTGGCGCAGCTCGACTCGACCTACAAGGAGTTCGCCGGCTTCGGCAGTGCGACGCTGCACCTCAGCGACAAGTTCGACCTGACCGCGGGCGGACGCTACAGCCACAACGACCAGCGTACCACGCAGACGCTCGACGGCATCTTGTTCGGTGGCCCGTCGCAGAACCGCGCGACTTCCAAGGAGGGCGTGTTCACCTGGTCCGTGTCGCCGCGCTACGAGTTCGCGCCGCACAGCGAGGTCTATGCGCGCGTCGCGAAGGGCTATCGCCCGGGTGGCCCCAACGTGGTGCCGCCCGGCGCCGGCCCCGACTATCCGCTGCAGACCGACGCAGACACGCTGATGAGCTACGAGGCGGGCATTCGCGCCGAGACCGCCGACCGGACCTTCGGGATCGACCTTTCGGGCTATTATCTCGACTGGGACAAGACGCTGATCGTCGCGACCTTCCAGACCGACGCCGGTCCGATCTCGGCCGATGCCAACGGACGCGGCGCGCGCAGCTACGGCGTCGAGGCGACCGCGACGCTGCGCCCGACGCGCGGCTTCACCGTCACCACCACGGTCGCCTACAACAACACGCGGCTGCGCGGCGATACCTCCAACGGCGGCCGCGACGGCGACCAGCTGCCGTTCGCCCCGACCTGGAATGCCAACGTCTCCGCCGAATATAGCTGGGACTGGGACGGCGCGCGGCCCTATGTCGGGGCCGATCTCTCGACGGTGAGCGACCGGCTCGGCAACTTCGATGCGGCCTATCGCGACCTGTTCGGTCGCCGCATCACCTTCGACGGCTATACCACCGCCAGCCTGCGTGCCGGCGTGTCGCTGGGGCGTTTTGACCTGTCGGTCTATGCGCGCAACATCGGGGACTCGCGCGGGCTGATCTCGGCCGGAACCTATCCGACCCGCCCCAATGGCGCGATCGAGGTGAGCCCGATCCAGCCGCGTACGATCGGCGCGACGCTGGGCGTCGGGTTCTGATCGTGCGCGAAGCTTCCGCTTCTCCCCGGCGCGCGGTGCACGCGCTGGCGGCGCCCTATCTGCTATTCCTCGGCGACGCGACCGAGCCGGGCTTCACCAAGACCGCGCTCGGGCTGCGCGACTGGGCAACGGACAAATGTCTCGCCGAGCACGCGTTGCCGGCCGCGACCGTCTCCACCGGCCTGCCGCGGATGACGCCAGCCGTCGCCGCGGCGTCGGGCGCGCGCTCGATGGTGATCGGTGTCGCCAATCAGGGCGGCGTGATCCCGGCGTCGTGGATGCCCGAGCTGCTCGCCGCAGTCGAGGCGGGGCTCGATCTCGTCGCCGGGCTCCACACCCGGCTCGCCGACATCCCGGTGCTGCGCGAGGCCGCAACGCGCGCGGGCACGCGGCTGGTCGACGTGCGCGAGCCGCCGCTCGCGCTGCCCATCGCGACCGGCGCGAAGCGCGCCGGGCGGCGGCTGCTCACCGTCGGCACCGACTGCGCGCTCGGCAAGAAGTACACCGCACTGGCGATCGCGCGCGGGCTGCAGGCGCGCGGCCGGGACGCGACCTTCCGCGCCAGCGGGCAGACCGGCATCATGATCGCTGGCGAGGGGATCGCGATCGATGCGGTGGTCGCCGATTTCGCCGCCGGGGCCGCCGAGCTGCTCAGCCCCGACGCGGAGCCGACGCATCTCGACGTGATCGAGGGGCAGGGCTCGCTGTTCCATCCCTCCTATGCCGCCGTCTCGCTGGCGCTGCTCCACGGCAGCCAGCCCGACCTGTTCGTCGTCTGCCACCAGCCGAGGCGCGCGCAGATCCTCGGCACGCCGGGGTATGGCGTGCCGTCGATCGAGGCGGTGATCGAGCAGACGATCGCGGTCGGGCGCCTGACCAACCCCGCGATCCGCTGCGCCGGCGTCAGCCTCAACACCGCTGGCATGGCGGACGCGGCGGCGGCGGCGGAGATCGCGCAAACGGGCGAACGGCTGGGCCTGCCCGCGGCCGACCCGATCCGCGGCGGCGACGCCTTCGAGCGACTGCTCGACGCATGCGCGGCCTGAGTCCCGCCGCGGCCGACCGCTTCCGGCGGTACGTGCTGCCCGGACTGGCCTTCAAGGCGGTGGTGATCGGCGGCGGTTACGCCACCGGACGCGAACTCGCCGAATTCTTCCTTCCCGCGGGCGCCTGGGGCGGGGTGTTGGCGATGGCGCTGGCGACATTGGTTTGGGGCGTCGTCGCCGCCGCCACCTTCCGGCTCGCGCATGCGGTCGGCGCGCGCGACTATCGCACCTTCTTCCAGGCGCTGCTGGGGCGCTATTGGGTGCTGTTCGAGGCCGCCTACGCACTGTTCATCGTGGTCGTGCTCGCGGTCTTCGGCGCCGCGGCGGGAGAGATCGGCGCGGCGACGCTGGGGCTTCCCCCGCTGGTGGGGACGCTGGCGCTGCTCGCCGGCATCACCGCCTGCGTCGCCTGGGGGAACGCGGGGGTGGAGCGCGTCTTCCTCTGGGTCTCGGTGCTGCTCTACGCCACCTATGCGCTGTTCCTGCTGCTCGCGCTGACGAGCGTGGGCGGGCGGATCGGCGAGGCCTTCGCCGCGGCCGGGCCGCCCGCAACAAGCTGGGCGCTCGGCGGGCTGACCTATGCGGGCTACAATATCGTCGGCGCGGTGATCGTGCTGCCGGTGACGCGCCACTTCCGCTCGGGCCGCGACGCGGTGATCGCGGGCGCGCTGGCGGCGCCGCTGGCGATGCTGCCCGCGCTGCTGTTCTTCGTCACCATGGCCGCGTTCCTGCCCGAGATCGCGGGCGCGGTACTGCCGTCCGACTATATTCTCACGCGGCTCGGCCATCCGCTGTTCCACCTCGGCTTCCAGCTGATGATCTTCGCCGCGCTGCTGGAGAGTGGCACCGGCGCGGTCCACGCGGTCAACGAGCGGGTGGCGCGCGCGCGCGGGCGGGACACGCTCTCGCCCGCAATGCGCGCGCTGCTCGCGCTGGCGTTGCTGGCACCGTGCATGCTGCTGGCGGAGCGCGTCGGGCTGGTCGGGCTGATCGCGGGCGGCTACCGGCTGCTCGCGGCCGTGCTGATCCTGATCTACGTCGTGCCGCTGCTGCTGCTCACTATCGTAGGGCGCGGCGGGTCGGCCCAGCCGGAGCCGACCGCATGAGACACGCCACGACCGTCCTGCTCGCCGCGATCGCCGCCGCGCCCGCGTTCGCCGCGCCGCCCAAGGGCTTCAATGCGCGCGTCGAGCAGGTGATGCGGGCCTCGGGCACGCCCGGCATGGCGGTGGCGATCGTCGAGGACGGCAAGGTCACGCTCGCCAAAGGCTATGGCGTGCGGCGACAGGGCGCGCCCGAGCGCGTCGACGCGAAGACCGCCTTCCTGATCGGCTCCACCGCCAAGGCGATGACCGCCGCCGCGATCGCGACGCTCGTCGATGCGGGCAAGCTCGGCTGGGACGACCGGGTGGTCGACCATCTGCCCGGCTTCCAGATGTACGACGCCTGGGTGACGCGCGAGATGACGGTGCGCGACCTGCTGGTGCATCGCAGCGGGCTCGGGCTCGGCGCGGGTGACCTGCTGTACGTGCCGCGCGGCAGCTATTCGCGCGCCGAGATCGTGCGGCGGCTGCGCTATATCGCGCCCGCGACCAGCTTCCGCAGCGGCTATGCCTATGACAATGTCCTCTACACCGTCGCCGGGCAGCTGATCGAGGCGGTGAGCGGGCAACGGTGGGAGGATTACGTCCGCGCGCACGTGCTCGCCCCCGCCGGCATGGCGGGCGCGACCGGCGAGCTGGCGGCCTTCTGGGCGATGCCCAACCGCGCCTTGCCGCATGCGCGCTTCGGCGGCGCGGTGCGCGGCACCGGTACGGTGCGCGGGCTCGACGAGCGCGACCAGCTGCCTCAGGCCGCCGCCCCCGCCGGGCTGATCGCGGCGAGCGCCACCGACATGGCCCGCTGGCTGCAGGTGCAATTGGGCGGCGGCGTCGCGGCGGACGGCACGCGCGTCTTCTCCGCCGCGGCGGGGCGCGAGATGTGGTCGCCGGTGACGCCGATCCCGATCACCCCGCTTCCCGAGCCGGTCGCGGCGACCACGCCGACCTTCGATGCCTATGCGCTCGGCTGGGAGGTGCGCGACTATCGCGGCGAGCGGATCGTGTGGCACGCCGGCGGGCTGTTCGGCATGACCTCGGTGGTGGTGATGATCCCGGCGCGCAACGTCGGCTTCGCGATCGAGCTCAACAGCGAGGAGTCCGCGCCGCGGCACGGGCTGATGTGGGAGCTGATCGACCATTATCTCGGGGCGAAACGGCAGGACTGGCCGACGCGCTTTACGAAGTACCGCGCGCAGCGGATCGCGGCGGCCGAGGCGGCGGTGCGCGCCACGGCGGCGGCCCCTGCGAAGGTCGGCCCGTCGCTGCCGCTGGCGCGCTACGCCGGGCGCTATGTCGATCGCTGGTATGGCCCGATCGAGGTCGGCGGCGACGCGGCCGGGCTGACGGTGCGCTTCGTGCCGACGCCGCGCATGGCAGGACGGCTCGAACACTATCAGTACGACACGTTCGTCGCGCGCTTCGACGATCCCGCGATCGAGCCGGCCTATCTCACCTTCGCGCTCGATGCCGCGGGCAGGGTGGCGCGCATCACCGCGCGGCCGGTCTCGCCGATCGCCGATTTCAGCTTCGACTATGCCGACCTGCTGTTCGAGCCCGAGGCTGCGAGGTGAGAGGATGACGATGAAGACGCTTCTGCTGGCGCTCCTCCCCGCGCTGCTGGTCGCCGCGACGCCGCCGGAACGCCCGCCGGTCGCGCCACCTGCTTCGCCGGGCGATGCCGCGCCGCCGGCGCCCGCGACGCCTGCAGCGACGCCGCAGCTCACCGCCGCCGATGTCGGCGCCTGGCTCGACGGCTATATGCCCGCCGCGCTCCAGGCCGGGAAGATCGCGGGCGCGCAGGTCGCAGTCGTCAAGGACGGCGCGATCCTTTTCGAGAAGGGCTATGGCTATGCCGACGTCGCCGCAAAGACGCCGATGGACCCGCGCCGCTCGCTGATGCGGATCGGCTCGACCTCCAAGCTGCTGACGTGGACCGCGGTGATGCAGCTCGTCGAGCAGGGCAGGATCGACCTCAACGCCGACGTCAACCGCTACCTCGACTTCCGCATCACCCCGCCGGGCCGCGCGGTGACGATCAACGACCTGATGCAGCACCGCGGCGGCTTCGAAGAGGGGCTCAAGGACCTGCTCGCCAGCGACCCCAAGCTGCTCAAGACCACCGAGCGCTATCTCAAGGAGAATACGCGCCCCTTCCTGTTCAGGCCCGGCGAGGCGCCGGCCTATTCCAATTACGGTGTCGCGCTGGCGGGCTATATCGTCCAGCGCGTCTCGGGCGAGCCGTTCGAGGCCTATGTCGCACGCCACATCACCGGCCCGCTCGGCATGGCGCACACCACCTTCGTCCAGCCGCTGCCACCCGCGCTCGCGCCGCTCGCCGCCAAAGGCTACGCCACCAGCGACGGGCCGCCGCACGCCTATGAGCTGGTCGGCACCGCGCCGGCCGGCAGCGTCGCCTCTACCGCAAACGACATGGCGCGCTTCATGCTCGCGCATCTGGGTGGCGGCAGCTACGGCGGGGCGCGCATCCTGCGGCCCGAGACGGTCGCGTTCATGCACCGCCCGCCAACGCCGCCCGCCCCGGGCTTCGACACGATGGCGCACGGCTTCTTCTGGATGCAGCGCAACGGCACGACCGTGATCGGCCACGGCGGCGACACGATCGTCTTCCACACCGATCTGGCGCTGCTGCCCGAGAAGAACGTCGGCCTGTTCATGAGCTTCAGCAGCCGCGGCGAGCACGACGCGGTCTACGGCGTGCGCGAGCGGCTGTTCGATCTGTTCATGGACCGCTACTTTCCGGCAACCCCCGCGCCGCTGCCGCCCGCGATCGCCAGCGCCGCGGCCGACGCGCGCGCGCTGGCGGGGCATTACGAGAGCTCGCGCCGCGTCGAGACCGGCTTCATCAGCCTCTTCTACCTGCTCCAGCAGGACGTGGTCAGCGCCAACGACGACGGCACGATCAGCGTCTCCTCGATCGAGGGCAAGCGCTTCCGCGAGATCGCGCCGGGGCTGTGGCGTGCGGTCGACGGCACGCGGCTGCTGCGCGTGACCGAGCTGCGCGGACGCCGCACCATCGTCGACAGCCAGAACCCGGTGGGCGTGCTCCAGGCGGTGCCGGCGATGCGGAACGCGACGATGTTCCAGACGATCGCCGGCCTGTCGCTGCTGGTGCTGCTGCTCACCGCCATCGCCTGGCCGGTGGGCTGGTGGATCCGCCGCCGCTACGCCGCGCCGCCGGTGGCGACCGCACGCGCCGCACGCGCGCGATTGCTGGTGCGCGTCGCCGCGGTCGCCGACCTCGCCTATGTCGCGGGCTGGTACACCGTCGTCGCACCGATCCTGAGCCAGCAGGTCGACGCCTATAACGCCACGCTCGACGGCACGATCCGGCTGCTTCAGGTAGCGGCGGTGATCCCGATCGCGGCGGCGCTGGTCGGCGTGTGGAACCTGATCGAGGCGTTCCGCGGCGCGTTCGGCTGGGGCGTGCGGCTCCGTGCCGCGCTGGTCGCGCTGGCGTTCCTCGGGCTATTGTGGGTCGCCGCGATGGCGCATCTGATCGGCTGGAGCCTCAATTACTGAGCGTGGCACTCTCCACCAGCACCAGCGCGCGCATCTTGGCGAGGAGCAGTTCGGCGACGCCGTCTTCCAGCCCGCTCACCGCGACGCCGATGCGATACGTGTCGCCGTCGCGCTCGACCGACGCCGCGTCGAACGCGATTGAGCGCAGCGCGAGCAGATTGAGCACGCGCAGCGGCAGGTCGGGCGAGGCCGCACCGGCGACGAGGAAGCGGACGGTCATGCGGGATAGCCTCGGTCGGATCGTTGGCGCACAGCATGGCAGCGGCGCGCCGGAAAAGGTCTCCTCATCCGCGCGCCAGCCGCTACGCTGGGGCATGTTCATCCTGCATATGCCCGGATCGCGGTACGAATGACCCAGCTCGACGATTATGAGCGCCGCATCCTCCGCGAGCTGCAGCGCGACGGGCAGCAGACCGTCGCCGAGATCGCCGCCAAGGTCGGCCTGTCGGCCTCGCCGTGCTGGCGCCGGATCGACCGGCTCGAGCGCGAGGGCGTGATCCGCGGCCGTGTCGCGCTGGTGGACCGCCGCAAGGTCGGGCTCAGCGCGCACATCTTCGCGCAGGTGCGGCTCAACGCGCACGGCCGCGCCAACCTCGACGAGTTCGCCGAAGCGATCCGCGGCTTCCCCGAGGTGCTCGACGCCTATGTGCTGATGGGTACGACCGACTTCATGCTGCGCATCGTCGCGCGCGACATCGACGCCTACGAGCGCTTCTTCTTCGACAAGCTGAGCCGACTGCCCGGCGTGCAGGAGATCACCTCCACCGTCGCTTTGTCCGAGATCAAGTCCACGTCCGAGCTGCCGATCTGACCCGATTTCGCCGAGGAGCCGCCATGAAGCGCCTGCTACCGCTCGCTGCCCTGTTGCTCGCCCCACTGCCGCTGACAGGCGCCGCGTCGCCGCCGCGCTATGACGTCGTGATCCGTGGCGGCACGATCTACGACGGCTCGGGCGACGCGCCGTATGTCGGCGACGTCGCCATCGCCGGCGACCGGATCGCGGCGGTCGCGCCGCACGTCGCGGCGCACGGCGCCACCGAGCTGGACGCGCGCGGCAAGGCGGTGTCGCCCGGTTTCGTCAACATGCTCGCGCACCCGGAGGAGAGCCTGCTGGTTGACGGTCGTGCGCTGTCGGACTTTGCGCAGGGCGTCACGCTGGAGGTGATGGGCGAGTTCTCGATGGGGCCGCTCAGCCCGGCGATGCGGCGCGACATGGTCAGCAAACAGGGTGACCTGCGCTATCCCGTCACGTGGACGACGCTGGGCGGCTATCTCGACGTGCTGTCGCACCGTGCGATCGCGCCCAACGTCGCCTCCTTCGTCGGCGCGGGCACGGTGCGCGAGGCGGTGCTCGGCGCCGACGACGTCCAGCCGACGCCGGCCCAGCTCGAGCGGATGCGCGGGCTGGTGCGCGCGGCGATGGAGCAGGGGGCGCTCGGGCTGACCGACATGCTGATCTACACGCCCGCCACCTTCGCGAAGACGCCCGAGCTGATCGCGCTGGCGAAGGTGTCGGCGGCGTGCGGCGGCATCTACACCGTCCATATGCGCAGCGAGGGCGATCGGCTGGAGGAAGGCGTGGCGGAAACGATCGCCATCGCCGAGGCCTCGGGCGCGCCCGCCGAGATCTACCATTTCAAACAGGCCGGTCGCGACAATTGGGGCAAGATCGACCGCGTCATCGCCGCGATCGAGGCAGCGCGTGCGCGCGGCGTGCGCATCTCCGCCAACATGTACACCTACACCGCCGGCGCGACCGGGCTCGACGCGGCGATGCCGCCGTGGGTGCAGGCCGGCGGGCTCGACGCATGGATCGCGCGGCTGAAGGATCCGGCGACGCGCGCGAAAGTCGCCGCCGAGATGCGCGACCCGCATCCGGCGACATGGGAGAACCTACTGGCTGGTGCCAGCGCGGAAGGCACGCTGCTGCTCGGCTTCAAGAACCCAGCGCTCAAGCCGCTCGCCGGCAAGACGCTTGCCGCTGTCGCGCGCGAGCGCGGCACGACGCCCGAGGAGACCGCGATGGACCTGGTGGTCGAGGACGGCACGCGCGTCGGTATCGCCTATTTCCTGATGAGCGAGGAGAATGTGCGCAAGGCGATCCGCCAGCCGTGGATGAGCTTCGGCTCGGACGAGGCCGCTCCTGCGCCGGAGGGCGTGTTTCTACGCAGCCGCGATCACCCGCGCGCATATGGCAATTTCGCACGGCTGCTGGGCCATTATGTCCGCGACACGCATGACCTTACGCTCGCCGAGGCGGTACGGCGGCTCACCAGCTTGCCTACCGACCATCTCTCCATCGTCGATCGCGGCCGCTTGCGCGCCGGCCTGTACGCCGACATCGTGGTGTTCGACCCCGCCACGATCGCCGACCAGGCGACCTATGAGCGACCTGCGCAACTCGCCACCGGAGTGAGCGATGTGCTCGTGAACGGGCGATTTGCGTTGCGCGATGGTCGGCCGACCGGTGCCCACACCGGGCGCGTGGTGCGTGGCCGCGCGTATCGGGGCGGCGCAGCAGGCGGCTGTCGCGCCAACGCGGCGCACTGGAACTGGCGGTAAAACGCGCCGACGCGCCGGCCGTGGTCCCTCCCCAACGTTGCCGCGATCCGCGCCAGCGCCGCAGGATCAGTACGAATAGAATAGCTGGCATCGGACACGAAGGTCATGTCGTTTCGCCGGACCAACAGCGTGCCAGTCAGCCCGAGGACGGCCTGCAAAGGCCGCCGATCGCGCCGATCATGCGGTGAGGCAGCGACAGCGTGCGCGTCAGAAGCCCGCCTGCCAGCTCAATGTGAAATTGCGGCCCCGTCCGGTGTAGAAGCGGGCATTGTCGGTTGGACCCTGCGTATCGCTATAGTAGGTGACGTAGTCGGTGTTGCCCAAGTTCTGGACGCTAAGCATCACTCGGCCGACCGGCAGCTCGTAGGCGACATAGGCATCGAACAAACGGTAGCCGACGAAATCGTTGGCGATCGGCTGCCCCTCAAACCGGCGCGATAGGTACCACCGGCCTTGCGCACGCGCGCTGAAGCGGCCGCTGCTATAGTCCAAGTTGATATTCAGACGACCGGGCGAAATGTTGGCACCGTCGAGATCGGCGTCGAGCGTACCGTCCGCGTTGGTGTCCGTCCGACCGGTGACGTGGCTGTAGCCGGTCCCGATCTTCAAGCCTGGCATTGGCGTACGAACATCGAGGTTGAGCTCCAGCCCTTCGATGTCGACCGGTTGGCGGTTGACGTTGAAGATGCCGTCGTCATTGCGGACCAGCACCTGTCCCGCCTCACTCGACGACCAATAGTAGGTTGCGCTGGCGACGAGCGGTCCCCGCGTCACCTCGAGTCCCACCTCGCGGTTGTTCGAAATGACCGGCGTCAGGTCAAGAAATTCGTCGATACGCACGTTCGGTTGGCTGACCGCGCGTAGCACCCGGCCGATATCGGCGATCGTATATCCTTCCGCATAGCTGCCATAGGTTCGGATGCCCTTCATCGGCTCCAGCACGACGCCGCCGTTCCACAAGGCGCGATCGAACGCCGGCTTGCCGCCGGTGACGAAGCGCGAGCCAGATGTTGCGAGGGTTGTATAGTCCGGCACGTCAAGCTGGACGTTCTCGTGTCGCACCCCGCCCGCGAGGCGGACGACGCCGTCCAGCAGCTTGAGGTTGGCCTGCCCGAACGGGGCGAGACTGCGGAAGTCGGTCTGCGGCACCCACGTTCGGCCCGTCTGCACCAGTGTCTGGGCGGTGCGGTCGAACAGTGCGTCAAACCCGGCGGTAAGCGTCAGCGCCTTGAAACCGGGGACTTCGCGCTCGTAGCTTACCTTGCCCCCGAGCTTGCGAGAGACGTTGCGCGACTGTTCGAACAGCGTGCCGACGGGCGCGATCCGCGCATCCTGGAAGGTTGCAAGAATGCCGCCCGCGAATGTGTCGCTGGTGCGATTGTAGAAGCCCTGAAGGGTGAACGCACCACCGGCAAGATCGCCGTCCGTCAGCGATGCCGACATCATCTGTGCGACGCCGGTGGAAGGCTGTCCCGGCGTTTCGCCACGGCGGGTCGTTGCGGGAATGCCGCGTTCCCGACTGCCCTCGACCGGGACATAATGGTTGTTCCCTTGCAACCGGAAGCGATTGGCGATGACTTCGAGACGAGCGGTGTCGGACAAATCGACACCGATACGACCGAAAAAGGACAGCGTATCGGTGTCCTGTATCTCGCTCTGATTGCCGTCATAGCCGACGCGTCTTCCACGGCCATCCAGGAACACCCCGCGCCGCTCAAAGGCGACGCCGGCGGTGGCGTCGAACCGGCCGCTGCGCAGACTGACGAGACCGGCAACCTTGCCGCCGAGCGAGGCGCCCGAGAGGTCGTCGCCGCTGTTGCCTTGGAGAAGTGTCCGGCCGCTCCAGCCCTCCTCTTTAGGCGCTCTGGCGGTGACCTGGTTGACGACGCCGCCCGTCGCGCCAATCCCTTGCAGCGCATTGGAGCCATAGATGACCTCGATCCGGTCGATAAAGAAGGAATCGATCGTATAGCCGTCCCGCGCACCGTCGCGGATCGGGGTAGTCTGAGGGATGCCGTTGATGGCGTAGAGCGGTGAGCGACCGCGCAACGTCTCGCCGGTGCCGGTGATTTTCTCCCGCGTGGGCGAAAAGGCGGGTAGTAGCGCCGATACCGCATCCACCACCGATCCCGATACCGTGACCTGACGCGACAAGGTCTCCTGATCGATCACATCCACGGTCAGCGGCAAGGCGCTGGGGGGCAGGTTGGTCCGCGCGGCCGTCACGACGATGTCTTCGCGGCGGCTGTTCGCCGGTTCGCCACCATCCCGTGCTTCCTGCGCGCTTGCGCCGGTGACCGGGATGACGGTCGCCGCAAGAGAGATGAGTATGAGCTTCATGTAAGTTCCCCGTTTCCGGGGGCGGATACAAGCCTCCTACTTAAAGTGCAACCGTCTCGCAATAGCGATTGGGCGGATGCGGACGCAGCGCTCGTTGAGCCAGACCATTTGACCGCTTTCCCATGCTGCGCTTGCCTGTGAGATGACCGAGCGGCTGAAATGATTGCGTCGAGAAAGGGTGCGGAACTGAGTCACTGCTAACGCTCTGATCCCACCCTGATGTAGGCCGTCATGCCGCGGACCAGTGCGTCGAAGACCAGCCGCATCCGCCTGGTCGAGCGCAGGTCCTCATGCATGGCGATCCAGACGGGCAGATGGGCGTGGAAGGTTTCGGGCAGGACCGGGATCAGCGCCGGGTCGCGGTGGGCTATCGGGTCCTGCATCACACCGATCCCGCAGCCGGCGCGGATCAGCGCAAGCTGTGCCAACTGGTTGTCGGTGCGCAGCGCAAAGGTGGGCAGGTCAGGCCAGGCTGCCTCAAGTGACCGGATCGACGCCACATCCCGGTCGAAGCCGATGATCGCATGCCGCTCCAGGTCAGCGGCGCTGTCAATCGACACGGCGCCGGCAAGATACTCGCGGTGCGCATAGAAGCCGAGGCGGATGCGGCCCACTGACTTGACGAGCAACGCTTGCTGCTTCGGCTCGGTCATCCGGATTGCAAGATCGGCGTCACGCCGCAACAGGTCGGACGAGGCGTTGGTGAGCAGCAGCTCGATCATCAACCCGGGATGCTGCGCGCGCAGGGCGGCGAGGACAGGCGGCAGCACCTCCGCTCCGATCACCTCGCTCACACTGATCCGGACGACGCCGATCACCGCATCGGCGGGAGCGGAGGCGGTTCGCACCAGCGCTGCCGCGGCGGCAGCCATCGCCTCGGCTTGCGACGCGAGCGCCAGCGCGGTCTCGGTGGGTTGCAGCCCGCGCGCCGAGCGCGTGAACAGCGCGCCAGCGCCGAGTGTCGCTTCCAGTTCCGCGATATGTCGCCCGGCGGTCGGCTGGGTGAGACCGAGCGCGCGCGCCGCACCCGACAGGCTGCCCGCGTGCATGACGGCGCTGAAGGTGCGCCACAACTCCCACCCGGGTCCGCTGTTCATACGATCTCGTATAGCTGCTCTGCGTATTGTCGCAATTTCGGTTGGCCCGGATGGCGTCCATCTCCGCCCTCGCAATGAGGAGGTGACCATGAACAAGGACACAAACACGGCGCTGGTGATCGGCGCGACCGGCGGCATCGGTGGTGAGGTGGCGCAAGCGTTGCACGCCCGTGGCTGGACGGTTCGCGCGCTTCATCGCGACCCGGCGCGGGCCCGGGTGAGCAATCCGGCGCTGGAATGGGTGCAGGGCGACGCCATGGACAAGGCGTCCGTCACCGCCGCGGCCGATCGCATGTCGGTGATCGTGCACGCGGTGAACCCACCCGGCTACCGCAACTGGGCAGGGCTGGTGTTGCCGATGCTCGACAGCACGATCGCAGCGGCAGCTGGGACCGGCGCGCGCGTGCTGCTGCCAGGCACGGTCTACAATTACGGGCCGGACGCGGGCGAGGCTGTCGACGAGGATACCCCGCAGAACCCGGTGACCCGAAAGGGTGCGATCCGCGTCGAGATGGAGCGCCGCCTGCTCCAGGCGAGCCGGAACGATGCCAGGGCACTGGTTGTCCGCGCGGGCGACTTCTACGGTCCGCGCAGCGGCAATAGCTGGCTGGCGCAGGGCATGGTGCCGACGCCCGGGCCGGTCAGGCGCGTGTTCAATCCTGCGTGCGCGGGTAGCGGCCATGCCTGGGCCTATCTGCCCGACCTTGCCGAGACGATGGTGCGCCTCCTTGAACGGCGCGACGCGCTGCCGGCGTTCGACAGCTTCCACTTCGCTGGCACCTGGGTGGACGACAACCGCGCGTTCGCGGAGTCGATCCGCCAGGCGGCAGGCAAGCCGAACGCGCCGATCTACCCGTTCCCCTGGCCGGTGGTGCACGCGATGGCGCCGTTCCATGAGACCGCGCGCGAGATGCGCGAGATGATCTATCTCTGGCGCCGGCCGCTCCGGCTGATCGACGGCAAGTTGCGCCGCTTTCTCGGCGAGGTGCCGGCAACGCCGCTCGACGAGGCGCTGCGCGTAACGCTGCAGGGTTTGGGGCGGCTGTAAAGGTTCGGCGGCCTTGCATCCGCTGATGACCCAGCGGCAGTTCTCGAGCATCGGGCGCGCCGATCGAAATGTCCGCAACTGGAGCAACTCGCGGACTCATCAAGGTGTTGCGTGGTCGCTCCAGTCATTCTAAGTTTTCCCCGCTGCGAAAAACGGTGCGGTGGTTACGTCCACCCACCGCGCACACGCCGGCTCTCGCCGGCCAGCGGCTCCACTGATGTCGATGCAGGCAAGCCTGCAGGACGAAGGAGCACGTATATATGCGAGAGAACGTCACGTATATGCGAGAGAACGTCACGATCATCGGTGCCGGCCTTGGTGGCCTAGTGCTCGCCGGCATGTTGCATCGTCACGGCATCAAAGTTTCCGTGTATGAAGCGGAGGCGTCGGCGGATGCGCGCGCGCAGGGCGGACTCCTCGACCTCCACGAGCATAGCGGGCAGCGGGCACTGCACGATCTGGGGCTTCACGGAACATTTCTGACGCTTGTGCGGCCGGGCGAGGATGCAAAGCGGGTCGTGGACTGTCAGGGCACGGTGCTGCTCGACCGTCCCGGCGACCCGGCCACGGCCCGGCCGGAGGTCGATCGCGGCGAGCTACGCAGGATGCTGCTCGACGCCCTGCCGCCGGAGTTGGTTAAATGGGGGCACAAGGTTGTTTCGATCCGCCCGACGGCAGGCAGTCGCCACATGGTGGCATTCGCGAATGGCTCGACAGTTGAGACGACACTGCTGGTCGGTGCGGACGGCGCATGGTCGCGGGTGCGTCCGCTCATCACCGATGTTCGCCCCGAATATGTCGGCATCAGCTTCGTCGAGTTGCATCTCGCCCCCGACGACCCACAGGCCCATGCCGCCGCCGCGGTGATCGGCTCAGGCACGCTGATGGCGGCGGCGCCCGGTCAGGCGATCCTGGCGCATCGCAACAGTGATAGCAGCATCCACACCTATGTCGCAGTAACCTGCCCCGAGGCTTGGGCTACCGCCGATCCGGCGACCGTCACTGCACGTGTGGCCGCTCTGTTCGACGAATGGGCGCCACCCCCTTCGCGCGTTCATCAAAAACGGCGACGCAAGGCCCATCGTCCGGCCGATCTATGCGCTGCCGCCGTCGAATACGTGGAAGCGATCGGCGGGAGTGACATTGATCGGCGACGCGGCGCATCTCATGTCACCCTTCGCGGGCGCGGGGGCCAATCTCGCCATGCTCGATGGCGTGGAGCTTGCACGAGCGTTGATAGACCATCCTGAAGACCATGAAGCGGCGCTGTCGGCCTACGAGCATGAGCTGTTTGCCCGCAGCCACATCGTCGCGCATCACAGCGCCAGCAATCTCGCACGCTTCTTCGGGCCGGACGCGCCGATGAGTGTGGTGGAGCTGTTCGCGAGCCGATGAATGGATGTCCGCTATCAGGACACGCTGATCTCGCTATAAACGTCTGCTTTCTTGTCACTTACTGTCCGGGGGCCGGTGCCGCTTCGATGGGAGCACCGGTTCCGTCGGGCGTCGTGACCGGAGGCGGCTGTACCACTATAAGAGGGATGTCGCCGGTTTGCGCGGCAGCCGGCGGGTTGAGGTGGTAAAAGGTTCGCCAGGCGTCGAACTCCTTATAGAAATTGATGAAGGGGCGGTCGAGGCGTGATAAGGCTGAATGAGCGAAAGTCGGCAGATCGTCGTCCGAAATCTGGCCGACCTGCGCGACTTCTTCTCGCGCAGCAGCGCAAAAGCCCGATCGCATCGCCGGCTGCGCATAGAAATTGTAGATGCGCGTCTGATCGTCGTCATAGACGCGCTGCCAGTCGATCCAGCCGGGTGCCTGCCATTCGCGAATAAGGGCCTGATAGTAGCGGTCGATTACGGCGGCATGGTTCCTAATCCAGGCGTTGTACGCATCGACGATCCCGCCACCTTCCAGATCGCAGCCAAGCGCCGCTACGTTCAACGCGTTACGCAGGTGCCAAACGGCGGCTGAATCCGTATTGTTGAGATTCGGGGTGAAGTATCTGCCGTCATTGAGCTTAGAAGGGATCTTCATACCAACGTAGCCGCCGGCTGGCATAGACGGGGGCGGCGGCGTTACAGGGACGATGGCAGGCGGTGGCTGCACGGGAACGGGTTGCGTGGCGCAACCTGACAGGGTCAGGGCAAATACGCTTATTAACTTCCAGCCCGGTTTCATACGCATGATCATCAATCGCTTGGATACCTCGTCGCTACGCCGATAGCCGGTAGCGGATGATGGTCAAAAGAATGGCGAGCGCTGCCGTTCCCAATTTGACCTTGAGTTGGGAGCGTGTTGCCTCGGTTCTTCGGCCGCTGATAACGTGCCGGAGTGGCGGAAGCCGGGCGTCGGTCGACAAAGCGCATAATCGGCTTTTCAAGTAGATCTGACCGCGACACTTACATGAACGAACGACCGGACTCGGGTGGCTGAATGGGCAGCCCGAGCGTCAACAACTGGGTCAACCAGAACCGAAGCAGGAAGCATGGGTTTGCTCCATTGCCCCCGGTCAGCGCCGCTCGTTGAGCCACTGTTGCGCGCTCGACGGCATCCCGCGTCTCGCGTCGGATGAGGGGGGCGGGCACCCTCGGCATGCCTCGCTAGCGCACTGAAAGCCCTTTGCAGACGTATACCGACTTCGATTGTGGCAGCACCACGATCGGACCGCATCAATCGTCGAGCAGTTTTGGCGAGGTGAATGGCGGGGACATGCACCCGAGCGGGCAAGAACGCCATGTCGGCCTGATGATCGACGATGCGGCGCAAGATGCGCGAACTTGCCTTGATCACTGCGATTGCGGTTCCCGGATCGTTAACCGCCGGGGCCGGGGCGATCCGAGGCGGCGGCGGTCATGGCAGGCGCTCCGTGGGGACGATTTCGACGATCCGGTCGCCGATCTCCAGCCGCCGCGCCTGCGGTTCCCAGAAGCCGATCGCGGTACCGTCCCGGTGCAGGCGGACACCAAGGCCGGTGGTGAGGGCGGACAGCGGCCGACCCACCTCCGCCGGCGCGACGTCGCGTTCGTGCAGCGCGACGCGGCCGCCGTGCGCGGCCAGATCGGCGATATAGTCGGCCAGATGCTCACCATGCGTCGAGCCGGCGAGCAGCAGTCCGGCAAAGCTGGCCGGGTTGATGACCGTCGTCGCGCCAGCCTGCCGGGCGAGCGGTTCGTTGTCCTCCGAGCGGATCACCACGCTCAGCGGTACGCCGGGCGCCAGTCCGCGCGCCGTCAGCACGATCAGGATCGACGTGTCGTCACGCCCGGCGGAGACGATCACCGCCTTCGCGCGCGCGACCTGCACCGCATCCAGCGTCGCGTTGCGGCTGGCATCGCCCTGCATGACGTTGACGCCCAGCCGCTCGGCCATCTCGATAGCGGCTGCCCGTTCGTCGATGACGACGATGGTCGCGGGATCCGCGCCGCGCCGGATCAGCTCCGCCACGGCCTCGCTGCCCGACGTGCCGAAGCCGGTGACGATCGTATGGCCGCTGAGCCGCTGCTGGATCACGCGCATCCGCCATCCGTCCCAAACGCGTCGAAGCAGAAAGTCATAGGCGGTTCCCAGAAAGATCAGCCACACGAACAGCCGGATCGGCGTGACCACGAACGTATCGAACAGCCGCGCCTGTTCCGTCACCGGCACGATGTCGCCATAGCCGACCGTGGTGATGGTGATCATCGTGAAATAGAGGACGTCGGCGAAGCTGATATGGCCGTCGATATTGTCGCGCAGACCGCTGCGATCCAGCCAATGACCCGCCAGTGCGACGCCGAGCAGCGCGAGGACCAGACCGACCCGCCACAGCAGCGACAGCCACACCGGCGTACGCCGGCGCCGCCGCAAGGCGCCGCTGATGACGCTTTCCCTGCTTGCCGCGCTGCGGTCGCGTCGGATCATGCAGCGCTCACGCGCAGGGCGGGGTGGCGGGGGCGATGCGCTGTGGCCGGCAGGGCAGGCGCGGGACGGCACGTGCGATCGGTCATGGCTAGCTCTCCGTCACGGTCCCCGGCGCAGGCGTCTTAACCAGCGCAACATGCCTGCACTCCTTTGCCAAGGGGCGCGCCCGCGAAGGGCTATCGCAGCCGCGGCCTGATCGGACAAGACAGGTGCATCATTCGCCAGGGCGGCGGATATCGGCTACCCTGCAGACATGCCGACACATCACATCAATCCGCGGGTCTTCTGGGGCGCGTCCGGGATCATTGCCGCCCTGCTGATCACCACGATCGCGATGCCGGGCAGCGCCGATCATGCCTTCAAGGCGGCGCAGGCCTGGACGATCGATACGTTCGGCTGGTTCTACATCGCGGCGGTCGCCGTCTTTCTGGTCGTCGTATTGATGCTCGGCTTCGGACCGGCGGGCAAGCTCAAGCTCGGGCCGGACGATGCCGAGCCGGATTTTCCCTATCTGTCGTGGCTTGCGATGCTGTTCGCGGCGGGCATGGGGATCGGTCTGATGTATTTCGCGGTCGCCGAGCCGATCCAGCATTACATCTCGCCTCCTGAGGCGAAGAGCGGGACGATCGATGCCGCGCGGGAGGCCATGGCGATCACCTTCCACCATTACGGTGTCCATGCCTGGGCGATCTATGCGCTGGTCGGGCTCAGCCTCGCCTATTTCACCTACCGCAAGAATCTGCCTCTGACGCTCCGATCGGGGTTTTCGCCACTGCTCGGCAAACGGATCAACGGACCGATCGGTGATGCGATCGACATCTTCGCCGTCTGCGGCACGGTGTTCGGCGTCGCCACCTCGCTGGGCTTCGGCGTTTCGCAGATGACCGCGGGCCTTGCCTATAACTACGGCCTGCCGGACAGCACGACGACCAAGATCGTCGTCATCATTCTGGTGATGGGCGCGGCGACGTTATCGGTGCTAAGCGGCGCCAATCGCGGGATCCGTCGCCTGTCGGAGCTGAACCTGACCGTCGCCGTGCTGCTGATGCTGTTCGTGCTGGCGCTGGGGCCGACGCTCTTCCTCCTGCGCGCCCTGGTGCAGAATTTCGGACTATATCTCGATCACTTCGTCATGCGGACCTTCACGCTCTACGCCTAAATGGCGGACTGGACGCTGTTCTATTGGGCATGGTGGATCGCCTGGTCGCCGTTCGTGGGCATGTTCATCGCCCGCATCTCCCGCGGGCGGACGATCCGCGAATTTGTGACCGGCGTGCTGTTCGTGCCGACCGCCTTCACTTTCCTGTGGATGACGGTGTTCGGCAACACCGCGATTTCGCTCGATCTGGGCCCGGCGGCAGGCGGGATCGCCGATGCGGTGCAGGCAAACCTGTCGACCGCGCTATTCAAGTTCCTGGAGTATCTGCCTGCCGTCGGCGTTACCTCGACCCTCGCCATCATCCTCGTCGCCGTGTTTTTCATCACGTCTGCGGATTCCGGCGCACTGGTGATCGACACGCTGGCGTCGGGCGGGGCGGAAGACACGCCGCGCTGGCAGCGCATCTACTGGTGCGTCCTGCTCGGCGTGACGGCGACGCTCCTGCTGCTCGCCGGCGGCCTCGGGGCGTTGCAGGCGGCAACGCTGATCGCTGCATTACCCTTCTGCTTCATCATGCTGATGCTGGCATTGGGTCTGGTGCGCCAGACCAATGCCGATCTTGCCGGGGTGACCTTGCCGACCGACGCGCCTGCCATCGGCGAGCGGCTGAAGCGCCTCATCGTCCCCGCCCGCCGGGCGGATATCCTACGACAGATCGAGCGGACCGGCGAACCCGCCCTGCGTTCCGTGTACGATGGGTTGCAGGAACAGGGCTGGATCGGCAGCCGCCTTGATGTCGGCGAAGACATTGTCACGCTGGTCCTTCCCGCCGAGGGGAGCTGCGCCTTTACCTATCGGCTGGAGGCGCGCTCGCGACCGCTGGCCGCCTATACCGCGCTGGAAGCATCGGAAGCCCGGCGCAGCAAGGCATGGTTCCTCGCCGCGCAGGCCAGCCACGAAGCCCGGTTCCGCGACGTCACCGGGTTCACCGTCGAGCAGGTCGCCAGTGACGTGCTGACCCAGCTCGAACGGTGGCGGATGGCGTGAGCCGACATTCAGTCGTTCACGGAAGGCAGACGCGACCGATCGGTGATAAGCCTATGGCTCGAATAGCCGATAATCAGCATCCTCGATGAAAATCCATTGATTTTTTTGGGAGCCGGAGATAAGGAAAGCCCTATTGTGACTGGTGCGACAAAGGGACGGCAGGCGTTGCCAGGCGAAGGCACTAAATGACGGTTTATCTCATTTTAGATGCATGCTCATCTTCGTCTAGGCGGAATGAGCCGCATTGGCGAGCTTAGCGATTTGTCGGAAATGAATGGCGGCTAGGCTGCTCAGGCGCCATATAGTCGTTCCGGCTAGGAAGACGAAGTCGTTCAGACGAACGACCGCTTATGGCAAGGGCCAATTCGGTTCTGAATGGCCGCTTATGGGTCGTTCGGGCCTCATGGAATCAGACGCTCGGTTCGGAGCCGTTCGAAGAGCGCAAAGAAGGCATCGTCGGTCGGCTGATATCCGGTGAAGCCCAGACGCCGGCTCTTGCCCATGTCGGTCACCACCTCGATGGGGCGACCGAGATCGGCGTCGGTGTGCCAGGGCGACACGAGGCGGCTGAGATGAGGCTCGGCCAGTTCGTCGCGGATCGCGATCTCGCGCCACAGGGCGGCGTCGTTCGCCATCTGCTGCTCCAGCGGCCGGACCGTGCCGTCGAACGGCACCGCCTCCAGACCGAACCAGCTCGCGATGCGGCTCCACATCCACTGCCAACGGAAGACGTCGCCATTGACAACGTTGAACGCCTGGTCGTGCGCCGCCTCTGTTCTTGCCGCCCAGAGCAGATGGCGGGCGAGTTGCCCCGCATCCGTCATGTCGGTCAACCCCGACCACTGCGCTGCCGAGCCGGGAAAGGTGAAAGGCCGACCGGTCTTGCGGCAGAGCGTGGCATAGACGGCGAGTGTCGTTCCCATGTTCATCGCATTGCCGACGGCAAGGCCGATAACCGTGTGCGGCCGGTGCACGCTCCAGGTGATGCCGTCGCGTTCGGCCGCGGCAAACACCTCGTCCTCCTGGGCGTAGTAGAAGTTCTCGACGTCGAGCCGACCCTGCTCCTCGCGGAAAGGAGTCTGGGGCAGCGTTCCTTTGCCATAAGCCTCAAATGGCCCGAGATAGTGCTTGAGGCCCGTGACCAGCGCGACGTGCCGCGGCTCGAATGGCTTTGGCAACCCGTTTAACAGGTTGCGCACCATGCTTGCGTTGACGCGAATGTTCTCGGCCTCGCTGTCCTGCCGCAGCCAGGTGGTGATGAACACCGCGTCGGGGTTGAGGCCGCGTAGCGCGGCCGCAGTCGCCTCCGCATCCTGGAGGTCCGCGGCGACGGGCTGTACGCCCGGCTGGCTGATCGGGCGTCGCGCAAGACCGTGCACGCTCCAACCCTGTTCGATCAGCAGCTCCGCCGTCGCGCTGCCGACGATGCCGCTCGCTCCAACTACGAGTGCCGTCTTTGTCATGGATGCCTCCTTCTCGGCACCCGAGCTAGGCACGGTGGCGGCAATCTTCTAGACGGCACCATCTACCCACCTAGGCACCAGAAGGTAACCACATGCAGCCGGGAACGGCGGACGAGGAATGGCGCGAGGACTGTGCACCGCGCCGGGTGCTGGAACTCTTCGCGACAAAGTGGACCAGTATGGTGCTGCACACGCTCCATGCCCGTCACCGAGGTGTTGCGCGGACGGGCGTGCTCCAGCGCAGTCTTCCGGGCATTTCGAAGAAGATGCTGACGCAGACGGTGCGCGACATGGAGGCAAGCGGCCTTCTCAGCCGGCATGTCCTAAGTAGCATCCCGCCGATGGTTGAATATCGGCTGACGGACCTGGGTCGGCGCTTCGTCGAACCGGTAGATTTGCTTTATCGCTGGGGCCGCGATAACGCCGACGCGCTGGATCGTCTGGCACCTCGCCCAAGCTCGCGCCGCGTCTAGGGGACCCCTAGCGCCGTTCTCATGAACGGTCAGAAGGAAGGGGGCAGCAGAGAGGCGACTACGAACGGCCGTAACTGGGTCGGTCCACCTGCTGCCGACCGATCTCGGCAACAGGTGAGCGACTTCACGGCAGAAGCGTAGGGCTTGCGATCTGGACCGCGGTTTCGCGATAGCCGTGTAGCGGACGGCCGAGGAGCGCGGTCAGTCGCTCGACGTCGCCGACCTCGGGGATCATGCCGTCGCTGATGTAGCGCTCGGCCATCAGCCGCATCTCATAGGCGGTCCATCTCGGCATGAACGTCGCCATGTTGGCCTCGAAGCTGCTGGGGTCGTCGCCGCCATAGGCGACCGGGCGACCGAGCACGTCCGACCAGATCGCCGTCACGCCCTCGCCGGTCAGCGTTTCGGGGCCGACGACGTTGATCGTCTCGATCGGCAGTGTGGCCTCGGCGGTGTCCCGTCGGATCAGCTCTATTGCGGCGACCTCGGCGATGTCGCGGGCGTCGACCATGGCCACACCCTTGCCGCCGATCGGCATAGGGTAGACGCCATGGTTGAGGATGACATCCTTCACCATCACCTCATTGTCGATGAAGTAGGTCGGGCGCAGGATGGTGGCGCCGAAGCCCATCGCCTCCAGCATCCGCTCGGCGCCATACTTCACCGCGAAGTGCGGCACGTTGACGGCCCGGTCGGCCTCGAACACCGAAAGGTAGACCAAACGTTCGATCCCGGCCTCCCGCGCCAGGTTGAGGGTGATGATCGCCTGGGTAAATTCGTCGCCGGTGACCGCATTCAGCAGGAACAGCGTTCGGACTCCGGCAAAGGCGGAACGCACCGCGTCGATGTCAAGCAGATCGCCTTGTGCGACCTCGACGCCCGCGGGAAAGGATGCCTTGTGGGTGTCGCGGGTGAGCACGCGTACGGCGGCATCGCGCTGCAGCAGTTGATCGACGACGTGGCGGCCGACGCGGCCGGTGGCTCCGATCACGAGAATGGTCATGGCATTCGCTCCTTCGCTAGGTCTTGCTGACGAGGCGAAGATGCGTGATCCACGGGCATGCAAATAGACGCGCAATCTGGACGCGCCGTCTCGATGGTGGAACGATATGGATCTGCTCGCGCTTGCCGATTTTACGCTCGTTGCTCGTCACGGTGGTTTCGGCAAAGCGGCGCGTGCGGCGCGGCGGCCGAAGGCCACCTTGTCACGGCGCGTGGCCGAGCTGGAGGCCGCGCTGGATCTGCGGCTGTTCGAGCGTGGCCGACGTGATCTCAAGCTGACCGAGGAAGGACGCGCGCTGTTCGAGCGTGCCGGCGCGTTGCTGAACGAACTGGAGGAAACCGCCGCCGCGATCGCATCGGGCGGCGAGCGGGTGAGGGGACGGCTGCGGATCAGCGTGCCCCTGCTGTTCGGGCAGATGGCGATGGGACGACTGGTGGCCGAGTTCGCGCGGCAGCACCGCGAGGTGCGCCTTGAGGTGACGACCGACGACCGGGCGGTGGACATGATTGAGGAGGGCTACGACATCGTGATCCGCGTCGATCCTGGCATGGACGAGGCGCTGGTCGGGCGCCCGTTCCTGCACGATCGACTAGTGGTGGTGGCTGCGCCCGACCTGTTGCGGCCGGCAGACACGGCCGTGCCGGTCGTGGTGCGCGGTGGCGACACGGCGACGAGCTGGTCGGTGTGCAGACCTGACGGGCCGGAGATGGTGAGCGTCGATCCGGTGATGCGCCTGTCATCAATGGTGATGATCCGCGACGCGGTCCGCGCTGGCGGCGGAGCGGCGCGCCTGCCGCTGTCGCTTGTCGGCCGTGACATCGCCGATGGGCGGCTTGCGCACTGGGGTGACGTCGCGGGCTCCGATATCGCACTATGGGCGCTCTACCCAAGCCGCAGGCTGCTCAATGCCCGGGTGGCGGCATTCCTAGAGTTCTTGCGCCGGTCGTTTCCTACGGGCGCACCGGAAGAGCTTGCCGCCTATGTCGCAGGGTGAAGGTGGATCCTCAGGTAAGGTGAAGAATAGGCGTTGCGGCAGAGATTGGCCGAAGCTGGGAAGCCAGAAGAGAGCCGCGAACGCCGGAACTCGGTCAAGACGATGCTTCGCGTCTCTGATCGAGCGCCTGCTTTGAAATAATTCGCCAGTAAGCGGCTTGTATGCACCCGGCGCAATCTGTTTCGCCTTATGGTCTCGTTCGGGCAGAGGTCCAACGTCCGTTGCTGGCAGGGTCTGCCAGCGATGACTTCCGACCGTGTGTTATAGGCAACCAAGCTTCGACTTCTGGGTGACAGCCTCGCGCATTTAGCCAGTTTAGGCGTTCCCGTAGTGGGCAGAGCAGGGCACCCGTACAAACGTCGTACCACGAAAAGCGACCGCTCTTCTGTCAAGTAGGTCGGGTCCGAGCGGCGAGCGCGTGAGGCGGTCAATGGGCCCGTCGCGCCTCGCGGTAGCAGCCGAGCCTAGGCATCCGTTCGCGGTTTGTTCAACGCGACAATTGCGCTCGCGGTTGCACTTGGTGTAGCGTGCGGCTCTGTTCGGCATTTGTCTGACGGTGCCAGTGTCGAGTTCGGAGCCCGGATCGTCGTTAAGGCGGGCGGCAAGGGCCTCGGCACCATGACGAAAGCTGGCCACGCGATTCGGCGTCTGGGGGTTACGTCCACGTGACTCGGCATTTCCGAGCTTCATCAAGCATTTAGCTTGGTGACCCCTACGGGAATCGAACCCGTGTTTTCGCCGTGAGAGGGCGACGTCCTAACCGCTAGACGAAGGGGCCGTGCGCGGTGTGAGGCGCGCTGTTAGGAGGCCGGGACGAAAGCGTCAAGCGACTTTCTTGCCGGCTATCGAAAAGGTGCGTCGGTCGCCGTCGCCGACGCACCCCGTCGATCAGGCCGCCTTGCGCCGCTCGGCCATTTCGGCGTTCAGCATCTCCGCCAGCAGGAAGGCCAGCTCAAGGCTCTGTCCGGCGTTCAGGCGCGGGTCGCAATGCGTGTGATAGCGATCGGCCAGGCTCTGCTCGGTGACGTCGATCGCGCCGCCAGTGCATTCGGTGACGTTCTGCCCCGTCATCTCGGCATGGATGCCGCCGGCGTGCGTACCCTCCGCACGGTGCACCGCGAAGAAGCCGCGAACCTCGGACAGGATGCGGTCGAACGGCCGCGTCTTATAGCCGCTGGTCGCCTTCACGGTGTTCCCGTGCATCGGATCGCAGCTCCACACCACCGGATGTCCCTCGCGCTTCACCGCGCGGACCAGCCGCGGCAGATGCGCCTCGATCTGGTCATAGCCGTAGCGGGTGATAAGCGTCATCCGGCCGGGGATGCGCTGCGGATTGAGCGTATCGAGCATCCGCAGCAGCGCATCGGGTTCAAGCGACGGCCCGCACTTGATGCCGATCGGATTGCCGATCCCGCGCAGGAACTCGACATGCGCCGAACCCTCGAAGCGGGTCCGATCGCCGATCCACAGGAAGTGCGCAGAGGTGTCGTACCAGTCGCCGGTCAGCGAATCCTGCCGGGTCAGCGCCTGCTCGAACGGGAGCAGCAGCGCCTCGTGGCTGGTGTAGAAGGTGGTCTGCGACAGTTGCGGCACCGTGTCGGGGCTGATCCCGCATGCTTCCATGAAGTCGAGCGCCTCGCCGATCCGGTCGGCGGTTTCGGCATATTTCTTCGCCCACGGGCTGCGACCCATGAAGTCGTGGGTCCAGCGGTGCACCTGATGCAGGTTCGCATAACCTCCCTGCGCGAAGGCGCGAAGCAGATTCAGCGTCGCGGCCGATTGTGCATAGGAGCGGATCATCCGCTCGGGATCGGGCACGCGCGACTCCGCGGTGAACGCGATGTCGTTGACGTTGTCGCCGCGATAGCTGGGCAGCTCGACGCCATCGATCGTCTCGGTATTGGCCGAGCGCGGCTTGGCGAACTGCCCGGCCATGCGGCCGACCTTCACCACCGGCAGCTTCGAGGCAAAGGTCAGCACCACCGCCATCTGCAGGATGACGCGGAACGTATCGCGGATGTTGTTGGGATGAAACTCCGCGAAGCTCTCCGCGCAGTCGCCGCCTTGCAGAAGGAAGGCCTTCCCTTCGGCGACCTTGGCGAGATCGGCGGTCAGGTTGCGCGCTTCGCCAGCAAAGACCAGCGGTGGAAACGAGGCCAACCGCCGCGTCGCATCGTCCAGCGCCGCGGCGTCGGGATAGATGGGGAGCTGGCGCGCTTCGGCAGTTGTCCAGCTATGCGGGGCCCAGGTGGCCATGGTATTCATCCTTCCAACTAACGCCCGCGCATTGAACCAACCGCGCGCGGGCCGCAATCAACTTCCTCTTTACAGCACGCCGGGATAGGCGCCGCCATCGATCAGCAGGCTTTGTCCGGTAATGAAACCGGAGGAGGCGGCGCAGAGGAACGCGCAGGCATCGCCGAACTCGCGCGGGTCGCCAAAACGCCTGGCGGGGATACGATCACGCGCCGAAGCAGCGGCATCCTCGACCGAGACGCCGTTCTTTTCCGCGTTGAAGGCGTGAACCCCCGCGAGCCGCCGGGTGTCGAACAGGCCGGGGAGCAGGAAGTTAATCGTGACATTGGCGTGGGCCACTTGTCGCGCGACGCCGGCGAGAAAACCGGTCAGCCCGACGCGCGCGCCGCTCGACAGGTCGAGACCGGGCACCGGCGCCTTCACCGAGCCAGAAGTGATGCACACGATCCGTCCGAAGCGACGCTCGATCATGCCGTCGATCACCTTCTGCGCCAGCCTGATCGGCGTGACCATATTGGCATCGACACCGGCGTGGATCGCCTCGGCGTCCAGCGCGCGGAAGTCGCGGAGCGGCGGCCCGCCATTGTTGTTCACGAGGATGTCGACCTGTCCGTCGCCGGCGTCGATCAGCGCCTGCTGAACGCTCTCGTCGGCGACGTCGCCGATCACGGTGCGCACCGTCGCACCATCGCTGCGCAAGGCGGTGGCGGCTTCCTGGAGGGCCTGCGCATCGCGTCCGTTGAGGATCACCGTACAGCCCGCCTGCGCAAGCGCGGTGGCGCAGGCGCGGCCGAGGCCGTGGCTGGATGCGCAGACGATCGCCGTCCGTCCTGTCAGCCCGAGATCCATGTCGATCGTCCTTTCCCTTGGTCGTCAGCCCGGCAATTTCCAGTCCCAGCCGAGCGGATCGCCGTCCATCACCTCGACACCATTTGCCGATAGTTCGTCGCGGATCGCGTCCGATTGCGCGAAGTCCTTGGCAGCGCGCGCTTCCTTTCGCTCGACCAGCCGCGCCTCAATCGCGCTCTCGTCGAGGACGGCGTCCATCGGCCGCACCCGCAGCGTCGCGCGATCGAGCCGCACGAGATCAAGCCCGAGCACCGCGTCGAACGCTGCCAAGGTGGCCAGCCGGTCGGCGGGTGGCAGCTTCTTGTCGCCAAGCAGCGCATCGAGGATCGGCAATGCGCGCGGGGTGGCCAGGTCGTCGCTGAGCGCCGCGTCGAGCTGTTCGATATAGGGCAGGGCCGGCGTACCGCCGTCGTCCCCGCTCCGGCTGCGTAATGCCTCGACCGCATGAACCCAGCGCTTGAGCCGGACCTGCGCCGCCGTCAGATTCTCCCACGAGAATTCCAGCTCGCTGCGGTAATGCGCCTGCAGGCACATCAAGCGATAGGAGAGGGGGTGGAAGCCCCGCTCCATCAACCGGGACAGCGTGAGGAACTCGCCGGACGATTTGCTCATCTTTCCAGTACGATCGACGAGAAAGTTGTTGTGCATCCAGAAGGTCGCGCCCGTATCCGAACATCCACAATGCGCCTGGTTCTGGGCGATTTCGTTGGGGTGATGAATCTCGCGGTGATCGATTCCGCCGGTGTGGATGTCGAAGGCCGGCCCGAGATACTTCGCCGACATCACCGAGCATTCGAGATGCCAGCCCGGCGCACCCCGACCCCACGGCGAGTTCCATTCCATCTGGCGTGTTTCCCCGGGAGGCGTCGTGCGCCAGATCGCGAAATCCTGCGAGTGCCGCTTGCCGGCGACCGCTTCGATCCGTCCCTGCGCGGCATCGTCCGCCGCCCCCGCGAGCCGCCCGTAATCGGGCACGGTGGTGGTGTCGAAATACAGCCCGTCGTCGAGTTGGTAGCAGTGCCGCGGTGCGATCTTCTCGGCCCAAACGATCATCTCGGCGACGTGATCCGTCGCGAGCGGCATGTACGTCGGGGTGCGGATGTTCAGATCGGCGAGATTTTGCTTGAAAGCGTCGGTGTAATGCTTTGCGATCGCCCAGATATCGCGGCCGCTTGCCCGCGCGGCCGCTTCCATCTTGTCGTCGCCGGCATCGGCGTCGGAGGTCAGATGTCCGACGTCGGTGATATTGATGACGTGCGTCAGCGGCCAGCCCTTCGCGGCGATCGTCCGGCTCAGCGTATCGGTGAAGACATAGGCGCGCAGATTGCCGACATGGGCGTAATGATAGACGGTCGGACCGCAGGAATAGATGCGAACGTTGCCCGGATCGAGCGGGACGAACGGCTCGAGCGTGCGCGAAAGGCTGTTGTAGAGGATCAGGGGAGCGGCGGTCATCCGGCGCTCTTAGGGTCTGTGCTCACGCGCAACAAGGATTGTGATCGTTCATGCCAGCCCGCGGGCGAGGCGGCGATCTGACCCGCTGCGCCACCGATCTGCGGACAGTGCAGCGTTGCAACACTTGCGTCGGTGAAGCGCTTGCTGTTCCGCATCCAGCAGCAGCAAGGAGCCATGCGTGACGAAGATTGCCGTCGTTCAGACCACCACCGGGATCGATCCTGAAAGGAACGCCGCCGCACTGGTGGCGGCGATCGAGGAAGCGGGGGCGGCGGGTGCTGCGATGGTCTTCACGCCGGAGATGTCGGGGCTGCTCGATCGCGACCGACCACGCGCGGCATCGTCGATCGTGCGCGAGGGCGACGATGGCGTGCTGGTGGCGGTCCGCGAAGCGGCGGCGCGCGCAGGCGTGTGGGTGCATCTTGGATCGCTCGCGCTGCGACGGCCGGATGGCCGGTTCGCCAATCGCAGCTTCATGATCGACGCGATCGGCAACATCCGCGCCCGCTACGACAAGATGCATCTGTTCGACGTCGACCTTCCCAGCGGCGAAAGCTGGCGCGAGTCGGCCAGCTATGCGGCCGGCGATCGCCCGGTGGTGGTCGGCACCCCGCTGGGGCCGATGGGATTGTCGATCTGTTACGACATGCGATTTCCCGACCTTTATCGGGCGCTCACCGACGCAGGCGCGCAATTGCTGTCCGTCCCTGCCAGCTTCACCCGCCCGACCGGGGCCGCCCATTGGCATGTGTTGCTGCGTGCCCGCGCGATCGAGGCCGGAGTGCACCTGGTCGCGGCGGCGCAGACCGGCGTGCACGAGGACGGACGCGCCACTTACGGCCACTCGCTGGTCGTCGATCCGTGGGGCGAGGTGCTGCTCGACATGGGCGAGGAACCGGGGATCGGCTATGCCGAGATCGACCCTGCGCGGATGAACGAGGTGCGCGGCCGCGTGCCGGCGCTCCAGCATCGCCGCGTGGTCACCGCGCCGATCGTGATCGCGTGAGGGAGTGAACGCTTGCGGGGCTGGGCACTTGCTGCTAGGGCCGGTGTGTTCGGCGCGAGCCTCGCTCGCCGCCGCATTACCTGTTTGATCCGGAGTTGAAGGTTCCAATGCAGATCATCGTTCGCGACAACAATGTTGACCAAGCCCTTCGCGCGCTCAAGAAGAAGCTGCAGCGTGAGGGCGTGTATCGCGAAATGAAGCTGCGTCGCCACTACGAGAAGCCCTCGGAGAAGCGTGCGCGCGAGCGTGCGGCGGCGGTGCGTCGTGCGCGCAAGCTGGAGCGCAAGCGTGCGGAGCGTGACGGCGCGCGGTAAGACGCTGCGTCGAGCATGGCGCCGGCTTTGTCGGCGCTGCGTTCACCCCGTATCTGCCAGCGCGTCGTTGCGACGACGCGTGCAAGCCTGAGGTTGCCCGCCAATGTCGACTGTCACCGCCGTTCCGATTCCTCCCGTCCGGCGCGCCTATGTGCTGTGGCTGGTGGCGGGATTGCTGATCGCCCTGGTGGCAGGGGTGGCGTTGGCGCGTGCCGGCAATACCGGCATCGTCACGACCCCGTCGGGGTTGCGTTATCAGGTGCTGAAGGCGGGCGACACGAAGGCTGCCTCGCCGACGGACGCCGACGTTGCGCTCATCAACTATGAAGGGCGACTGGTCGACGGGACCGTCTTCGACAAGTCGCAGCAGCCGACGCCGCTGCCGGTCGCGGGCGTCGTGCCGGGCTTTTCCGAAGGCCTGAAGCTGATGCACAAGGGCGCCAAATACCGGTTCTGGATCAAGCCGGAACTGGGCTATGGCGAGCGCGCCAACGGTCCAATCCCCGCCAATTCGACGCTCGTTTTCGACGTCGAGCTGCAGGATTTCCTCCCCGAGGCGACCGTCCGCCAGATGCAGATGCAGCAGAGCATGATGGGCGGAATGCCCGGCATGGGTGGTCCGGGCGGTGCTCCGGGTGGTCCTGCGGGGCCGGCGCCCGGCGGGCGCTGATACGGGTTCCCCCGGGAACAGGTGAGGGCGGCCTGCGGGCCGCCCTTTTCGTTTGTCTATCGGATGGATAGGCTTGCGAAGTTGCACAAGCCTGATCGCTCGCGATGTCTGCCGGATGTCAAATCACCCTCACGTCATGCAAGTCTGTCGCGCAATTGGCTGACGACGCATGAGCGCAAGAGATTGGCGAAGGACGGCCTGCGCTGCGTTCCTCGGGGCTGCCATAGCCTTTCCGGCAGGAATGATATTCGCCGGGCGTGAGGCGGTGCCGGAAGACGCGAAAACGCCTGTAGAGAGCGGCAGGCGATATACCGCGCCCAAAATGCGGAACGTCTACTCACCGACCCTATACAATGACCCATATGTCACAAAGCAACTCCGCGACGTGGTTGAGACCTTGCAGGTGCAGTGCCGTAGTCAGCGTGAACGTTGCGCCGAGGCGAAGCAGGCCCGCCGGTGGATGGATCAACACCAAGCGCCGGAATGACGGGCGGGTCGAGGATTGCCGGGGCAGCGAAGCGATTTACGGTGCCCTGATCCGCCTCTGGATCGCCCCGCTGCGCTCGCGACGACGATCGACTTGTCATCACTGAGCCGATTGGTGCAGCAGCTTCGCGACCGCGGAGCGATCACCATCGCAGCACGTCGGTACGGGGAAGAACCCCGCTCAGGACACCTTGGTAGTCGCAGGCGTCGGCGTTGCTGTCGGTTCCTCGCGCCGACGGACACCGTCCAGCCCGCCCGGGCCGCGCAGCACCGGTGCACCGGTGGGGGCCGCCACCGGCACCACCTGCCGCCGCATACACAGACCCGGGCCGGTGCGTGGGAACTCGCGACAGTTCCACAGTTCGCGCTCCAACCCGGCCTCCTTGTCGCGGAGATAGCTGAACGACATGCTCGCCATCTGCACCGGCGTCATGGCCGTCCCGGCCGGCAGCATCGTCCGGTCGGTCCAGCCCAGGAACTTGCACTTCGGCCGCGCACCGCACGCCGCCTTTGCGAGCGCCGGATAATTCTCGGGCGCGCCATCGCCCAGAAACGCTGTGAAGCTGTCCGGCTCGCCCGGCACGGCGCTGGTCGGAACCGGCGTCGTGACCACGCCCGGCGTCACTGCGGCCGCCCCCGTCAGCGCGGCCGCGGCTTCCTCCAGCGCCCCTCCAAGCCGATGTACCGGAGAGATGTCGCCCAGTCGCGCGATCACCGGCTCGTCGCTCGACACACTGCGCCGGAAAGCCGCCGGCGTGCCCCACCAACCGGTCCAGCGGAAGAACAGGTGGGTATGCACCTCGGCGAGTTTGTCGAGGCTCGCGCTCCAATAGGGCACCACCCAATCGGTATGGTAATGGGTGGCATAACCGACCTTGCCGAAGACCGCGCCTTTGAGCGCCTTCGTTGCCACCTGGCGCGCGCGCTCCCATGCCGGCTCGGATGGATGCCGTGCCAGCGCACCGTCGCAGGTGAACGTGAACTGGCACCCGGTCGCACGCTCCTGCCCCTGAAAGACCACGCCGCAGACCGTCTTCGGGAAGGCCGGATGACGCAGCCGGTTGAGCACCACCTGCACGACCGCCTGCTGCCCGACCGGATCGTCACCCGCCTCGTACCACGCCGCCGCGGCCAGGCAGTCGGTGGCGCGCGCCCGTTGCGTGTCGTCCCCGGCGAACAGGAACGGGCGCGCCGCTGGTCGCGGGCCGCGCACGAACGGGATGGCGGCGTTGTAGACGCGTGCGTCCTCTGGGGTCAGGTCCTGCAACTCGACCGGTTCGACCGTCGGCACCTCGGTCGCGGCGACCACCCGCTGCGGGCGTTTCACCTTGGCCGCGATCGCGCGCGGCACCTCGGGCGCCCGACGCGCGATCAACGCCGGTGCCACGAGTGCCGACGCCGCGATCCCGCCAAGGACCGCGCGCAACCTCCAGCTCAGATCGGACAGGTCAATTCTCCGGCAGGAAGTCCGGCACCGACAAATAGCGTTCGCCGGTATCGTAATTGAAGCCGAGCACGCGCACGTCGTCAGGCAGGTCCGGCAGCTTCTGAAGGATCGCCGCCAGCGTCGCGCCGGAGGAGATGCCGACCAGCAGCCCCTCTTCGCGCGCCGAGCGCCGCGCCATATCCTTGGCGACCGCCGCGTCGACCTCGATCACGCCGTCCAGCACCTGCGTGTGCAAGTTCGCCGGGATGAACCCCGCACCGATGCCCTGAATGGGGTGCGGGCCGGCCTGACCGCCGCCGATGACCGGCGAGGCCTGCGGCTCGACCGCAAAGACCTTCAGGTTCGGCCATTCCTTTTTCAGCACCTCGGCCACGCCGGTGATGTGCCCGCCCGTGCCGACGCCGGTGATGATGACATCGATCGGCGAGTCGCGGAAATCATTGAGGATCTCCTGCGCGGTGGTGCGGACGTGTACGTCGATGTTGGCGGGGTTTTCGAATTGCTGCGGCATCCAGGCGCCCGGCGTCTGCTCGACCAGCTCCAACGCGCGTTCGATCGCGCCCTTCATGCCTTTCTCGCGCGGGGTCAGGTCGAACTCGGCACCATAAGCCAGCATCAGGCGGCGACGCTCGAGGCTCATGCTCTCGGGCATGACGAGGATCAGCTTGTAGCCTTTGACGGCCGCCACCATCGCCAGCCCGATGCCGGTGTTGCCGCTGGTCGGCTCGATGATCGTCCCGCCCGGCTGCAAGGCGCCCGACGCCTCGGCGGCTTCGATCATCGCGAGCGCAATGCGATCCTTGATGGACCCGCCGGGATTCGCCCGCTCGGACTTGATCCAAACCTCGGAGCCGGGGAACAGCTTGTTGATGCGGATGTGCGGCGTGTTGCCGATCGTCTCGAGGACGTTCTGGGCCTTCATGGCTGCGCTACTCCATGTTGTGGTTCGGTATCGAGGATGTCGGGCGGATCAAAGGTCCGCGCGCGGCGGAGTTCCGGGAACAGCCGCGACCACAGCAAAGTCACCGCGATTCGCCCCGACGCCGCCGAAGACCACCGCGCCGACCGGACCGAGCAGCGAGGCCATCAACCCGCTTTCCGCCTCTCCCAATTCGTTCGAGGCGGAGATCGTGAGTTGCGACACCGCGCTCACGCGGCCGCGCATCGCATCGGGCGTGTGGAGCTGGATCAGCGAGGTGCGGACATAGACCGACACCATGTCGGCCCCGCCGGCAACGATCAGCGCGATCAGGCTGATGACGAAATCGACATGGATCGCGCCACCGACGCCGACCTGCGTGATGCCGAGCAGATCGGTCACCCGCGTCGCGACGCCGAACGTGAGGATCGCCAGCCCGAAGACAACGACCGCGGCCAGCATCTTCACGCCGACGTTCGACTTCATCGGCCGGAACGAGAACCAGATGGCGGTCGTCCCCGCGCCGATGCCCATGCCGGCGGCCAGGAAACCAAGCCCGCTTGCGCCGACATGCAGGATGTCGCGCGCGTAGATCGGTAGCAGCGCGGTCGCCCCCGCCAGCAGCACCGCGAAGAGGTCCAGCGTTATCGCGGCCAAAACCAGCCGGTTGCGCCGCACATAGGAGAAGCCGTCGAGGATGCGCTGGATCGGATGACGATCCTTCTGCGCGGGCGGCTGCGGCACCTTGCCGATCAGGAACATCGTGCCGAGCGCCAGCGCCAGCAGCGCGGAGATGACCCCATAAGCGACATCGGGGTGGATCGCATACAGCAGGCCGCCGATGCTCGGCCCCGCGACCGTTCCGAACTGCCATGCGATCGACGAGATCGCGATGGCGGTCGGGAGGCTTTCCTTGGGGACGAGGTTAGGGGCGAGCGCCGAATAAGCCGGCCCGGAGAAGGCGCGCGCGATCCCGATCAGCACCGCCGCCCCGAACAGGAACGGCATTGAAAGATTACCTGACCAGGTGAGCAGCCCCAGCGTGGCCGCATTGACGACCAGCAGCGCGGTCGTACCGCGCACGATCCAGCGCCGGTCGACGCTGTCGGCAACCAGCCCGACCACGGGGGTCAGCAGGAACAGCGGAATGAACTGCACCAGCCCGATCATGCCGAGCATGAACGCGGCGCCGCGGATGTCCATCGTCTCGCGGGCGATGCCATAGACCTGCCAGCCGATGATGATCGCCTGCGCGCTGACCGCGATCGTGCCCGCGAAACGCGACAGCCAATAGGCGCGGAAGTTGGCGATCCGCAGCGGATGCAGCGGGGGAGACGTAGGGGCCGGCGCACTCATCGCCGCCGGCCTAGACCGGCCCCCAATCCCTTGCAAGCCGGTGGGGTTTGCAGTCTGCACCGTGCCGTGGCTATAGGCCGCTACGTCTTCCAAGAAACGAGGTAGTGTCCATCGTGGCAAAAGCCCCCGCACGCAGCGAAGCACCGGCTGCCGACCCGCAGAAAACGAATCGCGAGCGTCCCGCCGAGCCGCGCCCCTATGAGGCGAGCAAGGACGAACTCCTCAAATTCTACGAGGATATGCTGCTGATCCGCCGCTTCGAGGAGAAGGCCGGGCAGTTGTATGGCCTCGGGCTGATCGGCGGCTTCTGCCACCTGTACATCGGGCAGGAAGCGGTCGCGGTCGGGCTCCAGTCGGCGCTGACCGAGAAGGACTCGGTCATCACCGGCTACCGCGACCACGGCCATATGCTGTTGTGCGGCATCCCGCCCAAGGACGTGATGGCGGAGCTGACCGGGCGTCAGGCCGGCATCTCGAAGGGCAAGGGCGGCTCGATGCACATGTTTAGCGTCGAGCATAAGTTCTACGGCGGACACGGCATCGTCGGCGCGCAGGTGTCGCTCGGCGCGGGTCTCGCGTTCAGCCACAAGTACAACAACGACGGTGGCGTGTGCCTCGCCTATTTCGGTGACGGCGCCGCCAACCAGGGGCAGGTGTACGAGAGTTTCAACATGGCCGAGCTGTGGAAGCTCCCGATCATCTTCGTGATCGAGAACAACCAGTATGCGATGGGCACCAGCGTCAATCGCGCCTCGTCCGAGGATCAGCTGTATCGCCGCGGCGAGAGCTTCCGCATCCCGGGCCTGCAGATCGACGGCATGGACGTGCTGGCGGCGCGTGGCGCGGCCGAGGAAGCGCTGGCGTGGGTGCGCGCGGGCAAGGGGCCGATCATCCTGGAGATGAAGACCTATCGCTATCGCGGTCACTCGATGTCCGATCCGGCCAAGTACCGCTCGCGCGACGAGGTGCAGGCGGTCCGCGACAAGTCCGACCCGATCGAGCACGTCAAGAAGCTGCTGACCGAGGGCCATGGGGTCAAGGAAGAGGACTTCAAGGCGGTGGAGCAGCGCATCCGCAAGCAGGTCGCCGAGTCGGCCGATTTCGCCGAAAGCACGCCGGAGCCGGATCCGGCCGAACTGTATACCGACGTTCTGGTGGAGAAGTACTGAGATGGCGATCGACATCAAGATGCCGGCGCTGTCGCCCACCATGGAGGAGGGCACGCTCGCCAAGTGGCTCGTCAAGGAAGGCGATACGGTGAAGTCCGGCGACATCATGGCCGAGATCGAAACCGACAAGGCGACGATGGAGTTCGAGGCGGTCGACGAGGGCACCGTCGCGAAGATCCTCGTTGCCGAGGGCACCGACGGCGTGAAGGTCGGCACGGTCATCATGCAGCTCGCCGGTGAGGGCGAGGAAGCGGGTGCCGCGACCAAGGACGATTCGCCCAAGGCCGATGCACAGGCCGACGAGAAGAAGGCCGACACGGTCGAGGATTCGGCGCACCCGGCGCAGGAGAAGGTCGACACCGGCGCGCGCCAACTCTTCGAGGCGGCAAGCCACAAGGCCGAGGTGACCGATCCGGCGATCCCGGCGGGTACCGAGATGGTCAAGGTCACCGTCCGCGAAGCGCTGCGCGACGCGATGGCCGAGGAAATGCGCGCCGACGAGCGCGTGTTCGTGATGGGCGAGGAAGTCGCGCAATATCAAGGCGCGTACAAGGTCACCCAGGGGCTGCTCGACGAGTTCGGCGACAAGCGCGTCATCGACACGCCGATCACCGAATATGGCTTTGCCGGCGTCGGCACGGGCGCGGCGATGGGCGGGCTGAAGCCGATCGTCGAGTTCATGACCTTCAACTTCGCGATGCAGGCGATCGATCACATCATCAACTCGGCCGCCAAGACTAATTACATGTCGGGTGGCCAGATGCGCTGCCCGATCGTGTTCCGCGGTCCGAACGGCGCGGCGAGCCGCGTCGGCGCGCAGCACTCGCAGAACTACGGCCCGTGGTACGCCTCGGTGCCGGGGCTGATCGTGATCGCGCCTTATGACGCGGCGGACGCCAAGGGTCTGCTCAAGGCCGCGATCCGCAGCCAGGATCCGGTCGTGTTCCTCGAGAACGAGCTGCTGTACGGCCGTTCGTTCGAGATCCCGAAGCTGGACGACTGGGTGCTCCCGATCGGCAAGGCGCGGATCATGCGCGAGGGCAAGGACGTGACGATCGTCAGCTATTCGATCGGCGTCGGGCTCGCGCTCGAAGCCGCCGAGACGCTGGCGGGTGAGGGG
Organism: Sphingomonas phyllosphaerae; assembly: GCF_036946485.1. GTDB lineage: Bacteria > Pseudomonadota > Alphaproteobacteria > Sphingomonadales > Sphingomonadaceae > Sphingomonas > Sphingomonas phyllosphaerae_E. Next base: position 347,872 of record NZ_JAQIJA010000002.1, read on the forward strand.
ATCGAGGCGGAGGTCGTGGACCTGCGCACGCTGCGTCCGCTCGACAAGCAGACCGTGCTCAAGTCGCTCGCCAAGACCAACCGGCTGGTGGTGGTCGAGGAAGGCTGGCCGACCTGCTCGATCGCGTCGGAAATCGCCGCGATTGCGATGGAGGAAGGCTTCGACGACCTCGACGCGCCGGTGCTGCGTGTCACCAACGAGGACGTGCCGCTCCCATACGCTGCGAACCTCGAAAAGCTCGCGCTGATCTCGACCGACAAGATCGTCGCGACCGTCAAGAAGGTCTGCTACCGCGGCTAAGTAATGACCCGGCCTCTCCGCCGCCGATCAGGTGGCGGAGAGGTGGGCGGCGTCGCAAAGGCGGCGCTTGGCGTCGCTCATGTTCGTGGTGTTGCTGAGATCCTGGGCCGAGCGGTCGCGTACCGTGAAGGACTGGAGCGATGTCAGCTCCCTGGGCGCCATGAAGCCCGCGCCGACGATCGGCTTGTACGTGTAACGCAGCTCCGCGAAGATCAGCGCCGAATTGTCGACCGGCTTCACCTTGTTGGTCGCCGGCCCGATGCCCGCGGCGAGCGAGGCATTGGTCGCCCCGGCCCCTTCCAGTCCATAGGACGATGCGACGTTCTTTGCGCCGAAACAGCGTTGCCACGTGATCTTGTAGCCGGCCTGCGTACCCGTCTTGCCGTTGCTCTCCACCGTCGAGACGATCACGCGCCCCTGTTGCCCGAAATCGATCCCGCTCCCGGCGAAGGCGACGCCGGTCATCACCTCATCCACCTGCGCCTCGTCGATGCTGCCGCGATAGCGGGCGACATTGTCGGCCACCATCATCGCCAACTGGTTCAGCCGCAGCGTCACCACCGCCAGATTGGCGATCTCGATCCCCGTCAGCGCGATCGGCAGCAGGAACAACAGCGCCAGCGCGAACTCGATCACTGCCACCCCGGAGCGATCGCGACGTAGCGCCCGAACGATTGCGCGCGCCTCCGTCACGAGCATCGCACCCGGATTTGCTGATCGCCATAGGGCTGATTGCGGATCAACGTCCGCGCATCGACGATCGTGTCGGACCCAAGGCCGATCGCGCGCGCCAGCGGGAACAGCCGCGGTACTTTCACGACGACGTCGTAATAGATCACGTCGTCGGCGGTGCCCATATCGTCACCGCCGCCGAACGTGGCATCGTAGCGGCCGTTGTTGTTGCGGTCCTCATAGCAGTCGGTCGAATTATACTGACCGACCGGATCGGTGTCGGCGACGATCCGCTCGCCTTTGCCGACCGAGGCGAAATTGGTGTAGCTGAGCGGCGTGACCGTCACCGCCGCCGGGTCGTCGCGGCTGTTCGCGGGCAGGATCGTGCGAACCTCGGCGCGGATCGCCGCCGCGACCTGATCCTTGCTGGTGCTGGCCACCGTCGCCTTGCGCGCCGCCCGCTCCATCGCCCCGTTGGTCAGCGCGCTGAGATAGACCTGATAGCCGAGATCGAGCGCCCCCATCAGCAGGGTAAGGAACGGAAGCACGACCAGGCCGAACTCGACCAGGGTCGCACCATCCGACGCGCGCAGCAACGCGCGCAGGGGCCGACGAGGCAGGCTCACGACGACAGCCGCAGCCCGCCGATCGTCTGCGCGATCTTGGCGAATGTTTTCCGCAGGCTCGCGGTGTCGCTGGCGATCGCCCAATGATCACGATCGGTGGCGCAGGCCTTCAATTCATCCGACAGCCCTGAGGAAAAGCCGACGATCCAGATGATGAAGCCCTTCTTCTTCATCTCGTTACAGATAATCTGGGTGCGGCGCAGGTGGCTTTGGTAAACGTCACCGTCACTCGCGGTCGGAGGTGCGACGGCATTGTCCGCCTGCACCTTGTTCATCACGCTGTTAACTCCCCACGCATCAGGTAGGTACGAGGTTGGAGCCAGCGTGCCGTCGGTCATGAAGACAATATGTCGTGACACCTGATATCCTCCCGGCGCGACGGAGTCGGCATTCGTCGCGCTGAAAATACCAGTGGGTGACAGAAAGCGGGCGCCCCACATGAGGCCGATGTCGTGATAGGTCTGCCCGCCGGCCGAAAGACCATCGACATAGGCGTCGAAGGTCGCGGAACTCTTGGTCGAACTCACATAGTCCGATGTATATTGAGCCAACTCACCTGCCTCGCGCGGACAAGCGGCGCTGCGATAGAGCCGGGAAGTACTGGTGGCACTATCCTTGTAATGGCGATTTCCCGCCAGCGCCTCGGTCATCGCGGGCTTCCAGCGCGTAGCGTCGCTGTTTGGCTTCAAGTCGATCTGCAAATCATAGGCCAGCGCAGGCACCACCAAAGGAGAGCTGGCGTTAATATTCTGCACAGTACTTGCTTCACGAATGCAACCATCCCACGCAAAGGTGGACGGAGCGCCATCGTTCCACCCAGTAGGCTTCCCCGACCAGAACGCCGGATTTGCAAGTCTGTTGGTGCTTTGTACCCACTTGCTGGCATCCAGCGTGTAAACCGTTGGTGTCCAATAAACATACTCACAGTTGGAATTATTGTAGCATCCCGTAAGCACCTCTCCGGTGCGAGAGGGATACTTGATCTGCGCGGTGCCTGTGCCGCCTGCGATATACGAAGCACTAAGTTTGTAGACGATGCGACCGACATTTACGTTCGAGGAATATGGCATGAAGCCATAGCGGATCCTTCCCGGCCCCGTTGCCGGTCCGGGCCCCAGCGCTTTGTAGAAGTCCTTCACGGCTTGCTTCAGTCCATCGAGTTTGGATGGATTGGAGCTGCTGACTGTTCCGCCGTTAGGCGAGTCACTCATCGACCCCGTCACGTCCAAAACGAACATGACATCCGTATTCGGAATGTTCAGCTCTGCCTGGCACGTCGCCCTTACCGGAATGCTCCCGAAGCCGAACATCCGCATCAGCGTCGTCGGCATCGACAGCGAGGCGCGGCCGACGACCACGCCGTCAGCCCCCTTGTCGTACACCGCAGTGACCTGCTCCGCCGAATACGTGCCGGCGGGGAAGTTGAAGCGGAAGAATTCGCCGGCCTTGGCCTTTTCCGTATCGGTCAGCTGCTTGACGTTCGCCATCGCCTTGCGTCCGGCCAGCGCGCCGGAGTCGCACGCCTGCTGCAGCCGCGTATAGGCCATGTAGGTGCGGCTGGCATCGATCGCGCCGCCGACCATCGCCAGCAATGGAATGACCGCGAACGCCGCCATGATCGCGACATTGCCTGCCGCATCGCGCAACAATCGGAGCAGGGTACGCGATAGGATGAGCGGCACGCGCGAATTCTCGTTACGAACGGTCGGAGAAGGCATGGAGCCATGCGGCAGGAATGGGTAAGGGTGCCTCAATCGACATGGTTAATTCCGACTTCACTGACCCGGAACGGCGGCTGGCGATGACCTATGCCGCGCCGGCGCACCGTCCGGCGCTGGAGGCTTTGTGGTCGCTGGACGACAAGCTGGCGGGCATCCTGCGCGCCACCCGCGAGCCGATGGTCGGGCAGATGCGGCTGACGTGGTGGCATGAAGCGCTGTCCGCGCTCGACGAGGCCGCGCCGCCCGCCGAACCGGTGCTTCAGGCATTGGCGCGTCACGTTGTGCCGCAGGTCCCCGGACGGCGGCTCGCGACCCTCGTCGAGGGCTGGGAAGCGCTGCTGGAGCCGATGCTCGACGCCGACGCCATACAGGCCCATGCCACGCATCGCGGCGGCGGGTTGTTCGCGGCGATGGCAACGATCGTCGGCGTCGACGATCCTGCGGTTCCCACCGCCGGTGCCGGCTGGGCGCTTGCCGATCTCGCCCGCCATATCGAGGCGCCCGCATCCGCCGATCTGGCCCGCGACATGGCGCGCGATGCGCTCGGCAAGGTCGAGCGGTTCCGCTGGCCGGTGTCGGCGCGCGCGCTCGGCGCGACCGCGCGATCGGCCCGTCTCGATCTGATCCCCGATCCGAAACCGCGCGGCCATCCTGCGCGGGCGGCGCGATTGTTGTGGCTTCGGGTCACCGGACGCTGACCGCCATCTTGCGCCGCACCGCGTCGACGTTAGCGTGTCGGCGCTCGGGGCAGGGGGAATGTTGGCATGTGGCGGTATCTGGTCGGCGGCGTCGCGGCGCTGTTGCTGGTCGGGGCGGGCTGGCTGATCTTCAATGGCGAGGCGCATCCCGATGCGCTTCCGAACGCTTTGGTGGCTGCGCGACCGGCTGACGCGGCCAGGCAAGACGATGCCGGGTCAGCCCCGCTTCCCGAGGCCCCCGCGCGCAGCCGTGAGCAGAAGCGCTTCGACCGCTACGACAAGGATCGGGATGGCCGGATCACGCGCGACGAATATCTCGTCCCCCGCCACAAGGCGTTCGCCAAGCTCGACACCAACGGTGACGGACGGCTCGGCTTCGACGAATGGGCGATCAAGACCACGACGCGCTTCGCCGATGCGGACCGCGATCGCTCCGGGGCGATGGACCCCGCGGAGTTTGCGACCACCGCGCCCAAGCGTAAATCGCCGCGCCCCGCCTGCCGATGCGAGGACGCACCCAAACAGGAAGATTGAAGCGCGTCGCGACTGTCGAAAGCTCAGACCGGCGCTTCGATCTCGAACCGTGCGCCTTCAGGCGGATAGTGCATTGCGGCGGCGCCGGTCACCCGGCCCGCCAGCACCCGCTCGATCATCCGCGTGCCGAAGCCGACTCGCGTCGGCGGCGTCACCGGCGGCCCGTCGCGCTCGATCCACGAAAAGCGGAACCGCCGCTGTGCCGCATTGCCCGCCAGCGCCCAGCGGATCTGTACCGATCCTTCCGGCACAGACAGCGCGCCATATTTGATGGCATTCGTCGCAAGTTCGTGGAGCGCCATCGACAGGGCGAGCGTGATCTCGGGCGACAGGCGGATCGCCGGTCCTTCGATCGAAAAGCGGTTGCCGCCGGTATCGATGAACGGCGCCAGCACGCGCTCGACGATCTCGCTGATCGCCGCGCCTTCCACCTCGTCGCGCACCAGCAATTCGTGCGCCGTGCCAAGGCTGGCGATCCGCCCGGCTACCGCGATACGCCCCTCGGCGAGCGAGGTGGCGTCACGCAGCGTCTGGCTCACGACCGCACCGACCGTCGCCAGCGTGTTCTTGACGCGGTGCGTCAACTCGCGCGCCAGCACCATGCGATGCTCCTCCGCGAACTTGCGCACCGAGATGTTCGAGGAGAAGCCCGACAGCGCGAGCGGCGTACCATCGGCGCGGCATTGCAGCGCGCCCTGGACGTGGATCCAGCGCTGTTCGCCCGCCGGGGTCAGGACGCGATATTCGATGTCATAGGGTGCGCCGTTCTGCAGCGTATCCGCCAGCGCGGCCTGTACCCGTTGATAATCCTCGGGATGGAGGCTTCGTTCGAAATCGGCGTAGGTGAAGCTCTCGTCGGGATCGCGACCGAAATTGGCGAGGCACGCCGGCGAAGCCGTCACCGACAAATCCGGCAAGGCGACCGTCCATGTCCCCAGCCCGCCGGCCTTCAACGCCATTGCGAGCCGCGCCTCACGTTCGGCCAGCGCCGTCTCGCGGCGCGCTACCTCCGCGGTCAGCGCATCACGATCATCCTGCAAGCGGCGCAGCCGGTATCGCTCTATCGTCACGTCCAATTGCGTGGCGACGAAATACCGCAACGTGCCGTCCGCCGCGAACACGGGCGCGACCATCAACCTGTTCCAGAACGGCGTGCCGTCGCGCCGGTGGTTGAGCAGATCTATATCGATCCGCTCGCGCCGCGCGATCGCGTCGCGCAGCCGCTGGATGTCGGCGTCATCGGTCAATGGGCCCTGCATGAACCGGCAATTGCGCCCCAGCACCTCGGCGGCGGCAAAGCCGGTCAGCGCTTCGAACGCCTCGTTGACGAAGACGAGCGGATTGTCCGGCAGCCGCGGGTCGCTGACCACCATCGGCGTGATCGACTGCGTGACCGCGGCGAGGAAGGGATCGCTGGGATCGAGCGAGCGCGCAAATGCCGCCACCGCCACGCTGATCTCGGGCGGAGCAACGAAAGGGGTGATGGGGGAGGGGGCGAGAGGCGAACGATCCAAGGTGCAACCAACCTAGATCAGGAGGACGCTGCGCACAATGTCGGCGCGCGCCGACGGTACGTTTTATTCCGTGTCTGCCGCGGTTTGGCCGCGCGGCGCCGCTGCTGCCGCACTCCACAACGTGGCATAGCCGAACAAACCGGCGATCAGCGACGCGCACAGGATCGAGAGCGCTGCAATCTCGGTGCCCTCCGAACCCGCAAACGCCAGTTCGGCGATGAACAGCGAAATCGTGAAGCCGATCCCCGCCACGCCGCCGATCCCGACGATCATCCGCCAGGTCACGCCGTCCGGGAGCCGTGCGACGCCGATCGCCGCCGCTGCCCAGGTCGCCGCGAAGAAGCCGACCGGCTTGCCGATCACCAGCCCTGCGACGATGCCCAGCGCCAGCGGCGAACGGATCGCCTCGCCGATCAGCTCGGGCGACAGATGGATGCGCACATTGGACAGCGCGAACAGCGGCAACACCAGGTATGACACCCATGGCGTCAGGATACGGACCAGCCGCTCGGCCGGTTCGTCGGTCGCTGCCGCCATCTCATGGATATAGCCGAGCTGGCTCTGCGCTTCCTCGCGCCCGCGCTCCGCGGCTTCGTCGTCGTCGGCGGTGCTCGCGACGCGTTGCGCGCGGCGCAGCCGATCGACCGGGCGCTGCACGCGCTCCGCGAACCGCTCCTCCGACAGGCGCGAACTGGTCGGGAGCAACAGGCCGATCGCGACCCCGGCGATCGTCGGATGAACCCCTGATCCAAGCACCCCGATCCACACGGCGCACCCCAGCAACACATAGGCGATCGACGCCACCCAGCCGAGCCGCTGCAGCGCCAGGATCCCGACATAGCCCGCCGCCGCCAACACCAGATAAGTGGCATTCAGCCCCTCGGTGTAGGCGACCGCGATCACCAACAGGCCAAAGACGTCGTCGATCGCGGCGAAGGCGAGCAGCACCGCGCGCACCGCCGGCGGCAATCGCGTCGTGAACATCGCCACGATTGCCAGGCTGAACGCCGTGTCCATCGCCGCGACCACGCCCCAGCCATGCTGTGTCGGCTTTCCCAGGTTGAAGGCGAGATAGATGCCGATCGGCACGACCAGCCCACCGATCGCTCCAACGACCGGCAACACCGCCGTCCTGACCGACGACAGCGATCCCTTGCTGAACTCGCGCTTCACCTCGGTGCCGATGATGAGGAAGAACAGCGGCATCAGCGCATCGTTGACCCATTCGGCCAAGGGCATGGCGATCGTCTCGCCGCCATAGCTGAACCGCAATGCGGTATCCCAGACCCGCGCATAAGCGTCGCCCAGCGGCGAGTTGACGAGCACCAGCGCCAGCAACGAGGCGATCAGTAACGGGCCGCCCGATACCTCACCGATCGCGAAAAAAGGCGCGATACGTTTGACCAGACGTGCCGCGCCGGAATGATGCGCCCGGGCGGCCACCTGCCCGGAAAGGCGCGGGGTGAGCGCCATATTCTCCCTCGATCCTGTGTCGAGAATATACGGATCACCCCGGCCGCCGTTCCGGTCGCGCCGTGCCAGCGCAACTCACATCAAGGTCAATTCAGGCTCATCAGGCTCGCATTGCCGCCCGCAGCGGTGGTGTTGATCGACGTCGAAACCTCTTCGACCAGCCAGTCGAGCCGATAGCCCGCGCTCGCGGCCTGGGGCAGCACGATCGGGCCGGGAAGCTGCGCCAGTGCGCCGAGCGCGCTCCCGACGCGCGCCGCATCGCCTTGGATCAGCGCACCGGCAAACGCCGGCTCACGCCGCCAGTCGTCGACCACGCGCACGCGCGCCACGGCACTGGCGGGCAGCACCGATAGCGTGTCTCCGATCGCCGTTGCGTCGCCGATGACCACATCGTTTCCGGCCGCGAGCGCGACTCCCAGTTGCTCGAGCAGCCCGTCGCGCGTTTCGGGGAGCAGCAGCACCCGCCCGCGCGGATGCAGCGCATAGAGGTTGCGCTCGCCGACCGGCCCGGCCAGCTCGACTTCCGCGCCCACCATCGACGCCGCGATCGCGTCGCGCACCCGCGCGGCCGCCGCCGCGTCGCCCATCTCCTCGAGGCGCACCGCCAGGTCGCGTGCGGCGGGATCGGCCTGATCGCACACCACGGGCGGCGGAAGCGTCGCGCCGCTGACCAATCGACCGAGATACAGCGGCCCGCCCGCCTTCGGCCCGGTGCCCGACAGCCCGCGTCCGCCGAACGGCTGGACGCCGACGACCGCGCCGATCACGTTGCGGTTGATATAGAGGTTGCCCGCCTTCACCCGGCTGGTGACGTGCGCGATCGTCTCGTCCAGCCGGGTGTGCAGCCCGAACGTCAGCCCATAACCGGTGGCATTGATGCGATCGATCAGCCGGTCCAGCTCGGCGCGGCGAAAGCGCACGACGTGCAGCACCGGCCCGAACACCTCACGCTCCAGTTCGGCGATGTCGCTCAGTTCGATGATCGTCGGCGGAACGAACGTGCCGTTGGCGGTGTCACCCGACAGCGCCACTTGCTCGACGCGGTGACCGGCCGCGCGCATCTTCGCGATATGCTGCTCGATCGTCGCCTGCGCCTCGGCCGAGATCACCGGACCGATGTCGACCGCCAGCCGGTCGGTGCGCCCGATCGACAGTTCGTGCAGCGCGCCGCGGATCATCGTCAGCGTGCGGTCGGCGACCTCTTCCTGGAGGCACAGGATGCGCAGCGCCGAACACCGCTGCCCGGCGCTGTCGAATGCGGAGGCGATCACGTCCGCCACCACCTGTTCGGCCAGCGCGGAGGAGTCGACGATCATCGCATTCTGCCCGCCGGTCTCGGCGATGAACGGGATCGGCGCGCCATCGGGGAGCAGCCGCTTCGCCAGCTCGCGCTGGATCAGGCGCGCGACCTCGGTCGAGCCGGTGAACATCACCGCCATCGTCTCGGGCGCGGCGACCAGCGCGGCACCGATCGCACCGTCGCCGGGGATCAACTGCAACACCTCGCGCGGTACGCCGGCTTCGTGCAGGATCGCGACCCCCTGCGCGGCGATCAACGGCGTCTCTTCCGCCGGCTTGGCGAGCACCGCATTGCCCGCGACCAGCGCGGCGGCGACCTGCCCGGTGAAGATCGCGAGCGGGAAGTTCCACGGGCTGATGCACGTCACCACGCCGAGCGACTGGTGAGCCGCGCCCAGCGTCGATCGCGCCTGCTCCGCGTAATAGCGCAGGAAATCGACCGCCTCGCGCACTTCGGCGATGGCATTCGGCAGCGATTTGCCCGCCTCACGCACGATCAGCGCCAGCAGCTGCGGCATCCGCCCCTGCATCGCATCCGCCGCCCGGTCGAGCGCGGCGGCCCGCTCGACCGGCGACCGCGCCGCCCATGCAGCAGCGGCGCTTGCGGCGACGCGCGCGGCGTCCTGCGCCTGTGCGACCGACATCTCGCGCACCGTACCGACCTGCTCGCGGTGGTCGGCGGGGTTCAGCACGGCTCGCTCGGTGCCGATCTCACCGGCCCGCCACGGCCCCTCGGCCGCCAGCGTTGCGCTCAGCGACGCCAGCACCGTCTCATCGCTCAGGTCGAGCCCGGCCGAGTTCAGCCGCGCGCCGTACAATTCGCGGGGCAGGGCGATCTGCGGGTTCTTCTGCCCCGGCGATGCCATGCGCCGTACCGTCTCGACCGGATCGGCGACCAGATCGGCGATCGCGACATCCGGGTCGGCGATGCGGTTCACGAACGACGAATTGGCGCCGTTCTCCAGCAGTCGCCGGACCAGATAGGCCAGCAACGTCTCGTGCGTGCCGACCGGCGCGTAGATGCGGCACGGGCGGTTCAGCTTCGACGGCCCGACCACCTCGTCATACAGCGGCTCGCCCATGCCGTGCAGGCACTGGAATTCGTAATCGCCGACCGTGAAGTCGGGGCCGGCCAGATGATAGATCGCGCTCAGCGTCTGCGCGTTGTGCGTCGCGAATTGCGGGAACACCGCGTCGCGCGCCGCCAACAGCTTGCAAGCGCAGGCGGTATAGGCAACGTCGGTATGGACCTTGCGGGTATAGACCGGGAAGTCGGGCAGGCCATCGACCTGCGCGCGCTTGATCTCGGCATCCCAATAGGCGCCCTTGACCAGCCGCACCATGATCCGCCGCCCGGCACGCCGGGCGAGATCGACGATCCAGTCGATCACGAACGGGCAGCGCTTGCCATAGGCCTGCACCACGAACCCCAGCCCGTCCCAACCGGTGAGCTCGGGATCGGTCGCGAGGCTTTCGAGCAGGTCGAGCGACAGCTCCAATCGATCGGCCTCCTCGGCGTCGATGTTCAGCCCGATGTCATAGCTCTTGGCGAGCAGGGCGAGCGCCTTCACCCGCGGCAGCAACTCGCCCATCACCCGCGCCGCCTGCGCACGGACATAACGCGGGTGCAGCGCTGACAATTTGATCGAGATGCCCGGCCCTTCGTAGATCCCGCGCCCTGCCGAGGCAACGCCGATCGCCTTCACCGCCTCCTCATAGTCACGATAATAGCGGTCGGCATCCGCCGCCGTTGTCGCGGCCTCGCCCAGCATGTCGTAGCTATAGCGGAAGCCGCGCGCCTCCAGCGGGCGGGAGCGCTTCAGCGCCTCGGCGATCGTCTCGCCGGTGACGAACTGTTCGCCCATCATCCGCATCGCCATGTCGACCCCGCGCCGGATCACCGGCTCGCCGGCGCGGGCGATCAGCCGGGTGAGCGCGGCGCTCAGGCCGCTGTCGTTGACGCTGCCGGTCAGCTTGCCGGTAACGACCAACCCCCAGGTCGCGGCATTGACGAACAGCGATCGCCCGTCGCCGACATGCGCGCGCCAGTCGCCGCCCGAGATCTTGTCGCGGATCAGCGCGTCGCGGGTCGCGGTGTCCGGGATGCGCAGCAGCGCTTCGGCGAGGCACATCAGCGCGACACCTTCCTGGCTCGACAGCGCATATTCCTGCACCAGCCCCTCGACGCCGGTGCCCTTGTGCTTGGCACGCAACGCGGTGACCAAGGCGGTCGCGGTGGCGGCCGTCGCCGCCCGCACATCGTGCGGCAACGTCGCCGCATCCAGCAGCGGCCCGAGGCAATCGGGTTCGCTGCGGCGATAGGCAGCGGTGATCGCCTGCCGCAGCGCGCCTTGCGGGCGGATCGGCGGGGCGAAATGGGCGAACGGGGGCAAAGCGGCGCGCATCGCAGGACATCCTCTCGTGGTGAGAACGCCATAGCCGATCCGCCTCTGGCGATCCGACCGGATTTGCGGCATCTACGAACCGTTCAAAGCGATTTGGCGGGTCATGACAGAGCGAGTAGACCAGAAAGTCACCGTCAGCGGGCCGATCGACGCGTTCGACCGGCGCATCATCGACGTGCTGCGCGCAGAGGGGCGAATTTCGGTCACCGAGTTGGCGCGCAGAGTAGGGCTGTCGAAGACGCCGTGTCAGGTGCGGCTGCGGCGATTGATCGACGGCGGCTACATCCTCGGTTTTCGCGCGATCGTCGATCCGGCGCGGCTCGGGCTCGACCATGTGGCCTTCACCGAGGTGAAACTGTCCGACACGCGCGAGGCGGCGCTGGAGGAATTCCGCCGCGCGGTGCTGCGTATCCCCGAGGTCGAGGAATGCCACATGATCGCCAGCAGCTTCGATTATCTGCTCAAGGTGCGCACCGCCGACATCCGTCGTTACCGCGAGGTGCTGGGCGAGCGCATCTCGTCCTTACCGCACGTCGCCAACACCTCAACCTTCGTGGCGATGGAAACGATCCGCGATCCGGGCGTGTGAACCGCGCCTCAGCCCTTCAGCGCGTATAGGCAAAGGCCTGCGCTCACCGCTGCGACGAGCAGAAGGAAGATCGTGAAGGTAAGTACCTTCGTCTGTCGGTGCAGGCGCTGATGGCGCCGGTAGCGATTGGATATGATGCGACCTCGAGATTTCTGTTTTTCGTATCAATGATAACGGCGTCATATTGCTCCGCGATGAAGGCGAGTGCGCCGGTTTTTCAGCGACCGCATCCGCCGTCGCTTGCGATGGCGTCATAAGCCGTCCGCTGCAGCGCGCTCGTCTCCGCTTCGGAGAAGCCCAGCTCGCCCGCCGCGGCCTCCCGCGCGCCGAGCGTCCGCGGATCGATCCCGGTCACCCGCGCGAAGACCACCAGCGCCTCGAGATAATAGCCATAGCTGCTGGCGTGATAATGATCATAAGACCACAGCGGCACGCGCGTATAGTCGATACCGTCATAGGGATTGGCATCGGCGACGCCGCTGCGGATCGCGCAGGTGAACGCCTGGCCGACCGGCGCGACGTCCGCGTTCGCGCGCCGTGCCGCGGCGTCGATCACCCGGCGCAGGTCGTTCGCCATCGCCTCGACCGGCGTCCCCGACCAGTGCTTCTCGGGCAGGAAGACGAGATCGGGACGTGTCCACGTCGCCGACAGCGTGATCGCGACTTTCGGATTGCGGGCGCGGAACAGGTCGGCGAGCCGCCGTGCATCGGCGATCGTCGCCGTGCCGTCACCCGGGCGGTCGGGGTCGAGCGTGCTATATTCCTGTAGCACGACATGGTCCCAGGTGCGATCGATCAGCGCACGCCGTTCTGCCAGATGCCAACCGAGCGTCTTCCCCCCGGAAGTTTCCAACGACACCTGCCAGTCGAGCCCGGCCTGTTCCGTGAAACGCTTGAACAGCCCCGGCACGCCGCCGATCCGTTCGTTGTTCAGATCGGTGACGCGGTCGGCGTTGAGGACGCGGACCGGCGCATTGGCGCCGAAGGTAAAGCTGTTGCCGACGAACAGGATCGTCTCCGCCTCGGCAGGAGCGGCGACGGTCGGCAGCAGCGCCGCAAGGGCCAGGAGCATCGTGCGCATGGCCCCGCGCATAGCGATGCCGTCGCGGTCAGTGAACCGCGACGGCACCACTAAGTCACCAAGACAGGTTAAGGCGCCCGTAGATCTGCCGACCGTTGAACCCGAACGGCGAGTAATAAGGGAAGGCCGTCACGCCATTGTTGTTGAGCGTGGCCGGCGTGGTGTTCGGATAGACGTCGAACAGGTTCTCCGCACCCAGCGCCAGCGTGACATTGTCGTTGAAGCGGTAGCGTCCCTCCAGATCGATGATCGTATGACGCCCGGTATAGACGTCGTTCGCCACGACGGTGCCCGGCTGCAACACGTCGCCATAATGCACCGCGCGGATCGTCGCGCCCAGCGCGTCCCCCCGCCAGTCGACCGCGCCGACGATCTTGGTGCGCGGCGTGCCCTGTTCGATCGTCAGGATGCGGTTGCGGCCGAACAGGCTGGGGGCAGGGTTGAGTGCCGCCGTCGAGGTCGGGATGCGATCGACCGAAATTTCGTTCAGGTTCGCCGCCGCGCTCAGGTTGAAGCTGCCCAGGCTCTCGGTACGCAGCGTATAGGCCGCGACGATGTCCAGCCCCTTGGTGGTGGTCTGGATTCCGTTGATGAAGAACCGCGCCGCCTGCACACCGAAGGGGGCGAGCAGCGCGCCGACCTGCGCGCTCGCCGATGCCTGAATATTCTCGGACAGCGCGATCTGGTCGCGGATGCGGATGTGATAGCCATCGACCGTCAGGCTGAACCCGCCGACGCGCACCACCGTGCCGACCGAGTAATTGCGTGACTTTTCCGGGTCGAGCGGCAACGCGCCCAGTGCGCGCGCGATATCGCTCGATACCGGATAGAGGCCGGTTTCCTGCGGACCGAGGTTGCCGGTGACCAGGGTTTGCGTCGAGGTGTAATATTGCTGCTGGAGCGACGGGGCGCGGAAGCCGGTCGACACCGAACCGCGGAACGCCAGCCACGGCGCCACGTCATAGCGCGCGGACAGCTTGGCGGTCGCGGTCTCGCCGAAGTCGGAATAGGTTTCGCCCCGCGCCGCCGCGCCGAAGGTCAGCTTGTCCCACAGTCGCGCTTCGACATCGAGGTAGAGGCTGCCGTTGCTGCGGTGGACGTCGACCTCGTTCGAGGGCTGGAAGCCCACGAAGCCCTGCGCACCCGAAGCCAGCGTGCTGGGAGCGCCCGCAGCGCGATTGTAGCTTTCCGGCTGCCCGGCGCCGATCGCGAAGCCTTCGCGGCGATATTCGCCACCCGCCGCGATGTTGATGACCGCTGCACCCAGCGTATATTCGCGCGCCAGGTCCAGCCCGGCCGTCAACTGATCGTAGGTCAGCCGGCCGCTGTCGAAGTCGCGCGGCGAGGCGCTGCCCAGGGTCGCGTTGCCCGAATTGCGCGTCTCGAAGTCGATCGTGTTGCGGCCATAGCTGACGGTCAGGTCGGTGTTCCACCCACCCAACTCGCCGCGCACGCCGGCGGTCGCGTTGTAATCCTTTGACCGGGATCCGATCAGCGGCAGGAAGCCATCCGGGTACAGGCCGATCAACGCATCGGCGTTCAGATTACCGGCATTGGCCACGCGCGGAAACGCGCCGCTTTCGCTGTCGCGCTGCTGGAAACCACCATTGGCATAGGCCGTCCAGTTGCCGTCGCCCAGCGGCACCGCCGCGTTGACGTAGACCGTACCTTGCTCGACCTCGGGATCACCGAAGCGCGCGCGGATGCGCTGCGGCGCGGCACCGCGCGGGTCGATATCGGCGCGGTTGGTCGGCTGGCGCGTGACATATTCGCCCGAGAGGGTCAGGAACCCTTCGCTACCCAGCGCGAAGCCCTTCCACCCGCTGAACGTCGCGGTCTCGCCGTCGCGTAGCGAGCGCGACGTCCGCGCGGCGTCGTACTTCGTCGCATAGGTGCCGAAGGTGACGTTCGCCCCGCCGCCCTCACGCGCCTCGCGCAGCCGCAGGTTGATGACGCCCGCGATCGCATCCGATCCATATTGCGCCGACGCGCCTTCGCGCAGCACCTCGACGCGGTCCAGCGCGACGGTCGGGATCGTGTTGAGGTCGACTGCGGCCGACCCGCGGCCGATCGAACCGTTGATGTTGAGCAGCGCCGACGTATGCGCGCGCGTGCCGTTGATCAGCACCAGCGTCTGGTCCGGTGACAGCCCGCGGAGCGTCGCGGGGCGGATCGCATCGGTCCCGTCGACCGCCGCCTGCCGCGGGAAGTCCACCGACGGCGCGACCGTCGACAGCGCATCGGCCAGCTCGGTCGTGCCCTGCGCACGCAACGCGTCGCCCGTCAGCACGTCGACCGGCGACACCGTGTCGAGCCGGCTCCGCCCCGGCGCGCGCGTGCCGGTGACGACCACTTCGTTATCGACCGGTGCCTCGGCGGCGGGTTCGGCATCGCCGGTGGCGGCGGGCGTGGTCTGCGCGGCGACCGACGTCGCCAGCACTGGCAGCAACAGCGCGGCGCCGGCCAGCAGCGCGGCTCGGGTGGTGCTCATACGAATTCCCCTTCTTGTTCTTCGGCCCGTATATGGCCGGCTATTCTCTACGTCTCTGATGGTGATTAGGGGGCAATGCTTGCTTGCCCGCGCCTAAGCCGCGCTTGGTCGAAGGGGCGTTTAGGGCAGTGGCGGAAGAGGTGGGATTCGAACCCACGGAGAGCTTGCACCCTCGCTGGTTTTCAAGACCAGTGCCTTAAACCGCTCGGCCACTCTTCCCGACGCGCGGTGGCGGTGCCTATGGCAGCAAGGATCGGCTATGTTCAACCCCCTCGCTGCGGCTGCGGCCACCCGTGCCGCCGGTGCGATGACCTGCGGTACCGCAAGCGAGCGCGCCGTGTAAGAACCGTTGCATCATGAAAGCGGTAGCTACTCTCACGCGCGGCCTGGCCGCAGGGGCGTGCCTGATCGCGCCGACGATCGCGGCGGCGCAGGACGACGCCGGATTTCGCACCTACCTGACGCAGGTGCGCGGCCGCGCGCTCGCGGCGGGTGTGTCGGCGGCGACGGTGGACGGCGTGCTCCCGACGCTCACCTACAATCCACGGGTCGTCGCGCTCGACCAGCAGCAGCCGGAGGCGCGTCCCAATGCGCCGGTGCCGCGCTTTGCCCCCTATCGCACGATGCACGTCGACACCGCGCGCATTTCGCGCGGACGCACCACCTATGCCGCACAGCGTGCGCGGCTGGCGCGGGTCGAGGCGGCGACCGGCGTGCCGGAGGAGATCATGGTCGCGATCTGGGGCCACGAAACGAACTACGGATCGTACACCGGCAATTTCGACACGATCCGCAGCCTCGCCAGCCTCGCCTATGAAGGCCGCCGCCGCCCGTTGTTCGAGGGCGAGCTGATCGCCGCGCTCAAGATGATCGACCGCGGCGTCTCGCGCACGCAGCTCACCGGAAGCTGGGCGGGGGCGATGGGCAACCCGCAATTCCTGCCCTCGGTCTACCTGCGGCTCGCGCGCGACGGCGACGGCGACGGGCGGGCCGACATCTGGAATTCGGCGGCGGACACGCTGGCGTCGATCGGCAATTACTTCGTCCAGGCCGGCTGGCGGCGTGGCCAGCCATGGGGCGTTGCAGTCAACGTCCCCGCCGGCTTCAACCGTGCCGAGGTCCGCAACCGGCTCGTCTCGCCACGCTGCCCGCGCGTGTTCGAGCGGCATAGCGGCTGGCGATCGATGGCCGAGTGGCGCGCGCTCGGCGTATCCGCGCAAAGCCGCACGCTCGCCGACGACGTGCAGGCGACGCTGATCGAGCCCGACGGTCCCGGTCAGACCGCCTATCTGCTCACCGGCAATTACCGCGTGATCCTCGACTACAACTGCTCGAATTTCTACGCGCTGTCGGTCGGCTTGCTCGCCGATGCGATTGCGTCATAGCGGCGCGGGTCGCTATAGCATGTTCCTCGCTCATCCGATCTCGCTTCGACACACGGAATCATAAATGACCAAGCTGCTGACCGTCCTTGCGCTTCCTGCTGCCGTCGTCGCGCTGGCGATGCCCGCCGTCGCCGCCGCGCCGCAGTTCGACACGCCTGCGCCGGTCGCCTTCATGGAGGATCTGTCGTCGGGTGCGGTGCTGTTCGCGCGCGACGCCGATCGTCGGATGCCCCCGGCGTCGATGGCGAAGATGATGACGGTCTACACCGCGTTCGAGATGATCAAGCGCGGCGACCTGAAGCTCGATACCGAGTTCGAGGTGCGGCCGGAGACGTGGCAGAAGTGGCACGGCCCGCAGGCGGGATCGACGATGTTCCTGTCGTCGGGCGAGCGCGTGTCGGTCGCCAACCTGCTCTACGGCATCGTCACCTTGTCGGGGAACGACGCGTGCATCGTGCTGGCGGAGGGCATCTCGGGCACCGAACAGGCGTTCGTCGAGCGGATGAACGAGGATGCCGCGAAGCTGGGGCTGAAGAACAGCCATTTCGGCACCGCCAACGGCTGGCCCGACGGCGGGGTGACCTATGTCACCGCGCGCGATCTCGCCACGCTGGCCGCGGCGACGATCCAGCAGCATCCGAAGCTCTACAAGCAATTCTATTCGCGCCGGGATTTCACCTGGGGCAAGACGATGGGCGCGGGGCAGGCGATCACCCAGGCCAATCGCGATCCGTTGCTCGGCCGCGTCGCCGGCGCCGACGGGCTGAAGACCGGCCATACCGAGGAGGCCGGCTACGGCTTCACCGGCTCGGCGGAGCAGAACGGCCGCCGGCTGGTGATGGTGCTGGCCGGGCTGACCAGCTTCAACCAGCGCGCGAGTGAATCGGTGCGCTTCATGGAATGGGGCTTCCGTGCGTGGCAGGCCAAGCCGGTGGTGAAGGCCGGGCGCGAGGTCGGCACCGCCGCGGTCCAGCTCGGCAACGCCAGCGAGGTGAAGCTGGTCGCACCGAAGGACCTCAAGGTGACCATCCCGTCGGGCAGCCGTCCGCAGCTTGCCGCCAAGATCGTCTATAACGGCCCGATCAAGGCACCGATCAAGCAGGGCGCGCATATCGCCGATCTGGTCGTCTCGTCGCCCGGGCTGCCCGAGCAGCGAATGCCGCTGGTCGCCGCTGCCGACGTCGGCGAAGCGGGCTTCTTCGGCCGCGCCTGGCACGGGCTGACCGGGCTGTTCGGCTGACCAGCGTCACGCGGATGACAAGGGGGCGGTTCCTCAGCCTCGAAGGCGGGGAGGGGGCGGGCAAGTCGACGCAGGTGCGCGCGCTCGCCGCCGCGCTCGGCGACCGCGGGATCGACACCCTCGTCACGCGCGAACCGGGTGGTAGCGAGGGCGCGGAGGCGATCCGCGCCTTGCTGATGCAGGGCGACGCGACCCGCTGGAGCGCGAGCGCGGAGGCGCTGCTGTTCGCCGCCGCACGCGCCGACCATGTCGAAAAGGTGATCCGCCCCGCGCTTGACGCCGGGCGCTGGGTGATCTGCGACCGGTATATCGACTCGACCCGCGCGTATCAGGGGCTGGCCGGCGGGATCGACGATGCCGCCATCCTCGCGCTGCACGATTTCGGCGCGCAGGGGCTGCTCCCCGATCGCACCTTCCTGCTCGCTTTGCCTGCCGACGTCGGTGCGGCGCGCGCCGCCGCGCGTGACGGTGCCGCCGCCGATCGGTTCGCGCGCCGCGACCGTGATTTCCACGCCGCGGTCGCTGCCGCCTTCGAGGGGTTCGCCGCCCGCGAGCCCGCCCGCTTCACGCGCATCGACGCGACGCAGCCGCCGGAAGCGGTGACGGCGGCGATGCTGGACGCGCTGGCGGACCTGCTGCCGTGACCGGCTTGCGCGGCCACCGTGCTGCGATCGACGCGTTCACGGCCGCCAGCACCGGCGGCGCGCTCCACCACGCCTGGCTGCTCGCGGGGCCGCTGGGCGTCGGCAAGGCGACGTTCGCGCTGGCGGCGGCGCTGCGGTTGCTCGCCGAGGGCATGACGCCCGGCGTGCTCCCGCCCGGCCTCGCTGTTCCCGACGACCATCCCGCCGCGAAGCTGATGATCGCGGGCTCGCACCCCGATCTGCGGGTGCTGCGCCGGCTGTCGAAGAAGGACAAAGAAGACGAACTCGCGCGGTCGATCACCGTCGACCAGATCCGCAGCCTCGGCCCGTTCCTCGGCACCATGCCGTCACTGTCGCCACGCCGCGTGATCGTGATCGACGCCGCCGACGATCTCGAACGCCCCGGCGCCTCGAACGCCCTGCTCAAGAGCCTTGAGGAGCCGCCCGCGGGAACGGTGTTCCTGCTGGTCAGCCACGCGCCTGGGCGGTTGCTCCCGACGATCCGCTCGCGCTGCCGGTTGCTCCGCTTCGACCCGCTCGATGATGCCGAGATGGCCGCCGTCCTCGCCGACATCCTTCCCGAGGCCGAGCCTGACGAACGCGCCGCGCTGGTGCGGATCGGGGAGGGGGCGCCGGGCCGCGCGATCGGCTATGCCGGACTCGATCTCGGCGCGATCGACGCGGCGGTCGAGGCGATCGGGCGCGACGGCGATCCGATGCTCACCCGCCGCGCGGCGCTGGCCCGCGCGCTGTCGCCCAAGGCCGCGCAGCCGCGCTACGAAGCGTTTCTCGATCGTGTGCCGGCGGTGATCGCGCGCATGACCGCGCTGCGCGTCGGTGGCGAGCTGCGCGCCGCGCTCGACGCCTATGACGAAGCGCGCAAGGTCGCGGCCGCGGCGCGCAGCCTCTCGCTGGATACGCAGGGCACCGTCTACGAATTGGCCGCGATCGTCGCCCGCCTGGCACCGCCGGGCCCGACGCCCCCGATACCCCCCCCTACGATCGTCGTCGCCCCTGCGCAGGCAGGGGCCCATGTCTGTATCGTTGAGCGGCGGGTCTGACACAGTGCGCTCGGCACGTGTGTCTCGCACCACGCCAGCCGCGACAGACAAAGCCCCCTCCGGCGCAAGCCCAACCAGATCATCCCGACGACGGTCCTTGTTGCCGCCGGCCACAGGTCTTAGGGAAGCGCCATGGGCGAACCCTTCTACATTACCACCGCGATCAGCTATCCCAACGGCCGTCCGCATATCGGCCATGCCTATGAGGCGATCGCCGCCGACGCCATCGCGCGTTTCCAACGTCAGGCCGGGCGTGACGTCCGCTTCCAGACCGGCACCGACGAACACGGGCTGAAGATGGTGCAGACCGCGCGCGACAAGGGTGTCGAGGTGCGCGCGCTCGCCGATGAAATGTCCGGTCATTTCCGCGCGATGTGCGATGCATTGAACATCAGCTATGATCGCTTCATCCGCACCACGGACGCCGATCACCACCGCGCCAGTCAGGCGATCTGGGAGGCTATGGCCGCCTCCGGCGACCTGTACCTCGACCGCTACGAGGGTTGGTACTCGGTGCGCGACGAAGCCTTCTATGACGAGAAGGAACTGGTCGACGGGGAAGGGGACGCGAAACTCTCGCCGCAGGGCACGCCCGTCACCTGGACCGCCGAGGAGACATGGTTCTTCCGGCTGTCGAAATATCAGCAGCCCTTGCTCGACCTATATGCCGCCAATCCCGACTTCATCCGGCCGGAGGCGCGTCGTAACGAGATCCTGCGCTTCGTCGAGGGCGGACTATCCGACCTGTCGGTGTCGCGCACCAGCTTCGACTGGGGCGTGGCGGTGCCGGGCAGCCCCGGTCACGTCATGTACGTGTGGGTCGATGCGCTCACCAATTATCTGACGGGCGCCGGCTATCCCGATGGGCCGATGCCGCATTGGCCCGCCGACATCCATCTGATCGGCAAGGACATCGTGCGCTTCCATGCGGTGTATTGGCCGGCGTTCCTGATGTCGGCCGGCGTCGCGCTGCCCCGGACGGTCTTCGGCCACGGCTTCCTCCTGCATCGCGGCGAGAAGATGTCGAAGAGCCTGGGGAACGTCGTCGATCCGCTCGATCTTGCCGAAGCATTCGGCGTCGATGGCCTGCGCTATTTCCTGCTGCGCGAGGTGAGCTTCGGTCAGGACGGCAGCTATTCCGCGGACGCGATCGTGACCCGCGTCAATGCCGAACTGGCGAACTCGTTCGGCAATCTGGCGCAACGCACCTTGTCGTTCATCGCCAAGAACCTGAGCGGCGCGCTGCCCGAACCCGGTCGATCCGATCCGGCCGACGCGCAGTTGATCGAGGAAGTCGTCGTCGCCTGTGCCGGGTTCAAGGCGGCCTTCGGTGATCTGCTGCTCAGCCAGGGGATCGAGGCGTGGATGCGCGGCGTCTTCGCCTGCAATCAATATATCGACGCGCAGGCGCCCTGGTCGCTGCGCAAGACCGATCCCGAGCGGATGCACGCCGTGCTCGGTACGCTGGTGCGCGCGATCCGGATGCTGTCGATCACCATCCTGCCGGTCGTGCCGGCCGGGGCCGGCCGCGTGCTCGATCTGCTTGGGGTGGAGGCGCGCGATCACGCCGCGGTCGATGACGACGGCTGGTATGCCCGGCAGGCCGCGTCAGGCTTCACGCTGGCGACGCCGACCCCGGCGTTCCCGCGGCTGGAGATGCCGGCAGAGGCGGAGCCGGCCTGATGCTCGCCGACAGCCATTGCCACCTCAATTACAAGGGGCTGGTCGAGGAACAGCAGGCGGTGCTCGACCGCGCCCGCGCGCGCGGCGTCACCGCGATGCTCAACATCGCCACGCGTGAGAGCGAGTGGGATGCGGTGCTCGCCACCGCCGAGCGCGAACCGGACGTCTGGGCGACGGTCGGCATCCACCCGCACGAGGCCGACGCGCACCCGCATGTCGACACCGCCAAGCTGGTCGCGCGCGGCCGACATCCGCGCGTGGTCGGCGTCGGCGAAAGCGGGCTCGACTATCACTACGATCATTCCGATCGCGCCCGCCAGCAGGCGAGCTTCCGCGCGCACATCGCCGCCGCCCGCGAGTTGCGTGTTCCGATCGTCGTCCACACCCGCGACGCCGAGGCGGATACCTTGGCGATCCTGCGCGAGGAAATGGAGCAGGGGGCGTACGCCGGAGTCATCCATTGCTTCACCGCGAGCGGTGATTTCGCCGATGCGGCGCTTCAACTCGGATTCTACATCTCGATTTCCGGCATCGTGACGTTCCGAAACGCCACCGACCTGCAACAAACCGCCTCCCGTTTGCCGCGCGAGCGGCTCCTGATCGAAACCGACGCGCCGTTTCTGGCGCCGGTTCCGCATCGCGGGAAGCCGGGCGAACCGTCCTTCGTCGCCGATACCGCGGCGTTTCTCGCCAAGCTGCGCGGTGAAAATGTCGATGACTTACAGTCATATACCGCCGCCAATTTCCACCAACTCTTCAGCAAGACCCGCCCGGCGTGAGGGTCCGCATCCTGGGCTCCGGCACCTCCTCCGGCGTGCCCCGCATCGGCAACGATTGGGGAGACTGCGACCCAAAAGAACCCCGTAACCGTCGGACAAGATCATCTATTTTGGTCGAGCACGATGGCACTCGCATCCTGGTCGACACCAGCCCCGACATGCGACAACAACTGCTCGCCGCCGACGTCGCGACCGTCGACGCGGTGATCTGGACCCACGAACATGCCGACCACGTCTTCGGCATCGATGATCTTCGGCAAGTATATCATGCGCTTGGCCGACCGGTCGAAGGCTATGCCCGACCACGTACCGCCGCCGCGCTTCAGCGTCAGTTCGGCTATGTCTTCCAAGGCAACAGCGGCTATCCGCCGACCGTCAATCTCAACGACTTACCGGATCGACTTCGCATCGGTACGATCGAGCTGAGCATCGTCGATCAGCCCCATGGTGGCATCACCTCCGCCGGCTTGCGCTTCGAAGCCGGCGGGCATGTCATCGGCTATGCCACTGACATCAGTGACATGACCCCAGACATGTTGCGCCATTATCAGGCGCTGGACGTGTGGATCGTCGATGCGCTCCGCCGCCGACCGCATCCGACCCATCCCGATCTCGCCACCGTTCTTGGCTGGCAAGAGGAGCTTCGACCGCGCCGAACCGCCCTGGTCCATATGGATCAATCGATGGATTATGCAGGGCTTTGTGCAGAATTGCCCGCCGGGGTCGAACCGGGGTTCGACGGCTGGGAATGGACGGCATGAACGACACCGCGATGCGCGCCGTCGTTCTTGCTCTCGTCCTGATCTTGCCGCTCTCGGCGTTGCTGGCGCGGCGCATCCCATGGCGCACCACGCTGTTCTACAGCGCGATATGGCTGGGTATCGCCGCTCTCCTAGCAATTATCATCCACCTCTTTACATAACGTCGATTATCGAGATTGTACCTTTTGGCGATCGGAGGTGCTTTCCCGCCGTTCACCCCGGTGTGGCGCGTGTCGCCCGCGCTTCGGCGGTCAACACCAATTCCGCAGCCAGCAAAGCCCCCGCCTGATCCTGCGCCACCGACGTACCCTCGACGAGGTCGTTGATGAATTGCGGCCCGAACGGCAGCGGCACCTTCGAGCAATCGATATAGCGCGTGCCCTTGCGATCGGCGATGAACAGATGGTTGCCGCCCGGGCGTCCCGCGACGTCGACATATTTGCGCAACTCGATGTAGCCCTCGGTCCCGAGGATGAAGAGCCGTCCGTCGCCCCAGGTCGGCAGCCCGTCGGGCGTGAACCAGTCGACGCGAACATAGCCGACACCGCCGTCTCCATGGAGCATCATGTCGCCGAAATCCTCGAACTTCGGATGTTCCGGGTGCGCGAAATTGCCGGTTTGCGACGCCACGACATTCGCGCGCGTGCTGCCGGTCAGATAGACGAATTGATCCGCCTGGTGGCTGCCGACGTCGGTCAGGATGCCGCCGTTGCGGGCCGGGTCCCAGAACCACTCCGGCCGGTTCGGCGCCGACAGCCGATGCGGCGCGAGATTGATCGTCTGGATGACGCGCCCGATCGCACCGTCATGCACCATCTGGCCCGCCATCACCGCCGCGGGCACCTCCAGCCGCTCCGAATACATGATCCCGTATTTGCGACCGGTTTCCTTGATCGCGCGGCGCACGTCGGCCAGTTGCGCGAGCGTCGTCACTGCCGCCTTGTCGCTCAAATAATCTTTGCCCGCGCGCATCACGCGGATGCCGAGCGGCGCCCGCAAGCTGGGGATCGCCGCGCTGCACACCAGCTTGATCGCGCGGTCCTGCAGGATCTCGTCCTCGCTACGCGCCAGCTTCGCGCCCGGATAGCGCTTCTGGAACGCCGCGATCTGCTTGGGATCGGTGGCGAAGAAGCTGGTGAGCACCCCGCCCCCGCGGATCATCGCGTCGGTGATGCCATAGATGTGGTTGTGATCCATGCCGATCACCGCGAACGGCACGCGATATTTCGCCTCGGGCGATGGCTTGGCGACCGCGGTTTCGGTCGGCGCGTCGCCGCGCGTCGCGGATTGCGCCAGCGCATCACCGGCCAGACCCACCAGTCCGGCGGTCAGCCCCATTCCCAGCAGCGCGCGGCGATCGGCATACGTCATCGTCTCGTTCCTCTCAAACCGTGACCAGCGAAGTCGGCCATGTCACCGCCTCGCCACGATCCATCGCCTGTTCACCGAGCAGCGAGGCGACGCTCGCGTGATAGGCCTGCTGCAACAACCCCGGCAGCGGCTTGCCAGAGCGTACCGCTTCGCCAAAGCCCTCGAATTGCAGCATCGTCTCGTCATATTCGCCCCAGCCCAGCGACTCACCCGGGGTCGTCACCGGCAGCTCCGGGAACCAGGTCGCGCCGCCGATCGGGATGGTGCGCTTGTGCCCGCGTTTCACGTCGGCCTGCATCCGCTGCAACGCCAGCGCGCGCGGCGGTACTTCCTGGTAGATGCGCCCCAATTCGGGTTCGATCGTCCCCTTGCTCCCCTGGATCTGCTCTTCGCACCCATAACGCGCGTTGTTGAGCAGCGAGGTGTAGATCAGCTTCCGACCACCCGCATATTCGTAGATCAGCGCGACATGGTCATAGACCTCGCGCCCATCCTTCCAGAAACAGATGCTGCCCGATCCGATGACCCGCGTCGGAACCGCGTCGAGGAACCAGTTGCCGACCTGTAACTGGTGCGTCGCCAGCTCGGTCATCAGCCCTGCCGAACTTTCGCGATACAGCCGCCAGTTGATCCGCCGGTCGTCGCTGTCGGCAGGGACCGGCCGCCGCCACGCATTGTTGCGGTGCCAACTGGCGCGGATCTGGGTGACGGTGCCGATCTCGCCGGCCTTCACCCGCCGCAGTGCGTTCAGATAGGTCGGGTGGAACATCCGCTGGTGCCCGATCTGCAGCACCTTGCCCCGCTCGCGGGCGCGCTGCACCATCGCACCGCAGTCGGAAACCGTGCGGGCCATCGCCTTTTCGCACCAGACGTGCAGCCCCGCGTCCATCGCATCGAACGTATGCTGCGCATGGCGGTGGAGCGGCGTGGCGATCACCACCGCGTCCAGACCGCGCGCGTCGAGCATCTTGCGATGATCGCTGAACTCGGGCGTTCCCGCCGCCACCCACTGCCGCGCCTTGGCAAGATGGGGGGCGTAATTGTCGCATAGCGCGGCGACCATGCAGTTGCGCGTTTTCGCGATATTCTGGATCAACGCGCGCCCACGATCGCCGGTGCCGATCACGCCGAGCCGGACCTTGCCCGCCCCCGCCGTCTCCGCACCGGCGGCGATCGCAGCCCAGGGCGTCGCCGTTGCCATCACGCTCCCGGCGCTGGCCATCAAGACGCGGTCGAGGAAGGTACGACGCGTCAGGTCGAAAGTCTTGTCAGTCATCACGCAAACATCCTGATCGGAGCGGCCGGTGCAAGGTCGAACAGCATCCGCCGCACGCCATCATGCAGCCGCCGGGCGGCGGCGTCATCCGCGACGATCAGCGCGGTGCTCAACATCTCGGCGATCGCGCCGCTTCGATCCACCACGACGGCCGTGCGCGGCGCGACGATCGCCTCCTTGCGCCCGGGGCGAAGCATCGCCGCGCGTTCGGGAGCCGCCACGCCAACGCCGAGCGTGGAGGATATCGAGAGCGCTTCGTCGATCAACTCGACCTCGACCAGCGCGTCCGCGCCGTTTCGCGGATCGGGCACGGTGAACGACCAGGCACCACCCAGCGGGTGCGCGCCGATCACCGCGATCGAGCTTTCGCCCGCGGACAGCAATGCGCATTCCACCCCCGCCTCGCGTAGCGCCAGGATCGCGCGATCGAGTGCATAGCCCTTGCCGAACCCGCCGAAGTCCAGCGCGACCGGTGCATCGCACGCGAGCGTCGCGGCGTGTCGATCAAAACGAAGCTGCGGCCATCCGCTCGTGACCAGCCGCCGATCGACCGCCGGGTCGAACAGCCCCTCTGTCGTCGCGCGTGCGTCGTCGATTTGCACCAGCGCATCGAACAGGATCGGATCGTCGATCTTCGCCGGCCCACCTCCACGAAGCACCTCGTTCAGCGCCGTGGCGGGCGACGGGCGATGGATCGTCAACGCATCGTCGACCTGCTCGATCGCACGTTGCGCCAGCGTGAGCGCGTCGGGGGCGCCATCACCGAACCGGTGCAGTTCGATGCGCGTCCCCATTGCCGGGAAGCACAACTCCCCGGTCGCCGCCAGCGCCCGCGTCGAGGCTGCGGCGCGGGTCAGGCCTTGACCTCCCAGCCCGGCTGGTAATCGACCGACCACAGCTTCATGGCCTCGGCGCTCGCGGGCTTGCCGGTCGCCGGGTCGATGGTCAGCACGCTATTGGTGCGATAGGCGATATTGCCGAGGTGGCAGAGCGTGGTGCTGATATGTCCCTCGGCGATCGGCGAGGCGAGCGCCGACGCATTGCCACGGATCACGTCGACGAAATTGCGGGCGTGATAGACGTCGAGCACCCCCTCACCCACCGTTCCCGTCGTTTCCGACGTCGCGGCGGCCATCACCTTGCGCACCGGCTTGCCGGCGAGATCGTACAGCTCGAACCCGTTACGATCGACCACCGCCGATCCCTTGGTGCCGAGCAGCAGCACCCCGCGCCCGCGGCCATAGGTCTGTTGCGCGTTGCAGCTTTGCCCGTTCCAGCGGATCGCGCGATCGCCGTCGTAGATCAGGTCGAGCGCGAGTGAATCGTACATCTCCCAATCGTCGCCCTTGTGGAAATGCTTGGCTCCCCGGGCCTCCACCGTCTTGGGATAAGTAAGCCCCATCAGCCAGCGCGCGACATCCAGCTCGTGCATCGCATTGTTGCAGATTTCGCCGGTGCCGTACTTCCAGAACCAGTGCCAGTTATAGTGGACGAGGTTCGATCGGTAATTGCCGCGCGGCCGCGGGCCTTGCCACATATCCCAATTGAGATTGGCGGGCGGCGCGACGACGCTGCCCCGGCCAATCGAGCCGCGATTGTTCGCATACCAGGTCTGCGCCTCATAGACGTCGCCCAACTCACCGGCGCGGATCAGGGCGCCGAGTTGCTGCGTCTCCGGGCTCGATCGCTGCTGGTTGCCGACCTGCAATGTGCGCCCGGTCCGCTTCTGCACCGCGATCAACGCCTCGCCTTCGGCCGGCGCGATGCCGATCGGCTTCTCGATATAGCAATGCCGGCCGGCATCCATGGCATCGATCGCCAGCTTGGCGTGCCAGTGATCCGGCGTAGCGACGGTGATGACGTCAACGCCCTTTTTGTCGAGCAGCCGGCGATAGTCGCCTTCGGTCTTCACCGCCGGATTGCCCTTCGCGGCGAATGCCGCCGCCCGCTTGGCGAGCACGTCCGAATCGACGTCGACGAGATGCGTGATCGTGACGTTCGGCTGCTTGGCAAAGGCGCTCATATGCGCCTGTCCGCGCCCGTTGACGCCGACCACCGCCACGCGCAACCGGTCGTTCGCGCCCTTGATCTGCGCGTAACTGCGCGCGCTGACGGCGATCCCCAACGCCGCACCGGCGCCGGTCAACATCGTGCGACGATCGATCATCGGTCTATCCCTCTCAAAACTCGCGGATCTTGATCGACCGGAAGTCGACCCGATCGCCATGATCCTGCAACAGGATCGGTCCCTGCGCACGCTCGCCGAAGCCCGGCAATTTCGCATATTTGCTCTGCGCCACCAGCGCCCGGAAAGCCGGCGAGCCACGCTCGTACTCAACCACCTTGAAGCCATTGAGCCAGTGTTCGACATGCCGCCCACGCGACACGATCACCGCCCGGTTCCACTCGCCCGGCGGGTTGATCCGCTTGCCCGGGCTGTCCGGGTCGGACAGGTTGCGCGCCGCGATCAGGTCGTAGAGCGATCCGAGCGTGCGGTTGCCGTCCCGCCCGCGTTTCGCATCGGGGTGCCGTGCATCGTCGAGCAATTGATATTCCAGCCCGATCGCCGAACCTTCGCCCTTTGACAGCGCCGGATCGACGAAATATTTGATCCCGCTGTTGGCGCCTTCGGTCAGGCGGAAATCCACCGAGAGCTCGAAATCCTTATAGTCGCGCGTCGTGACGATATCGCCGCCGTTCGTCGATCCCGCGCCATTGCCGGCCTCGACGGACAGGATACCGTTGCCGATCGCCCAGCCCTTCGCCGGGAAGCCGGTGCCCTTGGCGGCCTTCCATCCCGTACCGCTGCGACCGTCCCACAACAGCTTCCAGCCCGCACGCCGCTCGCTGTCCGATAGCCGATTGGAGAGCCAGCCCTGCTCGGGCAGTCCCGTGGCTGGCAGGGCAAAGCGAGCCGCGCCCTCGGTGATCATGCGGACGTTGCGGAAACGCGCCTCGGGATGCCGAGCCGCGTCGGCATCGGGAATGGCGTGGACCTGGAAAGCGATGAAGCCGCGCGCATCGGTGTCGTCGACGATATCCGCTGCCGGCACGCCGTTGATCCACGTCCGCAGCCGGTTGCCGATCGCCTCCACCCGGTAATGGTTCCAATCGCCGGGGCGAAAGGCGCGGCGGGCGGCCTCGTTGCGCCCCAGCGTGTAGAGCCATTGCCGACGCTGCTCGTCATACAGCCCGCCACTCCACGCGCGCTTCGACGGATCGATCTCCGCCTGATAGCCGAAGACCACGCCGTTGCGATAATCGGGGCGGCTCTGCCCGCGGATCATCACGCCGGAATTCAGCACGGCATCGGTCTTCGCATCGAACTCGATGATGAAGTCGCCATATTGCGCGTCGGACACCAGCCAACTGTTGGCCTTGCCTTGCTCCGCCCGCCCGACCAGTTCGCCGCCCACGACATCATAGGTCGCGTTGCCGCCGACCTTGTGCCAGCCGGCGAGTCCGGCGCGCGGGGTGACGTCGCGCCACGGCGCCTTCTGCCGGTCGGCCTGCGGCGGCCGCGCCGTTCCGGCGGAGGAAAGCGTCATGGCCAATAATGCCGCCGCTGCGAGTGTACGGACCTTCATCACGCGCCCTGCCCTGATTTTTGACGCCGCGCCTGTCGCTTGGCCATCATGTTTCGGGTGCTGTTGCACCTCTCCCGGACCCGAGCCTATGCCGCGGCCCGACCACTTGCAATAGAGATGTCAGACATTGGCGACCGCCTGGCATTACGCTACGACTGCCCCGGGCGCCGAAGATGCGGTCAGCCCAGCGTTTGAAGAGGCGGGCGGATGCGAAAGACAGAGAGTGGTGGCAAGCTGTATCGCGGGATCGTCGACGCGATCATGGCGGATATCGCAGAGGGCATCTATCCCGTCGGCGCGCGCCTGCCTGCCGAACGCGACTTGACCGAGCGGTTCAAGGTCAGCCGCCCCACCGTCCGCGAGGCGATGATCGCGCTGGAGATGCAGGGCATCGTCGAGGCGCGCAAAGGATCGGGCGTGTTCGTGCTGGCCACCGGCGCGGTCGATGCGAATCGCGAACTCGATATCGGCGCGTTCGAGATCACCGAGGCGCGCCGCCTGCTCGAAGGCGAAGTCGCAGCCGTCGCCGCCACCGAGATCGACGATGCGCAACTCGCTGAACTCCGAACCTTATTGGCGCAGATGGAACAGAATGACGTGTCGGTGGCCGAGGAGGCCGATCGCCGCTTCCACATCGCCATCGCGGAGGCGACCGGCAATGCCGTGATCATCGCCGCGGTCACCGATTTCTGGGATATGCGCTTCCGCTCGCCGCTGGCGCGCGAAGTGCTCGTCAAGGCGGGCAGCCTCGGCACAGAGAGTCGCATGGCCGAACATGGCCGCATCCTTTCCGCGCTGGAAGCGCGCTCGCCGGTCGACGCGCGCAACGCGATGCGCGACCACCTCAGCCGCGTCATCGATCATCTGCTCGACGTGACAGAAACCGAAGCCGTCGAACGGGCGCGCGCAGAGGCGTCACAGCGCCGCCACGCGCTTGCCCGGCGCGCAGTCTGAAGGACTTGTCGGCCATTGTCAGCATGGACTGACAATGCTACCTGACAACTAGGCAAGGATGTGCTGGGCCGACTGTCACAAGGCAGCGGCCGTTTCGCCTCACGCAGCACGCCGGCCGTCAGGGAGAGGGCCTATGACCAGTCAGCACCGCTACAAGCGTCACCTGTACGTTTCGATCAGCCTGATGAGCATGGTGGCCGCCGCCCCGCTCGCCGCGCAGACCGCCGGTCAAGCAGGCGGGCAGGCCCCCGCGCCGGCCGCCGCCACCGCCGATCAGGACCTTTCCGAAGGGCAGATCGCCGACATCGTCGTCACCGGCTTCCGCGCTTCGCTCAACAACGCGCTCAACCAGAAGCGCAACGAAACCGCCGCGATCGACAGCATCGTCGCCGAGGACATCGGCAAGTTCCCCGACTCCAACCTCGCCGAGTCGATGCAGCGCATTCCGGGCGTCGCCTTGTCGCGCGGCGATGGCGGCGAAGGTCGCAACATCTCGGTGCGCGGGCTCGGCGCGCAATTCACGCGCGTGCGGATCAACGGCATGGAAGGCGTGTCGCAGGTCAGCGGCACCGACATTCGCGGCGGTGTCGCCACCGGGCGCTCGTTCGACTTCGTGACCTTCCCGACCGAAATCTTTTCGGCCTTGTCGGTGCGCAAGACGATGTCCGCCGATGTCGAGGAGGGATCGCTCGGCGCGACCGTCGACCTGCGCGCGCCGCGACCGTTCGACCAGAAGAAGGACTTCGTTCTCTCCGGCACCGCCCGCGGCATCTACAACGACATCAAGAAGGACATCGACCCGCGCCTGTCGGCGATCGTCTCGAAGAAGTTCGGCGATACCTTCGGCATCCTCGGTAGCATCGCTTATTCCAAGCGCCGGATCGACGAATATGCCTATTCGGCGGTCGATGTCGTTCCGACCTATGTCTACGGTCAGGCCGCGCCCGCTGGTGGGCCGAATGCCGGCGTGATCTTCCCCTTCTGTACGCCGATCGGCTACAGCTACAATGGCGCTGCCACCACCAGTCCGGTGCCCGGTTACACGCAGCCCAATGGCGTCGCGATCGGCGCCGACGCGAACAATTGCAGCACCGGCAATCCCCGCACCGGCACCGCCGCCGCGTATGACTATATCATGAGCCGCGTCGGCAACGGCCGACCGGGCGGCGGTGTCTTCCTCCCTCGCCTTCCCCGACCGGTGAAGAGCAGTCAGGATCAGCAGCGCCTTGCCGGCACGCTGACGCTGCAATGGAAGCCGAGCGACAACACCGACATCTCGCTCGACGGCCTCTATTCGCGCTTCAAGGTCAACCGCCTCGACGCCTATTTCGACGCCCGCTCGTTCGGGCGCGCGATCTCGAACAACGGCCAGCCGCTGACCTCGGTGCGCGAGATCGAGGTCGACGACAACGGCTCGCTGATCCACGGCCTGTTCGACGGCGTCGACCTTCGTTCCGAAATGCAGGAGGAGCACTTCACCTCCGAATATCGGCAGGCCAATCTCAATTTCGACCATCGCTTCTCGGATTCGCTGCGCTTCTTCGGCCTGGTCGGCGTCAACGAGTCCCGCCTCGACGTGAACCGGCTGCAGGTCGCGATCGACTCGAACGACACGCGCAATTGGTCGATCGACTTCCGCGACAATCCCGACATTCCGAAGATCGGCTACGGGATCGACACCACCAACCCCGCACTGTTCCGCTACGGCCCACCGCTCACCACCGGCGACC
Source organism: Sphingomonas phyllosphaerae (assembly GCF_036946485.1). GTDB lineage: Bacteria > Pseudomonadota > Alphaproteobacteria > Sphingomonadales > Sphingomonadaceae > Sphingomonas > Sphingomonas phyllosphaerae_E. The sequence goes on from NZ_JAQIJA010000002.1 coordinate 379,746, forward strand.
AGCAGGGTCAGCTGTCGAACTTCATCCGCCGCAACGTCATCCTCAGCAAGACCTTCGAGCTGAACGGCGAGTGGGAAGCGGCACACGGCTTCACCGTCGTGGCCGGCGGCCAGTATCGCACCAACCGCTACACCGCGCGCGAACGCCAGCTCGGCACGACCACCCCGCTGACCCTGCCCAGCGGCGTGTCGATCGCGGATTTCACCTATACCGTGACCGGCATCGGCAAGAATCTCGACGGGCAATTGCAGGATTTCGTGTCGGTGGATCCGACGAAGTTCCGCAACGCCGTCGGCCTCGACAGTTATGCATATTGCAGCATCGAATGCGCGCGCGGCACCTACGGCGGTGTCGACGAGAAGTACAAGTCCGGCTATCTGATGGTCCGGTTCGACACCAAGGACGTGCTGCCGTTCGCGCTTCGCGGCGATGCCGGCGTCCGCTACGTCCACACCAATCTCGATACCTATGGGCCGATCACCACCGCGGCGCCGGCCGGGTCGGCTTATTCCTCCCGGTTCGTCATCTCGGAGGTGAGTCGCTCCTACGAGGACTGGCTGCCGGCCGTGAACCTCGCGCTCGACATCACGCCGGAGCTGATCGCGCGCTTCTCCGCGGCGCGGGTGATGTCGCGCCCGTCCTACGGCCAGTTGATCCCGGCGGGCTCGGCCAACCTTGTCATCCAGACCGCCTCGTTCAGCAATCCATTCCTCGACCCGATCCGCGCCAATACGATCGATGCAGCGCTCGAATGGTATTTCGCGCCGGGCTCGCTGGTGTCGGTCGGCTATTTCTACAAAAACATCGAAACCTACATCCAGTCGCTGCCGCAGCTCGTGCCTTTCCAGGACATCGGCCTGCCGCTGTCGCTGCTCACCGGCACGCAATTGCGCCCGACCGACCTGTTCAGCGTCCAGCGCAACGTCAACACCCCCGGCGGTCCGCTGCGCGGGTTCGAAGTGAACGTGCAGCTGCCGTTCCGCTTCCTGCCCGGCGCGCTCAGCAATTTCGGCGCGCTCGGCAACTTCACGCGCGTCCGTTCGAACATCACCTATCTGATCGGTGGTGGTCGCACGCGCGTCGCGCCGCTGGTCGGGCTGTCGGGCGAAACCGCGAGCGGCACGCTCTATTACGAGGACAGCAAGTTCAGCATCCGCTCGACGCTCAATTACCGCTCGTCGTTCCTCACGGCGGTGCCGAGCGGATCGGTCGATGCGGACTCGTCGTCGAACGCCAGCTCGATCTTCGTCGACGCGTCGGCCTCGTACAATCTGACCGATAACATCAAGCTGATCGCCGAAGTCTCGAACATCACCAACGAGACCAACCGGCTGACCGTCGATACGGTGCGGCAGGACCCACTCTACACCGCCTATTTCGGTCGCACGTACGCGCTCGCCGTCAATTTCCAGCTCTGACCAACGGATGCCGATGACCGATCCACGACCTGCTCCGCTCAAGGCCGGCGGCAACATCCGCTGGGTGATTTGCGCCCTGCTGTTCTTCGCCACCACCATCAATTACATCGACCGGCAGGTCATCGGCATCCTGAAGCCGACGCTCCAGTCGGAGCTGGGCTGGTCCGAAATTGATTATGGAACGATCGTCTTCTGGTTCCAGGCGGCCTATGCGATCGGGCTGCTGGCGTGTGGGCCGATCATCGACAAGGTCGGCTCGAAGCTGGGCTATGCCGCCGCGATCACCTTGTGGAGCGTCGCGGCGATGGTGCACGCGCTGGTGCGCAGCCCCGGCGGCTTCGCAATGGCGCGCTTCGCGTTGGGGCTGGGAGAGGCCGCCAATTTCCCGGCCGCGATCAAGTCGGTCGCCGAGTGGTTTCCCAAGAAGGAGCGCGCACTGGCGGCCGGCATCCTAAACGCCGGCGCCAACGTCGGCGCGATCGCCACGCCGATCGTCGTGCCGATGATCGCGCTCAGCTATGGATGGCAGGCGGCGTTCCTGATCACCGGCGGCCTCGGTTTTCTGTGGCTTGCGGCATGGCTGCTTTTCTACCGCGTCCCTTCCCGGCACCCGCGCGTCTCCGTGCAGGAGCTGGCCTATATCACCGCCGATCAGGACAATGACGCGGGCACCGCGCCGATCCCATGGGCGCGCCTGTTTCGACGCCGCGCGACCTGGGCGTTCGTCATCGCCAAGTTCCTCACCGATCCGGTCTGGTACCTCTTCCTCTTCTGGCTGCCGGATTTCTTCGCCAAGCGACATGGGCTCGACCTCAAGACGTTCGGCCCGCCGCTGATCGCGGTCTACCTGCTCGCCGACGTCGGCAGCATCGGGGGCGGCTGGCTGTCGTCGGCCCTCATCAAGCGCGGCTTCAGCGTCAATGCCGGGCGCAAGCTTGCGCTGCTCGCCTCCGCGATCCTCGTGACCCCGATCGTGTTCGCCAGCAGCGTCTCCAGCCTGACCGCGGCGGTGGCGATCATCGGTCTGGCAGCGGCCGCGCATCAGGGCTGGTCGTCCAACCTCTATACGATGGTATCGGATACCTTCCCGCGCACCTCGATCGCGTCGGTGATGGGGATCGGCGGCGCGGCGGGCGCGGTCGGCGGCATGATCATGGCGAAATATGTCGGGCAGGTACTGGAAACGGTCGGCACCTACGTCCCCGTCTTCCTGTGGGCCGGCAGCGCCTATCTGATCGCGCTATTGCTCGTCCACATTCTGGTCCCGAAGCTCGACCCGAACGCCGCCCGCTAACCCCCCGTCGCCCCGGACTTGATCCGGGGCCCCGCTGCTTGCTGCCGTCGAGGAAAAGCGGGACCCCGGATCAAGTCCGGGGCGACGATCAGGGGCAGGTCATCCCCGCACCGTCAGCGTCTTCGCCAATGCCGCGTGCCACCCCGCGGCCAGCGTATCGCGGGCATCGTCCGCCATCTTCGGCTCGAAACACGCGGCGCGCGCCCAGGTCGCCGCCAGCGCATCCAGATCCTTCCACATCCCCGTCGCCAGTCCGGCATGGAACGCAGCGCCGAGCGCGGTCGTCTCCAGATGCCCCGGCCGCTCGACGGGCACCTGCAGCATGTCGGCGAGGAACTGACACAGCCAGTCGTTCGCCGCCATGCCGCCGTCGACACGGATCGTCGCCGGCGGGTCACCACCATCGGCGACCATCGCATCGGCCAGATCCATCGTCTGGTATCCCACGGCCTCCAGCGCCGCACGCGCCAGATGCGCCTGCGTCGATCCCAGCGTCAGGCCGAAGATCGCGCCCCGCGCATCCGGGTCCCAGTGCGGCGCGCCCAACCCGACGAACGCCGGAACCATGTAGACGCCGTGGCTGTCGGGCACCTGCGTCGCCATATCGTCGGTATCGCGTGCGTGGGTGATGACGCCGATCCCGTCGCGCAGCCATTTCACCGCGGCACCGGCAATGAAGATCGATCCCTCCAGCGCGTAGGTCACCTGGCCGTTCAGCCGATAGGCCGGGGTCGTCAGCAACCGATGCTGCGACGCGACCGCCTCTTCGCCGGTATTGAGCAGCATGAAGCAGCCGGTGCCATAGGTGGACTTGACCATGCCCTTAGCAAAACACGCTTGTCCGAACAGCGCCGCCTGCTGGTCGCCCGCAACCCCCGCGATCGGGATCGCCGCGTCGAACAGCCCCGGGCTGGTGTGGCCGAAGATATGGCTGTTGTCGTGCACCTCGGGCAGCAACGCCATCGGCACGCCGAACAGCGCGCACAACGCCTCGTCCCACCGCTGCGCATGAATGTCGTAGAGCAGCGTGCGGCTGGCGTTGGTGATGTCGGTCGCATGAACCGCACCGCCGGTCAGCCGCCACAGCAGGAAGCTGTCGATCGTCCCGAACGCCAGATCGCCCTTCTCGGCCCGCTCCCGGGCACCCTCGACCTCATCCAGAATCCACGCGAGCTTCGTCGCCGAGAAATAGGGATCGAGCAGCAGCCCGGTCTTCGCGCGCACCGCGCCTTCATGTCCCTCGTCCTTCAGCCGCGCGCACAGCTCGGCGGTGCGGCGATCCTGCCAGACGATCGCATTGTGGATCGCCGCTCCGGTCGCACGATCCCAGACGACGACGGTTTCGCGCTGGTTGGTGATGCCGATCCCGGCGATGCCACCGGCGCCGACGCCGCTCTCGGCGATCGCCTCGCGCGCGGTGTCCAGCGTGTCGCGCCAGATGTCCTCGGGATCATGCTCCACCCAGCCGGGCCGGGGATAATGTTGCGCGAACTCGCGCTGCGCGGTCGCCACCGGGCGGGTGTCCACGTCGAAGACGATCGCGCGCGTCGACGTGGTGCCCTGGTCGATCGCCAGGATATGCTGCGGGCCGGCCACGTCTGTCTCCTCGATTGTCAGTTGCGCGCGCGCGGCGGCAGATAGGGCCGCACGAGATATTGGTAGATCGCGGCCCCCGTCACCCCGCCGATCAGCGGCCCGGCGATCGGCACCCACCAGTAATTGCCGGGTCCGGGCAGCGCGGAATCGCCCCAGCCCATCAACCAGCAGAACAGTCGCGGACCGAAGTCGCGCGCCGGATTGATCGGCCAGCCTTCCAGATAGCCTGCCGACGCGCCGATACATGCGACCAGCAGGCCGATGATCAGCGCGCTGGCATTTGCCATCGGTGCCTGCGTGTTGAACTCGTCGGTGATCGCGAAGATGCCGAGCAGCAGGATTGCGGTCAGCACCACTTCGTCCCAAAACGCATGGATCGGCGTGATGTGCGCGCCCGGCGCGGTGAAGAACACGCCCGCCGCGCCCCCGGCGGCGCGGGTCAGGCCATGCGCAGCATTATACGCCTCGATCACCGGCCCGAACAATTGATACACCAGCGCCGCGCCGATCATCGCGCCGACGATCTGCGCCGCGACATAGGGAAGCACCTTCCACCGCGGAAAGTCGCGAAAGATCGTCAGCGCGAGCGTCACCGCCGGGTTGGCGTGCGTGCCGGATACCGCCCCGGTGACATAGATCGCCAGCGTCACCGCCAGACCCCAGGCGATGCACACGCCCCAATATGCCGTCGCATAGGGACTCGGATCATAGAGGATCAGCATCGCCGCCGCGGAATTGCCGAGCGTAATGATGATCGTCACCGCCAGCGCCTCCGCGATCAATTCACCCCGAAAGCCATGCTGCCCCGTCACGCGCCGCCTCCCCTGCGCCTCACCCGGGCGCTGCGCGATACTTTCCTGCGTTTGCAAGGAAGGTCAACGCCGGTTTGAAGCAACCGCCGAACTTGTCCTATGTTGTCGCATCTTACCGCTACGAGGCACCTCCGTGCAGCAACAGACACGATCGTCCGACTTCGATACCGATCTGCTGATCGTCGGCGGCGGGATCAACGGCACCGGGATCGCACGCGATGCGGCCGGACGCGGGTTATCGGTGACCTTGGTCGAACAGGACGATCTCGCCAGCCATACTTCGTCTGCCTCCACCAAGCTGATCCACGGCGGGCTACGTTATCTCGAATACCGCGAATTCCGGCTGGTGCGCGAGGCGTTGATCGAGCGCGAACGGCTGTGGCGGATGGCACCACACATCATCTGGCCGCTCGAATTCGTGCTCCCGCAGAGCAATTCGCCGCGGCCGGCGTGGCTCGTGCGGCTCGGCCTGTTCCTCTACGACCATCTCGGCGGGCGTAAGCGGCTTCCCGCGACCCGGACCGTCATGCTCGATCGCGATGCGATCGGTCGCGGGCTGAAGCCGGGCAATCCCAAGGCGTTCGTCTATTCGGACTGCTGGGTCGAGGACAGCCGCCTCGTCGTGCTCAACGCGCGCGACGCCGCCGATCGCGGCGCCACGATCCTGACCCACACCCGTCTGATCGCCGCCCGCCGCGAAGAGAGCGGCGGCTGGTTGGCGACGATCGCCGACGCAGCCGGCACGCGCGAGCTTCGCGCCCGCGCGCTCGTCAATGCCGCGGGGCCGTGGGTGGCGCAGGTGCTCGGCACCGTACCCGACGCGCGGCGCGACCGCGGCGTGCGGCTGGTCAAGGGCAGCCATATCGTCGTCCCGCGGCTCTATGACGGTGGCCACGCATTCCTGCTCCAGAACCCGGACCGGCGCGTGGTGTTCGCGATCCCCTACGAACAGGATTACACACTTGTCGGCACCACTGATGAGTCATGGCAGGGCGAACCGGCGCCCGCCGTCATCGATCAGGCCGAAACCGACTACCTTCTGCGCACCATCGCGCGCTATTTCGAGCGTTCCGTGGCACCGGACGACATCGTCTGGACCTATTCGGGCATCCGGCCGCTCTACGACGATCACGCGGCTGACGCGTCGGCGGTGACCCGCGACTATGTGCTTAATCTCGATACGGGTAATAGCGGCGCACCGATGCTCAGCGTCTTCGGCGGCAAGATCACCACCTATCGCAAACTTGCCGAGCACGCCCTGCAGCAACTGGCGCGCTTCTTCCCCGCTGCCGGTCCTGCCTGGACAGCCGACGTCGCGCTGCCCGGCGGCGACATCGTCGATGCTGATTTCGAGCGCTATTTGAGCACCCTTACGGCCCGTTACCCGGCCTTGCCCGCTCCCCTGCTTCGTCGCCTGGCGCGCGCCTATGGCACACGTACCGAACGGTTGCTGGGCGACGCACGCACCACGGCGGATCTGGGCGCCGACCTGGGCGGCGGTTTGTTCGCACGTGAGGTGGACTATCTGCGTGACCAGGAATGGGCGACGAACGTCGAAGACATTCTCTTCAGACGCAGCAAGCTCGGCCTGCATGTCCCCGCGGGCACCGATGCCCGCCTCGACGCTTATCTGGCGTCGATCAGTGGATCAGCCCGTGGCGGCTCACCAGTGCATTGAAAGCGTCGGCCGATAGCGGCGATGCGAAGACGCAGCCGGCGACCAGATCGTCCGCCCAGACCACCATCGCGGCGATCATGCCCAGTCCGGGCAGGTTCAGCCAGATCGGCTGATTGCGGTCCATGCTGGAAAAAGTGAGCAGCCGACAACCATGCTCGGAAAGGTCGACGACCTTGCACAGCGTACGCGCCATGCCGCTTTGCTCGGCAGGAGTCTCAAGCTCCATCCGCGCACGCTTGCTGCGGCGGAAGGGGCGAGCGGCAGGGGTGTATTCGGCTGCGAACATGGCGGCGATCGTACGCCGCCATGCCTAACGAATGGTTAACGCGCCCGCTTACTTGCGGAGCGTAAGGCCACCACCGAAGCGCTTGTTGAAGCGAGCAACCTGCCCACCAGCGTCCAGCACCTGACCACGACCACCGGTCCATGCCGGGTGCGCCAAGGGGTCGATTTCCAGCGTCATCGTGTCACCTTCCTTGCCCCAGGTGGAGCGAGTCTCGTACACGGTGCCGTCGGTCATCTGAACCTTGATCATGTGATAGTCGGGGTGCGTGTCTTTCTTCATGGGTCGTGCTCCGAAATGGCTGGTTCCGACCAGCCTGAAAGGAAGGCGCGCGCCTAATCGAAACGCGCGCCGAAGTCAAAGCCTGTGGCGCGATCAGCCGCGCTTGGGCGGATCGGCGATCATGGCGGTAAAGTTCGCCTCCGCGGCGACCTGTCCGTCGATCTTCGCAACACCGGCGAACTTGCACACCGACGAACGCTTCTGCACGAACTCGACCTCAAGCGACAGCAGCACGCCCGGCTCTACCGGCTTGCGGAACTTCGCGCCGTCGATCGCCATGAAATAGACCAGCTTACCCGAGCCGGCGAGCCCGAGGCTCTCCACGGCAAGCACGCCAGCAGCCTGCGCCAGCGCCTCGACGATCAGCACGCCCGGCATGATCGGACGACCGGGGAAATGCCCCTGGAAGAAGCCTTCGTTGATCGTCACCGCCTTGATCACGCGGATCGAACGATCGCGAACGATCTCCTCGACGCGGTCGACCAGCAGCATCGGATAACGATGCGGCAGCGCTGTCATCACGTCCACGATATCGAGCGGGCCGATCGGCCCGCCCGTCGTGTCAGCGTGCGCCTCGCTCACCGGCCGGTGGGCGCGCGGGTGGTCGCCGCCGGGGCAGCGGGAGCGGCGGCGGGCGCAGCGGCGGCGTCGCCCTGCTGACCCGGCTGCCAGTTGGCCGGCGGGGTGATCCCGACGGTCGGGACCAGGCGGTCCAGCTCGGCGGTGATCGCCGAGGTGATGTCGGTCGTCGGCTGCGCGAACAACGCCGCGTTCGGGCGCAGCAGCAGGCTGACGTTCTTGGCGCGCACGGCACCGTTCACCGCGTCGGGCAGCTTGGCCGAAATCTGCTCGATCGCATAAGCCTGCGCACGGCTCGCCGGCGCGGTCAGACGCTGCAGCTCGGCATTGGCGGTCTGCTCACGGGTCTGAATCGATTGCGCCTGCGTGCGCAGCGACGCCTCGGTCGCGCCCGGGGCCGCGGCGGCCTTCTGATAGGCGGCGACCAGCGGCTGCAGCTCGGCCTGAATCGCCTGGCGACGCGTGTTCGCCTGATCGAGCTGCGCCTTGTAGGTCGTCTGGATCTGCTGGCGGGCCGTCGCCCACGCCTTTGAATTCGCGACGGCCGCTTCGGGATCGGCGACGGCGATGCCCGCAACCTGGGCAGTGGCGGTCGCGGCGGTGAACGCGCCCGGCGTCACGAGCGCCGCGGCGAGCAGGAGGTGCTTGAAGTTGGTCATCAGAACTGAGTCCCTACGTTGAAGGTGATAAGCTTGCGATCGTCGCCGGGCTGCGAGATCAGCGCCTTGGCGAGATCGATCCGCAACGGCCCGAACGGCGAATTCCAGTTGACGCCGATACCTACCGAGACGCGCGGACGGGCCGAATTGCCGAGGAATCGCTCCTCGAACGGCTGCGACGCGATCTGCGGCGAATTGGGAACGATGCCGTTACACCCGCCATTGCCGTTCGGGATGCCGGCCGCGCAGGTGGTCGGCACCAGCACGCCCGCGGCATTGACGTACGAATACAGCGGGTTGCCCGCGGTATCCTTCACCGGCAGCGGTAGTACGACCGTGTTGCCGTTGGCATCGGTGGTGGTCGGGAAGGTCGCGGTCTTGAGCGGCTCGGTGATGTTGAACAGGCTGCCGAACTGCGCATAGATCGACGGCCGCAGCCCCATCTCGCGTGCGCCCGAGCCGAGCGGCAGCTCGACCTCGAAGCGGCCGAGATAATAGGCCGTGCCGCCCAGCGCGTCGTCGACCAACTGGTCGCGATCGGTGATCAGCACCTGCTTGCCCGCAGAATCGGTCGTGTAATAACGCCGCTGCACACGCGGACCGACCCCGCGGATGTCGAAGCCACGGAATTGCGGCTCGCCGAGATAGAAGCGGTCGTTGATGCGGATGCGATCGACGCCTTCACCACGCGACTTTTCGAGCGACTTGATATAGCCGCCCTCGCCCACGAACGAGCCGATGAAGCCTCCGCCAAGATTGACGAACTTGGAGAAGTCGAGCTTCGAGCGGATGTACTTCACGTCGCCGCCGAGGCCGGCGAAATCCTGACTGAACACGAAGCGCTGCCCCGCGGTCGGACGCAGCCGGCTGTTGAGGCTGTCGAAGATCAGCGAATAGCCGATCGACGAGGTTAGACGATTCCCGAGCGAGTCGCAGAGGTAGCGCCCCGCCTTGAGCGGATCGCATTTGCCGTTGGTATAGAAGCTGTTCTGGTCCAAGCCGACTTCGTCATAGGAGAAGCCGTAGCGACCGGCGAGCTGCCAATATTCGGTCAGCGGCACACCGGTACGCACCTGGAAGCCGGTCGACACCTGACTGTAGGTGGTGTTGCGGTTGGTGCCGATAAAGTTGAACGCGTTGTAGTCACGACGGAACACGTCGACGCCCAGCGCGATGTTCTTGTCGAACACATAAGGTTCGGTGAAGCCGAGCTGGATCGACTTGGAATAGGTTGAATAGTTCACGCCCGCGCTGAGCGTCTGCCCCTTGCCGCGGAAATTGTTCTGCGTGATGTTCGCCTGGATGATGAAGCGCTCCAGGCTCGAGAAGCCCGCCGACAGTTGGAGCTGCCCGGTCGACCGTTCCTCGACATTGGCGTCGAGGACGACGCGGTCGGGCGCGGACCCCGGCGTCTGCTTGATCTCGAACTTGTCCTGGAAAAAGCCGAGCGAGTTGATGCGGTCCTGCGAGCGCTTGACCTGGAAGCTGTTGAAGGCATCGCCTTCGCCCAGACGCACTTCGCGACGGATCACCTTGTCCTGCGTCTGCGTGTTGCCGGTGATGTCGACGCGCTCGACATAGGTGCGCTGCGCCTGACCGATGTGGAAGTTGATCGACATCGTCAGCGCCTCGCGGTCGCGCTGATATTCAGGCTGGACGTTGCTGAACGCATAGCCGAACAGCCCGGCGGTCTCGCTCAGATTGTCGATCGTGTCCTCGACCATCTTGGCGTTGTACCAGTCGCCCTTTTTGATCGGCAGCCCGGCGGCCAGCTTCTTGCCGTCGAAGTCGCGGATGTCGCTGTCGACGGTCACGTCACCGAATTTGTAGCGCGGACCTTCCTCCACCACATAGGTGATGATGAAGTCCTTGCGGTCCGGCGTCAGCTCGGCGACTGCCGAGGTTACACGGAAATCGGCATAGCCCTCAGTCAGATAGAATTGCCGCAGCTTCTGCTGGTCGTAGGCGAGCCGGTCTTGATCGTAGGAGGTTCCCGACGACAACAGGCGATAGAAGCGCGCCTCCTTGGTCGCCATCTGCGCGCGCAGCTTGCCGTCGTCGAAGACCTGATTGCCGATGATGTTGATCTGCCGGACCTTCGACTTCGGCCCCTCGCTCACCTCAAAGATCACGTCGACGCGGTTCTGGTCGAGGCTGACCATCTTCGGCTGGACGGTCGCGGCGAAGCGGCCCTGGCGGCGGTACAGCTCGATGATCCGCGCCACATCGGCACGCACCGCGGAACGGGTGAAGATCTGGCGCGGCTTGAGGCGGACCTCCTTGCCGATCTTGTCTTCTTTCAGGCGCTTGTTGCCCTCGAAGATCACGCGGTTGATGATCGGGTTCTCGCGAACGCGGATCACGATATTGCCCGTCGCCGCGCCGTCGATCTGCACGTCGGCGAACAGGTCGCTGGCGTACAGGTCCTTGATCGCCTGATCGAGCGTCTCGTTGGTGTAGCTGTCGCCCTGCCGCAGCTTGGTATAGCTCAGCGCCGTCTCCGGCTCGATCCGCTGCGTCCCCTCGACGCGTAGCGAGGTGATCGTCCGCGCGGCGGGCTGCGCGACCGCGGGGGCCTGTGCGGGCTGGGCCGGAGCAGTCGCGGCGGGAGCCGGGCGTGCGGCCGGGCGGGTCTGCGCGGTCGCGGCCAGCGGCACGCCGGCCAGCATGGTGCAGCCCAGCAAGGTCGCCGAGGCACGCGCCCGCGAAGTCGAAGTGTTCAGCACCGTCACTGCAATCCTACCCGAGAGTAAACGCCGTCCATCCAGGCCCGGTCGACGGCGCGTGCGCCGCCCTGCCTTACCTTGCTCACCCGATCAACCCGGCCAGATGCCGCCACAGGCCGAAGTTGCCCAGATCGTTGAAGGTCACCAGCAACATCAGGGCAAGCACCGCCACCAAACCGCCGCGATAGGCCCATTCCACTGCCTCCGGCGCCACCGGCCGGCGCCGCACCGCTTCGATCGCATAGAAGAGCAGATGCCCGCCATCGAGCATCGGCACTGGCAGCAGGTTGATGAACCCGAGATTGATCGACACCAACGCGATCAGGAAAACGAACGCATCCGGGCCGAGCGTGATCTGCTCGCCCGACACCTTGGCGATCGATAGCGGCCCGCCGAGTTCCTTGACCGACCGGCGACCGGATATGATCTGCCCGATCGTCTCGACCATCATCTCGACGATCTGACCGGTGCGCCGCACCGCGATCACCGGCGCTTCCAGCACGCCGACCGGCTGGATCACCGGCGCGGCCGGCGAGATCCCGAGCAGCCCGACCCGGTAGCTGTTGCCGAAGCGGTCGCGCTGCTCCTGCGTACCGATCACCGCCTCGACGCTCGCCGGGCTGGCACCACGCACGTAGTCGACGCGCACCCGCTCGCCCGCGCGGATCTTCACGAACCGCACCATGTCCTCGAATGTCTCGACCGGTCGCCCGCCGAGCGCGGTGACCCGGTCGCCAGCCCGCAGGCCCGCCGCCGCGGCGGCGGTGCCGGGGATCGCCTGTCCGACGACGCTGGGCGTCCGCGCATCGCCATAAGCGATCGCAAAGCCGGCGAGGATCAGGATCGCGAGCACGAAATTCACGAACGGCCCGGCGGCGACGATGATCGCGCGCTGCCATACGGGCTTGGCCTGAAACGTCTGGGCGCGCTCCGCGGCCGGCAGCGCCAGCCACTCGCCGGTCGGCTGGCTCGCCGGGTTCATGTCGCCTGCGAACTTCACGTACCCGCCGAGCGGCAGCCACGCGAGCTTCCAGCGGGTGCCACGCTTGTCGGTCCAGCCGGCCACCTCGCGCCCGAAGCCGATCGAAAAGGCGTCTGCCTTCACGCCGAACCAGCGGCCCGCGAGATAATGCCCCATTTCATGGATGAAGACGAGCGGGCCGATCACCAGGAAGAAGGCGAGAACGGTCAGCAATAGTCCCGGAGTCTGGATCAAGCCACGCAATCCTTCACGCGCTCGCCCGCCAGTCGCCGCGCTTCCGTATCGACGTGGAGCACCGCGTCGAGCGTTTCCGGCGCGGCCGGGTCGTAGCGCTGCAGGGTATCGTCGACGATTGCGGCGATTTCAAGAAAGCCGATCGCGCCCTTCAGGAAAGCCGCCACGGCGATCTCGTTCGCCGCATTCAGGATCGCCGGCCGAGCGCCTCCCGCATTCACCGCGGCACGCGCCAGCGCCAGCGAACGAAAGCGTGTTTCGTCAGGCCTTTCGAAGTCAAGCCTGCCGATCTTTACGAGGTCGAGCGGTGCCATCGGCGTGGCCATCCGTTCCGGCCACGCCAGGCAATGCGCGATCGGTACGCGCATGTCGCTCGGCCCCAATTGCGCCAGTATCGAGCCGTCGACGTAATCGACGAGGCTGTGAATCACCGATTGGCGGTGAATGACGATCTCGATCCGGTCGGAGGGGATCGGGAACAGTGCCGCCGCCTCGATCAGCTCGAGCCCCTTGTTCATCATCGTCGCGCTGTCGACCGAAATCTTCGCGCCCATCGACCAATTGGGGTGCGCCACCGCCTGAGCCGGCGTGACGGTCGACATCGCTTCCAGCGTCCAGTCGCGAAAAGGTCCGCCACTTGCGGTCAGGATGATCCGTCGTACGCGTTCGACCTGCGCGAGGTCGAGGCATTGGAAGATCGCATTGTGCTCGCTGTCGGCGGGCAGCAGCGTCGCGCCATGCCGCGCCGCCGCGGCGGTGATGATCGCGCCCGCCGAGACCAGCGGTTCCTTGTTGGCGAGCACCACCGTACCGCCCTGCTCGATCGCCGCCAGCGTCGGGCGCAACCCGGCGCAGCCGACGATCGCCCCCATCGTCCAATCCGCGCCGTTCGCCGCCGCGTCGCACACCGCCTGCGCGCCCCCCGCGCTTGCGACTCCCGTACCCGCCAGCGCGCTACGCAACGCAGCGAGGCAGGACTCGTCGGCTACCACCGCCAGTTCGGCATTGGTGCGGATCGCTGCCGCCGCCAATCCGGCGACATCGCAATTGGCGGTCAGCGCGCGCACGCGGAACGCGTCCGGTTCGCGCTCGACCAGGTCGAGCGTCGAGGTGCCGACCGATCCGGTCGCGCCGAGGATATTGACGGTCTTCATGCCGTCAGGCCCGTCAGCGTCAGCACGAGGATCGCGGCGACCGGGGCGACCGGCACCAGCCCGTCAAGGCGATCGAGCACGCCGCCATGCCCCGGCAGGATATTGCCCGAGTCTTTCACGCCGGCGCGCCGCTTGAGCCAACTCTCATAAAGGTCACCGATCTGCGCCAGCACCGCCAGCACCGGCGAACACAGCGCCAGCGCCAGCGGCAACCCGGCCGTGGCGTGAAGCACCAGCCCCAGCGCACCGGCCGCGATCGTCCCGCCGATCAGCCCGGCCCAGGTCTTGTTCGGCGACAGTCGTGGGGCGAGCTTCGGTCCACCGATCGACCGCCCGGCAAAGAACGCGCCAATGTCGCACGCCCAGACCAGCGCCATCGCCCAAAAGGCATAGAGCAGACCGTGCGCGTCATGTCGTCGCAACACCACCAACGCCAACACCGGCACCCCACAATAGACAATGCCGAGCGCCAGTTGCGGCAATCTGGTGACAATCACCACGAAGAACGCCGCGCCACCGATCAGGCCCAGCGTGAAGAAATCATGCGGCTCGATGATCAGCCACGCTGGCGCCATCGTCGCCAACGGCACGCTCAGCGCCATCTGCGACAGCCGTTTGGTTCGGGCGTCGACGTGATGCAGGTCGGACCATTCCGCCATCATGAATAATGCGATCACCACCGCCAGCAGCCAGAAGGCGATGTCGCCGAGGATGAGCGCGACCGAAGCGATCGCGATCATCCCCACGCTGGCGATCATTCGAAGCCGCAGGTTGGACGGCGTCCGCAATTTGGCGTCGGGAGTCGGCGGGAGCGGAGCGTCGTCGCTCATGCGGACCGGATCACAGCCCGCCATAGCGGCGCTGGCGACGCCCGAAGGCATCCACCGCGCTGGCGAGCGCCTCGGCGTCGAAGTCCGGCCACAGCGTATCGACGAACAGCAGCTCGGCATAGGCGGCCTGCCACAGCAGGAAATTGGACAATCGTTGCTCGCCCGAGGTTCGGATCAACAGATCGAGGGGCGGCAGATCATGCGTCTCGAGCTGCGCCTCGATCGACTCAGCATCGATCGCTGCCGGGTCCAGCGTTCCGGCCGCTGCACGCGCAGCCAGCGACTGCGCGGCCGCGACCAGCTCGGCTTGCGCACCGTAGTTGAGCGCGATCGCAAGGATCGGCCCGTGATTGTTTGCGGTCTGCGCCAGCGCATCGTCGATTAAGGAGACGACGTCTTCGGGGAACCGGCGATAGTCGCCCAGGACGCGCAACCTAACGCCTTCACGCACCAGCTCGGCGAGATCATTGCGGATGAACAGCTTGAGCAACTTCATCAGCCCGCCGATCTCCTCGGCCGGCCGGCGCCAGTTCTCCGAGGAGAAAGCGTAGAGCGTCAGCGCCTCGATACCCATCGCGCGCGCCGCGCGCGTGACAGTCCGCACCGCCTCGACGCCGGCGCGATGCCCCATCGCCCGCGGCAGCCGCCGCGCCGCCGCCCAGCGGCCGTTGCCGTCCATGATGATCGCCACGTGACGCGGCAGAACGGCAGGCGCGGCCTGCGGGATCGCCGCGGTCGCCATCAGCTTCCTCCCCAAAGCGCGCACGCCGTCACTTGTTGAGGATTTCCTTTTCCTTCGCGGCCGATACCGCATCGATCTCGGTGATCGTCGCGTCGGTCAGCTTCTGGACTTCGGTTTCCAGCCGCTTGCGATCGTCCTCGGAGATGACGTTCTTCTTCTCGTCGGTCTTCAACGCGTCCATGCCGTCGCGGCGCACGTTGCGCACCGCCACCTTGGCCTTCTCCGAATATTGCCCGGCCAGCTTTGCCAGTTCCTTGCGGCGCTCCTCGGTCAGATCCGGGATCGGCAGCCGCAGCGTCTGACCGTCGTTGATCGGATTGAGCCCGAGCCCGGCCGAGCGGATCGCCTTCTCGACGGGGCCGACGTTCGACTTGTCCCAGACCTGCACCGACAGCATCCGCGGCTCGGGCACCGACACGGTGGCGACCTGGTTCAACGGCATATGTGCGCCATAGACCTCGACGGTCACCGGATCGAGCAGCGAGGTCGAGGCACGCCCCGTGCGCAGCCCGGCCAGATCACCCTTCAGCGATTCGACCGCGCCGTTCATGCGCCGCTCAAGATCAGCCTTTTCATACGCCGGCATCGATAGTCTCCATCTTCTTCTGCACGACCGTCGACACACCCTTTCCGCTCAGCACGGCGGCGAAATTGCCGTGCTCGCGGATGTTGAACACGACGATCGGAATGTCCGAATCACGGCACAGCGCCACGGCGCTGGCATCCATCACCTTCAGGTTCTTTGCCAGCACCATGTCGTAACTGACTGTCTCATAACGCTTCGCGTCGGCGACCTTCTTCGGGTCGGCATCATAGACGCCATCGACCGAGGTGCCCTTGAACAAGGCGTCGCAGTTCATCTCGGCCGCGCGGAGCGCCGCGCCGCTGTCGGTGGTGAAGAACGGCGAGCCGACGCCCGCGGCGAAGATCACCACGCGGCCTTTCTCCAGATGCCGCTCGGCGCGGCGCCGGATGAACGGCTCGCACACCGAGTGCATCGGGATCGCCGACTGGACGCGCGTGTCGACGCCGATCGTCTCCAGCGCGTTCTGCACCGCCAGCGCGTTCATGACGGTCGCGAGCATCCCCATATAATCGGCGGTCGCGCGCTCCATGCCGTTGGCCGCACCGGAAATGCCGCGAAAGATGTTACCGCCGCCCACGACGACGCACAATTCATAGCCCTGCGCGCGCACATCGGCGATTTCCTCTGCGACGCGCGCGGTCACGGCGGTGTCGATCGCCAGCCCCCCCTGCCCCATCAGGACCTCGCCCGACAGCTTGAGCAGGATGCGTTTGTAGCGAGGCTCGGTCACGTGAATTCCGTCGTTGTGGGAGGGCGAAGCGGCGCGGACCCTAAGCGGCGGGTGCGCGGCTGGCAATGGGTTGACACGTTCGCGAAGCCGCCCGCACGACGCATAAACGCGAACCGCCGCCCCGGTCTAAACCGGAGCGGCGGCGCGTTATCCGACCGGCACCACGGGCAAGCCCGCGATGCCGCAGACGGATCAGCCCTGCGGCACGCCCGAAGCGGCGGCGACTTCGGCGGCGAAGTCGGACACTTCCTTCTCGATGCCCTCGCCGAGCTGGAAGCGGACATAGTCCTTCAGCACGATCTCGGCACCGGCGTCCTTGCCGGCCTTGGCGACCACGTCGCTGATCTTGGTCTTGCCGTCCATGACGAACAGCTGGCTGACCAGCGCATGCTCCTTGCGGTACTTGGCGATCGAGCCCTCGACCATCTTGGCGATGATGTCGGCCGGCTTGCCCGATTCGGACGCCTTCTCGGTCGCGATCGCGCGCTCGCGCTCGATCTCGGCCTCGTCGAGATCGTTCTCGTTCAGCGCCTTCGGGAAGGCGGCGGCGATGTGCATCGCCAGCTGCTTGCCCAGACCCTGCAGCACGTCGTCGGCGGCGTTGCTCTCCAGCGCGACAAGCACGCCGATCTTGCCCAGACCCGGCGCCTGCTGGTTGTGGACATAGGCCACGACCGCACCGTTGGCGACGCTCAGCTGACGCGCGCGGCGGATCGACTGGTTCTCGCCGATCGTCGCGACATTGTTGGTCAGCGCTTCCTCGACGGTGGTGCCCGACGGCATCTTCTCCGCCTTGATCGCGTCTACGTCACCGCCGGTGGCAAGGGCGATCTGCGTCACTTCGCGGACGAAGCTCTGGAACTGCTCGTTCTTGGCGACGAAGTCGGTTTCCGAGTTCACCTCGACCACCGCACCCTTGGTGCCGGCGACGGCGACGCCGACCAGACCCTCGGCGGCGGTGCGGCTCGACTTCTTCTGCGCCGCGGCCAGCCCCTTGGTGCGCAGCCAGTCCAGCGCCGCGTCGGTGTCGCCACCGGTCTCGTTCAGCGCCTTCTTGCAATCCATCATGCCCGCGCCGCTCTTCTCGCGCAGGTCCTTGACCATCGCTGCCGTGATATCGGCCATTTGACTGTCCTCGATTGTGATGGAGTCGACGCGCGGCGACATCTCCATCGCCGCGCGTCGATCGGGAAATAGTGGAGGCGCCGGTTACGACGCCTCCATGACAAACGCTTTACGCGGCGGCGGTTTCGCCCTCGGTCGCGGCCGGCTCGGCGGCCAGCGCCTCTTCCGCCGGCGGCTCGCTCATCGCGCCCAGATCGACGCCACGGCTCGCCTGCTGCTGCTGGTTGCCGCGGGTCGAGGCGATGGCGATCGCCTCGCAATATAGGCGGATCGCACGCGCCGCGTCGTCATTCGCGGGCACCGGGAAGGCGATGCCGTCCGGCGACACGTTCGAGTCGAGGATCGCGACGACCGGGATGCCGAGCGTATTGGCTTCCTTGATCGCCAGCTCTTCCTTGTTGGCGTCGATCACGAACATCACGTCCGGGATACCGCCCATGTCGCGGATGCCGCCCAGCGACAGCTCGAGCTTGTCGCGCTCGCGGGTCAGCTGCAGCACTTCCTTCTTGGTGAGGCCGGCGGTGTTGCCCGACAGCTGCTCCTCGAGGCTCTTCAGACGCTTGATCGAGTTCGAGATCGTCTTCCAGTTGGTGAGCATCCCGCCCAGCCAGCGGTGGTTGACGAAGTGCTGGCCGGCGCGGCGCGCCGCCTCGGCGACCGGCTCCTGCGCCTGGCGCTTGGTGCCGACGAACAGCACCTTGCCGCCGGCTGCGACCGACTGGCTGACGAAGTCGAGCGCGCGCGCGAACAGCGGCACGGTCTGCGACAGGTCGATGATGTGGACGCCGTTGCGTTCGCCGAAGATGTAGGGCTTCATCTTCGGATTCCAGCGGTGGGTCTGGTGGCCGAAGTGCGCGCCGGTTTCGATGAGCTGCTGCATGGAGACGACAGGAGCCGCCATGGTGTGTTTTCCTTCCGGTTGAGCCTCTGGGGAGCGAGTGACGCGACCTGGAAGGCCAGCGCACCGGTTGATGATGCTCCCCATGCGGGGTTGAGGCGCGCGCCCTACCCGACTGCCGTTCACAATGCAAGTTTCGAGAAACTGTTGACACGCGCGAACATAGATGGAACAACCAGTGAGAACAGAGTGGGAACCGCGTTGCTAAACGTCCGCTCTGACATTGATTTAGGAACCACGCCGCTGTGCGGGAATTTACAGCGGGACGGTTCGCACGATGTGCGAGGAGGCGAGCATGGCGACCTTGATGGCGGTAATGGTGTTCGGTGGAGCTGCCGGGCTCGCGCTCTATGCGCTGGTCGCGACGATATTCCCGCAAGCGGCGCGGATTGCGGCGGTGCTGCGGGGACAATCGGGCAACACGCGTTTCGAACCACTCTCCACGCTGGTGCGCGCCGAACGGCGAATCGCGGTCAGGCGTTGGGCGGCAGGGTCGACGATGACGCGGACGACGCTGCGTTCGCGCGAAGCCGCTTGACGCGCGCGTAGCTCGCGACGCTGAACGGCAGCGCGAGCAGATAGGCGATCCCCGCTGCCGCAGCGGTCTGCCACGGCGCGCTGACTGCGGCGGCCCCGACCGCGACGACGATCGCGATCGCCTCGAAACGGATGTTGGGACGCAGCTTCAGCGATCCGGTCGAGAAGGTGGCGAGGCTGGACACCATCAGCAGCGCGACAGCGACCGTCCACGGAGCCACCAGCCGCGGGTCGCGTAGGATCGGCGCTTCGGTGACGAACCACAGGAACAACGGCAGGAGCGCCAGCGCCGCGCCGGCCGGCGCGGGCACGCCGGTGAGGAAGCCCGCCGATTTGTGGGGTTGATCGTCGGCGTCGATATTCGCGTTGAATCGCGCGAGACGCAGGGCGCAGAATACCGCCAGCACCAGCGCAGCCATCCAGCCGAACCGTGGCAGGGCGTGGAGCGACCAGAGGTAGAGGATCAGCGCCGGCGATACGCCGAACGAAATCGCATCGGAAAGCGAATCGAGTTCTGCGCCGAAGCGGCTCTCACCATGCAGCATTCGGGCGACCCGGCCATCGAGGCCATCGAGCACTCCGGCGATCAGCACCATCACGACCGCCATCTCCCAATGGCCGGAGATCGCGAAGCGAATCCCCGACAAACCGGAACACAGCGCCAGCGCGGTAACCGCATTGGGCGCCACCGCACGCAAGGGTAGCCCCCCGGGCGGGCGACGAAGCGGGCGGCGGATCGGCGGGCGCATCTGGTTACTGCGACTTGCCGGTGATGCGCGGCACGCCGAAGCGGCCGAGCACCGTCTCGCCCGCCACCGCACGCTGCCCCAGCGCGACCTGCGGCTCGAAGCCCTCCGGCAGATACACGTCGACGCGGCTGCCGAAGCGGATCAGGCCGACACGCTGCCCGGCAGCAACGATGTCGCCGATCTTCGCGAAGCCGACGATCCGGCGCGCCACCAACCCGGCGATCTGCGTGAAGCCGACGCGACGCCCGTCGAAGCCCTCGACGACGAAATGCTGGCGCTCGTTCTCCTCCGACGCCTTGTCGAGATCGGCGTTCAGGAACTTGCCGGAGATATAGACGACCTGCCGGATTGTCCCCGCGATCGGCGAGCGATTGATGTGGACGTCGAACACCGACATGAACACCGACACGCGCACCATCGGCGCCTCGCCGAGATCGGCGACCAGCTCGCGCGGCACCGGCACGCGCTCGATCATCGTGATCAGCCCATCGGCGGGCGAGACGATCAGGTCGTCGCCGATCGGCGTGGTGCGCACCGGATCGCGGAAGAACGCCGCCACCCACAGGGTCAGCCCCAGGAATGGCCAGAAGAACACCTTGGAGACGATCGTCATCAACAAAGTGATGCCGAACGCGATGGCGGTGAATTTCTGCCCCTCGGGGTGGACGGCGGGGAAGCGCCACTTGACGGTGGTCGTGACGACCGGCGGCTTGTCGAGCGAAGTCATCGCTTCGTCCTATCGGGCGAAGCGCGTGGTGACAACGCCGTAGGTTGATCCCCGCCCCCCTTCCCCCTATCGCCGCACCAAACCACCCACTCGAAGGACAAGCGAGCATGGCGAAGATCAAGGTAAAGACGCCCGTCGTGGAGATCGACGGCGACGAGATGACGCGGATCATCTGGGAATGGATCCGCGAGCGCCTGATCAAGCCGTACCTCGACATCGATCTCGATTATTACGATCTCGGCGTGCAGGAGCGTGACCGCACCGACGATCAGGTGACGGTCGACAGCGCCAAGGCGATCCAGAAGTACGGCGTCGGCGTCAAGTGCGCGACGATCACCCCCGACGAGCAGCGCGTCGAGGAGTTCGGGCTCAAGAAGATGTGGCGCTCGCCCAACGGCACGATCCGCAACATCCTGGGCGGGGTCGTCTTCCGCGAGCCGATCGTGATGAAGAACGTCCCTCGCCTCATCCCGGGCTGGACGCACCCGATCGTCGTCGGCCGTCATGCGTTCGGCGACCAGTACAAGGCCACCGACTTCAAGGTGCCCGGCAAGGGCAAGCTGACCATGAAGTGGGAAGGCGAGAACGGCGACACGATCGAGCACGAGGTGTTCGACTTCCCGTCGGCTGGCGTCGCGATGGGCATGTACAATCTCGACGAGTCGATCCGCGACTTCGCGCGCGCCTCGCTCAACTACGGGCTCGGCCGCAACTGGCCGGTGTATCTGTCGACCAAGAACACGATCCTCAAGGCCTATGACGGCCGCTTCAAGGACATCTTCGCCGAAGTGTTCGAGAGCGAGTTCGCCGACCAGTTCAAGGCCGCGGGCATCGTCTACGAGCATCGCCTGATCGACGACATGGTCGCTTCGGCGCTCAAGTGGAACGGCGAGTTCGTCTGGGCCTGCAAGAACTACGACGGCGATGTCCAGTCGGACCAGGTCGCGCAGGGCTTCGGTTCGCTGGGGCTGATGACCTCGGTGCTGATGACCCCGGACGGCAAGACGATCGAGGCCGAGGCAGCGCACGGCACCGTCACGCGCCATTATCGCCAGCACCAGCAGGGCAAGGCGACCTCGACCAACCCGATCGCGTCGATCTTCGCCTGGACCGGCGGCCTGAAGTACCGCGGCAAGTTCGACGGCACGCCGGACGTGACGCGCTTCGCCGAGACGCTCGAGCAGGTCTGCGTCGAAACCGTCGAGAGCGGCGACATGACCAAGGATCTCGCGATCCTGATCGGCCCGGACCAGCGCTGGATGACCCCGAGCAGTTCTTCGAGGCGGTTCGCGTCAATCTCGAGAAGAAGATGGCCAACTGGGCCTGATCTCATCGGCCGGGCGGCGGACGAACGATCCGCCGCCCGGTGCTCCGCGTGATGACCCCCGTTGCTACGCCGCGCTGACACCCTCGGCGGCGACGCGTCCCTCTGCACAGACCACGCCCTGCACGCGCACCCGTCTCTGGACATGGTCGACGGGCACGCGAGGCAACTCCAGCACGTAGCGGCCGCCGCGGTCGCACTGTAGCACGAACGCGCCATGCTCGCGCACCAACAGGCCGGTTTCGTCGATGTGGGTGCCGATGCTGCTCATCCGCCGCACATGGCGATCGCGCCCGCGACGCGCAATGCGTTGCAGAAACGCGGTGGTGGGCCCGGCAGGACTCGAACCCGCAACCTAGCCGTTATGAGCGGCCAGCTCTAACCATTGAGCTACAGGCCCCGCCACAGCGCCGCCCCGTAGCGCCGCCGCCCGCCCGCTGGCAAGCGTCTACGTCGCGCTGCCGCTCGCCTGACTGGTGGCATCATGCTCCACCGCGGGCAGCAACAGCGTGAACAGTCCAGGCGCAATCACGAACCGTCCGCCCAATTCGGCCGCGAGATTGCGCACCAACCGAAAGCGAAGCCGATGCCCAGCAGCGGCGCTCCCTCGTCCGCGACGCTTCTTCGTCGTCGAGCGCGAACAGGCTCGCCTCGTCACGCTCAGCGAACGCTGCGGGCGGCATCAAGGCCAGCGCCAGTGTCCCTACGCCACCGACCATGGCAAGCGTCAGTCGCTCACCGGGCGCAGCGGCCGACAAAGCGGCCGACAGGAAGCGCGCGATCAATCGCTCGGCATCTCGCGGGTCGACGCCCAAGCCGCATCGCGAACCGCCGGCAATGACAATTCCGCGCCGCGCAGCGCAGCCAGTGGGGCCAGATCATCTGCAATCCGCTGCAACAGCGCCGACGCGGGTGCGACGCCGTCCCGACGATCGAGCGCATGGCCATCGATCCGCGCGGCAAGGTCCAGATCCTCGATCGCCCCGATCAACTCGCCCACCCGGCGACGAATCTCGCCGGCACGCTCGCGATTAGTCCGGGCGCGACCGGACCGAGCAACTGCTGCTCGATCAGTTCCGAAAAGCCGGCGATCGCGTTCGTCGGCGTACGCAATTCGTGCACCAGCCGACGCAGTCCCTCTGCGCCCGCTGCCCGTTCCCGATCCAGCCCGCGCTCGGCACGCTCATCCGCGCGCGGGCGACGCGCTTGCCCGCGCCTCCCGGTGAAGGCGCCGGTCATCTGGTCGAACATCGGCACGCAGGCGATCCGCCACCCGCCCGAGATCGCGGATCCGCCTGGGACGCGCAGTCGTGTCCCCGGAAAACGGTGCCGCTTGCGGAATGCGCCGGACGCTACCCCCGTCGACCGCGGCCCCCGCCCAGTTGCCGGCGCGCGGGTCCAAAGTCAGTCCGATGACCGCGCCGGCGGGGTGCCGCGTCCAGCCAGAGGATCACCCCCCGCCGCATCGGTTTCAAACTGAAAGCCGGCCAGCGGCAGCAGCGGCTCGTTCCCCGCACGCTGATGCGCGGCGATGCGCTGCACCAGATCGGCGATGTCGAACCGCTCCCCCGGTTCGGAGGGCACGGCGTCGACCGTCACTGGCGAATAGCCCAGCCGCAGATCGGCGGCCCCCAGCGCTTCAAGCGCCCGCTCGACCGAGGGTGGAAGATCGCGCCGCTGCCGTAACACGCCGCGCCCGACCGGCCCCAGCCGCGGGAGCAACGCCTCCCATGCCGGCGGGTCCAGCCGAACCGCACGCAACGTGGCGGTCGCCACGGCTGGCGTGTCGGTAGCGAACAGCGCGATCAAGGCGGGCGGCGCATCGACCAGCGCGAGCGAGCGCGCGCATGCGACCCGCACCGCTTCCGGCACGCGCTCACGCAATTGCGTCAGGCGCGTCAGCAGCGTGTCGTCGGCGGGCGCCCGTCCCCGCGCGATCAAATCGACGAGTTGCCGATATGCCGCACGCACGCCCAACGCGGATCGCGCCTCGGCGGCCAGTACGGTTTTCAGGCTGTCGTTGAAGCGCACGGAAACGATCGACCTCTTCTTGTCGCTTGCGGATGATCTTGCCGCCGTTCCTAAGGACACGCCCGATTCGGTGCTATCGCCGAGAATCGCGAGCGATCCCGTAATGAAGCAGCTTTGAACAATTGCGTTTCAGCGCAACAATCGTATAGCCGGCCTGAAAGAAGCTATCGCGAAAATGCGCGTGCGAGTTGAGTGAGATGGTGATGACCCTGGATCGGATCGACCGCGAAATCCTGGCGCTGCTGCAGGAGGACGGGCGGATGACCAACGTCGAGTTGGCCGAACGTGTCGGATTGACGGCGCCGCCGTGTCTGCGTCGGGTGCGCGCGCTCGAACAGGCCGGCGTGATTCGCGGCTATCACGCCGAATGTGATGCGATCAAATTGGGCTTCCCAATCACCGTTTTCGCGATGGTGAGCCTTCGCAGCCAGGCGGAGGCGGACCTTGCCGCATTCGAGGCGCATGTCGCCGCCATTCCGGAGGTGCGCGAATGCCATATGCTGAATGGCGAGATCGACTTCATCCTGAAGATCGTCGCGCAGGATTTGGAGAGCTTTCAGCGCATTCTGACCACTAAACTGACGTCGGCACCCAACGTCACCAGCGTCAAATCATCGCTGACGATCCGCACTTTCAAGGCGCAGGCGGGCGTGCCGATCGTGTGATCTACAGGGATCACCGCAGTACTGGGGGGGGCCCGAACGCTGCGGCGCTAGAGTGATTGGCAACGGTAACGGCGTACGACTGACGTTTGACCATCTCGGGGGGAGGAAGGAATTGGAGGAGCGTCTAGTTTCGCAGCATGAGCCGCGACCAAAAACGGCGCGCGACAGCGGCTACCTCCCGACCCTCGACGGATGGCGCGCCATCGCGGTGTCGCTGGTGATTGGGTCGCACAGCGTATCGATGATCCGGCGAGCATCCT
>NZ_JAQIJA010000003.1:0-126916 GCF_036946485.1 Sphingomonas phyllosphaerae
ATTGGCGCGGACGAACCCGAAGTCGCGGCTGTAGACGATCTCGGTATCGATGCCGCGCGTGCGGAGCTGCGCGTAGTTCTGCGGAACGTCGCGGTACGTGCCCTGAAGGATCTGGTACGGCACCTCGCCGGCCGGACCGCCATCGGCGCCGGCACGCTGGAACAAGGCGCAGAAACTGGTTGTCGAGCGTCGGCGAGTCATAGCAGGCGTCGAGCGCCTGCTGGACGGTCGGCCCCGTGATGACGTCCTTCACCTTGATGTCGTAATAGTCGACCGACACCGACAGGCCGGGCAGGAAGGTCGGCTGGAACACGCCGCCGAGCGTCAGCGAGTTCGACGTCTCCGCCTTCAGGTCCGGTTGCCGCCGCTGCGGATCTCGATCGACGACGTATAGACGAAGTCGTAGCTCGTCGGGATGCCCGCCGCGGCGCAATTGGCCGCGCGCGTCGCCGAGCCGGTGCCGATGTTGCGCGCCGAGCACGGATCGTTCGGGGCCGGGCTGAAGTTCTGCCCGAGCGGGGCGCCGGTTTCGCCGAGATACGGTGCACGCACCGCGCGCGAATAACCGCCGCGCAGCAGCAGGTCCTGCACCGGACGCCATTCGAGGCGGCCCGTCCCACGCATAGACGGTGCCTGCGCCGCCCTTGTAGTCGGCGACACGGCCCGCGCCGCTCAGACGCAATTCCTTGAACAGGAACACGTCCTTGATGAGCGGCAGCGACAGCTCGCCGTACGCTTCCTTCACCTCGAACGCCGGGGCGCGGAAGCTGGGGATCGCGTTGTAGAAATTGTAGCCGGCCTGGGTGAGCGGATCGAGGTCGTAGCTGAGCGTCTCGCGGCGGTATTCCGCACCGACCGAGAAGCCGACCGGGCCGCCCGGCAGCTCGAACAGCTGACTGGAATCGCCCGCGACGAAGCCGTTGACGACGAACTGCGTCGCCTTGCCGCTCGCGGTGGTCGGCGACACCAGATAGTTGCGCGCCGCGTCGCTGGTCGAGCCCTGACCGAACGGGTTGAGCGGAACGCAGGCGGCGATGTCCCGCCGCCAGCCCGCGCCGGATCGCCGCCGACATCGCTGCCGGCATAGGCCGGATCGACCTGCGAACGGCAGACGATCTGCCCGGCGGCGTTCACCGTCGTATCCTGCGCGAGCAGGAACCGCTGGGTGTTGACGTTGCCGGTGATGACGCTGTTTTCCTTGTGCTGGCCGTAATTGGCCGACACTTCGTAGTTCCAGTCGTCGTTGAAGGTGCCGCGCACACCCACGACCGCGCGGAACGTGTCGCGCTGCAGCCGCTCGTCACGCGTGCCGAGGTCGACCCAATTGCGCCGCGACGAGAAGCGGTAGGTGCCCGCCGCGACCTGCGCCAGTGCCGCGGCCTGGTTGGCAGCGGCCTGCTCCGCGGTGTTGTTCGCGGTCTTGAACGCCGCCCCGGTGTTGGGGTTCACGCCCGAGTTGATCGCGGCGATCAGCTGCTGCGCGATCGTCGCGCGTGCGGCGGCCGACAGATACGGGTTGTCGAGCCGGATGCCCTCGCGGTTGACGTTGCTGGTGCCCGCGTTCGAATAGGACCGGTCGGTGAAGCCGGAGATCGTCGCGGCATCGCCCAGCGTGGTGCCCTGCGAGAAGAACGGGCCGCTCTGCGAACCGAATGCCTCGGTACGGACGTACTTGGCCTCGATGAACGGCTCGAACGCCGGCGTGACCTCGAAGTGGCCGAGGACGTTGACGACGTAGCGGGTCGTGTCGGGCGACAGGACGAGCAGCTTGCCGTCACGCCCGGTCGCGCCGTTGCCGCCGACGAAGCTGCCGTTCGGGCCCAAGCCGACGCGCTGGCCGGTCTGCGGCGTCAGGCTGCCGTCGGGCTGGAACAGATAGGCGCAGGTGAACGCCGAGCCGACCGCGTCGGCACCGCACGCGGGTGTGCCGTTGGCGTAGCGGAAGCCGAGCTGGCCACCGAGCCCGATCGTGGTGCTGCGGATGTCGCGGTAGAAGGTACGGTCGAACACACCGTCCGAGGGGGCGCTCGCCGGATCGGTGTCGACGACGACGAAGGCGTCGTTCTGGCGCAGGTTGCGACGGCCCGAGGCGTAATAATCCTGCTGGTGCGCGAATTCGGCGTTGATCGCGATATTGCCGCGGCCATCGGCGAAGTTCTTGCCGGCGAGCAGCGAGACGATCTGGTTGCCCGCATCGCCCTTGTCGCTGATGCCGCCCTGCGCGCGGATCTGTGCGCCCTCATAGTCGCGCTTGAGCACGAAGTTGACGACGCCGGCGATCGCGTCCGACCCATAGACCGACGACACGCCGCCGGTCAGGATGTCGACACGCTCGATCAGGTCGGTCGGCATCGTGTTGATGTCGACGGCGTTGCCGTTGTTGATGATGTCGGCGGTGACGTGACGGCGGCCGTTGACCAGCGTCAGCGTGCGCGCGCGATCGAGGTTGCGCAGCTCGAGGAAGTTGAGCCCGCGCGTGCCGAGGCCCGAGGTCGAGTTCTGGGAGCCCAACGACGGACGCAGCTGCGGCAGCTGGTTGAGCGCATCGCCAATCGAGATCCGCCCGGTCTGCAGGATTTCCTGCGGGGTGATCGTGGTGATCGGGATCGGCGAATCCTCGTTCGGACGGCGGATGCGCGAGCCGGTGACGACGACGTCGCCGCCGAGGTCTTCAGCGCCAGCGGTTTCGGTCTGGACGCCGAGCGCACCGGTTTCGGTCTGCGCGCTGGCGACGGACGGAATGGCGGCGAAAGCGCCGATGATCGCCGTGGCGCAAAGGTAACGCGACAACTTCATGGATTTAACCCCTTTTTCATATGGGGTTCATGAAGACCGCGGATCGATGCAGTGACAAGCCGCGAGCGCGGTTATGCGTGACTGTAATAAATTTTTCTTTCGAGACAGTCACATAAAAGTCACGCTTTGCATCTAGCCGCTTCCGGCCCTAATTCGCGTGATTTGGCATAAAGTTACAGTTTCGAAGTCCTGTCTGTTAGATTTTGATCCCGTATAGGCGGTCGCGCAGGAAAATTGCGTCAGTCACGTTGCGCAACACGGTTGGTACGTCGCGCAACATCGTAACAAACCTTTGATATATTTCTCTCTTTGTTACGGGATCGTCATCACGGAGCGCGAGATATCGCGTCGATCCTGATCCGGCGCTGGACTGCTTCGCCGTGGTCGCAATGACGAATGCGGGGCGTGACAAGCTTGATCTACCGCAACCTCGCGATCGAGAGGCCGTCCTCCTTGGCGCGGTCCTTGACCGATTCCTCGCTGCGCGTCAGCGCCTTGGCGATCGCCTTCAGCGCCATGCCCTTCTTGGCGAGCTGGTGGAGCTTCTGGATCTCGTCGGGGCGCCACGGCTGGCGGTGGCGTTCGAAGCGTTCGGCCATGACTTACCTCAACTGGCGGGGATCGAGCACGACGTGGCGGATGCGCGTGCGGTTCCATGTATAGCTGATGTGCACGCGCCCGTCGCGCGACTGGATCACCGCCGGATAGGCGTAACCGTCCTTGATCGGGCGGCTTTCCAGCGTCAGCACCGCGCGCCAGTGCACGCCGTCGTCGGACAGGGCGACGTTGAGCGGCCAGCGCGGCCCGTCGCCGGGGGTGGCGGGATCGTGCGCGGCATGGTTGTAGACGATCAGCTGCCGCCCGTCGGCGAGCGTCACCGCGTCGGTGCCGGCATTGGGGTTGGGCAGCGCGAGTGCGGCGAGCGGCGACCAGCTCTGCCCGCCATCGCGCGAACGGCTGGTGGCGACGACCCCCTGTCGCGTTCGCGCGACCAGCGCGAGCGTGCCGTCCTTCTGCGTCAGTACGCTCGGCTGGATCGCTTCCAGCCCGACCGGCGAGGCGATCTCGGGGCCGGCGGTCCATGTCCGCCCGCGGTCGGCGGAGCGTTCCATGCGCAGGAACCAGCGGTTGTGTTCGGGCGTGCCGACCTCGCGGCTGGATGGCGACAGCCACGTCCCGTCGGGGAGCACGACCGGCTTGTTCTTGATCGGGCCGAGCACGCCGTCGGGCAAGCGCACCGGCGCGCTCCAGTGGCGGCCGCCGTCGCTGGAGGTGATGACCATCCCCCACCAGTCGCGCGGGTTGGGGCCGACCTTGTAGAACAGGTGGAGCGGCTGGCCAGGCGGCTGGAACAGCACCGGGTTCCACGTCGGATAGCGCGCGTCGCGCGCGACCGCGACCGGCGTCTCCCAGCCTTTTGCCGAGCGCCGCGCGAACCAGATCGCGACATCGGGGCGGCCCTCGCCCGAGCCGCCGAACCACGCCGCGGCGATGGTGCCGCCCGGCAGCTCGACGAGCGTCGAGGCGTGCGCCTGCGGATAGGGCGGGGCGGGATCGATGACCTCGGACGTCAGGATCGCGGACGGCGCGGCGGCGGTGAGCGCGAGCAGCAATGGCGCGGCGAGCAGCAGCCGGCGAGTGGGGGAGGGCAGGGGCATCGCGCGCGGGCTTAGCGTGGTGGGGCGGGGGACCCAATCTGTATCGCGTACGACATTCTGATCTTCGTCGCCCCGGACTTGATCCGGAGCCCCGCTTCTTCTCACGGCCTGGGCAAAAAAGCGGGATCCCGGATCAAGTCCGGGATGACGGACAGGCTTACGCCGCCGCGAGCCAGCTTTTCGCTTCGTCGTGGTCGAGGAAGGTGCGGCAATTGGGGCCGACCAGATAGCGTTCGGTCTGCAGCTTGGCGAGATTGTTCGCAACCACCGCCGCGATCGGCCGCGACGTGACCTTGAGCGCGCGCGGCATCATCGCGGCAAGCGCGTCGACGACCTGCGTCGGCTGGATCGCGGCGGCGCGCAGGTCGGCGAGCACGACGAACGGCCCGTGCCGCAACCGCGCCGCGGTGCCGCGCGCGAGCAGCTCGGTGATGAAGGCGGCGGTGACGCCGGGCGTCCAGAAGCCCTCCGTGACGATGTGCAGCGTGCGCGTCGCTGCGTCATAATCGATGGTGTACATGCGGGCGGGCCTTCTCGTCGACGCCGACCACCGTAATATGTGATTGTCGATGAAGGATTAATCGATGCGTGGGTGGCTGCATCGAGCCATCGTCGCGAAGTGGAGCGCCAAGCGCCGCTCGCGTGGTATCCGCTGGCGACCACGTGCGCCCGATAGCGGCCGTCCAGCTGAGGATACAGGATTGGTGATGACCATCGAAGCACTGCTAATTGCTGGCGCGATTTTTGGCCTGATCGTCGGACTGGGTTTCCGCAGTCATAAGCTTGGATGTGCAACCCTATGGATCGTGCCCATAGGCATTTTTGTATACGTAGATTGGTGGCAGAAAACTCACCCTGAAAACCTGCGATCTACCAGTGGGCTGGACTTCGTGTTTGGCCTACCGTTTCCCTGCATGGGAGCAATGGGCGGGTATCTCGCCGGGGCTGCGATCAGGTATGCGGCCATCAAAAAGCGGAACGGCAGCTAACCACCAAATTCGGACATAACCCTTTCAGCATCAAGCTTCGGGACTGACGCCAACGGGCATGCCTTGACGCACCGGTGACTGTCGTCCCGTCCCCACCGGCCTGACCCGGAAGCGCGGCCTCAACCGGGATGGGCAACGCCTCACGCCAGCGAGAACATCCCCACCAATCCCTCGGCCTCGGCCGAGGGCGCGACCCACAGGCGGAAGGTGCCGGGTTCGGTGGTCGGCTTGAGGTCGCGGCCGGTGAAGGACAGATCGGCGCGGGTGAGGCTGAATTCGACCGTCCGGCGTTCGCCCGCCGCGAGCGTGACGCGCGTGAACGCCCTCATCACGCGCACCGGCTGCGTCACGCTCGCGGCGACGTCGTGGACGTAGAGCTGCACCACCTCGGTCGCGGCCATGCGGCCGGTGTTGGAGATCGTCGCGCGGACGGTCAGCGGCGCGGCGTCGGTCAGCGTCTTCGCGCTCAGTCGCAGGTCGGCATAGCCGATCTTGCCATAGGTGAGGCCGTGGCCGAACGGGAACAAGGCGCTGTTCGGCACCTCGCGATAATGCGCCTTATAGGGCTGGAGCGCGCCGGGCGGGTTGGGGCGGCCGGTGCTGCGGTGCGCGTAATAATAAGGCACCTGCCCGCTGGCGCGCGGGAAGGACACCGGCAGCCGCGCCGAGGGCGACACCGCGCCGAACAGCACGTCGGCGATCGCCGGGCCGTCCTGCGAGCCGAGGAACCAGGTCACCAGCAGCGCGGGCGCTTTGGCCACCGCACCGGCCAGCGCGAGCGCGCGACCGGTGCGCAGCAGCACGACGTGAGGGACGCCGGTCGCGGCGATCGCCTCGGCGAGCGCCTGTTGCGCGGGCGGCACGACGATGTCGGTGCGCGACTGCGCCTCGCCCGACATGTCCTGCGTCTCGCCGATCGCGAGCACCACCACGTCGGCGGCGCGCGCCGCGGCGACCGCGCGCGCCACGTCGCTGCCGTCGTCGACGGTCGCGTCCGGCGCGATCGCGCGCACTGCCGTCTCGAGGTCGACCGCCTCGCGATCGGTGCCATAGACGTTCCAGGGGCCGATCAGATCGTGGCCACCTCCGGCAAACGGGCCGATCAGCGCGATCTTCTTGCCCGAACGGGGGAGGGGGAGCAGCCCGCCCTCGTTGCGCAGCATGACGATGCTGCGCGCCCCCGCCTCGCGCGCGAGCGCCAGCGCCTCGGGGGTGCGCAGCCGTGCCTTTTCGCGCGCCGGGTCGATGCGGCGGAA
Source organism: Sphingomonas phyllosphaerae (assembly GCF_036946485.1). Classification (GTDB taxonomy): domain Bacteria; phylum Pseudomonadota; class Alphaproteobacteria; order Sphingomonadales; family Sphingomonadaceae; genus Sphingomonas; species Sphingomonas phyllosphaerae_E. Next base: position 6,700 of record NZ_JAQIJA010000003.1, read on the forward strand.
CGGATCGTCGAACAGCCCGAGCGCGACCTTGAGCGCGAGCACGCGGCGGACGGCTTCGTCGAGCCGCGCGAGCGGGACCTCGCCCTTCTCGACCAAATCGGGGAGGTGCTTGAGGTACAAGCCGCTCTGCATCGACATGTCGACCCCGGCGAGGAAGGCGAGCCGCGCGGCGTCGCGGCCGTCCTCGGCAAGGCCATGCGCGATCAGCTCCTCGTCGCCGGTGTAATCGGAGACGACCAGCCCGCCGAACCCCCATTCCTTGCGCAGGATCGTGTCGAGCAGCCACGGATTGGCGGTTGCGGGCACGCCCGACAGATCGTTGAACGACGCCATTACGGTCGGCGCGCCGGCCGCGAACGCCGCCTGGAACGGCGGGAAGTAGATGTCGCGGAGTGTACGCTCCGACATGTCGACACTGTTATAGTCGAGCCCGGCCTCGCCTGCGCCGTACGCGACGAAATGCTTGGCGCAGGCCGCGACGGCGTCGGGGGAGGCGATACCGCTGCCCTGAAAACCCTCGACGCGCGCCGCCGCGATCAGCCGGCCGAGCAGCACGTCCTCGCCCGCGCCCTCGACGCCGCGCCCCCAGCGCGCGTCGCGCGCGATGTCGACCATCGGCGCGAAGGTCCAGTCGATGCCGGAGGCGGAGGCCTCGAGCGCCGCGGCGCGCGCGGTGCGACGAACGAGATCGGGGTCGAAGCTGGCCGCCTCGGCGAGCGGGACCGGGAAGACGGTGCGCAAGCCATGGATGACGTCGGCGGCGAACAGCAACGGGATCTTCAGCCGCGAGCGGCGCACCGCCTCGGTCTGCATCCGCCGCGCCATTTCCGCGCCATTGCCGTTGAAGACGCCGGTCAGCTCGCCGCGGCGGACCATCTTCAATTGCGCGTCGAAGCTGGACGCCGCGCCGGCCGGATTGAGCGAGATCGCCGCGCCGCCCGTCCAGGCGGCGGCGAGCAGGTTGAGCTGCCCGGCCTTTTCGGCGAGCGTCATCCGCGGGATCAGCGCCTCGACTGGTGCGGGGAGGGCGCGCGCGGCGACGGTCGCGAGGAGCGCGCGCGCCGGGCTCGCCGACCATGCCAGCGCCGCGCCCGCGCCGGCCAGCCATGCGCGCCGTGTGATCCGCCGATCGTGGGTGCGGTGATCCTGTCCGTTCATGCCTCTCCCTTTCCGCTTCGTGTCCTACGCCGTCGCCCCGGATCCTTCGACAGGCTCAGGAGAGCCTTGATCCGGGGCCCCGCTTTCTTCCCGCCGGTTGGGAGGAAGAAGAAGCGGGGCCCCGGCTCGAGGCCGGGGCGACGGATGAGGAGGGCCGTCGCGTCACACGACGTCCATCCCCTTCGTCATTGCGAGCGTAGCGAAGCAATCCAGTGTCGGACCAGGACGCCCTGGATTGCTTCGCTGCGCTCGCAATGACGCGCTAAGTCACCCGATTGATTATCATCCTGACGTCATGTAAGCGGTTTCTGTAAGCGGTTACAAGCCCGCGTTACCGAGAGGATGCTTCGCCGGCCATGTCGCCTGCCCGACCCGACCCCGTTGCCGCGCCCGCACCGCGGATCGCTCATGCGACGATCCATGACGTCGCGCGCGTCGCGGGGGTGTCGGTCGCGTCGGTGTCGCGGGTGTTCAACGGACGCGACCACGTCCGTGCGGCGATGCGGACGCGCGTCGAGGAAGCCGCGGCGCAGCTCGGCTACGTACCGCACGCCGGCGCGCGCAGCCTGAGCATGGCGCGGACCGGCGCGATCGGGGTGGTGCTGCCCGACCTCCACGGCGAGTTCTTCTCCGAATTGCTGCGCGGCATGGACCGCGAGGCGAGCACGCGCGGGCTGGGGCTGTTGCTGACGGTGCTCCACGACGGGCGCGGGCTCGACACGCTGGCGGTGCTGCGCGGGCAGGTCGACGGGCTGGTGGTGATGGCGCCGCAGCTCGATCCGGCGGTGGTCGCACAGCATATGCCGCGCGGGCTGGCGGCGGTGTTCCTCGCCTGCGCGCCGCAGGACGGCAGCCCGAGCCTGCGCATCGACAACCGCGCCGGGGCGGCCGCGGCGGTCGCGCATCTCGCGGCGGGCGGAGCGAAGCGGATCGTGCATCTGTCCGGGCCGGCCGGCAATCTCGACGCGCAGGAACGCCGCGCGGGGGCGGAAGCGGCGGCCGCGGCGGCGGGCGTGACCTTGTGCGTGGTCGAAGGCGACTTCCGCGAGGGCAGCGGCACGGTGGTCGGCGAGTGCGTCGCGGCGGGGACGATCGAGGCCGATGCGATCTTCGCGGCCAACGACATGATGGCGATCGGCGCGCTGATGGCGCTCAAGCGCCACGGCGTCGCGGTGCCGGCGCAGGTGGCGGTCGCCGGGTTCGACGACATTCCGCTCGCGCGGCTGGTGTCGCCGGCATTGACCAGCGTCGCGATCGACATCGCCGCGATGGGCGCGCGCGCGGTCGCGCAGCTCGCGGCGCGGATCACCGCGGCGCGTGACGGGTTTTTGGAAGGCGCTTCCGGCGGCGCGGACGAGGCGATCGTCCCGCATCTGGTGGTGCGTGAAACAACGATAGAAACAAGCAGGCAGGGACTAGGGATATGAAGAGCAACGCTTTCCGGCTGGCGTTGGCCGGCGCGACGATGCTGGCGGGGCTGGGTGCCGCCGTGACGTGGAGCGCGCCCGCCGCGGCGCAGGCGGGCCAGGCGGCGCTGCGCGGCGTGATCCGCAGCGCGCCCGATAATCCGGTGCAGGACGTGACGCTGGTCGAGGTCGACACCGGCTTCCGCCGCACCGTCGTGCCGGGTGCGGACGGCAGCTATAACTTCCCGTCGCTGCGCGCGGGTGCCTACCGGCTGGAGATCCGGCTTCAGAAGGGCACGCGCAATTCGGACCAGTTCACCTTGCGCGTCGGGCAGAATGCCGGGCTCGACCTGGACCTGACCACCGCGCCGGCCCCGGCGCAGCCGGCCCCGGCCGACAACACCGCCGGCGAGACCGCGCCGCCCCCCGCGGAAGCGCAGGAAGGCGACATCATCGTCACCGGCAGCCGCATCCGCTCGCTGTCCGGCGGACAGGTCGGCGTCAACATCACCCCGCGACTGATCGAACAGCTCCCGCAGAACAGCCGCAACTTCCTCGCCTTCGCCGATCTCGCGCCGGGCGTGCGCTTCCTCGAAAGCTCCGACGGCAGCTCGCGCATCCAGGGCGGTGCGCAGGGGTCGAACTCGGTCAACGTGTTCATCGACGGCGTCAGCCAGAAGGATTACGTGCTGCGCGGCGGCCTGACCGGGCAGGACAGCTCGCCGGGCAACCCGTTCCCGCAGCTCGCGATCGGCGAGTATCAGGTGCTGTCGTCGAACTACAAGGCAGAGCTGGATCAGGTCAGCTCGGTCGCGATCATCGCCGGCACCAAGTCGGGCACCAACGAATTCCACGGCGAAGGCTTCTTCGACTTCACCAACCAGAACCTGCGCGAGCGTCGCCCGACCGAGATCTTCCCGAACAGGATCGCCAAGATCGCCTCGGAGGACAAGCAGTTCGGCGTCGCGCTGGGCGGGCCGATCGTCAAGGACGTCGCGCATTTCTTCGCCAGCTACGAAGGCAAGCGCCGACAGGTGCCGATCGACATCCTGCCCACCAACGGCGTGGCGGTATCGAGCCTGCCCGCGCAATATCAGGGCATCTTCGGCTCGGCGAACTCGACGTTCAGCCAGGACCTGTATTTCGGCAAGATCGACCTCGAGCCGACCGACAAGGACCTGTTCGAGCTGACCGGCAAGTATCGCAACGAGACCGGCGTCCAGATCGGCAACGGCAATGCCGCCTTCTCGACGCGCACGCTGAGCAAGGTCGACGAGAAGCGCGGGATGCTGCGCTGGCAGCACACCGAGGAGAAGTGGATCAACGACATCCGCGTCTCCTATGAGGATGTCGCCTGGTCGCCGCAGCCGGCCGAGAACGGCATCGGCCAGCAGTTCCGCACCACGACGCGCAATGGCACCAGCACCTCGACCTTCGACCTGTTCCGTACCGGCGCCGGGCTCGGCTTCCAGGACAAGGGGCAGAAGGGCTGGACCGTCCAGGACGACTTCACCTGGACCGGAGTCGAGAACCACACGTTCAAGGTCGGCGCGAAGGCGAAGTGGGTGACGCTCAACTCGCTCGAGCAGAACCTCATCAACCCCTTGTACCTGTACGACACCACGCTGCCGGTCGCGAGCGGGTTCAACGACCAGACGCCCTACAGCCTGCAGTTCGGCGCGATCGGGCCGCTCGGCGATCCGCGCATCCGCTCGAAGAACTTCCAGCTCGGCCTGTATGCGCAGGACGATTGGGACGTCACCGACCGGCTGACGCTCAACCTCGGGCTGCGCTGGGATTACGAGCGGACCCCGGCGTTCCTCAACTACGTGACCCCGGCCGAGAACGTGACCGCGGTGTCGCCGGCCAATTACCCGAACCTCGTCAACGCCGACTATGACATCAACGACTACATCACCAACGGCAGCCAGCGGAAGGCGTTCAAGGGCGCGTGGCAGCCGCGCGTCGGCTTCACCTATCGCCTCGACGAGCAGGGCCGGTTCGCGGTGTTCGGCGGCTATGGCCGCTCCTACGACCGCAACCAGTTCGACTTCCTCCAGCAGGAGCTGTCGAACGGTCGTTTCCAGCGCCGCGAATTCCTGTTCCAGAACGCCGATACGGTGAATCCGTGCACCCCGGGACCGAATTGCATCCCGTGGGATCCGGTCTATCTGACCGAGGCCGGCCGCCAGCAGCTGATCGCGGGCGGCAGCCCGGGCGGGCGCGAGTTCCGCTTCATCAACAACGACCTGAAGGTCCCGTATTCGGACCAGTTCAGCCTTGGCGTGCGCGGGCGGTTCAATCCGGTCGAGGTCGAGGTCGGCTATACGCGGATCGTCAGCAAGGACGGGTTCGTCTATCTGCTCGGCACGCGTCGCCCCGACGGGTCGTTCTTCGCACCGTCGCCGACCGACGGCACGCCGCAGAGCCCGAACACCAGCTTCGCGCCCGCCGGTTACGGCGCGATCATCCTCGGTGACAACGGGCTCGAGACCAAGGCGGACTCGGCCTATGCCAAGCTGACCAAGGCCTATTCGGCGGCCTCGCCGTGGAGCATCGACGCCACCTATACCTTCACCGCGGCGGTCGATAACCGCCCGAACAACGACCAGTCGTCGTACTTCCTGCTCGATTTCCCCAAGGCCTCGGATTACCCGATGCTACGCTCGGGGGTGGTGCCGCGGCACCGCTTCGTGGTGGCGGGCAGCGCCGACACGCCGCTGGGCGTGACGCTGTCGGCGAAGTTCCAGATCGAGAGCCCGACCTTCCAGCGTGCGTTGTTCAACAGCGCGGTGCCGTATGAGCGGACGCTGGTCGGCTCGGAAGTGTTCGGGCTGGGCGATCGCTGGGGCCGGCGTCAGCTCGACCTGGCGTTCACCAAGTACGTGCCGCTCAAGTTCATCAGCGACGAGACGCGGATCCGCCTCCGCGTCGACATCATCAATGCGATGAACGACCGCAATTACGTCGACTATAACAACGACCCCGGCGACACGACGCGCACCGCCGGTTCGCCGAGCGTCTATCGCGAGGTGTCGACCTACAGCATCGGCGGCAACCCGCCGCGCACGATCAAGCTGTCGGCGGGGTTCAACTTCTGATGAGGGGGCAGCGCGTCGCCCCCTTCGACCACTACCCCGGCGAACGCCGGGGCCCAGTCGGGCGAGGGTTCCGCATCTCGCACGCCGCCCGCGACTGGACCCAGGCGTCCGCCGGGGTAGTGGCTGAGGAGGGGGCGGCGCACGCATGACGTTCGACCGACGCGACATCCTGCGCGCCGCCGCGCTCGGCGGGGCGGGGTGGCTGGCGGGATGCACCGCCGGGCCGCTCGCGCCGAAACAGGCGCCGCGGCTGGCCTTCCCCGGCGTGCTGCCCGAGATCGGCACCACCCCGGCCAGCGCCAGCGACCCGCTGATGGACGACATCCAGCGGCGCACCGTCAGCTATTTCTGGAACACCACCGATCAGGTCACCGGGCTCGCGCCGGATCGCTGGCCGACGCCGAGCTTCGCGTCGATCGCCGCGGTCGGCTTCGCGCTCACCACCTATCCGATCGCGGCGACGCGCGGCTGGATCACCAGGCAAGCGGCGGCGCAGCGCACGCTCGCCACCCTGCGCTTCTTCGCCCATGCGCCGCAGGGGCCGGGCAGGGACGGGGTCAGCGGGTACAAGGGGTTCTTCTACCACTTCCTCGGCGTCACCAAGGGGCATCGCTTCGCCAAGACCGAGCTGTCGACGATCGACACCGCGCTGCTGCTCGGCGGGGTGCTGTTCGCGCAGACGTGGTTCGACGACGAGGGCGACCCCGCCGAGCGCGAGATCCGCGCGCTCGCCGATCAGCTCTACCGCGCGGTCGAATGGGACTGGATCACCCCGCGCAAGCCGTTCGTGTCGATGGGCTGGCATCCCGAGAGCGGGTTCATCGGCTCCGACTGGAACATCTATAACGAGAGCCTGATCCTCTATGTGCTCGCGCTCGGCTCGCCGACCCACGCGCTGCCGCCGACGACCTGGGACCAGTGGACCGCCAATTTCGACCCGTCGTGGGACGAGAATTACAGCGATCCCTTCACCGCCTTCCCGCCGCTGTTCGGGCATCAGTACAGCCAGGTGTGGATCGATTTCCGCGGCCTCATGGACACCTACTCCAAGCGGCGCGGGTTCGACTATTTCGAGAACAGCCGCCGCGCCACCTATGCGCAGCGCCGCTATGCGATGCGCAACCCGGCCGGCTGGCGTGGATACGGCGAGAACGTCTGGGGGCTGACCGCGTGCGACGGGCCAGGCGATTTCGTCCGCACGATCGACGGGCGCAACCGCGAATTCTTCTCCTATTCGGCGCGCGGCCCCGGCGATCGCGACGACGGGACGATCGCGCCGACCGCCGCGCTCGGCTCGGTGGCGTTCGCGCCCGAGATCGTGCTGCCCGCGGCGCGCGCGATGTATTCGGCCTATGGCACCGCGATCTACGACCGCTACGGCTTTCGCGACAGCTTCAACCCGACGCTGACGCTGACCGACGTCAAGCTCCAGCACGGCAAGGTGGTGCCCTATATCGGCTGGGTCGCGGACGATTTCCTCGGCATCGACCAGGGGCCGATCGCGTGCATGATCGAGAACTGGCGCAGCGGCCTGATCTGGAAGACGATGCAGAAGAACCCGTACATCCGCGCCGGGCTGGAGCGCGCCGGGTTCGCGGGCGGGTGGCTTTCACCGACATAAGTGAATGTTTCTATAAGGTTACTTGCTTAACGCGCGCGGATGACGCCGCGCATGTCCTTCGACGTAGAGCCCGCACGCGATCTGGTGCGGATCACGCTGGCCGGGTTCTTCACCCCCGACGATGTCGAGCGCTTCGTCGCCGCGCGCGACGCCGCGCACCGCCAGTTGCGCTGCGGCCCCAACGCGCATGTGACGCTGGTCGACATGCGCGCGATGCAGATCCAGTCGCAGGAGACGGTCACCGCGTTCCAGCAGGTGCTCGGCGACCCGCGGCAGGCGTCGCGCCGGCTGGCGTTCGTCGTCGCACGCTCGCTGGCGCGGTTGCAGATCAAGCGCGCGGCGTCCGAGCGCGAGGCGGCGTATTTCACGACCGTGGAAGAAGCCGAGGCGTGGGTGACGGGGAAATAGGGCGGTTGTTTACATAGTCTATATATCACTCTTCAAGGTTTAGCGACGAGGCTAGCAAAGTTCTTGCTCTCTCGTATGCCAGCGTCGCGAAGGCCAGTAGCACAAACTTGCTATTCTGATACAGTTTTGCGACATGCTGATCGGCTACGCCAGTGTGTCGACCGACGACCAAGATCTCCGGTTGGCAACGCGCTGCGTTGAAGGAAGCCCGATGCAAGCGGACGTTCGAGGAGAAGGTCTCGGGCGCGAAGCGTGACCGGCCCGAGCTCGCCAAGATTATCGAGCAGCTGCGCGAGAATGAAACGGTGGTGGCGCGGCTCGACCGGCTGGCACGCTCCACCCGCGACCTGCTCGCCATTGCCGAGAAGCTGAAAGAGGTCGACGCCGGCCTCCGCTCGCTTGGCCGAGCCTTGGCAGATACGACCTCGCCTGTGGCTCGCATGGTGCTGATCGTGTTCGCCGGCTGGCGGGCAAGGCCGGCTGCGCGTGCGGCGACATGCTGGTGATGTGGAAGGTTGATCACCTCGGCCCCACCATGAATCCCTTGGTGGGCCTCGCCGCCGAGTTGGCCAAACGAAAGGCTGGGCTGCGCTTGCTTACTGATGGGATGACCTCCGACACTGCTGGCAAGCTCGTCTTCCATATCATGGCCACCGTCGCTGAGATGGAGCGGGATCTTAGCTGATATGTCCCAACCCGGGCGGGGTTCGTCTACGTCGCGTCCGTTACCTATGCTCGCCGGATCGTCGGCTCGGCATATATCAACGGCGGCCAGCCCAGAAAGAAGAAGGCCACAACTCGACCCACAATCCCGCCAATTTAACAGTCCCTCACCACCCGCTGGCGGTTCTCGACAGGAACAAAAGGTCAACCAGTAGCGCGAATTAATTCCTCACCTTCCAGCTTGCGTAGAAAAAGCCGTACGAAAAATATCAGAGGCACAAGTCCTCCAATCATATACGAAAGCAGCACGCCGGCCACGATTCCAGTGATTCCAAACTTGATCGTAAGCCAGTATTGCAGGCCGACGCTAATAGCCAGTTGAAAAAAGGATGCCCTGATCATTATATTAAGGCGCCCGGCTACCTGCATGATCTGTGAAAGAATGCTGACCCATAGAACCGCCAACTGATTAAGTCCCATGAAAATCACTAAAAATGGGGGAATTACTATTATTTTACCGTGCGTCATTAAGTCAAACAGATGATCTTGCAATATGTATATCACGGCACTTGCCAGTACCACAAACGCAGTACCAAAAATAAACAAATACTTAATCATTTGACGAAGCTTTGCTACATGGCGATGCACGATACTATATGACAATATGGGCCAAATACTTGTCAACACCGATGTATAAACAAAGCTAAGCAGGATAAATATACGAGATAAAATAGAGTATATAACAATTTCATTCGAATTTGCTAGTCGAGAAAGGATTATGTAGTCTATTTGCAATGTGAAAGCAGCTTGCAACGAAAATACAGTTGCCTGTAATGCGCGTTTTCCAAATACTCTAAAAAATTCTTTGTCGCATGAACTAAGAACTACTCCTCTTTTTAGTGAGACCCATATAAGACAGGCAAGTTGTACCAATGCATTCGGAAAACAGAAAATAAGTACCGTTATTGAGGTATCGAGATGGAATGCGCCCAAAAGGCCAACAAGCTTGAAAATCAGGAAAGTGCTCAGAGAGCCTAATACTGGTAAAATATTTGCAATATAACCCCGACCCTCTGCAAGCCAGAGGCGTGAAATAAGCTGGGTATTGGCAAATATGATGAATAAGGTACCACCGACGCGAAGAGCTGTCTCTGCATCCTTGAATTTTGTAAATATTTTACCATTCTGGAATAACCAATTCGCTGCCGGGGCCGCTAGGATATTCAGTACAAGGGTGCCAACGAGCACACTGGCAATTGACCAAATCAAGCCACATGCAAGACACTCCTGCGCGCCTTTCCCTACAGCTTGTTTTTCAGATGCATAATTTAGAAATGAAAAGCTTCCGCCAAAGTCTAGTATCATGAACCAAGCTTGCAGGCCCACAATAATAGCGATGATCGAATATTGATCGATGCCTATAAGAAATATAGCGGCTCTAACAGTAAGTATCTGTAAAACAGCTGTCACGACACGAGCAAGCATCGCGGATACCGCCGTCATTCCAACGCCGGAATTAATCTTTGTATAAAAATACGAAATCATATGCGATTCGATCTCGAATTAACAATTCGTATCACTTCCTTTGCTTTTGCGACTGCAGATCGAAGTGCCATTACCCCGCCACGCGGCATGATGATGATCGGCACCATCTTAGTCCACCACCAATAGTATTTTCCAAGTATCCTACCGCCTGATAAAAGCATATCCATTCTGTTACGCCAACTTTGGCTGGCGTTGTTCCAGAAGAACATGTCACGTCTAATTTCAAATTGCACCCGGTCATTCATAAATTTCTTAAGAATGTAAGGTGGCACGGTTGCTGTTATTGCCTCCATGGAGGCGGTAAGATCATTTATGATCTTAGTGTGTATGCTGCCAATTTCATCAATCTGATCCGTAAAACTGCTCGATCGATACAGGATTACGCGCGTAGGGTCTCTCAGCCATCCATTCACGGCCAGATTCGCTGCAATCTTCAGCATCATATAATATTGGGACCAATTCTTGGCGGTCGCCTGCCATCTTTCATCTGAAGCGGCCTGTATCCATAGATCGCGCCGCACAATCTGCAGTGAGAAAAAACCTAAATAGACGCCAATGCTAGATATAATCTCATTAGGAGAAATTTTTTCGAAGGGGATGGGGTTGACTGGCGGGTTTTCAGGCACGGGGTACAAGTCTGCATCACAAATAGTAGCCGACGGCAAAATACCGGACGGCCTGTATGTATCGATCAGATCAAGAATATGGGCGACCGCCCCTGGCGTCAGGGCATCGTCGCTCCCAACGAGCCAGCAATAATCACCACCGGCTAGGGACACCACTTTCATAAGGTTGCAATCAAAGCCGACGTTTTTCTCCCACTGATGCCATTTTAGCGGCCGCAGAAAAGAAAAACCATGGACCATCTCAGCTGTATCATCCGATGAACCATTATCAGAAATAACGACCTCTAGTCTCGGATCATCCTGGCATATGATGGAATTTAGCAATACCGCAAGCTTACTTGACCGCTGGTAGGTCGGGATACATATCGACAAGACGGGATGCGCAGATGGGGCAGGGTGCGGTATAAGCATATATTTATTGGCATTCTCTGTGGAACGCGCGCTCCTATCAAAAAGCGTGAACCTAATATAGGGTGATTGGATTGCCGGTTTATGGGTCCATACCGGCGTGAGAGTGGGGGCGAGCGCCTGCGCGCTGGCGTCTCCTTCGATCACTGGCGGACGGCCACCTTCACAGCCGGGCTACGCCGCACCGGCATGGTCGCGCCATAGGTGCTCGACGTCCGATGAATGCCGACGCGTTTCTCACATACGTCACTTGCGTCCTCGTGCACGAACTGTACCGCGGCGGTGTCGTCACCATGGACAACGTGTCGAGCCAGAAGGCACCCACGATGCGCGCGGCTACCGAGAGCGTCGGCGCTACACTTCTGTTCCTCCCGCCCTAAAGCCCCGACGTCAAGCCGGTTGAGCGGGCCTTCGCAAAGCTGAAAGCGCCTCTGCGCAAGGCCGCAGAACGCACCATCTAAGGCGGCTGGAACGCCACTGGAATGCGCAAATTATTTCGCAAACTGCGGATATGATGCAGACTGATGCAAACCGCTCTGATGGTGCAACAACCACGAGCGAGCGAAAGGAAGCGCTATAAACCAGGTTATACACGAGGGCGCAGCGACAACAGAGCTCGTCCCTTGAGTGAACAACATGGTAAACAGAGCCCGAGAGCGCTGGCCAAGCACCCCGGCGTCAACCGGAAGACGATCGCTAAGTCGCGCAAACGCGCATCGACAGCCGATCCCGGAACCGGACCCCAAGGAGCCTCGGTCCACGACGCTGACGATCGCGGAGGCAGCGGCAGTTGTGACGTTCCGACGCCACACAAACTGGGCTTCCTGATCGCGTATCGAGCGTTTATATCATGTACTCGCCATACGCGAGGGTCTTGATGCGTTTTCTTGCCATTGCAATGTTCCTGACACCGGTTGGAGCTTGGGCTCAGCCACCGCAGGAGGCGCCCGCATCGGCGTCGGAGTTGAGCCCTCCGCCGGCCAACGAGGTAGTGCCAGACGATCGTGCAAAGCCTTTGGCATCGTCGAACCAGACCGGCCGCATCCTTAGTAAGAACGAGGCCTATAATTCCGCCCGCGCGGCAGACGGGCGAGTGGGAGTGCGGCTGGGCAACGACGTGAGCTACCGCGTTACCGGCAACTGAGCGCCGCACCGGGGCCGCGTCTCGCTGGAAAGTCGCAGTGTGCGCTGCATTTCACCTTATCCGTAAGGCGTCTATTTGACTAAACCGCTAGCCAGATTTTGCCCGTCCACCAGAGCGGAAAGACTATCGACCGGTATGTCCTGTCGGCTTGGGCGGATATTCCCGAACTGACCCCGTCGAGGTCGCGGTGAGCGATAACGATCTGAAGTTTGGCGCTTCGGACCTGCAGCTGATGAACCTAGGTTCGGCCGGTCTTCCTTTTTACCACGACAAAGGCGATGGCGACGATATCGCGAGCCACTTCTTTATCAAATACAATTATGCGGTCAATCGGCACATGGCGCTGCGCGAGAGTTGCAACCGCGCACGGGGTTTTATGCATCCTCCTCACACGCCGGTCGATCCCGGCTCGACTGTGCAACGTGGTTCGGGCATCTCAATGGATGTCAGCCCGGCCGTTTCTCACAAGCTGACGTGTCGCAGCGTCATGGCAATGGCCGGGGACCTCGGCCCCACGGGCCTTCCTCGAACCCTTCCAGCGCCGCCATGCCGGCCTTGGGCGTCTCGGCACTGCAGACGCCGCGCAGCGCCGCTCCGACCGCGCCTTCTTCAGTTCATCAAGCAGACCGTCCTTGGCGAAAAGCTCCTGCGGGTCACGACCAGCCAGCAGCTGGTCCAGCACGTCCTTGTCGATTGCCATATCAATGGTCCCTTTCATTCCATCCTGGCTTCCCGCACAAAATTCCTGACAGTCCCCAACGACCTCGTACGCGTCAACAACCAAGCTTTCCTTTGCCTCGACAATTGAGTAAGTGGCACGGCATATGACCGCCTCGGGACGTGTTTATTTTCTTAAACCACGAAGAGTACGTGGCGGCTGCGTAAAATCCGGAAGGAACGTGCATGACGGTCCCTGATCGAAAGCTCCGAGCCGCCGTGCTCGGGAGCGGAAATATCGGCACTGATCTGGCCATCAAGCTGCGCAAGTCCCGGCGGCTCGACTGTGCGGCGCTGATCGGCCGCAATCTGGGTTCGGCCGGTCTCGCGCGAGCGCAGGCGGAGGGCATTCCGGTTTCGGCATTGGGGGTCAATCATATCCTGGCCAATCCGGAGGCGTTCGACATCGTTTTCGATGCGACGTCCGCCGCGGCACATCACGAACATGCCCCCGCCTTGGAAAAGGCGGGCATGCTTGTAATCGATCTGACGCCAGCAAAGCGCGGCGGCTTTTGCGTGCCATCTGTGAACCTTTCGGAATCCCTGGGCGCTTCCAACGTCAACATGGTGACTTGCGGCGGACAGGCATCTTCGCCGATTGCCTATGCGCTGGGCGCAACCCATGACGACGTCGACTATGTGGAAGTCGTCTCCTCCATCGCATCGCGCTCGGCCGGCCCGGCGACGCGTCGCAATCTGGACGAGTATATCCACACCACCGAGGCGGCCATTCAGAGCTTTTCGGGCGCCCGCCGATCCAAGGCTATTCTCAACCTGAACCCCGCGGTTCCCTGCATCAATATGCAAACCACGGTATTCGCCCTGGTCAGGAACCCGAATATCGAGGCGTTCACCGCCAAGCTGCGAGAGATCGTGGCGGATATCCAGCGCTACATTCCGGGCTATGAAGTGCTGGTCTGGCCAAAGCTGGATAATGGCCGCGTGGTCACCATGGTGCGTGTGACAGGTAGCGGAGATTACCTGCCGTCCTATGCCGGCAATCTCGACATCATCAACTGCGCCGCAATCGCCGTCGCGGAAGAATATGCCGCGCAGCGGCAGGGCAACGACGTCGAGGCCGACGGGGGAAATATGGGCAAGCTGAGGGTGGTGCGATGAGCGGCCAGCATATCCTGATCAGCGATCCCTCGCTGCGCGATGGCAACCATGCCGTCCGGCATCAACTCACCCCCGATCAAGTTCGGGCATATTGCCTTCGTGCTGAGGAGGCACGTATCCCCGTCGTGGAAGTGGGACATGGCAATGGCATCGGCGCGTCCTCGCTGCAGCTGGGCGAGGCGGCGGCAACGGATGGTGCGCTGCTGGAGGCAGCGCGTGGCGCGCTGAAGAATACCCAGTTAGGCGTGCACATCATTCCCGGCTTCGCCACGATTGAGAAGGATCTTAAGCCTGCACTGGACTCGGGCGTGGACGTTTTCCGCGTCGCCTCCCACTGCACCGAAGCCGATATCACCGAACGCTTCATCACCTTCGCGCGCAACGCGGGCAAGACCGCCTATGGCGTGCTGATGATGTCCCATATGGCCAGCCCCGAAGTGCTTCTGGAAGAAGCGCAGAAGATGGAAGCCTATGGCGCTGAAACGCTGGTGATCATGGATTCGGCCGGCAACTACCTACCCGAGGACGTGCGCCAGCGGATCGAGGTGCTGGTGGAAGGATTGGGCATTCCCGTCGGCTTCCACGCGCACAACAATCTCGGTTGTGCGATCGCGAACTCCGTCGCTGCAGTTGAAGCAGGCGCGACCATGCTGGATGGCTGCGCTCGCGGGTTCGGCGCAGGGGCGGGCAACGCACAACTCGAGGTACTTGTCCCGGTGCTGCACCGCCTCGGCTACGAGACTGGCATTGACCTTTACAAGGTGCTCGATCTTGCCAGCTTCGCCGAGCGGGAGATCATGGACGTGGTGCCGATCATCTCGTCCACCAGCGTAGTCAGCGGTCTTTCCGGGGTATTTTCGGGTTTTCTGAAACCCGCCACGCGCATCGCCGAAGACTTCGATGTCGATGTCCGCGACGTCTTTTTCGAACTTGGCCGTCGTGGAATTGTCGCAGGACAGGAAGACATTATTCTGGAAGTGGCAGCCGACCTTTCGAAGCGGAGGCAGCTTGCCTAACATCATCGCCGACCAAGACCGCATTTTCGCAGACTGCGCCCACTCCCTTGCCGCGACGGGTACGCCGCTTCTCGAACGGTTACGCGACAGCCGGGTGCTGGTTACCGGCGCCAGCGGGTTCGCGGGCAGCTGGCTACTTTCCATGCTGTGTTTTCTCAACGATATGCATGGTTTCCGCATCAAGGTAACAGCCGTTGTGCGCTACCCATCGCGCGTGGAGGCGCAAGCCTCCTTTCTCGCCGGGCGGTCGGACATCACTTGGTCGGCCACGGACGTGCGCCAACTTGTCGGACTTCCGGACGACGTACAATGGGTGATCCATGCTGCCGGCGTCCCGGACAGCCGGCATCATGCAACCAGCCCGATCGACACCGCCTCGACCATCGGAGAAGGAACGTTCCGGGTATTACGGCTCGCCGAACAGGCCACGCAGTTGCAGGGTATTCTGCATCTAAGCTCAGGCTTGGTTGATGCGCCGTCGACGCAGCACCGCCTGGCAGGCCCTAGTATGGCCTATGTCGAGGCCAAACGTTTCAGCGAGACGTTGTGCTACGCCTTTCGCACTCAAGCGAAGCTGCCAATCGTCATCTCGCGCCCGTTCACGCTGCTTGGTCCTTTCCAGAGTCTGGACAGCCCATGGGCGGCGAACAACTTCCTCCATGCGGCACTGGAAGGGCAGCCGCTGAAGATCCGTGGCGACGGGCGGGCGGTGCGTTCCTACCTGTACGGCAGCGACATGGCGCTTCTGGCGCTTGCCCAAATGGCCCATGGCGAAAGCGGAGAGGTGTATGATCTGGGAGGCACCGATCCAATGAGCGTGATCAATCTCGCTAATATCGTCGCCGCTCAGGCACGACGCCCGCTAGAAGTACGAATAAACGCTGCGGCACGACCTACTGCCGACGATCATTTCGTTCCCAACATGCGCCGCTCGTTCGAGCATCTGGGCGCAAAGCCTGCCTTTTCCACCGAAAAGGCGGTCGCACGGAGCCTTGACTGGTACGCCAGATAGGCTTCACAGGCCCGTCGTTACAATGGTAGCGGCCTGACATTTTACTTTTTTTCGAGGCACAGAGTGGACACGGTCAAGATCAGCGATGTCATTGCCGAATTCCTGATCGCTAAGGACATGCGTCATGTCTTTGGGATCATCGGGGCAGGAAACGCACACATCTTTGACTCGATCGGATCGCGGGAGGAGCTGATCGAGATGGTCTGCGTCCATCACGAGCAGGCCGCGACCATGGCGATGCAGACCTATTATCGTACGTCCAATCGCATCACGGCAGCGTTACTTACGACGGGTGGTGGATCGACCAATGGCTTCACCGGTGTGGTCAGCGCCTGGGCGGATTCTATTCCTGGCCTGATCATCTCGGGTAATGAAAATTCACGCTTTGCGCGGGCGGACAATCCACTGCGCATGTGGGGTGTCCAGGGATATGATTCCAGCGCCGCCGTTGAGAAGGTCACCAAGCATGCCGTGCGCGTGACCAGCCCTGCGGATGTGCTGTTTGAGCTGGAAAAGGCCTACCATATCGCGGCGACCGGTCGGCCTGGGCCGGTTTGGGTCGACATTCCGATGGACGTTCAGGCAGTGCGGATCGATCGGGCCGAACTGAAGCGTTTTTCTCCGGAAGCCGAGACGGTCGGGATACCGGACGGTGCCATCGCCAAAATGCTGGACCTTCTCCGCAAGGCGAAGCGGCCGGTGCTGTGGCTGGGCAACGGCGTGCGCCTGGCAGGTGCTGCCGACCGTGTCCGTGCACTGGTAGAAACGCTGGGCATGCCCACGCTGGTCTCTTGGGCAGGGATCGACCTAATCGATTCCGATCATCCGCTCGTGTTCGGGCGCGCCGGCGTTTACGGGCAGCGCGCCGCCAACTTCGTCCTGCAAAATGCCGATCTGGTGGTGGCGCTGGGCACCCGGCTTGCCGTGCCGCAAATCGGCTACGTTCTCGATGAATTCGC
Organism: Sphingomonas phyllosphaerae; assembly: GCF_036946485.1. Taxonomy (GTDB): domain Bacteria; phylum Pseudomonadota; class Alphaproteobacteria; order Sphingomonadales; family Sphingomonadaceae; genus Sphingomonas; species Sphingomonas phyllosphaerae_E. Next base: position 23,603 of record NZ_JAQIJA010000003.1, read on the forward strand.
CCGTGACGCGCGTCTCATTGTGGTGGACGTCGATCCGGCAGAAGCAGCCAAGCTGGGCGAGCGCGTCACCCTGCCGATCGTGGCGGATGTAGCTGATGTGATCGATGCCGCGCTGCAGGCGGAACATCCCCAAACCAGCCCCTCTTGGATCGAACGCTGCGAGGCGTATCGGCGGAGCTATCCGTGGATCGGACCGGAGCATGACGACGAAGCTCCGTTCATCAACTCGTACCATGTGCTCGATCGACTGGTCGATCACATGAAGCCCGATCAGGTGGTCGTCACTGACATGGGCACGGCGTTGCTATCCGGGCATCAGATCATGCGCTTCAAGGAAGGGCAGCGACTGATGACCTCCACCGGGCTGGGCGAGATGGGCTATGGCCTGCCCGGCGCGATCGGTGCGTCCTTTGCGCGGAACCGCGGCGAGGTGATGTGCCTCAACTGCGATGGCGGCATTATGATGAACCTGCAGGAACTGCAGACAGTGGTTCATCATGAACTGCCTATAAAGCTGTTTATCTTCAACAATGACGGCTATCTAATGATCAAGCACACGCAGAACAATCTGTTCGCGGGCCGCCAGGTGTCAGTTGATAGAAAAAGCGGTGTGAGTTGCCCCGATTTCAGCGCACTAGCAAAGGGTTGGGGCATTCCCGCCTTCCAGATCCGCACTTGGGAGGATTTCGGTACGGTTATCCCGCAGGTACAGTCCGCCACGGGACCGGTGATCTGTGAGGTGTTCATGCACCCGCAGCAGATGTTCCTGCCCAAGCTGTCGCTGGTATCACGACCGGACGGCACGCTTGTCTCCCCTCCGCTGGAGGATCTCTCACCCCTGCTTTCGCGCGAGGCGATGCGCGAGGCGATGATCGTCGGGCTGCACGAAAAGTCGGCTCAGCTCTGATCCATGCGACTGGCGATCCTCGGCGCGACCAGCATGCTGGCCGCGGACTTCGTCGCCCACAGCCTAGCGCAGGGCACATCCCACGAGTTCGCCTTATTCGCGCGGACGCCGGATCGCATTCGCTTGGCCATGGTCGATCGTGAGATCACGGCTGTTCCTCCCTGCCACCCGCTCAAGAGCTTCGCTGAAGGATCCTGGGACGCAATCGTTAATTTCGTCGGCGTGGGTGATCCGGCGCGCGCTGTCGAGATGGGCGCCAGCATTCTTACGATCACGCGGGAATGGGATGATCGCGTGCTGGCCTATCTCGAGACGCATCCGGACTGCCGATACATCTTCCTGAGCAGCGGCGCAGCGTTCGCCGAGGGCGTAAGCGAGCCGGTTGATCGCGACACGCGGGCAACCTTCCCGATCAATGCGCTGCCGTCGACCGCCTTTTACGGGATCGCGAAATTCTATGCAGAGGCCGTGCATCGCGCCCGACCGGCGCGATCAATCATCGACATCCGAGTGTTCAACTACCTGAGTGCACAAGCTGACCTTGCGCATCGCTTCCTAGTTACGGAGGCGATTACCGCCATTCGCGATGGCCGCGTCCTGAAGGTGGATGCGCATGACATGTGGCGTGATTATCTCGGGGTGGAGGATTTCGCCGCGCTGTTGAATGCCTGCCTTGCTGCCCCTTCCGGCTATAACGGGCCAGTGGATGCCTACAGCTTGTCGCCGATCTCCAAGCAGCAAATGCTCGAATTGCTGCGTGATCAGTTCGGACTGATGTTCGAGGTTGCTGGCGGGGGCATCGATGCAACGGGCAGAAAATCAAATTACTTTTCTCGCAACCGCGTCGCCGAAGCGCTCGGTTACCGGCCGAGTAGCGATTCCGCAGAGACGGTCAGGCTCGTCAGCCAACAGATATTGTCCCGGCAGCGGCCCTCGAATGCGATTAAGCACTTAGGCTGAAGGCCCATGATCTACTTGGGCGCGCTTCTGCGAGTATCGCCACGCCATCCAGACATGTGAGCTTTTGCAACCTTTGGCATTGACGGACGAACGGGCTGGTACCCGTCCTAGGATTTGCCAGAACGCTCCAGAATTTCCTTTATCGCTGCAGCGAATTCACGTGCCGAGCCATCCCAGTCGATCCAGCGGAAGGCTCGGGCTGCGTCACGGTACGGCTGCGGATCGGCGATGAAACGCTTCACCACGTTGGTGAACTCCGCCGGGTTCTCGGCCGGAAAGTAGCACCCCGCATCACCGGCGATCTCGCGGAAGATCGGGATGTCGGTCGCCAGTACGGGAACACCGAACGCCAGTGCTTCCACGATCGGCAGGCCGAATCCTTCCGCCTTGGAGGCCATGATCACCGCATCAGCGCGTGCCATCGCCCCGCGCAACTCGCCGTCGCTGACTTGATGGCACAGGAAAAGCGAACTGCCATATTGCGGATGTTTTCGGACCTGATCGATCAAGGCCTCGACCTCCCAACCGATCTTGCCGATCATCACCAGGTTGGCGGCGCACCCTTCTTCCCACAACCGGCTGAACGCCGCCAGCACCTCGGCATGGCGTTTGCGCGGCTCGATCGTACCCACCATCACGAAGGTCGGGCCTCCCTGCCAGGCGGCCCCGGGAATGGTGGTATGGACCGGGTGATCACCAGCAACATGCAGGTCCTGCCCCAGATAGAAGCTGGAGACCGCCGTGCCGGCCCTGCGGACCACAGGCTGCTCGCGGATCAGGTCGGCTCCGCTTCGTGAAATCGCGATCAGTCCGTCGACCAAGGGCACCAGTCGTTCGAAGCCGTGTCTGAAAAGATAGGTGATGCGGCGGGGTACAAGGTCCCGATGAAGAATGGGGATCAGATCGTAGATGATGGCGATCGTCGCGGCGCCATGACGTTTTGCCTGTCCGATCGCCTTAATGGAGGGGCTGCCGCCGGCAAATTCGTCGATGCTCACGACGATGTCGTCGGGGCCGATCTCCAACGCCTCCAGCGTTCCGGTAAGCGCCGTCATGCGCCGTTGCATGCTCCGCCGCTGCATGAGGGCGTATAGCGGCATACTGGACTGAAGCAGGTTTTTTGCGCGTTGCGCGAGGCCGGATTGTGCAACCACTGCCCCGTTTCCAGTGGTCGGAATTTCCAGCAGACGGGCCATGCCCGGCGTGTCCAGTCGGTAGTATCGGCCATTGCTGACGACGGCCGGCACGACTTCCATGCCCATCTGCACGCCGATGAGAACGCTGCGCCGTATCAGTTCTCGCACAACCCGCTGAATGCCGGTGGTGAACCGGCATTCGAAAGTCTTCGTAGCATCCAGGAGCAATCTTTTCCGCACGCTGTCTTTGCATCCTTGTACATTGGTTGCTTGGCGGCCCGGCTAAGAACGAGTAGGTGTCGATCTCTGCTTAAGGCTGGACTGACCTGTCATTGGCGACGTCGTCCACGCGGCGCAGCACGATGGTGAGATTGTGGTAGAAGGACATATCGTGCAGCCCGTAGAGGGCGCTCACGCCCCGCTCGACTAGCCTGCGCAGTAAGGCGCGGCCATGTTTCGCGATGCGAGCAGGAAAGCGGCCATGCCGGGGGATCGCGGTGTCACCGGCGCGCTGGATGACGAAGGGCTTGCCTACGATAAGTTGCCCTATCTTCGTCTTAGTCAGGGTAGTGACGTGCGTCACGTCGCTATGCTGAACGATCCCGCCAAACGGACTTGCCCCATTCGGGAAGCGAGCAATCAAATGTCCGCCTGGACGCAGTAGAATAGCGGCCTTGTCAAGCAAGTCGCGAATTTGCTGATGCGTTAAGTGTTCGAATACATCAAACGCCGCTATCACACCAAACTGACCTTTCAGGGCCTCTGCTTGTGTCAGGTCAGTATCCAGTATGGTGACGCCACGACGGGCAGCTAGCTGCTTACCTTGCGACGAAATCTCCGTTCCATACAGTTCAGCGCCCTGATCTCGCAACCAAGCCAACAGAGCGCCACTACCGAAACCTATCTCTAAAACCCTTTCGTTTTTTACAGAGATTTCCGAGAACTCCGCCCCGTAATAAGCCCGTTCGTAATCACTAACGATCATGAACTGACTCTCACCCCAACCTTTCCATTCGGAATATCTATCGTAATCTTCCACTCCACCACTCCATATTATCATACATGATGAGCAATCAGAAACTTATCTTTTTATGCGCATCTTTTATCGTCGACCTATATAAAAAGCGCATCAATAGAATGGCATGACGTGGAATTATCGCGATAGTGAATGTGTTTGTCCAGAAGGCGGGTATTTTCCAATAATAGCGGATGGACATAGGTATCGCCTGCTTCCAGTAGCGAAGACTTGCTCCGCTGATTTTGGCATTCAGGAAGTGCATCTTGATATAGAAAGTAGCGACCTTCCGCATCGTTTCCCAATAGACTGGATTATCACGACCCAGCGTGTCGCCGAAGGCCTGCTCGAACCCGACCAGATCGATCCGGGTGCGGTCGAACTCGTTGCTGGTCACTGCACCGTCGTTGCCGCTGCGCCAACCGACCAGCCGATCCGGAATGCAGATCCAGGTTGATTGGTCATCCAGTGCGCGCGCGAGGACATATATTTGAATATACCCGTTGAAATATTGCTCGACAGGTGAAGACTCGACCGCCGCATTCCAGGCTTGTCTGCGTATAATGATGCTAGAAATGTAGCCCATTCCCCAAGGACCAATCCCGGCAACGATATTGTCGCGTCCGTGCAGCATCGTCTCAGTCGGGAAGTCAGTCGAGATATGGTCGTTCAGGTATATGCGACTGGAAAGATCCGTGCTGTAGCCGTTCGATCCTATACTGACGCCGGTGGGCTCCTTGTGATGAGCGAAGAGCTGTTCGATGCGGGCAAAGGCGCCATCTTCCAAAATATCATCGCTGCCGAAAAGCCAGCAATAGTCGCTGCTTGCCAACGTGACGACTTTCAGCATGTTGCGATCAAAGCCGATATTCTCCGGCAGTCGTTTGTAGATAATTGACAGACCTGCCTGAGTGAAATCGTTAATTACAGCGGTCGTATCGTCAGTCGATGCGTTGTCGCTGATGACGATCTCCACGGCCAGTGCATGTCCGGTCTGGTGAACGACGCTGTTCAGCAGTTCCCACAACTGCGGTGCCCTGTTGTAGGTGGGAATACAGAGCGAGATGCGCATGACAGATCCTTCAGACGTTCACGGTCGCGGCGCGCGCATGTGACCGTTGGCGCATGGGCAGCGCCCAGGCAGCCGCCAGCAGGAAACAGGCGATCAGGCCGACGTTCATGGCAGCCGACCTATCCAACGCGCATGCAGCGTCAGCAGAGTGAGGCTCAGTGCCGCCTGAACTCCCGCAACAGATTGTATAAATAAGGTATCAATGCGGAAAACCTTAGAAATTTAAGCCAAAAAACTCTTCGAGCTTGTCGCCGACATAGTCGAAATGCTCCTGACCCAAGGCTGGGAAAAGCCCTAGCCAGAAGGTGTTGTTCATCACCCGGTCGGTCTGGGTGAGGTCACCAACTACGCGGTAGTTGACGTGCTCGAAATAGGGCTGGCGTGTCAGGTTGCCGGCGAACAGCAGGCGGGTGCCGATCTTGTTCTGATCGAGGAAACGGGTAACGTCCACGCGCTTGGCGTCCACCCCGTCGCGGAGCATCAGGGGAAAGCCAAACCAGGACGGGTTCGAATTGGGCGTGGCCTCGGGCAGGATGAAGATCTCTTCCAGGCTGCCGCGGAACCGCTCGGTAAGCAGGTCGAAATTGCGCCGGCGCGCTGCAATGAAGCCTTCCGCGCGGTCGAGCTGCGCCAAGCCGCAGGCGGCCTGCATGTCGGTGATCTTCAGGTTGTAACCGAGATGTGAATACACGTACTTATGATCATAGCCGAACGGCAGCGAACCATGCTGCTGGCCGAATCGGCTGCCGCAGGTGTTATCGCAACCCGGCGCACAATAGCAGTCGCGGCCCCAGTCGCGGATGCTTTCGATGATCGGGCGCAGCTCCAGCGACTGGGTGAACACGGCGCCGCCCTCGCCCATGGTGATGTGGTGGGCGGGGTAGAAGCTGACGGTCGCGACATCGCCCCACAGGCCGACATTCTTGTGCTGGCCGGTTGTCTCGTCGAGATAGGTAGCGCCGAGTGCGTCGCAGCAATCCTCGACCAGCCAAAGGTCGTATTTGTCGCACAAACGGCGCACCTCAGCGAGGTTGAACGTATTGCCCAGCGTATGGGCGATCATGATCGCGCCCGTCTTGTCGGTGATCGCTGCCTCGATCAGGCTGGCATCGACATTGTAGGTCGGCACCTCGACGTCAACGAATACCGGCACCAGGCCATGCTGGATCGACGGGTTCACCGTGGTCGGAAAGCCGGCCGCGACGGTGATCACCTCGTCTCCGGGCTTCAGCCGGCGATCGCCCAGTTTGGGGGAGGTGAGGCACGACAGCGCCAGCAGGTTGGCCGAGGAGCCCGAGGTGGTGGTGAGGACGTAGGGCGCGCCCAGCAGCTTGGCGAGGCCCGCCTCGAACTCGGTGTTGAAGCGGCCCGTGGTCAGCCAGCCGTCAAGCGAGGCCTCCACCATCAATTCGATCTCGGGCGCACCGATCACCTTGCCCGCGGGCGGGATCACGCTTTCGCCTGGCACGAACGGCCGGGGGGCGAACTGGGCTGCGGCATATTGGCCGACCAGGGCGCGAATCTGCTTGCGGAGGTCGTCAGCGGTCATGTGTTCCATTCCTATACGGCGTGGGTGAGCGGGGCGCGGGCGAAGCGCTCCAGCTCGGCGTTGCAATGATCGTGCATGTCGGCACCCGCCAGCCAGGCACGCTGCCAGCTGACGATGCTCTCCAGCGCTTTGGCCAGCGACCAGCGCGGACCCCAGCCGAGCCTGACGCGGGCCTTGGAGATGTCGAGCTTGAGATAGTGCGCCTCATGCGGCTGGACGCTCTGGTCGCGCGTCCAGTCGGCGCCGTTGCCCCAAGCCGCGCACATCTTCTCGACGATCCACTGCACGGGGCGGGCATCGTCATCGCGCGGTCCGAAATTCCACGCCGCGGCCGCGGCCGCTGGGTCGTTCCACAAGGCTTGGCAAAGCACTAGATAGCCCGAGACCGGCTCCAGCACGTGCTGCCACGGGCGGATGGCGAGCGGGTTGCGGATCAGGACCGGCTCACCGGCGCTGACCGCGCGCAGGATGTCCGGGATCAGCCGGTCGACCGCCCAGTCGCCCCCGCCGATGACGTTGCCGGCGCGCCCCGAGGCGACCGCTGTCTTGCCTTCACCGAAGAACGAGCGGCGATAGGCGGAAACGACAAGCTCGGAACAGCCCTTGGAGTTGGAATAGGGGTCATAGCCGCCCATCGGCTCGTCCTCGCGATAGCCCCACACCCATTCGCGATTTTCATAACATTTGTCGGTGGTAACAATGCACGCCGCCCGCACGGAAGGGCTTTTGCGCACCGCCTCGAACAGGTGAACGGTCCCCATTACGTTGGTGGCATAGGTGCCGACCGGATCGTCATAGGAAGCGCGCACCAGCGGTTGGGCGGCCATGTGAATGACAATCTCGGGATCGGCTGCGACTAGCGCCTGTTCCAGCGTCTCGCGATCGCGGATGTCGCCAATGATCGAGGTCATGCCGGCTGCCACCCGCGCGACCTCGAACAGCGCCGGATCGGTCGGTGGGGCGAGCGCAAAGCCGGTCACTTCGGCACCCATCCGCTGTAGCCACAGCGACATCCAGCTACCTTTGAACCCGGTATGCCCGGTCAGGAACACGCGCTTGCCTGCCCAGAAGGCGGGATCAACGGTTCCGGAGGCAGTATGAGAGAGGGGGGCGCTCACCAGACGCGCCACGGCGCCTTGCCGGCATTCCACAGCGCATTGAGCTGTTGCTTGTCGCGCAGCGTGTCCATGGGCTGCCAGAAACCATGGTGCTCATAGGCCATCAGCTGGCCGTCGGCAGCCAAGCCGCGCAGCGGCTCCTGCTCCCAAGTGGTGTCATCGCCGGCGATGCGGTCGATCACCTTGGGGCTGAGCACGAAGAAGCCGCCGTTGATCATGCCGCCGTCGCCCTGGGGCTTTTCGGTGAAGTCGGTGATCTGCCCGTCTTCCATGTGCAGCGCGCCGAAGCGGCCGGGCGGATAGGTAGCGGTGAGCGTCGCGTCCTTTCCGTGCGCGCGGTGGAATTCGGCCGACGCGGTGATGTCGATATCGCCGACGCCGTCGCCATAGGTGAAGAAGAAGAACTCTTCGTCCTTCACATGCTCGGCCACGCGCTTGAGGCGGCCGCCCGTTAGGCTATGGTCGCCAGTGTCAATCAGCGTCACATTCCACGGCTCGGCACGCTCCTTGTGCACGATCATTTCGTTCTTGGTCATGTTGAACGTGACGTCGGACATGTGCAGGAAGTAGTTGGCGAAATACTCCTTGATCACATAGCCTTTGTAACCGCAGCAGATGATGAAATCGGTCACCCCGTGCGCGGCGTAGATCTTCAGGATGTGCCACAGGATCGGGCGGCCGCCGATCTCGATCATCGGCTTAGGACGAAGGCTCGTCTCCTCGGCGAAACGCGTGCCGAGACCGCCGGCGAGAATAACTGCCTTCATTGTGTGTGACCTCAGTTCGAACTGACGAATGCGTCGGAAAAGAAGCGTTTGGTCGGCAGGCCCAGTGCCAGAAAGCTCTCCCGGGCCGAAGCGATCATCGCCGTGGAGCCGCATGCATAGATCACGGTATCGGCGGGATCGATCCCACTCTTCACCGCTGCGTCCTGCACATACCCCCGAATGCCACCCCAATTTGTATCAGGGCCCGATAGCAGGTGATGGAAGCCGACGTCGAGCCCAAGATCGACCGGGGTCCCAGCAGAAGTTCTCACGTTCCCGGTTGCCCCAGAACACGCTGAGCCGGTGCCGGGCGGCGCGCGTCGGATCGGTCGCCAACTCCTCCAGCAGCGCCTTGACCGGCGCGATGCCGGTGCCGGTCGCCAGGAACACGATGTTGGCCGGACCGTCTTCGCGCAGAAAGAAGGTGCCGAACGGTCCCTCGATGCGCAGGAGGTCGTTCACCTTAGCGCGCTCGAACCAGAAGTCGCTAAGATGCCCGCCGGGATAGCGCTTGATGATCAGGTCGAGCAGGTTGTCCGCACGCGGCGCATTGGCCAGCGAATAACTGCGGCGCACGCCATCGGCGATGACGTCGACATACTGGCCGGGCAGAAAGCGCATGGGCGAGGTGGGCGGGTTTTTGAGCACGACCTTGACGATCTCGGGTGCCAGCCGGTCGATCGAGACGATGCGCGCCGGGATCGTCTTGATCTCGATGCCGGCAAGCCGGTCGAGCGGCTCCACGTCCAGCGCGACAGTCCCGGCTGCGGCACGGCAACAGGTGAGGATCAGGCCCTGTGCAACCTCTTCGGGGGACAGGCTCTCCGCCTCGGGGCGCAGGATCGTGGTGTCGCCGATGGCCGGCGCCTTGCAGATCCCGCAGCGCCCGGTGCGGCAGCTATATTCGAGCGTGACGCCGGCATTGCGCGCGGCATCCAGGATCGAGACGTTCGGATCCGCGTCGAACGACCGACCGGTGTTGAGGGTAACGACAGGCATATCAGGCTGCTGATAGAGGATTGTTGCAGACAGTCCAGTAACCCAGCCAAGAGCAAGCGTTCATTACGGGCATGGACCGGGCGGGCAAGGCAGTGTAGGCCTTGTGCCAGAGCGGCCGGCGATGACGATCGCATGGGCATTCTTGGGTGCCTTCCGGCTCAGGCAAGGAAGACGGACTTGTTCTGCCAAGTCGGCTATTTCGGCCCGCCGGAGGGATTAAAGAACGTCACCATTGATGGCCGCCCGAGCGGCCGTTCCGCTGCTTTTGCGCTGATTTCGATTGGGAATGCGATCCGTCAGCCGGTCAGCCATTTAATTGGTACGCTAAGCGCGCGCATGGGCAAGACGCCGATACCGCTAACCGACATGTTTGACCGTCAGAGCGTCGCGTTGGACGCCCGCAAATATCTTATAGACCGGATCGGGCGGCTTAGGTGCCGAGGCCGCCCTTCCTGTACACAAGGCTGATTTCATAATGAAGGTTGCCATTGTTCATGATTGGTTCGCCTCCAAAACAGGCGGAGAAACCTGCGTCGAGCAGCTGCTGAATCTTTATCCGCAGGCTGATGTCTTCACGCTGGTTGAGTTCTTGAGCGAGGAAGAAAGGGGTTTTCTCGACGGGCACCGTGTGACCACCAGCTTCCTCCAGCGGCTCCCCGGCGCGCGCAAGCGCTACCGCTCGTTCCTGCCCTTGATGCCGATCGCGATCGAGCAGCTCGACGTGACCGGCTATGATCTGGTCATCAGTACCAACTCGGCGGTCGCCAAGGGTGTCGTCACCGGGCCCGACCAGGTACATATTGCCTATACGTTCAGCCCGATCCGCTATGCTTGGGATCTGCAGGAAACCTATCTGCGCGAGTCCGGCATCACCCGCGGCCTGAAGAACATCTTTGCCCGGTCCATCCTGCATTATCTGCGGTTGTGGGACACGCGCACCGCCAACGGTGTAGATCATTTTGTCGCCATTTCGCACTTCATCGAACGGCGTATCCGCAAGGCGTATGGCCGTTCGTCCACGGTAATCTACCCGCCCGTCAATCTCGATCGCTTCGCCCTGTCGCATGCGCGCGAAGACTTCTACGTTACCATGTCGCGCTTAGTGCCCTACAAGCGAATCCCGCTGATCGTGGAGGCGTTTCGCGCGATGCCGGACCGCAAGCTGATCGTGATCGGCGATGGCCCCGACATGGAGGCCGCTCGCAGGCTGGCTGGCCCCAACGTCGTGCTGATGGGCCGCCAGCCCGATGCGGTGGTCGTCTCCCATCTCCAGCGCGCGAAGGCGTTCCTGTTTGCGGCCGAGGAGGATTTCGGCATCGCGCCCCTGGAAGCGCAGGCCTGTGGCACACCGGTGATCGCCTATGGCAAGGGGGGGGCGCTGGAAACGATCCGCGGGCACGACGGTGAAGGCCAGACAGGCGTATTCTTCGGCGAACAGACGGCAGACGCAGTCGTCGCGGCGGTCGAGCATCTCGACGCACGCCTGCACGCGATCACGCCGGAGGCATGCCGCGCCAATGCCCAGCGCTTCTCCACCGAACGTTTCCGCGACGAAATCACCCGCTTCGTCGATGCGGCGATGGCCTCGTACGACCGGGAAGTCGACGGACGGGTCTCCCCACCGGTCATGGCTGATCCCGCCATGCGCCCATTGATCGGCTAGAGCGTTACCGGACCAGGTTGGATTATCGGCACGGAGGAGATTTTGGTGTGGTGCGAGGCGTGAGGAGGGAGCGATGCAAAAGCATCGTGACCGACGAGCAACGCGGCATCACACCGAAAGCGCCCCGCCGCGCAGCGGTCGCCCGCAGGGCGATGGCGGTGGTTCAACCTGGTCCGGTAACGCTCTAGATCACGTCCGCCCACAGGCCGTTGAACAGGAAGCTTGCCTGATGCGCCTGGGCAAGGTTTACCAACATGCAGAAATGCGTCGCCCAAGGCGGCGCGGTTCGCTGGGTGCGGGACGAGGTAGGGGAAACCAGGACGAACCGATCGGTCGGCACCTTGACCGTCAGCGTACCAACCGTTTCCAGTCGTACGGTCACTGGCATTCGATAGGCGTCCTGCCCATCGATCCGTGCCCATCCCGGCGACGCGAACAATGTGCCGTCAGCGCCTGGCCGGGCGGGGTCACGACGCACTCGAAAGCCCGACAGCACCGTGTCGCCATCGCGCACCGGTAAGGCGATCAGCACGAACGCGGCCGCAGAGGTCGTGCCATATGCCTTGGCCGCGATCAGGCCACGTTCGCCAGCCACCCGACCCTTGGCGAGCTTGAGATTCGCGCCCGTCTGCGCGTAACGATCAACGATCGGCAACAGCGTGTCGTCGGTGCGCCATATGGTGTCCTGCCATTCGGCCGCGTGGAAATCGGGATCGGACAGCAAGGTGCGCCCTTCCTGCAGCCGATTGGGAAGGTCCCCGAAGTCAAACCCTTGCGTGCCGCGAACCAGCAACGCACCCGGTCCTCGTGCCCAGCAAGGCGGGCGGGAAGGGTCGCGGGTTGCCGAAGGGAAATTGTGCACCAGCATGTCGAGCAGATGCACCGATGCCCCTTGGCCCACATCCGCCAGGGTGTTCGCTCCCCAGGTCTTTGCTTGGTTGAGAAGCCAACCGCCGTCCAGCCGCACAAAACTACCATCTCCGGTGCAGCGTATCGGTCCGTCCTCCCACCGGCCGCTTTCGTGATGGCAGGAGGTAGCCAGTACCGATCCGGCCGTCACGTCGTACAGGATGGTCGTATAGTCGAGCGAGCAGCCTTGCAGTTGCAGCGACGCGCTGCTGTTCGCCATGCGAACGGCGACACGCGAATTGTAAAGCGTGCAGCCGATCAGCGTATTGCGCTCGCCATTGTCGTCGGCTGTCGGATAATCGACGCAGATGCCGCAGTTGAACACCTCGCAACGCAAGAACAGGTTGTTATAGGCATGACTACCGAACCGCACACCGATGCCGCAGCCGAAAACCGAAAGGTTTTCAACCAGCATCTGGGCCGAGGTGGCGATGTTCGGAGAGTCGAAGTCCACGCCGATGCTGGAGGTGTCCTGTCCGGCGCCCTTTATCCGTATTGCGCCTGAGATCATGCCCTTGCGACCGTAATTATTGTCCGGCTGCCGGCCCGGCACGCCCAAGGAACTGGCGGTGACCCGCAGGTACCGGCCCTGCCAGCCGCTGAAATCCAGCAAGGCGGTGCCGGTGAGCGAGACGTACGAAGTGTCGAGAGACAGGCCCGAGTTGCAGCGGTACGCTGTTCTGGCTTGCAGCAGCAGCGTGCCGCCCTGTGGCCGGGCGGCCAGCGCGTCCATCGCCCGCTGCAGGGCGGGTGCGTCGTCTACCACGCCATCGCCAACCGCGCCGAATTGTTCAGGCGTTACCGTCACTCCCGCGGATGGTGTGTTGCTTTGGCCTGCCGATGTACGGGCGGCTGCATCCGAACTGCCGGTCAGCGGCATGGTGGCCAATGCTCCCAGCATGGCCCGGCGCGATGCGGAATAGGGGTCGTTGATGGCGGCAACTCCGTGGCGGTTCCGGCCACTTCTACGCCCCTGACAGGGTCGCGTTCCAGCCGATCCGGCGCGAAAGCGTTGGCCTGCGTGCAAAGTACGACTATGGCCTGCCTCTACCGAGCGTCGCGGCGCACATTCTTTGTTGAGTAAACATGCAAGGCAGTCGTTCGCAAACGTCTCAACGGCACAGAAAGAAACGTGATCGCGGATCGCGGGGGCGCTCTTGGGCAGCCGGTAAGGGCGAGTTCCTACTGGCCGCTGCCTATCTCGTCGTCGTCAGCCTGTTTGGCGGGGGGCAGGTGGCCTGGACGCCAGGCAACATGACGATAGTTCTGGCGACGATCGTACTGGCGGTCACCTTTGCCTGGCAGGACGGCTTTGCCGCCTTTTCCAGGGCGCCGCTTGCCGGACGCATCGCACTAGCCGGTATTGCCGTCTGGCCGCTGTTGCAACTGGTCCCGCTGCCGTTCCCCTTGTGGCAGGCGCTGCCAGGTCAAGAACTACGACGCCTCACACTCGATCTGGCGGGCTCAGCGGATAGCTGGCAACCGTTGACGCTGGAGCCGACGGGCACCGCCTTATGCGCGCTTATGGCGATCGGCTTTGTCGCGTTTACCGGCTGGTTGATGCAACTTTCCAGCGACGATTTTCATCGCTTGTTCCTTGTCGCACTCGGCCTTGTTCTGCTCGGCATTCTGATCGGACTTCTCCAAGTCGTCAGCGACGGGCAGTTTCCGCAGCTTCAAGTTGATAACATGGGTGCCACGCTGCTCGGCTTTTTTGCTAACAAGAACCATATGGCGCTGGTGCTTGCCTGTTCGATCCTGTTGTTCGGCTTAGTGGTGAGCCGGCAGTTTGGGGCACGAGGTCAGCCGGCGGCGATGCAAATAAGGCGCCGCTTAATGGGGACGGGTTATACGGTGTTCGCGCTGGTGGCGATCGTGGTCACCAACAGTCGCGCCGGGCTGGGACTTGGCGCACTGGCGGCAGTGATCGTGCTGCTGGACTTGGCGCGGGGCGTCGCCTTGCGCTGGCGCATCGCGGCGGTTGCGGTTGTCGCAGCACTGGTTCTCGCCGTCATGTCCTCGTCGGCGTTCGAAGTCGTGGCCGGTCGCGTCGATGATGTCAGCGACGATTTGCGCTGGCGCTTTCTTGAATGGTCGTGGCCGCTGGCTGAGCGATATGGTTGGCTTGGCAGTGGGTTCGGATCGTTCCGAACCCTGTTCATCACGCAGGAACAGCTGGCCTGGGTGAAGCCTACGGTGGTCAATGCCGCGCATAACGATTACCTCCAGTTGCTGATCGAAGGCGGTGTACCGGCAATGGTGCTGCTGACGCTGCTGGTGCTGTCGCTCTTGCCGGGTATTGCTGCGCTGCACCGCCTTTCGCGGCGTGCGCAGGAGCGGCATGCGTTGCTGGCGGGGCTGTTCATCATCCTTCTGTACGCACTGCATAGTTTGGTCGACTATCCGCTGCGCCGGCCAGCAGCCTGGATCTTCTTCGCGCTTGCACTGGCGGCAGTCTATCGCGGTGCGGCCGCCGGCCGCGGCGACGCGGCAGGAGGCCCGCAAATCGAAGCAGCTTGATGGACAATGGACGCTGCTGCTAACAGACGCGGGGATTCAGAATGTCGGCAAGACATCATTCCCCCTCCTCATTGTACAAGGGTAAAGCGTTGCGTCTGAAATTCGCACCGGTCTTGGCGATCGTCGGCATGCTTTCGGGCTGTGGAGGTAAGCCCAGCATCCCGATGGGTGGCGGGTTGCCCCCGGCCGAGCGCGGCGGGATCATCACGCCGGTGGCCGCACAAGATTATCGCTTGGGACCGCTGGATACCTTGTCCATCAAGGTGTTCCGCGAGCCCGAACTCTCGTTCGAGAGCCTGCCGATATCTCTCAGCGGCAAGATTTCCTATCCGCTGCTTGGCGAATTGTCTGTTGCCGGCTTGTCCACCGCTGATGTGGCGCGTCAGCTCACCAACCGACTCAACGCGCGCTATCTGCGTAATGCCAGTGTGTCGGTTTCGCTGGATCGCGCGGCCAATTTCACAGTGACGCTGGACGGTGAGGTGCGCAAGCCCGGCGTCTACCAAATCCCTGGCGCGCGGCTCTCGCTGCTGCAGGCGATCGCGCTTGGCGAAGGGCTTACTGATAACGCCAAAAGCAATGAGATCGTCGTGATTCGTGAAGTAGAGGGCAAGCGCTACATCGCCCGGTTCGACCTGGACGACATCCGCGCCGGGCGATCACCCGATCCGCAGATCCAGCAGACGGACGTAATCGTGGTCGGCTATTCCTCCTTCGGCTCCCTGCTCAGGCTGACGCTGGCCGCCCTGCCGGGGATTGCCGGCCTCTTTATCGCGCTTAATCAGTAAGGCGGCCGGACAATATGCAGTTTCCATTCAATGGCGAGGCCGCCTTGCCGGCTTCCACCACCAACCTTCCGGGGCTTGTCCCGGACGGACGCGAGCCGTCCACCGGATCGACCCATGCGCTGCGCGAGATTTGGGCCTCGGCCTATCGCTCGCGGTTCTGGATCATCGGCATCTTTGCCGCGTGCATAGCCCTGTCAATCGTCGCCGCGCTACTCACCACGCGCCTGTACCAGGCGGTTGCCTCTGTTGAGGTGCGCCAGGAAGCGGCCAAAGTGCTGGGCACGGAGGCCGACCAGGAGCAATCGGCCAGTACCGATGCCGAACGCTTCCTGCAGACCCAGCTCGACATCGTGCGCAGCCGCGGCGTGGCCGAGGCGGTTGCCGAGCGTGAGGGGTTGTTCAACGGGGACGGCTTTCTCAAGGCAATGGGCCTGAACGACGAGGATGCGGCGGTACCGGCGGGCATGACCCCGCGCGAGGCGCACCGCGACCGCGTGCTGAAGCTGCTGCGAGGCGGTATGTCGGTGCGCTACACGGGCACCACGCGCATCGCGACCATCTCCTTCACCAGCCCCGATCCGCGGCTATCGGCGCGTATCGCCAACGCCTTTGCCGACGCCTACATCCGCAGCAACCTGTCGCGAAAGGCGGGCGCTTCGGTCTACGCGCTCGACTTCCTGCGCGGTCAGCTCGACGAGGCGCAGGCACGACTTGCCAAGTCGGAGCAGGCGGTGGTGGATTATGGCCGCCGCACGCGCATCGTGGATGCCGGCAACGCGGCGGGCAGCGGCGGCTCGTCCGACAGTTCCGCGCGCCCGCAGTCGCTCATCACGGCGCAGCTGGTGCAGCTCAACCAAGCGTATTCCACCGCCATTTCCGAGCGTATCGAGGCGCAGCAGAAGTGGGACCAGATCGCAAGGCTGCCGCCACTGAGCACGCCGGACGTGCTGACCAATAACGCGGTACAGCTCCTTCTCGAAAAGCGGGCGGACATCCAAAGTCAATATCAGCAGCAGCTGATCACGCGGCAGGAGGATTATCCCACGGTCGCCGCGGCCAAGGCGCAACTGCGCGAGCTCGACCGGCAGATCGGTGCGCTGGCCGGCAACATCCGCAACGGCATCCGCAACGCCTCTCAGATCGCCCAGGCGCGCGAACGGCAGCTGTCCGGAGAGATCGACAAGCTGAAGAACAGCACGCTGTCCGAGCAGAACCAAGGCATCGAGCTGTCAATCCTGCGCCGCGAGGCGGACACCAACAGGCAGCAATACGAAGCCCTGCTGCGCCGCTTCAACTCGCTGAATGCCGAGTCCGGCATCCAGACCAACAACCTGTCGGTCGTCGATCGCGCCAACGTTCCTGATCGCTCCTCTTGGCCCAAGCTCTCACTCAACCTGGCGCTCGCGCTGATCTTGGGCATGCTGCTGTCGGCTCTGTTCGTCTTCCTGCGCGAGCAGCTGTTCAGCGCGATCCGGACACCGGATGAAGTGCGCTCCGGCACGGGACTGGCGGTCCTGGGCGTGGTGCCTTCGTCCGATACGCCGGATGAGGATCTGGAAGATCCCAAGTCGTTCCAAAGCGATGCCTACAGCTCAGTGCGGACAAGTCTGTCCCTGCTGTCACCCAACGGTGTGCCGGCGACGATGATGTTCACCAGCACACAGCAGGGCGAGGGCAAGTCCACCGCCTGCCGGGCGCTTGCGCTCAGCCTGTCGCGGCTTGGCCGACGCGTCATCGTCATCGACGCCGACCTTCGCCGTCCCAACGTCCATCGCCTTTTCGGAGAGTCCAACCGCCAAGGGCTCAGCAACCTGTTGTCCGGCCAGATCGGAAGGGAACAGGCGATCCGCAGCAGTGCGGATGGCCGGATCGACTTTGTGGTCGCTGGTGACATTCCGCCCAACCCGACAGAGCTCGTCAACAGCCCGCAGATGGTGTCGCTGCTGCGCGACCTACGCGAAACCTATGACGCGGTGCTGGTCGATTCCGCACCGGTGTTGGGCCTTGCCGATGCGGTGATCCTGTCGAGCGAGGTGGAGGCCACAGTCTATGTCATCGAATCCGGACGTAACCCGGTGCGCCAGGTGCAGGCATCCCTGTCCCGCCTGGCCCAGGGTGGCGGCACGATCGTCGGCGCGATTCTGGTGAAGTTCGATCCGGGCCGGTTCGGCTATGGCTACGGCACGGAATATGGCTACAGCTACGATTATGCCGACCACAGCAAGTAAGCCGCCCGTTCTGCGGCGCGTGATGGCCGCGGGACTGACGGGCGCGGTGCTGCTGGCGGTGACGGCCTATGTCGTGCGTGCGGAAACCGCGCTTGTTGCGGTGCGTGGCGCCCGTCCGGGTGCGCTGCTGTCGAACCTGAAGGCGCAACCCGCCGTGCAGCTTGACCGGCTGAGCGATGAAACGGTGCGCGCCGCGATCGCCGCGGCACCTCTGGACCAGAGGGTCGTCAACGTCGCCATGGCCCGGGACGCGCGCCTGCATGGCGACACGCGGACGCCGGCCTGGCTGGAGGCGCTATCGCGGCTTGGCTGGCGCGACACCTTGTCCTTGCAGAACCGACTCTATGCCGTAGCACTCCGTGATGATCTTCTGGGCATCTTGGACATCACCGACGCGCTGTTGCGCCGACGTCAGCTAAGCGACCAGATTATCCCTATCGTGTCGCTGCTGGAGGGCGATGCACGTTCGCGGCCGATGCTTGTGCAGCGGCTGGCGGGCCGGCCCAAATGGCGCGAACAATATCTGGGGACGGTCGGCCATCTCGCCACGCGCGAGCAGCTTTTATCGCGTGTCGCGCTGTTGAACGCCTTGGAGCGGCACGGAGCGCTCGCCAAGGGCGAGGTGGTGCCCAGCATCAACTCTTTCGATCGTGCCGGCCTCACGGCTCAGGCCTTTGCACTGTGGCAGCGGGTGCAACCGGGGGTGACGCGCCCACTGGACGACGGGCATTTCGATCGGGCAGGCCGCAGCTTCGAGGCGGGGGAAGAACCCGTATTGTTCCAGTGGCAGTTGATGACCGGCGAGGGTTTCAGCGCCGACGTGACCCGCAACGGCGCGCAGGCGGCGCTAACGATCGACTGGAGTGGGCGCGGCGTGCCGATGTTCGCGCAGCAGCGCACCTCCGCCATGCCAGGTCGCTACGCACTGGATCTTGAGGTGCCTGCCGAAAAACGAGCGGAATTGCCGGCCTTTTCCTTCCGTCTAGCCTGCGGGAACGCGACGATACCCTTTGCCGCGATGGGTGTGGACCCGACGCGCCTGCGCACGATGGCGCCGGTCCCTTGCGCGTTTCCGACGTTGCAGATCGCCGGCGACCTGCAATCCTCCACAGTCGCGCACCAGATGACGATCAATCACGTTGCCCTGCGCCCGCTAGGCACCGCCCCCGAGGCGCACTGAGATGGTGGCCCATTTGGCAGGCGCGTACCGTACCAAGACTGTTCCGGTGCGCCGATCCTCAATTTACGACTGGGTGTCCGACGGGCTGATCAACGGCCTGTTCTTCCGCGCGCTGCTGCTGGTCGCACCAATCCAGAGCGTGCTGCTGATGCCGGTACAGGGAAGTACGCCGGCGTTCTTGCTGGTGCTGGCAGCTCCGGCGATCCTGGTCCGTGACAATCCACGATACTTGCGCCTGCTGGTTTTCTACATCAGCTTCGTGCTGCTATACTCGGTATTTCTGGCGTGTAGCCTGTCCGGATACTCGATTGACATGCCTGACATGAGCAGGCTGACCGTCATTCGTGAAATATATATCGTCGGACAATTAAAGCAGACGCATGTCACGCAGGGAATATACCTATTAACCGCGGCGGTTTTTACCTATCTAATCTACCTTTATTATCAGGAAGCGTTTCTAAAGTACGCATATGCCGGCATTATGCTACTGGCAGCATACGGTTTTTATGAGTTCGTGTTCTACGCGATATTTCACACGAACGGAGATTTCCTGTCCAACCGCAATTTTGGTGATCTGAATACGGCTGCGGCGGGAGCCGGCCAGGGTGCGTTCGCAACGGGCAGCTACCTGCAACAGTCGAACCTGTTCGGCCCTGCCTTCATGCGGCTGAAAAGCCTAGTCGGCGAGCCGTCCATGTACGCGCTGACCGTGACGCCGTTTGCGGTATATGCCTTTGGGCGGCGCTGGTGGATCATGTTTGCCGTTCTGACGCTGTCCCTGATATTGTCGACATCGACAACGGCGGTGATCGGTTTGCTGGTGGGCATATCGTACGCTGAGATCCGCCGACGACCGGAGGCGTTCGTCTATGTCGCAGCGGCGGTGATCGCAGTGGTCCTGCTTTATGCCACGGCCGCGCCGGTGCAGCAGGCCATTAATACATTGCTGATCGACAAGCTGGACACGTTGTCGGGTAACATTCGCCTGAAATCCTTCTTTTCCCATATCGCCGTGCCGTTCGACGGCAACCCGATCCGTGCATTGTTCGGCCTAGGTTTTGGCAGCGTGCGCGCTACCGATATGCTGTCAAACCTGCTGGCCAATATCGGGGTTGTCGGCTTTCTGCTTTATTCCGCGGCGTTGCTGGCGCCTTGTCTGCTACTGCGCGCCGGCGTGGACCGGCACGCACTGGTGGCGACCTTACTGGCCGTCTACTTCATGGAAATGCTGACCGTTTCCGAATATGCTTATCTACCGCCTTGGTTCATGGCCGCGCTCAGCTATGTCCGGGTACGACAGCAGCGGCAGGCGCTGTCAGCGCCGGCGTCATGAGGCTGGTTCTCAACGCCCGCTTCTTCAACCGGCCCGTCACCGGGGTGGAGCGTCTGGCGATCGAGTTGAGCCGGAGCCTGCGGGGATTGCTGGCGCAGCGCGGAGAGTCGGATTTGGAGGCGGTAGTTCCGACAGGGACGCCGGTTGCTGAAAACATCGGGCAGTTAGGCGATCAGTCACCGACCGTCCATGCTGTTGGGCGGTTCCACGGCCATGTCTGGGAGCAGACTGAACTGGTACGAGCGAAGCCCGATGCTTGGCTACTCAATCTCTGCAACACTGGACCGGCGCTTCGTCGGCGTCAGGTTCTGATAATCCACGATGCACAATTCATTCTCCATCCTGAATCCTACTCGCGCGCTTTCCGATGGTGGTATCGCTTGATGTTGACGGTCGCCAGCCGTCGGGCAGCTGTTGTGTTTACCGTTTCCAACTTCTCAAGAACTCAGCTTGAGAATTTTTACGTGATCCCACGGAGAAAATTACGTGTACTCCGCTCCGGTATCGATCATCTCGATGCGGTAATTCCGGATAAGTCTGTGCTAGAAAGAAAAAGCCTGTTAGCACGACCATACCTTCTTACGATTGGATCATTGGCCCCACATAAGAATCTGAAGATGCTTATCGATGCCTTCATTCGTGCTGAGCTGTCAGAGACAGATTTGGTGATCGCAGGCGGCGGCAATCCGCGCGTCTTCCGAGATGCGGGTCTGCGAGAGACGGCAAACATCCACTTCCTCGGCAGGGTCAGCGATGCCGAACTGAAAGCGCTATATGGTGGGGCGCATGCCTTTGCCTGCCCGTCGCTGTCGGAAGGATTTGGCCTTACACCGCTGGAAGCGATGCGCATGGGATGCCCGGTGATTGCCACCACAGGCGGGGCGGTGCCTGAGGTATGCGGTGATGCCGCACTTTACGCTGATCCTAGCGACCGTGCGGCCTGGTCTAACGGGCTGCGCCGGATTGTAGAGGACCGGACCTTGCGCGCACATCTGGCAGCAAGGGCCAGTGAGCGTGCGTCAATGTTTACTTGGGAAGAAGCGGCGCGACAGTTGCTGGACGCGATCGTCGAGCAGGAAGAGGCGGACGCACGGGCGCGCTGAGCGAGTCATGCCGGCTCTTTCCGGTACATCCACGCCAGCGTGTCGGCGAGGTCGCGCGGGCGCCAGCCCGGAAGGCTGGCCCGCAGACGCCCGGCATCCCCGCCGAGCACCGGCACGTCGTTCGCGCGGACAAAGGCGGGGCTGACCCTTACCTCCGGGCGATGGCCGCTAAGACCAGCCAGCACGTCCAGGATCTCGTCGATCGAACGCACGGTGCCCGTGGCGATGTTGAGCGTCTGGGGCGGCGCATCTTCGGCCAGCGCCAGCCCGACATAGGCGTCGGCAACTGCGCGCACGTCGCCGAAATCGCGCTTGACCCACAGATTGCCGAGCTCGATCACGGGCGCGCGGCGACGAAAGTGATCGACGACCTTGGGGATCAGATACTCCGTACCTTGGCCGATCCCAGTATAGTTGAACGGCCGGGTGGCGACGATCTCCAGCCGGTCGGCCCAGCGCCGCGCGCCCCACTCCATCGCCAGCTTGCTAACGGCGTAATGATTGGCTGGATTGGTGGGCGTGTCCTCGTCGATCAGCCCCTCGGCACCGGCGCCATAGACCTGCGCGCTGCTCGCCAGCACGCACCGTGTGTCTGGGCGCTGCCGGGCAATTGCCTCAAGGAGATGGAACGTGCCGAGTTGGTTGACGGTGTAGAAGGCTTTCCAGTCGGCCGCGTTGACGAAGGCCTTTGCCGCCAGGTGGATCACGCGGTCGAACTCCGCCTCCTCAACAGCGCGCTCGACCTCGGTCGCGTTGGTCAGGTCCGCCTCGATCGGCACACAGGTCGCGCCGGCCTGTGCCAGCGCCCCGGCGACGAAACGCCCGGTGAAGCCGCTGGCGCCGGTCAAGGCGATGCGCATCAGAACGACCAGCCGGTCTGGTTGCGGCGCATGTCGGCCTCCACCATCAACCCGGCGAGCTCCTCCAGCTGCACCGTTGGTTCCCAGCCGAGATGGGCCTTGGCCTTGGCTGGATCGCCGATCAGCAGTTCCACCTCGGCCGGTCGGTAGAATTGCGGATTGACGCGCACGAGCAGCTTGCCCGTCTTGGCATCCGTGCCAGTTTCGCTCTCTTCCTTGCCCGACCAGACGATGTCGATGCCGACCTGCTTGAACGCCAACGACACGAAGTCGCGCACCGTTTCGGTGCGGTTGGTGGCGAGCACATAGGTGTCGGGCGTGTCGGCTTGCAGCATCAGCCGCATGCCCTCGACATAATCCTTGGCATAGCCCCAGTCGCGCTTGGCATCGAGATTGCCGATCTCCAGCAGTTCCGCCTTGCCCAGTACGATCTTGGCAACCGTGTCGGTAATCTTCCGCGTCACGAACTCGCGGCCGCGCAGCGGGCTCTCATGGTTGAACAAGATACCGCTGGTGCCGAAGATGCCGAAGCTCTCGCGATAGTTCACCGTCAGCCAATGGGCATAGAGCTTGGCCACGCCGTACGGGCTGCGCGGGTAGAAAGGTGTGTCCTCCGTCTGCGGGATCGCCTGCACCTTGCCGAACATCTCGGACGTGGAGGCCTGATAGAAGCGGATGTCGCGATTGACGGTGCGGATCGCCTCCAAGAGGTAGGCGGCGCCGAGACCCGTGATCTGGCCCGTGGTGATCGGCTGGTCGAACGACACGCCGACGAAGCTCTGCGCAGCGAGATTATAGACCTCGGTCGCCTCCGACGTTTCGATCAGGCGGATCGCTGAGCCCATGTCGGTGAGATCGTATTCGACCAGCTTCAGCTGCGGGTGCTGGCTGATGCCGAGCTCGTCGATGCGCCAAAAATTGACAGACGAGGTGCGACGATAGGTGCCGTAGACGGTGTAGCCGCGGCCAAGCAGGTTCTCGGCAAGATAGGCGCCATCTTGGCCGCTGATCCCGGTGACAATAGCGGTCTTGGTCACATATATTCCTTGCTTGTTAGGACGGTCGGGCGGTGCTGGCGTACCGCATCAATGTCGGCTTTAGAGATGATCGAGTCATCTATCTAGATTGCAGTCGAGTCCGTCCGAAAACTCGTTTGCTGTCGGGTCTGAAGGTCGTGTCCGTCAACGTGGTGTAATTTGAGGATGGCAAACAACAAGGACGTGCTGGACCAGCTGCTGGCTGGCCGTGACCCGCAGGAGCGTTTCGCCAAGGACGGTCTGCTCGACGAACTGAAGAAGGCGCTGTCGGAGCGGATGCTGTCGGCAGAGCTCGACGACCATCTGGAAAGCGAAGGCGCCGCAGGCAGCATCAACCAGCGCAACGGGTGCTGACGGGCACATCGAGGAGCTGTATGGGATCGACGTCTCATCGGACCTCATCTCGAGCGTCACCGATGCGGTGCTGGAAGCAGTCTCCGTAAGATCGAGGCGGAGGAGGCGATGGTTGTGACGTTCCGACCGCACGCAATGCTGCAGCCCGACGACACCAACCGAACCACCTGTGAAGCAACGGGCAGGTCGAACGAATGAACCGGACCATCAAGGCGGTGACCGCCAAACACTTTGACGACAAAAGCCACGACCGGCTGCGGACGCACCTCGCCGACTTCATGGCCGCCTACAGCTTCGCTTGCCGGCCCGAGACGCCCGGTGGGCTCACACCCTACAAATAAATGTCCAGGATATGGGCGTCAGAGCCAGACCGGTTCATCGTCAACTCTGTTCACCAGATGCCGGAGCTAAACACCTTGGCCCGGAGCTCAGGCGGCTTACGCGCGAACCGGCCGGCCATCGATCGCGCCGAAGAAGCTGCTGCGCGCGCTGCCAAAATGATTGATTGACAACGAACATGAGAAATCCGGCATTGCTACAGCGGCGAAGGGCGGTGGCCGCCCCCTTGATCAGGTTAAATCAATTGGTGGTGGGGGCATAGACATGGTCGATGTGATGCCCCCGTCACGATCGAAAACGCGGAGGGGCGTGACCCGGTGCCGGGGATGGAGCATCGCCCGCTCATGCCATGTCGATGAATTATCAACCCGGCGTTATCCGGTCATCGTGTGAAATTTAGAACGCATTCCGGTGCGTCAACACCCGGAATGTCGCGACAATAATCCCCACGTCGCGCAAGATCGACCAGCCGGAGACATATTCCAGATCGGCCTGCAGCCGGTTGGTTAAATCCTCTTCCTTTTCCGTCGCGCCGCGAAAACCGCGTATCTGGGCAAGACCAGTCATGCCGGGCTTGACGGCGTGGCGGTGCCAATAGCGGCCGTCGATATCCCAGAACAGCCGATTTTCCGCTTTGCTTTCCAGTGGGTGCGGTCGGGGTCCGACGATGCTCATGTCACCAGTGAGCACGTTGAGGATTTGGGGCAATTCGTCGATGCTGGTGCGACGGATAAAGCCGCCCACCCGCGTGATCCGGCTGTCGTTGCGGCTGGTCGATTGACTTCCCGTGATGTCGTTCTGGGCGACCCGCATGCTACGAAACTTGTAGATGTGGAACACACGGTTGCCGAGGCCGACGCGCGGCTGGCGGAAGAAGACCGGACCACGACTTTCGACCTTGATGACGATCGCCACCAGCAACATGAATGGTAGGACAATCGGCAGGGCGATCAGCACGAGGACGAGATCAAGCCCGCGCTTCAGCATCTGGTCGGGCAGGGAAAGCGACGCACTCGCGACCTTCAGGGTCGTGGTGCCGTTGTAATGCCCCAAGCCGATTGCACCCACCTCATCCAGCTCGCTGGTCAAGATCTCGGCATTGACGTTGCTGCTTTTGAGTGCGGACACCCAGTTGGCCCGGCGCGTATGGGGGCAGACCACGATCACGCGATCAGCGGCGTGGAGACAGCGACCGAGCCGGTCCAGCATGGAGGGACTGTCCAACCGGAGCGAAATGCCGTCCCGCGCCGCATCCAGAAGAATGCTGCCTTTCTGCACCTGCGCCTGGACGCCGTCCTGGATCACCACCTCGTTGATCGTCACATCACCCAGCAAGCGATGGGCATGGATTGCCAGCCATGTCCTGTAGCAGACGATGAAACCTACGCTCATCGTCGCCCCCAACCCGACCACGCCGCGCGATACCCCGCCGACAGCCTGGAGGAAGAACGCCACCAGCCCGATTAGGCCGATCGCCAGCAGCAGCGCACCGACCGCTCTCAACGCGCTTATCCGGGCACGTGCGATCGATGCCATGGTAAAGGCATGCTGGGTCGTCGCCGTCAGCAAATACACCGGCAGGAGTGCGGCCAGCGTATCAAGCGCTTGGATATCGACCGGGTTTCCGTACCAGAATGTCGCACCCAAAGTGAACGCCAGCACGATCGCGACGAGATCACCCAGCACTGCCATAGTCTGCATAGCCAGGCGATGCTTGCGTCGTCGGGAGAGCGCGTGGATGACATCGGGTAATGCTGAGCCGTAGATGCTGGCAACTCCGGAGTGATCGGCGACCAGCGCCGATGAGGGTAACGCTGAAGTGCGATCGTCGATTTGTGACCTGTCGACAGTGGTCAGTTGCACAATCCGTCACTCCTTCGCCGCACTTGCGAAGTAACCCGCATCGCATCATGCGGCAACCCGACATCGCATTGTTATGCCTGATTACGCCCGCACCGCGTTTGCCGATCTGTCAATCACCGCCCGACCGATGAACAGACCAGCCCCGCCTCTTGCGCGGCATCGCGACGATAGATGTTGCGCAGGTCGACCAGCACGTCGCCAGTCATCGCCCCGCGCAGCCGCCTCAGGTCGAGCGCGCGGAACGCGTCTCATTCGGTCACGATCCCACCGCATTCGCACCAGTTGCCGCCTCACAGGGATTCGCGCAATAGATCAGGTCGGGCATCAATGCCTTTGCCTGCTCGGTCCCCTCGGGATCGTGCGCACACCGTCACGCCCGCCTCGACCAGCGGGGTCGCGATCGCGACGCTGGGGGCATCGCGCATGTCGTCGCTGTCGGGCTTGAACGTCAGGCTGAACAGCGCGACCGTCCGTCCGCCTCCCCATACCCGGCCACGGCCAGCGCCGCTAGCACCTTGCGACCCATCGCGCGCTTGCGGGCCTCGTTCACCTTGACCACCGCCTCGACGATGTGGACCGGGCTCTCGAAATCCTCCTTGGCTTTCAGCAGCGCCAGCGTGTTCTTGGGCAAGCACGACCCGTCATAGCCGGCGCTGGCATGGAGGAACTTGCGCCCGATCCGGTTGTGGAGGCGGATGACGCCGCGCATGTCCTTCGACGTAGAGCCCGCACGCGATCTGGTGCGGATCACGCTGGCCGGGTTCTTCACCCCCGACGATGTCGAGCGCTTCGTCGCCGCGCGCGACGCCGCGCACCGCCAGTTGCGCTGCGGCCCCAACGCGCATGTGACGCTGGTCGACATGCGCGCGATGCAGATCCAGTCGCAGGAGACGGTCACCGCGTTCCAGCAGGTGCTCGGCGACCCGCGGCAGGCGTCGCGCCGGCTGGCGTTCGTCGTCGCACGCTCGCTGGCGCGGTTGCAGATCAAGCGCGCGGCGTCCGAGCGCGAGGCGGCGTATTTCACGACCGTGGAAGAAGCCAAGGCGTGGGTGACGGGGATTAACGCTTCGGTTTACATAAGACTGCTTATCGCGACTTTTCCGCTTGTCGCTCTGCGTGCTTGACGAAGACCGCCGCTAGGCGCAGCTTCCCCTAGGGATACGAACGATCCGGATGCGGGTTATCGTCCTGAAATAGCGGGAGTTTGTTGATGAACGTCACGTCCTTCGCCCGGATCACGATCATGGCCGGCACGTTGGCATTCTTCCCGACGACCGCGCAGGCGGGGCCGGTATATTCGGCGGCGGGAACCGTGGTTCGCGCGTTGCCCGACCAGATCGCCTTCACCTATCGCCAGGACCTGCTGGCGTTGCGCAAGGTGGCGTTGCTCCAGCAACAGCGTGACGGCGGCACCTTGTCGGCGGACAGTCGCGCGTCGATCCAGACGCGGCTCGACGCGATCAACGCGCGCTATGCCCGCACGCTCCGCAACAACAATCCGCTCAGCCTCGACAGCACCGGGCACTCCAGCGGCGTCCGCACGGACGCGGACTGGACACACGCCGACCTGCTGACGACCGGCCGACAGTAAAAGCCGTTTATTTCCGGGCGGTTACCTGTTTCTCAAACGGGATTGACGCGCCCGCCGAACCGCACGACATTCGCGCATCGATCGCCTGTGTGATCCGGGGAGTTGTTGTGATGCGCTATGTTGGTGTGGGATTGGCCGCAGTGGCGATGATGTCGGCGTCGGGCGCTCTCGCGCGCGACCACAAGCCGGCGGCCGCGAACGATCCCGACAAGATCATCTGCCGTTCCGAAGAAAGCACCGGCAGCCGCCTCGCCAAGACCAAGCGCTGCATGTCCGCGCGCGACTGGGCGGCGGAAAAGGCGATCAATCAGCAAGATATCGAGCGCGTGCAGGCCAATCGCTACAAGAACAACTGACGCTCAACCGGGGTAACCGAGCGCGTCGATCCATGGCTGGAGGATCGGCATCACCGGCGCCAGTGGCGCGCGATAGCGTTCCCAGCGGGCGAGCGCGCGGGTGTAGAGCGGCTCGGTGATTTGCGCGTAACTTGCTGTTTTCACAGCGCCACGCGCCAGCGCACTGGTGCGGTGGTCGGCATAGTGCGGGTGCCATTCGAGATCGAGGAAGGCGAACAGGCCGCGCAGCTCGTTCTCGAGGTCCGCGATCATCCGTTCGTAGCGGACGCGGTGGACCTGTAGCTCGGGGAAGAGACTGATACCGCGCTCGAAGATCGTGAAGGCGGCGTCGTAGACGCGGGCGGTTTCGTCGAGGGTGGTGAAGCTGCGCATCGCGGTGTTGAGCCGGAAGTTGGCCATGAAGCAGCTGAGCACCGCATCGCACGGATGTCGTTCGACCAGAACGATTTTCGCCGCCGGAAACAGCCGGTGGATCGTCGCGATGCGCACCATGTGGAGCGGGTGCTTGTCGACCAGCAGCCGCGTGCCCGGCGGGGTGACCGCATCCGCCTGATCGAAATAGTTTTTCCTCAGCGCGGCGGCACCGGCGTCGTCGAGCGTCGCCAGACCGTCCTCGGTCAATCCCATCGACTGCGTGGCGAGCGCAAGAAACGGTTGCTCCTCAAGCACATGCACGCCCTCGGCATTCATCAGCAGCGTGTCGAGCAAGGTGGTGCCCGAGCGCGGAAAGCCGACCACGAACACCGGCGCGGCACGATGCGGATCGGGCGCGAGCGGGTGCCACGCAGCGACCCGTTGGGGCGTTAATTGCGCCGAAATTACCCCCAGCCGATCGCGATACGTGTCGCCCGGTGCGGCAGGATAGAGCGATTCCGCCGCTGCGTTCATCGCGGTGAACGCAGCGAAGGCTTTTTCGGGCTGGCCCTGCCGATCGTAGAGATCGCCGAGCAACTGGTGGCGGCGCAGCGGGTGGATTTCGTCCGGTACGCGCTCGGCCAGCGCGAGCGCCCCGGCGACATCGCCGCGCCGCCGCGCGACCCAGGCGCGCAGGAAATCCAGCTCGATCGCATCGGGCGCGCGCGCCGCCAAGGCGTCGACCACCTGCTCCAGCTCGTCGATGCGGTTGACGCTTTCGAGCAGCAGCCCGAGTTCGACGAACGCGCCGGTATAGCCGTCGGAGAGCGCGATCGCGCGCCGCAGCGCCTGTTCGGCGGCGACCGGATTCTCGCACGCGGCCTCGGCGGTGCCGAGTTCGAGCAGCACCTCGGGATCGTCCGGGGCGAGCGCGGCGGCATCGCGCATCACGCGCTGGCGCACGTCGAAGCGCCCGGCGTCGCGCAACGCCTGCGCGAGGTTGATGTAGAGCCGGACGTCGTTCGGCGCGTTCCGCACCGCCTCGTCGAACGCCGCGACCGCATCGTCGACCCGCCCCGCGGCGAGCCGCGCGCTGCCGAGGTTGTTCCACGCGCGATAGTCGCGCGGGTCGGCGGCGACGATCGCCTCGTAATCCGCCGCCTCGCCCGCCCCGGTCGCGACGCGGGCATGGGCGGCGAGCAGCCGGAGCTTGGCGTGCGCATGGCCGTCCGCGACCGCCAGCGCCTCGGCGGCGCGCCCGGCGCTCATCAACGCGGTGGCGAGATTGACGCGCGCCGCGTCGTTGCCGGGATCGAGCGCGAGCAATCGTGCGAACAGCGCCGCCGCGCGGTCGGTCTTTCCCGAATGCGCCGCGAGCAGGCCGCCGAACTCGATCAACGCGCGTTCGTCCGGGCGGTCCTGCAATGCGGTCTCGATCAGCGCGAGGCCGCCGGCGACGTCGTTGGCGCGGGCGCGCGCGGTCGCGGCGGCGATCAGCTCGGAAACATCAGTCATATCGAGGACCCTAGAGGGTGATCCTTCGAAGCTGAAGCGTCGGCGCTGCGAAACTTCACCCGTCATGCCGGACCTGTTCCGGCATCCACCGGTCCGCGAACCCGTAAGCCGTTGCGTTCGAGGAACAGTGGACCCCGGAACGGGTCCGGGGTGACGATGGAAGTTGGTCAAGCGGCGTGGCTCACACCTGAAACGGCGGCCGCGCGATGTCGAAGGCGACGGTCAGCCGCTCGCCGGCCGCGAACGGGTGCGTGCGGTGCCACATGTACGAAGGGAACAGCACCAGCCGCCCCGGCTGCGGCGCGATCGTCTGCCATGGCGCGAGCGTGTCGCCGACCAGCGTCGGGGCGTCGCCGAGGCTGAGCCAGCCCGCCTGCGCCGCCTCGCCCGGCTGCGCGTCGGGCAGCGCGACGTAACAGGCCGAGCTGATCCAGCCCGCGGGATGGACGTGATCGACATGATGCCCGCGATCGGTGAGCCGCACCGACCATGATCCGGCGAACCGCAGCACATCGCGGCGCGGCGCGAGCAGCGGATGCGCGGGGTCGGGCGCGGGCAGCGCGGCGACATAATCGGCGACCGCCGCGCGCACCGCGTCGCGCAGCCGTCCGATCGCCGCGTCCTGCCGCGCGAACAGCGGCCCGTCGGTCTGCGTGCCCCCGCGCAGCGACTGGTCGAGCGGCGCGGCGATCGTGCGGTGGAGCGTACGCAGCGTCGCGGCGAGATCGTCGATCGGGCCAAGCCGCGCGGTGAGATCGAAGACGCGCACGAAGGCCCCGCCCCGCTCCAGCCAGTCGCTGCGCGGGTCACCGGTCAGCCGCCACGCCAGCGCGGCGAGCGGCCACAGATCATGCGTCTCGCGCGCCAGCCGCCCCTCCAGCGCGGCGCGTGCGGCATCGGCGCGGCGCGCGCGCAACAGATGGCGGACATAGAAGGCGAGCGCCTCACCATCGGCGATCGGGAGCTGCGCGTGGTACAGGCGATCGGCCGCGGCGAGGTCGCCGTCCTCGGAGAAGGTGCCGGCCTCGAGCAGGTCGAGCGTGCGGCTCGCGCCGACCGCGGCGCGCGCCCGCGCGACGATGCGGCGCGCGGTCTCGCCCTGCCCGGCGCGCGCGACGGTCGCGGCATGGTCGCGCCACAACAATCCGTCGCGCGGGCGTGTCGCGAGCGCGGTCGCGTAACCGGCGGCATAGTCCGCGCGGTCGCCGGCCTGCCAGCGCAGCCGCGCGAGCGTGGCATGGCCGTCGTACCAGCCGGGATGCTGGCGCAGCACGTCGGCGAGGAACGTGATGGCGACGTCGCCCTGCCCTTCGGCGACCAGCGCCGCGGCGCGACCGAGCATCACCCCGGCGTCGAGCGGGGCGAGCGCCAGCGCACGGTCGAACAGCGCGACCGCGGGATCGCCCGCCTCGAGCGTGACGCGCGCCAGCGTGTGCGCGATCAGCGCGTCATTCGGGGCGAGCGTCCCGGCGCGGCGCGCGGCGGCGAGCGCGGCGGCGTGATCCTGCGCCGAACGCTGCGCGGCGGCGAGCAATTGCCACAATGCCGCGTCGTCGGGGGTGCGGTCGATAGCGGCGGTGAGCGCCGCGATCACGTCGGCTTCGCGCCACGACGCGGCGGCGCGGGCGACCTGCGGGGCGAGCGTGGCGGCGGTGGATGGGGTGAAGGACATGGTTTCGATCCGGCTGGGGCAACAGTTTAATTCGCTCCGTCGCCCCGGCCTCGAGCCGGGGCCCCGCTTCTTCGTGGCGATCGGGAGAAGAAGCGGGATCCCGGATCAAGTCCGGGATGACAGAGTGAAAAGTGTGCACGCTCGAAATTTGGCGCGTCACCCCGGCGAAGGCCGGGGCCCAGTTGGGAAGGTCCACGAGACGAAGCGCAACGATCATCATCGGCGTCCCCCAACTGGACCCCGGCCTTCGCCGGGGTGACGGAAGGAGTGGGTTTGGAGCGGGCGGATCGAACTGATCCGTCATTGAAAGCCCCCAACCAAAAAGGGGCAGGTCCGAAGACCCGCCCCTTTCTGTTTCCGCGTTGCCGGACCTTTACAGGTTCAGCGTCACGCCCGCGTAGATGTAGCGGCCGAGCGCGTCGTAGACGCCCGGGAAGGTGTTGCCGTTACAGACGACGCCCGGGCACGCCTGCGAGCCGGTCAGCGGCGGCTCACGGTCGAGCAGGTTGTTCGCGCCGAGACGGAACGTGTACGCGTCGTTGACACGGAACGTCATCGCCAGGTCGAAGTAGCTCTGCACGCCCAGCTCGGAGAGACCCGGACGCGGCGTGCCGCCCGGCGCCGGGCCGCTGGCGCCCGGGTTGTTGAGGTTGGTGTTCGGATCGGTCGCGTCGATCTTCACGTTGCCGAAGTAGCGCCAGCGCACCGACAGCCCCACACCTGACGGCGAGTTGAAGCTCAGACGCGCGTTGTGACGCCATTCCGGGGTCGGCTGGAGACAGGTGGTGCCGAACAGGCCGACGCAGTCGTACGAACCGCTGACGCCGGTGTCGGTGACCAGACGGTCCAGCCACGTGCCGTTGAAGTTGAAGCCCAGCGAACCCAGCCCGCCCAGCGGGTAGGAATAGCTGGCGCCGACGTCGATGCCGCGCGTCGCCAGACCACCGATGTTCTTGGTGGTGTTGGTGACATAGCCGTTCGGGGTCAGCCACAGCGAACCCGCCGAGTCACGATTGACCAGCCCGCAGAACTCGGCGTTGAGCGTCGTGTTGCAGGCGTTGAGGATCGTGTCGACACCGATCGTGGTGACCGCGTTCTTGACCTTGATGTCGAAGAAATCGACGGTCAGCGCGAAGCGCGGCAGGAACCGCGGCTGGAGCACGACACCCGCGGTGTAGGTGTCGGCGACTTCCGGCACCAGGTTCGGGTTGCCACCGATCAGGCCGTTATACTGGCTCGACGGGTTCTCCGCGACGGTCTGGCCGATGCGCAGACCCTGCAACAGACAGCCCTGGTCCGCCGCGGTCAGCTCGCGCCCCGCGCACGGATCGCCGTTGCCGCTGAGCGCGACGCGCTGCGGCGCGAACAGATCCTGCACGGTCGGCGCGCGGACGGCGCGGTTGTACCCGCCGCGGAAGCGGATGTCGCGGATCGGCGCGAATTCGCCCTCGAGCTTGTAGGTGTCGGTCGAGAAGCCACGGCCCGCCGAGGTCTTGTACGACGAGTAGCGGTAGCCGCCGGTGAACGACAGGTTGTAGATGAAGCTGTCGTACACGACCGGCACGCGAAGCTCGCCGAACACTTCCTTGACGTTGAACGAACCCGACACCGGGAGCGTCGCCGCGCCCTGGCCCGACAGGTCGCCGGTCTGGAAGCCGGTATCGGTCTTCAGGTCGAGCGCTTCCTTGCGGTATTCGGCACCGATCGCGAGGCCGAGGCCCTCGGTCGCCCACGGGCTCTTGATCCCGTATTCGCCGAGCTGGCCCGAGAAGCTGGCCGAGGCCACCTGCTCGCTGACGACGCCGCGCTGGAAGCCCGGGGTCGACAGATAGGCGACCGCCTCCGACGAAACGCTGTTCGGCGTGAAGACGTTGTAGGGGACGCAGTTCGGATCCTCACCGGTCAGCGCCGAGCGGCAGACCGGCGCGCCGCCGTTCGGGTTCGCCACGACGTCGAGCGCACGGCCGAGGCGCGCGATCGAGAAGTCGTTGAGATAGGTTTCGGCGTAGTTGGTGCGGCCGTACTGGTAGTAAGCGTCATACGACCAGGCGCTGCCCAGATCGCCGCGCGACCCGATCACGCCGCGGAAGCTGGTGTGCTGGAGGTCGTCCTGACGCGGGCCGCCTTCGACGTTGCGGCGCAGGATCTGCAGGTAGCCGCGGTTGTACTGCTGCCCGGTGACCGGATCGAAGAAGGTCGCGGCCGTGGTGTCGTTGTACACGCTGGGGTTGTAGATCGCCTGGCCGACGACGCGCTGGCCGGTCAGCTGGTTGGCGGCGTTGTTCGCGACGAGCAGGTTGTCGTTGCGGCACACGAACGCGCGCTGCGCGGCGCCCAGCAGCGGGTTGTCGCAGTTGATCGAGGTGGTGTTGCCGAAATTGCCCGACGGCGCGATCTGCGCGACGGTGCGGTCGTCCATGAACATGAACTCGGCATAGGGCTTGATCGCGTTCGACACTTCGTAGTTCGCGAAGAAGCCGGCGGTGTAGCGCTCGTCAGGCCGCTGGTAATAGTTCAGCGGGTTGAAGTTGAACGGCGTGAAGCCGCTGACGAAGGTGCCGCCGGCGCCCGGCTGGAAGATCGTCGACGTGAAGTCGGCACCCGTGCCGTCGAACGCGAAGAACGAGCCCTGCGGCGAGGTCGCCGAGCCGGCGCAGGCGTAGAGCTGGCCGTTCGCCTGCACCTGCGCGGCGGTGCGCGCGCTCAGCGAGCACGACGAATAGTCGCGCTTCGCCTGGAGCACCGGGTTGATCTTGCGATAGCCGGCATAAGCGGTGATGTGGCCGCGACCGTCGTCGAAGCTGGTGCCGAACGCCGCGGTGACGTCGACCGCGCCGCCGTCGGCGGTCATGCCGCGCGGATAGCCCGCCGGCGCGCCGTACGGCGAGTTGCTGTTGAGCGCCGGCAGGATGCCGCCGCCCCCACGGTTGTTGTGGTTGAACAGCGAATACTGCCCGTCGAGGCGGAAGCCCTCGAAATCGGTGTCCATGACGAAGTTGACGACGCCGGTGACCGCGTCGGCACCGTACACCGACGAGGCGCCGCCGGTCAGCACGTCGACGCGCTTGATGATCGCGGCGGGGATGACGTTGATGTCGACCGCGGCCGAGGTGGGATCACCCGGGACGACGCGGCGGCCGTTGACCAGCACCAGGTTGCGCTCGGCGCCCAGGCCGCGCAGGTTGATGGTGGCGATGCCGCTCGAACCGTTCGAGATGTTGCCGCTCTGCCCGGCGAACGCCTGCGGCAGCGAGTTGATGAGATCCTCGGTGCGCGTCGTGCCGGTCAGCTTGAACTCTTCGCTGTTGACGACGGTGACCGGGCTGGTCGCCTCGAGGTTCGGCGAGCGGATGCGCGACCCGGTGACGACGATGTCGCCGCCCTGTGCGGCCTTGTTGTCACCATCGGCGTTCGCGACCGGTGCCTGACCCTCGAGCGGACCCGCGCTGGCGCCGGTCGGATCGTTCGCGACCTGCGCCGCGGCGGGCAGGCTGCCCAGCATCGCGCCGGCAACGATCGTGCTGGCGAGCAGTCGACGCCTCATCGAAATCGTCTTCATAAGACCCCCATTTTGGAATAGCCGTGTTCAATCGCGCCTTTTTTCGGCAGCGCTTGTGTCGACGCTACGAACGGCGGAAATGATGGGCAATCACAACTGGTGTAATATGCAACGAAATTTTGCATCTGTTGCAGTAGAGTTACACTTTCCCAGCCGATCATGAGGAAAAAATGAGCAACACGTTGATCTCTCTGCCTGTTTTTGGCGCAGTGCTGATGACGTGCCTGTCGGGCGCGGCGCTGGCGGATCCGGCTTCGCCCGATCGCAGCGGGGTCGCCGAGGCGGTGATCCGGTGCCGCGCGATCGCCGGCGATACCGAGCGGCTGAAATGTTTCGACGCCGCCGCGGGGGCGCTGAACGGCGCGATCGCCGCGCGGCAGGTGGTGGTGGTCGACCGCGCCAAGGTCGAGGCCGAGCGCCGCGCGCGGTTCGGCGAACGCCGCCGCGCCGCCGATCTGCCGTCGCTGCAGGACGCCGACGGCAACAAGCTCGACACGCTGACCGGCAAGCTGGCGCAGGCCGCGCAGACCAGCGACGGCAATTGGAGCTTCACGCTGGCGGACGGCTCGCGCTGGCTCCAGACCGACGGGCAGGCGTTCGCGGTCGCGCCGCGCGCCGGCGAGACGGTGGTCGTCAAGCGCGCGGCGCTGGGCAGCTACAAGCTGACGGTCGGCCGCCAGCCCGGCGTGCGCGTGCGGCGGCGGGGGTAGATCATGATGACGTGAAGTCGAAGATACCATTCGTCATTGCGAGCGTAGCGAAGCAATTCAGGGCGTCCTGGTCCGACTCTGGATTGCTTCGCTACGCTCGCAATTGTCTGTTGGAGATGACGTAGGGGGGTGGTGTCCTGCATGAGCGGGATGCCCGGCATCAGGTGGCCACCTGATGCCGGGCGCGGGCAACCGGGCCGTCTCGCAATAGGGCTTTTCGCCCGTCGTCATCCCGGTCGGTTGCCCGCTTCCCGTCACGCCTGGTGAGTTGCAGGGGCCGCTCGACGACGCCCGCAGACAATCGCAGGCTATCGCCGAGGATAACCGTCATGACCCGCTCCGCCAACCCCGCCACTGACGCCGCCGCCACCACGCCGACCGGGTTCGTCGGCTGCGACGTCGGCAAGGCCGGCATCGCCGTCTTCGACAGCGTCACCGGCCGCGCCACCACCATCGCCAACACGCCGCTTGCGCTCGACGCCTTTGCCGCCGCGCTGCCGCCCGGGCGCCTGCTGGTCTGCGAGGCGACCGGCGGCTACGAGGCCGCGCTGCTCGCGGCGGCGTCACGCGCCGGCCATGCCATCCACCGTGCCGATGCCCGCCGCGTCAAGGCGTTCATCCGCTCGCTGGGAACGCTGGCCAAGACCGATGCGCTCGATGCCCGTGCGCTCGCGCGCTACGGGCAGGAGCGCCACGAGCGCCTCGACCGCTGGCACCCGCGCCATGAACACCGCCAGGAGCTCGCGACCCTGGTCAACACCCGCAGCGATCTCGTCCGTGCCCGCACCGCGTGCACCAACCGCCTCAAGGCCCCCGGCGCCGGCCCGGTCGCCGCCGAACTGCGCGCGCTGGTCGCCGCGCACGACCAGGCCATCGCCGCGCTCGAGGCCCGGATCGAGGCGCTGCTCGCCGGCTGCGCATCACTCGCCCGCACCGCCAGCGTCCTGCGCACCATCCCCGGCATCGGCGCGACCACCGCCGCGGCGCTCATCGCCCTCCTGCCCGAACTCGGCACGCTCGGACGGCGCCAGATCGCCAGCCTCGCCGGCCTTGCACCCCATCCCCGCCAAAGCGGCACCGTCGATGGCTATCGCCGCACCCGCGGCGGCCGCCCGGAGGTCAGGCGCGTCACCTTCATGGCTGCCCTCTCCGCCGTCCGCTTCGCGCCCGACATCAAGGCCTTCTACCAGCGCCTCCGCGACAGCGGCAAAAAACCCATCGTCGCCCTAACCGCCGCCATGCGAAAACTCATCACCATCGCCAACGCTAAAATCCGCGATGATGCCGCGCAACAACTGAGTTGATGACGGCTTAGTTGACGTCATCACGACCTAAGGCCGCCGCCCTACTCCCCGCTACGCCCCGCCCGCGCGCTGCGCTTCGGCGAGCGTGGTCAGCTTGACGAATTCCTGCCGCCAGTAATCGCGCGGGCTGCCCGCCAGCCGGCGCGCGTCGGCGAAGGTGAAGCGGCCGAGATAGGTGTCGCCGCGCAGCTTCTGCCCATAGGCCGCGACCGCGGCGGCGAAGGCCATGTCGCCGGTCGGTGCGCGCGCCGCGGCGAGCACGCCGGCCGGGATCGCGCGCGTCAGCTCGCTCGACGTCGTGCCGTCGGGTAGCTTGTAGCGCAGCTTGACGAAACACGCCTCGGCGCCGCGCGGCGCGACCGTCGGCGCGCGGTTGGCGGGGTAGCGGCGCGCGGGCGTCCAGCCCGGCGCGCCCGCCGGCACGACCTCGTAGAGCGCGGTCACCTGATGCCCCGCGCCCATGTCGCCGGCATCGACCGCGTCGTTGGTGAAATCCTCCTCGCGCAGCGCGCGGTTCTCATAGCCGATCAATCGATACTGGCTGATGCGCGCCGGATCAAATTCGACCTGCACCTTCACGTCCTTGGCGATCGTGACCAGGGTCGCGGCCATTTCGTCGCCCAGTACCTTCTGCGCCTCCATCGCGCTGTCGATATAGGCGTAATTGCCGTTCCCGACGTCGGCGATCCGCTCCATCATCGCGTCGTTGTAATTGCCTTCGCCGAAGCCGAGCGTGGTGAGCGTGATGCCGTCGTCGCGGTTGCGCTTGACCAGTTCTTCCAGCGCCTTGGTGCTGCTGACCCCGACGTTGAAGTCGCCGTCGGTGGCGAGGATGATGCGGTTGACCGCGCCCTTGCGGAAATTGGCGCGCGCGGTGGCATAGGCGAGTTCGATCCCCTGCCCGCCCGCGGTCGACCCGCCCGCGTCGAGGCAGGCCAGCGCGGCGTCGACATATTTCTTCTGCGCGGTCGGCTCGAGCACGATCCCGGCGCTGCCGGCGTAGGCGACGATCGCGACGCGGTCGTCGGGGCGCAGCCGCTCGGCAAGCCCGCGCAGCGCGGTCTTGACCAGCGGCAGCTTGTCGGGCCGGCCCATCGACCCCGAGGTATCGACGAGGAAGACGAGATTGACCGGCGGGCGCGTCGCCGCCGCCACGTCATAGCCGCGCAGCCCGATGCGGATCAGCCGCGTCGCCGGGTTCCACGGCGTGACCGCGACATCGGTGGCGATGCTGAACGGCTGCGCGGCGTTGGCGGGGCGCGGATAATCGTAGCGGAAATAGTTGAGCAGCTCCTCGGTGCGCACCGCCTCGGGCGGAACCGGCTGCCCCTTGGTCAGGAAGCGGCGGACATTGGCGTAGGAGCCGGTGTCGACGTCGACCGCGAAGGTCGAGACCGGGGTGGTCGCGGTATCGGTGATCGTGGCGACCGGGCGGCCGTCGTAGCGCTCGCTATTCTCGGGCGCGCCGTAAGGAGCGGTGATCCCGGCGGTGCGCGGCGAGACGCGCGGCGCGGGCGGGGCCGGCGGCGCGACGGTCGGCGACGCGATGAAGGACGGCGCCGGGCTCGGCAGGCTCTGCACCGACACCGGCGGAGGGGGCGGCGGTGGTGGTGGTGACGGAGGGGGCGGTGGTGACGGAGGGGGCGGTGGTGGCGGCGGTGCACCGGGGGCCGGCATCGCGACCCCCGATGTCCGCGAATAGAAAAGTTCGGGAGGCGCCGCCTTGCAGCGCACCGGCGAGCCTTCGTCGACGGCGACGCGCGGCGCGACGCCGGGCGGCGGGGGTGCGTTCGACAACAAGGCCGGTGCGATCAACAGCGCGGTGACACGACGGGCGAACATGGCGACCTCCCTTTTTTGCGACGACGTCGTTGCGTCGCCGTACCGGCGCAGCTTAGCCGCGCTTCGTGACGGTTCGCCATCCCCCCGGAGCGGAGATGTGCGCCGTGC
This sequence comes from Sphingomonas phyllosphaerae, assembly GCF_036946485.1. GTDB lineage: Bacteria > Pseudomonadota > Alphaproteobacteria > Sphingomonadales > Sphingomonadaceae > Sphingomonas > Sphingomonas phyllosphaerae_E. Next base: position 62,314 of record NZ_JAQIJA010000003.1, read on the forward strand.
CGTCGCGCATTGCCGCGGTGCCGCAGGGTGACGTATCGGTCGCCTGCCCTTCCCCAGCGGTTGAGATCATCGTGCCCGACGCCCCCTTCGGCCTCAGCGACAAGGAACGCGCGGTGTTGCGGCTGCTGACGCGCGGGCATGACGTGAAGAGCGCCGCAACCGCGCTGGGCCTGTCGGTGCATACCGTCAATGAGCGGCTGCGCGAGGCGCGGAGCAAGACCGGGGCGAGCAGCAGCCGCGGCGCGGCGCGGTTGCTCGCCGAATGCGAGGACCCCGCAAAATCTGTCCCCACGCAAATCGGGGTTCGCGCCGGGCCGCGCGCCAGCGATCCGTCACCCCCGCCGCAGGTCGCGGCGACGGTCGGCTCCCGCTTTCCGAGCCGGTGGGAATTCTATGCCATGACGATCCTTCTTGCCGCGATCATGATCGCAGTCGGCCTCCACGGCAGCGCGAGGGACGCCGCGCCGGCCGCGCCGCGCGTCGTCTCGACCTATCCCGCTCCAGGAGCGACGGTTCCGCCCGGGCCATTGCGGCTGCGCGTAACGTTCGACCGGCCGATGCGCGTGCAGAGCTATTCGTTCGTGCGCAGGAGCGCCGAGACCTATCCCGATTGCGGCGCGAACCAGCCGGTGCAATCCGCCGACGGACGCAGCTTCACGATGATGTGCCGGGTACAGGCAGGCGGGCATTATGAAGTGTGGTTCAACGATCCACCCTATTTGAACTTTGCGGATCGAAGCGGGGTCGTAGCGGTGCCGTTCGGGTTGCGGTTCGCCACCAAGGCAGCCGGGCCGGCAGGGTCCTAGCCGCGCTTCGACGCACCGCGCGCGTTCGCGGCATTGCCCGCGCGCACCTCGCCCTGTAGCGCACGCGGGATGCACGCGCTTCCCCGCCCCGCCTGGCTGATCGGCGCGCTGGTGCTGCTGCTCGGCGGGTGCGGCGGCCGCTACCGCTCGGTCAGCGATACGCCGGTGACGATCGGGCGGCCCTATGTGGTGCGCGGGGTCAGCTATGTCCCGGCCGCCGCGCCCGATTACGACATGCTGGGGCGCGCGAGCTGGTATGGCGGCGAGAGCGGCAATCGCACCGCGCGCGGCGAGAAGTTCCGCCCCGGCTGGATCACCGCCGCGCATGCGACGCTGCCGCTGCCGAGCTATGTCGAGGTGACGTCGCTCGACACCGGGCGCGTGATCGTGGTGCGCGTCAACGATCGCGGACCGTTCGCGCGCGGGCGGATCATCGACCTGTCGAAGGGCGCGGCGCAGGCGCTGGGGCTGCGCGACGCCGGGCACGGCGCGGTGCGGGTGCGCGTGGTCGAGCCGCCCGAGCGCGACCGCGAGCGGCTGCGCCACGGCAAGCCCGCCGCCCCGCGCCCGGACGCCGACCCGCAGGCGCTGGCCTTCTGGCGGTCGCAGCTGGCGGCAGCGGGGATGTGAGGCATGACGGGCGCGGCGTTACACCCGCCGCACCCGTCAGCGATCGGCCTTTTCGTTTGCGTCACTCGCCTCGATCAGCAGCGGCGCTTCCGCCGACGGCTCCGCTGTGGTCGGCGCGACCGGGATCCCCGCGGCGAGCAGCTCGGCACCGCCCTTGGCAAACGTGCCTTCGACCCGTGCGCCCTGTTCGACCGTCAGCGTCTCGTAATGCACGTCGCCGACGATCTGCGCGCTGCGCTGGATGACGAGGCGGTCGACGATGATGCTGCCGCGCACCGTGCCCGCGATCTGCGCCGATTGCGCGATGATCGTGCCGATCATCTCGCTGGCGCTGCCCTGCACCAGCCCGGCGCAGTTGATGTCGCCCCGGACGCAGCCGTCGATGTGAAGATCGGCCGAGGCGGAGATGTCGCCGGTGATGACGACGTCGGCACCGATCATCGAAAAGGTCGCATTCCTGCTCATCGCTTCAGTCGTGGCCTTCGCTTGGGTCGGTGGTGCCGGGGACCGTGGCGACGCCGACGACTTTCGATGGAACATGGCTGCGCGCCTCCAGGAAGGGACGGGGATTGGTGGGGCGGCCGTTGATCCGCACCTCGAAATGCAGATGCGGGCCGGTCGAACGCCCGGTGGAGCCGATCGCGCCGATGACCTGCCCCGCGGCAACGTGCTGACCGACATGGCTGTGGAATGCGGACATGTGCGCGTAGCGGGTGACGAGCCCGGGGCCATGCGTCACCTCGACGCAATTGCCGTAGCCGGCGCGCTGTCCCACGAAACTGACCAGGCCGCGCGCCGCCGCATAGATCGCGGCGCCGGGCGGACCGCGGAAATCGAGGCCGGGATGGAAGGACCCGTGATGAGTGAACGGGTCGACGCGATAGCCAAACCCGCTCGAGATCGAATCCGCGCTGGCGGGCAGCACCTGCGGCATCCGGGAGAGGGCGCGATCCAGCGCGCTCATCCGTGACAGACTGGCGCCGAACCGGGCGAAGCGCGGGTCGATCGCGCCATCGGCCTCGGTGGACAACGCCAGCAGCGGGCCGCCCATCGCCTCACTGCCCGTCTCGCCGAGCATCATGCCCGGATCGACGCCCAGCCGACGCATGATCGCCAGATCCCGCGCGACACGACGGTCGGCATAGCGGGTCAGGTCTTCGACGAACGCCAGCTGGCGTGCTTCCATGCGCGCCAGATTGCCCGCCTCGGGCACGGCGGCGCTGACCTTGTCGATCGTTCGCGCCGCTTCGCCGCTGCTGTTGGTGACGGTTTCACCGTCCCTGCGATCGTCGGGCAGCACGCTTGCGCCTGCGTGACCTTTTCGATGAAATCCTGCCGCCGTTTCCAGGTCGGCGGTGACATCGTCGAGATTGCGGCGATAGGCGGCGACGCGGCTCTCCGCCTTTTCGACCCGCGCCTGCCGATGGAGCAGCGCGGTCGCGTCGCCGGCGTCATGCCAACGGATCAGCGCGAAGGTGGTGATCGACCCGACATAGGCCAGCGCCAGCACCAGCGCGCCGGTCGCAGCACGCTTCTGCGTCCGCGCCGAGAGGCGGAGGAAGCGGACCTGCCCCTGCGCGCGCATGATGAACTCGCGGTCGGGAAACCATTGGTCGAGCCGCGCGCGCACGCGCTGCCGCGCGACGCGCAGCCGGGCTAGCGGCGATCTCGGCTTGCTCGACACGATGACGCTTCCGTTGTTCCTGGGCGATCGCTGTTCACGGCCGACGTGGATCGTGATGATGACAGGCGTGAGGCACGGTCGGCCGCCGCAAACCCCGAATGTGGCGGAGCGGTGAAGGCGCCACCCGGTCGCGACGACGACCGGGTAGGCCTCCGTTCCGACCTCAGAAGCGCGCGGTCGCGCCGACGACGATCTGCCGCCCGAGCAGGTCGTAGCGGAACAAGGTATTGCTCCGCAGCAGCCCGAGCGTGCTGCGCGAGTCCGGCAGTAGCGGGGGATCACGGTCGAACAGGTTGTTCACCGCCAGACGCAGCGTGAAGCGCTTGGCGACGTCGAAGCTGGTCGACAGGTCGATGTAGTCATAGGCCGGCACGCCGGTGTAGAAGCTGCGCACCTCCTGCGCGTTGCGCGGGATGCCGGTGTCGGCGGGCGCATTGTAGCCGATCGTCATCGCCGAAGTGTGGCGCCAGTTGACCGAGACGTTGCTGGTCTTGTCGAGCGTGGTCCAGGTCGCGCGCAGCCCGTGCGCCCAGCGCGGCATGCTCTCGCCGCACCCGCCGCCATAATAGCCGACGCAATTGCGCGCGGTGGCATCGGGCGAGCCCTGGCTGCCGACGCGCGTGGTCAGCGATCCGTTGAACGACGTGTCGAGCGTGCCGACCGCGCCGAGCCCGAGCGTATATTGCGCCTGGAAATCCCAGCCATGCGCTTGCGACTTGTAGGTGTTGGTGGTGCCGCGCGCGTACCAGCCGCTGGTGGGATTGCCGGTCGCGGCGCTGTCGAGCCGTCCCGTACCCGGGGTGCGCACGACGCCGCGGCAATAATATTGCAGCCCGGTGGTCAGACAGTTGTTGAGGAAGTCAGCGACCTGGAAGAAGTCGATCGAGTCGTTCAGGTTGATGATGAACCGGTCGACCGATGCCGTCAGTCCCTTCAGCACGCGCGGGCGGAAGATGACGCCGAACGTCTTGGTATAGGCGGTCTCCGGCCGCAGGTTGAATCCGCCGTTGCGCACCGTACAGCTGTTGTCGAGGCAGTTGAGCGTCGCGCTGCCATACAGATTGTCGGGCAGCCCGGTGCGGCGACATTGCTCCAGCGTCGCCTTGGGCGCGAGGCGGACGTTTGGGTCCGACGAATTGGGGTCGGGGGTCGAGGCGCACGGATCGTTGGGCCCGCTGCGCGTGTAATAGATGCTGCTCGCCTGATCGGCCTCGATCACGGTCGGCGCACGCTGCGCCTTGTTGAACGACGCGCGGAAACCGATGTCCGCGATCGGCCCCCACACGCCCTCGACCTTCCAGGTATCGAAGGTGCCGTTCAGGCGATTGTATTTCGAGACGCGGTAGCCGGCATTGACCTGCAGCTGGTCGGTGTAGGGCTTGTTCTCGATCAGCGGGACCTGCACCTCGATATTGGATTCGAGCACGTTCTGCGTGAAGCGCTGGTCGCTGCCACCGTTGGTTTCGCGGAATTGCTTGTCAGCACCGCTCTTGAAGAGCTCGGTCCGGAACTCGCTCGCGATCGCGACCGCGACGCCCTGTTCGGCGAGCGGCGAGGTGAGGCCATATTTGCCAAGGTCGCCATTCAGCACCGCCAGCGCCTGCCACATCTGCCCGGAACTGTTCTCGCTGCCGTCGACGCTGGTGAACAGATAGTCGTTGAGCGCGCGGTCGTTGTTATACGGCAGGAAGGCGTTGAACGGGACGCAGGCGCGGTCCACCCCACTGACCACCGACGCGCAGGTCGGCTTGCCGTTCACGTTGACGACGTTGAGCGAGCGATTGACGCGGTCGAAGGCGGGCTGCGCCGGATAGGTCCGCTTGAACCTGGTCAGCGAATAGACGCCGGCGATGTCATAGCTCCACGCGTCGTCGAGCACCCGGCCGCGCAACCCGCCCGCGACCCGCGCGCCGCGGTTCTCGAACCCAGTCTTGACCAGCGGCGCGCCATCGAAGCGGTAGCGAAGCTCGAGCGGCACCAGCCCGGCGGTCGCCGAGCCGCACAGGGTGGTGCGCTGCGACGCCGACAGGAACGGATTGTCGCAATTCACCTGATACGGGTCGCTGCCATAAGCGCTGTACGAAAAGACGCGATTGGGCACCGTGTTCACCGAACGATCGCGATAGAACATCGCGGTCGAATAAAGTTCGATCTGGTCGGAAAGACGCGCGTTGACGAACGCACCGGTGTTGATGCGATTGAATTCGCGCTGGAAGGCGAGTTCGTCGAACGGGTTGGTCGCAGTGCCCCGGCCGGAGTTCCACGGCAGGAACGTGCCCGAGCCGTCCGGATTGTTGACGAGCGTCCGGCCGCGCCCGATCCCGCCGGGGATGATCGTGCCGACTTGCGTATAGGTGCTGCGCGTGCAGTTGAGCGCCCCGGTCGCGAGCGTCTGCGACACCTCGCACGCCGACAGCGAGCGGTCGCCGAGGCTCACCTGATCCGAATGGCGGTAATTGGCATAGCCGGAGATGCTGAGCGCGCCGTCGAGGAAGGTCTTGCCCGCCGACAGCGTGACGTTCGCGCGCCCGCCGTCGTTCGCCCAACCGCGCGCCGACGGGAAGAAGGCGCGATCGGCCGCCGCGGTGACGGCGTTGGGGTCGTTGTGATGATTGTAGAAGCTGTAGTTGCCCGACAGCGTGATGCCGTCGAAATTCTTCTTCAGCACGAAGTTGACGACGCCCGCGACCGCATCCGAGCCATAGACCGACGACGCGCCCCCCGACAGCACGTCGATCCGCTCGACCAGTTCGTTGGGGATCAGGCTGACGTCCATGCCGTTCTGGATGCCGAGCCGCAGCCCGTCGACCAGCGTCAGCGTGCGTTCGAACCCGAGGCTGCGCAGCTTGATGCGCTGTTTGCCGGTGTCGGTATCGCCGTAATTCTGCTCGGCATTGGCCTGCACCTGCGGCAGCCGGTTGAGCACTTCCTCGATGGTGGTCGCGCCCTGCGCGGCGATCTCGGCCGACGTGGTCGTGGTGATCGGCGCGGCGGAGCGGTTGTTCGGGCGCGTGATGCGCGTGCCCGTGACGATCACCTCGTTGGCGACCGGCTTGTCGGCATTCTTGTCCGTCGCCACATCCGCCGCCAGCTTGGCGGAGGCGACCGGGTCGCCGATCTGCGTGTCCGGCGCAGCGCTTGCCTGCGCCATGGCAACGCCCGGCATCGCGACCAATGCCGCCAGACAACATCCGCTGGCCAGCAACCCCTTGATTAACATCACAAAGAACTCCCCTCTTGTTCGCCAAACATCGGGGAAGGTCAGCGCCGCGCCATTGTTGGCCATTTCTTCTGCGATCAGCCGATCCCCCCGGCATCAGCATCAAGAGGCTGGCACCCGCCAGATATTTTAACAATACCAATTTATTTTATTCGCAAAACCACTTGGAATGACTTGAGATTATGCTTCGCTGTGCACCGCCGGGGGTGGAAGGGCGTGGTTTTCGCAAAGAAAAGCGGCGCGGGAGGCATCGCTCCCGCGCCGCATGATTCGGATCGTCGCCCACGGGCGTCGCCGCCCGCGCGGTCGTCGTCACCCGAAGATGATGTCGCTCACCACGATCTTGAGGTTGGTCTGGATCGAGAAGTCGGCGATGCCGTCGCCGTTCACGTCGCCTTCCAGATAGTTCAGACCGTCGATCCGCACCGTGTGCAGCTCGCCCGCGGTCTTGGTGAACGCACCGTCGCCCAGCCAGGTGAACGGATCGACCACGCCGCCGGTCTTGGCGTCGAGCTGGCTGAGGTCGATCTTGTCGACGCCGCGCGTGAAGTCGCGGATCGTGTCCTTCACGCCGAGGCTGACGAAGCGGAACACGTCCGCACCGGAACCGCCGACATACAGGTTGTTGCCGGTCCCGCCGATCAGCACGTCGTCGCCGTCGCCGCCCAGCAGCGTGTCGTTGCCCGCACCGCCGAACAGCACGTCGTCGTCGGTCACGCCTTCGAGGATGTCGTCGCCGTCGCCGCCGTACAGCGTGTCGCTGCCGCGCCCGCCGATCAGCCGGTCGGCGCCGGTCCCGCCGTCGAGCAAGTCGTTGCCGTCATGCCCGTAGATGAGGTCGTCGCCCGCGCCGCCGAAGATCGTGTCGTCGCCGCCCCAGCCGTACAGGACGTCGTTGCCGGCATTGCCGGTCAGCGTGTCGGCATTGTTCGAGCCGTAGAGCATGTCGTCGCCGCTGCCGCCCTCGAGCGCCTCGATGCTGACGAACTTGTCGCCCTTGGCATCGCCGACGCTGCCCGAATTCGACATCAGCGACGCGGTGACCCCGGTGGTCGAGGTGCGATAGCTGGCGGTGTCGAACCCGCCGTTGCCGATCAGTGTGTCGGCCCCCGCACCGCCGATCAGCGTGTTGGCGCCATTGTCGCCGGTCAGCGTGTCGTTGCCGCGGCCGCCCTCGATCCCCTCGAAATTGAGGTAGATGTCGCCCTTGGCATCGCCCGCGGTGCCGCGCCCGGTGAGCAGCGAGACCGCGACCGCCGCGGTGGAATCGCGGTAGCTGACGATATCGGTGCCCGCGCCGCCGTTGAGGCGGTTGACGACGCCGTTGCCGATGATCGTGTCGTTGCCGCTGCCGCCGACCGCATTCTCGATGATCGCACCATAAGCGATGCCGACATTGTCGGTCAGCGCCAGGTTGCGCTGCCCGGCGAGCAGCTGCGCATAGAGCGCGTCGTAGCTGGCGCGCGCGATCGGTTCATAGCCGAGCGCGGCGCGGTTGGCGTTGACCTGCTCGAACGACAGCCGCTCGCGCACTTCCTCGATCGTCACGCCGCCGATGCTGCTCAGCGAGCCGGCGTTGAGGTTGATGATCTGGTTGGTGCGATAGCCCGAGGCATCGAGCGTGTCGTTGCCGCCGGCATCCCAGATCGTCATGATCGGCGCCTTGTTGACCGTGAAGTCGAACACCGACTTGCCGGCGGTCGAATTGAAGCCATAGACGGTGTCGCCGGTGCGCGTGGTGGTGTCGACGCCGTACATCTTCTGCACCGCGAGGATGTCGTGGATCATCGGCGTGCCACCATAAGCATAGGCCATGGTGTTCCAGTCGATGTCGCCCGCGCCGATCGCGTTCGGGTTCCAGTAGGACATGATCGTGTAGTTGCGCGCGTCCTGATAATATTCCGCGCCATTGGCGTAATTGACCGCGAAGCCGGGGCCGAAATTGTAATTGCCCGGGTGCGACAGGCCGATCGCATGGCCGATCTCGTGGGTCAGGGTGTTGAGGCCGTAGCCGCCGGGGGTCAGCTGGAAATTGCTCGGCTGGCTGGCCGACACCCAGACGTCGCCGACGATCCGCTCGGCATCGCCGTTGACGACGGGATCGTCGGAAACGGTGCCGAACGGCAGCCGCGCATAGGCCTGCGTGTTCGGCGCGCTGGCCAGATTGCCGAAGTTGATATCGGCCTGATAGGCGTTGACCTCGCGGAACGAGATGTCGACGACATCGTCCCAGAAGCTGATCGCGAGCCGCGCGGCGTCGCGCTGCGCGGCGTTGAAGGCGGCGAAGTTGAAATATTCGTCGAGATATTCGACGTTGCCTTCATAGCGATACGAATAGCCGCTCGCCGCGAGCTGCTCCTGCGAGAAGTGGAAGCCGAACGTCACCTCGCGCAGGTTGCTGTCGCCCTGCCGCGCCGGGTCCGGCCCGCCGATCCAGCTCGCGCCCGAGCGGTTGAGATAATCGGCGATCTGGTCGGCCGACCAGATCGGCTTGCCGTTCGCGGCAGTGGTGCCGGCGAGATAATCGACCGAGCCCTGCTCGGCGCTCAGCTTGAGCCCCGCCAGCGGATCGACGAAGCCGGCATCCTTCTGCACGCCGCCGGTGCACGCCGGGCAGGTGCAGGCCACGTCCTTGAGCACGCTGTTCTGATGCTCGCCATGCTGGATCAATTGCTCGATCTCGGCGGTATTTCCGATGGCCATAACCCCATTCCCCTCTTTTTACGCTCAACGGTGATGATCGGATGATGTCGCGCCCCGCGCTACGATCGCGGCGGCGCGCCGGGCAGCGTCCGCCCGCGGCGGACCGCGCCGGCCTGCCACGGCAGGGTATCGGCGAGCAGCCCGGCGACCGCGCGGTCGAGCGCGGCGGCGTCGCCGGCCGCGACGATGCGCGGCGCGGCGGCGAAGAACTGGCCGGCGCCGGTGCTGTTGCGGAACGGGCGGAGCGTCAGCGCGATCGCATCCGCGCCGTTCACCGGCGCGACGGTCGCCTGCACCAGCAGGGTCACGCGCCCGGCCGCGAGCGCCGCACCGCCCAGCGGGGTGGCGGCGACGGGCACCGGCGCGCCCCTGGCCGCCTGCCGGGTGAAGGCCGCGCACAGCCGGTCGTGGAGCGCGCCGGTATCGACTCCGCGCGGCGTATGGACGAGGCAGGTGACGCCGAGCGCGGTCATGTCCTGCCAGATCGCCGCCGGGGTGGCGGGCGCGGGCGCGGGTGGCGGCACGGCGGTCGCCCCGGCGCCGGCGTCGACCGCGAGCAGCGCCAGCGACGACGCCGCTGCGATTCCTGCCCCCGACCGATACCCTGTCGCCACTCCCGTCTCCTCCGAGGAAGTTTCGTCGGAGACTGTCTTGTCAGCGGGGTAGCGTCAATGGGGTTTTAACCAATGTCTCACGGATATTTCACGTCGCTGAAATATGCGCCCAGCCCTCCTCCGCCGGCACCAGCGTGTCGAGGAACGCCGCGGCGCTTGCGCGATAGTCCGCGCGCTTCTCGTCCGAGAACCGCCGCCACGTCCCGTACATGTTCCGCATCCGCGCATTGCCCGCGAAGCGCTTTTCGTGGCGCGCGAGAAAGTCCCAGTAGAGCGCGTTGAACGGGCACGCGTCCGCGCCGGTCTTCTTCTTCACGTCATAGCGGCAGCGCCCGCAATAATCGGACATCCGGTCGATATACGCCCCGCTCGACACATACGGCTTGGAGGCGATCGCGCCGCCGTCGGCAAACTGGCTCATCCCGATGACGTTGGGCATCTCGACCCATTCATAGGCGTCGAAATAGACGACCAGATACCAGTCCGACACCGCCTGCGGATCGATGCCCGCCAAAAGCGCGAAATTGCCGAGCACCATCAGCCGCTGGATATGATGCGCATAGGCCTCGCGCTTCGTCTGCCCGATGCTTTCGGCGAGGCAGCGCATATCGGTGTCGCCGGTCCAGTAGAAATCGGGGAGCGGGCGGTGCGCCTCCAGCGCGTTGCGCGTCGCGAGCCGCGGCATGTCCCACCAATACATGCCGCGCATATATTCGCGCCAGCCGATGATCTGTCGCACGAACCCCTCGACCGCGTTGAGCGGCGCATCGCCGCGCGCATAGGCCGCGACCGCCGCCTCGCACACCTCGATGGGGCCGAGCAGCCCGAGGTTGATGCTCGAGGACAGGCTGCTGTGGAACAGATAATCCTGTCCCGCGATCATCGCGTCCTGATAGCGGCCGAAATCGGGGAGCGCGGCGGCGATGAAATGCTCGAGCGCAACCAGCGCCTGCGCGCGCGTCACCGGCAGCCCGAACGGGTCGAGGTCGCCGAAATGATCCGCGAAACGCTTGCCGACCAGCGCCAGCACGTCCTGCGTGATCGCATCGGGCGCGAAGCGTTCGGGGGCGGGATAGTTCACCCCGCGCGGCGGCGTGTCGCGATTGTCGTGGTCGTAGTTCCACTTGCCGCCCTCGGGCTGGCCGTCGGCGGTCATCAGCAGCCCGGTGCGGCGGCGCAGGTCGCGGTAGAAATATTCCATCCGTTGCTCGCGCCGCCCCTGCGCCCAGGCGTAGAAATCGGGGAGCGGACAGACGAAGCGGTCGTCCTCGCGGATCTCGACCGGCAATCCGGTCTGCGCCGCCCACTCGTCCTGCGCCTGCCGGACGCGATATTCGCCGCCCGCGACGGTACGGATCGCGGTCGCCTTGTGGCGCGTCGCGGCGCGCGCGACCTCGCCGGTGAAGCTGTGCGTATTGCCCGGCGCGTCGAGCGGCACGTAATCGACCATCCAGCCGTCGGCGCGCAATTCGGCGGCGAAATGGCGCATCGCGGCGAAGATCAGCGCGATCTTCTTCTTGTGGTGGCGGACATAGGTCGCCTCGTCCCACACCTCCATCATCAGCACCACCGATCCGCCACGGTCAGCGTCGCGCAAACTGGCGAGCGTGTGCGTCAACTGGTCGCCCAGCACCGGAATCAACATGGTCATGGGTCGCGAACGCACCAACCCATGTTTGGGGCGCGCGGTCAGCGGCGATCCGCGGCGGTCCTCGGCACGCCGCCCCACCAGCACAGCAGCACCAGCGCGACGATCGTGGTGGCGTTGAGCCCGATGCCGAACTCGGTCGCCCAGCGCGCGCTGCGCGGGGTGACGAGCGTCAGCCGGTCGAACAGCAATTCGGTCCACGCATTGTGGCTGGCGTGGAGCAGCACCGCCGGCCACAGCGAGCCCGACCGCAACGACAGCCACGCCGCGATCGCGCCCATCGCGATCGTCCCGATGCCGAAACAGGCGAGCGTGAACGGCAGCGGCGCGCCGGCGCTGTATCCGGCGAAGACGATGCTGGGGATGTGCCATGCGAACCACACGACGCCGCTGACGAACGCGACGCCTGCGAACGACATCCGGTCCGCCAGCGCGGGGACGAGCACCCCACGCCAGCCGATCTCCTCGCCCAGCGCGCTCGCCGCGGCCTGCGCGACTCCGATCGTCGCGACCAGCAGCGCCGCCGCGAGCGTCGCGGCGCCGGGCCCGAGCCCGAGCGCGGCACGCGCGCTGGCATCGAAGGCGGCGAAGCGCGCGGGCGCGAGCCCGGTCGCCCACAGGATCGGATAGGCCGCCAGCATATAGGCGAGCGGGATCGCATAGCCGAGCCACGCATAGCGCCACGCTGGCCACCGCCACGGCAATGCCGCGACCGGCCGTCCGAACAACCGGCAGGTGGCGAGCGCGGCGAGCCCCGGCGTCCACATGAACGCCGGGCCGATCAGCGCGGCGAACGGACCGTGCTGCGCGGCGGACGCGAAGACCGCGAACGGCGCGCCGAACAGCACGGTGAGAACGAGGAAGCACGCGATCGCAGCGACGGGCCAGTCGGCGGTCGTGTCGTCATCGCGGTCCGCTGCGGGCGTCATGCCGGTCTTATGCCGGAGAAATCAGCGATATGGGTATGTTATCTCTGGCCGACACACCGACCGACCACTCCCCTCCCTTTCAAGGGAGGGGCTGGGGGTGGGTGGCGTGCTCATGGTGCGGTTTCCCGGCGCGCGTTCGGCAACCGTATTGTCCGGACGCAATCCACCCCCGACCGAGTGACAGGTAAACGATGCGCCGCGTCGTTTAGGACATGCCGGGGGCATGACCGACCTGTCACTCTTGAAAGGGAGGCGAGAAGGATCACGACGTCGGTGGTGTGCTCCCCGGCAACAGGAAGCGCACCGATTGCTGCTCGCCCGAACAGGCCAGTGCGCCTTCGGGGCGGAAGCTGCTGGTGAAGCGCATCCCCTTCGCGACGCCGTTGGCCGCCTCGTCGAAGATGAACGGCGGATAGGCGATCACGACGCGCGGCGCGATCGTGCGGCCGTCGGGCGCGATGTCGAAGGCGGTGCGCACCCAGCCCTCGAACCCCAGCCGCTGCGCCTCCATCGGGAAGTCGTTCGGCCCGGTTCCGATGCTGCGCATCGCCGGGGTGACCCCGATCATCGCGCATTGCTCGGCGGTCAGCCCGGTGCGATCGAACACCGTGCGCGCGGCGGCCAGATCGCCGTTCGCGGCAAGCACATTGGCCTCCGCGAGCAGCCCGGCGATCCGCAACGGATGGCGCGCGGGCAAGGCGTCATCGGCGTTTACCTGCCGCAGCAGCACCGCGGCATCCTCGGGCGGCCCCTTGCGCCAGCGCGGCTGCGCGATCAGCAGCCGCAGCGTCGCGGCGACCAGCGGGTCCTTCGCGAAATCGGGCTGCGCCAGCAAGGTGCGCAGCCGCGTCCGTTCCCGGTCGATCCCTTCGGAGGCGGACTCACCCGACTGGATCGCGAAGAAGCCGCGGACCGGCACGGGCGCGCCGAGCGCATCGACCGCGTCGCGCGCCGTGCCGACCAGCGCCGGCTTCTCCTTGTCGTCGGCGACCGGATTGTCGACCAGCGCGAGCGCCGCCTGCGCCTGTTTCGCGCGATCGCCGCGCGCGGTCGCCGCGGCCAGCGCGGCGCGTTGCAGCGGCAGCGCCGAGGCCGCGGACAGCTCCGCCCAGGCCGGGGTCCCTGCCCCCTTCTCCGCGAGCCACGCCGTCGCGATCTCGCCCAGCGGCGCGGTCAGCGCCGGCGCGCGGTCGGCGGTGACGCAGCGCAGCTCGACGCGGGTGGTGTAGCGGAACAGCGCCGGGATCTTGCGCGCATTCTCGGGCCGCCACGACCAGTCGGCGACCGCGCGCGCGAAGGCGATCGCCTTGTCGCGCGCGCCGGTGGCGTAGATCGGCATGACGCCCGAGACGTGCCCGTCTTCCTCCAGCGTGAATTCGACGATCGCCTCGTCCTCCGGCGTCAGCCCGCCGTCGCCGCACGACGGCGGCGCCATCGATGCCGAGGTCGTGAACGGCGTGTTCTGGACGCGCCCCGCGCCGGTATAGGCGAGGTACATGCGCGCATTGTCGCGATCCTTGTTCTTGAGCGCGGCGATCGCGAGGTCGGAGCGCGTCGCGATGTCGGACGCGCCGACGCGGCTGGTCAGCCCGCCCTGCTTGGCGAGGCTGTCCTTGAGGATCGCATAGGCTTCCTTGGTGCGCCCGTCGTTGAGCAGCACGCGCGCGCGGATCGTCTGCACCGCGGCGAGGTCCTTCCTGCCCAGCTCCGAGGCATTGGCCAGCCGCAGCGCCTCGTCGGCCGCGGCCAGCGCGCGCCCGTCGTGATCGAACATCGTCACCTGCGCCAGCCGCAGCAGCGCGGGGATGCGCGCGCCGTCCTTGAGCTGCGCGGCGGCATCGGCATAGGCGCTTGCCGCGGCGGCATAGTCGAAGTCGCGTTGCGCGCGGCGGCCGAGCGCCAGCTGCGCATCATAGACGTCGCCCGCGAAGCTTTCGCCCTTGTCGAGGAGCAGCGGCAGCCCGCGCGCGATCGCCGCCTTCCCCTCCGCGGCGCGCGGCCCGTCGAGCAGGCAGCGCCCCTTGCGAACGTCGACCGTCGCGGCGAGCAGCGCGTTGCGCTTCACCGCACCGCCCGCCTCGAGCTGGTCGAAATAGCGCACTGCCTCGGCGCAGCGCCCGTCGGAGGCGGCGGCGCTGCCCGCGTCGAACAGCGCCTGCGCACCCTGCGGCGCCGCGGCTGCGGCCGGCGCGGCGGCTTGACCGGCGATCGCCAGCGCGAGCAATGATATCGACATGAACCCTCCCGTTGCTCCGGCGAACACATCACGGCGGCCGCGCGCTGTCGAGAGGGGATATGGTCTGCTGCGGCTGATGGCGTTGACGCTGGTGCTGGGGGCGGCCGCGCCGGCCCCGGAGGCGCCGCGCTATCCCGCCGATACCGTGCTGCTGCTGGTCGCGCCGTGGTGCGCGCCGTGCCATGCCGAGCTGGCGCGGCTCGACACGATCGCCGCGGCGGCGCGTTCGCGCGCGGTGCGGGTGTTCATGGTCGAGGATGGCGCCCGCGCCGCGGCGATGTGGCGGCGCGTGCCCGAGGCCTATCGCTGGACGCCGCCCGACGGCGAGGTGCGCCGCTACCGCACCGATGCGCTGGCGCGGGCGGCGGGGCTGCCGTTCGCGATCGCGACCGATGCGCGCGGGCACGTGTGCGCGACGCGCGACGGGGGGATGGATGCGGTGCGCGTGGTGGCGCTGGTGGGAGCGTGCTGAGCTAGACTCCCCTCTCTCTCGAGGGAGGAGTCGGGGGTGGGTCGCGTCCGGGAGTACGGTTGCCCGATGCGCTGCTGCCAACCGTATCACCCGGACGCCACCCACCCCCAGCCCCTCCCTTGAAAGGGAGGGGAGTAGCATTGTTCCGCTTTTGTTCTTTCCTACATGCCCCTAACCTGCTGAGGTAACGGCAGGAAAGGAGGTCGAGTCATGATGATCGACACGCCCGTGCTGCTGGCGGTGGCCGCGATCCTCACCGCGTTGGCGAACGTGATCTGGTCGCTGCGGCGCAAGCCCTGAACGCCTCGTCGTTGCCGGATCGGTCTCGGGAACCGGCTGGCAGCGGCGACATGCGGAACGATGGCGTCATAAAAGTTATAGATTGGTGTCATCGAATCGTCGCGGATCGGCCCTAACGCGACGCCGACGCGGCGCTTGCCGCCTATAAACACATCATATCGGGGGTTCCATGTTCTCGCATCTTCCGCTGCCGGCCGTCCGGCAGCGTCGGCGTCGTTCGTCCTGCATCCGTCAGCTGCTGACCTGTTCGGCGCTCGCGCTCAGCCTGCCCGCCGTCGCGCAGGAGCGTGCGCCCGACGCCGCCGATACCGCGGGGCAGACGACCAGCGAGGTGCTGACCGGCGATATCGTCGTCAACGGCCGCCGCGATCGCAGCGCGCTCGCCGAGGAGCGGCAGGCCGCGGGCGTGGTCGACATCATCACCACCGGCGATGTCGCGATCAACTCGCAGACCAACGTCACCGATCTCGCGCGGCGGCTGCCCGGCGTGTCGGTGGCGCGCGACCAGGGCCGCAACCAGAGCGCGACCGGCGAGGCGCAGTTCGCGACGATCCGCGGCTTCGACACCGGGTTCAACGCCTACACGCTGGACGGCGTGCGGCTGCCGCAGACCGCGGGCAGCGGGCGCGCGATCTCGCTCAACCTGTTCTCGCCGTTCGCGATCGGCGGGCTGGTGGTCGACAAGACCCCGGGCGCGGCGCGTGACGCCGATGCGATCGCCGGCATCATCGACCTGCGCACCCCGACCGCGTTCGACTTCAGCACCAATTTCACGCGCGGCCGCGTGCTGGCGCAGGGTGCCGGCCTCGCGCTCGACCGCAGCCAGGAGGCATGGGGCGGCGCGATGGGGATCGACGCCGCGCGGCGCTTCGGCGACGCGCAGCAGTTCGGCTTCTACCTCGCGGGCTATTACGAGGAACGCGCCAATGCCGCGGAATCGACCGCGGTGCAGAACGACTACAAGACCACGAAGGTCAACGTCGGCACCGCGCGCGCCAATGCGGATGCGCTGTCGGCGGACGGCGTGCAGTGGAACTTCTACAACAACAAGATCAAGCGCTACGGCGCGAGCGGTGCGCTCGACATGCGCACCGACGCGCTCGACCTGTATGCGCGCGTCAATTACGCGACCTACCTCAACACCAACACGATGAACCAGACCGGCTTGCGCAACGAGCTGAACAACGGTCAGACCAACCCCAATCCGTCGCAGGCGCACAACGGCGGCACGACCACCGCCTATAGCGCGGCGGGCGTCTACAATCCGGTCGGCGTCAATCCGGCGAGCTATTTCCGCACCGAGGACGTCGAGCAGGAATTGTTCTCCGCACAACTCGGCGCGAAGGCGCATTGGAACGGCTTCACCGCCGCGCTGGAAGGCGCATACGCCGATGGTCGCTTCGACCAGCCGAGCCGCATCGAGGCGGCGTTCCGCGGCATCTCCTACGGCAACGCCACGCAGAGCGGCACCGCGACCGAAGCGTGGCGCGTCGACCTGTCGAATCCGATCTCGCCGCGACCGGTGCTGTCGACGGGCGCGCAGGCCTATGTCGCGTCGCTCGACCGCCCGACGCAGCTCTACGTCCAGCAGGGCTACGACTATCTGAGTGAGAAGAAGAAGACGCTGCGCGCCAGCATCGGGCATGACGGCGAGGGCGTGCTGCGCCGCGTCGAAGTGGGCGGGCTGTACGAGGATGCCGACCGCACCGGCCGCTCGCTGGCGCCCGACGCGACGCGCTACCGGTTCAAGACCCCGCTCCAGAGCGGCAGCGTTACGGGTCCGACGATCAACGAATATCTCGGCTACGTCCTCAAGGACTTCCTCGATTACTACCCGGTCCGCCCCATCAAGGTGCTGTCGCGCGCGCAGCTCGACAGCCAGGCGCGGTTGCTGGTGCCGTCGATCGCGGTGTCGCAGGCGACGATCAACCAGGGGCTGTTGCAGGGCGAGGAGCAGCGCAAGGCGCTCTATGCCACCGCGACGCTCGCCGCCGGCAATTTCGAGCTGGTCCCGGGCGTCCGCTACGAGGCAAACCACTTCTCCGCGCGCTATTACCTGTCCGACGCGGACGGCGCGCGCTTCGTCAACGCCGGTCGCCGCTACGACCATGTCGATCCCAGCGTGCTGGCGGCGTGGCGTCCGAACGAGCGCTTCGTGGTGCGCGGCGCGGTGCGCTCCAGCTATGCGCGCCCGGCGTTCGACCAGCTCGCCGGCCCGACGCGCATCACCCGCGACATCGACCCGAAGACCGGCCAGTCGGTCATCACCGCGATCAGCCAGCCGAACCCGAACCTGAAGCCGGTGCAGGCGTGGAGCTACGATCTGGGCGTCGAATATTACGGCGGCACCGGGCGCTATGCGCAGGTCGCGGTCTATCACAAGGACCTGTCGAACATCCTCGTCCCCACCGCGGTGCGCAGCACCGGCCAGACGATCGACGGCATCCAGTACACGCGCCCCAACGACGGCGGCACCGGCAAGGCGACCGGCATCGAGGCGTCGGGGCGCTTCACGATCGGCGACCTCGTCGCCTCGCCGCTGCTCAGCGGGGTCGGCATCGGCGGGAACGTCACGTGGCAGACGACCGAGGCGACCTATCGGATCGCCGCCAGCGACCTCCGCACCTCGCGGCTGCCGCAGGCGCCGAACCTGATCTACAACGCCGAATTGTTCTACGCCGCCGGGCCGATGCGCGCGAACCTGTGGTACAATTACACCGGCCGCGTGCTCGCGACCGTGCAGGACACGCAGCCCGACATCTGGGTCCAGCCGCTCAAGGAGCTGAACTTCGGCCTGGCGTTCGCGGCGACCGATCATCTCGAGATCGGCGTGTCGGCGCGCAACCTGCTCGACAATGCCAGCTATTGGACGACGGTCGGCCGGTCGGAGAAGTATATCTCGAACGACCGCAACGGCGGTTACCTCAAGACCGGCCGCGTCTTCCAGATCAGCCTGACGATGACGCGGTAAGCGCATCCGCCACCCCAACCACCCCCAACCGTCGCCCCGGACGTGATCCGGGACCCCGCTTCTTCTGCAACGGTCGGCAAGAAGCGGGGCCCCGGCTCGAGGCCGGGGCGACGGTGAGGGCCACGCCATACCACCTCACCCTGCCACCCCGGCGAAGACGAGACCTCTTCGAAACTCCATCCGTCATGCCGCAGTCCGGGGTGACGAATGATCGATGGCGATCTTCAGACTTTCGCAGAGGTCTCGAACAAGTCGGGGGCAACGGTAAAGGTCGCCCCAAATTACCCCACCCTGCCACCCCGGCGGACGCCGGGGCCCAGTTGGGCGAACCGTTGCGATGACCGATGCACGTTCCCCGACTGGACCCCGGCGTTCGCCGGGGTGGCAAGGTGGTGGCGTGTCGTGACGATCGCGACCAGACCCGCAGGCCGACGATGACAAGGATGACGCCGTGAAAGCCTTCCGCCCCCTCCTCGCCCTCACCCTCGCGCTCACCCCCGCCCTCGCGCACGCCGCGCCGACGGTCGAGCGCGTGGTGATGGTGATGCGCCACGGCGTGCGCGCGCCGATCGACGGCGAGGTCCCCGCCGGCACGCTCACCGCCGCGCCATGGCCGGCATGGCCGGTCGCGGCGGAACAGATCACCCCGCACGGCGCGCAGGCGCTGGCGCTCCGTGGCCGCGCCGACCGCGCCTGGCTCGCGGCGCGCGGCGTGCTGCCCGCGACCGGCTGTCCGGCCGCCGGCAGTGTCAGGGTGTGGACCAACACCAGCCAGCGGACGATCGACAGCGGCGAGCAGTTCGTCGCCGGCTTCGCGCCCGGCTGCGGCATCGCGATCGGCCACCGCGCGGCGGGCGAGGTCGACCCGCTGTTCGAAGCGCTGCGCGCCCACACCACCGACTTCCGCGCCGCCGACGCGATCGCCTCGATCGAGAACTTCACCGGCGGGATGGACCGGCTGGTGGCGAAACACGCCGCTGAGCTACGCCTGCTCGACCGCGTGCTGGCGTGCGCGCAGCCGACGTGCAGCCCCGGCGCGCCGCCTGCGCTGCGCCCGACCGCGGACGGACGCGGCGTCGAGCTGGACGGCTCGATCCGTCGCACCTCCGGGATCGCGCAGGTGCTGCTGCTCGAGGCCGCCGAGGGGATGCCGCACCCCGGCTGGGGCCGCGCCACCCCGACGGTGCTGGCACGCATCGGCCGGCTCCACACCGCGCTGTTCGACGTCTTCACCCGCGCGCCGTACATGGCCGCGCATCAGGCCGGGCCGCTCGGCCGCCGCGTGCTCGCCGCGCTGACCGCACCGGACGGCCCCGCGCTCGACCTGCTGGTCGGCCACGACACCAACGTCACCGCGCTCGCGGCGGCGCTGGGGGTCGACCTCGTCTCGCCGGGCTATGCGAAGAACGACACCGCGCCGATGGGCGCGCTGGTGATGGAACTGCTACGCGACGCGGCCGGCGCGCGCTTCGTCCGCCTGTCGTACCGGACGCAGACCCCTGCGGAGCTGGGCCGTTTGGGGAGCCGCGTCACCACGACAGCGATGACGGTGCCGGGCTGCGCGCGGCGGTGCCCGGTCGAGCGGTTCGCGGCGCTGCTCGGTGCACGGCTGGCGTCCGCGATAAAACCGGCAGGGCACTGATCTAAAACAGATAATACCGTATAATATATTTGTAATCAAGAAGATGATGTGCTTCAAAGTCCCTAGAAAACAATGGTTTGGGGATTTGAGGTGGGGGAATCTCGTACTGCGCGGCGTCTGCTCGGGGCTTCGTTGATCGCACTGGCATGGCCGGGTGTCGCGTTCGCACAGGTCGCCGCCGATACATCGACACCGGAGGACGACACGCCCGCGATCACCGGGGTGGCCGCCTCCAGCGATCGCATCGACGCGAAGCAGGACAAGGTCGATCCGGCGGACGTCATCGTCACGGGCACGCGGATCATCCGCCCCAATATGACGAGCAACGCGCCGATCGCGACGATCGACTCGACCTATCTCAAGGAGCGCGGGCTCGCGCGCGTCGAGGATGCGCTCGCGCAATTGCCGCAGGTCACCCCGATGCTGGGGTTGCAGGGGCAGAGCTGGACGTCGGGCGCGGCGCCGGTCGGCCTGCGCAACCTGGGCGCGGGCCGGACGCTGACGTTGCTCAACGGCCAGCGGATGGACAATGACGTCAACATCATCCCCGGCGCGCTGATCGACCGGATCGACATCATGACCGGCGGCGCCTCGGCGGTCTATGGCTCCGACGCGATCGCGGGCGTCGTCAACTTCATCCTCAAGCGCAAGTTCGACGGCATCGCGTTTGACGGCGAGGTCAGCGGCTTCAGCCACAACAACGACAGCCAGCTGCTGCGCGAAACCGCGCAAAAGGCCGGCTACAGCTATCCGCGCGGGCCATGGCTGGGCGGCGGCAATTATTTCGCCTCGCTGGCGGCGGGCAAGAACCTGCTCGGCGGCGCGCTCAACATCAGCGCGTTCGCGACCTACAAACTGGCGCTGCCGATCCAGTATCGCGAGATCGACACCGTCAATTGCCCGCTGCTGATGTTCGACCCGAACAACCGCGATGCCGGCAACACCAGCTATGCGTGCGACGGCACCACCTACAATCCGTACAATTACTTCAGCATCAACGGGCAGGACCGCACCAACGCGCTCGACGGCTCGCGCGCCTTCCGCCCCTACGACACCGCCGACGAGGTCCGCATCCAGCGCGTCGATTCGATCCAGCGGCGCAGCGAGACCTACAATGCCGGCGGCTTCCTGACCGCCGAACTGCCGCTCGGGCTGCGGCTCAACGGCAGCTTCCTCTACAGCCGCATCAACGAACGCGGCGCGAACTCGGTCGACGGCGGGCTATGGACGCCGAACGCGCCGGTCAATTGCGACAATCCGTTCCTGAGCGCGGCGCAGGCGCAGGAGATCTGCGGCGCCGCGGCGGGCACCACCGCGCTGAGCAATCCGATCGCGCTGTCGCTGTTCCGCCCGGGAATGATCCAGAACTTCCGCAACAGCACCACCGACTGGCGCGGCGCGCTCAACCTGTCGGGGCGGATCGTCGACAGCATCCGTTTCGAGCTGAGCTACCAGCAGACCCGCAACATCATGGAGGGGTCGTCCGACCATCTGTGGTTCGCGGATCAGGCCGACCGGCTGGCGAAGGGGTTGCAGGTCCGCAACGTGAACGGCGTGCCGACCTGCCTGTCGACGATCGACGGCACCGACCCCGCCTGCCAGCCGATCGACGCCTTTTCGTCGAACAGCACGATCAGCGACGCGGTCTATAATTATGTGACCGGCGACGGCAGCCGCCGCCAGCAGAACGATCTGCAAGTCTTCAACGGCGTCATTTCCGGCACGCTGGAAAAGTATGGGCTCAAGAGCCCGTTCGCGACCAGCGGCATCGGCTTCGCGGTCACCGGCGAATATCGCAAATACCGCAACCAGTCGCAGGGGTTCGGCGCGTGGTCGACCTTCACCACCTTCGACGGGCGCACCAGCGTCAAGGAGCTGGGCGGCGAGATCGACATCCCGCTGATCGAGGACAAGCCGTTCTTCAAGGAACTCAGCATCAACGGCGGCTATCGGATCTCCGATTACGACGTCTACGAGAAGCTGATCCGCAGCTGGAAGGCGGAGGCGAGCTGGGCGCCGGTCGACGGGTTGCGCTTCCGTGGCAGCTACAACCGCGCGGTACGCGTCGGGGTGCAGCAGCGGCTCGAAGGCGAGAACCGTTATCCCAACACGCCGATGCTCGATCTGTGCGCCCCGCCGCGCGCCTCAAGCGACGGCAAGGGTGCGACGCGCTACACGTTCGACCAATGCTCGGTCGCGATGACGCGTGCGCAATATGACGCGCTCAGCAGCTATACCGGTTGCGATTCACAGGGTTATTGCCCGACGACATTGGTCAACGGCGGCAATTCGGCGCTGCAACCCGAACGTTCGCGCAGCAAGACGCTCGGCGTGGTGCTGCAACCGCGCGGCATCCCCGGCTTCACCGCCTCGGCCGACTGGTACGACATCAACATCCAGGGCGCGTTCGAATGGACGCGGATCGGAATGGCGTTCAACCAATGCTATGACAACAAGGTCGAATTCTTCTGCCAGTTCTACCAGCGCGATCCGCAGACCGGTCAGCTGCTGGTCGCCGACGCGCGCTACAACAACTCGGGCTATACCGCGACGCGCGGAATCGACTTCAGCACCAGCTACGCGCTCGATCCCAAGCGGCTTGGCCTCGCCGACAACATCGGCACGTTCGGGCTGAACTTCAACGGCACGCTGACCACCAAGTTCGAGAAGCAATTCGCGCCCGGCAACCCGTCGTGGTCGTGCCTCGGCTATTTCGGCTTCGCCTGTCAGGACCCGATGCCGCGCTGGCGGCATGTCGGGGGCGTCAACTGGCAGCTGCCGTGGATCAAGGGCGGGATCGGCTTCACCTGGCGCTTCATCGGCGGCACGGAGAATTCGAAGCTGTCGAGCAGCACGGTGCTGAAGGCCGCGCCGGGCCAGACCTACCCGCTCGCCAACCGCATCCCGGCCTACAGCTACTTCGACTTCAACACCAACGTCACGCTGGTGAAGGGGATCGACGTGCGGTTCAACGTCCAGAACCTGTTCGACAAGGACCCGCCACTGATCGGCCAGGACCTGAACTACGGGATCGGTTACGGCTTCAACACCTACCCGACCTATTATCAGGTCCGCGGCCGGACGGTGCGGGTCGGCCTGTCGGCGCGCTTCTAGGCGGGAGCGGCATCCCTTCCCTTCGTTCGTCGCCCCGGACTTGATCCGGGGCCCCGCTTCGTCCGCGACAGCAGTAGAAGCGGGATCCCGGATCAAGTCCGGGATGACGAAAGACGGCGGCTGCGCGGTGAATGTCGATTGGCCTAGCGCTCACGGATCGACGTACGCCTTCCCGAACCGCCCGGCGAGCGCGTGCGCCTCCTCGGGCATCAGCGCTTCGGTCGTCGCGACCTCCACCGCGTCGCGCGCGCGGTCGAACAGCGCGACGCAGCGCAGGTCGTTGAAGCGCGACGTATAGAGGATCCCGTCCGCGCCGCTCCGCGCGTGGATCTCAGCGCCGATCGCCTGCGTGCGGCGATAGTCGCTGCCGTGCAGCTCGGTGAACGACAGCCCGTGCGCCGACACGCCCGCATCGACCAGTGGGTACAGCCGCAACGCCCGCCGCGCGACCAGCTCGCTGCGCGCGCGCACGGCGACGTCGCTCGACAGCACGTCGGTGACCATCGGCACGCGCACCAATGTCTCGCCGAACGCGGTCTCCAGATCGAGCGCGAGGTACAGCAGCTTATACCCGCCCGCCGGGTCGTCGTAGCGTTGCAGCGGCGTCGCACCCGCCGGGCCGAAGAACAACGGCGACAGCGTCTTGCGATGGATGCGGTGGAACACCGCGCCCTCGCGCATCCGGCGCAGCCGCAGCATCGTCGCGCGCGTCAGCCCGCCCAGCCCGCCGCCAGCGCCGCGAGCCGCGCGCGCGTCTCCGCATCCGCGCCGCCCGCCAGCAGCGCGAACACCGACGCGGGCGCCTCCCCGAACCCGTCGAGCGGCGCGGCGAGCAATTGCAACTGCCCCCACGGGTTCATGTCGCCGAACGCATCGAGGATCGGCTTGAGCCCGGCGAGCGCCGCGCCGTCGCGGAACTGCGCCGCCGGGTAGCGGATCTCATTGCCATACGGCACGCCGAGGATCTGCCGCCGTTGCCGCTGCTTGTCGATCGCGGCCGGGGTGACGCCGAGCAGCCCGGCGACCTCGGCGCGGTCGTACATCCCCCCGACGTGCGCGGCCAGCTCGGCGCGGAACCCGGCGGTGCGCGCGCGTGCGGCGCGTTCGGCGGCGAGCCGTTCGGGGGGCGGCGGGGCGAGGTCGCGCGGCGCGATCGCCAGCGCCTCGCGCGGGTCCTGCGCGCCGACGATCGCGGCCAGCGTCTCCTCGCTGGCGCTGTCGAGCGCGCGCGCCACCGCGTCGGTCAACGCCTGCATCGCGCGACGGCGCAGCGTGTCGGGGGCGGCGAGCGGGCGGGCGAGCGCGGTCATGAGGTTGTCCTTCCTGTCCGCGATATAGCGCAAGCGGACGGATTGGACAAGATCAGGCCGATACATACCCCGTCCCCAGCCGCCGCGGCGCGCCCGCCCGGCGACGGAGCAACCCCCGGACATAGCGCAACGCTTCCTCCTCGCCGGCGAAGCTGCGCACCAGCGTGCGCCCCGGCGCGCCGATCCGGCCCCAGGCGGTTTCGACGGTGACACGCCCGAACAGGTCGCGCGCCGCGTGCAGCCGCCAGCGGCGATGCACCCCACGCGCCGGGTTGCGCGCGACCAGTTCGATCGGGGCATAGGGAAGCGTATCGGGCGTCATCGCGGCCTCCTGCGGTGCACGTCGGAAGGTAGCGCGACGACACAAGGCTGTCCGACGGATTTCCTGACTCACCGGCGGCGCGGTGAGTCACGCGCTCGATCAACGGCCGGAGCGCACCCATGCCTTATTGACTGAACACGCGATATGTTGTCTATTCACAACGAATCATCATGAAGCGCGTATAGGATCATGTACAACAGGATCGCCGTCTTCCGTGCCGAACATGGGTTGTCGCGTCGGCAACTCGCGGAGGCGGTGGACGTCAACCCGCAGACGATCGGATATCTCGAGCGCGGCGATTACAAGCCGAGCCTTGAGCTGGCCCTCAAGGTCGCCGCGGTGTTCGACGTGCCTGTCGAGCTGATCTTTTCGCTCACCCCGTTTGAAGCGATCGCAAACAGCCTGCGGCGGATAGGAGTGGAGCAATGAGCGACCGGCAGCACCGGTTTTTCGTCTGGCTGGATCGGTCGGTTCTGTGGACAGGCGTGCCCGCCATGGCAGCGGGAACGCAGCGCAGGCGGCAGCTGCGTTGGCCACCGCTGCTGGCGCTCTTTCTCGCCAGCGCGGGCCTCGTCTGGTGCGTCTTGTATCCGAACCGCAGCTACTGGCTTGGCTACGCCCTGATCATGTTCGGCTTCTTCATCGCCAACCTGATGCCGATCTGGGGTCCTTTGCGCCGGTTCAACGAACGTGCTGACGAATTCGAGCGCCAACAGCGGCGCGACTCCCTTCTGGCCGGCCTCGCCGCCGTGGCCACGGCGGGGTTCGTGGGCGTGTGGCTCACCATCGGGATGCTCGCGCTGCACCGATGGTCGGCTGTCGTTGCACAACAAGAGCTGACTGCGCTCGCCTTCTACATGATGGCGCTGTTCAGCGCAGTGCCGACACTGCACGCCAGCTGGCGCACGCGGCCGTTCGACGACGAGGATTGACGCTGCCACCGAACGACGCCCCGCCCCCGCTGTGCCCCAACCGCCACAGCCCCGCCACTGTCACACCCGCGTAACCGAACCTCCGCGGTTCCGTCACGCAATCCCGCCATGCGCACCCCCATCACCGGCCGGCGGCCAACGCCGGCACCACAGCGCTCAGGGGGAGCCACATGCTCGTCACTCATTCCGGCGTCCGCGCGATCGCGGGCGTCTCGCTCATCGCCCTCGCCGTCGCCGCGCAGCCCGCCGCGGCGGCCGATCCCGCCCCCGACGCCGCGCCCGCCGGCACCGTCGCCGCGGTCGCGGGGCCGAGCGTGTCGGGGCACGTCTATGACGCGACCGGCGCGGCGCTGCCCGGCGCGCGGATCGTCGTCGAGGGCACCGGCGCGCAGGCGACCACCGATCTGCAGGGCGGGTTCACGATCGCCACGCCCGATGCGACCAGCGCGGTGACGCTGCTGATCGACTATCTCGGCCGCCCGCAAGCGACGCAGGGCGTCACCGCCGCGGAACGCATCAGCGATGTCGAAATCACGCTCCCCGCAGCCGGCGCGAACAGCGGCGACATCGTCGTGCGCGGCGCGTCGCTGTTCGACAATACCGCGCGCGCGCTCAACCAGCAGCGTACCGCCAACAACACGATCACCGTCATCTCGGCGGACGCGATCGGGCGCTTCCCCGATCCCAACATCGCCGAGGCGCTGCAACGCGCGCCCGGCGTCGGGATCGAGCGCGATCAGGGCGAGGGCCGCTACATCAACGTGCGCGGCGCGCCGAGCGAATGGTCGGCGATCTCGGTCGACGGCATCCAGATCCCGTCGGTCGACCCGACGACGCGCGCGGTCGATCTCGATACCTTGCCGTCGGACATCGTCGCCAATCTCGAGGTCACCAAGTCGCTGCTCCCCTATCAGGACGCGGATTCGATCGCGGGCGCGGTCAACATCACCACGCGCTCGGCGTTCGATCGCAAGGGCTTCGCGCTGACGGGCATGGCGGGCGCGAGCTACAACCAGCTCGGCAAGGGCAGCGATTACCGGGCCTCGGGGTCGGTCGGCGACCGCTTCGGCGCCGATCGCCAGTTCGGCCTGCTGCTGTCGGGCAGCTATTCGCGCACCGATCGCCAGCCCGACAATGTCGAGAACGCCTGGACCCCGACCAGCGCCGGGCTGCGCGTCACCGAAACCCTGTTCAAGGATTACGTGACCAAGCGCGAGCGGATCGCGGGCACCGCGGCGCTGGAATGGCGGCCGAGCGATGCGACGCGCACCTGGGTGCGCGGCACCTATGCGCGCTTCGAGGACAATGAATATCGCGACCGGATCGGCATCACCTGGAACGCCGATCAGGCCGCGCCGGCCGCCGGATCGACCGATACCGCCGCGACCTGGACGCGGACGCGGATCGAAAAGGCGCTGCGCCACCGCACGCAGGTCAACGAGATCAAGACCGTCACCGGCGGCGTCGAGCAGCAATTGGGCGACGGACAGGTGCGCGCCGATGTCGCGTATAGCGAGACGTCGCAGACCTATCCGCGCCGCGACGAGCTGGTGTTCCGCTCGACGCTGCGCCCCACCCTGTCCTACGATTTCGGGCGCGACACCGATCTGCCGAGCTATTCGCTGTTCACCTCGAACGAGCATCTCCAGCTCGATCGCTACGGGTTCCGCGAGAACAGCTATCGCAGCAACACGACGAAGAACGACGAGTTCACCGCGCAGATCCGCATGGACATTCCGCAGCCGCTGGGCAGCGGCACCGCGACGCTGTCGACCGGCGGCAAGTTCCGCGCGCGCACCATCCGCGCCGACGAAGAACGGCTGCGCGACCAGCGCACGACCGCCGCGCCGACGCAGACGCTCGCCGGGTTGCTGTCGGACGAGGATTCGCGCAACTTCGACTATGCGCTGGGCGACCGCTTCAACACCGGACTGGTCGACAGCTATTTCGACGCGACGAAGAGCGCGGCGCAGCGCCGCCTGCCGCAATCGGTTAGCGCCGATTACCGCGCGACCGAAAAGCTGCTCGGGCTGTTCGGGATGGGCACCTTCGAATTCGGCGCGACGACGCTGATCGCTGGCTTGCGCGTCGAGGCGACCGCGTTCCGCAGCGAGGCGCCGACCGTCTCGACCACGGGCGTGATCGGCAACGCGCGCGGCGACACCAGCTATACCGATTTCTTCCCGAACCTGACGCTGCGCCAGGCGTTCACGCCGAACCTGATCGGGCGCGTCGCGCTGACCCGCGCGATCAACCGCCCCAACTTCCCGCAGATCGCGCCGCGCGTGCTGGAGACGACCGAGGGCACGACGGTGCGCGTAGAATTCGGCAATCCGAATTTGCGCCCGACACTGTCGAACAATGTCGACGCCGGTGTGGAATATTACATCCGTCCGCTCGGGGTGATCGCGGTCAACGGGTTCTACAAGGATCTGAGCGACTATCGCTATAACGTCACCGGCTTCGGCACCTATAACGGCATCGCGGGCGCGGTGCTCAGCCGCCCGGTCAACGCGCAAGCGGGCAAGCTCTACGGCGTCGAGGTCAACTGGCAGCAGCATCTGTCGTTCCTGCCCGGCGTGCTGGGCGGGTTCGGGGTGTTCGCGAACTATACCTACACCGCCGGTGACGCGCGCTTCGACACCACGTTCGGCGGGCGCACGCGCTTCCGCCTGCCCGGCCAGTCGACGCATATGTGGAACGCCAGCCTGTTCTACGAACGCGGGCCCGTGAACCTGCGCGTCGCCTATACCAAGCGCAGCGATTACCTCGACGAGATCAACGCCGATCTGCCGGCGCTCGACCTCTATTGGGAAGGCCGCGGGCAGCTCGACGCGACCGGCAGCGTGCAGCTGACCAAGGAGATCAACCTGTTCGTCGAGGGCAAGAACCTCACCAATTCGGCGGGCGTGCGCTATTACGGCGAACGTCAGCGCGTGTATGAATATGAGAAGTTCGGTTACACGATCTTCGGCGGCGTGCGGGTGAAGCTGTGAGGCGCGCGCTGCCGTTCGCGCTGGTGCTGTCGGCGTGCGCGACGGCGACCCCGGTTCCGGAAGTCGCGCCGACCGTCGCCGCGACCGCCGAAACCGATCCGGTCGACACCGCCGCCGATGCCGCCGACGATCCGGCGATCTGGCGCAACCCGCGCGACCCGGCGAAAAGCCTCGTGATCGGCACCGACAAACAGGCCGGCATCCACGTCTACGATCTGAAGGGCAAGCGGCGGTCGTTCACCCCCTTCGCACGGCTCAACAACGTCGACCTGCGCGATCTCGGCACGCGCGTGATCGTCGCGGCGAGCGACCGGGCCGATGAGGCGCAGGGCCATGTCGCGCTGTTCACGCTCGATACCGCGCGCGCCACCTTGCTGCCGCTCGGCCGCTATCCGTCGGGCGCGGGCGAGGCGTACGGCATGTGCCTGTGGCAGCGTGCGCGCGACAAGGCGCTGTTCGGCTTCGTGGTGATGAAGGACGGCCGCATCGATCAGGTCGCGATCGACCTCGCCGGCAGCGCGCCGCGCGTCACCACCGTCCGCTCGATGAAGCTCGGAACGCAGGCCGAGGGTTGCGTCGCCGACGATCGCACCGGCTTGTTGTACGTCGCGGAGGAAGACGTCGGCCTCTGGCGCTTCGCCGCCGATCCCGCCGCGCCGGTCACCGGCACGAAGGTCGCGGCGGTCGACGGCAAGACGCTCGTCGCGGATGCCGAGGGGCTCGCGCTCGCGCCGCGAGGACGGAGCGGCGGATTCCTTGTCGTTTCCAGTCAGGGCGACAGCAAATACACGCTCTACCGGCTACCGGACGTCACCTTCGCGGGGTATTTTCGGGTCGGCGGTGGCACCATCGACGCCACCAGTGAGACCGACGGCGTCGAACTGGCGCTCGGCGATTTCGGCCCGGACTATCCCGGCGGGCTGTTCGTCGCGCAGGACGGCGACAATGCGCCGGATACCCAGAACTTCAAATACGTAAGCTGGGCGGCGGTGCTGAAGGCGCTGAAACTGCGGTAAACCGCGCTTGACATGGGGTGGGCGGCGGGTGAGCCTCCTGCCCCATGACCGGTCCGCTGCTGCTCCTGCTGGCGCAAGTCGCCGCTTCCCCCTCCACCCCCGCGGAACCGAAGGACGTCATCGTCGTCGGCCACCGCGCGGAAAAGGAACTCGCGGCGTGCCTCGCGCGAAATTGTCCACCCGCGCAAGAGGTTGAGGCATCGTTGCAGGCCTCGGTCGAACAGTTCGCCGATGGCCGCTACGGCGACGCCCGCAAGACGCTGCAAAACGCGATCAGCCGCAACAAGCGCCACGCCGCCGAACTGCCGGGGCCGGTATCGAGCCTGTACGCAACGCTCGCGACGGTCGCCGAACATCAGGGTGACAAAGACCTGTGGCGCACGGCGTCGCGCAACAACCTGCTGACATTGCGCGGCCAATTGGGCGAGAGCAATGCCGCGACGCTGACCGAACAGCTGCATTTCGCCGACGATATGGTCGGGCTGGGCCAGCCGATCGCGGCCGACGGCATCTACGGCAAGGTCCAGCGGCTCGCCGGCGAGAACGGCCGCTCCGACCTCGCGGCGGGCGCGGCGTTCCGTCGCGCATGGCTGGCGCTGGCGCAACAACGTGACCGCGACGCGCAGCGCTACGCCGACCAGGCGGTCACACTCGCCGGACCGGGCGATGCGATGATGCCGCAATTGCGCGAGATCGTGCGGACGCGCATCGCGGTGCGCAAGGGCGACGATGCCGCGGTCGATGCGCTGGCGGCGCGGCTGCGGGAAAGCGCGGGCGCGGAACCGGTGCTGATCTACGCCCCGCCGATCGCCGACGTGAATGCGCCCCCCAGCGAAAAGCCGCAGCGCGACGACGCGATCCGCTTCGCCGATATCGGCTACTGGATCCGCGCCGACGGTCATGTCGACGATGTCGAGATGCTGCGCACCAACGGGCTGGGGCAATGGAAGCCGGGCATCGTGCGTCACGTCACCGCGCGCCGCTATGCCCCGCTGCGGCTCCCGGACGGGCAGCCGGGGCTGTACCGGATCGACCGCTTCACGGTGCGCGCGACCGTCGACACGCCGACCGGCACGCGCCTCCGGCAACGCATGGGCAATCTGTCGGTGCACGTCATCGACCTGACCGGCACCGAGGCGATGAGCGCAGCGAGACGCACCGCGGAAGCGACGCAGCGGGCGACGCCGGCACAAACGATGCAGCCGTAGCGGGTGCGGCGTGCGGCGGTAACACGTCGCGTGAAGCATCACCCTCGCCGCTTTCGTCATTGCGAGCGAAGCGAAGCAATCCAGGGCCGGATCAGGACGCCCTGGATTGCTTCGCTCCGCTCGCAGTGACGGAGAAAATTGGCGTCACCCGATCCGGGAAGCCCGCCTCACGCGATGTGGAGCAATTCCATCCCGACGTAGCGCGCATGGGTGCCCGTCATCCAGCCGGCGCTGACGTCGTCGCTCCATGCGTCGGTGGTGAGCACCGCCGGTGCCGCCTCACGGCCGAGCTTGAGCAACGCGAGCTGCGGATCATGGTCGGTCGGACGATCGCCGCCGAATTCGGCATTGAGATGCACCGCGTCGAACGATGCGCCGTCCAGCAGCCCGCCGGTCACCAGCATGTTGTCGAGCGCCTGCGCATTGCCCTGGAACATGTAGCTGTAGCGCTCTTCTGCGGGCAGCAAGGTGTTGAGATTGGTGAACTTGCCGCCCTGCGCCGGATCGGTGAGCTGGGTCTGCGCCTGTTCGAAATAGAAGCCGTTCCAGTCGCCCATGATCGCGACGTTGAGTGACGGATCGACGGCGAGCTTGTCGTTGACCCATGCCTTCACCCCCGCCGCCTGCGCGGTGCGCGCGGCGTCGCCGGCATCGAACGCGGGCTGGTTGGCGCCCCACAACGGCTCGCTGCCGCCGCGCGAGGTGAAGTGGACGTTGATCGTCGTCAGCTGCTCGCCGTGGAAATCCCACGTCGCCACCAACGGCTTGCGGCTATTGGCATACGCATCGCCGGTGATCAGCGTCGCGCTGCCGTCGACATAGCCGACGCGGTCGATGTTGTAGAGATAGCCGTTGCGGATGTTGCCGCCCGGCTCGCCGCCGGTCGATCCGGCAACGGTCGGCGCGATCTCGACATAAGCGTAGCGCCCGCCGTTGATCGCCGCGATCGCATCGATCAACCCCTGCGCGGTCTTCTGGCCCGACAGATCGCTGCCGGTGCCCGCGCCGTCGGCGTCCTGGATCTCCTGCAACGCCACGATGTCGGGGGCGCGCAGATTGTAGACGATGTTGCTCGCCAGCACGTCGAACTTGCCGTCGCTGGTGTCGAGATTCTCGACATTATAGGTCGCGATCGAGAGGTGCGTCGCATCGCCCTTGAGCGCCGACACTTCCTGCGCGAGCGTCACGTCCTTCGTCACCGATACCGCTTCGGTGACGATCACTTCGTAGGTGGCGTTGGCGTAGTTGACGATCCCGGTGACGCTCGAGAGCTGGTCGCCGATGCTGTAGTGCGGGTCGAAACCGTCGAACACCGCGCGATCGGCCTGCAACTGGATCTTCTCGGGGTTATAGTCGCCGGGCGCGATCGTGATCCCGCCGCGCGCGTTCAGGCCGGTCGCGCCCGCCCCGCCCGAGACGACGACATCGGTTTCGCGCCATTGGTCCGCGGTGGTGTTCGACACGACATGCGGCGCGTCGAGCGTGACGCGCATCCCCTCCAGCGCTTCCCAGAAGGCGATGCCATCAGCGATCTTTTCGGTCGGGATCGTCAGACCGCCCGCCCCGATCAGCACCGCGTCGGGCAATGCGTCGCCGAAGCTGTCGACGGTGATCGCGGTCGGGTTAAGCTGCGTCACGGTCAGCCCGCCGGTGCCGGCGCGATATTCGCTGACGCGGCCCTCGATCGTCAGCGTGTCGCCGACGAACACGTCCTGCGGCGCATGGTTGGTATAGACGAAGATCGCGTCCGAGGTGCGCGCGTCGCCGTCGCCATAATCCTGGATGTAGAAGCCGTTGCTGTCGATCGCGGTGACGACGCCGGTGGTGAGGACATTCTGACCTTCGAACGCCGACTTCAGCCCCGTCCCCTGGATCGCGCCGATCGTGCGATAGCCGATGTCGTCGTTGACGATCGTGCCGGTCGCGGTCGCGCGGTCGAGCGTCGCGCCGCCGGTCGCGCCCGACAAGGTGACGGTGAACGTCTCGTTGTTTTCCAGTACGGTATCGCCCGCGACCGGCAAGCGGATCGTCGCGCTGGTCTGGCCGTCGGCGAACTGCACCTTACCCGAAAACACCGTCCCCGCCGCGAAATCACCGGCGCTGGCACCGTCCGCGCCGCCGGGCAGCGTAACGCTCCACCCGGCCTCGACCGCGCCGCTGCTGCCGCCGACCCGCGAGACGGTAAAGGCGATGTCGTGCGTGCCGCCATTGCCTTCGACGGTGCTGGCATCGGCGATCGACAGCGCCCCCGGCTGTGGCGCGCCCGCGCCCTTGCTGGTGACGCGGATGTCGTCGATCCCGATCCATTCGTCGCTGCCGACCGCATTGGTGGTGATGACGCGGACCTGCAAGGTCGCGACGCCATTCGCCGCCTCGGGCAGCGTCACGTCGATCTTGGTTTCCTGCGTCGCGGTGCCGCCGGTGGTCGCATCGGCGATATAGGCGGACGGCAGGTCGACCCACGCCGCGGTGTCGTTCAACCGATATTGAACGGCGACCTGCTGGATCGCATTGTCCGACGTGCCGTCGATATCGCGGACCAAGGCGGTGAAGCGCACGTCGCTGCGCCCGCTCGCGTCGAGATAGAAGGCTAGGTACGGCGCGTCGGCGGTTCCCGAGCCTTGCAGCGCGACGACCGGATTGGCGATCTCGAACTCGGCGACGCCGCCGGTGGTCAGCGCGGTGCTGGTCTGGTTGGCGATCACGTCGACGACGTCGCTGCTGCCGGTGATCGTGCGGGGATCGGTGCCGGTGCGCGTCGTCAGATCGTCGCCACGGAAGCCCATGATGCTGGGGACGCGGCTCCAGTCGTCGTCCTGCGCGATCAGCGACGTGTCGCTCCAGTCCTGGACCAGATCGCCGCTGCCGAGTTTCCAGTACGTCGCGCTCATCCGACACCGTCCCGATTAACCATTTTCGTTGATGATGCCTTTAGCCAGCGTTGATGACGATGCGGTTGCAGCGCCGCGCGGTGGCTGGGGATCGGCGCTGTCGCGCGACTGCAACATCGCCTTGATAGAGGCCGCGGCGTTCACCAAGGTTAACAGGGGTCCAGGATCATGACGCGGTTGATGACGGCGGTGGCGCTGGCCATGGCGACGGTCGCGACGCTGCCCGCGCAGGCGGCGACGGTGGTGCAGGATGCCGGTAGCGCGCGCGGGCTGAGCCTCTCCCAATACGGCCCGGTCGGTCAGTCGTTCACGATGGTCGGGTCGGCGCTGACCTCGTTCGGCTTCCAGTTCCAGACGATCAGCACCACCAACGCCAATGCCGCGCTGACCTTCTCGCTGCTGGATGGCGGCACGCTGGGCGCGACAATGCTCAAGCAGGTGACCGGCACGCCGGTCGCGGGCGCGGCGCGGCAGAATTTCTGGTATGATTTCGATCTCGGCGGCCTGACGCTGACCGAGGGCGCGACCTATACCGCCGTGGTGAGCGCGACGACTGACCGGCTCGGGCTGGTCTATGGCCCGGCCGCGAACGCGACCGCCGATGGCTATGCGGGCGGGCAGCTGCTGACGAGCAAGCCGGCGTTCAACGCGGCGAGCAATTGCACCAAGGGCATTTGCGACGCCAACTTCCGCTTCACGAGCACCGCCGCGACCGGCGGCGCGGTGCCCGAGCCGGCGACATGGGCGATGCTGCTGCTCGGCTTCGGCGCGGTCGGCTATACGCTGCGCCGCGCGCGCGGGGTGAAGGTGGCGCGGCGATTGGTGTGAGGTCGGGGGGAGCGAGCGCTCCCCTCACCCATCGATGCGGAGGAAGCGCGCGGCGTTGTCGTGCAGGATGAGCCGCTTCTGACGCTCGGTCAGGAACGGCGCCTTGCGGATCCGCTCGATCGCGGCACCGATCGCGTCCGGCCACACCATATTGTCCGAACCGAACATGATCCGCCGCTCCATGCCGCCGTCGATCAACCGGCGAAGATACGGATAGAATTGCTGATCCGGATACGCCCAGTCGAGCACCGCAATGTCGACGTAAAGCTGCGGATGAGCGAACATCATCGCGATCATGGCGTCGGCGAACGGCCAGCCGGCATGCGCCGCATAGATGCGCAGCTTGGGATGGCGGGTCAGCACCGCTTCCAGCCGCAGCGGATCGCCCGCCGCCACGCGATAGTCCGGTGTCGCGAAATAGGCGGTGCCGGGCGGTCCCGGGCCCAGATGAAGGCCGACCGGAATGTCGTTCGCCTCGGCAAAGGCGAAATACGGCTCCATGCGAGGATCGTCGGGCGCGATGCCGGCATATTGGACGGTGATCTCGCTGAGCGCCTGCACCTTGCCCTCGGCGCGCAACCGCCGAAGCGTGTCGATCGAGGGGAGCTTGCCGCTGCTCCCGAAACCGACGCTCGGCAGGATGTGGCCATCGCCATGCTGCCGATAATCCTCGACGACCGACGCATTGCCGCCCGCGAGGGCCAGGACATTGTAGCGCTTCAGCTGCGCGATGCCCCGGTCACGCAGCGTGGCGCCGTCGGACGGCGCGGAGAGAATATGCGAACAGCGGGGATGGCCGGTAAACCAATCGAGATAGGCGTCGATCGGCTGGCCCGGATCGCGCGGTGCCCATTCGGGATAGGGGGCGCAGGCCTTGCCGCCCGGCGGCCCTTCATCATCGGGACGATCGGCGTGGAAGTGCATGTCGATCACGTCGAACCGGGCCTGACCCTGCGCCGGCGTCGTCGCCAGCGCGAGAAGGATGATGGCCGCGCTTGCCGTGCCCAAGCGTCTGAGATCAAGGATCATCGCCTGCCCCCCCACAGTGCCGTCATATCATGGCACAATGGTGGGTCGATCGGAAGCGACAGACACCGCGATGGCGCGCTCAGGCGAAGTCGCCGAGGTCCTCGGCTTCCTCGTCGGGCAGGTCGGCGGGCGCGTCGTCGTCGGGAAGATCGTCGGGGTCGGTCATCGTCATGCTCCGGCTGCTCACCCGGTCAACGCCCCTGCCCCGCGCGGCGTTCAATCGCCGATCGGGCTCTCGCCGTGCTTGCGCAGCACGTCGTTGAACGCCTCGGCCATCAGTGCCTGCAAACTGCGGCCCTGCCGGCGCGCGAGCATGTGCATCGCCAGCGACATGTCGGGTGAGAAGAAACCCGCGATCTGCTTGCGGCCCTCGCGGCTGACCGGGCGGGTCGAGGCCGGCGCAGGCTCAGGCGGCGGCGCGGGGGCGGCAACCGGGGCCGGCGCCGGAGTCGCCTTGGCGCGGGGGGCGGGAACGACGGCCGGCGTCGGGTTCGCGGTGCCGCGCAGATTGGCGAAACTGGGCTTGCGGCTCATGCGGCGACCTTCTTGCGGAAACGAGGGGCGGGCATGTCGAGCTGTCGACAGACCCATTTGTACAGATCGCGTACGTCCTGCGCGGCGCGGCCGTTCGGCTCGGCTTCCATGACTGTGCGGCCCTCGGCGCTGGCATGGCGGAAGGCGGCGCGGTCGGGCAGCAGCACCGGACACGCCGGGGTGCCATAGCTTTCGACCAGCTCGCCCGCCTCGGCATAGACGCGCGGCGCGTTGGGGCTGCCGGCGCTAAACACCACGAACGCCGGCTTGCGGAGCAATTGCACCAGCTTGGCGCTGGTCTGGATCGCGGCGAGATCGAACGCGCTCGGGCGGCACGGGATCAGCACCAGATCGGCGACCTCGACCGCGGCGCGCGCCGCGCTGTCGGCGTGCGGCGGCGTATCGATGACGATCACCTTCGCACCCTGCTCGCCGGCCTGCCGAACCTTGGCGGCGAGCCGGGGCGGCGGGCTGTCGATCACCTCGGGCGGGGCGTCCTGCCGCCATGCGGCCCATTGGCTGGCGGTGGCCTGCGGATCGGTATCGATGATGAGCGACACCGCGCCCGCGTCCTGCGCCGCGGCGGCGAGGTGCAGCGCGAGCGTCGTCTTCCCCGCCCCGCCCTTCTGGCTGATGATCGCGATCGTCGGCATGGCGCCATCCCTACATGTCGTGATGTCGACATGGCAACATGAATGCGCGTCGACAGCGAAGATTCCGCGGTTTGGCTGACGGCCCGTTAACTATTCACCAAGCGCTGCCCGCTACAGCCAGCGTGAGGCGGCTCGTGGTCGGGCGGCGATGAGATGGCAGGCGCATGACCCACGCGACGACGATCAACGCGACAATGACCCGCTGGACGCTCTACGATTGGCTGGGTGTAGGGTTGGGCGTGGTGATGCCGGTGCTCGCGGCATTGCTCTATCCGACCTATATTCACCGCGTCGATCCAGGCTGGGCGGAGTGGACGCGGCTGCTGGAGTTGCCGTTCGTGGCCGCCGAACTGGTCGCGATCCAGGTCGCGGTGCGGCGCGGTTATCGCGATGCAGTTTTGTGGCGGGAATTGCCGCGCGACGTGAAGCTGGCATTCGGGCTGCTCGCGATCGGGCTGACGGTCGGCAGCGTGTTCCGTTCGCACCATCCGTTCGATTCGGTACTCATGTCGCTGATCACGCTCGTCCATCTGCGCTTCTGCGCGGCGATCCATTTCTTGGCGCGGATGGAGCCTGTCGCCGA
The DNA here is from genome assembly GCF_036946485.1 of Sphingomonas phyllosphaerae. Lineage (GTDB taxonomy): Bacteria > Pseudomonadota > Alphaproteobacteria > Sphingomonadales > Sphingomonadaceae > Sphingomonas > Sphingomonas phyllosphaerae_E. Next base: position 99,585 of record NZ_JAQIJA010000003.1, read on the forward strand.
TATCCGCGCGCTGTTTCGCTGGCTGACGCTCGGGCTGGTCGTGCTGGCCGTGCTAACGATGTGGCGGTTCCAGCTTCCTCCGCCGGCCGCGAGCGTGCCGGGCGGGGCAATCGAATGGGGCTCGGCGCTGCCCGGGTTCATCAGCGTGCGGCATTTCGGATCATGGACCGGCGCGATCGCCGCCGGCCTGATGTTGGCGTTGCTTTACGGCGATGAGCAGGATCAGCGGGCGCTGTCGCTCGCCTATGTGCTCGCGGCCGGGCTGACCTGCTGGTCGGGAACGCGCGCGGCGGTGCTGGCGCTGGCCGTCGTCGCGCTGATCGCGCTCATCAGCCTACGCCGCTGGCCAGCGCGCGCTCGGCTTGTACAAGTTGCGATGCTGAGCGTGCTCGCGCTGGGACTCGCGCTGTCGTTGCTGCCTGACAATCCTGACTTCTACCTCTACGCCGCCAGCGATGCAAAAAGTGCGAACGCGGTGAGCGGCGGTCGGCTCGCCATATGGCACGCGACGTTCGAGCGCTGGCTAGACTCGCCGCTGTTCGGCTGGGGATCGGGATCGACCTTCTGGGAGGTCTATGTCGACTGGACGCATACCCAGCCGCACAACGTGGTGCTGCAATTCCTGATCTCCTGGGGGGTGATCGGCGCGGCGGGCGGCTTGTGGCTGCTCGCGCGCGCGATCGTCGCGACGCACCGCACCGGGATGGACGACGCGCGACTGCTGCCGCTGACCGGGATGCTCTATTCGCTGCTGTTCATGAGTCTGCTGGAAGGAATGCTCCATTATCCGCGCTTCATCATGATGATCGCGGTCGGGTTCGCGATGTTGTTGGTGGAGCGCGAACGACCGCTAACACATTGAACGAACGCACGGCTGTCGCTGGCTGACGCGGCGTCACGATCCTGTTCGACTGAGCTGCTGTATCAACCCGGGACGGCAACGCGGGCTCGTTCGACATCGTTAATAAATCTATAACCAATCTGGAACCGCAGAGTCACCAAAGAAGATCAATGGCCCCGCAACGCCGGCGGGAGGCCGGTCTTCAGAGGGGTTCCATCGATGACGAACGACGACGATCGCGGCGGGCGCCGCGTCGCCGACCGCCGCGCCGTGCTGCGCAACGCGGTCGGCCTTACGCTGCTGCCGCTGGGTGCCGGCGCGTTGAGCGGGTGCGGTGCCGATCAGGCCGGTAGTGCGAGCGCGGATGCCGGTCGCGTGCTGGTCGCCGACGCCAATGCGGCGCACTTCTCGGGGTTGGCGACGGCCAGTTTCACGATCGCGGTGCTGCCCGATACGCAATTCTACTCGCGCTACGCCACCGCGGCCGAGAACAACCAGTTCCAGCGCAAATATGGCAGCGAGCCGTTCGCCGCGCAGACGCAGTGGATCGTCGACAACGCCACCGTCGCAAATATTCCGTTCGTCATCCACCTCGGCGACGTCGTCGACCAGGTCGGCAAGCCCGACCAGTGGAAGGTCGCCGATGCGGCGATGAAGAAGCTGGAAGACGCGAAGATCCCCTATTCGATCCTCGCCGGCAATCACGACGTGCTGCTCGACTACGATTATCGCGGCGCCTGGGATCAGGCGTCGGGGACCGATGCGCAGCGGGACCTGAAGGCCGAGCCGTATCTGCAATGGTTCCCCGCGAGCCGCGCGGCGCAGCAGACGACGTTCCGCGAACGCGACGGCAGCGGCTTCCACGAATATCACACCTTCACGCAGTTCGGCGTCACCTTCATGGTGCTGTCGCTGTCGTGGCGAATTTCGGACGCCGGAATCGCCTGGGCACGCGACGTGATCCGCCGCAACCCGACGCTGCCGGTGATCCTGTCGAACCACCAATTGCTCAACATCGACGTCGACGCGACCAGCCCGCTCGAGACCGAATATGGCAAGATGCTGTGGGAGAAGCTGATCCGCGACAACGATCAGATCTTCATGACGCTGAACGGCCATCATCACGGCGCGGCGCACCTGACCAAGACCAACGATTTCGGCAATCCGGTCGAGGAGATGGTCGTCGATTACCAGATGGCGTATCAGGGCGGCAACGCGCTGATGCGGCTGTACGAATTTGACTTCACCCGCAACAGGATCGACGTGATGTCCTTCTCGCCGTGGGTGGTGCAGAAGCCGGCGAACACGCTCAACCAGTTCGACCGCGCGGTGCTGACCGAGGCGAACGAGCAATTCTCGATCGCGATCAACTTCAAGAAGCGCTTCGCGGGCTTCACCAAGTGGAAGCCGGTGCTGGCGACCAGCGGCGCGCCGATCCTGCCGGCGGTCACGTCGCGACTGCTCGCCAATTACACCGATCCGGTCGTCGTGCCCCCGGTCCCGCCGCGCGATACGGATGACTATCCCAAACAGGCCGACACCTATGCGCACTGGCGTCCCGCAGGCGTCGCAGGCGCGATCGTGCAGGTCGGCGACGTGCTGCCCGACGCGACCGGACAGTTTCCGATGGCGCGCGTGCCGCTGGTCGCGCCGGCGCAGGTCGAGGACGTGGTGTGGTCCGACGACAAACATTATCTGTCGTCGGCCGCGGGCAGCGTCCGCTTCCGCAACACCGACAAGGTGACGGTGCGCAACAGCAGCTTCTCGACCGAGGTCGGCGCGGCGATCAACAACCGCAGCTTCTGGGACGGCTATACCGTCGAGGCGTTCATCAAGGTCGATCCCGACTGGACGCGCGAGAACCATCGCTGGGGCAATATCCTCGGCCGCGTCGGCAATCGCGGCAACCTGCCCGGGTTCAAGGGCGGCGACAAACAGGCGTCGTCGGTGCTGTTCGCGATCTCGTCGCTGCGCGAGGTGCAGTGGGAAGTCGTCCCCGCCAGCAACGCCAGCTATCCGCAGACCAACTGGTCGGGCGAGATCATGCGCAACACCTGGTATCACGTCGCGATCGTCTGCGATCCCAAGACGCGCGAGACGACCATGTACATCGACGGCGCGCCGGTGCTGCGCAACGTGATCGGCGAGATCGGGATGCGTTCGCAGGGCCTCGACAAGCCGTGGATCCTCGGCGCGTCATGGTGGGACGGGCTGCGCAAGGACGGCTTCTTCGGCTGGATCGGCGAGGTGCGCATCGTGCCGCGTCCGCTGGCTCCCGACCAGTGGCTGACCGCGCGCCGCGCGTCCTAGCGCCGCTCCGTCATCCCGGACGTGATCCGGGATCCCGCTTCTACTTCGGCGCTCGCCAACAAGAAGCGGGGGCCCGGATCAAGTCCGGGCCGACGAAGAAGCGGCAAGTGATTGTCGATCCGACTTCCCCTCTTCGCAACGGACCCAAAACCCATGAAACTCTATCTGATCGCCGCGAGCGCCCTACTCGCGGCCGGCACCGCCGACGCGCAGCAGTTTGACGCGTCGCCCGACATCTTCACCGGCAGCGGCTATGCCGCCAGCTATGTCGGACCGGGCGGCACCGTCCAGCCGTCGAACAAGGCGCTCGGCTCGGTATGGGGCGGCGGCGCGGACACGTTCGACGCGTTCGGCTGGTACAACACCGGCACCGGCGGACTCGCGCTGGCGCGGCAGGTCGAGCTGCTGAGCGGCAACACCTTCCGCTTCTTCGACACGTTCACCAACAATGGCGGCAGCGTCGCCAACGTGACGGTCAACTTCTTCGGCAATCTCGGTTCGGACGGCGACGAACTGATCAGCTACGATCGCGACGGATTGATCGTCTCGTGCCAGGACGATGGCGCGGGCGCGTGCACCGAGGATGCGGTGATCGCGCTCGTCTCGGGCAACAACGGGCTCGGCACGGCCGCGATCACCCCCGACCGCTACAATGCCAGCTACCTGCTGAACGTGCTGCCGGGGCAAAGCGTCAGCCTGCTCAATTATGCGTTCCTCGCGCGCGACTTGAACGGTCCGACCCTCGACGATGTCGTGCTGGCGACCGCGACCGGCAAGGCGCTGCTCGCCGGGCCGCGGCTCGAGGGACTGACGAACGAACAGGTCGCGCGGATCGTCAATTTCGCCGCGCCGGTGCCGGAGCCGAGGACCTGGGCGATGCTGGTGCTCGGCTTCGCGACGATCGGCGTCCTGCTGCGCCGGCGCCGCGGGATGGCGCCTGCGTGAGGGCGGTTGAATTTACCTCCTCCTCTCACCCGGCTCATTCCGTCATCCCGGACTTGATCCGGGATCCCGCTTCTTCTCACCTCCGCCGCCAAAAAGAAGCGGGGCCCCGGATCAGGTCCGGGGCGACGGGGATAAGGAATGTGCCGGTTAACGCCGCAACGATTCCTGACCGGACGCCGAGGCCGCGCCTCGCCCTTCGCGCCGCCACGGCGCTCGCCACGACGCTGGGGCTGGCGGCGTGCGGCGGCGGGGCGGGCGTCGCCGCACCGGGGACGATGGCCCCCTCCCCTGCACCGACACCCGCGCCTGTGCCCGCCCCCAACCCCACCCCTGCGCCGAGCGTGTCGGCAGCGCAGCGCGCGGAGGATGACGCGTCGGCAGCGGCGGTATTGGCGAAGGCCAGCGCTGCCTATGACCGCGGCATCACCGGCAAGGGCGTGACGATCGCGGTGCTCGACAGCGGCGTCACGCGTGCATCGGCCGAATTCGCCGGGCGCATCTCCGCCGACAGCACCGGCTTCGCGCAAACGGTCGCACGCTGCGCGACCTGCCCGGTCGAGACGGTCGCGCCTTATGCGATCGACGACCGTCTCGGCCATGGAAGCGGGGTCGCGGCGGTCGCGCTCGCGGCGCGCGATGCGGTCGGAATGCACGGTGTCGCGCCCGAAGCGACCTTGCTCGCGCTCAAGATCATCGCGCCCGATCTCACCACCGGCGGCTCGAGCGCGGAAGGCAACAGCCCCAACCCGCAACTGATCGCGCCGGCACTGCGCCATGCGGTCGACAAAGGTGCGTTCGTCAGCGTGCTGGCGCTGGGCGGCGCGGCGTCGGGTACGCTCGCCGCCGATCTCCGCGCCGCAATGGACAAGGTGCGCGGTGCCGACCGGCTGGTCGTGGAAGCGGTACCCAATAGCGACGACGGGACGAGCGACGGGATCGCGCAGGCACTGGTCGGCAGCGACCGCGGCAATGCGCGCTGGTTCCTCTATGCGGTCGCGGTCGACGCGAACGGGCACCCGCGCGACGGCAACGGCGATCCGGGCGCGCTCGCCGACCGGACGCTGGCGGTCGCGGGCAACGACGTGCGCACGATCGACGCGGCCGGGGCGACGGTGACGGTCAGCGGCAACAGCTTCGCCGCGCCCGTGGTCGCCGGCGCGACGGCGTTGCTCAAACAATATTGGCCGCAGCTCGGCGGCGCGACGATCGCGCGCATCCTGCTCGACACCGCCGACGATCGCGGCGCGCCCGGGGTCGACGCGGTCTATGGCGCGGGCGTGCTCGACGTCGCGCGCGCGATGCAGGCGCAGGCCCCGGCGAGCGCGTTCGCCGCCGCGCAGGCGGTGCTGGGACGTTTCGCCGCCCTGACGCTGTCGGGACCGTTCGGGGGCGCGCCGCGGCTCGCCGGGCGGATCGGCTCGCTGACCGTCATCGATCGTTACGGCCGCGACTTCACGCTGCGCGGCGCCGGCGTACGCAGCAGCGGCGCGGGGTTGCGCATCGCCGGGCTGGCGACACCCTGGCTGCCCGATCCACCTGTGACCGGTGCGTGGGCGGGCGTGCTGCCGCTGCGTCCGGCGGCGTTCGCCTTCGCACCGGCCGGCGGGCAGCGCATGACGATCGCCGCGCAGGTCGCGCTGACCGATGGTGACGGGCTGCGCGGCGGGACGATGCGCGGCTTGGGGATCACCGGGGTCACGGCAGCATGGAATGGTGCGGGCTGGTCGGCGGCGCTGGCGCGCGGTCGCTCGCACGACGGACGTGCCGAGCTGCGCCGCGTATCGCTGGCGACCCCGTTCGGCCTCGGCAGCGAAGTGGCGATGCTCGCCGAGCGCGGGCAGGTGCTGGGCGCGACGCTCGGCATGGCGGGCGCACGCACGATGCTGGTGACGCTGACCGCCGCGCGCATCGTCGCCGGCATCGACTGGCGCGCGCGGATCACCGCGAGCCGTACCGAAGCGCGCGGCGGATCGGCGTTGCTGCGCCTCGATCGCCGACTGTCGGGAAGCGCGTTCGCGGTGGACGGCAGCCGCGCGGTGTTCGACGGGATTGCGACGATCGGCGTCTCGTCACCGCTGCGGATCGATCGCGCAGTTGGGCTGGCGACGGTGCCGTTGTCCTACGACCTGATCGGCGGCACGCTCAGCGACGCCGTACAGCGGGTCGACCTGACGCCGCAGGCGCGCGAGTGGGATGTCGAACTCGGGTGGTCCGCCACGCTGGGGAAGCGCGCGGCGATCCGGTTCGGCTTAGCGCACGCCTTCGACGCCGGACATGTCGCTGGCGCGCGCGACGCGGCGGGGTTCGTGAGCGTGACGGTGCGTTAGCGTCGGCAGCCCGCCATCTCCCGATGCCTGTTTGAAGCCCCGTGCAGCGGTGGAGTGAGTGCCACTCGGATGACGTCTGTCACACAAATGATAGCACTTACTCCTTCCTGCACTCCCTTCCCCAAACTCGACGCTCGCACGTAACGCCAGATCATCTCGCGCAACGTCACTGCACCCCCGCCGCAGCGCCGCGGAACCCCCACAGGCTCTTGCCCAGATCGAGCTGGTCGACGCGCGCCTTTGCCAGCATCCCGGCGAAATAGGCGCCGGTGGTGACGCGGATGTCGCCGCGCGCCTGGCGTTCGGCGGTGATGAACATCGCAATCGCCGCACCGTCGCGCCCCAATCGCTCGACCGCGTCGACCCAGCTGTCGGTGCGAACGCCGAAATCGTAGCGGAGCCGCGCCGCGGCGGCATGGAGATCGGGCCAGCCGGGGCGCGGTGTCGTGACGTACATCGCCGCGCTCGGGAACATCGCGAGCAACTCCGCGGGTCGCGCCTTGAACACGCTCCCCGACGGTGACGCCGGGATCGACGGCGCAGAAGGATCGGAACATGCCGGATCAGAACTACTGTCTCGGAGAGCTTTTACAGATTCAGCAGAAGGGGAGTTGGTTTGTATATGTATGACGGGTGGTATTTTTGACCCCGACGCGTCACTTCCCGGACAGAACATATGCGTGTCGACCGTCGCATCCACCGCGCGTTCGAGCGCCGGCAACCGATCGAGCGCCGCCTGGTAGCCGTCGCTGTCGCGCGCGTGGCGGGCGGTCGCGGCCTGTTCGGCGATCGCGTCGATCGTCTCCTGCAACGCCGGCCAGTGCGCGCCGGTCAGCTGCAGCTCTGCGGCCTGCGCGAGCACCTGTCCGACCAGCCGCCGCGCCCGCGCGATCGCAAGCCGGCCTTCCTTGAACAGCCGCGACTGTGCGGTCTGCGCCTCGGCGAGCGCGGCAAGTTCGGCGAAGCGGATCCGCAGCGGCGACAGGTCGAGCCCATAGGCCGAGGTGATCGCGCCCGAAGCGTCGCGGCGCCCGGTGCGGCGCCCGTGCGCGCTGTCGTGCGCGGCGACCAGCCCGAGCGCACGCAGCTGCCGCAGCCGCGCCTTGATCGCGCTTTCGGTGACTCCGGCCAGCTCGGCGAGCGTGTAGTTGCTCGGCCAGGCGAGCGGCGTCCTCCCCTCCTTCCAGTCGTCGGGGCGCGTGAAGCCGATCAGATGCTTGAGCGTCTCGAGCGCCGGCGTCCCCAACCCCAGCGCGACCTTCGCGCCGTCGAGCACCGGATACAGCCGATTGCGCTCGACCGCGCCCGCGGCGGGCGCGCGCGCTTCCAGATCGCGCACCAGCCGGCGCGACCACGCGGTGATCGGCCGCGCCCCCGTGGCCCCGGTAAAGGCCGTCTGGGTACAGGTCATCGTTCGTCCCCTCACGCAAGGGGCCGTCAGCAGGCAAAAACAGAGCGTGGCGCGAAGCGCGCTCCCTTGAACCGAAGTTCGTAAACCGCTAGATGGAAGGTCGTTCGTTTGGACCGGTCAGCGTTTGGCGACGCTGCCATATAGCAATCTCGGGTGCCCGGCCTTCGTGCCGGGCATTCGTTTATGTGCTCACAGCCATTTTCCCCATCGGCGGTGCGACCGCGCAACCGCCTCCTCTTCGTCTTTGTGGCGGGCGGTCCTGATGTAGGAAAGCGCGAATATTCGTGCTTTCGGGCGGAAAACTGGACGAATGCTCGTGCTTTCGGGCGGAAAACCTTGGATGTTCCCGGCCCGCGCGACGTCATCTCCCCGCGGATCATTCGTGCTTTCGGGCGGAAAAGTCGTCGTTCGCCGCGCGATGCGGCCCGATCGCGCCGCGAATCGCGTCGTGCGACGGTGGCACGGTGTCGATCGCGGCGGCGAACGGCCCCTCAACCGCCGGAATGCCACCGAAAACGCGCATCGTTGCGGCTTCGTGCTTACGCGCGGAAAACCGTCGGGGTGGTTCGTGCTTTCGGGCGGGAAACCCCCCTGCCCGCCCCGCCCGCGGCGCGCGGCGGGTTCAGGCGTCGGTCGCGGCGGGTGCGCTCGGGGCCGGTGCCGGCGGGCCGACGAACTGCAGCGTCGCGTCATGCGTGATCGTGACCATCGTCGTCAGCCGCGGCCGGCCGCCATGGGGCCCGGGCTCCTTATGATCCGTCAGCGCCAGCATATATTCGGGGATCGACTGGTTGCGGACCACCTCGCGCAGCGTACGACGGAAGTTCTCGAGCGAGCGCGGCTCGAGCGAGCACCCCACCCTGCCCGCCAGCTCGACCGCGTCGATCTCGAAGCGCGCGCCGTCGATGCAATTGAACTTCGCCAGCTCGTAGAGCCGTCGCTCGATCGGGCCGAGCTTGAAGAAATCGTCGTGATAGGCGGCGATCCGGCGATCGGTGAGGATCGCGCGGTGCAGCCAGTCGCACAGCATCACCTCGACATGCTTCACGCGCCGCTCACCGTTGGGAAGCTTGATATATTTGATGTCGGCCTTGAGCAGCCACGAGAAGGCGCTGTCCGACCCCTCCCCGCCCGTCTCGATATTGGTGATGATCTGCGTGCCCTGCAGCCGCGCCAGCGACGCCTTGAGCGCGCTGTACGAGCGTGCCGAGGCATTGGTGCCGGTCATGCGGAACAGATCGTTGGCGGTGAAGCTGAGCGTGCGGTCGACCGTCTCGCCCGCCTCGAGCCGCCCGACCATGATGCTGGCGATGTAGAGCAGGATCTCCTTGTCGTAGATCGTCGCGACCCCGGTCTTGCTGGGGTTGATCTCGATCCGCGCCGCCTCGCTCTCGAAGGTCATCGGCTCCATCTGCGCGCGCTTGGTGAGCGCGAAGAACGGGAACTCGGCGACGGTGCGCTCACCCTGGATGTCGCCGAGCAGCGGACTGTCGAGCCGGAAGAGATCGCCCTGCGGCGGGATGACCTTGGTCATGGCTGCGGCTCCGTGCGGACGCGTTCGTGCTTTCGGGCGGAAAACCCCTGCCCGGCCATGCCGGAGGTCGCGGGGGGTGGCGTGCGCATCGTGCCGATTTACCGGGCGGCGGGCGGGGGTGTCAAACGCGGGCGAGCGCGAGCGGCGCGGGTGGATGTTGGCGAAGGTGGCGCAAAAACGAGGGTTCGACGCAGAGTGGGTAGACATGTCTTCTGTCCGACGTGTCGACAGATCGACATACATCCGATTGATCCTGCCGGTCGACGTGCCGACATGTCGACCATCATAACGAGCGGATTGAATACATGTCGACCTGCCGACACTCACTCGCTCACGCACCATCTTGTCTACATGTCGGTAGGTCTACGTGCCGTTGCCTCGCCACGCTCGAAATGAAGGTCGGGGCCGCCCGCAACATGTCGATGACTCGACATGTCGACACGGCGATCACAACGGCAGGCCGAAGCGCGGGCCCAGCCACGTCACCGTCGCGTAGAGCACGATCGTCAGCGCGCAGCCCGCCGCCAGCGCCGGCCAGAAGCTGATCCCGTGACGCAGCAACGCCGGGATCAGCAGGAACATCGGCAGCGACGGCAGGACGTACCAGAAGGTCGCACCGGCATGTGCGGCCATGTTCGCGGCGTCGGGCTTCTCGTGCCACAGCCACATCATCCCGAGCACCGAGACCAGCGGCAGCGACGCGACCAGTGCGCCGGCGCCGGGATAGCGCTTCGCGAGCGTCGAGGCCGCGGCGATTAACAGCCCGGAGATCACGGACTTGATGAGGAACGGAATCATACCCGCCGGTGTATCGCGTGGCGAGCGGGAGGGAAGGGGGCGGGCATGTTGCCATCCCGACATGTCGACAGTCGTGTATGTCGACATCCCGACATGTCATCGTTGGTAGCAATGGGACCGGAAGTCGACATACCCCTTCGCTCCTCTCTCGAACCGGAGACCATCACTCGAACGGCCGTGCGTCGGCCGTCCCGCTTCCCCATGTCCATCGGGCCATGCCGGGAAAACTTCATCGGGGACATGTCACGGGAAAGCCGGGCCGGCGCGCAACCGGCCCGGCGGCTTGAATGTCTCCCTGAACCTTCCCCATCGCAATAGGGCCACGCATCGCTGGGCCTCCTATCGATACCCAGCCTTGTTGCGATGATTAGCCGGCGAAGCCATTATCGGAAGAGCGCATTGGGGAAGACATGATGTACAGGATTGCCGGACCGCTATTGGCTATTCTTGCCGTAACTCCCGTGTCAGCTCAGCTTGCACCCGGCGTTCGAATGCCACCGGAGATCGGCCAAGCCTATGGACGGCTGGGGAAAGCGATGATGGCGCATGACGCAAATGGCGTCCGGACGGTCTGGGCAGAGGACTTCGTGGTGAACTCACCCAACAACACGGTCCTGAGGCGCGAGGAGGTCATCGCCGTGATGGAGCGTGATTTTCTCGACTATCGGGACTTCCACAAGCACATCACGTTTGTCGGCGAGAAGCCGGAAGTGACGATCGTCATGGGATACGACACAATGATCCCGATAAAGGGACCGGGCGCCGGCAAGCAGGTCACACGGCCGTTCACGGATGTCTGGGCGAAACGTGCCGGGGGTTGGCAGCTCATCGCCCGTCAGGCGACAATCGCAGACGCGCGCTGAGCGACCAGCGGTACTTACCCCGCCGTCGCAACTATTCCCCAGTCAATCATAACCGATCGAGACGGCTTCCAGCCCGCCTCAAGGCGGCTACGACATGTCGATACTCCGACATGTCGTGATGTCGACATGTCGGAATAGCGCTGTCGTGGCGAGGGACTTGGGCCATGCCCTTGCAGGCACGACGATGCACGGGCCAGGGCGGGGGGCAGGGCAGGGCAGGGGAGCCTCCCGTCAGCAACAGCGCGGCGGTGCGCCCTTGCCGACGCCGTAGCGCCGCTCGATCCGGTCACGGTGGAAGTCCGCACGGCTCAGCACCGGCTCGCCCGGGTGGTGCGCGGCGCGGTGCGCGCGGTAGGCGTCGTAATCGGGGACGCCGACCATCAGCCGCGCGGTCTGCGCCGCCTTATGCCACCACGACATCGCCGGCCTCCTGCCCGATATCCTGCCCGATCTCCTGTACGCTCGGGCGGTCGCTGGCCAGCGCACGCCGCGCCACCGCCACGCCGTAGACCACGATCGCCAGCACCAGCACGACGAAGAACGCGCACACCGCGGCGTCGACCCGGTCGTTGAAGACGATCCGCGCCATGTCCGCCGGGGTCTTCGCCGGGGCGAGCAGGCGGCCCTCCGCCAGCGCGGTCGCGAATTTGTCGGCGTGCGACAGGAAGCCGATCCGCGGATCGGGGTGGAAGAGCTTCTGCCACCCCGCAGTCAGCGTGCAGACCAGCAGCCACAGCGTCGGCGCGATCGTCACCCATGCGTAGCGCTGCCGCTTCATCCGGAACAGGATCACCGTCGCCAGCGTCAGCGCGATCGCGGCGAGCATCTGGTTCGAGATGCCGAACAGCGGCCACAACGTATTGATCCCGCCGAGCGGATCGGTGACGCCCTGATACAGGAACCAGCCCCATGCCCCGACCGCCAGCGCGGTCGCGATCAGGTTGGGCGCCAGCTTCTCGGTCGCGCGCATCGCCGGGACCATGCTGCCGAGCAGGTCCTGGATCATGAAGCGCGCGACACGCGTGCCGGCATCGACGGTGGTGAGGATGAACAGTGCCTCGAACAGGATCGCGAAATGATACCAGAAGGCCATCAGCGCTTGCCCGCCGATCACGCGGCTGAGGATATGCGCCATCCCGACCGCCAGCGTCGGCGCGCCGCCCGCGCGGCTGAGAATCGTGCCCTCGCCGACGTCGCGTGCGATCTGCGCGAGCGCCTCGGGCTGGACCTGGAACCCCCATCGGCCGATCGCCTGCGCGGCGCTGGTCACGTCGGTGCCGATCAGCGCGGCGGGCGCGTTCATCGCGAAATAGACCGCCGGGTCGAGCACGCACGCCGCGATCAGCGCCATCACCGCGACGAAGCTCTCGGTCAGCATCGCGCCATAGCCGATGAAGCGCAGGTCGCTTTCGGTCGCGATCATCTTCGGCGTGGTGCCGCTGGCGATCAGCGCGTGGAAGCCGGACACCGCGCCGCACGCGATCGTGATGAACAGGAATGGGAACAGCGCTCCCGCGAACGCCGGGCCGGTGCCGTCGACGAAGTGCGTGACGGCGGGCATCTGCAACTCCGGCCGGACGATCAGGAGGCCGAGCGCGAGCCCGGCGATCACCCCGATCTTGAGGAAGGTCGACAGATAGTCGCGCGGCGCGAGCAGCAGCCACACCGGCACCACCGAGGCGATGAAGCCGTACGCCATCAGCGCGAGCGCGAGCGTCGGCCCGGTCAGCGTGAACAGCGGCGCGAGGGCAGGGGAGGCGGCGACATGCTGCCCGCCGACGATCGCCGCCATCAGCAGCACGAAGCCGATCCCCGACATCTCGGCGATCCGGCCGGGGCGCAGGAAGCGGCCGTACAGCCCCATCAACAGCGCGATCGGGATGGTGGCCGCGACGGTGAACGTCCCCCACGGGCTGTCGGCGAGCGCCTTGACGACGACCAGCGCCAGCACCGCGAGCAGGATGACCATGATCGCGAGCACGCCGATGAGCGCGATCGTACCGGGGACGCGCCCCATCTCGGTGCGGATCATGTCGCCGAGCGAGCGCGCGTCGCGGCGCGTCGAGCAGAACAGGATCAGGAAATCCTGCACCGCGCCGGCGAACACCACCCCGACCAGCAGCCAGAGCGTGCCGGGCAGATAGCCCATCTGCGCCGCGAGCACCGGCCCGACCAGCGGGCCCGCCCCGGCGATCGCGGCGAAGTGATGCCCGAACAGCACGTTGCGGTCGGTCGGCACGAAGTCGAGCCCGTCGGCACGCCGCTGCGCCGGGGTGGCGCGCGCCGGGTCGACCTGCACGACGCGGGTGGCGATGAACAGCGCGTAGAAGCGGTAGGCGACGAGATAGGTGCACAGCGCGGCGGTAACGATCCACAGCGCGTTGACCGGCTCGCCGCGATGGAGCGCCACCACGCCGAGCGCGCCGACGCCGAGCAGGGTTACGGCTCCCCACAACAGCCACTCGCGCGGGGTCTGCGGTGTGAGCCGTGGTTGCGCAGCCGCCATGTCGATCCTCTCACCTATGTCGTTGGCCCCTGCATCGCATTCCGGCACGCGGCGCGCCAGTGCGGTTCTGCTCTGGTCGACGTGTCGACACGTAGGGCTCGACGATCCCTAAGGCGCTGTTTCGCTGCGCTCCAGTTCGACGATCTCGAACACATGATCGCGCCAGCCGCGCTGGCGGGCGGCGTCGGCTACGGGCACGCGCTTGCGTTTCGCGTCGGCGAGCGAGGTGGTGTGGCCCCAGAAGACCTCGGTCCTGCCGTTCGCCAGCGTCGCGACGATCCGCCAGTAATGCGTGAACGGCTGCGCGGTCGGGCCAATCGTCTTGACGTAGCCGTCGGGGAGCCGCGCGGTCAGATAATGGCGGCGTTTCGCCATCTTAACTGCGCGCGGTCAATGCCCGTAGGTCTTGATGCCGCGGCGGCGCAGCTTTTCCCGGCGTCGCTTGCGCATCACCACGATGCCGGTCGGCACCGCGGCGATCACCAGCATGCCGATGATCGCATAGGCGACCAGTTCGCGGGATAGCTCGATCATGAAATTCCTGTGGCATGGAAGCGGCGCGGTGTCACGTCGTTAACGCTTGCCGACGATCAGCCCGGGTCAACTATTTGATTCCAAAGGTCGAGGGGGCGGGTGCGGATCCAGCGCGTCGCCAGCCACTTGGCGCCGCTGCGCACCGGCAGGCCGGCGTGGCGGGTGGCGGGATCGGGGCGGCCGTCGGGCAAGGTGTTGAAAAACAACAGCGCATCGCCGCCGCGTGGCGTGACCGTCACGCCGGGTACGGGAAAATGCGTCTCGCCGCCCGCGAAGCCGCCGTTGAGATAGAGCAGCATGGTCGCAATCCGCTGATTGTCGGTGCCCTGAATCGTGTCAAAATGCGGGCGATATTCCTGCCCGGGGCGGTAGCGGAGCACGGTCAGCGCCTCGCCCTGCGCGATGGTGGTGCCGCTGGACGCCGCGATCCGCGCGTTGATCGCGCGCACCACCAGGTCTTCGTGGACCGGTCCGATCGCGGCGGCGTCGGAGGTGCGGATCGGATGCGCGACCCAGCGTCCGGTCGCCGGATCGACGATCCGCGCCGGTTCGAGCATCGCGCCCGCGACCCCGGCGACATGCGCGCATTCCGCCGCGGTGAGGAAGCCGGGGAAATGGACGATCCGCGGCGTCGTCGCGAGCGGCACGCCCGGCGACGGCGCCAACGGCGCGCCACCGGCGTCGAGCGCCATCGCCTCGACCAGCGCGAGCTGCGCCGCCGCGACGGTGTCGCCCCGCGCCGCGGTGCGGAGCAGGGCGAGCGCCGCCGGCCAGTCGGGAGCGCCGCCGCTGCCGTTGGCGGTCAACGCGACCTCCATGAGCGCGGCGTCGACATGGCCGATCTCGACCGCGCGGCGCAGCAGCGCGCGCGCGCGGGGCAGGTCGCGCGCGACGGGCGTGCCGCGCAGATGCCAGACCGCCAGCAGCATCGCCGCTTCCGCCTCGCCGGCCGCCGCGCCCTCGGCCAGCAACGTTATCGCCGCGTCGACCTGTCCCGTCGCCGCCAGTTGCTCGGCCCGAGCGGCCCGCGCGTCGGCCATCGCCGTGTCTCCTCGAACGAAAAAGGGGCCGGACCGCGTCCGCCCCCCTTTCCCTTAGCACGACCCGGCTGGATCAGAAGCGGGCGGTGATGCCCGCGTAGAAGAAGCGCCCACGATTGTCGTAGATGCCCGAGCCGAGACCGATGCCGGTCAGGCCATAGGGCGGGTTGACGTCGCCGACGTTGTTGACACCGCCATAGAAGTCGACCTTGTCGTTGACCTCGATGTTGAAGTTGATGTCGTTGTAGGTGACCGCCGGATACTTCTTGATCGGCGCATAGTCGGTGTTCTGCGCCGGCTGGCCGTTCACCGCATTATAGTCTTCCCAGGTGTTGAGGTACATGCCGTCGATCCAGCGCAGCGTGTGCCCGATGCGGACGCGCCCGAACGTCAGGTTCGACAGGATGTTGAAGCGATCCGACGGCAGGCCGAGTTCGTCGGTCTGGACGTTCTTGAAGTTCGGCCGCGCCGGATCGGTGAAGCGGTCGAGCTGGATCATGTGGTTCCACACGCCGCGCAAATTGGCGCGGACGAACCCGAAGTCGCGGCTGTAGACGATCTCGGTATCGATGCCGCGCGTGCGGAGCTGCGCGTAGTTCTGCGGAACGTCGCGGTACGTGCCCTGAAGGATCTGGTACGGCACCTCGCCGGCCGGACCGCCATCGGCGCCGGCACGCTGGAACAAGGCGCAGAACTGGTTGTCGAGCGTCGGCGAGTCATAGCAGGCGTCGAGCGCCTGCTGGACGGTCGGCCCCGTGATGACGTCCTTCACCTTGATGTCGTAATAGTCGACCGACACCGACAGGCCGGGCAGGAAGGTCGGCTGGAACACGCCGCCGAGCGTCAGCGAGTTCGACGTCTCCGCCTTCAGGTCCGGGTTGCCGCCGCTGCGGATCTCGATCGACGACGTATAGACGAAGTCGTAGCTCGTCGGGATCCCCGCGGCGGCGCAATTGGCCGCGCGCGTCGCCGAGCCGGTGCCGATGTTGCGCGCCGAGCACGGATCGTTCGGGGCCGGGCTGAAGTTCTGCCCGAGCGGGGCGCCGGTTTCGCCGAGATACGGCGCCCGCACCGCGCGCGAATAGCCGCCGCGCAACAGCAGGTCCTGCACCGGCCGCCATTCGAGGCGGCCGTCCCAGGCGTAGACGGTGCCTGCGCCGCCCTTGTAGTCGGCGACACGGCCCGCGCCGCTCAGACGCAGTTCCTTGAACAGGAACACGTTCTTGATGAGCGGCAGCGACAGCTCGCCATAGGCTTCCTTCACCTCGAACGCCGGGGCGCGGAAGCTGGGGATCGCGTTGTAGAAATTGTAGCCGGCCTGCGTGAGCGGATCGAGATCGTAGCTCAGCGTCTCGCGGCGATATTCGGCGCCGACCGAGAAGCCGACCGGGCCGCCCGGCAGCTCGAACAGCTGGCTCAGGTCGCCCGCGACGAAACCATTGACGACGAACTGCGTCGCCTTGCCGCTCGCGGTGGTCGGCGAGACCAGATAGTTGCGGGCCGCGTCGCTGGCCGAGCCGAGGCCGAAGGGATTGAGCGGGACGCAGGCCGCGACATCCGCCGCCAGCCGCGCCGCATCCCCGGCAGCGTCTTCGCCGGCATAAGCGGCATCGACCTGCGAGCGGCAGACGATCTGACCCGCGGCGTTCCGGGTGGTGTCCTGCGCGAGCAGGAAACGCTGGGTGTTGACGTTGCCGGAGATGACGTTGCTTTCCTTGTGCTGGCCGTAATTGGCCGACACTTCGTAGTTCCAGTCGTCATTGAAGGTGCCGCGCACGCCGACCACCGCGCGGAACGTGTCGCGCTGCAACCGCTCGTCACGCATCCCGAGGTCGACCCAGCTGCGACGCGACGAGAAGCGGTAGGTGCCGGCATTGACCTGCGCGATCGCCGCGGCCTGGTTGGCGGCGGCCTGGGCGGCGGTGTTGCTCGACGTCTTGAAGGCCGCGCCGGTGTTGGGGTTCACGCCCGAGTTGATCGCGGCGATCAGCTGCTGCGCGATCGTCGCGCGTGCGGCGGCCGACAGATACGGGTTGTCGAGCCGGATGCCCTCGCGGTTGACGTTGCTGGTGCCCGCGTTCGAATAGGACCGGTCACGGAAGCCGCTGATCGGGGTCAGATTGCCGAGCGTCTGCCCCTGCGAGAAGAACGGGCCGCTCTGCGAACCGAATGCCTCGGTACGGACGTATTTGGCCTCGACGAACGGCTCGAACGCCGGCGTGACCTCGAAGTGGCCGAGGACGTTGACGACGTAGCGGGTCGTATCGGGCGACAGGACGAGCCGCTTCCCCTCGCGGCTGGTGAGGCCGTTGCCGCCGACGAAGCTGCCGTTCGGGCCGAGGCCGACGCGCTGGCCGGTCTGCGGCGTCAGGCTGCCGTCGGGCTGGAACAGATAGGCGCAGGTGAACGCCGAGCCGACCGCGTCGGCACCGCACGCCGGCGTGCCGTTGGCGTAGCGGAAGCCCAGCTGGCCGCCGAGCCCCATCGTGGCGCTGCGGGTATCGCGATAGAATTTGCGGTCGAACACGCTGTCGGACGGCGCGCTCGCCGGGTCGGTGTCGACGACGACGAAGCCGTCGTTCTGGCGCAGGTTGCGGCGGCCCGAGGCGTAATAATCCTGCTGGTGCGCGAATTCGGCGTTGATCGCGATATTGCCGCGGCCGTCGGCGAAGTTCTTGCCGGCGAGCAGCGAGACGATCTGGTTGCCCGCATCGCCCTTGTCGCTGATGCCGCCCTGCGCGCGGATCTGTGCGCCCTCATAGTCGCGCTTGAGCACGAAGTTGACGACGCCCGCGATCGCGTCCGACCCGTATACCGACGACACGCCGCCGGTCAGGATGTCGACGCGCTCGATCAGGTCGGTCGGCATCGTGTTGATGTCGACGGAATTGCCGTTGTTGAGGATATCGGCGCTGACGTGGCGGCGGCCGTTGACCAGCACCAGCGTGCGCTCACGACCGAGGTTGCGCAGCTCGAGGAAGTTGACGCCGCGCGTGCCGAGGCCCGAGGTCGAGTTCTGCGAGCCCATCGATGGACGCAGCTGCGGCAGCTGGTTGAGCGCGTCGCCGATCGAGATCCGCCCGGTCTGCAGGATTTCCTGCGGCGTGAGCGTGGTGATCGGGATCGGCGAATCCTCGTTCGGGCGACGGATGCGCGAGCCGGTGACGACGATGTCGCCCGTATCCTCCGCGGTGGACGCGCTGGTGTCAGTCGGTGTGGTCTGCGCGAACGCGGCCGGCGCGCCAGCGATCATCCCCACGAGCGCGGTGGCGCCCAGGTAGCGTGACAGTTTCATAAGAGCCCCTCTTTTTTGATGGGGCCGATCAAACCTGCCGCATCGGCGCAAGGCAAGTCATGCACATGACTAATCTTACATCCTGTCAATATTTACTCGTGTTGCGTTGCCGATACGCAACACTATCGACACACACCCGAAGCTTTAGGAACGCCCTTCGGGGTTTTACGGCTTCCTATGAACTAGGTTTCGGTAATCAAAAGCTTATTACTCCCTTTAATGTCACCAGCCTTACTCTGGCATCGCTGGACTTCGCCATATCGTCGTTATCAGTCCCGCCATAATTACTGTTGCATAATCAGGAGGTTGCTAGATTTTGGAGCAAATGGCGCGTGCCGACACGGCGCGAGGCCGGGATCGCCTGGCAACGCCATATTCGATTACCTGAAATGGCGGATCGGGCAGCGGGAGCGCGGCCCGGTGGGCAGCGGACGGCCTGATTCGGCAGGCGGCGTTCCGATCGATCACGCCGTCCGGCTATCTCGAACGAAAAAGGGGCCGGGCAATGCCCGACCCCTTTTCCATAACACGACCCGGCTGGATCAGAAGCGGGCGGTGATGCCTGCGTAGAAGAAGCGGCCGCGGTTGTCGTAGATGCCCGAGCCGAGACCGATGCCGGTCAGGCCGTAGGGCGGGTTGACGTCGCCGACGTTGTTGACACCGCCATAGAAGTCGACCTTGTCGTTGACCTCGATGTTGAAGTTGATGTCGTTGTAGGTGACCGCCGGATACTTCTTGATCGGCGCATAATCGGTGTTCTGCGCCGGCTGGCCGTTCACCGCATTATAGTCTTCCCAGGTGTTGAGGTACATGCCGTCGATCCAGCGCAGCGTGTGCCCGATGCGGACGCGCCCGAACGTCAGGTTCGACAGGATGTTGAAGCGATCCGACGGCAGGCCGAGTTCGTCGGTCTGGACGTTCTTGAAGTTCGGCCGCGCCGGATCGGTGAAGCGGTCGAGCTGGATCATGTGGTTCCACACGCCGCGCAAATTGGCGCGGACGAACCCGAAGTCGCGGCTGTAGACGATCTCGGTATCGATGCCGCGCGTGCGGAGCTGCGCGTAGTTCTGCGGAACGTCGCGGTACGTGCCCTGAAGGATCTGGTACGGCACCTCGCCGGCCGGACCGCCATCGGCGCCGGCACGCTGGAACAAGGCGCAGAACTGGTTGTCGAGCGTCGGCGAGTCATAGCAGGCGTCGAGCGCCTGCTGGACGGTCGGCCCCGTGATGACGTCCTTCACCTTGATGTCGTAATAGTCGACCGACACCGACAGGCCGGGCAGGAAGGTCGGCTGGAACACGCCGCCGAGCGTCAGCGAGTTCGACGTCTCCGCCTTCAGGTCCGGGTTGCCGCCGCTGCGGATCTCGATCGACGACGTATAGACGAAGTCGTAGCTCGTCGGGATGCCCGCCGCGGCGCAATTGGCCGCGCGCGTCGCCGAGCCGGTGCCGATGTTGCGCGCCGAGCACGGATCGTTCGGGGCCGGGCTGAAGTTCTGCCCGAGCGGGGCGCCGGTTTCGCCGAGATACGGTGCACGCACCGCGCGCGAATAACCGCCGCGCAGCAGCAGGTCCTGCACCGGACGCCATTCGAGGCGGCCGTCCCACGCATAGACGGTGCCTGCGCCGCCCTTGTAGTCGGCGACACGGCCCGCGCCGCTCAGACGCAATTCCTTGAACAGGAACACGTCCTTGATGAGCGGCAGCGACAGCTCGCCGTACGCTTCCTTCACCTCGAACGCCGGGGCGCGGAAGCTGGGGATCGCGTTGTAGAAATTGTAGCCGGCCTGGGTGAGCGGATCGAGGTCGTAGCTGAGCGTCTCGCGGCGGTATTCCGCACCGACCGAGAAGCCGACCGGGCCGCCCGGCAGCTCGAACAGCTGACTGGAATCGCCCGCGACGAAGCCGTTGACGACGAACTGCGTCGCCTTGCCGCTCGCGGTGGTCGGCGACACCAGATAGTTGCGCGCCGCGTCGCTGGTCGAGCCCTGACCGAACGGGTTGAGCGGAACGCAGGCGGCGATGTCCGCCGCCAGCCGCGCCGGATCGCCGCCGACATCGCTGCCGGCATAGGCCGGATCGACCTGCGAACGGCAGACGATCTGCCCGGCGGCGTTCACCGTCGTATCCTGCGCGAGCAGGAACCGCTGGGTGTTGACGTTGCCGGTGATGACGCTGTTTTCCTTGTGCTGGCCGTAATTGGCCGACACTTCGTAGTTCCAGTCGTCGTTGAAGGTGCCGCGCACACCCACGACCGCGCGGAACGTGTCGCGCTGCAGCCGCTCGTCACGCGTGCCGAGGTCGACCCAATTGCGCCGCGACGAGAAGCGGTAGGTGCCCGCCGCGACCTGCGCCAGTGCCGCGGCCTGGTTGGCAGCGGCCTGCTCCGCGGTGTTGTTCGCGGTCTTGAACGCCGCCCCGGTGTTGGGGTTCACGCCCGAGTTGATCGCGGCGATCAGCTGCTGCGCGATCGTCGCGCGTGCGGCGGCCGACAGATACGGGTTGTCGAGCCGGATGCCCTCGCGGTTGACGTTGCTGGTGCCCGCGTTCGAATAGGACCGGTCGGTGAAGCCGGAGATCGTCGCGGCATCGCCCAGCGTGGTGCCCTGCGAGAAGAACGGGCCGCTCTGCGAACCGAATGCCTCGGTACGGACGTACTTGGCCTCGATGAACGGCTCGAACGCCGGCGTGACCTCGAAGTGGCCGAGGACGTTGACGACGTAGCGGGTCGTGTCGGGCGACAGGACGAGCAGCTTGCCGTCACGCCCGGTCGCGCCGTTGCCGCCGACGAAGCTGCCGTTCGGGCCCAAGCCGACGCGCTGGCCGGTCTGCGGCGTCAGGCTGCCGTCGGGCTGGAACAGATAGGCGCAGGTGAACGCCGAGCCGACCGCGTCGGCACCGCACGCGGGTGTGCCGTTGGCGTAGCGGAAGCCGAGCTGGCCACCGAGCCCGATCGTGGTGCTGCGGATGTCGCGGTAGAAGGTACGGTCGAACACACCGTCCGAGGGGGCGCTCGCCGGATCGGTGTCGACGACGACGAAGGCGTCGTTCTGGCGCAGGTTGCGACGGCCCGAGGCGTAATAATCCTGCTGGTGCGCGAATTCGGCGTTGATCGCGATATTGCCGCGGCCATCGGCGAAGTTCTTGCCGGCGAGCAGCGAGACGATCTGGTTGCCCGCATCGCCCTTGTCGCTGATGCCGCCCTGCGCGCGGATCTGTGCGCCCTCATAGTCGCGCTTGAGCACGAAGTTGACGACGCCGGCGATCGCGTCCGACCCATAGACCGACGACACGCCGCCGGTCAGGATGTCGACACGCTCGATCAGGTCGGTCGGCATCGTGTTGATGTCGACGGCGTTGCCGTTGTTGATGATGTCGGCGGTGACGTGACGGCGGCCGTTGACCAGCGTCAGCGTGCGCGCGCGATCGAGGTTGCGCAGCTCGAGGAAGTTGAGCCCGCGCGTGCCGAGGCCCGAGGTCGAGTTCTGGGAGCCCAACGACGGACGCAGCTGCGGCAGCTGGTTGAGCGCATCGCCAATCGAGATCCGCCCGGTCTGCAGGATTTCCTGCGGGGTGATCGTGGTGATCGGGATCGGCGAATCCTCGTTCGGACGGCGGATGCGCGAGCCGGTGACGACGACGTCGCCGCCGAGGTCTTCAGCGCCAGCGGTTTCGGTCTGGACGCCGAGCGCACCGGTTTCGGTCTGCGCGCTGGCGACGGACGGAATGGCGGCGAAAGCGCCGATGATCGCCGTGGCGCAAAGGTAACGCGACAACTTCATGGATTTAACCCCTTTTTCATATGGGGTTCATGAAGACCGCGGATCGATGCAGTGACAAGCCGCGAGCGCGGTTATGCGTGACTGTAATAAATTTTTCTTTCGAGACAGTCACATAAAAGTCACGCTTTGCATCTAGCCGCTTCCGGCCCTAATTCGCGTGATTTGGCATAAAGTTACAGTTTCGAAGTCCTGTCTGTTAGATTTTGATCCCGTATAGGCGGTCGCGCAGGAAAATTGCGTCAGTCACGTTGCGCAACACGGTTGGTACGTCGCGCAACATCGTAACAAACCTTTGATATATTTCTCTCTTTGTTACGGGATCGTCATCACGGAGCGCGAGATATCGCGTCGATCCTGATCCGGCGCTGGACTGCTTCGCCGTGGTCGCAATGACGAATGCGGGGCGTGACAAGCTTGATCTACCGCAACCTCGCGATCGAGAGGCCGTCCTCCTTGGCGCGGTCCTTGACCGATTCCTCGCTGCGCGTCAGCGCCTTGGCGATCGCCTTCAGCGCCATGCCCTTCTTGGCGAGCTGGTGGAGCTTCTGGATCTCGTCGGGGCGCCACGGCTGGCGGTGGCGTTCGAAGCGTTCGGCCATGACTTACCTCAACTGGCGGGGATCGAGCACGACGTGGCGGATGCGCGTGCGGTTCCATGTATAGCTGATGTGCACGCGCCCGTCGCGCGACTGGATCACCGCCGGATAGGCGTAACCGTCCTTGATCGGGCGGCTTTCCAGCGTCAGCACCGCGCGCCAGTGCACGCCGTCGTCGGACAGGGCGACGTTGAGCGGCCAGCGCGGCCCGTCGCCGGGGGGTGGCGGGATCGTGCGCGGCATGGTTGTAGACGATCAGCTGCCGCCCGTCGGCGAGCGTCACCGCGTCGGTGCCGGCATTGGGGTTGGGCAGCGCGAGTGCGGCGAGCGGCGACCAGCTCTGCCCGCCATCGCGCGAACGGCTGGTGGCGACGACCCCCTGTCGCGTTCGCGCGACCAGCGCGAGCGTGCCGTCCTTCTGCGTCAGTACGCTCGGCTGGATCGCTTCCAGCCCGACCGGCGAGGCGATCTCGGGGCCGGCGGTCCATGTCCGCCCGCGGTCGGCGGAGCGTTCCATGCGCAGGAACCAGCGGTTGTGTTCGGGCGTGCCGACCTCGCGGCTGGATGGCGACAGCCACGTCCCGTCGGGGAGCACGACCGGCTTGTTCTTGATCGGGCCGAGCACGCCGTCGGGCAAGCGCACCGGCGCGCTCCAGTGGCGGCCGCCGTCGCTGGAGGTGATGACCATCCCCCACCAGTCGCGCGGGTTGGGGCCGACCTTGTAGAACAGGTGGAGCGGCTGGCCAGGCGGCTGGAACAGCACCGGGTTCCACGTCGGATAGCGCGCGTCGCGCGCGACCGCGACCGGCGTCTCCCAGCCTTTTGCCGAGCGCCGCGCGAACCAGATCGCGACATCGGGGCGGCCCTCGCCCGAGCCGCCGAACCACGCCGCGGCGATGGTGCCGCCCGGCAGCTCGACGAGCGTCGAGGCGTGCGCCTGCGGATAGGGCGGGGCGGGATCGATGACCTCGGACGTCAGGATCGCGGACGGCGCGGCGGCGGTGAGCGCGAGCAGCAATGGCGCGGCGAGCAGCAGCCGGCGAGTGGGGGAGGGCAGGGGCATCGCGCGCGGGCTTAGCGTGGTGGGGCGGGGGACCCAATCTGTATCGCGTACGACATTCTGATCTTCGTCGCCCCGGACTTGATCCGGAGCCCCGCTTCTTCTCACGGCCTGGGCAAAAAAGCGGGATCCCGGATCAAGTCCGGGATGACGGACAGGCTTACGCCGCCGCGAGCCAGCTTTTCGCTTCGTCGTGGTCGAGGAAGGTGCGGCAATTGGGGCCGACCAGATAGCGTTCGGTCTGCAGCTTGGCGAGATTGTTCGCAACCACCGCCGCGATCGGCCGCGACGTGACCTTGAGCGCGCGCGGCATCATCGCGGCAAGCGCGTCGACGACCTGCGTCGGCTGGATCGCGGCGGCGCGCAGGTCGGCGAGCACGACGAACGGCCCGTGCCGCAACCGCGCCGCGGTGCCGCGCGCGAGCAGCTCGGTGATGAAGGCGGCGGTGACGCCGGGCGTCCAGAAGCCCTCCGTGACGATGTGCAGCGTGCGCGTCGCTGCGTCATAATCGATGGTGTACATGCGGGCGGGCCTTCTCGTCGACGCCGACCACCGTAATATGTGATTGTCGATGAAGGATTAATCGATGCGTGGGTGGCTGCATCGAGCCATCGTCGCGAAGTGGAGCGCCAAGCGCCGCTCGCGTGGTATCCGCTGGCGACCACGTGCGCCCGATAGCGGCCGTCCAGCTGAGGATACAGGATTGGTGATGACCATCGAAGCACTGCTAATTGCTGGCGCGATTTTTGGCCTGATCGTCGGACTGGGTTTCCGCAGTCATAAGCTTGGATGTGCAACCCTATGGATCGTGCCCATAGGCATTTTTGTATACGTAGATTGGTGGCAGAAAACTCACCCTGAAAACCTGCGATCTACCAGTGGGCTGGACTTCGTGTTTGGCCTACCGTTTCCCTGCATGGGAGCAATGGGCGGGTATCTCGCCGGGGCTGCGATCAGGTATGCGGCCATCAAAAAGCGGAACGGCAGCTAACCACCAAATTCGGACATAACCCTTTCAGCATCAAGCTTCGGGACTGACGCCAACGGGCATGCCTTGACGCACCGGTGACTGTCGTCCCGTCCCCACCGGCCTGACCCGGAAGCGCGGCCTCAACCGGGATGGGCAACGCCTCACGCCAGCGAGAACATCCCCACCAATCCCTCGGCCTCGGCCGAGGGCGCGACCCACAGGCGGAAGGTGCCGGGTTCGGTGGTCGGCTTGAGGTCGCGGCCGGTGAAGGACAGATCGGCGCGGGTGAGGCTGAATTCGACCGTCCGGCGTTCGCCCGCCGCGAGCGTGACGCGCGTGAACGCCCTCATCACGCGCACCGGCTGCGTCACGCTCGCGGCGACGTCGTGGACGTAGAGCTGCACCACCTCGGTCGCGGCCATGCGGCCGGTGTTGGAGATCGTCGCGCGGACGGTCAGCGGCGCGGCGTCGGTCAGCGTCTTCGCGCTCAGTCGCAGGTCGGCATAGCCGATCTTGCCATAGGTGAGGCCGTGGCCGAACGGGAACAAGGCGCTGTTCGGCACCTCGCGATAATGCGCCTTATAGGGCTGGAGCGCGCCGGGCGGGTTGGGGCGGCCGGTGCTGCGGTGCGCGTAATAATAAGGCACCTGCCCGCTGGCGCGCGGGAAGGACACCGGCAGCCGCGCCGAGGGCGACACCGCGCCGAACAGCACGTCGGCGATCGCCGGGCCGTCCTGCGAGCCGAGGAACCAGGTCACCAGCAGCGCGGGCGCTTTGGCCACCGCACCGGCCAGCGCGAGCGCGCGACCGGTGCGCAGCAGCACGACGTGAGGGACGCCGGTCGCGGCGATCGCCTCGGCGAGCGCCTGTTGCGCGGGCGGCACGACGATGTCGGTGCGCGACTGCGCCTCGCCCGACATGTCCTGCGTCTCGCCGATCGCGAGCACCACCACGTCGGCGGCGCGCGCCGCGGCGACCGCGCGCGCCACGTCGCTGCCGTCGTCGACGGTCGCGTCCGGCGCGATCGCGCGCACTGCCGTCTCGAGGTCGACCGCCTCGCGATCGGTGCCATAGACGTTCCAGGGGCCGATCAGATCGTGGCCACCTCCGGCAAACGGGCCGATCAGCGCGATCTTCTTGCCCGAACGGGGGAGGGGGAGCAGCCCGCCCTCGTTGCGCAGCATGACGATGCTGCGCGCCCCCGCCTCGCGCGCGAGCGCCAGCGCCTCGGGGGGTGCGCAGCCGTGCCTTTTCGCGCGCCGGGTCGATGCGGCGGAACGGATCGTCGAACAGCCCGAGCGCGACCTTGAGCGCGAGCACGCGGCGGACGGCTTCGTCGAGCCGCGCGAGCGGGACCTCGCCCTTCTCGACCAAATCGGGGAGGTGCTTGAGGTACAAGCCGCTCTGCATCGACATGTCGACCCCGGCGAGGAAGGCGAGCCGCGCGGCGTCGCGGCCGTCCTCGGCAAGGCCATGCGCGATCAGCTCCTCGTCGCCGGTGTAATCGGAGACGACCAGCCCGCCGAACCCCCATTCCTTGCGCAGGATCGTGTCGAGCAGCCACGGATTGGCGGTTGCGGGCACGCCCGACAGATCGTTGAACGACGCCATTACGGTCGGCGCGCCGGCCGCGAACGCCGCCTGGAACGGCGGGAAGTAGATGTCGCGGAGTGTACGCTCCGACATGTCGACACTGTTATAGTCGAGCCCGGCCTCGCCTGCGCCGTACGCGACGAAATGCTTTGGCGCAGGCCGCGACGGCGTCGGGGGGAGGCGATACCGCTGCCCTGAAAACCCTCGACGCGCGCCGCCGCGATCAGCCGGCCGAGCAGCACGTCCTCGCCCGCGCCCTCGACGCCGCGCCCCCAGCGCGCGTCGCGCGCGATGTCGACCATCGGCGCGAAGGTCCAGTCGATGCCGGAGGCGGAGGCCTCGAGCGCCGCGGCGCGCGCGGTGCGACGAACGAGATCGGGGTCGAAGCTGGCCGCCTCGGCGAGCGGGACCGGGAAGACGGTGCGCAAGCCATGGATGACGTCGGCGGCGAACAGCAACGGGATCTTCAGCCGCGAGCGGCGCACCGCCTCGGTCTGCATCCGCCGCGCCATTTCCGCGCCATTGCCGTTGAAGACGCCGGTCAGCTCGCCGCGGCGGACCATCTTCAATTGCGCGTCGAAGCTGGACGCCGCGCCGGCCGGATTGAGCGAGATCGCCGCGCCGCCCGTCCAGGCGGCGGCGAGCAGGTTGAGCTGCCCGGCCTTTTCGGCGAGCGTCATCCGCGGGATCAGCGCCTCGACTGGTGCGGGGAGGGGCGCGCGCGGCGACGGTCGCGAGGAGCGCGCGCGCCGGGCTCGCCGACCATGCCAGCGCCGCGCCCGCGCCGGCCAGCCATGCGCGCCGTGTGATCCGCCGATCGTGGGTGCGGTGATCCTGTCCGTTCATGCCTCTCCCTTTCCGCTTCGTGTCCTACGCCGTCGCCCCGGATCCTTCGACAGGCTCAGGAGAGCCTTGATCCGGGGCCC
>NZ_JAQIJA010000007.1:0-141344 GCF_036946485.1 Sphingomonas phyllosphaerae
CATACCGAACTGGCGCGGCTCGATGCGATCGCCGCGGCGGCACGGCCGCGCGCGGTGCGGGTGTTCATGGTCGAGGACGGCACGCGCGCCGCGGCGATGTGGCGGCGCGTGCCCGAGGCCTATCGCTGGACCCCGCCGGCGGGCGAGGTGCACCGCTACCGCACCGATGCGCTGGCGCGCGCCGCCGGGTTGCCCTTCGCGATCGCGACCGATGCGCACGGCCGGATATGCGCGACCAGCGGCGGGGGGCTGGACGCCGCACGGGCGATGGCGCTGGTGAAGGCGTGCTGACCCTCACGTGCCACGTTGCGAGACGGAAGATGCATTGTTCTCTTTTTGTTCTTTCCTACATCCGTCTAACCTGCTGAGGTAGTGGCAGGAAAGGAGGTCGAGTCATGATGATCGACACGCCCGTGCTGCTGGCGGTGGCCACGATCCTCACCGCGGTGGCGAACGTCATCTGGTCGCTGCGGCGCAAGCCCTGACCGCGTCGTCGTTGCGCACCGGTAACGAGGGCCGGCGGGCAGCGGCGACGGTTGGGGAGCCGCCACCCCTGCGCTTTACCGTTCGCCGAAAATCTCGCGCTGGCGCCGATCGAGTTCCTCGAAATAGCGGCGGCGCGCATAGACTTCGGTGACGATCCCGATCACGCGCCGGTCGTCGTCGACCACCGCGATCTCGTCGGCGATTTCGCTGTCGAACATCTTCAGCAGCACGTCGAGCGGCGTCGCGCGCGCTACCGCAATGTCCTGTAGCGTCAGCAGCGCGGCGAGCGGGGTCTCGGCGGCGATATCACTGGCATGCCCCGCCGCGGTGGCAAGAACGCCTGCATACCGCCCATCGCCGTCCACCGCGACGACCTTGGTGGCGGTGCCGAGCGGCACCGCGGCACGGAACGCCCCGACGGTGAGGTCGGCCGGCACGGCGACGAAATCGCGGCGCATGATCCGCCCGGCGGGCAGATCGCTGGTCCAGCCGATGTCGCGCGGGCTGCGCACCCGCGAGCCGCGCAGATGAAGCCGCCAGGTCGAGAAGGAATAGCCGAACAGCTCGCGCGTGACCGCGCTGGACAGCAATGTCGCGAGCAGCACCACCCCCATCAGCGCGAAATCGTGCGTGATCTCCAGCATCAGGATCGACAGCGTCATCGGCCCGCCGACGATCGACACGCTGAGCGCCGCCATCCCGACCAAGGCGGCGTCCTGCGGGTCGATCGCCAGCCCGGGCACCACGTGATCGAGCGCCGCCGCGAAGATCTGCCCGACGATCGACCCCAGGAACAGCGACGCGAAGAACAGCCCGCCGCGGAACCCGAACGCCAGCGAGACGACCGACGCCGCGATCTTGAGCGCCAGCACGGTGGCGAGGAACGCGATCGTCGGGCGCAGCACGAGGTCGAGGGTGGAGCGCGCCATGCCCCGCCGAGAGCGTCTGCGGCGAGACGAGCGCCAGCGGGATCAGCAGCATGCCGCCGATCACCGGCCGCCATACCGTCCAGCGCCCGAGCCGCGCGGTCGCCTGCTCGACCGCCGCGACCAGCCGCATGATGACGATGCCGAGCAATGCGCAGGCGAGCCCCAGCACCGCAAAGGCGAGGTAATGCGACAGCGGGAAAGCGGGTGTCGCGGTGGTCGCGATCAGATAGGGCGCGATGCCGAGCGCGTGCGACAGCGACACCGCGGCGAGCGACGCCGCCAGCACCGGCGCGATCGTCGCCGGGCTGTAGGTGCCGATCACGATCTCGAACGCATAGAAGGCGCCGGTCAGCGGCGCGCCGAACGCGGCGGCGATCGCGCCGCCCGCCCCCGCCCCGACCAGCGTGCGCAGGTCGTTGCGCCGCAGCCCGAGCCACCTGCCGAGCAGCGACGCCGCGCCGCCGCCCATTTGCGCATAGGCAGCCTCGAGCCCGACCGACGCCCCCGCGCCGTTGGAGAGGATCGTCTGCGCCGACACCGCCAGGCTGTCGGCGGGCGGGATGCGCCCGCCGTGCAGCGCATTGGCCTCGACGACATCGACCGGCGCAGGTACGCGGCGGCGCAGCGCCGCGGTCAGCGCGACGAGCAGCAAGCCGCCGAGCGGCAGTGCGAGCAACCGCCACGGATGGTGGATCGCGCCGAGCGCGCTCAGCCGGTTGACGCTGACGCCGTAGAACAGGCTCTGCAGCCCGTGCGCGAGCAGCTGCTGGACGATCGCGAGCAGCCCGGCGAGCGCGCCCGCGACCGCCGCCAGCGCGATGAACGCCGCCTCGCTCTTGCGCAACCGCCGGCGCTGGCGCGCGAGCAGCACACGGAGCGACGAGGAAGCGAAGGGTGACATGGAATTGCTCAATGCCTCCGGCGGCGCAGCGTCAACGGCCAATCTGTCGGCGGCTTCCCCACGACCCGCAGCTGGTTTCACAAAAGTTATAGATTGGTGTCACTGAACCGTCGCAGATCGGCCCTAACGCGACGGCGCAGCGGCGCTTGCCGCCCATAAAGACATCCTTGGGGGTTCCATGTTCTCGCATCTTCCGCTGCCGGCTGTCCGGCGGCGTCGGCTTCGTTCGTCCTGCGTCCGTCAGCTGCTGACCTGTTCGGCGCTCGCGCTCAGCCTGCCCGCCGTCGCGCAGGAGCGCGCGCCCGACGCAACCGACGCCGCCGACACCGCGGGACAGACGACCAGCGCGGTGCTGACCGGCGACATCGTCGTCAACGGCCGCCGCGACCGCAGCGCGCTGGCCGAGGAGCGGCAGGCACCCGGCGTGGTCGACATCATCACCACCGGCGATGTCGCGATCAACTCGCAGACCAACGTCACCGATCTCGCGCGGCGCCTGCCCGGCGTGTCGGTGGCGCGCGACCAGGGCCGCAACCAGAGCGCGACCGGCGAGGCGCAGTTCGCGACGATCCGCGGCTTCGACACCGGCTTCAACGCGTACACGCTCGACGGCGTGCGGCTGCCGCAGACGTCGGGGACCGGGCGCGCGATCTCGCTCAACCTGTTCTCGCCGTTCGCGATCGGCGGGCTGGTGGTCGACAAGACGCCGGGCGCGGCGCGCGACGCCGATGCGATCGCCGGCATCATCGACCTGCGCACCCCGACCGCGTTCGACTTCAGCACCAATTTCACGCGCGGCCGTGTGCTGGCGCAGGGCGCAGGGCTCGCACTCGACCGCCAGCAGGAAGCGTGGGGCGGCGCGATGGGGATCGACGCGGCGCGGCGCTTCGGGGCCGAGCAGCAGTTCGGCCTCTATCTCGCCGGCTATTACGAGGAACGCGCCAATGCCGCGGAATCGACCGCGGTGCAGAACGACTACAAGACCACGAAGGTCAACGTCGGCACCGCGCGCGCCAACGGCGATGCGCTGTCGGCGGACGGCGTGCAGTGGAACTTCTACAACAACAAGATCAAGCGCTATGGCGCGAGCGGCGCGCTCGACATGCGCACCGACGCGCTCGACCTGTATGCGCGCGTCAATTACGCGACCTATCTCAACACCAACACGATGAACCAGACCGGGCTGCGCAACGAGCTTAACAACGGTCAGACCAGCCCGAACCCGAAGCAGGCGCACAACGGCGGCACCACCACCGCTTACGATGCCGCGGGCGTCTACACGCCCGTCGGCGTCAATCCGGCGAGCTATTTCCGCACCGAGGACGTCGAGCAGGAATTGTTCTCGGGGCAGCTCGGCGCGAAGGCGCATTGGAACGGCTTCACCGCCGCGCTGGAGGGTGCCTATGCCGACGGCCGCTTCGACCAGCCGAGCCGCATCGAGGCGGCGTTCCGCGGCATCGCCTACGGCAATGCCATGGAGAGCGGCACCGCGACCGAGGCGTGGCGCGTCGACCTGTCGAACCCGGTTTCGCCGCGCCCGGTGCTGTCGACGGGCGCGCAGGCCTATGTCGCGTCGCTCGACCGCCCGACGCAGCTCTACGTCCAGCAGGGCTATGACTATCTGAGCGAGCAAAAGAAGACGCTGCGCGCCAGCATCGGGCATGACGGCGATGGCGTGCTGCGCCGCGTCGAAGTGGGCGGGCTGTACGAGGATTCGGATCGCACCGGCCGCTCGCTGGCGCCCGACAACACCCGCTACAAGTTCAAGACCCCGCTGCAGAACGGCAGCGTGACCGGGCCGACGATCAACCAGTATCTCGGCTATGTCCTCAAGGACTTCCTCGATTATTACCCGGTGCGCCCGATCAAGGTGCTGTCGCGCGCGCAGCTCGACAGCCAGGCGCGGCTGCTGGTGCCGACGATCGCGGTGTCGCCGACGACGATCAACCAGGGGCTGCTGAACGGCGACGAGACGCGCAAGGCGCTCTACGCCACCGCGACGCTGGCGGCGGGCAATTTCGAGCTGGTGCCGGGGGTCCGCTACGAGGACAACAGCTACCGCGCGCGCTTCTGGCAGGGGCAAGGCGCGGAGGCGCGCTTCGTCAACGCCGGGCGCAATTACGATCACGTCGATCCCAGCGTGCTGGCGGCATGGCGCCCGAACGAGCGCTTCGTGGTGCGCGGCGCGGTGCGCTCCAGCTATGCGCGCCCGGCGTTCGACCAGCTCGCCGGGCCGACCGTGATCTCGCGCGATGCCGCCAGCAACGCGATCCTGTCGATCACCGAGCCCAACCCGAACCTCAAGCCGGTCGAGGCGTGGAGCTACGACCTCGGCGTCGAATATTACGGCGGCACCGGGCGCTATGCGCAGGTCGCGGTCTATCACAAGGACCTGTCGAACATCCTCGTGCCCACCGGCACGCGTTCGGTCGGCGAGACGGTCGACGGCATCGTCCGCATTCGCCCCGCCAACGGCGGCAGCGGCAAGGCGACCGGCATCGAGGCCTCGGGCCGCTTCACGATCGGCGACCTCGTCACCTCGCCGCTGCTCAGCGGGGTCGGCGTCGGCGGCAACGTGACGTGGCAGAAGACCGAGGCGACCTATCAGATCGCCGCCAACGACCGCCGCAGCTCGCGGCTGCCGCAGGCGCCGAACCTGATCTACAATGCCGAATTGTTCTATGCCGCCGGGCCGATGCGCGCCAACCTGTGGTACAATTACACCGGCAAGGTGCTGGCGACGGTGCAGGACACGCAGCCCGACATCTGGGTCCAGCCGCTCAAGGAGCTGAACTTCGGCCTCGCCGTCGCGGCGACCGATCATCTCGAGATCGGCGTGTCGGCGCGCAACCTGCTCGACAGCGCCAGCTACTGGACGACGGTCGGGCCATCGCAAAAGTACATCTCGAACGACCGCAACGGCGGCTATCTGAAGACCGGCCGCGTCTTCCAGATCAGCCTGACGATGACGCGGTAAGCTAACCGTCATTGCGAGCGTAGCGAAGCAATCCAGGGCGTCCTGGTCCGGCACTGGATTGCTTCGCTGCGCTCGCAATGACGAGCATCGGGGAAACGTATGAAACGCCGCCACACCCTGCTCGCCTTCACCCTCGCGCTCGCCCCCGCGCTCGCGCACGCCGCCCCCCGGGTCGAGCGTGTGGTGATGGTGATGCGCCACGGCGTGCGTGCGCCGATCGACGGCGAGGTTCCCGCCGGTACGCTGACCGCCGCGCCGTGGCCGCGCTGGCCGGTCGCGGCGGAGCAGATCACCCCGCACGGCGCGCAGGCGATGGCGATCCGCGGTCGCGCCGACCGCGCGTGGCTCGCGGCGCAGGGCGTGCTCCCCGCGACCGGCTGCCCGACCCCCGACAGCGTAAAGGTATGGACCAACGTCAGCCAGCGGACGATCGACAGCGGGGCGGGCTTCGTCGCCGGCTTCGCCCCCGGCTGCGGCATCGCGATCGGCCACCGCGCGGCGGGCGCGGTCGATCCGCTGTTCGAGGCGTTGCGTGCGCACACCACGGACTTCCGCGCCGCCGACGCGATCGCGTCGATCGACACCTTCACCGGCGGCATGGACCGGCTGGTGGCGCGGCACGCCGCCGACCTGCGGCTGCTCGACCGCGTGCTGGCGTGCGCGCAGCCGACGTGCAGCCCCGGCGCGCCGCCCGCGCTGCGCGCGACCGCCGACGGCCGCGCGATCGAGCTCGACGGCCCGATCCGCCGCACCTCGGGGATCGCGCAGGTGCTGCTGCTCGAAGCCGCCGAGGGGATGCCGCACCCCGGCTGGGGCCGCGCGACGCCCGGGGTGCTGGAACGGCTCGGCCGCCTGCACGCCGCGCTGTTCGACGTCTTCACCCGCTCCCCCTATATGGCCGCGCATCAGGCCGGGCCGCTCGGCCGCCGCGTGATCGCGTCGCTGACCGCGGCGGACGGCCCCGCGCTCGACCTGCTGGTCGGGCACGACACCAACGTCACCGCGCTGGCGGCGGCGCTCGGCGTCGACCTCGTCGCGCCGGGCTATGCGAAGAACGACACCGCGCCGGCGGGCGCGCTGGTGATGGAGGTGCTGCGCGACGCAGCCGGCGCACGGTTCGTGCGCCTGTCCTACCGGACGCAGACCCCCGCGGAACTGGGACGGCTGGGCAGCCGTGTGACGACGACGCCGATAACGCTCCCGGGATGCGCGCGGCTGTGCCCGGTGGCGCGGTTCACCGCACAGCTGGCGGCGCGGCTCGCCCCGGCAGTGGCGCGCTGACCGCCACCCCCGTCCGTCCTGCCCAGACAAATACCGTATAATATATTTGTAATCTTTCAAACGATGTGGTTGAATGCTCCCAGAAAAAATCTGGGGGTATGACGTGGGGGAATTTCGTTGCGCGCGGCACCTGGTCGGGGCTTCGTTGATCGCATTGGCGTGGCCGGGCGTTGCCGCCGCGCAGGTCGCCGTCGATAGCGTTACCTCCGCGCCGCAGGACGAGACGCCCCCCGTCACCGGCGTCGCCGCCTCGACCGACCGGATCGACGCGAAGCAGAACAAGGCCGATCCCGGCGACGTGATCGTCACCGGCACGCGGATCATCCGCCCCAACATGACGAGCAACGCGCCGATCGCGACGATCGACTCGACCTATCTGAAGGAGCGCGGGCTCGCGCGCGTCGAGGATGCGCTCGCGCAATTGCCGCAGGTCACCCCGATGCTGGGGCTGCAGGGGCAGAGCTGGACGTCGGGGGCGGCGCCGGTCGGGCTGCGCAACCTCGGTGCGGGCCGCACGCTGACATTGCTCAACGGGCAGCGGATGGACAATGACGTCAACATCATCCCCGGCGCGCTGATCGACCGGATCGACATCATGACCGGCGGCGCTTCGGCGGTCTATGGCTCGGACGCGATCGCGGGCGTCGTCAACTTCATCCTCAAGCGCAAGTTCGACGGCATCGCCTTCGACGGCGAGGTCAGCGGGTTCAGCCACAACAACGACAGCGCACTGCTGCGCGACACCGCGCAAAAGGCCGGCTACAGCTATCCGCGCGGGCCGTGGCTGGGCGGCGGCAATTATTTCGCGTCGCTGGCGGCGGGCAAGAACCTGCTCGGCGGCGCGCTCAACATCAGCGCGTTCGCGACCTACAAATTGGCGCTGCCGATCGCGTTCCGCGACATCGACACGGTGAATTGTCCGCTGCTGATGTTCGACCCGAACAACCGCGACGCCGGCAACACCAGCTATGCGTGCGACGGTACGACCTACAACCCGTACAATTACTTCAGCATCAACGGGCAGGACCGCACCAATGCCCGCGACGGGTCGCGCGCCTTCCGCCCGTACGACACCGCCGACGAGGTGCGCATCCAGCGCGTCGATTCGATCCAGCGCCGCAGCGAGACCTATAATGCCGGCGGCTTCGTGACCGCGGAGCTGCCGCTCGGGCTGCGGCTCAACGGCAGCTTCCTCTACAGCCGCATCAACGAGCGCGGCGCCAACTCGGTCGACGGCGGGCTGTGGACGCCGAACGCGCCGGTCAACTGCGACAATCCGTTCCTCAGCGCGGCACAGGCGCAGGAGATCTGCGGCGCCAAGGCCGGCACCACCGCGCTCAGCGATCCGATCGCGCTGTCGCTGTTCCGCCCGGGGATGATCCAGAATTTCCGCAACAGCACCACCGACTGGCGCGGCGCGCTCAACCTGTCGGGGCGGATCGTCGACAACATTCGCTTCGAGCTGAGCTACCAGCAGACCCGCAACATCATGCAGGGGTCGTCCGACCATCTGTGGTTCGCGGATCAGGCCGACCGGCTGGCGAAGGGGCTTCAGGTCCGCAACGTGAACGGCGTGCCGACCTGCCTGTCGACGATCGACGGCAGTGATCCCGCGTGCCAGCCGATCGACGCCTTCTCCTCGAACGCGACGATCAGCGACGCGGTCTATAATTATGTGTCGGGCGACGGCAGCCGCCGCCAGCAGAACGACCTGCAGGTCGTCAACGGCGTCATCTCCGGCACGCTCGAGAAATACGGGCTCAAGAGCCCGTTCGCGACCAGCGGGATCGGCTTCGCGGTCACCGGCGAATATCGCAAATACCGCAACCAGTCGCAGGGCTTCGGCGCGTGGTCGACCTTCACGACCTTCGACGGGCGCACCAGCGTCAAGGAGCTGGGCGGCGAGATCGACATCCCGCTGATCGAGGACAAGCCGTTCTTCAAGGAACTCAGCGTCAACGGCGGCTATCGAATCTCCGATTACGACGTCTATCAGAAGCTGATCCGCAGCTGGAAGGCGGAGGCGAGCTGGGCGCCGGTCGACGGGCTGCGCTTCCGCGGCAGCTACAACCGCGCGGTGCGCGTCGGGGTGCAGCAGCGGCTCGAGGGCGAGAACCGCTATCCCAACAATCTGAAGCTCGATCTGTGCGCCCCGCCGCGCGCCGCGAGCGACGGCAAGGGCGCGACGCGCTACACGTTCGACCAATGTTCGATCGGCATGACGCGCGCGCAATATGACGCGCTGAGCAGCTATACCGGGTGCGATTCACAGGGCTTCTGCCCGACCACGCTGATCAACGGCGGCAATCCGGACCTGCAACCCGAACGCTCGCGCAGCAAGACGCTCGGCGTGGTGCTGCAACCGCGCGGCCTTCCCGGTTTCACCGCCTCGGCCGACTGGTACGACATCAATATCCAGGGCGCGTTCGAATGGACGCGCATCGATATGGCGTTCAACCAGTGCTATGACAACAAGGTCGAATATTTCTGCCAGTTCTACAAGCGTGATCCGCAGACCGGGCAGGTGGTGATCGCCGACGCGCGCTACAACAATTCGGGCTACACCGCGACGCGCGGGATCGATTTCAGCACCAGCTACGCGCTTGACCCCAAGCGGCTCGGCATCGCCGACAATATCGGCACCTTCGGGCTGAACTTCAACGGCACGCTGACCACCAAGTTCGAGAAGCAGTTTGCGCCCGGCAATCCGTCCTGGTCGTGCCTCGGCTATTTCGGCTTCGCCTGTCAGGACCCGATGCCACGCTGGCGGCATGTCGCGGGCGTCAACTGGCAGCTGCCGTGGATCAAGGGCGGAATCGGCTTCACCTGGCGCTATATCGGCGGCACCGAGAATTCGAAGCTGTCGAGCAGCACGGTGCTGAAGGCGGCCGCGGGCCAGACCTATCCGCTCGCCAACCGCATCCCGGCGTACAGCTATTTCGATGTCAACACCAACGTGACGCTGGTGAAGGGGATCGACGTGCGCTTCAACGTCCAGAACCTGTTCGACAAGGACCCGCCGCTGATCGGCAACGATCTGACCTACGGGATCGGCTACGGCTTCAACACCTTCCCGACCTATTACCAGGTCCGCGGCCGGACGGTGCGGGTCGGTATCTCGGCGCGCTTCTAGGCGGGAGCGGCGTCCCTCCCCTTCGTTCGTCGCCCCGGACTTGATCCGGGGCCCCGCTTCGTCCGCGACAGCAGTAAAACCGGGATCCCGGATCAAGTCCGGGATGACGAAAGACGGCGGGTGCGCGGTGAATGTCGATTGGCCCTAGCGCTCACGGATCGACATAGTGCTTCCCGAACCGCGCGGCGAGCGCCTGCGCTTCCTCGGGGAGCAGCGCGGCGGTGGTGCGGATCGCCACCGCGTCGCGCGCGCGGTCGAACAGCGCGACGCAGCGGCGGTCGTTGAAGCGCGAGGTATAGAGGATGCCGTCGGCGCTGCTGCCGGCGTGGATCGCCGCGCCGATCGCCTGCGTGCGGCGATAGTCGCTGCCGTGCAGCTCGGTGAACGACAGCCCGTGCGCGGATACGCCCGCGTCGATCAGCGGATAGAGTCTGAGCGCGCGCCGCGCGACCAGTTCGCTGCGCGCGCGCACCGCGACGTCGCTCGCCAGCACGTCGGTGACGCTCGGCACGCGCACCAGGGTCTCGCCGAACGCGGTCTCCAGATCGAGCGCGAGGTACAGCAGCTTGTACCCGCCCGCCGGATCGTCATAGCGTTGCAGCGGCGTCGCGCCGCTCGGGCCGAAGAACAACGGCGACAGCGTCCTGCGGTGGATACGGTGGAACAGCGCGCCTTCGCGCAGCCGGCGCAGCCGCAGCATCGTCGCGCGCGTCAGGCCGCCCAGCCCGCCGCCAGCGCCGCGAGCCGTGCGCGCGTGTCGGCGTCCGCTCCCGCCGCCAGCAGCGCGAGCACCGAGGCGGGCGCGTCGCCGAACCCGTCGAGCGGCGCGGCGAGCAGTTGCAACTGCCCCCACGGGCTCATGTCGCCGAGCGCGTCGAGGATCGGCTTGAGCCCGGCGAGCGCCGCGCCGTCGCGGAACTGCGCGGCCGGGTAACGGAGCTCGTTGCCATAGGGCACGCCGAGAATCTGCCGTCGTTGCCGCTGCTTGTCGATCGCGGCGGGGGTGACGCCGAGCAGCTCGGCGACCTCGGCGCGGTCGTACATCCCCCCGACGCGCGCGGCCAGCTCGGCGCGGAACCCGGCGGTGCGCGCGCGCGCGGCGCGTTCGGCGGCGAGCCGTTCGGGGGGCGCGGGCGCAAGATCGCGCGGCGCGATCGCCAGTGCCTCGCGCGGGTCCTGCGCGCCGACGATCGCGGCCAGCGTCTCCTCGCTGGCGCTGTCGAGCGCGCGCGCGACCGCGTCGGTCAGCGCCTGCATCGCGCGGCGGCGCAGCGTATCGGGGGCGGCGAGCGGACGGGCGAGCGCGGTCATGGGGTTGTCCTTCCTGTCTTGGATATAGGAGATCCAGACAAAGAGGACAAGATTAGGTGGCAAAATAGCCGGTGCCGAGACGACGCGGGGCACCGACGCGGCGTCCTAAAAGCGCGCGAACGTAGCGCAACGCGTCGTCTTCGGCGGCGAAACTGCGCATCAGCGTGCGTCCCGGTGCGCCGATCCGACCCCATGCGGTCTCGACGGTGATGCGTCCGAACAGGTCACGCGCCGCTTGCAGACGCCAGCGGCGGTAGATTCCGCGCGCCGGGTTGCGCGCGACCAGCTCGATCGCGGTGTAGGGGAGCGTCTCGGGCGTCATCGCGGCCTCCTCGTTGCCGCCCGACGTAGCGCAACGTCGGACCCGCGTCCGACGCATTTTCTGATTCTTCACCGGCCCCGGTGAGTCACGCGCTCGATCAGTATCTCCTCATCATTCCCGTCAAGGCGGAAATACAGAACCCCTGACGTTCGTGGCTCCGGCGAAGCCCTGCGCGTCTGGATTCCCATCTTTACGGGAGTGACAGAGAGTGTGGGTCTGACCACTGCCCTCAGTACGGCGCGCACGCGGGTCGGCGCTGCAAGCCCTGCAACGCCAGCACCAGATGCTTCAGCCGCTCACGTCCAATTGCGGACGTCAGCGAGTTGAGGCAGATTAACTGGGTGAGCGGCCTTCCGATCAAGATGATGCGAGCTTCGCCGTGGCTGCTATTCGCCGCAGCGGCCATCGTGGCGATGTTCTGGATGATTCTGGTACTTGCATCCGGTTTTGAAGTTTGGCGGGAGTCCAATCGGGCTGGTCAAACGCTGCAAGCTGCCCTCCTTCTCTTTCCGGCTGGCTTGCTGTTCGCCATGAGGAAGTCAATTTCTAGTCCATTCGGCACCATTGCTACATTCAGTACAGCGTGGAGCTTGGTAGCTTCCGCTCTGTTGTTCCTTGGCGTTCCGTATTAGCAAGGGCTGACATCGGCCGGAGCATGCGCCGACCTAGGTTGTCGCTGGCCGTAAGGGCAGCTCTCCACCGAACCCGGACATTAACAATCCCGATCCCGATGGGTACGCTCGACGGCACTCTGCCGGCATGAAGCCTCGTTAGCGCATATCTCCGTCTGTTCTATGTGCCGCCCCCGGATCGTCAATTACGACCGACCCGCAACGCCCCCTCCCCCGCTGTGCCACGACCGCCACAGCTCCGTCGTTGTCATTTGTAAGTAACCGAACCTCCGCGGTTTCGTCATGTAACCCCGTCATGCGCGCCCCATCACCGGCCGGCGGCCAACGCCGGCGTCACAGCGCTCAGGGGGAGCCACATGCCCGTCACCCACTCCGGCGTCCGCGCGATCGCGGGCGTCTCGCTCATCGCACTCGCCGTCGCCGCGCAACCCGTCGCGGCGGCCGATACCGCGCCCGACGCCGCCCCCGCCGGCACCGTCGCCGCGGTCGCGGGGCCGAGCGTGTCGGGGCACGTCTATGACGCGACCGGCGCGGCGCTGCCCGGCGCGCGGATCGTCGTCGAGGGCACCGGCGCGCAGGCGACCACCGATCTGCAGGGCGGCTTCACGATCGCCACCCCCGACGCGACCAGCGCGGTGACGCTGCTGATCGACTATCTCGGCCGCCCGCAGGCGACGCAAGGCGTCACCGCCGCGGAACGCGCGCGCGACGTCGAGATCGTGCTCCCCGCGGCGGGCGAGAATGGAGGCGACATTGTCGTGCGCGGCGCGTCGCTGTTCGACAATACCGCGCGCGCGCTCAACCAGCAGCGCACCGCCAACAACACGATCACCGTCATCTCGGCGGACGCGATCGGGCGCTTCCCAGATCCCAACATCGCCGAGGCGCTGCAACGCGCGCCGGGCGTCGGGATCGAGCGCGACCAGGGCGAGGGCCGCTACATCAACGTGCGCGGCGCGCCCAGCGAATGGTCGGCGATCTCGGTCGACGGCATCCAGATCCCGTCGGTCGACCCGACGACGCGCGCGGTCGATCTCGACACCCTGCCGTCGGACATCGTCGCCAATCTCGAGGTGACCAAGTCGCTGCTCCCCTATCAGGACGCGGATTCGATCGCGGGCGCAGTCAACATCACCACGCGCTCGGCGTTCGACCGCAAGGGCTTCGCGCTGACCGGCATGGCGGGCGCGAGCTACAACCAGCTCGGCAAGGGCAGCGACTATCGCGCCTCGGGGTCGGTCGGCGACCGCTTCGGCGCCGATCGCCAGTTCGGGCTGCTGCTATCAGGCAGCTATTCGCGCACCGATCGCCAGCCCGACAATGTCGAGAACAGCTGGACGCCGACCAGCGCCGGGCTGCGCGTCACCGAGACCCTGTTCAAGGACTACGTGACGAAACGCGAGCGGATCGCGGGCACCGCGGCGCTGGAATGGCGGCCGAGCGATGCAACGCGCACCTGGGTGCGCGGCACCTATGCGCGCTTCGCGGACAATGAATATCGCGACCGCATCGGCATTACCTGGAACGCCGATCAGGCCGCGCCGGTCGCGGGGTCGACCGACACCGCCGCGACCTGGAGCAAGACGCGGATCGAAAAGGCGCTGCGCCACCGCAAGCAGGTCAACGAGATCAAGACCGTCACCGGCGGCATCGAGCAGCAACTCGGCGACGGGCAGGTGCGCGCCGATGTCGCGTACAG
Organism: Sphingomonas phyllosphaerae; assembly: GCF_036946485.1. Classification (GTDB taxonomy): domain Bacteria; phylum Pseudomonadota; class Alphaproteobacteria; order Sphingomonadales; family Sphingomonadaceae; genus Sphingomonas; species Sphingomonas phyllosphaerae_E. Next base: position 13,672 of record NZ_JAQIJA010000007.1, read on the forward strand.
CGAGACGTCGCAGACCTATCCGCGCCGCGACGAACTGGTGTTCCGCTCGACGCTGCGTCCCACCCTCTCCTACGATTTCGGGCGCGACACCGATCTGCCGAGCTATTCGCTGTTCACCTCGAACGAGCATCTCCAGCTCGACCGCTACGGCTTCCGCGAGAACAGCTATCGCAGCAACACGACCACGAACGACGAGTTCACCGCGCAGATCCGCATGGACATTCCGCAGCCTTTGGGCAGCGGCACCGCGACCTTGTCGACCGGCGGCAAATTCCGCGCGCGCAACATCCGCGCCGACGAGGAGCGGCTGCGCGACCAGCGCGCGTCCGCGGCGCCGACGCAGACGCTCGCCGGCTTGCTGTCCGACGAGGATTCGCGCAACTTCGACTATGCGCTCGGTGACCGCTTCGACACCGGCTTGGTCGACCGCTATTTCGACGCGACCAAAGGCGCGGCGCAGCGCCGCCTGCCGCAATCGGTCAGCGCCGATTACCGCGCGACCGAGAAACTGCTCGCGCTGTTCGGGATGGGCACGTTCGAATTCGGCGACACGACGCTGATCGCCGGCCTGCGCGTCGAGGCGACGTCGTTCCGCAGCGAGGCACCGACCGTGTCGGCCAAGGGCGTGATCGGCAGCGCGCGCGGCGACACCAGCTATACCGATTTCTTCCCGAACCTGACGCTGCGCCAGGCGTTCACGCCGAACCTGATCGGGCGCGTCGCGCTGACCCGCGCGATCAACCGCCCCAACTTCCCGCAGATCGCGCCGCGCGTGCTGGAGACGACCGAGGGCAACACCGTGCGCGTCGAGTTCGGCAACCCGAATTTGCGCCCGACGCTGTCGAACAATGTCGACGCAGGGGTCGAATATTATCTCCGCCCGCTCGGGGTGATCGCGGTCAACGGCTTCTACAAGGACCTGAGCGACTATCGCTACAACGTCACCGGCTTCGGCAGCTACAACGGCGTCGCGGGCGCGGTGCTCAGCCGCCCGGTCAACGCACGCGCGGGCAAGCTCTACGGCGTCGAGGTCAATTGGCAGCAGCAATTGTCGTTCCTGCCCGGCGCGCTCGGCGGGTTCGGGGTGTTCGCCAATTACACCTATACCGCCGGCGACGCGCGCTTCGACACCGCGTTCGGCGGGCGCACGCGCTTCCGCCTGCCCGGCCAGTCGACGCATATGTGGAACGCCAGCCTGTTCTACGAACGCGGACCCGTGAACCTGCGCGTCGCCTATACCAAGCGCAGCGATTACCTCGACGAGATCAACGCCGATCTGCCCGCGCTCGACCTCTATTGGGAGGGCCGCGGGCAGCTCGACGCGACCGGCAGCGTGCAGCTGACCAAGGCGATCAACCTGTTCGTCGAGGGCAAGAACCTCACCAATTCGGCGGGGGGTGCGCTATTACGGCGAGCGGAGCCGCGTCTACGAATATGAGAAGTTCGGTTACACGATCTTCGGCGGCGTGCGGGTGAAGCTGTGACGCGCGCGCTGCCCTTCGCGCTGTTGCTCTCGGCCTGCGCAACGGTGACGCCGGTCGCGGAGGTGGTGCCGACCGTCGCCGCGACCGCCGAGACCGATCCGGTCGACACCGCCGCGGATGCCGCGGACGATCCCGCGATCTGGCGCAACCCGCGCGACCCCGCGAAGAGCCTCGTGATCGGGACCGACAAGCAGGCCGGCATCCACGTCTACGATTTGAAGGGCAAACGCCTGTCGTTCACGCCCGCCGCGCGGCTCAACAACGTCGATCTGCGCGACCTCGGCGCGCGCGTGATCGTCGCGGCGAGCGACCGTGCCGACAAGGCGCACGGGCATGTCGCCTTGTTCACGCTCGACACCGCGCGCGCGACCTTGCTGCCGCTCGGCCGCTATCCGTCGGGCGCCGGCGAGGCCTATGGCATGTGCCTTTGGCAGCGCGCGCGCGACAAGGCGCTGTTCGGCTTCGTGGTGATGAAGGACGGGCGCGTCGATCAGGTCGCGATCGACCTTTCCGCCACGACGCCGCGCGTCACGACGGTGCGGTCGATGAAGCTCGCGACCCAGGCCGAGGGCTGTGTCGCCGACGACCGCACCGGGTTGCTGTACGTCGCGGAAGAGGACGTCGGCCTCTGGCGCTTCGCCGCCGACCCCGCCGCGCCGGTCGCCGGCACGAAGGTCGCGGCGGTCGACGGCCGGACGTTGGTCGCCGATGCCGAGGGGCTGGCGCTCGCGCCGCGCGGACGCAGCGGCGGATTTCTGGTCGTGTCCAGCCAGGGCGACAGCAAATACACGCTCTACCGGCTACCGGACGTCACGTTCGCGGGGTATTTCCGTGTCGGCGGTGGTACCATCGACGGCACCAGCGAGACCGACGGTATCGAACTGGCGCTCGGCGATTTCGGCCCCGACTATCCCGGCGGGCTGTTTGTCGCGCAGGACGGCGACAATGCGCCCGACACGCAGAACTTCAAATATGTCAGCTGGAACAAGGTGTTACGTGCACTCAAGCTGCGGTGAAGCGCGCTTGACAGGCGGTGGATGAAGGCGGAGCGTGGCGGACATGACCGGTCCGCTGCTGCTCCTGCTGGCGCAAGTCGCCACTTCTCCTAACCCTCAGACAAACGACGTGATTGTCGTCGGCCATCGCGCGGAGAAGGAACTGGCGGCGTGCCTCGCGCGGCAGTGCCCGCCCGCGCAGGAGGTCGAGGCATCGCTGCAGGCGTCGGTCGAGCAATTCTCCGACGGCCGCTACGGGGATGCCCGCCAGACGCTGCAACGTGCGATCGCCCGCAACAAGCGCTACGCCGCGACGCTGCCCGGGCCGGTCTCCAGCCTGTATGCGACGCTGGCGACGGTCGCCGAGCATCAGGGCGACACGCAATTGTGGAAGGACGCCGCGCGCAACAACGTCCTCGTGCTGCGCGCGCATCTCGGCGACACGAATGCCGCGACGCTGACCGAACAAATGCACTTCGCCGACGACATGGTCGGGGTCGGGCAGCCGGATGCCGCCGATGGCCTGTACGCCAAGGTCCAGCGGCTCGCGGTCGCGCAGCGGCGCTCCGATCTGGCGGCGAGCGCGGCGTTCCGCCGGGCGTGGCTCGCGCTCGCCCGCCAGCGGGACCGCGAGGCGCAGCGCTTCGCGGACGAGGCGGCGACGCTCGCCGGTCCGGGCGATACGATGATGGCGCAATTGCGCGAGATCGTGCGGACCCGCATCGCGGTGCGCAAGGGCGACGACGGCGCGGTCGATGCGCTGGCGGCGCGGCTGCGGCAACGCGCGGGCGCGGAACCGGTGCTGCTCTACGCCCCGCCGATCGCCGACGTGAACCCGCCGCGCGACGACGTGTGGGCACCGTCGCAGCACGACGATGCGATCCGCTTCGCCGATATCGGTTACTGGATTCGCACCGACGGCCATGTCGACGATGTCGAGATGCTGCGCACCAACGGGCTCGGGCAGTGGAAGCCGGGCATCGTGCGCCACGTCACCGCGCGCCGCTATGCGCCGCTGCGGCTCCCCGAGGGGCAGCCGGGGCTCTACCGGATCGATCGCTTCACGGTGCGCGCGACCGTCGACACGCCGACCGGCACGCGCTTCCGGCGGCGGATGGGCGATCTGTCGGTGCACGTCATCGACCTGACCGGCACCGAGGCGATGAGCGCCGCGCGACGCAGTGCGGAAACAGCGCAGCGGGCGACGCCAGCGCCGACGGTGCAGCCATAGCGATCGCCACGGCAATTCTGCCTGCCGTCATTGCGAGCGTAGCGAAGCAATCCAGAGCGTCCTGGTCCGACTCTGGATTGCTTCGCTTTGCTCGCAATGACGGCGATTTCCTCCGTTCTCAATTGGATAATTGCGTCGGGTTCGAAACGACCAATGAGGGTCCTTCCCCCGACCGCCTCACGCGATGTGCAGCAATTCCATGCCGCTGTAGCGCGCGTGATTGCCCGTCATCCAGCCGGCGCCGGTGTCGTCGCTCCACGCGTCGGCGGCGAGCAGCGCCGGCATGGGGTCCGTGCCGAGCCGGAGCAGCGCGAGCTGCGGGTCGTGGTCGGTCGGGCGCTCGCCGCCGAACTCGGCGTTGAGATGCACCGCGTCGAACGACGCCCCGTCCAGCAGCCCGCCGGTGACGAGCATGTTGTCGAGCGCCTGCGCATTGCCCTGGAACATATAGCTGTAGCGCTCCTCCTCGGGCAGCAGCGCGTTCAGATTGGTGAACTTGCCCCCCTGCGCCTGGTCGGTGAGCTGGGTCTGCGCCTGCTCGAAATAGAAGCCGTTCCAGTCGCCCATGATCGCAATGTTGAGCGACGGGACGGCGGCGAGCTTGTCGTTGACCCATGCCTTCACCCCCGCCGCCTGCGCGGTGCGCGCGGCGTCCCCGGCGTCGAACGGCGGCTGGTTGGCGCCCCATAGCGGCTCGCTGCCGCCGCGCGAGGTCAGGTGGACGTTGATCGTCGTCAGCTGCTCGCCGTGGAAATCCCAAGTCGCGGCCAGCGGCTTTCGGCTGTTGGCATAAGCATCGCCGGTGATCAGCGTCGCGCTGCCGTCGACATAGCCGACGCGGTCGATGTTGTAGAGATAGCCGTTGCGGATGTTGCCGCCCGGCTCGCCGCCGGTCGATCCGGCGACGGTCGGCGCGATCTCGATATAGGCATAGCGCCCGCCGTTCAGCGCGGCGATCGCGTCGATCAGCCCCTGCGCGGTCTTCTGCCCCGACAGGTCGCTGCCGGTGCCCGCGCCGTCGGCATCCTGGATCTCCTGCAACGCGACGATATCGGGGGCGCGGAGGTTGTAGACGATGTTGCTTGCCAGCACGTCAAACTTGCCGTCGCTGGCGTCGAGATTCTCGACGTTATAGGTCGCGATCGACAGATGCGTGGCATCACCCTTGAGCGTGCTCACGTCCTGCGCGAGCGTCTCGTCCTTCGTCACCGATACCGCCTCGGTGACGATCACTTCATAGGTGGCGTTGGCGTAATTGACGACGCCCGTCACGCTCGAGAGCTGGTCGCCGATGCTGTAATGCGGGTCGAAGCCGTCGAACACTGCGCGGTCGGCCTGCAACTGGATCTTCTCGGGGTTGTAGTCGCCCGGCGAAATCGTGATCCCGCCACGCGCGTTCAGCCCGGTCGCGCCCGCCCCGCCGGAAACGACGACATCGGTCTCGCGCCACTGGTCGTCGGTGGTGTTCGACACGACATGCGGCGCGTCGAGCGTGACGCGCATCCCCTCCAGCGCTTCCCAGAAGGCGATGCCGTCAGCGATCTTTTCGGTCGGGATCGTCAGCCCGCCCTGCCCGATCAACACCGCGTCGGGCAGCGCGTCGCCGAAGCTGTCGACGGTGATCGACGTCGGGTTGAGCTGCGTCACGGTCAGCCCGCCGGTGCCGGCGCGATATTCGCTGACGCGGCCCTCGATCGTCAGCGTGTCGCCGACGAACACGTCCTGCGGCGCCGACGAGGTGAAGACGAAGATCGCGTCCGAGGTGCGCGCGTCGCCGTCGCCATAATCCTGGATGTAGAAGCCGTTGCTGTCGATCGCGGTGACGACGCCGGTGGTGAGGACAGTCTGACCCTCGAACGCCGACTTCAGCCCCGTCCCCTGGATCGCGCCGATCGTGCGATAGCCGATGTCGTCGTTGACGATCGTGCCGGTCGCGGTCGCGCGGTCGAGCGTCGCGCCGCCGGTCGCGCCCGACAAGGTGACGGTGAACGTCTCGTTGTTTTCCAGCACGGTATCGCCCGCGACCGGCAAGCGGATCGTCGCGCTGGTCTGGCCGTCGGCGAACTGCACCTTGCCCGAAAAGACCGTGCCGGCCGCGAAGTCAGCCGCGTCCGCGCCGTCCGCGCCGCCGGGCAAGGTGACGCTCCACCCGGCCTCGACCGCGCCGCTGCTGCCGCCGACCCGCGACACGGTGAAGGCGATGTCGTGCGTGCCGCCATTGCCTTCGACGGTGCTGGCATCGGCGATCGACAGCGTCCCCGGCTGTGGCGCGCCCGCGCCCTTGCTGGTGACGCGGATGTCGTCGATCCCGACCCATTCGTCGCTGCCGACCGCATTGGTGGTGATGACGCGGACCTGCAAGGTCGCGACGCCATTCGCCGCCTCGGGCAGCGTCACGTCGATCTTGCTTTCCTGCGTCGCGGTGCCGCCGGTGGTCGCATCGGCGATATAGGCCGAGGGCAGGTCGACCCACGCCGCGGTGTCGTTGAGCCGATACTGGACCGCGACCTGCTGGATCGCATTGTCCGCCGTGCCGTCGATGTCGCGGACCAGCGCGGTGAAATGCACGTCGCTGCGCCCGCTCGCGTCGAGATAGAAGGCCAGGTACGGCGCGTCGGCGGTGCCCGAGCCTTGCAGCGCGACGACCGGATTGGCGATCTCGAACTCGGCGACCCCGCCGTTGGTGATCGCGGTGCTGGTCTGGTTGGCGATCACGTCGACGACGTCGCTGCTGCCGGTGATCGTGCGCGGATCGGTGCCGGTGCGTGTGGTCAGATCGTCACCGCGAAAGCCCATGATGCTGGGGACGCGGCTCCAGTCGTCGTCCGCGGTGATCAGCGACGCGTCGCTCCAGTCCTGGACCAGATCGCCCGCGCCGAGGTTCCAATAGTTCGTGCTCATGCGACGACGACCCCCGTTAACCCGTTTCGTTCATGAGCGGCCTAGTCATTCATCATGACAGTCGGGTTGCAGATCAGCGGCTTGGGCGACATTCGCCGTGTCGCGCGACTGCAACATCGCGCTGATAGACGCCGCGGCGTTTACGAAGGTTAACAGGGGGTTGCGGATCATGAAGCGGATGATGACGGCGGTGGCGCTGGCCATGGCGACGATCGCGGCGATGCCCGCACAGGCGGCGACGGTGGTGCAGGATGCGGGCGGTTCGCGCGGCACCAGCATCTTCAAATACGGCCCGGTCGGCCAGTCGTTCACGATGGTCGGCACGTCACTGGCGTCGTTCGGCTTCCAGTTCCAGACGATCAGCACCGCGCAGACCAATGCCGCGCTGACTCTTTCGCTGCTCGATGGTAGCACGCTGGGCGCGACGGTACTCCGCCAAGTGACCGGCACGCCGGTCGCGGGCGCGGCGCGTCAGAACTTCTGGTATGATTTCGACCTTGGCGGCCTGACGCTGACCGATGGCGCGATCTATACCGCGGTGGTCAGCGCGACGACCGATCGGCTCGGGCTGGTCTATGGCCCGGCGGCGAACGCGAGCGCCGATGGCTATGCCGGCGGGCAGCTGCTGACCAGCAAGCCGGCGTTCGACGCGGCGAGCAATTGCACCAAGGGCATTTGCGACGCGAATTTCCGCTTCACCAGCGGTGGCGCGGTGCCCGAGCCGGCGAGCTGGGCGATGCTGCTGCTCGGCTTCGGTGCGGTCGGCTACACGCTGCGTCGCACGCGCGGGGTGAAGGTGGCGCGGCAGCTGGTGTGAGGTCGAGGGGGCGACCGCGCTCCCTTCAACCGTCGATGCGGAGGAAGCGCGCGGCGTTGTCGTGCAGGATCAGCCGTTTCTGACGTTCGGTCAGGAAGGGCGCCTTGCGAATCCGCTCGATCGCGACCCCGATCGCGTCGGGCCACACCATATTGTCCGAACCGAACATGATCCGCCGCTCCATGCCGCCGTCGATCAGCCGGCGAAGATACGGATAGAATTGCTGATCCGGATACGCCCAGTCGAGCACCGCGATGTCGACGTAGAGCTGTGGATGAGCGAACATCATCGCGATCATGGCGTCGGCGAACGGCCAGCCGGCATGCGCCACGTAAAGGCGCATTTTGGGATGACGGATCAGCACCGCTTCCAGCCGCAGCGGATCGCCCGCCGCGACGCGATAGTCTGGCGTAGCGAAATAGGCGGTGCCGGGCGGTCCCGGTCCCAGATGGAGGCCGACCGGAATGTCGTTCGCCTCGGCGAAGGCGAAATACGGCTCCATGCGGGGATCGTCGGGCGCGATGCCGGCATATTGGACGGTGATCTCGCTGAGCGCCTGCATCTTGCCCTCGGCATGCAGCCGCCGCAGCGTGTCGATCGCGGGGAGCTTCCCGCTGCTCCCGAAACCGACGCTCGGCAGGATGTGGCCGTCGCCATGCTGCCGATAGTCGTCCACGACCGACGCAGCGCCGCCCGCGAGCGCCAGGACCTTGTAGCGCTTGAGCTGCGCGATGCCGCGGTCGCGCAGCGTGGCGGCGTCAAGCGGCGCGGAGAGGACATGCGTACAGCGGGGATGACCGGTGAACCCGTCGAGATAGGCGTCGATCGGCTCGCCCGGATCGCGCGGCGCCCATTCGGGATAGGGCGCGCAGGCCTTGCCGCCCGGCGGACCCTGGTCATCCGGACGATCGGCGTGGAAGTGCATGTCGATCACGTCGAACCGCGCCTGCCCCTGCGCCGGCGGCGTCGCCAACGCGAGCAGGATGACGGCCGCACCTGCCGCGCCCATACGCCCTAAACCAAGGATCATCGACTGCCCCCCACAGTGCCTTCAGATCATGGCACAATGGCGGATCGAGCGGAAGCCACGGGCATCGCGTCAGGGCAGGCTCAGGCGAAGTCGCCGAGCTCCTCCGCGGGTTCCTCGGGCAGGTCGGCGGGCGCGTCGTCGTCGGCGGGGAGATCGTCGGGGTCGGTCATCGTCATGCTCCGGCTGGTCGTCCGGTCAACGCCCTGCCCGCTCGCGCGTTCAGTCGCCGACTGGGCTTTCGCCATGCTTGCGCAGCACGTCGTTGAACGCCTCGGCCATCAGCGCCTGCAGGCTGCGGCCCTGCCGGCGCGCGAGCATGTGCATCGCCAGCGACATGTCGGGCGAGAAGAAGCCCGCGATCTGCTTGCGGCCCTCGCGGCTGACCGGGCGGGTCGAGGCCGGCGCCGGCTCGGGCGGCGGTGCGGGGGCGGCGACCGGTGCCGGCGCGGGGGTCGCCCGCACGCGCGGCGCGGGGGCGACGGCCGGCGTCGGGGTCGCGGTGCCGCGCAGATTGGCGAAACTGGGCTTGCGGCTCATGCGGCGACCTTCTTGCGGAAACGCGGGGCGGGCAGGTCGAGCTGTCGACACACCCATTTGTACAGATCGCGCACGTCCTGCGCGGCGCGGCCGTTCGGCTCGGCTTCCATGACGGTACGTCCCTCGGCGCTGGCATGGCGGAAGGCGGCGCGATCGGGGAGCAGCACCGGGCAGGCCGGCGTGCCGTAGCTTTCGACCAGCTCGCCCGCCTCGGCATAGACGCGCGGCGCATTGGGGCTGCCGGCGCTGAACACCACGAACGCCGGCTTGCGGAGCAATTGCACCAGCTTGGCGCTGGTCTGGATCGCGGCGAGATCGAAGGCGCTCGGGCGGCACGGGATCAGCACCAGATCGGCGACCTCGACCGCGGCGCGCGCCGCGCTGTCGGCGTGCGGCGGGGTGTCGATGACGATCACCTGCGCGCCCTGCTCGCCGGCCTGCTTCACCTTGGCGGCGAGCCGGGGCGGCGGGCTGTCGATCACCTCGGGCGGCGCGTCGTGTCGCCATGCGGCCCATTGGCTGGCGGTGGCCTGCGGGTCGGTATCGATGATGAGCGACACCGCGCCCGCATCCTGCGCCGCGGCGGCGAGGTGCAGCGCGAGCGTCGTCTTCCCCGCCCCGCCCTTCTGGCTGATGATCGCGATCGTCGGCATGGTATCGTCCCTACATGTCGCGGTGTCGACATGGCAACATGAATGCGCGTCGACAGTGACGATTTCGCGACGCGGCTGACGGCGGATTAACCATTCGCCAAGCCCTGCGCGCTACAGCGAGCGTGAGGCGGCTCGCGGTCGGGCGGCGACGATATGGCAGGCGCATGACCCAGGCGGCGACGATCAACGCGACGGTGACCCGCTGGACGCTCTACGACTGGCTCGGAATCGGGCTGGGCGTGGCGATGCCGGTGGTCGCGGCGCTGCTCTATCCGACCTACATCCACCGCGTCGATCCGGGCTGGGCGGAATGGACGCGGCTGCTGGAATTGCCGTTCGTCGTCGCCGAGCTGGTCGCGATCCAGATCGCGGTGCGCGGCGGCTATCGCGATGCCGCGCTGTGGCGCGACTTGCCGCGCGACGTGAAGCTGGCGTTCGGGCTGCTCGCGATCGGGCTGACCGTCAGCAGCGTGTTCCGCTCGCAGCATCCGTTCGACTCGATCCTGCTGTCGCTGATTACGTTGGTCCATCTGCGCTTCTGCGCCGCGATCCACTTCCTCGCGCGCGCCGCGCCGGTGGCCGACATCCGCACGCTGTTCCGCTGGCTGACGCTCGGGCTCGGCGCGCTGACGGTGCTGACGGTGTGGCGGTTCCAGCTGCCCCCGCCCGCGGCGAGCGTCCCGGGCGGGGTGATCGAATGGCCATCCGCGCTACCCGGCTTCATCAGCGTGCGGCATTTCGGGTCGTGGAGCGGCGCGATCGCCGCCGGGCTGCTGCTCGCGCTGCTGTACGGCGAGGAAGAAGATCAACGCCTCGCGGCGCTCGCCTATTTGCTGGCCGCCGGGCTGACCTGCTGGTCGGGGACGCGCGCCGCGCTGCTGGCGATGGCGGTGGTCGCCGTGGTCGCGCTCGTCAGCCTGCGCCGCTGGCCGAGCCGCGCGCGGCTGGTGCGGGTCGCCGCGTTGAGCGTTCTGGCGCTGGCGCTGGCGCTGCTGTTGCTACCCGATGATCCGGTGTTCTTTCTCTACGCTGCCGGTGACGCGCAGAGTGCCGACATGGCGACCGGTGGGCGGCTCGCCTTGTGGCATGCGACGTTCGAACGCTGGCGTGACGCGCCGCTGTTCGGCTGGGGATCGGGATCGGTCTTCTGGGAGGTCTATGTCGGCTGGACGCACACCCAGCCGCACAACGTCGTGCTGCAGTTCCTGATCTCGTGGGGCGTGGTCGGCGCGGCGGGCGGGTTGTGGCTGCTCGGCCGCGCAATCGTCGCGACGCATCGCACCGGCATCGACGATGCACGGCTGCTGCCGCTGACCGGGATGCTCTACGCGCTGCTGTTCATGAGCCTGCTGGAGGGCATGCTCCACTATCCGCGCTTCATCATGATGATCGCGGTCGGCTTTGCAGTGTTGTTCGCGGCACGGGAGCGGGCGACGGCCGGCTGAATCGCGATGCGGCGTCACAATCCTGTCCGACCGATATGCTGTGCCAGCGTGAGACGCTGAATTACGATTAACGGCCGTTCATAAATATATAACCAATCTGGAACCTGTGAGTCACCAAAGAAGGCCAATGGCGCGCCAGCGCCGGTAGCAAGCCGGTCTTTCGAGGGACTCATCGATGACGAACGACGACGAGCGCGGCGCAGGCCGCGTCGCCGACCGCCGCGCCGTGCTGCGCAACGCGGTCGGGCTTTCGCTGCTGCCGCTGGGCGCGGGGATGCTGAGCGGCTGCGGCGCCGACCAGGCCGGCGGGGCGAGCGCCGATGCCGGGCGCGTGCTGGTCGCGGACGCGAATGGTGCGCAGTTCGCGGCGCTGGCGACGACCAGCTTCGCGATCGCGGTGCTGCCCGACACGCAATTCTATTCGCGCTACGCCACCGCGGCCGAGAACAACCAGTTCCTGCGCAAATATGGCAGCGAGCCGTTCAGCGCGCAGACGCAGTGGATCGTCGATAACGCCACCGCCGCGAACATCCCGTTTGTCATCCACCTCGGCGACGTCGTCGACCAGGTCGGCAAGCCCGACCAGTGGAAGGTCGCCGATGCGGCGATGAAGAAGCTGGAAGACGCGAAGATCCCCTATTCGATCCTCGCCGGCAATCACGACGTGCTGCTCGACTACGAGTATCGCGGCGCCTGGGATCAGGCGTCGGGCACCGACGCGCAGCGCGACCCGAAGGCCGAGCCGTATCTGCAATGGTTTCCGGCCAGTCGCGCCGCGCAACAGACGACGTTCCGCGAGCGCGACGGCAGCGGCTTCCACGAATATCACACCTTCACCCAGTTCGGCGTCACCTTCATGGTGCTGTCGCTGTCGTGGCGGATCTCCGACGCCGGGATCGCCTGGGCGCGCGACGTGATCCGCCGCAACCCGACGCTGCCGGTGATCCTGTCGAACCACCAGCTGCTCAACATCGATGCCGACGCGGTCAGCCCGCTCGAGACCGAATATGGCAAGATGCTGTGGGAGAAGCTGATCCGCGACAATGATCAGATCTTCATGACGCTCAACGGCCATCATCACGGCGCGGCGCACCTGACCAAGACCAACGATTTCGGCAACCCGGTCGAGGAGATGGTGGTCGATTACCAGATGGCGTACCAGGGCGGCAACGCGCTGATGCGGCTGTACGAATTCGACTTCACCAACAACAAGATCGACGTGATGTCCTTCTCGCCCTGGGTGGTGCAGAAGCCGTCGAACACGCTCAACCAGTTCGACCGCGCGGTGCTGACCGAGGCGAACGAGCAATTCTCGATCGCGATCAACTTCAAGAAGCGCTTTGCAGGCTTCACCAAGTGGAAGCCGGCGATGGCGTCCAGCGGCGCGCCGATCCTGCCCGCGGTCAAGTCGCGGCTGCTCGCCAATTATACCGATCCGGTCGTCATGCCGCCCGCCCCGCCGCGCGATGTCGACGATTATCCCAAATAGGCCGACACCTATGCGCACTGGCGCCCGGCCGGCGTCGCGGGCGCGATCGTGCAGGTCGGTGACGTGCTGCCCGACGCGACCGGACAGTTTCCGATGGCGCGCGTGCCGCTGGTCGCGCCGGCGCAGGTCGAGGACGTGGTGTGGTCCGACGACAAACATTATCTGTCGTCGGCCGCGGGCAGCGTGCGCTTCCGCAACACCGACAAGGTCACGGTGCGCAACAGCAGCTTCTCGACCGAGGTCGGCGCGGCGATCAACAACCGCAGCTTCTGGGACGGCTATACCGTCGAGGCGTTCATCAAGGTCGACCCCGACTGGACGCGCGAGAACCACCGCTGGGGCAATATCCTCGGCCGGGTCGGCAATCGCGGCAACCTGCCCGGGTTCAAGGGCGGCGACAAACAGGCGTCGTCGGTGCTGTTCGCGATCTCGTCGCTGCGCGAGGTGCAATGGGAGGTCGTCCCCGCCAGCAACGCCAGCTATCCGCAGACCAACTGGTCGGGCGAGATCATGCGCAACACCTGGTATCATGTCGCGATCGTCTGCGACCCGAAGACGCGCGAGACGACCATGTACGTCGACGGCGCACCGGTGCTGCGCAACGTGATCGGCGAGATCGGGATGCGCTCGCAGGGCCTCGACAAGCCGTGGATCCTCGGCGCGTCGTGGTGGGACGGGCTGCGCAAGGACGGCTTTTTCGGCTGGATCTGCGAGGTGCGCATCGTCCCGCGTCCGCTGACCCCCGATCAATGGCTGACCGCGCGCCGCGCGTCCTAGCGCCGCACCCGTCCCCCCCCTCCGTCATCCCGGACGTGATCCGGGATCCCGCTTCTTCTTCGACGCTCGCCAACAGGAAGCGGGGCCCCGGATCACGTCCGGAGCGACGAAGGAGCAGCAGATGATTGTCGACCCGGCTTCTCCCTCTCCCTTCGTAACGGACCCAAACCCATGAAACTCTATCTGATCGCCGCGGGCGCGCTGCTTGTGGCCGGCACCGCCGACGCGCAGCAGTTCAGCGCCTCGCCCGATATCTTCACCGGCAGCGGCTATGCCGCCAGCTACAACGGACCGGGCGGCACCGTGCAGCCGTCGAACAAGGCGCTCGGCTCGATATGGGGCGGCGGCGCGGATTCGTTCGACGCATTCGGCTGGTACAACAAAGGCACCGGCGGGCTGGCGCTGACGCGGCAGGTCGAGCTGCTGAGCGGCAACACCTTCCGCTTCTTCGACACGTTCACCAACAATGGCGGCAGCGTCGCGAACGTATCGGTCAATTTCTTCGGCAATCTCGGTTCGGACGGCGACGAACTGGTCAGCTATGATCAAGACGGCCTGATCGTCTCGTGCCAGGACGATGGTGCGGGCGCGTGCACCGAGGATGCGGTGATCGCGCTCGTCTCGGGCAACAACGGGCTCGGCACCGCCGCGATCACGCCCGACCGCTACAATGCCAGCTATCTGCTGAACGTGCTGCCGGGGCAGAGCGTCAGCCTGCTCAACTTCGCGTTCCTCGCGCGCGACGTGAACGGCCCGACCGCCGACGATGTCGCGCTGGCGACCACGACCGGGCGAGCGCTGCTCGCCGCGCCGCGGCTCGAGGGGCTGAGCACGGAACAGGTCGCGCGGATCGTCAATTTCGCTGCGCCGGTGCCCGAGCCGAAGACCTGGGTGATGCTGCTGCTCGGCTTCGCGACGATCGGCGTGCTGCTGCGCCGCCGGCGCAGGGTCGCGGCGGCTGCGTAAGCTATCTCCTTTCACCCGGCTCGTTCCGTCGGGCTCCCGCTTCTTCTCACCTCGCCGCCAGCAAGAAGCGGGGCCCCGGATCAAGTCCGGGGCGACGGAGCAAGGAATGTTCCGGTTGAACGCTGTGACAATTTCTGACCATCGACCGGCGCAGAGGCCGCGCCTCGCGCTTCGCCCCGCCACAACGCTCGCCGCCGCACTGGGGCTGGCGGCGTGCGGCGGCGGGGCGGGCGTTGCCGCGCCGGGGACCATCGCCCCCTCCTCCCCCGCACCGACGCCTGCCCCCGCCCCGACGCCGACCCCGACCACTAGCGTCTCGGCAGCGCAGCGCGCCGAGGACGACGCATCGGCCGCGGCGGTGCTGGCGAAGGCCAGCGCTGCCTATGAGCGCGGCCTCACCGGCAAAAGCGTGACGATCGCGGTGCTCGACAGTGGCGTGGCGCGCGCATCGGCCGAGTTAACCGGACGTCTCTCCCCCGACAGCACCGGCTTCGCGCAGACGGTCGCGCGCTGCGCGACCTGCGCGCCCGAGACGATCGCGCCCTATCCGATCGACGATCGCGACGGCCATGGCAGCGGGGTCGCTGCGATCGCGCTGGCGGCGCGCGACGGCAGCGGGATGCACGGCGTCGCCCCCGAAGCGACCCTGCTCGCGCTCAAGATCGTCGCGCCCGACTTCGCCGCGAACGGCACGACCCTGCCCGAGGGCCATGCGCCAAACCCGCAGCTGATCGCCCCCGCGCTGCGCTATGCGGTCGACAAGGGCGCGTTCGTCAGCGTGCTGGCGCTGGGCGGCGGCGCGTCGACCACGCTTGCCGCCGATCTCCACGCCGCGATGGACAAGGTGCGTGCGGCCGACCGGCTGGTCGTGCAGGCGGTGCCCAATCACGACGACGGCACGACCAACGACATCGCCCAGGCCTTGGTCGGCAGCGAACGCGGCAATGCACACTGGTTCCTCTATGCGGTCGCGCTCGACGCCGACGGTCGCCCGCGCGACGGCAACGGCGATCCGGGCGCGCTCGCCGACCGGACGCTCGCGGTCGCCGGCAATGGCGTGCGCACGATCGACGCGACCGGCGCGGCGGTGACGGTCAGCGGCAACAGCTTCGCCGCCCCCGCGGTCGCCGGCGCGGCCGCGCTGCTCAAACAATATTGGCCACAGCTCGGCGGCGCGACGATCGCGCGCATCCTGCTCGACACCGCCGACGATCGCGGCGCGACCGGGATCGATCCGGTCTATGGCGCGGGGGTGCTCGATGTCGCGCGCGCGCTGCAGGCACAGGCACCGGCGAGCGCGTTCGCCACGGCGCAGGCGGTGCTGGGACGCTTCTCCACCCTGACGCTGTCGGGACCGTTCGGCGGCGCGCCGCAGCTCGCCGGGCAGATCGGCGCGCTGACCGTCATCGATCGTTATGGCCGCGACTTCGCGCTGCGCGGCGCGGGGCGTGCGCAGCACTGCCGGCGGGTTGCGCGTCGGTGGGCAGGCGGCGGCCTGGCTGCCCGATCCGCCCGCGACCGGCGCATGGGCAGGCGTGCTGCCGCTGCGCCCGGCGGCGCTGGCCTTCGCGCCGGCCGGCGGGCAGCGCGTCACGATCGCCGCGCAGGTCGCGCTCGACGACGGCGACGGGCTGCGCGGCGGGACGTTGCGCAACACGGGAATCACCGGGATCACGACCGCATGGCAGGGCGCGGGCTGGTCGGCGGCGCTGGCGCGCGGGCAGTCGCGCGACGGGCGTGCCGCACTGCGCCGCCTGACGCTGGCCACGCCGTTCGGCCTCGGCAGCGAGGTCGCGCTGCTCGACGAGCGCGGGCAGGTGCTGGGCGCGACGCTCGGCACGGCGGGCGCGCGGACGATGCTGGTGACGCTGACCGCGGCGGGCGCGGTCGCCGGGATCGACTGGCGCGCGCGCGTCACCGCGAGCCGCACCGAGCCGCGCGGCGGATCGGCGCTGCTCCGCCTCGATCGCCCCCTGTCGGGAAGTGCCTTTGCTCTTGAGGGCCGCCGCGCGGTGCGCGGCGGGATCGCGACGCTTGGCGTCTCGTCACCGTTGCGGCTCGACCATGCGTCGGGGCTGGCGCTGGTGCCTTTGTCCTACGACCTGACCGGCGGCGCGCTCCGCGAGACCGTCCAGCGGCTCGATCTGACCCCGCAGACGCGCGAATGGGATATCGAACTCGGCTGGTCCGCTGCCGTGGGCGAGCGCGGCGCGATCCGGCTCGGCATCGCGCATGCGGTCGACGCGGGCCATGTCGCGGGTGCGCACGACACCGCGGGGTTCGTCAGCGTGACCCTGCGCTAGCCGCGACGGACGGTCGCCCCGTCTCGCGCTGCGTCACTGCACCCCAAGCGCGCCGCGGAACCCCCACAGGCTCTTGCCCAGATCGAGCTGGTCGACGCGCGCCTTGGCCAGCATCCCGGCGAAATAGGCGCCGGTGGTGACGCGGATGTCGCCGCGGGCCTGGCGTTCGGCGGTGATGAACATCGCGATCGCCGCGCCGTCGCGCCCCAATTGCTCGACCGCATCGACCCAGGTGCCGGTGCGGATGCCGAGATCGTGGCGGAGCCGGGCCGCGGCGGCGTGGAGATCCGGCCAGCCGGGCCGCGGTGACGCGACGTACATCGCCGCGCTCGGGAACAGCGCGAGCATGTCCGCCGGCCGCGCCTTGAACACACTCCCCGACGGTGACGCCGGGAGTGACGGCGCGGATCGGTCGGGCGCGATCGGCACAGGACTACGCGTCCGATCGCCTGATACAGAATTTGCAGAAAGGGGGCTGGTTTGTATCTGTATGGCGGGTGCGGATTTTGACCCCGAGCCGTCATCTTCTGCAGCAAACATATGAGCGTCGACCGTCGCGCCGAGCTGTCGTTCGAGCAGTGGCAACCGATCGAGCGCCGCCTGATAGGCATCGCTGTCGCGCGCGTGCCGGGCGGCCGCGGCCTGCGCGGCGATCGCATCGATCGCGTCCTGCAACGCCAGCCAGTGCGCGCCGGTCAGCCGCAGATCGGCGGCCTGCGCGAGCACCTGCCCGACCAGCCGCCGCGTCCGGGCGAGCGCGAGCCGCCCTTCCTTGAACAGCCGCGACTGCGCGGTCTGCGCCTCGGCGAGCGCGGCGAGTTCGGCGAAGCGGATCCGCAGCGGCGACAAATCGAGCCCGTACGCCGAGGTGATCGTCCCCGCGGCGTCGCGGCGCCCGGTGCGGCGCCCGTGCGCGCTGTCGTGCGCGGCGACCAGCCCGAGCGCGCGCAGCTGCCGCAGCCGCGCCTTGATCGCGCTTTCGGTAACCCCGGCGCGCTCGGCGAGCGTGTAGTTGCTCGGCCAGGCGAGCGGGGTGCGCCCCTCCTGCCAGTCGTCGGGGCGGGTGAAGCCGATCAGATGCTTGAGCGTCTCGAGCGCGGGCGTCCCCAGCCCCAGCGCCACTTTCGCGCCGTCGAGCACCGGATAGAGCCGGTTGCGCTCGACCGCGCCCGCGGCAGGCGCGCGCGCTTCCAGATCGCGCACCAGCCGGCGCGACCACGCGGTGATCGGCCGCGCCCCCGTGGCCCCGGTAAAGGCCGTCTGGGTACAGGTCATCGTTCGTCCCCCACAAAAAGGGGCCGTCAGCAGGCAAAACCAGAGCGTGGCGCGAAGCGCGCTCCCTTGAACCGGAGTTCGTAAACCGCTAGATGGAAGGTCGTTCGTTAGGACCGGTCAGCGTTTGGCGACGCTGCCATATAGCAATCTCGGGTGCCCGGCCTTCGTGCCGGGCATTCGTTTATGTGCTCACAGCCATTTTCCCCATCGGCGGTGCGATCGCGCATCCGCCTCCTCCCCGTCTTTGTGGCGGGCGGTCCTGATGTAGGAAAGCGCGAATATTCGTGCTTTCGGGCGGGAAACCCGACGAATGCTCGTGCTTTCGGGCGGGAAACCACCGGTGCCGCGGACAGGATCGTCGCCCCTGCCCCTGCAATCGTTCGTGCTTTCGGGCGGAAAACACCCCTGCAACGCTTCATTCCTGCCGCCGATCGCCGCGAATCACTTTGCACGGGGCCGGATCGGGCGGCCGAAGCCCTCAAATCGGGTGACGGAGGCAGTGAAAACGCCGCCGGATGCGCGCTCGTGCTTTGGCGCGGAAAACCGTCGGGGCCGTTCGTGCTTTCGGGCGGGAAACCCCTCCCCTGCCCCGCCGCGCGGCGTCAGTCGGCGTCCGCGGCGTCCGGGGCATCGCGCGCCGGCGCGGGCGGGCCGACGAATTGCAGCTTCTCGTCATGCGTGATCGTGACCATCGTCGTCAGCCGCGGCCGCCCGCCGTTCGGGCCGGGCTCCTTGTGGTCGGTCAGTGCGAGCAGATATTCGGGGATCGACTGGTTGCGCACCACCTCGCGGAGCGTGCGGCGGAAATTCTCCAGCGAGCGCGGCTCGAGCGAGCACCCCACCCTCCCCGCCAGCTCGACCGCGTCGATCTCGAACCGCGCGCCGTCGACGCAAATGAACTTCGCCAGCTCGTACAGGCGCCGCTCGATCGGACCGAGCTTGAAGAAATCGTCGTGATAGGCGGCGATCCGGCGATCGGTGAGGATCGCGCGGTGCAGCCAGTCGCACAGCATCACCTCGATATGCTTCACGCGGCGCTCGCCGTTGGGAAGCTTGATATATTTGATGTCGGCCTTGAGCAGCCACGAGAAAGCGCTGTCCGACCCCTCCCCGCCCGTCTCGATATTGGTGATGATCTGCGTGCCCTGCAGCCGCGACAGCGACGCCTTGAGCGCGCTGTACGAGCGCGCCGAGGCGTTGGTGCCGGTCATCCGGAACAGGTCGTTGGCGGTGAAGCTGAGCGTGCGGTCGACCGTCTCCCCCGCCTCGAGCCGCCCGACCATGATGCTGGCGATATAGAGCAGGATTTCCTTGTCGTAGATCGTCGCGACCCCGGTCTTGCTGGGGTTGATCTCGATCCGCGCCGCCGCACTCTCGAAGGTCATCGGCTCCATCTGCGCGCGCTTGGTGAGCGCGAAGAACGGGAATTCCGCGACGGTGCGCTCGCCCTGGATGTCGCCGAGTAGCGGGCTGTCGAGCCGGAACAGGTCGCCCTGCGGCGGGATGACCTTGGTCATGCGCGCGGCCCCCGCCAGAGGTGTTCGTGCTTTCGGGCGGAAAACCCCTGCCCGGCCGTGCCGGTCGTCGCGGGCCAAGGCGTGCGCATGGCGCGGATTTACCGGGCGGCGGGCGGACGTGTCAAACGCCGATCCTGGCGGCCCACACGCCCGATGTTGGCGAAGGTGCCGCAAAAACGGCATGAGCCGCAGGAGAGTGTGTCGACAGGTGGATGTGTCGACAAAGCTACACGTCGACAACCCGACATGTCGATCAGAACGGCAGGCCAAAGCGCGGGCCTAGCCATGTCATCGCGGCATAGAGCGCGACCGTCAGCGCACACCCCGCTGCCAGCGCCGGCCAGAAGCCGCTGCCATGGCGGAGCAGCGCCGGGATCAGCAGGAACATCGGCAATGACGGCAGCACGTACCAGAAGGTCGCCCCGGCGTGCGCGGCCATGTTCGCGGGGTCGGGCCGTTCGTGCCACAGCCACATCATCCCGAGCACCGACACCAACGGCAGCGACGCGACCAGCGCGCCGACACCGGGATAGCGCTTCGCCAGCGTCGAGGCGGCGGCGATCAGCAGCCCGGACACGCCGGCCTTGAGCAGGAACGGGACCATCACCGCCTTGTAGGGCGGCGCGGGCCGGTGAGGGAAGGGGACATGTCGGCGTGTCTGGCTGTCGACACGTCGGCGAGTGATGTTCCGGGGCGAAGCCGCCAAGCTGAAGTCGCCGGGCAACGGGAAGGGGCGATACGCAGCGGCGTACGGTCGTTCGATTGGCTATGACGACATTCCGACATGTCGACATGGCCATTGATGACGACGTACAGCGATGCAGTCGACGACGGCGGCAAGCGCCTCCGCATGCTTCGCGGCCTGGGGAGGGGGCGCATAGGTCGACATGTCGAGCGATCGACATCGACCATCCTCGATGCCGCCGAAGGCGACCAAGAGACCTATGTCGCGATGTCGACATGCACGATCGTCGACCCGTCTACCCCGTGACGATCGGAGGGAAGGGGCTGGAACGATCGACGTCCAGAGGTCTTTGCGGACGATGAGCGCGACCGGCGGGCGACAGCCTGCCAACTTCTTCATCCCGGACGTGATCCGGGGTCCGGCTTCTTTGGCAGCGGGGGGAGAAGCGCGATCCCGGATCACGTCCGGGATGACGGTTCGAAGTGGGTGCCCGGTGAAGATTTATAAGGTCTCGCCACGTCGACGAGCCGGGGTGTCGACACATACTGCCGGGCAGCGGGAGGGCAGGGGTCTGCAAGGACGACCCGCCGGAGGCCGATCGACCAATCGGCGCCTGTTAAAGCCTGAAGAAGATCGTTCGCGCGGAGGCGCGGAGGCGCGGAGGCGCGGAGGTGGTGCCCACGCGGCGCCCGCACTGCTCCCCTCATGCCGATGCAAGGACGGACCCATGCTGCCGCGAGCGGATACATCTCTGCGCCTCTGCGCCTCTGCGCGAACCATTCTTCTGCCCGGATGTCGGCGGTCGTCCGGCGCTGGCGAGGGATACCGACGCGCGGCGAGGGGCAGGGAAGGGCGTTCCGCCGTTGTGTCTGCGTGTCGAGGTGTAGACAGAGCCATCAGCCACATCGTCCCGGCGGCACGTCGCTACGCGCGCAATGACGATAGCTGAAGGGCGGAGCAATGTCGGGGTGTCGGGGTGTCGACAATGAGCGCTGGACAGCGGGAGGGGAGGGGTCTGCGAGGACGGCCCGCCGAGGACGTCCGACCGGTCGGCGCCTGTGGACGCCCGAAGAAGATGGTTCGCGCAGAGGCGCGGAGGCGCGGAGGTGTTGCCCGCGCGGCTCGCGCACTGCTCCCCTCAAGTCGGCGCGAGGGCGGACCCGCGCTGCCGCGAGTGGACACATCTCTGCGCCGCTGCGCCTCTGCGCGAACCATTCTTCTGCCGTATGACGGTGGTCGTCCGGCGCTGCTGACGAATACCGACGCGCGCCGGAGGGTAGGGTGGCGTTCCGCCACCATGTCGGCATGTCGAGGTGTCGACGCGGGTCACACGCCACATCGTCCCGGCGGTACGTCATTGCGCGCATAGCGAAGCAATCCAGCGCCGGACCAGGGCGCCCTGGATTGCTTCGCTACGCTCGCAATGACGGTTGGCGGATGGGCGGAATATTGTCGAGGTGTCGGGTTGTCGACATCGTCCATTAGCTCACGGAAGGGCAGCGAACCCGTCGGGCGGCTGGACCACCTGCCGGAGGCTGATTGACCGGTCGGTGCCCGTGAAAAATTGAGCAAATATTGTTCGCGCAGAGGCGCAGAGGCGCAGAGGCGCGGAGGTGTTGCGCTCGCCGGTCCCGTGCCGGCCCCGCACGCCATCGTGAGAATCGATGCGCGCTGCCGCGGGCGCACACCTCTCTGCGCCTCCGCGCCTCCGCGTGGACCAAATTTCTCCTGCCCGGCACGCGTCGAAACCACGACGGCACAACGTGTCGTCATGTCGACATCCCGACACCCAACGTCACTTCCGTCTGGTGTAAAGCGTGAAGCCATCCGGCCCGAAGGCGGCGGTGATGATCTCCAGCCCCACGGTCCCGAGCGGGGTGCGCAACGCGTCGCCCTGCAATTGCTGCATCGCGACGTTGAGGTTGTCGGTGCTGGTGCCGCTCGCGAACCGTCCATGGACCTCGCACAGCGTCGTCGCGCACCGCACCCGCAATTGCCCGCGATCGAGATACGGTACCTTGGCGAGCCCGTCGTCGATCGCGCGCTGCATCCGCGCGGCGGCCGCCGGATCGACCGGCTCGGCGCGCAGCCGACGATACAGCGCGTTCGGCTCGAACGCCGGGTCGAGCAACGCGCCGCGCACCGCCTCGTCCTCGGGGACGTGCGCGGGCGCACTGCCTTGGGCCGGCGCGGGTGTCGGCAGGGCAGGGGCGGTTATCGCCGGCGCCGCCGCCCGCGGGGTCGGGGCTGCGCCCGGACGCGCCGCAACCACCTTGACGCCCGCGGCCGGCGCGGGCGGGGCGTCGGTGCCGATCCGCCCGAGCAGCCAGCCCGCCGCCAGCAACGCCGCGCCGCCGATCACCCCCGTAACGACGTTTGGCCGCATCCCCGCTCTCCCCGTCAACAGTCCCGCGGCAAGGCTAGAAGCGCCTGATCCTGCCGCAAGCCACCATCACCGCCGCGGGTCAGCAGCACCGCGGCGGCGCGCCCGTGCCGGTGCCGTAGCGGCGCGCGATCCGGTCGCGGTGGAAGTCGGCGCGGCTCAGCACCGGCTCGCCCGGGTGGTGCGCGGCGCGGTGCGCGCGATAGGCGTCGTAATCGGGGACGCCGACCATCAGCCGCGCGGTCTGCACCGCCCTAGACCAGAACGACATGCGCGCCCTCCGCTTCCTGCGCGGTCGGTTGCGCGCTGGCGAGCGCGCGGCGCGCCACCGCGACACCGTACACGACGATCGCCAGCACCAGCACGACGAAGAACGCGCACACTGCGGCGTCGACACGGTCGTTGAAGACGATCCGCGCCATGTCGGCGGGGGTCCTGGCGGGGGCGAGCAGCCGGCCCTCCGCCAGCGCCTGCGCGAATTTGTCGGCATGCGACAGGAAGCCGATGCGCGGATCGGGGTGGAACAGCTTCTGCCACCCGGCGGTCAGCGTGCAGACCAGCAGCCACAGCGTCGGCGCGATCGTCACCCATGCATAACGCTGCCGCTTCATCCGGAACAGGATCACCGTCGCCAGCGTCAGCGCGATCGCGGCGAGCATCTGGTTGGAGATGCCGAACAGCGGCCACAGCGTGTTGATCCCGCCGAGCGGATCGGTGACGCCCTGATACAGGAACCAGCCCCACGCCCCGACCGCCAGCGCGGTCGCGATCAGGTTCGGCGCGAGCTTCTCGGTGGCGCGCATCGCCGGGATCACACTGCCGAGCAGGTCCTGGATCATGAAGCGCGCGACGCGCGTGCCGGCGTCGACGGTGGTGAGGATGAACAGCGCCTCGAACAGGATCGCGAAATGATACCAGAAGGCCATCAGCGCCGGCCCGCCGATCACGCGGCTGAGGATATGCGCCATCCCGACCGCCAGCGTCGGCGCGCCGCCCGCGCGGCTGAGGATCGTGCCCTCGCCGACATCGCGCGCGATCTGGGTGAGCGCCTCGGGCTGGATGTGGAAGCCCCAATGCGCGATCGCCTGCGCGGCGCTGGTCACGTCGGTGCCGATCAGCGCGGACGGCGCGTTCATCGCGAAATAGACCGCCGGGTCGAGCACGCACGCCGCGATCAGCGCCATCACCGCGACGAAGCTCTCGGTCAGCATCGCGCCATAGCCGATGAAGCGCAGGTCGCCCTCGGTCGCGATCATCTTGGGCGTGGTGCCGCTGGCGATCAGCGCGTGGAACCCCGACACCGCGCCGCACGCGATCGTGATGAACAGGAACGGGAACAGCGCGCCGGCGAACGCCGGGCCGGTGCCGTCGACGAAATGCGTCACCGCCGGCATCTGCAACTCCGGCCGGACGATCAGGATGCCGAGCGCCAAGCCGGCGATCACCCCGATCTTGAGGAAGGTCGACAGATAGTCGCGCGGTGCGAGCAGCAGCCACACCGGCACCACCGAGGCGATGAAGCCGTACGCCATCAGCGCGAGCGCGAGCGTCGGCCCGGTCAGCGTGAACAAGGGCGCGAGGGCAGGGGAGGCGGCGACCTGCTGCCCGCCCATGATCGCCGCCATCAGCAGCACGAAGCCGATCCCCGACATCTCCGCGATCCGCCCCGGGCGCAGGAAGCGGCCGTACAGCCCCATCAACAGCGCGATCGGGATCGTCGCGGCGACGGTGAAGGTGCCCCACGGGCTGTCGGCGAGCGCCTTGACGACGACCAAGGCCAGCACCGCGAGCAGGATGACCATGATCGCGAGCACCCCGACCAGCGCGATCGTGCCGGGGACGCGCCCCATTTCGGTGCGGATCATGTCGCCGAGCGAGCGCGCGTCGCGCCGCGTCGAGCAGAACAGGATCAGCAGGTCCTGCACCGCGCCCGCGAACACCACCCCGACCAGCAGCCAGAGCGTGCCGGGCAGATAGCCCATCTGCGCCGCCAGCACCGGCCCGACCAGCGGCCCGGCGCCGGCGATCGCGGCGAAGTGATGCCCGAACAGCACGTTGCGGTCGGTCGGCACGAAGTCGAGCCCGTCGGCGCGCCGCACCGCCGGGGTCGCGCGCGCCGGATCGACGCGCACGACGCGCGCGGCGATGAACAGCGCGTAGAAGCGATAGGCGACGAGATAGGTGCACAGCGCGGCGGTGACGATCCACAGCGCGTTGACCGGCTCGCCGCGGTGGAGCGCCACCACGCCGAGCGCGCCGGCGCCGAGCAGGGTGATCGCGCCCCAGATCAGCCAGTCGCGCGCGGTCTGCGGGGTGAGCCGTTGCTGCGCCGGCACCGTCGCCGCTGTCATGTCGATCCTCTCGCCTGTGTTCTCGGGCGAGCATCGCATTCCGCCACCGGCAGCGCCAGTGCGGTTTCATGCCGGGCGTCAGGAGAAGGTTTGGTTCACGCGGAGGCGCGGAGGACGCGGAGGTGTCGCGCGTGGGGCACGCGTCATCCTGTCATGCGGGATCGTGAGCGGATCGACAGCGGACCGGCGGGCACGACAGCTCTGCACCTTTGCGTGAACACATATTTTGCCAGCGCTTGATGGGTCGGCCTGCGCCAGCGGGCGAACACCTCGCTCGTTCGTCGCCCCGGACCCGATCCGGGGCCCCGCTTCTTCGGCGGCTGCGGTAAAAGCGGGATCCCGGATCCAGTCCGGGATGACGTGAACGGCGGGTGGCCGGTGAATGGCCACTATCCGCGGGTCGACGTGTCGACTTTGCGACACGTCGACCGGGTACGTCATTTGTCGAGCGTCGCCATGTCGATGACGAAGCGGTACTTCACGTCGCTCTTCTGCATCCGGTCATAGCCCTGCTCGATGTCCTTCATCGCCAGCAGCTCGATATCGGCGGTCAGCCCGTGGTCGCGGCAGAAGTCGAGCATCTCCTGCGTCTCGGCGATCCCGCCGATCAGCGAGCCGGCGATCGCGCGGCGCTTGAAGACCAACGCGCCGACCGAGGGCGAGGGGTGCGGCTCCTCGGGGACGCCGACCAATGTCATCGTGCCGTCGCGCTTGAGCAGCATCAGCAACGGGTCGAGGCTGTGGCTGGCCGCGACGGTGTTGAGGATGAAGTCGAACGTGCCGGTGTGCGCGGCCATCGCCTCCTCGTCCTTCGAGACGATCAGGTCGGTCGCGCCGAGCCGCTTCGCATCGTCGCGCTTGCCGGGCGAGGTCGAGAAGACGTACACTTCCGCGCCCATCGCCGCGGCGATCTTGACGCCCATATGCCCGAGCCCACCGAGCCCGACGATCCCGACCTTGTGGCCCGGCCCGACCTTCCAGTGCTTGAGCGGCGAATAGGTGGTGATGCCCGCGCACAGCAGCGGCGCGACCGCGGCGAGGTCCTGCGCGTCATGGCCGATCCGCAGCACGAAGCCTTCCTTGACGACGATCCGGTCCGAATAGCCGCCGAAGGTATGCCCGCCGAGCACCGGGTCCGGGCCGTTATAGGTGCCGACGAAGCCGGTGGTCTCGCAATATTGCTCCTCGCCCTCGCGGCACGACGCGCACTGCCCGCAGCTGTCGACCATGCAGCCGACCCCGACCACGTCGCCGACCGCGAAGTTGGTGACGTCGCCGCCGACCGCGCTGACGCGCCCGACGATCTCATGTCCGGGGACGCACGGATAGAGCGTGCCGCCCCATTCGCCGCGCGCGGTATGGAGGTCGGAATGGCAGACGCCGCAGAACAGGATGTCGATCGCGACATCGTCGGGTTGGCAGTCGCGGCGCGCGAAGGTGAAGGGGGCGAGCGGCGCGTCGGCGGACGGCGCGGCATAGCCGTGGGCGGTGGTGGTCATGCAAACCCTCGTGGAGATGTAAGTAACACGGTTTCAGCGCCGTAACGACGCGACCGCCGCTGCTCAACGAGCGAGGGGCAGGGGAGTGCCGTGGCGGGCGTGGCGCCGGCGCGCGACCGCCGAAATCGCGACGAGCGCGATGTGCACCCCCTTTACCTTCGCGCGCCGCGTCGCCGGGTCATTCACCAGGCAAATATTTGAGAATCAACCAAAAGGTCTGACAAGCACAATCCTTTGGTCACCAGCGATACGATCGAGGATCTGCAATGAATCGACGACTATTCAGCAACTTACCACAAAATTTTAGTCAAGGATAAAATCTGATAAAATACATTTGTCTGGCAATTGAAATCGTGCGAAGCAGCATAGGTTAGCCGCAACAATGCGGTAGCCTGCTGGGGAGGGGATATATGCGGAAGCTGGAAGCGCGTTGGCTGATCGGTGCATCGATGGCGGCGATCGCCATCGGCGGTTCGAGTGGCGTTGCCGGGGCACAGACAAACGCAGCCTCGACGGAGCAGGGCGGCGGCATCCGCGTCGAACAGGGCAGCAATCCCGATCGACCCACCGGCGCGCTGAACGCGTCGCAGGTCGCGCAACAGGACCAGAACGAGCAGGACATCGTCGTCACCGGCGTTCGTGAATCGCTGCGCTCGGCGCAGGCGCTGAAGCGCAACGCCAGCCAGATCCTCGACTCGGTACAGGCGACCGACATCGGCAAGCTGCCCGACGCCAACACCACCGAAGCGCTGCAACGCATCACCGGTGTGCAGATCCAGCGACGCTATGGCGAGGGCGCGACCGACTTCGATCACCGCACGTCGCCGGCGATCACCGTCCGCGGCCTCACCCAGGTGCAGAACTTCCTCGATGGCCGCGCGGTCTATTCGGCATCGGGCGGCCGCGCCTTCGATCTGGAAGGCATCCCGCCCGAATTGCTCGCCGGGATCGACGTCTACAAGAACGCCCCCGCCAATATCATCGAGGGCGGCGTCGGCGCGGCGGTCAACCTGCGCACGCGGCTGCCGTTCGACCAGCCCGGCCAGACGATCAGCGGCACCGTCCGCGGCAATTACTACGACCGCGTCGACAAGTTCGGCTATTCGGCGTCGGGGCTGTACAGCAACCGCTTCGACACCGGGATCGGCGAGATCGGCATCCTCGCCAATGCGGTCTATTCGACCAGCGCCTATCGCCAGGACGGCATCCTCGCCAACCCGCAGAACCCGATCCCGGCCGGATCGATCGCCGGCGCGCCCGCCAATGCCCGGGCGCCGATGGGGATGCAGGTCTATGACGATCTCGGCGATCGTCGCCGGCTCGGCATCGCCGCCGCGGTCCAGTGGCAGGCGGCGGACAATCTGCTGGTCACCGGCCAGTATCAGCTCGCCAAATACTGGTTCAACCGCCGCGGCGCCTATTATTACACCGTCAACGGCGGCGCGGAGTCCAACCCGCTGCCCGGTTCCACCTTCACGTTCAA
The DNA here is from genome assembly GCF_036946485.1 of Sphingomonas phyllosphaerae. Taxonomy (GTDB): domain Bacteria; phylum Pseudomonadota; class Alphaproteobacteria; order Sphingomonadales; family Sphingomonadaceae; genus Sphingomonas; species Sphingomonas phyllosphaerae_E. The sequence goes on from NZ_JAQIJA010000007.1 coordinate 41,493, forward strand.
CAAGGACGGCTATGCGACCTCGGGGTCGCTGCAACAGCAGAATTTCGAGACCGGGCGCTTCGACCAGCAATTGTGGAGCCAGAGCCAGAACTTCACGCTCGGCGCCGACTGGCAGGCGACCGAACGCGCCAAGGTCCATTTCGACGTCCAGTATCTGAAGAGCTATTACAACGCCGATCGCAACGGCCACGTCCTGACGCTGTTCACCGCCACCGGCCAGAACACCGCGACCGGATCGCCGCATCCGTCGATCATCGACTTCGACCTGCGCGGCAGCCGCCCGCGCTGGGACGTGCGCGACAAGGCGCTGCTGACCAACCCCGCCAATTATGCGACGCCGTTCATCGCCGACGCGCTGCAACGCAACACCGCCGATACGCTCGCGCTCGCCTATGACATCGAATATGATCTCGAGGGCGGCTTCCTGCAGAAGCTGCGCGGCGGGGCACGCTATTCGGACAATTCGATCGACCTGCGCGGCACCTGGAACGGCGTCTGCCTCTACGCCACCGGCCCCGATCCGTCCTGCTCGGCGAAGGACGGCACGGCGCTGATCCCGCTGAGCCGCAATCCGCAGCTGGCGATGTCGGCACCGTCACCGCACTTCTTCGATGGCAAGAGCGTGACCGGCGGTCTGCTCTATCCGGCGCTGCCTGGCGGCGGGGGCGTGACCGGCGACGTGTGGAAGCAGACCAAGGCGCTGTACGCGCTGTTCGGCGCCAAGACCAAGGACGCCTTCACCCCCGGCGATCTCAACGCGCAGACCGAAAAGACCTACACCGTCTGGGGCTCGACCGATTATGCGTTCGAGGCGGGCAGCATCCGCTTCGACGGCAATGCGGGCGTGCGGCTGGTCAAGACCGATCTCACCTCGTTCGGGACGCAGTTCAATTCGGACGGCACCACCTCGCCGCTGGCGGTCGACAAGAGCTACACCCGCGCGCTGCCGAGCGTGAACCTGCGCTCGCGGCTGACCGAGGAATTCCAGATGCGCTTCGCCTATTCGAAGGGGCTGGCGCGACCGAATTTCGATCAATTGTCGACCAATCTGACGCTCAACAATGCCAACCAGGTCAATCCGATCACCGGCCGCCCGAGCGCCAGCTCCGGCAACCCGCGGCTCAACCCGATCGAGTCCAACAACTTCGACCTGACCGCCGAATGGTATTTCGCGCCGACCGGATCGGTGACCGGCGGGCTGTTCTACAAGAAGGTCGACGGGTTCCTGGCCAGCGGTACGCTGGTCCAGACCTTCCAGGGCCGCGCCTATGACGTCAGCACCGTGCTCAATTCGGGCAAGGGCACCGTCAAGGGCGCCGAGATCGGCTATCAGCAGTTCCTCGACTTCCTGCCCGGGCTGTTCAGCGGGTTCGGCGTGCAGGCCAATTACACCTATGTCGACTCGAACGTCACCAATCCGTTCGCGGTCGCCGGGTCGGGCATGTCGGCGCAGCTGCCGCTCGAGAAACTGTCGAAGCACAATTACAATTTGATCGGGTTGTACGAGAAGGGGCCGCTGACCGCGCGGCTCGCCTATAACTGGCGGTCGAGCTATCTCGACCAGACGTTCGGGGCGGGCACCAACCAGCCGCAATATGCCAAGCCCTATGCGTCGCTCGACGCCTCGGTGAGCGTCAACCTCAACACCCATGTCGCGATCTCGGCGGATGCGGTGAACCTGACCAACCGCATGAACGTCACCTATATCGGGACGATCGGTCAGCCGCTGCAATATCAGCTCAACGATCGCCGCTTCGGCCTGTCGCTGCGCGCGACCTATTGATGACCCCGGCCGGCCTCTGCTGCTAGGAAGAGGCCGGCATTGTTCGGGGGAGGGCGCCGGTGACGGTTGGGCAGGATCTGGCGTTCGCTCCCGGCGCGACCCTCACCGTGTGGCACGTCGGCCACGAGCGCGAGCCGGTGCTCGTCGTCGACGGGGCGACCGGGCAGGTCGAGGCGCTGCGCACCTTCGCCGCCGGTCAGGCCACCTTCGCGCCGGCCGCCAGCGTCGGCAGTGGCTATCCCGGCCTGCTGGGCACCGCGCCGGTCGCCTATGTCGACGCGATGGTGCGCGCGATCCTGCCACTGATCGCGACGCATTTCACCGGCTGTCCGGTCCGCCCGGCGCGCGCGCGCGGCAATTTCTCGCTGGTCACCACCGCACCGGCCGACCTCACCGCCGAGCAGCGCGTGCCGCATGTCGATACCGCCGACCGGCTGCAATTCGCGACCGTCCATTTCCTGTCGCCGGGCAATGGCGATGGCACCGCCTTCTTCCGCCATCGCGCGACCGGGTTCGAGACGCTCGATGCCGCGCGGCTGCCCGCCTATCAGGCGGCGCGCGCGCACGATCCGGCGCCGCCGCCCCGCTATTGCATCGGTGCCGATGACGGGTTCGAGGCGATCGAGGTCGTCGCTGCCGTGCCCGACCGGCTGCTCCTCTACCGCGCCGCGCTGCTCCATTCGGGGTGGATCACGACGCTGCCCGCGCAGCCGGCCGACCCGCGCCACGGCCGGCTGACCGGCAATCTGTTCCTGCAATGCCGGGTGGACGCATGACCGACAACACACCGCTGCGCAGCATCGCGATCGTGGGCGGCGGCACCGCCGGCTGGATGGCGGCCGCCGCGCTGGCGCGCGTGCTGGGACCGCACGGCCCCGCGATCACGTTGGTCGAATCCGAGGAGATCGGCACGATCGGCGTCGGCGAGGCGACGATCCCGCCGATCCAGACGTTCAACGCGCTGCTCGGCATCGACGAGGCCGAATTCGTCCGCGCGACGCAGGGGACGTTCAAGCTCGGCATCGAATTCGTCGACTGGCTGCGCCCCGGGCATCGCTATTTCCATCCGTTCGGCGTCTACGGCATCGACAAGGGCGCGGTGCCGTTCGAGGCGATGTGGCAGCGGCTGCGCCAGGCGGGGGCGGCGCAGCCGCTGGAGGCCTATTCGATCTGCGCGGCCGCGGCGCGCGCCGGCCGGTTCATGCCACCGCAGCCGGGCAACACGCCGCTCGCGCATATCGGCTATGCCTTTCACTTCGACGCCGCGCTCTACGCGCGCTTCCTCCGCCGCCATGCGGAAGCGGCGGGAGTCGTCCGCCGCCAAGGACGGGTCGTCGAAGTGCTCCGCGGCGACCGCCCCGACCGGATCGCCGCGGTCGTGTTGAAGGACGGCACGCGGATCGACGCGGATTTCTTCGTCGATTGCTCGGGGTTCCGCGGGCTGCTGATCGCCGAAACGCTGGGCGCGACCTTCGAGGATTGGGGCCAGTGGCTCCCCAACGACCGCGCCGTCGCGGTTCCGACCGCCAACAGCGGCCCGCCCGCGCCCTATACGCGCTCCACCGCGCGCGCCGCCGGCTGGCAGTGGCGCATCCCGTTGCAGCACCGCGTCGGCAACGGCCATGTCTATGCCAGCCGGCATCTCTCCGACGACGAGGCGACCGCGACGCTGCTCGCCAACCTCGACGGCGAGCCGCTCGCCGAACCGCGCCAGCTGCGCTTCCGCACCGGGCGGGTCGACCGTTTCTGGATCGGCAATTGCGTCGCGCTCGGGCTGGCGAGCGGGTTCATGGAGCCGCTGGAATCGACCAGCATCCACCTGATCCAGGCCGGGATCGCGCGGCTGCTCGAAATGCTGCCGACCCGTGCCTTCGAGCCGGCCGACACGCGCCGCTACAATCGGTTGATGGCGGCGGAATTCGAGAGCATCCGCGACTTCCTGATCCTGCATTTCCACGCGACCGAGCGACGCGACACCGCCTATTGGCGCGCGCTGGCCACGATGCCGATCCCGGAGACGCTCGCCGAACGACTGGCGATCCATGCGCGGACCGGGCGCGTCTACCGCGAGGCGGACGAATTGTTCACCAAGACGAGCTGGCTGGCGGTGATGGACGGGCAGGGGCTGGTCGCGAACGGCTATGATCCGCTGGCGGCGGCGATGCCGGTCGACGAGCTGCGCACCCGGCTGCAACGGATCGCCGCCGTCACGCACGCCGCGGTCGGGCATATGCCGGCCCATGCCGACTTCATCGCGCGGCATTGCGCGGCGGCCGCACCGGCGCCCGCCCGACCGTAGCAGCAACGGCTCGGGTGATCGCGCCAGCCGCCGCGGGGCGATCAGCCGGCGGTGGCGCCGCGCTGCGCCGCCGCTGCCGCGGTATCGTGCAGGATCGCCGCGGTGTCGGCGGAGAGGCGGCGGACCGCGGCGGCGATCTCGTCGAGCGTCGCGCCCGCCGCGGCCTGATAGTCCGGCCAGCGCGCCGCATTGTCGCCGTTGCTCCAGTGCAGCACATAGGCGCGCAGCGCGGCGTTCACCTCGTCGACCGCGACGATCACCGCCACGATCCGCGCGTCATCCTGTCCGGTGCCGACGCTGGCACCCAGTTTCGATTTGATGAACCAGCGATAATTGTAGAACGCCTTGGCCAGTCGCCAGCGGTGGCCGGCAAGCACCGAAACATTGGTCGGTGCCGCGGGCGATCGCAGCAACGCCTGCTTGTCGGCGATGATGCCGAGGATCACCGCCGTGCTGCTGGACAAACGCTCCGTCTTGGACTGTTTCATCGCCCTCTCCCCGTGGCGACACGCTAGCCGGGCTTGCTTAGCGACTTGCAAACGGCGCCGGGACTATTTCGATGACCAAGATCAAGTCTTCGGGTGCCGGAGCAGTCCCCCGCGACGCTGGATCAGCCGCGGTCCACCAGCGGCGGCGTGTCGCTGCGCTCCAGTTCGACGATCTCGAACGCATGATCGCGCCAACCGCGCTGCCGGGCGGCCTCGGCGAGCGGGGCGCGCTTGCGCTTCGCCTCGGCAAGCGAGGCGGTGTGGCCCCAGAACACCTCGGTGCGGCCGTTGGCGAGCGTGGCGACGACGCGCCAGTAATGGGTGAACGGCTGCGCGGTCGGCCCGATCGTCTTCACATAGCCGTCGGGCAGCCGCGCGGTCAGATAAAGGCGGCGTTTCGCCAACTTACAGGCCGAACGCGGCGGGGGCTCAATGCCCGTAGGTCTTGATGCCGCGGCGGCGCAGCTTCGCACGGCGACGCTTGCGCGCGATCACGATGCCGGTCGGCACCGCGACGATCACCAGCACGCCGATGATCGCATAGGCAACCAGTTCGCGGGAAAGCTCGATCATGCGCGTTGCTGTGGCACGGAAGAACGCCGCTGTCACGCCGTTCGGGCTTGCCCGCGATCAGGCCGGGTCGACCGGCTGGTTCCACGGATCGATGGCACGCGCGCGGATCCAGCGCGTCGCCAGCCATTTCGCCCCGCTGCGCACCGGCAGCCCGGCGTGGCGGCTCGCCGCGTCGGGGCGGCCGTCGGGCAGGGTGTTGAAGAACAGCAGCGCATCGCCGCCGCGCGGCGTGACCGTCACGCCGGGCACGGGAAAATGCGTCTCGCCGCCCGCGAACCCGCCGTTCAGATAGACGAGCATCGTCGCGACGCGCTGGTTGTCGGCACCCTGGATGGTGTCGAGATGCGGGCGATATTCCTGTCCGGGCGCGTAGCGGAGCACGGTCAGCGCCTCGCCCTGCTCGATCGCGGTGCCGCTGGCCGCCGCGATCCGCGCATTGATCGCGCGCACCACGAGGTCTTCGTGGACCGGACCGATCGCGGCGCCGTCCGAGGTGCGGATCGGGTGCGCGACCCGCCGGCCGGTCGCGGGGTCGATGATCCGCGCCGGCTCGAGCATCGCACCCGCGACACCGGCGACATGCGCGCATTCCGCCGCGGTGAGGAAGCCGGGGAAGTGCGCGAGCCGCGGGGTGGTCGCGAGCGGCGTGCCGTGCAGCACGGTCGACGGCCGGCCAGCGGCGTCGAGCGCCATCGCCGCGACCAGCGCCAGCTGCGCGGCCGCGACCGGATCGCCCGACGCCGCGGTGCGGAGCAGCGCCAGCGCCGCCGGCCAGTCGGGGACGCCGCCGCTGCCGTTCGCGGTCAGCGCGACCTCCATCAGCGCGGCGTCGACATGCCCGATCGCGACCGCGCGGCGCAGCCACGCGCGCGCGCGCGGCAGGTCGCGCGCCACCGGCGTTCCGCGCAGATGCCAGACCGCCAGCAGCATCGCCGCCGCGGCATCGCCGGCCGCCGCGCCCTCGGCGAGCGATGTCACCGCCGCGTCGATCTGCCCCGTCGCTGCCAGCCGCTCGGCCCGATCGACCCGCCCGTCGGTCACACGCTCTCTCCCCAAACGAAAAGGGGCCGGACAGCGTCCGACCCCTTTCCCTTACCATGATGCGGCCGGATCAGAAGCGGGCGGTGATGCCCGCGTAGAAGAAGCGTCCACGGTTGTCGTAGATGCCCGAGCCGAGCCCGATGCCGGTCAGGCCATAGGGCGGGTTGACGTCACCGACGTTGTTGACACCACCGTAGAAGTCGACCTTGTCGTTGACCTCGATGTTGAAGTTGATGTCGTTGTAGGTGACCGCCGGATACTTCTTGATCGGCGCATAATCGGTGTTCTGCGGCGGCTGGCCGTTGACGCCGTTATAGTCTTCCCAGGTGTTCAGGTACATGCCGTCGATCCAGCGCAGCGTGTGCCCGATGCGGACCGGTCCGAACGTCAGGTTCGAGAAGATGTTGAACCGGTCGGACGGCAGGCCCAGCTCGTCGGTCTGGACGTTCTTGAACGTCGGCCGCGACGGATCGGTGAAGCGGTCGAGCTGGATCATGTGGTTCCACACGCCGCGCAAATTGGCACGCACGAACCCGAAATCGCGGTTGTAGACGATCTCGGTATCGATGCCGCGCGTGCGGAGCTGCGCATAATTCTGCGGCACGTCGCGGAACGTGCCCTGCAGGATCTGGTACGGCACCTCGCCGGCCGGACCGCCATCGGCCCCGGCACGCTGGAACAGCGCGCAGAACTGGTTGTCGAGCGTCGGCGAGTCATAGCAGGCGTCGAGCGCCTGCTGGACGGTCGGCCCGGTGATGACGTCCTTCACCTTGATGTCGTAATAATCGACCGACACCGACAGGCCCGGCAGGAAGGTCGGCTGGAACACGCCGCCCAGCGTCAGCGAGTTCGACGTCTCCGCCTTCAGGTCCGGGTTGCCGCCGCTGCGGATCTCGATCGACGAGGTATAGGCGAAGTCGTAGCTGGTCGGGATGCCCGCCGCGGCGCAATTGGCCGCGCGCGTCGCCGAGCCGGTGCCGATGTTGCGCGCCGAGCACGGATCGTTCGGGGCCGGGCTGAAATTCTGCCCGAGCGGCGCATAGGTCTCGCCGAGATACGGCGCACGCACCGCGCGCGAATAGCCGCCGCGCAGCAGCAGGTCCTGCACCGGACGCCATTCGACACGGCCGTCCCACGCATAGACGGTGCCCGCGCCGCCCTTGTAGTCGGCGACACGGCCCGCGCCGCTCAGCCGCAGTTCCTTGAACAGGAACACGTCCTTCAACAGCGGGATCGACAGCTCGCCATAGGCTTCCTTCACCTCGAAGGCGGGCGCGTTGAAGCTGGGGATCGCGTTGTAGAAATTGTAGCCGGCCTGGGTGAGCGGATCGAGATCGTAGCTCAGCGTCTCGCGGCGGTATTCGGCGCCGACCGAGAAGCCGACCGGGCCGCCGGGCAGCTCGAACAGCTGGCTGAGATCGCCCGCGACGAAGCCGTTGACGACGAACTGCGTCGCCTTGCCGGTCGCGGTGGTCGGCGAGACCACATAATCGCGCGCGGCCTGGCTGGCCGACCCCTGGCCGAACGGGTTGAGCGGGACGCAGGCGGCCACGTCCGCCGCGAGCCGCGCCGGATCGCCACCGACGTCATCGCCGGCATAGGCGCCGTTGACCTGCGAGCGGCAGACGATCTGCCCGGCGGCGTTCACGGTCGTGTCCTGCGCCAGCAGGAAGCGCTGCGTGTTCACGTTGCCGGTGATGACGCTGTTTTCCTTGTGCTGGCCGTAATTGGCCGACACTTCGTAGTTCCAGTCGTCGTTGAACGTGCCGCGCACGCCCACCACCGCGCGGAACGTGTCACGCTGCAGCCGCTCGTCGCGCGTGCCGAAATCGACCCAGTTGCGCCGCGACGAGAAGCGATAGGTGCCGGCATTGACCTGCGCGATGGCCGCGGCCTGGTTGGCGGCGGCCTGTGCGGCGGTGTTGGTGGCGGTCTTGAACGCCGCGCCGGTGTTCGGGTTCACGCCCGAGTTGATCGCCGCGATCAGCTGCTGCGCGATCGTGCCGCGCGCGGCGGCTGACAGATACGGATTGTCGAGGCGGATACCCTCGCGGTTGACGTTGCTGCTACCCGCGTTCGAGTAGGAGCGATCGGTGAAGCCGGAAATCGTCGCGGCGTCGCCCAGCGTCGTGCCCTGCGAGAAGAACGGGCCGCTCTGCGACCCGAACGCCTCGGTGCGGACGTACTTGGCCTCGATGAACGGCTCGAACGCCGGCGTGACCTCGAAATGGCCGAGGACGTTGACGACGTAGCGGGTCGTGTCGGGCGACAGGACGAGCAGCTTGCCGTCACGCCCGGTCGCGCCGTTGCCGCCGACGAAATTGCCGTTCGGGCCGAGCCCGACGCGCTCGCCGGTCTGCCGCACCAGGCTGCCGTCCGGCTGGAACAGATAGGCGCAGGTGAAGGCCGAGCCGACCGCGTCCGAGCCGCAGCCCGGCGCGCTGTTGGCGTAGCGGAAGCCGAGCTGGCCGCCGAGCCCGATCGTGGTGCTGCGGATGTCGCGATAGAATTTGCGATCGAACACGCCGTCCGACGGCGCGCTGGCTGGATCGGTGTCGACGACGACGAAGCCGTCGTTCTGGCGCAGGTTGCGGCGACCCGCGGCGTAATAATCCTGCTGGTGCGCGAATTCGGCGTTGATCGCGATGTTGCCGCGACCCTCGGCGAAATTCTTGCCGGCGAGCAGCGAGACGATCTGGTTGCCCGCGTCGCCCTTGTCGCTGATGCCGCCCTGCGCACGGATCTGCGCGCCTTCATAGTCGCGCTTGAGTACGAAGTTGACGACGCCCGCGATCGCGTCCGACCCGTACACCGACGACACGCCGCCGGTCAGGATGTCGACGCGCTCGATCAGGTCGGTCGGCATCGTGTTGATGTCGACGGCATTGCCGTTGTTGATGATGTCGGCGGTGACGTGACGGCGGCCGTTGACCAGCACCAGCGTCCGCGCGCGATCGAGGTTGCGCAGCTCGAGGAAGTTGAGCCCGCGCGTGCCGAGCCCCGAGGTCGAGTTCTGCGACCCCAGCGACGGGCGCAGCTGCGGCAGCTGGTTCAGCGCGTCACCGATCGAGATCCGCCCGGTCTGCAGGATTTCCTGCGGGGTGACGGTGGTGATCGGGATCGCCGAATCCTCGTTCGGCCGGCGGATGCGCGAACCGGTGACGACGACGTCGCCGCCGACGTCCGCTTCCGTCGTGTCGGGCTGGCCGCCGAGCGCGCCGGTCTCGGTCTGCGCGCTGGCGACGGCCGGAATGGCGGCAAAGGCGCCGATGATCGCCGTGGCGCAAAGGAAACGCGACAGTTTCATGGATTCTAACCCCTTTTTCATATGGGGTTCATGAAAACTGTTGATTCGCCCAGTGACAAGCCGTGAGCGCGTTTCTGCCGAACTGTAATAAATGTTTCTTAGGCGACAGTCACATAAAAGTCACGGTTGCGAACGGTCCGATCCGGACCCAGATGGCCGGATCTGCCAGATAATTACAATCCGCATTTAGCTCGGGTCATCGGATTGCCGCTATGGGCTTGTAGAAGCAGGAAAGTTGCAGAACAGGCAGTTTGCAACATCCGGAAAGCGTGGCGCAACATCGTGGCGTCACGGTGAAATATTTCACCGCTCGTTACGCCTTCGTTATCTTATCGCAACTTCGCGATCGACAGCCCGTCCTCCTTGGCGCGGTCCTTCACCGATTCCTCGCTGCGCGTCAGCGCCTTGGCGATCGCCTTCAGCGCCATGCCCTTTTTGGCGAGCTGGTGGAGCTTCTGGATCTCGTCGGGACGCCACGGCTGGCGGTGGCGTTCGAAGCGTTCGGCCATGACTTACCTCAACTGGCGGGGATCGAGCACGACGTAGCGGATGCGCGTGCGGTTCCATGTATAGCTGATGTGGACGCGCCCGTCGCGCGACTGGATCACCGCCGGATAGGCGTAACCGTCCTTGATCGGCCGGCTTTCCAGCGTCAGCACCGCGCGCCAGTGCACCCCGTCGTCGGACAAGGCGACGTTCAGCGGCCAGCGCGGGCCGTCGCCGGGGGTGGCGGGATCGTGCGCGGCATGGTTGTAGACGAGCAGCTGCCGCCCGTCGGCGAGCGTCACCGCGTCGGTGCCGGCATTGGGGTTGGGCAGGGCGAGCGCGGCGAGCGGCGACCATGTCCGCCCGCCGTCGCGCGAGCGGCTGGTCGCGACCACGCCCTGTCGCGTCCGCGCGACCAGCGCGAGCGTGCCGTCCCCGAGCGTCAGCACGCTCGGCTGGATCGCCTCCAGCCCGACCGGCGAGGCGATCTCTGGCCCGGCGGTCCACGTCCGCCCGCGATCGGCGGAGCGTTCCATGCGCAGGAACCAGCGGTTCTTTTCCGGCGTGCCGACCTCGCGGCTCGAAGGCGCCAGCCACGTCCCGTCGGCGAGCACGACCGGCTTGTTCTTGATCGGGCCGAGCACGCCATCGGGCAGCCGCACCGGCGCGCTCCAGTGCCGTCCGCCGTCGCTGGAGGTGATGACCATCCCCCACCAGTCGCGCGGATTGGGGCCGACCTTGTAGAAGAGGTGCAGCGGCTCGCCGGGCGGCTGGAACAGCACCGGGTTCCACGTCGGGTAGCGCGCGTCGCGCGCGACTGCGACCGGGCGTTCCCAGCCCTTTGCCGCGCGCCGCGCGAACCAGATCGCGACATCGGGGCGGCCTTCGCCCGACCCGCCGAACCACGCCGCGGCGATCGTCGCATCGGGGAGCGCGACGATCGTCGAGGCATGCGCCTGCGGATAGGGCGGGGCGGGGTCGATGACCTCGGAGGTTAGGATCGCGGAGGGCGCGGCGGCGGTGAGCGCGAGCAGCACGGGCGCGGCGAGCAATAGCCGGCGGGAAGGAGAGGGCAGGGGCATCGCGCGCGGGCTTAGCGTGGTGCGGCAGGGGACCCAAACGTCTTCGAAGGCCGGACCAACCGATCTCCGTCGCCCCGGACGTGATCCGGGGCCCCGCTTCTTCTTCTAGCGGGCCGGCGAAAGAAGCGTCATCCCGGATCAGGTCCGGGATGACGGGAGGCTTACGCCGCCGCCAGCCAGCGCTGCGCCTCGGCGGGGTCGAGGAAGGTGCGGCAATTGGCGCCGACCAGATAGCGCTCGGTCTGCAGCTTCGCGAGATTGTTCGCGACCACCGCCGCGATCGGCAGCGAGGTGACCTTGAGCGCGCGCGGCATCATCGCGGCGAGCGCGTCGACGACCTGCGTCGGCTGGATCGCGGCGGCGCGCAGGTCGGCGAGCACCACGAACGGCCCGTGCCGCAGCCGGATCGCGGTGCCGCGTGCGAGCAATTCGGTGATGAAGGCGGCGGTGACGCTCGCGGTCCAGAAGCCCTCGGTCACGATGTGCAGCGTGCGGTTCGCCGCGTCATAGTCGATGGTGTACATGCGGGCGGCCGGCCTTTCCGTCAGACCGCGCAACTTAGCATGCGATTGTCGACGAAGGATTAATCATGCGCGGGGCGAGCGGCCCGCCCGCGCGCCCTTTAGCGGGCTAAAGCTACCGTTCGTCGCGCGGCGAGAATCGATACCCTATCGAAACGATCGGATATCGGAGGAGCGTCATGATCCTTGTTCGTTGGCTGGCCCTGCCGGGCCCCGTTCTCGCCCAGCCCGCCGTCGCGCAGGTCGCGACCGACAGCGGGAGCGCCACCGACAAGCCGCCGACCGACATCGTCGTCAACGGCCATGCCGAGCACGAACGGGCGGCGGGCGGCGCGCTCGGGTCGCGCGCGATCATCGACACGCCGTTCTCGGTCACCGCGGTCGGCGCGGAGGAGATCGCCGACCGGCAGGTGAAATCGCTCGCGCGCGTCTTCAGCCAGGACGCGTCGGTCGTCGCCAACGGCGATACCTATAGCTTCAACAGCTATTCGCAGACGGTGCGCGGCATCCCGCTCGACGACTATAATTCCTATCGGATCAACGGCGACCCCTTCTACTTGACGACGGTCGAACTGCCGCTGGAATCGTTCGAGACGGTGCAGCTGCTCAAGGGCGCGTCGGGCTTTCTGTACGGGTTCAACGCCCCCGGCGGGTTGATCGACTATCGCACCAAGCGTTCGACGCCCGACGCCTTCGCCAGCGCGGACGTCGGCTTCTCGTCGGACACGATCGTGTCGCAGCATGTCGACCTCGGCGGGCCGACCGGCGCGGGGGTCGGCTATCGCCTCAATGCGACGCACGAGCAGGGCGAGACGTACAGCGGGTCGCACGTGCTGCGGTATTCGGCGTCACTGGGGCTCGACGCACATCTGACCGACACGCTGCTGTGGACCGGCGACGTGATCTATCAGGACCGGCGCATCCGCGGCGGCACGCAGGATTTCTACATCACCGACCCGGACGCCTATGGCGCGACCCACCTGCCGCGGCCGGTGAGCGGGCGCACCAATCTGTCCGCCTATCCCGACCTGTTCTTCAACAGCCACGTCTTCTACGGCGCGACCGGGCTGCGCTGGTCGGCGTCGCCGAACTGGACGGTGCGCGCCGATTACAGCAACAGCCTCGACTGGCGGAGCTACAAGTCGGAGTGGATGTCGCTGACCAGTCCGGCCGGCGATTACCGGCCGCTGCTGTCGACCAACCCGCGTTCGTGGTCGCGCTACAATCAGGTCCAGCTCGACGTCGAGGGACGGTTCGCAACCGGCGCGGTGCAGCATCAGCTGACGTTCGGCGGCAATTGGCAGGGGCTCAACAAATATCTGCCGCTTCAGCGCGTCAGCACATTGGTCGGCAACGAGAACCTCTACGCGCCGGTGGTGCCGATCGCCTATCCGACCGCGTTCACCGGCGGCGTCTACCACAATTACCAGTCGACGCAGCGCGGCGGCTTCGCCAGCGACACGCTGACGCTGGGCAAGGTGTCGCTGATCGCCGGCGCACGGATCACGCGCTTCAGCGAGGATCAGCTCGGCAAGACCGGTACGCGCAGGAATTACACCAAGACGCCGGTCACCCCGGTCGCGGCGCTGCTCTATCATCCGTGGCCGGCCGCGACGCTGTACGTCAGCTATGTGCAGGCGCTGGAGAGCGGGACCACGGTGCCCGACACCTATGCCAATGCGCACGAGACGCTGCCGCCGGTGCGGTCGGAGCAGCTCGAGGCCGGCGTCAAGCTCGAACGCGCGCGCTGGTCGCTGTCGGCCGCCGCCTACCGGATCGCGCGCGGCGCGCAATATCCCAATGCCGCCAACGTCTATGTCTCGGACGGCGAGCAGCGGTACGAGGGGATCGAGGCCGAGGGCCGCATCGCCTTGCCGTTCGGGCTGAGCATCAAGGACAGTGTCGCGATCGAGCGCGCCGTCTATCGCAAGACCGACCCGCTGTTGCAGGGCAAGGCGGTGGAGGGCGTGCCGGGGCTGAAGGACACTGTCCAGCTGACCGAGCAGCCCATTGCGCTGCCCGCGCTCAGGGCGACGCTGGAGGCGCAGCATGGCACCAGCCTGTGGGGCAATGACGTCAACACGTTCCGCGTGCCGGCGGTGACGCTGGTCAATGCACGGGTGAGCTATGTGGTCGATGCCGGCGGTACGCCGGTGACGCTGCGCGCCGAGGTCGACAATCTCGCCGACCGCGCGAGCTGGGGCTTTCTCGGCTCGGGCTATGTCTTCGTCCAGCCGCCGCGAACCGTGCTGCTCAACGCGAGCGTGCGGATCTAGGCGGATCGATAGCCATTACCGCCTCAAGCCGTCATCCCGGACTTGGTCCGGAATCCCGCTTCTTCTTCCCTTGTCGCCAAGAAGAAGCGGGGCCCCGGATCAAGTCCGGGGCGACGGTTAAGGGGGCTCCCCCCTCACGCCAGCGTAAACACCCCCGTCAGCCCCTCGGCTTCGGCGGACGGCGCGACCCACAGCCGGAACGCGCCGGGTTCGGTGGTCGGCTTGAGGTCGCGGCCGGTGAAGCTCAGGTCGGCGCGGGTGAGCGTGAACTCCACCGTCCGGCGCTCACCCGGCGCAAGCGGGACGCGCGTGAACGCCTTCATCACGCGCACCGGCTGCGTCACGCTCGCCACCACGTCATGGACGTAGAGCTGCACGACCTCGGTCGCCGCGACGCGGCCGGTGTTGGCGATCGTCGCGCGGACTGTCAGCGGGGCGGCGTCGGTCAGCGTCTTCGCGCTCAGCCGCAGGTCCGAATAAGCGATCTCGCCATAGGTGAGGCCGTGGCCGAACGGGAACAAGGCGCTGTTCGGCACCTCGCGGAAGTGCGTCTTGTAGGGCTGGAGCGCGCCGGGCGGGTTGGGGCGGCCGGTGCTGCGATGCGCATAATAATAAGGCACCTGCCCGCTGGCGCGCGGCAAGGACACAGGCAGCCGCGCCGAGGGCGACGCCGCGCCGAACAACACGTCGGCGATCGCCGGGCCGTCCTGCGAGCCGAGGAACCACGTCACCAGCAGCGCGGGCGCCTTGGCCACCGCGCCCGACAGCGCGAGCGCGCGGCCGGTGCGCAGCAGCACGACGTACGGCTTGCCCGTCGCGGCGATCGCCTCGGCGAGCGCCTGTTGTTCGGGCGGCACGACGATCGCGGTGCGCGACTGCGCCTCGCCCGACATGTTCTGCGTCTCGCCGATCGCGAGCACCACCACGTCGGCCGCGCGCGCCGCGGCGACCGCGCGCGCCACGTCGCTGCCGTCGTCGACGGTCGCGTCCGGCGCGATCGCGCGCACCGCGGTCTCGAGGTCGACCGCCTCGCGATCGGTGCCATAGACGTTCCACGGGCCGATCAGATCATGGCCGCCTCCCGCGAACGGACCGATCAGCGCGATCTTCCGGCCCGAACGGGGGAGGGGGAGCAGTCCGTTCTCGTTGCGCAGCATGACGATGCTGCGCGCGCCCGCCTCGCGCGCGAGCGCCAGCGTCGCGGGCGTGCGCAGCCGCGCCTTTTCGCGCGCCGGATCGATGCGGCGGAACGGGTCGTCGAACAGCCCGAGCGCGACCTTGAGCGCGAGCACGCGGCGCACCGCCTCGTCGAGCCGCGCCAGCGGCACCTCGCCCTTCTCGACCAGATCCGGAAGGTATTTCAGATACAAGCCGCTCTGCATCGACATGTCGACCCCGGCGAGGAAGGCGAGCCGCGCGGCGTCGCGGCCGTCCTCGGCGAGGCCGTGCGCGATCAGCTCCTCGTCGCCGGTGTAATCGGAGACGACCAGCCCGCCGAATCCCCATTCCTTGCGCAGGATCGTGTCGAGCAGCCACGGATTGGCGGTCGCGGGCACGCCGGACAGATCGTTGAACGACGCCATCACCGTCGGCGCGCCGGCCGCGAACGCCGCCTGGAACGGCGGGAAGTAGATGTCGCGGAGTGTACGTTCCGACATGTCGACACTGTTGTAATCGAGCCCGGCCTCGCCCGCGCCGTATGCGACGAAATGCTTGGCGCAGGCCGCGACCGCGTCGGACGACGCGATGCCGCTGCCCTGAAAGCCTTCGACGCGCGCCGCCGCGATCAGCCGGCCGAGCAGCACGTCCTCGCCCGCGCCCTCGACCCCGCGCCCCCAGCGCGCGTCGCGCGCGATGTCGACCATCGGCGCGAAGGTCCAGTCGATGCCGGACGCCGACGCCTCGACCGCCGCGGCGCGCGCGGTTCGGCGGACGAGATCGGGGTCGAAGCTGGCCGCCTCGGCGAGCGGCACCGGGAAGACGGTGCGCAGGCCATGGATGACGTCGGCGGCGAACAGCAACGGGATCTTGAGCCGCGAGCGGCGCACCGCCTCGGTCTGCATCCGCCGCGCCATCTCCGCGCCATTGCCGTTGAACACGCCGGTCAGCTCGCCGCGGCGGACCATCTTCAATTGCGCGTCGAAGCTGGACGCCGCGCCGGCCGGGTTGAGCGAGATCGCCGCGCCGCCCGCCCAGGCGGCGGCGAGCAGGTTGAGCTGCCCGGCCTTTTCAGTGAGCGTCATCCGCGCGATCAGCGCCTCGACCGCGGCGGGGAGGGGGCGCGCGGCAACGGTGGCCAGCAAGGCACGCGCCGGGCTCGCCGACCATGCCAGCGCTGCGCCCGCGCCGGCCAGCCATGCGCGCCGTGTGATTCGCCGATCCTGTCCGTTCATCCTGCTCCCTTTCCCGCTGCGTCCGCGCGCCGTCGTCTTGCGCGCCATCTACGCCGTCCCGCCGCGCTACCTACGCCGTCGCCCCGGACTTGATCCGGGGCCCCGCTTTCTTTCCCCACGAGAAGAAGAAGCGGGGCCCCGGCTCAAGGCCGGGGCGACGGGCGGGGGGCCGTCGCGTCACTCAACGTCCGCTCGCAATGACGAGCGATTGATTATCATCCTGACGTCATGTAAGCGGTTTCTGTAAGCGGTTACAAGACCGCGTTACCGAGAGGATGCTTCGCCGGCCATGTCGCCTGCCCGACCCGACCCTGTTCCCGTCGCCCCGGCGGCGCGTGGCGCGCATGCGACGATCCACGATGTCGCGCGCGTCGCGGGGGTGTCGGTCGCGTCGGTGTCGCGGGTGTTCAACGGGCGCGACCATGTCCGCGCGGCGATGCGGACGCGCGTCGAGGAAGCCGCCGCACAGCTCGGTTACGTGCCGCACGCCGGGGCGCGTAGCCTCAGCATGGCGCGCACCGGCGCGATCGGCGTGGTGCTCCCCGATCTTCATGGCGAATTCTTCTCCGAATTGCTGCGCGGCATGGACCGCGAGGCGAGCACGCGCGGGCTGGGGCTGTTGCTGACGGTGCTCCACGACGGGCGCGGGCTCGACACGCTGGCGGTGCTGCGCGGGCAGGTCGACGGGCTGGTGGTAATGGCGCCGCAGCTCGATCCGGCGGTGGTCGCACAGCATATGCCGCGCGGGCTGGCGGCGGTGTTCCTCGCCTGCGCGCCGCAGGACGGCAGCGCGAGCCTCCGCATCGACAATCGCGCCGGGGCGGCCGCGGCGGTCGCGCATCTCGCGGCGGGCGGGGCGAAGCGGATCGTCCATCTCTCCGGCCCGGCGGGCAATCTCGACGCGCAGGAACGCCGCGCCGGGGCCGAGGCAGCCGCCGCGGCGGCGGGCGTGACCTTGTGCGTCGTCGAGGGCGACTTCCGCGAGGGCAGCGGCGCGGTGGTCGGCGAATGCGTCGCGGCCGGCACGATCGAGGCCGATGCGATCTTCGCCGCCAACGACATGATGGCGATCGGCGCGCTGATGGCGCTCAAGCGCCAAGGCGTCGCGGTGCCGGAACAGGTGGCGGTCGCCGGGTTCGACGACATTCCGCTCGCGCGGCTGGTGACCCCGGCGCTGACCAGCGTCGCGATCGACATTGCCGCGATGGGCGCACGCGCGGTCGCGCAGCTCGCGGCGCGGATCGCAGCGGCGCGAAACGGGTTTTGGGAAGGCGCAACCGACGGAGCGGACGAGGCGATCGTCCCGCATCTGGTGGTGCGCGAAACGACAATGATAAGCAGGCAGGGAACAGGGTTATGAAGAGGAACGCTTTTCGGCTGGCGCTCGCCGGCGCGACGGTGCTGGCCGGGCTGGGCAGCGCGGCAATGTGGAGCGCGCCCGCCGCGGCGCAGGCCGGGCAGGCGGCGCTGCGCGGCGTGATCCGCACCGCGCCCGACAATCCGGTGCAGGACGTCACGCTGGTGGAGGTCGGATCGGGCTTCCGCCGCACCGTCGTGCCCGGTGCCGACGGCAGCTACAATTTCCCGTCGTTACGCGCGGGCGCGTACCGGCTCGAGATCCGGCTCCAGAAGGGCACGCGCAATTCGGACCAGTTCACGCTGCGCGTCGGGCAGAATGCCGGGCTCGACCTCGACCTGACCACCGCGCCCGCCCCGGCGCAGCCGGCCCCCGCCGACAACACGGCGGGCGAGACCGCGCCGCCCCCTGCCGAGGCGCAGGAGGGCGACATCATCGTCACCGGCAGCCGCATCCGCTCGCTGTCCGGCGGGCAGGTCGGGATCAACATCACCCCGCGGCTGATCGAGCAATTGCCGCAGAACAGCCGCAACTTCCTCGCCTTCGCCGATCTGGCCCCGGGCGTGCGCTTCATCGAGAGCGCCGACGGCAGCTCGCGCATCCAGGGCGGCGCGCAGGGCACCAATTCGGTCAACGTGTTCATCGACGGCGTCAGCCAGAAGGATTACGTGCTGCGCGGCGGGCTGACCGGGCAGGACAGCTCGCCCGGCAACCCGTTCCCGCAGCTCGCGATCGGCGAATATCAGGTGCTGTCGTCGAACTATAAGGCGGAGCTGGATCAGGTCGGCTCGGTCGCGGTGATCGCGGGCACCAAGTCGGGCACCAACGAATTCCACGGCGAGGGCTTCTTCGACTTCACCAACCAGAACCTGCGCGAGCGCCGCCCGACCGAGATCTTCCCGAACAAGATCGCCAAGGTCGCCTCGGAGGACAAGCAGTTCGGCGTCGCGCTGGGCGGCCCGATCGTCAAGGACGTGGCGCATTTCTTCGTCAGCTACGAAGGCAAGCGCCGGCAGGTGCCGATCGACATCCTGCCCGGCAACGGCACCGCGGTGTCGAGCCTGCCCGCGCAGTACCGCGACATCTTCGGCTCCTATAATTCCGATTTCCGGCAGGACCTCTATTTCGGCAAGCTCGACGTCGAGCCGACCGACAAGGACCTGATCGAGCTGACCGGCAAATATCGGAACGAAAGCGGGCGGCAGATCGGCAACGGCATCGCCGCTTATTCGACCGCGACGCTGACCAAGGTCGAGGAAAAGCGCGGGATGCTGCGCTGGCAGCATAGCGAAGAGAAGTGGATCAACGACTTCCGCGTCTCCTATGAGGATGTGGCGTGGTCGCCGCAGCCGGCCGAGAACGGCATCGGCCAGCAATTCCGCACGACGACGCGGATCAACGGCAATGTCTCCAGCTTCGACCTGTTCCGCACCGGCGCCGGGCTCGGCTTCCAGGACAAGGGGCAGAAGGGCTGGACCGTCCAGAACGACTTCACCTGGACCGGGTTCGAGAACCACACGATCAAGGTCGGGGCGAAGGCGAAGTGGGTGCGGCTCAACTCGCTCGAGCAGAACCTCATCAACCCGCTCTATCGCTACGACACGACGCTGCCGGTCGCCGACGGGTTCAACGACGAGATCCCGTACAGCCTCGAATTCGGCGCGCAGGGCGGGCTCGATCCGCGCATCCGCTCGAACAACTTCCAGCTCGGCCTGTATGCGCAGGACGATTGGGACGTGACCGACCGGCTGACGCTGAACCTCGGGCTGCGCTGGGATTACGAGCGGACCCCGGCGTTCCTGAACTATGTGACCTCGGCGACCGACATCGCGGCGGTGACGCCGCCCAATTACACGAACCTCGTCAACGCCGATTACGACATCAACGACTATATCTCGAACGGCAGCAACCGGAAGGCGTTCAAGGGCGCGTGGCAGCCGCGCGTCGGCTTCACCTATCGCCTCGACGAACAGGGCCGGTTCACGGTGTTCGGCGGCTATGGTCGCTCGTACGACCGCAACCAGTTCGACTTCCTGCAGCAGGAGCTGGCCAACGGCCGCTTCCAGCGGCGGCAGTTCCTGTTCCAGGGCGCCGACACGGTCAATCCGTGCACGTCCAGCGCCACCTGTATCCCGTGGAACGACGTCTACCTGACCGAGGCGGGGCGCCAGCAGTTGCTCGGCACCGGCAGCGCACCGGGCGGGCGTGAATTCCGCTTCATCAACAACGACCTGAAGGTGCCGTATTCGGACCAGTTCAGCCTGGGCCTGCGCGGACGGTTCAATCCGGTCGAACTGGAGGTCGGCTATACCCGGATCGTCAGCAAGGACGGGTTCGTCTATCTGCTCGGCACGCGTCGCCCCGACGGGTCGTTCTTCGCGCCGTCGCCGTCGACCGGCGCGCCGCAGGGCCCCGACACCAGCTTCGCGCCGGCCGGTTACGGCGCGATCATCCTGGGCGACAACGGGCTCGAGACCAAGGCGGACTCGGCCTATGCCAAGCTGACCAAGGCGTATTCGGCGGCGTCGCCGTGGAGCATCGACGCGACCTACACCTTCACCGCCGCGGTCGATAACCGGCCGAACAGCGACCAGTCGTCGTACTTCCTGCTCGATTTCCCGAAGGTCAGCGATTATCCGTTCCTGCGTTCGGGCGTGGTGCCGCGGCATCGCTTCGTGGTGGCGGGCAGCGCGGACACGCCGCTGGGCGTGACGCTGTCGGCGAAGTTCCAGATCGAGAGCCCGACCTTCCAGCGCGCGCTGCTCGACAGTGCCTCGCCGTACCAGCGGACGATCGTCGGCTCCGAGGTGTTCGGGCTCGGCGATCGCTGGGGACGCCGCCAGCTCGACCTGGCGTTCACGAAGTACGTGCCGCTCAAGTTCATCAGCGACGAGACGCGGATTCGCTTCCGCGTCGACATCATCAACGCGATGAACGACCGCAACTACGTCGATTACAACAACAATCCCGCCGACAACACGCGCACTGCGGACTCGCCGAGCGTGTACCGCGAGGTGTCGAGCTACAGCATCGGCGGCAACCCGCCGCGCACGATCAAGCTGTCGGCGGGGTTCAACTTCTGATGAGGGAGCGTCGCGTCGCCCCCTTTGGCCACCGCCCCGGCGGACGCCGGGGCCCAGTTGGGAAAGGTTTCCGCATCTCGCGCGCCGCCCGCAACTGGACACCGGCGTCCGCCGGGGTGGCGCACGGAGAGGCGGCGGAATCTCCCTTCTTCCCGTCACCCCGGCGCAGGCCGGGGTCCAGAGCCGCGGGCGCTGGCTCTGCTTGGCGCTGGACCCCGGCCTGCGCCGGGGTGACGGTATAGAGGCGAAAGGACCGCATGACGTTCGACCGACGCGACATCCTGCGCGCGACCGCGCTCGGCGGGGCGGGGTGGCTGGCAGGGTGCACCGCCGGGCCGCTCGCGCCCAAGCAAGCGCCGCGGCTGGCCTTCCCCGGCGTGCTGCCCGAGATCGGCACCACCCCGGCCAGCGCCAGCGACCCGCTGATGGACGACATCCAGCGCCGCACCGTCAGCTATTTCTGGAACACCACCGATCAGGCGACCGGGCTCGCCCCCGATCGCTGGCCGACGCCGAGCTTCGCGTCGATCGCCGCGGTCGGCTTCGCGCTCACCACCTATCCGATCGCGGCGACGCGCGGCTGGATCACGCGCGCGGCCGCCGCGCAGCGCACGCTCGCGACGCTGCGCTTCTTCGCCAATGCCCCGCAGGGGCCGGGCAGGGACGGGGTCAGCGGCTACAAGGGCTTCTTCTACCACTTCCTCGGCGTCACCAAGGGGCATCGCTTCGCCAAGACCGAGCTGTCGACGATCGACACCGCGCTGCTGCTCGGCGGCGTGCTGTTCGCGCAGACGTGGTTCGACGACGAGAGCGATCCCGCCGAGCGCGAGATCCGCGCGCTCGCCGACCAGCTCTACCGCGCGGTCGAATGGGACTGGATCACCCCGCGCAAGCCGTTCGTCTCGATGGGCTGGCATCCCGAAAGCGGGTTCATCGGCTCCGACTGGAACATCTACAACGAGAGCCTGATCCTCTATGTGCTCGCGCTCGGCTCGCCGACCCACGCGCTGCCGCCGACGACCTGGGATCAATGGACCGCCAAATTCGACCCGTCGTGGGACGAGAATTACAGCGATCCCTTCACCGCCTTCCCGCCGCTGTTCGGGCATCAATACAGCCAGGTGTGGATCGACTTCCGCGGCCTGATGGACACCTATTCCAAGCGGCGCGGGTTCGACTATTTCGAGAACAGCCGCCGCGCGACCTATGCGCAGCGCCGCTATGCGATGCGCAACCCGGCCGGCTGGCGCGGCTATGGCGAGAATGTCTGGGGGCTCACCGCGTGCGACGGGCCGGGCGATTTCGTCCGCGAGATCGACGGGCGCAACCGCGAGTTCTTTTCCTATTCGGCGCGCGGCCCCGGCGACCGCGACGACGGCACGATCGCGCCGACCGCCGCGCTCGGCTCGGTGGCGTTCGCGCCCGAGATCGTGCTGCCCGCGGCGCGCGCGATGTATTCGCAATATGGCACCGCGATCTACGACCGCTATGGCTTTCGCGACAGCTTCAACCCGACGCTGACGCTGACCGACGTCAAGCTGCAGCACGGCAAGGTGGTGCCCTATATCGGCTGGGTCGCGGACGATTTCCTCGGCATCGATCAGGGGCCGATCGCGTGCATGATCGAGAACTGGCGTAGCGGCCTCATCTGGAAGACGATGCAGAAGAACCCGTATATCCGCGCCGGGCTGGAGCGCGCGGGCTTTGCAGGTGGCTGGCTTTCACCGACATAAGTGAATGATTTCGGATGGTTAACCGCTAGAGGATCGCGGATGACGCCCCGCATGTCCTTCGACGTCGACCCTTCGCGCGATCTGGTGCGCATCACGTTGGCCGGCTTCTTCACCCCCGACGACGTCGGGCGGTTCGTCGCCGCGCGCGACGCCGCGCATCGCCAGCTGCGCTGCGGCCCCAATGCGCATGCGACCTTGGTCGACATGCGCGCCATGCAGATCCAGTCGCAGGAGACGGTCACCGCCTTCCAGCAGGTGCTGGGCGACCCGCGGCAGGCGTCGCGCCGGCTGGCGTTCGTCGTCGCGCGCTCGCTGGCGCGCTTGCAGATCCGGCGCGCCGCCTCGGAGCGGCAGGCGTCGTACTTCACGTCGGTCGAGGAAGCCGAGGCATGGGTGACGGGACAATAATCTTTACATAAGAGGTATTATCAAGACCGTGCACTTTAAGAGGGTGCATTCTAAATCGAAGTGCGAAAACCTAGCTTAATTGCGGGTTCCACCCGGCTGAGGATTAAGCATCGGACGCTACACGCATCTGGATCTCGACGAACGCCGCAAACTATATCAGCTCACCAGCACCGGCAGAAGTCCGCGTCAGGCCCCAGCGGAGCTTCGAAACCACCCGTCGACGATCTACCGCGAGCTGAAGCGCAACCACCGGTTCGACGAAGAGCCGATGTTCCGAGGATATTTTCCGCTAGCGGCGCAAGCCATGGCAGCCGGTTGACGGCTGAGAGGCACTAAGATCGGCCGCTATCCCGAGCTCGCCAGGTACGTCGTCGACCGATTGGAAGCCGCCTGGTCACCGGAGCAGATCGCCGGCTACTTTCGACACCGGACCGTCGGCCCGCTGTGGGTGAGCCATGAGTCGATCTATCGGTTCGTGTATGGGCTCGATCTTCGTGAGCAAGCGCTTCGTGATCGACTCACCAGGGCATGGAACCGCGCAAGGCTTGCTTACCTCGGCAAGAAGGCCGCCGCACCCCTCGATGGGTGATCCTATTCGACGTCGCCAACTTCAAGCAGCTGAACGATCTACACGGCCACGCCGCCGGAGACGAGATGCTGCGATCGCTCGCGTCCCAAGCTACGGCGACCATTCCTAACGATGCTCATTTTATCCGCTTGAGCGGCGATGAGTTTGCCGCGCTTCTGCCAGCCGGCCGCAGAGCAACTCGCGCCGCGCAAGTCGGGGGCGTCACATAAAACGGGCACAGATATACGTTAAGGCTCGGAGGGGTCGAAAAACACCTGTTTGTCAAGCATTCGTGACGACAACTATGTTTTCCGCCACCCCATGGATGGAGTGGCTGCCCTTGAGACGTTGCTGCCGCTCTCGAGCTACCGGTTGAACGTCGGGTGTCGCCAGGACCGGGGATTCAGCTTTGCCTGTTCCCTATCGACTAGGTCGTGAACCCATAAATGATGAGGGCTCCAGTCATCAATCAGCGACGCTTGAGACGAGGCCGTGCGCGCCATCGCCTCTGAGCGGGTGTTTCAGCCTTTCTGAAGGGGCGGTATGCTTGATGATGCCTTAGCGGGTCAAAGAGGCCGCGACGCTCCATAGCTTCGTTGGACAAACCTATTCGTATCGCTGCATCGAGCTTGCGCTTATTACGTCGAAGCAGGAAGCGCTCGGGGTGGTGTCCAACCTGTCGGTAGTCAAGCTCCGAGGGGTCTTGCCCCCAAGCTGCGCGACGGCGCATGGCACGCCACATTGTAATTGACCGTCGAGCGAGTGCGACTGCTGCTTCACCGGAGAGCCTCGCCGCTCTCGCGAACTCAGATTGCCACGAGAAGCTGTACTCGCGGCGGCTCAGATCGCCGCGTCCTTCCTTCATCTCGGCATCCCTCGAAAGCTCACCTTTGAAGCATCGTCGATATGAGTCGCTGCCGCAAGGAAAGCTCTTCCACGCTTTGCCCGCATCTGATTCAGCATGGGCATGAGCCGATACGACCTGACCGATTTCGAGTGGCGCGTGATTGAGCCGCTGCTGCCCAACAAGCCGCGAGGCGTGCCGCGTGTCGACGATCGCAGGACGTTGAACGGCATCTTCTGGGTGCTTCGGTCTGGCGCGCCTTGGCGCGACCTGCCCGAGCGTTATGGCCCTCGCACCACCTGTTACAACCGCTTCGTGCGATGGCGAAAGGCGGGCGTGTGGGACCGGCTGATGGACGCCATCAGCGCGGCGCACGACGGCCAAATTCAGATGATCGACAGCACTTCCATCCGGGCGCACCAGCAGGCTGCGACGGCAAAAAAGGGGGTGCAGATCATTGTCTCGGTCGATCACGCGGCGGGCTTACGACCAAGATCCACGTCGTCGTTGACGCGCAGGGTCTCCCGATCCGCCTCGGCCTGACCGCAGGCCAGGCACATGACGGGCAGATCGCCGACACGCTGCTCGACCATCTCGGCCCACAGACCATCGTGCTGGCCGATAAGGCCTATGACGCTGACCGCATTCGCGAGCTGATCCAAGACCAGGGCGCCACGCCCAACATCCCGCCGAAAAGCAACCGCAGGTGGAAGCCGTGTTTCAGCAAACGACTCTACCGCGAGCGCAACCTGATCGAGCGGTTCTTCTCAAAGCTAAAGCACTTCCGACGCGTCGCCACCCGCTACGACAAGCTCGCCGCCAACTTCCTTGCTATGATTCAGCTCGCCTCGATGCGCCTGTGGCTGCGAGCTTATGAGTCTGCGGCCTAGGTCGAAGGATGCGACGATGGGTCAAGCGGTCAGCCGCGCCTTGTGATCGCGGGGGTTCAGGGTGCGTCAAGAGAGCGCCGCCCACATCCGCTATGATTGCTTGGCGCGGCCTGCGCGGATGTCGGCCTGGCGCCATCACTTCGCCGCCAGGATTTTCTGCAGCCAGTCGCCGACGAGCGACACCAGACGCGGGGAGCCGGCGTTCGGCCCCAGCCTTGCCACTTCCTCCTCGCCACCGGTCACGGCACCCTCCTGGAACCAGTGACTGAGACCCTCCAGCACTACCACCTGTCCCCGCGGATTGTTCGCCAGTGCCTTGCGGGTTTCCGCCGCCTCGTCGGACGCCACGACCAGCGGATCCTTGGAACCGAACACGGCCAGGACGGGGATGGCGAGCGATCGCAGGTCCGACGCGGAGCGCAGCTTGCTAGCCTTTCCGGCCTCCTCGGTGTCGATTATCGCCAAGGCACCTTCCGCTTGGGGACGCGGAAAACCCGCGGCCTCGAACCGGTCAATTACCGTCGCCCGGAGTCGCGCAATCGTCTCCGCGTCCTTGCCGTCGACCCGCGCCTGCAGCAGCATCGTCGCCGCATCGGCGGCCGTCGCGGCCTTTTCGGGCGGGCGCCCCGCGACGATCATCTGATTGTAGATGGCACGCCGGAGATAGGCCAAGCCGTCCCCGACCGATCCTGCCAGCATAACAATCGCGGCGATGCCCGGATCGGCGACAGCGACCGCCGGCGCGATTACGCCACCCTGGCTGTGTCCGACCAGGGCGATGCGGCGGCCGTCAATGTCCGGGCGGCGGCGCATGGCCGCGACAGCGGCGGCAGCGTCGGCCGCAAGCTTCTCGGCGTCCTCCTCATAGGTGCCGGTAGACTGGCCCACGCCGCGCTTGTCATATTCGAGCACGGCAATGCCATGGGCGGTCAACCGCTTGATGATCTCCGTGAAGCCGCCCCGCCCGTTCGGGCCATGGCCCTGGATCACCACGACCAGCGGCGCGCGCGTCTCCGCAGTCGCGGTCGGGTAATGCAACGTACCCGCCAGGGTAACGCCCGGGGCGCTCGCGATGCGGACGTCGGTCGTGATCTCGGACGGCCGAAACGTGGCGAAAACGCGGGCGATCGCCGCATCGTCCGCGGTGCCGCGAAGCACGGCGACGGGCCCCAGTTCGATCCGCTCGGCCACTTGGCCGAGCGGCACCGAAAGCGATTGCGACTTCGCTGCTAGACCGTGCGGCGAGGTGCCACGAAGGACGATGCGCTGCCAGCGCTCGGTCAGGTTGACGTCGGCTGCGGTCAAACGGGCATAGTTCGGCGCGGGCCCCTGTACTGCGATTGTCAGGTGCGTCGGACGCGCGGCGCGCGCCCAGAACACGACGGTGATCCGCTCGCCCGCGGCAATCGCGTCTGGTATCGGAAGGACGGCGCCGCGCGACCAGGGCGTGGGTGACGGAGTCCCCGGCTCCACGAGAAGCATCGCGGATCCCGGCAGGGCGGAATTGCGGGCATGGCTATAGGGCGCGCCATAGACCGCCCATTCATTTACGCCCAGGGCCGCGCTCGTCTGCGCTGCAGCCGGACCCGTGGCCAACAACGCGATGCTAAGGGGCACGGAGCGCGCGGTCGGCCGCACGACCTCAAAGAACCAGCTCCCGGCAATTGCGACCATGCGCTGCATCCGTCCCCTCCTCTGTTATGTAGAGTCAAAAGATCGCGGCAGGCTCCTCGGCGCAACCCGCGTCCTTGAAGCGCGCCAGGCCGGCGATGGCGACGGCCTCGGCGACCAGCGCCGCGAACGGTACCAGCAGTACCGCGAAGTCCAGCGCCGCGCAGGCGGTGACGATCGCGAGCGTCGCCATGATGGCCGCGGCGAGATGCAAGGCCGTTCCGACGCGATGCCAGTCGCGGTCCAGCACCCACCACGCCGCCGGCAGGTGGCAGGCGGCGAGCAGCAGCATCACCAGCGTCAGGGCGGGCCCCAGCGCCAGGGTGCCTGCATCCAGCATTAGGCGATAGGATCCGCTTCCCGACATCAGGCCATGAATGCCATCGCTTGCTTCGACGAAGGGAAAGCCGGCCGTCGCCGCCATCGACAGCGCCGTTGCCATCGGCAGGAACAGCCCGAAGACCAAGGCGTAGCTTGCCAGCATGAAACGGCCCTCGGCATGGTGCGGCAAGGACCGACACGCGCCCAGCAGGCAGCCGAAAGCGAAGCGAAATGCCTGCCCGTCCCGCGCCGCGATCTCGAACTCATACGCCATCGCCAGCGCCCAGTTGCGGCGGCGGGATCCCAGTAGCTGCATCGCCAAGGCCAGCAGCAATCGTGGCAGCGCCTGTTTCATGCGGTGGCCAGGCCCCCGTCACGCGCCCCGAACGTGTCAGCCTGCGCTTGTGCCAGTCGCACGCCTTCTGCTGTGAGACGATATGCATGCCTTGGCGGCCGTCCGGATTGTTCGGGCGCTTGCCACATCGCTTCGACGAGCCCCTGATCAGTCATGCGCATGAGCAGAGGGTAGAGCGTGCCGGACAACAGGCCGGTTTGCTTCATCAATTCATAGCCATGGCACCACACAGGGGCTCGCGCCACGAGCGCTTTCAGCAGCAGGCACATTTGCGAAGAAGGGCGGCGAGGGCGACGCATGACGATATAGCAACATATGTAGAAATAATGGTCAACCTGCTTTTGGTCCGGGAGAAGCGCATGGCGCATTTGAGCGGCCCCATGCCATGAACGGCGGGGTATGATGGTCTGCTGAGATCAGCGTGATCGGCAGCCATATTCAGGTCCTGACTTTCATAGCAGCGGATTGGAATGCCAAACCGTAAGGCGCTAGCCGCCTAAGGAGCGTACAGTGCTACCAGTGGCAGCTTTCGGATTAAGCGGCCGCTCCCGGTCGCTGATCCAAACGACCGGCTCTAGTCGGATGCAGCCACGCTCTCCTGACGGGAAACACATGATTGCCGACACTCCGGCCAGTGACCCCGGCCAGGTCCATCGCGAACCGGCGTTTTCTGCGCGACAAACCCTGTCGCAATGCTAAGCTGCGCGGTAACCGCCTATTTGAGGTTTTCCGTACATGCTCGTCGGGTACATGCGCGTATCCTCAGCCGACGACCGCCAGTCAGTCGACCTGCAGCGCGACGCGCTGGTCGCGGCTGGGGTCGACGAGCGGCACCTGTACAGGGATAAGGCGTCCGGCGCTCGTGACGATCGGCCGGGGCTGAAGTCGTGCCTCGAGTACCTGAAGGCCGGCGACACGCTGATTGTGTGGAAGCTCGACCGGCTCGGCCGGTCGCTACCGAACCTGCTCACCATCGTCACCGACCTGAAGACGCGCGGCATCGCGTTCCGCTCACTGACCGAGCAGATGGACACGACCACGCCGCACGGCGAGCTGCTGTTCTCCATCTTCGGCGCGCTCGCCCAGTACGAGCGCGAGCTGACGCGGGAGCGGGTGATCGCCGGGCTCGCGGCGGCCAAGCGCCGGGGTAGGCGCGGGGGGCGGCCGCCGACGCTCAGCGCGGAGCAGATCGAGCAGATCACGGCCGCGCTGGATGGGGGCGCCAGCAAGGCGTCGGTGTGCCGGACCTTCAAGGTGCCGCGCTCCACGCTGCTCGATACGCTCGAACGGTTGGGCTGGACCGCCCCAGCCAAGGCCTGACGGGTGCCCAGGCGCGCTGTTCTCACTGAGGAGCAGCGCGCGGCGCTGCTCGCGCTGCCGGAGAACGAGGTCGAGCTGATCCGCTACTGGACGCTCGGCCCTGACGATCTGCGGACGATCGTCAGCAGGCGACGGCCGCACAACCGGCTCGGCTTTGCCGTCCAGCTCTGCGCGCTTCGCTATCCGGGCCGGCTGCTCCGGCCCGGCGAACTGATCCCGCACGCGCCACTCGCGTTTGTCGCCGACCAGGTCGACATCGACCCTGACGTGCTAGCGGACTATGCCACGCGCGGGCCGACCCGCTACGAACAGCTCGACACACTGCGCGACGTGTTCGGGTTTCGGCAGATCAGCCGTCCGGCGAGGGCGGAGCTGCAAGCATGGCTGTTGCCGGCCGCGCTCGCCACCACGGGGGGCGCGGAGCTCGCGCGCATGCTCCTGGACGAGTTCCGCAGGCGACAGGTCATCGTACCCGGGATCACGCTGGTCGAGCGCATGGTGGCCCAGGCGCTGCTCGACGCCGAACGCCATGTCGCCGAGCTTCTGACCCGAAAACTCACCGCTGAGCAGCGCGACGTGCTGGATGGACTGCTCGCGCCCCATGTGACGGCGAAGACCAGCGTGCTCGCCTGGGTGCGTCAGCCGCCGGGGCGACCCGGCCGACGCGCGTTCCAGGCCATCCTGGATCGGCTCGCCACCCTACGCGGGATCGGGCTCGATCCGGGGCTGACCGACGCCGTGCATCCCGAGCGCCTGCGGCGGCTCACCGGCGAGGGCGCGCGGCTCACCGCCCAGCACCTCGCGACCTTGAACCCGACCAGGCGGCGCGCGGTGCTGGTCGCGACCGCGCTAGAGACGCAGGTCACCCTGACCGACGATGCGGTGCTGATGTTCGAGCGACTGTTCGGCCAGATGTTCCGGCGCGTTGAGCGACGTGAGGAAGCGGCGTTGAAGCGGGACCGGCGCACCATCACGGCCAAGATCAGGCTGCTCGCGCGGCTGGGCGACGCGCTCCTCGCCGCTCGGAGCAATGGCGGTGACGCGCTTGCTGCGGTCGAGCACGTCATCGGCTGGAACGAACTCGGCGCCGAGGTGGAGGAGGCAAAGCGCCTGGTCCGGCCCGACCCGCTCGACCCCGTCGAGCTCGCCCGGTCCAACTTCCCCATCCTGCGCCAGATCGGTCCCGCGTTCGTGCAAGCCTTCGCATTCGGGGCGGTGCCGGCCTGCTCGATGCTAGCGCGCGGCGTCGAGATCGTGCGGCTGCTCGGGACCGGTCGCCTGCGCAAGCTGCCGGCCGATGTGCCAGTCGGGTTCATACGCCAGACTTGGCGACGTCGCATCGGCCGGGACGGCATGGACCGGCGCACCTACGAGTTCTGCGTGCTGGCCGAGTTGCGCGACCGGTTGCGCGCCGGTGACATGTGGGTCGAGGGCAGCCGCCGCTACCGCGCGGTCGAGCAGCAGCTCATTCCCGCTCCCGTGTTCGCCGCGATGCGAGAGGCGGGACCGCTGCCCGTGCCGTTGCCAAGTTCCGCGGCCGAGTGGCTGGCCGGACGTCGTGAGGTCCTCGCCCGCCGTCTGGGCGAGGTGGCGATCAAGGTTCGCGCCGATGCCCTCGAAGACGTGTCCCTGCGCGCGGGGCGGCTGCGCATCTCTCCGCTCAAGGCGGTCACCCCCGACGAGGCGGAAGGCGCGGTTGCGCCCTTGTACGCGCACCTGCCGCCGATCCGCGTGACCGACCTCCTGGCCGAGGTCGACCGCTGGACGGGGTTCACGAGCTGCTTCACGCACCTGACAACCGGGCGCACCCATGACGACCCGCGTGCGGTGCTCACCGCGGTGTTGGCCGACGCTACCAATCTTGGCCATGCCCGTATGGCGGAAGCTTGCGACCTCGTCAGCCAGCGCCAGCTCGGCTGGCTGTCGTCCTGGCACCTACGCGAGGAGACCTACGGCGCGGCGCTCGCCCGGCTGGTGAACACGCAGCACCGGATGCCGCTCGCCGCCCTGTTCGGGTCGGGCACATCGTCGAGCTCGGACGGGCAGCACTTTCCACTCAACCGCCGTGCGCAAGCGACCGGGGCCGTCAACCCGCACAAGGGTTCGGAACCGGCCGTGTCATTCTACACGCACGTTTCCGACCGCTACTCGCCGTTCCATTCCAAGGTGATCTCGGCCGGCGCGGGCGAGGCCGCCCACGTGCTCGACGGCCTGCTCCACCACGGGGCCGACCTCAGCATCGAGCGGCACCATACCGATGGCGGCGGGGTGTCGGATCATATCTTTGCGATGTGCCACGGCATGGGCTTCCTGTTCGCGCCGAGGATCCCGAACCTGTCCGCCAGACGGCTCCACCTGTTCGAGGGTCTGGACCCCGGACCCGACATAGCGCCGCTTGTCGGCGAGGCGATCGACGAGGAGTTGATCACGGCCCACTGGATAGACGTGCTCCGACTGATGACCTCCGTCCGCACCGGCGCCACCAGCGCATCCGCCATGCTGGAGCGGCTCGGCTCCTACCCGCGTGCGAACGGGCTGGCTCTGGCGTTGCGCGAGATCGGACGCGTGGAGCGCACGCTGTTCACGCTCGACTGGATCGAACACCCCGACGAGCGGCGCCGCGCCACCCGCGAGTTGAATAAGGGCGAGGCGGAGAACGCGCTCAAGCGGGCGATCTTCTTCCATCGTGCGGGCCGGCTGCGCGACCATGGGCTCCAGGCGCAGAGCCATCGCGCAAGCGCGCTTAACCTGGTCGCGGGCGCGATCGTGCTCTGGAACACGACCTACCTCGAAGCCGCGATGCAACACCTTGAGCGGCAGGGCCGCCCCGTACCGACCGACATGCTGGCCCACCTCTCGCCGCTCGGCTGGCAGCATATCAACCTCACCGGCGACTATCTCTGGACCAAGCCGACCACCAAGGCAGGGCAACTCCGGCCATTGCGCCCGGTGCTCAGCCCGCCGCTGCCCCGAGCCGCTTAGCGTATATCTGTGCCCGTTCTATGTAGCGCTCCCAAGTCGCCGAGAAGCTGCGCTTAGCAGTACGGGAAGACACGCGCTGCACGATCAGCGTCGGACTCGCGCGAATGGATGGCGAGCAAGCGACCTTGGCAGACGTGTTCGAGCGGGCGGACCAGATGCTCTATCGCGCCAAGCGAGCCGGTCGCGACCGCGTGGCGGCCTGATCGAAGGCCGAGAGGATGCGCGCAAACAGCTCAAGCTGCGGCCTGAGGAACGATTGCAGGTGCTGGCGCTCAATCGACTCCGGCCGGATCACTGAAGCGTGCTTCGCGCCTGTAAGATCGCCAGAAACTCGGCGACCTTCAAGAGGCAACTAGCCTCCAACGTTTCGCCGTCATGCAGCAGCTCATTGATGCGGTCTTCCAGCCAGTAGGAGGCATCGGGCCCGCGTCGTCGTGCTTGCGGCATAGCTCCGTTATCATCGCGCCGGCCTCGGCCTCCTTCAGAAGGCCGATGATATGCTCTTCCGTAAAATGCTTCCGCTTCATTCCGTCCGTCCCTTCAATGGGCCGGTCTCTAGGTCCAGGTAGATGAAGAAACGCGGGTCACGTCAAGACCACCATCGAATACATAATCTCGCGCCAGAGAAAGCAGACGTGACCACGATCGCCAGATGCTCACCAGGTTTGGAAATTTCCCCTGATCGACTAAGGAGCGATCATGGTTCACGTACCTTCAGCCCGGCGGCGCCGCTTACAGCCCGACCTACCCCTCTTCCTCACGATGGCGATGATCGTTTTGCTGTGGATCGCAGGCGGTGCATCCCGCGAGGATACGTTGAGCCAGGTCGTCGTGCGCGCTGGCTGCTGGAGCATTCTCGTCGTTGCAATCCTCGCGGGGCCTCGCCCTGCGCTACGCGCCAATCGAAGTGTCCTGCTGCTACTTCTTGCCGCAATCGTCTTGCCGCTTCTGCAACTCATCCCGCTACCGCCTGCGTGGTGGCAGACGCTGCCCGGACGCGACATTCTAGTGATCCCAGGTGAGCCGGTCCCGTGGCGCCCCTTGACGATGACTCCCGGGGCAACGCGTAACGCGCTTGCCTCGTTGATCGTGCCTTCGACGATGTTCGTGTTGCTGGCCCAAGCAAACGAACGAACGTTTCGATGGATGCCCACAATTCTTTTGGGCATGATCGGCTTTGCGGTCCTTCTGGGGCTATTACAATTTTCCGGTGCTGGGTTCAATAATCCCCTCCTCAACGACACACCGGGCGTGGTCAGTGGCATCTTTGCCAACCGCAACCACTTTGCCTTATTCATTGCGCTTGGATGCCTGATCACTCCGGTCTGGGCCTTCACGAACCGAAACGGGATTAAATGGCGTGGACCAATTGCGGCAGGGTTAATGCTGCTGTTCGTGCTGACGATCCTGGCGACCGGGTCGCGTACCGGCATATTGCTGGGTGGTCTGTCGGTGACATTTGCGGCGACTCTGGTGGGAAAACGATTACGGCGCCGTCTGGCGGGAGCGCCGAAATGGGTTGTCCCGGCTGTGGTTCTCACGGTGATATTTGTTGTCGCAGGCATCGTCGTACTCAGTTTTGCGGCCGATCGCGCCACCTCGATCAATCGGGTGCTTTCGACCGAGGGCGGCGAGGACATGCGGACACGCGCATTGCCGACGGTCTTGCATATGGTCGGCAGCTATATGCCTACAGGCTCTGGCTTCGGGGGTTTTGATCCAATTTTCCGGATCCACGAACCATTCGGCTTATTGAAGCTAACCTACTTTAATCAGGCGCATAACGACTATTTGGGCATCGCGCTGGACGGCGGCATCCCCGGGCTTGCGTTACTGCTGGCAGGCATCGTGTGGTGGTTGAACGCCTCTGTTCGCGTCTGGCGGATGCGAGCCGACGAGCTCGGTATCTCGGGCCAGCTCGGGTCGCTGGTCATCCTCCTCGTGCTGATTGCGAGCATCACCGATTATCCGGCACGTACACCGACGGTCATGGCCATCATCGTCATAGCCGCTATGTGGATGGTGCGGGCGCGGGGGGCAAAATCGGAGCCTGCTTTACCGGCGTGATGGCGAAACCTATAGAGCGCCAGATTTCCAATTTTTCGCGGAACCACCACGCGCATGCGCTCTTCATATTACATCCTGTGCCTTGCGCTGGCGGTAACGGCTTGCGGGGCACCCAAGCCGCTGGTGTCGAGCGGCACCCTTACCGTGGTTCCTGAGACCAGCGAACTCCCCCCTCCGGGCCGTGGTGATCTCACGGCAGCAGACCGACCTGCTCTGATCGGCCCGCTCGACACCATCGAGGTCGATGTGTTCGGTATTCCGGATCTTGGCCGCGAAATGCAGGTGGATGCCAGCGGGCGGATCGCGATGCCGTTGGCGGGCACGGTCGATGCGCGAGGCAAGACCGCGCAGGAACTGGCGCAAGCGATCGAAATCGCGCTTCGCCAGCATTATGTTCGCAATCCAGAGGTAACCGTGAACATCAAAAGTTCGGTCAGCCAGGTCGTCACCATCGACGGCTCGGTGGTCGAACCCGGCCTGTATCCCGTCACCAACCAGATGACGCTGATGCGCGTCATTGCATCGGCCAAGGGAATGACAGAATTCGCGCGGCAAGAGGATGTCGTTATTCTGCGTACTGTCGGCACGCGGCGCATGGCCGGTCTTTACAACGTCGCCGCTATCCGACGTGGTGCCTATGACGATCCGGCCGTGTACGCCAACGACATCATTATCGTCGGCGACTCTCCGCAACGTCGCCTGTTCCGCGACTTTGTCTCGCTCTCGCCGCTCCTCGCCGGGCCGCTGATCGCCGTACTGCAATAAGGCGTCCGTTGATGAACTCTGCCACTCTCCAGCTTCGCCCTGCTCGTCCAGTCGGCGTGACCAGCCTGTCCGGGCTCGCGCCGAACAGCAGCGAACCGATGCCGGTCATTCGCCAATATCTGCGCATCGCCCTGCGATGGCGCTACGTCATTCTCGGGGTTGTTGCGGCCTGTTTCATCCTGGGGCTTATCATCACGCTCCTGATGACCCCGAAATACACGGCGACCGCGACGATCGAGATCTCCCGTGATTCCAGTCAAGTCACCAACTTCCAGGGGGTCGAGCGCGAGACTAGCGTCGCCGATCAAGAATTTTACCAGACGCAATACGGTCTTCTAAAATCCCGCATCCTCGCCGAACGCGTCGCCAGCCAGCTCCGTCTGCCGGATGATAAGAGCTTCTTTGAGCGCTTTGGCGCAAAAACGGGTGATGACGCTTTCCGCGAGGTGAGCGGCCGCTACATGGCCGCCGGCCGTCCTGCACGGCAGCGTGTCGCCGGAGAAATCCTGCTGAAACTTGTCGGGATCAACCCCACCCGCCTGTCGCGGCTGGTCGAGATCGAGTTTACTAGCCCGGACCCGGCGTTTTCGCAGAAGGTCGCCAACGCCTGGGCGGAAAACTTCATCCAGACCAATTTGGAACGAAAGGTCCAAGCGACGTCTTACGGTCGCAATCTGCTACAACGAGAACTGGCGCAGACAAAGGACCGCCTCGACGAATCTCAGCGTCAGCTCGTCACTTACGCCGAGCAACAGCGCATCATTAATTTGCCGGCCCAAGGCAGTGGCGACACCAAATCGGCCGAGCGCTCGATCGTTGCAGACGAACTTGCCTCATTAAATAGCGCGCTTTCACAGGCGACGGCTGATCGCATCGCCGCAGAAGCTCGCGTCACGGGAGCTGGTCGCAGCGGGCAATCTAGCGAAGCGTTGCGCAATCAGGCGATAAACGCCTTACGCCAACGTCGGGCAGAGCTCGCTGCTGACTACCAAAAGCTGATGGTTCAGTTCGAACCCGATTATCCTCCGGCACGCGCAATCCAATCGCAGATCGACCAGCTCGACCGCTCCGTCGCCCGCGAGGAAAATCGCGTCTCCGGATCGGTGCGCGCCGAGTATCTTCAGGCCGCCGATCGGGAGAACGAACTGCGCAAGCGCGTCGAGGGATTGAAATCCGACTATCTCAACCTGCGCCGTCGTAGCATTCAGTATAATATTTATCAGCAGGAGGTAGATACCAATCGTGCGCTTTACGACGGCCTCCTCCAACGTTTCAAAGAGATCGGCGTGGCCGGCGGGGTCGGCGTCAACAACGTAGCGATCGTCGATCCGGCTGATGTCCCGCAGAAACCTTCCAGCCCACGTCTGTTCATCAATCTGGCTATCGCACTGCTGGCCGGCTTGGCGCTCGGTGCAGGCCTTGCTTTTGCGCTTGAACAAATGGATGAGGCGATCGCTGATCCCGGCGAGGTCGAGCGCAGGCTTGGGCTGCCACTGCTCGGTTCTGTACCCAAGGTTGAGGGCGTTGCGCCGCGCGACGCGTTGCTGGATCGCAAGTCCGATCTCGTAGATGCTTATCTCGCAATACAAACCAGCCTTGGCTTTACGACCGAACATGGCGTGCCACGCTCGCTGGCGATTACCTCGACTCGGCCGGCCGAGGGCAAGTCGACCACTGCCCTCGCCATCGCCACGATGCTTGCGCGTGCGCAAAAGAAAGTCATCCTTATCGATGGCGATATGCGCTCGCCCTCCGTCCACCATCTGGGCGGCGTTGATCATGATCGCGGGTTGTCGAACTTCCTGTCCGGTCAGGAAGAAATCGCGCAATTGACTTTCGAAATGGGCGATCTGGGCTTTACCGCAATGTCCGCCGGACCCATTCCGCCGAATGCAGCCGAATTGCTGACTGGCCATCGTCTGCAGCTTCTCATTTCCCGTCTGCTCGAAAGTTACGATCATATCGTGATCGACAGTCCGCCGGTAATGGGTTTGGCCGACGCTCCATTGATCGCAGCCAGGGTCGAGGGCGTGGTGTATACTGTGGAATCGCATGGCATCCGGTCGAGCTTGGTCAAGACGGCGCTGCAGCGACTTCTCGCGGCCAATGCACATATTTTAGGTGGTGTGCTGACCAAGTTTGAGGCGCGCAAAGCTCACTATGGCTATGGCTATGAGTATGGCTACGGATATGGTCGCGATAAGGGTTGAGGCAGCGTCCAGATGAATGAGGTGCGATCCCGGCTCGTAAGAAAGCGCACAGCGCGCGAGTGGGCGCTCCGCGGCGCACTTGCGTTAGCAGCGTCGATATTTGGCTATGCGTCAACGACGCAGACCCTCGGTTATTCGCTCGTCAAAACCGATCCCGAGCGTGCACATGAATTGGCGCCCGCAGATGGTCGGATAACCGGCGCACTGGCCGCTCAGCGCGTGACGGCAACGATGCCTTCCGCCCAGCGCGGCGAGAGCGCTCGACTCGCACATGGGGCACTGCTCAAAGAGCCGCTTTCGGCGTCAGCGCTAACGGCGTTGGGGATCGACGCCGATCTGCGCGGTTATAGGGGAACCGCTCGAACGCTGTTCGTGCATTCGAATGCCCTGACGCGGCGTGAACTAAGCGCGCGCTTATGGTTGATCGAGGACGCTGTGGCGCGCAACGATGTTCCCGGCGCGTTGCGCAATTACGATATTGCACTCAGGACGTCTAAAAGTGCGCCAGGATTATTGTTTCCGATCATGGCCGCCGCGATCGACAATGCCGACGTCGCTAAGGCATTGGCTGATACGATGCGGTCCCGCCCTCCATGGAACGAGGCCTTTTTCGACTTTGTCGCTTCATCGGGAGCAAGCCCCAAGGCTGCCGCGATACTGTTCATCCGTCTTGCCCAATCCGGTGTTCAACCACCGGAATCCGCACGGGCCACGATAATCAACACCCTGATCGGCGCAGACGCGTTTGAAAACGCATGGGCATATTACAAGACGCTACGCGGCAATCTCGATCGGCGCCGGTCGACCGACGCAAGCTTCAGTCAAGCGTTATCAACGCCGACCTTCTTCGACTGGACGCCTAAGAACGATGATCCTGGCTTGACCGCCCTCATCGAACGCAGCCCGCAAGGCGGGTTCCTCGACTTTGCCGCGCCATCCGGCATTGGCGGAACCGTCTTGCAACAGGGCTTAATGCTCCCGTCGGGCGAGTACCGCCTCCAAGGTTCAAGCGCCGACCTTACCGCACCGGCCGATGCACGTCCCTTTTGGCGGCTTTCATGTCTGAACAAGCGCGAATTGGGCCGGATCGATCTACCGGACTCGATACAGAACCGAGGTCATTTCTCAGGTATCCTGACGGTCGACGCGAAATGCCCGGTCCAGGTTCTGCAACTTGTTCTGCGCCCGTCACTCGATGCAGGAGGCGTATCCGGAAAAATCAGTTCGGCAATGCTGCTTCCTCTAGGATCTCGTCAATGACCATCCCTCCGCATCTCCGTTGGTGCCTGCTGGTCACGTTGACACTTGCACAACCGGCCGATGCACAACGACCGACTGAAGCGCGACGTGTCGATCGGTACACACCTTCCGCCCTCGGAGCCGATATCGGGCAGACTGGTCAACGTCGAAGCCGCAGCGACACCGCCCGCACTGCCGGGATCGCACCGATGGCACGTCTAGAACACAGGATCGCGAACAGGGTTCAATCTCGCCTTCGCAACCGCATCGATCGCTATTACGACCCGACGTCAAATGCAGCGTCGCCATTCAATATCGCGGCGGAGCACGCGAAAATACGTTAGTATCAGCCGCCCACGCTAACGCCGTGGATCTGCCTGGATCAATGTTTGCAAAGACCCCATTTGAACCATGATGTTCTCATTTACAAAAAGATCCAAGGGCGGCCCGCTCCTGCGCAGATATCAGATTTTTGGTGCAATCGTATCGATATCTCTCTGTTTATTATTAATTGTATTGACTGGTTCACCAGAAAATACCAGCGCCTACCTTCTTGTTAAGACAGGGTTCTATTGCTTAATTGCCATGATGGTTGGCTTTGAGCTTGATAGAAACATCAATAAATATCCAGGAGTCGAGGCAACGTCCTCGCTCTTGACCGCTTTTGCGATATCATTCGCAATGCTTCTTGCGATATTGATTTTGGGACGGCTTCCCTACAGTCGCCTTCTTCTTTTTGCTAGCTATACTCTCGTCGCACTTTGGTCGATGGCGATCCATGTTGCCACCAGCAGGCGGCGTAAACTGACAATTGGAGTGGTCCCGGGTGGCGATCATTCATTCATGCTGGACGTTCAAAGCGTTCACTGGATACCATTGAAATCGCCAGACCAAGATACCACCGCAGTGCATGCAGTTACCGCAGATCTCCGGGTCGACCTACCGCCGGAATGGGACCGCTGGCTAGCTGATTGCGCTTTGTCTGGCATACCGGTTTATCATACCAAGCATTTGGTGGAATCGTTAACGGGCATGGTCCGGCTGGAACACCTCTCCGAGAATAGTTTTGGCACACTCGCGCCTGTTTCTGCATTCATGACGTTCAAGCATGTCGCCGATTGGTTCATTGCGGCTACCGCGCTGGTCCTGCTGACGCCGTTGCTACTGCTACTGGCGATCGCCATTCGGCTGGATTCACCCGGGCCCGCGATTTTTCGACAGACGCGCATCGGTTATCGCGGTGAACCCTTCACAGTGTACAAGTTCAGGACGATGAAATCGGCAATACTGCCGACCTCCGCGCTCGATGCGGCAAAAACTCAATCGGACGATACGAGGATCACACGGATTGGTGCGTTTCTGCGTCGGAGCAGGCTCGACGAGCTTCCACAGATCGTCAATATCTTGAAAGGTGAGATGAGCTGGATCGGACCGCGCCCCGAGGCTCGGGTATTGTCTGAATGGTATGAGGGAGAAATTCCATTCTATCGCTATCGTCATATTGTCCGACCGGGACTAACTGGATGGGCCCAGGTTAATCAGGGCCACGTCGCGGAAGTAGACGATGTCCGGTATAAGCTTTACTTCGACTTTTATTATATTAAGAATTACTCGCCATGGATTGATATTTTGATTGCTCTAAAGACAATCCAGACGATTCTGACAGGATTTGGTGCCAAGTAATTTCTAGGGTAGCCCTATCGAGAAGGACATTCTTCATGATGCCGTACGTCGCGGTGACAACGGTTGGAATTCC
This sequence comes from Sphingomonas phyllosphaerae, assembly GCF_036946485.1. Classification (GTDB taxonomy): domain Bacteria; phylum Pseudomonadota; class Alphaproteobacteria; order Sphingomonadales; family Sphingomonadaceae; genus Sphingomonas; species Sphingomonas phyllosphaerae_E. The sequence goes on from NZ_JAQIJA010000007.1 coordinate 81,311, forward strand.
GGAAACCGCGCAGCATTTGATCTGGGACATATTTTTCGTCCAAGCGAACAGAGGGACCGACTTCACTTCGCATCTGCCATGGCACGGACGCGTAGAAACCCGTTGCGTCAGTCTTACCGCCGTGACAGGCGAGTTGCTCGCCGCAGCGGTCATCCGGCCGGCTCAACAGGAAAATGTAGCCATGGTCGGCTTCGTGTGCGTTGCTCAGCGATCGCGCGGTCATGGGCTCGGGCGCGCGTTGATGGAAAGCGTCAACGAGGCGATCGATGAAGCAGGCTATCGTGCGGCACTACTATGGACAAGCCATCCAGCGTTCTACGAGGCCTGCAACTATCGCATCATAGGGCAGGATACATTCCTTCGCATTTCCGGAGCGCAAGACGCCTCACGTGCGCCGACGCTTGTAGCGGAGTGGCCAGCCAGCGGTGATCGTGTCGGATTACCTGCCTTTGCCCAAGCAGCAAAATGCCTATGTGACCATCGTGCGGAGGCCATCGTCGCCTGTGGTGGGCGTGGCGCGACGCTTGTCGATTGGCGGGGAGCGCCAGAGGATATAATCGCCCTCATGGCGGGTGCCGAATATGACCAATGGCATGTGAATCTCGGTCGCAGCGACGATGATTTCAACAATGCGCTAAAGGCGCGAGATATTGTCATCGCTGAAAACAGCGGATCTTTTGTGATGGCCCGTTTCGTCGAAAGCGCTTTTGATCTGCGTCATGTTCCCGTCGCGGAAAGGATTTAGAACAGATGTCGGGGTCCACATTGCCGATCGTCAAGGTTCGCATGCCACCCGCGGATCGCCTCATGCCGCGCCTAGCCGAGGTTCTTTATAGCGGGATGCTTGCCGAAGGCGAGTATGTCTATGAGTTTGAACGCCGCTTTGCCGAGCACTTCGGTCTTCCGAACGTCCTTGGTTTCAGTAGCGGCACGGGCGCGCTGCATGTTGCACTGCTAAGCTGCGGTATCCGTGCCGGAGATGAAGTCATTACGACTTCGATGACCGCCGAGCCGACCAATACAACAGTCCTTCAGGTTGGGGCGACCCCGATCTTTGCCGATGTCTCTCCTGATGATGGCAATCTCGATCCTGCGGCGGTCGAGTCATCGATTACCCCCCGTACCCGGGCTATTCTTGTCGTTCACTACGCGGGGTATCCGGCACCGGTCGCAGCGCTGCGCGAGATCGCGGATCGCCACGGCATCGCCCTGATTGAGGATTGTGCGCACGCGTTGGGCGCCCGCTATGCCGACCAGGCGATCGGCACATTCGGCGATGCTGCGATATTTTCCTTTCAGGCTATCAAGCATATGACCACCGTCGATGGCGGTGCTCTCGTATTACGCGATCCGGAAAGGATGCGGGAAGCACGCAAATTGCGCTGGTTTGGCCTTGAGAAGGGCGTTCCGCGGACCGCAGTAGATATCACGCAAGCCGGTTTCAAGTATAACATGACGAATGTGGCGGGCTTGATCGGGCTTCTGCAACTCGATGATATCGATGAGGCAATTGGACGGCACAAAGCTAACGGCCGCTTCTTTGATGACGAACTGGCAACTACACCCGGATTGTCCGTCGTACCCATCAGTCCGGAAAGCATGCCCAGCTACTGGATTTACACCTTGCTCTCCGACGACAGTGACGACGTCGAACGTATCTTGGCCGGAATCGGCGTTGCCGCGTCAAAACTGCATCGGCCGAACCATCTGCATTCCGTATTCGCCCCCTATCGCCGATCCATGCCGGGTCTCGAAACCTTCTATCGTCGCCTGGTTCACATTCCGTGCGGATGGTGGATCGGCGACGACGACAGAGCGAACATCGTCCACGCGTTGCGCAGGGGGTAAATCATGACCGTGCCCCTTTTCGATTGTCGCCCAAGCGACGCTGCGGTGCGCGCACTAGACCCGGTCTGGCGCTCTGGGCAGCTGGCGGCAGGGCCCGCCGTTACGGCACTGGAATCGCGCCTTGGAGCCTATCTAGATGGCCGCGAAATAGTAGCGATGAGTGACATGACCCAGGCACTCGCCCTGGCGCTTCGCCTTGCGGGAGTACGGCCTGGCGATGAGGTCGTGACGCTTGCGATGAACTGCATGTCATCGAACAGCGCCGTCGCGATGGTGGGCGCCGTTCCCGTCTGGGTCGATGTCGATCCGGAAACCGCCAGTGTTGACCTGGTCGATCTAGCCGCCTGCTTCACCGGTCGCACGCGCGCAGTCGTGGTATATCATTTGGCAGGCTACGTCGGCGATCTTCAGGCCATCAGGCGGATGTGCGACGCTGCAGGCGTCGCATTTATCGAGGACGCAAACAACGCATTTGGCGCGGATTTCGGTGGGCAGCGGGCGGGTACGTTCGGCGACTACGCAGTGCTGTCCTTCTACGCCAACCGACAGTTGAACGGTATCGAGGGCGCCGCCCTTGTTTGCAAGAACGCGGATGACGCACAGAGGGCAAGAAAACTTCGGCGCTTCGGCATCGATATCGCACGTTTTCGCACGCCCGACGGTGAAATTGACCCGGACCTCGACGTTCCTGAAATCGGCATCGCCTCGTCCTTGAGCAACGTCAACGCAACCCTCGCTGAGTGTGCGATGGATGACGTAGACGTCAGGATCCAACGAAACAGAACGCACGCCGCCCGGCTATCTAGGGCGCTAACGAATATCCCCGGTTTCCGGCTGATCGGTCAGCGATCCGGTGCAAATGGCGTGTACTGGGTCGCGCTAGCCATGTCCCAGAACCGCAACCGATTGATGACAGGCCTGAAGGCGCTGGGCATTCAATGTTCTAGACTGCATCAGCGTAACGACAGATACACCGGGTTCCAGGCCATGCCGCGTCATCTTCCCGGTACCACGCACATGGAGCGCGAGATGCTTGCGTTACCGTCCGGATGGTGGTTGTCCGATGAAGACGTAGATCGAATGGTGACCGCCGTGCGCGCGACCGCCTGACCAGCTCGTTCGTGTGCCGCCTGCGGCTGCACGCATGCCAGATTTTTTGTGCGCTCAGTCGGGAGCGAGGGGATTGTTTCATGCTTGATGGCAAGACGTTGATGATTACCGGAGGAACGGGTTCTTTCGGTACAACCGTATTGGGACGCTTCGTTGAAAGTGATGTGCGCCAGATCATCGTTTTCTCACGTGATGAGAAAAAGCAGGAGGACCTTCGCATTGCCCTGCGCAGCCCCAAGGTCAAATTTATCATTGGTGATACGCGTGATCCGCAATCCATCGATGCCGCGATGCGCGACGTCGACTTCGTTTTTCATGCTGCGGCTTTGAAGCAGGTTCCTTCGTGTGAATTCTATCCCATGGAAGCGGTTCGCACGAACGTGAATGGCACCGATAATGTCATTCGTGCCGCCATCCGCAACGAGGTCGAGCGCGTCGTACTGCTCAGCACGGACAAGGCAGTATATCCGATCAATGCGATGGGCATCTCGAAAGCGATGGCAGAGAAGGTTCTGGTCTCTCACGCGCGCGCGATGCACGCTGGCGGCCCCATCCTATGCGCCACGCGGTACGGGAACGTCATGGCATCACGTGGCTCGGTTATTCCTCTCTTCATCGAACGCATCAAGGCCGGCCTACCGATGATGATAACCGATCCAGCCATGACGCGGTTTATGATGTCGCTCGAGGATTCTGTCGACCTCGTCCTACACGCCTTTCAAAACGGCCAGCAAGGAGACATTTTTGTTCAAAAGGCTCCTGCCTGCACTATCGAAACTCTTTCGATTGCACTCAGCGAGCTGTTTAACGTGTCGATAAATACGGGGATCCTTGGGACGAGGCACGGCGAGAAGCTCTATGAAACACTAGTGTCCCGCGAGGAGATGGCTAAAGCCGAGGATATGGATCGATATTGGCGAGTACCCGCCGATAACCGCGACCTGAATTATGAGCTTTTCATTTCGGAGGGCTCGCATGCTCTCAACCAAATTGATGACTATACCTCGCACAATACGCACCGCTTATCCGTCGCGGAGACGAAGGAACTTCTTTTAAGCCTACCTTATGTCCGGTCAGAGCTCTCACACTAATTATAATGACAGGGTCGACATATAAATATCGCCGACAATGCCTAGAGCCGTAGGATTTTCTATCTTAGCCGATTTGATCTCGCTATTTGTGGGACGGATCGGCGGAATTTTTGTAACTTTACTTTTTATTCCAATATATAGCCGCCTCCTCGGCCCCGAGCAATTCGGAGCCGTAGCAATAATATTGTCATTACAAGCTTTTTTCCTAATGTCCGATCTCGGCTTGGCGACGCTGATAAGCCGCGACACGGCGGTCGCACGCGATTACAGGCCAGCATTGCACGCCGTCGTCTGGATGCGACGTCGCGCAGAAGCCATTCTTTTTGCTTTGGCGACCGTAGCCGCTTTTATCGCATTGTTGCTACCGCTTGCCTGGCCGGTATGGTCCATCGACGCAGGTATGCGGATCACGTTGATAGCCTACTTGATTGCATTGTTGGTGGCGACCAACATTATTCAGCTCAGCCTGAACTCACTCGACCTTTACCGCGTCGGCGCCATCGTGGCTGTCGTCGGGGCAGTTGCCCGTGGTATCGCGACGATTGCCTTGCTGCGAGCAGTGCCGAGTGTCTCCGCGTTTCTTGAGGCGCAGGTCGCAGTGGCAGCTGTTCATTTCGCTATTGCTCGCAAGCTATTGGAGCGGCGCGCCGCGCTAGGCTTGGTAGCTGAACGGCTTTTCGACATGTCTGCGATCCGCAGGCTCGGAAAACGCTGCGCGCCGCTCGTCCTTTACACGCTAGGCGGGGCAGCTGCAGTGAATCTGGATAAATCGATTATCAGCGCCTTCATATCGCTGAAAGTTGCTGGAACTTATTTCCTAGCTACTACCTATGCGCTGGTGCCCGTGGGGATTCTGTCAGGTCCGATTAATAGTTATTTTGCGCCCAAGGTCGCGCACGCCCAACACGTCGGCGATCCTGTCTCCGAATTTCGTCTATCCCTGATGTTTCAACTCATATTGATGTGTATAGTGGTTGGTCCCTCTCTAAGCCTCGCCTTTCAGATGTCTGATTGGCTCATGCTGTGGCTGCATGACCCCGTTCAGGTACGCAAGGTCATGATTATTGCACCTGTGCTACTGGCAGGAGGCGCCTTATCGGCGACAGGTTATTATCCGACCAGCTATCTGATTGCACGTGAGGACAATGGCTACCTTGCACGCCTTTCGACGGGGGCCGCGATCGGCGTGCTGATCGCAGCACCGATCTTCGCCGCTCAAGAAAATCTACTCGGCGTCGCATGGAGTTATTTCATTTTTTATGCTGTCGGTTTTACGGGCCTGTGGTTACGCCTTGGGCACCGTGTAGGATGGCTTACCGTGTGCCGCTTCCTTGCGATCGCCTATCTGATGCCGCTGGCAGTCATCAGTCTCAGCTATTTTCCGCTGTACCGCTTCGCCACGGCCCGCGAACTCTCCACGCCGCTACGACTGCTGGGGCCGATGGCGGTTGCAACGATTGCAGGGTTGCTGGCATGCACAGCAGCACTCTTCAAAGCGGACAACCGTCTTAGCGCGACGGAACCGAAGGAACCAACGTGACGCTGATTTCGATCGTCATCCCGACACATAACCGCCAGATTTACGCTGCGGCCGCAGTGCGTAAAATCCTGGATGTTCTGCCGGGCGCGCAGGTGATCGTCAGCGATACGAGCGCTGACGATCGACTACGCGGGATGTTGCCCGCGTCCGGCGTCGAGTACCTTCGACCCGGCCAACCCATGGACGTCGTATCCCACTTCGAGTTCGCGTTGGCTCCAGCTCGTGGTCGCTACGTCATGTTCCTAGGCGATGACGACTGCGTCGGACCTGGACTTGCCGAAATCGCCGAATGGGCTGAGCGGTGCGGCGTCGATGCGGTCGTTAGTTATGGAACGCACTTCATCGCCAATTATTTTTGGCCCGGCGTCCAGTCGCGTTTCTATGGCGATGGCTATGCCAGCCGTCTGTTCGTTCTGCCGTTCAGTGGAAAAGCACACAAGATCGATCCAATTGCAGCTTTACGGCGTGGCTTGGATAAGCTGGGCGCCGGCCTGGACAACATGCCGCGTATTTATCACGGGCTCGTGTCGAGATCGTTGATCGACAGGATCAAACATCGCCACGGCACACTATTTGGCGGTGTGACTCCCGATATATACAGTGCCGCGCTCATATGTGCCAATGCGGAAAACAGCTGGCAGGTAGACTATCCTTTCTGTATCCCTGGAGGGTCGCCTAGCAGCACCGCCGGCACAGGTGCTGCCGGAAGCGATATGACATCGCTTAGCCAACATCCGCACACTGCTGCGTTCGCCAATCTGCATTGGGATTCCGCGATACCGGAGTTTTACGCGCCACATACGGTGTGGGCCTATTCTCTGAAGAAAGCAATCGACCTGATCGGGCGAAACGACCTCGAACCGAATCTGGCGCGTATTTATGCCGTGTCGCTGTTACGCAATCGTCGTCAACGCGGAAAGATCACGGCTTCGCGCCAGAGCACAGCAACCGGATGGACAAAGATCGCGCGAGAGATGGCTCGAGAACTCGGATTTCAGGCGGGACGCTATGCGACCCGGCTGAGGGCACCAAAGGCGGGTGGACATGCCCTCAGCTTTGATGGCCTTCAAGACATCTCTGCCGCTTACGATCGCTTGGAGCAATATATCAAAGAACAACACGTAGCGTTGCAACTTCCCGACTGCGAAGGTTCCGCGATTGCGGTTCCTGGGGCAACACTGGACGTCAATCTTAAAACGGAATCTGTTCGATAACCTTATGACGTTGCCAGAACAAACATCCACAGGGTTACCGACCGATAGCGACGGCTACGCCGGTAGGGCTATGCTACTAACGGCGCTCGCGTCGGTCATCATGATACCGTTCGCCGCGTTGTTTATCGCCGACGCCTCTTCGACGACCCCCGGTCTCATGGTAGCATGTGGGTTGGTTGGTGCCGCAGGAATACTGGGGCTATATCGCTTTGAGGGCGGCAGACGCTGGACGGCGACACTGACAATCCTGTCGATAACACTGTTTGGCGTCATATTTCACAGCGTCGTCGCAGCACTTTTCGAAAGCGGCGACGTGATCCGTGCCATTGGCGCACTGATCGCCACCGTCGCAGTTTTTATTACAGCTTATCTGATCAGCCTTATTATACGACAGACAAGTCTAGCTACATTAGATAAGGTAGCAAAAACATTTAGCATATGCTTCGTTGCAATCGCGGCCCTATCGATTCTTGATATCCAGCCACCGCATACAGGATACTCGAAACCGATTTTCCCATTCACCGAGCCATCTCATTTTGCTCTTAGCTTTACTCCTTTTTTGGTATACCGCGTTGTCAGGTCGTCGCTGATAGTAAGAATCACTTGGCTGGGTATCGCGATGTTACTAGCTCTTCTACTACAAAGCCTATCGCTAGTTATTGGTGTCGCAGTTGCTGCTGCCTGCTGCCTGTCAGGTCCGATTCTCATATCGGCACTTATCGGGCTGAGTGCTGTCATCGGATACCTTGATATCAGCTACTTTACCGACCGACTCGATTTTTCGACAAATACCACTAATGTCTCAACCTTGGTCTATATTCAAGGGTATGAACTGATTGGCACGTCGCTAAAAGAGACTTTTGGATGGGGAATAGGTTTTCAGCAACTGGGGATTGTTCCATTGAACGTCCCTACAAGCGACCTCATATATCGCATCGTGGGGAATGACGCCAATATTCGCGATGGTGGGTTCACAGCCGCAAAGCTTATATCGGAAATGGGAATTTTTGGTATTGCCGCTACATTTGTATATCTTTACGCATCGGCGATATGCGTTTTACGGCTGAGACAAACTGCTGGTAAATCCGAAGCAGATGCTAGAATGATTTTATGCCTTTCCGCCATTGTTGGTATATTTATTGAGATTTTTGTACGAGGCGGAGGGTATTTTACTGGCACAATTCTTTTTGCAATCAGTGCCACGATGATCGCTATCGAGGAAGGCTATTTCAAGGTGGCAAGGTCGGTCGCGTCGTGAATATATCTCGCCGTAACGCGTTGATTGCCACATCGAAAATGGCGGTCGGTGCTGGCGCGACCAGCCTTCTGTCCGCCTCGGAAAAATCGACGACACGAGATGGCGTCGGTGATTGCCTTCAACAACGCTACGATGCTCTTGCTGCCGGTGGCGGGGGAACGCTCACGCTTCCACCGGGAACCATCTACACCAATCTCAGAATGCACTCACGCACAGTCCACCTGTGCGGCGCGGGTCGCGGTGCAACCATCCTGGTTCCAGCCGATCCACAAAAAGCTGTCCTCAGTCAGGCCTACAGAAGCGCGGATTGGAGCGCGGTGACGATTGCGGACCTGTCGATCAAGGGTTTGGGTCGCGGAACCGCGATCGATTTCGGTGACGACGATGCGGATCGGTATAGCGGCAGGACCATCCTCCGTAACATCAGCGTCACCAATTTTCAGTTTTGCATCCGAAGGGCTACCGGTAATATCGGTATAACCCTGTACGATTGCCAATTCGACAGTGCCGACTACCACATTTGGGGCCGGGCCGTCCGAACCAGCGATGGCTCTATCATGCACAGCGGCATCATAAGAGCGCAGGGGTGTCACTTCCAAGGAGCGACCAAGGCGGCCATATACGTCGACAGCCCCACTCCCGGATCTGGCCTGATAACGTTCGAGGCCTGCCTTTTTGAGAATAACCCCGGTTCCGTCTTTGTATTTTCCCGCTTCGAGGGACGTGATGGGGTACCGGGAATCAGCATTCAATCGTGCTGGAACGAGAACAATGCGACAGCAGACGAGAGTAGCGCGCTTCAGATTGGTAATCGACTTCAGCCACCCGTATTTCTTTTCGCCGATCGGGTTGCCCAGATCGAGTTCACGGACACACCCGTCGGAACTATGGTCTTGCGCGGGGATACCACTGTCTTAACAAAGAGGTGCGCGCTCGATTTATTGAATGTGATCGCGTCAGATCTCGCAGCCAGCATCACTCATGACGACGCTCGCGCGTTCGGAGGGAAAGTGATAGACGGCGTGACACGGAGCATCGCCAACGGCAATCAGAGGAACGAGGGACCCGCTGGTCCTATCTTTCGTGTTCCGCACCGGATTGCCATCGTTCATCCCAAGCCGACGACTCCATACTTAGCGAATAGCTGTGACGCACCTATTACGCTCGAGGGGAAACGCCGCATTACAACCAAAAGCGTTCCCGACGCAGTACTTCCAGGCATGACGTCCAGCCAGCAGGTTGATTTTTCCGCTGGAGACACCAGCTATGCAGGCCTGATCTCCACGCCTGAGCGCACTTTTCTAGCATGGACGTTTACATACCGGAAAATTAGTGGAGCAAATGTAGAGTTCGTCGTAGCTGGCAGTGAGGGAATTTCAACAGCCGCGTCGCTAAATGCCAGCGACTGGACAACGATTGGTGGCGTTGCTTACATCGAACACGCTCTCGACCAGCTCGGCTTTCTCCTGCGTTGCACGGAGCCCTCGTCAATCCGCATCGGAGGGTATCAGATGATCACATTCTCGACCCGTGCGGCCGCAACAGCTATGATTAACAATGGCCTTTTCCATATACCATTGGCCTGAACAGGAGCACCAGTTCCTGTTCAATCCGCGATATTTAAGCGCTTTGTGGATCAGTCTGCATCATATTCGCAGGCGACGAATTTCCTTGGCACCTAGCTACTCGAGAGCCTTGAGGATCGCGCGGCCATAAGCGGTCTTGGAATAGCGTTCTCCGGCCGCCCGCGCCTGGTCCGCCGAGATGAAGCCCATCTCGAACGCGATTTCCTCAAGGCAGGCGATCTGGATCCCCTGGCGGTGCTGGAGGGTGCGGACGAATTCGCTGGCTTCCAGCAGGCTGTCGTGGGTACCGGTGTCAAGCCAGGCGTAACCGCGCCCCATCTGCTCGACGTAAAGGTCGCCCGCGTCCATGTAGAGGCGGTTGAGGTCGGTGATCTCAAGTTCGCCGCGCGCGCTCGGCTTCAGGTTGCGGGCCAGGTCGACGACGCGATTGTCGTAGAAATACAGGCCGGTGACCGCGTGGTTCGACTTCGGCGCCGCCGGTTTTTCCTCCAGCGACAGCGCCTTCCCGTCCGCGCCCAGTTCGACCACGCCGTAACGCTCCGGATCCTCGACGCGGTAGCTGAAGACGGTCGCGCCCTCGGTCCGCGCCACCGCGCTAGCCAGGAGGTCGGTCAGGTGCGCGCCGAAGAAGATGTTGTCGCCCAGCACCAGCGCGACATTGTCGTCGCCGATGAAGTCCGCGCCGATCGTGAACGCCTGCGCCAATCCCTCGGGGCGCGGCTGCTCGGCATAAGCGATCGTGAGGCCAAACGCGCTGCCGTCACCGAACAACCTCTGGTAATTGCCGAGATATTCGGGGCTGGAGATGATGAGCACGTCGCGGATCCCCGCCAGCATCAGCACCGACAGCGGGTAATAGATCATCGGCTTGTCATAGACCGGCAGCAGCTGCTTGTTGACCGCCAGCGTCGCCGGATGGAGCCGCGTGCCCGAGCCGCCCGCCAGGATGATACCCTTCACTTGCCGTTCTCCTTGGGGCCGATCAGTTCGTCGAGGATGTCGCCGAGCGCGTCCTGCCACGGGCGGGGGACGATGCCGTACGCGCGCTGGATCGCGTCGTGCGCGAGCAGCGAATTGGCGGGACGCCGCGCCGGAGTGGGATAGTCGCTGGTAGCGATCCCTGCCACGCTGGCGGCGGCACCGCCGCGCGATTGCGACTGACGGAAGATTTGCTCGGCAAAGCCGGCCCAGGTCGTGGCGCCGGCGTTGCTGAAATGGAAAGTGCCCGTCGGCGCATCGGCATCGTCCGCCAGCCGGACCGCGATCGTCACCAGCGCCGCGGCGAGGTCGGCGGCGCTGGTCGGGCTGCCGTGCTGGTCGGCGACGACGCGCAACGCCCCGCGTTCCGCGCCGACGCGCAGCATCGTCTTCACGAAATTGTGTCCGTGCGCCGACACCACCCAAGCGGTGCGAACGATCGCATGGCGCGCGCCGCTGGTGCGCACCGCCAGTTCGCCGCCCAGCTTCGACGCGCCGTACACGCCGAGCGGCGCGACCGCGTCGTCGACCGCCCACGCGCCCGCGCGGTCGCCGGGAAAGACATAGTCGGTCGACACCTGCACCAGCGGTACGTTCGCAGCCGCGCAGGCCGATGCGAACGCGGCGGGGGCGAGCGCATTGACCTGCCACGCGGTCACCTGATCGCTCTCGGCCTTGTCGACCGCGGTATAGGCAGCACCGTTGATGACCGCCGCCCACGGCCGCTCCGCGACCTTCGCCGCGATCGCGCCTGCGTCGGTCAGGTCGAGCGCGGCGCGGTCGAGCGCCACCACCCGCCAGCCTTCGGGTAGCTCTGCGCGCTGCAGCTCATGGCCGAGCTGCCCGTTCGCGCCCGTGACCAGCAGGTCGCGCATCACGCGATCCCGCGCCGCTCGGATGCCTTGGCCGCCACCAGCGGCCGCCACCAATCCTCGTTGTCGAGATACCAGCGCACCGTCTTCTCGATCCCGCTCTCGAACGTTTCCTGCGGGTGCCAGCCGAGCTCGTCGCCGATGCGGGTCGCATCGATCGCATAGCGCTTGTCATGGCCGGGCCGGTCGGCGACCGACGTAATCTGCGCGGCATAGCTTTGGCCGTCGACGCGCGGGCGCAGCCGGTCGAGGATCGCGCAGACGGTGCGCACCACCTCGATATTCTGCTTCTCGTTATGCCCGCCGACATTGTACGTCCGCCCGACCGCGCCGCGTTCGAACACCGCCTGCAGCGCGCGGACGTGATCCTCGACGAACAGCCAGTCGCGCACCTGGTCGCCCGCACCGTACACCGGCAGCGGCTCGCCCCCCAGCGCCTTGGCGATCATCAGCGGGATCAGCTTCTCGGGAAAGTGATACGGCCCGTAATTGTTCGAGCAATTGGTGATGAGCACCGGCAAGCCATAGGTATGGCCCCAGGCGGAAACGAGATGGTCCGACCCCGCCTTCGACGCCGAATAGGGCGAGCGCGGATCGTAGGGCGTTTCCTCGGTGAACAGCCCGGTGTCGCCGAGCGATCCGTACACCTCGTCGGTCGAGATATGGTGGAAGCGGAACGCCGCCCTGGCCTCGTCATCCAGCGTCAGCCAATGGCTGCGCGCCTCGGCCAGCATCACATAGGTGCCGACGACATTGGTCTGCACGAACGCGCCGGGCCCGTCGATCGAGCGGTCGACATGGCTTTCGGCCGCCAGATGCGTGACGATATCGGGGCGGAACGCCGCGATCGCGGCGCGCACGGCGTCAGCGTCGCAGATATCGCCCTGCACGAAGCGATAGCGGTTCGACTGCGCGATCCGCTCGACCGTCGACAGCGTGCCGGCATAGGTCAGCTTGTCGAAGTTAAGCACCTCGTGAGGCGTGTTTTCGATCAGGTGGCGCACGAGTGCCGAGCCGATGAACCCGGCCCCGCCGGTGACGAAGATGCGCATGTGATCGTTCCTCAGGCGAGCGGCGTCAGAGGACGGCCGTCATAGGAAAAGGGGCTGTCGAAGGCGGCGAGCGTCGGCTGCACCTTGTCCTTGTCGCTCAGTTCGGGCGCGGTGCCGGCGGGGATCGGCCAGTCGATCCCGACCGAATCCCACGCGATCCCGCCGTCGTTCGCTGGGGCATAGGTGTCCGAGCATTTGTAGGTCACCTCGCAATCCGGCTCGAGCGTGACGAAGCCGTGCGCGAAGCCGACGGGGATGAACAGCTGGTGCCCGTTCTCGGCGCTGAGTTCCGCGCCGACCCATTGGCCATAGGTCGGCGACCCTGCGCGCACGTCGACCGCGACGTCAAAGATGCGACCGCGGATGCAGCGCACGAGCTTGTCCTGCGCGCGCGGCGGCGTCTGAAAATGCAGACCGCGCAAGGTGAAGGCGGGTACAGAGAGCGAGTGATTGTCCTGCACGAACACGCACTCGATGCCGAGCGTCGCGAACGTGTCGCTATTGTAGGTCTCTGTGAACCAGCCCCGCGCGTCGCCGAAGCGGCGCGGGCGGATGATTTGGACAGGGGATGACATGGATCGGGACCCGTAGAGAATAGACGCGCACATCACAATGCGATGCAGCGCTGCCGCATACGACCTAGAGGGGAACCATATTCACGATCCGGGGCATCTTCGAGTCACAGTCGCTGCATCTTCCACGGACAGGGGACACCCAAAATTCTTGACCCATTCTCATCCGTTCAATACCCACCCAAGCGAATGGCGAGGCGCCGGACCGGCGAATTGAAGGGCTTTCAGGCCGGCTCGGCAGAACCCTAAAAACATGGCGAAGCACGGATGAAATCCCGCTCACTGGTAGTTTCTGCAGTAAATTTTAGCGAAGGCGGGCCGCTGACCGTACTGATTGATAGCCTCGAGACCGCGGTCGCAACCCTAAAACCTGATTGGCAGATCACCGCACTGGTGCATGACGAAAAGCTTGTCGCCGATATCAATGTCAAGGCGATAGCATTTCCTGAATCGAAAATAGGCTGGCTAAAAAGAATAAAGCTCGAATGGATTAAATTCCACGATCTTTTTGATCGTAAGCCTATCGATCTGTGGCTGTCACTGCATGATATAACACCCCGCGTGATCGCCAGACGTCAGGCGGTGTATTGTCACAATCCCTCTCCTTTCTATAAATCTAGATTATCTGAAACTTTTTACGATCCAAAATTCTTCATATTCAACAAGCTCTATATGTTTGTTTATAGGTCTTTTGCCAAAAGAAATTATGCAATCATCGTCCAATCTGACTGGATGAGAGAAGAATTTCGAAAAGCTATTGGACATGAAAATATCATTGTTGCAAGACCCACTCTACACAAAAAAAGCCCTTCCGAAGTAATATTTAGTCCTAGGCAACATTACTTGCGTTGCCCGACGCCGCAAACGCCAATCCGTTTTCTCTATCCTGCGCTTCCTCGAGTTTTCAAAAATATCGAAGTCATTTGCGAGGCTGTAAAAAAGCTTTCACCCGACGCCCGAAATTTGGTCGATATTCGTTTGACGTTTGATGGAACGGAGAACAGATGGGCCGCGGCGCTTGCTCGTCGGTACCGTAATGAACCGGGCATCAGTCTAATTGGTCGACAGAATCGAACTCAGATGACCGGCGAGTATCAGGCGTGTGATGTTGTACTCTTCCCTTCACGTCTTGAGACGTGGGGGCTTCCTATTACCGAGGCGAAGGAATTCGATAAGCCGCTGCTCTTGGCGGATCGGCCCTATGCACATGAAACTGTTGGCGAATATGACAATCTCGAATTTATCGGCGTCAATGACGTGGGTGCCTGGGCCGATGCAATCGAACGCATCGTGAGGGGGACATGGCGACCAAGCGCGTCCCAAGCATTTGACCCCCTGCAGCCATATGCCGCGGATTGGCCGGCATTGTGGCGTCTCTTGACCGAGGGGCTGTAGTCACAGGATTTGCGAAACGTGCCGCTGCGCGTTAGTGGGCGATCCGCGTACGGTGACCGTTCGGTCGGAAGCCTGGATCCTCGCCGTCAATGTGAGTGGAACCGGCTGATTGGAACGGTTTGCCTGCCCAGCAGCGTGGAATGAAGAGGAATGTCGATGAAGATCATGGTGACGGGTGGCTTGGGCTTTATCGGGCAGGCCTTGGCAAAGAGGCTCGAGACGGCCGGGCACGACGTCATCTTGATCGATAGTCTTACTCCACAAATCCATGGAACGTTGCCGACGCTCAAAGCTCCGGACGGCGTTGCCGTTACCAGGCTAGACGTCCGCGATATCGCACGACACGTCGATCTAGTCGACGGATGTGACGCTGTTTATCATCTTGCCGCCGAAACTGGTACAGCCCAATCTATGTACCGCGTGCAAGAGTACGTAGCGGTTAACGAACTAGGCACCGCAGCCCTGATTGAGGCCATTGCCGCCTCCAAGACTCGTCCGAAGCGGGTTATCTTGGCATCCAGCCGTAGCGTCTACGGCGAAGGCGCATACACCACGCCGGCTCGCCCCGATATCCTGGTGCAGCCCGATCCTCGTACGCCTGACCAGCTGGCAAGAAACAATTGGGAACCGCAGACGGCAGCGGGTGAGACGCTACGCGCGGTAGCAACGCCTGAGGACCTCCCGTTCTCTCCGGGATCAATCTACGCTGCCACAAAAGCATCGCAGGAATTGCTGTTGCGGGCGGCAGGGCCGGCACTAGGTTTCAAGCCCGTCATCTTTAGATTTCAAAACGTCTATGGCGAGGGGCAGTCGCTTCAGAATCCCTACACAGGCATCATCTCAATATTCTTCAATCGGGCCAGGCAGGGGATGACGATCCCGATTTACGAAGATGGACTTGAGTCTCGCGATTTCATCCACATCCAAGACATTGTCGATGGTCTTCTCGCTGCCCTAGAGGCCGATCTGCCTAACGGCGCGACAATGAATCTGGGAGCTGGCGAAGCGACAACCGTTCTCGGTCTTGTCGAAGAATTATTGAAAGCCGGCAGTTTTGACGTCCCAGTCAAAGTGACAGGGCAGTATCGTGTTGGCGATATACGCCACTGCTTCGCTGATATCACGCGCGCGAGCAGTCTCATTGGTTTTAAGCCGAAAATTACCTTGTCCGAAGGACTAGCGCGTTTTTGCATGTGGGCTGGTGCACAGCCAGTTCACGAAGATAGACTGGAACAGGCTTCTGCGGAACTGCGTGCGAGAAAGCTGATGGGCGACTAAAATGGCCGTTAACGACAGCTTCACGCCGCCAGATCGAACCGGTTCGCTTGCAGGAAAGCGAATATTATTCTTCTCGGTACGCTATTTTGGATACGAGCAGCAGATTATTTCCGAGCTTTTACGGCGCGGGGCAGAAGTCGATTTTCTACCAGACCGTCCGTTTAACACTCCGCTTATGAATGCACTTTCCCGATATGCTCGAGGAATAGTCTTGATTTTTGCAACTCGCTTCTATCGCAATAGATTGAAGAATTTGGAAAATAAGGCCTATGATCTCGTTTTTGTTATAAACGGGCAAACGCTTTCAAAGGAATTGCTGTCAGAATGGCGATTAAAAATGCCTAAGGCGCGATTTCTATTCTACATATGGGATTCAATGCGGAATAAGCCGAAAGCCCACGAGATACTTCGCTACTTTGATGAGTGTATAACATTCGATCCAGAAGCATCAAAGAGATTTGGCATGAGGCTGCTCCCCCTATTCTTTGCACGGGGGTTTGAAAATACCGATCAAGAGGCTACTTATGATATAAGCTTCGTCGGAACTGCGCATTCAGATCGCCATCGAGTAATTAGTCGAATTGATCAAAGCTTGCCGGCAGATATACGCCGTTTTTGGTATCCGTTTCTTCAAGCCCGCTGGGTTTTCTATATACAAAAGATAATTAATCCGGCTTTTAGAGCAGCAAAATTTGAAGATTTTAGATACGATCCGTTGCCATTTAAGCGGGTTCAGGAAATCTTTGTTAAATCCCGAACAATTGTCGATATAGAACATCCTCATCAGACCGGCTTAACGATGCGCACATTCGAAGCGTTGGGCGCTAGAAAGAAGCTTATAACAACTAACGCGAGCGTTAAGGATTACGATTTTTATCATCCAGACAATTTCTATATCCTCGATCGAAAAAAATCCATCCGTGCCGCATTCATTCATAAGAAGTGAATATCGAAAAGTCGATAGCGATATATACTATAAATATAGCATCTCTGGTTGGCTGGACAGTGTCTTGTCAAATACCTTTGAACGGGGCAGCGGGCACGATGGGTCTTATTGAACTACTAAAGTCAGATCTTAAGCAATACTATATTTATAGTAACAGATCTGGAAAGAAGGTTTCCACAACAGGGCTGTGGCGGAATTTTATCGTACCCCGTTGTGCGCCGGTTGGAATTTATCGTCTATCTCGTTGGCTGCATGTGCATAACATGCAGCCGATAGCCAAACTGCTGACTTGGATAAATTTCTTTTTATTTGGCGTTGAGATCGCTTCAAATTGTGAAATTGGCTCTCATTTCTACATGCCACACGTATCTGGAACGGTGATTGGGGCTATATCGATAGGGCATCATGTCGTTATCTATCACCAAGTCACTATCGGTGCCAAAGAGATAATGTTTGAGTACGAGGGCCGTCCCACAGTCGGCAATCATGTATTCATCGCATCTGGAGCAAAAGTGATTGGCGATATTACGATCGGAGATGGTTGCGTTATTGCCGCAAATTCTGTCGTTAATAGGTCTACACCAGTAAATAGTTTATTAGCCGGGGTGCCAGCGAAGGTTTTACCTTTGAAGAAAATGCCGAATGCGAGGCTATTTAACTAAGATCTGCCTTCGGCTTCGTGAACTGCTGCCGATCGCATGGACACGAAGTTCGGCTACACGGGCTTACAGCTCTGAACCGGCCCGGGTCTGCTGGAGACTCCAACTCCTGAGAAGGTAGAGCTAGTATGAGCAAGACGGCGAGCAAGTTTGCGCCGGAGGTCCGCAAGCGGGCGGTGCGGATGGTGCTGGATCATGAGCGCGACCATCCGTCTTGATGGGCGACGGTGATTTCGATTGCGGAGAAGATCGGCTGCGCGCCGCAGACGGTGCATGAGTGGCTGAAGAGGACCGAGGTCGATAGCGGCAAGCTCGCCGGTGTGCCGATCGAGGTGACAAACAAGCTGAAGGCGCTGGAACGTGAGAACCGCGAGTTGCGTCAGGCTAATGAGATCCTGCGCAAGGCATCCGCGTATTTAGGTCAGGCGGAGCTCGGCCGCCCGTTCCGGCGATAACCGCCTTCATTGACTATCACCGCGATATCTAGGTGTAGGCGCTTGCAATCGTAGCAGCCTCTGCTCGCAAACAGAGCGACTTTTTGCCCAGATTGGCTGACAGCGGGCGAGCTGGATTGCTCACGCTCAATGACAAAGTGCTCGCCATCATCCGCGCCTGCTCGCAAACATATCCGTCCTGCTCACGCTTTCTGCCAATCTGAGGATGCGATGACGGACATCAGCCATAGCTGGTGAAGTTCACACCGACCAACGTCCCGACGATGAGCGAAACGCCCACCAGGGCCATGGCCATAAAACATCGACGATCCCAACCGACGTTCGTGGCCATCCCCACAGCAACGGGTAGTCCGAGCATCCAGACCAAATTGGCCGGCGATCTGAAAGCAAGCGCGTCTGTCACCAACACGCAGGCCGTGGTTGCGATCGCGATGAAGCACACCTGTAGAAGGTATCGGTGTCGCGCAAGTGCTGGCGGTAGCATCATATCGGCACGCCTGCTTCGCGAAGCCGCTCGGTCAGCTCGCGGGTGTGTTCGGCGTCGAGCGTTCCGGCGAGGAAAGCGCGCACGTCGGACGGCCGGGTGTTGAGCTGGCTCGCGAGCGCACCGGCGTCGTAACCGTTGCGGGTCAGTGTGGGTTCGAGGTCGTCGATCGCGCGCGACAGCACTTGCTCCACGATCTCGACCGTGACCGGCTTGGCGGCGAACCGGAAGCCTTGCTCGAAGGCGAGCGTCAGGTGCATCTCGATCTGGAGCGGGGTGCGCAGGTGCTCGGCAATGAGGTCGATTGCGTCCTCTTCCATTAGGTCGGCGACCTTGACGCCCTCGGTCGCGCAGGCGCCGAGCAGCCAGGCGACATAGTCGCGGCGCTCGGCTCCGATACCCTCATAGTCGAACGTGGTGGTGCGATAGCCGATCTCCTCCATCTGCGGACGGCGTAGGTCGTTGCGCAGGCGGGGATGGCCGACCAGCAGGACCGACAGCAGCACGCCGGCATCGGCCACCACCTCCATGAGCCGTTTGAGGCCGGTCAGCGTCTTGTGGTGGAGGTCGTGCGCCTCGTCGACGACCAGCACGACCGGGCGTTTGCCCTTGCGCATGATGTCGCGAAGGTCGCGTTCACGGCGCTCGGCCTGCTTCGGGATCTTCACCTGGGCGCGGTCGCCGGGCGAGAGGTCGTAGAACAGCGCCTCGATCAGCGACGGCAGCGAGGTGCGGCGCTTGTCGACCGCGAGCGACTTGGCGACGGCAACCTTGCCCGCCCTGGCCAGCTCGTCCTCGATGCGGCGCAGGAGGTGCGTCTTGCCCGATCCGACCAGGCCGGAGACGACGATGAGCCGGCCGGTCTGCACGGCCGCGCAGACCTCGCGCACAAGGTTGCGCTGATGCTCGGTCTCGAAGTTGCCGACGCCCTGGAACGGGCGGGCGAGCCCGTAGCTGGATTGAACGTCGGCGAGCATCAGCTTGTCCCCCTTCGTGCCTGGAACCGCTCGCGGATGCGATCGGCGATGATGGTCTTGTCGAGCGTCTCGCCCAGCAGCGCGTCGATGAAGGCGCGGTCCGCCTCGGGCAGGGAACCAAGCGGTCGTCGGAGCTGCTCGACGATGGAGTGACGCGCGGCGAGCCCGGTCGGGTACGCCGTCTCGACCACCGGTTCGGGAAAAGGAGTCTGCCGAACCGCGAGTCCGGCGGTCGAGGGCGGCAATGACGGCAGCGGCCGGTCGCCGCCCGTCGCGGTCGCGCGGGGCAGCCCGAGCTGGTCGGCGAGCCGGACCACCTTGTCGAGCCGCTCCTCGGCCCGGCTCTTCTGATACTTGCGGTAGCGGTAGAGCGGCACCGCGCCGCGCGACGGCTCGTAGGGTCCGTGCCGCTTGCCGTCATGCTCGACGAAGAGCTGCTGGTCGAACAGGCCCCACAGCAGTGTCACCGTCTCGCCGGCCAGCTCGGGCTCGACCTCGTAGGAGGCGCCCTCGACCGAGACGGTCGCGTCCCCCGCGACGGTGCGCCGCTCGGGTTCGCGGGCGAAGGCGCAGAACCGCTCCCACGAGCACATGGCGCGCACGCCCTCGCCGGGCAGGTGTCGCAGCCAGTGCTCGATCCGGGCGTGCGGCTCGGACCGATGGTCGCCGTTATTGTAGGTGACGAGCGCCCGCCGCATCCACAAATTGGCTTCCGCCTCGTTCTTGGGCTTGTGGAAGTGGTACAGCGTCTCGTGTACCTCCTTCACCGTGCGGAACGGCCGCTCGACCTTGCCCTTGGCGCGAGCGGCGGTGTGCCGGTCATCGGACTTGGGCGGCAGATGGGTGAGGATGCGAACGCCCAGGCTGCCCATCACCGACTGGAACACGCGCGACCGGCTAACCGGACCGTTGTCCATGTAGATCGTGACCGGCAGCCCCTGGAACGGCAGCTCGGGCTCGGGCTTGGCGGCAAAGGCGTTGAACAGGAAGCGCAGCGCGGACTCGGCGTCCTCGCCATAGACGCTGCGATATTCCTGATAGACCACGCCCGAGCAGTCATCGACGGCCGAGAACAGCATCAGCGTGGGTTTGCCGCGGCCCTGTTCGATCCACAGTGGCGCCTCGACCTGTTTCAAGTCGGACGGGCTCATGTCGAAGTGCCACAGCTCGTTGGATCGTCGCGCCTGAAAGCGCACGGCAGCGTGCGGGCGGGTGACACGGGCATAGTCCAGCCCCGACGAGCGCAGCAGCCGGTCGATGGTCGCCCGCTTCAGCAGGCCGGGTGCGACCTTGACCAGGCCCTCCGGTGTCTCGACGCCATCGGTTTCCAGAAACTCGATGGCGCGGGCGGTCGAGACGTGCCGGCCCTTCTTGTTGGTCGTCCTGATCTTCAGCGCGGCGACGATCTCGGCGTAGCGCTCCATCTCGGCCTGCGGTGCGACCCGCGTCGCGCCGTGGTCGGAGCGGCGCACCGACCTCGGCCGGTTCAGCTCGCGCAGTGCCCGGTACAGGGTCCAGATCGAGATGCCGTAGGCCTCGGCCGCACGGGCGACGATCTCGGTGCGACCGGGATCGCGTGGGGGCAACAGCGACAATCGTCGGCGAAGGTCGACCAGCGCCTCTCCGGGCGGCCGCTTCGCCCGGTCAGCCATGGGCTGTCGCGGGCTCCTTGGCGGGTGCGCCGCTGCCGCGCTTGCCGGCGTAGCGGTAGAGGGTCGCGACCGACACGCCCATGCGCTTGGCGATGTCGCGTACCGGGAGCGTCCCCTCCTTCATCATCGCCCGTGCAGCAGCGACGTCGCTCGGGCGCATCGCCGATGGTCGACCGCCCTTGCGGCCCTGCCGGCGTGCTTCCACCAGCCCCGCGGTGGTCCGCTCGCGGATCAGCGCGCGCTCGAACTGCGCGATGGCGCCGAACACATGGAAGGTGAGCATGCCGCCCGGCGTGGTCGTGTCGATGCTCTCCGTCAGCGACACCAACCCGATCTTCTCGCGCTCCAGCTCCTCGGCCGTGGCGATCAGCTTCTTGAGAGAACGAGCGAGGCGATCGAGCTTCCAGACGACCAGCGTGTCGCCGGCGCGCAGCACGTCTTCCAGGATGCGCGCCAGTTCGGGCCGGTCATCGCGCGCGCCAGACGCCTTTTCGGTGAATACCCGGTCGCAGCCGGCATGGCGCAGTGCGTCGAGCTGAAGCTCGGGACTCTGGTCGCTGGTGCTGACCCTGGCATAGCCGACCCGCATGGGCGTCCGATCTTCTCCAAACCCGTCGCAGGCATACCGTTTTGCGAAGCGGGTTTCCAGAACAGTTTTGACAAAGCCCGGCCCGCAGATTTACGTTGTCAGAAAGGCAAGGCGACCGGCTCGTCAGAATCGGTCGTTTTGCAGAACCGCTGAGGAGCAGGGTTCATGCAGGTGCTCGATACGGTGGGCTGGGTCGGCGATGGCGACGACACTGACTTCTTCCTCGCGATTGAGCGCACCTTCGATCTGCGCCTGCGTTTGAACCTGCCCTGGACGACGTTCGGCGAAGTGCGTGACCATGTCGTCGCGCATGTCGCAGCCTTCGGCGGGGGCGGCACGACCTGCGCCACGCAGATGACATTCTACAGGCTCCGGCGCGCGCTCGGACTTGGCCGGCACGTCGGGACGGATGCGCCCTTGTCCCCGCTGATCGGCAACAAGCTGCGCCCGGCGTTCACCGACCTGGAAGCCGATACCGACCTGAAGATGCCGGCGACGCGAGCCGGATGGCTTGGGATCGCCGGTGATTTCTGCTTCGCCGTCGCGGTCGCCGTCCTCGCCTTCGCCACGCTAGCGCCACCACTTCGCATCTTCGCCGCTGGAGCGAGCGCCTACACGGGGCTGTGGTTGCGGTACATCGACCGCCGACGACTGCCTCGAGGATGCGACACCACCGGCGATCTCGCCCGACTGGTGACGGAGCAGAACCGCGGCAGGCTCGCTCGCGATGGCGCGCGCCTCACCGCCTCCGAAATATGGCGGATCATCCAGCAACTGGCCGCCGAGGAGAGCGGGATCGACCCCAATCTGATCGGGCCGGACACGACCTTCTTTCGAGCCAAAGCGCGAGCCGCCTGATCGTGAACCTCTCGTCTTGGACCCGGTCGAGGCTAGGCCTAGCCAGCGTTAGCATACGAGCCGACATGCCGTTGCACACTGACGGCAAGCGTATGGGCTGCAGGGTAGCCGCCGCGATGTTCCTCGCCGTTCCCCTAGGGGGATGCTCCTATAGCTATGATCTGATCGCAGCGGTTCGAAACGGAGAGATTGTGATCGACGTTGATCCTGCCTCGTCCCAGCATCCTGCGTGCCTACGACGGATTGTAGTCGCCGCAGAAGATGAAAGGGAAGCCGCCTGGCTGGAAAGCGTCAGCTATGACGATGACTGCACTAACAAGTTTCCGCTGCCGTATGGTCACCGGCTGCTCGGCGAGCACCAGACGGATAGCCGGGAAGTAGCAGCCAAGCCTCTTCGGCGGGGTACGATCTACGAGGTGACCGCAACAACCGGAGCGACCGGGTATGGGGGTGGTCGCTTCATTGTGCACGCGGACGGGCGGGTTGAGAACCAGCCACCGAGGCTGCTCCCGTCGGAAACGAGCAACGGCAGCTAAACATCAAATTTCCTGCTGGCGCAAAAAGTGAGCAAGCCAACTCCGTTTGCAAGCAGGCGCGACCGATGGCGAGCACGTTGTCAGCTATCGTGAGCAGCGTAGCTCGCTCGTTGTCAGTCACTCCGAGCAGGAAGGCGTCCTGTTGGCGAGCAGAAGGCGTGATGTTTGCAAGCGCCTACATCTAGGCAGTACGTGCCAGAGCAGTTCGATGCGCGGAAGCGGCCAGTTGCCACGCTGCCGATGCGGCTGCGAATCACCGCAGGTCACATTTCCATACCGTAGTCCCGATCGCGGCTGCCGCCACTCATACCGGGGCCGTCGAGGCGCAGCTGCCGCTCGGGAATGCGGGCGTCGAGCGCCTTCTCCAGCGCGGGCTGCCGCGCCATACGGTCCTCGAGCCGCTCGAGGCGGCGCTCGGCCCGGTCTTCGATCCGCGGCGTTTCGCCCGCACGCCGGTCGCCCGACGCCGACCGCCAGTCGGCCACGAATCGGTCGGCATAATCGCGTTTATCGCTACGCGCCTGCCCCTCCTCCTCCCAGACCTGCCGCAACTCGCCGGGAGCAGATTGCTCCAGACCGCGTACCGGGTCGGCGTTGCGGTCCAGCACGATCCGCAGATCCTCGGCCGCATAGGGCCGGACCCGGTCGAGCGCGGCCGAGGCTGCGTCCAATTCGCGCACCTGGGAAAACGAAAGCTCCCGTCCATCCTCGCGCATCCGCTCGGCCGCCAGGAACAGCTGGGCGTAACGCTCCAGCGCCCGGTCGAGCGGGGAGCTAGCATCCGGCAGCCGGATCGCGTCGGTTGCCTGGCCACGCTCGACCACATCGAGCGCCGAAGTCTTGTCGCCGGTGTTGCGGGTGATATGCCGTTCGACCTTCCGCCCGTCGTCGACCACCAGCGCCACCTTGTCCGCCACGCGGGTGAGCGCGACCAGAAACGAGCGCTCGGTCAGCAGCTTTCGCTCCGACGACCGCATCGCCACGATACCGTGCTCGGTGGTGACCCCCTGCGCGACGTGGACGTTGATCGCATAGGCGAGGTCCAGCCGTTCGGCCATGCGATCACCCGACCCGATCTCATGCACGGTGCCGTCGATGAGCGAGGACACCACCAGCCTGCCCCGTCCCACCTCTTCCACCCGCGCCATCGCACCGTTGTCGAGCCCCCGGGTCCGGTCGTTGTCGCTCCAGCGGATACGGTCACCGACGTGCAGCTCGACCTGCTTCAATGCGAAGATCGACACGGCATCGCGGTCGAGGTTCCTGGCCAACCGGCCGGGCCGGAGCGACTTCTCGGTCCCGTCAGCCATGCCGAGCCGCACCCGGTCACCCTCAACACCGGTCACTACACCGCGATCGCCCCGGACCAGGCCTTGGCTCGGCAGGTTCGTGCGGACCTCCACCACATGGCCTAGGCGGTAGGCGCGCATCAGTCGCGCGCCTTCCCTGGTGGCGTTGACCCGGTCGAGCACGGTAAACGCCGTGCCCGTGGCAGCGATCTCGCCGCTCGCCTTCAGCTCGGCCTGCACCGCCTGGTTGGCTTCGCTGCGCATGGCGCGGCCGGCGGTCAGCAGAAGGGTGGCGTCGCGCTGATCTTGCGGCAGCGCCGCCCAGCGCGCCGCAGCCGTCGTCGCCACCGCGTTCCCCGGCACCTCGGTCGTGGCGGGCTTAAGTATCTCGAACGTGCCCGACACGTCGCCGCGGTCGAGCGCGGCGGTGACCGCCTTCATCTGATCCGATCTGGAACGCAGATTTTCGGTGATATGGGCCGTGGCGACGCCGGCCTTCTGGCTCGCCTCGAACGGCTTGCCGGCCGCGATCGCGGTCAGCTGGCGGGTGTCGCCGGTTTGCACGACGCGCGCGACGCCGGTTATGTTGGCAAGCCGCACGATCCGCTCCATGTCGCGCGTACCGAGCTGTCCGGCCTCCTCGACCATGACGATTGCACCCGACAGCTCCGCCTTCACGCGCGCGACCTGTTGCGGTCGGGCGGTGCCGTCGATCACGCGGGCATGGCGCGCCAGGAAGCGGGCGACCGTGCTCACGTCCGCGCCGGTGTCGCGCCCGAACTCGCTCGCCTTCACGCTGGCGATGGCGAGCCCGATCACCGCCCGGCCCTCCGCCTTCGCTACCGCCGTCACCGGCGCCATCGCGGTCGACTTGCCGCGTCCCGACCCGCCCTGCACGTTCACCACCCGGTCGGACGAGGACAGCATCAGCACGGCCGCAGCCTCCTGACCCGGGTTGAGCCGATGAAGTCCTAGCTCGCGTGCAGCCTCCTGCGCCCGGACCGCGGCATCGACCGGCGGAACGATCGGGGCAGACTGCCCCTTCCCCGCATCGACAGTGGCAAGGTACGCCTGCTCCAGCCGTACCGCACCTTGCGTCGTCACCATGCGATCGCCGTCGCCGACCAACAGGCCTTTCGCCCGCAGCAGCTCCAGCCGGGCCTCGACATCGGCCACCGTCACCGGACCGCCGCGCGACAGGCTCTCGCGGACGAGCTCCAGCCGATCAAACGCCGCCTCGCGCTCACCCAGATCGCGCACCGCCGATGCCACCGCCTGCGCCGCGGCATAGGCGCGCGGCTCCAGCCGTCCCAGTCGCTCAGGGACTAGCGGGTCGCCGTCGCGCGGGGTCAGCCCCATGCGTCCGGCGATGGCAAGACCGCATTCGCCTATTCCGCGCACGCCCCGCATCGTGCGCGTCCACACATCATGCCCCCCGCCCCGCCTCCGCCAGCGCACCTTTCACCAACCCTGCCGAATCCAGCCCCTTCTCCGCGGCCAGCCGCCGCCACCCTTCCGCGCGCTGCTCCGGGGCAATCTCGGAGATTTTGGGGTTGCGGGTCGCCAGTGCCGCATATTCGCGCGTCTGCGGGGTGTGCTCCAATCCGCGCGCCTTGATGTACGCGTCGATCTCGGCCGAGCGGACGGAGAATGCTTCCACCACCGCGCGCGACACGCCGGCGATCTCGAAGGCACCGTTGCGACCGTCGTGCCGGGGGATGGTGGCAAAACCGAGCGTCTCGACCCGGCTGCGCAACGCCGACAGGAACACCGCGTCCATGACATGCTGGCGCTCGTACAGCTGGTCCGCGTGCAGCGCCCGCCACTTGCCGTCGGCGGTGCGGGTCGCATTGGCGATGACGTTGTGGACGTGGAGCTGCGGCTCGCCGCTGCGGTTCACGTCGTGAAGGAAGGTCGCGGCGACGAACCGCCCGGTCGTCTCGGGCGCCTGTCCTCTGCCGTTCCAGACCCGACCCTCGGCTATGTTGCGTTCCGTCCAGACGAGGGTCGCCGCGGCCGCCTCCCGCACCGCCGTCACCAGCCGCGCATCACCGCCCACCAGCGCCACGATCGACACCGACTTGGGCACGGACATGGTGACGTCCCAACCCGCCCGGTGCTCACCCCGTTTGGCGTCAAGCACAACGCCGTTGGGCAATTCGCCGGCGAGCACCTGTTCGAAGCACTCGGTATCTACCGGACCGGACAGACCCAGCTCGGCCGCCCCTTCACCTAACCAAGCGCTGGCACCTTCGGCCTGATCGGCGGTGTAATAGTTGTCTCGGGCGTAATAGGCGGCTGCATCGGAGGCCGAACCGACCGCGGCGACCGAGATCATCGTTGGACCTGCGGCGTGCCGGGCCTTGCCCGCACCACAACCTTGCCTGGCCGACCGGCGAACTGTGTTCGGCAGCTGTCGGTCGCCAGCCGGTAGTTTACCAGCGCGCAGACCGCCTGATCCCCGCCGCCCAGCAGATAGTTGGCCGAGCGGACGGCGAACCACGATGGCGGCAGCGCCATTGCCACAAGGAAGTAGCTGCCGACGCAGAGCAACCAGACGACCCACAGCGCCGCACCGACCTTGCGACCCGACCAGTCCCTGTCCCAGACGGTGTAGCTGACTTTTGTCCGGGGCTGTTGCTCGAGGCTCCTGATGGCGGCGGTATTCTCCCGCAGCGCCTCGGTATGGTCGCGCTGCCGTTCGTCGATGGCATCCAGGCGAGGCTGCTTGTCGATCCGCTCGGCAAGCAATCGCATCTCCGCCCTGATCGGATTGAAGCTGGCGGTGATGCGCTCCGGCATGCCCTTGATGAACTCGGTCCGGGCCCGCGTCAGCGTCAGCTGGTCCTCACGCTCCAGCTTGTGCATGTCGCTCTCATGCGCCGCCCAGCTTTGGGCGATGCGGTCGATCTCCATGACCGCCTTGTCCAGCCTGGCGCCGAAGGCGACGACGTCACCGGGGCTCAGTTGCTCGGGCCGGTCGAATACGGCCCGCCCCTCCCGCCACGCATCGAGGCATTCCCGAACAAACGATTTGACCAGGGTCGCGCGCTCGACACCACGCTCGGCCGCGCAACGGGTGAGGTCCGCATCGTCGTCGTCCCCGAGCCGCACATTGACCTGACCGCCCATGAAATCCCTGCCCCTGTCCGGCGTAATGCTGGTCGCCGGCACCGCTCCCGTGCCATGATAGCATAGTGGCATGATTGCGCCACAATGAGCAGGATTAAGCAAGCGATTATGGCGACGTGAGTGGTGCATCCACCATCGGTGAGCGGATCAAGGCGGTACGGCTCAGGACCGGGTTGGGACAGGACGCGTTCGCGAAGGCGCTGGGCTATTCGAAGCGCGCGCTGGTCAGCTGGGAACTGGGCGGGGCCGAGCCGCCCGTCGCCCTGATGGCGAAGCTCCGGCGCGACTACGACGTCGATCCCGAATGGGTGATCCTGGGCGAGGACACCGTGCCCCGGAGCTACTACGGGCCGGTCGACTGGGACCGGCTCGACCGCCTGCGCGACGACGTGGACACCGTCTGCAGGGACGTAGGGCTGAAGCTGCCTGACGAACGCAGCCAAGCGCTCGCGCGGGTGATATACGACGGAGGAGCGGACGCGGGTGCTGCCAACCGCAAGCAGCTGCGCGGTACGCTGCTCGCCTTGTCGCTGGGGGACTGAGATGGGCAGATCCAGAGATGAACAGCTGGCGGCCTGGACGGCCGAGACGCGGCGGGTCGGGTTCAAGAGGCGCAACTGGCCGGTCGTGCGCCGACTGGCAGCGCTGTGCACAGGACTGCTGCTGGCAGGTCTGGCGGCCCGTCTGCTGGGCTATGCCCCTGCTCTCGCGGCTGCCTGCTGGATCGCCGCAGCTGTCACCGGCGCGGTCATGCTGATCTGGTTCTTCGACCCGCGCCGCTTCCGGGCACGGCCGCCCGGTACGTTCTGATCGCGCGGAAGCAGGCGCGAGCATCCGGTCTCGACATCGTCGCTGCTGGCGCACCGGTCTTGCCCATGACGCCCAACGAGAGATGAGCCCGTGCTCCCAGAGGGAGCAGTGCACGGGTCGCTTGCTTGCGACCCTCATGGCGCTGCGCGGCCCGGTAAATCCGGCGTCCGTAGCGCTGTAGCACCCTTGTAGAACGTCACGGGGCAGCTTTCGCGGAACCCGCAGCACAGCCAAAATCCTGCTACACCAATGATAAATCACGATTTTACGCTCTGAACACGGCCGCTATCCATAGCGTGGTGTGTGCTCCTTCCCTTCACGATCCAGACGCTGCGGTATTAATGCCGTGGTGCTCTGGTATTCATTCCGGCTTCCGGCGGGCACCCGGGCCGGCGTGTCAGCCGGCCAGCAAGCGAACTGTCATTCTATCCGGACCGCCTTTTCAGCAGTGCGCCAACGGCTTCAGCGCGAGCCGCAGGACATATTGCCTGCCACTGGCGCTGCCGCCGCCAGTATAGTCGCGGCGGCACGACGCTCGCGGGCCTGGGCGCGTCGCTCTTCGGCGATCCGGGGATCGCTGGCTTCCGCCTCCAAACCAGAGGCAGGATCCGGTTCCTCCATCACCCGGATCCCTTTGGCACGTTGGGCCACGTCCTTGCGCCTGGCGCACTCCTGCTGGACCGCGCTGGTCATGTCGGATCTCAGAAGGACGTAATCGGGTTCGTACCGATGCTGGCGCATCAGCTCAGCGAGCGCGTGTACTGCAAGGTCGTCACCAACCGCGGCATGAACCGCGCGCAGCCAACGCGGCGAGGCGTAGCGATGCCGCAGCGTCCAGAGCCCTCGCCCCATCTCGGTCACGAGCAGGGCCACCCAGAGGACGAGCATGCCCCGTCCGGCGACGACCGGTCTGGCGCCGATCGCCTTGCCGATACCGATCGTCACGATCAGCATCGGCAGGAAGACCATGACGCTGATCGCATAAGGGACGACGTTCAGCTGGCTCACCTCCCATCGTGCGATCAGCCGGTCAGCCACCGGGACGCGTTCAGTCACGCCAAGGATCATGGCTGCTGGCCGACCAGCTGTCGTGATGCTGGAAATGGTCATCAGCACCGCTGTCCCAGCGATCGTGGCGCTGCCAGTCGGACTCGTAATCGTGCGACCGGATAGAACCGTAGGGATTGCCGGCGACGTCGGGGGTCCCCGCTCCAGCGATCGTCGGCAATCCGGTTGTCGGATTGATATCCGTTCCGTCGCTGCCAACTCCCGGGTGGTCCGGGAGCGTCCAGTCGTTGAACCAGGTGGCGATGCGCTCGAACAGTCTCATGTCAGCACTCCCGATCTGAAGCCTGGACAATATACGCTTTCCGTATATCGCTCAAGCCGGTCTAGATGCTTCGAGGTGCCCGCCTCTCTTGTTCCATCAGACCTGCACGCCCGCATTGTCGCTGCGCTGACCGTAGCACGGCGGGACGCCATGCTTCGTCAGGTCGACCTCGCGAAGCGGCTCGGATGGCAGCAGGCCTATGTCTCGCGCTACGAAACCGGCGAGCGTCAGTTGAGCGTGGATGAATATGTCGCGGTCGCCTTGGCGATCGGGGTCGATCCGGTGGCTTTGCTCGGCGAGCTTCTCTCCAAACATAGTTCCTAACCCGCGATTAGGACCGCTCATCGATAGGATGCGCGAGAGCGCCTGCTCCAACCGGTCGCTGATCTCCCGCGCGAGCGTCTCGAACATTTCTTTCCGTGGTTAGCTGAGGGTCCAGCGTGGGAGCAGCGGCTACGAATGCCCTTTTAGCCGCGCGCCCAATTCCACCGCCTACGCGATGAGACAGACCGTCCTTGCCCAGCGGCAGCACGACACCTTTGGCCAGCAGCCTCTTGCAGCCACGGATCGAAGATCGAGCAGTTTTTGGTGGTGTTGCGATCGTCACTGGCGCGCAATACTGCATGTCGCCCAGCCCGAGCGCTGAGTTGAACGTATAGCCCAGTCCCGCGCCATACCGGCTGAGGCTTTCTAACAGGCCGTTGTCGAGCAACAATTGTATGGGCATCGACCGCTGCGCACCGTCGAGCACCAGCACCGTCGCGTCGATCTGCGACTCCCAGTGCGAGCGTCAATCGCGGCCGCAGCCACGGCAGGTAGCCTGCCGACAGCAGCGCGCGCCCGCTCGCCGCCAGCATCACCCTCGGATCCGCCAGCATCACCCTCGGATCGCCAAACAGCTTCTGCAGCAGTGGCGATGACACGCGTACGAGCCGCACCGGAAACGCCGTGGCGTCGATGCGCTCGACGGAGCCTGGCGTCAGGATGAGCTTGAGCGTAATCTCATCGTCCAGCTGCTGCGGCGGCACCGTACCACGCACGAGCAACTGCCCGATCAGCGCGTAATGCGCCTCCAGCGCGCGCCGCAGCATAGATGTCCACACACGGATGCGCTTGACGCCGCCCCGGCAGGTTCCGTGCCGCCCAGCTTGACGGGTGGCCCCGCAAGGCGCAGCATGCGTCCAAACCCAACCATGCGGTCGCGGTATTTCCTCATAAATAATTGGAGTTTTTGATGAACTTCACGTCCTTCGCGCGGATCGCCATCGCTGCCGGTGCCGCGGCGCTGCTCCCGGTCGCCGCACAGGCGGGGCCGGTCTTCTCGGGCAGCGGCGCGGTGGTCCGTGCGCTTCCCGATCAGATCGCCTTCACGCACCGGCAGGAATTGCTCGCGCTGCGCACGGTGGCGTTGCGCCAGCAGCAGCGCGACGGCGGGACGCTGTCCGCGGACAGCCGCGCGTCGATCCAGACCCGGCTCGACGCGATCAACGCCCGCTATGCGCGCGCGCTGCGCAACAACGATCCGCTGAGCCTCGACAGCACGGTGCGCGCGGGTACGGACTGGACGCACGCCGATCTGTTCACGACCGGGCGACAGTAAAAACAGCCCGATCTCCGCTACTTGGGGTGCACTGCAAACGGGATTGACGCACCGGCCGAACCGCACGACATTCGCGGATCGGTCGCAGAGGCGAGCCGGGGGAGATAGTCCGATGCGTTACGTGGGTCTGGGAATGGCAGCCGTCGCGATGGTGCTGGCGAGCGGCGCGATGGCGCGCGAGCGCAAGCCCGCAGCGGTGACCGATTCCGACAAGATCATCTGCCGTTCCGAAGAAAATACCGGCAGCCGGCTCGCCAAGACCAAGCGCTGCATGTCTGCGCGCGACTGGGCGGCCGAAAAGGCCATCAACCAGCAAGATATCGAGCGCGTCCAGGCCAATCGCTACAAGAACAACTGACGCCGGTCGCGGCGCGGATCGTCGGCGGCTTCCGTCGTCCTTGATACCTTTTCCTCGTTCGTCGCCCCGGATTCAATCCGGGGCCCCGCTTCTTCCTGCTGACCGGGAAAGAAGAAGCGGGATCCCGGATCAAGTCCGGGATGACGATAACTGGACATTGCTCCGGCCCGATGCTCAGTCCTTATAGCCGAGCGCGTCGATCCACGGCTGGAGGATCGGCGTCACCGGCGCCAGTGGCGCGCGATAGCGTTCCCAGCGCGCTAGCGCGCGGGTGTAGAGCGGCTCGGTGATCTGCGCGTAGCTGGCGGTTTTGACAGGGCCGCGCGCGAGCGCGCTGGTGCGGTGGTCGACATAATGCGGCTGCCAGTCGAGCCCGAGGAACGCGAGCAGGCCGCGCAGCTCGGACTCCAGGTCGGCGATCATCCGCTCGTAGCGGACGCGATGCACCGCCAGCTCGGGGAAGAGACTGGTGCCGCGGGAGAAGATCGTGAAGGCGGCATCGTAGACGCGCGCCGTTTCGTCGAGCGTGGTGAAGCTGCGCATCGCGGTGTTGAGCCGGAAATTGGCCATGAAGCAGCTGAGCACCGCGTCGCACGGATGTCGTTCGACCAGCACGATCTTCGCGTCCGGAAACAGCCGGCGGATCGTCGCGATGCGCACCATGTGCAGCGGGTGCTTGTCGACCAGCAGCCGCGTGCCCGGCGGCGTCACCGCATCCGCCTGCCGGAAATATTCGTCGCGCAATGCGGCAGCGCCGGCGTCG
Organism: Sphingomonas phyllosphaerae; assembly: GCF_036946485.1. Lineage (GTDB taxonomy): Bacteria > Pseudomonadota > Alphaproteobacteria > Sphingomonadales > Sphingomonadaceae > Sphingomonas > Sphingomonas phyllosphaerae_E. Next base: position 113,543 of record NZ_JAQIJA010000007.1, read on the forward strand.
TCGAGCGTCGCCAGCCCCTCCTCGGTCACCCCCATCGACCGGGTGGCGAGCGCAAGGAACGGTTGCTCCTCAAGGACATGCACGCCGTCGACGTTCATCAACAGCGTGTCGAGCAAGGTGGTGCCCGAGCGTGGGAAGCCGACCACGAACACCGGCGCGGCACGGTCCCGACCGGGTATCAGCGGGTACCATGACGCGACCTGTTCGGGCGTCAGTCGCGCCAAAATACCCGTCAGCCGATCGCGATAGCTGTCGCCCGGTGCGGCGGAATGGAGCGATACCGCCGCCGTGTTCATCGCGGTGAAGGCGGCGAAGGCTTTTTCGGCCTCGTCCTGCCGGTCGTAGAGATCGCCGAGCAATTGATGGCGGCGCAGCGGGTGGATCTCGTCCGGCACGCGCTCGGCCAGCGCGAGCGCCGCGGCGACACGACCGCGCCGCCGCGCCACCCACGCGCGCAGGAAGTCGAGCTCGATCGCGTCGGGCGCGCGCGCGGCGAGCGCGTCGACCACCTGCTCGAGCTCGTCGATGCGGTTGACGCTTTCGAGCAGCAGTCCCAGTTCGACGAACGCCTCCGTATAGCCGGCGCTCAGCGCGATCGCGCGGCGGAACGCCTGTTCGGCGGCCACCGGATTCTGGCACGCCGCCTCGGCGGTGCCGAGTTCGAGCTGCACGTCCGCATCGTTCGGCGCGAGCGCGGCGGCGTCGCGCATCACGCGCTGGCGGACGTCGAACCGCCCCGCCGCGCGCAGTGCCTGCGCGAGGTTGATGTAGAGGCGGACATCGGCCGGCGCATGGCGCACCGCCTCGTCGAACGCCGCGACCGCCGCTTCAGCCCGCCCCTCGGCCAGCCGCGCGCTGCCGAGATTGTTCCACGCGCGATAGTCGCGCGGGTCGGCGGCGACGATCGCTTCGTAATCCGCCGCCGCGCCCGCACCGGTCGCGACCCGGGCATGTGCGGCGAGCAGGCCGAGCTTGGCGTGCGCATGGCCCTCGGCGACCGCCAGCGCCTCGGCGGCGCGCCCGGCGCTCAGCAGCGCGGTGGCGAGATTGACGCGCGCCGCATCGTCGGCGGGGTCGAGCGCGAGCAACTGCCCGAACAGCGCCGCCGCGCGGTCGGTCTGGCGCGTGTGCGCCGCGAGCAGCCCGCCGAATTCGAGCAGCGCGCGCTCGTTGGGGCTGTCCTGCAACGCGGTCTCGATCAGCGCGAGCCCGCCGGCAGCATCATTGGCGCGGGCACGGGCGGTCGCCGCCGCGATCAGCTCGGAAACGTCTGTCATGGCAGCCTTCCTAGAAGGTGATCCGTCAAAGCTGAAGTGTCGCCTCGACGTCAGCCCATCATTGCGAGCGGAGCGACGCAATGACGGTGGATGGGTTCGAACGGATGTCCTCACATTCGGGACCGATCGACATTCGCGGCGCCCCCATCCTCTTTCGTCATCCCGGACGTGATCCGGGATCCCGCTTTTGCTGCGGCTGCCGAAGAAGCGGGGCGCCGGATCAAGTCCGGGGCGACGGAGGAAGGAGACTGACGACCGATCAATTGGCCGGTCGGTCATGAGAGTCTCGGACGTCGATCGGTCCTAGGCCGGTGGCCGCGCGATGTCGAAGGCGACGGTCAGCCGCTCGCCGGCCGCGAACGCGTGCGTGCGGTGCCACATATAGGAGGGGAACAGCACCAGCCGTCCCGGCTGCGGCGCGACCGTGTGCCACGGCGCGAGCGCGTCACCGACCAGCGTCGGCGCGTCGCCGAGGCTGAGCCAGCCCGCCTGCGCCGGCTCGCCCGGCTGCGCATCGGGCAACGCGACGTAACAGGCCGAGCTGATCCAGCCCGCGGGATGGACGTGATCGACATGATGTCCGCGATCGGTGAGCCGCACAGACCACGATCCGGCGAAGCGCAGCGCGTCTCGCCGTGGCGCGAGCAAAGGGTGCGCGGGGTCGGGCGCGGGCAGCGCGGCGACATAGTCCGCGACAGCCGCGCGCACCGCGTCGCGCAGCCGCCCGATCGCCGCGTCCTGCCGCGCGAACAGCGGGCCATCGGTCTGCGTCCCGCCGCGCAACGACTGGTCGAGCGGCGCGGCGATCGTGCGGTGGAGCGTGCGCAGCGTCGCGGCGAGGTCGTCGATCGGGCCGAGCCGTTCGGCGAGATCGAAGACGCGCACGAAAGCGCCGCCGCGCTCCAGCCAGTCGCTGCGCGGGTCGCCGGTCAGCCGCCACGCCAGCGCGGCGAGCGGCCACAGATCATGCGTCTCGCGCGCCAGCCGCCCCTCCAGCGCGGCGCGTGCGGCGTCGGCGCGGCGCGCGCGCAACAGATGGCGGAAATAGCCGCCAAGCGCCTCGCCATCGGCGATCGGGAGCTGCGCGCGATACAGCCGATCGGCCGCGGCGATCTCGCCGTCCTCCGACCAGGTGCCGGCCTCGAGCAGGTCGAGCGTGCGGCTTGCGCCGACCGCGGCGCGCGCCTGCGCGACGATGCGGCGCGCGGCCGCGGTCTGCCCGGCGCGCGCAACGGTCGCGGCATGATCGCGCCACAGCAAGCCGTCACGCGGGCGCGTCGCGAGCGCGGTCGCGTAACCGGCGGCATAATGCTGGCGGTCGCCGGCCTGCCAGCGCAGCCGCGCGAGCGTCGCATGGCCGTCGTACCAGCCGGGATGCTGGCGCAGCACGTCGGCGAGGAAGGTGATGGCGGTATCGGCCTGCCCGTCGGCGACCAGCGCGGCGGCGCGACCGAGCATCACCCCGGCGTCGAGCGGCGCGAGCGCCAGCGCGCGGTCGAACAGCGCGACCGCGGGCGCGCCGGCCTCGAGCGTGACGCGCGCCAGCGTGTGCGCGATCAGCGCGTCGTCCGGGGCGAGCGCCGCGGCGCGGCGCGCGGCGGCGAGCGCGGCGGCGTGATCCTGCGCCGAACGCTGCGCGGCGGCGAGCAATTGCCACAATGCCGCATCCTCGGGGGTGCGATCGAGCGCGGCGGTGAGCGCGGCGATCGTCTCGCCCTCACGCCACGTCGCGGTGGCGCGCGACACCTGCGGGGCGAGCGTGGCGGCGGTGGTGGGCGTAGAGGACATGGTTTCGATCCGGCTTCGACAACAGTTTGATCGTCTCCCCCTTCCGTCGCCCCGGCCTTGAGCCGGGGCCCCGCTTCTTCGTGTCGAGCGAGAGAAGAAGCGGGATCCCGGATCACGTCCGGGATGACGGGGTGGAAAGTGTGCACGCTCGGAATTGGAACGTCACCCCGGCGAAGGCTTCATATGATCCGTCATTGCGACCCCGGCGAAGGCCGGGGAAAGCAATCCAGGGCGTCCCGGTCCGGCGCTGGATTGCTTCGCTTCGCTCGCAATGACGAGCGTGGCGACACCCAACCAAAAAGGGGCGGGCCCTTGCGGACCCGCCCCCCTTTGTGTTCGGCGTTGCCGGACCCTTACAGATTCAGCGTCACGCCCGCGTAGATGTAACGGCCGAGCGCGTCGTAGACGCCCGGGAAGGTGTTGCCGTTACAGACGACGCCCGGGCACGCCTGCGAACCGGTGAGCGGCGGCTCGCGGTCGAGCAGGTTGTTCGCGCCGAGGCGGAACGTGTACGCGTCGTTGACACGGAACGTCATCGCCAGGTCGAAGTAGCTCTGCACGCCCAGCTCGGCGAGACCCGGACGGGCGACGCCGCCCGGCGCCGGGCCGGTGCTGCCGGTGTTGTTGAGGTTCGAGTTCGGATCGGTTGCGTCGATCTTTACGTTGCCGAAGTAGCGCCAGCGCAGCGACAGCCCCACACCCGACGGCGAGCTGAAGCTGAGGCGCGCATTGTGGCGCCATTCCGGGGTCGGCTGGAGACAGGTCGGACCGAACAGGCCTTTGCAATTGTACGAACCGGTCACGCCGGTGTCGGTGACCAGACGGTCGAGCCACGTGCCGTTGAAGTTGAAGCCCAGCGACCCGAGCCCGCCCAGCGGGTAGGAATAGCTGGCGCCGACGTCGATGCCGCGCGTCGCCAGACCACCGATGTTCTTGGTGGTGTTGACGACATAGCCCTGCGGCGTCAGCCACAGCGACCCGGCCGAGTCACGCTTGATCAGCCCGCAATATTCCGGGTTGAGCGTCGTGTTGCAGGCGTTGAGGATCGTGTCGACACCGATCGTGGTGACGGCGTTCTTGACCTTGATGTCGAAGAAATCGACGGTCAGCGCGAAGCGCGGCAGGAACCGCGGCTGCACCACCACACCCGCGGTATAGGTGTCGGCGACTTCCGGCACCAGGTTCGGGTTGCCGCCGAGCAGACCGTTATACTGGGCCGACGGGTTGGAGGCGACACGCTGGCCGATGCGCAGGCCCTGCGCGAGGCAGCCCGCGTCCGCTGCGGTCAGCACCTTGTCGGCGCACGGATCGCCGTTGCCGCTGAGTGCGACGCGCTCCGGCGAGAACAGGTCCTGCACGGTCGGTGCGCGAACGGCGCGGTTGTACCCGCCGCGGAAGCGGATGTCGCGGATCGGCGCGAACTCGCCCTCGAGCTTGTAGGTGTCGGTCGAGAAGGTACGACCGGCCGAGGTCTTGTACGACGAGTAGCGATAGCCGCCGGTGAACGACAGATTGTAGAAGAAGCTGTCGAAGATGACCGGCACGCGCAGCTCGCCGAACACTTCCTTGACCTCGAACGACCCCTGCACCGGCAGCGTCGCCGCACCCTGACCCGCGAGATCGCCGGTGCTGAACGCCGAGTCCGACTTGAAGTCGAGCGCTTCCTTGCGGTATTCGGTGCCGAGCGCGATGCCGAGCCCTTCCTGCGCCCACGGGCTCTTGATCCCGTATTCACCGAGCTGGCCCGAGAAGCTGGCCGAGGCCACCTGCTCGCTGACGACGCCGCGCTGGAAGCCCGGGGTCGACAGATAGGCGACCGCCTGCGGCGAGACGCTGTTGAGCGAGAAGACGTTGTAGGGAACGCAGTTCGGGTCCTGACCGGTCAGGAACGAGCGACAGACCGGCGCGCCGCCGTTCGGGTTCGCCACGACGTCGAGCGCGCGGCCGAGGCGCGTGATCGAGAAGTCGTTGGAGTAGGTTTCGGCGAAGTTGGTGCGGCCATACTGGTAATAAGCGTCATACGACCAGGCGCTGCCCAGATCGCCGCGCGACCCGATCACGCCGCGGAAGCTGGTGTGCTGGAGGTCGTCCTGACGCGCACCGCCCTCGACGTTGCGGCGCAGAATCTGTGCATAGCCGCGGTTGTACGCAACACCGGTGGTCGGATCGAAGAACGTCGCCGGCGTGGTGTCCGGGAACACGCTCGGGTTGTAGACGCCCTGACCGACGACGCGCTGGCCGAGCTGGTTGTTCGCGACCAGCAGGTTGTTGGGTGCGCAGATCACCGCCTGCTGCGCCGCCGACAGCAGCGGATTGTCGCAATTGACCGAGGTGGTGTTGCCGAAATTGCCCGACGGCGCGATCTGCGCGACGGTGCGGTCATCCATGAACATGAACTCGGCATACGGCTTGATCGCGTTCGACACTTCGTAGTTCGCGAAGAAGCCGGCGGTGTAACGCTCGTCGGGCCGCTGGTAATAGTTCAGCGGGTTGAAGTTGTACGGCGTGCGGCCCTGCGCGAACGTCCCGCCCTGACCGGGCTGGAAGAAGGTCGAGGTGAAGTCGGACCCGGTGCCGTCAAATGCGAGGAACGACCCCTGCGGCGAGGTTGCCGAACCGGCGCAGGCGTAGGGCCGGCCGGTGCTCTGCACCACCGAGGCGGTGTTCGCGCTGAGTGAGCACGACGAATAGTCGCGGTTCGCCTGGAGCACGGCGTTGATCTTGCGATAGCCGCCATAAGCGGTGATGTGGCCGCGGCCGTCGTCGAAGCTGGTGCCGAACGCCGCGGTGACGTCGATCGTCCCGCCGTCGGTGGCCATCCCGGTCGGGTAGCTGGCCGGCGCGCCATACGGCGAGTTGCTGTTCAGCGCCGGCAGAATGCCGCCACCACCACGGTTGTTGTGGTTGAACAGCGAATATTGGCCGTCGAGGCGGAAGCCCTCGAAGTCGGTGTCCATCACGAAGTTGACGACGCCGGTGACCGCGTCGGCGCCGTACACCGACGAGGCGCCGCCGGTCAGCACGTCGACGCGCTTGATGATCGCGGCGGGGATGACGTTGATGTCGACCGCGGCCGAGGTGGGATCACCCGGGACGACGCGGCGGCCGTTGACCAGCACCAGGTTGCGCTCGGCACCCAGGCCGCGCAGGTTGATGGTGGCGATGCCGCTCGAACCGTTCGAGATGTTGCCGCTCTGCCCGGCGAACGCCTGCGGCAGCGAGTTGATCAGATCCTCGGTGCGCGTCGTGCCGGTCAGCTTGAACTCTTCGCTGTTGACGACGGTGACCGGGCTGGTCGCCTCGAGGTTCGGCGAGCGGATGCGCGAGCCGGTGACGACGATGTCGCCGCCCTGCGCGGCCTTGTTGTCCCCGTCGGCGTTCGCGATCGGTGCCTGACCCTCGAGCGGACCCGCGCTGGCGCCGGTCGGATCGTTCGCGACCTGCGCCGCGGCGGGCAGGCTGCCCAGCATCGCGCCGGCAACGATCGTGCTGGCGAGCAGTCGACGCCTCATCGAAATCGTCTTCATAAGACCCCCATTATGGAATAGCCGTGTTCTATCGCGCCTTTTGCTGGCAGCGCTTGTGTCGACGCTACGAACGGCGGAAATGATGGGCAATCTCGACTGGTCTTGTTTGCAACGAAATTTTGCATCTGTTGCAGGATGGTTACACTTTCTGACCCAGAATGAGGAAAAAATGAGCAAGCCACTGCGCGGGATGCCTGTTTTTGCCGCAATCCTGATGACCAGCCTGTCCGGTGCGGCGACGGCCGACCCCGCGTCGACCGACCGCAGCGGGGTCGCCGACGCGGTGCTCCGCTGCCGCGCGATCGCGAACGACAAGGAACGGCTGAAATGTTTCGACGCCGCCGCGGGGGCGCTGAACGGCGCGATCGCCGCGCGGCAGGTGGTGGTGGTCGATCGCGCCAAGGTCGAGGCCGAGCGCCGCGCGCGCTTCGGCGAGCGCCGCCGCGCCGCCGAGCTGCCGACCCTGCAGGACGCCGACGGCAACAAGCTCGACACGCTGACCGGCACGCTGGCGCAGGCGGTGCGGACCGGCGACGGCAACTGGAGCTTCACGCTCGCTGATGGTTCGCGCTGGCTCCAGACCGACGGCCAGGGGTTCGCGGTCGCTCCGCGCGTCGGCGAAGCGGTGGTCGTCAAGCGCGCCGCGCTCGGCTCGTACAAGCTGACGGTCGGCCGCCAACCCGGCGTGCGGGTGCGCCGCCGGTCGTAGATCATGATGACGTGAGGTCGACATACCGTTCGTCATTGCGAGCGGAGCGAAGCAATCCAGAGCCGGACCAAGACGCCCTGGATTGCTTCGCTCCGCTCGCAATGACGACTCAAGTTGACGTCTCGTCATAACCTAGGACCGCGCCTTATTCCCCGCTCGCCCCGCCTGCCTGCTGCGCCTCGGCGAGGGTGGTCAGCTTGACGAACTCCTGCCGCCAGTAATCGCGCGGGCTGCCGGCGAGCCGGCGCGCCTCGGCGAAGGTGAAGCGGCCAAGATAGGGGTCGCCGCGCAGCTTCTGGCCATAGGCCGCGACCGCCGCCGCGAAGGCCATGTCGCCGGTCGGCGCGCGCGCCGCGGCGAGCGTACTCGCGGGGACCGCCCGCGTCAGTTCGCGCGAGGTCGTGCCGTCGGGCAATTTGTAGCGCAGCTTGACGAAACACGCCTCCGCCCCGCGCGGTGCGACCGTCGGCGGGCGGTTGGCGGGGTAGCGCCGCGTCGGCGTCCAGCCGGGCGATCCCGCCGGCACGACCTCGTACAGCGCGGTCACCTGATGCCCCGCGCCCATGTCGCCGGCATCGACCGCGTCGTTGGTGAAATCCTCCTCGCGCAGCGCGCGGTTCTCGTAGCCGATCAGGCGATACTGGCTGACGAGCGCCGGATCGAACTCGACCTGCACCTTCACGTCCTTGGCGATCGTGACCAGTGTCGCGGCCATTTCGTCGCCCAGCACCTTCTGCGCCTCCATCGCGCTGTCGATATAGGCGTAATTGCCGTTCCCGACGTCGGCGATCCGCTCCATCATCGCGTCGTTGTAATTGCCTTCGCCGAAGCCGAGCGTGGTGAGCGTGATGCCGTCGTCGCGGTTGCGCTTGACCAGCTCTTCCAGCGCCTTGTTGCTGCTGACTCCGACGTTGAAGTCGCCGTCGGTGGCGAGGATGATGCGGTTGACCGCGCCCTTGCGGAAATGCGCGCGCGCGGTGGCATAGGCGAGCGTGATCCCCTGCCCGCCCGCGGTCGATCCGCCCGCGTCGAGGCAGGCGAGCGCGGCGTCGACGTACGTCTTCTGCGCGGTCGGCTCGAGCACGATCCCGGCGCTGCCGGCATAAGCGACGATCGACACGCGGTCGTCGGGGCGCAGCCGCGCGGCGAGCCCGCGCAGCGCGGTCTTGACCAACGGCAGCTTGTCGGGCTCGTTCATCGACCCCGAGGTGTCGACGAGGAAGACGAGGTTGACCGGCGGGCGCGTCGCCGCCGCGACGTCATACCCGCGCAGCCCGATGCGGATCAGCCGCGTCGCCGGGTTCCACGGCGTGACCGCGACATCGGTGGTGATGCTGAACGGCTGCGTGCGGTCGGTCGGGCGCGGATAATCGTAGCGGAAGTAATTGAGCAGCTCCTCGGTGCGCACCGCCTCGGGCGGGACCGGCTGCCCCTTGGTCAGGAAGCGCCGGACGTTGGCGTAGGCGCCGGTGTCGACGTCGACCGCGAAGGTCGAGACCGGGGTTGTCGCGGTGTCGGTGATTGTCGCGACCGGGCGGCCGTCGTAGCGCTCGGTGTTTTCGGGCGCGCCGTAGGGGGCGGTGCGCGGCGACACGCGCGGCGCGGGCGGCGCGGCCGGTGCAACGGCCGGCGTCGCGATGAACGATGGCGCCGGGGTCGGCAATGTCTGCACCGACACCGACGGAGGGGGCGGCGGGGGCGGTGGCGGTGGCGGTGGCGGTGGCGGTGGCGCGCCGGGGGCCGGCATGGCGATCCCCGACGTGCGGGAATAGAACCGCTCGGGCGCTACCGGCTTGCAGCGGACCGGCGAGCCCGCATCGGCGCCGAGGCGCGCGGCGATGCCGGGCGGCGGCGAGGCGTTCGACAACAAAGCGGGCGCGATCAACAGCGCGGTGACACGGCGGACGAACATGGCGACTCCCCTTTGCGCGGGAACCTTGGCGGCCCCCGTCGCCGGTCAGTCTAGGCGCGGGTCATGACATTTTGCCAGCGACGATGGCGGGCGGGTGCGAACCGATCGGTTGGAGCATTCCGTTCCTCCCTGACCTGGGCGGTTTCGGGTAACGTCGTTCGGGAACCCGTTCCGCGAACGCCGGTCGCCCGCGATGCCCGAGGTCGACCGAAGGTCCGGCCGTCTTCCTCGACGTTCGCAAGCGGAAACGATCGGGCCGAGCGGTGGCAGCATCATGGTATCGACCCGCTCCGGTGCGATCCTTGCCCGCTCGGTTGTTATGAATTATTACGAACGTCCGGATCGATGCGAGTGCTACGATGGGCGAATATGCCAGAATGACCGTCGTGATCCCCGAGCCAATGGCGGAGACGATCCATGCCGCCATCGCGGCGGGCGAATATGCGTCGGCGAGCGAAGTGGTGCGCGATGCGATGCGACTGTGGAACGAGCGCCGGGCCTTTCGTGCGGAGGAATTGCGGCTGCTGCGTGACGCATGGGACAAGGGCAAGGCCAGCGGTGTTGCCGGTCCACTCGACATGAAGGCGATCATCGCGGAAGCCCGAAGCGACGCCGACGCCGCGCGCTGAGATGACCGCGATCGTCCTGTCGCGTCGCGCACGCGACGATCTCAAACGGATCTGGGCCTATATCGCGCTGGATGACGATCGCGCCGCCGACAGGTTGCTGCTGGCACTGGACGCCAGGATCGCAAGGTTACGGGATTTCCCCGGTATCGGCACCTTGCGCGACGAGATCCGACCAGGCGCCCGCACACTCGTTCATGGGCGCTATCTGATCCTCTACGAGCATGATGCCGACGCCGATCGGATCGAGATCGTTGCGGTCGTCGAAGGAATGCGCGACCTCGACCGCCTGTTCTGACGGCAAGGTTGCTTGATGGACGACAGGCGGCCGTGCTCGCCACGCGCACGCTGCGCGTAGAGGGGCGCGGCATTGCCCGCGCGCGTCCCGCGCTGTAGCGACGCCCGGATGCACGCGCTCCCCCGCCCCGCCTGGCTGATCGGCGCGCTGGCGCTGCTGCTCGGCGGGTGCGGCGGACGCTATCGCGCGGTCAGCGACACGCCGGTGACGATCGGGCGGCCCTATGTGGTGCGCGGGGTCAGCTACGTCCCCGCCGCCGCGCCCGATTACGACATGCTGGGGCGCGCGAGCTGGTATGGCGGCGAGAGCGGCAACCGCACCGCGCGCGGCGAGAAGTTCCGCCCCGGCTGGATCACCGCCGCGCACGCCACGCTGCCGCTGCCGAGCTATGTCGAGGTGACGTCGCTCGACACCGGACGCGTGATCGTGGTGCGCGTCAACGATCGCGGGCCGTTCGCGCGCGGGCGGATCATCGACCTGTCGAAGGGCGCGGCGCAGGCGCTGGGGCTGCACGACGCCGGGCATGCCGCGGTGCGGGTGCGCGTCGTCGCGCCGCCCGAGCGCGACCGCGAACGGCTGCGCCACGGCAAGCCCGCCGCGCCGCGCCCGGACGCCGATCCGCAGGCGCTGGCGTTGTGGCGATCGCAGCTGGCGGCCGCGGGGATGTGACGGGCGACGGGCGCGCCGGTCAGCGCCCGATCCCGTCCTCCGTCTCGCTTGTCCCCAGCAGCAGCGGGGCGTCCGCCGGCGACGTCGGCGCGGTGGGCGTGACGGGCACCTCCGTCGCCGGCAGCTCGACGCCGCCCTTGGCGAACGTGCCTTCGACGCGCGCGCCCTGTTCGACGGTCAGCGTCTCGTAATGCACGTCGCCGATCAGATGCGCGCTGCGCTGGATGACGAGGCTGTCGACGACGATGCTGCCGCGCACCGTGCCGGCGACATGCGCCGACTGCGCGGTGATCGTGCCGATCATCTCGCTGGCGGCGCCCTGCACCAGCGCGAGGCAGTTGATGTCGCCGCGGACCCGGCCGTCGATGTGCAGATCGGCCGAGGCGGAGATGTCGCCGGTGATGACGACATCGGCACCGATCATCGAAAAGGTGGCATTCTTGCTCATTGCGTCACTCGCTACCTTCGGTTGGGCGGGTATCTTTGGCGGCGCCGGCGGCCGGGGCGGGGCCGGCGGCGGGGCTGACGATCGTCGATGGAACATGGCTGCGCGCCTCCAGGAAGGGACGGGGATTGGTGGGACGGCCGTTGATCCGCACCTCGAAATGCAGATGCGGGCCGGTCGAGCGGCCGGTCGAGCCGATCGCGCCGATCAGCTGCCCCGCCGCGACCTGCTGCCCGACATTGCTGTGGAACGCCGACATGTGCGCATAGCGGGTGACGAGTCCGGGGCCATGCGTGACCTCGACGCAATTGCCATAGCCGGAGCGCTGCCCGACGAAGCTGACCGTGCCGCGCGCCGCGGCATAGATACCCGCGCCGAGCGGGCCGCGGAAATCGAGCCCGGGATGGAAGGATCCGTGCCGGGTGAACGGGTCGACGCGATAGCCGAACCCGCTCGAGATCGAATCCACGCTGGCGGGCAGGACCTGCGGCATCCGCGACAGCGCACGATCCAGCGCGCTCATCCGCGCGAGGCTGGCGCCGAGCCGCGCGAACCGCGGGTCGAGCGCGCCATCGGCCTCGGTGAACAGCGTCAGCAACGGCCCGCCCATCGCGTCATTGCCTTCCCTGCCCCCCGGCCCGCCGAGCATCATCCCCGGATCGACGCCCAGCCGGCGCATCATCGCCAGTCCGCGCGCGGCGCGACGGTCGGCATAGCGCGTCAGGCTCTCCACGAACGCCAGCTGGCGCGCCTCCATCCGCGCCAGATTGGCCGCCTCGGGCACCGCGGTGCTGACCTTGTCGATCGTCCGGGTCGCCTCGCTGTGGCTGTTGGTGACGGTTTCGCCGTCCTTGCTGTCGGCGGGCAGCACGCCGAGATGCGCCTGCGTGACCTTCTCGATGAAGTCCTGCCGCCGTTTCAGGTCGGCGGTGACGTCGTCGAGGTTGCGGCGATAGGCCGCGACGCGGCTCTCTGCCTTTTCCACCCGCGCCTGTCGCCCGAGCAGCGCGCTGGCGTCGCGCGCGTCGTGCCAGCGGATCAGCGCGAGCGTACCGATCGACCCGACATAGGCCAGCGCCAGCACCAGCGCGCCGGTCGCGGCGCGCTTCTGCGTGCGCGCGGAGAGGCGGATGAAGCGGACCTGCCCCTGCGCGCGCATGATGAACTCGCGGTCGGGAAACCATTGGTCGATCTGCGCGCGCATGGCGGCCAGCCGCGCACGCGCGCGCTGCCACGCGACGCGCAGCCGCGCCTGTAGCGGTTCCGGCTTGCTCGACACGATTCCGCTTCCGCTATTCCCGGGCCTATCCGTCATTATAGCGGCGTGGATCGCTGTGGTGATCGGCGAGGGACAAGGTCAGCCGGAGCCCACGTCAAACGCGGCGGTGCGTTGAAGGCGACCGTGCGTCCGGGCGGAACGGCGGGAAACGGTGCGGCACCGATCCGGCCAGATTAGATGGACCGCCCGTCAACTCCTTGAATAGCATCGCGAAGCACTCCCCCTTCCCCGCCGATCATCGCGGAAGAACAACGCCACGCTTCCGGCCGGCTGTTGAGCCGAATACCGCCACCCCCGGCGGCATCAACTACCCGCTGTCACCGCTCGGACTATAAGACAACTGTATTTATTTGATTTCACAAACCATCTGAAATGCCGTTCTATTTCACCGCACTCCACTCACGCGCGACCGCTCGCGCAACGCAAACGGCGCGGAAAGCCGTGCTTTCTGCGCCGTTCGATTCGTCATGCCGGGCGCAGGCGGTGCCGCCCGCGCCGGTCCGCCGTCAGCCGAAGATGATGTCGGTGACCGCGATCTTGAGGTTGGTCTGGATCGAGAAGTCGGCGATGCCGTCGCCGTTCACGTCGCCTTCCAGATAGTTGAGCCCATCGATCCGCACGGTGTGCAGCTCGCCGGCGGTCTTGGTGAAGGCGCCGTCGCCGAGCCACTTGAACGGATCGACCGCCCCACCGGTCTTGGCGTCGAGCTGGCTGAGGTCGATCTTGTCGACGCCGCGCGTGAAGTCCTTGATCGTGTCCTTCACGCCCAGGCTGACGAAGCGGAAAATGTCCGCGCCATAGCCACCGACATAGATGTTGTTGCCGGTCCCGCCGATCAGCAGGTCGTCGCCGTCGCCGCCCAGCAGCGTGTCGTTGCCCGCGCCGCCGAACAGCACGTCGTCGTCGAACACGCCGTCGAGGATGTCGTCACCGTCGCCGCCGTACAGCGTGTCGCTGCCGCGCCCGCCGTACAGCTGGTCGTTGCCGGTGCCGCCGTCGAGCCAGTCATTGCCGTCGTTGCCGTAGAGGCTGTCGTCGCCGGCCCCGCCGAAGATCGTGTCGTCGCCGCCGTTGCCGAACAGCGTGTCCTTGCCGGCATTGCCGGTCAGCGTGTCGGCGTTGTTCGAGCCGTAGAAGGTGTCGTCGCCGCTGCCGCCTTCCAGCGCCTCGATGCTGACGAACTTGTCGCCCTTGGCGTCGCCGACCGTGCCGACGTTCGAGCCGAGCGACGCGGTCACGCCGACGGTCGAGGTGCGGTAGCTGACGGTGTCGAACCCGCCGTTGCCGATCAGCGTATCGGCGCCCGCGCCGCCGATCAGGATGTTCGCGCCATTGTCGCCGGTCAGCGTGTCGTTGCCGCGGCCGCCCTCGATCCCCTCGAAGTTGAGGTAGATGTCGCCCTTGGCATCGCCCGCGGTGCCGCGCCCGGTGAGTAGCGAGACCGACACCGCGTCCGCCGAGTCACGATAGCTGACGATGTCGATGCCCGCGCCGCCGTCGAGCCGGTTGACGACATTGTTGCCGATGATCGTGTCGTTACCGCTGCCGCCGATCGCATTCTCGATGATCGCGCCGTACGCGATGCCGACATTGTCGGTCAGCGCGAGGTTGCGCTGCCCGGCGAGGAGCTGCGCATAGAGCGCGTCGTAGCTGGCGCGCGCGATCGGCTCGTAGCCGAGCGCGGCGCGGTTGGCGTTGACCTGCTCGAACGACAGCCGCTCGCGCACTTCCTCGATCGTCACGCCGCCGATGCTGCTGAGCGAGCCGGCGTTGAGGTTGATGACCTGGTTGGTGCGATAGCCCGAGGCGTCGAGCGTGTCGTTGCCGCCCGCATCCCAAATCGTCACGATCGGCGCCTTGTTGACCGTGAAGTCGAACACCGTCTTGCCGGCGGTCGAGTTGAAGCCATAGACGGTGTCGCCGGTGCGCGTGGTGGTGTCGGCGCCGTACATCTTCTGCACCGCGAGGATGTCGTGGATCATCGGCGTGCCGCCATAGGCATAGGCCATGGTGTTCCAGTCGATGTCGCCCGCGCCGATCGCGCCCGGGTTCCAGTAGGACATGATCGTGTAGTTGCGCGCGTCCTGATAATATTCCGCGCCGTTGGTGTAATTGACCGCGAAGCCGGGGCCGAAATTGTAATTGCCCGGGTGCGACAGGCCGATCGCGTGGCCGATCTCGTGCGTCAGCGTGTTGAGGCCGTAGCCGCCCGGCGTGAGCTGGAAATTGCTCGGCTGGCTGGCCGAGACCCAGACGTCGCCAACGATCCGCTCGGCATCGCCGTTAACGACGGGATCGTCGTCGACCGTGCCGAATGGGAGTCGCGCATAGGCCTGCGTGTCCGGCGCATTGGCGAGGTTCCCGAAGTTGATGTCGGCCTGATAGGCGTTGACCTCGCGGAACGAGATGTCGACGACATCGTCCCAGAAGCTGATCGCCAGCCGCGCCGCGTCGCGCTGCGCGCTGTTGAAGGCGGCGAAGTTGAAATATTCGTCGAGATATTCGACGTTGCCTTCATAGCGATACGAATAGCCGCTCGCCGCCAGCTGCTCCTGCGAGAAGTGGAAGCCGAACGTCACCTCGCGCAAATTGCTGTCGCCCTGCCGCGCCGGGTCCGGGCCGCCGATCCAGCTCGCGCCCGAGCGGTTGAGATAATCGGCAATCTGGTCCGCCGACCAGATCGGCTTGCCGTTCGCGGCGGTGGTGCCGGCGAGATAGTCGACCGAGCCGTGCTCGGCGGTCAGCTTGAGCCCCGCCAGCGGGTCGACTAAGCCGACGTCCTTCTGCACGCCGCCGGTGCAGGCCGGGCACGTGCAGGCCACGTCCTTGAGCACGCTGTTCTGATGCTCGCTGTGCTGGATCAATTGCTCGATCTCAGCGGTGTTACCGATCGCCATAAACACGTCTTCCCCTCTTTTTGGTCTCTGCATTGATGGTCTGGTGAGGTAGTGGTCCGCGTCAATCGCGCGGCGGCGCGCCGGGCAGCGGGCGCCCGCGCCCGCCGTGCCGGGCCTGCCACGGCAGCGTCTCGGCGAGCAGCGCGGCGACCGCCGCGTCGAGCCCCGCCGTATCGCCGGCCGCGACGATCCGCGGCGCGGCGGCGAAGAACTGGCCGGCGCCCATCGCGTTGCGGAACGGGCGCAGCGTCACCGCGATCACGTCCGCGCCGTTCACGGGCGCGACCGTCACCTGCACCAGCAGCGTCACGCGCCCCGGTGCGAGCGCCGTGCCGCCGAGCGGCGTGGCCGCGACCGGCACCGGCGCGCCCTTCGCGGCCTGTCGAGTGACGGCCGCGCACAGCCGGTCGTGGAGCGCGCCGGTATCGACCCCGCGCGGGGTATGGACGAGGCAGGTGACGCCGAGCGCGGTGAGGTCCTGCCAGAGCGCCGCGGGGCTGGCGGGTGCGGGTGCGGGTGCGGGTGCGGGTGCGGGGGGCGTCGCGGCGATCGCCCCGGCGCCGGCGTCAGCCGCGAGCAGCGCCAGCGACGACGCCGCTGCGATCCCTGCCCCCGACCGGTACCCTGCCGCCACTCCCGTCTCCTCCGAGGAAGTTTCGACGGAGACTGTCCTGCCGACAGGGCAGCGTCAATGGGGTTTTAACCTTGTTGTCATCGAAGGCTCATTTGGCCCCGGGTGGGTCTTTGTCGCCACAGGTTACGGACACTACCCACGTTGAACCAAAACAAAATGAAATTCGCTGGACCGCGCAGCGGGTGCTGCATAAGCAGAGTGCCGTGCGACAGGGGTCGTTCGCACAGGGGGAAGATGAGAATGGCAGGTCAGCGTTCGGTGCGGTTGCGCCGGTGGTCGCTCGCGCTCGGTACGAGCATCGCCGCGATGGGGTTCGCGTCCACGGCGCAGGCGCAATGTTCGCCCGATCCGACCGTGGCGAACGGCACCACCACTTGCACCGGAACCGACGGCGACGGGCTGTCTGTCACGACCAGTGGAACCCGGGTCATTGTGTCGCAGGGCGCGACGGTCAATGCTGGCATTGCCGCAGCCGCGATCACCAACACGGGCCTGGGTGCCAACATCACGGTCGCCGGGCTGGTCGACGGTGCCGGAAAGACCGGTATCTTCCTAACCAACGCGCCTTCCTATTACGGGCGGTGCCCCGACGACCCCTATGCCGGCGCGTCGGTTCCCGTGCCCTATTGCCCGCCCGGCAGCTACCAGATGGTCTATCCGTCCAGCTCCGCCACCATCGAGATCGCCGCGGGCGCGACCGTCTCGGGAACGCAGGCGTTGCTGCTGCGGCGGGATGCCGGGAACGCGAACGGGGCGGTGAGCGCCACCCTGTCCAACGCGGGCACGATGACCGGCACGGCAGGCCCCGCGATCCTGCTCGACACCGGCACCAGCCTCTCCCTTTCCAACCGCGCATCCGGTACGATCGCGGGCATTCGCGGACCGGTCGATCAGATCACCAACGCCGGCACCATCACCGCCAGCGGCGGCACGGCGATCCGGTCGACGGCGCAGCGCGCGATCGTCACCAACACCGGCCAGATCACCGCTCCGGGCGGGAGCGCGATCGCTGTCGACGGCACGCTCGTCCTGACCAACAAGGGAACGATCACCGGTGCGGTGACGGCACGCGGCGGCACCAGCATGTCGGGCAGCCTGATCGATACCTTGTCGGGTTCGATCGACGGCAACCTGACGCTCGGTTCGGGCGACGACACGTTGCTGGCGCGCTACGACACCGGACGACTGGTCACCGGGGTGACCGGCACGGTCGACGGCGGCGCCGGTGTGGATACGGTGCGGGTACGGATCGATGCCGACAGCACGCTCGGCGCAGTGGCGCTGCCGACCGGGTTCGAACAGCTCGGGCTGGTCACGGCGACCAACAAGACGGTCACGCTCGACAGCGCGTTCGGTGCGCTGGGTGGCCTTCTCCAGATCAGTGGCGGCGGCACCGTCGTCAACAACGGCACGCTGCGCGGTGCCGCGCCGATCGTTTCGGACCTTATCGACATCGACGGCTCGGTGTCGCTCATCAACACGCAGACGATCGACGCGACCGGCGGCGACAGCACCGCGTTCGCGGTGTCGTTAAACTGGGCGCGCGCCTTCCGCAACGCCGGCACCGTCACCTCGGTAGTCAACGGCGTGTCGCAGACCAACGGCACGTTCGACAACAGCGGCACGATCACCGCGGCGGGTACCGCGGTCAATTTCGCAGGCGGTCGCTTCGCCAACGACGGCGCGATCACCTCCACCGCGGGGATCGGTGCGTCGCTCGGCTCGAATGGCAGCAACATCGTCAACAACGGCACGATCACCGGCGTGACGGCCGGCGTCCGGCTGTTCGGCAATCTGGCGAACGCCGGCACGATCACCGGCACCGCGGCGGGCGTGATCCTCGGCTCGAACGGCACGCTCGACAATCGCGTTGGCGCGGTCGTCCGCGGTGACATCGTGCCGCAGGTGCAGCAATTCTTCACCGTCACCGACGCAACCGTCGTCAATGCCGGCACGATCGACGGCAACGTCCGCTTCGACGGATCAGGCACCTTCCGCTATTCGAACAACCGCTATTTCGCGGTCGCCGGCGGCGTGCTGAACGGCAATCTGACGCTGGGCAGCGGCAACGCGCTGATCACCGAATACACTAACACCGGGCCCGGCGCGTTTGCCGGGATCACCGGCACCGTCACGGCGACCGATGCCGCGCTGCTTTATCGCGTGCGCAGCGACACCAGCATCGCCGGTGCCGCAATCGCCGGCTTCTCGTCGATCGGCTACGACCTGTACGACGACGCCGCGCTCACGCTGACGGGCGTGACCGCGCCGGTGTCGCTGGCGGGGACCGGCACCGTCGACGTGACCGGCGACATCGCCGCCACGACGCGCAACGCGATCCGGGTCACCGGCCTGACGCGCGATCCAGGCGACTTTTCCGCGACACCGGCGAACAGGCTCTCGATTACCAGCCGCGGCGCGCTGACGCTGGACTATACCGATACGGGCAGCGCCTTCAGCGCGGTTTCCACCGATGACGGCAGCAGCTTCACCAATGCCGGGACGATCACGGTCCACAACCTGAGCGGCAGCACCTTCAACCGCCCCTATGCGATCACCGGCGGAACGGTCGTCAATGACGGCACGATCACGCTCGACGGCGCGACCGGGATCGGCGGGCTGCGGATCACGAACAGCGGCACGATCGCCCAGGCGGCCGGCGGCGCGGCAAGCCGCGGCCTCTATGCCTGGAGCGGCGGCATCCAGCTGACCAACACCGGCACGATCGACGTCGGCGCGGAGGCAGTGCTCGCCGGCTATGGCACGACCGTCGACAACGGCGGGCGGATCGCCAGCAGCGGCGACCTCGCGATCGGCGTCGAGACGTACGGCGAGATGACGATCAAGAACCGCGCCGGTGCGACGATCGCCGGCAAGGGCACCGCGATCCGCGTCAGCGGCGGCACGCTCGACAATGCCGGCACGATCACCGGCAGCGTCGACCTCGGCTATAGCTGGGGCGGGCGGTCGTACAATGGCGCAACCTATGTCGCGCAGGGCGGCACCATTAACGGCGACCTGCTGTTCGGCGACGGCGCCGACACGCTGGTCGTCTACGACGACGCGACCGGGGTCAGCGGCGCGATTGACGGCGGCGCCGGCGAGGACACGTACCTCCATGCCCGCACGACCAGCGGGACGGTGACGCTGGCCAATGCGTTGCCCACCGGCTTTGAACTCGAGGGCGTGCGTGCCTATGGTGCCAATACGGTGGTGACGATCGCCGGAAATGCCCTGTCGGGAGCCGGAACGACGGTCGGGGGCACGGGCAGCATCGTCAACACGGTAGATTTTGACGGCAAGGTGGATACCGGCTCTCGCTATTTGCCGGTCCCATCAGCGGATACGCCGATCCTGGCATCGTTCACCAATCAGGCGGCGCTCGGCGATGGCTTTCAAGGGAGCGCGCTACACTTCGTCAATGCCAGCACCGGCACCATCACCTCGAAGACGGCGCCCGATGCAGCAGTAGACATCAGCCAGGCCGCCGCGATCGACTTCGTCAACGACGGCAAGATCGATCTTGGGGCTGGCGATGTCGCGATCTCGCTTTTCTCCCAGACCCAGATCAGCGCCACGAACAACGGCACTGTCCTCGGAGGCGTGTCGCTCTCCACCCAAAATCGCACCAATGTGGTCACGGCCCAGCCGCTGTCGGTATCGCTGGTCAACACTGGCACGATTACCGGTCAGGGATATAGCACGCCGGTCGATATGCTCTTGATCGACGATTCTGATGGATCGACGTCGCTGACACTCGATAACCGGGGCACGATCGAGGCGACGGGCATCGGGGGCACGGGGGCACGGCTGGAAGCAGGTGGCGGCTATTTCAGTCAGCCTGTCACTGGCGCTCGCCAGATCACGGTAGTCAACAGCGGCGCGATCCGCGCCAATGCGGGCGGGCGCGTGGTTACGTACACGTTGCCGTTCTCGGGCCAGACCGAAAGCTACGTCGAGAGCGCTAGCGCGCTGAATCTGTATCTGCCGAACGAAACGAACCCGACGATCGGCACCATCACCGTCACCAATACCGCGACGGGTACGATCGAGGCGACCGGCGCGCTCTCCACCGCCGTCATCAGCTACGGCGGGGCGATCGACCTCACCAACGCCGGCACGATCCGGGGCGGCGAGGGCTTCCGGGAAGATTACTTCGGCGTCAACGTCGCCAGTGCGATCGACACGCAGTTCGCCACCACCAACGACAGCATCGTCAACACTGGCACGATCATCGGCTCGATCGCGACCGGGGCGGGCGACGACCGCGTCGAGAATTACGGCACGATCACCGGCGACGTGTTCCTGGGCGACGGCGACGACACGTTCCTGCATCGCGTCTCGGCGACGCTGACCGGCACCGTCGACGGCGGCAACGGCATCGACAGCCTGATCGTCGATGCGACCGGGGGCGGGACGGTGCGCGCCAGCCAGTTCGTCAACTTCGAACGCTTCAGCCAGATCGGCAACGGCGCGGTCGATTATGTCGGCGCGTTCAACACCGACACGATCGGCGTCAGCGGCGGCACGATCACGGTCGCCGCGGGCGACACGCTGAGCAGCACCGGCGGCACCACGATCACCGGCAGCGACGGCGCCGAGACGGTCGACAATGCCGGGACGATCGCGGGGTCGGTCGATCTCGGCGCGGGGAATGACACCTATGTCGACCGCGCCGGCAGCCGCATCCTCGGCACGCTCGACGGCGGCGCGGGCGTCGACACCTATCGCGTCGCGCTGTCGGGCGACCGCAGCGGGATCGGCGCGCGCACCGGCTTCGAGCAGCTGGCGGTCACCGGCACCGGCACGCTGGCGCTGACGCTCGACCAGCGCTTCGACAATGTCGCGCTGGCGGGCACCGGGCTGGCGCTGACGCTCAACGGCAACAATGTCGGCGCGGTCACCGGCAGCGACGCGGCGGAAACGCTGAGCGTCACCGACGGCGACCTCGCGCGCGTCGCGCTGGGCGGCGGCAACGACACGCTGGTGCTGCCCGTCACGACCGCGACCGGCAGTTATGACGGCGGCGCCGGCAGCGACACGCTGCGCTTCGCCGCCAATGCGCCGGTCACACTGGCGGGCAATGCGCGCGGGTTCGAGACGATTGCGCTGGCCGGCAACGCGCTGACCGTCACCGGCACGCTCGGCGCGACGGGCGACGTCGCGACCTTGGGCGACGGCGCGCAGACGCTGACGCTCGCCGACGGCGGGACGATCGCCGGCACGATCGACCTCGGCGCGGGCAACGACCGCTTCAGCCTCGCGCCGGGCGGCACGCTGGCCGGCGTGGTCGCGGGCGGCGACGGCGACGATCTCGCCACGGTCACGCTGGCGGGCGACCGCACGCTGGGGGCGTCGCTGACCGGGTTCGAGACGCTGGAGAGCAATGGCACCGGCACGCTGACGCTGACCGGCGCGCAACGCTACGGCCAGGTGCTCGCCGGCACCGCGCTGACGGTCGCAGGCACCGGCTCGCTGACCACCGACACCGTGCGGATGCGCGGCAACCCGCTGACGATCGCGGGCGGCTTTGCCGGCGCGGTCGACAGCGGCAACGGCACGGTCGCAGTGTCGGGCGGCAGCGCGAACGTGCCGGTCGCCTTCACCAACGTCGGCAACGTCACGGCGTTCGGGATGAGCGCGGGCTTCGCGACCGTCTCGGGCAATGCCTCGCTTGGCGCGGTCACGCTGAGCGGCGGGCGGCTGGTCGGGCTCGCCAATTCGACGCTCAGCGCCAGCCGCTTCGATGTCGGCGCGGGCGCGACCTTCGGCTCGGCGGGCACCGTCAACGGCAATGTCAACGTCGCGGGCATCCTCAGCCCCGGCGCGTCGCCGGGGGTGATGACCGTCAACGGCGATGTCGCGCTCGCCAGCGGGTCGCGCGCGCTGTTCGAGCTGACGCCGACGATCTCCGACAAGCTGGTCGTCAACGGTTCGCTGTCGATCGCCACCGGCACGACGCTGGAGATCGTGCCGGTCGGCACGTTGCGCGCCGGCACCAGCTACGACCTGATCACCGCCAGCGGCGAGATCACCGGCGGGTTCACGACCGTGACCAAGCCGGCGTCGCTGTTCGGGGTGATCGTCCAGCGCGCCGATCGCATCCAGTTGCTCGGCCAGTTCCTGACCGACGCGCGCTTCTCGCCGCAGGTCGCGCGCAGCATCGCCTATGCCAATGCGGCGCTGGCGGTGCAGCCGGCAACGAGCACGTTGTTCGACAGCCTGCCGGCGCTGGTCGAGGCATCGGGCGCGTCGAACGCGCGCGGCTTCGCGCAGCTGACCCCGGAGGCCTATGCCTCGGCGACGCAGCTCGGCGTCGACCATGCGCTGTCGCTGACGCAGGTGGCGCGCGGCAGCGGCTTCGCGACCGATCGCGAGGATGCCGGCGCGTTCACCTTCGCGCAGACGGTCGGCCAGTGGCACACGCTGCAGGGCGACGCCGCGGAAGGCAGCAACACCGCGCGCGCGCAGAGCTACGGCTTCCTCGGCGGGGTCGGCTATGGCGACCGCACGTGGATGGTCGGCGCGTTCGCGGGCTATCTCAACGGACGGCAGCAGATCGGCGCGCTTGGCGCCCGCACCCGGGCCGATGGCGCGGTCGGCGGCATCCACGCGCGTTATGGCGCGGACCGCGGCTGGGGCGTCAGCGCCTCGGTGCTGTACGACGGCGGCACGGCGCGCACCGACCGCGCTTTGCCCGGCGCGGCGGCGGTGAGCGGGCGCTACGACCTGCACAGCTGGGTCAGCGACCTCGCGGCCAGCTATGGGCTCGACGCGGGCGACGGCTGGTCGCTGCGCCCGCGCGTCGGCGTGACCTATATCCGCACCACCCGCGCGGGCGTGGCGGAAGAGGGCCGCAGCCCGTTCGCACTGCAGGTCGCGCGCGACCGGCATGTCGCGGGCTTCGCCGATGCCGGCGTGACGCTGGCGCGCAGCGAGGCGTCGGATGCACCGTTCCGGCCGTTCGTGACGCTGGGCGCGCGCTACCAGATCGAGGGGCAGCGCGCCGACGCGCTGGCCGGCTATGCCGGGGGCGGGCTCGGCCTGACCGCGGTCGGTGCGGCGCGCGGCGAGCTGGTCGGCACCGCGGCCGGCGGGGTCGGCTATCGCCTGCCGAGCGGCCTCGACCTGTTCGCCTCGGCCTCGGCGCAGACCGGGCGCGACGATCATCAGGAGACGATCAGCGCCGGCGTGCGGCTGCGCTTCTGAGCGTGAACGGGCGGGGAGCGCCGCGTCGCTCCCCGCCCCCATGCATCCCTTCGCCGGCTGCGCCGTTCGTCTCCTCGACCCCATTCGAGAAAGGACGCGCTTCATGGCGATCTTCAACAAGGACATGGTCGCGCTCGCGGGCAAGAACGAGCTGTGGCAGAAGGAAGTGTATCGCGACGCCAAGGTGCAGATCGTGCTGATGGCGATCCCGGCCGGCGAGGAGATTGGGATGGAGACGCACCGCGCCGACCAGACCACCTTCATCGTCGAAGGCGAGGCGAAGGTGACGATCGACGGCCACACTACCACCGCCGGGCCGAACCATCTCGTCGTCGTGCCGAAGGGCGCCGAGCATAATGTCGTCAACAAGGGCCCGGGCGTGCTGAAGCTGTTCTCGGTCTACGCGCCGCCCGCCGAGCCCGAGGGCGCGGCGTTCCGGACCAAGGCGGAAGCCGAAGAGGCCGAGAAGGGCCTGCTCGCCAAGGCGGCGGAGAAGGTGAAGGACGTCGTCGGGGGGTGAGATTGGGGCGGCCGCCTGCCTCTTTCCGTCATCCCGGACGTGATCCGGAATCCCGCTCCTTCCCTTCGGCCGAAAGGGAGAAGCGGGGCCCCGGATCAAGTCCGGGGCGACGAAGGAGGAGAAACCATCGACATCACGGCTGCCGCGCCCAGCCTTCCTCCGCGGGCGTCAACGTGTCGAGGAACGCCGCCGCGCTGGCGCGATATTCCGCGCGTATCTCGGGCGAGAACCGCCCCCATGTCGCGTACATGTTGCGCATCCGCGCATTGCCGCGGAACCGCTGCTCGTGGCGGGCGAGGAAGTCCCAGTAGAGCGCGTTGAACGGGCACGCGCCCTCGCCGGTCTTCTTCTTCACGTCATAGCGGCAGCGCCCGCAATAATCGGACATCCGGTCGATATAGGCCCCGCTCGACACATAGGGCTTGGACGCGATCGCGCCGCCGTCGGCGAACTGGCTCATCCCGATGACATTGGGCATCTCGACCCATTCATAGGCGTCGAAATAGACGACGAGGTACCAGTCCGACACCGCCTGCGGGTCGACGCCCGCCAGAAGTGCGAAATTGCCGAGCACCATCAGCCGCTGGATATGATGCGCATAGGCCTCGCGCTTCGTCTGCCCGACGCTTTCGGCGAGGCAGCGCATCCCGGTCTCGCCGGTCCAGTAGAAGTCGGGGAGCGGGCGGTCGGCCTCCAGCGCGTTGCGCGTCGCGAGCCGCGGCCTGTCCCACCAGTACATGCCGCGCATATATTCGCGCCAGCCGATGATCTGCCGCACGAACCCCTCGACCGCGTTGAGCGGCGCGTCGTCGCGCTGGTACGCCGCGACCGCCGCCTCGCAGACCTCGATCGGCCCGAGCAATCCGAGGTTGATGCTCGAGGACAGGCTGCTGTGGAACAGATAGTCCTGCCCGGCGATCATCGCGTCCTGATAGCGGCCGAAATCGGCGAGCGCCGTCGCGATGAAATGCTCGAGCCCACGCACCGCCTGCGCGCGCGTCACCGGCAAGGCGAACGGTTCGAGGTCGCCGAAATGATCCGCGAAGCGCTTTCCCACCAGCGCCAGCACCTCGTTGGTGATCGCATCGGGGGCGAAGCGTTCGGGGGCAGGATAGTTCACCCCGCGCGGCGGGGTGTCGCGATTGTCGTGGTCGTAATTCCACTTGCCGCCCTCGGGCTTGCCGTCGGCGGTCATCAGCAAGCCGGTGCGGCGGCGCATGTCGCGGTAGAAATATTCCATGCGCTGCTCGCGCCGTCCCTGCGCCCAGGCGTAGAAATCGGGCAGCGGACAGACGAAGCGGTCGTCCTCCAGGATCTCGACCGGCAATCCGCTCTGCGCCGCCCAGTCGTCCTGCGCCTGCCGGACGCGATATTCGCCGCCCGCGACGGTGCGGATCGCGGTCGCCTTGTGGCGCCTGGCGGCGCGCGCGACCTCGCCGGTGAAGCTGTGCGTGTTGCCGGGCGCGTCGAGCGCGACGTAGTCGACCGTCCAGCCGTCGTCGCGCAGCTCCGCGGCGAAATGGCGCATCGCCGCGAAGATCAGCGCGATCTTCTTCTTGTGATGCCGGACATAGGTCGCCTCGTCCCACACCTCCATCATCAGCACCACCGCCTGCGCCCGGTCGGCGTCGCGCAAGGCGGCGAGCGTGGGGGAAAGCTGGTCGCCCAGCACCGGGATCAGCATGGTCATGCCGCCGAGAACGCCCGGCAGTGGCTTTGGGCTCAGCCATCGCGCCGCCGGTCGGCGGCGGTGCGCGGCACCCCGCCCAGCCAGCACAGCAGCAGCAGCGCGACGACGGTGGTGGCGTTGAGCCCGATGCCGAACTCGGTCGCCCAATATGCGCTGCGCGGGTTCACCACCGTCATCCGGTCGAACAGCAATTCGGTGAAGGCATTGTGGCTGGCATGGAGCAGCACCGCCGGCCACAGCGAGCGCGCGCGCAGCGACAGCCACGCCGCGATGCCGCCCATCGCGATCGTGCCGACGCCGAAACATGCGAGCGTCACCGCGACCGGAGCGCCGGCATTGTAATCGGCGAGCAGGATGCTCGGGAGGTGCCACACGAACCAGATCATACCGTTGACGAGCGCGACGCCCCAGAAGGACAGCCGGTCGGCGAGCGCCGGCACCAGCAGCCCGCGCCACCCGATCTCCTCGCCGAGCGCATTGGCGGCGGCGCGCACCACGCCGGCGGTCGCGACGAGCAGGATCGCGACCAGCGTCGCGGTCCCCTCGCCCAGCCCGAACGCGGCGCGCGCGCCGGCATCGAAGCCGGCGAGGTTCGCCGGGGCGAGCCCGGTCGCCCACAGCAACGGATAGGCGGCGAGCAGATAGGCGACCGGGATCGCATAGCCGAGCCACGCATAGCGCGCCCTCGGCCAGCGCCACGGCAGCGTCGCGACGCGCCGGCCGAACAGGCGGCAGGTCGCGAGCGCGGCGAGTCCCGGCGTCCACATGAACGCCGCGCCGATCAGCGCGGTGAGCGGATCCTGCGGCGCGGCGCGCGCGAAGATCGCGAACGGCGCGCCGAACAGGACGGTCAGCGCGAGGAAGCAGGGGATCACGGCCACGGGCCAGGGGCGGTGATCGTCGCGCCGTGCGCCGTGCTGCATGATCCGCCTCTCCGTTTCCGGGCGACCGTACCGCAGGACAGGCGGATGTCGAAGCGTTGCCCGACCATCAGGGGCCAGGGCGACGGACGGGAAGGCAAAGCGCGGTGCCGTCACCGCGGGCCCGTCCACGATTGCGGCGGCACGCTGCTCGGCAGCAGGAAGCGCACGGATTGCTGCTCGCCCGAACAAGCCAGCGCGCCTTCGGGGCGGAAGCTGCTGGTATAGCGGGTGTCGCGGACCATGCCGGCCGCGGCCTCGTCGAAGATGAACGGCGGATAGGCGATCACGCTGCGCGGCGCGACCGTATGCCCGTCCGCGGCGATGTCATAAGCGATCCTTACCCAGCCCTCGAACCCCAGCCGGACCGCCTCGGCGGGATAGTTGCTCGGGCCGAAGCCGACGCGCCGGATCGCGGGTTGCAGCCCGAGCATCGAACATTGCTCGCCGGTCAGCCCAGTGCGCCCGAACACGCCGCGCGCCCCCGCCAGATCGCCCTTCGCCGCGAGCAGATTGGCCTGTTGCAGCAACGCGGCGATCTTCAGCGGGTGCTGCGCCGGGAACGATGGCTCGTCGACGACCACGCGCAGCAGTGCATCGGCATCGGCGGGCGGGCGCGTGGTGAAGACCGGTTGCGCGATCAGCAGCCGCAGCGTCGCCGCGGTCAGCGGATCGCGCGCCAGATCGGGGCGCGCCAGCAAGGCGCGCAGCCGCTTGCGCTCGGCCTCGGGCTTGCCACGGTCGCTGTCGTCGCTTTCGATGTCGATATAGCCGCGCACCGACGCCGGCGCCGCCAGCGCGTCGGCCGCAGCGCTGGCGGCGGCATAGGTCGGTGCCTTGTCGGCTTCGGCGATCACCGGATTCCGCCCGGCCGCCAGTGCGGCCTGCAATTGGTGCAACCGGTCGCCGCGGGCGGTTGCCGCGGTCAGCGCGGCGCGCTGCATCGGCAGCGCGATCGCCGGGGCGCGATCCGCCCAGCCCGGCGTGCCCGCGCCCTGTTCGGCGAGCCACGCCTCGACCGCGTCGGCGAGCGGTCTGGTCAGTTGCGGCGCGCGATCGGCGACCACGCAACGGATCTCGACACGCGTCGTCAGCCGGAACAGTGCCGGGATCTTCGCGGCATCCTCCGCACGCCACGACCAGTCGGTGACCGCACGCGCGAAGGCGATCGCCTTCTCGCGCCCGCCATTGGTGTAGATCGGCGCGACGCCCGCGACATGGCCGTCCTCCTCCAGCGAGAATTCGACGATCGCTTCGTCCTCCGGGGTCAGCCCGCCATCCCCGCACGTCGGCGGCTCCATCGCGCCGAAAGAGGTGAACGGCGTGTTCTGCACCCGCCCGGCGCCGGTGTAGGCGAGATAGCGGCGCGCATTGTCGCGGTCGCCGGACTTGAGCGCGGCGA
>NZ_JAQIJA010000004.1:0-124191 GCF_036946485.1 Sphingomonas phyllosphaerae
TCTCTTTCAGCCTGATCATCCGGGTCGAGCCCGGCGTGGATATGTCGACGCTGCTCGCCGCGCTGTTCCTCAGCTTCACGACGCTCGCGGGCTGGTCGGCGCTCTATTTCGGGATCAATTTTTATCTGATCCTTGAGGACCAGATCGACCAGATGGAGCATCTGGAGAACCAGGCGTCATCGGCGCAACTGGCGATGCTGCGCTATCAGCTCAACCCGCACTTCCTGTTCAATACGCTG
Source organism: Sphingomonas phyllosphaerae (assembly GCF_036946485.1). Lineage (GTDB taxonomy): Bacteria > Pseudomonadota > Alphaproteobacteria > Sphingomonadales > Sphingomonadaceae > Sphingomonas > Sphingomonas phyllosphaerae_E. Next base: position 240 of record NZ_JAQIJA010000004.1, read on the forward strand.
AACTCGATCTCCACGCTGGTGCTGCTCAAGCAAACCGAGCGCGCGAATGCGATGCTGAGCCGGCTGTCGTCGTTCCTGCGCTACACGCTCGCCAACGAACCGACCGCGCATGTCACCGTCGCGCAGGAGGTCGAGACGCTGAAGCTATATCTCGAGATCGAAAAGATGCGCTTCGAGGATCGGCTGCGCCCCAAATTCGACATCGACCCAGCGGCCGAAAAGGCCCGCCTCCCCTCGCTGCTGCTCCAGCCGCTCGTTGAAAACGCGATCAAATATGCCGTCACGCCGCAAGAGGATGGCGCGGAAATCTGCGTCAGCATTCGGCTCGTCGGCGACAGGGTGCTGCTCGGCGTATCCGATACCGGCCCGGGTTTGATGCCGACGAAATCGCGGCCAAGCCTTTCAACCGGCGTGGGCATCGCCAATATCAGGGAGCGGCTGGCACAGGCCTACGGGCCGGACCACCGCTTCGATGTGCGGGCCATGCCGACGGGCGGGTTCGGGGTCGAAATCGAGATCCCGTACCAGCTCGAAGTACCGAACAGAGAGGTGTGATGACCATTCGTACCATCCTCGTCGACGACGAGCCGCTTGCAATCCAGGGGCTCGAATTGCGGCTACAGGCGCACGACGACGTCGAGATCATCGCCAAGTGCCAGAACGGCCGCGAGGCGATCAGCGCGATCAAGACCCACAAGCCCGACCTCGTCTTCCTCGACATTCAGATGCCGGGCTTCGACGGCTTCTCGGTCGTCCAGGGTTTGATGGACGTGGAGCCGCCGCTCTTCGTCTTCGTCACGGCCTATTCCGACCATGCGATCCGCGCGTTTGAGGCGCAGGCGACCGACTATCTGATGAAGCCGGTCGAAGAGTCGCGCCTGGCCGACACGCTCGACCGCGTGCGCCAGCGGCTGTCGGAGCGGCAGAGCGCGGGCGAGGCCGAGAAGCTCAAGGAGGCGTTGGCCGAACACGCGCCCGAAGCGGCCGCCGAGATCGCCGACGGCGGCGATGCGGTGAACGCCAGCCGCTTCGAAAAAATGATCAACATCAAGGATCAGGGCCAGATCTTCCGGGTCGACGTCGACACGATCGAACGCATCGACGCGGCGGGCGATTACATGGTGATCTACACCGGCGACCGGAACCTGATCCTGCGCGAGACGATGAAGGATCTCGAAAAGCGGCTCGATCCGCGCCGGTTCCAGCGCATCCACCGCTCGACGATCGTCAACCTCGATCTCGTCAAGCAGGTGAAGCCGCATACCAATGGCGAATGCTTTCTGGTGCTGGATTCGGGCGCCAACGTGAAGGTCAGCCGCAGCTATCGCGACGTGGTGGCGCGCTTCGTCCATTGATCCGCGTTTCCGCACTTTATCGCTTCGCCCGCTTCGACGATCCGCACGCGCTGCGCGAGCCCTTGCTGGCCGCGGCGCGCGGCGCGGGGATCAAGGGCACATTGCTGCTCGCGGGCGAAGGCATCAACGGCACGATTGCAGGCGCGCCCGACGCGCTCGATACCGTGATCGCGCACATCCGCGCGCTACCGGGCTGCGCGGACTTGTCGCTCAAACATAGCTGGGCCGAGTCGATGCCGTTCCACCGGCTGAAGGTGAAGGTAAAGCGTGAGATCGTGACGATGGGCGTGACCGTCGACCCGCTCACCGACGCCGGCACCTATGTCGCTCCGGCCGAGTGGAACGCGCTGATCGCCGATCCCGAGACGTTGGTGATCGACACACGCAACGATTATGAGGTGGCGGTCGGCACGTTTGCCGGTGCGGTCGATCCCAAGACCGCCGGTTTCTCCGACTTTCCCGACTGGTTTCGTGCGCAACGCGAGACGTTGCTGGCCGGCAAGAAGCGGGTGGCGATGTTTTGCACCGGCGGTATCCGTTGCGAGAAGTCGACCGCTTTCCTCAAGGCCGAGGGCGTGGAGCAGGTCCACCACCTCGACGGCGGTATCCTGCGCTATCTGGAGGAAGTCCCGGCGACCGAAAGCACGTGGCAGGGCGAATGTTTCGTCTTCGATCAGCGGGTCGCGGTCGGCCATGGGCTGGTGCCGGGAACGCATCTACTGTGCTTCGCCTGCCGGATGCCGGTCAGCCCGGCGGATAGCGCGTCGCCCGACTATGTCGAGGGCGTGAGTTGCCCTGCCTGCGTCGGCGAGCGGACCGCGGAGGATCGGGCGGGCTATGCCGAGCGGCACCGGCAGGAGCGGCTGGCGGCAGCCCGCGGCGAGGCGCACGTCGGTCGTGCGTCCGATCAGGAGTGATGCGCCGGCAGGGAACGCCTGACTCCATATCGCGGACCTAATCCAGATCGGTAGCGTTTCCCTGCTGTAACGACATGATGATACCGGGGGCTTCGTAGATGGCGATCGATCGACAGCGCGTCGAGAATGGCGGGCTGATCCTGTTCCTGCTGCTCGTCTCGGTCGGGTTGCTGCTGGTCGTCTCGGGGTTCCTCGGTGCGCTGCTCTGGGCGGCGCTGGCGGCCTTATTGTTCCAGCCCATCTTTCAGCGGTTCGCACGGCGCTGGCCCACACGGCGCAATGTCGCGGCAGCACTGACCTTGCTGGTCATCACCTTCGCCGTGGTGATCCCGGCGTTGATCCTTGGCAGCATGATCGTCGACCAGGCCGCTGGCGTGTACGAGCAGATCCGCAGCGGCCAGATCGACTTCGCGATGTATTTCAAGCAAGTGCATGACGCACTCCCCACGCGCTTGCAACAATTGCTGGACAGCGCAGGGCTGAACAGCCTTGAGCGTGCGCAGGCCCGGGTCACCGCGACACTGAGCAACAGCGCGAGCGTCCTCACCCGTCAGGCGCTATCGATCGGCGCCAACGCCGCGGCGTTCCTGCTGGCGTTCGGCGTCGGCCTGTACGTCACCTTCTTTCTGTTGCGCGACGGCGAACGGATCGGCCCGGCGGTCGTCCGGGCGCTCCCGCTGGAACGTACGGTCGCCGAGCGGCTGGCGGAAAAGTTTGTCGCTGTCGTGCGTGCGACGATCAAGGGATCGGGTGTCGTGGCGCTGGTGCAGGGCGCGTTGGGGCGCGATCACCTTCTGGATCGTCGGGTTGCCCGCAGCCTTGCTGTGGGGCGTGCTGATGGCGGTCGCCGCGCTGCTGCCTGCCGTCGGACCGGCGATCATCTGGGGTCCGGTGGCGGTGTACCTGCTCGCGACCGGCGCGATCTGGCAGGCGGTGGTGGTGATCGTCTCGGGGGTCTTCGTGATCGGGCTGGCCGACAACGTGTTGCGCCCGATCCTCGTCGGTCGCGATACCGGACTGCCCGACTGGCTGGTGCTGGTAACGACGCTGGGCGGGATCGACCTGCTGGGGCTGAGTGGGATCGTGGTCGGGCCAGTCGTGGGGGCGCTATTTCTGACGGGATGGACGATCCTCAGCGAACAGCGCGGCGTGGCAACGACGACAATGGAGGGCAGGGCCGGCTGATCTCCGCCGCCTCCCTTCCCCCTTTCCGCGCGATCGGCTACAGGCGCGCACATGCTTTCTCTTAACGGCATCACCGTGCGGCTCGGCGGGCGCACGATCCTCGATCGCGCCAGTGCCGCCCTCCCCCCCGGCAGCCGCGTCGGGCTGATCGGCCGCAACGGCGCGGGCAAGTCGACGATGGTGCGCGTCATCGCCGGGCTGCTCGACCCCGATGAAGGCTCGGCCGACATGCCGCGCGGCGCGCGGATCGGCTATATCGCGCAGGAGGCGCCTGCGGGCGATGCGACCCCGCTGGAAACGGTGCTCGCCGCTGATACCGAGCGCGCCGCGCTGCTCGCGGAGGCCGAGGCGTTCGACGGCACCGGCTGCATGGACCGGCTCGGCGAGGTGCACGACCGGCTGATCGCGATCGACGCTTATGCCGCACCGTCGCGCGCCGCGCGCATCCTCGTCGGGCTCGGCTTCGACGAAGAGGCGCAGAACCGGCCCCTCGACAGCTTTTCGGGCGGGTGGAAGATGCGCGTCGCGCTCGCCGCCTTGCTGTTCTCGCAGCCCGACCTGCTGCTGCTCGACGAACCCAGCAACCACCTCGATCTCGAAGCGGTCATGTGGCTGGAGGATTTCCTCAAAAGCTATCGCGCAACGATCGTGGTGGTCAGCCACGAGCGCGACTTCCTCAACAACGTCGTCGATCACATCCTGCACTTGCAGGGCGGCAAGACGACGCTTTACCCGGGCGGCTATGACGCGTTCGAGCGCCAGCGCGCCGAGCGACTGGCGCAACTCGCGGCGGCCAAGGCCAATCAGGACGCACAGCGCGCCAAGCTGCAGGATTATGTCGCGCGCAACTCGGCACGTGCCTCGACCGCGAAGCAGGCGCAGAGCCGCGCCAAGATGCTCGCCAAGATGCAGCCGATCGCCGAGGCGGTGAACGACCCGACGCTCAGCTTCGACTTCCCCAATCCGACCGAGTTGCGCCCCCCGCTCATCACGCTCGATCACGCCGCGGTCGGCTATGGCGAGACGCCGATCCTCTCGCGCCTCAACCTGCGGATGGACCCCGAGGACCGGATCGCGCTGCTCGGCCGCAACGGCAACGGCAAGACGACGCTGGCGCGGCTGCTCGCCGCGCAACTCACCCCGATGAGTGGCGAGATGAACGCCACCGGCAAGATGAAGGTAGGCTATTTCACGCAATATCAGGTCGAGGAACTCGAAGCCGACGATACTCCGCTCGCGCATATGACGCGCGTGATGCCGGGCGCGACGCCAGCGGCGGTGCGCGGCCAGCTCGGGCGGTTCGGCTTCTCGGGCGATCGTGCGACCGCGCGCGTCGGCAGCATGTCGGGCGGCGAGCGCGCGCGACTGGCACTGGCGCTGGTCACGCGCGAGGCGCCGCACCTGCTGATCCTCGACGAACCGACCAACCACCTCGACGTCGATGCGCGCGAGGCGCTGGTGCAGGCGCTCAACGCCTATACCGGCGCGGTGCTGCTGGTCAGCCACGACCGGCATATGGTGGAGCTGAGCGCCGACCGGCTGGTGCTGGTCGACAATGGCACCGCGAAGGAGTTCGACGGCAGCCTCGATGATTATATCGCCTTCGTGCTGGCGGGCGACGGCAAGGGCGCGGACAAGCCCAAGGGCACCAAGCAGGACCGCAAGGCCGCCGCGGCGGCGCGCGAGAACGACAAGGCGCTCAAGAAGGAAGCGCGCGACGCGGAGGCGGAACTGGCCAAGCTGACCGCCGAGCGCGCCGCGGTGGATCAGGCGATGTTCGATCCGTCGAAGGCGGAGGCGAAACTCGCCAAGCTGACGATGACCGAGTTGATGAAGCGCCGCGCCGATCTCAACGATCGCATCGAGGCGGCGGAAGCGCGGTGGATGACGGCCAGCGAGGCGCTGGAGGCGGCGTAGAGTCGCTCGCTTCCGTCATTCCCGCGCAGGTGGGAATGCAGGACTGCTGACCTCCCACTTCTACCGACAGACCTGTGCGTCTGGATCCCCGCCTTCGCGGGGATGACAGTAGGAAGTCAGTACGCCTTACGCCACTTCCGGATCACCGGCGGCGTCGCCACCCTCGGCAGCATTCTCGAAATACGCTTCGACCGGGCCGGTCAGCTTGATCGTCAGCGGACGGCCGTGACGGTCGACCTTCTTGCCGAGCGCGACGCGCACCCAGCCTTCGGACATGCTATATTCCTCGACGTCGCGGCGCTCGACGCCCTTGAAGCGGATGCCGACGCCACGTTGCAGGGCGTCCTGGTCGAAGAACGGGCTCGACGGATCGATCGACAGATGGTCGGGAGGAGTATCGCTCATGCCGCGCCCTTGCCGCAAAGCGACGCGCGCGGCCACAAAAAAAGCGGCGCGGGGATCGTCTCCCTGCGCCGCCGTTCGACTCACCAGCCGTAATAGCCGGGCGCGTCATAGCCGCGATAATAGCCGCGCGGCTCGTAATAGACGCGCGGGGGCGGCGGCGCGTAATAACGCTCGCGATAGTAGACCCGCGGCGGCGGCGCGTAATAGGAGCGATCGTCGTAATAATAGCCGCGATCGTCATAGCGCCGGTCGTAGTAGCGATCGCGGTTGCTCGACGCGATCGCCGCGCCGAGCCCCAGCCCGATCACGCCACCGATCAGCGCGCCCGCCGCGGTATCGCCGCCCCGGTCGCGGTGCCGCCAGTAACGCTGCGCCTCCGCGGGCGCGGCACTGGCCAGGGCTGTCGCCATCAGGCCGGTGGCCAAAACGGTCTTCTTCAACGCAGACATAAACCGGACCTCCTGCACTCGCTCGCCTGTTGGACTGAACGCATATCTGTGCGAGCCTGTGCCCTGCCTATGAACCGCAACGGCTGAACCGACGCGGAATGGGGCATTCATGCACGGTTTAATCGAGAAGAGCTGTGGCACATTGGCTGCTGAAGACCGAACCCGACAGCTACGGATGGGACGATCTTGTCCACGAAGGCGAAACCGAATGGACCGGCGTGCGCAATCACGCCGCCGCAGCGCATCTACGCGCGATGGAGGTGGGCGATCTGGCGCTGATCTATCACAGCGGCGCACAGAAGGCGGCGGTCGGCGTCGCGGAGGTAACCCGTGCCGCGCGGGTGGACGGCGCTGCCCCATGGGTGTCCGTTGCCGTAACGGCCCGCAATCCGCTGCCAGCGCCCGTAACGCTCGCCACGATGAAGGCTATGCCGGCGCTGGCCGGGATGGCGATGCTGCGACAGTCACGCTTGTCGGTCAGCCCGGTGACCGTCGCGGAATGGGCGGCGATCACCGGGCTGGCGGATCAGATGAGCTGACCCGTCCGCGGGGCCGACCGCCGACGCAGCGAATAGCCGACCACGCCGAAGCCCAGCATCATCATCGCCCATGTCGCCGGCTCCGGCACCGCGGCGCTGAAGCGGACGTTATCGAGTTCGAGCGAGTTGACGTTCGACGTGAATCGTAGTCCGGTCAGTTGTTCGTTGTTGCCGGCGCTGAAGGTCACCAGGCGATTGGTGGCTGCCGCACTCTGGTTGCCGCTTGCAGAGGCCGGGGCGATCAATTCCGAACCGGTGAAGCTCTTCAGCACGCTGCCGCCCAGCCCCAGCACCTCGACCTTGTTGCCCGCGTCGATCGAACCAAGATAAACCGAGATGTTGCGGAACGCCGACGCGACCGACGAAACGGTCGCGCTGCCGTTCGCCAGGACGTACAGGTAGATGTTGCTATCGGGTGCACCGAACGGGTTGGCCGACTTGCCCGCGACCGCCTGCGTGCTGCCGCCGCTCACGCTGAAGCCTGTATCGGCCGCCTTGTCGAACGTGGCCTGAGCGCCAACGGCCGATGCCGCGAACACGTCGGCCGAACCATTGAGGGTGACGAAGGAAACCGCCGAGGCCGGCGCGGCGGCAAAAAACGCGGAAGCAACGACGCTGGCAGAAAGAAGCGTCTTCATGATGATCGACTCCGGTGAGAGATGTTCGCTCGTGTTGAACGAGCTGATCCCACCGCGCCGATGAGCCGACAACTGGTACCAAAATCGGTAAACACTTCGTTTACTTTGCGGTTCGACTGCCGGGTCAGCGGGCGCCAGGCGCAAAATTCCGCCAGATACAGGGTTAAGGCGCCTTTGGAGAGCCAGCCCCATCGTTCCATTCCGATACAGCCGCCCGTGCGATCGTGCAGCACGGACACATACGGAAAGATTCCGTTACTTTTCATGATGTGGACACAATCGCCCCCTAGCGGCCGCCGCAGGAAGCCGACGCCTCGGCTCGGAAAGTGCCGCATCAGCCGGTACGCCAACGAGGCGCCTCTCCATTGTTCCATAAGGGGTTATCATGCGTCGTTCGTCGAAATCGATCTTGCTCGCCGGCCTTGCCGCCGGTGTTGCCCTATCCGCCCTCCCCGCCGCAGCGCAGACCGGCAGCACCACGCCTGCGACGACCGATGCGACGTCGGAAGCGGGTGATGCCGGGCTGGGCGAAGTGGTGGTGACCGCCGAGCGCCGCACCGAGAACCTGCGCCGCGTGCCCGTGTCGGTCGCGGTCGTCAACGGCGACGACCTGCGCACCTTCCAGGCGGGTGGCGAGGATGCGCTGGCGCTCGCCGGCCGCGTACCGGGCCTGTATGCCGAGACCACGACCGGCCGCATCTTCCCGCGCTTCTACATCCGCGGGCTGGGCAACATCGACTTCTACCTCGGTGCCTCGCAGCCGGTGTCGATCATCCAGGACGATGTCGTGCTCGAGCATGTCGTCCTGAAGTCGAACCCGGTCTATGACGTCGCCAATGTCGAGGTGCTGCGCGGGCCGCAGGGGTCGCTGTTCGGACGCAACACCACCGCGGGCATCATCAAGTTCGACACGATCCGCCCCGGCCAGACGTGGTCGAGCCGCTTCAACGCTTCCTATGGCTCGTACAACACCGTCACCTTCGACGGCGGCGTCGGCGGGCCGATCGTGCAGGACAAGATCGCGGTGCGGCTGTCGGGGCTGTACCAGCATCGCGACGACTGGATCGACAACAGCTACACCGGCGTCAGCCGTGACGGCACGCGTCCTGGCCGTGACGCGATGGGCGGCTTCGACGAGCGCGACGCGCGCCTGCAGGTGCTGCTGACCCCGACCGAGACGCTGTCGGTCAACCTGTCGGGCCATGTCCGCTCCTATGAGGGCACGTCGACGGTGTTCCACCGCGGCGCGCTCATCAAGGGGCAGAACAACATCAACCTCGAACCGCGCGACCGTGTCGCGCTCGACGAGGGCGCGAACAACCCGCAGGCGTACAAGACCTATGGCGGGTCGGTGAACGCGGCATGGGATTTCGGCGCGGCGACGCTGACCTCGATCACCGCCTATGAGACCACCTCGGGCTACAGCCGCGGCGACACCGACGGCGGCGCGGCGACCAACTTCGGCGGGGCCGGCTATGGCGAGAGCATGGGCCGCGTCCGCGACCTCGACCAGTGGACGCAGGAAGTGCGGCTGGCGAGCAACGGCGACGGCGCGTTCAAATGGCAGTTCGGCGGCTTCTATTTCGACAGCCGCGACGTCACCGAATTCTACCAGCGCGGCTATTTCCTGCTGCCGGGCGATGCGCAGCGCAACGTCAACAACTGGGTGCGGCTGCGCAACGTCAACACCAGCTGGGCGGTGTTCGGGCAGGCGAGCTATCGCCTTGCCGAGCGGCTGACGCTGACCGCCGGGGCGCGCTACACCGAGGACGACAAGGAGACGCGGCTGGTGCGCGCCGGGCGCAACGCCGCGGGCACGGTCGACACCTTCCCGGCAACTGCGCCGCGTGCGGTCAAGCTGACCGGCAAGGAGCCGAGCTGGGATCTGTCGGCGCTGTACGAGATCGACCCGACCGCGAGCATCTATGCCCGTGTCGCGCGCGGCTTCCGCGGCCCGACCATTCAGGGGCGCTCGGCGGTGTTCAACACGCCGTTTTCGACCGCGAACAGCGAGACGATCATGTCGTATGAGGCGGGCGTGAAGACGCAGCCGACCTCGAAGCTGCGCCTCAACGCCACCGCCTTCACCTACCGGGTCAACGACATCCAGCTGAACGGCAATGACGCAAACGGCAACGGCACGTTGTTCAACGCCGACCACGCCAATGCCTATGGCGTCGAGGCGGAGATGGACTGGCGGCCGATCCGCAACATCACCTTCTCGCTGGGCGGCAGCGCGATCCACACCGAGATCAAGGACAAGAACGTCTTCGCACAGGTGTGCCAGTTCGGTCGCGACCTGACGTGCACGGTGCTGAACCAGACGGTGCCGGCGACGATCTTCGGCCAGCCAGCCACCTTGGCCCGGATCGACGGCAACCCGCTGCCCAACGCACCGCGCTGGCAGGTCGATGCGGCGGTTCGCTACGACATCCCGCTGTCGGATCGCGGCAACTTCTTCGTGGCGGGCGACGTCAACATGCAGGGCTATACCAACTTCGTCCTGTACAAGACCCGCGAGTTCTTCGCCGACGATAATCTCGAACTGGGGCTCAAGGCCGGTTTCACCACCGCCGACGGCCGCTATGAGATCGCCGCGTTCGCGCGCAACATCACCAATGAGAAGAACCTGAAGGGCGTGATCGAGAACTATAACGCCGCGGTGTTCAACGAACCGCGGATCGTCGGCGTCTCGCTGAGCGGCAAGTTCGACTGAGGTAACGTTCGGGAGGCTTCGGCCTCCCCTCTTTTCACGTCATTCCCGCCTGCGCGGGAATGACGGATATCAAGCGTCCCCGATCTCCTCGATCCAGTCCGGCAACTCCGCCAGCCGCGCCAATTGCCGGAAGCGCGGGTGGTCGGTCGGGGCGGTCGCCACCTCATGCACCCAGGCCAGCGGCTGCGGGATGTACGCGCCCCACGCCCCCGCTTCGAGCGCCGGCAGCACGTCCGAGCGCATCGAGTCGCCCGCCATCACCGCCCGCTCGGGCGCGCAGCCATAGCGGTGGAAGACGCGCACGAAGGTTTCAGCCCGCTTGTCGCTGACGATCTCGATCCCCGTGAACAATTGCCCGAGCCCGGACGCGGCGAGCTTCACCTCCTGGTGGAGCAGGTCGCCCTTGGTCACCAGCACCAGTCGCCCGATCCCCGCCAGCCGTTCGAGCGTCGCGCCGATCCCGTCGAGCAACTCGACCGGATGCGCGAGCAACTCGCGCCCGATCGCGAGGATGCGGCGGACGCTCGCCGCCGGCAGATCGTCGCCCGCCAGTTCAAGCGCGGTTTCGATCATCGACAGCGTGAAGCTCTTCGCACCATAGCCATAGTGGCGCAGGTTGCGGATCTCGATCGCCTGCATCCGTTCGCGCGCCGCGGCATCGTCGGCATAGGGCGCGACCAGTTCGGCGAACGCCTGCTCCGCCGCGGCGAAGAAGCGCATGTTGTGCCACAGCGTGTCGTCGGCATCGAGGCAGATAAGGTCGATCGGCATGGCGGCGCTTCTACCGGCGTCAGAGTTCGCGCACCAGCCGCACGCCGAGCGTCGGGCGCGCGCGGTGATGGCGATGCTTCTCGACCCCCGCCGCCGCCTGCACATTGACCCTGGCGGCCAATCGCTGGTGCAGCTGCGGCGCGACGCGCACCAGCCGCTCGCGCCCGCCGGCCACATTCAGCTCGACTCCCGCGATCGTCCCCGCCGCGACGTCGTAGAAGGTGGCATGATTGAGCAGCAGCGCGTTGCGCCCGTTGCGGCGCTTGAGCGCGATATCGTCGACGCCGACCATGTTCATCATGCTCCATCGCGCATCGAAGCGATGGCCGGCCATGTAGAGCAGCGAATTGCTGTAGCGCCCGGTCTCGCGGTCGTAGATGCGGAGATATTGCACGCCATGCGCGCTACGCCCGTCCGCCGACGCGCCGAATGCCGCCTGTAGGCCGAGCTTGAACGCCTCCAGCTTCGCGCCGTTGAACGGCAGCTCGAACTCGATCGCCTTGCCGTCCGCGAAGGCATATTCGACCTCGGGCGCCCATTCGGCGGCGCGCGGGCGGAAAGGCGAGGTGGTCATCGCCAGCGCATTGATCTCCATCTCGCCTCTCTGGGCACCGAGCGGGCGCATCATGTCGAAGATCATCGGCTCCGGGATCACGGGATAGGCGGTCTGCGCCGCCGCGCCGGTCGCGGCGAGCAGGGTGGTGGCGAGCAGGGTCATGGCGGTGGCGATACGCATCGGGGGCTCCGCTGGAAATGTAACGCGCCGTCCTATCCGGGTGGCGCGGCGCGAGCGTGGATCGTCGGTGACGATGTGTTGCCGGATCAGTGGGTTGCCGGCGCGAATGTTGTGAATGTTGAGACGCTGGCGGGGTGCGCGCGCGGGTCGCGGCGGGGCGATGAGGGCGTGACGCGGAGTCGGGTAGTGGGTCGGCATCACCGGAAATTACCACGCGGTCGCGGGCGTAGGACAGGCGCGCGGTTGACGTCGTGGCGCATGACGGGCGATCCGCCGGCCTCCCGCGCCGTCGCCCCTGCGCAGGCAGGGGCCTATGGCTGTCGCGTCATGCGGTTCGGCTGACACAGGCGCGACGTTTTTGTGTCGGCCGCATCGACGCACGACAGAGACATGGGCCCCTGCCTGCGCAGGGGCGACGGTGGAAATGGTGCGCTGCTGCGCGAGCCGCGAAATGAGAACGGCCACCGCCGGGCGGGCGGTGGCCGTCTGATCTCTCGCTGAGCCCGCCCACGGGCGAAGCCCGTGTCGTCGGACGGCGCCGTAGCGCCGCCGGCCGGGCGAGGCTGTTGCTCGCGGGCAGCGTTGCTGCCCGCTTGCCGCCTCGCCTTAAGCCGCCTTGGCGCGGCTCGCGCGCTTGCGCTCGTGCGGATCAAGATGGCGCTTGCGGAGACGGATTGACTTCGGGGTCACCTCGACCATCTCGTCGTCGTCGATGTACGCAATCGCCTGCTCGAGCGTCATCTTCTTCGGCGGGGTCAGGCGGATCGCATCGTCCTTGCCTCCGCTCGCACGGAAGTTGGTCAGCTGCTTGGCCTTCATCGGATTGACCTCGAGGTCATCCGTCTTGGCGTTCTCGCCGATGATCATGCCCTCGTAGAGCGCCTCGCCGTGGCCGACGAACAGGATGCCGCGATCCTCGAGCGGGCCGAGCGCATAGCCCTGCGCCTCGCCCGCGCCGTTCGAGATCAGCACGCCGTTTTTGCGGCCCTCGATATTGCCCTTGTGCGGGCCGTACTTCTCGAACAGCCGGTTCATGATGCCGGTGCCGCGCGTGTCCGACAGGAACTCGCCGTGATAGCCGATCATCCCGCGCGATGGCGCCGAGAAAGTGATGCGCGTCTTGCCGCCGGTCGACGGGCGCATGTCGGTCATCTCGGCCTTGCGGAGGTTCATCTTCTCGACCACCGTGCCCGAATGCTCCTCATCGACGTCGATGATGACGGTTTCGTACGGCTCGGTCTTGCTGCCGTTCTCGTCCTCGCCGAACAGCACGCGCGGACGGCTGATCCCCAGCTCGAAGCCCTCGCGGCGCATCGTTTCGATCAACACGCCGAGCTGAAGCTCGCCGCGGCCGGCAACCTCGAAGCTGTCACGATCGGCGGCCTCGGTCACCTTGATCGCGACATTGGTCTCGGCCTCGCGCATCAGGCGGTCGCGGATCATGCGGCTGGTGACCTTGCTGCCCTCACGCCCCGCCATCGGCGAATCGTTGACCGCGAAGCGCATCGACAGCGTCGGCGGATCGATCGGCTGCGCCTGGATCGGCGTGCTGACCGAGGTATCGCAGATCGTGTTGGCGACCGTCGCTACCGCCAGGCCGGCGAGCGAGATGATGTCACCCGCGCGCGCCTCTTCGACCGGCACGCGCTCCAGCCCGCGGAAGCTCATCAGCTTTGACGCGCGGCCGGTCTCGATCACATTGCCCTGGTTGTCGAGCGCGTGGATCGGCTGGTTGAGCTTGACGACGCCCGACTGGACGCGGCCCGTGAGAATACGGCCGAGGAAGTTGTCGCGGTCGAGCAGCGTGACGAGGAAGCTGAAGGGCGCGTACTGATCGAGCGACGGCGGCGGCACGTGATCGACGATCTTCTGGAACAGCGGGGTCAGCGTACCCTCGCGACGGTCCATGTCCTCCGAGGCATAGCCGTTGCGGCCCGAGGCGTAGAGCACCGGGAAGTCGAGCTGCTCGTCGTTCGCCTCCAGCGCGACGAACAGGTCGAACACCTCGTCGAGCACTTCCTGAATGCGCGCGTCCGACCGGTCGACCTTGTTGACGACGACGATCGGGCGCAGTCCTAGCGCCAGCGCCTTGCCGGTGACGAACTTGGTCTGCGGCATCGCGCCCTCGGCAGCGTCGACCAGCAGGATCACGCCGTCGACCATCGAGAGGATGCGCTCCACCTCGCCGCCGAAGTCGGCGTGGCCGGGGGTGTCGACGATGTTGATGCGCGTGCCTTCCCACTCGATCGAGGTCGGCTTTGCGAGAATGGTGATCCCGCGCTCCTTTTCGAGGTCGTTCGAATCCATCGCGCGCTCCTCGACGCGCTGGTTGTCGCGGAACGTGCCGGACTGACGGAACAACTGATCGACGAGGGTGGTCTTGCCATGATCGACGTGCGCGATGATGGCGATATTGCGCAGGTTCATACGGGTTCCTGAGGGTGGCCCGCTTGTCCGCAGGCAGTTTCGCCGCGGCGCATAGCGGAAAGTTCCATCGGATGCCAGTGCCTCGACAGCCACCACTTGGCGTATTACATGAACAACACAGTTGAAAGCCGGCCGCGGACGAAGGACAATGGCCGCGCAAGAGAAGGATGACGTGACGATGGCGACCGCTCCGAACGACGCGACCGAGCCGACTTTGGTGCTCACCCCGCCCGATCCGGTGCCCGAGGTCCGCGCCGAAAAGGCCGCCGGGCTGGTGCCGGTCGACGACAGCAAGCGCAGCGAGCTGGAGCGGCGGGTCGATGCGTTCGTCGAGCAGCTCGTCAACGAGGACGTCAATTCGCCCGAGTTCGGCAAGCGCGTCGATGCGATCACCGCGATGGGGCAGAAGGAAATCCGCGACGCCGCCGGCCAGTCGAACCGCTTCCTCGACCGCCCGGTGCGCGCGATGGATCAGGAGGCCGGGGTCGGCAAGGATCTCGCCGAGCTGCGCCGCGTCGTCGAGGATCTCGATCCCGGCAAGCGCGGCAAGCTGACCGCGCCGCAGAAATTATTCGGGGTGATCCCGTTCGGCAACAAGGTCCGTAACTATTTCGACGGCTACAAATCGTCGCAGACGCATATCGCCTCGATCCTGAAGAGCCTGGGCAGCGGCAAGGACGAGCTGCTGATGGACAATGCCGCGATCGATACCGAGCGCGCGAACCTGTGGACCGCGATGGGGCGGCTGGAGCAGATGATCCATCTGTCGCGCACGATGGACGCGCGGCTGGAGGACAAGGCCAACGAGCTGGACCACACCGATCCCGCCAAGGCCAAGGCGATCCGCGAGAGCGCTTTGTTCTACGCGCGGCAGCGGACGCAGGACCTGCTGACGCAGATGGCGGTGACGGTGCAGGGCTATCTTGCGCTCGATCTGGTCAAGAAGAACAATGTCGAGCTGATCAAGGGCGTCGATCGCGCGAGCACCACGACGGTCGCGGCGCTGCGCACCGCGGTGACGGTCGCGCAGGCGCTGACCAACCAGAAACTGGTGCTGGAGCAGATCACGCAGCTCAACACCACCACCGCCGGGCTGATCGATTCGACCGGCAACCTGCTGCGCCAGAACACCGCGCGCGTGCATGAGCAGGCGGCGGCGTCGACGATCCCGCTGGAGACGCTGCAACGCGCGTTCCAGAACATCTATGACACGATGGATGCGATCGACACCTTCAAGCTGAAGGCGCTCGACACGATGAAGGTGACGGTCGACACGCTCGGCAACGAGGTCGAGAAGTCGCGCGGCTATATCGCGCGCGCCGAGGGCGCGACGCAGAACCGCGTCGCCGGCGGGGCCGAGCAGTTCAAGCTGGAGTCGCTGTGACAGACGTCGACGACGCGATCGCCGACGCACGGGTCGCGCGCGAGCGGCGGCGCGGCGGCGCGGTGATCCCGCTCCAGCGCCGCCCGCGACGCGGGCGCGGCGGGCGGCGCAAGCGCGCGGCGGCGGTGGCGATCGGCGCGGGGCTGATCCTGACGGTGGCCACGCTGATGGGGCTCGGTGCGTTCGGGATGGTCGCGGTCGCGGCGCTGATCGCGGCGATGACGCTGCTGGTGCTGTTCGCGCCCGCCACGCCGGTGCCGACGCCCGAGCGGATCGTGAAGTCGGAGGTGAAGGCGGTCCCCGCGCAGGCGGCGCGCTGGCTCGACGCGCGGCGCGCGGCGCTGCCCGCGCCGGCGCAGGGGGTGCTCGACCAGCTCGATGTCCGGCTCGACACGCTGGGCGTGCAGGTCGCGACGCTCGACGAGGACAGTCCGCTGGGAGCGGAATTGCGGCGGCTGGTCGGCGAGCAACTGCCGAGCTTCGTCGCGGATTACACGCGCGTGCCCCCGGCGATGCGCAACAGCCCGCGCAACGGCATGACCCCGAACCAGCAATTGGTCGAAGGGCTCGGCGTCATCGAGCGCGAGCTGGGCGAGATCAGCGAGCGGCTGGCGCAGGGCGATCTGGACGCGCTGGAGACGAAGCGGCGCTATCTGCAGATCAAATATGAGGAGGATGCGCCGCCCGCCGCGTGACCGAACGTCAGCGTGCGAGGTCGTCGCGCACCGCATAGCTGTTCAGTTCGAGCGGGTTGAGCACACGATCGGGGTGGACCGGCACCAGGTTCACGAAACTGAACCCGGCGTCGACGATCGCGGCGATGCTTTCGAGCATCGAAGGACTGTCCTTGTAGAGGCGACGGATCGCGATCTCGCTGGATAGGCCAACGAACTTCGCGATCGCGGCGCCGGCACCACGCAGCACCTCCAGGTCATAACCCTGCGTATCCATCTTCAGGAACGGCCGAGCGAACCCGTGTTGCGCCATCAGCCCCTCGAACAGCCCATCGATGCGCGCCACAGGCACCTCGACCACGCGCTCGACCTGATTGTCGGCCGAGAGCGAAGCGTCCTCCTCGACACTGGGCGCACGGAACGAGGAGAAGACGTCGATCTTCATCACGTTCATCGGCAGCGTGCCATCGACCTGCCCCAAGGCCATGTTGAACGTGTGCCAGTTGCCGTCGCGGCGCGCGGTCGCCTCCAGCTCCTGATACGGCGTGATCCCGGGTTCGAACGACAGGATCAGTCCGCGATAGCCGGCGCGACGCAGGAATTCACCATATTGACCGCGGTTGGCGCCGACGTCGAGCACGCAATCGACCTCCAGCGCCGACAGCAATTGGCCGACGAACCGCTTCTCGATCCAGTCGCCGGTGCCGTCACGACGGAAAATCTCGAGCCCGAGCCGATCGCCCACCACGTCGACCATCTTCCGCTGCAATGACATGACACCCCCCCGGATTCGCCGCCGATCAATCGGCGGTGCGCGGGGAAATGGCAGAAGCCGACCGCATCACGCAAGCCATTACGCCGAGCGACGGATCCTGATCCGGCTTTGAGAATGGTGGGCGCTGACGGGTTCGAACCGCCGACCTACTCGGTGTAAACGAGCCGCTCTACCAGCTGAGCTAAGCGCCCGGCGCAAGGCAATCGTCAGGATCGCCGCCGTGCCGCCTCTCTACACGCGCCGGTCCGCGGATCAAGAGGCGGCGTCATGCCGTTCACACGAACGGCAATCGCGCCTCGGCCAGCGCCGCGACATAGCGGTGCATCGAATCCCGCGCTTCATCGGTCAGTGCGACGAAGGCGCGGCGGCGGTCTTCGGGATCGGGCGCACGGTCGAGCAGGCGCGCGGCCGTCAGCTTCCCGATCCAGCGCAGCGCAGTGGTCGGCGCGACCGCGGCGGCGATACACAGGCTCGACACCGAAACGCGCGCGCCCTCCAGTTGCGCGGCAAACAGGTCGAGCAGCATGTCCCAGGCGGGATCCTCGAACAGCCCTTCGCCGAAGAACCGATCACGCAACCGCCGTGCGCGCAGCACGTCGCGGACCGCGCCCGCGGTGATGTCGGGGGTGGCGGGCGCAGGCGCGAAGGCGCGGCGGCGATCTTCGGCGCGGTCGCCGCCCTCACGCTCGGTAAAGCGCGTCAACATCTCGGCGATGCGCGCCACCTCGGCGCTGAGCCGCGCCAACCGCTCGCGCTCCTCATCGGCCGCGCGGACCGAGCCGGTGCCGCCCGCCGCGGCGATCGCCAGCGCGCCGATCCATTCGGCCTGGCTGGGCGCGCAGAGCAATTGCACCTCGTCCACCGCATCGCCCAGCGCGGCGATCACCAGATCGATCTGCGCCATGCTCATCGCCACGACACAGCGCCATGCGCGCGCCTGCGCCAGCATCCCGACGACGGCGACAACGTCATGCGCCACCTCGTCGGGTGCGCCGTCGAGATCGAGCACCACCACCGGCGCAGGTTCGGGCAAGATGGCAAGCACCGCGGCTGCCTCCTGCAAGGCGACCGGGGCGTCCAATTCACCGCCGAT
Organism: Sphingomonas phyllosphaerae; assembly: GCF_036946485.1. Taxonomy (GTDB): domain Bacteria; phylum Pseudomonadota; class Alphaproteobacteria; order Sphingomonadales; family Sphingomonadaceae; genus Sphingomonas; species Sphingomonas phyllosphaerae_E. Next base: position 18,221 of record NZ_JAQIJA010000004.1, read on the forward strand.
CAGCGCGATCGCTTCCTGCGCGGCGGCGCCACCAGCCGCATCCATGGTCGCGAGCACGAATGGCGTCGTGCGCGCGCCCGCAAAACCGAACGGGGTCGCCATGGCTCAGTCGAGCGCCTTGACGATATCCTCGACCATCTTCTTCGCGTCGGCGAGCAGCATCATGGTATTGTCCCTGTAGAAAACGTCGTTGTCGACGCCGGCATAGCCGACCCCGCCCATCGAACGTTTCACGAACAGCACCGTTTTGGCCTTTTCGACGTCGAGCACCGGCATCCCGTAGATCGGCGAGGTCTTGTCGGTCTTCGCCGCCGGGTTGGTGACGTCGTTCGCGCCGATCACGAACGCGACATCGGTCTGCGCGAACTCGGAGTTGATGTCCTCCAGCTCGAAGACTTCGTCGTAAGGGACGTTCGCTTCGGCCAGCAACACGTTCATATGCCCCGGCATCCGCCCGGCGACCGGGTGGATCGCATATTTCACGCGCACGCCCTCGGCCTTCAATTTGTCGGCCATCTCGCGCAGCACGTGCTGCGCCTGCGCGACCGCCATGCCATAGCCGGGGACGATGATGACCTGCTCGGCCTGGCTCATCAGGAAGGCGGCATCCTCGGCCGAACCGCGCTTCCACGGTCGATCCGTTTTGGCGGCACTTGCCCCGCCCCCGCCCGCCTCGGCGCCGAACCCGCCTGCGATGACGCTCACGAAGCTGCGGTTCATCGCGCGGCACATGATGTAGCTGAGGATCGCGCCCGACGAGCCGACCAGCGCACCGGTGATGATCATCGCGCTGTTGTGGAGCGTGAAGCCCATCGCCGCGGCGGCCCAGCCCGAATAGCTGTTGAGCATCGACACCACGACCGGCATGTCCGCGCCGCCGATCGGGACGATCAGCAGGAAGCCGATCGCGAACGACAGGAGCGTGATCGTCCAGAACACCCACGGGCTCTGGTCGAGCGTGAAATAGGCGACCAGCGCGACGATCGCGGCGAGCACGCCGAGGTTGATGACGTGCCGCGCAGGCAGCAGGATCGGCGCGCCGCCCATGTTGCCGTTGAGCTTGAGGAAGGCGATCACCGAGCCCGAGAAGGTGATCGCACCGATCGCCACGCCCAGCCCCATTTCGATGCGGCTGACCGGGTTGATGAGCGCGACCGCGCCGTCCGGGGTGAGCACCGGCAGCGCGATCCCGAACGCGACCGGGTTGAGGTATGCCGCGGCGGCGACCAGCACCGCGGCGAGCCCGACGAGGCTGTGGAAGGCGGCGACGAGCTGCGGCATCGCGGTCATGGCGATGCGCCGCGCGGTGGTGAGGCCGATCGCCGCGCCGAGCGCGATCGCGGCGACGATCTCGAACACCGCGACGGTGTCGATCGCGGAAAGCAGCGCCGCGTAATCATAGCCTTCGACCAGCACGGTGATCGTCGGCACATGCGTGACGAGCGTCGTCAGCACCGCGATGCCCATGCCGATCATGCCGAAGCGGTTGCCGCGTTGGCTGGTGGTCGGGCTCGACAGGCCGCGCAAGGCGAGGATGAAGCACACGCCCGCGACGAGGTACGCGAAGGCGACCCATGGATTGACGGCGTGTTGCACTAGGCTCTGCTCCCCCGACTTCGTCGCCCCTGCGCAGGCAGGGCCTGTGTTTCATGGGGGCGCTGCTCCCCCGCGGTACGTCGCCCCTGCGCAGGCAGGGGCCTATGTCTCCGGGGACTCTGCTCGCCCCCACCTCGTCGCCACTGCGAAGGCAGGGGCCTATGTCTGTCTCGTACTTCGAGCGGTTTGACACATGGATCGCGTATCTGTGTCAGACCCTGTTCTTCCACTCTACAGCCATGGGCCCCTGCCTTCGCAGGGGCGACGGTTACTTCGCCGCCGGCCGTTCCTTTTTCTTGTACATCGCCAGCATCCGCTGCGTGACCGCGAAGCCGCCGAAGATGTTGATGCTCGCCAGCACCACCGCCAGCAGCCCCAGCCATTTGCCGCCGACGCTCCCCGCCGCCGCGCTGGCGATCAGCGCGCCGACGATGATGACGCTGGAGATGGCATTGGTGACCGCCATCAACGGCGTGTGCAGCGCGGGGGTCACCGACCAGACCACGTAATAGCCGACGAAACATGCCAGCACGAAGATCGACAGGATCGCGATGAAGTCCATGCTGGCCCCTTTCGTTCAGCGCGGCGCCGCGGCCGTGCGGTCGCGCAATGCCACCATTTCGGCGAAGATGCGGTCGCCCTCGGTGAAAATTTCGGTACGGTCGCGCTTCGCCTCCGCGGCGACGAGCCGCGCCGCCTCGCGCTCGGCACGCCGACGCTGGGCGGCCGTCCGGCCGGTCGGCGCGGGACGCGGGGTGGCGGTCGGCTGACAATCGTAGACGGTCTTGCGATCGTGCTTCTGGCGATCCGCCACCGCGCGCGCATAGACGCTCGCCAGCTTCGTTCCCTGCAAGGACTGGACGAAGGCAGCGTCGCGGGCGGCATTCTGCGTGCGGTAGGCGTCGGTCGTCGCCGGGTCGCAATGCGGCACGACGAACATCTGATAGCGGTCGACGAGATCGTAGAAGGTCTGGCGATCGGCCTTGTCGGGCGATTGCGCTGCGGCGGTCGTCGCCAGCAGCAGTCCGCCCAGCGCCGCCCAGCCGCGCCTCACGACAGCAGCCGGGCGTTCACGACCTTCCCGTCCTTCGTCAGCCGGATCGCGTCGCCGATCTCGGCATCGAGCACCGGGCGCGCCTGTTCCTTGTCCCAGAAGGTCGAGAGGAAATTGTAGAGGTTGCGCGCAAACAGCGCCGAGGCGTCGGCGGGCAGCCGGCCCGCGACGTTGCGGTGACCGACGATCTTGACGCCGTGTCGCTCGACCACCTCGCCCGCCACCGCGCCTTCGACATTGCCACCCTGCTCGACCGCGAGGTCGACGACGACCGAGCCGGGGCGCATCGACGCGAGCTGCGCATCGCTGACCAGCCGCGGCGCGGGACGGCCGGGGATCAGCGCGGTGGTGATGACGATATCCTGCTTCGCGATGTGCGCGGACACCAGCTCGGCCTGCGCCGCCTGATATTCGGGCGACATCTCACCGGCATAGCCGCCCGAGCCCTCGCCCTCGATCCCGGCGACGTTCTCGACGAAGACCGGCTTGGCGCCGAGCGACTGGATCTGCTCCTTGGTGGCGGAGCGGACGTCGGTGGCCGAGACCTGCGCGCCCAGCCGCCGGGCGGTGGCGATCGCCTGCAGCCCGGCGACCCCGACGCCCATCACGAAGACGCGCGCGGCGCTGACCGTGCCCGCCGCGGTCATCATCATCGGGAAAGCGCGGCCATATTCGGCGGCGGCGTCGAGCACCGCCTTGTAGCCGGCGAGGTTCGATTGCGACGACAGGATGTCCATCGACTGCGCGCGGGTGATGCGCGGCATGAACTCCATTGCCAGCGCCTCCAGCCCTGCGGCAGCATAAGCGTCGACCCGCGCGCGCTCTCCGAACGGGTTGAGCCCCGCGACCACCCATGCACCGGGCGCCACCCCGGAGAGCGACGCCGGGTCCGGCCCCTGCACGCCCAGCACGATCTGTGCGCCGGCCAGCGTGGCGGCGCGGTCGCCGATCGTCGCACCGGCGGCGGCATAATCGGCATCGGCAAGCGACGCCGCCGCACCCGCGCCAGCCTCCACCGCCAGCGTCGCGCCGAGCGCCGCGAATTTCTTCACCGTTTCCGGCGTGGCGGCGACGCGGCGCTCGCCGGCTGCCTGCTCCCGAACGACCGCGATCTTCACCGCGCGGCTACGAGATGAGCCAGATGACGAGGAATGCGAGCAGGAAACAGGCGACGGCGCCATATTTGAGCAGACCGATCATGCTCGTATACGTTGCCTCATGTGCCTTCAGATCGGCAGGTTCGGCCATGATGATCCTCTTCCCCTTGGTCGGTTCGCGCAACCGTAGTTAAGCAAGGAGAAACAGGCAATATGGTGATGGTCTGATGATGCCAGGATTTAAGTTCCCCTTTACTCAAGGGCGCTAGGGCAGCATCGGACGAAACATGGGGCCGGGCCAGAACATGACGCGCAACGGACAACGTCTGCTGATGCTGATCGACGCCGAAGCCGCGCAGCGTCGCGTCGTGGCGACGATCGCGGCGCGTGGTGGCTGGCGGACGATCATGGCCGAGGACGCCGGCAGCGCGCTGGCGACGCTGGCGACCGAAGACGGGATGCAGCTCGACGCGATCCTGCTCCATCACGCCGAGGCCGATGTCGAGCCGGCGCCGGTGATCGCGCAGTTGCGCGCCTATCGTCCGCAGCTCCCGATCCTGCTGCTGACCGCGCACGCCTCGGTCGCGAGCGCCGTCGAGGCGATGCGCGCGGGGGCGACCGATTATCTCAGCAAGCCGCTCGCCCCCGAACGGCTGCTCCACGCGCTCGAAGCCGCGGTCGGCGCAACCGCCGGGGGCGAGCTGCGCCCGCTGACCGAGAAAATCCCGGCGATGCTCGGCTTCGACGAGATCGTCGGCACCGCGCCCGACTTTCGCGCGGCGCTGTCGATCGCGGCCAAGGCGGCGCGTGCGCGGGTCGCGGTACTGATCGAGGGCGAGAGCGGGGTCGGCAAGGAAGTGGTGGCCGAGGCGATCCACGCCGCCTCGCCGCGCAACGCGCTGGAGCGCGTCACGGTCAATTGCAGCTCGGTGCCCGCAAATACGATTGCCAGCGAGTTGTTCGGGCATGAGCCGGGCGCGTTTGCGGGCGCGTTCGAGCGACGGCAGGGTCGCTTCGTCGCCGCGCATGGCGGCACCCTGTTTCTCGACGAGGTCGACTGCCTGCCGCTCGACGCGCAGGCGCTGCTGATGCGCGTGCTCCAGAGCGGCGAGGTGCTGCCGCTCGGCGCGCGCCATGCGCAGGCGGTCGACGTGCGCGTGATCGCCGCCACCAACAAGAAGCTGGCCGACGAAGTGGCCGCCGGGCGGTTCCGCGAGGACCTGTTCTTCCGGCTGAACGCCGTCACCGTGCCGATCCCGCCGCTGCGCGAGCGCGCCAGCGACATCCCCGCGCTTGCCCGCCATCTGCTCGAGCGGATCGCCAGGCAGCCGGGCTTGCGTCACCTGAACATCACCGACGACGCGCTGACCCTGCTGATGCTGTACGACTGGCCGGGGAACGTCCGTCAGCTACAGAACGCGCTCTTCCGCGCCGCGGTGCTGTGCGAGGGTGACACGCTGACCCGCGCCGACTTCCCGCAGATCGCGGCGCTCGGCAACCGCCCCGCCCCCCGCGCTCGCGGCGAGGCGCCCGGCGTGGCGCTGTTCGGCGCAGACGGCCATCTGCGCCCGCTCGAGGAAATCGAATCGGACATCATCCGGCTGGCGATCGCGCATTATCGCGGGCGGATGACCGAGGTCGCGCGGCGGCTGGGGATCGGCCGTTCGACGCTGTACCGCAAGCTCAACGAGCTGGGGATCGACACCGCCGCCTGAAGGCGGCACGATTGCGGGCATGACACTGCCCTATGCCGATCGCGCCTACCTCGTAACGGGCGCCGCTTCCGGGATCGGACTGGCCTGCGCGCGGCATCTGGCGGCGGGCGGTGCCGGGCGGCTGGTGCTCGCCGACCGCGACGCTGGAGCGCTGGCTCGCATCGACCTCGGCTGCACGATCGATCTATTGCCCGGCGATGTCGCGGACGAAGCCATGTGGGACGACGCGGCGGCGGTGCTGACCGGGATCGACGGCGCGGTGGTCAACGCCGGGGTCGCGGGGGCGGGTGCGATCGCCGCCCTGCCGTTCGCCGAGTGGCGGCGGATCCTGTCGGCCAATCTCGATGGCGCGTTCCTGACGCTGCGCGCCGCGATGCGCGCGATGGAAGGCCGCAGCGGGGCGATCGTCGCGGTCGCCTCTGCGGCGGGGATCAAGGCCGAGCCCGGCGTCGCCGCTTATGGCGCGTCGAAGGCCGGGCTGATCCAGCTCGTCAAGGTCGCGGCCAGGGAAGGCGCGGCGCAGCGGCTCCGCGTCAATGCAATCGCGCCGGCCGGGGTCGAGACGCCGGTGTGGGATGCGGTGCCGATGTTCGCCGAACGGGCCGCGGCGATCGGGCGCGACGCGGCGTTTGCCGAACTGGCCGCGCTGGCGACGCCGCTCGGGCGCTATGCGAAGCCGGAAGAGGTGGCGGCGCAGGTCGGATTCCTGCTGTCCGACGCTGCGGCGTTGATGACCGGCACGGTGCTGGTGAGCGACGGCGGGTATCTGCTTTGATCGTCGCCCCGGACTTGATCCGGGGCCCCGCTACTTACCGCACGGCGTGGAAAAAAGCGGGACCCCGGATCAAGTCCGGGGTGACGACCGGAAGGTCACCACAGCACGCCGGTCTTGTCGGGCACCATCGGCTCGGGCGCTTCGTCGCCGATCGCCTGAAGCAGGTCGATCTCGATCGTGCGGCACATCGCGTTCAACGGCAGGTCGTGGACGGTGTTCGCGAACGGATCGACCAGATCGTCGCCGATCGCCAGCACCGCCAGGAACATCAGCCCCGCCACCGTCGAGCCGAGCGGCGTCGCGAAGCCCAGCGTCTCGACCAGCCCGATCGGCAGCAGGATGCAGAACAGGTGCGTGAAGATCGTCGGGAAGAAGCGATATTGATTGGGCAGCGGCGTGTTCTTCAGCCGCTCCATCCCGCCCTGCGCGTTGGCGATGTCGATCAGCACGCTTTCCATCGACGTTTGCTGAATGGTGTCGATCCAGCCGTTCAGGCGCGCTTCGTTGATGCGGCGGCCGGTGCCGTCGACGATGCCGTTGGCGGTGTTGGTGCGCGACAGCGCGAAGTCCGCCTCGCCCTTTGACAGGAACCGCAACACCTCGTCGTCCACCTTCTGCCTGCGCAACTGGCAGCGCAGCGCGTTCACATAGGCGATCTGGCGCAGCACGATCGTGCGCTTCATGTCGCGCGCCTCGGGATCGGGCAGGAAGTTGCGCGCGGCACGCGCCAGGTTGCGGCTGGCGTTGATCATCAGCCCCCACAGCGACCGCCCTTCCCACCAGCGCTGGTAGGCGGAATTGCTGCGGAACCCGAGGAACAGCGCCAATGCCGAGCCGAACAACGTCAGCGGCAATTCGGGCGCATGGAACGGCAGCACGTAATAAGTGATGGTGACGATGACGTCCCAGACGAACAGGACGACGAGCGGCTTCCAGACCTCACGAACGATCTGGGTGAGACGAGGTACTGCGGTAACGATCATGCCCGGCTAACGCACATCAAAAGGATCCGTGCCAGTTTCATTTCATTGCCGTCACGAGGGTATCGAGAGCGCCCGATCGCGCAAGCCCCGCCAGACGCGCAGCGCCTGTACGGTCTCCACGACATCGTGGACGCGTAGTAACTGCACGCCCGCCTGTGCGCCCGCAAGCGCCAGTGAGATCGATCCGCCGAGCCGCGCCGCAACCGGCGCTTCATTGTCGAGCGCACCGATCAGCCGCTTGCGGCTCGCGCCGAGCATGATCGGGCAGCCGAGCCCGTGGAACAGCGCCAGGCCGTTGAGAAGCGCGAGATTGTCGGCGAGCGACTTGCCGAAACCGATCCCGGGATCGACCATGATCCGCGCGCGATCCACCCCCGCGGCGACCACCGCATCGACGCGCGCCTCCAGCCAGTCGAACACCTCGGTCACGACATCGCGATAGGTCGGGCGACCGTGGCCGCCGGCTTTCGGGTCAGGCGAGTGCATCAGGATCACCGGTGCGCCGCTGCGCGCGACGATGTCCAGCGCGCGTTCGTCCCACAACAGCGCCGACACGTCGTTGACGATCGCCGCGCCCGCCGCCAGCGCCGCCTCGATCACCGCCGCCTTGCGGGTGTCGACCGAGACGAGCGCCCCGGCGCGCGCCAGTCGCTCGACCACCGGCGCGACGCGGCGCGCCTCGTCCTCTTCCCAGACCAGCGCCGCGCCGGGGCGGGTCGACTCGCCCCCGACGTCGATCACCGCCGCACCTGCCGCGGCCATCGCCATGCCCGCCGATGCCGCACCGGCCGGATCGTCGAGATGCGCGCCGCCGTCGGAGAAACTGTCCGGCGTGACGTTGAGGATCGCGGCGACCTGCGGCTGGTCGAAGCGCAAGGTCCGCTCGCCGAGCACCCAGGGCGCGCGCGGCGCGGTGATGCGCGCGTGGAGCGTCGCGGCGCGTTGGCCGATTTGCGCGATGTCGGCGACGGGGACGATACGGCGGGCGATCGGTTCGATCACCTCGTAGGCGGCGAACCATTGCAGCCCGCCCGCCAGTCGCGCGACATGGCCATCCGGGTAGGCGAAGGGTGCGTCGGTGAAATGGGTCGGGCGGAGGTGAAGCGTCATGCACTTGCGGTAGCGGGTTCACCCGTGCAGCGGAACCCGCCTGCCCTTTTGACCGTCGCCCCTGCGTAGGCAGGGGCTTATGTCTGTGTAGTCGGTCGTGACCGCCGGACACACGACCGACACCGATGTGTCCACGTCATCCGCATACGAGACAGACATGGGCCCCTGCCTGCGCAGGGGCGACGGCGTTCAGGGAAGCGTTGCGAACAGCGACATCAAGGGCAGTGCGTCCAGCAGCTTTCGCCAGCGCCACACCTGACACACCACCGTGGCGCGGCGGTGCGCCGAACATCTGGCGTGGTCGGGCGGACGGCTTCGATCCACTCCCCGCCCAACCCGCCGTCGCCCCTGCGCAGGCAGGGGCCCATGGCTGTCAAATCGGCTGCGGCGGCCAGACACTAAACCGACGCCAGTGTGTCAACGTCATCCGCACTCGGGACAGCCACGCCCTCGCAGAGACGACGACGATTACGGCTGCGTCGCGAGCAGATACGTCTGCCGCAGCGCGTCGATCGGTTTCAGCGCGCCCTCGGCCTCGTAATGCCAGAAGGTCCAGCCGTTGCACGCCGGCGCGCCCTGCACCGTCGAGCCGACCTTGTGGATCGAACCATTCGCACCGCAAGGCGACGACAAAGAGCCATCGGCGCGCACCATCGCCTGCCAGCGGCGCTTGGTGTCGACCAGCATCGTGCCGGGCGCGAGATAGCCGTTCTCGACCAGCACCCCGAACGCTACCTTCGGCTGCGACTTGGGGCTCTGCATCGTCGCCAGCGCCGATTCGTCGAGCGGCAGCGCGGCGGCAATCCGTTCCTCGGCGGCGGCGATATAATCGCCCTCGCGCTCGATCCCCATCCAGCGGCGGCCGAGCCGCTTGGCGACCGCGCCGGTCGTGCCGGTGCCGAAGAACGGGTCGAGCACCACGTCGCCAGGCTTCGTGCAGGCGAGCAGGATGCGGTACAGCAAAGCCTCGGGCTTCTGGGTTGGATGGACCTTGACCCCGTCCTTCTTCAGCCGCTCGCCGCCGCCGCAGATCGGGAATTCCCAGTCCGAGCGCATCTGCAGCTCGTCGTTGAGCGTCTTCATGCTGCGGTAGTTGAAGGTGTATTTCGCCTTCTCGCCCTTCGACGCCCAGATCAGCGTCTCGTGCGCGTTGGTGAAGCGCGTGCCGCGGAAGTTGGGCATCGGATTGGCCTTGCGCCACACGATGTCGTTAAGGATCCAGTAGCCGAGATCCTGCACCGCCGCGCCGACGCGGAAGATGTTGTGATAGCTGCCGATCACCCAGATCGTGCCGTCATCCTTGAGGATGCGGTGCGCCTCCGCCAGCCACGCGCGGGTGAAGGCGTCGTATTGCGCGAAGGTGTCGAACTTGTCCCAATCGTCGGTGACCGCGTCGACATGGCTGCCGTCGGGGCGGAACAGCTCGCCGCCGAGCTGAAGGTTGTACGGCGGATCGGCGAAGATCATGTCGACCGACTTCGCGGGCAGCGCCTTCATCTGCGCGATGCAATCGCCGCGCAGGATCTGGTCGAGCGGCAGCACCGCCGGCGTTTCCGCCAGCGTCGCGCGACGCCCGCGCACGACCTTTTCCATGACCCCCATCGAATTCCTGCTCCCCGTCTGCGAGCCCCAAAAGGGCGGGAAAGCGCGAGTCCGTCAAGAGTCGTGCGGCGAAGCGAGTCCGCGTTCCGATCGTTGTCAAGGCGGAACAAGACGAGTCCGTTTCTATATGTTGAGTCACCGGCGACTCGACAGACTCAAGCGGTGGTGGTGTGGCCGAAACGACTCAGAACGGCAAAATGCATTGTGCGACCGGCGCGAAGCTGCGGCGGTGGAGCGGCGACGGTCCGTGCTCGCGCAAAGCGGCGAGGTGCTGCGCGCTGCCATAGCCCTTGTTGGCGTGCCATCCGTAATGCGGATGTGATTCGGCGGCGGCGATCATGATCTGGTCGCGGGTGTGCTTGGCGACGATCGAGGCGGCGGCGATCGAGCGGCTGTGCGCATCGCCCGAGACGATCGCGGTCGCGGCATAGCCCCAGCGCGGCAGACGGTTGCCGTCGACCAGCACATGGCCCGGCGCGCAGCCGAGCACCTCCGCCAGCCGGTCGACCGCGAGCGTCATCGCCTTCATCGTCGCCCAATAGATGTTGAGCGTGTCGATCTCGGCGGGCTCGACGATGCCGACGCCCAGCGCCGCGCAATCGGTGAGCCGCGCATAGAGCCGCGCGCGCTCGGCGGCGGAGAGCTTCTTCGAATCATCGATCCCGCGCGGCACGCCCCTGGCGGGGAGCACCAGCGCGCAGGCGACCACCGGCCCGGCAAGCGGCCCGCGCCCGGCCTCGTCGACCCCGGCGACCGGCGGCAGGCAGGCGCGCTCGTGCTTCAGGCCGGGCATCCGCGCTCCCACAGGTCGAACGGCGCGTCGCCGAGCGCATGGCCCATTGGCCCGTGCCCTGCCCCCAGGCCCGGCGCGGCAAGCAGCGCGGCGCGGACGTAGCGGATCGCGCGCGCAATCGCGGGTTCGAGCGTCAGCCCCGCCGCCAGTCCGGTCGCGATCGCGCTGGCGAGCGTGCAGCCGGTGCCATGGCTGTGGCGCGTGTCGATCCGCGGGCTCGCCCATTCGGCAATCACGCCCTCGGCACCGATCAACCGATCGACCACCGTCTCGCCTTCGGCATGGCCGCCCTTCACCAGCACCGGCGCGCCGATCGTCGCGGCATAATCGCGCGCGGCGGGCTCGACGTCGGCAGCGTCGAGACCGTCGCGTCCGACCAGCGCGGCGAGTTCGGGAAGATTGGGGGTGACGAGCGTGCTCATCCGCGCGAGCCGCGCAAAGCCGGCGATGGTGGACGCGTCGGCAAGCTGCGCGCCGCTGGTCGCGACCATCACCGGGTCGAGCACGATCGGCGCGGCGTACAGGCCGCTCGCCAGCTCATCGGCCACGGCGGCTGCGATTGCGGCCCCGCCGAGCATCCCGATCTTGACCGCGTCGACGCCGATGTCCTCGACCACGCAGGTCATCTGTCGCCGCACCATCTCCGGTGACAGCGCCGCCACCGCCTCGACACCCAGCGTGTTCTGCGCGGTGATCGCCGTGAGGGCGGTCATCGCATGGCCGCCGAGCATCGTGACGGTCTTGATGTCGGCCTGAATACCCGCACCGCCGCCCGAGTCGGAGCCGGCGACGATCAGGACGCGCGCGATCGTCATGCGCGGTGATGCCGCTCGGTCGCGGCGGGGTATTTCTTCAAGGTCTTGCCGACCCGCGCCGGCCTGTCGAGCAATTCGCCGCCGCAATTCGGGCAGGTTTCGTCGAGCGCATCGGCGCATTCGGCGCAGAAGGTGCATTCCATCGAGCAGATGAACGCGCCGCCTTCGTCGGCGGGCAAATCAACGCCGCAGCGTTCGCAATCGGGTCGCATCTCGAGCATGGCGGGCGTTTAGCGCGGCGTGCCCGTTTCCACCACCTTCCGTTCGCCCTGAGGAGAGGCTGAGCTTGTCGAAGCCTCGTCTCGAAGGGTTCGCGCCGCAAACGTACTTCGAGACGGCATTTCGACAAGCTCAATGCCTCCTCAGCACGAACGGTGGCTAATCACCTCTTCGTCAATCCACGAACGCGCGCTCGATCACGAATTGCCCCGGGTTGGCGTTCGAGCCTTCGACGAATCCCTTGTGCTCCAGGACCGACGCGATCTCGCGGATCATCGCGGTCGAGCCGCACAGCATCACGCGGTCGTTCTCCGGATCGAAGCGCGGCTCGCCGTCCAGCCCCTCGAACAAGCGCCCGCTCTCGATCAGCGCCGGGATACGGCCGGTGGTATGGAAATCCTCGCGCGTGACCGCGGGGACATAATGGAAACGCATCGCCGCCTCGTCCGCCACCAACGGATCGTCGGCGAGCCGCGCGCTCAATTCGTCGTGGAACGCCAGATCGTTGACGCGGCGCACGCCGTGGACGACCACGATCTGGTCGAAGCGCTCGTACACGTCGGGATCACGCGCGACGCTGAGGAACGGCGCGAGCCCAGTGCCGGTCGACAGCAGGAACAGCCGCTTGCCGCCGAGCAGCGCGTCGAGCACCAGCGTGCCGGTCGGCTTCTTGCCGAGGTATAGCTGGTCGCCTGGCTCCACCGCCTGCAACCGCCCGGTCAGCGGACCGCCCGGCACCTTGATCGACAGGAACTCCAGCTCCTCCGCCCAGGCCGGGCTGGCGATCGAATAGGCGCGCATCACCGGCTTGGCGGGTTTGTCCTCGGTCCCGCCCTCGCCGGGGAGGCCGATCATCACGAACTCGCCGGACCGGAAACGGAACGAGGCCGGACGCTCGACCGCGAAGCTGAACAGATGCTCGTTCCAGTGGCGCACCCATTTGACCGCCACGGTGTTGAAGGCGGTCGATTCAGGGATAAGCACTGGCGCACGCAGGTCGGTCATCGGCGATCCGGTCTGATATGAGGATTTCTTGCGAATGGCGCGCATTATGGTGCGGCGCGGGAAGGGTCAACCATAGCTGGACTTGGGCGCGGGCAAGGCGCGTCAGTCACGCTGAACGAGCGGCGCCTGCACGAAGCGCAAGGCGACCCACTCGGCAGCGATCGCGATCTGCTCCGCAACGCCGGGCGCGGCGGTGTCACCGACCAGGGTCCCGGCGATCCGGCGGACAGCCCGCCCGTCCCCTTCCAGAGCCGCCGCGAACATCGCCAGCAAGGTCGCCTCCGCCGCAGTCACATGCTCCGCCCCGGGCATTCCGAAGCGCAGCCAGCGCAGTGCATGGCTGTCGAGCGACGCCATCAACCTGGTGAAGTCGGGCAGCGCCGCCATCACCCCGCGCCAACCGAAGCCCGGCGCGAGCGCCGCGCAGGGGCAGCGACCGGCCCGCGCGGCGGCGGTCCAATGCCGCATCGCGCCGATCAGGAAATGAAAATGCTCGTCGAGGTTCGGCGGCAGGCGGTCGAGGAAGCGGTACATGGATCACCTCGATTTGCGAATGCCTCGCAGTATCGAAGATCATGTGCACCGTCAATGTGCGGTCGGTCCGCAGCACGCGTGGGGTTACGGGATGCTGATCGCCGTCCCGGTCACGACCGGATAAGAGGTCAACGCCGCCTGACTAAGCTCGGCCGCCAATGACTGGGACTTGGCGGCACTCTGCGGGCCGGGGCGCACGGTGACCGCACTGCCATGCCACAGCACCGCCGGACTGCCGCGCTTGCGGATGCGGATCTCGACAGTGGTGCGCTGCATCGCGACGAATGACGACTTTCCGGACGCCAACGGGATGTTCACCCCCGACCCCATGACCGCCGGTGCGTCGCGGCGCGCGCGCGTGACCGATGTGCCGACGTCGCTCCGGCTCGTGATCACTTCCGCGACATAAGCGGCGTGGTCGCGGTCGTTGAGGATCGTGAAGCCGCGGTCGCCGAGCCGGGCGGTGGCGGCTTCGCGGGCCTGCCGGTCGAAGGCGTCGTCGGGATCTGCCTCGCCCGGCGAGGTGATCGCGATCGTACCGCCGCTTGGCGGTGTGGCAGCGCTGGCGTGCGTGGCCGCTGCCATCAGCGCCGCGCCGCTCGCCAGCATCCTGATCGTGCCCCGCGCCATATGCCCTGTCCTCGCTTCGCACCGGGACAACGCCCGACGTCGATAATGAGCCGATAGATCAGCGGCGCGGTTGCGCCCAGCCGCTTTCGCCGGGCGTGCGATCACCGCTAGCGCGTGGCCGGCGGCGCGGCGTCGATCGCCGCACCGAGCGGGTCCTTGACCGCCACCGCCCTGCCCGCTGCGGTGAAGTCGAGCAGTTCGTCGGCGCGCCGATCGTAGCGCGGCCAGCGCGGCAGCCCCGCGCCGTTCGGGTCCCCGGTCTTGGCGAAATTGACGACATAGGCGCTGATGGTGCGCGCCGCCTGCCGGTCGCGCGCCGTGGTCGCGTCGCCATATTTGATCGCGGCGGTGTCGAAGAAGAACGGAATGTCGGTGGCGTGGCCCGCGCCGGGCTTGCCGATCGACTCCGCCACATATGAAAAGCGATAGTGATAGGTCGGCGCGCCGGCCGCTGCGATCGCACCGGCGAGTTGACGCGCCCCCGCGACCATATAGCCGGTCGGCCCGCCGATATCGTTGTCGGTCGCGCCGATCATGATCGGCACCTTCGGAAACGCGCCGCTGCGATAGGCGGCGGCGGCATCGACCGCGACGACCCCATCGGCATAGGGGCTGGCGAAGGTCTTCACCGCCGATGGCGGCGTGAACATCGCCGCCAGGTTCAGCCCGTCGGTCACCTGCTGGGGCGACAGCGCGCGCAGCTTGGCCAGCGCGGCGGGATCGTCGCGCGAAATGCCCTTGCTCGCCGCGAAGTCGACGCCGATCTTCTCGGCGGCCGCCAGCCCGTCGGTGCCTCGACCGCCGCCGTCACCGCCCGACATCACGATCGCGCGCGCGAACAGCCCCCTGGCGAGCGGCGAGGTGACCATCGTGTTGACCGACATGCCGCCCGCGCTTTCACCGACGATCGTGACGTTCTTCGGATCGCCGCCGAACGCGGCGATATTGCGCTGGACCCACTGGAGCGCGGCAAGCTGGTCCATATAGCCGTAATTGCCGAGCCGCCCCCGGTCGGGGTCCTGCGCGGTCAGTTGCGGGTGCGCGAAGGTGCCGAACCGCCCGAGCCGGTAGTTGAAGCTGACGAACATCACCCCCTGCTTCGCGAGATTGTCGCCCGCATAGGTCGGCGGCGAGGCGCCACCGTTCACGAACCCGCCGCCATAGATCCACACGATCACCGGCAGCTTCGCCTTCACCGCGGCGGGCTTCCACACGTTGATCGTCAGGCAATCCTCGGCGGGCGTGGTGCCGAGCGGCGCGGCGTCGCTGGGGAACGGCAATTGCATACAGTCGTGGCCGTAATCGGTCGCCGGACGGACGCCGCTCCACCGCGCGGCGGGCTGCGGCGCGCGCCAGCGCAGTTCGCCGACCGGCGGGGCAGCGAAGGGGATGCCCTTCCAGCTCGTGACGCCAGCGGCGGTGCTGCCCGCGACCTTGCCGGACCCGGTCGCCACTGTCTGAGCCTGCACGGTGCCGGAGAGCAAGGCGCCACCCATCGCGAGCACCATCATGCCGAACTTTATCATCGCCTCTTCCCGCTCCCCTGCAACGACCCGCCGTCGTCGTCCGTGTCGCCTTCGTAGATGGCATCTTCGATCCGCCAGACAAAGCGTTGATTGAACGACGATTGCCGTCGCGACGATCGAAGGCCGCGCGCACCGCGACGCAAGGCGGGCTGCGGTACGTGGCCGTCAGGAGTGCAGTTCGTTCTTCACCTGTGCGTGTGCCAGCAGCGCGAACAAGCCGGTGCCGCCGACGATATTGCCGAGCAGCGCCGGCAGCACGAACCCGCCGATCGCCCAGCCGGCACTCGCCTGCCCCGCCCACATCAGCAGGAACGCCTCCGACGCGCCGGCGACGACGTGCGCGAAGCCGCCGAGCGAGATCGCATAGGTCACCGCGAAGACGATCCAGAAATCGCCACTGTTCACCGCCGATCGGATCCACGCGATCGAGGCGATCAGGAAGCCCGCCGGGATCGCCTGCATCAGCGTGTCGACCGGGGTACGCTCCAGCAACTTGGCCGAGACGTCGATCATCCCCGCCAGCGTGTCCGCCGGCTGGATGTGCGCAAATACCGCCAGCGCGGTGGCGATCAGCGCGCCGAACATGTTGGCGGCGAAGATCACGCTCCACAGCCGCGCGAGCAGCAGCAGGTTGCGGCGCGTCGGCGCGCGCACCACCGGCAGGACCGCGACCGCGGTGTGCTCGGTGAACAATTGCAGGCGACCGAGAATGACGATCAGGAAGCCCGCCGGATAGCCGAGCGCGACGACCGGCTCCGCCCAGCGCGCCGCCGGCAGATAATGGCGCAGCGCCCCGCTGACCCACACCGACGCCATGATCGCGATCCCGGCCGCGAAGCCCGACCAGAACAGGGACGCGATCGGGCGTGCGAGTTCGTCCTCCCCCTGCTCGACCACCGCGGCATGAACGACGCGCGCCGCCGGGGCGCTGCGCTGTTCGGCTTCCTCGTCTTCGCTCATCTGTTCGTCGTGCCGATCGGACATCGCAGCCTCCAGGGTGCCGGTAACGTCCGATCGCGACCGAACGCTCAACGTGGCTGTCGATTTCACGCGAAGCCGCACGCCTTGGCTGCGGCGTCGATCGTCCTTGCCGGTGATCGAAGCGGATCGCCGAAGGTCGCGGCTTGACCGCGCGACCGGCATCGGCATCGTGCCGCGACACGATATGACGAGGCACCAATGAGTTATCCGATCGATCGCCGTGCGCTACTGGCCGGCGCCACGCTAGGTGGGCTGACGCTTGCCACCGCCGAGGCGCAGACGCCGGCGCGCCGCGCCGGGGCCGCGCCGGAGATATACGAGCTGCGCACCTATCATCTCGTCAACGGACCGATGCGCGCGCGGCTCGACGCCTATCTGCGCGATGCCTTCATCCCGGCGGCGCGGCGTGCGGGATGTGGACCGATCGGCGTCTTCACGGTCAGCGTCGGGCCGGCGAGCCCCAGCGTGCTGGTGCTGATCCCGCATCCCACGCTGGCCGATTTCGCGGCGCTGCCGGCGCGGCTCGCCGCCGATGCAGGCCATGCGAAGGCCGGTGCAGCCTTCCTCGACGCCACGCCGGACGCGCCCGGCTTCGCTTCGCTCGACGTGAAGCTGATGCGCGCCTTTCCGCACATGCCGCGCATCGAGGTGCCGGCGGGCAAGGCCGAACGGCTGTTCGAGCTGCGCACCTATTTCAGCCCCAGCGACAAGGCCGGAGCGACCAAGGTCGCGATGTTCGATACCGGCGGCGAGATCGAGATTTTCCGGCGGACCGGACTGACCCCGGTCTTCTTCGCGCAGGATTTGACCGGCGAGCGACTGCCGAGCCTGACCTACATGCTCACCTTTCCCGACCTGGCGACACGCGAGCGCAACTGGCGAACCTTCGGGTCCGATCCGGCGTGGAAACGCCTGATCGCCACGCCGGGGCTGACCGATCCGGAGATCACCACCGGGATCGACAATCGCATCCTCGGCCCGACGTCTTATTCGCAGATCTGACGCACGGGGTAAGCGTGGAGCGCGGTGGTCAGCCGCGCGCCGGGCTCAGGCGCTGCGCCATCGCCCGCTCGACCGGGGTAAGCCCCGCGAGCGGATCGTCGTTGATGCGGCGCTTGGGCGTCGGAGCCGATTTGGCGGTGCCGAACAGGCTCAGGGTCTTGCGGTTCATGTCCATCCTCTGGGTGGCGGCGCGGCGTGCACCGACATGTCAGGAACCGGAATGTTCGGGCTTGGTTCCAAGCGGGGCACGAGGGAGCAGACGATGGACGACGACCGCTACAGGCACGATCTGGAAGAGGCGCAGCTCGCGCTGGTCGAGGCGCAACTGGCGGCGGTCGCGGCAGGCGAGCGGGTGGTGATCGTGCTGGAGGGGCGCGACAGTGCCGGCAAGGACGGGGCGATCAAGCGGATCGTCGAACATCTGTCGGTGCGCTTCACGCGCGTCGTCGCGCTGCCCAAGCCGTCGGACCGGGAGCGGACGCAATGGTATTTCCAGCGCTATGTCGCGCATCTTCCCGCGGCAGGCGAGATCGTGATCTTCAACCGTTCGTGGTACAATCGGGCTGGCGTGGAAGTGGTGATGGGCTTCTCGACGCAGGCGGAACAGGCCGAATTCCTGCGCGACGCGCCCGATTTCGAGCGGATGCTCGTCGAAAGCGGCATCCGGCTCATCAAATTATGGCTCGACATCGACAAGGACGAGCAGGAAAAACGCCTGAAGGCGCGCCGCACCGATCCGCTGAAACAGCTCAAGGTGTCCGACATGGACAAGGTCGCGCAGGCGCGGTGGGACGACTATACGGCGGCGCGCGACACGATGCTGATGCGTACCCACACGCCGCTGGCGCCATGGGTGTGCGTACGTGCCGATCACAAGAAGGCGGCGCGGATCGCGGTGTTGCGCCATCTGGTGCACCGCATCGCCCCGGCCCGGATCGCGCAAGACGTGCCGGTCGCGGACCCCAAGGTGCTGTTCACGTTCGAGGGGGCGGCGCTGGAGGACGGGCGGCTGGCGCGCTGACCTGATTGGCGCTACGTCTGCGGCGCATGGCAATCCTGTGCGTCCTCGGGCTTCATCGCTGGGCCGGCAAGCCGACCGCGCGCGCGGGCACCACCGTCTATCGCTGCGCCGCCTGCGGCACCCGGCTGGTGCTGCACGGGCATCGCACACGCTGGCGCAAGCGTGGCTGGCTGGCGGGGGCGCTGCTCGTTTCGGCGGCGCTTTGGTTCGTCAGCTACAATCTGATGTTCCACGGGCGCACCCGCGTGCTGCACACCGCGTCCGCGGCCGCACGCAAGGCGGAGATCGCCGCGTCCCGGGGGCGTGCGGCGATCCACCGCGCGCAAGGGGATAGCGGCGCTTATGTCGACGGGAACGACCCGAAGTAAGACGCCTCGTCAGTGCGATGAGGCGGCTGCCGCGCCGATCCCGGTTTCGGCGCGGACATGCTGCGCGGCATAGCCGCCGCGATCCACCGCCGCACGGCCGCTGCGGTCGAGCAGCGACACCAGCCAGATCGTGATGAAGGCGGCGGGCATCGAGAAGATCGCCGGTGACGAATAGGGGAAGATCGCCGCCGGATAGCCCAGCACCTTCTCCCACACCGCCGGTGACAGCACGGTCAGCACCACCGCCAGCACCAGCCCGAGCGTCCCGCCCGCCACCACGCCGCGCGTCGTGCAGCCCTTCCAGAACAGCGACAGCAGCAGCACCGGGAAATTGCCGGACGCCGCCACGGCGAAGGCAAGACTGACCATGAAGGCGACGTTCTGCTTTTCGAAGATGATGCCGAGCAGGATCGCGACCATTGCGAGCACCAGCACCGTTCGCCGCGACACGCGCAGCTCGGCGGCTGGGTCGGCGGCGTCCTTGCGCAGCACGGTCGCATAGAGGTCATGGCTGACCGCCGACGCACCCGACAGCGTCAGCCCGGCGACCACCGCGAGGATCGTCGCAAAGGCCACCGCCGAGATGAAGCCGAGGAACAGATTGCCGCCCACCGCATGGGCCAGATGGATCGCGGCCATGTTGCCGCCCCCCAGCAAACCGCCGGTCGGGTCGAGATAGCGCGGCGCGGTCGCGACCAGCACAATCGCGCCGAAGCCGATGATGAAGGTGAGCAGGTAGAAATAACCAATCCAGCCGGTCGCCCACAGCACCGATTTCCGCGCCGCCTGTGCATCGGGCACGGTGAAGAAGCGCATCAGGATGTGCGGCAGCCCGGCGGTCCCGAACATCAGCGCCAGGCCGAACGACACCGCGGATACCGGGTCCTTGATGAAATTGCCCGGCCCCATGATCGATCGCCCCTTGGCGACCGCCCCGGCAGGATCGGCACCGGCCCCGGCGGCGAGATCGGTCTTCACCTGCACCGCGCGCGCGAACAGCGCCTCAAACGAAAAGCCGAACTGCGCCAGCACGGCGAGCGCCATGAACGTGGCGCTGCCCAGCAGCAGCACCGCCTTGACGATCTGCACCCAGGTCGTCGCGGTCATGCCGCCGAACAGCACGTACAGCGTCATCAGCACGCCAACGATCACCACCGCATATTCGTAGCGCAACCCGAACAGCAATTTGATGAGCTGCCCTGCGCCCACCATCTGCGCGATCAGGTAGAAAAGCACCACCGTCAGCGTGCTGATCGCGGCGAAACTGCGCACCGGGGTCTGCGCGAAGCGGAAACTGGCGACATCCGCGAACGTGTAACGGCCCAGATTGCGCAACCGTTCGGCCATCAGGAACAGGATGATCGGCCAGCCGACGAGAAAACCGATCGAATAGATCAACCCATCATAGCCGTCCGCGAAGATCTGCGCCGAAATGCCGAGGAACGACGCCGCCGACATGAAGTCGCCCGCGATCGCCAACCCATTCTGGAAGCCGGTGATTCCGCCGCCGGCGGTGTAGAAATCGCCGACCGTCCGCGTCCGCCGCGCTGCCCAGCGCGTGATCCCGAGCGTGAGCAGCGCGAACGCCGCGAACATCAGGATCGCGGTCCAGTTCGTCGCCTGCTGCACGCTCTGTCCGGCCAGCGCGTCGGCGAAGGCCGGCGCGGGCACAAGAACGGCGAGCACGACAAGCGCGAGCGCGTGCCGCCTCATGCGTCATGCTCTGCGCGCAACGCCGCGACCAGCGGGTCGAAATCGCGCGCGGCGCGGCGGACATAGACACCGGTGAGCAGGATCGCGAGCACGATCACCGCAAAGCCCAGCACGATCCCGATCGAGGTAACGCCCGCGCCGATCGGCTGCGCCAGCAACGGCTTGTCGAACGCGATCAGCAGGATGAAGCCGAGATAGGCGACCAGCATCACCCCGGTCAGCGCCCAGGTGAATCGCCCACGCCGCCGCACCAGTTCGCGATACCGTGGGTCCGCCGCCACCCGCGCCGCCTTCGCGTCGTCCATCCCCGCCCCCGTCTGTTTGTT
Source organism: Sphingomonas phyllosphaerae (assembly GCF_036946485.1). Lineage (GTDB taxonomy): Bacteria > Pseudomonadota > Alphaproteobacteria > Sphingomonadales > Sphingomonadaceae > Sphingomonas > Sphingomonas phyllosphaerae_E. The sequence continues at coordinate 39,086 of NZ_JAQIJA010000004.1, forward strand.
GCCGCTACCATGCAGCAATGCGGACCGGGCGCAAGGGCGTGATTGCGCTTACGGCAGCTTCGGCGCAGCGGCGTCGGTCATGCGGACGGGGAGGATACGGCCGTCGCTCGCATAACGAAGCCGGTCGATCGCCACCTGGCGCTCACCGGCGAACGGCGCCGGGCCGCGCGGGTTCTCCCAGCGGTGGTACACGATCAGCCACTTGCCGGCGGGGGTCTTCACGAAGCTGTGGTGCCCCGGCCCCTTGCGGGTCGCGTCGCTGGTCAGGATCGCGCCGCGGTACCGCCATGGGCCGGTCGGGGACGGCGCGGTTGCGTAATGGACCGAATAGTCCGCGGCGTTGAAGCGGCCGTGGCTGTACGACAGGTAATAGATGCCGTCGCGTTCGTGCATGAACGCCCCCTCGGTGAACTGCGGGGGTGTCGCCACCGGCACCTCGCGCGCCAGGCCGACCATGTCGGGGGTCAGTTCCCACACGCGCAGCTTCGCGCCCGCGCTGCCCCCGGCGTAGAGATAGGCCTTGCCGTCCTTGGGATCGACGAACACCATCGGGTCGATCGCCTCGAACCTTTGGCCGCCGGTCACCAGCGGGCGACCGCTGTCCCGATAAGGTCCGTCGGGACGATCCGCGACTGCGACGCCGATCCGGCTGGGAGTCGGGTTCTGCGGGCCGACCGAGTAATAGAGATACCATTTGCCGCCGCGCGTCGCGACGCCGGGCGCCCACAGGAAATGCTCGCGCGCGCCATCCGCGTCGATCCATGCGATCTGATCGCGGCGGATCAGCTCCCCCCGCGGTCGCCACGTCTTCAGGTCGCGCGACGAGAAGGCGCCGAAGCGATCCGCGGCCCAGCTACCGCCCGGCCCGCCGGTCGGGAACACCCACAAGTCGCCGTCGATCATCATCGCATGGGGGTCCGCGCCCTGGAATTGCGGATTGTCGGCAAGCGCCGACGAAGCGGTGAGCAGCAGAGCGGCGGCGAGGGCGTGGCGTAGGTTCATCGGCAAATCATAGGATAATTCCTCGCCTTTGCCGATAGTTGAGTTGTATGCCCCATGTGGGACCTTCGATAAGAGAGGAGAGGAAACGATGAACAGGCGGCTCCTGACGATGCTGCTCGCCGTCGCTGCGACCGGCGTCGCTTTGCCCGCGGACGCCCGCGCGCGTTGGAGCGAGGCGCAGGCCAAGGCATGGTATCGCGCGCAGCCGTGGCTGGTCGGCGCGAACTACACCCCCGCGTCGGCCATCAACCAGCTGGAGATGTGGCAGCGCGACACATGGGACCCACAGGCCATCGAGCGCGAGCTTGGCTGGGCGCAGGGCATCGGGATGAACACGATGCGCGTCTTCCTCCACGATCAATTGTGGCAGCAGGACGCAGCGGGCTTTCAGCGGCGGATCGACGAATTCCTCACGATCGCCGCACGCCACAAGATCAAGCCGCTGTTCGTGCTGTTCGATAGCTGCTGGGACCCCGATCCGAAGCTCGGACCGCAGCATCCGCCGATCCCCGGTGTCCACAATTCGGGCTGGGTCCAGGGTCCCGGAATGCCGGGGCTGCGCGACAAGCGCCGCTACCCGGCGTACAAGGCCTATGTGCAGGGCGTGATCGGCGCGTTTCGCGACGATCCGCGCGTGCTGGGCTGGGACGTATGGAACGAGCCCGACAACAACGCCGACCAATATAAAGGGCAGGACGGCAAGGAGCCGCTGGTCCGCGCCTTGCTGGCGCAGGTGTTCGTGTGGGCGCGGGACGCCGATCCGTCACAGCCGCTCACCTCGGGCGTATGGCAGCATGACGACTGGAGCCCGCGCGGCGGAAAGCTGACCGCCATGGAGACGTTGCAACTCGGCCAGTCGGATGTGATCTCGTTCCACGATTATAGCTGGCCCGAGACGTTCGAGGCGCGGGTAAAGCAATTGCTCCCGTATCGCCGACCGATCCTGTGCACCGAATATATGGCGCGCGGCAACGGATCGACGTTCGACGGATCGCTGCCGATCGGCAAGCGCTATGACGTGGCGATGATCAACTGGGGGTTCGTCGACGGCAAGACGCAGACGCGGCTGCCGTGGGATAGCTGGAAAAAGCCCTATGTGCTGGAAGAGCCGGTGATCTGGTTCCACGAGGTTTTCCGCAGCGACGGCACGCCATATCGGTCGGCGGAAACGGATCTGATCCGGTGGCTGGCCGGCACGCCGCGCGAAGTGGCGCCCGCCGTGCGCTGATCCCCCTGAAATCACCGAAACCGTAAGGAAAAAAGCCGATCGCTTCTTACCTGCCTTATGACAAATTGACTGAAATTATATAATTGCCGGTCCATGGTCATGTCATGGCGCGTCTGATCGCCCGTCTGCGGGAGCTACGGCATTCCGATCACCGCATCACGCCGCAGGTGCGCGCGGCGCTGGTCGGGTCGCTGTATGCCTCCACGCAATCGCTGGTGATCGGCGCGCTGACCAGCACGACGATTGCCGCGGTGGTGGCCTGGGCGACGCGCGATGCGTGGCTGGCGGTTGGTGCGGCGACCATCGGGCTGATCGGCGCGCTGCGGATCGTCGACGTTCGACGCCCGCAGCGCGCAAGCCCCGATCCGGGCACGGCCGCGGTGCGGCACGAGATCGGCTACCGGGTCGGCGCGCTGGCCTATTCGGGGATGCTCGGGCTGTTCGGCTTCCTGACGCTGACGCGCAGCGACGACGGTGTGTGGTGCAACTGCTCGCAGTCACCACCGCGATCGGCTATGCCGCCGGGATCGCAGGGCGCAACGCCGGGCGACCGCGGATCGCGCTCGCGCAACTCTGCCTCGCGTCGCTGCCGCTGTCGGCGGGATTGCTGGTCGGGTTCGAGCCGCTGAAGCTGGTGCTGGCGGTGGTCATCGTGCTGTTCGTCATCGCGATGATCGACATCACGCTGCAGACGTATGCCGCGCTGCTGAAGGCGACGCTCGTCAGCCACGAGAATGCCGCGCAAGCGCGCCGCGACGACCTGACCGGCATCGCGAACCGCACCGCCTTCCGCGAGCAGTTCGAGGAGCGGTTGCGGACGTTGGCCGATCGCCGCGGAAAACTGGCGCTCTACTGGCTCGATCTCGATCGCTTCAAGGAAATCAACGATACGTTCGGGCATCTGGCGGGCAATGCGCTGCTCGCCGCGGTCGCCGGGCGGCTGCGCGCGCATTTCGATCAGGACAGCGTCGTGGCACGGCTGGGCGGCGACGAATTCGCGATCCTCTGTCCCGTGGAGGACCAGCAGGAAGCCGCGACGACCGGGGCGGCGATCCTGGCGCTGGTTCGCCGGCCGGTCGCGCACGATGGGCACAGCCTGCGCACCAGCGTGTCGATCGGTGTCGCGATCGCGCCCGAGAACGGGGACGAGGCCGACACGTTGCTGAAGAACGCCGATCTTGCGCTCTACCGCGCCAAGGAGAGCGGACGCGGGCAATTGTATTTCTACGAACCGGTCATGGACGAGAAGATCGAGCGGCGTCGCCAGCTCGACTATGAGCTGCACGGCGCATTGGAGCGCGGCGAATTCCACCTGCTGTTCCAGCCGATCTTCGATCTCGCGGCGACGCGCGTGCTGTCGTGCGAGGTGCTGCTGCGCTGGACCAACCGTCATCACGGCGCCGTGTCACCGACAGAATTCATCCCGATCGCCGAGGACAATGGCCTGATCGACGCGATCGGCCATTGGGTGCTTTACCAGGCGTGCGAGGTGGCACGCGGCTGGCCGGCCGACGTTTCGATCGCGGTGAACCTGTCGCCGATCCAGCTCCGCGCGACGCGCCTGCCGACCGTGGTGCTCGACGCGCTGAACACCAGCGGATTGCCACCGGAGCGGCTCAACCTCGAAGTCACGGAAACGGTGCTGCTCGAGGATGTCGAGGCGTCGCTCGCCGCGCTGGAGGCGCTCAACCGCTTGCGGGTGCGCACCACGCTCGACGATTTCGGCACCGGTTATTCCTCGCTCAGTTATCTCACGCGCTTTCCCTTCCAGACGCTCAAGATCGATCGCTCTTTCGTCACCGATCTGGAACGCAGCCCGGCCTCGATCGCGATCGTCCAGACGATCGTCGATCTCGGCGCGCAACTGGGGATGCGGACGATCGCCGAGGGCGTCGAGACGCAGGCGCAGCTCGACCAGCTACGCCGCACGCGCTGCGACGCGGTGCAAGGCTATCTGCTCGGCCGCCCGATGCCGGCCGCCATGATCTCCGCCATGTTGGCCGGCAAAGGGGACGAGGCGACCGGCTGACGTTCAGCCGGGCATGATCAGCGCGCCTTTTCCAGCAACCGCTCCTGCGCACTCACCAGCCGCCGCATCAGCTTGAGGTCGCCCTCGCCCAATCGCAGCGCCGCATCGGCCCATAGCTCGACCACCGCCTCCAGCTCGCCGAGCGTCAGCGGGTTCACCGCGCGCGACGCTTCGTAGATTGCGGCATGGGCGCTGTGGCGGCGACGGTTGGCGCGGATGTAATCCTCCACCACCTTCCGGCCGGTGCCCGGCTCCGCCAGCGCGTGGACAAGGCCCATCTCGTACAATTCCTCGGCACGATAGGTGCGCCCGCTGAGGATCATCTGCTCGGCGCGCGCCGCGCCCAGCCGACGCGACAGGAAGCAGTGCGCGCCCATGCCGGGGAACAGCCCGAACAGGGTCTCGGGCAGGCCGAACCCCACGCCGCGCTCCGCGACGACGACGTTGAACGACATCAACGCCTCGAACCCGCCGCCCAGCGCATCGCCTTCGACCAGCCCGATCGTCACGATCGATCGCTCCAGCCCGAGCATGTTGCGGTGGAGGATCCGCACGCATGCCTTGCCGTAACGGACCAGCGCCGCCCGATCGCGCGCGCGGATCAGTTGCGCAAACAGATCCAGGTCGCCGCCAAGCGAGAAGACACCTGGGAAACGCGAGCCGAGCACCAGATAGCGGATCGGCATCGCGCCGCTGCCATGGGCGATGTCGATATCTTCCTGCCACTGCATGAAGTCGTGGAGCAAGGCGGGGTTGAAGCTGGGCCGCACGCGCGGGCGCATGTAGGTCCACAAGGTATCCAGCGTCGGGTCGAAAACGGCCTCCAGCTGGTCGAAGGCGAACAGGGCGCGTGCGTCAGATGCCGCCGCGGCAATCGTGGCTTGATGGATGGTCATTGCGACTTCCTCTTTCCTGACAGCGGCTTGCTGTCGGTTAAGGATAACTCACCACGGCTTTGCTGTCGGTGTCGAAGCGCCGCTGGTCGCCGCAGCCCAGGCATGGCATGGCGCGAACATGACGCTCTCGCCGCGCATCCTCGTCGACGCCGATGCCTGCCCGGTGAAGGAGGAGATCTACCGGGTCGCCTATCGCACTTCGGTGCCGGTGGTGATCGTCAGCAACGCCCATCTGCGCATCCCCGCCCATCCGTTGCTCTCGCGGGTGGTGGTCGACGACGGCTTCGACGCCGCGGACGACTGGATCGTGGCGCAGGTCGATGCCGCATCGCTGGTGGTCACCGCCGACATCCTGCTCGCCGACCGCTGCCTGAAGGCCGGCGCGGGCGCGGTGATCGCGCCGACCGGCCGCCCGTTTACGACCGCCTCGATTGGCAATGCGGTGGCGGTGCGCGCGATCATGAGCGACCTGCGCGCCGGCGGCGACCGCATCGGCGGCCCGGCACCGTTCAGCAAGGAAGACCGCTCGCGCTTCCTGTCGGCACTGGACGCGGCGATCGTCCGGGTGCGGCGGCAGCCGCACGCCTGATCGGGCGGAACACATCGTCAACGCGCCCTTTCGCTGCGCCGCACGCGCGCCCATATTGCCGCGCATGGCGATCCAGATCCGCACCAATCTTGCCGAACCCGAAACCGATGCGGCGTTCGTTCCGCACCGCCCCGCCCGTCCCGAAAAGGTCGAGGGCGGCCGGCCGTTCAAGCTGGTCAGCGACTATCAGCCGTCGGGCGATCAGCCGACCGCGATCCGCGAACTGGTCGACACCGCGCGGGCGGGCGAGAAGAACCAGGTGCTGCTCGGCGTCACCGGCTCCGGCAAGACCTTCACGATGGCCAAGGTGATCGAGGAAATGCAGCGCCCCGCGCTGATCCTCGCGCCCAACAAGATCCTCGCCGCGCAATTGTACGGCGAGTTCAAGTCGTTCTTCCCCGACAATGCCGTCGAATATTTCGTCAGTTACTACGACTATTACCAGCCCGAAGCCTATGTCCCGCGCTCCGACACGTATATCGAGAAGGAATCGAGCATCAACGAGGCGATCGACCGGATGCGCCACTCGGCGACGCGCTCGCTGCTCGAACGCGACGACGTGCTGATCGTCGCTTCGGTCTCGTGCCTGTACGGCATCGGCTCGGTCGAAACCTATTCGGCGATGATCTTCGACCTGAAGAAGGGTCAGAGCGTCGATCAACGCGAGATCGTCCGCAAGCTGGTCGCGCTGCAATACAAGCGCAACGATGCCGCGTTCCAGCGCGGCAACTTCCGCGTCAAGGGCGACAACCTCGAAATTTTCCCGTCGCACTATGAGGACAGCGCGTGGCGCGTGTCGTTCTTCGGCGACGAGATCGAGGAGATCGTCGAATTCGATCCGCTCACCGGCAAGAAGTCGGCGAGCCTGAACTCGATCCGCATCTACGCCAATTCACACTATGTCACGCCCGGTCCGACGATGAAGCAGGCGACCGAGGCGATCAAACACGAGCTGTCGGAACGGCTCAAGGAACTGGAGATCGAGGGCAAGCTGCTCGAACGCCAGCGGCTGGAACAGCGCACCAATTTCGACCTCGAGATGATCGCCGCGACCGGCAGCTGCAACGGCATCGAGAATTACAGCCGCTTCCTGACCGGCCGCCTGCCCGGCGAGCCGCCGCCGACGTTGTTCGAATATCTGCCCGAGAACGCGCTGTTGTTCGTCGACGAGAGCCACCAGACGATCGGCCAGATCAACGGCATGTCGCGCGGCGACCACCGGCGCAAGATCACGCTCGCCGAATATGGCTTCCGCCTGCCCTCGGCGATCGACAACCGCCCGCTCCGCTTCAACGAATGGGACGCGATGCGCCCGCAGACCGTCTGCGTCTCGGCGACGCCGGGCGCGTGGGAGATGGAGCAGGCCGGCGGCGTCTTCGCCGAACAGGTGATCCGCCCCACCGGGCTGATCGACCCGCCGGTCGAGATCAAGCCGGTCGAGGAACAGGTGCAGGATCTGATCGTCGAATGCGGCAAGACCACAGCGCTCGGCTATCGCACGCTCGTCACCACGCTGACCAAGCGGATGGCGGAGGACCTGACCGAATATATGCACGAGGCGGGGATCAAGGTCCGCTACATGCACTCCGACGTCGAGACGCTGGAGCGCATCGAACTGATCCGTGACCTGCGGCTGGGCGTGTATGACGTGCTGATCGGGATCAACCTGTTGCGCGAAGGGCTCGACATTCCCGAATGCGGGCTGGTCGCGATCCTTGATGCCGATAAGGAAGGCTTCCTGCGCTCCGAAACCTCGCTGATCCAGACGATCGGGCGCGCCGCGCGTAACGTCGACGGGCGTGTGATCCTCTATGCCGACCGCATCACCGGCAGCATGGAGCGCGCGATGAACGAAACCGCGCGCCGTCGCGAGAAGCAGGAGGCGTATAACGCCGAGCACGGCATCACCCCGACGACGGTGCGCAAGAACATCGGCGACATCATCGCGCATGTCGCGTCGAAGGATCAGGTGACGGTCGAGATCGACGAGGATCGGCCGCACATGGTCGGCCACAATCTGCGCGCGTACATTGAGGAGCTGGAGAAGAAGATGCGCAAGGCCGCGTCCGATCTCGAGTTCGAGGAGGCCGGGCGGCTGCGCGACGAGATCCGCGCGCTGGAGCAGGAAGAGCTCGGGCTGCCGGTCGAGCAGCAGAAGCTGCCGATCATGGGGCGCAGCAACGAGGGCAAGCCGGGCACGCGCAAGACGCGCTTCGGCAAGACGCAGCGGAAGTTCGGGAAACGGTAGGGCTTGCCGCTTGCGTACCCCGGCGCAGGCCGGGGTCCAGTTGGGGGACGCCTGAAGAAGAAGCGCAGCGGCGGTCGCGCTGGAATGCGGCGACGTTTCGTAGCTGGACCCCGGCCTTCGCCGGGGTGACGATTGAGGACAAAGCGGCGCAATGGTGCGTGATCCCAATCACTCCCGGTTCAGCCGCCCGCCCCTATATCCCACACCATGTACGCGCAGCCTTCCCGCGAACGGATCGCTCCGGCGCTCGCCGCCGCGGCGGTGAGCGCGGCGCTCGGCTGGGCGTTGTTCGTCGGGCTCGCCGGCGCGCCGCTCGCGCAGCGCGTCGAGGAAGGGCTGGCGGTGTTCCGGGTCGCGCCCCCCGCGCCGCCGCCCGTCAAGGTCGTGCCCAAGCGGACGCACACGTCGCGCCCGTCGGGCCGCGCCGCGCCACCCAGTATTCGCTCGCAGGCGACGCAGGTCGCCGCGCCAAAGCCGATCGTCGTCGTGCCGCTCCCGCCCCCCGCCGATCGCGGTCGCGCTCAAGCCGTTCGCGGGCAATGAGGCGACGCAGGGCGCGACCAGCAAGGTCGGGCCCGGCACCGGCGCGGGCGGCGTCGGCGACGGGACCGGCAGCGGCGGCTGGGGCGATGGTGACGGTGGCCCGGGCGAGGAGACGCCGCCGATCTGGAAACGCGGGCGCCTGACCGACGCCGACTATCCGCGCGACATCGGCGACGCGGGCTTTCAGGGGACGGTGGCGGTCAAGTACCTGGTCTGGAGCGACGGCCGGGTACGCGACTGCCGCGTCACCAAGAGCAGCGGCAATGCGACGCTCGACGCGACAACCTGTCGGCTGATCCAGCGGCGCTTCCGCTACGATCCGTCACGCGATGCGGAGGGTCGCCCTGTCCCGGCGTGGATCGTCGAGAACCATGAATGGATCATCGTGCCGGAGCCCGCGACCGATCGGTGAAACCGTCATCCCTGACCTAAAGTCGGGATCCCGCTTTTTCCTTGGGCCGCTTTGATCGGCCGACATACACGACGTCATCGCGAGCGTAGCGAAGCAATCCAGCGCCGGATCAGGACGCCCTGGATTGCTTCGCTACGCTCGCAATGACGGACGGATTGCAGGCTGCAATCCCGCAATCGGTCAGCGATCCTTGGCCGGCTCCGCATCGGTCGTCTGCGGTGGCGGCGTGCTGTTGCCCTTGTCGGGCGCATCCGGGTCGGTCAGCAGTTCCTCGACCGCTTCCTGCACGTCATTTTCCTTACGCTCGCTCATCGCTCCGCTCCTCATGCGATATTCAAATTCTCGCCCTGCACCTGATAGTAACTGGCGACGCGGTCGGCATAGGCCTGATCGAAGACCGGTGCGTTGTTCGCCCAACTCGGGCCGCCCTCCAGCAGGCGCCGGTCGATCGTCACGACGTAACGATCCCGCACCGGATCGAATTGCAGCAGCGAGAAAGGCAGCGGGTAATAGCTCTTCCCCATGCCGAGGAAGCCACCGAGGCTGAGCACCGCATGGGTAGCGCGCCCGGTCGACTTGTGGACCATGAACGCCTGCACGGTGCCGAGATGGTCACCGTCGCGCGTGTCGACCTTCATCGTGTCGCTGAGGTTGGCCTGCACCAGGATCTGGGTCGGCGCGTCGTCGGCCATGGCGGGATTCTCCTATGTTAAGCGATCTCGCGCGGTGAACCGTCGTGCCGGTGCGGCGGTTCCGGGCGGAGCGGTTGAGCGCGCGGCGGTGATCCGTCATAGCGTCGCGGGTGACCCGTCATCTTTCTTCGCTGCCGCTCGCGCTGCTCGTGCTGGGGAGCGCCGCCTGCGTCCCGCGCGCCGTGCCACCCGCACCCGTCGCTCGGACACCCGCACCCGCGCCCGCGCCGGAACCGCTTCCCGCCCCGGCACCGGTCGCCGACTGGCAGGACTGGCCGTGGACGCCGGGCGCGTGGCGCTACGTTCGCGATGCCGCCGGCCCTCGCGCCAGCTATGGGGTGACCGGGCAAGCGCCCGCGGCCGAGCTGCGCTGCGATCGCGCCGCCCGCGCGCTGCTGCTCTCGCGCCCGGGGAACGATGCCGCGCCCTTCACGATCCGCACCAGCGCCATGACCCGCAATGTTGCGACACAGCCCGCTGCGGGCGCGGTGCCGCAGGTGGTGGCGCGCTTCGCGCTCGACGACCGGCTGCTCGATGCGATGGCGTTCACGCGTGGGCGCTTCACCGTCGAACAGCCGGGCGCGGCGCCGCTGGTGCTGCCGCCCTGGGCGGAGGTGGGCCGGGTGATCGAGGATTGCCGCGGCTGAGGCATTTGCGGCGGGCGCGAAGTCGCGGATGTTCGTCCTAAACGGGACGCATTACAAGTCTTGTATCCTCATCGCTTGCCCCTCACATTGCGGGTGCGGCTTACGCGGTCGCAACTGTTATCAACCAGCGAAAGGAGGTGATCCGATGTCTCATGGTTCAGCAATGGGGTCGGTTCAGTTCGTTCGGGAGATGCGCTTCTAAGCATCGTCGCCCGCTGCGGGAGGGTTCATCCTCTCTTCAACGTAGCGGACACGACGGTTCTTGGAGGCCAACATGGTCTCCCGGGCTGGAGCTCTCCGGCCGCTGACCATGTCAAGGGGTTGTCGGGCGTCCGTTCGCGGGCGCTCGGCAACCTCTTCTCATATCTGGTGTGTGCGGGATCGCAGGCGCTTTCCCAACGCGCCGTCGCCCCTGCGGAGGCAGGGGCCCATGTCTCTCGGGTGTGGCGGATCATCTGACACAGACGGGGCGGTCCCAAATGCACGGTCGACGCTGAACGACACAGCCATAGGCTCCTGCCTTCGCAGGAGCGACGGCAGCCTGAAAGTTATTGATACTCACTCGCACTGTCGATAGAGGCCCTTGCATTCAAAGGGGTTCTCATGTTCGTCCGTCATTCCAGCAGCTTCCTCACCCTCGCCGTCCTGCTCGCCGCCACTCCGGCCGCAGCGCAGCAGCATAGCGACACCACCACGCCAGACGACGTGATCGTCACCGGCCGGCAGATGCCCGACCTCGCCAGCGCCGGCACCAAGTCGGCGCTGCCGCTCGCCGAGACCGCCCAGTCGATCACCGTCGTCACCGGCGACCAGATCGAGGCGCTCGGGCTGCAGAATCTCAACCAGGCGCTGCGCTTCGTCGCGGGCGTGACCCCCGAGACGCGCGGATCGAGCGCCGAGGTCTACGACCAGTTCAAGCTGCGCGGCTTCGACGCGCCGGTGTTCCTCGACGGGCTCAAGCAGTTCGGCAGCACCACCGGCTATGCGATTCCGCAGGTCGACGTATCGCGGCTGGCGCGCTTCGAGGTGCTCAAGGGTCCGGCCTCGACACTCTACGGCCAGTCGAGCCCCGGCGGGCTGGTCGCGCAGTCGAGCAAGCTGCCGGTCGACGTACCGCTCTATGGCTCGATCGCGGGCACGTACGGCGAATACAACCTCTACCGCGTCGATGCCGATGTCGGCGGAAGCACCAGCGACGTGCTGTGGCGCGTCTATGGCAGCGTGAACGGCAGCGACACGCAGCAGCGCTTCGCCAAGCGCGAGCGGCAGACCGTGTCGGGCGCGGTGACGCTCGGCAACGGCTCGCGCACCACCTTCACCCTGCTCGGCACCTATTCGCACGATCCGCATAACGGCGCCTATGGCGTCTTCCCGGCGCTCGGCACGCTGATCGATAACCCCAATGGCACATTGTCGACGCGCTTCGACGGTGGCGAGGCGGGCAACCGCTACCAGCGCGAACAGGCGGCGGGGACGTACATCTTCACGCACGACTTCGGCGGCGGCTGGCGCTTCCGCTCGTCGGGCCGTTACCAGAACGTCACCGCGCAGCTCGGGCTGGTCTATGTCAGCGGCGCGCCGGTGGCGGGCAGCACGCGCGTCTATAACCGCGCCAGCTATGCGACCGACGAGGAGCTGAACAACTGGACCTATGACAACCAGCTCGCCGGCACCGTGCGCACCGGGCCGGTGACGCACCGGCTGTTGTTCGGCGTTGACCGGCAGGTCGCGCATTCGACCGAGGTCTATCAGTTCGGCGGCGCGACTCCGCTCGACGTCTACAACCCGGTCTATGGCACGATGACCGTTCCACGCACCCCGGCGCAGGTACCGAACGGCTTCGGCGTAGACAGCATCGATGCACGGCTGCGTCAGCAGGGTATCTACGCACAGGACCAGATGGAGCTGGGCGCACTGCGCGTCACGCTCGGCGGCCGGCAGGACTGGGCCGATGGCAAGCAGATCACCTCGGTCGGCACTAGCGAGAAGAAGGACGACAGGTTCACGTGGCGCGCCGCGGCGCTCTACACCCTGCCCTTCGGCCTCGCGCCTTATATCAGCTACTCGACCTCGTTTGAGCCGCAGTCCGCGACGGTGCGGCGCGGTGACGGCTCGCTCGGGATCGCCGACCCGTCGTTCGGCAAGCAGATCGAGGCCGGCGCTAAGTTCAGCGTGCCTGGCACGCCGATCCTGCTGTCGGGCGCGTGGTTCCGCATCGACCAGACCAACGTCGTGACCTCGACCCCCGATTTCTCGATCTCGCGCCAGACCGGCGAGGTGCGCTCGACCGGTGTCGAGTTCGAGGGCAGCGCGCCGCTCGGGCTTGGCTTTACCGCACGCGCCGCGTACAGCCGCCAGCGCGTCCGCGTGACCAGCGATCCGCAGGATCCGTCGCGGGTCGGGCGCGGGCTGGAGACGGTCGGGCGCGGCGGCGCGTCGCTGATCCTCGACTGGGCACCCGAGCGTGGCACCTTCCAGGGCTTCGCGCTGGGAGGCGCGGTGCGGCATGTCGACGAGGTCTATGCCGGCGTCTACACCCCGCCCGAGAACCCTGCCGCCGCGGCGCCGCTCAACAGCCCGTCGTACACCGTCTATGACGCTTGGGCGCGGTTCGATCTCGAGCGATTGAGCCCGTCGCTCAAGGGGCTGACCGCCTCGGTCAACGCCTCCAACCTGTTCGACAAGACCTACATCACTTCGTGCTTCGCCAATTACGCATGGTGCTGGTACGGCAACCGCCGCGTCGTGCAGGGGACGATCGCCTACCGGTTCTGATCAGAGCCGCCATCGTCATGGCGACCCCGGCGAAGGCCGGGGGAAGCAATCCAGGGCGTCCTGGTCCGGCTCTGGATTTCTTCGCTGCGCTCGCAATGACGAAGTAACTCGATATCAATACGATTTGCGGTGAACCTCTGATCGGCCCGCCCGTTCGCGCCCGGATACCGGGAGAGTTGCGACATGGACGATCAGGGCACCACGCGCCGTACCATTCTGGGCGGCGCCGCTGCGGCGGGACTGACCTTCGGCGGCGCGGGCGGCGCGGCGGCGCAAGCGGGCGCCGCGCCCGCTCCGGCGGTGCCGCTCCGCGACCCGCGCAGCAAATATACCAGCCAGCCCTTCCCCGAGCAGCGCCAACCGTGGCCCGCGCTGCAGGGCAAGATGACGCCACGCCCCGACAGCGGCGAGACCAGCTACCGCGGCTCGGGCCGGCTGGCCGGGCGCAAGGCGTTGGTGACCGGCGGCGACAGCGGGATCGGCCGCGCCGCCGCGATCGCGTTCGCGCGCGAAGGCGCCGACGTCGCGATCAATTACTATCCGACCGAGGAGCCCGACGCGCGCGAGGTCAAGGCGCTGATCGAACAGGCCGGGCGCAAGGCGGTGCTGCTCCCCGCCGACATCCGGAGCGAAAAGGCCTGCACCAAATTGGTCGCCGATGCGGTGCGGCAGCTCGGCGGGCTCGACCTGCTCGTCAACAACGCCGCCTATCAGCAGAGCAAGGCCGACATCTCGGAGATCAGCGACGAGCAGATGGTCCGCACCTTCGAGACCAACATCTTCGCGATGTTCCGCATCGCCAAGGCAGCGATCCCGTCGATGCCGCCGGGCTCGGTCATCATCAACACCGGCTCGGTCAACAGCTACGACCCCGGCGAGGAGTTGCTCGATTACGCCAGCACCAAGGGCGCGATCCTGATCTTCACCAAGGGGCTCGCCAAGCAGCTCGCCAAGAAGGGCATCCGCGTCAACATGGTCGCACCCGGCCCGATCTGGACGCCGTTGCAGGTCGCGGGCGGGCAGTTGCCGGGCAAGATGGGCGAGTTCGGACAGGACACGCCCATGGGCCGCGCCGGGCAGCCCGCCGAGCTGGCCCCGCTCTACGTGGCGCTGGCCGAGGACGGGACGAGCTTCTCGACCGGCACCGCGGTCGGCGCGCACGGCGGCAAGGGTAATCCATAACCACTTCGTCATTGCGAGCGCAGCGAAGCAATCCAGGGTTCCGCGCGACGCCCTGGATTGCTTCGCTGCGCTCGCAACGCCGGGCTTGCAGCAACCTCACTGACCCAGATCAACGCACGGCTTTTCCACGGAACGCCCTTCCCCGACCGGCGATTGACCGCGCGACAGGAAAGGAGCCGCCATGGCCGATGACGCCCCGCTCGCCGCCGCCAAACACGACAAGCCGACCGCGCTTGCCGCCCGCGCCGTCACGATCAACCAGCCCGTCGCCGAGGTCTATTCCCGCTTCCGCGACTTCGCCGCCTGGCCCGCGTTCATGGAGAATGTCGTGCGCATCGACGTGCACGACGAACGCCGCTCGCACTGGGTCGTGAAGGCGCCCGGCGGCAGCAACGTCGAATGGGACGCGCGGATCACCGAGGAGGTCCCCGGCAAATTGCTGGCCTGGGAGAGCAAAGACGGTGCCGAAATCCCCAATCGCGGCCGCGTCGAGTTCCGCGATGCCGGGGCGCGCGGCACGGTGATCGTCGCGACGATCGACTATGATCCGCCCGGCGAGGTGATCGCCAAGATGTTCCAGCGCGAGCCGGCGATCCAGGCGCGCCGCGACCTGCGCCGCTTCAAGCAGCTGCTGGAAACCGGCGAGATCGCCACCCCCGCGATGAACGCCAAGCAATTCGAGGAGATGGGGCTGTGAAAGCGATCGCCTGGCACGGCAAGCACGATGTCCGCGTCGACACCGTCGACGATCCCGGCATCGTCAATCCGCGCGACTGTATCATCAAGGTGACCTCGACCGCGATCTGCGGCTCGGACCTCCACCTCTACGACGGTTATATTCCGACGATGCAGTCGGGCGACATCCTCGGCCATGAATTCATGGGCGAGGTGGTCGAGGTCGGCGCGAAGTCGACGCTCAAGAAGGGCCAGCGCGTCGTCGTTCCCTTCACGATCTCGTGCGGCAGCTGCTATCATTGCACCAAGCAGCAATTCTCGGCCTGCGACAACGGCCTGCCCGCCGACAATCAGGACATCGCGCAGGAGCTGTACGGCCAGCCGATGGCCGGACTGTTCGGCTACAGCCACATGACCGGCGGCTATGCCGGCGGGCAAGCCGAGTACGTCCGCGTGCCGTTCAGCGACGTCGGTCCGATCGTGATCCCCGACGGGGTCGAGGACGACAAGGTGCTGTTCCTCTCCGACATCCTGCCGACCGGCTGGATGGCGGCGGAGAATGCCGACATCGAACCGGGCGACACCGTCGCGGTATGGGGCTGCGGCCCGGTCGGGCTGTTCGCGATCCAGTCGGCGTTCCTGCTCGGCGCCGAGCGCGTGATCGCGATCGATCACTTCCCCAACCGGCTCAAGCTGGCCGCGCAGTTCGGCGCGGAGACGATCAATTTCGAGGAAAGCGCAGTCTATGAGGCGCTGATGGTGATGACCGGCGGGATCGGCCCCGATGCGGTGATCGACAGCGTCGGGCTGGAGGCGCACGGCTTCTTCGTCGACAACGTTCTGGACCAAATTAAGGTCTCGACCTTCACAGGCACCGACCGCGCGCACGCCAACCGACAGGCGATCATCGCGTGTCGCAAGGGCGGACGCGTGTCGATGCCGGCGGTCTATGGCGGGTTCGTCGACAAATGGCCGCTCGGCGCGTTCATGGAAAAGGGTTTGCAGCTCAAGACTGGGCAGACCCACGTCCAGCGCTACCTCCCCGCGCTACTGACCGCGATCCTCGAAGAGAAGATCGACACCACCTTCCTGATCTCGCACCGGATGCCGCTGGAGAAGGGGCCGGAGGGATACAAGATGTTCCACGACCAGCAGAATGACGTGACGAAGATCGTGCTCAAGCCGGGGATGGCGTGACAGGCCGTCTCGGGACCACCCACCTCCGTTCGCCCTGAGGAGGAGCTGAGCGAAGTCGAAGCCCCGTCTCGAAGGGCACGCGCGACAATGGTGCTTCGAGACGGCCTCTCGACTTCGCTCGATGCCTCCTCAGCACGAACGGTTTACGAACAGGAAACCCACCATGCCCAACAAATTCGCGATCATCACCGGCGCCTCGACCGGCATCGGCTTCGAACTCGCCACGCTGGCTGCCAAGGACGGCTATGACATCCTCGTCGTCGCCGACGAGCCGCTGATCGACGCCGCCGCCGCCGACTTCAAACAGTTCGGCACGCAGGTCACCTCGGTCGAGGCCGATCTGTCGACGATCGACGGCGTCGACCGGCTGCTCGCCGCCGCGGAAGGCCGCCCGATCGACCTGCTCTGCGCCAACGCCGGCAAGGGGCTTGGTCGCGGGTTCCTCGATCAGGACGTTGCCGACTGGCGGCGGGTGGTCGACACCAACATCACCGGCACGCTCTACCTGCTCCAGAAGGTGCTGCGGCAGATGACCGAGCGGCATCAGGGCAAGGTGCTGGTCACCGGCTCGATCGCGGGTTTCATTCCGGGCAGCTTCCAGGCGGTCTACAACGGCACCAAGGCGTTCGTGGATTCCTTCACGGACGCCCTGCGCGACGAGTTGAAGGATCACGAGGGAATCACGCTGACGACGCTGATGCCCGGCCCGGTCGACACCGAATTCTTCGACCGCGCCGACATGATGGACACCGACGTCGGCACCTCCGACAGCAAGTCCGATCCCGCCAAGGTCGCGCAGGACGGCTGGGACGCGCTGATGGCGGGCAAGCATTCGATCGTCTCGGGTTGGAAGAACAAACTGCAGGTCGCCGCCGCGCACATCCTGCCGCCCGAGGTGACCGCGCACCAGCACCGCAACATGGCCGAACCGGGCACCGCGAAGAAGTAGACGTCATTGCGAGCGGAGCGAAGCAATCCAGGGCGGTGCGCGGAACACTGGATTGCTTCGCTCCGCTCGCAATGACGACCTGATTATCATCGGCGGATCAATCCCCCGCGAACGTCCACCCAGAGATCGCCCGCTCGCGCTCGTTGAGCACCATCGCGCGCCCGGCAGGCGGTGCGGAGCGCTGCGGACACGCCATCCGGTGACACCCCCGGCACCCCAGCCCGACCGGCGTCGCCGCGCCGGTCAGGTCGAGCCCGCGCGCCGCCGCGAGCGTCCCGGCCACCTCGGCCGGCACCCCGAGCGCGATCGCGAACGTGCTCTCGACCCGGTTCGCTCCCGCCCCCACCGAAGCGCCGGTCACCGCCACCGACAGCGTGAACCAGCGCGCGCCATCCTCCAGTTCCAGCAATTGCGGGACAATGCTCCCCTGCCGATCGAACGCATGGTGCACGCGCCACAGCGGGCAGCGCGTCTCGCCCGCGAGCAACGGCGTGTTGCTCGCCCCCGCGAAGCGCTTCGACACCAGCCCGGCGCGATCGACGCGCAACAGGAAGAATGGCAGTCCCCGCGCCCCGACGCGTTGCAAGGTCGTCAGCCGGTGCGCGACCTGCTCCAGCCCCGCCTCGAAGCGCCGCGACAACACGTCCAGATCACAGCCGCTCGCCTCGCAGGCACGCAGGAACCGGGCGTACGGCATCATCACCGCCGCCGCGAAATAGGCCGACAGGTGCCGCCGGAACAATCGTTCCGCCACGCGGTCGAGCCCCGCGCCGCGCACCAGCGCGTCGATCTCCGCGCGCGCCTCGATCATCCCGCATTGCGTTGCCAGCGCGAAAGTCCGCGACCAGGGCGCGAGCCGCTCCGCGAGTTGCACCTGCCGCGCGTGCAGGTCGACGCGGACGAGGTGATCGGGCAGCGCCTCGACGGGCAGGACGCGAATCGCGAGCCCGTGTCGGACGCGCAGCCGCTCGACCAACGCGCCATACAGGTCCGCGCCGACCAGCCGCAGCTCGTCGGCGAGTGTCTCGGCCGCGACGTCGAGATCGGGAAAGTGGTTGCGCCAGCGCTCGATCTCGCGCCGCACCGTGCTCGCCGGGTCGTCGAGCATCGGGGCTGCCGCGCCACCCTGCCCGCGGTCGAAAGCGCGCGCGAACGCCTCCGCCCCGCCCGGCGCAGCGGCGAGCCACTCCTCGACCTCGCTGCGATCGACTTCCAGATCGGCGAACAGCGGGTCGGCCAGCCGCCGCCGGATCGCTTCCGCGCCCCCGCCCGGCTCGCCCGCGGCCAGCACGCGCGGATCGAAGTCGAACCGGTCGGCGAGCGTCACCAGCAACCCCGCCGGTACCGCGCGCTGGTTGCGCTCGATTAAATTGAGATAGCTGGGCGAGATGGCGAGCATCTCCGCCATCGCCGCCTGCGTCAGGCCGTGGCGCCGCCGCAGCCGCCGTACCGCATGACCCGCCAGCAGCTTGTCTCGGCTCACCCGCCTCTCCTGTAAATTCCTTTACAACCCGACGGAACGTAGCTCGTCCAGGCGGACGAAGCGACACGAATTTCCCGTCAATTGCTGACGGGTCGCACGAACCTCACGGTACGATGCTCCCATTCACCACAAGGGAGACGTCATCATGCCGCACACCGAACCGCAGCGCAGTCGCGCGGTCTTCTCGACCGAGGATTTCGGACTGATGAAGGAAGCGGTCGCGCATTACGTCCGCCAGATCGCCGACGATCCGCGCTCGTCGAAATTCTCCAACCTGTACCACCGCCTCGGGCGGCTCGGCTGAGAGGATCGCCATGACCTATCAGGACAGCGTCGCCGCCGCACAGCGCACGATCACGCAGGCCGGCCCGGGCTGGCACGGCATCCAGCCCGAGGCGGTGGCGCGGATGCAAATGCAGAACCGCTTCCGCACCGGGCTGGACATCGCGCGGCATACCGCCTCGGTGATGCGGCGCGACATGGCGGCCTATGATGCCGACCCGGGCGCCTATACCCAGTCGCTCGGCTGCTGGCACGGTTTCATCGCGCAGCAGAAGATCATCAGCATCCGCAAGCATTTCGGCACCACCAAGGGGCGCTATCTCTATCTGTCGGGCTGGATGGTCGCGGCGCTGCGCAGCGCGTTCGGCCCGCTCCCCGACCAATCGATGCACGAGAAGACCGCAGTGCCGGCGCTGATCGAGGAGATCTACACCTTTCTCAAACAGGCTGACGCGCGCGAACTCGGGCTGATGTTCCGCGACATCGACGCGGCGCGGGCGGACGGCAACGAAGTGGAGGCGCAACGGCTGATCCACGCGGTCGACCATTACGACAGTCATGTCGTCCCGATCATCGCTGACATCGACGCCGGCTTCGGCAATGCCGAGGCGACCTATCTGCTCGCGCGCAAGATGATCGAGGCCGGCGCCTGCGCGCTTCAGATCGAGAACCAGGTCTCCGACGAGAAACAATGCGGGCATCAGGACGGCAAGGTGACCGTGCCGCACGAGGACTTCCTCGCGAAAATCCGCGCCTGCCGCTACGCGTTCATGGAACTGGGCGTCGAAGACGGTATCGTCGTCGCACGCACGGACTCGCTCGGGGCGGGATTGACCAAGCAGATCGCCTATTCACGCGCTCCCGGCGACCTCGGCGATCGGTATAATGCGTTTCTCGACGCCGAGCCGATCGACAAGCCGGAACGCGGCGACGTCTTGATCGAACGAGACGGCAAATTGCTGCGCCCGAAACGCCTCCCCTCGAACCTGTTCCAGTTCCGTGCCGGCACTGGAGAGGATCGCTGCGTACTCGATTGCGTCACCGCACTACGTCACGGCGCTGACCTGTTGTGGATCGAAACCGAGCGGCCCGACATCGCGCAGATCGCCGGGATGGTCGACCGCATCCGCGCCGAAGTCCCCGACGCCAAGCTGGTCTACAACAATTCGCCCAGCTTCAACTGGACGCTCAACTTTCGCCAGCAAGTCTACGATCGGTGGCACGAGGAAGGCCGTGCCCTCGACGGCTACCAGCGCGCGCGCCTGATGGACCCGGGTTATGACGAATCCGCGCTGGCGATGGAGGCCGATGAGCACATCCGCACCTTCCAGCGTGATGCCTCGCAGCGCGCCGGCATCTTTCATCACCTCATTACCCTGCCGACCTATCATACCGCTGCGCTCGGCACCGATCTGCTGGCGCGCGACTATTTCGGCGCGGCGGGAATGCTCGGCTACGTCAAGCACGTGCAGCGTCGCGAGATTCGGGAGGGAATCGCCTGCGTCCGACACCAGAACATGTCGGGCAGCGATATAGGCGACGACCACAAGGACTATTTCGCCGGCGAGGCGGCGTTGAAGGCTGGCGGGGCACAAAACACCATGAACCAGTTTGCCGCCTGATCTTCCTCCAAACTCACAATGGCGACTTTTCGTCGCATTGTAATATTACTGCCGTTGCATGACGCGTTGCGGCATGACAGTAGCCGTTGGCCTCGAGGGAGATGGTAAAATGAAGAAGTTTCTGATGGCGGCTGCGGTCGCTTCGCTCGCCACCGTTCCGGCGGTTGCGGCTCCGGTCAACTCGGCTGCCAGCCTGTCGGTCGCCAAGGCCGCTCGTGCGTCGGCTCCGACCGCGAAGAAGAACGAACTGGCCGGTGGCGGTCTGATCGTTGCGGCCGTTGCGGCGGCGGCGGTGATCGCCGGCATCATCATCATCGCCGACGATGGTGACGATTCGGACAGCAACTAAGCTGTTCTGAGGCATTGAAGGGGGGAGCGGCGCCGGCGTCGCTCCCCCCTTTTTTGTGCGTATCTTTATCCGCCCTTTGCGGACGGCGCGTCACCCGACCGCAACTGCCGGCACCTGAGGGTGCCCCTCCCGTCCCGCATCGGTCACGAACACCCCGGCCCGCGCCGCGCGCGCGCCCCAGCGTTCGCTTGCGGTCCACTGCACGATCAGCGGCGACAGCAGCAGCCCGGCGGTGACCGGCGACAGCCACAGCGCCGCCGCCGGCATCAACGGTGACAGGGCGAGCAGCACCACGCCCATGCCCAAATGCCAGCGATAGCGCGGCAGGATCGCCGACATCGGCAATCCGTCGACGCGGCGGTTCTGCGGATGCCATTCCGCCTTGCGCTGCGTGGCGATCCCGATCAGGTCGATCGTCTGGGTCAGCGCGATCCCCGGCGCCGCGAGCGTGGAAAGCGGTACGTCGATCAGCACCGAACGCAGGATTCCGCCGGCACCACCGAGCGCCTGCCGCCGACGCCCGTCGGTCAGCGCGTGAAGGATACCGAGCAGCTTCGGCCCGAACAGCAGCGCCAGCGTCAATTCCAGCACCATCCCCGACGGATCGCCGGACATCAGCCCGGGCTCGCCGCGCACCGCCTGCACCACGCTGACCGCGATCAGCAGCAGCCACAGCGGCGAGGCGAGATAGCCCGCCGCGCCCAGCAGCAATTGCAACCGGTTGATCCAATGGAAGCCCGAAGCGCCGAGCAGCGCCATGTGCTGAAGGTTGCCCTGCGCCCACCGCCGATCGCGCACGCCAGCGTCGATCAGCGTCGGGGGATATTCCTCGAACGTCTCCTCGGTCATCACCATGTGCACGCGCCAGCCGCGCCGCCGCAGCAGCGCCGCCTCGACGACGTCGTGGCTCATGATCGTGCCCCCGAACGGCGGCGCGCCCGGCAGCACCGGCAATCCGCAACTGTCCGCGAAGGCTTGCACGCGGATCAGCGCATTATGCCCCCAGAAGGTCGCCTCCGCGCCCGACCACCACACCAGACCGGCGGTGGCGGCGGGGCCGTAGATGCGGCTGGAGAATTGCATCCAGCGCTGGAACAGCGTCGATGCGTTTATCACTTGCGGCACGGTCTGGAGCAAGGCGACGCCGGGCCGGCGGTCCATGATCTGCGTCATCCCGACGATCGTCTCGCCGCCCATCAGGCTGTCGGCATCGAGCATCAGCATATAGTCATAGGCCGCGCCGTGCGCGCGCAGCCAGTCGGCGATATTGCCCGGCTTGCGTCCGATATTTTCGACGCGGCGATGATAATAGATCGCACACTCTGACCGCTCGGCCAGCGCCTGCCACGCCGCCACCTCCGCCGCCTCGTTTTCGGCGGCGGAGTCGCTCAGGATGAAGAAGTCGAACGCGCCGCACGTGCCGCTACGCGCCAGCGCCTCGGCCATCTGCGCCAGCCGCCCGCACACTTCGTCGATGTCCTCGTTGTGGACCGGCATCAGGATCGCGGTGCGGCCCTTCAGCGGCTCCGACCAGCGCGGCATCGGGGTGAAGCCGGGGTGGAGCCCGGTCGTCAGGACGATATAGCCGACCACGGTGTTGATGAACCCGAAGGCGAGCAAAGCGAACAGCGGGAAGAAGACTGTCAGCAACAGCATGTCGCTGACCGTCAGCCCGTCGGTCAGTACCGATTCCTTAAGCGTGGTGGAGGCGGCGAGCGCCAGCACCAGCGTCAGCAGCACCAGCAGTGCGCGCCGCGCGAAAATGTCCGCGCTCGATCCGATCGCGCCGTCGAACGGGTCCGGCGCGCGCTCGGGCGGCGGTGGTCCGTCGAACCGCTGCTCGGGCATCTCGAGCGGCGCAGGCGCGGGCAAGCGGGGGCGCGGTGCGTTCATGGGCGGTAGAGCGGTACCAACAGCGTTTCGCTCAGCGTCGCCGTGCCGCGCTTCAGGAACAGCCGCACGTCGGCGGGGCCGTTGCCTTCCGGCGCGACATCGGCGGTCACGCGCCAGCGGTTGCGCTGACCGACGACCGGATAGGCAGCGCTTTCCAGCAGCTTGCCGCGCGCGATGCCGATCTCGGCGCTGACCCCGCTCTGCCGCGTCAGTCCGGCCAGCCCATCGCCGACGAAATCGGCGACCAGCTTGACCGCCCCTGCGATCGGCTCGGCACCGGGCCGCCCGGCGCTGCCGGTCCAGCTGTCGACGACATGCGCGACGCGGTCGAGCGTCGGATCGTCGCCGCCCCAGGTCAGCCGGTAATCATAAGCGAGCCGCTGCCCCGCGCGCACCGGCGCGCCCGGCGTCCAGAAGCACACGACATTGTCGGTCGTCTCGCCCGCGGTCGGGAAAGCGTACAGGATCACGCGCCCGCTGCCCCATTGCCCCTGCGGCTCGATCCACAGGTTCGGGCGACGATCGTAGAACGCGCCATCGTCCTGATAATGGTCGAAATTGCGGTCGCGCTGCAGCAGCCCGAACCCGCGAATGTCATCGGCGGCGAAGCTGTCGGTGGTCGGTTGCGCGGGGTTGCGCAGCGGCCGCCACACGCGCTCGCCCCCCGCCGTGCGCATCGCCAGCCCGTCAGAATCGTGGATCTCGGGCCGCCAGTCGGCGGCGGTCTTGTGGCTGCGGTCGTCGTACCAGAACATGCTGGTCGCCGGGGCAATCCCGAGCCGCGCGACCGGCTTGCGCAGGAACAGCACCGACGACACGTCCTGGACCACCGCCTTGGGATGGCGCGACACAAAGCGATACGCGCCGGTCAGGCTCTCGCCATCCAGCAGCGCATAGATCGTATAGCCGCCGTCGCCGAGCGGCTCGATCCAGAATTCGGTGAAGACCGGGAACTCTTCCTTCTCCAGCCCGGTATCGATCGCGATGCCGCGCGCCGACAGGCCATATTGGTCGAGCGCGCCGGCCGAGCGGAAATAGGACGCGCCCATATAGGCGAGCCAATCGCTGTCCTTGCCCCGCTCCATGACGCGAAAGCCCGCGAAGCCCGGTGCCGGGGTGACGCCCGGCTTGGTTTCGAACAGCGACGGTTCATAGTCGACGCGCGTCGCGCGGCCATTGGCGACGACATTGAGCGTGACGGGCACGGGCGCATATTTGCCCAGCGGAAACGGTCGGATACCACCCGCCAGCGTCCTGTCGGCGCGGTAGCGGATGCCACCGACCGCGTCATAATCGAGCGCAGCGGCAGCCGCGATCGGCGGCACCGCGCGATACGGCTGCTTCGCGAGAGCCTGCGCGCGTTGCTGAAGCACCGCCCACGAAAAGGGCGTCGAGCTGCCCGCGCGCCCCTGCGCTCGGGCCAGCGCCGGCCAGAGCGCCGCAGCGCCCGTCGCCAGCATCGCATCGCGTCGGCTGATAATCGTCATGGCTGCGAAACAAGCTACGCGGCCGATTGTTGCAACGCAAAACGCCCGCGACACACTGCCGCGTGCGCGCGACGATCAGACCGAAACCGCCGCCTTGATATGCGGTTGCGCCTCGTAACCGTTCAGCACGAAGTCCTCGGGCTCATAGGCATCGATCGACGCCGGTCGCCGCGCGAGGGTTAACGTCGGCAACGCGGTCGGGGTGCGTGCGAGCTGCGTTTCGGCCTGCTCGAGATGGTTGAGGTACAGATGGCAATCGCCTCCGGTCCAGATGAACTCGCCGACCTCCAGATCGCATTGCTGCGCGAGCATGTGCGTGAGCAGCGCGTAGCTGGCGATGTTGAACGGCACGCCGAGGAAGATGTCCGCCGACCGCTGGTATAATTGCAACGACAGCCGCCCGTTGGCGACATGCGTCTGGAACAGGCAATGGCACGGGCTGAGCGCCATGGCGTGCAGCTCACCCGGGTTCCACGCGGTAACGATCTGTCGCCGCGACGCTGGGCGCGTGCGGATCTCGTCGATCAGCGCGGCGATCTGGTCGATGTGCCGCCCGTCCGCCGCCGCCCAGTCGCGCCATTGCTTGCCATAGACCGGGCCGAGGTCGCCGTTCGCGTCGGCCCATTCGTCCCAGATGCTGACCTTGCGCTCCTGCAGCCAGCGGACGTTGGTGTCGCCGCGCAGGAACCACAGCAGCTCGATGATGATCGAGCGCAGATGGAGCTTCTTGGTGGTGAGGACCGGGAAGCCCTGCGCCAGATCGAAACGCATCTGATGCCCGAAGACGCTGAGCGTGCCGGTGCCGGTCCGGTCGTCCTGCCGCACGCCCGAATCGAGCACGCGGCGCATGAGGTCGAGATATTGCTGCACGGTGCGGGTGGTAGCGCGCGCGGGCGGGTCGCGCCACTGTGCGACCGGTGATAAGGATGAGGCCGAATTGACGAAGAGGAGGTTCGGATGCCGGTCAAGGATCTGAAAGGCCCACCGCCGCGCGATCCGCGTGAAGAAGCGCTGATGTTCGAGAGATTCGTTCGCCTGAACCCGGAGCTGAATTGGTGGCCCCGCTGGCGCAACGGTGGTAGCGATGCTGGTGCGGTCGAGCCGACACCGGCCCGGCCGCCATCACTGGATGGTGGCGCGAATGCTGCGATGCGCGAGAGATAAGACGTCATTGCGAGCGTAGCGAAGCAATCCAGGGCGTCCTGATCCGGCCCTGGATTGCTTCGCTACGCTCGCAATGACGGACATGGGGAGCGCCTCGCTCCACCATTCCAATCGTGTACAACGAGAAGGAAGCGGGGTCCCGGATCAAGTCCGGGACGACGCAGCGGCCTTCACTTCATCCGGCACGCGACGATCTCCGCCGGATCGGGCCGCCGCCCCGCCGCGCGGAACGTCGCCAGATACCCGCCCGCCGAGCGCAACTCCCTGAATCCTACCTGCGCATAACCAACCGCCGCGAACTCGCAGCGCAGCAGCCGCGGCGGCGTCCCGTGCTGCTCGGTCGGGCGGTCGGCGTCGACCACCACCACCAGCCCGTCACGGCGCAGCGATGGCCGCATCCGCCACAGGAATTCATACGGTTGTTCGATTTCATGGTACATGTGCACCATGAAGATCCGGTCGAAGCTGTTGTCGGGCAGCCGCGGATCAGCGGACTGCCCCAGCCGCACGCTGACATTGTCCAGCCGCTCGCGCGCGACCCGCTCGGCCAACGCCTCGTGCACCGCCGGCACGACGTCCTCGGCCAGCACACGCCCGTTCTCGCCGACCCGCGCCGCCAGCCGGATCGTGTAATAGCCCTCGCCCGCACCGAGATCGGCGACGGTCATCCCCTTGCGGATATCGGCGAGGTCCATCACCCGCCCCGCCTCGCCGAGCCGGTCGCGCGTTTCCTCGTTCGACCAACGCGGCGACACGATATTCGCGATCGGGCGATCGGCGGCGGGGAACGGCCCCGGCTCCTTGGTCTTGTGCTTGATCAGCGGCTGCGACCCGTCGCACGCCGCCAGCAGCAGCAACGCCACTGCCGCGATGCGGAGCACAGGCGTGCGCCTCGCCACTTAGTCGACGTCTTCCACGACCACCGCCTCGCCGGTCACGCGCTGCGATAGCGCCGCGGCCATGAACTCGTCGAGATCGCCGTCCAGCACGTCGCCCGGCGAGGTGCTGGTCGCGCCGGTGCGCAGGTCCTTCACCAACTGATAGGGCTGGAGCACGTAGCTGCGGATCTGGTGGCCCCAGCCGATGTCGGTCTTGGTGGCGTTCTCGGCGTTGGCGACCGCCTCGCGCTCCGCTAGCTCGCGCTCGTACAGGCGCGCGCGCAGCTGGTTATAGGCCTCCGCCTTGTTCTTGTGCTGCGAGCGCTGGTTCTGGCACTGCACCACGATCCCGGTCGGCAAGTGCGTGATACGCACCGCGGAGTCGGTCGTGTTGATGTGCTGCCCGCCCGCGCCCGACGCGCGATAGGTGTCGATGCGCAGGTCGCTCTCGTTGATCTCGACCTCGATATTGTCGTCGATCACCGGATAGACCCAGACGCTCGAAAAGCTCGTGTGGCGGCGCGCGGCGCTGTCGTACGGGCTGATCCGCACCAGCCGGTGCACGCCGGACTCGACCTTCGCATAGCCATAGGCGTTCTCGCCCTTGACCAGCAGCGTCGCGCTCTTGATCCCCGCCTGCTCGCCGGCGTGATAGTCGATCAACTCGACCTTCATCCCGCGCCGCTCGGCCCAGCGCGTGTACATGCGCTGGAGCATCCCGGCCCAGTCCTGACTCTCGGTGCCGCCCGCGCCGGCGTTGATTTCGATATAGCTGTCGTTGGCGTCGGCCTCGCCCGCCAGCAACGCCTTGACCTTGTCGGCCTGCGCGCGATCGGCGAGCGTCTTGAGCGCGGCGACGCCCTCGTCGGCCATCTCGGCATCACCCTCGGCCTCGGCCATCTCGATCAGCTCGGCGGTGTCGGACAGCTCGCGCTCGATGTCGCGCGTCGCGGTGATCGCCTCGTCGAGCCGGCGACGCTCGCGCATCACCGCCTGCGCTTCCTTGGGATTGTTCCACAGCGCCTGATCCTCGACGCGCGCGTTGAGCTCGTCGAGGCGACGCAACGCGCGGTCCCAGTCGAGGAAGCGGCGCAGCAGCGCCAGCGCCTCGTTGATGCTGTCGACATGGGCCTGCGCTTCGGCGCGCATAACTTTACTCCAAGGTCACGCCGCGCCGACCAGAAGGGGAATCCCCAATCGGCACGAGCGACGCTGCGTGACCGGGGAATCCCGGCGACTGGCTGGGACGACGAAAGAACGTTCTGGCGACGACTTAGTAGATGCCCCCCTGCCTCTGCAAGAAGTCGCTGTCGCTGGCGGTGGTGCCGGTCGCGCTGGCGGTCGGCCGGGTCGAGGGGGCGGCGGACGGCGCGGCCCGGCGGGCACGGCGCGCCTCGCTCTGCGGCTTGAACGCTTCCCAGATCACTGCCGGCTTGGGATCATTGTCGGTCGGGAAGGTGCCGAACACCGGCCGCCCGCTCGCGCGGTCGATCCGCACCATGCGGATGCCCGGCGGCGCGCGGAACGGGATCGCGGGCAGCCCCGCATAAGCCTTCTGCGCCCATTCCTTGAACACCGGCACCGCCACCGTGCCGCCCTGCGCATAGCCGCCCAGGCTGCGCGGGCTGTCGAAACCCATGTAGAGTCCGGCGATCATCTGCGGCGTGCCGCCGATGAACCACACATCCGTGGGGCCATTGTTGGTGCCGGTCTTGCCGAACATCGGACGGTTCAGATCGCGCAAGCCCGTGGCGGTGCCGCGCTGGATCACGCCCTCGGTGATATGCACCATCTGATAGGCGCTCATCGCGTCGAGCACCTGTCGCCCACCGGTCGCCGGTCGCGGCATCGCGCGGCCGTTCCAGTCGCGCGCGTTACAGCCGTCGCACGCGCGCCAGTTCTCGGGCCAGATCACCTGCCCGTGCCGGTCCTGCGCGACGTCGATCAGCGACGGATCGTGCCAGCGCCCCCAGTTGGCGAGCACCCCATAGGCGTTGACCATCTTCGTCACCGTCGTCTCGCCAGCACCGAGCGCATAGGAGAGATAGGGCGAGTAATCGCCGATCCCCATCGCCTTGATGAGCTTGACGACGCGCCCCATGCCGGTCTGCGCGGCGGTGCGCACCGTCATCAGGTTGCGCGACTGTTCGATGCCCCAGCGCATCGTGTGCGGCCCCGCCCCGCGCGAATTGCCGAAGTTGCGGAAGCATTTCTGCCCCAGTCGCGCACCCTGGTCGACGCAGAACGGCCCGTCGACGATGATCGACGCCGGGGTCATGCCGTTTTCCAGCGCCGCCGAATAGACGATCGGCTTGATCGTCGAGCCCGGCTGGCGGAACGCCTGCGTCGCGCGGTTGAACGACTGGACGCTCGACTCGAAGCCGCCCTGCATCGCGAGGATGCGCCCGGTCGCGGGCTCCTGCACCACGAACCCGCCCGAGATGCGCGGGACCGAGCGGAGCGCGAACCGCCCTGCTCCCGAGGGCGCAACCGCGATGATGTCGCCGGGCTTGATCGCGGCGAAGGCGGCGCCGCCCTGATTGCGCACCGGCATCTGCGCCGCGTCGCGCGCCATCGTCCCCGTCGACCCGTCCGCGAAGCCGAGCCGCCACGCGTCGCCGTCCCGCGCGATCGCAATCGCCGCGCGCCAGTTGTCGTGGTCGAGCATGATGTTGGTGCCGATCAGCGGCCCCTGCCACCGATCGCCCTCGATCTCGACATGCCGCAACGGCCCCGACCAGCCGCGCCCCGCGTCGAACCGCAGCAGCCCGTTGCGCAGCGCCTCGGCCGCATATTGCTGGATGGTCTTGTCGAGCGAGGTGCGCACCCACAGTCCGCCGGCATAGACGCTGTGCGGTCCGTCCTCGGATTGCTCGCCGAACTTGCCGATCAGCTCGCGGCGCACTTCCTCGACGAAATAGCCACCGACACGCTCGAACTTGGGCGTGCGATGCGTGATCGCACCGATCGGCTCGGCGGCCGCCGCCTCCGCTTGGCCCGCGGTAACGAAGCCGTTCTTGACCATCTCGCGCAGCACGTAGTTACGCCGCTCCAGCGCGCGATCGGTGTCGCGGAACGGATCGTAATTCGACGGCCCCTTGGGCAGGATCGCCAGATAGGCGAGCTGCCCCAGCGACAGCTCGTTCAGTTCCTTGTCGAAATAGGCGTGGCTCGCCGCCTCGACGCCATACGCGTTACGCCCGAGGAAGATCTGGTTGAGGTACAGCTCGATGATCTGCTGCTTGGTCAGCGTCTCCTCGATCTTATACGCCAGCAACGCCTCGCGGATCTTGCGAGTCGGGGAATATTCGTTGCCTATCAGAAGGTTCTTCGCGACCTGTTGCGTGATCGTCGACCCGCCGCGCGCGCGCTGCCCGGTGCCGAACTTGCGCGCATAATCGAAGACCGCGCCCGCCAGCCCGGGAAAGTCGACGCCATGATGCTCGAAGAAGGTCTTGTCCTCGGCGGCGAGGAACGCCTTCACCAGCAGCGGCGGATATTCGTTGTACGACAGCTCGACGCGGCGTTCGCGCGCATAGGAATAGATCGGTGCGCCGTCCGCGCCACGCACGTTGGTCGGCAGCGGCGGCTCATAGGCCTTCAGCTTGTCGACCGACGGCAGGTCGCGCGCGAACACCAGCCAGAAGACGCCGAGCGCCACCACCAGCAGCGCCAGCAGATAGGTGCCCCAACGCACCCACCAGCGGCGCCACAGCGCGCGGGGAGAGATACGCCGAACAGGCACGGCAGCGGTCGGATCGGAAGCCATGTCGGTTTCGGCGTGTACGGTCTCGCCCGCCAAACGGCAACTCGCTCAGGCCGGCGCAAACAGTTTCGTGCCGACCACCCCGACGATGATCAGCGCGATGAACCCGATCTGCGCGGGCGCGAGCTTCTCGCCGAACAGGAACACGCCGAAGATCGTCACCCCGACCGCGCCCAGCCCGGTCCACACCGCATAGGCGGTGCCCGCCGGCAGCCCGCGCATCGCCATCGCCAGCAGCCCCATGTTGACGAAGCTGAGCGTGATCGGAACGGCCGAGGCCAGCCACGATCCTTGCGTGGCGGCCCATTTCAGGCTGAGCGCCCAGACGATTTCGGTGACCACGGCGACGCCGAGGATGAGCCACGCCATTGCGGGGATCTCCTTGATTGCGGGCTCGATTGAGGAAGCGCAGCGGCCGGAAACCCGTAAGAGGCGCGCGCGGCGGGTCGGTTAGGCGGTGTTTGCAGGCAAGTCCAGCCCGTACCCTCCCACCCCTTCGTGCTGAGGAGGCATCGAGCGAAGTCGAAATGCCGTCTCGAAGCACCGCGCCGCGCGCGCCCTTCGAGACGAGGCTTCGACAAGCTCAGCCTCTCCTCAGGACGAACGGAGGTGGGTGCCCAAAAGAACCTCCCCTACCGCTCCGCCATCCGCCGCGCGAAATACACGTCCACCGCGCGCCGCACGCTCTCGGCGATCTTCTCGCGCCCCTCCTTGCTGTCGAGGAACGCCGCGTCCGAGGCGGTCGAGATATAGCCGGTCTCGAACAGGATCGATGGCATGTCGGGCGCCTTGAGCACCATCAGCGAGGCGGTGCGATGAAAGTTGCTCTTGACCGGGATCAGCGGCCGCGCCTCGCGCCCCAGCAGCCGCGCGAACCCCGCGGAGGCGTTCATCGTCTCGCGCTGCGTCAGGTCGATCAGGATCGAGGAGACGTCGGGATCGCGGTCGAGCGTCACCCCCGCGATCACGTCGGCACGGTTCTCGCGCGCCGCCAGCCGCGCCGCCTCGCGATCCGACGCGACGTCGGACAAGGTATAGGCGGTCGCGCCGGTCGGCGTGCCCGTGCCGACGCTGTCGCAATGGACCGAGATGAACAGGTCCGCCTTCAGCCGCCGCGCGATCCCGAACCGTTCGCGCAGCATGATGAAGCGGTCGTCGTCCCGCGTCAGCGCCACCCGCACCCGCCCGCTATCGACCAGCGCATCGCGGATCGCGCGCGCGATCTTGAGCGTCACGTCCTTCTCGCGCAGCCCGGCGGCCGGGTTGACCGCGCCGGGATCGTTGCCGCCATGCCCGGCGTCGATCACCACCAGCGGACGCCCCGCCGCGCCGGCGATGCGCGGCAGCCGCACCCCGCGCGCCGGCGGCGGCACGCGAACCGTCACCTTGCGCGGAGTCGCGTCGCGGTGCGACTTCCACGGCAGGAAGTCGAGCTGCGGCAACGGATCGCCGCCCGCCACCGGCGCGGCAAGCGCCAGCAGCGCCGCCGCGATCGTCGCTCCCGTCCTGCCCGTCATCGCCCCCTTCCGCTACGCTGCACCCTCGTGATCGGGGCGTTAATCCGCCAATCTTCCCGCATGATTAACGCGTTTGAATCATAAAAACGACCCGGTTGAAGCGGCGACGAAGCGATGCTACGTGTCGCGATGACCGAAAATGTTGCGCGAAGGTCGCGCGACGCAGCTTTCGGTGCCACCCCCCGCCCGGCGACGTGCCGGCCCCGGGGTCATCAGGTTGACGTTCGCAATGCCGCATTCCGCCCGATCGCTGTTCCGCCCGGCCCGTGCCGGCGGCGGCACGATCGCGGACGGCCTTTCCCGCTCGATGGAGCGGGCGGCAACGCGAACCGCAGCAGACATCATCATCATCCGCGCCGCCGACCCCATCGGGCGGTCGGCCGCGCCTTATCGTCGCGCCCCTTTCCCTTTGGCGGAGGGCGGCGCGTGGAGAGTTCTCAATGACCACGCGTATGCTGATCGACGCACGCCACCGGGAAGAAACCCGCGTGGCGGTCGTCAAGGGTAACCGGATCGAGGAATTCGATTTCGAGAGTGCCGAGCGCAAGCAGCTCAAGGGTAACATCTATCTCGCCAAGGTGACGCGCGTCGAGCCGTCGTTGCAGGCGGCGTTCGTCGATTACGGCGGCAATCGCCACGGCTTCCTCGCGTTCAGCGAGATTCACCCGGATTATTACCAGATCCCCAAGGAGGATCGCGAGGCGCTGCTGCGCGAGGAGGCCGAGCACGCCGCCGAGGAAGCCGCGCTGCGCGCCGAGCAGGATGCGCTCGACGACGGCGAGTTCGGCGACGAGGAAGGCGACGACCACGACGACGCCGACCATGAGCACGCCGATCATGACGAGGACGAGGGCGACGCCCCCGCCCCGCGCCGTCGCGGCCGTTCGGGCGGCAACGACGATCAGGTCGAGGCGCTGCGCCAGCGCCGCATGAACCTGCGCCGCCGCTACAAGATCCAGGACGTCATCCACCGCCGCCAGGTGCTGCTGGTGCAGGTCGTCAAGGAAGAGCGCGGCAACAAGGGCGCGGCGCTGACCACGTACCTGTCGCTCGCCGGTCGCTATTGCGTGCTGATGCCCAACACGTCGCACGGCGGCGGGATCAGCCGCAAAATCAGCAACGCCGCCGATCGCAAGCGGCTCAAGACGATCATGGCGGACCTGCAACTGCCGTCGTCGATGGGCTGCATCGTCCGCACCGCCGGGCTCCAGCGCACCAAGAACGAGATCAAGCG
This sequence comes from Sphingomonas phyllosphaerae, assembly GCF_036946485.1. GTDB lineage: Bacteria > Pseudomonadota > Alphaproteobacteria > Sphingomonadales > Sphingomonadaceae > Sphingomonas > Sphingomonas phyllosphaerae_E. Next base: position 71,825 of record NZ_JAQIJA010000004.1, read on the forward strand.
CGACTTCGACTATCTCGCCCGCCTCTGGGACGAGATCCGCGAGAAGACGCTGACGTCGAGCGCGCCGGCGTTGGTCTACGGCGACAGCGACCTGATGAAGCGCGCGATCCGCGACATCTACAACAAGGACATCGACGAGGTCATCGTCGAGGGCGACGACGGCTATCGTCAGGCGCGTGAGTTCATGCGGCTGCTGATGCCGAGCCACGCCAAGAAGGTGAAGCATTACAGCGACCCGGTGCCGCTCTATCAGCGCGCCGGTGTCGAGGATCAGCTCGCCGCGATGTACCATCCGGTCGTCCAGCTCAAGTCGGGCGGCTATCTGGTCATCAACCCGACCGAGGCGCTGGTGTCGATTGACATCAACTCCGGTCGCTCGACCCGCGAGCACAATATCGAGCAGACCGCCACTGCGACCAACCTCGAAGCCGCGCAGGAAATCGCGCGGCAGCTGCGGCTGCGCGACATGGCCGGGCTGATCGTCATCGACTTCATCGACATGGATAACGGATCGAACGTCCGTAAGGTCGAGAAGGCGATGAAGGAGGCGCTCAAGAACGATCGCGCGCGCATCCAGGTCGGCCGCATCTCGGGCTTCGGCCTGATGGAGATGAGCCGCCAGCGGCTGCGCACCGGCGTGCTCGAAGCATCGACCCGCCCCTGCCCGCATTGCGAAGGCACCGGCTTCGTCCGCACTGCCTCGTCGTCGGGCCTGTCGGCACTGCGCTTGCTCGAGGACGAGGCGGCGCGCGGCCGTGGCTCAGTCCTGACGCTGCGCTGCAGCCAGGAAGCTGCCTTCTACGTGCTCAACCGCAAGCGCGCCGACATCGCCGAGATCGAGGACCGCTACGGCGTCACCGTCGAGATCATCCCCGATGGCGAGGAGGAAGGCGCACGCATGTCGGTTGAGGCCAGCGGCCCACCGCCCGCGCACCCGCCGAAGTTCGATCGTCCGATCGTCGAGGAGCCCGAGGACGATCTGGTCGAGGACGAGATCGACGAGGAGGAAGAGGCCGAGGACGAGGACACCGTCGAGCAGGTCGCCGCGCCCGAGAGCGAAGGCGGTCGCAGCGGGCGTCGTCGCCGTCGTCGCCGTGGCCGTCGCGGTCGCGACCGGGTCGAGGGTGACGAGCGGACCGACGAAACCGGCGAGGAAGAGGCTGATGAAGCCGAACCCGCCGACGCCGAGCCGGAAGCCGCGGTCGATGCCGATGCCAGCGAGGAAGCCGAGCGCGAAGGCGGTCGCCGCCGTCGTCGCGGGCGTCGCGGTCGACGCCGTGACGGCGAGCGCGGTGGCGAGCAGGCCGCCGAGCCGGCAACCGAGGCCGAGGTCGAGGTCGTCGATGACGCTGTGATCGAGCCCGAGCCGGTCGTCGTCGACGCGGTCGCGGAAGAAGCACCGGCGGTCGAAGAGCCCGCCGCGCCGAAGACGCGCCGTCGTCCCCGCGCGCGGGTCGCGGCCGAGCCGACGCCGGCCCCCGCGCCGCGCCGCGGTCGCAAGACGGCAGCCGCCGCGGCTGAAGAACCGGCTCCCGAGCCGGTCGCCGCAGCGGAACCGGTCGCCGAGGAGGCACCCGCGAAGCCGAAGCGCACCCGCCGCAAGAAGGTCGCCGAGCCGGTGGTCGAGGCGGGCGATGCCGGTCCGGTCAACGACGGCCTGCCCGCGCCCGAGCCGGTCGCCGAGGAAGCACCCGCCAAGCCGAAGCGCACGCGTCGCAAGAAGGTCGCCGAGGAAGCCGCCCCCGAGCCGGTCGCCGCGGACGAGCCGGCGGCGGAGGAGGCACCCGCGGCCGAGGAGCCGGCCGCCGACGCCGAACAGACCGCCGCCCCGCGCCGCGGCTGGTGGCAGCGCACGTTCGGCGCGTGACGCGATCGGCCGGGCTTCAGCGGCGGTTCAGTCGAACCGCCGCACAGCCCGGCCGATGAGCTTATTCCGTCTGCACCTTCATCGTCATTGCGAGCGTAGCGAAGCAATCCAGGGCGTCCTGATCCGGCGCTGGATTGCGTCGCTACGCTCGCAATGACGGGTGGAGGATGCCGGCCGATGTCTTTGCACTGCAAGACCCGCCCCTTGCGTCGCCCGATTGCCGCTCCAATAGCCGTCGCTGTGGCAACGCCGCTCTCACCCCCGTTCGTGCTGAGCCTGTCGAAGCACGTGCCCCCGGCCGCAGACCGCCTCGATAGCCTTGCCGTGCCTCCCGTCGTCATCGCGAGCGCAGCGAAGCAATCCAGAGCCGGACCAGGACGCCCTGGATTGCTTCGCTTCGCTCGCAATGACAGACCCAGGGGTTCCGGCTCCTGTCTTCATGCCCTAAGACGCCTCCCATGCGTCGCCTGATCGCTGCCGTCGCCACCACCGTCCTGCTCCTCGCGCAACCCGCGCAGGCGCAGTCGCTGCTACGTGATGCCGAAACCGAGGCGCTGCTCAAGGACATGTCCGCGCCGCTCGTCACCGCGGCGGGCCTGCGCCCCACCGACGTGTCGTTCGCGCTGGTCAACGACGATTCGATCAACGCCTTCGTCGCCGGTGGGCAGACCGTCTACATCCACACCGGGCTGCTCCAGCAAGCCGACAGCGCCAATCAGGTGCAGGGCGTCATCGCCCACGAACTCGGCCATATCGCCGACGGTCACGTCATCACCAGCGCACAGGGCCAGAAGCCCGCGATGGGCGTCTATCTGCTCTCGATGGTGCTCGGCCTCGCCGCAATGGCCGCGGGCGGCGGCGAGGCCGGCGCGGGCATCCTCGCCGCCGGGCAACAGGTAGCGATGGGCAAGTATCTCGCCTTCAGTCGCGTGCAGGAAGCAACCGCCGACGCCTCCGCGGTCCGCTACCTCGACACCGCCGGGATCACCGGCAAGGGGATGCTCGAGTTCTTCAAGAAGCTGCAACAGCAGGAATATCGCTACGGCACGAAGAACATCGATCCCTTCATGCAGTCGCACCCGCTGTCGGGCACGCGCGTCCAGACGCTGACCGCCGACGTGCAGGCGTCCAAGGCATGGAGCAAGCCGCCCAACAGCGCGCTTCAGGAGCGTTTCCTGCGCGTCCGCGCCAAGCTCGACGGCTATCTAATGCCGCCGCCGCAGGCGCTCCAGAAATATCCCGACAGCGACCAGACCGTCTACGCGCATTACGCGCGGGCCTATGCCTATCACCGCGCCGGCTATCCCGAAAAGGCCGATGCCGAGGCCGAGGCGCTGGTCGCGAAAGAGCCCAACGATCCCTATTTCCAGGAGATCATGGGGCAGATCCTTCTGGAGGCCGGCAAGCCGAAGCTGGCGCTCGCCCCGCTCAAGCGCGCGACCGAGGGCTCGCGCGCCAATCCCCTGATCGCCACCACCTATGGCCATGCGCTGATCGCGACCGAGGACCCGGCGAATTACGACGAGGCGAAGCGCGTGCTGCGCACCGCGGTGGCGCGCGACGACGAAAATCCGTTCGCATGGTTCCAGCTCGGCACCGTCTACGAACTGACCGGCGACGAGGCGCGCGCCGCGCTCGCCAGCGCCGAGCGCGCCAGCATGATGGGCGACGACCGCACCGCCGCCGACCGCGCCCGCTATGCGATGGCGGGCATTCCCAAGAACACCCCCGACTGGATCCGTGCGCAGGACATCGCGATGACCGCGCAGAATGCCGTCGACAAGAACGGAAAGAAGAAGCGCCGTTGAACCGGTTGATGGTGTTGGGTCTGGTGGCGATCGGACTGTTGTTCGGCGCCGGCGGCATGTGGCTCGCGGATCGCGCGGCGCCGGTCGGCGCGGCGGACGAGGCGCGGATCGGTCGCGTCGTGCGCGAATATGTCCTCGCGCATCCCGAATTGATCCCGGAAGCGATCGAACGACTGCAACAGCGCGACGCGACCCGCGCGATCGCCGCCAATCGCGGCGCGATCGAAGCACCTTATGGCAACGCATGGATCGGAAACCCGAACGCGGATGTCACCGTGGTCGAATATTACGACTATAACTGCGGCTTCTGCCGCGCCAGCCTGCCCACGATCGAGAAGCTGGTGGCGGCCGACAAGAACCTGCGCGTCGTCTTCAAGGAACTGCCGGTCCTCGCCGAAAGCAGCCGCACCGCCGCGCGCGCCTCGCTCGCCGCCGCATCGCAAGGCAAATTCAAGGCCTTCCACGACGCGCTCTACGCCGCCGGCCAGGTCAGCGACGCGACGATCGCGCAGGCCGCGCGCGCCAGCGGGGTCGACCTCGCAAATATGCCCGCCGACGCCGAAGAAGCACTCCGCACCAACCTCGAACTCGCGCAAAAGCTTGGCATTTCCGGCACCCCGGCGTGGGTCGTCGGCGACCAGTTGCTCAGCGGCGCGCTCCCGCTGGATCGCCTGCAGGACGCCGTGGCAAAGGCACGCGCGTCCTAAATCGCCCCCTGCCCCAACCGCCAGCGCAGCATCCGCACGAACGCCTCGGGTTCATCGAGCCGGAACGCCACGCGCACGACCGGCGTCCTGCGACGCCATGAGCGGCCCGGCAGCGGCGTGCGAAGCCGCAGCACGACGTTCGGCCACGCCAGCAACGCGGCGTTGAGCGTCGCATCCTCGCGCATTTCCTCGCCCCGCACCTCCCCGTCGACGCCCGCGATCGCCTCCAGCGGCACGAAGCGGTCGATCAGGAAACCAGCGCGTACCCGCACACCGTCGCGGGTCAGCAGCACCGGGCGGAACCGGAACGACTTGATGAGCCCCAATAGATAGACGAACCCCACGTCGCTGAGCACGAACATCACCACCGCCCCCGCCCTGCTCCAATGCGCCAGCAGCAGGTGATAGACCGCCATCTCGATCGCCGACAGGATCAGCAACGCCGCACACATCGGCGTGAGGTGACGGTGATAGGCGAACCCACGCGCGTCGGCGGGGACATCGCCGGCCCCGCCCCAGCGGAACAGCGCCATGTGCAGCACCGTCAGTTCGGCCGCCGCGAGGCGCACCAGCAACGGCGGCAACAATGCCGACGCCACCCGCTCGCACCGGTCGCGCATCCCGGCGGCCGGAGCGCGCCACGCCTGCCCCGCCGATCGTCCCGCGACCACGACATGCCCGACGACGATCGCCGCCATGATCGTCACCAGCCACGGCATCGCCCACAGCGTCGCGCGTAGCGTCGGCGGCGCGCCCGCCACGACGGTCAGACAGGCGCCCGCAACTGTCCCCAGCACCGCGCGCGCGGGTGGATTGCGCTGCGTCCGTGCGAGCAGCGCCAGCGTCATCGTGTCGGCCACGATCCACAGGAACAGCAGCAGCGCGGGCAGCGGATAGGCGGTGGCGAGCGACGTGCGTGCCGCCAGCCCTGCGCCCGCCACGACGAGGATCGGCAACACGATCGTTGCCGCACGCCTCGTTATGCTGTCGGGCGTCACCACCGTCATCCGCCACCCCCATCAGGTCACGAAACCATCATCTCCCCATAGACTTCCCGGTCGCCGCGCACCATCTGCACGCGACCGATCCGGGTCGGAACGATGCCGACCGCGCCGCGTATCGATCGGCAGCAGCAAGGGGGCGAAATGCCGGAACCGATCCTCACCGTCGCGGGTGTGTCAAAGACGTATCGCAACGGCCCGACCGCGCTCGGCACGGTCGATCTGACCGTCAATCGCGGCGAGATCTTCGCACTGCTCGGCCCCAATGGCGCGGGCAAGACGACGCTCATCAGCATCATCTGCGGCATCGTGACGCCCAGCGCCGGGACCGTCACCGTCGCCGGCCATGACGTGACGCGCGATTACAAGGCCGCACGCCGCGCGATCGGGCTGGTGCCGCAGGAACTGGCGACCGACCAGTTCGAAAGCGTGCTGGCGACCGTCACCTTCTCGCGCCGCCTGTTCGGCCGCTCGGGCCATTCCGCCTATATCGAACAGGTGTTACGTGACCTGTCGCTTTGGGAAAAGCGCCACGCCAAAATCAAGGACCTGTCGGGCGGGATGAAGCGTCGCGTGCTGATCGCCAAGGCGCTGGCGCACGAGCCGCAGATCCTGTTCCTCGACGAGCCGACCGCCGGCGTGGACGTCGCGCTGCGCCGCGACATGTGGAAGCTGGTCCACCGGCTGCGCGAACAGGGCGCGACGATCATCCTGACCACGCATTACATCGAGGAAGCCGAGGAAATGGCCGACCGCGTCGGCGTCATCACCGGCGGCAAGTTGTTGCTGGTGGAGGAAAAGAACGCGCTGATGGCCAAGCTGGGCAAGCGCCAGATGGACCTGACCCTCGTCGATCCGCTGACGACCGTCCCGGCGGCGCTGTCCGATTGGCAATTGTCGCTGGAGGATGAGGGACACAAATTGCGCTACGTCTTCGATGCCAAGGCCGAGGATACCGGCATCCCGCGCCTGCTCGAACGACTCGCGCAGGAACAGATCGCGTTTCGCGACCTGGAGACACGCAAGTCGAGTCTCGAGGACATTTTCGTCGACCTGGTGGGAGAGCGCGCATGAACCTGCACGGGATCTGGGCGATCTATCGTTTCGAGATGGCGCGGTTCGGGCGGACGATCTGGACCAGCCTCGCCACGCCGGTCATCACCACCACGCTCTATTTCATCGTCTTCGGCGCGGCGATCGGCTCGCAGATGCGCGGCGTCGACGGTGTCAGCTATGGCGCGTTCATCGTGCCGGGGCTGATGCTGCTGACGATCTTTTCGGAGAGCATCTTCAACGCCAGCCTCGGCATCTACATGCCGAAGTTCACCGGCACGATCTATGAATTGCTGTCCGCGCCGCTATCCCCGGTGGAAACCGTGCTCGGCTATGTCGGTGCCGCCGCCACCAAGTCGATGGTGATCGCGATGGTGATCTTCGCCACCGCGCATCTCTTCGTCGACCTGCACGTCGCGCATCCCTTGCTGATGCTGCTCTACCTGCTGCTGGTCACCGCCAGCTTCGCCTTGTTCGGCTTCTGCCTCGGCATCTGGGCGAACGGGTTCGAGCAATTGCAGATCATCCCGCTGCTCGTCGTCACGCCACTGACCTTCCTTGGCGGTGCCTTCTACTCGCTCGACGTGCTGCCCGAACCGTGGCGGACGGTGACGCTGTTCAACCCGGTCGCCTATCTCATCAACGGCTTCCGCTGGACCTTCTTCGGGCAGAGCGACGTATCGTTCGCGCTATGCGTCACGGTGACGCTGGGGTTCGCGGCGCTGTGCCTCGCCGCGGTGATCACGATCTTCCGCACCGGCTGGCGCTTGAAAAGCTGATCTTACCCGCGGCTCGTCATCGCGAGCGTAGCGGAGCAATGACGGGCGAGCTTCTCCGTGAACCTTGCTCCTACTTGCTTACTGCCGCTGCAGGCACCGGCCGCTGGCACGGCGGGTTCGGCCCCGCAAACGCCGCAAAGTCACCGAAGTCGCTGCCTTTCGCCGCGACGTCCACCGTCGGCTTGCCGCGGCTTTCGAACACATAGGCCTTGTTGTTGTCGAACGTCGCAATCGCGTCGTTCAGCGCGCGCGCCTGCGTGGCGCTGATCTCGCGAACGTCGGTCCGGCGGGTTCTGGTGACGTGCACGACGTCATTCTCGAACGTTGCGATCCGCCAATAGGTCACCCCGCCCAGCGTGCGATCGACCGGCTTCGACGAAAAGCTCCAGCGAAAGCCCTTGTCCGCCGCCGGCACCTTCACCGTGGCCGAATGACAGGTGAAGCTCGGATAGTCGGTCGCCCAGGGCGCATCCTGTGGCTGATCCTTCGGCCGCTTCAGCTCACTGGGCGGCGTATAACCGCCGTAGTAAACGTAATGCGTGCGCCCTTGCTTGGCATCGCCGTCCCATTCGACCTTTCCGGTTCCGGTCATCGCCAGCACGAGCAGGCGATGATCGTCGTCGAATTTCCATGTCGTCGTCGTCGGCTCGACATCGGGAAGCTGCTGACGCCAATAGGCCGCAACCGCACGCTGCGCATCGGCATCGGCCATCCCGGCCAGTTGCGCGCGGATCGTGAAGATCTCGTCGCCGCGCAGAACATGCTGCGCGCGATAGAGGCCCGGCTTGTCGAAACCGGCGCTGGCGTCGATGTCGATCGCCTCGATCCGCTGCGGCAGGCGCGGCGGGACCGCCGGCAGTGCCTCGAGCGGTGCCCCCGTGTCACGCACCGGCAACCCCCAGCGCGACGCCGGCGGCGGCAAGTCCGCGAGCCGGCGGTCGCCCAGCCGTGTCGCATCCAGCCAATAGGAAGCGTCGCCCGCCGTCGCGCGGACGATGACGTGATCGAAGGCGCCCGGCGCCGGCAGCCGTTCGTCGATCCCGTCGCCACCATTGCTCGCCACCAGCACCGGCTCGGCCGCAATCCCCAGTTCGCGCAGCAGCGCGATCAGCAACACCGTCTTCGCCTTGCAATCGCCGAACCGCCGCTGCCACGTGTCGTCCGCCGCGGCGGGGCGGTAATTGCCCCCGTCCAGCCCGACATAGACGTAGCGGACACGATCCTCGACGATGCGCAGCGCCGCCTCGATCCGGCGCGCCGGATCGCTCGTCTCCGCCGCGATCCGTGCCGCTTCCTGTTTCACCGGCGATGCTGCGGCCAGCGTCGCGGCGCGCGCGAACAGCGGCGCGAACAGTCGCGAGACACTGCGCCAGTCGTCATAACCGCTATATTGCACCAGCCGCGTCGTCGCATAGCGCAGCGGCGCCTGCTCCGGCAGCACCGCGCTCGCCGGATCCGACAACAGGTAACGCCGGTCGATCAGCGCTCCATGCTCCTCGATGCTGGGTGCGGGCAGATCGCCGATCGACTTGATGTTCACGGTCTGCTGCTTCGGATAAAGCAGGCGGTACCGCCACGATCCGCGCATCCCCATCAACGGGAATTGAATGCCGCCCTGCGGTCGTTCGCCCCAAGCCGCATCGCGCGATGTGCGCGTGAAGGCGAAGTCGAGTTCGTCGCCCACTTGCAGCCCGTTGGCCTGCAGCGCCGCCGTCAACTGCCCGTCGAGCATCGATTGTTCGAGATTGCTCTCGCGTTGCAGAATGGAGAATTTCTGCGTCGCCAGCACGTCGATCGGCTTGCCATCGCGGATGATCTGCAAGCGGTGAACCGTCACCACGTCGCTGTCCGGCGACCAGGCGACCGTGACATTGCCCAGCGCCAGCGCCTCGGGCGCCAGCACCTTGATGCGATAGGCTTCGAACGATTCGCTACCGCCCGGCACGAACCGCACCTGCTGATCGACATAGACGACGCGCATCGGCGCGCCCGGCGGCACCGGCGCGGTGCTCGCGGGTGGCGAGGCGATCAGCCATTCCGGCGCCGGCGCGTATCGCACATCGCGTACCGCCTCCTTCGCCTGCCCCGCCGCTGCCGACGACACCACCAACGCGGCGCATACAGCGCCCCCCGCCAAGAACCGATTCACCAACGCCCCCTGCCCCTTTCGCGTCAGTGTAGAAGCTGTCCCCCGCCGCGCAACTCGCTTGATCGCTTGCGGGTCAGTCGACGCGCAGCGTGTCGTAAACCGTCACCTTGCGCCACAGCGGCTCGCAGTCCGCGACGAACTGGCGGTGAATCGGATGGTCCTGATACGCCTTCTGGTCGGGCACGCTGTCGAAGAACATCAGCTCCGAGACTTGATAACTGCCGTCGACCACGTCGCGCGCCTCGGTGTCGGCGGGCACGCCGATGTGGAGCGCGCGGATCACCGGGATCGCCGCCAGCGTGCGCAACCCGGCGATCAACCGGTCACGATCGGCGGTCGAAGTGGGATTCTTCAGCCAGAAGAACACATGGTGCACCACCTTGGCCGGCACCGGCGCGGCCGCTGCCTGTGCCTCGCTGCCCGACAAGGCACCCGCCATCCCTGCGCCGCCGATCGCCATCATCGCCATCATCTCCCTGCGTCCTGCATCCACGACCTGTCTCCCTCGCGTCGCGGGCGGATGTGCCTTGCGCGGCAAGGACTTGCCAGCCCCAAATAGTCGTACGGCGCGGCAGGATCGCTCCTGCCGCGCCGTTCGTCAGCCCAGATGAGGCAAGCCCGCGCTCAGGCGGTGCGGGTCCCCGACAGCGGGAAGCTGCCGAACGCGCCAGCCCCGACGCTGCCGCTGATCGTGTCGCCGTCGACCGTCGCGGTGATGTCGAGCGTCATCGGCATCGGCACGGTCATCTGCTGCTTCCACGCCAGCGTGTTGCCGTCGACGGTGCCGTTGACGTCCGACGCCCCCATCGCGCCCGAAGCCTGGCCGGTGAACGCGTCGCCCGACTGCGTGACGGTCAGCGTCAGCTTCTGGTCGCCGAGCGGCGACTTCACCGTGCAATCGTAGGTACCATCCACTCCGGCCATCATCTTACTCCTTACTTGGCGGCGGGCGCCGGAGGCGTTCCGGCCACCGCGGCAGCCGGGATGACCTCGACCGGCAGGCCCAGCGAGTCAAGCTGCGGCTTCACCTTCGCCGCCTCGCCGACCACCACCCACACGAACTTCGCCGGATCGATCGCCGCCTTCGTCGCGGCATTCACCTGCGGCAGCGTCAGCGCACGATATTTCTGCGTGATCGTCGCATAATAATCGTCGGGCCGCTTGTAGAGATCGTTGGCCTGCATCGCGGTCAGCACGTCGTCCGACGTCTCGAAATTGCCCGAAAGCGAGCGGGTGCCGGCGTTGATCGCGCGCGCGAACTCCTCCTGCGTCATCGGCTTGCTGGTCAGATATTGCGTCACGTCGGTGCGCAGCGCCGCAACCGACGGACCGGTCTGGTCGGCCTGCACCGGCGCATACAGCACATAGGGCGCGGCCTCGGCGTTGCGGCTGAAATTGCCGCGCACGCCATACGACCAATGCTTGTCCTCGCGCAGGTCCATGTTGAGCCGGCCGAGGAAGCTGCCGCCCAGCGCGTCATTGCCGACCTGCACCGGCAGCAGATCGTCGGTGCCCTTCAAGCCGGTCTGCACGCCCGCGGCGATCATCGACTGCGGGCTCGCCGGACGGTCGACCAGCACGATCCGCGGCGACACCGAAGCCACCGCCGGCGGGAACGCCTTGCTGCCCGCCGCGCCGGCCGGCTTCCAGTCGCCGAACCGCGCTTCCATCACCTGCCGGATCTCGGCGAGCGGACGGTCGGAGACGACGAAGATCTTCGCCTTGTCGGGGCGCAGCCACGCCTGCTGGAACGCGATCAGCTCGGCGCGGCTCAGCCCCTGCACCGCCGCCGCATCGCCCGCGCCCTGCGCCTTGGCGTAGGGCGAGCCCGGCCCGACCAGCTTCGGCAACACGCGCTGCACCAGCCCCTGCGGGCTGGTCAGCTCCTGCGCGATCTCGGCGAGTTGCTGCGACTTGACGCGCGCCAGCTCGCTCTCCGGGAAGGCCGGGGTGCGCGCGATGTCCGCCCACAGGTCCGCCCCCGCCGCGAGGTTGGCGCTCGGGACGCGCAGCGACAGCGTCGTGCGATCCGGGCTGCTCCCGCTGGAGATCGACGCGCCCAGCCGCTCGCGCGCCTCGGCGATCTGGATCGAGTTGAGCCGCTTCGTGCCCTCATCCATCATCGCCAGCGTCAGTTGCTGGGTGCCCAGCTTGTCCGCGACATCGGCGGCGACGCCGGCATCGAAGCTCAGCACCGCCTGCGTGATCGGCACCACCGCGCGGTTGGCGTAGACCAGCTCGATCCCGTTCGACAGCCGGGTGCGCTCGACCGTCGGGAACGACAGGCCAGCGACCTCGCCGACCGCCGGGATCGGGCCGCGCGTGCCCTTGGCCGGCTGCTCGGGTGCCTCGACCACCTTGGCCGGCGGCACCGCCTTCGATTCGGCGTAGGCGTCACGATCGCCGTTGACGATGTCGAGCTGATAGGACGGGCGCGTCAGCCATTTGGCAGCCGCCGCCTTCACGGTCGCCGGCGTCTGCGCCGCCAGCGCGGCGAGCTGCTTCTTGTAGAAGCCCGGATCGTTGGAATAAAGCGCGCCCTCCGCCAGCGCGACCGCCTTGCCGCCGAACCCGCCGACCGCTTCCAGCCCGTCGATGCGGCCGGACACGGTGCTGGTAACGTAGCGGTTGACCTCGTCGGCGGTCGGGCCGTTCTTGATGAAGTCGACGACCAATTGGTCGATCCGCGCCGAAACCGTCGCGGCGTCGACGCCGGGGCGAACCAGCGTGGTGATCTGGAACGTGCCGACCTGCGCGAACGATTCATATTCGGCCTGCGCCTGCACCGCGAGCTTCTCGCCCTTGACCAGCACGTTGCTCAGCCGCGAGCTGGCCAGCCCGCCGAGCACACCGGCGGCGACCTCCAGCGAGGCCGAGTCCTTGTCGTTCAGGCCCGGCACCGCCCATTCCTTCATGATCAGGGTCGCGGCGACGCGGTCCTTCATCACCTCCTTGGCCGGTCCGGGCAGCGACGCCGGGATCGGCGCAGGCGGCGCGACGCTCTTCGGTCCGGCGGCGATCGCACCGAAATACTTCTCGACCAGCGGCCGGGCAGTCGCGACATCGACGTCGCCGGCCAGCACCAGCACGGCATTGTTCGGGCCGTAATGGCTCTTGAACCAGTTCTTGACGTCGGCGAGGCTCGCCTGGTCCAGATCGGCCATCGACCCGATCGTGGTGTGGCCATAAGGGTGCGTCGCCGGGAACAGCCCCTCGGTCGCCTTGTAGCGGAGCAGGCCGTACGGCTGGTTGTCACCCTGCCGCTTCTCGTTCTGCACCACCCCGCGCTGCTCATCGAGCACGCCCTGCGTGATCGCGCCGGTCAGATAGCCCATGCGGTCCGATTCGAGGAACAGCGCGCGTTCCAGCGCCGCGGTCGGCACCGTCTCGAAGTAATTGGTGCGGTCGTAATAGGTCGTGCCGTTGAAGTCGGTCGCGCCGACCTGTTGCAGCGGCTCGAAGAAGTCGCCCGGCGCGTTCTCGCTGCCGTTGAACATCAAATGCTCGAACAGGTGCGCGAAGCCGGTCTTGCCCTTCGGCTCATGCTTAGACCCGACGTCGTACCAGACGCTGACCGCGACGATCGGCGCCTTCCGATCGGTGTGGACGATCACGCGCAGGCCGTTCTTGAGCGTGAACTGCTGGTACGGAATGTCGACCGCCTTCACGAGTTCGGACACGGGCGCAGGGGCGGTCTGCGCGAGTACGGGGGTCGTCAAAGCCGCCAGCGCCGAACCGGCGGCCAGGAATGCGCGATAAGCCAACGTTGATGCTCCCCCGGGAGATGAAGTGTCTGACGAAACCATAGCGACCGCCGCCTCCGCCGCAAGCGTGACGACTGACCCGGTTTCGACGTGACCCGGGTTTAGCAATGTTACGAAACAAAGTCGTTGACTGCCCCGGCAATGGTTGCCATGGCAACGTTCATGAGCTTCTACGATCCCGACACCTACACGCCGGAGCGATCGATCGGTTACCTCATCAAGACGTGTAACCAGACGATGACGGCGCTGCTCGACCGCATGTTGGCGGACGAGGAGCTGAACACCTCGCAATGGTCGGCGATGATGACGATCCACCATGGCGAGGCACCGACCTGCGCGGCGCTGGCGCGCGGGATGGCGCACGACAAAGGCGCGATGACCCGGCTGATCGACACGCTGGAGGAAAAGGGCTTCGTCGAGCGGACGCGCTCCGCCGACGATCGCCGTGTGCTGCATCTGTCGCTTACCCCGGCTGGACGCGCCGTGACCTTCCGCTGCCGCGACAAGGTGATCGACCACTGGAATCGCTGCTTCGCCGACTGGCCGGACGCCGAGATCGAGACGCTGATCGCGCAGATGCAGAAGCTGCGCTGCACGCTGGAGGACATTGCCACATGCCCCTGACCCCGCCCGCCCACCGCGCTGCCCCGCCGCCGCGCGCGCTGTGCAGCCTCGCGCGGGCACGCGCCGGGCTGGCCGCGGCGGTCGCGCTGCTGTTCGCCGGGTGCGCCGCCCCCGCCTCGCACACCGCAGTCGAGCAGAAGACCCCGGCCGCGCTGGCGCTCGCCGGCCCGACGGTGCAGCTCGCCCCCGACTGGTGGCATGCGATCGGCGACCCGCAGCTCGACCGGCTGGTCGCCGACGCGCTCGCCGGCAATCCCTCGCTCGACGTCGCCGCCGCGCGCGTCCGGCAGGCGCAGGCCGCGCTCGAACGGCAGGATGCCGAGCGCCGCCCGTCGGTCGATGCCGATGCGCAGCTGCAGGGCACGCGACTGTCGGGCAATTACACGATCCCGCCCCCCTATGCCGGCACCGTCCGCGCGCTCGGCACCGCACAGGCCGGGCTGTCGTGGAACCTCGACCTGTTCGGCCGCCAGAAGGCCGCGATCGAGGCCGCCGCAGCGCAGACCCGCGCCGCCGGCTATGACGTCGCCGCCGCGCGGCTGATGCTCGCCGGGGCGGTGGTGCAGAATTACGTCGAGGTCGCGCGCGCCGAGCGCCGCGCCGCGATCGCCGCGCGCACGATCAAGACTCGCGAGGGCTCACTGTCGCTGGTGCAGGCGCGCGAGCGCAGCCAGCTCGCCAGCAAGATCGACGTCACCGCCGCCGGGACATTGCTCGCCCAGGCGCGGCTCGCCCTGGTGCAGGCGCAGGCGGCGCGCGTGCTCGCCACCAACGCGCTGGCGGCGCTCGCCGGGCGCGGCAGCGACTATGCCGCGACGATCGGCGCGACGCATCTCGCGAGCGACACCGCCTTGCCGGTACCGGCCGCGATCCCCGCCGACCTGCTCGCGCGCCGTGCCGACATCGCCGCGGCGCAGGCGCGGATCGTGGCCGCCGGGGCCGAGCGACAGGTCGCGCGCCGCGCTTTCTATCCCAACATCAATCTGTCGGCGCTGGTCGGGCTGCAGGCGATCGGGTTCGGCAATTTCGTCGACCTCGACTCCGGCACCGCGGGCGGCGGCGCGGCCTTCCACCTGCCGCTGTTCGACAGCGGCCGCCGCCGCGCCGATCTGGCGGGCGCGACCGCCGCGCTCGACGTCGCGACCGCGCAGTATAATGAAGCGGTCGTCACCGCCGCGCGACAGGTCGCCGACGCGATCGCGCAGGTCCGCGCCACCGACACCGCGCGCGTCAGCCAGCGTCAGGTGACCGCCGGCTTCGCGGAGACCAACCGCCTCAACACGATCCGCGTCGCCAGCGGGCTCAACAGCCGGCTCGATCTGGTCGACAACGACGTCCGCCTGCTCGACGCCGAGCTGGCCGACGCCAGCCTCTCCATCGACGCGCTCGCCGCGCGCGCGCAACTGGCCACCGCGCTCGGCGGCGGCTTCGACCCTGTTCAGGACGCTGCCCGATGACCGACACCGCCACCCCCGCTCCCACGCCCGCCCCCGCCCCCGCCCCCGCTGGCAAGCCCGCCGCGCGCCGCCGCGCGCTGACCATCCTCGCGGTGGTCGTTGCGCTGGTCGCGATCGGCTGGGCGATCTTCCACTTCTTCTTCAGCCCGCCCGAACAGGAAACCGATGACGCCTATGTCGCGGGCGACGTGGTCGCGGTCACCGCGCGCGATCCGGGCACCGTCACCGCGCTGCGCGCCGACAACACGCAGGCGGTGCAGGCCGGGCAGCCGCTGATCGACCTCGATCCGACCACCGCCGACGTCAACGTCGCCGCCGCCGCCGCGGAGCTGGCGCGCGCGGTCCGCAGCACCCGCGCCGACTTCACGCGCGTCGGGCAGAGCGATGCCGGGATCGTCCAGGCGCAGGCCGAATTGTCGCGCACCCAGGCCGATTACGCGCGCCGCCGCTCGGCCGCCGCGCAGGGCGCAGTGTCGGGCGAGGAACTGTCGCACGCCGCCGACGCGGTGAAGGTCGCGCAGGCGAACCTGCGTCTCGCACGCGAACAGCGGCGGCAGGCGCAGGCCACCGTGCAGGGCACCGACGTCGACACCAACCCGGCGGTACTGAGCGCGATCGCCGCCTATCGCCGCGCCGCGATCACGCGCAGCCACATGCACATGACCGCACCGATCGCGGGCGTGGTTGCGCAGCGCACGGTGCAGGTCGGACAGCAGGTCAACGCCGGCACGCCGCTGATGGCGATCGTCCCGCTCGACCGCGTGTGGGTCGACGCCAATTTCCGCGAGACGCAGCTCAAGGATGTCCGCATCGGCCAGCCGGTCGAGCTGACTTCCGACATGTACGGCGGCGACGTGAAGTTCCACGGCCGGGTCGTCGGACTGTCGGCAGGCAGCGGCAACGCCTTCGCCTTGCTCCCCCCGCAGAACGCCAGCGGCAACTGGATCAAGATCGTCCAGCGCCTGCCGGTCCGCATCGCGCTCGACCCGCGCGAGCTGCGCGCGCATCCGCTGCGCGTCGGGCTGTCGGTGAAGGCGACGATCGACACCGCCGACACGCGCGGCCCGCAACTCGCGCAGGCCGCGACGACGCCCTATCAGGGCGACACCACCACCGGCACCGACCCGCAGGTCGAGACGGCGATCCGCCGGATCGTGGCGGCGAACCGGTAATGCCTCGCCTACCCTCCCCTCAGTCGGGCGCAGGCGGAACATCAGAACTCCTGCATAACCCTTCTTCTTGTACCCCGGCGAAGGCCGGGGCCCAGTTGGGTGACCCTGGTGACGAATGGCGACGCTTCCCCAACTGGACCCCGGCCTTCGCCGGGATACGACGTGAGGACGGCCTGTATCGCGATGTTCGCTATCGCCACCGCGGGACTGACTTCGGTGGGTGGCGGGAACGTGGGAGCATAACGCATGGCTAGCGCACCCCCGTCCGGCCCGCCGCCGCTCACCGGCGCGCGGCTCGGCGTCACCGCGCTGGCGCTGGCGCTCGGCACCTTCATGATGGTGCTCGACTCGACAATCGCCAACGTCTCGCTGCCGACGATCGCCGGCAACCTCGGCGTCTCCAGCGACAATTCGACGTGGGTGGTCACCGCCTTCGCGGTCGCCAACGGCGTCGCGGTGCCGCTCACCGGTTGGCTGATGCGCCGCTTCGGCGTGGTGCGCGTCTTTTGCACCTCGGTCGCGCTGTTCACGCTCGCCTCGTTCCTGTGCGGCATCGCGTGGGACCTGCCGTCGCTGATCCTGTTCCGCGTCATGCAGGGCGCGGTGTCGGGGCCGATGATGCCGGGCAGCCAGGCGCTGCTGATCGCGATCTTCCCGTCCGACAAGCGCTCGACCGCGCTCGGCATCTGGTCGATGACGACGCTGGTCGCGCCGATCATGGGGCCGATCCTCGGCGGCTACATTTCGGACAATTATCACTGGTCGTGGATCTTCCTGATCAACGTCCCCTTCGGCATCATCACCGCGTTCATCTGCTGGACGCGGCTGCGCGACCGCGAGACGCCGACCGCGCAACTGCCGATCGACACCGTCGGGCTCGGCTTGCTGGTGCTGTGGGTCGGGTCGTTGCAGGTGATGCTCGATCTCGGCAAGAACGCCGACTGGTTCAACGATCCGCTGATCATCGTGCTGTCGATCGTCGCCGTGATCGGCTTCGTCGCCTGGGTGATCTGGGAGCTGACCGACGCCAACCCGACCGTCGACCTGACCTTGTTCGCGCGCCGCAATTTCTGGATCGGCAATCTCGCTTTCTCTTTGGGTTACGCGGTGTTCTTCGCCAACATCCTGATCCTGCCGCTCTGGCTCCAGACGCAGATGGGCTATACCGCGACATGGGCCGGGCTGGTCGCGGCCCCCAGCGGGCTGGTCGCGGTGATCCTGACGCCGCTGATCGCGCGGCTGTCGGGCAAGATCGACGCGCGGATCCTCGCCACCGTCGCCTTTGCCGGCTTCGCGATCAGCTACTGGATGCGCTCGGGCTTCACGACGCAGGCGACCTTCTTCGACCTGATGCTGCCGCTCCTGGTGCAGGGCGTGTCGATGGCGACCTTCTTCCTCGCGATGCTCACGATCCTGCTCGACGGCATTCCCCCTGAGAAGATCCCCTCGGCGACCGGCATCTCGAACTTCGGCCGGATCGTCGCGGGCGGGTTCGCGGCGTCGCTGATCTCGACCGCATGGGACCGCCGCGAGGCGCTGCACCAGTCGCGGCTTGCGGAGGCGATCGGCAACGGCATCGGCTGGCAGATGGCGGCGGAGAATCTGGCGAAGCTCGGCATGACCACACAGCAAGCCGCCGCCGCGGTGACGCGCCAGATGGTCGGACAGGCGTATCTGCTGTCCTCGACCGACCTGTTCCGGCTGTCGGCATGGCTGGCGGCGGTGCTGATCGTCCCGATCTGGCTGTGTCGTCGTCCCAAGCCGCAGCACGGGCCGGTCGCGGCGGATTGAGGCACCTCTATTCCGTCGCCCCGGCCTTGAGCCGGGGCCCCGCTTCTTCTTGGCCACGCGAAGAAGCGGGATCCCGGATCAAGTCCGGGATGACGGCGGGGGTCTTTCGTATCAAACGAGACCGGCCTACCCTGCGCGCATGACCGATTTCGCCGCCACCCGCGCGCTGTTCCACTTGCCGGAAGGCGTGATCTACCTCGACGGCAATTCGCTCGGCCCCCTGCCCGTCGCCGCCGAGGCCCGCGCCGCCCATGTCCTCCGTGCCGAATGGGGCGACCGGCTGATCCGCGCGTGGAACGACGCCGACTGGACCACGCTCCCCGCGCGCGTCGGCGACCGGATCGCGCGGCTAATCGGCGCGCCGCCCGGCACCGTCACCACCGGCGACACGCTGTCGATCAAGGTCTTTCAGGCGCTCGCCGCCGCGCTCGCGCTTCGCCCGGACCGCCGCGTCGTGCTCTCCGACACCGGCAATTTCCCCACTGACCTCTATATCGCCGACGCACTGACGCAGGCACTGGGTCGCGGGCTCGAGGTAAAGGTCGTCACCCCCGAACAGGTCGCCGCCGCGATCGACGAAACCGTCGCGGTGGTGATGCTCACGCAGGTCGATTATCGCACCGGCCGCCTCCACGACATGGCCGCGCTCACCGCCCGCGCGCACGCGGCGGGCGCACTGACCGTCTGGGACCTCGCCCATTCCGCCGGCGCGCTGCCGATCGACCTCACCGCCGCGCGCGCCGATTTCGCGGTCGGCTGCACGTACAAATATCTGAACGGCGGCCCCGGCGCGCCCGCCTTCATCCATGTCGCACCCGAGCACGCCGACGTTGCGCAGCCGATCCTCGCCGGCTGGTTCGGGCACGACGCGCCGTTCGCGTTCGAGCGCGGCTACCGCCCCGCTCCCGGCGTCGCGCGGATGCGCGTCGGCACCCCGCCGATCGTCGCGCTGTCGATCCTCGACGCCGCGCTCGACGCCTGGGACGAGGTCGACATGACCGACCTGCGCGCCGCCGCGATCCGCCTGTCGGAACGCTTCATCCGCGACGTCGAGGCGCACTGCCCGCAACTCACCCTCGCCTCGCCGCGCGACCCGCACGCGCGCGGCAGTCAGGTCAGCTTCACCCACCCGCACGCCTATGCGGTGATGCAGGCGCTGATCGCGCGCGGTGTGATCGGCGACGTCCGCGCGCCGGACGTCCTCCGCTTCGGCTTCACCCCGCTCTACCTGACCGAAGACGAGGTCGCACAGGCCGCCGCGATCCTCGCCGACATCCTCGCGACCGGCGCATGGGACCAGCCGCACTTCCACCAGCGCGCCAACGTGACATGACCGACACCCATCACGACGCCGAACTCAACTTCGCCGACCGCATGGGCTACGGCGACTATCTCGCGCTCGACCGCGTGCTCGACGCACAGCATCCGCTGAGCGACGCGCATGACGAACTGCTGTTCATCATCCAGCACCAAACCAGCGAATTGTGGATGAAGCTGGCGGTCCACGAACTCGAAAGCGCGCGCGACGCGATCCTGTCGGGCGCGCTGCCGCAGGCGTTCAAGCTGCTGGCGCGCGTCTCGCGCATCCTCGAACAGCTCAACGGCGCGTGGGACGTGCTGCGCACGATGACGCCGAGCGATTACACCACCTTCCGCGACGCGCTCGGCCAGTCGTCGGGCTTCCAGTCGTGGCAATATCGCGCGATCGAATATCTGTGCGGCAACCGCACCGCCGCGACGCTCGGGCCGCACCGCCACCGCTCCGCGACGCTCGCGCGGCTGGAGGCGATCCTCGCCGCGCCGAGCATCTACGACGCCGCGCTGACCCGCCTCCACGCCGCCGGGCTGCTCGCCGACCCCGCGCGCGACTGGCGCACCCCGCACGCACCGGCCAACGCAGTCACCGCCGCCTGGGCGACCGTCTACCGCGATCCGCAGGCGCATTGGCCGCTCTACGAGCTCGCCGAGAAGCTGGTCGATCTCGAGGATTATTTCCGCCGCTGGCGCTTCAACCACGTTACCACCGTCGAGCGCGTGATCGGGCTCAAGCGTGGCACCGGCGGCACCGCCGGCGTGTCCTACCTGCGCCGGATGCTGGAGGTCGAGCTGTTCCCCGAATTGTGGGCGGTCCGCACGCACCTGTAGTCACCACCCACTCTTCTCGTCATCCCGGACTTGATCCGGGATCCCGCTTTTCGTTCGGCCGCCAGTAAAAAGCGGGGCCCCGGATCAAGTCCGGGGCGACGAACGAGGGAGGCGGTCGATCGATAAACAGCCGATCAGCCCTGGCATCCCGCTACCCTCCAGTCGTCGCCGCTGTTACGATCCCCACCCGAGAAGGGGATTGATCCGATGAAGACCTTGCTGCTCGCCTCCGCGGCGCTGCTGTTCACCGTGCCCGCCGCCGCCCAGACGCCCGAGGTGCCGCTCGGCCGCCTGACCGACGCCGCGCGCCCGACCGCCTACCGCCTCGCGCTGACCATCGATCCGACCCAGCCGCGCTTCACCGGCCATACCGAGATCGAGACGCAGGTCACCCGCCCCACCCGCGCGCTCTACCTGCACGGCAACGACCTCAAGGTCACCCGCATCACCGCCACCGCCGGCAAGCGCACCCTCACCGCGCGCTACACGCAGGTCGATGCCTCGGGCGTCGTGCGGCTCGACTTCGACGGCGAACTGCCCGCCGGCCGCGTCACGCTGACCTTCGATTACGACGCGCCGTTCATGACCGGCGGCGAGGGGCTGTACCGCGCCAAGGTCGGCGACGACTGGTACGCCTGGACGCAGTTCGAGCCGATCGATGCGCGCCGCATGTTCCCGTCCTTCGACGAGCCGGGCTTCAAGACCCCCTTCACGCTGACCATCACCGCGCCGACCACACAGAAGGTCTTCGCCAACACACCCGAGATCGCGCACGGCACCGCCGGCGGCGGCCTGACCGTCCACAAATTCGCGCCGTCCAAGCCGCTGCCCACCTATCTGGTCGCGCTCGCGGTCGGCGCGTTCGACGTCGTCCCCGGCACCGCCCCCGCCAATGCGGTGCGCAAGACCGCGCTCCCCTATAGCGCGATCGCCACCAAGGGGCAGGCATCGCGCCTGCAACTCGCCGCCAGCGAGGGGCCGAAGATCCTCGCGCTCCACGAAGACTATTTCGGCATCCCCTATCCGTTCGAGAAGCTCGACCAGATCGCCTCGCCGGTGATGAGCGGTGCGATGGAGAATGCCGGGCTCGTCACCTACAACGACACATTGCTGCTGCTGTCACCCGACGCCCCCGCCGCGCAGCGCCGCGACTTCGGCATGGTCGTCGCGCACGAGCTGGCGCACCAATGGTTCGGCGACCTCGTGACCCCGAAATGGTGGACCGACATCTGGCTGAACGAGAGCTTCGCCGAATGGGCCGGCAACCGCGTCGGCGAGCTGTGGCAGCCCGGCCTCGGTACCGAAGTCGGCCAGCTCGCCGAGGCGCTCGCGGCGATGGACACCGACAGCCAGTCGGTCGGCCGCCCGATCCGTCAGGAGATCAAGCGCAGCGACGAAATCTCCAGCGCCTTCGATTCGATCACCTATCAGAAGGGTGGTCAGGTGCTGACGATGGTCGAGCGCTATCTCGGCCCCGACCGTTTCCGCCGCGGCGTGCAATTTCACCTCAACCGCTTCCGCTATGGCAATGCCGACGCCAACGACTTCTTCGCGTCGATGGCCAAGGGCTCGGGCGACGCCGGGATCGTGCCCGTCTTCCGCAGCTTCGTCGAGCAGACCGGCGTGCCGGTCATCAGCATCCGGCAGGACGGTACTGGCTGGCGCGTCGCGCAGGCGCGCTACCGCCCGATCGGCGTCGCCGCGGTCGCGCCGCAGACGTGGAACGTGCCCGTCTGCGCACGGCAGGGCGAGGTGCGCAGCTGCACGTTGCTGACCGGCGCCACCGGCACGCTCGCGCTCAAGGGCAGCGGGCTGGCGATCCCCAATGCCGATGGCGCGGGCTATTGGCGCTACAGCCTCGACGATGCCGGGTGGCAGACGCTGATGGCCGGCGCCGCCGCACTCCCGGCGCGCGAGACGATGGCGGCGGCCGACAGCCTGTGGTCGGACTTCACCGCCGGCAACGCCGGCTTCGCACGCGTCGTGGCGAGCGCGCGCATCCTCGCCAACCATCGCGAGCGCTCGGCCACCTTGCTGCTCCCTTCGGCGATCGACGGCGTCGAACGCTTCGGGCTCACCCCCGCCGCCGACGCGGGGCTGCGTCGCCTTGCCGGCGAATTGTCGCTCCCGCGCCTGCGCAGCCTCGGCGCGCTCAAGCTCACCACCGGCGCCTACGCCGGCGAGGAAACCGGCCAGAGCCAGTTGCGCCAGTCGCTCGTCTCCTATGCCGCCTTCGTCGCCAAGGACGCCGAGGTGCGCCGCCAGCTGACCACCGCCGCGCAAGCGTCGCTCGGCGGCGACGCGCAGGCGCTCGACCCAAGCTATCGCGCGGTTGCGTTCGTCGCGGCGGTGCAGGATCTCGGCGTGCCGTTCATGGACCAGCTCCGCACCGCGTTGCTCGCGAGCAGCGATCCGCTGTTCCGCCAGCAGGCGGTGCGCGCGCTCGGCGCGGCCAACACGCCCGCCGCCGTCACACGCGCGCTGGCGTTGACCGAGGATCAGGCACTGCAATCAAGCGAGCGCGTCGCGATGCTGCGCACCCTGCCCACCCGCCCGACCGGACGCGATGCGGTGTTCGCGCGGCTACAGCGGAATTTCGACGCGGTCGCCGGCAGCATCCCTGCCTTCAGCCGCCCGCGGCTGCCGCTGTCGTTCGCGGGCTATTGCAGCGCCGACAAGGCCGCTGCGGTCGAGGCGCTGTTCCGGCCGAAGCTGGCGGTGCTCGGCGGCGGCGCGCTCGAACTCGGCCAGACGCTCGACGCGATCAACCAGTGCGTCGCGCTCAAGGCCGCCAAGGGCGCGGAAATCGAAGCGGTGCTGACGAAGGCGGAATAACACCTCCCGTCGCCCCGGACTTGATCCGGGGCCCCGCTTCTCCTCTCGGCGGGCAGCGACTGTTTCCGTCATTGCGAGCGTAGCGAAGCAATCCAGGGCGTCCTGGTCCGGCCCTGGATTGCTTCGCTACGCTCGCAATGACGAACCACAAGTCAGCCAAAGAAAAGAGGGCGGTCGCACCCGGCGACCGCCCCCCTCCTCACCACAGGAAGCGCACCCTCACCCCTGCATATCCTCCAGCTCGCGCCCGCGCGTCTCGTGCACCATCTTGCGCACGAAGAAGAACGAGATCGCCGCGAACAAAGCATAACCGGTATAAGTCACCGCCAGCCCCGGCGACACCGCCAGCGCCGGGAAGGTCACCGAAATCGCGGCATTGGCGATCCACTGCGCGAACCCGGCCACCGCCAGCCCCGACCCGCGGATCTGGT
The DNA here is from genome assembly GCF_036946485.1 of Sphingomonas phyllosphaerae. Lineage (GTDB taxonomy): Bacteria > Pseudomonadota > Alphaproteobacteria > Sphingomonadales > Sphingomonadaceae > Sphingomonas > Sphingomonas phyllosphaerae_E. The sequence goes on from NZ_JAQIJA010000004.1 coordinate 95,408, forward strand.
TGGGGAACATCTCGCCCAGCATCACCCACATCACCGGGCCCCAGCTGGCGTTGAAGAAGATCACGTACAGGTTCGCAGCGATCAGCGCGATCACGCCGTTGTTGCCCGGCAGGCTCACCGCGCCCGCCGCGTCGGTCACCGCGGTCGAGAACGCCCAGGCGACCACCGCCAGCGTGACCGCCATGCCCGCCGATCCGATCAGCAACAGCGGCTTGCGCCCGATCTTGTCGACCGTGAAGATCGTGAACACGCACGCCGCGATCGACAGCACCCCCGACAGGATGTTGGTCTGGAGCGCATAATCCTCGGAGAAGCCGACCGCTTCCCACAAGGTCGCGCCATAATAGAAGACGACGTTGATGCCGACGAGCTGCTGGAACACCGCCAGCCCGATCCCGGCCCAGACGATCGGGCGAATGCGCCCGGTCGCGCGGTCCTTGAGGTCCGACAGCTTGGGGCGGTGCTGATCGGCGGCGAGGCTGCCGCGGATCTCGCGTACCTTGCGATCGGCCTCGGCGGTGCCGAACAGCCGCGTCAGCACCTTGTGCGCCTCGTCCTCCCGGCCGCGTGCGACCAGATAGCGCGGGCTTTCCGGAATCACGAGCAGCGCGAGCAGATAGACCAGCGCCGGCACCGCCTGCAGCCAGAACATCCACCGCCACGCGGTGAAGCCGAACCAGAAGCTCGCCGTCGACCCGCCGGCGTAGCGCGCCAGCGCAAAGTTCGCGACGAACGCGCCGGTCAGCCCGGTGATGATCATCACCTGCTGCAGGCTGGACAGCCGCCCACGGATCGCCGCCGGGGTCACCTCGGAGATATAGACCGGCGAGATGACGCTCGCCGCGCCGACGCCGAGCCCGCCGACGATGCGGGCGAGGATGAAGATGAACGACGACGAGGCCGCCCCCGCGACCAGAGCGCTGACGAGGAACAGGAACGCCGAGCCCATCATCACGCCGCGCCGCCCGATCCGGTCGGCGAGCCGCCCGGCCCCGAACGCACCGATCGACGAGCCGATCAGGATCGCGCCGACGTTGACGCCGATCCCCAGCTTGCCGAGGTCGAAGGCGCTTTCCAGTCCCTTCTGCGTGCCGTTGATGACGCCCGAATCATAACCGAACATGAAGCCGCCGATCGTCGCCACCGCGACGATCGCGGCGATGAAGCCCATGTTCACCTGCCCCATCGCGGCGTCGCGATCCGCCGGTCCGCCCGGCTCCATCATCACCATCGCCATGCCCATCCCGCTCCTGTGTTATTTTGCTTTGCCGTGTCGTCGGCTGGATCAGCGCCAGCCCGCGTCGACGAAATATTCGTGCCCCGTGCACATCTGCGCGTCGTCGGAGGCGAGGAACAGCGCCAGCGCCGCGACATCGGCCGGCTGGATGCGCCCGTCGAGGCATTGCGCCGCGACGATCTCCGCCTCGCCCTCGGGCGTGTACCATTTCTCCTGCCGCGGGGTCTGGACATTGCCGGGCACGATCGTGGTAACGCGGATGTTGTCGCGCCCCAGATCGCGCGCCATGCTGCGCGTCATCCCCTCGATCGCGGCCTTGGCGGTCTGGTAGAGCACCAGCTCGGGCAGCCCGAGGTGCCAGCTGATCGACCCGAAATTGACGATCGCGCCGCCGCCGGCCGCCTTCAGGTGCGGCACCGCCGCCTGCGCGGCGAAGAACAGGTGGCGCAGGTTCACCGCCATCCGGTCGTCCCAGTAAGCGGGAGTCACCTCGGCGATCGTGTGACGATCGTCGTTAGCGGCATTGTTGACGAGCACGTCCAGCCCGCCGAGCGTCTCGACCAGCGCGCCGATCGTCCCCGGCAGCGCCGCGACATCGGTCAAGTCGCAACGCCGAAAATGCGTCTTCTCGCCCAGCCGCGCGGCGAGCGCCTGTCCGGCTTCCTCCGCCACATCGACGAACGCGACGTGCGAGCCCTGCGCGGCGAACGCCTCGACCAGCCCGGCGCCGATCCCGGTCGCGCCGCCGGTGATCAGGACGCGCTTGCCCGCGAGCGACGGATAATTCGCGCGACCGCTCACTTGGCACTCTCCAGCAGCCCGCGCTGCGCGAGGTTGCGGAACAGCGCGCCGATCCCGTCGGTCCATGGCGCGGCGTCCTTCGACGTCACGACCCGGTTGGTGAGCCGGCCCAGCTTCGCGCTCTCGATCGTGACGACGTCGCCGACCTTGTGCGTGAACCCGCGCCCCGGCTCATCGCGGTCCTGCACCGGCGCGAACAACGTGCCCAGAAACAGCACGAAGCCGTCCGGATACTGGTGTTCCGAGAGAGTCTGGCGCACCAGATCGAGCGGATCGCGGCTGATTTCGGCCATGTTGCTGACCCCATCGAGGTCATAACCGTCCTCGCCGTGGATATTCAGCCGCACTTCGGCGTGCCGAACGTCATCGATGGTGTAATTTTCGTCGAACAACCGCACCAGCGGCCCCAGCGAGCAGGACGCGTTGTTATCCTTCGCCTTGCCGAGCAGCAGTGCCGAGCGCCCCTCGAAATCGCGCAGATTGACGTCGTTGCCCAGCGTCGCACCGACCGCCTCGCCGCGGCTGTCGACCAGCAGCGCGACCTCCGGCTCCGGGTTGTTCCAGTGCGAATCGGACCGGATCCCGATCTCCGCCCCCGCCCCGACCGTTGCCAGAACGGGTGCCTTCGTGAAGACTTCGGCGTCAGGACCGATCGCAACCTCCAGATATTGCGACCAAAGTCCGTCCTCGATCAGCGCGCGCTTCAGCTCGGCGGCTTCGGGCGTACCCGGCACCACCGAGCGGATCGACCCACCCATCCGCGCTTCCAGCCGCCCGCGAATCTCGGCCGCCGCCGACCAGTCGCCGCGCGCGCGCTCCTCGATCACGCGTTCGATCGCCGACACCGCGAACGTAACACCGCACGCTTTGACGCACTGCAGGTCGACCGGGCTGAGCAGTTCCAGTCCCGCTTCGTCGAGCGCCCCGAGCGAGCGTCCGCCCGTGCCCGACAGATCGCCTGCTTCGACCAGCATCGACACCGTCGGCGCAATTGCCGACATGTCAAACGCTTCGCCTGCGATCACCAGCAGCGGGATCGGGCCGGCCGGCGTCATCGCACGTCCCAGGAACCGCCCCGAACGCCAATCCTGCGGCAAGCCCGACGCGATTGCGTCGTGAAGCTGCGCCATCATCCCCTCCACCTTCTCAGCCTGATAGCGCTAACAACACCGCATCGCGGCGCAAGTCAAGCGGCCGCCGCAACAGCACGGCGCGCGACGGCTATGCGTAACGCCGCGCCGGAGCGCGTCAACAGTTGCGATCGATCAAGGTCGATGCGTTCAGGAACGTGCCACCCATTGCGGCGCGATCGGACGCGCGGCCAGCTTGGCGGCGGGATCGGCGCAGTGGATCGCCTCGCGCGAGGGGCGACCGATCAGGAAACCCTGCACCTGTGGAATGTCCCACTCGCGCAACCGAGCGAGCTGCGCCGCCTCTTCCACCCCTTCGGCGACGATCGGAGTACCCAGGCTCGCGCCCAGCGCCGCGATGCTGCGCACGATGGAGCCCGACGGCGCATGTTCGAGCATCGTCGCCACGAAGCTGCGATCGATCTTCAGCTTGTCGAACCGGAAATCGCGCAGATTGCCGAGCGACGAATAACCGGTGCCGAAATCGTCCATCACGATCGCCGCACCGTGATGCTGCAAGGTCCGCAGCACGGTCAGCACCGGCTGGCGGCGCTTGTCGAGCAATGTGGCGCTTTCGGTGACCTCGAATTCCAGCCGTGTCGGCGCGACGCGATGCCGCCGCGCCAGCGCCAGCAGTTCATGGCCGAGCGCAGGCTGGCGGAACTGGATCGCGGACAGGTTCATCGCCAGCGTGATGTGATCGGGCCAGCGGCTGGCCGCCGCCATCGCCTGATCCGCCATCCACAGCCCAATCGTATCGATCCGGCCACTCGACTCGGCGAGCGGAACGAACTGGTCCGGCCGGATGTCGCCCAGCTCGGGATGCGCCCAGCGCAACAAGGCTTCCTGCCCGATCACCTGCAACGTATCGGCATCGGCGATCGGCTGAAACGCCAGATACAGCTCGCCGCGCTCCGCTGCGCCCTCCAGATCGCGCGACAGCCGCCAGCGCAGCCGCACCTCCTCCTTGAACTGATCGTCGAAGAAGCGCGCGGTATGCCGCCCCTCGGCCTTGGCGCGATACATCGCCATGTCGGCAAGGTTATAGAGTTCCTCGCCTTCCTGCTCGACACCGGACAGCGCGACGCCGATGCTCATCTGTACCGGCACCGGATCGCCCGCGGTCGCCTCGCACGCGTTCAGCACCCGCTGCACCAGCAGCTCGGCGCTTGCGGGCTGTTCGCCGGCGACCTGGACGATCGCGAACTCGTCCCCGCCCAGTCGCGCGACCATGTCGCTGGCGCGGACGCACGCGCTCAGCAGCCGCGCGGCCGCGCGCAACGCCTCGTCGCCGCCCGCATGACCGAAGCGGTCGTTGATCGATTTGAAGTCGTCCAAGTCGATCGCGAAGACCGCCACCCGCTCGCCGGTGCGCGGCACACGCAACAATTCCTGCGCCAGCCGTTCCTCGAACAGCACGCGATTGGGCAGCCCCGTCAGCATGTCGTGATGTGCAAGAAACTCGATGTGCCGTTCGGCACGGCGCCGCTCCTCCACGGCGCCGCGATAATCGGCGATCCCGCGCGCCAGATCGCCCAGCTCGTCGGCGCGGCGCGCGCCGGGCACGTCGGCGTCCACCGCCTCCCCCCGGCTCAATTGCCGCACCCGCTCGGCAATCGCGACGATCGGGCGGATCACGCGTCGTCGCAGCCAGGCCATGCATCCCAGCACCACCACCAGCACCGCGATCCCGCCGATCAGCGCACGTTCGAGGTTGGTGGCGAGCCCGCCGGTACTCCGCTTCAGTTCGGCATCGATCCGCTCGATCAGCATCCCGCGCAACTGCGACCGGGCGCTCTCCAACGTGCGCAGCGCCGCAAGGAACGCCGGCATCCGCCGGGGGATCGCCTCGGGCGTGGCGCGCGCATCCTGAAGCAGCCGCAGGCTGAGCATCGCGAACTCGGCCTCTGCCACCCGCCGCGCGGCGACCGCCGCGCGCAGATCGTCCGGCACGAACAGCCGCGGGGACAGATGCGCATTGCCGCGATGGAAATCACTGAGCGCCGTGCCGACCGACGACCATTTCGCCACCGGCACCGGCCGGCCCTGCTCGGCAAGACGCGTCACCTCGCCGACGTCCAGTCGCAACCGGCGTTGCAGCTGGTCTTGCCGGTCCTCCATTTGCAACAGCGCGGTCAGCCGCCCCAGCGTCGCATTCTCGGCATAGATCGCGCGCCCCAGCACCAACCCGCCGCCAAGCAACGCCAGCCCCAGCACCAGAACGGCACCGAAGGCAGCAGCGACTCGAGTCGATAGGGATGTCGGCAGCACACAACCTCCGCGGTCGTCCGACGTACACGACGAAGTCTTACCGGTTTATGAGCGATATCGCAGGGCACGCAAGTAACCTGCGTCAGGGAATTTGCGTCTTCTTGCACCTAATGTACGTGACATTAACGGGATTGTCACACTACTGTCCCTTCAATCGACTCAAGCTACCCGGAAAAAGGTAGGAATAACAAGGATCTGCATTGGAATGCTCATGGGAGGCTCGATGATCGTCGATGAAGCCGCGCGCCAGGCTGCGGTGGATCGGCTCGATCTTCCGGCGAAACGTTGGGATGAGCGGCTGCAGCAGATCGCGGAACGTGCCGCGGACATTGCGGATACGCCGATCGGCGCGATTTCTGTCGTCGACCGCAATCGCCAGTGGATGATCGCCAAGCGCGGACCGGTCGATGACGAAGTGCCCCGCGCCTTGTCGTTCTGCGCGCTGGCGATCCACCGTCCCGGCGAGGCGATGATCGTCCCCGACGCCGCACAGGACCCGCGCTTTGCCAAGAACCCCTTCGTGTCCGGCTCGCCCGCGGTCCGCTTCTACGTCGGCATCCCGCTGGTGGATCGCGGCGGCTATCCGCTCGGCGCCCTGTGCGTGATCGACCACAAGCCGCGCGATCGGATGCCCGACCTATACGAACTCGGCGCGCTGGCGCGCCAGGCGGAGCGGATCTTCACGCAGCCGAGCTGACGCAGCCGTCGCGGAATTGGTCGTTTTCTCGCTTGCGGTGCACGGAGGAGGCGGGCAGCTAGCGCGTGCGGCGGCGTGGACAGCGCCACGCACGACGATCGGAGGACGGGTGCCGCAACGAAAACGCATCATGTTGGTGGAGGACACGGCCAGTCACCGGAAATTATACGCTTCATGGCTGCGGATCGGCGGCTATGATCCGCACGTCCTTGCCGACGAGCGTATCGTCCAGCAGGCGGTGGAGGATGTTCGTCCCGCCGCGATCATCGTCGACATCCGCCTGCCCAACGTCAGCGGTCTGGACGTGATCGAGGGGCTGAAGAATGACGAACGCACGCGTGCGATCCCGGTTATGGCGCTGACGGTGCTCGACAGCGCGACTGACCGCCAGGCCTGTCTCGACGCCGGTGCCGACGTGTTCGTGACCAAGCCCGACCGGATCGCCACCTTCCTCGACCGGATCGCCGCGCTACTCGCCTGACCCGCGCCTTCTCCGATGCGATCGCGCCTTACCGCGAGGGGCGAGCGGCATGGCCGGTCACCGCCGCGTGCGTCGCAGACGCGGCTCGGTGAAGCCCGCCTCCATCAGATTTGCGACCAGCAAATCGCGCTCGGCGCTGGTCGGCGCGCCCATCACCACCACGATCATCCGCTTGCTCCCGCGCCGTGCCGATGCCGCCAGGTTGAAACCCGCCTCGACGGTATAGCCGGTCTTCAGGCCGTCCAGCCCTTCGACCTTGCCGAGCAACTTGTTGTGATTGGGCCGTTCCCGCCGCTCCCATGTGATAGAGCGCGTCTTGAACAATCCGTAGTGCTTTGCCTCGGCGCGGATCAGATGGCGGGCCAGCGTCGCCATGTCGCGGGCAGTGCTGCGCCCGGCGCTCGGTGCCAATCCCGTCGCATTGCCGAAGCGCGTGTGCGACATGCCGATCTCCGCCGCGCGCGCGTTCATCCGCGTCACGAACGCGCGCTCGCTGCCCGCCAGACGCTCGCCGATCGCCACCGCAATGTCGTTGGCGGAAATCACCGCGACCGCGCGCAGCGCCGCGTCGACGCGGATCGTCCGCCCGCGTCGCAGCCCCAGCTTGGACGGCTGCTGCCGCTCGGCGGCCGCGCTCATCGTCACCAGCGTGCCCGGCTTCAGCGTCCCGGCGTCGAGCGCCTCGAACGCGAGCAGCAGCGTCATCATCTTGGCGAGCGAGGCCGGCGGCCGCTCGCGATCGGCATTGTCCTCTTCCAGCACCTGCCCGCTGCCGGCATCGATCACGATCTCGGACACCGGAGCGCGGGGGGCAGCGGCCATCGGTGTGGCGGCGAACAGCGCCAGCCCCGACATCGCGATACGCAACACTTTCGACATGGCACCGACGCCTAACCGCTCGATCAGCCGACGACAACGCCGCCCGGCGGTTCACACGCCGTCGCGAGCCACCATATCGACCAAATGAACCGCGCCTTCTTCGCCCGCGATGTCGTGACGGTGGCGCGTGCGCTGATCGGCGTGACGCTGACGATCGACGGCGTCGGCGGGACGATCGTCGAAACCGAAGCCTATGACGCCAATGACCCGGCCTCGCACAGCTTCGCGGGGCCGGGGGTGCGCAACGCCGCGATGTTCGGCCCGGCGGGCGCGGCGTACGTCTATCGCATCTACGGGCTGCATCATTGCCTCAACGTCACCTGCGGCGACGGCGCGGCGGTGCTGATCCGCGCGCTCGCGCCGACCGATGGAGCCGCGGTGATGCGCGCGCGCCGCGCGACGACGCAACCCGACGCATTGCTGTGCGCCGGCCCCGGCCGGCTGTGCAAGGCGCTGGGCGTCGACCTCACGCTGAACAACGCACCGCTCGATGCGCCACCGTTCGCGTGGCGCGACCGCATCGCTGAGCCGCCGATCGTTGCGGGTCCACGGATCGGCATCACCCGCGCCGCCGACGTGCCGTGGCGCTTCACCCTCCCCGGCTCGCCATCGCTCAGCCGCGCGAGCCCGTCATCCCGGCCCCTTCGGCAAAGCTCAGGAGAGCCTTGATCCGGGATCCCGCTTGCTACTTCTGTCACGAAGAAGAAGCGAGGCCTTGGATCAAGTCCGGGGCGACACTTGAAAAATCAGTCTTTCAACTCGCGGACCCAGATATTGCGATAGCTGATCGGCTGGCTGGGATCGCCGTGATCCTGCAGCTTGATCGGGGCGCGGCCGTGGGCGACGTACTTCGGCTTGCCGATATAGACCGTCCCGCCGCGCACCTCGGTGTGATTCTGCGTCAGCACGCCGTTGATGTACGCCGTGACATAGGCCGGGCGCGTCACCGCGCCGTCCGCGCCGAATTGCGGCGCGGACCAGGTGACGTCGACCGTCTGCCACTCGCCCGGCTTGCGCGCAGGATTGGCGAGCGGCGGGGTCTGCTTGTAGATCGCGCCCAGTTGTCCGTTGACGTAGGTCGGGTTGTTGTAGCTGTCCATGATCTGCATCTCATACCCGTCGTCGCCCTTGCCGGTCGACGCCAGGAACAGCCCGCTGTTGCCGCGCGCCTGCCCCTCGCCGGTGATGTTGGCCGGGATGCGATATTCCAGATGCAACTGATAGCTGCCGAACGCCTGCTTCGTCTGGATATTGCCGGTGCCCTTCTTCACCGTGAACGCGCCGTCCGCGACCGTCCAGCCCGCCGCGCCGCCGGTGTTGACCGCCGACCATTGGTCGAGGTTCTTGCCGTCGAACAGCACCACCGCGTCGGCCGGCGCGTTCCAGCCGGCGAACGCGCCCGGCGTCACCACCGGCACCGCCGGTGACCATTGCTCGGTCGCCTTCGGATCGCCCTGCGGCGTCTGCGCGACTCCGGCGGAGGCCGCGAGCAACAGCCCGCCGCCCAGCACGATACCCTTCATAGCTCCCATCCCTTTCGATACTCCCGATCCAGATAGCGGTTCGCATCCGCGACGTTGGTAACGCGGGATGCGGCGCCGTCATAGTCGATTGGCTGCCCGGCCTTGAGCGCGACGACGCCCAGCAGCATCGTCTCGGTCAGCGGCACCGCGGTCGCGAACGGGCTGGAAATCGCCTCCTGCCCGCGGATCGCGCGGATCCAGTTCATCTCATGGCCGCCCATGCCGCCCTGGATGCGCGGCAAGCTCTGCGCCACCGCCTGCGCGCGCTCGGCGACGCCGTCACCGATCAGCGTCGGCTTCTCGCCATAGGTCTCGTGCATCAACATGCCCTGCTCGCCGATGTAGAGCACGCCCCCGCCCGGATCCATCCGCGCGCCCGCCGGCATCCCCGGCGGGGTCGGCGGCATCAGCCCGCCATCGTACCATGTCATGCGGATCGGTCCGCTCTTGGCGTTGCCGAAGTCGAAATAGGTCACGGTCGCCAGCGGATAGCTGCCGTCGCCGGGGTTCTTGGGATTGCCCCACACGCTGTGGCGCGTCTCGACCCGCGTCGGCAGCCCGAGTTCGAGCGCCCAGACCGGGAAGTCGACCAGATGCGCGCCCATGTCGCCCAGCGCACCGGTGCCGAACGGCGCCCAGCCGCGCCAGTTGAAATGCGCGTACATCGGGTTGTAGCCCCAGTCGACTGGCGCCGGCCCGCGCCATGCGTCCCAGTCCAGCGAGGTCGGTGCAGCCACCGCGTCGGGCCGCGCGACGCCCTGCGGCCAGATCGGACGGTTGGTCCACACCTGCACCTCGCGCACGCGCCCGATCGCGCCGCCGCGCAGGATCTCGACCGCGCGCCGCCCGTCGTCGCCCGAATGGCCCTGATTGCCCATTTGCGTGACCAGCTTGGCATTGTCGCGCGCCAGCCCGGCGAGCACGCGCCCCTCGCGCACCGTATAGGTCAACGGCTTCTGCACATAGACGTGCAGCCCGCGCTGCATCGCCCATTTCGCCGCCACCGCGTGGTGATGATCGGGCGCGGCGATCACCACCGCCTCCAGATCCTTGCGGGTGTCGAGCATCCGCCGATAGTCGCTATACTTCTCGGCCTTGTCGTAGGCGGCCTTGAGCGTGGCGCGCTTCGGATCGGACACCGACTTGGCGACATGCGCCAGGTCGACATCGCACATCGCGACGATGTTCTGCGAGGTGAGGTTCGCCATATTGGACGCGCCCATCCCGCCGGCGCCGATCACCGCCAAATTGACGCGGTCGTTCGCGCCACGCCGCCGCGTGCGTGCCGCGGCAGAGACGGGCGAAGCGCCCAGCCCCGCCGCCATCGCTGCCGCCCCGCCCAGCCAGCTCCGCCGGTCGATCGTCATTCGTGCCTCTCCCGCTATGTTGCCGGCACGATGATCGGAAAGGACAGTGAACACAACCCATTGACTCGCCGGTCCGTCATTGCGAGCGGAGCGAAGCAATCCAGGGCCGGACCAGGACGCCCTGGATTGCTTCGCTCCGCTCGCAATGACGGATCAGGTCAATTCACGGCAGCGGATACGGCCCCTTGCCCCCATCCTTGATGAAGCGATCCACGCGCTGGTCGATCATCGGCAACGGCACCGATCCGAGGCTGAGCATCGCGTCATGGAAGGCGCGGATGTCGAACTTCTCGCCCAGCGCCTTCTGCGCCTTCGCCTTGGCGTCGAGGAACGCCAGCTCGCCCATATAATAGCTCAGCGCCTGCCCCGGCCACGCGATATAGCGATCGACCTCGGTGGTGATCTCATGGTTCGACAGGGCCGTGTTGTCACGCAAATAGGCCTGCGCCTGTTCGCGCGTCCAGCCCTTGGCATGAACGCCGGTATCGACCACCAGCCGCGCCGCACGCCACATCTGATACGACAGCATCCCGAACGTCTCATAGGGCGTCTCGTACATCCCCATGTCCTCGCCCAGCGCCTCGCAATACAGCGCCCAGCCTTCACCGAACGCCGAGATATATTCGTCGCGGCGATAGGCCGGCAGGTCGGTCAGCTCCATCGCAAACGGCATCTGGAAGGCGTGCCCCGGCGCGCTCTCGTGCAGCGTCAGCGCCGGCAGCGAGTAGAGCCCGCGCGACGGCAGGTCATAGGTGTTGACCAGATAGATGCCCGGCCCGCCGCGCCCGCTGGTGTAGAAGGGCGCGATGTCGGGGGCGACCGGCTTGATCGCGAAGCGCATCCTCGGCAGCCGCCCGAAATAGGTGCCGGCCTTGCCGTCGAAGGTTTTGGCGATCCACGCCGCGCGGTTGAGCAGGTCCTGCGGCGTCTTGGCGTAGAATTGCGGATCGGTGCGCAGATAGTCGAGGAACGCCGGCAGGTCCTTTTGCCATTTCACCTCACGCATCACGTCCTGCATCCGCGCGCGGATCTTGGCGACCTCCGCCAGCCCGATCGCGTGGATTTGATCGGGGGTCAGGTCGCGGGTGACGAACTCGCGAATCTTCGACTGATAATAGGCCCGCCCGTCCGGCAGGTCATAGGCCGCCAGCGACACGCGCGCGTTCGGAATATATTCGTCGCGCAGGAACGCCTGCAGCTTCTGGTGCGCGGGTACCAACGCTGTGGCGATAACGCGCTTCGCCTCAGCCCGCAGCGCCGCCTGCTTGTCGGCCGGAAGTGTCGCAGGCAGCGTCTTGAACGGCGCAAAGAACGGCGAGTCCTCGCCCGCCCCCGCCGCGACGATCTCGGCCACGCCCTTGTCGCGCCCGTCGAGCGTCACCTTCGGCGGGGTGAAGCCGCGCTTCAGCCCGGCGCGCATATTGGCGATCTGCTGGTCGTAATAGCGCGGCAGGCTGGCGAGCTGCGACAGATAGCGGCGCAGCGCCGGCTCGTCGCGGTACGTCTCGCGCGCCATCCCGCCGACGCTCATCCAGAAACTGGTATCGGCGTTCAGCGGCTTCTCGAACTCGCGATATTGCTGCTCCGCGAGCAAGGCGCTGATCTGCCCGCGATAGACGGTATAATCGTCGCGTGCCTGCGGAGACAGTTTCGCCGGATCGATCCGGTCGAGCGCCGCCATCGTTTCGGTCCAACGCTTCGTCATCGCCGCCTGCGCCGCCGGGCCGACATCGGGCAGCGCCGCATTCTGGCTGGCGGGCGCATCCTCGTCGGGGCCGTTCAACGTCCGCCGCCACGTATATTCGTCCTCGGACAGCTTGCGGAACGCCGCGTCGCTCGCGCGCGCTGCGCTCGTCTTCGCAGCGGGCGGGTTGGCGGCCTGCACCGCGGCGGGCGCGGCCAGCAACAGCGTCAGCGCAAGCGTGATCGTCATGCCTTCTCCTTCGTCACTTCATCGATATCGTCGAGCAGCTTGCGCGAAACGAGCACGCCCTCGCGCGCGCTGACCGGGCGCAGCGCGTGCCGCCGTGCGCCCGGTATCCGTGCCCCCTGCCCGTCGATCGCCGCGAACACCGTTTCGGCGCGCGCGAGATGTTCGGCCGCCGCCGCGCCGAGGAACCCGGCCGGATCGAGCGCGAGGATCAGTTCACCGCCGAGCGGCGAGCCCTTGCGCCCCGCATCCCAGGCGATCGATTCCGCGCTGGTCAGATCCCCGATCAACGGCCCGGCGAGCAATTCGACCATCAGCGCCAGCGCCGAGCCCTTGTGCCCGCCGAAGGTCCGCATCGCGCCCGCCAGCACCGCGGCGGCGTCGGTCGTGTCGCTGCCGTCGGGCGCATGGCCCCAGTCGGCCGGAACCGGCTTGCCCGCGCGGCGATGGAGTTCGATCTCGCCGCGCGCCACCGCGCTGGTCGCGAAGTCGAACACGAACGGCGCCTTGTCCTTGCGCGGCCATCCGAACGCGATCGGATTGGTCCCGAACACCGGCTGCGTGCCCCCGGCCGGCGCGACCCAGGCGTGGTTGGGCGTCACCGCCAGCGCGACCAGCCCGTCCTCGACCAGCGCCTCGACCTCGGGCCACAGCGCCGCGAAATGCACGACATTGTTGATGGCGAGCGCGGCAATGCCATTGGCGCGCGCCGCCGCCGCCAACGCCGCCCGTCCGGTCTCGAACGCGAGCTGCGCGAAGCCGCCCTTGCCGTCGACCCGCACCACGCCGCTCGCGCGCTGTTCCAGCACCGGCACCGCGTCGGGAACCACCACCCCCGGTTGCCACCGAATGCGCCGCGACCAGCAGCCGGTACAGCCCATGCGCCCCGCACCCGTCACGCTCGCCGGCGACGATCGTCTCGGCGACCGCCGCGACATGCGCCGGTGCCAGCCCGACGCGCGTCAGCGTGGCGCGCGCATAGTCGCGCACCTCGTCCAGCGTCATGCGGACCTGTGCGTCGCTCATGCGCGCGTCGCCGGCTTGGCCGTGAACAGCCGCACGCCGAACACCGGCCCGGCGCTGTTCTTGTCATGCGGCACGAAGCGGACCTTCACCTTCGTCTTCCCCTTGGTCAGCGCCTCCGGCACCGGGTAATCGACGTCGAAGAACGACCCCGGCTTGTCCGCATCGAGCGTCTGCGTGGCGATGCGCTGGTTGTCGACCAGAATGTCGAAGGTCCGCTTGCGCTCGTCGCCCCAATAGGTCGCCTGCAACACCAACGGCCCCGGTTTCACCGCCATCGCGAACTCGAAGAACCCGCCGGTGCGCGCGTCGCGCCCGTTACGCCCGCGATAGGCGAGCGGATAGGAAATCTCCGAGGTGAGATTGTGATCGCGCTCCGGCTGCATCTCGCCGAGATGCATCACGTCGACCGAGCGCGCCGCCAGGTCCTTCTGCCGCGCCTGCTCGGCAAGGAAGGCGGCCTCCTCCACCTTCCATTGCGCATCGGTGAAGCGCTTGAAATAGACCGCGCTGCGCCGGTCGTACTGGCGATAAAAGGGCACGAACGTCAGGTCGCCCGGCCGGATCAGTCCGGTGGTCGCATATTGCGCGCTATCCTCCGCGACCGGATGGAACGCGGCGAGCAGGTCCTGCCCGACCATCGCCGGCTCGGGATGATCCCACTCGCCATCGGCGCGCCCGAGATCGGCGGCGAGCACCAGCGGCCCGCGCAGCACCGCGATCGTCTGCTCGTCCCCCGGCGTCGGCTCCAGCCGCAGCGCGAGCGGCAGCCGGATCGTCACGCTGTCTCCTGCCTTCCAGCGCCGCGTGACGATCGCATAGCCGCCCGCCTGCGTCGCAGCGGCGGGCTTGCCGTTGACCGACACCTCATGCCCCTTCGCCCAGCCCGGCACACGCAACGCAACCGGGAAGCGCCCGGGCTTGCCCAGCTTCGTGAAGGTCAGCGTCGCCGCGCCGTCGAATGGATAGATGGTGTCGAGCCCCAGCGTCGCGTTGCGCTCCTTCCACGTCGCGTCGGCGGGGATGTAGAGGTTGACGATCAACGTGTCGTCACCGGTCCAGAAGATGCTCTCGCCGTGCTTGGAATGGCTCTCCATCCCGGTGCCGACGCAGCACCAGAATTCCTCGCCCTCGCGCTCCGAATAGGCACGCTTCGCCCCCGACATCAGCGGCATCATGTACGTGAAGCCGCCGTTCACCGGCTCCTGGTGCGCCATGATGTGGTTGAGGTGCGCGCGCTCGTAGAAATCGAACAGCGCACCATCCGGCTGCCACGCGAACAGGTGCCGCGTCAGCTTGAGCATGTTGTAGGTGTTGCAGCTTTCGCAGGTCTGGTCGGTGATATGCTGCGCGATCGTGTCGGCGCCGCTGAAATATTCGCGGTCGGCATTGCCGCCGATGACGTAGCTGTGGTGCCGCGTCACCTGCTCCCAGAAGAAGCGCGCGGCGGTCGCCTGCTCGGGCTTGCCGGTGATCTCATGCAGCCGCGCCAGCCCGATCAGCTTGGGCACCTGCGTATTGGCGTGGAAATTGGCGAGCTGGTCGCGCTTCTGCGTCAACGGATCGAGGTTGCGCTTGTCGTAGATGCGCTCGGCGAGCCGCAGCCAGCGCGCATCGCCGGTGCGCGCGTGCAGCTCGGCGAAGCTCTCGTTGAGCCCGCCATATTCGCAGGCCAGCATCACCTGCAACTGCTCGTCGTTCAGGCTGGCGAACACGCGCTCGATATAGCCGCCCAGCGCGACCGCGATCGCCACCGCCTGTTCGTTCGGACCGATATGATCGACCACGTCGAACAGCCCGGTATAGAGCTTGTGCCAATTGTAATAGGGCACCCAGCAGCCGTTGAGATCGAACCCGGCCGAGCGGATCTCGCCGCGCATGATCTCGGGGAAGATCTCCTTGCCGTTGACGACCGTGCCGTCCTTGCGCTTGCGCGAGAAGCCCGCGACATAGCCGTCGCCGTGCGCCGCCTGACAGCGCGCCAATTCGCCAACGATGTACTGCGCGCGCTCGACACAGTCGGTGCACCCGGTCTGCGCATGCATCAACGCCAGTGCGGACAGATAATGGCCGAGCGTATGCCCCGCGATCGTGTCGCTCTCCCACCCGCCATAGACGGGAGCCTTCGGCGCAAGCCCCGCGAACTGATAGTAATTGTGCAACAGCCGATCGGGTGATAGCCGTAGCAGATAGTCGCGATTCACCTCGACCGCGCGCGCATAGTCCGACGGTCGCAGGCGCACCGCCGACAGCGGAAAGGCCTTTGCCGCTGCGGGCAACCCCGCCCCCGCCTGCGCCGCCGCAGGAACGGCGAGCATCGGCAGCGTCGCAGATGACATCAGGAACGCGCGACGACCAACAAGCATTTCCATCTCCCCGGAATATGGTATACGATACGGTACGTTGGTGCGAAGTCAATCGAACCGCGAAGAAAAAGGGGTGAGCGATGCGACGGTTGGCTTTCTATCTCGCGGGTGCCGCGCTGGCGAGCGGCGCGCTGCTCCATGCAGCACCGGCGAGGAAAAATCGTGACATTAGCGGCGCACTGACGCTTACGCTCGATCCCGCGAGCCAGACGCTGCGCACGCTGTCACCGCGTGCCGAGCCGGGCTTCGATTTCGTGCCGAGCGGGCGCGCTGCCAGCCGCAGCGGTGACGGCTTCAACCAGATCGGTGATCTCCACCTGCGCGTGCGCGGCACCGACGGCACGTGGCGCGACTTCTCCTCGGCGCAGCATCGTGTGCCGGTCCGCGCGCTAGCCGCGACCGGCAACGTCATTGCGCGCGCCGACATCACCGCGACGATGGGCAACGGCTTCCCGCTCACGGTCGAACGGACGTGGCTGCGCGACAAGGGCGCGCCGGTGCTGCGCTTCACGCTCATGAACCGCGGCAGCACGCCGGTCGAGGTCGGCGCGCTCGGGATGCCGATGGTGTTCGACAACATCATCACCGACCGCTCGCTCGAAAAGGCGCATGCGCAGGCGAGCTTCGTCGATCCCTATATCGGCAGCGACGCCGGCTATCTTCAGGTGACGCGCCTCAACGGCAAGGGACCGGCGCTGCTCGTCCTGCCCGACGGCCGCACCCCGCTCGAACAATATCGCATCCTCGACGACGCGCGCCGCAAGACCGCTACGCCGATCTTCACCGACCGCACCCCCCGCCAGCAGACGTTCGAGGGCTTCTACGACTGGATGGTCGCGAGCAGCGCGATGGCCGACAAGGGGCAGCCGTGGAACCCCGCCACCGGCTTCACGCTTGCGCCGGGCGAACAGCGCACCTTCGGCGTGCGGCTGGTCGCCGCGCCCTCGATCCGCGCGATCGAGGCGACCTTGCAGGCCGAGCGCCGCCCGGTCGCGGTCGGCATTCCCGGCTATGTCGTCCCCAACGACAGCCCCGCCGACCTGTTCGTCCGCGCGGCGCAGGCCGTCCGCGACGTCACGGTCACCCCCGCCGACGCGCTGACGCTGACGAAGGTGCCGGGGCCGCAGGGCTGGAATCGCTGGCGCGTCACCGGCACCGGCTGGGGCCGCGCGCGCGTCGCGATCACCTATGCCGACGGCAGCGTGCAGAGCGTTCATTATTACGTCACCAAGCCGCTGGCGCAGGTCGCCGCCGATCTCGGCCGCTTCAGCACCACGAAGCAGTGGTTTGACGACGCCAGCGACCCGTTCAAGCGCGCACCCTCGATCCTCACCTACGACCGCGAGGCGAACAAGATCGTCACGCAGGACCAGCGCGTGTGGATCGCGGGGATGAGCGACGAGGGCGGCGGCGGCGCATGGGTCGCGGCGACGATCAAGCAACTCGACAATCCCGATGCCGATGAGGTCGCCAAGCTGGAGCGGATGGTTGACGAGACCGTGCTGCCCAAGCTGCAGTCCCCGAACGGCGGCGTGAAGAAGAGCCTGTTCTACTACGACCCCAAAACGTTCGGCTCCTACTATGACAAGGGCATCGACTGGTCGACCTGGGCGTCGTGGGACAGGAAGCAGGCCGACGATCTCGGCCGCTCGTACAATTACCCGCACGTCGCGATCGGCCACTGGGTGCTGTACCGGCTCGCACGGCATCATACCGGTCTGGTCACGCGGCACGACTGGCGCTTCTATCTCGACCATGCGTACCGCACGACCGTCGCGATGATGCGCGACGCGCCGCATTACGCGCAATTCGGTCAGATGGAGGGCGAGATTTTCCTCGAGATCCTCGCCGACCTGAAGCGCGAGGGGCTGACCGCGCAGGCGAATGAGGTCGAGGGGCTGATGAAGGCGCGCGCCGATCACTGGCGCACGCTCGCCTTTCCGTTCGGCAGCGAGATGGCGTGGGATTCGACCGGCCAGCCCGAGGTCTATGCGTGGATGCGCTACTTCAACCATCCGAAGGAAGCGGCGGTCACGCGCGAGGTGATCCTCGGCTACGATCCGACGATCCCGCACTGGGGCTATAACGGCAATGCGCGCCGCTATTGGGACTTCCTGTACGGCGGCAAGGTGAAGCGGATCGAGCGGCAGATCCACCATTACGGCTCGGCACTCAACGCGGTGCCGCTGTTCGACGCCTACCGCCGCGATCCCGCCGACCTCCACCTGCTGCGCGTCGCGTACGGCGGGTTCATGGGCGGGATCACGAACGTCGACCGCGAGGGCTTCGCCTCGGCGGCTTTCCATTCCGAACCGGACATGATGCGCTGGGACGCATATACCGGCGACTATGGCATGGGCTATTTCGGCCACGCCTATGCCGCCGCGACCTATCTGGTGAAGGACGCCACCTTCGGCTGGCTCGGCTTCGGCGGCACGGTGCGCGAGGACGGTGCGGGGGTCGACATCGTCCCCCACGACGGCGCGCGCACGCGGTTGTTCGTCGCACCGGCCGGACAGTGGATCACGCTCGCGGCGGGTACGATCGCGAAGGCGCGCTGGGTGCCGGCGACGCGCCGCATCGAACTGACGCTCGACCCGGCGACGAAGACGACGCCGGTTGCGCAGCTCTCGGTCGAGGCACCGGCAGGCGGCGCGGCCTACGCAATCGACAAGGGCAAAGCGGACGGCGGTTTCACGACGATCGCGCTATCGCCGACTGCAACAACCGTGACCCTGACGCCCCACTAACCACCCGTCGCCCCGGACTTGATCCGGGGCCCCGCTTCTTCTTCTCGACCGACCGAAGAAAGCGGGATTCCGGATCAATTCCGCGATGACGATGATAGAAGGCGCGCCGCCAACAGCCGGCCGTCATTGCGAGCGTAGCGAAGCAATCCAGGGCGTCCTGATACAACCCTGAATTGCTTCGCTACGCTCGCAATGACGGAAGACTACCGCGCCCCACCCAGCGCGCGCAGGAAGAAGTCATACTCCCGCCGCTGCCCATACGCGACCGGCCCCGTCGACCGCCCCACGGCATGTTCGCCGTTCGGCACCACCAGCAGCTCGAAGTCCTTGTCGGCGCGCACCAGCGCATCGACCACCTGCATCGTCGAGGCCGGATCGACGTTCGAATCCTGCTCGCCGACCACCAGCAGCAATTTGCCCTGCAACTTGCCGGCATGGACCACCCCCGACGCTGCCAGATAGCTCGCGTCGACCGGCCAGCCGAGCCATTGTTCGTTCCAGTCGATCTTGTCCATGCGGTTGTCGAAACATCCCGCAAACGCCACCCCGGCCTTGTAGAATTCCGGGTGGAACAGCAAAGCGTTGAGCGTGCTCTGCCCACCCGCCGATCCGCCATAGATGCCGACCCGCGACAGATCGACCGACGCATCCTTCGCCGCCAGGGCCTTCATCCACGCGATGCGATCGGGAAAGCCGCTGTCGGCGAGATTCTTCCACGCGACGTCATGGAACGCCTTTGACCGGTTCGCCGTCCCCATCCCGTCGATCATCACGACGATGAAGCCGAGATCGGCGATCTGCTGCATCCCCATCGCCTTGTCGCCGCCCGAGAAGGCGCCGAACGGCCAATAGCCCTTGGGCACGAAGCTGTCGTGCGGCCCGGCGTAGATGTTCTCGATCACCGCGTACCGCTTGGCCGGATCGTAATCGCGCGGGCGTACCACCAGCCCGTAAATGTCGGTCGTGCCGTCGCGCCCCTTCGCCACGAACGGCTCGGGCGGGCGATAGCCGGCGGCGGTCAGCGCGCGCACGTCGCCACGCTCCAGCGTCGCCAGCACCGCGCCGTTCATCGCATCGCGCACGTCCGCGATGTCGGGCACGTCGGTGCGCGAATGGACGTCGACGAAGGTCCGCCCGTCCGGCGCAAAGCTCGCGTCGTGCGTCTCGTCGCCATCGGTCAGCCGCGTCAGGTTGCGGCCATCGAAGTCAACGCGGAACCAGTGTTTGTGATACGGGTCTTCGCGGGGCGTCACCCCGCTCGCCGAAAACCAGATCCGTCGCTGCTCGTCATCGACGCGCGCGATGTCGCGCACCACCCATTTACCGCGCGTGATCTGGCGCTTCACCCGCCCGGTCGCGGCGTCGATCAGGTACAGGTGCCGCCACCCGTCGCGCTCCGACGCCCAGATCAGCTCGCGTCCTTCGTCCCCGACGTCGTGCGCGAAGCGCCGCTCGTTGAAGATGAAGGTCTTCGCGTCCTCGCGCACCGCCGCGTGCGCCACGCCCGTCGCGGCATCGACCGCGATCACCCCGGCGTGCTGAAATCCGCGCTGCATATAATCGAACGCAAAGCTGCGCCCGTCCTTGCGCCAGCTGATCGCGCCGAGCTGCCACGGGTTTGGAAACAGCGCATCCGCCACCTCGATCCGCCGCCCGGTCGCCGCCTCGAAGATCACCGGCCGTTCCTGATCGATTGCGTCGCCGGGCTTGGGGTAGAGCTGCTCGGCGAGCACCGGCTGCACCTGCCCCTTCGGCGAGGACACGACGCGCGTCACGATCCGACGGAAGCCGGGCCGCACGCGATACAGCGCCACCCACTTCCCGTCCGGCGACCAGCTGATCGTCTCGGGATCGTAGAAGTCGCCGGGGCTGCCGTCCCGGCTACGCCACGCCTCCGCACCGCCGCCGGCAGCACGCAGCACGAGATTGTCGTCGATCACCAGCGCCTCGCGCGCGCCATCGGGCGAGCGATGCGGGACGTTGCGCGCGGGCACCTTCAGGTCACGCACCACCCCGAACCCCCGCGGTCGCGGACCCTCGCCGCCGGCTGGCGCGCAAACATAATCGGTCAGCGTGCACCGCCACGGCGCATAGTCGATCGCGAAGTCGATCGCGCGCCGCTCGCCCGCGAACGCGAAATGCTCGAACGGCAGCCGCTTCGGATCGACCGTCTGCCCCAGCGCCTTGCCAAGACCCTTCGCCACCGCCGCCGCATCGAACGCGGTCGTCTTGGCGCGTGTGGCGGCATCGACATCGACGAACGCGAATCCGCCCTCGACGGTCTTGCGATAATGGAAGTGCCGCCCGTCCCCGTCCCATTCCGCCGGGAAGGCGATGTCGCGCGTCAGCCACTGCCACTGGTCGCGCAACGCGATCGAGCGGGCGACGCGCGGATCGGTCTGCGCCAGCGCCGGGGTGGCGAGCAGCGCGAGCGTCAGCAGCGCGCGCCTCACTGCGCCGCTCCCAGCGTATAGGTCCATTCGATCGGCTGGAGCGGCACGCGATATTTCATGTGCGGCCGTCCATCGAGGCTCCAGCCGGTATCGCCGCCCACCCCACTCTGCGCCGCGTCGATCAGCAACGTACCGTCGCCATGCGGACGAATGTCGCTGCTATGCGCCTTGGCCGGCGGCTTCTCCATCAGATCGGCATAGGGGAACGGCAGCGCGTTGATCGCCAGCGGCCGGTCGCCGCTCACCCGCACGCCCGCGCCGGTCGCCCCGGTCGCGTCGAGCCAGCGCACGTCCTGCTTGAAGCCCGATTCCTGCGGGCGCGCATAATCGTGATATTGCTCGGCCAACGCGCCGCGCCACTCGCCGATCAGCGCCGCGGTCTTGCGGTCGGCATAATTCTCCCACGGCCCGCGCCCGTACCAGTGCAGCCGGTCGAGCGTCGGCGTCATGTGGAACTGCACCCCAACGCGCGGCGGATCGGGCAGATCGTCGCGGATCGGCACGAAGCGCACCGCGGCGCGCGCCTGCCCCTTCGTGTCCATCGTCCAGCGCGTCGTGACCTTCACCGAACCCACGCCCATGTCGTGCGTCACGACGATCGCGTCGCCGTCGACCGCCAGTGCGTCGAGCCGCCGGTTATTGCTGAACTGCTCCCACATTTTGTGGGTCTTGGTCACGCCCGTCCCGACATCGTTATCGGTCGGTGCGCGCCAGAAATCGGGCGCGCCGCCGGTCAGCAACGTCGCCCCGCCGCGCGCGTAGCGCTTCACCAGCCCGGTCGCCTTGTCGATCTCGAGCACCGCATCGCCCGCCGTCAGCCGCCACGCATCGCCGCCGTCGACCGGCGCGACGCTGCCGACCGGCGCGGCGAGCGCGCGCGGCGGCGACAGCGCGAATTGCTCATAGCCGACGACATGCCCTGCCTCGACCAGTGGGATCGCCCCCTTGGTCGCCCGCGCGCGCAGCACCAGCATCCGCTCCGCCCCGGTATCGCGCGTCGCCGGCAGCGCCAGCGACAGCGGCGCGCGCGCGCTCGGCGCAACCGCCGGCATCGCAACCGATCCGCGCGCCACCTCGCGCCCGTCCTCCAGCACCGCATAGTCAAGCGTGAAGCGCGACAGATCGATATGATCGTGCCGGTTCACCACCACATAGCCCGCACCGTCACGCTCGAACTGGATCGGCGCATAGACCTTCGCCAGCTCATAATATTCGGGGTCGGGGGTCCGGTCGGACTGGATCACGCCATCGCCGACCGGGCTCTCATCGCCATCCGGCACGAAGTCGCGCCCCTGCGCCCAATAATCGCGCCCCTGCGCATCCTTCTTGATGATCGTCTGATCCACCCAGTCCCACACGAACCCGCCCTGCAGCTTCTTGTGCGCGTGGATGACCTCCCAATAATCCTGGAAATTGCCGAGGCTGTTGCCCATCGCATGCGCATATTCGCACAGGATCAGCGGCTGGGTGAACTCGGGCCGCTCGGCATAATCGACCAGTTTCTCGACATCGTCGTACATCGGCGCGAAGATGTCGACATAGGCATTGGTCGGGTGCCGCCACCCGCTCATGCTATAGCCGAGGAAATTGACCAGCCGCGTATTGTCGCGCGCCTTGACCCATTTGGCGGCGGCCTCGAAGCTGCTGCCGACGCCGGTCTCGTTGCCCAACGACCAGAAGATGATCGACGGATGGTTCTTGTCGCGCTCGACCATCCGCTCGACGCGGTCGAGATGCGCTGCCTTCCACTCCGGCTTGTAGCCGAGCAAGGTATGCTCCGGATCGCCGTTCTGCTGCGCCTCCGCCAGATAGCCGTGGCTCTCGATATTGGCCTCGTCCATCACATACAGGCCCATCTCGTCCGCGAGGTCATAGATGCGCGGATCGTTGGGATAGTGCGACAGCCGCAGCGCGTTGATGTTCGCAGCCTTCATCAGCTCCAGGTCGCGGCGCAGCGTCGCGTCCGAGACGACGTGGAAGGTATGCGGGTCATGCTCGTGGCGATTGACGCCACGGATCGTGATGCGGCGTCCGTTGACGCGCACCTCGCCATCCTCGATCGCGACGGTGCGGAAGCCGATCTTGCGCGCGGTCGCCTCGACCACCTTGCCCTTCGCGTCGAGCAACTCGACCAGCAGCGTATAGAGTTCGGGCGTCTCCGCGCTCCACGCCCGCACCGCCGGGATGTTGCCGTCGAGCCGCACATTGCGCTCGGCATCGGGCGCGCCCTCGCGCGTCAGCAGCACGCGTCCGCGATCCAGCACAGTTGCGCGCACCCGCACCGGTGCCGCGCCGCCGCCGACCGCGACGTTGAGCGCCAGCGTGCCGTCGCGATATTGGTTGGTCAGCCCCGCGCGCACATCCACGTCGCGCAGGTGCGTCGCGGGCGCGGCATAGAGCGTCACGCTGCGCTCGATGCCGTTGACCCGCCAGAAATCCTGATCTTCCAGATAGCTGCCATCGGCATAGCGATACAGTTCGATTGCGACGGTGTTGCGCCCCGGATGCATCGCCTTCGTCACGTCGAACTCGGCGGGCAGCTTGGAGTCCTCCGAATAGCCGACCCGCTCGCCGTTCACGAACAGATAGTAGGCCGCGCCCGCCGCGCCGACCGTCAGCAACAGCCGCCGTCCCGCGAACTGCGCCGGCACCACCACCTCGCGGCGGTACGAGCCGACCTCGTTCATCTTGTGGTCGATCCACGGCTGGTTGCGCGGGAACGGATAGCCCGCGCCGACGAACACCGGCGTCCCCTGCCCCTCGGCCTGCAGGATGCCGGGCACCGCCACCTTGCCCCATTTGCTGACGTCATAATCGGGTTTCTCGAACCCGACCGGCCGCTCCTCCGGAGTCGGCGAGTGGTGGAACGACCATTGCCCGTCGAGCGACAGATGATAGCGCGAGCGCGCCGGATCGTCGCGCAACGCCGCCGCGCGGCTCTCGAACCCGGCGAAGGTCGCGTGCATCGGCTCGGCCCCGATGCGGATCACCTCGGGCCGCTCCCATTCGGCGGGTGTCGCGGTCTGGGCGGTCGCCTGCGCGATCGCCAGCGTTGATACCAGCACGGCAAGTGCGACCCGACCCGTCATCGTCATTCCTCCCACGACGACGGCCGACGCACGCGCGCCGGCCGTCCCCTTCATTTCACCGTCCTCAGAATTCGGCCGACAGGCCGACGAAGAAGGTGCGCCCGGCGACGTCGTACACGCCGGGATAGGTGTTGCCATTACCGAACGACGCCAAAACGCCCTGGGCGATCGCAGGTGGGTCACGATCCAGCAGGTTGTTCACGCCGATGCGGAACGTCAGCTCCTTCGTCACGGTCGCCGTGGCGGCCAGATCGAAGTAATTGGCGACCGGCAGGCGCGAGTTGATGACGTAGGTGGCGCTGCCCGGGAACTGCGCCTTGTCGTTGAACGACACCTTGGTCGGGCCGATGTACCGCCAGTTGAGCGAGATCGACCCCTTGTCGTCCGGCGAGGTCCAGGTGAAGCGCGCCTGGTGACGCCATTCGGGGTTCGGCTGGCCGCAGGTGCCACCGAACAGCCCCTTGCAGTCATAGGACGAGAGACCCGGCAGCGGTTCGGTGGTCAGGTCACGCAGCCACGTGCCGACGAAGCTCGTGCTCAGCGCGCCGATCCCGGTGCGGAACGTGTAGTCGGCGGTGAAATCGATGCCGCTGGTCGCCAGCGAGCCGGTGTTCTGCGTCGTCGACAGAACGTAACCCGCCGTGTTGGCGTCTCCCGAGAACAACACGCCGTTGCGCGGATTGCGATTGAACAGCGAGCAGAAGAACGGATTGCCGGTTCCGATGCACTGGTCGATCGTCAACTGCATCGGGATGGAGTTGATGTAGTTCTTCACCTTGATGTTGTAGTAATCGACCGACAGCGTCAGCCCCCTCACGAAGGTCGGGGTCAGCACCACGCCAGCAGTATAGGTATCCGCCACCTCGGGCTTCAGCGCCGGATTGCCGCCGAAGAAGCCGGTGCACTGCTCGCTCGGACATTCCGGAATGCGGCCGTACTGCGCCGCCGTCACGCCAGTGAGGGCGCATTGCGCGGCAGTGGCAGTCGGTGCCTTGCCGGCGCACGGGTCCTGCGTTCCGACATTACCCGGGTATTGCGGCGAGTACAGCTCGGTGATGTTCGGCGCGCGGATCGCCCGATTATACCCGCCACGCAGGCGTAGATCACGTGTCGGCGCCCATGCCAATTCGCCCTTGTAGGTCGAAATACCCTTACCGTTGGTGCTGTACTTGGAGAAACGATAGCCGCCGGTCAGTGACAGCTCCTCGAAGAACGGACGGTTCTCGACCAACGGCACGCGAACTTCGGTGAAGCCTTCGGTCACGTTGAAGGCGCCAGCATTCTCCTTGGTGCCCTTGGCGAGCGCCAGCGCATCGGCCTTGAACTCAAGGCTTTCACGGCGATGCTCGACGCCGACCACCACGCCGATGCCGGTGTCCGCCCAAGGCAGCTTCGCGCCATATTCGCCGCCGTCAAACGTCACCGTGCCGGACAGCACCGTCTCCTTGTCCAGCCCTTCGGTGCTGGTCGGGGCGTAGATATAGCCAAGCGCCTCGGCGGTTGGCCCGCCATATTGAAAGACGTTGAGCGGAACGCAGCTCGGGTCCGACTTGTCGATGACCGACTGACAGGTCGGCACGCCGTTGACCAGGCTGACCTTCAGGGCGCGATTGGCGCGCGCCGGGTCGATGTCGTTCTGATAGGTTTCGTTATAGATCACGGTCGAGAACAAGGCGTTCGCGTCGTAGCGGATACCCTTGGCGATCTCGCCGCGGACACCGCCGGTCACGCGATAATCGGTGTGACGCAGGTCGTCGCGCCGCGGCTGCGCGGGCGCGGCCACCGGGCGGTAACCGATATAGGTGTCCTGATTGACGCTCTTTCCGGCATTGTCGCCGCAGAGCAATCCGGCCTGCTGCGCGCTCATCAGCGGATTGTCGCAATTCACCGAATAGCCATAGCCGTAGAACAGCGCCGATGGCGCGACCTGCGAATTGGTGCGGTCGTCCATGAACATGAAGCTGCCGTACACCTCGACGGCGGGGGTCACCTCATATTTCGCGAAAGCACCGGCGGTGATCCGCGTGTCGTTGCGCTGGAAGTAGTTCAGCGGCGAATAATTGTAGCGGAAGCTGTTGTCATACGGCACCCACGTCTTCTGGCCATCCTTGGTGTTGTTGAAGTCGCCGGCACCGTCGCGCTGTGGTGTGAAACGGCCGAATTCGTTGTTCGACGAGCCACCGCAAATCAACGCGGTCCGATCGCCGTTCGGATCGAGCGCGCAAGCGGAAACGTCGCGATTGTACTGGAGGATCGGCTTCACATCGCGATAGCCGAAGTAAGCGGTCACATTGCCGCGGTTGTCCGCGAAATTCGCGCCCATCGCGATGTTCGCGTCGAAGCGCTGCCCATCGACCGGCGTGTCGGGTGCGCGGTTGAAGCCGGCGCCGGCCACCCGGTCGCGATTGGTGGTGTTGTCGTTGTGATGGGCGGAGAAACCGTATTGCACGTTGCCCAGCACGCCGTTCAGATCGTCGCGCAGCACGAAGTTGATGACGCCCGATACCGCGTCCGAGCCGTATACCGCCGAAGCGCCGCCGGTCACCACGTCGATCCGCTTGACCATGAACGACGGGATGAAGTTCAGGTCGGTCGCCTGGATCGGCAACAGGCGCTGCCCGTTGACCAGCGTCAGGTTACGATTGGCGCCGAGGTTGCGCAGGTTGACCTTGGCGGTGCCGTCCGAGCCGTTCGAGACGTTCTCATTCGCGTCCGGCGTTATCTGCGGCAGACGGTTCAGCACGCTCTCGATGTTGGTGGCGCCCTGGAGGCGGATTTCGCCCGCGTCGACCGTGGTGATCGGGCTGTTGCTCATCACGCCCGGCTGCGCGAGCCGCGTGCCAGTCACGACGACGCCCTCGCCTTCGACCTCGGATTCAGCAGCCGCGGCCGTCTGGTCGCCGGTCGTCATCTGCGCCACTGCCGGCACCGCCCCGCCGAGCACCAGCGCGCCGATCGCGGCCGATGCCATCCACCTTTTTGCTCCCAACATGTCTACCCCCATCTATTTGTTTGATTGACAAGGGAGTTCTACACGAATGTTAGGACATAACAAATATGTTATACGATAACGGAGGTGAAAAATTGCCGATTGCGGCGGGATGGAGACACAAACGTGCCCGTTCCGCGTGCAGCACGACGTTTTGCTAGCCAGCCTGCCTAACGATCAGGCATCACCCGTCGACATTACCCGCGCCGTGAAACTCGCGGCGGAGGTCGAGCACCGTCTGCTCGATATGCGCGAACATCCGCGTACGCACCGCGTCGATGTCGCGCGCCAGCCAGCTTTCCAGCAGGTGCGCATGTTCGTCGTTGGCGCGCTGGTCACGCCCCAGCGGCTCCAGATGCTTGCGAACATACCGTTCGCCCAGCACGTGCAGCCGCTCCAGCATGGTCGTAGTGATCGGCTGCCGAGACGGGCGCAGCAGTGCCAGGTGGAACGCGCGGTTGAACGCACCCACGCCGTCGCCATGCGCGTTGGTGGCTTCGTCGAGCTGCGCCAGCGTCTGCATCGCGACCCCCGCGCTCCTGATCGGTGGCGCGCGCGGCGGCCTGCGCCGCGACTTCGGGCTCCAGCTTCAGGCGCAACGCATAGACCTCTTCGGCCTCCGCGATCGTCAGCTCGCGGACGAAATAGCCGCGGTTGGCGCGCGACCGCACCAGCCCTTCCTGTTCCAGCCGCGTCAGCGCCTCGCGCAGCGGGATCTTGCTGACCCCCAGTTCGGCGGCAAGCGCATCCTGCCGGATCGCCCGATCGACATCGACCTGCCCCGCCAGGATGCGATCGCGGACGAGGTCGACGAGCTGCTCGGAAAGATTGCGGACGATGATACCGGTCATAGATTGCCCCAACCGGCAGAGATATACCGGTAAATCACTTAACCCGCGGACGACGCCCGGCGCAATGCCCCACGCGGTCGTGCTCTTATTAATAGTACAATAAAGTCAGTGTGAGAGCGTCGTCTCTAAGCTGACAGTCAGCCGCGCTCCACATCTTCCCGCCACGCCGGACTCGTTCCGGCATCCACCCTTTCACCAACAGCGTAGGCGCTTGCTATCGCGGAACACCTGCCCCGCGGATCCCCGTTCGTGATGGTGGCGGCGAATGCTTTGAGCGGGACGCATCAGGCTCCCAATCTGATGACATGCGTTTGGACCGATCGGCGGCCAACACGCTCCCCCACGACGACCGGTGCCGCAAGATGGATCAGGTCGTCGGCATCCGTCCCCATACGGCTCATGCCAGCCCAACCGCCTTTCGCCCCTGCGACCCGACGACAGCCCCCGAACGAGGGCGGCCATGTCGACACGATAGCCGGCGCGGATTACCCGAACCGCGACAGATCGAACGGGGAAAGATCGTAAGCCGGCACCTCGCCCAGTAGCGACGCCGCCAGCGCCTCGCCCGTGGTCGCCGACAGCGTCAGCCCCAGATGCTGGTGGCCGAACGCATAGGCGATCGCGCCCTTGCGCCCGATCGCGGGCAGATAGTCGGGCAACGTCGGCCGGGCGCCCATCCACGGTTCGATCGGATCGCGCAGCGGCAGCCCCAGCGCCGCCACATGCGCGCGCAGCCGCGCCCATTTGCGCGGATCGGCGGGGGTTTCGACCCGCCGCGAACTCGACGATGCTCGCCGCGCGCAGCCGTCCGGCGAAGCGGGTGACGATCATCGAGCGGTCCTCGAACACCACCGGCGGCTGATCGGCGGGCCAGTCGCCGGGCTCCCCCTCGATATGATAGCCGCGCTCGGCGATCAGCGGGGCACGCAGTCCCTGCGACTCAACCA
>NZ_JAQIJA010000009.1:0-44022 GCF_036946485.1 Sphingomonas phyllosphaerae
GCTGGTCGAGGTCGTCGGCTACAACCGCGCGAGCGCCGATATCATCGATCGCTTCGCACTGCACGACAAGACCGGGGTCGAGATGGGGCCTGGCGCCGCATTGACCCGCAAGGGGGCGTCGGACCCGGCGCCACGGCGCTGCCCGAGCCGTCAGTCGAGCGGCTCCCCCGAGATCGTGATGCGGTGCATCAGCCGGCGATGACCGTGATAATCGTTCATCGCGCAATGCCAGGTGGAGCGATTGTCCCAGATCGCGATCGAGCCGGGCGCCCAGCTGATACGGCATTGAAAGCGATCCTGCATGGCGACCTGGTAGAGATAGGCGAGCAGCGGCGCGCTTTCCTCGCGCGTCCATCCCTCGAAGTGGAGCGTGAAGGCGGGATTGACGTAGAGGATCTCCCGCCCGGTCCGCGGATGGTGGATCACCACGGGGTGGATCGCACGGGTCCGCTCGTCATGTCCCTTGAGGTCGGCACCCTGATCGGTCTTCGCATAGATGCCGTCAGCGCTATAGATATGGTCGGCCGAATGCACCGCGCGGAGGCCGCGCAGCATCGTCTTCAATCCCTCCGACAGACTGTCGAACGCGGCACCCAGGCTGGCGAACAGCGTGTCGCCGCCGCTCGGCGGAGTCTCGCGCGCCAGCAGGATCGATCCCATCGCCGGCACCGCATCGTAGCTGTGATCGGTATGCCAGCCGCCGCCGATGTTCGTCTGCTGGTTCTCCGCCTTGCGCACTTCGGCGATCTCGGGATGGCCGCCGTTCGCCGGAAAGTATTTGTTGACGTCGATGGTGCCCCAGCGCCGCGCGAAGGCGATATGCTGCTCGGGCGTCAGCGCCTGATCGCGAACGAACAGCACGCCATGCGCCGCCACCGCATCGCGCAGCGACCCGAAGGCCGCATCGTCGAGCGTGGTCAGGTCGACCCCGCTGGCCTCGACCCCGACATGTTCGGACAGCGGTCGCATCTGCACTGACGTCATCGAACCTCTCCTCCATCTGCTGCGCCGGACGATAGCGCTGCCACTGGCGGGTAAATGTCACCAGCGTTACATTCGGCCATGGCGCCGCTCGATCCCCTGCTGGCCAATCGCTGGTTCGCGCGGCAACCGCAGGCGTTGCGGGTCGCGCTGGCGACATCGGGGCGCGCGATCTCGCTGGCGCCCGGCCAGTGGGTCTATGGCGAGGGCGACGATGCCACCGGGCTGGTCATGGTGCTCGACGGATTGTTGCGGCTGGAGGCGACGGTCGGCGAGCGCAACGTGCTAGTCGGGGTGGCGCGCGCCGGCGGATCGTTCGGCCAGTCGCAGCGGCGTGGCGGCGGACCGCGGATCGTCACGGCGCGCGCGGGACCGGCCAGTCGCGTCGTGACGGTGAGCGACGCGGCGCTGGAACGGATCGGGGCGGACCATTCGATCATGTGGCAGGCCGTCAGCGAACTCGTCTATGCGCAGCTCGACGCCAGCGTCCACGGCCTGGCGCAGATGCTGGCGCTGCCGCCCCGCGCACGCATCGCCGCCCGGCTGATGCTGTTCGCCGACGAGCGTGTGGTGCCGCTCGCCCAATCGGATCTGGCCGAACTCTGCGGTCTGTCGCGCAAGGCCGCGAACACCCATCTCGCCGCGCTGGAGGCGGCCGGTGCCATCCGGCGCGGATACGGCGCTATCCACCTGCTCGACCGCGCGATGCTGGGCCGCATCTTGGACGCCGCCTAGGGCACCGGCCGGCCGCAGGCGCGGTCTCCCGCCCCCGGTGATCCGCGACAGCAGGGAGTCAGGAAAGCCGCGTCACCGCGATCTGCCGATCAGTTCTGGGTCGTGGACCGACAGAATGCTTACTCAATCTGGCGGTATGAACGCAAGCAAACTGCAGATGCCGCCTGATTTCACGCCAGTTCAAGGAACTGAATAATCGAAGTAAAAGACCAAAATCAGAGAACAGTTCCTTGGTTTACGGGTTTAATCTCCGATTTATAAATCACGATTAGTGTCGGGCGCATGGGAGAGACGGTACGGAGCTTAAAAAAGCTCGTACTTTCAAATGCGTGACCACCGCAACGTGGCGCGTGATCCCTGGCGGATCGTATCGCGGCCGGGCGCATGATCCATGCACGGCCGATGGATCGGATCGTCGCTCATTCTGAAGGACGACACTGATGTCGATCACCACTGTGGTCGCGGCGGGTGACCTGTGCCTGCCGACGATCGGAATGCTTGCCGATGACCTGTCGTCCGCCTTCGCGGGCGGCGGGGCGGTGCGGCTCGACCTGTCGGCGGTCGCCGCGCCCGACCTCAGCGTGGCGCAGCTCGTCGCGGCGGCACGGATCGCGGCGCGCGACGAAGGCCACGATTTCGCGCTGGCGACGCCGGTGGACGCGCGGTTCCGCGCGCTGCTGGTCCGCGCCGGCTTCCCCATCGCGTCCGAGGACGACGCACAATTCTGGTTTCATGGAGACGTCGCGTTATGACCGCATCGATCCTTTCCGTCGACGATAGCGCCAGCCTGCGCATGGCGATCCGCATCGCCCTGACCGGCGCGGGCTATCAGGTGACCGAGGCGGTCGACGGGGCCGACGGGCTGGCGAAGGCCAGCGCGACCCGTTTCGACATGATCGTCACCGACCTCAACATGCCGAACATGGACGGTCTGTCGATGATCCGCGCGCTGCGCCAGCAGCCGTCGCAGGCCGGCGTGCCGATCATCTTCCTCAGCACCGAATCGGATGCCGACGTGAAGGCGCAGGCCAAGGCGGCGGGCGCGACCGGCTGGCTGGTCAAGCCGTTCCAGCCCGACCAGCTCATCCGCGTCGCGCAGAAGGTGCTGGGGAAGTGAGCGCCGAGGATCCGACAGCCACCTTCCGGGTGGAGGCGGGCGAGCTGCTCGATCAGGTCGAACAGGGGCTGCTCGATCTCGGGCACCGGCTCGACGACATGGGGCTGGTCAATGCGGTGTTCCGCGGGCTGCACACGCTGAAGGGTTCGGGCGCAATGTTCGGGTTCGACGCGCTGGCCGCGTTCACCCATCATTGCGAGAGCGCCTTCGACCGCATCCGCAAGGGCGAGGTGCCGGCGACCCCCCGAATTGGTGTCGGTGATCCTGTCGGCGCGCGACCATATGCGCGCGCTGGTCGATGGCGACGCGCCGGGTGCGGCGGGCGATGCGATCCTCGCGCGGCTGGCGGCGGCGGTCGAGCAGGCGCGCGGCAACGACGCGTCCGCGGCGCCGGCCGCGCCGGTGGCGATGCCGGGCTGGCGGCTGTTCTTCCGCCTGCCCGCCGATGCGATGGCCAACGGCACCAATCCGCTGATGCTGCTCGACGAATTGCGCGACCTCGGCGACGCGGCGGGTGACGGTGCGCACCGATGCGCTGCCGCCGCTCGGCACGCTGGTGGCGGGCGAATGCCATCTCGGCTGGGACGTCGTGCTGCGCGGCGACATCACGCGCGAGGCGATCGAAGATGTCTTCATCTTTGTCATGGACGACATGACGCTGGAGATCGCGCCGCTCGACCCCGCGCCGGTCGCCGAGGTGCCGGTGCCGGTCGAGACCGCGCCGCCGCCCGCCGACACGCCGCCGGTCGCGGTCGCCGCGTCGACCGCCGAGCGCAGCGCCGCGCAGCCGGCCGGCGAGAACGTCCGCGTGCCCGCCGAGCGGCTCGACGAACTGATGGACCGCGTCGGCGAACTGGTGATCGCGCAGAGCCGCCTGTCGCAGCTCGCCGGCAACCGCCACGATCTCGCGCTGCGCTCGGTGTCCGAGGATATCGAGCGACTGGCCGGCGAGTTGCGCGACACGATGATGGTGCTGCGCATGGTCCCGGTCTCGACGCTGTTCGGCCGCTTCCGCCGCCTGATCCACGATCTGGCGCGCGACACCGGCAAGGCGATCGAGCTGCGCACCGAGGGCGAGGCGACCGAGGTCGACAAGACCGTCATCGAGCGGCTGTTCGACCCGCTGGTCCATATCATCCGCAATTCCTGCGACCATGGGCTGGAAGCACCCGCCGACCGCATCGCCGCCGGCAAGCCCGAAACCGGCCTCGTGCGGCTCAGCGCGCATCAGGCGGGCGGGGAGGTGCTCATCACGATCGTCGACGACGGGCGCGGGATCGACCGCGACCGCGTGCGCGCCAAGGGCGAGGCCAACGGCCTGATCGAGCCGGGCGCCATGCTGTCGGACGAGGATCTGTTCGGACTGATCTTCCACCCCGGCTTCTCGACCGCGGCGCAGGTGACGAACCTGTCCGGGCGCGGCGTCGGCATGGACGTGGTGAAGCGCACGATCGAGAGCCTGCGCGGCTCGATCAGCGTCGCCAGCACCGCGGGGCAGGGATCGACGATCACGCTGCGCATCCCGCTGACGCTGGCGATCATCGAGGGGCTGCTCGTGCGGGTCGGCGAGAGCCGCTACGTCATCCCGCTGTCGGCGGTCGAGGAATGCCTCGAACTGTCGCTGGAGGAGGATCTGCGCTCGCGTGGACGCAGCCTCATCACGCTGCGCGACCGGCTGGTGCCGTTCGTGCGGCTGCGCGAGTTGTTCGCGACGGGCACGCGCCCCGATCCGCACCAGAAGATCGTGGTGGTCGCCACCGGGCGCGAGCGCGTCGGGCTGGTCGTCGACCAGATCATCGGCAGCCACCAGACCGTCATCAAGTCGCTGTCCGCCTTCCATCGCGGCGTCAACAGCTTCTCCGGCGCGACGATCCTGGGCGACGGCAATGTCGCGCTGATCTTCGACGTCGCGCAACTGGTCGCGATGGCACAACCCCGTGAGGAGATGCTTCGTGCAGCAAGCTGACGCTTTGGCCCCGGCACCCGCCGCGATCGTCTGGGACGAGCGCGGCGAGATGGAGGTGCTGACCTTCGACCTGGGCGGCGAGACCTTCGCGCTGGAAGCGACGCTGGTCCGCGAGATCCTGGACCTGCTTCCCGAAACCTGTGTGCCGGGCGCACCGGCGCTGGTCAGCCACGTCGTCAATTTCCGCGGGCGCATCGTACCGGTCGCCGATCTGCGGCTGGCGTTCGGAATGGACGTGACGGAGGCGACACCGGACAGCCGGATCGTCGTCATCGAGCTGCCGCTGGACGGCGAGCCGACGCTGATCGGGCTGCGGACCGACCATGTGTACGAGGTCGCGACGCTCAGCGCAGAGTCCAGCGAGGAAGCACCGGTCGTCGGCATGCGCTGGCAGCGGGACTTCGTGCGCCGGCTGGTGCGCCGGCGCGACGATCTGATCGTGCTGCCCGACCTGCATACGATCTTCGCGCCCGCCTTGTCGGGCGGGTCCCACTCCTGAGGTCGTCGCCCCTTCGTTCCACCACCATCGACGTGGCCGGCGACATCGGATCGTCACCGCCCCCGCCGCTGCATTAGTCGAAAGGTATCGTCATGTCGTTCGTTTCATCGTTCAAGAAGACTTCCCGCACCGATCATGCGCTTGCCGAGCTTCGCGGCCTGGCGCAGCAGCTCGCCGATGGCGACCTGACACGGCGCGCGCACTGCGATCATGTCACCGGCGATGCGCGCGAGCTGCTGCTCGCGGTCAACGAGGTGCTCGACCGCGCGTTGTCGCCGGTCGCGCGGCTGCATCAGGAGGTCGACCGGATGTCGCGCGAGCATGACGCCGGCGACATCGACGTCACCATCCCCGCCGCCGATTTCCGCGGCGACCTGTCGCTGATGGCGCAGCGCGTCAACACGATGGTCGCGGGCCATATCGCGGTGAAGAAGAAGGCCATGGCCTGCATCAAGGAACTGGGCGAGGGCCGGTTCGACGCGCCGCTCGATGCCTTTCCGGGCAAGAAGGCGTTCATCAACGATACGATCGAAACGCTGCGCGCCAATCTGAAGGGATTGATCGCGGAGATGAACCTGATGTCCGCCGAGCATGACAAGGGCGATATCGACGTCTTCGTGCCGGTCGCGAAGTTCAGCGGCGATTTCGGCGTGATGGCGCAGGGCATCAACGACATGGTCGCCGGCCATATCGCGGTGAAGAAGAAGGCCATGGCCTGCATCAAGCGCTTCGGCGAGGGCGATTTCGAGGCCGAGCTGGAGCGCTTCCCGGGCAAGAAGGCGTTCATCAACGACACGATCGAGACGCTGCGCGACAATTTCCGCGAGATCATCGGCGAGATCCAGCGGCTGATCGTCGCCTCGACCGACGGCAAGCTGAGCGAGCGCGGCGACGCGAAACGCTTCCCAGGCGATTTCGGCAAGCTGGTCGGCGGCATCAACGGGATGCTCGATGCGATCCTGCTGCCGATCGCGGAGGGCAATCGCGTCCTCGCGCTGGTCAGCGACGGCGACCTGACCCAGCGCGTCGAGATCGCGTGCGAAGGCGATCACGAGCGCATGAAGAAGGCGGTCAACGCGCTGGTCGACAATCTGTCGAAATTCGCCGCCGACGTCGCCAGCGCCTCGTCGCAGGTCGCCAGCGGCAGCCAGCAGCTGTCGGGCACCGCCGACCAGATGAGCGAGGGCGCGACCGAACAGGCGGCCGCCGCCGAGGAAGCGTCGGCGTCGATGGAGCAGATGGCGGCCAACATCAAACAGAATGCCGACAATGCCTCGCAGACCGAGAAGATCGCCCGCCAGTCGTCGCAGGATGCGGAACTGAGCGGCGAGGCGGTGCAGAAGGCGGTCACCGCGATGCGCACGATCGCGGAGCGGATCGGCATCGTGCAGGAGATCGCGCGCCAGACCGACCTGCTGGCGCTCAACGCCGCGGTCGAGGCGGCGCGCGCGGGCGAACATGGTCGCGGCTTCGCGGTCGTCGCCGCCGAGGTCCGCAAGCTCGCCGAACGCAGCCAGACCGCGGCGGGCGAGATCAGCGGCATGTCGTCGGAGACGGTGGCCGCCGCCGCGCAGGCCGGCGAGATGCTGACCCGGCTGGTGCCCGACATCCGCCGCACCGCCGAACTGGTCGCCGAGATCAGCGCCGCGTGCCGCGAGCAGGACATCGGCGCCAGCCAGATCAACGAGGCGATCCAGCAGCTCGACAAGGTGACGCAGCAGAATGCGTCCGCGTCCGAACAGATTTCCTCGACCTCGGACGAACTCGCCGGCCAGGCGGCCGAACTGCAACAGAACATCGCCTTCTTCCGCGTCGCCGACGGCGCGACCCGGCCGGTGGTGCGCAAGCCGGCGGCGGCGCGCGCCGCCACTCCCGCCCGCTCGGCCAGGAAGGACAAGCCGGTCGCCCGCACCGCATCGGTCGCCGACCAGCAGGCGCGCGCCCGCGGCTTCGCGCTCGACCTCAGCACCGGCGGCCCGGACGCGGAGGACGTCGACTTCGGTCGCGCCGCCTGAGCGACCCGCACCGGCGCGGTGAGGTGACCGTCGAGCCGCGCCATCTCGAAATGACCAAAAAGGGGGAATTGATCGTGCGTGCAACCTTGAAGGCGAAACTGACGGGTACGTTCGCCATACTGACCGTGATGCTGCTGGTCGTCGTGAGCCTGGGGATCTCCAAGTCCAGCACGCTCAACGATGCGATCGCCGATATCGTCGCCGGCCCGGCCAAGCAGTTGGACTCCGCCGGTCAGATCGACTCCGATCTGGGCTATATGCTGTCCAACCAGAAGGCTCTGGCGCTCAATACCGATGCGCAGATCATGGCCGGCTACAATGCCGACACCGCGCGTCGTCAGCGCGAATTCGAAAGCCTGCTTGCCGACGGCGATGCTCGCGCGAGCGCCGAGGACAAGCCGCTCTGGCGTCAGGCCAAGCAGGACTGGCAGGCGCTGAAGCCCGTGTACGAGCGGATCAGCCTGCTCGGCACCACCAACGAGAACGCGAAAGCGGCCGAACTCACCGAAACCGAGCAGAAGAAGCTGGTCGAGGCGGTCGTCCATGATGTCTCGACGATCGTCGAGCGGCAACGTGCCGCGATGCACCAGTCGGACGAGGCGACCAGCGCCCTCTATGCCGATGCGCGCAACCTGTTGATCGGCGTGGGGGTCGCCGCGACGCTCTTGTCCGTGGCATGCGCCATCTGGATCTCGCTTGCGCTATCGCGAGGGCTGAAGCGCGTCGGCACCACGCTGGACGCGGTCGCGATCGGCGATCTCGATCAGGAGGTAACCGTCACCAGCAACGACGAGATCAAGGATCTGGTCGATGTCGTCAATCGCATGACCGTCAATCTGCGCAAGAGCGCGGCGTTGGCCGATGCGATCGCCGGGGGCGACCTGACGGTCGATCACCAGCCGCTGTCGGACAAGGACAAGCTTGGCCACGCCCTGGTGACGATGGTCGAACGCTTGCGCGGCGTGGTGGGCGATGCCAGCGCCGCGGCGCAGAACGTCGCCTCGGGCAGCCAGCAGCTGTCGTCCTCGTCGGAGCAGGTGTCGCAGGGCGCGACCGAACAGGCCGCGGCAGCGGAGGAAGCCTCCGCATCGATGGAGCAGATGGCGGCCAACATCAAACAGAATGCCGACAATGCCTCGCAGACCGAGAAGATCGCGCGCCAGTCGTCGCAGGACGCCGAACTGAGCGGTGAAGCGGTGCAGAAGGCGGTCACCGCGATGCGGACGATCGCCGAGAAGATCGGCATCGTGCAGGAGATCGCGCGCCAGACCGACCTGCTTGCGCTCAATGCGGCGGTCGAGGCGGCGCGGGCGGGCGAACATGGTCGCGGCTTCGCGGTCGTCGCCGCCGAGGTCCGCAAGTTGGCGGAACGCAGCCAGACCGCGGCGGGCGAGATCAGCGGCATGTCGTCGGAGACGGTGACCGCGGCGGCACAGGCCGGCGAGATGCTGGCCAAGCTCGTCCCCGACATCCGCCGCACCGCCGAACTGGTCGCCGAGATCAGCGCGGCGTGCCGCGAGCAGGACATCGGTGCCAGCCAGATCAACGAGGCGATCCAGCAGCTCGACAAGGTGACGCAGCAGAACGCCTCCGCGTCCGACCAGATTTCCTCGACGTCCGAGGAGCTGGCCAGCCAGGCGGAGGAATTGCAGGAGAATATCGCCTTCTTCCGGGTCGACGGGAACGACGCGCGCACGACGACGCGCAAGCCGGCGGCGCGGCCTGCGGCGGCAGTGCGCAAGACGAAGCCGGTCGCGCGTCCCACGACGGTGGCCGACCAGCAGGCGCGCGTCCGCGGCTTCGCGCTCGATCTCGCCAACGGCGGTCCGGACGGCGAAGACCTCGATTTCGGACGCGCGGCATGAGCGCGGCCGGACCCGACCTGCAGGTCGTCGTCTTCGGCCTGGGGCAGGAGGAATTCGCCCTGCCCGTCACCGAGGTGCGTGAGATCCTCGATCATCGCCCCGCCTTCCGGATGCCCGATGCGCCCGGCTGGCTGCTCGGCCTGACCGATGTGCGCGGCACGTCGGTGCCGATGGTGGACCTGCGCGTCCGCCTGGGCCTGGCGCCCGCCGAGGCGACGCTCGCCACGCGCGTGCTGGTGGTGGAGGTGCCGCTCGACGGCACCGCCCCGCTGCTGCTCGGGCTGGTGGTCGACCGCGTGCTCGACGTCAGCAGCTTCGGCAGCGAGGCGGTCGAGGCGTCCCCCGATATCGGGGGGCGCTGGCGCTCCGAGCATCTCCACGCGATCCTGCGGCGAGGCAACGGCTTCATCGCGCTGATCGACCTGGCGCGCATCTTCGCCGCCGACCACGCCGCCATGCGCGTGGCGGACTATCCCGCCGCCGCGTGATCGGCTCTCCTTACGTGCAAGGACGATCGCTTATGCCGTCTCCCGCGCTTCGTCGCCCAGCCCCCGGATCGCCGCGATGAGCGCGGCGGCCCTGGCGGCCATGGCGGAGGACACGCTGTCGCGCCGCGATTTCGAGCGGATCTCGCGCTACATCTACCAGCAGGCGGGGATCCGCCTGCCGCCGGCCAAGCTGACGATGATCGAGGGGCGGCTGCGGCGCCGCGTCCGCGCCACGCGCCGCGCCACCCTCAACGATTATTGCGCCTGGCTGTTCGATGGCGACCATCTCGACGGCGAGAAAGAGCATCTGCTCAACGCCGTCACCACCAACAAGACCGATTTCTTCCGCGAGCCGAAGCATTTCGACTATCTCCAGCAGCAGGCGCTGCCGGCGATGCGCGCGGAGGGGCGCCAGCGGCTGCGCGTGTGGAGCGCCGCCTGCTCGACGGGCGCGGAGCCTTACACGATCGCGATGCTGCTCGACACCTATGCCCGCGAGCATGGCGGCCCCGATTACGGCATCCTCGCCACCGACCTCGACACCGAGGTGCTGGCAGTGGCGCGGCGCGGCATCTATCCGTCGGTGCTGCTCGATCCGGTGCCGCCCGCATTGCGCGGCCGCTACGTGCTGCGCCCGCGCGATGCGGCGCGCGACGAGGTGCGGATCGCGCCCGAATTGCGCGCCGCGGTCGGCTTCGCGCGGATGAACCTGATGGACGACCATTATCCGGTCGGCGCGCCGATGGACATCATCTTCTGCCGCAACGTCCTGATCTATTTCGACAAGGCGACCCAGCAGGCCGTGGTGCGGCGGCTGGTGTCGTGCCTGCGCCCCGGCGGGCTGCTGTTCCTCGGCCATTCCGAGACGATCACCGGCTTCGACCTTCCCCTCACCGCGGTGGCCAACACCGTGTTCCAGCGGACATGACCGTCATGAACAAGATCCGCGTGCTGGTGATCGACGACAGCGCCAGCGTCCGTCAGGCGATGACCGCGATCCTGTCCGCCGATCCGCAGATCGAGGTGATCGCGGCGGCGGCCGATCCGTTCGCCGCCGCGCGCTACATGCAGGCCGAGGTGCCCGACGTCATCACGCTGGACGTGGAGATGCCGCGCATGGACGGCATCACCTTCCTGCGCCGGCTGATGGCGCAATGCCCGGTGCCGGTGGTGATGTGCTCCTCGCTGGTCGAGGAAGGATCCGACACCCTGCTCCAGGCGCTGGAGGCCGGCGCGGTCGACGTGATCCTGAAGCCGCGCGTCGGCGTCGCGGATCATCTCGCCGAGGCGCATCTGATGATCCGCGAGACGGTGAAGGGGGCCGCGCGCGCGCGGCTCGGCGCACGACGCACGGCGCGCGGTGCCGACGCCCCGGCGCAGAAACTGTCCGCCGACGCGGTGCTGCCGCCGCCCACCGGCCGCGCGATGAGCAAGACCACCGAAATGGTGGTGTGCATCGGCGCCTCGACCGGCGGGACCGAGGCGCTGCGCGAGGTGCTGGAGGAACTGCCCGCCAATTCGCCGGGCATCGTCATCGTCCAGCATATGCCGGAAAGCTTCACCCGCGCCTTCGCGCGCCGGCTCGACGGGCTGTGCCAGGTCGACGTCAAGGAGGCCGAGGACGGCGACACGGTGATGCGCGGGCGCGTGCTGATCGCGCCCGGCGGGCTGCGCCATACGATGCTGGAGCGGCAGGGCGCGCGCTATGTGGTGTCGGTGAAGGAAGGGCCGCTGGTGTCGCGGCACCGGCCGTCGGTGGACGTGCTGTTCCGCTCCGCCGCGCGCAACGCCGGGGCGAACGCGGTCGGGATCATCATGACCGGGATGGGCGACGACGGGGCGCGCGGGCTGCTGGAGATGAAGACCGCCGGCGCGCGCACCTTCGCACAGGACGAGGAGACGTCGGTCGTCTTTGGAATGCCCAAGGAAGCGATCGCGCGCGGTGCCGCCGACCGGGTGGTGCCGCTGGGCCGGATCGCGCGCGAGCTGCTTCAGGCGACGGCGCGATAGAAGGGAGGAACAGGATGCTGCTGACCACGATCGATCCGACCGGCGCCACGCCGGTGCCGATCCATGGCGTCGCCAACGATCTCGACCTGCTGATCGGCGACATGGAGGAACGGTTCCGCACGATCGGCGAGACGCTGGCGTCGACCATCGACACGGTCGATCGCATGGCGACCGGGCTGGACGACGTGCAGCGTGCCCTGTCCACGGACGTGGCGGGAGCGGCGGTCGCCAAGCTGAGGCAGGCGGCGCGGCGGCTGGGCACGCTGCCCGAACAGCGCGAACGGCGCGCCGGGCAGATCGTCGCGCTGACCGCGCGGACGCGCGAGCTGCGCGACCTGCTGTCCGATGTCGGCGAGCTGCTGCGCACGCTCAGCATCTATGGCATGAACATCAAGATCGCCTCGTCGGGCGAGATGTCGTTCGTGCAGTTCGCCACCGGCATGGAGGGCAAGCTGGACAGCGGGCGGCGCGAACTGAAGCAGTTCGCGCAGGACCTGAACAGCTTCGGCACCGTCATCCGCGATGTGCAGGCGGCGGACGACCTGCTCGCCAACGAATGCCGCAAGGTGCCGCCGACCGTCCCCGACGAACTGTCGGGCAATGCCGACGTGCTCGAACGCCATCTGGTCGCCACCGCGGCGATGGCGCGCGACGTGCGCGCGATCATGCAGCGGGTGCAGGGCGAGGTGGCGCGGGTGCTGGGCGCGATCCAGGTCGGCGACAGCGTGCGCCAGCGGGTCGAACATTGCATCGCGATCCTGCGCGCGGCGGAGACGGAGGTTGATGCCCCGCCGCCCGGCGCGCGCGCGCATCTGGCACGGCTGGTCGCGGCGCAGATGACCGGGATCGCGGTCGATTTCCGTCGCGAGATGGGCGCGCTGGTCGATGCGCTGGCCCGGCTCGGGCCGCTCGCCGGGGAGCTGATGGCGATCATCGACGCGCAGGTCAGCGGGGAGGAGAGCCAGGCGCTGGTGCAATTGCAGCGCGGCATCGCCGACATCGGCCACGTCACCGGCCGGCTCTACGAGGCCGATCACCAGCTGGAGGCGCTGACCGCCTTCGTCGCCAACACGATCGCCGACCTGTCGCGCGGGCTGGCGCGGATCCAGCGCATCGCCCGCGACGTGCAGGACATTTCCACCAACACCCGGCTGCTGTGCCGCCGTCACGGCATCGTCGGACGCGCGGTCGCGGTGATCGCGAGCGAGGTGAATCCCTGCGCCGGACGGCTGGACCGGCTCAGCAACGATATCGAGCGCGTGGTCCAGTCGCTGGCCCAGCTCGACCTGCGCCCCGCCGCGGAGGCGGACGGCGGCTCGACGCGCGCGCTCGACGATGCGCTGGCGGTCGTGCGCAGCGCCTGCGAAACCTCCGATCAGGCGGTGTCGCACGGCGGCGGCGAGGCGCAACGGATCATCGCCACCCTGCAACGCGACGTCGGCGGGCTGCAGCGCGGGCTGGGCTTCGCCGACACGCTGGACGAGGGTGCGGCGGTGCTCGACCGCCAGTCGGCGGACGTACCGCTCACCGCCGGGGACGAGGACGCGCTACACCGGCTGCTGCCGTGGGCGGCGACCCTCTATACCATGGCCTGCGAGCGCGAGATCCATGCCGCGTTCCTGCTGCCCGGGATGGAGGCCGCCGCCCCGCCGCCCGCTGCGGACATGTTCGACGACGACGACGGGCTGTTCTAGGCGGCCGGTGCCGGCCTGCGATGGTCCCGTCCATCCGCGCGAGAGTCGCGGAGCGACATTGCTTGCGGGTCTGCCGGTCCATCTCACCGAAATACCACTGTCAGTGACGAAGGCCGCGCATCCGGCTCGATCGCTGGCGATGACCATGACGGCGGAGCTTGCACGCTACCGGCGGCGCCTCCTCCGCCGATCCGCCCCTCGCGCAGAGGGATAGGTCGCCTAGCAGCGCGGCAATATTTGCTATCTCCTAATATCCCATCGGCTTGATAGGTTTTGACGAGGCAGCCGGTTGCTGCCCGTCTGGGAGGTCGCATGACTCCGATCCGCTTCCACGATCCGCCGCACCGCACGCGGATCGTGTCACCTCACGCATCGCGCTGAGCCCGCCCGACACGGCGTATCCCACCATATCCGGTCGCTTGCCCGCCATCGTCGCCCGTTCGTGACGGCGCGTCGGTGAACGGTCCGACGCGCGCACTCATCTGCCGAAACAAGAACGAAAGCCGATCCATGACAAGGGGATTT
The DNA here is from genome assembly GCF_036946485.1 of Sphingomonas phyllosphaerae. GTDB lineage: Bacteria > Pseudomonadota > Alphaproteobacteria > Sphingomonadales > Sphingomonadaceae > Sphingomonas > Sphingomonas phyllosphaerae_E. The sequence goes on from NZ_JAQIJA010000009.1 coordinate 13,896, forward strand.
TCGGCGCGGACGGCGCTCGTCCGCAGCCTGTCGCTGACCGCTGCCTCCACCGCCACGCTCGCGGCGACCGCCGCCCCGGCGCAGGTCGCCCTCGCCAGCAACGACGTCGCGCCGCCGGTGGTGTCCGCTCCCGACACGGGCGCCGCGACCGCGGACGATCCCGGCGGCGACGTCATCGTCACCGCACGCCGCCGCGAGGAGCGCGCGCAGGACGTGCCGGTCGCGCTCAGCGTCGTCAGCAACGAACAACTCGGCATCCGCGGCGACTATCGCCTCGATCAGGTACAGCAATTGGTGCCGTCGTTGCAGGTGTTCAGCTTCAATCCGCGCAACACCAACATCAACATCCGCGGGCTGGGCTCCAACGTCGCACTGACCAACGACGGGCTGGAGAATGGCGTCGGCGTCTATATCGACAACGTCTATTACGGCCGCGTCGGGCAGAGCCAGTTCGATCTGGTCGATCTCGACCGGGTCGAGGTGCTGCGCGGACCGCAGGGGACGCTGTTCGGCAAGAACACCACCGCGGGCGCGATCAACATCACCAGCCGCCTGCCGCAGTTCGACTGGCATGCCGATGGACAGGCGGATGTCGGCAATTACGACCACCGCCAGGTGCGCGGGTCGCTGACCGGGCCGCTGGTCGACGGGCTCGCCGCCTTCCGCCTGAGCGCCGCCTATACGACGCGCGACGGCTTCCTCTACGATACGACGACACGGCGGCGGGTGCACGATTACGACAACGCCACGGTGCGCGGGCAATTGCTGCTGACCCCCGCGGCCGGGCTGACGATCCGCCTCATCGGCGACTGGGGGCAGCAGAACCAGTCGTGCTGCATCAACCTGCCGGTCGCGACCTTCGCCAATTACGACAACGGCACCGCGATCGCGAACACCTTCGTCCAGCGGATCGCGCGCTTCCCGAATTACACTCCGCTGGCGATCGACCCCTTCGCGCGGCGGACCGACGCCAATTCGCCGTTCCAGGCGAACATGGACACCTGGGGCGTGTCGGGACAGATCGACTATGACTTTGGCGGCGCGGCGCTGACCGCGGTCACCGCGGTGAGGCAGTGGAACTGGTTCCCGCGCAACGACAGCGACCTGACCGCGCTGTCGATCAACCTGCAGAACCACATCCTCAACTTCCAGCGGCAGTTCAGCCAGGAACTGCGGCTCGCCTCGACCGGCACGCGCACGATCGATTGGCAGGTGGGTGTCTATTACTTCCGACAGGTGGTGCGCGGGTACAGCACCGCGGAATATGGCAGCGACGCCGCGCTGGCGCTGTACCCCACCGACGATCAGAATGTCGCCACGATCGCCACCAACGGCCTGCGCAGCGCGGGCTATTCCGATCCGCATACGAAGAGCGGCGCGATCTTCGGACAGGCGACCTGGCACCTCACCCCCGCGGTCAGCCTGACCGGCGGGCTGCGCTACACGCATGAGGAAAAGTGGGGCAGCTACAACAACGCGCGCGTGTTCGCGCAGTCGACGACGGGGCTGACCGCAGCGCAACTCGCGCGCGTCGCCACGATCCGCAACGCGCTCGCCCCGGTGCAGTCGTTCGCGGTCGAAACGAAGGACGACAGCCTCTCCGGACTGGTGACGCTGGGGTGGAAGCCGGGCGAGAACAGCCTGCTCTACGCCACCTATTCGCGCGGGGCGAAATCGCCGGGGCTGAACCTGACCAACATTCCCGCGGGCGTCGATCCGGTGGTGCGGCCGGAGACGGTGAACAATTACGAGATCGGGCTGAAGTCGCAGTTGTTCGACCGTCGCGTCACACTCAACCTCGCCGCCTATCAGAGCGATGTGCGCGATTATCAGACGACGATCGTCCAGCAGGTGGTCGGCACCAACCTCTACATCAATTACATCGCCAACATCCCCAAGGTGCGGTCGCGCGGGTTCGAGGGTGACGTGGCGCTACGCGCGGCGGACTGGCTGAACCTCACCGGCTCGCTCGCCTATACCGAGGCGACGTATCGCGACTATCCCAACGGGCCGACCCCGGTCGAGGCGCTGAACCCCACCACCGCCAACCCCGCCGGCACGCCCTCGCGCGATTTCACCGGGCAGCGGCTGGCGGGCGTGCCGCGCTGGGCGGCGTCGGTCGGCGGCGACCTCACCCGCGCGATCGCGGGCGATGCGGCGCAGGGCTATCTCCACGGCGACTGGTCGTACCGCTCGTCCTATTACACGGTGGCGAGCAACAGCCGCTACGGCCTCGTCCCCGGCTATGGCATCGCCAATGCGCGTGCCGGCGTCCGGCTGGGATCGGACGGGCGCTACGACCTGTCGGTCTGGGCGCGTAACCTGTTCGACAAGAACTATTTTCAGACCCTGAACGTGCTCAACTACGGGCTGGTCAGCGCCGTGCTCGGCGACCCGCGCACCTATGGTGCGACGCTCAAGGTCCGGTTCTGACGGAGGCGGCGATGGCGAGCATTCCCCTGCATGACATGCCCCGCGCGGCATCCCGGTCGCGCGCAAGGAAGAACGAACCCGCGGGCATCGGCGCGCTGCGGCTGCTCGGCTTCGGCTCGCTGGCGATCCCGCTCGCCGGTGCGGGCCTGCCGCTGACGCTGTTCGTCCCGCAGGTGTACGCCAGCCACTTCGGCCTGTCGCTCGCGACGATCGGGTTCATCTTCTTCCTCGGGCGCTTCTGGGACGTGGCGTCGGACCCGATCGTCGGTGCGCTGTCGGATCGCACCCGCACCCGCTTCGGCCGCCGCCGGCCGTGGATCGCGGCGGGGGGCGCGCTGTTCGGGATCGGCTCCGCATTGCTGTTCTTTCCGCCGTCGCCGGTGCCGCCGCTGTATCTCGCGGGGGCGCTGTTCGTCTTCTACGCCGGCTGGACGATGATCGAGATTCCCTTCTCCGCCTGGGCGGGGGAGTTGTCGGCGCATTATCACGAGCGGACGCGGATCGTGACCTATCAGCAGACGATGCGCGCGCTGGGGTTGCTGCTGGTCCTCATCCTGCCGACGCTGATCGAACAATGGCGCCCCGCCGATGGCCCGTTGAAGCTGCACGCCGCGGGCATCTTCATCCTGCTGACGCTGGTGCCGACGCTGCTGCTCAGCCTCGGCACGATCGGCGAGCCGGCCGCACCGGCACGACCGCCGCAGCGCACCGGGCTGTGGCGCGCGACGACGCTGATCTTCCGCGATCCCCTGCTGCTGCGCGTGCTGGCGTCCGACGTCGCGGTGACCGCGGGCCAGTCGATCCGTGCCGGGCTGATCGCCTTCTTCTGCGTCAGCTACATGGGGCTGCCGCAATGGGCGAGCGGGCTGTACCTGCTGCAATTCTGCTTCGGCGTCGCCGCCGGCCCGCTGTGGCTGGCGATCGGGCGGCGGCTGGGCAAGCGCGAGACCGCGATTGCCGGCGAACTGGCGCAGGCCGCGATCAACATCGCGCTGCTCGCGGTGTTCCCCGACACGCTGTGGCTGCTGATCGCGCTCGCGGTGGCGCAGGGGCTGACGCAAGGGTCGGGCAATCTGATGCTGCGCGCGATGGTCGCCGACGTCGCCGATGCGCACGACCTGCGCACCGGACACAATCGCACCGGCCTGTTCTTCTCCGTCTTCAGCCTCGCCAGCAAGACCGGTCCCGCGATCGGCATCGGCCTCGCGCTGCCGCTGCTCGCCTGGCTCGGTTTCCAGCCGCGCGGTGCCAGTGCGCCCGCCGCGCTGGAGGCGCTGAAATATGTCTTCGCGCTCGGCCCCGCCGTCGCCCACCTCATCTCGGCCTCGCTGATCTGGCGCTTTCCGATCGATCAGACCCGCCATGCCGCGATCCGCGCCGCGCTCGATGCGCGCGGTGCCCCAAAGCCCGAACCTATCCCTGCCTGAACCCTATGAAGGAGTGACCGACATGACTGCCATCCAGCATCAGTTCGATAATGCCGCCGATGCCGAAAACCCGCTCGACCTCGTGCCCGTCGCCGGGCGCATCGGCGCGGAGATCCGCGGGGTCCGCCTGTCGGGCGACCTCGACGACCTGACGATCGCGGCGATCCAGCGCGCGCTCGTCCGCCACAAGGTGATCTTCTTCCGCGGCCAGACCCAGCTCGACGATGCCGCGCACGAGGCGTTCGCCGGCCGCCTGGGCGAGCCGCTGGCGCACCCGACGGTGCCGGTCGCGGAAGGATCGCGCTTCCTGCTGGAACTCAACTCGCGCGAGGGAGAGGCGGCGTCGCAATGGCATACCGACATCACCTTCCTGCCCGCCTTCCCCGCCGCGTCGATCCTGCGCGCGCTGGTGATCCCGCCCGCGGGCGGCGACACGCTGTGGGCGAACGGCGTCACCGCCTATGAGGGGCTGCCCGCGCCGCTCAAGGCGCTGGTCGCCGACCTGCGCGCGGTCCACACCAACGCCTATGACTATGCCGCCGCACGACCCGAGGCATCGGACGAGCAGGTGCGCCATCACCGCGAGGTGTTCGCCTCCACCGTCTATGAAACCGAGCATCCGGTCGTCCACGTCCACCCGGTGTCGGGCGAGAAGGTGCTGCTGCTCGGCAATTTCGTGAAGAGCTTCGTCGGGCTGAACCGCGAGGATTCGAGCCGCCTGTTCCAGACGCTGCAGGATCATATCACGAAGCCGGAGAACACCGTGCGCTGGCGCTGGCAGCCCGGCGACGTGGCGATCTGGGACAATCGCGCGACGCAGCACCGCGCGATCGCCGACTTCGGCAAGCAGAAACGCCATCTGCGCCGCGCGACGATCGCGGGATCGGTGCCGGTCGCGCTCGACGGCGCGAACAGCCGCGCGCTGAAGCCGGAGGTGGTGGCGTAGCGCTGCGGCAGGCCGCTCCGTTCGCCCTGAGGAGCCGTTGAGCTTGTCGAAACGGCGTCTCGAAGGGCGCTTGTGCTTCGAGACGAGGCTTCGACAAGCTCAGCCTCTCCTCAGCACGAACGGAATCCATCATAAGTCTCAACGAGCCGGCACTACCGCCGGCTCGCCCTTCTTCGGAGCCGCCTGATGCGCTTGTTTCTCGCCGCCGCGCTGCTCGCCGGCGTCGCCATACCCCCCGTCGCGCTGCACGCCTCGCGCGCGCAGGCACCCGCCACCGCCCCGCAGACACCACGCCCCAATATCCTGGTCATCGTCGCCGACGACCTCGGCTATTCGGATATCGGGGCGTTCGGCGGCGAGATCCGCACCCCCAACCTCGATGCGCTCGCCACGCGCGGATTGCGGCTGACCGGCTTCCATGCCGCGCCGACCTGCTCGCCGACGCGCTCGATGCTGCTGTCGGGCACCGACAACCATCTCGCTGGCCTCGGCAACATGGCGGAGATGTGGGCACCCAATCAGAAGGGGCAGCGCGGGTATGAGGGCTATCTGCCCGCCGATGTGGTGACGCTGGCCGACCGGCTGCGCGACCTCGGCTATGCCACGATGATGGCGGGCAAATGGCATCTGGGCATGCGCGCGGAGGACAGCCCGGCGCGGCACGGCTTCGACCAGAGCTTCGATCTCGCGCAGGGCGGGGGCAGCCATTACGGCAGCGACCTGTCGAAGACGCCGGGCGACGGCGGCACGACCTATTGGGAGAACGGGCGCCAGCTGACGGCGCTGCCCGCGAATTTCTACTCTTCGGACGCCTATGCCGGGAAGCTGATCGAGCAGCTCGGACGCGCCGACAGGGCCAAGCCGTTCTTCGCCTATCTCACCTTCACCGCCCCGCACTGGCCGTTGCAGGCGCCCGTCGAGGATATTGCGCGCTACCGCGGCCAATATGACGACGGGTTCGAGGCGCTGCGGCGGCGCCGGCTGGCGCGGCTCAAGGCGCTGGGCCTCGTCCCCGCCGGCGTCACCGCGCACGACGTCGAGCTGCCCGCGGGCGAGCGCTGGGCGGACCTGTCGCCGGAGAAGCGGCGCGACGCGGCGCGGCGGATGGAGGTCTATGCCGCGATGGTCGATCGCATGGACCGGAATGTCGGCCGCGTGATCGATTATCTGAAGCGCACCGGCCGCTATGACAACACGATCATCCTGTTCACCGCCGACAATGGCGCGGAGGGCGCCGACCTGTCGCGGATCGAGATCCCGGCGTTCCAGGCGCGGGTGAAGGCGGCGGACAACCGCCGCGACAATATCGGCACCGCCACCTCCTATGCCTGGTACGGTCCCGGCTGGGCACAGGCGGCGACCGCGCCGTCGTGGCTCTACAAGGGCTATACGACGGAGGGCGGCACGCGCGTCGCGGCGTTCATCGACTGGCCCGGCGCGCGGCGGCAGGGAATCAGCCATACGTTCGGCACGGTGATGGACGTGGTGCCGACGCTGGTCGAGGCGGCCGGCGGCGACTGGCGCGGGGCGACCTATGGCGCGCGCGCGGTGCAGCCGGTCCGCGGGGTCAGCTGGCGGCCGTATCTGACCGGCGCGGCGGCGCGCGTCCATTCGCCGCAGGAGGCGATCGGCAGCGAATTGTTCGGCCGCCGTGCGGTGCGGCAGGGCGACTGGAAGGCGGTGAACCTCGGCGATCGCTGGCGGCTATTCAACCTCGCCGACGATCCGGGCGAGACGCGCGATCTGGCGGCGCGAGAGCCGGCGCGGCTGACGGCGCTGATCGCGGCATGGGACCGCTATGGCAAGGAAACCGGGGTCATCATGCCCTCTACGCCCAGCCGTTATCCGTGATGCGCGCGCTGCTGATCGTCGCGTTGCTCGCGGGCGGACTGCGCGCGGACGGGACGCCGGGACGCGCCGCCAGCGTCGCGCCGGTCGTCGCGACCTGCGCCGGGAGCCATGCCGACGGCAGCGTGCGCGTGCCCGCGTCGCACTTTGCGATGGGCAGCGACGCCGCCTATCCCGAGGAGGGGCCGCCGGTGCCGGTTCGCGTCGCGGGCTTCGGGATCGACGCGCATGAGGTGACCAACCGACAGTTCGCCGTCTTCGTTCGCGCCACCGGCTATGTCACCGAGGCGGAGCGCCCGGGCGGCGGCGCGTTCGTCTTCTCGCCCCCCGATCAGCCGTTCGTGGCGCCCGATCCCGCGACCTGGTGGCGCTTCGTCCATGGCGCCGACTGGCGGCATCCGCGCGGACCGGGAACGAGCATCGCGGGACACGACAACGACCCGGTCGTCGACGTCACCTTCGCCGACGCCACCGCCTATGCCCATTGGGCCGGACGCGCATTGCCGACCGAGGAACAGTTCGAGGCGGCGGCGCGGATCGGCGTGCGCGATCCCGATGCCGCGCCGGAGCTGCACGCCGCCAATTACTGGCAGGGCAGCTTCCCCACCCGCAACACCGGCGCGGACGGCTGGATCGGTCCCGCACCCGCGGGCTGCTTCGCGCGCAGCCCGATCGGCACCTACGACCTGATCGGCAATGTGTGGGAGTGGACGCGCAGCTGGTACCTGCCCGGCCACGGTGCCTTCGTCACCGGCGACGGGACGCCGGGCAACCCCAGCTTCGACCCGCGCCAGCCCGATGTCCGCGCGCGCGTCATCAAGGGCGGCTCGTTCCTGTGCGCGGCCAATTATTGCGCCCGCTACCGCCCCGCGGCCCGGCACGCGCAGGACGAGACGCTGGCGGCATCGCACCTGGGCTTCCGGACCGTCGGCAAGGATATCGAACCGGGAGGATGATGGCTGCCCGCACGACGCGGTCGAACCTCCCGCCGCCGAGCAGCCAGGTGAGCACGTACCTATTTCGCCCGCATCGCGGCCGGGCTAGGGAAGCTTCATGCCGCGAAAATGGGTCAACAACGGGGTGATCGCGCGAGGCCCGATCCATCCCGGCATGGTGGGGACCGGGCTGGCCTATTTCCTGGCGGCGCTCGGCTCGATGCTGTTGACCCTCAACGCCAATGGTTTCGGGACGATCTGGCCGGCCAGTGGCATCCTGGTGGCGGCATTGCTGATCGCCCGGCCTGGGCATGCCGCGGGGCACCTTCTGGCGGCGGCGGTCGCCAGTCTCGTGGCGAACCTGATGGCGGGCGTCGGCGTCGCGAATGCGCTGGCGTTCACCGCGGCGAATATCGTCGAGGCGGCGATCGTCGTGCGGCTGTGCCGTCATTGGCAGCGCGACGCACCGCCCGACATGACGGCCCCGCGGCAGGTCGGCCGCCTGGCGCTGGCGACGACCTGCGGCGCGTTCTGCAGTGCAACCCTTGCGACGTTCATCTCGCGCGCGAACAGCATCGACTTCTTCCTGTCCTGGTTCGTGACGGTGTCGCTGGGCATGATGATCGTCACGCCGTTGATCCTGACGGGCTGGACCCTGACACGTCGAGACGCCCGCGTGCCGATCGACCGATCGGGGTGGGAGATCGCCGCGCTGCTGGGCATGATGGCGCTGGTCAGTTTTCTGGTGTTCGGCCAGTCGGTCTATCCGATCCTCTTCATGCCGATGCTGGCGCAGATCGCGGTGACCTATCGGCTGGGACCCTTTGGTGCGGCCGCGGGCGTGGTGATCGTGGCAGGCATCGGATCGGTGATGACGGCCCAGGGCTTCGGACCGCTGACGCCGCTTCATCTGACGACGGCGGCCTTGCTGTTTCTCCAGATCTACCTGCTGGCGCTCCTGACCTCCGCCCTGCCGCTGGCGGCGTTGCTGGCGAAGCGCGACGAGTTGGTGCGGCAACTCCGCGTCGCGCACGAAGAGGCCGCCCGGACGGCCACGCTGGCGATCGCCGCGGCCGACACCGACCAGCTTACCGGGCTGGCAAGCCGTCGCTGCATCCTCGCGCTGCTGGACAATGCGTTGTCGCGCGGGCCGGTCGCCGTGGCGCTGCTGGACGTCGATCATTTCAAGGCCGTCAACGACAGCTACGGGCACCAGACCGGTGACCGGGTCTTGCGACGCGTCGGCGATGCGATTGCCGGCACCTTGCGTTCATCCGATCGGGCGGGGCGGTTCGGCGGCGAGGAATTCCTGCTGATCCTCCCCGGCGCCGAGCGCGACGCCACGTTGGCGATGGCGGAACGCGTGCGTCGCGCGGTCGAAGCCTCCGCCCCGAACGCGGACGAGCCGCCCGTGACGATCAGCATCGGCGTCTCGATCGCCATACAGGGAGACAGCGCCGAGGCGCTGATCCACCGTGCCGATCGTGCGCTCTATGCCGCGAAACTGGCCGGGCGGAACTGCGTCCGGGCGACCGAGCGATCCTTCATCCTGTAAGTTCGGGTCGAGGAGGAGATCGCCGACGGTCGCATCGCTTCACCGGACGGATATTGTTCGATCGCAAAGCATGGTCCTTCGACGATGTGCCTCTCGTCGACAGCCTGGTTCAGGCGCTGGAGCTTACCTGAACCAGAAGGCCGCTACCATGCTTTAGCAAGGCCGACGCGCAGCGACCGGGGGCGCAACGGCGTCGTTTGATTGCGCGCCGTAAGGCCGAACGGATTACCGAACGCAAAGCGGTTGGCATGGGCATCGGTCAGGTTGTCGATACCGACCGTCCAGTCGACACCGCGCCGGCGCACGGCCGCATTGACGCCCAGCGCCAGGTAATCGCCTTGGCTGACGTCGAGCAGATCACCCGTTCCCAGCACCGACCGCCCCACATAGTCGATCGTCGCGGTGATCCTCGGCGCGATCGCCGCATCCTCGGGCCACGCGTAACCGATCGCCCCATGCGCCGCGAACGGCGGCGTGTCGGGCAAGCGGCGGTTGTCGCGCCGCGATTGGTCGGCGATCGGCCCGGTCACGACATTGTGCGTGTACAGCGCGGAGGCCGCGATGCTGATCCGCGTCGTCGGCACCCAGTCGACCGACGCTTCCACCGTCTGGATATTGGCATCGCCCAGATTGGTCGTGAACGGCTGACCGCGACGATTGAGCAGGTCGGCCTGGATATCCGTCCAGTGCGCCGTGGACACGCTCAGCGTTGCGCCGATCCCCGTCGCCCCGTGGCGTAGCCGGCGCAGACCCAGTTCGGCGAAGCGGATCGCATCGGGTTCGTAATTGGCCACCCGCCCGATTCCCTGCGCGACCGCGAGGCCGCCGGTGCGGAACCCCGTCTGATATCGCGCGAAGGCGGCGAGCGACCCCGCGATGCGATAAGACGCAGCGATCGTGGGATCGAAGCGCTGCGTTTCGCGCCCCTTGATGAAGGCGCCCGCACGCCGCGTCGCCGATGGCTCGCCATCGACACGCGCCGCGGTGTAGCGCCCGCCGAGCGTCATCGACAGACGGTCGAGCAGCGGCATCGTCACCTCGCCGAAGCCCGAGGCGGCACGGGTCAGGTTGCTGACGCCGGTGATGTCGACGCCGCCGCCGATCGTTCCGACCGTGCGCGACAGTGCCGACCGGTCGCTGACGAAGGTGAAACCGGCGAGCCACGACCGACCGCCAGCCAGCGATCGCGACACGCGAAATTCCTGGGACAACAGCAATTTGTCGTTATCGATCGAATAGACCGCCGGCGCTCGCATCGGGGAGCCGGATGGTGTCGCGTCGAACCGCTCGCGGGACCGTCGAGCCGCAACCCCGGTCGCCGAGACGAACGTCAGACCGTCATCCCACGCCTTGGTCACCGTCGCCCGGCCGAACAGAAAGCGGTCGTCGAATGGCTGCGCGATCGCGCTGCGCCGGGCAAGCGCGCCGATCGATGACACCGCATATTGGCTGTCGCGACTGTGGATGCTCTGCGCGACGCCACCAACGTCAATCCGCCAGCCGCCCCCCGGATCGCCGCGAAATGCGGCCCGCATGCCGAGCGTGTCGGTGCGGTTGACCCCCGACAGCCGCCGCCGGGTATCGTCGATATAGCCACCGTCCCGCACCGCATAGGCAACCGTCCGAAGCGCCAGCCGGTCGCTGAGGAGCGGAGCATTGACGCGCGCCGCAACGTCGAAGCCCGCGCCGCCGCCGTGCGTCGCGGTCAGGCCGGCGCCTGCCCAGCCGCTCGTCTCGCCAAGCACCGGCGCGTTGGTCACCAGCCGCAGCACGCCGCCTATCGCGCCCGCGCCGTACAGCGTACCCTGCGGTCCCTCCATGACCTCGATCGCACGCATGTCGTACAGGCGCAGCGCGGGATCGGGGCCGGATGCGTTCAGCTGCACATCGTCAAGATAGACGCTTGCCGTCGACTGCGTGGTCCCATTGAAGCTGCTGTCGGCAATGCCGCGGATGAACACCTTGTTGCGACCCGGCCCCAGCTGCGTGCTTTGCAGGATCGGCAGCGGCCGGGCCAGATCGCTGATGTCGCCTGCCGTGCCGTTGATCTGCACCGGCGTACCGGTGAGCAGCGTCAGGCTGCCGGGATAGCGCAACAGGGGTACATGCTGCTTGCTCGCCGTGACGACGATGTCGGCAGGCGCTGGCTCGCGCGGCGGCCTGATGGGCGACGGGACGCGGTCCCGCGACGCGATGGCGGGCGCCGCGACGATGCGATGACCGCCCCAGCGGCCCGGAACGGCACGATAGCCCGATCCCGCCAGCAGCCGTTCCAACGCCTGCCCGGCGGTCAGCCGCCCGCGCAGCGGCCGGGTGACGATCCGGTGCAAGCCCGGCTCGGTGCTGACGATCTCGGTGCCCGTGGCCCGGGCCAAGGCGACAAGCGCCTTATCCAGGGTCATGACGGGCAGGGTGATCGCGACGGCGGTCTCGCTGCGCTGTGACGACGCGGCCGTTACCGGGCTCGCGATCGCGAGCAATACGGCCGATGCTACCTTAATGCGGTGTGTCGTCGCGCCCCGCCAGAACCCAACGCTCGCCGTCACGCCGCCATGTCGCCCCGATCAGATCGGCCAGATGCGGTATATCGCGATCGGCAGTCCCCGTGAGGCGGATCATGCCGGTAAACGGCCGCTTCGACAAGTCGCCCGCGATCGTCACCTGCGTGCCATACAACCGGCGCAGGCTGGCGGCGACGTCCGACAATGGCACACCATCGAAGTCGAGCATTCCGCTGCGCCAGCCGCCCACCGCAGCCGGCGCCACGCGGCTGCGCACGATCGCGCCATCGGAGATCCGCATCGCCAGCGCCTCGCCCGCCTTCAGACTCACCGCGGCGCCGGTCGGCTGGAAGACCACGGACCCCTCGGCGACCGCAACAGTCACCGCGCCCTCGCTGCGCGTCACGTCGAACGTCGTGCCGACATCCTGGATCGTCTGCCCCGCCGCCTCCACGGTGAAGGGGTGCGCGGCATCGTGCACGACCGACAGCGTGACCTGCCCCCTGTCCAGCGTCACCGCGCGCGCATCAGCGCCGTCGAAATGCACCCGCGTGCCGCCGGCGAGCGCCAGCACCGTGCCGTCGGGCAGGCGCACGTCGCGCCGCTCCCCATCGCGCGTGGCATAGACCCGTGTCGTACCTGTCGATGGCAGGAAACCGGGCACCAGCCATGCCGCCAGTCCCGCCGCCATCGCGCTGCCGGCCAGCCACGGTAGCCAGCGCCGCGTCCGCGGGGCATCGTCGTTCGCCGCGACCGGCAGCGCCGCCGGAAAGGCGACATCATCCAACAGCGTATCCTGCGCCGCGATCATGCCATAGGCATCGGCATGCGCCGGATCCGTCTCCAGCCATTCGGTGAACGCCGCCCAGTCGGCGGCGTCCATCTCCACCTGACGCATATGCCAGGCGATCGCGGCATCGATGACGCGGGGATCGATCCCTTGTCCTGTCGCATCATGCATCACGAACGATGACCCCTTCGATCATTCTGACGATACGGTGGTGCGACATCCTCACCGGTATCGGCGATCCGCGCATGAATAATCCGGTAGGCGCGCTGCAACAGCTTCTCCACGCCGCTGACGCTGATCCCCAGTTGCTCGGCGATCGCGCGTTGCGGCCGCCCTTCGATGCGGAACAGGCGCAGCGCGATCGCCATCCGCTCGGGCATATCCGCGATCGCCGCCTCGACGACGCGCAGCGCATCGCGCGCGACGAGGACGCGCTCGACATCGGGCAGGTCGTCTGCGGTCGGTTGCGCGTCGTGCCAGGTGAAATCGCGGACCCCGCGACGTGCGCTTGCGATCCGACGATCCGTGGCGAGATTGTTGGCGACGCGATAAAGGAAGGCCACGGGCTGAGCGACCGGTTCGCCGGCCAGATGGTCGAGCCGCAGCCACATGTCCTGTAACGCGTCCTCCGCGTCGTCGCGACTGCCCAGCCGCGCGGAAAGCAGGCGCAGCAACATCGGGCGCTGTTCCAGGAAGATGGCGCGAAGCCCGTCGTCAGCCAATCAGACCGCGCTCCCAGCATCAGGCCGGAAACGCCAGCCCCTCCGCCGCTGCCATGTCCACAATCGACCTGCTCCGCAAGACGTCCGCTTCCCGCACGCGCGCATCGGCGATCGCATCGCCGGGGCGCTTGCCGGCCCCGGGATGACACATCACGAGGTGCATGTTCCCCGGCTTGCGCAGAAAGCGCGGCAGCAGGTGATGATAATCGCTCGCAAAGTCGTAATGCCCGGCGAAGCTGTCGTTGCAGCGCAGGCGATAGCGCGCCGCCGCCGCGCGAAGCCCACGCGAGTGATAGGCACTGCCGATCGCCTTCCCCACAAAGGGTCGCGACAGCATCGCGCCGACGCTGTCGACGCAATCGCGCACCCAGGCGTTGGGCGCGCGCCGGGCGGTTTCGGACAGGACGATATCGCGGATCCCCGAGAGCGCGTGCGAATGCTGGTGGCCGTCGACGAAGGCCGGCGCGCGACCCGTCGCGGCGAAGAAGGCATCGAACTGCGCCGCCACCTCTGCCGCGATCTCGTCAAGCGGCAGCGCGCGCCGCCCCGCATGGCGCGTCAGCGGATCGATCTCCGGCATCACGCCGCCTGGCGCATACGCCGGCATAGCGGTGATCGGTTTTTCCTGCGTCAGCGTCAGGTGCAGGCCGACCGAGAAATGATCCGGCAGGTCGCGCAACAGCGCAGCATCCTCCGCCCAGCCCGGCATCAGCGTCATGCAGCTTGTCGCGTTGAGCCGCCCCGCCCTGCCGAGCCCGGCGATCGTCTCGCTGACCTCGCGCGAGAAGGCGAAGTCGTCGGCACAGAGGATGAGGTTACGCAAGCGCCGGCCGATCCCGGTCCTGCCGTTCGATTTCCCCTGCGCTACGTTCGCGCATCTGGACGCTCATCAACCCCCGCTTCCGCAACCGGCGCGCCAGGAAGGTGTAGAAGAACCAGTCGCCCGCCACCGGCGCCGCGACCGAGTAGAGCAGCCGTTCGAATAGCGTCCAGCGGATCGACGCCCGGTCGCGCTCACGCGGCGAGGGCATGCACCACATGTCACGGGCATATCGCATGCGGCCATGCGCCATCGTGCGGTGGATCACCTCGTGATCCTCCAGGATATAGCCCCAGATGCCGGCATCGAATCCACCCGCGGCCCGCAGCGCGGCGACGTCGAAACACTGGCCTGCACCGCCCGCATGGCATTGCCGCGGCAGCAGCTTCGCCGAGGTGAGGACGCGCCGCGCCTCTGCGTCGAGCGCCATCTGGTCCGCCCCCGGCGCCACGAAATAGGCGCCGGCGACGACGCAGCCGTCGCTCGCCAGCAACCGTTCCGCGGCGGCAAGATACTGCGGCGGATAGATCGTATCGGCGTCGCAGGTGGCGAGGTAACGTGTCCGCACCCAGCCCAGCCCGGTGCGCAGCGCGCTTACCTTGCCCGGCGTCCGCTCGGTGACGACCAATGCATCGAGTCCGTGCGCGCGCACCGCGGCGCGTGCGATGTCCGCGCTGTCATCGGTCGAGCCGTTGTCGACCAGGATCAGCGTGAACGGCACCGTCTGCGCCGCCAGGCTGGCGATGGTCGCCGCCAGATAATCGCGCTCGTTGAAGAAGGGGATCAGCACCGTCCAGACCGGCGCCCGGCGACGATCCCGCGCCGGCTCGACCGGCATCGCGGTCGCTCGCCTCTCCAAAACCTGATCGCTCAACAGATACATTCCAGCCCCCCCCCGCCTACCTGTGCTCGCGGGCCATTCGTCCGGTGTCGTGCGTGATCGTTGCGGCGAACCGGCCCTCCCCGGCGGCCCGCCATCGCGCACGGTTCGACGAACCGCCCTGCCCCGGGAACATGACGACGCCGACCTCCCCGATCCGCACCGCCACAATGAAATAAGTTAAGTGTGGGCATGACGCCCCGCCGCCCGACGCTTATGGGCACCCGCGATGCAGGGGGCGACGACAGCGAGGCACAACGACGGGGTCGGCCGCGCGCTGGCCACGTTCGCGTTGCTTGTCGGCTGGGCCGTGCTGTTGCGCGCGCGCGACTTCGGCAACCCGGTCATCCATGTCGACGAGCAATATTATCTGCTGGTCGGCGACCGTATGTTGCACGGCGCGCTGCCCTATGTGGACCTGTGGGACAGGAAGCCCGTCGGCCTGTTCGCGATCTTCGCGGCGATCCGACTGCTGCCCGGCGACGGCATCCTCGCCTATCAACTGGTCGCGACGCTGTTCGCCGCGGCGACCGCCTGGCTGGTGTCGGCGGGCGGACGGCGGCTGGGAGCGACGCCCATCGGCGCGCTGTCCGCGGGCTTCGCCTACATCCTGTGGCTGTCGCTGCTCAGCGGGCGCGGCGGGCAGTCTCCGGTCTTCTACAATCTCTTCACCGCCGGTGCAGCGCTGCTGACGCTGCGGCTGCCCGTTCTTGCCACTGCGCAGCGAACAGGTGCGATCGTCGCCAACGGCAGCGCGGCCTGCCTGCTCGCCGGCCTCGCGATCCAGACCAAATACACACCCGTGGTCGAAGGCGCGTTGTTCGGACTCGTCCACCTCTGGTACCTTCGCAAGGCGGGCGGCGATACCGCCATTATGCTTGGCGCCGGCGCGCTCTGGGCGATGCTCGGTATCCTGCCGACCGGGATCGTCGTCGTCGATTACTGGCGGCGCGGCCCGATGGTGTTCGATGCCTTCTGGTTCTCGAACTTCGCATCGGTTGCCCTGCGCAAAGGCTATCCCGCGGCAAAGATCATCGGTCGGCTCGCAGGAACCACCGCGCAACTGCTGCCCTTCATCGTCTGCACGGTCGTCGCCTGGCACAGCCGGCCACGCACGCCCGAGCGCCTCATTGCGTTTGCCTGGCTCGCCGCCGCGATCGTCGCCTTTGCGATGATCGGTGCGTTCTTCGATCATTATGCGCTGCCGCTGATGGTGCCGCTGGCGATGATCGCGGCGCCCGTCCTCGGCCGATGGCGCGCCGCCTCCGTCGCGCTTGTCGGCTATGGCCTGATCCTGTTCGTGGCGCGCGTGCTGCTGGTGCCGACCGACGCCGGGACGGCGCGCGAGGTCGGCCGTGTCATGGCGGCAAACGATCGCGGCGGCTGCCCCTTCGTCTTTGCCGGCGACTCCATCCTCTATCTGCTGGCCGACGCGTGTATCCCCACCGCCTACGCCTTTCCCTCGACGCTAGCCTATGAGGCCGAACAAGGCGCGGCGGGGGTCGACGAAGCCACGGAGGTGTGCCGCATCCTGTCGCATCGTCCGCCGGTCATCGTGACGATGGACGCGCCCATGGCACCGTGGAACCGTTCGACGCAGCCGTTGGTCGCCGCCGCGCTTGCACGCGACTATCGTCGCGTCGCGGCCGCCCCGCGCGAGGATGCGCATCTGCTCATCTACCTGCGCCGCGACCTGCCGTTGCGCCGCTGATCGGACTTCCGGCGACGGACGGGTGCGCAGGCCCGATGAACAATTTGTAATGATATCTTATCACATGTTCAGCCTCTAGAAAGGCGCCGTCCCGTCGATTGGGCAGGTGACAAATCACTTGCGATCACCCCCGGGCCTGCTGCTGCTGCCCCTGCTCGCGCTGTGCTCGCTGCTCTACGATGGTGTCGCCGTCCGCGCCCATCAACAAGCCGCGCCGGAGCTCGTCGCGGCTCAGATCCATAGCTCCAGTGCGTCATTCGACGACGCTTGCGCGCTGTGCGCCGCGACCGCGACGTTGGACGCGCTCCTGCTGCCGATATCGCTCGACTGGCAAGTGCCGGTCGCGGCGGCGATCGTGGTTACGGTCGTCACGCGTCCCTCGCGTGCGGCGCACCGACGCGCCCACGACTGGCACAGTCGCGCGCCGCCCGGATCGTCTTCGCCCCGCTGATTGCCCGCTGCGGAGCGCTTGCGAACCCCATTCCGGAGATACGTCCATGCGATACCTGCTTTTCGTGGGCGCGGCGTTTGCCGCGTCCGTGCCCTTACCTGCCATTGCCCAGGCCGCGCCGGACCCAAACACCCCTGATCCGCGCCGCGACATCATCGTGACGGCGTCGCCGCTCGGTCACGACCGCGACGACACGCCGGCGATTGCCGCCAAGGTCGATGCCGAGGATATTCTTCGCAACGGCGGCGCCAGCGTCGCCGATGCGCTGTCGAAGGTGCCCGGCATCGCCGCGACCGGATTCGCGACCGGGGCCAGCCGCCCGATCATCCGCGGCATGGACGCGACCCGCGTCCGCGTGCTGGAGGACGGCACCAGCGCCTCCGATGTGTCCGACATCGGCCCCGACCATGGCATCCCGATCGATCCGCTGGCGGCGCGCAGCATCGAGGTGGTGCGTGGTGCCGGCACGCTGCGCTACGGCGGCCAGGCGATCGGCGGCGTCGTCAACATCCTGAACAACCGCGTGCCGACCGCCTTCCCCGACAAGCCGCTGTCCGCCGAACTCGCCGGCACTTATGGCACCGTCTCCGATCTGTACCAGGGCGCGGGGCTGGTCGATGCCGCGGTCGGCGACCTCGCGATCCATGCCGATGCCTTCGGACGCCACGCCGGCGATTACGACACGCCGCTGGGCGTGCAGCAGAACTCCTTCTTCCGCGGCTATGGCGGGTCGCTCGGCGGCAGCTATTTCTTCGGCGACGACCATGGCAGCCACATCGGCGCGGCGGTGACGCAATATGACGCGCAATACGGCATTCCCAGCGACACGACCTATATCGACATGCGCCAGACCAAGGTCATGACGCGATCGTCCTTCGCGCTGGGCAGCGGCCTGTTGCAGCGCTTCAACCTCGACGGCAGCTACGCCAATTATTCCCATGACGAGAAGGAGCCGGAGGGGACGATCGACACCACCTTCCGCAACAAGGAATATAATGCGCGCGGCGAGATGCTGCTGGGCGCGATCGGGCCGGTCACCAGTTCGGCACTGGGCATGGAATACCAGCACCGCGACTTCTCCGCGGTGGGCGAGGACAGCTCCTACCTGTTCCCCGCGACGATGGAGAGTCTGGCCGGCTACGCCTTCACCGATACGCAGCTGGCCGATCGGCTGCACCTGGAGGCGAGCGGACGGGTCGAGCGGGTGACGCTGCACGGCACGCCGCGCTTCGGCGATGCGACCGCACGCGCGTTCACGCCGATCAGCGGCGCGATCGGTGCGCTCTACACCGCGTCGCCCGCGATCAAGCTGGGCGTGACCTTCTCCAGCACCGGGCGCGCGCCCGCACTGACCGAGCTGTTCGCACGCGGCGGCCATGACGGGCCGAACACGTTCGAAACCGGCGATCCGAACCTGCGGATCGAGCGCGCCAATTCGCTGGAGGGGACGCTGCGCATCCGCTCCGGCCCGTTCCGCTTCGACGGCAGCGTGTACAGCAGCTGGCTCACCAACTATATCTATGGCGACCTGACCGGGCGGCAATGCGACGACGACGGCACCTGCGCGGTGGACGGCAGCGGCGACCTGCGCGAGCTGAACTATCGCCAGCAGGGCGCGCATTTCCGCGGTGTCGAGGGCGAGGCCAGCTACGACCTCGTCCGCACCGCGCACGGCGTCTATCGCTTCAACCTGCTCGCCGACTACACCCGCGCGACGCTGGACGACGGCAGCAACGTGCCGCGCATCCCGCCCTATCGCGTGGGCGGCGGGCTGAACTGGAACGGCGAGAAGATGGATGCCGGGTTCAGCCTGATCTACACCGGGCGGCAGGACAAGTTCGGCGCCTTCGACACCGCGACGCCGTCCTATGTCGCGCTCGACGGCCAGCTGGCGCTCAGGCCGTTCGCCCGCCATCCCAACGTCGAACTGGCATTGGTGGGGCAGAACCTGACCGACGATACCCAGCGCCTCGCCACCGCATTGAACAAGGATGAGGTGGTCATGCCGGGACGGCGGCTGATGGCGACGCTGCGCATCGCCACGAATTGACGAAGACACCCTCGGCTGGAGGATGCGCGTGGACGGCAGCTCTGCTGCCGCGCGCATCCGGCCAGCCGAGCGTCCACGGTTGATCTCGCACCGATTGGCGTAAGCATGCGCCCGCTATCGGCAGCGGATCTCCCTCACGCGTCATGCGCCCTTCCGGAAAGCCGAGGCGCCCGCACCTGGTCGAATGTCCGCTGCATCCATGAGCCCTCAACGACCGCGACATGCCGGCATCGAGCCTCGCGCCCGATCATGTGACGCAGGTGGCGCTGGGCGACCGGTTCGCGATTGGCGCGCCTTCACCGGCGAACACGGCTCGTGGAACCACAAGCCGGTGTCGGGCCTCCTCGACGCAGACGACGTCGGCAAGATGATCTGGCGGGTGGCGGTGCAATATGCGTACACCGCCGGCCTGCCGTCAGCTCGTGATCGTCAGCGTGGCGATCGCATTGTGGTTCGCATCGTAGAAGGAATAATTGCCGCTGCCGTCGGTCTCGACATTCGCCGCGCCCAGGCCGTGGAAGACGTCGTCGTTATCGGCATGGAGCGTGAGATGCGAGGCATCGCCGTTGCCGGCGAGCGCGCGGATGACATTGGCGTCGATCTGCAGGTCGGCGGTGACGTCCTGGCCGGTGAAGGCAATATCCTCGACATGGCTGAGGACCGAGGTCAGGTCGGCGCTGCCGACCGTCCCGCTGTGATCGGCCAGCACGACGCGGTCGGTCCCGGCCCCGCCATCGACGGTGGTGCCGCCGAGCGAGAGGAGGAACTGGTCGTCGTGATCGCTGCCGATCACATGTTCGATACCCGACAGGCTGTGCCCCGCGGCCGCGCCGCCCGTACCGGTGCCGGCACCACCCGTGCCAAGGGTGAGGGCAATGCCCGAACCGACATCGGCATAGCTCACCGTGTCGTCGCCCGCGCCGCCATCCAGCGCCTCGGCCTGGGCGGTCGCGAAAAAGACGTCGTCGTGCGAGGAGCCGATGACATGTTCGATCCCGGTCAAGACGTCGCCCTGCGCGTCGCCACCCGAGCTGGCGCTGCCGTCGAGATGCACCGTCACCCCGGCGGATGACGCCGTATAGTCGACCGTGTCATAGCCGCTGCCGCCATCGAGCGTGTCCGCCCCCGCCCCGCCGATCAGCGTGTCGTCGCCGGCCATGCCGTGCAGCACGTCGTCGCCGATCCCGCCGGCGAGATGGTCGTTGCCGCTGGTCCCGACCAAGGTCTCGCCCTGCACGTCGCCGACGGTCACATGGATCACCTGCGTCGTCACCAACGTGCCGTCGGTGACCAGCATGTTGAGATCATAGACATTGTCATGGTCGCGGTCGCCCGGCGTCTCGAAATCCGGCGCGGCGCGGAAGCTCAGCACGCCGGTCGTGGCATCGACCGAGAAGAGGTTGGCATCGTCGCCACCCGCGATCGCATAGGTGAGCGCCGCGCCTTCGGGATCGTGCGCGGCAATCGTGCCGACGGCGGTGGTGTTCTCGTCGACGGCGAAGCTGCGGGAGGCGATCACCGGCGCTTCGTTGACGTCGCTCACCGCGACATGGATCAATTGCGTGGTGACGTGGCCGGTGGCGTCGGACACCGACACCTCGACCTCCGCCGCATGATGGCCCGCCTCGTAATCGGGTGCGGTGACGTAGGAGAGGACACCCCCGTTCGAGATCTGGAACAACGCCGCATCCGCCCCGCCGCTGATCGCGTAGCTGAGCGCCGCGCCCTCCGGATCATGCGCGGCGACGGTCATCACATTGGTCGTGTTCTCGGCCACCGTGGCGTTCGCCGCGGAGGTGATGACCGGGGCCTCGTCGACATCGGTCAGGGTGACGGTCAGCGTCTGCGTCGTCGCCAGACGCCCGTCGGAGGCGAGCACCTGCACCTGATAGCTGTGCTGCCCCGCCTCGTAATCAGGCGCGGTGCGGAAGCTGAGCGCGCCGGTCGCCGCGTCGATCGTGAACAGGTTGGCGTCCGCCCCGCCCGCGATCGCATAGACGACATGGTCGCCGGCATCGGGATCGGTCGCGGTGATGGTGGTCACGGCCGTCTGGTTCTCGGCCACCGACACGGTCGCGGTCGCCGCCATCACCGGCGCCTCGTTCACGTCGGCGATCGTGACCGTATAGGTGCGGGTCGCCGTCTGGGTGCCGTCCGAGGCGCCGATCGTGACCTGGAAATGGCCCGCGCCGACGCTTTCGAAATCCTGCGGACTGACCAGTGACAAAGCGCCGGTGCGAGCGTCGATCGTGAACAGGCCGGCATCGGCGCCGCCGGCGATCGTGTAGGTGATCGCGCTGCGTTCGGGATCGACGGCCAGGATCGTGCCGACCGCGGTGGCATTTTCGTTGACGGTCAGCGCGCTGCCGCCCTGGAAGACCGCCGCCTCGTTGACGTCGGTGACGGTGACCGCCACCGCCTTGTCGCTCGACAGGCCGGTCTGGTCGGTGGCGCGCAGCACGACGTCATAGACGTTGTCGCCGCCCGCGTCCGCCGGCGCCTCATAGTCCGGCGCCGCGACGAAGCGCAGCGCGCCGGTCGCCGAATCGATCTGGAACAGCGACGCGTCGGCGCCGCCCGCGATCGACCAGGTGACCGTGTCCCCCGCATTGGGATCGGTGGCGGTCGCGGTCATCACCGCATGCGTGTTCTCCGCCACCGTGGCGGTCGCCGGTGCGGTGATCGTCGGCGCGCGCTGGTCGCGGGTGACCGCGATCGCCAGCGCCTGGCTGGTCAGGTGGCTGCCGTCGCTGGCCGAGACGATGACGTCATAGACATTGTCGTGACCGGTATCGCCGGGATGGTCGAAGCTCGGCGCCGCGGCGAAGCGCAGCGCACCGCTATTGGCGTCGATCGTGAACAGGCCGGCGTCGGCGCCCGACAGGCTGAAGTGCAGCGTCTGCCCTTCGGGATCGGTCGCGGTCACGGTCTGCACCGCCGTCGTCCCCTCGACCACCGAGGCGGTCGTGGCGGAGGTGATCGTCGGCGCCTCGTCGACGTTGCCGACCGTGACGGTCAGCGCGCCGGTCGTCGTGTTGGTGCCGTCGGAGACCTGCACGGTGAGCTGATAGGCATTGTCGCCATCGGCATCGCCGGGATGTTCGTAATCCGGCGCCGCGGCGAAGCGCAGCACGCCGGTCGCCGGATCGATGCGGAACAGCGCGGCATCCGCACCGCCCGCGATCGACCACGTCAGCGTCGTCCCCGCATCCGGATCGCTCGCCGCCAGCGTCGTCACCGCGGTGCCATTCTCCGCGACCGTATAAGTGGTGCCGGAGGTGATCGTCGGCGCCTCGTTGACGTTGCCGACCGCGAAGGTCAGCGACTGCGTCTGCGACAGGCCATGCGAATCGGTCGCGGTCAGCGTGAAGCTGCGTGTCGCCCCCGCCTCGTAATCCAGGCTGGTGCCGTCCTTCAGCCGGACAATATTGCCGTCGACCACGAACAGTGCCGCGTCCGCACCGCCCAGCGTATAGGTCAGCGTGTCGCCGCTATCGGGATCGCTGGCGGTGAAGGTGGCGACGGTGGCGGCCACGCCATTCTCCGTCACCGTGCCGATGCCGGCCAGCGCCAGCACCGGCGCTTCGTTGACGTTGGTCACCGTCACCGCCAGCGTCTGGCTGGCGATGTTGGTGCCGTCGGAGACCTGCACGGTGAGCTGATAGGCATTGTCGCCATCGGCATCCCCGGGATGCTCGTAATCGGGCGCCGCGACGAAGCGCAGCACGCCGGTGGCGGCATCGATCCGGAACAGCGCGGCATCCGCGCCGCCGCTGATCGACCAGGTCAGCGTCGTCCCCGCGTCGGGATCGCTCGCCGCCAGCGTCGCCACCGCGGTGCCGTTCTCCGCCGCCGACAGCGCGGCGGCGGACGTGATCGTCGGCGCCTCGTTGACGTTGCCGACCGCGAAGGTCAGCGACTGCGTCTGCGACAGGCCGTGCGAATCGGTCGCGGTCAGCGTGAAGCTGCGCGTCGCCCCCGCCTCGTAATTCAGGCTGGTGCCGTCCTTCAGCCGGACGGTGGTGCCGTCAATGACGAACAGCCCCGCGTCCGCACCGCCCAGCGTATAGGTCAGCGTGTCGCCCGCATCCGGATCGCTCGCGGCGAAGGTGGCGACGGTGGCGGCGACGGCGTTTTCCGTTACCGTGCCGACGCCGGCCAGCGCCAGCACCGGCGCCTCGTTGAGGTTGGTCACCGTCACCGCCAGATTCTGCGTGGCGACATTGGTGCCGTCCGAGACCTGGACGGTGAGGTTGTAGACATTGTCGGCGCCGGCATCGCGCGGCGCCTCGAAATCGGGCGCGGCGCGGAAGGTCAGCGCGCCGGTGGCGGCATCGATCCGGAACAGCGCCGCATCCGCACCGCCCGCGATCGACCAGGTCAGCGTCGTGCCGGCATCCGGGTCGCTCGCTGTCAGCATCGCCACCGCGGTGCCGTTCTCCGCAACCGAACAGGTGGCGGCGGACGTGATCGTCGGCGGCTCGTTGACGTTGGTGACGCTGACGGTGATCGTCTGGATGTGCGTCGATCCGTCGTCGGCGGTCGCGGTCACCTGGACGCTGCGGGTCGCGGCCGCCTCATAGTCGAGCTGCGCACCGGGCGCGAGCACCAGCGTGTTGCCGGACATGCGGAAGGTCGCCGCATCCGCGCCGCCGGTGATCGCATAGGTCGCGTTCGAGCTGTCCGCCATGGTCAGCGTGGCGGCGACGGTGCCGGCGGCACTGTTCTCCGCGATCCGCCCCGAGGGCACGATCGTCATGCCGGTCACCAGCTTCGCCGCGGTCAGCGTGCCGTCGTCGAAGCGGAACTTCTCGACATTGGTCACCGTGTCGTTGCCGTCGGGACCGGAGACGGCATAGGCGCCCGTCGCGCCGCTGTAGGTGACGGTATAGGCGGCGCGCGTTCCCGCATAGACCGCGGTGTCGATGCCGCCGCCGCCGTCGATGACGTCGTCGCCCGCACCGCCGCGGATGATGTCGTCGCCCGCGCTCCCACCGCCCACACCGGCGGTGCCGACCTGGACCAGGATATTGTCCAGCCCCCAGCTTTCGTCGCTGATGGGCTGATCGGCCGCACTGCCGAAACCGATCCGGACCGAGCTATCGCCGATGGTGATCGGCATGGTGAGGACGAGGTGGAAGGGCGTATCGTTCGCTCCCGTACCACCCGAGCCGCCCGAATAGATCGCGGTCGTCGCGCCGGCCGTCAGCACCGCCGTCACGCCGGTGACGGAGGATACGGTGCCGAGTGGCGAGATGATCGCGACGACCTTGCCGTTGACGAAGACGGACAGATTGTCGCCGGCATCGAGCGAGTCGAGGCGCAGCGCGTCGAAGGTCAGCGTCACCTGCCCCGCACTGCCGACGGGAATCGCGAAGGTCTTGGCGACTTGTTCGTTGACGACCGTCTGGTTGCCCGAGCCGGCGATCGGTCCCACATATTGGCCGCTGCCGTCCGTGGCCATGGAGATCGTCGCCCCCGTCCAGCCATTGGCGCCGTTCTCGAACGTCTCCAGGGCGGCCAGAGGGGTCAGGGTCGACTGATCGCCGTACAGGTGATCGTCCCCCGCCCCGCCGTCGATCGTGTCGTTGCCGCTACCGCCGGTGACGATGTCGTCGCCGTCACCGGCATCGATCGTATCGTTGCCGAAACCGCCGTCGATGACGTCGTTGCCCGCACCGCCATCGATCACGTCATTGCCGCGCGCATCGGCGAAGACGACGTTGTCGAGGCCGATCCCGTTTTCGGTGGAGACGAACTCCACCTTGTCGCTGCCGCCGGTGCCGGTCACCAGATAGGCATAGCTGCCCCAGGTGTTCGCGACGGTCGTGATCGTGTCGACCACGACGCCGTTGAACAGCACCTGCATCGTCTTGGTGAACGCGTTCCAATTGCCCGCGTCGAACTTCAGGACATAGGTTTCGCCGGCCGTGGTGGCGATGTTCTGCCACACATCGGTCGTCTGCCCGGCCATCAACCGCACCATCTGATTGTTCGGGCTGCCATTGGCCTGCAGCGTATCGTTGACGATGCTGATCGTGCCGCCGGCGGTCTGCCAGCCGGTCGTCTGAGATCCGGTCGCGACATTGCCGGTGCCGTTGCGACCGATGCCGGTGTACGCCTCGAAATTGCCGTTGACGATCAGGTTGGCGGCGCTGCCATAGGTGATCAGATCGACCGGATTGCCGTCGCCGATGATAACGTCGTCGCCATCGCCGCCGCGCAACGTGTCGTTGCCCAGGCCGCCGGTCAGCGTGTTGGCGCCTGCATCCCCGGTCAGCACGTCGTTATAGACCGAACCGGTCAGCCCCTCGATCCCGGTCAGCGTATCGCCGGCGGCGTCGCCACCGCTCGCCGCGCCGGTCGCGAGGTTGACCGTCACCGCCGCGCCCGATTGCGCATAGGAGGCGATGTCGCTGCCCGCGCCACCATCGAGCGTGTCCGCACCCGCGCCGCCGATCAGCACGTCGTCGCCGGCCCCGCCCGACAAAGTGTCGTTGCCCGCGCCGCCGTCGAGCACGTTGTTGCCGGCATCACCGGTCAGCGTATCGGCATAATCGGTGCCGGTCAGGTTCTCGATCTGCGCCAGCGTGTCGGTGACCAGCCCGGCACTCTCCAGCCCGTGGCTCTGGGTCGCGAGCTGTGCGACCTCGGCGGGCGTCAGCGCGGTGTTGAACACCGCGAAATCGTCGATCTGGCCGTCCAGGATCGAGCCGGCACCGCGATAGTCGTTGCCGATCCGGCTGGTGTTCCACGTCAGATTGGGAGGCAGCATCACGCTGGACGGCGCCGACCCGGCCAGATTGCCATTGACGTAGAGTTCGAGCTGGCCGGCACGATAGGTCGTCGTGATCGTTGCCCATTCACCGATGGTGACGGCATTCGCGACCGTGATGCCGGTCGTCGTCGCCGCCGTCGTGGTCGCGCCCGCCACGTCGCCGCGCACCTCGTAATACAGGCTGCCGTTCGCACGCAGGGTGAGGAACGAGAAGTAATTGCTGCTGCTGGTGCTCGCGCCGGTGTTGCCGAGGAACCAGATGCCCTGGTCGCTGGTCGAGCTGGCGTCGAAATGGACCTTTGCGGTGACGGAGAAGGCGTCGCTCGCGCCGGTGATCGCGCCGACCGTCGCATAATTGCCCGATCCGTTGCCGTTGAAGTTGAGCGCGCTGCCGTGCCCGCTTTCCCCGGCGGCCCAGCCGGCGCCGCCGAGCAGGGAGATGGACTGCGATCCGCTGAGCGACAGCGCCGTGTTGCCCGATCCTTCGACGAACCCCCATCCCGCGACCAGCGAGGCGTTGGCATAAGGTGTGGTGCCGCCCGCGCTGCCGGCGTCGCCGCCGGTGGCGATGCCGGTCGCCAGATTGGCGACGACCCCGGCGGACGATCCCGCCCAGCTCGCGGTGTCGATGCCGTCGCCGCCGATCAGCGCGTCCGCGCCCGTGCCGCCGATCAGCACGTCGTCGCCCGCTCCGCCGAACAGCACGTCGTTGCCGCCCGCACCGACCAGCACGTCATTGCCCGCACCACCGCTCAGTGCGTTCACATTGCCGTCGCCGGCGATGTAATCGGCATAGGCGCTGCCGGTGACGTTCTCGATACCGGTGATCTGGTCGTTGGCCGCGAAACCGCCCCAGGCGCGCGTCGCCGCATTGCCGTTCAGCGCCAGATCGATGGTGACGCCGCCCCAATAGGTGGTGTCGCCATAGGTGAGCGTATCGATCCCGGCACCGCCGTCGATCGTGCCGCTGTTGACGTTGGCATAGATCAGGTCGTTGCCGGCACCGCCCCCGAAATTGGCCAGCCCTTCATAGCCCTTCATGATATCGCTGTAATTGGACCCTGCCACGGTCTCGAAACCGCTGGTCGTGTCGGTTCCGCTGCCCAGCGTGTTGGCGGCGTAATAGGTCTTCACGCCGCTGACCCAGCCGTAATAGTTGACGGCGGTGCGCACTCCGCTGGTCGCGCTGGCATAGGACAGGATGTCGGTGCCCGCGCCGCCGTCGAGGATATCGTTGCCCGCGCCGCCGTCGATCGTGTCGTTGCCGGCGCCGCCCAGGATCGTATTGGCGTTGCCGTCGCCGGTCAGCACGTCGTTATAGGCGGTGCCGGTCAGGTTCTCGATCCCCGTCAGCACGTCGTTCGCGGCATAGCCGCCCGATGCCGTGCCGGCGAGCAGGTTGATCGTCACCAGCGCGGTGGAGCGGGAATAGTCGGCGGTGTCGCTGCCGGTGCCGCCGATCAGGATATCCTTGCCGCTGCCCGCGATCAGCGTGTCGTCGCCCGCACCGCCGTTCAGCGTGCCGCCGCCGTCGCTCGCGTAGAGCACGTCGGCATAGGCCGATCCGATGACGCTCTGGATATTGACCAGCGTGTCGCCCTGCGCATCGCCGCCCATGCCCGTCCCCGCGGCGGCATAGGTGCCGTTGTAGGTCGCGTTGACGTTGACATAGACCGCGGCGGTCGAAGCCGAATAATCCGCGGTGTTGTTGCCCGTGCCGCCGTCGAGCGTGTCGGCGCCGCCCAGCCCGACGAGCACGTCGTCGCCGTCGCCGCCCAACAGCACGTTGGCGCCGGCGTCCCCGGTCAGCCGGTCGTTGAATGAGCAGCCCCCACCGGGTGGTCCGGCTTGTTAGTTAGTGCATTGTCGTCTCCGCCGCCATTGCCGGGCGTAGGTGGAGCGAAGCGGAACCGGAGGCCGGTAATGGCGGTGTCACCGCTTCCGGGGCCGGCGGGCGGTAGCCCAGGCTGCTGTGCGGCCGGACGGTGTTGTAGTGACGGCGCCACGCCTCGATCAGCACCCTGGCCTCCGCGAGGCTGTAGAAGATCTCGCCATTGAGCAGTTCGTCGCGAAGCGACCCGTTGAAGCTTTCGTTATAGCCGTTCTCCCATGGCGAGCCCGGGGCGATGTAGAGCGTCTTCACGCCGATCTGGCCGAGCCAGGTCTGGACGGCGGTGGCGATGAACTCGCTGCCGTTGTCCGACCTGATGTGCGCTGGCGGACCGCGTTCGACGAACAGGTCGGCCAACGCGGCCAGCACGTCTTCGTGGCGCAGCTGACGTGCCACGACCAGTGCCAGGCACTCGCGACTGGCCTCGTCGATGATGGTCAGGATGCGGAACTTGCGCCCATCGTGGGTACGCTCCTCGACGAAATCATAGGCCCAGACATGCCCCGGATACTCTGGTCGAAGCCGGATGCAGGAGCCGTCATTGAGCCACAGCCGGCCGCGTTTCGGTTGGCGCTGCGGCACTTTCAGCCCCTCACGCCGCCAGATCCGCTCGACCCGCTTGTGGTTCACCGACCAGCCCGCCGCGTGCAGCAGCGCGGTCACCCGGCGGTAGCCGTAGCGCCCGTACTGCTTCGCCAGCGCGACGACGTCGTCGGTGAGCGCCTGCTCATCATCTGCCCCGCACGGCACTTTGCGCTGCGTTGACCGGTGCTGGCCGAGCACGCGGCATACCCGCCGCTCGGACACGTCCAGCACCTCCCGGACCTGGTCGATGCAGCGCCGGCGCCGCGCGGGGCTCAGAAGTTTCCCTTCGCCGCCTCCTGCAGGATGAGCTTGTCCAGCGTCAGATCCGAAATCGCACGCCGCAGCCGGGCGTTCTCCTTCTCCAGATCCTTCATCCGACGCGCCTGGTCCGTCTTCAGGCCACCATATTCCTTGCGCCAGCGATAGTAGGTCTGCTCGCTGACCGCGATCCGCCGGCACGCTTCGGCGGTCGTGCCGCCTTGGCCCAGCACGATCTCCACCTCACGCAGCTTGCCGATGATCTCCTCCGGCTTGTGCTTCTTCGCAGGCATTCTTCGTCCCTTCCCTGGTCCAGACTGTCATAGTCGATGGACCACTCAGAAGGGGGCAGCTCACCTGAACCGGCTCATCGCGCGCTCGCGTCGTCGAAACGGCAGATGTGAGTTCTCGACGCGGTTGTTCGCCCACCGGCCGATCTCCTGCTTCTCGCGATTGCCCAGTTCGTCCATCGCAGCGCGATAGCTACGCAGCCCATCGGTAGTGATAGCCTCGGGTGCGCCGTGGCGCTTCAACGCTTTGCGCATGAAGCTGAGCGCAGCCTTCTTGTCACGTGTGCGGGTGACGTAATTCTCCAGTACCTCGCCTTCGTGATCGACGGCGCGCCAGAGGTAGACCATCTCGCCGTTCAGCTTCACGTACATCTCGTCGAGGTGCCATCGCCAGTGGCGGAAGCCTCGCATCCGGCTCACCCGCTGGCGGCGAATATCGCTGGCGAACATCGGCCCGAACCTGTTCCACCACAGCCGGACGATCTCATGCCAGACGTCGATCCCGCGCTCGAACAGCAGGTCTTCCACGTTCCGGAGCGACAGTGGGAAGCGGACGTACATCAAGACCACCAACCGGATCATCTCGGGCGACGAGTTGAAGTAGCGAAACCGGCTGGCAGGCTTGCGTGGTCGAGGCATGGCCCCCGCCTAGCCCCACCACCTTACCGGCCGGTTGCATTTGCTTTGACGCCCCCCCCACACGACTCTCTGCACTACAGAACTGGACGAAAGGCCGCGGACATGCGCCCAGAAAAGGATAAATTCCCTTGTCTTGTCAGGTAGTTACAACTGTGTGGCGGCGCTGTCAGTCTAATGCGAACTCGTCTCTCGACGATGCACCTCGCTCTTTGATCGCGCCAGCTTAGCTCGCGAGGATCTGCCACTCTGCCAGGGCGGCAGAGCGGCGTTCCTTGTTAGGTCTGCCGATCGATCAGATGGCGTTTGTGGCTAACGTGGTTGTGGATGCTGGCGTGGACGGAAACGAGCTTCTGTAATGAGCTCATCCGCCTGAACCGGTTCATCGTTCGCTCTCGTCGTCGGAAGGGCAGGTGCGAATTTTCGACGCGGTTGTTCGCCCAGCGGCCGGTTTCCTGCTTCTCGTGGTTGCCAAGCTCGTCCATCGGAGCACCAAGCTGCGCAGTCCATTGGTGGCGATCGCCTCGGGCGTGCCG
The DNA here is from genome assembly GCF_036946485.1 of Sphingomonas phyllosphaerae. Lineage (GTDB taxonomy): Bacteria > Pseudomonadota > Alphaproteobacteria > Sphingomonadales > Sphingomonadaceae > Sphingomonas > Sphingomonas phyllosphaerae_E. The sequence continues at coordinate 43,939 of NZ_JAQIJA010000009.1, forward strand.
TGGCGCTTCATCGCTTTGCGCATGAAGCTGAGGCGCAGCCCCTTCTTGTCGCGTGTCCGAGTGACGTAGCTTTCCAGGACCTCT
>NZ_JAQIJA010000008.1:0-17220 GCF_036946485.1 Sphingomonas phyllosphaerae
GGCGAGCACCGCGCGGATGTGTGGCACGTCCCCGGCCACACCGCCGGGCATATCGCCTTCCACTTCGCCGACGATGGCGTGATCTTCACCGGCGACACCTTGTTCGCGATGGGCTGCGGCCGGCTGTTCGAGGGCACCCCCGCCGAGATGTTCGCGAACATGCAGCGCTACGCCGCACTCGACGATGCCACCCGCGTTTATTGCGGGCACGAATACACGCAATCGAACGGTCGCTTTGCGCGCACCGTCGAGCCGGATAACCAAGCGCTCGTGCAACGGATGGTCGAAATAGACCGTCTCCGCGCGTCCCGGGAGGCGACGATCCCGACCACGATCGGCCTCGAACGTGCGACCAACCCGTTCCTGCGTGCGCCCGATGTCGCCACCTTCGCCGAACGCCGCTTGCGCAAGGATCAGAGCTGACGATATGGTATCGCACGTAACCATGCCGGTAACGTGCGGATAGAAGGAGAGAAAGCGATGCGTTTCCTCATCACCTTCGCCGCTGCGGCGGCGCTCGGCGCGGCCCGCGGTGGTCGCCGCCCCGGCCCAGAAGCCCGACCGGCAGGAAAAGAGCCGGATCGCCTACGAAAAGCTGCTGGCAGGCAAGACCCCCGGCAAGCCGCAGGACTGCATCGACACGCGCTGGACCCGCCCGCAGCTGACCGCCTACGACGGCAAGCTGCTGTACCGCGTCAGCCGCAGGCTGGTCTATGTCACCGAAACCGGCGGCGGCTGCGAGGCGGTGGCGCGCGGCGATACGATCATCACGCGCCAGTTCCAGACGCAATTGTGCCGCGGCGACATCGCCCGCACCGTGAACCTGCCGGCCGGCATCCCCAGCGGTAGCTGCGCGATGGGCCAGTTCGTTCCCTATCGTTCCCAATAGGTGAGACTGTCATGACCAAGCCGACCGAAGACGACCTGACCGGCGTCGAGACGCGCCGCTCGCCCAAGGCCGAGATCGATTCGATCGGCGGGCGCAAGCTCAAGCCGGCGACGCTGATGATGGGCCACGGCTACGATCCCGCGCTGTCCGAAGGCGCGCTCAAGCCGCCGGTGTTCCTCACCTCGACCTTCGTCTTCCCCAATGCCGCGGCGGGCAAGCGCCATTTCGAGGGTGTCACCGGCAAGCGCCCCGGCGGCGCGGAAGGGTTGGTCTATTCGCGCTTCAACGGCCCCAATCAGGAAATCCTGGAGGACCGGCTCGGCATCTGGGAGGGCGCGGAAGATGCGCTGACCTTCTCCAGCGGCATGTCGGCGATCGCGACCTTGTTCCTGTCGCTGGTGCGCCCCGGGGACACGATCGTCCACTCCGGCCCGCTCTATGCCGCGACCGAGACGCTGATCGCGCGCGTGCTCGGCCGCTTCGGGGTCAACTGGCTCGACTTCCCGGCGGGCGCGACCCGCGAGGAAATCGACGCGGTCATGAAGAAGGCGAACGACGCCGGCCGCGTCGCGCTGATCTATCTCGAAAGCCCCGCCAACCCGACCAATGCTTTGGTCGACGTCGAGGCGGTACGCGCCAGCCGCGACGCGATCTTCGCGGGCGCCGAGGAGCTGCCGCCGATCGCGATCGACAACACCTTCCTCGGCCCGCTCTGGTCGCAGCCGCTCCAGCACGGCGCCGATGCGGTGGTCTACAGCCTGACCAAATATGCCGGCGGCCATTCCGATCTGGTCGCGGGCGCGGTGCTGGGCGCCAAGCCGCTCATCAACACGATCCGCGCGATGCGCAACACGATTGGGACGATCTGCGACCCCAACACCGCGTGGATGCTGATGCGCAGCCTCGAGACGCTGGAGTTGCGGATGAGCCGCGCCGGCGAGAATGCCGCCAAGGTCTGCGCCTTCCTGCGCGATCATGAGAAGGTCGAGCGTGTCGGCTATCTCGGCATCCTCGCCGAGGCCGAGGGGCGGCAGGCCGACATCTACCGGCGTCATTGCACCGGCGGCGGCTCGACCTTCTCGCTCTACCTCAAGGGTGGCGAGCCCGAGGCGTTCCGCTTCCTCGACGCGCTCAAGATCGCCAAGCTCGCGGTCAGCCTCGGCGGCACCGAGACGCTCGCCAGCCATCCCGCGGGCATGACGCATTTGTCGGTCGCCGACGAACGCAAGCAGGCGCTGGGCATCACCGACAATCTCGTCCGCATCTCGATCGGCGTCGAGGATGCCGACGATCTGGTCGCCGACATGGAACAGGCGCTGGCGGCGATCTAGAGTTAACCGTTATCCCGGACTTGATCCGGGGTCCCGCTTCTTCCTTGGCCGGGCAGGGAGCGGGGCCCCGGCTCAAGACCGGGGGCGACGGTGGTAATCCGCTCCGCCCTCGCCATTACCGACGATCTATGACACGGCGGCGCGATGGAAACATTCGACGCGATCGTGCTGGGCGCGGGCGGGGCAGGGTTGATGGCGGCGGCGGTCGCCGGGCAGCGTGGGTGGCGCGTCGTCGTGCTCGATCATGCCGAGGCACCGGGCAAGAAGATCCTGATTTCCGGCGGCGGCCGCTGCAACTTCACCAACCTGCACACCGCGCCCGACCGCTATCTGTCCGCCAACCCGCATTTCGCCAAGTCGGCGCTCGGCCGCTACACCGCGCGTGATTTCCTCGACATGGTCGAACGTCACGGCATCGCGTGGCACGAGAAGACGCTCGGGCAATTGTTCTGTGACGGTTCGGCGCGCGCGATCGTCGACATGCTGCTCGGGGAGTGCGAACTCGGCGGGGGTGACGATCCGGCTCGGCCAGCCGCTCGGCGAGATCGCGCACGCCGACGGGCGCTTCACCGTCGCGCACGGCGAGCGCCGCTATACTGCCCCCGCACTGGTGATCGCGACCGGCGGCCCGTCGATCCCGAAGATGGGTGCGACCGGCGTGGCCTATGGCATCGCACGCCGCTTCGGCCTGAAGGTCGTCGAACCGCGTCCCGCGCTGGTGCCGCTGACCCTGCCCGGCGACGAAGCGCTGTTCCGCGCGCTCTCCGGCGTGGCGACGCCCGTCGTCGCGCGCGCGGGCAAGGCGGCGTTCGCGGAGGCGGCGCTATTCACCCATCGCGGCCTCTCCGGCCCCGCGATCCTTCAGGTGTCGAGCTATTGGCGGCACGGGGAGCCGATCGCGATCGACTTCCGCCCCGATGCCGCGCCGGGCTGGCTCACCGCCGCCAAGCGCAGCCGCCCCCGCAACACGCTGGCTAACGCGCTCGCCCTGCCGACCCGGCTTGCCGAGGTGCTTGCCGAGCGGGTCGGCATCGGCGAACTCGGCGGCGCGACCGACCGAGCGCTCGCCGATGCCGAACGCCGCCTTGCGGACTGGCGCTTTCATCCCAACGGCACCGAGGGCTATGCCAAGGCGGAAGTCACCGTCGGCGGTATCGCCACCGACGCCTTGTCATCGAAGACGATGGAGGCGCGCAAGGTTCCCGGCCTGTACGCGATCGGCGAGGCGGTCGACGTCACCGGCTGGCTGGGCGGCTATAACTTTCAATGGGCCTGGGCCAGCGGCTGGGCGGCGGGTCAGGCTATAGCCGGCGAACCTTGAAGGACGGGCGGCTGCCGATCGCCATCTTGTAACCGCCCAGCATCGTCCGCTTAACGACCACGGTGCTACCCGGGCGCAGCCGTCCCGGGATCGGCGCATCGTCGACCTGTATCCAGCGCGCGCCATCGGCGAGCGCGAAGATCAGCAATCCCGCGCCGCCGGGAGTGACGGCAACCAGCGTCGTCTTGATCTCGGCGAGCGTCGAACTGGCGCGCGTCTCGTCCGACACTTTCGCGCCGAACGCCGCGCGGCGCCGTTGCTGCTCGGCACGCGTATCCACCACGGCGATCTCGCTGCGCCGTTCCGCATCTTCTAAAATCGCGGTCTGCCGCTCGTAGCAGGCCAGCCGGGCCGCCGTGCCGTCCACCGCCTTGCACGCATAGAGATTCTGCAGGTTTACGCGTGTCGATTGAGCAACACCTGGGGCGTCAATCATAAGAATTGTCGTTGCAACTAATAACGAGGAACTTTTCATCGCTGTATCATTCCCGCTAGAACAATCGTTTCCGAAGAGCCGGTGAGAGCGCTTATATGTTGCGTATGCGTCACACTGGGGCGGCAATGCGCTGCCTTTTGCCCGGAAATGATTGTTTAAGCAAAATCAAAGGGTCATGACGCCGGGTATCAAGCCCGATGATCGTGCGCACACGAGGTCGGCCTTCGAGATCGAACCATACCCGATCCTTAGAGTATAAAGGGACCGACACCCATGAAGACACTTCGCACGAAGTTGCTCGCCTCCGCGGTCATCGCGATGGCAGTGGCTGGCACTCCCGCGTTCGCGCAGGCGACCTCGCCGGAAGCACAGGCGCCGACCGATGCCGGGCCGAAGCCCGCCGTCGCCGGTCAGGACGCCGCCGCACCGGGCGAAGCCGGTCCGGGTGGTGGTGACATCGTCGTCACCGGCTCGCGCATTGCCTCGCCGAACCTCGTCTCGGCCAGCCCGGTGACCGTCGTCAACGCGCAGGACATCAAGCTGCAGGGCGCAACCCGTCTCGAGGACGTGCTGAACAACCTGCCGCAGGCGTTCGCGACGCAAAGCTCGTCGGTGTCGAACGGCTCGACCGGTACCGCCACGCTCAACCTGCGCAATCTGGGCGACCAGCGCACGCTGACGCTCGTCAACGGCCGTCGCCTGATGCCGGGTGACCCGGTGTCGAAGAGCTCGGCGGCGGACATCAACGTGCTGCCCGGCATCATGATCAGCCGCGTCGACGTGCTGACCGGCGGCGCTTCGTCGACCTATGGTTCGGACGCGGTCGGCGGCGTCGTCAACTTCGTGCTCGACACCGACTTCACCGGCATCAGCGTCGACGCCAATTACGGCGTGTTCAACCACGACAACAACAACGACCGGTTGCAGAACCTCGTTCGCAGCTTCAACTATCCGGCGCCGAACGGCCTGACCACCGACGGTCGCAACTTCGACGTCAGCATGAAGATCGGCGCGGGCACCGATGACGGCCGTGGCCACATCGTCGGCTATCTCGGCTATCGTTCGATCGCTGCGGTCGAGCAGGGCAGCCGCGACTATTCGTCGTGTGGCCTCGCCACGTCGACCGGCACCGAGTTCCGCTGCGGCGGTTCGGCGACGGCGTTCCCGGCGAACTTCACGCTGACCGACGCGACCCAGGGTGGTCCGCCGACCTCGTACACGCTGAACGGCGCGGGCGCGCTGGTCCCCGGCACGACGCTCTACAACGCCAATCCGCTGAACTATTATCAGCGCCCCGACACCCGCTACACCGCGGGCTTCCTGGCGCATTACGACGTCAGCGACGCGTTCAAGCCGTACACCGAGTTCATGTTCATGGACGATCGCTCGGTCGCGCAGATCGCGCCGTCGGGTGACTTCAACAACACCAACACGCTGAACTGCGGCAATCCGTATCTGTCGGCAACGCAAGTCGCGACTTTCTGCCGCGCCTCGAACCTGACCGGGCAGACCACGCTCAACCCGGACGGCACCACCAGCCAGATCGCCAACGTCCTGATCGGTCGTCGCAACGTCGAGGGTGGCGGGCGTCAGGCGGACATCACGCACACCTCGTATCGCTTCGTCGTCGGCGCGCGTGGCGACGTCGACAAGGGCATCAGCTACGATCTGTTCGGCCAATATGGCACGACCAAGTACACGCTGAACTACCGCAACGAATTCTCGGTCAGCCGCACGCAGAAGGCGCTCGACGCCGTCCGCAACACGGCTGGTCAGATCGTGTGCCGCTCTGTCGTCGACGGCAGCGACCCGAACTGCGTCCCGCTCAACATCTTCGGCAGCGCTCCGATCACCGCCGAGGCGCTGAACTACGTGCAGGTCGCCGGTTTCCAGCAGGGCCAGACCAAGGAAACCGTGGTCAGCGGCTCGGTCACCTTCAAGGGCGGCGAGTACGGCATCCAGAGCCCGCTGGCGAACGACGGCATCGGTCTGGCGATCGGTGGCGAGTATCGCAAGGAGCAGCTCGAGCTGAACGTCGACACGTCGTTCGCCACCGGCGATCTGGCGGGTCAGGGCGGTCCGACCCTGCCGGTCGCGGGCAGCTACGACGTCAAGGAGTTCTTCGCCGAACTTCAGGTGCCGTTGATCGCCGACCGTCCGTTCTTCCACGAACTGACCCTTGAGGGCGGCTATCGCTATTCCGACTACAATCTGTCGGGTGGCGTCAGCTCGTACAAGGGCGCGGTCAGCTGGTCGCCGATCCGCGACATCGCGCTGCGCGGCAGCTACAACCGTGCGGTCCGTGCGCCGAACATCCAGGAGCTGTTCCAGTCGCAGTCGGTGCAGATCGACGGCTCGACCGATCCGTGCGCGGGCGTGCCCGGCACCGCCAGCGCACCGACGGCGACCGCCGCACAGTGCGTCAACCTCGGCGTGCCGCTCAACCGTTACGGCCTGATCCAGGCGAACCCGTCGGCGCAGTACAACGGCCTGCTGGGCGGCAATCTGAACCTGCGTCCGGAAACGGCCGACACGTTCACTGCCGGCGTGATCCTGACCCCGTCGTTCCTGCCGGGCTTCAACCTGACGGTCGACGCGTTCAGCATCAAGGTGAAGGACATCATCTCGGTCATTGGCGCCGACACGATCCTCAGCCAGTGCGCGGCGACGGGCGATGCCTCGCTGTGCGGCCTGATCAACCGCGATGCCAACTTCTCGCTGTGGCAGACGCCGAACGGCTATGTCACCGACACCAACCTGAACAGCGGCACGCTCAAGACCCGCGGTCTCGATATCAATGCCAACTACACCTATCGCTTCGCGGAGGCAGGCTCGCTGTCGGCGGCGTTCACCGGCACCTATGTCGATGAATTCACCTACGAGAAGGTCGGCACCTCGTTCGATTGCGCCGGCTATTACGGCGGCCAGTGCCTCTACCCGCAGGCGAAGTGGCGTCACCAGCTGCGTCTGACGTGGCAGGGCACCGACGGCATCGGCATCTCGGGCCGCTGGCGCTATCTGGACCCGACCCGCTACGAGAAGACCAGCCCCGACGCCGCGCTCGCCGGCACGTCGTTCGTGCTCGATCGCCGCATCCCGGCGCAGAGCTACTTCGATCTGACGCTGACCGCGCGTGTCGCCGACAACTACACGTTCCGTATCGGTGCGCAGAACCTGCTCGACCGTGAGCCCCCGGTGCTCAGCCAGACCGCCGCGCCGATCGGCTCGTTCGGTAACGGCAACACTTATCCGGGCATCTACGACGCGCTGGGCCGCTACATCTTCGCGGGTCTGACGATCAACATGTAAGCATCGGGCCGATCCGGCTCATCCTTCGGGGGCGGCACGTCGCGGCGTGCCGCCCCCTTTTATGTCCGCGCGCTCAGCGCGTCGGATCGATCAGATACTTCTCTCCCGTCGCCTTGCGCTCATAGGCGCGCAGCACGTCGGCGTGCAGCGCCTCCTTCAACCCGATCGTCGCGGTATAATTGCTCGCGAAGGTCGTGGTCAGCTCGTCGGCGATTCGCTGCCGCATCCGCCCCGCCGTCGCCGCACCCGCCTTCTTCAGCCACGGCGTCAGCAGGAAGCCCGACACGCTCCACTGGAAGCCGAACGCCAGCCGGTTGAGCGTCGTCGCGCCGGTGTCGAGCGCACCATAGATATACAGCTGCTTGAACGTGTCCGAGCCATAGCGGCTGTATTCCCCGGCCGTGCGGTTGGCGGCCTGTTCCATCGCCTGGACGATGTCGCTGCCCAGCGTCCCGCCGCCGATTGCGTCGAAGGCGATCGTCGCCCCCGTCTCCGCACAGGCATCCGCCAATTGCGCGCGGAAATCGTCATCCTGACTGTTGAGCACATAGGTCGCGCCGATCCCCCGCAGGATCGCTGCCTGCTCGGGCTTGCGGACGATGTTCACCAGCGGCACGCCATCGGCGAGGCAGATCTTCTGGAGCTTCTGGCCCAGGTTCGACGCCGCCGCGGTATGGACGATTGCCTTGTGCCCCTCGGCGCGCATCGTCTCGACGAACGCCAGTGAGGTCAGCGGGTTGACGAACATCGCCGCGCCGTCCGCCGCGCTCGCCCCCTCGGGCAGCGGCACCACCTCGCGCAGCTTGGCGAGGCGGTATTGCGCGAACATCGCACCGCCGATCATCCCGACCTTGCGCCCGACCAGTTCCTGCCCCTGCGCGCCGGCCGCCACGACGGTGCCAGCGCCCTCGTTCCCGACCGGTAGCGACTGGCCGATTCGCGCGCGCAGCCCGCCCATCCGCCCGCGCGGCACCGCAAAGCGCAGCGCGGGTGCGTCGGGCGTCCCCACCTCTTCCAGCGTCGCGACATCGGCCGGCCCGAGCAGCAGCCCGAGGTCGGAGGGGTTGATCGGCGCGGCCTCGATACGCACCAGCACTTCGTCGTCGGCGGGCGCCGGATAGGTGACCTCTTCCAGCCGCAGCGTCAGCGAACCCTCGGCATCGACGATCGATCGCAGCTCCAAACCCTTGATGTCGCTCAACTTGGCCTCCTCTCTTGGGGCATCCGGCATGGGCCTGTGCGCCGGGACGGTCAAACCCGTTCTCATCGCCGCGCAACCGCGCTACCGCAGGCGGCATGTTCGACCTCGACGCCTATCTCGCCCGCATCGACCTTCCCGCGCGCCCGACCCGCGATGCCGCCGGCCTGTCGCGCATCCAGCACGCGCACCGCCTCGCGATCCCGTTCGAGAATCTCGACGTGCGGCTCGGCCGGGCGATCGCGATCGACGGTGCGAGCGTCGCTGCGAAACTGGTCACCGCGCGGCGCGGCGGCTATTGTTTCGAGCAGAACCGGCTGTTGCTCGATGCGCTCGCCGCACTCGACTTCACCGCGCGGCCGCTGCTCGCGCGCGTCTGGCTCGGTGCGACCGCGACACCGCCGCTGACGCACACGCTGTCGCTGGTGACGATCGACGGCCAGCACTGGATCGCCGACGCCGGGTTCGGCGGAAGCTACGCGCCGGTCCTGCCGCTCGCCGATGGCGCGCAGGGCGAGGCGCCCGACGGCGCGCGTTTCCTGCTGGTGCGCGACGACGAGCGCGCCGGGGAGGGCGGCTGGCTGCTGCTGCGCGACGGCGACCCGACCACCACCGACGGCCGCGGGGCGGGGCCGGGCTGGCAGCCGCAATACAGCTTCACCACGACCGAGGTGCACGACAGCGACCTGGCGATGGGCAACCATTGGTCGATGAGCGCGCCCGCTAGCCGCTTCACCAACGTGACCGTGACCAGCATCATCCTGCCGCGCGGCTTCGCCTCGCTGACCGACCGCCAGTACCGCCGCCGCGCGTCGGAGACAACTGCCGAGGCGGAGATCACCGATCCGCGCGTCTATCGGATGCGGCTGAGCATGATGTTCGGAATCGACCTGAGCGCGGATGAGGTGGCAGAGCTGGGGCTGTTCGGGTGACGATCGCTCATCCTTGACCGTCGCCCCGGGCTTGACCCGGGGCCCCGCTTCTTTTTTCGCGAGCTCAGTTAAGAAGCGGGGCCCCGGATCAAGTCCGGGGCGACGAGAAGGTCACTCCGGCATCCCGCTCATCCCGCTCGCACTCCGCAGCGCATCCCCGTCGAGCCGATACCCATCCAGAAACACCGTCCGCACATGCCGCAGGTTGCCCAGATCCTGCGACACATCGCCGTCGACCAGAATGACGTCGGCCGTCTTCCCCGCCGCGACCGATCCCAGCCGGTCGCCCATCCCGACCAGCTTCGCCGGCACGATCGTCGCAGTCTGCAATGCCTGCGCATTGCTCAGCCCGGCCTGCTGGTACAATTCCAACTCGCGTACCAGTTCGACGCCCCAGCCGTCGGTCCCCGCGACGATCGGCACGCCCGCCTTGTGCAGCCGCCCGACCAGCTCGACCATCTTGCCGAAGCTCTTGCGATAATCCTCTCGGGTCAAACCGTCCTTCAGCGGATAACCCGCGATCCGCCAGCCGCGCGCCACCGCCGGCGGCGCGACCTTGGCGAAGGCGGCATATTCGGGCGGGATCGCGGTGCCGTCGCTGGTCATCAGCGGCTCCCACACGGTCAATGTCGGATCGATCACCGTCCCGCGCTTCGCCAGTTCGGCATAGAAGGCCCGCATCGCCGCGCTGTCGAGATCGACGTCCTTGCCATACCGCGCCGGGCCTTCCAGCCGCGCGGCGGTGTTGGCCTTGTCGACCACTTCCTGCGGCATCGCCTGCATCATGATGAAGTTGATATGCGTGACCTCGTCATAACCGGCGCGCACCGCGTCCAGCGGTCGCATCCCGGCCGGGACATGGCCATGGACGTGCAGCCCCAGCCGATGCGCTTCCGCGGCGGCCGGCGCGATCCATGCCGGGGTCATCGAGGTGTAGAACTTCACCCCCCACATGCCTGCCGCCTTGATCCTGCGCACCGCCGCGATCGCTTCCTCCGCCGACGACACGGTCAGCGCCATCTGTGCGGCGAGCGGGTCCTTGCGGTCGACGATCACCGATACGCGTCCGTCCGGCGCGAGCAGGTCGCCCGCGGCGCGGCGCTTCACGATGCTCTGCGCCTCCTCGATCAACGAGCCGGGGCTGCGATAATTGGTCATGCCCGTCGCGACATTCTGGAGCAGCGACCAGTCCTCGCCGACGTGCTGGTGCGCGTCCCACAACCCCGGCAGCAGCGTCTTGCCGCGCCCGTCGAGCGTCGTCGCCCCCTTGGGCGCGCGCAGCGACCCGCCCGCGCCGACCGCGGCGACCTTGCCGTCGGCGATCAGCACCGCACGATCCGGCAGGTACGTGCCCTTGATCGAGTCGAACAGCAGCACATGGTCGACCAGCGTCGGGGTGCGATTGGCGGGGGTCAGGAAGGTCCGCGCCACGTCGCGCACCATCGCGGCGGTCGCCTTGTCCTGCACCGCCTTCAGCTTCGGCCCGGCCGCCTCATAGCCTTCTGGCAGCATCGAGGCGACCCCGGCATAGCCGAACAGCCGATTGTCCCTGTCGAGCCACAACGGTGACGGCGAGAAGCCATAGCCGCGGATGAACGCCAGCCGCACCGGGATCTTGCCCTGCGGCCCGTCGATCTCGGTGACGTCGCCGAGTGTCAGCGTCGCATGGCCGCCGGGCAGCAGGTCGATCCCCTTCGCCCCCGCCGCCACCAGTGCGGCGATGTCCTGCTCGGTGGCGAGCGGCGGGCCGCCATAGGTGTTGTAGCGTCGCCCGGCATAGGGTGCCGATCCGCTGTCGACGCTGGTCTTCCATGTCGCGGTGCCATCCGGCGCGACGCTGAAATCCTCGGTGGCGTCGCCGGAGTCGGTGAAGCCGCGGATCGCGATCGCGGTCGGGCGTTGATCGGGACCATTGGTGATGACCTCGTCGGTTTCGGTCACCCAGCCACGCAGCGACATCGACATGCGATACGCGGTCTTGCCGTCGCTGGTACGCCACGACCAGATATCGCCGTGCTTGCCGGCCTCCGAGCTGATGACGAAGTGCCGCGCGCCCGCTGGCGGCGTCAGCAACTGCTCCTTGGCGATCGGATCGGCCGCGGCGATCGGCGTTGCGCCGGCCAGCAGCGCAGTAAGAATCAGTCGGCGCATCAATCGTCTCCCCCCGGATGTGCGGGCAAGGTGACAAGACGGGGAGCGTAAGGCAACGCTGGTATTTGACGGAGTAATGGCTATGATCGAGGCGCGCGGCAACGATCCGCGTACCTCAGGAGAGTTTCGTGGCCACCGCCTGTTGCAGCCCGCTGTCGCGTCGACGTTTCCTTTCCGGTGTTGCCGGTAGCGCCCTGATCGCCGGCCTTGCTCCCCCGGCATCGGCGCAGGCGGTTGCGCCCTCCAGACTCCAACCATTCGACATGCGCGACGTGTCGCTGCTCGACAGCCCGTTCCTCCATGCGCAGCACCAGACCGAGGCGTATCTGCTGCGGCTCCAGCCCGATCGCCTGCTGCACAACTTCCGCGTCAACGCCGGGCTGAAACCCAAGGCGCCTGTCTATGGCGGCTGGGAATCCGAGCCGATGTGGGCGGACATCAATTGCCACGGCCACACGCTCGGCCATTATCTCTCCGCCTGCGCGCTGGCGCATCGCGCCACCGGCAAGCCGGAATATCGCAAGCGGATCGACTATATCGCCGGCGAACTGGCGGCCTGCCAGAAAGCGGCGAACAGCGGCCTCGTCTGCGCCTTTCCGAAGGGGGCGGCGCTGGTGTCGGCGCATCTGCGCGGCGAGCCGATCACCGGCGTGCCGTGGTACACGCTCCACAAGGTCTATGCCGGCCTGCGCGACGCGACGCTGCTCGCGGACAGCGCGCCGGCGAAGGCGGTGCTGCTGCGGCTCGCCGACTGGGGCGTGGTCGCCACCCGCCCCTTGAGCGACGCGCAGTTCGAGGAGATGCTCAAGACCGAATATGGCGGCATGAACGAAGTCTATGCCGACCTGTTCGTGATGACCGGAAACGCCGATTATCAACGCCTTGCCGAGCGTTTCTCGCAAAAGGCGGTACTCGCGCCGCTGGTCAAGGCGCAGGACCAGCTCGACGGGATGCACGCCAACACGCAGATTCCGAAGATCATCGGCTTCCAGCGCGTCCACGAAGCCGGCGGCGACGCCAGCTACCACGCCGCCGCGCAATTCTTCTGGAAGACGGTGGCGCGCACCCGCGCCTTCGCGACCGGCGGGCACGGCGACAACGAACATTTCTTCGCGATGGCCGATTTCGACAAGCACGTCTTCTCGGCCAAGGGCTCGGAGACGTGCTGCCAGCACAACATGCTCAAGCTGACGCGGCAATTGTTCCTGCAGGACCCGCGCGCCGATTACGCAGACTATTACGAGCGCACGCTCTACAATGGCATCCTCGCCTCGCAGGACCCCGACAGCGGGATGGCGACCTATTTCCAGGGCGCGCGTCCCGGCTACATGAAGCTGTACCACACCCCGGAGGATAGCTTCTGGTGCTGCACCGGCACGGGCATGGAGAACCACGTCAAATATCGCGACTCGATCTATTTCCACGACGGGCGCGCGCTTTACGTCAACCTCTTCATCCCGTCTTCGCTGAACTGGCGCGATCAAGGCGTGGTGGTGACGCAGGAGACATCCTTCCCCGCGCAGGCAAGCACGCGGCTGCGGATCGCCGCGAAGCGCCCGGCCTCGCTCGCGCTCAAGCTGCGTCACCCGCGCTGGAGCCGCAGCGCGACTTTGCTGGTCAACGGTCGGGAGGCGGCGACCTCCGCCGAGCCGGGCAGCTATCTCACCCTCGACCGGACGTGGAACGACGGCGACACGGTGGAGCTGCGGCTGGTCATGGAGCCCGCCGCCGAACAGGCCCCCGCCGCGCCGCAGATCGTCGCCTTCACCTACGGCCCGCTGGTGCTGGCCGGCGCGCTCGGCAAGCAGGGGCTCGCCCCCGGCGCGGACATCATCGTCAACGAGCGCAAATATGGCGAGTATAACGACGCACCCGTCGCGGTGCCGGTGCTCGCGGGCGACCCAGAGGCGCTGGCAAGCAGCATCCGCCCGACCGGCAATCCGCTGGAATTCACGATCGCCGCGCAGGACGGCGCGCCGGTGCGGCTGATCCCCTACCACCGCATCGCGCACGAACGCTACGCAACCTATTGGCAGCTCGCCTGAATCGGATCGTAGGTTTGAGCCGAACGAACCCCTCTTCGTCGCCCCGGACCTGATCCGGGGCCTCGCTTCCTCGCGATAGCAGCAAGAAAGAGGGCAGGTGATCGGCGCACGTCGATCGCAAGATTCCGCTGTCTTCACGCGGTGATCTTTGCCACCAGCACTCTCGTGACGGAGGGTCTGAATGCACAAGTGGTTTATCGCCGCCGCGCTGGCGACGACGGGGGTTGCGGCCGTGGCTGAAGCTCAGGCGCAGACGGCGCCTGCGCTGCCGTTGGAGCGGGTGTTCGCGACACCCGATCTCGCCGGACCGCAGCCGCGCGCGCTCAAATTGTCGCCCGACGGCAAGTTGCTCACCTTCCTGCGCGCGCGTCCCGACGACAAGGACCGGCTCGACCTCTGGGCGCGCGACACCACCACCGGCGCCGAGCGGATGCTGGTCGACAGTTTGAAGATCGGCACCGGCGCCGAATTGTCGGAAGCCGAGAAGATGCAGCGCGAACGTGCCCGCATCGGCGCACTCAAGGGCATCGTCGCCTATGACTGGGCGGCCGACGGGCGCAGCCTGCTCGTGCCGATCGACGGCAACCTCTATCTCGCGGGAGTCGACGGACAGGTCCGCCGCATCACCGACGTGCCCGGCGGCGTGCTCAACGCCAACGTTTCCCCGCGCGGCGGCTTCGTCAGCTACGTCCGCGACCAGAACGTCTGGGTTCAGCCGCTCGGCGACGGGGGCCGCACGCGCGCTGACCAGCGAGGGCAAGGGCCTCGTCCACTTCGGCGAGGCGGAGTTCGTCGCGCAGGAGGAAATGCACCGCACCGACGGCTATTGGTGGAGCCCCGACGATCGCTACCTCGCGGTCGAGCGGTTCGACGAGACGCCGGTCAAGGTCTTCACCCGCGCGTCGATCGGCGCGACCGGCACCAGCATCTACGAACAGCGCTATCCGGCGGCGGGCACCCCCAACGTGCTGGTCGACCTGTACGTCATGCACGCCGATGGCTCGGGCAAGGTGAAGGTCGATCTCGGCAGCGATCCCGACATCTATCTGGCGCGGGTCGACTGGCTGCCGGACGGCTCGGCGCTGCTCGTCCAGCGCGAGAACCGCGCGCAGACGAAGCTCGACATGCTCCGCGTCGATCCCGCGACCGGCAAGGCGACGATCCTCTTCACCGAGAGCGCGCGCGCGAAGAGCTGGATCAACCTCTCCGACAGCTATCGCGCGATGGAGGACGGCAGCCTGCTGTGGCATTCCGAACGCGACGGCTACGGGCATCTGTGGCGGCTGAAGGACGGCCGCTGGACGCAGCTGACCAGGGGCGACTGGGTCGTCACCGGGCTGGTCGCGGTCGACGAGGCGAAGGCGCGCGTCTATTTCACCGCCAACAAGGACGACGTCCTCGAACAGCATCTCTACGCGCTCGATCTGAAGCGCGGCGGGATCACGCGCCTCACCGAGCGCGGCTGGAACAACAGCGTCACCGCCGACGGCAACGCGCAGCGCTTCCTCGTCACGCGCTCCAACCCCGATCAGCCGCCGCAGACCTATCTCGCCGATGCCAGCGGCAAGCGGCTCTCGTGGATCAACGAGAATCGCGTCGAGGGCACGCACCCCTATGCGCCTTATGTCGCCAGCCACGAGCCGGTGCGGTTCGGCACCATCAAGGCCGCCGATGGCACCACCGACCTCCACTGGCAGATGGTCACGCCGCGGCTGGAGCCGGGCAAGCGCTATCCCGTGTTCTTCCAGCATTATGGTGGACCCGGCCCGCAATATGTGACGCGCAGCTGGAAGAACCCGCTGATCCAGCATCTGGTGGACAAGGGCTGGATCCATTTCGAGGTCGACAATCGCGGCTCGGCCAACCGCGGCGTCGCGTTCGAAAGCGCGATCTGGCACGCGATGGGCACGGTCGAAGTCGACGATCAGCGCAAGGGCGCCGAATATCTGAAGACGCTCGCCTTCGTCGATCCGGCGCGGATCGCCACCTTCGGCTGGTCCTATGGCGGCTATATGTCGCTGAAGATGATCGAGGCCGATCAGAACCTCTATGCCGCCGCCATCTCGGGCGCGCCGGTCACCGACTGGCATCTTTACGACACGCATTATACCGAGCGCTACATGGGCGATCCGCGCGTCGACGGCGTCGCCTATGACGCATCGCGCGCGGTGATCGATCCGAAGAAGATCACCACGCCGCTGCTGCTGATGCACGGCATGGCCGACGACAACGTCTTCCTCGACAATTCCACCAAGGTCGCCGCCGAATTGCAGGCGGCCGACATGCCGTTCGACATGATGCTCTATCCCGGCAAGACGCATTCGGCGTCGCGCGACATCCATGTGTGGATCACGATCGAGCGCTTCCTCGACCAGCACGTTGGTAGCGGTCCCAAGTAGAGCTTTCTGGCTTTTCGAAAATTGCGGCGCTACGGGCAGCCGCGACATGATGTGAAAGCGCCTGTAGTTGGCGCGTTGGAAGGACGGATATGGGGTACCGGGTGGTGTGGTGGCGGGAGCCACGGGCAATGTCGGGCGCGAGATGGTCAACATCCTCGCCGAGCGGCAGTTTCCGGCGGACGAGATCGCGGTGCTCGCCTCGTCGCGCTCGGTCGGCGACCAGATCGAATATGGCGACACCGGCCGGATGCTGAAGGTGCAGAATATCGAGCATTTCGATCCTGCCGGCTGGGACATGGCGCTGTTCGCGATCGGCAGCGAGGCGACCGCGGTCTACGCGCCCAAGTTCGCTGCCGCGGGCTGCACGGTGATCGACAATTCGTCGCTCTACCGCATGGACCCGGACGTGCCGTTGATCGTGCCGGAGGTGAATGCCGCGGCGATCGACGGCTACAAGGCGAAGAACATCATCGCCAACCCGAATTGCTCGACCGCGCAGATGGTCGTCGCGCTCAAGCCGCTGCATGATGCGGCGAAGATCAAGCGCGTCGTCGTCGCGACCTATCAGTCGGTTTCGGGCGCGGGCAAGATCGGCATGGACGAGCTGTTCGAGCAGAGCCGCAACATCTTCGTTGGCGACCCCGCCGAGCCGAAGAAGGTTCACCAAGCAGATCGCGTTCAACGTCATCCCGCACATCGACAGCTTCCTCGACGATGGCTCGACCAAGGAAGAGTGGAAGATGGTCGTCGAGACCAAGAAGATCCTCGATCCGAAGATCAAGCTGACCGCGACCTGCGTGCGCGTGCCGGTGTTCGTCGGCCATAGCGAGGCGCTCAACATCGAGTTCGAGAACGAGCTGTCGGCCGAGCAGGCGCAGAACATCCTCCGCGAGGCACCCGGCGTGATGCTCGTCGACAAGCGCGAGGACGGTGGCTACGTCACCCCGATAGAGAGCGCGGGCGACGACGCCACCTATGTCAGCCGCGTCCGCGAGGACCCGACCGTCGAGAACGGTCTGGTGCTGTGGTGCGTCAGCGACAATCTCCGCAAGGGCGCCGCGCTCAACGCGGTGCAGATCGCGGAACTGCTCGGCCGCCGCCATCTCAAGAAGGCGATGAGACTGGTGCGGACGACTTCCAGGCGGTGCTGACCGCGGAGTAAGCGCGGTCCGTCCACCAAACTGTCATCCGGACTTGATCCGGGATCCC
>NZ_JAQIJA010000005.1:0-187500 GCF_036946485.1 Sphingomonas phyllosphaerae
CTGCGGTAGAAGCCGTAGAGGCTGAGCCATACCGATTGATCGTCGGCGACCCATAGCGCCGAGGTCGCGCGCAGGTCGCTCAACCGGCGATGCACCGCATCGATGTTGGCGGTAGGCACCGCCAGCTTGACCGACATGCGACGGGAGAAGCCCCGCTCGACGACGGTCGTCACCCCGAAGTCGTCGGTCACGCGCCGGCTGAAATCGGTCATGCTGATCGTCGGCGTCGCCTCGGTCACGCCGAGGTCGAAGTCGCCATTCTGCGTCACGACCTTCATGCAGCAGCCATGACGCTGACCGCGTCCCCACCGCTGGCGTCCGTCACATCGTCGAACTTCTTCGCGACGCGGCGGGCGGCGCTGGCAGTATCGGCGTGGCCCGCGTTGTTCTCGTTGCGCATCGCGGCCACCTCTTCCTTGAGCTGCTGCACCAGCGCCATGAGCCCATCGTTCGCCGCCGCCGACGAACCCGCCGCCTGTGTCGTCGTGGCCGCTGCGGCCACCTGATCGTCAGTAGACGTGCCGGTTGCGACCGACATGCGGCTTACCGCCGCATAGGTGGCTTCGAGCGACGCGGCGGTTTCCGCCTGCACCCGGTCGAGTTCCTGACGGCTGGTGGCGACCTGCCCAGCGGCGGTGATGAGCGCCTGCGACAACTGCGGGAGGCTCTTCGCGGCATCCTGATCGCCGGCACGCGCCGCCTCGCTCGCGGCATTGAACCGCGACATGAGGGTTGCGAAGCCGCCCGACGTGTCAGAGCCGGTCAGCCCGCGAATGCGCTCGATCTCGGTCTTGATGCCGTCGCCGACCGACGCCCACGCCTGACGCAGTTCCTCCGCCGCCTTCGCCGCATCCTGCGCGTCCTTCACTGCCCAGATTTCCTGCTGAAGCGCGCGGTTGCTCGCATCCAGCTTGGCGAGGTCGAGGGCGCGGATCGCCGTGGTGTCGCCGCGAAGCTCAAGCAACTGGCGTTCGAGGTCCTGACGTTCCGACAGAATGTCGGCTGCGGACTTCGCCCCCTCCATCGCCCCCTTCAACTCGGCGAAGGCCGGGGCAAGCTGGATCAGGGTGGCGTAGGTCGCGCGCCCCGCCTCGGTGTTGAGGTTCTGCGCCTCCACCAGCGCCCGGAAACCGGCAACGGTGTCGGGCATGGTAGCGCCGAGCCCGGTGATGACGGTGCCGAGCTGCGCCAGCTTCGCGGCATTGCGCTCGGCGGGCGTGTAGAAGGCATCGGCGTAAGCATCGATCGCCGACTGCATGACCGACAGGCTCTCGAACTCCCCGGCCAGCCCGACCTTGGCATCGACGCTCAGCCCGCGCGCGGACGTGCCGAGGGTGTCCAGCGATGCGGTCACCTGTTCGACTGTCGACGAAACGCGCACGATCGTCTCGAACAGTCCCTCGCCGACCTTCTGGAACCGCTCGAAGCCGGGGAACGCACCCGACGCCATTCGGTCGGCCGCAGCGCCGAAGATCGCGGTCAGCTTCTCTTGTATCTGCTCGCCGGTGAGCCCCTTCAGGTCCACCTTCCCGATGTCGATGACCATGTTGTTGAGGCGCGACGTGATGTCGTCTGTCGCCACGCCAAGCGGGCCAGCCGCAGCGACCATCGCGGTATTGAACTCGCGCAAGATCATCGTGAACTGGTTTTCCAGCGCCGCGTCGGCTCCGGTGTACGAAGTCGAATACTTCGTGCCGGTGGTGATCCCGAGGAACTTGGAGGTCTTCTTCGAGTCCGTGTAGTAGGATGCATCGAAGCCATTGTTCAGAATGCTACCGAGCGACTGCGCCTTGCCGTACAGGCCGCCGCCGACGATTTCCGTCTTGCTACCGAACAGGCCGCCGAGGATGCCGCCAATCAGCGGAATTTTGCTCAGGACGGAGCCGATCAGGTTCTTCTGGAAGCCTTCGGAGATGGTCGCGTCGGCGTTGACGTTCCCGGCGCGCACCACCAACGACGCCACCCCGCCGATTTGCCCCTCGATCGTTCGGAGCGAATTGGCCATCTGGCGCGAATAGGTCAGCATCAGCAGGTCGACGTCCTTCAGGCCATCGATCGCGTTCTTGATCGACGCCGACTGCTTGTCAGGATCGCCGAGGACAGTGCCCGTGCCGGTGTTCGCCTTCGCGAGCGTGTTTCGTCCGCCGCCGCCGATCGCCCCGGCCACCTGGATGCCGATCGCTGCCAACGCCGCAATCGTCGCCGCGCCGGCCGCGAGGTTGGCGGGGAATGGCAGCGACGCAATTGCGTGCGCGACCGCCGTGACACCATGCGCCGCGGCTTTCGCCGCGCTCATCGCGATGGACTTCCCGGTTTCGAGGGCGTTCTGCGCCATTGCCTTCACGGACAACGCGAACTCGATCGCGCGGAACGCCTTTTCGGCGGCCGACACGACTGCGTAACCCTTGCTCTTTTCGTCGAAGAAGCCCTTCGCCGCCGAGGTCATGTCGCCAAACAGCCCAATCTGCGCGGTCATGTTGCGACGCTCGAAAAGGGCATTCTCGCGCGCAATTTCGGCGCTTCGTTGCTCGCTGGCGGGAAGCTGTTTCAGATAGCGCAGCCGGCGCTCATGAGCGTCAGCGACGCGCTGCTGATCGGCGAGGTACCGCGAGAAGATCGCAGCGGTGTCGCCGAGCGCGCGCCCCGCTTCGCCGAACGCATCCGCCATACCCCTCGCGGCATTTGCGGCGTTCCCGGCGATTTCGTCGAGCAAGTCCGCTTGGCGCTCCAACGCCTCATTTGCGAGGTCGGTCTTTACCTGAAGCTCGACCTGCGCAGCCGCGATCTCGCCCTGCGTCTCAATCCAACGCGCGCCATCAGGACCGGTTCGGTTCGTCCGAACCGCTTCCTGAGTGGCGTTGAAGATCGCCAACGACCGGGCGCGAGCCGCATCGGTTTCGCCAATCAGGCGAATTTCCTCACGAAGCGCAGCCAGCCGATCATCGCTGGCGCTCTGCGCCGCCTGAAGCGCCGCCCGCCGCTCGGAGTCAGTCAGACGGTCACGCGCCGCGCGACTATCTGCAAGCGCCTTGGTCGCCTCTTGAACTGCCTTCGTACCTTCCTGCCCCTTCAGCGTGCGCGCAGCCTCCAAGGCGGTGAGCAGCGGAAGATCGGCCATTCGGTCTTTCAGCAACGCAGCCGCGCGTTCTGCGGGAATGACCCCGTCAGCTACAGCGGTGTTGACCAAATCCTGCTGCTCGGCTTGCTCGCGCATCGCCGCTGCGGATTTCGCGCTGTCGGCGATCCGTTGCGCGATCGTCAGACGAATTTGCCGATCAACGAATGCCGCGATCTCGCCCTGCTTCGTGATGGCAGCGGTGGTTGCCTTCGTCTCCGCCTCGGCGGTGAGTGCCGCCGCACCAGAGACGCGATAGGCTTCGGCCACCTTGTATAGCCCGGCAATCTGCGCCTCTTGCGCACGCGCTTCACGTTCAAGCGTCTCGGCGTGCTGATCGGTCTTCGGCTTCGGTGGATTGTTGAACCCGATCTTGTCCGCCAACCGGTCGCGAGCATTGTCGACGGCAGCTTTGCGGATACGCCCGCCCAGCTTCGTCAGATACTTGTCGGCGGTGTCATAGGCAGCACCGAAGGTCTTCTCCAGCAGCTTGGGATCGCCCTGGCCGATGAGCGTCTTCGCGAGCCCGGTGAAGCCGCCCTTTTCCAATTCGCCGAGATAGGACTTCATGCCGGCGACGCCTGCATACATGCCTGCCAGCGCTTGCCGGCCATAGGACGTGATGTCGTCGAGCAAGTCCTTTACGTCCTTACCCATCGACTTCATATCGCCGACGAAGACGGACATCACGTCCTTGCCGACCACCTCGAACATCGCCTTGGACGTATCAGCCCAAGTCACCGTCTCATCCTTCAGCTTGAACAGTTCGGCCTTGGTCGCATTTGCACCGCCGGTGATCTTGCCGAGGTCGCGGGTCAGGTCGTCGTTCTTGACGCCCTCGTTGACCCAACGGTTGAACAACGCGAACCCGGCCGTTGCCGCGCCGATCAGGCCGATGAGCGGCGCGAAGCGGAGCGCGAACATGCCGATCTCGGAGGCAAAGCCGCGAATGCCGCCCTGCGCCATCATGGCGATCTGCACGAGCTGACCGCCCTGCTGGATCAGAACCGTCATAGGCTTCTGCCCGGTCAGCAGACCTTGAATGATGTCGGGCGACTGGATCGCCAACTGCTGGACCGCGAACCCCTGTCGCCGCACCGATCGCTCGATGTCGTCGACACCCTGCGCGAACCGCCGCGTGTCGCGCGCCACATCCTCGCCCGCGCCGGCCACCTGTCGCGCGTGCGCGCCCAGCGCCTCGCGTGCGCGCTGCGTCTCTTGCGCATATTCGCGCTGACTGATCGCACCGGCCTTCAACAGCCGATCGGCGCGGGTCATCTCGTCATCGAACCGGCGCTGCGCGGCGTACATCGGATCGAGGGCGGCGCGCACCTCGGCGGCCTCGCGTGCGATCGTCGCCTCGGCCGCCGCCGCTTCCCGTGCGGCTTGCGCCATTTGACGGGCGTGCGCCTCAAACATCTGGAAGCCCAGCGCGGCGCTTCGCGCGTCCTGCGCTACCTTTTCCAGTTCGAGCGCGCGCGCCGCCGCCTCCGCCTCGCGCATGGCGCGGGCACCATCGCGCACCCGAGCCTCGAACAGTTGATGCGCCAGCGCCGCAGAACGGACCTCCTGCGCATGGCGCTCGGCCTGAAAGGCGCGCTCGGCTGCCTCTGCTTGGCGCAGCGCATCCATGCCCTTCCGCGCCGCGGCCTCGAACATATTGTACGCCATCGCGGCCGAGCGGGTGGCCTGCGCCTCCGCCTCCGCGCGCGCCACCGCCGACGCGCGCTGCTGGTTCAACAACGTCTCTTCAGCGCGCAGGCGGCCCACCGCCTCGGTCATGCCAAGCTGCTCGGCCTTCAGGGCCGCCGCTGCGACCTTGGCGGACTGGATTTCCTGACGCGACATGCCGAAGGTGCTGTTCTGGCGCTCAAGGGTGCGGGTCAGCCCCTCAATCTCACGCTCGACCTTCGCCATTTCCTGCGCCGCGCTGCGCGTCTCGCGACCGAGGGCAACCCACTCCTGCGACGCAGCCTTCAGGTCCATGCCGCCCGCGACCGCACCCTGAATGCGCCGGAACTCGTTGACGGCGCGCGCCGCCGTCGCGCCGATCAGGTCGTCGAGGGTCTTCAGCCCACCGAAGCTGTCGCCGAAGTCGATGCCGAAGCTGACGCCAAGGCCGGGAGTGTCGTCGTTCATACGTCGCCCCCCCTCAAAGTGTGGAGCGCGGACGGATTTCGTCCGCGCTCATGGTCCGAACAGCGCTTCAAGCGCGGCTATTTCGAGATCGATTTCGCGTTGCGTGATCGGCGCGCGCCAAGGTGACGGCGCGTTCTCGGACTCGGACCTGCGGCCTTCCGCGACATATTCGATCGACAGCGCGCGGATCAGCCGTGCTTCCCACGGCTCAAGCCGGGTGTGCACGTTAGTCTGCCACGCGCTGATTTCGCCCCAACTGAGCGGCACCGCGCCGCCGGCACCGGACTGCATCAGACCGATCTCAATGAGACGATGCGTGATGTGCGGTGCGGAGTTCGGTGGAAATTGGACGGGCACACCGTCCGCTTTCATCTTGTCGAGCCGGGAAACCTTGTTCGGCTGGCGCTCAACCTCGGCGCGGCGAGAACCGGGGGGCGGCTGCGGCACGGCGTTGAGCCATGCCAATTGCCGCACCCACAGCTTTAATTCGTCGCCGAGCCGGGCGTGAACTTTCCCCAATCACCGAGAAACTTCAGCGCCTGTTCCTTGATCCAGCCGAGTGACGGGTCGGAATACACGGCGAGGTAGAGCGCCTGCCCCGACAGCGGAGTGCCTTCGGGGCCGTCATGCTCGATGTGGCGGAAGCCAGACGTCAGCGTGACGAGATCCTGCGCGTTCTCGATCCGCAGCTCGTCGAGCGGCACATGCGCGATCTTGTTGTCGTTCTCAGCCATGCGCTTGATCGTGCGCGCCGAGCGTCGCTCTTCGACCTGGCCGTATTCGGGCGAGCCGGGACTGAACAGGTCGATGCCGACCTTCTGGCCGTCCTCGTACAGCAGCGTGCCGTCAGGCCCCTTGAGGTGCAGGAAAGCGGTCAGCGCGACGGCGTACTGTTTGATCTTCATGATGGGTTATCCTGTCGCGGGAATTTCGCGGGATGCACCGACCCGCCCCGTCCCGCGAAGCGCAGGGCGGGCCGATGCCCATGATCCGGCTGGACGCCGGAAACGGGTTGGATCAGGCCTTGATGGGCTTGGTGGTGATGCCGATGTCAGCGTTGGTCATCAGCACCGAGTCCGCGCCTTCGATCGTGTCGGGTGCGCTGAAGACGCGGCCCTGCGCATAGACCACCGTACCGTTCGGATAGGTGGTCTTGAACGAATAGAGCTTCTGCGTCTCGTCGGCGGCTGCGGCGCGCAGCAGCGTCTGACCCGCGTCGGCGTCGTCATACGCCGCCGAAGGTGCCATCGAGCCATAGTCGGCGCTGCCCTTCAGCTTGTCCTTGCCGCCGACGAGCGGCTGGAACTCGACCTTGGCGAAGGTCGCGGAAGGAACCGGCCCGATCTTGTCGAGGCCGCCGATGACGGTGAAGGCGAGCGCGGCGAAGGCCGCTGCCGTCTGTGCGGACGGCGTACCGGCCGAGATGGCGAGCGTCGAGCCCGCCGCAGTGGTGGAACCGGGCATTGATATTCTCCAGTTGGGCGAGCCGGACGGGCCGGCGGATCATCGCCCGCCGAAGCGGGCGAAACGGTCAGGCGTCAGCAGGCTTGCGGCGGCGCGCCGGCTTGCTTGCAGCGGCTTCCGGCTCTGCTTCGGCCTGCGCCTCGGGCGCGGCGTCGGCGGACGCTTCGGCATCGACCGGGGCAGTCGCGTCGGCTTCTGCGGCGGGCTCGACGACCTCTGCGGCGGGCTGCTCCACCTCGGTGGCGCTCGACGGCTCGATCGCAGCGGTTTCGGCTGCGGGCGATGCTTCCACGGCGGCGACCTCGGCGGGGGCCGCGAAGTCAGCGGGGGTCGGCGCGGCGGTGTCGACTTCGGCGACCGCATCCGGGTCTTCATCGGTCACCAGCTTGGCGGCCTCATAGTTGCCGAGAACGCCGTCACTCACGCCGGTCATCGGCTCGCCGCGCGCGAAGCTGCGGCCCGTGCCCGCGTCCTTGAAGTCGCGGGCAGCGTACATGGGTTTCATGATCGTTCTCCTTGGGGGTCAGTCGTCGGCGTCGAAGGCGTCGAAGGCGACGCGGAAAGTCTGGGTCTGCTCGAAGGTGTTGCCCGGCCCGATCACATCAGGGCCAAGGCCGGCGGTGAGCACGACGACGTTGCGGGCAGTTCCGACGGTGCCGACCGCCTTCTTCGGCACCGCACGCACCAGACGAATGGCTTTGTTCTGATCGTCATAGGACTCGGCACGCACCATCACGGACACGAGCGCGTCGGATCGAAACCAGCCGGGGTGAACGAGCGGCTGACGGTCCAGCAGGCTGACGACGCGCACCAGAAGCGAAGGAAGCGCTGCGCCGTCAGGAAGCCGGCCACCTTTGATGCGATTGGTCGGGATGAACGCAGTCAGCGGCGCTTGAGCGTAGAGCAGCACGCCAAGAACCTCGGCTCCGGTCATTCGTCATCTCCGGCGACCGACCCGCCAGCGATAGCGCCGTTGCGGATTTGCTCATCTATGTACGCCTGCGCCGCCCGCGTCGCCTCGGCCAGCTTCAGGTGAACCGCGGGGCGCAGGAAAGGGGCTTGCCGTGCGCCCGGATGCCAGACAGTCGCACCAACCGGCTTGCCGTTGATGACCAGCGTGCCGGTCTTCGCCAGCGTGTTCACACGGCGGGTTGTGCGACCGCCCGACTGCTTCGCATCCACGCTGATGTAGTGCCCGACCGTGCCATATTCCGCCCAGATGGCGAGGGAGCGGCCCCAGCCGGGTTTAACGTCGATCGTGACCCGAATGTGGTCGTCGAGGATTTCGACCGTCTTGAAGATGTTCTCGCGCGTTTCGTCAGCCGGCGCTTCCGCCTTTGCTTCAGCGACGATTACCCGCCCGCCCGCGTGCCCCGCTCCGCGTAGAATGCGCTTGATGCGATCCGGCGCGTTCCGAATATACCGCTGAACATCGTCCAGCCCGGTGACAGCGACCGTCACGCCGCGTTCCCGGCCGGACTATAATCCTCGACCATCATTTCTAGCCCGTCGCGCCGCCCGAGTTCGGCGGGCACGGTGGTGATCTGCATGATGCGATCGGCCGGAACCCATGTGTCGGTAGCGCCGTCGTAGCGCAGCAGCACAATCCGCATCGCCGCGGTCACATCGGTACGGTACCGCATCCGCACGCGCGCAGGGCGGGTGGTGGCATTCAGACCGTCCGCCAGTCGTTCGCCGCGGCTCGGTAGCGCATCCTGAATGCTGGCGCGCGTGTCGGCGACCTTCGCCCAGGTGCCCGCGCCCGCGCCGGTGAACGACGCGCTGGCGACAGGCCTCTCGATCCGCACGCGGCGGTCGAGGCGGCCGAGCCGAACGCGGGCCATCAGGCCGTCAGCCGCTTGAGTGGCCAGAGCAGCCAAGACACGGCGAGCGGCAACTCGACGACCGCGGAGTTGGCGGAGACTGCCTCGGGATTATCGTACCATGTGCGGATGAGCAGGAGAGCGGCCATCGCAGCGACCGGCTTGTCGTCACCGAAAGTCGTGGGGCCATCCGCAAGCGTCCGACCGGTCTGCAATTCGATCGTGCGCGAAGCAGCGGCGATGAGCCCGGTAAGCAGCGTCACGTCCGCGCCCTCGTCGAGATCGAGGTGTTCGCGGACCTGATCAATGGTGACGAGATCGGCCATCAGCCTCGCTCCGCATCACGAACCGCGGCCGACCGTACCGTCTCGGCAAGCGGGTAAAGGTCAGCCTTGACCTCGGTGCCGTCGTCGCGGGTGATCGTGAGTTGCATATCCTCGTCGACAAAGGCTGCGAGGATCGATGCGCCGTCCTTACCGCGCTCGCCATCAGCGCCTTGCGGGCCGCGCTCACCGCGGTCGCCCCGCTTGCCGCGCGACGCCGATAGCATCCAGCCATCGCCGGGCAGTTCGCCGGGATCGTCGCGCTTGGCGCGCCATTCCGAACCGTTGAAACTGACCACGTCCATCGCGCGGTAGCTGGCGTCGGGGTCGAATAGTCCGCGGGCTTCGCCGGCATAGGCATCTTTCCCGTCGATCCCGTCACGACCGGGCTCACCCGGTGCGCCCGGCTCACCGTCCTTGCCGTCAGCGCCCGCCGCACCGTCCGCGCCATCAGCGCCATCGCGCCCATCAATGCCGGGCGCGCCATCCTTCCCGTCAATCCCGTCCTTGCCCGGCGCGCCGTCCTGACCGTCACGGCCATCAGCGCCCGCTGCGCCGTCTTGACCGTCCCGGCCGGGCTCGCCCTGCGCGCCCGGCTCGCCACGATCGCCCTTCTGCCCGTCAGCGCCGTCCTTGCCGTCGACCCCGTCGCGAACCGTGGCGAGGCGATCTTCGACCCGCCGGGTAAGCGCGGATAGCGCTTCCCGCTGCTCAGCCATGAAGGCGCGATGCTCGGCGTCGCGCAGCCGCTCGGCGGCATCGGCTCGCTCTCGCAAGTCGGCGATGACGCGGCGAACCGCGTCGCGCGATCCTTCGATCAGCGCGCGAAGTTCAAGCTCAGGTGCCATGAAAGAGTTCGTCCGAGACGGAGCGGATGAGGTCGGGGAGCTGCTGGCGGGATGCATTGGGCTCCTCCGGGGGTTCTGGCGCGGGCGGCGCAGGTTCGGTGGGCGCGGGCAGCGCCTGCGAGCCGTCCAACATGCCGAGCGGGATGTCCTGCTGCTGGCCGAAGATCTGATCGCCGCCGTCGATCTTGCCCAGCTCGAAGTCGGCGCGGGCCTCGTCGCTTGAGAAGATGCGGCCCTTAACGCCCTCGACCCACGCCTTCACGCGCGTGCTGAAATCCGAGCGCAGCAGCACCGAGGTATCGAACTCGGTATATTCGACGAGCCCGCCGGGAAGACCGAACAGCCGGTCAAAGCCCTGCTCGATGTGGTTCAGGCAGAAACCCAAGCCGCTGGCGAGCCACGACGTCATCATTAGCTCGGTGGTCGAGAACTTCTGATCTCCGATCCCGAGCACCTGCAACGGCACGCGGTACGCCAAAGCGACGTTCTGCTCGCTCATCTTCATGATCTCGGCGAACTGCGTGTCCTTGGCCGCGACCGTCATCGGGGTCCACGTCAGCCCGTTGGCGAGGATCGGCGTGCCGCCCGCGTTCAGCCCCCGCGACTGCTCGTCCCAGCGCTCCCGCAACTCCTTGACCTGATCTGCCGTGAGGCTGTTGGAGGTGTTCAGCGTGCCGGACGGCCGCGCCTGCCGATCAAAAAACGCAATCGCCTGCCGCGCCATCGCGTTGGACATGGCGAGATCGAGCATGGCGGCGGTCAGCGGTGTTTCGCCGATGAGCGGGTGCCGTGGCGTCTCTAGATGAACGTGCAGCACGTCGCGCGCCGGCACGGCTTGGAGAGCGCCCGGCGCGAGCTGACGTTCAACAACCTCGTTACCGGATAGCGAGTAGAAGACCGAGCCATCCACCGCGACGAGCGGCGCGCACGCGCCGGTCATGATGTGCAACTCGACGATCTCGAACCGTGCGTTGCGCACCGCCAGCGCATAGGCATTGCCGCGGCGGTAGAGCAGCGAGGTGAGGTTGAGAATGAAGTCGGAAGGCGACTGGTAAGCGTTGGGTCGCAGCAGGATGCGGGACAGTGCCGAGTTGGTCACGCGGTCACGTCCCCCGTCCGCGCGCGATTTCCAGTGCGATCCAAGACACATGGCGGCGGTCTGGGCATAGGCGGAGACGCAGGCTTGCACGATCGCCGTGCCCCCGCCGCGCTCAACGTCGTATCCCATCTGCCAGAAATTCAGGTTCGATCCGACATCGGCCGAAAGCCAGCCGCCGCTGATCGGGAGATAATAGGGACCGTCGCGGTACGCCCCCTCCGCCGCTTTCGCGACAACGCGAGACGCGTCATAGCGCGCCTCGGCCGCCGCGGCGCGCGCGGAGAGGGTGTAGCTGGTCACCGGTTAGGGCTCAGTTCGCCTTGGCCTGACGGGTGCGATACCCGCCAGCCTTGGCTACCGGCTCGCCGCGCTTGGCTGCGTCGAGTTCGGCTTGCGTCGGCGTCGGCACCTCGGCGTCGGCCGCCTCGGCCTCCGCGACCGCGCGCGCACGCACGTCGTCCTGCTCGCCGGCTTCCACCGCCGGCTTCGTCTCGTCTGCCATCGTTTCTCTCCTGCTGATGGTCGGGTTGACCCGCGCGCGAAGGGCGCACGCGCGCGGGTCCGAGGCGCGTTACCAGCTCACCGACTGGACGAACGCGACCATGCCGGCGCGGCGCATCGACCAGTTCAGGTCCATAATCATGCGCAGCGCGAGGCTGTCGGTCTGGAACATGGACCGGATCGGTGCGGCCACGACGTTGGGGGTGCCCGCCGCGGAAATCTGCTGCGGCGTGGTATCCTCCATGTGGAGCACCGCCTGATCGCTGACCTCGAACCGCGGCTCATCACCGGTGGCGGTGAAGAAGTCTGCGGCGTCGACCAGCGCGACGGTGCCGAGCGGCACGGTCGCCGACTGCGCGACCGGATACCCGAGCAGGGTGCCGTTGCGCAGGTCGGCCGCGAACGGGAAATCGCCCGCGCCATTCTGCGTCAGCGAGATCGACAGCGCTTGCACCGGGTTCATGACCCAGACCGGCTGACGGATGTTGCCGCCCGACGAGACGATCAGCGCCGCGACGAGCGCCTTCAGGTCGGCCACGAGCGCGTTGAAGCCGCCGCCGGCCGTCGCGGTGACACCGGTCACGCCGTTGCGCAGGCCCGCCGGGCGGATCGTGGTCGCAGCGTTCGCGTCCAGCAGCACGGTGTCGATCGCGACGCCCGTATCTTCCTGAATGGCGGTGCGCAGCACCTGCTCGATGTCGGGCGTCGACTTCTCGGCGATCTCGCGCGTGAAGGTGGTGATGACCGCCATCTTCTTCGGCGTCAGCGACGTGGCGCTGAAACCCGCCTGACGCACCGGGATCGGCGCGCCCTGGCCGACGAACGAGCCGGCAACCGACGGCGTGGCCGAGCGCGCCGGGATCGACACGACGCCGTTGCGGCCGAAGGTGAACCGTCCGCCGAGGTCGCGCAGCACCGGGTAGACCGACTTGGCGACCAGCGTGTCGATGAAGTCGAGCGTGGCGGTCTGCACCAGTTCGGCGGCCCAGCCCGTGGTCGTGGTCGTCGCGGGCGCGGTAGCGGAACGGGTGGTGACATCGAGCATCGTCTTGATGCTGTCGTCTTCACCGTAACGCGCGGTCAGCACGTCCAGCACCGAGCGGCCCTCGATGCGCGCCAGCACCTGCACCACCGCCGAGCGAACGATCAGGTCACCGGGCGCGGTCTTCTTTGCCGGCGCGGCGAACGGGCGGCGCGGGTCGGTGCCCTTCGGCTCCTGCTTCTCGGTGATCGTACCGAGCGCCTTCTCCGCGCGCTTCAGCGAAGCGACGGCGGTTTCCTGCTTCTCGATCTTGTCGGCGAGTTCGATGGTGACGGTTTCGTCAGCATCGTCGGCCTTGACGTGTTCGGTCAGCGCATCCTTGAGACGCACCAGTTCATTCTGCGCATCAACGATACGCTCGGCGAGAGTAGCCATCTTCACGTTCTTTCGATTGGGGGTGGAAGCGGCGGTCTCGCCGGATGCTCCGCGCCGTCCGTTGTCGTCGATCTCGTCGGCGGACTTGCCAAAGATCAACTGACGAACGTCGTCGGAAAGGTTGAGCGACTTGGCGACTGCCAGCGCGTTCGGATTGGCCGGGATCGACACCAAGCTGCATTCCATCAGCTCGGACGCCTTGAAGCGGACGCCCCCGACCTTTGATCCCTCAAGCGGCTCGGCGACCAGCGGGCGGAAGCCTACCGATACGGCGCGCATCATGCCCGCGGCGACGAAAGCCCGCATCTTGTCGGTGATCGGGCAAGCGCCTTCCGGGCCGAACTCGAGTTCGCCGACAAGCTGGCCGCCTTCGACGCGCACGTTCTTCCAACGGCCGATCGGCATGTCGCTGTCGTGATTGAACAACGCCATCGGGTTGTTCTTGAAGTTGCGCAGCACCCAGCCGTTCTGCTCGATCACGTCGCCCATGCGATCGACGGTCGCGTCGGACATGACGAACGTCAGCGGGTTTTCGCCGGCCGGCTGGGCCGTCGACTTGCGGACTGGCTGCATCGTAGGAACTCCCTCAGCCGAGCATCGCGGCGACTTCGACCTGCGCATCAGGCGGGACGATCATTGGGGCGATGGCGTTCAAGGTCGCATCGACGCCGTCGATCTTCTGCGGGCTGTTCGGCGTCTCCTTCTTTGGAAGGATGCTTCCGTTCACCCGACGATCAACCACGGCGTTGCCGACCATCCACGTCATGACCGCATTGGCGTCGTGACGAAGCCGGGCCAGGCCGGACTTCACGCGCGCCTCGAAATTTCTCGCAGGATCGGTGATATTGTTGGCGTTCTTGGCCAACTGCGAGGCGAACGCTTCGCCGCCGTCGTCGAAATCCTGATTGAGCCGCGACGCCATTGCGAGGGCGCTGTTCCACTGGTCGAAAGTCGCGCGGCGCACCGCAAGCCGACTCTTCAACTCGCGTATCTGCGCCTCGATGACGTTGTGATCGATGAAATCACCCTCGGTCGCTGTCAGCGCGCCTTCGGCGACCCAGCCCTTGTAGAGATCGGTGACCTGCTTGAGCGCCGGGTTCACATTCTCCAAGCGCACTTCGGGCACATAGAACCACGGCTTGACCAGCAACTGCCCGGCGGGTGTCTCCGCGGCCAGCACCAGCGCCGAAAGATCGTCGACATTCGAGAGATCGCCGCCGAGATAGCAATCAAGGCCGACGAAATCGTCGAGCGTCAGCGCCGGGTCTGCGCATTTCGCCCACTGCGTCACGTTCAGCCAGGCAGACGCCGCGCCCAGCCACATATTCAGGTGCTTCGTCTTAAATTCGCCCTCGGCCGCCGGGCTGGCCTGCGCTTCGATCGCGCGTTTGGCGACCTCGTCACGCAGCGGTCGCGACGCCTCGATCAGCGGGTTCGCCTTGATCCACTTCGAGGCATCATATGGATCGTCGCCGTCCTTACGATCGTCGCCGTAATCCTCGGCCCGGTCGATCGTGAAGATGATCGCAAACATATGCTCGGCGATGACCGTGCGCTCCAGCACCTTCGTCGCCAGCGTGCGCTGCTCGTAGCATACCCCGTGCAGGTTGAAGCCCGCGGTGGTGATGATCCACATGAGCGGATTGCGCCGGGCACCGAACGCCGAGTTCATCACGTCGAACAGGCCACGGTCGGAATGCGCGTGCAGCTCGTCCATCGTGACGAGGTGCGGGTTGTGTCCGTCCTGCGACTTCGCTTTCGAGTGCATCGGCTGGAGGTATCCGCCGTTGTCTCCGCAGGTGATCGACTTCGCCCACGGGATCAGCGCGAACGCTTCCTGCAAGGCCGGGGTCTTCTCGACCATCCGCTTGGCCGGGTGGAACACCTTCTTCGCCTGATCGAACGTCGTTGCCGCGGTCAGAACCTGCGGGCCGGGCTCATCCTCGCACGCGAGGCAGTACAGCGACACGATCGCGGTCTTGGTCGACTTCGCGTTCTTGCGCGCCTCTTCCTCGTAGACCGAGGTGAACCGCCGGCCGCCGGTGTCGCGCCGCCGCCAGCCGAACACCACGCACAGGATGAAGATCTGAAACGGTTCGAGCGTGATCGTCGGGGTGTCCCAAACGCCCTCGACGTGAGGCAGCTTCTCGGCGAAGTCGCAGATGTCGTTCGCGTGCCAAGGGTCGAAATGATAGCCCCATGCTGCGTCACGCTGGCGCGTCAGGTCGTCTAGATGGCGCTGCGCGGCAAGCCGAACCCATTTGCAATGGCGCTTCTGCTTCTTGTCCGCCGCCGCCGCCTTCGCATACGCGAGGGCGATGGCGGCATAATTCCTAGCGTGCCCCGCGTCCGTTGCGGGCGAAGGGGTTGCTCGACTTCGCGGCATCCGCAGCACTCCCGCCACCAACGCGGCTCTTGGGTCCGGCAATGCGGAGCAGTTCTTCGTGCTGGCGAAGCACCGTCAGATAAGCGGCCGGCGGCGGCTCGCCGCCTGCGTTGAACGCCTTCCGCACCAACGCCTCAAGCGAACAGTATCGGGCGAACAGCGCGCTATCGACTTCGGTGACCCCGGCCGACATGACCCGCCCGATTGCTTCCTGCCAGACGATGATTGCCTCGGCGGTCAGATAGTCAGGCGCGATCGGCGGATTGCCCGGCACGACGAACTCTGTCACACCCGCGTCGCGGAAAGGCCGGAGCGTCCCGGTCGCCGCCTTCTCCGTCGGAGTTTTGCGCTTGGGTCCGGGCTTCATAGCCGCCTCAAAATTTAATTCGGCCCAAAAGTTTAATTCGGGCGCGCGATAAAAGACCCCGGTTTACGGTCCTAGGCCGGATCAACCCGAAAGCCGAACATACCCCCCCCCTATGCCCGGCTATTGCCGGGCGACGGGGTCGGTCACGCTCTCCACTCGACCGTCACGACGCCGCCCACCATCTCCATCGCGATAATGTCGCCATCGAGGTAGATCTTGCCCGCGGCGTCGTGCTTGCATCGCGTCACGGTCTGGGCGTCGAGATCGTAAGCCTCGGCACGGCCATGCTGGTCGACGCCATCAAGCCGCACGGTAAGGCGCTCGCCAATGGACGGGTCGTAGTCTGGATCGCTCACAGACAGCCGCCGCGGCACGCTCACCCCGCTCATATGGTCTTCACCAGATCGAGCGCCTGCGCTTCGGTGAAGCCCTCGGCGACATAGGCGAGGAAGATGGCGCGCTTGGCGTGCGCCACGTCAGCGGCGACCTCGGCAAGCGACGACCACAGCGTCACCATGTTCGACACCGCCTCGGGCAGGTTGTCGCGCGGGCGATCGGCGCGGGTCGGCTCGGTGGTCATAGCTCAGCCTCAAGGTCGACAGGGCCGCCGAGGACGACGGCCGCTAAACCGATGATCCGCGCAGCGACTTTGACACGCCACAAGGCGCGCCGCTTACCGCGGACGCGCACCCGGATATGCATGGAGGTGAGCGCGTCACTCGCGTCGACGGTGACATCTGCGAAGCCAACACCCTGAGCCATCGCTACTTCCTCGCCCTTGCCCGCGCACTTTCCTGCGCCGTCTTCGCCTTGCTGCAGGGCTTGCACAGCCCCTGATAGTTGCTGCGATCGTCCGTGCCGCCTTCAGCCTTGGGAATGATGTGGTCGGCGATCTCGGTAGTGGCGACCCGGCCGGCGGCGAGGCAGGCGCGGCATAGCGGCTCTTCCCGCAACACCTGCGCCCGCATCAGTTCGTGCGCCCGGCCATAGCCTCGCGCTTGCCGGCTCTTTCGGGTGGTGCCCCATGACGACAGCTTGCGCGCGGCGGTGATCTTGCGGGGGCGCAGGCTGGGCGGCTTGCTCGGCATCGGCGCGCCCTCATATAAATAGTGACTGACTCACGATTTCCGTTGACGGATAGTGAGTCAGTCACTACTAATCATCTCACCGGACGGCGACGGTATGGTGCCCAGCCCGCCGGTGACCTGAAAGGAACCACGATGCACTTCGTGATCCGGTTCAGGATTTGGAGGATCTCGATCTCCCTAGTGGAAATCAAGATCACCTAACCTGAACCCCCACCCCGGACTGGTACTCCGGGGTGGGATAGGGTCGAAGATACGGAGTGGCGACGAACCATGCAACCCGACGAATTGAAGGCAATCCGCAAAGCGCTCGGCCTATCGCAAGCCCGGCTGGGCGAGGTGCTGGGCCTGACCGGTCAGTTCGTCGGGTTCATGGAGAACGGCAAGGCGGCGATCGAACCGCGAACTGCGCTGGCCGTTCTCTACCTCTCCGAACATCCCGAGCTTATTCGTCCGAGCTAGGCTTGGTTTGACGGAAAACGCGCGAGCCGAGGAATGCCACGATTGCGACGACTACTTTACCCATCAACTCATCTAGCTTCGCCGGCTCTTTGATCTGGTCGACTAGCCAGAAGCCAGCCGCAACGAGCGCTCCGATCGCGACCAGAACGCCGCCTGCCACGATGACGTAGCCAAGCCAGCGTATGCAGATAACCCGCATATCAGCCCACGCCTTGTCTTCATCGGTGCGGTGTTTACGGCGTCGGCCCTGCTCTTCCTCAGGCGATATGCCGGATACGTCTTGAGAGGCTTGCCCGACCTCACGGTCGGGCGTGTCCCGCAGTTCGTCCAGCGTTTGCTGGCGTTCTTTAGCCGGATCAGGCGGCGGCAGTGCTGGGCGAGCGGGCAGCGTCAAGAATGCGCCTGATAACCGAAAAGAAATGCGGCCGGATCACTTCATCGGGGATTACCCGATCACGTTCCTTCGGATCGTATGTGACGCTCCAAGGCGTACCGGGCTCGTGCGTCTTCTGGCGAAGCTGCCACCCAGAAAACCGGCGGTATGCCGCCCACACCTTATCCAAAATCAGCGTTGTGTCGGCGTCACTCTCGGGAACGCGCGGCTCAGTCGTTTCGAAATTATCGAGGTTGAACTCCGTCGCCGGCTCACGGATCGCTGAATTACCGAAGCGCTTGAACTCGTTATAGAGCGACCGGATCACGGGGCCGTGATCCCAAGCCTCAATAGGCTCCTCGAACAGCCGCTTACCGGTCAACGCCAGCGCCCAGCCATAGGCAATATAGACCAGCTTTTGCAGCTTCATCTGGGTAACCGGCGAGCCTTCCTGCGCCGCTCGGTCGAGGAAATAGTTCGCTATGTGCTGTGGCGTGTAAGCCATCGCTAACCTCGCCTCTTGCGTGAACTGCCTTGAGGTAAGGTAGGTGATCCAAAACGGAAACACCAGAGGAAACGAGCCGGGAGACAGGCTCATTTCAAGACTTCGTTATATGTCCATACCGCAGGACACCCGCGCCGGGCATGACCGACTGAGTTTGAACGGGGATGCGGAAGAGCAACACGGCTCCACATCGTCTTTCCCCTGCGCCGTTATGCGGCGGTGCCCGTCAAGGCTGTCTCGCTCCTTACAGGATTGTCCCGCAATCTCCAAGCCTCAATCGTCATCGTCAGCGCCCCGCCGAAATGGATCACCGCGGAGGTGCCTTTGCCCTCCACCACCTTCCCGACCAGCCCTTCGAGCGCCGGCATCCCGTCGACTGTCACCTCTTGGCCACCATCCAGCGCCTTCGTCTCTCGGCGCAACGCCGCTCGGCGCGCGCGCAAGGTGCCGAGACGTTCGGCACGCGCTCGGTGTGCCGCTGCGCGCGTCTCCGCCTCGCGCTCGGCGGTGATCGCGGCGAGGGCTTCGGCCTCGGCCTCACGTAGCCCGGTCACCGCTGCGTCGCGCACCAGCGCGGCCCGCTGGGCAACGCTGAACACCGTGAAGGGCGGACACGGCCCCTGTTGCTGATCCGACAGCCGCCACAAGTCGGCGAGGTCGTCCTCGGGCGCGAATACCCAATTCGCCAGCATCGGTACGGTGACTTCCACCATCACCTTGCGCTGGCCGAGCGCCAGCCGCCGCCGGTTGCCAGGCGCATCACGCTTCACGGTTCGGCTGGGTGTCCACGCTGCAATACCTTCACCGCGTAGCGCCGCGGCCAGCGCCAACGTCTTCGACGCGGTGGTTTGAAGGATGCACCAGCGCACCGCCTTGGCTGCCCCGTCGTTCATAGCTTTGCCCTCCAACGCCTTACCCATCTCGATCCTCGTCACACGCCTTCCCCCGATGCCGGTTGACAGGGAGCGGGCGGTCGGGGTAGCGCTGAAGGCGCTTCCCCGGCCCCCTCCCACCGGCTTGCCCCCGCGCCTACGGCCCAGAGCGGCACCGCACCGGGAACCATCCTCCGTCGCCTGTAGGTCAGCCGATCCTTGCCGCTGTGGAGGATCAAGGCGCTATCGCTGTCGACCGCTTCCACGACCGCACCGGCGACGAAATGAACCAACCCAAGGCGATCCAGCCGCCGTGCGGCCGGGTCTAGTTCCGATCCCCACACGTCGAGCGTCGACCAGCCCAGCGCGATAAGGTCCGATCCCCACAAGCGCAGGAGGTGCGCCGCCGCCGCGACGGTCGCCCGCCACTCGCGCGCATTCGCACCGGTGGGGCAGCGCATAGCGCGCGCCGCCGCGACACCCCGCTCCCAATCTGCGACAGTTGCGACGCCTGCGACAGTAGGGCGGGCACCGCCCTCAACACCGCAGAAATCCGCCGCTTTCGGTGTCGCAGGCAGTGTCGCAGGCACCGCGACATTTGGCTGCGACAGCAACCGCTCAGGGCGCTGCCCCTCGGTTTCTGCGACACTTGCGACACTTGCGACACCGCCGTCTAAAAGGTCGGGATTACCAGCCTTTTCCAAGGCGCGACCTTGCCCCTGTCGCGTCGCAACGACTGTCGCATCGGTTTGCGACACCGGCTCCGCCTCGTCCCATACGAAGCCGCCACCGAACAGGTCGCCGGTCATGCCGGGTCCATCGGTACGACGGTGTACGCTTCGGCATAGGTCTTCGGCTCGCCTTCAAGATCGAGCAGCGCAGGGCCGTTGATCTTGACGAGGTGCTGATGCTCAACCAGCACCTCGATCGCGCGTTTCAGGGCGGTGGCGGCGCGCACCTGCGTCGGGCCGCGGCGGTTCAGGTATCTGACGCCGACAGCGGCGTGTCCCTTCTTCCTGATCCACTCGATGAGAAGCGCGGCATTGTGCGTGTCGTCGTCAACCGCGGACGCGCCATAGAGGCGCGCCGCCTCGCCAGCATAGAACTCCACCAGCGCGATCCCTGCCTTTGCGGCATTGAGGCTCAGTCCGTCGCGGATCAAACCCCTGCCCGCCTGGAAGAACGCGACGACCGCCGCCAACCGCACCGCGTTCTCGGTCATCTTCGACGCGAAGTCGGCAATCTGCTCATACTTGCCGCCCGGGCCGAGCTGGCGTTCGCAATGGTCGCTGAACTCGATCAGGTGCTTTCGGGCGTCCGGGGTCAGGTGGACGACGGCAAGGTCAAGAGCGCGCGACGTGTCGTCTCGATATTGGAAATCAAGCTCAAGCAACCGTCCTAAGCGACCCTGATAGTCGCGGAGATTGGTGCGGTGCTCCTCCGACGGCTCTTCATAGAAACGTGAGCCCTTCAGGCTGCGCGGAGCGGCGACGAGGATACGGCTCAAAAGCCCCTGATTTCGCACCGCCTGATTGCCCAGCAGCTTTCCAGCGATGTCCGGTTGCACCATCAGGTGCAGGCATAGACGACGCCCATACAGGATCTGCGTGCCATTCTCTTTGTCGGCGCGAATGCGCTTGATCGGCGATCCGTCCCACAGCTTCGACAACATGCCGCCGGTGGAGGCTTGGTTCTCGTCTTGCATCGACCAGCCGCCAAGGAAAGTCGCGCCCTCATCCGAGAACAATCCCAGCGCCGGCATCGCTTCCGCGAAAAGCCTTTGCAGACCGGGGCCGGTCGGCTCGTCCGCAGTCAGAAGTGGCTGGATAGGCGGGCGCGGCGGCGGCCCGACGTTCTCCAGCGCCTGACGTATCTCATCCCGGCTCTTGTTGCCGCCCTTAGCCTTCGTGATTGACGTTTTGTACGCTGCATCGTCGATCGCGTAGCTATTCTGCAAAACGTTGAACCGCTCTGCGAGCAATTCCTCACGTTCCTTTACCGGCAGGATCGCGAACCGATCTGACGTTGACTTGCGGTCGCCTGACGCGGCGATCGTGAACAGGAACAGCGAAACGGGACAGAATTGCCCGGTGATTGTCTCGACATTGATGTGCGGCTGCGCGGCGAGTGATGCCGCGCCCATCACCGATTGCGCGGCGAGCGATACCGGCACCTGCGCTATGGCGACGATTGCCTCAATCGCCCTGCGCAGCAGCGGGCTCAGCGCGGCGAGCGGATATTCTTCGGCCTCCCCAAGCTGCGCCTTGATGTCGAGCGGCTGCGGTACTGCGCGAACGCCCTCGTCATAGCGATCGTCGAACATCCCGCTCATGACCGGATGCCCCGGAGCTGATCGTTCCAGTCCTTAAACTCAGGCTTCGGATAGATGACCCGCGCGGCGAACCCGCGCTCCAGCAGCGGCCCGCGCGTGGCCTCCGCCGCCGTGCGGCCCGGCCCATCATTCTGGCCTGCGACCACGATCGACCGCACGGACGGCGGGTACTGCACCTCCGGCATCATGGCCGTTCCCAAGGTCACCCAGACCGCCGCCGCCGGCATCTCTTGCATAAGCGTCAGCCCGTCTTCCGGTCCCTCGCAGACGATTACTTCGGCCGGATCAGCGTGCGCGGTCAGGCGGACGGCGGAACCCCGCGGTCGGCCAAGGCTCAACTTCGATCGCTTTCCCCAGCGCTTGTCGGTGCCGTCATCACGCAGGAAGACCCGTTGCAGCCCGATGATGTCGCCGCCGCCGTCCGTGCAGGCAAAGACCGCCGCCGGATATGGCCGCTTCCACGCGCCGTTCTCATCCCGCGAGGTCGGCACCCGGCCAAACCGCACCGTTGGCGGTAGCGGGGCCGAAATCGCGCGCGCTTCCCGTAGGTAGCGCTCCGCAGGCGTGCCGATCGGCGAGACGCACCGGTCCCACATCATCCGCGCGTCAGCGATGGCCGCAGCACGGCTCTCGGCTTCCTCGGCGGCGGCGCGCGCCTTCTGGGCAGGGTCAACCGCCGGAAAGGTGTCGTTGGTCAGCGCCTGATATGCGTCGCGGAACGCCAGCCCGTCGAGCAGCTTGAGCGCGGTGAAGTGGTCACCGCTCGCGCCGCACCCGTGGCAATGATATGTGCCCTTCGCGTCGTTCACCTCGAAGCTGGGCGACCGCTCCTGATGGAATGGGCAGAGCCCGACCAGCTCGCGCGCGCCGCGGCGCTTGAGGCTGGTATGCCGCTCAAGCACGTCGGA
Organism: Sphingomonas phyllosphaerae; assembly: GCF_036946485.1. Taxonomy (GTDB): domain Bacteria; phylum Pseudomonadota; class Alphaproteobacteria; order Sphingomonadales; family Sphingomonadaceae; genus Sphingomonas; species Sphingomonas phyllosphaerae_E. Next base: position 22,020 of record NZ_JAQIJA010000005.1, read on the forward strand.
CAGGTTTCGCCCCGCCTTGGCTTCATCAATAAGCGCGCGGAACCGGGCCTCATCGAGATGAGACCGCACCGCGCTTCCCCGCCCCCGGCGGCGCGCACCCTGCATCGACCTTACTCCGCCGCGGCGGAATAGAGGTCGGGAAGCTGCACCTTCCCGCCCGTCTCGCGCACGATCGCATTGCGAACATTTTTCGATCGCGGAACGCGACCGTCAGCGTAGCGCTTGACCACGCTACCGTTGGCAACGCCTATCCGCTTGGCAAACGGGCGGTATCCCGTGCCGGTGTCCGTGAGCCACTGCTTCAATGTCATGCGCGCATGGTATCCGTAATGGATACTTACCGCAAGCATGTTGTCTCATTGCGGGAAACCCGGCCCATTCCGAGCGGGCAACTCTGCTATTCACAAGCGTATCCGTTACGGATACGAACCGGCTCATGACTGATCCTGACCTTCAGCAGAGCCTCGCCGAGATGCCATTCGGCCTCCGCGTCCGCACCCTTCGCGTCATGGCGAACATGACGCAGGAAGAGCTTGCGGAGAAGGCGGACACCACCAAGGCTACGATCAGCAAAATCGAGCGCTCAACGACGAAGGTCAGCTACGATTGGGCGCGCCGGCTGGCCGCCCCTCTGAATTGCAGCGTCGCCCTTCTCCTGATGGGCGAGGATCTGCCCGACAATAACCCGGTCATGGTGCCGGTCATCGGCCTCATCGCCGCTGGCAACTGGCGGGAGGCTATCCAGCAGCCGCTTGACCGCATCGCCGTCGTCGGCGCGAAGCCGCATATGTTCGCGCTCCGCATCATCGGCGACAGCATGGACCTGCTTGCGCCCGAGGGCGCCAACGTCACCATCGACCCTACCGACCCGAGCCTCACGGACGGCTCGCTCTACGCCGTGCAGAACGGCGACGGCGAGGCCACCATCAAACGCTTCCGCCGTTCGCCCGATCGGCTCGAACCCGTATCGAGCAATCCGGTGCATCAGCCGATACTGCTCGGGGCGGAGCCGATCACCGTAATCGGTCGGGCGACCTCGGTCACTTGGTCGCTGTAGTTTCCGAAAAAGATACTGTCCCTCGTTGACACGGTTTCCGAAATGGATACATTGGCCGTGTCAGGTGAGCGCAGCCGTTAGGCCAGCCGACCCTGATCCGCAGGGTTAGGAAAGTCGTGCTCGGCCGCCAGAGATAGGGGCCAGCCTCCGCCGATCCACCTGCATCACTCATGTAGGGAGGTTGGCTCATGGCCGCCGAAGCACAACGCGCACCCTTGGTGCGTGAAAGGACGAGCTTTGCCGCAGCACTGCGGCGTTTCATCACCGCAGTCGAGCCTTGGTACAATTGGGGCGAGATTAGCGTCGAGCGGATGCAGAAGCTGCGCCTCGACGATGGTGGTCGCGTCTGCTCGGGTGGTGAAGGCGAAGTCCGCTTCTTCGAAATTCAGTGGCTGGGAGTTCACTTCGCCGTCCAGGTCGGCCGCACGCCGAAGGCGGTGCGCTAATGGCCGCCGCCGCACAGATGCTTGATGCTGCGGTCGCGCAGCGCGTCCTCAACCTTCACTCGACCGCTGATTACGTCGACGTGCTTACCGACATCATCCGCAACGAACTGTGGGACTTGCGCCAGCAGGTGGAAAATCACGGTGCACTGGCCGCGCAGCGCGAGGGATGGGGGCAGATGGAAACGCTGCTCAACCTGCTTTCCGATCAGGGGCGCGTTGTCGGCAGCGTCGCCGAGGCTTTTGACGCCGCTTGGTTGCAGGTGGCGGCATGAGCGGCGCGGCTTACGAGCAGCGGATCGACGCCGAGGCGGCTGCAATCAGCACGCTGGGCAAGGTCACCTTCAACAACACCACTCCCTTCGACGGGAGCGCTGACGACCTCGCTTGCACCTCGCTGACCATAGCGCATTCGCTGACGCTGGTCCTCGGCAACGCCATCGCTGATGCCGGCGATGGCTGCCTGAGCAGCCGGAATTGCCACCTATCGGGCGTTCTGGATGCCATCTCGCATTTCGTTTCCCTCGCCTACGTAGCGAACCGGGCGGCGCTGCGTGAAGCAGCACGGGAGCGGGCAAAGTGACCGCGCCCGACCCGCTTTTGTCGTTCCTCTGCACCCGCAATCTGGTGATGCGCGAAGCGAACGACCGGTCGCCGATGTCGGACGACGAGATGAATGGCTTACTTGATCGCGCCATCGCGCTTGAGAAAGCCATCATGGCGACGCCGGCCACCAGCGTCGAAGGCTTCGCCGCCAAGCTGATGTTGCAGATCGAAGTCGCGATCGAGGGCTTCGAGGTCAACGACGATTTCGCTCGCGCCCTGATCCGAGAAGGCCGGGACGCCTTCGGCATCGGCGACTTCATTACCCCAGCATTGGAAGGTGTCGCGCAATGACGACGACGACCAACGCCGATCGCAGCATCAAAGAGAACGATCTTTGGGCGCAGGCGGCCATCGCCTCACAGATCGCGGCTCTCTGCAAGACGATGGCAGACGCGCTCAGTGCTGACCCCGACGCTTCGGGCACTGCTGATGCCGTCGATGGCTTGGGCACGCTTGCGCGGCACCTCTCCGAGAACCTGAACACACTCGCCGCGGGAGAAGCATTGTGACCCAGCAGCAGCTTTGGGCGACGGCGCACGCCGCATGGTCGGCGGCGCTCGGCGAAGAGAACGTCTATGACCGCGACATCTGGTTGCCCGCCCATAACGAAGGCGCGCTGACAGACGCGATGGATGCCGAAATCGAGCGGCTTCAAGAGCGACGCTGGACGGCGGAAGATGCGCTTCTCGCCATCCCAGCCGTCAACGCGCAGCAGCTCGCCACGAAGGTCTTGATGGCCTTCGACAATGGTCGCGAAGGCGGCGGCTTCGTCCCGCAGCTTCTGACCGACAGCCGCCGCTTCGCCGACAGTAGCCTGACGCATGGCGATTTGAGCCCTGACAACGTGGCCTCCTCGCTGAGCGATGCCGGGCACCGCGGATGGATGCGCGAACACGTTGCCGCGCTCGAAGAGGGGGTTGCCGACCAGAGCGAGGAACCGCCTGCATTCAGGCGCGCGGCGACGATGGCGGAGATCGTGCTGTCGACTCCTGCGGTCACCGACGACGATGTCATCTCGCGAATGGTGATGCTGACGATGGAGGTCGCCGCTGGCGGCTGCGCCAGCACCGACCATGCGCGTTCGATCCTACGCGAAGCCATCGCGCACTTCGGCATCGGCTCGACGGCTGATTTCGAGGGGGTGCGGTCGTGACCGCCTCCCCCCAGATGCTCGCCGCCTTTCAGGCATGGAAGCTGGCAGAACTGGCGATGCACTATGCGTCGCCGTGCCCCGACGAGATCATGGATCATCTCGTTCAGCAGACATACGTCACCTTCGACGCCTTGCAGGCCACACCCGCCGAAAACGCGGACGACGTGCTGCTCAAGCTCTATCCGATCATGCTTCGCGAGTTCGAACCGAAGAAGGGTGAGCCGCCCCTGCGGCTCAGCGGGTCGAGTTCCTACGAGTACGATGAGGCGTTTCGCGATCGGCTGAATGCTGACCTCTGCGGAGTGTCCGCGCAGATCGCCGCCGCCGCCGCGGAAGTGAACCCGCATGGGCGGAGGGCGGCATGACCCAGCCGCTCAACTACACGCCCAAGGCGATCGAGGCGCTGCTGTCGTATCCGTGCCCCGGCGCTCCGGGGACCGCCGCAGCGATGCAGTATCTCGCGGGGAAGCTGCGCGAGGCGCAGGTCTTCGTGCTGTCCGATCATGGCGAACTGCTCGACCGGTCCAAGCCGCGCCCGCAGTTCCCCGGCTTAATGCTCAAGCCTCCGTTCCCGGTGATGGCCCTCGAATACACGGCGCAGCGCGCGACGGGGGGCGATGACCACTACACCGGCGCGTCTTGCACGAAGCGGATCGCGCTCGTGTGGGAATGGACCGCCGACCTTCCGGCCTTGCATCGCGTCGCCTTCGGCCCGCTCGATCTCGGGCCGGGCGTCGTGATCGCCTCCCTCGCCTTCTATGACGATCAGCAACTCTGGATGCCGGTCGCCGCGGCGATGCACCTGCCATTCGATGCTTTGTGGATGGAGGAAGACGCAGAGATCGCGCCGTTCGCCCGCGCAATGCTTGAGGCGGGCAGGATCACCAAAGAACAACTCCTGTCGCCGCGCTTGGCAGGGACCGCCATTCCGCTGTTGCTCGAACCGTTGTTGCAGATGTCGATGGCGCTCGGCGGCATGTCGGCCGCGCTCGACACCGTTGCGTCTGACGTGTCCGATGAGGTCGCCGCTTACATCGACCTTTGCAGCGCCCTCGCCTGCAAAAACGTCGGCACCCGCGCCACCGCTGCGCCGGACAAGCTGAACCGCCAGCGCATCAAGGCGGGCAAGGTGCCGCTGAAAGGCTTCCACGTCCTTGAGCTGGCTTCGGGTGTGAACCTGCCTGGGCAGGGTGGCATCGGTGATCGTTCAGGGCCGCGCTCACACCTGCGCCGCGGGCATATTCGCCGCTTACCCGGCGAGCGGGTGACATGGGTCAACAGCGCGATCGTCCGCGGTCGCGGCTTTGTCGACAAGGTGTATGCGGCGTGAGCGGCGGAGATGAGCGCGGAACCGTGATCCCGTTCCCGACCCGGCCGGAACCACTCGCCTTCGCGGCAGGCGTCCCCCCTTTCGACCGCACGAACCCCGCGCACGTCCGAGCATGGAACGCGCTGTGCGGCTTCGGGCAGGTCGCATCCAATTGGAAGAGCGACACATGATCCACGAGGACATGCGCTGTGCAACGTGCATCTTCTGGAGCCGCACGCTGCCCCCTATCACCACCGGGCACCGCCGCCCCTGCGGCGCTGACGACGATCTTGGCACCTGTCAGGTCAATGCACCTGTGGTGCTGGTGATCGGCGGCGCGGCGGTGTCCATGCAGCCCAGCACGCACGCGACGCGCGCCTGCATGGACTGGAAGGGTGACGCTGGCGACCCCGATGGCCCGGGCGGCGGTAGCGAAGCCGAGGTGATTGACCTTGCTGCGCGGAGGGACGCGGCATGAGCCGGGGCGACTTCGACGTGATCGCCGCCGCCGGCCCGTACCGCGTCCAGTTGGACGGACGCCGCCGCGGTGTCGCGCACGATCGCTTTGCCGCCGCCGAGGCGGAAGCCCTGCGGCTGGTGGCGGCAAATCCCGGTGCCAGCTTCGTCATCACGCAGGAGGTCGCGCGCGTGCAGCGCGCCGGCCACCGCGCTTCGCATACCAAGGGGCGCTGACGTGACCGCGCCCATCACCCCCGCAGAGGCGGCGAAGCGCCGCGAACTATACGATCGCGGTCTAAGCGATGCAGTCATCGGCGAGGCGCAGGGCGTCTCTGCCAATGCCGTGCGACGCTGGCGCATCCGCAACAACCTCCCATCGAACTGCAACCGCCCGGTGCGGCGATCAGGAAATTTGAGCACCGCTGAAAACGCGGCTCGGATGCTGCTCTACCAAATGCGCTATTCGGATCGCCGCATCGCGCGAGAGCAGAAGGTCGTATGGACCAGCATTCAGAAGTGGAGGAACCGGCGGGGTCTTAGTCCGCATGGACTATCACGCGCCAACTGGGATCGTCGCGCAATGAAGCGCGATACGACGCTGGAGCGTATCAAGCGCGCAATTGGGCGACAGCTTCCCGGCGACATCGCAGATGATGCAGTCGGCGACCTCTACATGGCCGTTCTCGACGGGACGGTGTGTCTCGACAAGATCGAGGCAGAGGCTCGCCGCTTCGGCAATCGTGTCCTCAACAACTTCGCCAGCAAGTTTGGCCCTCGGTCACTGGATCAGGAGCTGGGCGACGACGGCGACGGCTTTCGCATGATCGACCTGATCCGCGACGACCGATCGTCGTCGTGGCTCGAAGAAATGGGAGCGACGGTATGGTGACGGCCTCAGTGGAACGGGCAATCGCGCTCACACACATCGTCGCTCGATGTAGTCCGACACCCGGAAGCTATTCCGACCGTGCGATCGTCAACACCGCCCGCAAGGTGTCGCGCGCGCTTGCGGCCGATGGTCATCAAGCCGCAGCCGACCTCCCCCCGCTACCGCGCCCCGAGACGTCGTCCGGCCTTCCCATCGTAAAGAGAAACGCATGAACGATCTCACTGCAATCAGCATCGTCGCTGCGTGGGCGGCGTGGTCCCTCGCGAACCTGTCGGCACGCGCCGGGCGCATCGCCGCCGCAGTCGAGGCGCTGCGCGACATGGCAGAAAGGAACAGGCGATGAAGCGCCTTATCAACTGGTCGCTGGTCGGGGTGCTCCTGATGATGCTGTACGGCATCGGATACGGAGAGGGCGCGCGCGCCGCGCGCCGCGCCGCCGCACAGACCTGCGCGCGCGAGATGACCCCTATCTGCGCCGCCGTGTTGCTGGCGAACCTCAAGCAGGTCGAGCGGATCATCGCAGCCAAGAACCGGAAGCCGATCGTGGTGGAGTGTCGTCGATGACCGGCGGTGTCGTTGTCTTGCGCGCCGACGAATGGCGAGCGGCGCTCGCAAGCGAGGAAGCGACTGCTCGGTACATTGAGCGCGTCATAGAGCAACTCGACGAAGCCGCCGGCACCCAAGGCTATTGCGGCCCGCGGATGCCGTGGCACGAATGGCTGAAGGATCGCCGAGGATGAGCGCGCAGGGCTGGAACCCATCCGATTGGCTGGCAGCAGGCGCGGCCGACCTATCCGACGAGCAGACTCGCGCACCTCGAAACCGCATCCGTTACCGGATCGCGCGTCACCCGCTGCTCAAGCGCGCGCGATCCCCCGACAAGGTCCCGTCGAAATGAGGATACCCGAGATCCGTGATCGGATGCACGCGCTTGCCGACGAGCACGGCATCGCCGAGCTGCACGACCTGGCCGAGCAGACGCGCCGGCGCAAGCCGATCCGGCGCGCGCCGCCACGCTGGCCGCGCCTGACCGAGAACCAGAAGGCCGCGGTGCGCGACGCCTTCGCCGCCAATCCGAAGCTGGGCGTGCGCGAACTCGCCGACCGCTTCGCCACGTCCATCGGCCGCATATCCGAGGCCATCAGGGGATTTCGAGAATGAGCCAAGGGGTCGATCGCAGTCGCGACAGCCTTCTGCGCCTCACCGAGGTTCGCAAGCGCACGGCGCTTTCCCGGACCACGATCTATCGCCGCATAGCTGCGGGCACTTTCCCGGCATCCACGCCGATCAGCGACGGGCTGGTGGCGTGGTATCAAGCTGACATAGACGCTTGGGTCGCGAACCCGATGGGTTGGCGTGCCGGAGCATGACCCGTTACGTGAAGATGAAATCTTCAGGAGAGCGAGTCGTGTCGGTCGAGCATCACTTCGTGGAATGTCGCCGTAAATGGGTGCAGGCCATCCATGAAGCCGTTGGCCCGACGCCTCCCCAAACCTCAGTCTGGCGGGGGCCGTCCGCTATCGCAGAAGCGATCCGCCCCTTCCTTGCCACCACGAACCACCTTCATTTCGCAACCGGCGGCGGGCACGATCTCGCTGATGTCAGGCTTGGGCATGAGCCGGGAACGCTGGAGTTCGTTGTTTCTGAGAAGGTCGTCTACTTGGGGCGCCCTAGCTCCATGACGCTCGAGTATATCGCGGCCGAGCCCGCCGAGTCCTTCCTGATGATTGAACTCGATCCCCTTGCGCCTAGCGGTGTTTACGAAGCCGACCGCGTCGCACGAGACGAGGAGATCGTCGAACTGGCACCTCGGCAATATGTCGAGCGAGCCGTATGGGATCACGGCTACATCGGTCATGATGGCGACGGGTGCGAGACACCGCTTCCCGCATCTGCCCGCCGAGTGCACCGAATGTTCGACGGGAGGCTGATGCTTGTTACTAAGGGCAGCATCTGGAACGGCATTCCAGCCACCTACAACGGGATGCACGACCAGATGTCGAACGACGAAATCCGGCGCAATCTTGAGCGGGTAGTCACCGCTGGTGAGGATGACTGATGCTCAGCGATCAGGAAATTGACGCTGCGAAGAAGCGGCTACCTCGCTCGCCCGACACGCTACACGAGCACAATGATTGCATTCGGCTCGCTTACCAGTGGCTCGATGCACAGAAGACGGTGGCAAGCGCGCCTAAAACTTACTTGCCCCTGAAGCACATGATTGAACATTGGGCTGGCCGATATGTCAGCCAATCTGATGTGGAGGTCGCAGCGCTTCTGCATCCTCGCATTGAGGGCAAATACCCAAACTACAACCTTAGCCGTCGCCTCACCCGACCGAGCGATCGACGCTTATCGGGCATCGGCGAGGCGCTCAAGCATGAGCAATATCGCGAGCGGCTTGATGAAGACGGTTACAAGCTAACCGAAGAATGATCGTCTAAGGGGGTATTGCAGATGAAGACCATATGGTACGTGAAAGTTACGACGTTGAACGGAGAACTGCACTACTACGCAGGTGCCACGAACGCGGCCGACGCAATGCTTATGGCCGCTCGCGCCGGGTTCGAGAGCGATGAGGTAGAGGTTCACGAAATCCCCAACAAATTCGGCATTGTGGCAGGCGAGTTTAGACGCGTTGTCTAAGCGCCGCGGCGGCGGCCTTCTATCAGCGCCGCCGCCGGCTTCATGCCCCTCATCAGCAGGTCTGCCCATTCCTGCGACAGCTCCCGCCTACGCTCCATGTGCCCGGCCCGATCATAAGCGGCCTTCACCTTGTTTTGCGGGACGTGGGCAAGCATCAGCTCGATCACCTTCTCGTCGCCCATGCGCTTCTGTCGCACCGCCAGACCGTTCATCGTCGTCGAGAACGACGACCGCCAGCCGTGGGGTACGTGCCGGCCGTGATACCCCACGCGATTATAGAGGTAGCCGATCGCGTTCTCGCTAAGCGGACGATGGCTGTGCCGCTGGCCGGGGAAGATGAGCCGATTGCGCCCGGTCAGGCGGTGGATCGTGCGCAGCACGTCGACCGCCTGCCAGCACAACGGGATCAAGTGCTCGAACGCTTCCTCGTCCTTGAGATCCATCACCAGTTTCATGCGCGCCGCTGGCACGCGCCACATGGCGAGATCGGGACCATATCGCCGATCATCCCAATCCACGCCCTCGATCTCGTCCCACGAAACGCCGCGCACCATGCCGGGGCGGCTCTGCGTCAGCGCGAGAAAGCGTGACGCCAGCTTCGTGATCGGCGATGCGCCGGACGCTTCGGCATCAAGCAGCACCTGACGCGCCTCGTCGGGATCGGTGATCGCCGGCTGCCTGCCCTTCTTCGGCAACGGCTTGAGCGCGTTGCCGACTGCCGCCGCCGGATTGATCTCGGTCACACCTTCGGAGATGTGCATGTCGTAGACGGCGGAGATGCGCTGACGCAGTCGCTTGGCCGTTTCGATCGATCCGCGGTTCTCGACAGCGCGCAACGTCGCCAGCACGTCCGGTGCCTTGATCGCCACCAGCGCGCGGGCACCAAGCGTCGGAAACACGTCACGCACGAGGCTGGTGATGACATCCTCGCTATGAACCGGGGTCCACCGGCCGCGCTGCATGTCCCACCAGCGCCGCGCCGCTTCCTCGAATGTCAGCAGCCGCGCCTGCTCGGCCCGCGCCGCCGCCCGCTCTTCCTCGGCCCGCTTGCGGGCACCCGACGGGTCGATGCCGCCGCGCAGCTTCCGGCGCGCCTCGTCGCGCTGGTCGCGGGCTTGCGACAGCTTCACGTCGGGATAGGTGCCGAAGGTCAGCAGCTTTTCCTGCCCGCCGACCTTGAACTTCATGCGCCAAGACTTGAGCCCGGAGGGGGCCACGTACAGGTAGAGGCCGCCGGAGTCGGCCATCTTGTACGGCTTCTCCCGGACCTCCGCCTTTTTCACCGCCGCGTCTGTCAGCGCCATCGTACCCCACTCCGCGAAATCGATACCCCGCTTGATGCCCCCCGATACCCCGCGCTTCGGCGGAACAGATCGGGTTCATCTGGGGCAAGGCATAGCGCAAAAACGCACGCAAATCAGCGGTTCTTGGTATCGTTCGGGCTTAGCTGGAAAGGGTAAGTGGCGGAGAGGGTGGGATTCGAACCCACGGTACCCGTGAGGGCACGCCGCATTTCGAGTGCGGTGCATTCGACCACTCTGCCACCTCTCCGCGAGGGTCACCGGCGACTTCGAAAAGCGCCCGGCGGTTGGTCGAGGCGCGGCCCCTAGCGGCTTGCGATACGCAGCGCAAGCGCATCTCGTGTTGTGCTGCACGATTTCTGCACTAGATACGCTGGCATGACCCGCGATGCGCTGGCTGATACCCGCCTCCCTGACGATCCGATCGCGCCGCCGATCGCTCATGCCCGTTTCTCGATCGGCGACGTGGTCCGCCACCGGATGCTCGATTTCCGGGGCGTGATCTTCGATGTCGATCCCGTCTTCTCGAACAGCGAGGAATGGTATCAGTCGATCCCGGAAACGCTGCGCCCTGCCAAGGACCAGCCCTTCTACCACCTGCTCGCCGAGAATCTCGAATCGAGCTACGTCGCCTATGTCAGCCAGCAGAACCTGGAGCATGACGACAGCGACGAACCCGTCGAACACCCCGCGATCGCCGGCTTGTTCGACCGGCTGGACGATGGCCGCTACGGACTGAAGCGGCTGCACCGGCATTAACCCTGCGGCGCGGGCGGGGAATCGGTTGACATCCCGCAAGTGCTATCCTAACCGCCACGCTTCAACCGTGCGGCACGGCCGTCGCGGTCCATGACATTTAGGGAAGCAATTCCCGTTGAAGGAAACATCGTAGCCATGTTCGCAGTCGTGCGCACGGGCGGCAAGCAGTACCGCGTCGCCGCCGGAGACAAGATCGTCGTCGAGAAGATCGAGGGCGAGGCCGGCGCGTCGGTGACGCTGGGTGACGTGCTGCTCGCTGGCGAGGGCGCGGAACTGAAGGACGTCGCGGGCCTGACCGTCGCCGCCGAAATCATCGCCCAGGCGAAGGGTGAGAAGGTGATCGTTTTCAAGAAGCGTCGCCGTCACAACTATCGTCGCCGCAACGGCCATCGCCAGAACCACACGATCCTGAAGATCGTCTCGGTCGGCTGAGCCCCAAAGCGCGAAAGGAACAGACACAATGGCACATAAGAAAGCAGGCGGTTCGTCGCGTAACGGTCGTGATTCGGCCGGCCGTCGCCTTGGCGTGAAGAAGTTCGGCGGTCAGGAAGCGATCGCGGGCAACATCCTCGTGCGTCAGCGCGGGACGAAGTTCTACCCGGGCCGCAACGTCGGCATCGGCAAGGACCATACCCTGTTTGCGCTCGTCGACGGCCGCGTGGTGTTCCACGACGGCAAGCTCGGCCGCAAATTCTGTTCGGTCGACATGATTGCGGCCGCGGCCGAATAACATCGGGTGACCATACGGGTTGCCCACCAGGGCGACCCGGGGTTCCGCGACGGAACCCAGCCAGACAAGGGAGACGGGTCCGCCCCGGCTCCCTTTTTTCTTGCTGCTCCCTCCCCTTACCCGTTCCCGTGTCGCGCGCGCGTCATCGTCGCGTGCCACGGGCCCGCCGCAGGAGATGGAGCACATGTTCGCGTTGACGCCCCGCTTGACGTTACGGCCCGGCTGGTTCGAGGACGCGCCCGCGCTTGCGCAGGCGATCGGCCATGAAGCGGTCGTCAACCGCCTCGCGCGCGCGCCCTGGCCTTATACGCTGGAGGATGCAGAGACCTTCCTGTCGCTCCCGCGCGGTGCGACCGAGCCGCGTTTCGCGATCATCGAACGCGGCGGCGCACATCGGCTGATCGGCGGGATCGGACTGCACCGCGCCGACAATGGCGATCACGAACTCGGCTATTGGCTGACGCCCGACGCTTGGGGCCGCGGCTATGCGACAGAGGCGGGGCGCGCCGTGATCGACATCGCGCGCCATGCGCTCCCGCTGACGCGGCTCACCGCCTATCACCACGCCGACAATCCGGCCTCGGGGGCAGTCCTGCGCAAGCTCGGCTTCGTCGAAACCGGTCGGTCGCCGCGCTGGTCGCTGGCGCGCGGCGGGATGGTCGAGGCGGTCGACTTCGCGCTCGATCTCGACGCGCAGGCCGCCCGTACCAACGCGGCGATGCCGATCGCGGCGTGAGCGTCCATCGGCCCAAATCCTGAATCGTCGCCCCGGACCCGATCCGGGGCGACGGTCTTCGGGAGCGGTTCTCGACCCCTTCAAAGCCCACATCCGAAGGGCATGAACCATCGCTATCGGGGCATAAGCGCAAACATCGGCGATGCAGATCGGCGACAGACCGGCGCAGGGAGCGGGCAAGCCACCGCCCTTCTCCCACACCACCGAGATGCGTCACGTCGCGACCGAGACGATCCCGCCTAACGAAGATTGCCCGGCGTCGAAGTGACGTGCGCGGCCACGCGGTCCTACAGCGCCGCCTGCGCCCTATACACCTGCCATGGCGTACCCTGCACCTGTCCCGCTGGCCGCTCAGCCGGCACCGAAGCCATGTGCGCGACTTTTTCCGGCGCGCTGCGCAAACATCGCCAACTTCCAGCCGACAGCGCGCTCAGGCGGTCCGCGGCAGCACCGCCGCCTCATAATCGCTCTCGGCCAGTCCGATCAGCGCGCGGTCGTCGTGTTTCCACGGGTGGAAGCCGGGCAGGAAATACGCCAGCCACACCCCGGCCACCTTCCGCGCCATCCCCGGATAGCCGAACGCATACCACGCCATCCGCGCCCACACCTTCGGCCCGGTCAGCCCGTCCTGCCGCAACAGCTCGGTCATCCCGCGCGCGCGGCCGTGAACGAACCGCCACGTCGTGATCAGCATCACCAGCGCCTTGACACGCCAGCGCGTGAAGCGCGGCCAGTCACGCGTCGCGTGCAGCCAGGTGTCGTAGGCGACGCCCTTGTGCTCGATTTCCTCGGCGGCATGCCACAGCCACAGCGCGCGCGCCTGCTCGTCGCCGCCAGCCAGATGGCGCGGGTCGGCGATCAGCTCGTGCGCGAGCATCGCGGTGAAATGTTCGAGCGCGGTGGTGGCGGCCAGGCTTCCGATCGGCGGCCGTCCCTTGGTCAGCGCCAGCGCGGCATCGACGTCGCGATCGAGCAGGCTCGTGTCGCACCCCTGATCGGCGACATGCCGGTTGAAGGCGACATGTTCGCGGGTATGCAGCACCTCCTGTTTGATGAAGGCGTTGATCTCGCGCTCCAACCGCGGCGGGGTGCCGTCGCGGAACGTGCGGACGCTGTCGACGAAGAACCCCTCGCCCTTCGGGAAGGTCACCGACAGCGCGTTGTAAAAGGCCGTGGCATAAGGGTCGTCGTTCAGCCACCAGCGCCGGATCGTGGCACCGCGCCCGAATCGCCGGTCGCGCGGGGTGATGGTCAGGTCGGCGGGCGTGGTTGCTTTCGCCACGGAAACCTCCACTAATGACGGGCATTATCCGTTTACTTACAATGGTGTCAGTTAATTGCCCCCTGCTGCGATTGCAACCCCGCGCCGACGGTTGAGCCCCGAGGCGTCGCGTGATGCGGCGCTGGAGGCAGCGCGCGTGCTGCTGGTCGAACAGGGACCGCAGGCGGTGACGCTGAAGGCGGTGGCGGGGCGGATCGGGCGGACGCACGCCAATCTGCTCCACCATTTCGGCTCGGCGGACGGGCTGCAATCGGCGCTGATCCAGCGGATGACCGCGCTGGTCGTCGCGCCGATCCGCGATGCCGCGCGCCGCTCGCGCGAACGCAAGGACCCGGCCGAGCTGGTCGACGTGGTGTTCGACGCGTTCGGCGCGAACGGCGCGGGCGCGCTGGCGACGTGGATGATTCTCAACGGCAATCAGGACGCGCTCGACCCGATCCTGACCGCGGTCCACGATCTGGTCGAGGAGCTGTCGCGCGAGCAACGCCGGGACGCGCCGATCAAGGACGAGACGCTGCAACTGGTGCTGGCGGCGCTGGGCGATGCGCTGCTCGGCGCCCCGATGGCGCGCGCGCTGGGGCTGCCGAGGGACCGCGCACGGGCGATCGCGCGGACGATGCTGCTGCGGGATCGCGGCGTGGTGGAGGCGTAGCCCATCCCATGTCGCCCCGGACCTGATCCGGGGCCCCGCTTCTTCTGCAACATCGGCCAGTAGCGGGACCCCGGATCAAGTCCGGGGTGACGGTGAAGGGCAGCGGGTCGTGAACAATCCGCCGCGGCCAAGCCGCGTCGTCGGTCGCGGGCAGCGCCCGCGCCGGCCGGGCGCGCTCCGATATCGCTTTAGCCGCGCTAAAGCGGTACGGAGCACGCCATGCACTTTCTCGATCAAGCCAAAATCTTCGTCCGTTCCGGCGCGGGCGGCCCCGGCGCCGTCAGCTTCCGGCGCGAAAAATACATCGAATATGGCGGCCCCGATGGCGGCAACGGCGGCAAGGGCGGCGACATCGTCTTCGAGGCGGTCGCCGGGCTGAACACGCTGATCGACTTCCGCTACACCCAGCATTTCCGCGCGCCGCGCGGCATGGGTGGCTCGGGCAGCAACCGCACCGGCGCGGGCGGCGACGATCTGGTCATCAAGGTGCCGGTCGGCACGCAGATCCTCGCCGACGACGAGGAGCGCACCCTGCTCGCCGACATGACCCGCGTGGGCGAGCGGATCACCTTCCTGCGCGGCGGCGACGGCGGGCGCGGCAACGCCAGCTACAAGACCTCGACCAATCGCGCGCCGCGCCAGCACGGCACCGGCTGGCCGTATGAGGAGGCATGGGTCTGGCTGCGGCTCAAGCTGCTGGCCGACGCCGGGCTCGTCGGCCTCCCCAATGCGGGAAAGTCGACCTTCATCAACCAGGTGACCAATGCGCAGGCCAAGGTCGGCGCCTATGCCTTCACCACCACCCGCCCGCAGCTCGGCGTCGTGCGGCACAAGCAGCGCGAGTTCGTCGTCGCCGACATCCCCGGCCTGATCGAGGGCGCGGCGGACGGCGCGGGGATCGGCGACCGCTTCCTCGGCCATATCGAGCGCTGCCGCGTACTGCTCCACCTGATCGACGCCAACGACAAGGATGTGGCGGAAAGCTACCGGATCGTCCGCGACGAGCTGAGCGCCTATGGCGGCGGGCTCGACGAAAAGCCGGTGGTGGTCGCGCTCAACAAGATCGACACGCTCGACGACGAGCTGATCGCCGCGCTGTCGGCTGAGCTGGAGGAAGCGAGCGGCGCGGAAGTGATCCCGATCTCGGGCGCGAGCGGCGTCGGGGTCGACTGGGCGCTCGACCGGTTGCTCGAGGCGATCCCCGCCCCCGATCGCCCGGTCGACGACGACGGCGAGGAACAGGAAGTCGAATGGTCGCCGGTGTGATCTGAACCGGCCCTTCCGCTCGCCGGGGCAGCGCCTATCTCTTATGCGAAAGGTAGGTTGCTGATGCAGGTGAGGCGCGCGCGGAACTGGGCGTGGACGATGGCGCTGGCGGTCGCCGGATGCGGCGGCGGATCGTCGGACACGCCGACCGGCGCCGCGCCCCTGTCGACGCCTTCGCCGACGCCCTCACCGACGCCCTCACCGACGCCGTCGCCAACGCCCACGTCGACACCAACGCCGCTCCCGACCCCGACCAGCGCAGCGGTCGAGCCCTATACGCTCGGCACGCTGACCTACACGCTGGCGCCCGATATCCCTGCGGACAAGCTGTCGGCGATCCGCGACGCGATGGATTTCGCGATCGGCCACACCAACACGCTCGGCGCGTTCGCGGGCACCATCAACGTCGTCTATGGCGCGAACACGCCGACCGCCGATGCCAGCTATCGCGGCACGATCCGCTTCGGTGGCGCGATCAGCCGCCGCGTCGCGCTCCACGAACTGGCGCACTGGCTCGGCTCGGGTTCGACCGCCGCCTGGGCACGGACGATCAGCGATGGCCGCTTTACCGGCGCGACGGCGGTGGCTCGGATCAAGGCGTTCGACGGCGCGAACGCCGTCCTCAACGCCGACAGCCAGCATTTCTGGCCCTATGGCCTCAATTACGACGGCGAGACCAGCGACACGCAGCGCAACACGCAGCTCGTCAGCGCACAGGTCGCCGACATGGCGCTCGGCGACGACGCGACCGCGGCGATCGCGGGCCTCCGGCGCTTCCAGAACCGCTCGAGCGGCCTCACGCTCCGTGCCGACAGCGCCGCACCGGCGCAAGCCACGCCCGCCGACGGCACTGCCCAGCGATGGCGCGTGATCTTCGCCGACGGCTTCATCACGCTCGCCAGTACAGCCGACGACCGCCGGATCACCGCGACGGCGCGCGGCGACGATGCCGCGGCGACGCTCACAGCTGCCGCGGGAACGCCCGAGCAGCAATGGGAGATGTTGCCGACCGGCGACGGCTGGTTCGTGCTCCGCAATCGCGCGACCGCCACCTGCCTCGACAATATCGGCAACCTCGCGCCCGGCGCCGCGATCCGCCTGTGGAGCTGCGGTGCTCACCCGAACCAGCAATGGCGGCTGATCCGCTGACTGTCTTTCGCCCTCGTCAACGGTTATGATACGCGCATGGCCGCGCAGATCGCCCCCGAGTATCCGATCCTGACTGCCGCCGAGTTTCTCCAACTCGATTTCGGCGACCTGAAGGCGGAACTGGATAATGGAATCATCCGCATGATGGCGGGCGGTTCGGCACGGCACGCCGAGGTGGCCGGTAACATCTTCGTCGCGCTCGCCAACCGGCTACGCGGCAGCGGGTGCAAGCCCTACACGTCGGACATGGCGACCCGCACCCACGACCTGTCGGTGCGCTATCCTGATGTCTCAGTGTTCTGCGGCAAGAACGATCCCGCGCACGATAGCGCCAAGGCGTTCGACGACCCGCGCGTGCTGTTCGAGGTGCTGTCCGCCACCACCGCGCGCACCGACCTGCGGACCAAGCTCGACGAGTATAAAGCGCTCGACAGCGTCGACACGATCGTCTTCGTCGACATCGCAAGCGAGCGGCTGCGCGTGATCCAGCGCACCGGCCCGCACGGCTGGAGCGACGTCGCGCATGACGAACCGTTCGACGTGCCGCTCCCCGCCCTGTCGCTCACCCTGCCCCATGCCGAGATGTTCGCACGCGATTGAGCGCCGCCGCGCGCCGCGCTAACGCCGCGGCTATGTCGCTCTTCCCCCCCGCCGCCTGCCCGCGATTGATCGTCAAGATCGGCTCGGCCTTGCTCGTCGATCCCGAAGGCGGGGTGCGACGGGCGTGGCTGGAGGGGATCGCGCGCGACATCGCCGAACGCGCCGCCGCCGGGCAGCAGGTCGCGGTCGTCTCGTCGGGTGCGATCGCGCTCGGCGCGCGGCGGCTCGGGCTCGCCAAGGGTGGCCGCGCCAGCCTTGAGGATGCGCAGGCCGCCGCCGCCACCGGGCAGATCGCGCTGGCGGGCGTGTGGGCCGACGTCCTCGCCGCGCAGGGGCTGACCGCCGCGCAGATGCTGGTGACGCTCGGCGATCTTGAGGAGCGCCGCCGCTACCTCAATGCCGCCGCGACGCTCGGGCGGCTGCTCCAGCTCGGCACCGTGCCGGTCATCAACGAGAACGACTCGGTCGCCACCGAGGAAATCCGCTTCGGCGACAACGACCGGCTCGCGGCGCGGATCGCGCAGGCGGCGGGCGCGCAGGGCGTCGTGCTGCTCTCCGACATCGACGGGCTCTACGACCGCAACCCCGCACAACCCGGCGCGCAGCACATCGCGCGCGTCGAGCGGATCGACGCCGGCATCGAGGCGATGGCCGACCGCGGCTCAGCCTCGGGCATGGGATCGGGCGGGATGGTGTCGAAAATCGCCGCCGCGCGGATCGCCAATGCCGCCGGTGCCGCGCTCGCGATCGCCTCTGGCCATGCTCCGCAACCGCTGTCGACCGCCGCGCGCCACACCCTGTTCGTCGCCGAACGCACCGCTCCCGCGCGCAAGGCATGGCTGGCGGGCGGGCTGACCGCGGCGGGAACGATCCACGTCGATGCCGGCGCCGCGCACGCGCTCACCGAAGGGCGCAGTCTGCTCGCCGCGGGCGCGACACGCGTCGAGGGCGCGTTCGCGCGCGGCGATCTGGTCGCGATCACCGGCCCGGCTGGCCCGATCGCGCGCGGCCTGTCCGAATATGATGCCGCCGACGCCGCACGGCTGCTGGGGCGGCGCAGCGACGAACATGCCGCGCTGCTCGGCTACGCTCCGCGTGCGGCGCTCGTCCACCGCAACCATATGGCGTTGCTGTGATCCTCGCGCTGACCGGCGGCACCGGCTTCGTCGGCGGCGCGCTGATCGAGCAGGCGCTCGCCGCCGGGCATCAAATACGCGCGCTCGCCCGCCGCCCGCAGCCGCCGCGCAACGGCGTGACGTGGATCGCGGGCGCGCTCGACGATGCGCCAGCGATTTCCGCGCTGGTCTCGACTGCCGAGGTCGTCATCCACGTCGCCGGTGCGGTCAACGCGCCCGATCGCGTCGCCTTCGCCGCCGCCAATATGGCCGGCACCCGCAACGTGGTCGAGGCCGCGCGGACGTGGGACGTCCGCCGCTTCGTCCATGTCTCCTCGCTGGCGGCACGCGAGCCTTCGCTGTCGAATTACGGCTGGTCGAAGGCCGGGGCGGAAGACGTGGTGACCGCCAGCGCGCTCGACTGGACGATCGTTCGCCCGCCCGGAGTCTACGGTCCCGGCGACATGGAGCAGCGCGACCTGTTCCGCGCCGCGCGCCGCACCGGCGTGGTGCCGATCCCGCCGCGCGGGCACCTGTCGATCATCCACGTCGCCGATCTCGCCCGCGTCCTGCTCGCACTCGCCGAAGCGCCCGGCGACCACGCCATCTACGAACCCAGCGACGGCCACCCGCTCAGCTACGCCGACTTCGCGCGCGCGATCGGCGCGGCGGTCGGGCGGCGCGTGCGGCCGCTTCCCCTCCCTGCCGCGCTGCTCCGCACCGCCGCGCGCGCGGACAAGCTGCTGCGCGGCACAAAGGCGAAGCTGACCGCCGACCGCGTCGCCTATATGGTCCATCCCGACTGGACCGCCGACCCCGCCAAGGCCCCGCCGCCCACGCTCTGGCAGCCGCAAATCGCCGCCGCCGACGGGCTGGCCGAAACGGCACGATGGTATCGCGCCCACGGCTTGCTATAGCGCGGCCAGACAACCGCCGCATTTCAGGGCCAGAGCATCCGCATGACCGACCGCACCGCCATTCTCGACACGCTGCGCACGCAGATCGAACCCTTCAACAAGAAGGGCGTCGCGATCACCGAAGCGACCAGCTTCCAGGGTGACCTGGAATGGGATTCGCTGACCGTGATGGACTTCGTCGCCGCGATCGAGGACGAGTTCGACATCATCATCACGATGAACATGCAGGCCGAGATCGAAAATGTCGGCCAGCTCGCCGACGCGGTCGAGAAGCTGAAGGGCTGAATCGCATGACCGAGACCGGCCTCCAGAGCGAGAAGCTGCCCGCCGAACCCGTCGCCGCGCCGCCCGCGCGCGACCTGTTCGCGAAGTTCGATCCGCTGCTCGCCGAGCGCGAGGCGCTGATGAGTTCGGGCGTGCGGGATCCGTTCGGGATCGTCATGGAGCAGGTCACCTCGCCGACCACCGCGGTGATCCGCGGGCAGGAGACGATCCTGCTCGGCACCTACAATTACATGGGGATGACGTTCGACCCGGACGTGATCGCCGCCGGCACCCGCGCGCTCGAACAGTTCGGCAGCGGCACCAACGGCAGCCGGATGCTCAACGGCACCTTCCGCGATCACGTCGAGGCGGAGGAGGCGCTCAAGGAATTCTACGGCGCGAGCGGCGCGATCGTCTTCTCGACCGGCTATCAGGCCAATCTCGGCACGATCTCGACGATGGCGGGCCGCGGCGAATACGTCATCCTCGACGCCGACAGCCACGCCTCGATCTACGACGGCTGCAAGATGGGCGATGCGGAAATCGTCCGCTTCCGCCACAATTCGGTCGAGGACCTCGACAAGCGGCTGGGCCGCCTGCCCAAGGAGCCGGGCAAATTGGTGGTGCTGGAGGGCGTCTATTCGATGCTCGGCGACATCGCCCCGCTGCGCGAGATGGTGCAGGTCTCGAAGAAGCACGGCTGCATGGTGCTGGTCGACGAGGCGCATTCGATGGGCTTCTTCGGCGAGCATGGCCGCGGCGTCTACGAGGCGCAGGGGCTGGTGCTGGGTGAGGACGTCGATCTGGTGATCGGCACCTTCTCCAAGTCGGTCGGCACGGTCGGTGGCTTCTGCATCTCGAACCATCCCAAGTTCGAGGGGCTGCGCTTCTCGTGTCGCCCGTACATCTTCACCGCCTCGCTGCCGCCGTCGGTGGTCGCGACCGCCGCCGCCTCGGTGCGCAAGCTGATGACCGCGCACGATAAGCGCGCGCGGCTGTGGGACAATGCCCGCCGCCTCCACGCCGGGCTGAAGGGGCTTGGGTTCGCGCTCGGTACCGAGACGTGCGATTCGGCGATCGTCGCGGTGATCCTGCAGGATCAGGCGCAGGCGGTGGTGATGTGGCAGGCGCTGCTCGAGGCCGGGCTCTACGTCAACGTCGCCCGCCCGCCGGCCACGCCGTCCGGCACGTTCCTGCTGCGCTGCTCGATCTGCGCCGAACACACGTCGGAACAGATCGACCGCGTGATCGCGATGTTCGCGGCGGCAGGCCGCCTCGCCGGTGCGACCAAATGATGGCGCGTTCGCCTTCCTTTAACGCTTGTTAACCTAACGTCGCGGCCGTGACCGATCGCGACGACATCACAGGACGACTGACCGGCGCCTGGCGCACCATCACGCTCAGCGTGATGGCGATCGCCGGCGCGGTCGTGCTCGCGCTGCTCGTCGTCACGCTGGCCGAGGTGAACGGCCAGCGTGACCGCGCGCTCGCGTCGCAGCGGCACAGCTACGACGTGATGATCCTGGCCCGCACCGTGCAGGGCACGATCGCCCATGCCGAGGCGTCGCTGGGCCGGTACGTGATCTCGGGCGATCAACAGCTCGGTCAGATCTATTATGACGACTGGCGGCGCGCGAAGCAGGCGATCGGTCGGCTTGCCAAACTGGTGCACGACAATGACGTGCAGCTCACGCACGTCGCGACCTTGCAGGAGGCGTTCCGCACCCGCGGCGACGAACTGGCGCTCACCGCGCTCAGCACCAATTACGGCAAGAACAACCAGGCGCTTTCGCGCTTCTATCAGGCGCGACAGAGTGATGCGCTCACCCGCATCAACGATTCGCTCGACGGGATCATCACCGACGAACGGCTGCTGCTCGAAATGCGCACCGCGCAGGCACGCGCCTCGGTGCGCCGCTCCACCACCATCGCCAAGGTGCTGGCGGTGTTCGGCGTGATGCTGGTCGGCGGCGGGATCACCATGGGCTGGATCATGGTCGAGGCGCTCGCGGACCGCGCGATCGCGCGCAGCGAGGCGGAAAGCGAACGGCTCCGCGCCGACGAGCTGGCCGAGGCGGTCGCGCGCGCGACCGATGAGTTGCGCGAGCAGGAAGCGCGGCTGCGACAGGTGCAGAAGATGGAGGCGGTCGGGCAGTTGACCGGCGGCATCGCGCACGATTTCAACAATATGCTCGCGGTGGTGCTGAGCGGCGTCGAACTCGCCGCGCGCCATTTGCCCCCGGGCGCGAGCGAGGCGGCACGGCATCTGGACGGCGCGCGCGAGGGAGCGGACCGCGCCGCGGCGCTGACCGCACGCCTGCTCGCCTTCGCGCGCGAAACCGCGATCAACCCCGAACCGATCGCGGCGGCGGCGCTGTTCGACGGGCTCGGCGATATGCTCACCCGCTCGCTGGGCGACGGCATGACGCTGGTGCTGGAGGACGATAGCGCCGGCTGGTGCGTGCGCGTCGACCGCGTCCAGCTCGAGAACACGCTCGTCAATCTCGCGGTCAACGCGCGCGACGCGATGGACGGTCGTGGCACGCTGACGATCCGCGCCACGCGCGCGACGCTGCCCGGCGGCGATGCGACCGGCCCGAGTGGTGATTTCCTCGCGCTCGCCGTCACCGACACCGGCTGCGGGATCACGCCCGAGGTGCTCGATCGCGTCTTCGAGCCGTTCTTCACCACCAAACCGCTCGGCAAGGGGACCGGGTTGGGGCTCAGCCAGACCTTCTCCTTCGCGCGCCAGATCGGCGGGGAGGTGACGATCGCCTCGCGCGTCGGGGTCGGCACCACGGTCACGTTGCTGCTGCCGCGCGATCAGCGTGGCGAGGAAGCCGTTCGCGCCCCCTTACCGCCCGCACCGCTCGTCGCTGCGCCCTCCGCCGCGGTCCCGCCTGGTGCCGGGCGCGCGATCCTCGTGGTCGAGGATGATCCCCGCGTCCTGGCCTCGACGATGGAGGCGCTCACCGACCTCGGCCATCTTGCGGTCGCCTGCGACGATGCGACGCAGGTCGCCGCGGTGCTGGAGGCGATGGAGCGCGTCGACCTGATCCTGTCCGACGTCTTGATGCCGTCGCTGACCGGGCCGGAGATGATCGCGACGCTGCCACCCGCCTTCGCACATGTGCCCGTGCTGTTCGTTACCGGTTTCGCGGGCGGGGCGAACGGCGGAATCGAGCTGGGCGACCATCCCGTGTTGCGTAAGCCCTTCACCTTGGCCGCTCTCGACCGCGCGGTGGCTGCGGCGGCGCGCGGCGACGATCCGGCACCGCTCGCCGCCGAATGACCCAAATCGGCTGCTGACGCGCCCGTTTGCGCATCCTATAGCCGGTCGTCCCGTCTTCCCACGCAAAGGCAGCGCCGTCCCGCCCATGACATCGATCGACCGCTACATGGCCCGGCTGATCGCGCTGCCGCTGTTCTCGACGTTGCTGATCGCGGCGATGCTGCTGATCCTCGATCGCATCCGCCGCCTGTTCGACTTCGTGGCGACTCAGGGCGGGCCGGTCAGCGTCGTGTGGAAGATGCTGGCTAATCTGCTTCCCGAATATCTCGGGCTCGGCATTCCGATCGGGCTGATGCTGGGCGTGCTGCTCGCCTTCCGCCGGATCGCGACGTCGAGCGAGCTGGACGTGATGCGCGCCGTCGGCATGAGCTACGGCCGCCTGTTGCGCGTGCCCTATTATTACGCGATCGTACTGGCGGCGCTGAACATCGCGATCGTCGGCTATGTCCAGCCCAAGGCGCGCTACGCCTATGAGCAACTCCGCTTCGAACTGCGCACCGGGGCGCTCGGTGCGTCGATCAAGGTCGGCGAATTCACGCACCTCGGCGATCGGATGACGCTCCGTATCGAGCGCAGCCAGGATCGCGGGCGCCAGCTATCGGGCATCTTCGTCCACGCCGAAAGCCCGAAGGGCGACTGGGTCGGCGTCACCGCCGCGACCGGTCAGTTCCTCGCCACCGACGATCCCAACGTCATCATCTTCCGCCTCACCGACGGCACGATGATCCACAATCGCCCGGATTTCGTGACACCGCGCACGCTGACCTTCACCTCGCACGACCTGCCGATCAATCTCCCCCGCTTCGAGAGTTTCCGCACCCGCGGCGGCAAGAACCTCGAATATACGCTGCCCGAACTCGCGAAACTCGGTCACGCGCCGGCGCGCAGCGAGGAGCAGCGTGACGGCAGCCGCGCCGAATTCCACTTCCGACTGGTCGAGGTCGCGTCGATGTTCCTGTTGCCGCTGCTCGCGGTCGCACTGGGCGTGCCCCCGAAGCGCTCCACCTCGGCGCTGGGCGTGTTCCTGTCGATCGTGATGGTCGTCACCTATCACAAGATCAACCAATATGCCGCCTCGCTGGGCGAGCGGGGCACCGTCGACCCGGCGATCGCCCTGTGGGTGCCGTTCGTGATCTTCGCCGCGCTGATCCTGTGGATGTACCATACGATCGCCAATGTTCCCGGCGGACAGCCGATCGGTGCGCTGGAGCGGTTCTTCGGCAAGGCATGGGCGATGGTCGCGCGCTACCTGCCCGGACGGCGCCGCAAGGAGGCCCGCGCATGAGCGCGCTGTTCCCGTCGCGCACCGTCGCGATCTACATGGCGCGGCTGTTCCTGACGCGCACCTTCGGCATCCTGTTCGGGCTGGTGCTGGTGCTCCAGACGCTCGACCTGCTCAGCGAGAGCGGCCGCATCCTCGCCACCGCCGGCAATGGCGATGCGGAGGTGTGGCGCTACGTCTCGCTGCGCGCGCCGCAGTTGATCTCCACCTTCCTGCCCTTTTCGGTGCTGCTCGGCACGATCCTGACGCTCATCACCATGAACGCCAATAGCGAGGTGGTGGCGCTGAAGGCCGCTGGCCTGTCGGCGCATCAGGTGCTCGCGCCGCTGGTGATCGCCAGCGTCGGGATCGCCATCGTCACCTTCGCCTTCAACGACCGCGTCGTCAGCCGCGCCACGGCCGAGCTGAGCGCGTGGCAGAAGGTGAATTACGGCACGATGCCGATCGACCGCGGCAATCGCACCAACGTCTGGGTACGCGCCGGCGACGATCTGATCCAGGCCGATGCGATCGGCGGACGCGGCGCGGGCGCGCGATTGGGCGGCGTCACCGTCTATGAGCGCAACCCCGACGGCGGGCTGCGCGGGCTCATCAACGCGCCGCGCGGCGTGCGCGACGGCGATGGCTGGCGGATCTGGCCCGCACGGCGCTTCGACGTGGCTTCGGGTGCGGTGACGCGGCTGGGCGCGACGGTGGTCGGGCGCGGCGTAACGCCCGATCAGTTCACGCTCGCCAACGTCGACGGCGACGCTTTGTCGTTTCGTGGCCTAAGCGAGGCGATCAGCGATCTGGAGGAAGCCGGCCGCCCGACCAAGGCCTTGGAAGGCGTGCTGTGGCACAAGCTGTCCGGCCCGCTGTCGTCGGTGCTGATGCCGCTGCTCGGCGCGGTCGCGGCGTTCGGGATCGCCCGCTCGGGTGCGCTGTTCGTCCGCGCGGTGATCGGCATGGCGCTGGGCTTCGCCTATTTCGTCGCCGACAATTTCGCGCTCGCGATGGGCAATCTCGGCGCCTACCCGCCGTTCCTCGCCGCTTGGGCACCGTTCCTGCTGTTCCTGCTGATCGGCGAAGCGGTGCTGCTCAGGACCGAGGAATAAGCGCAACGTTTACACGGATATGCGCCAAGTTCGTCATTGCGAGCGGAGCGAAGCAATCCAGAGCCGGACAAAGGCGCCCTGGATTGCTTCGCTCCGCTCGCAACGACGGCCTACTTTAGCTGAGGCGACCGACCCCTTACCGCCCCCGCAGCGTCGCCATCGTCAGCTTGCCGACCAGCCCCGGCAGCCCGCGATAGTTCGCCTTGTAATAAGGCGACTCCGGCTCCAGCACCCCGATCAGCCGCTTATGCGCCTCGCCCAGCGCGTGATACGGCACGCCCGGCAGCAGATGGTGGAGCGCGTGGTAGCGCAGCCCGACCGGCGCCCACAGCACCGGCAGCAACGCCGGCGGCGGCACGTTGACCGAGTCGAGATATTGCGCGGTGACGGTCATCACCTCGCCCTCATTCTCCCACAGATGCGCAACCAGCGTCCGCACCTGATTGATCAGCGCCACGCCAGACCCGACCGCAAGGAAGATCAGGAACGCCTTGAGCGGCAGCACGCCGGTGGCGGTCAGCACGATCAACGCCAGCGCCCACACCGCGGTCGCCGCCTCGACACGGTCCCAGCGCGTCTTCTCCTCGCCCTGCGGCATCCGACGGCGGAACTGCGGGTTGATCGACAGCGCCGAATACCGCGACACCACCGCCGTCCGCAGCTTGGGCGACAGCGCCGACAGCGGCGCCAGCACGCCGAAGCGGATCAGCAGCCCGACCGGCGCCAGCGCCGAAACGATGATGAACACCGGCAGCGTCCACGGCTTCATCAGGGCGAGCGGCAGGTATTCCGGGTCTTCAGACGTGCCGTAGCGCGTCTTGGCATGGTGCAGGTTGTGCACGCCTTCGTACATGAACGACGGGATCATCATCGGCACGCCGATCAGCGCGTTCCAGCCCGCGCGGAAACCGGGCAGCGCCGCGTGCTTCACGTGCGTCAGCTCGTGGATCATGCTCATCCCGCGATACAGCGCGAGCACCGCCACCACGCCCGCGACGATCGCCAGCGCGGTCGAGGTCGAGACGATCGCCACCGCCAGCGCGCCATAGCCGACCACCGAAGAGGCGATCAGATCGGCCCAATAGATGCCGGGACGCGGCTTCAGCAGGTCGCGGGTCAACTCGGCGGCGGCCTTCAGCATCGCCTTGTCGTCGGCGATCACCGGGCGCGGCGCGCGGACGGCGGCCGCCGCACGATCGAGAGTCATGGTGTTCATGGGCATATCCATTGTCCGAACATAGTGGCGACAGCGTGACCGGAACAGGACCGGGGGGCTCGCCATTCTGGATAATTGTTCACTCGCTATGATCGAGTGACCCGTTTACACGCCAGCAACATGGCTGAGCTTTCGATCACTCCCGTCCTGACCAAGAGCGACCGCAAGGCGTTCGTCGACCTGCCGTTTCGTCTTTACAAGGACGATCCCTATTGGGTGCCGCCACTCAAGGGCGAGGCGCTGGGGCTCATCACGCCGGAAAAGAACGGCTGGTTCAGCCACGCCAAGGCGCAGCTTTTCCTCGCGCGCCGCGACGGTCGGGTGGTCGGCCGCATCTCGGCGCACATCGACACGCTCGGGCTTGAGATGCCGGCCGAGCGCGGCTTCGGTCCGGGCTGCGGGCAATGGGGGCTGATGGATGCCGAGGATGAAGGCATCTTCACCGCGTTGCTCGCCCGGGCGGAGGGGTGGCTGCGCGAACAGGGGATGACGCGCGCGCTCGGCCCGATCAGCATGTCGATCTGGGAAGAGCCGGGCCTGCTCGTTCAGGGCTATCACCAGTCGCCGACCGTGATGATGGGGCATCACAAGCCCGAATATCGCGACTGGATCGAGCGCGCCGGCTATCGGCCGGTCAAGCAGCTCATCACCTATGAACTGGACATCACGCAGGAATTCCCGCCGCTGGTAAAGCGGATCATCCGATCGGGCGACGCGAACAAGAGCATCGTCGTGCGCGAGGTCGACAAGCGCAAGTTCGAGGACGAGGCCGCGATCATCCTCGACATCCTCAACGACGCATGGTCGGACAATTGGGGCTTCATCCCGCTAACCCCGCCCGAGATCAAGGACGTCGGGGTCAAGCTGAAGCCGATCGTCTTCAACGACCTGATCCGCATCGCGGAACTGGACGGCAAGCCAGTCGCGTTCATGATCACGCTTCCCGACCTCAACGAAGCGATCAAGCCGCTGAACGGCAATTTGCTCCCGTTCGGCTGGGCGAAGCTGCTGTTGTGGCTCCGCAAGCCGCGCGTGCAGACGATGCGCGTGCCGCTGATGGGCGTGCGCAAGGAGCTGCAAAGCTCGCGGCTGGCCGGGCAATTGGCCTTCATGATGATCGAGGCGATCCGGCAGGCCTCGGTTGCCAATTATGGCGCGACACGCGGCGAGATCGGCTGGGTGCTCGACGACAATCAGGGCATGAACTCGATCGCCACCGCGATCGATAGCCGCGTCAACAAGGTCTATCAGGTCTACGAACGCACGTTCTGATCTGTAGCGGCGGGTTTCCGGCCGGCGCCGGAGACCCGCCGGGTCCCGGCGATCACAGGTTCTCCGGGACGATGACACCCATGTGCTTCCAGGCATCGCGGGTCTTGCAGACGCGCGACAGGATACGCGAGCCGGTCAGTTCGGTGTTGTAGCAATAGCGGGTATTGGCGTTGCGGGCCGGCGACGGCATGGCGGGGGCAGTGGCGGTCGGCGACGGTTCGGCGGTCGGCGCGCTCTTCGGTGCGGCATAAGCGGGGGCGACGGCGAACAGGCTGGCGATGACGGCGGTAGCGATGGTCTTCATGGCGGGTCTCCCTGCCCCGTTGATCGGGGACGCAGGACACATTGCAGCCATCGTGCCAAATCGAAAAAGTGGCGGAAAACCGCGCTTTTCCGTAGATGTCAGGTGTATTGCACTGGTATGTCACGCCAATATCCGGCGCGTTTCACCGATTGGCGGTCAAAACAACAAGGCACCACCCAGGGCCACCCGCGCGTCCGGGGCATCATGGTTGAGTCCGGCCACTGCGAGCACATCCAGTTGCGTGTGCTTCGTGGGTTTCCACGCCACCGATGCCGCTGCCAGCGTGCGCACGACATGGTCCGCCGGATCCTGATCGCGCTCGATCGACAGCTCGGCGTTGGCGGTCACGCTGTCGGTCAAGGCATAGCCGACGCCGAACACCCCCGTCGCGTCGAAATGCCTGCCGTGCCCATCCTCGTCGACCGCCGCCGCCAATTGGCCGGTGAAATCGACGCTCCACTTCTTGTCGATCCGCCACATCACCGGCAGCACCGCTCCCGCCGACCAGTCGCCGTCGCCGATCCCGCTGCGCCCGACCGGCAGCGTCACATAAGGCTGCACCGCGGACGACAGCTTCTTGCCATCGGGATGGCTCAGCGCACGTCGCCAGCCGAGCGTGAGGTCACCCGCGCCGGTCTGCCGCATGACCTCACCGCTGGCCTTGTCACGCGTCCGCAGCGTGCCAAGCGGCGTCCAGCCGATCTGCGCCTCGCTGTCGCGCGTCAGCCCGATCCGCGCAGTCACTTCGCTGCGGATCAGGTCCTCGCGCGTCTCACCGTCGTCGTCGCGCTGCCAATCGACCCCGGACAGCTCGACCTGCACCTGACCGGGCAATGTCGTGCACCCGCTCGCGCCCAGCGACGGTCGATTGGGACAAAAACGCACACCAGGTGAATCCTGCGCCGCCGCTGAGCCTGCGATTGTCGCCAGCAGCGCAACCGCACCCCATTTCAGCCTCACCGCAGGCGCACCCACGTCGGCGCATGATCGCTCGCTTTCTCGCGACCGCGATACGCCTTGTCGACGCCCGCATCCGCCAGCCGATCGGCGACCGCCGGGCTGAGCAGCAGATGGTCGATGCGAAACCCTGCATCGCGTTGCCACGCACCGGCCTGATAATCCCAGAAGGTCCATATTCCGCCCTTCGGGTTGCGCGTCCGCAGCGCATCGGTCCAGCCCTGCGCCAGCAGCGCGCGATAGCCGTGGCGGCTTTCGGGCTGCATCAGCGCGTCCGCTGCCATCGCCTTCACCGAAAACGTATCGTCGTCATTCGGTATGACGTTGTAATCCCCCGCCAGAACGACCGGCACCTCTTCCGCGAGCAGCGCCCGGGCGCGCTCCTGCAATCGTCCGATCCAGCGCAATTTGTAGTCGAATTTCGGCCCCGGCACCGGGTTGCCGTTGGGCAGATAGATCGATGCGATCACCAGCCCGAACACCGAACATTCCAGATAGCGGCTGTGCTCGTCCTCCGGTTCGCCCGCCAACCCGCGCTGCCGTTCGACCGGGTCTACCCCGTGCGCGAGCACCGCGACGCCGTTGAAGCCCTTCTGCCCGTGCCACACCGCGCCATAGCCGGCGGCACGGATGTCGGCCTCGGGGAAGGTGTCGTCGCTCGACTTCAGCTCCTGGAGACAAACCACATCGGGTTGCTCCTCGGCGAGATATTCGAGCAGGCGAGGCAGCCGCGCCTTGATGCCGTTGACGTTGTAGGTGACGATCTTCACGCGCGCCGGTCTAAACGCGGCCGGCGCGCTTGTCTAACTACACCGAAAAGCTGGTGCCGCACCCGCAGCCGCTGGCGGCATTGGGATTTTCGACCTTGAACGACGCGCCGCCGAGCGACTCGACATAATCGACGCTGGCGCCCCGAACGAGGTCGAGGCTGATGTCATCGACCACCAGCCGCACGCCATCCGTCTCGGCAACCAGATCGGCCGGCTCGGGCGCGTCGGCGAAGCCGAAGCGATACTGAAACCCCGAGCAACCGCCACCCTCGACCGACAGCCGCAGGATCGCGGGCTTGTTCTGACGCGCGGCGATCGCCGCCACGCGCGCCGCGGCGGCAGGAGTCAGGATGATGTCGGGTGCGAGCGTGGCCATGGCATCAAGATAGGCGCGACTGCCGCAAACGGAAAGAGTATCTCCTTCTTCGTCATCCCGGACTTGATCCGGGATCCCGCTTCTTACCGTAGTTGGCGGAAAGAAGCGGGGCCCCGGATCAAGTCCGGGGCGACGGTATGAGGGAGTCGCCCCGCCTCAGTCCTGCGGTGCCGGCCCGCTCGTTGACACCGGGATCTGCCCGACCGCACGATCCTGCGCCGCCATCAGATAATCGGCGGTGGTCAGGAACGGCACCGGGTTCACCGCATGGCCGTCGATCCGCACCTCATAATGCAGGTGCGGCCCGGTCGAGCGCCCGGTCGACCCCATCAGCGCGATGAGCTGCCCGCGCTTCACGCGGGTGTTGTCGGCGACGATGATCTTGGAAAGGTGGCCGTAACGGGTCGCGATGCCCTTGCCATGGTTGATCTCGACCATGTTGCCGTAACCGCCCTGCCGGCCGGCGTGGCTGACGATGCCATCGGCGGTCGCGTAGATCGGCGTGCCCGACGGGCCGGGAATGTCGACCCCGGCGTGCATCGCGGCGGTGCCGCGGAACGGGTCGGATCGGATACCGAAGTTGCTGGTGAACTGCAGCTTCTGGACCGGCTGCACCGACGGGATTGCGATCACGCCCTGCTCCAGCCGATCGAGCTTCTTCCAGGTCATGAACAGCGAGCGGAATTGCTGATCGGCGGCGAGATCGGCGCGCGCCTCGGTGCTGGTCGCCTCGACCAGCGGGCCGCCCATCGCCGAACCGGCCTTGGCGACGCGGGTCGGCGCGATGCCGCGCTGGCGAAGCTGCTGCACGGTCGCGGCATAGCGGTCGAGCAAATGCTGCTCGGCGCCCTGTGCCAGCGCCACCTGCCGGCGCTCGACCTTCAGGAACGGGCGGATCGTGTCGGCGGCGACGCGCGTCGCCTGCGGATCGACCGCCAGCGTCGCCAGCGCCATCCGGCGCGCATCGCCCTGCCCGGTCAGCGCCGCGGTCAGCAGTTCCTGCCGCTGCTCGATGCGCGCGGCATGTTGCTGCGCGGCGGTGCGGATCGTCGCGACGCGCGCCTGCATCCGCTCGACCTTGTGCTCCATCGCCTGCATCCGCTGCGCCTGCGCCGCCGCGGCCGGCGTCAGCCCGGCCGCCTGTGCGACCTGCGTCGAGGCTTGCAGCGCGCCATAGCCGGCGAAACCGAGCAGAAGTGCGGCGCCCCCGCGCAGCAGCGCCGGGCGTCCGGCGATCACGGCGTTCAGGCGCACAAGCGGCCGCCCGGCCGGCAAAGAAGCGGTGTCGGTCATCAAACCCCAGATCAAGACTGCGACCGGCGCAACACGCCCCGGTCTTCCCCTTTTTCCGTGCCCGCTCGCGAAAAAACGCCGCAGCGAACGCAAAGGTTTGTGCGCGTCTAAAGGTTAATCAGGCAATAGCTTGTGCCCATGTGCGCGTCCAAGTGCCGGAGTCGTGCGCCGAGTCGTTGTAAGAAGCGGCAGTTCGCGTGATTTAGCGTGTCCTTGCGGCCGCAAGAACGGCCTCGGCATGGCCCGGAACCTTCACTTTGCGCCACGCCTGCACCAGCTTCGCCTCCCGATCGAACAGGAACGTCGCGCGCTCGATCCCCATATAGGTCTTGCCGTACAGTTGCTTCTCGCCCCACACGCCGAACGCTTCGGTAACGCTCCCGTCGAGATCGCTGGCGAGCGTGACGGTCAGCGCGTGCTTGTCGCGGAACTTGGCGTGCTTGGCGACCGTGTCGCGCGATACGCCGAGCACGGTGATGCCTGCAGCGGCAAACTCCTGGGACAAGGCTGAAAAGTCCTGCGCCTCGCGCGTGCAGCCCGGCGTGTCGTCCTTGGGATAGAAATACACGACCAGCGGGCGCGGCAGGTCATGCAGCCGCAACGGCGCGCCATCGACGCCGGTAGCGATCACGTCGGGGAGGGTGTCCATGCGATGCTCTCCTGCCAGCTTGCCGCGACGCTCTCGCGCACCCTCGCCAGCGTGGCAAGCACCGTCTCCCAATCAGGCAGCATCACCGCGCGCGCGATCAGCGCCCGCGTCGCGGCGGCGGCGGGCTCCTGCGCGTCGGGCGCGATCAGCCGGACGGTGACCAGCAGCCGTCCGAGCAGATCATAGGCGGCGCGCAGTTCGGGCGCGAACACGCCGGCCGCGATCAGCATATCCACCGCCCTGCCCAGATCGGGCGTGAACGCGATTCCTCTTGTCAGTTGCGCGACATGCACCGCGAACTCCAGGTCGACCAATCCGCCCGGCAGCAGCTTGGCATCCAACGGCCCTTGGGGCGGCTTGTGCTGCGCCATCTCGGCACGCATCGACGCTGCGTCAGCGGCGATATCGTGCGCGCGCCGGTCACCGTGCAGCACGCCCGCCACGATCGCCTCCACCGCCGCGCGCGCCGCCGCGCTGCCGTAGATCGCGCGCGCCCGCGTCAGCGCCATATGCTCCCACGTCCATGCTTCCTCGCGTTGGTATCGCGCGAAGGAATCGACGCTGACCACCAGCGGCCCCTGCGCGCCCGACGGCCGCAACCGTGTGTCCACCTGATACAGCGGCCCCGCCGCGGTCGGCACCGACAGCGCCGCGGTGACGCGTTGCGCCAGTCGCGAGAAATACAGCGTCGCTCCCAACGGCTTGGCACCATCCGATTCCGCGGTGAAATCGCCGGTGAACAGATAGATCAGGTCGAGGTCGGAGGCATGGGTCAGCGCCGCGCCGCCAAGCCTCCCCAGCGCCAGAAGCACCAATTCCCCCCTCGGCACCCGGCCATGCACCGCCTCGAACGCCGCGACCGTGGCCGCCGTCAGCACCTCGACCGCCGCCTCCGCGACCCGCGCATAGCCTGCCGCCACGTCCAGCGGATCGGCCCGCCCCGCGACGATCTGCGCGCCCAAGGCGAAGCGCCGATCACCGACGACGCGGCGGACATGCTCCAGCACCGCCTGATAATCCGCGTCCCGCTCGGTCGCACGCATCTGCGCCATCAACGTCGCCACGTCGCCGACCGGGTCGAAAGCGCTTGCATCGATCAACCCGTCGAGCAGGTCGGGCCGCCGCGCCAGCGCCTCGGCCAGCGTCGGCGCATGGCTCAATATGTCCGCCAGCAACGTCGCCAGCGCCGGCCGCGCCTCCAGCAAGCGGAAGATGTTGATCGCACTCGGCAATCGCTCAAGCAGGCGATCGAGCTGGTTCAGGGCCGTCATCGGCACCGCGGCTTGCGCCAGCGCCTCGACCAATCCCGGAAGTACCGCCTCCAGCGCGCTTTGCGCCGCGCCACTTCGCAAGGCCGGGTAGCGCGCCTCACGCCACGCGACGATCCGCCGCGCAGCGTCCGCGGTTTCGGCGAACCCGGCCTTCGCGAGATAGGCGAGCAGGCGTTCGGCATCGTGCGGCACCGCGGCGGCCGGGGCCGGCGCCAGCTTGTCGAAGGTCGCGGCGACGCGCGTGACCGCCGGGCGCAACAGGTCCAGCAATGCAGCGCCATCGGCAAGCCCGTGCAAGCGGGCGACCCGGTCGAGCCCGTCGCCGGTCGGCAGCGCATGGGTCTGCCGGTCGTCGATCATCTGGATACGATGCTCGATCGTGCGCAGCAGCGTATAGGAATCCGACAACGCCCGCGCGTCATCGGCGTCGATCCGCCCCGCCGCCGCCAGCGCGGCCAAGGCATCGCGCGTCGCCGGCGCACGCAGCGCCGGATCGCGTCCGCCGTGGATCAACTGGTGGATCTGGGCGAAGAATTCGATCTCGCGAATGCCACCCCGCCCCCGCTTCAGATCGTAACCGGGGCCGAACGCCTGCCCTTGCGCATGATGGTCGCGAATGCGACGCGTGATGTCGAGGATTTCGCCGACCGCGCCGAAATCGAGGCTGCGCCGCCAGATGAACGGGCGGATCGTATCGAGAAACCGCTGTCCCAGCGCGCGGTCACCCGCCGCCGCCCGGGCGCGAATGAACGCGGCGCGCTCCCATGGCAGCGCCTGCGACTCGTAATAAGCGATCGCCGCCTCGACGGGAATGACGATCGGCGTCGCCTCTGGCGAGGGTCGCAAGCGCAGATCGACGCGCAACACATAGCCATCGGCATCGCGCGCCTGCAGCAGTTCCAGCACACGCCGCCCGATCCGCACTGCCGCATCCGCCGCGTCCTCGCGCGGGCGGTGCGGCAGGGTGAGCGGATCGTAGATCAGGATCGGATCGATATCGGAAGAATAATTGAGTTCGCGACTTCCCTGCTTGCCCAGCGCGATCGCGGCGAAACCCTGCGGCACGGCATCGGGGGTACGCTCCACGATCGCGGCGGTGATCGCGCGATCGAGCGCGGAGTCGGCGAAGTCGGTCAATGCGGCGGTCACCGCGGTCAGGTCCATCGTCCCCGCCAGATCGCCCTCCGCGACCTGCAATGCGAGTTGTCGGCGCTCCAGCCGCAGCCTCTTTCCGATCGGCACGTCCGGGCTGGCGAGCGTGGCGGCGGTCACGTCCTCGCGCGCGATCAGCCCGTCCAGAAATGGTGCGAAGCGGGCAGCGCGCGCCCGCGCCTCGGCGACCGGATCAGTCATACGCCCGCAACCTTAGCGCAAAGTCGGCGTTGCGGCACCATGGTTCATGAAGCCTCCTCCAACGGCGTTCCTTCCCACGGCGCCTATGTCGTGCGTGATGAGCACGCCGCGGACGCGCTCGCTGCTCCGCTGCGGGCCGCATTCCGCAAGGAGACGAAGATGCCCTGCGAGATCGAGTGCTGCCTAGATCGGCTCCGGCGCGTCCGCTTTCGCGACTGATCTCACCTGGTGCCAATGCAAGTGCAGCGAGGCAGTCCAACGTCGGGTTGGACTGCCTCGCTGCGCTCACGATGACGAACAGGAACCTGAATCAGGCGTCGCGGTCGCGGCTCAACTCGTCGACTTCGCTCATGATCGAATCCAGCGTCGACCGTTCGCTGTCGACCTCGTGGTCACGACGCGACGACAGCGCGCTACCGGCCATCAGCGCCTCGAGCGCGACACGTCCGCGTGCCACCCGGCTCTTGATCGTGCCCACCGCGACACCGCAGATCTCCGCCGCTTCTTCATAGGCGAAGCCACCCGCGCCGACGAGGATCAACGCCTCGCGCTGCGGCTGCGGCAAGTGCATCAGCGCACGTTGCATATCGGCCAATTCTACATGCTTGTCCTGGCTGGCAGGTGCCGCAAGCACGCGGTCGGCGACCAGATCGTCCCACTCGCCCTTGAATCGCGCGCGACGCATCTGGCTCAGGAACAGGTTGCGCAGGATGATGAAGGTCCAGGCGCGCATGTTGGTGCCGGCCTGGAAACGCTTGCGCGCCGCCCAGGCCTTCAGCAACGTCTCCTGCACCAGATCGTCGGCCAGATCGCGATTGCCCGACAGCGATCGCCCGAAGGCGCGCAGGTGCGGGATCACCAGCGCCAACTGTTTCTTGAACTCCGGGTCGGAGAGCGCGACGTGCTCGACGGGCCCCGTCGCCGGCGCATCGTCTGCGAGCGTATTGGATTGGGTCATGCCGCTCCGTTGTGCTGGATCGGCGCCGTGCTGGCGCCCGTCCGAGCCGTCAAGATAGGTAGCGTCCGGCCGCTTGGCCAGTCCGTGCGTCAACATCCGCGTGTCAGGACAACAGGATCGCAGCGAAGATCGCGACCACCAGCAGCAATGACGCCACCAGGATGTATCGCGTCATGCCCGGCGTGCTGCCCGCCCGCGCCTCGTCGGTGTCGAGGTGAATGCGCTCGTTTTCGTCTGCCATAAGCGATGTAACCCTTCAGAACCGTTTTGGGTCCGTATCGAACACGGACCCGCAACAGGATGCCGGATCGTTAGGCAGCGCGCCGCGATCAGGCCGGAACGGTGCTCTCGTCGAAGAAGAGCGCCTGGCTGATCGCCGCCTTCACCGTGGACCGCTGGAACGGCTTGGTGATGAGGAACGTCGGCTCGGGCCGCTCGCCGGTCAGCAACCGCTCCGGGAAGGCGGTGATGAAGATCACCGGCACGTTGAACTCGGCCAGGATGTCCTTGACCGCGTCGATCCCCGAACTGTCGTCGGCAAGCTGGATGTCGGCGAGCACCAGACCCGGACGATCCTCCATCGCCAGCGCCACCGCCTCGTCGCGGGTCACCGCAACGCCGGTCACTTCATGCCCCAAGTCGCGGACGATCGATTCGATGTCCATCGCGATGATCGGCTCGTCCTCGATGATCAGCACGCGCGCACGGGTCTGCTTCTCGATCTCGGCCAGCGCCTCGGCGACCAGCGCATCGACCTCGGCCGCATCGACCTCGATCAGATACGCCGCATCCTCGGGGGTAAAACCTTCCATCGCGGTCAGCAGCAGCGCCTGCCGCGACAGCGGCGTCATCCGCGACAGCCGCGCGCGCGCCACCGCTTCCTGATCCTCGGCCGGCGTCTCCTCGGCGGTCTCGTCGAAATTGGCGGAATTCCAGATCGCCTGGAAGGTGCGATAGAGCCCGAGCCGCGGATCGACATCACGCGGAAATTCCTCCGGCGCGGCCACGATCGCTTCCAGCGTGGCGCGCACATACCGGTCGCCCTGCGCCTGGCTGCCCGTCAGCGCGCGACCGTAGCGGCGCAGGAACGGAAGGTGCGGCGCGAGTTGTTGTCCGAGCGACATGTGTAGAAAACCCTCCCTGCGGCGCGGCCCAGGCCGGCACCGCCGATACCCAAATGGATGCGGACGTCATGACAGGTCGCAGATGATACCCCCCGACCGGCGATTTTCGTCGCACGGCCATGGAACCAACGACGCCGGGTTTGGTTTCATCGGTCATACGTGCATTACGCGCTTGTCCGGTTGGGGCGTTCGTCCGACGAACGTCCTGCGGTGCTGTGTTGGCCCGTCTGGGGTGCCGATGGTCGGACTGTCTTAGGGGGTTTACGTTGACGTCGGATAAGGAAGCGCCTGAAAAGCCGAAAAAGGGCACCGCGGCACAATCGAAGAACCGCGACATGGGATCGGCGCTGCGCTCCGTCTACCAGAAGACCGTGGAGGAAGCGGTGCCGGACGACCTGCTCTCACTGCTCGGCAAGCTAGACTAAAGCGACGTGGCCGCCCCTTCCGCGGTTGACGCCCCCCGTCCCGCCGCGGGGCGTCTCGACATGGTGTCGCGCTGGCCCACCGGCGCAAAGCTGTTCCTGATCCTCAGCATCGCGCTTTTGCCGCTCGCGCTGATCGCGATCTTCGCGACATTGCGCGTGACGCAGATTGCCGACACCGAATTGCGTTCCCACCTGCGCGTCGCGGCATCCGAATCGAGCCGCGCGATCGCGATCGAGCTGGTCGGCGACATGACCGCGCTGCGCGTGGCGGTCGACGCATTGACCGCCGACCGCGGCGATGCCCCCAGTTGCGCACGCGCGCAGGGCGTGTTCGCCCAGCAATCCGCGGCGGGCACCGGGTTCGTCATCCTTGACCGGCGCGGCCGCGCCATCTGTGGCGAGCCGTTCCCCGGCGCCGCCGCCTTCGCGCGCCAGTCGCCGACCGATGCGGTGAGCGCGCGGCTCGTGGACAAGCGCGGGCTGATGCTTCGCTTCGCCGGACGCAACGACGGCCTCACCGCCGCGGCATATTTTCCTGCGCCCTTCCTCGCGCAGATCAGCCGTCCGAGCGGGTTCGCTCCCGATTACGGCCTGACGCTGGCGCTCGGCGACGAGCGGCTCGAACTGGACCCGCTCGACCGCGAAAGCGCGCTGGAGCGGCGTGAGACGATCCGCAGCGATCTCGGCATTGCCGGGCTCGCGCTGGAGATGCAGGTGCGCAGCGCGCCGATCGGGTCGCCGCTGCTGATCGCGCTCACCTTTCCGCTGCTGATGTGGGCGGCGGCCGCCGCGATCAGTTGGTTCGTGGTCGACCGGCTGCTGATCGCACCGTTGCGCGCACTGCGCGGCAGCATCGCGGCCTATGCGCCGGGCGATCAGCCCGATCCCGCCATGCTGCGCGCGCTTCCGGCTCAGGAGATCCGCGACCTGGGCGACACATTCCGCGCGCTCAGCCGCACGGTCGCGATCCACGAAGCCGAACTTGCCGACGGGCTGATGCGGCAAACCAAGCTGACGCGCGAGGTCCACCACCGCGTCAAGAACAACCTGCAGGTCATTTCCAGCCTGATCAACTTCCACGCCCGTGGCGCGCGCAGCGTCGAGGCGACGCAGGCCTATGCCTCGATCCAGCGGCGCGTCGATGCGCTCGCGGTCGTCCATCGCTATCACTATGCCGAGATGGAGGAAAATCGTGGGGTCGGCTTGCGGGCCGTGCTCGGCGAACTCGCCTCCAGCATCCGCGCCACCGCGCCGGAGGGCACGCGCGTCGGGATCGTGCTCGATATCGACACCTTCTACGTCACGCAGGACGTGGCCGTCGCAGTCGCTTTTCTGGTCACCGAGCTGGTGGAACTGGCGATGACCTGCGTCAGCGAGACGCAAGTGCGGATCACGCTCAAGCCGGTTGACGATCCGCAACGCGCACTGCTTCGCCTGTCGTCGCGCGCCCTGGTCGACACCGACCACCTACGCGAGGGGCTTCAGCATCGCTACGGGCGCGTGATCGAGGGGTTGACGCGGCAATTGCGCTCGACCCTTCAGCACGATCCGCTCACCGGCGCCTACGAAATCGCGATCGCGGTCACCGGGCGCGAGTAGCATTGTAAAATACTTTTGAATTCTCGCATGAAGCGCGGAACCCCGTCCAACCTTCGTCGTTCTCATCCTCGGATAGCGACTATACGCCCCCCCGCTTTCGCTATCCAAGACATGGGCCCGGAAGCACCTACCCTCCCCCCCCCGGTGGTGCTTCCGGGCCTTAACTTTCCCCCCTCCACCTTCATGGCTCACCGCGGAACGAACCGCGGCGATTACGCATTGTGCGCTATGGATTTTTTGGAGACTGTCCCATGCGTAAAGTTCTGACGGCTGCTGTCCTGGCGGGTGCCGTGCTGGTGTCGGCGTGCAACACCGTCCATGGTGTCGGCAAGGACGTGTCGTCGGCGGGCGACGCCGTCGCGGGCGCAGCGGACAAGAACAAGTAAGCTTCGTCACGCCGACGTACAAACGGGCGGCCCGTCGCATGACGGGCCGCCCGTTTTCGTAGAAGCGATCGGCTCGCCTCATCGCCGTCGCCCCGGACTCGATACGGGGCCCCGCTTCTTCCTGGCCGCCGTCAAGGAAAAGAAGCGGGCTCCCGGATCACGTCCGGGATGACGGTGGGAAGTCAGGCGGACGCCGTCGGTATCGCGGGCGTAAGGGCCCGAAAGCTCCGGTTATTCCGCGTTGGCGGCGGCAGCGACGTCCTCGCGTGCACGCCGACGCTCGGTGAACCAGATGCCGATGATCGCGGCCTCGTACAGGATCACCAGCGGGATCGCGAGCAGGAGCTGCGATCCGACATCGGGTGGCGTCAGCACCGCCGCGATGGCGAAGGCACCGACGATCGCATAGCGCCGTGCGCCGATCAGTTGCTTGCGGGTGACGATCCCTGCCCGCTCCAGCAGCATCAACAGCACCGGCAACAGGAACGCCGCGCCGAACCCGAACAGGAATTGCATGACGAAGCTGAGATAATTGCCGATCGCGGGCAATGCTTGCTGCTGCACCCCGCCGATCATTCCCGAATAGCCGAGCAGGAAATGCAGTGCCATCGGGATCGCGATGAAATACGCCATCGACGCGCCCATCAGGAACAACACCGGCGTCGCCAACAGGAACGGCAGCAATGCCCGCCGCTCCTTGCGATAAAGGCCGGGCGCGACGAACTGCCAGAGCTGGTTGGCGATCACCGGGAAGGAGATCATCATCGCCGAGAAGAACGCCACCTTCACCTGAACGAAGAACGCCTCGAACACCTGCGTGTAGATGACCGTCTTCTGCCCGGCATGGAGCAGCGGCTGGACGAGGAAGGCGAAGATGTCCTCCGCGAAATACCAGCAGACGAAGAACGCCACCAGGATCGCGGCGATGCAGTACAACAACCGCCGTCGCAGCTCGAGCAGATGGTCGAGCAACGGCGCGCGCGAATCTTCCAGTTCGTCGACGATCTCGGTCACGATGCAGCCTTGTCCTGGATCACGCGGCCATCGGGCGCATGACGATCGTCGCCGTCACGCACCTCAGTGGGTTGCTCGTTGCGCGGCTCGTCCGCCACCGCTGCCGGCTCGGGGACCACATGCGGCTTCTCGACCATCACGGGATGCTGGACGTCGTCGATCGGCGACGGGGCATCGCTGGCAGAGGCGTGATCGGGCAGCGCAGGCGCAGCCGGCGGGGTCGGGACGAACGGATGCTCGCGCATGATCCGCTCATTCTCCGCCTTCCACTTCTTCTCCATCTCCTCCAGCTCGGCCTCACGCACCATTTCGTCGAAGCCGTTGCGGAACTGGCGGCCGACCGCGCGCGCGCGGCCGACCCAATAGCCAAGGACGCGCATCGCCTTTGGCAGATCCTTGGGACCGATCACGACCAGTGCGACGAACGCGACCAGCAGGAATTCGGAGGGAGCGATATCGAACATTCAGCGCGCGCCGGGCTTGATACGATCGGTCAGCGGCGTTCCTCGCGAACACGATCGGCATCGCGGTCGAACGCCGGCTCGGCGTGGCTCTTGGCCTCGATCCGCGCCTTGGGACGATCGTCCTCGTCCTCTTCGGCCATGCCCTTCTTGAAATTCTTCACACCCTTGGCGACGTCGCCCATCAGGTTCGAGAAACGACCGCCGCCCAACAGCAGGATCGCGACCACCGCGAGGATGAGGATATGCGGAAGGCTGAAACTGCCCATGACGAAATCTCCTAAGATGGAACCGTATCTAGTCTTCCTCGACGGCGTTTTCCACCGCGAGTTGATCGAAGGCCAGATCGACCGGGTCGAGCAGCCCGGCGGCGCGCAGATCGTCGACGCCGGGAAGGTCGCGACGGCTCTTGAGCCCGAAATGTGACAGAAATTCGGGGGTCGTGGCGAACATCAGCGGACGCCCGGGCACTTCGCGCCGTCCGGCGGGCCGTACCCACCCCGCCTCCATCAGCACGTCCAGCGTGCCGCGTGCCGTCTGCACCCCGCGGATCGCCTCGATTTCGGCGCGGGTCACCGGCTCGTGATAGGCGATGATCGCCAGCGTCTCGATGCCCGCGCGACTCAGGCGCCGGATTTCGTCGCGTCCGCGCCGCAGCAGATGCGCAAGGTCCGCCGCGGTCTGGAAATGCCAGCGCCCGCCGCGCTCGACCAGTTCGAAGCCGCGTCCGCGATAATGGATCGTCAGACGATCCAGCGCTCCGCGCACGTCGCCCTCGCCGGCATGGGCGCGGATCGCCTCGCGCGTCAGCGGTTCGGTGGCGGCGAACAACACCGCTTCGACCGCGCGATCATACGCGTCGCTCATGCCGCGGGCCGACGCACGTAGAGCGGCGCGAACGGCGCCTCCTGCTGCAACTCGGCCCTGCCCTGCCGCGCGAGTTCCAGCGCAGCGAGGAAGCTCGACGCCAGCGCCGACCGCCGCAGCGGATTGCTGCCCGTCTCGGGCAGGAAGCGCTCCAGCGCCTGCCAGTCGATCGTCGTACCCAACAGCGCCGCCACCCGCGCGAGTGCCGCCTCCAGCGTCACCACCTCCCGATCACGCACCACGTGCAGCGCGGGCCGGGCGCGGGCAGTCACCTGCCCGAACGCCGCCAGTAGATCATAATATTCGACCGACCAGAACGCCTTGCGATCGACATGCAATCCCTCGGGCGCGCCGCGCAGGAAGACGTCGCGGCCCAGCCGAATCGCGCGCCATCAGGCGCGCCCCGGCCTCACGCATCGCATCCAGCCGCTCCAGCCGAAGCTGGAGCTTGATCGCCAATTCCTCTGGATCGGTCTCTACCTCGGCCTCGCGCGGCAGCAGCAGCGCGGATTTCAGATAGGCCAGCCATGCCGCCATCACCAGATAATCGGCGGCCAGCTCCAACTGCAGCACGCGCGCGCGTTCGACATAAGCGAGATATTGCTCGACCAGATGGAGGATCGAAATATCGCGCAGATCCACCTTCTGCGCGCGTGCGAGCGACAGGAGCAGGTCGAGCGGTCCT
Organism: Sphingomonas phyllosphaerae; assembly: GCF_036946485.1. Taxonomy (GTDB): domain Bacteria; phylum Pseudomonadota; class Alphaproteobacteria; order Sphingomonadales; family Sphingomonadaceae; genus Sphingomonas; species Sphingomonas phyllosphaerae_E. The sequence goes on from NZ_JAQIJA010000005.1 coordinate 64,001, forward strand.
TCGAAACCGTCCAGGTCGAGCGTCAATTGCGTGGGCGGCTCGCTCGTCATGCCGTGCCGCTAATCATCAAGGCCGTTCTGTCCCCCACGCCGTAGAGACTGGCATATCGGGCACCGCTCCGCCAGAGCCGGTGGGTGCCGTCAACGGCGCTCGCGCGGTCGAAACGCGCGATCGGGGCGCGGTGTACGGATGCCCTCGGCACGATTCTGGCCACGCAGATCGCGGAAGTCGCGGCGGACGTCGTTGCGATAGGCGCGCCGCGCGTCCTGGCGTTGCTGACGGAACTGGTCGCGCGTGATCTGGCCATTGCGATAGGCCTGCCGGTCGCCCCGCACGTCGTTGCGATAATCCCGCCGCTCGCGCCGGACGTCGCCCCAATTCTCGCGCACGTCACGGTCACCGTAGCCATACCGCCGCTGCGCCCAATAACGTCGCTGGCCGTCGTTCCAGGGATAGGCGCGGCGATAGCGATCGTAGACGTACACGCCCGTACCGGGATAATAATAATCCCCGTACCAACCATAATAACCGTTGCCGTAGCCGCCGGCGTAATAAGGATCGTTGTAATAGCCGCTACCGGCACCGATCCCGATCCCCGAATAGCCATAACCATCGGTACACGAAGCGGTCGCCATCGACAGACCACCCAACAGCCCGATCAGCAGCACGCGTGGCGCGAACATCCTGGCCTCTCCTCACATGGAGCATGGTGGCGATACGCACCACCAATCGAGGTCAACGAGGGGTGAACCGCGTGGTTCCGGCCGCGTGCTCAGTGGCCGGGAAAGGCGACCAGCGCGGATACCGCGATGTCCTCGGCGCGGAGCAGGTCGGCGCCGCCGAGATCGGGGAGGTCGACGACGAACTGGGCCTGCGCGACCACCGCGCCCGCCTTACGAAGCAGCCGCACCGCCGCACGCGCGGTGCCACCGGTGGCGATCAGGTCGTCCACCAGCAATATGCGCGCGCCGGGCGCGCAGGCGTCGGCGTGGATCGCGATCCGGTCGGTGCCATATTCCAGCGCATAATCTTCTGCGATCGTCGCGCCGGGCAATTTGCCGTCCTTGCGGATCAGCAGCACGCCGGCCTGCAACGGGATCGCCAGCGCGGCGGCGAAGAGGAAGCCGCGCGCCTCGACGCCGGCGACCAGGTCGACCGGGCCCTCGACCGCCGCCACCATCCGCTCGACGCAGGTCGCGAGTCCCTGCGGCGAGAGCAGCAACGTGGTGATGTCGCGAAACTGGATGCCCGGCTTGGGGAAGTCGGGGATGGTGCGGATCAGCGCCTTGAGGTCGTCGTTCATACGCTCCGCCTACACGAAAACGGCGACCGGGGGAGTGCCCGGTCGCCGCTTACACCTGATGGACGTCGCCTCATGACACGTCCCGACCCTGCTGGCGCGCCGGGTCGGGACGCCCGATCAATGCTTCACGTCGCGCCACACGTTCTGATAGGCACCCCAGGTCAGATAGACGAAGATCAGCAGGAAGATCACCACCGCGACGCCCGCCGCATGGCGCGCCTCGAGGTTCGGCTCGGCGGTCCAGGTCAGGAACGCGGCGACGTCGCGCGCCATCTGGTCCTTGGTCGCCTTGGTCCCGTCCGAATAGGTCACCTGCCCGTCCGACGTGATCGGCGGCGGCATCGCGATGTTGAGGTTCGCGAAATACGGATTGTAGTGCAGCCCCTCCGGCGTCTTGGCGTCTGGGAACTCCTGCAGCAGCTCGGCCGGCTGGTCGCGATAGCCGGTGATGAGCGCATGGACGTAGTTCGAGCCGTCCTCGCGCGCCTTGGTCATTAGCGACAGGTCGGGCGGGAGCGCATTGTTGTTCGCCGCGCGCGCCGCGACCTCGTTGGCGAACGGCGACGGGAAGTGATCCGACGGCAGGTTCTTGCGCGTCGCCGCCTCGCCCGTTTCCGGGTTCACGCTCGGCTGCTCGATCACCCACTGGGTGGCGATCGCCTTCACCTCGGCCTCGTTATAGCCGATCTTCTGCAGGTCGCGGAACGAGACGTACTTCAGCGAGTGGCAGGCAGCGCAGACTTCCTTGTAGACCTGGAAGCCGCGCTGGAGCTGCGCACGATCGAACTTCCCGAACAGCCCGGCCGAGGACAGGTGGATGTTCTCCGGGTGCTTATGGAACGCATGTTCGGCGGTGTGCGGTGCCGGGTTCTGGATCGCGTCCTTCGCGGTGAAGAAGAGCGCCAGCGCCAGCACGAAGACGAATCCCGCGCCGACCAGCAGTGAAATGAGACGAACCATCTTCTGTCGAATCCTCTCTTCGTCTCTGTCTCAGCTCGCCATCGCGGTCTGCGCGGGGCTGGTGCCGCCGTGCTTCGCCAGCACCGCCTCGGTAATCGAGTTAGGCAGCGGGCGCGGACGCTCGGCCGCCGACACCAGCGGCAGGATGATGAGGAAGTGCGCGAAATAATATCCCGCCGCGATCTGGCCCATCATCACGTTGCGCGCGGTCGCCTCGGCCCCACCGACATAGCCGAGCACCAGCACGTCGAGCAGCAGCACGAGCAGGAACCAGCGGTACGTCGGACGATAATTCGCCGAGCGCACCGGCGAGGCATCCAGCCACGGCAGGAAGAACAGCAGCAGGATCGACCCGAACATCGCCAGCACGCCCCACAGCTTCGCCGGCAGGATGAAGTCCGCGGTGAAGCTCTTCAGGATCGCGTAGAACGGCAGGAAGTACCATTCGGGCACGATATGCGCCGGGGTCGAGAGCGGGTTCGCCTCGATGTAATTGTCCGGGTGACCCAGCAGGTTCGGCGAGAAGAACACGAACAATGCGAAGATCAGGAAGAACACGCCGACGCCGACGCCGTCCTTGGCGGTGTAGTAAGGGTGGAACGGCACCGTGTCCTGCTCGCCCTTCACGTCGACGCCGGTCGGGTTGTTCGAGCCCGGAATGTGCAGCGCCCAGATGTGGAGGATGATGACCCCCGCGATCACGAACGGCAGCAGATAGTGCAGCGAGAAGAAACGGTTCAGCGCGGCGTTGTCGGGCGCGAACCCGCCGAGCAGCCAGACCCGGATCGTCTCGCCGACCAGCGGGATCGCCGAGAAGAAGCCGGTGATGACCTGCGCGCCCCAGAAGCTCATCTGCCCCCAAGGGAGCACATAGCCCATGAAGGCGGTCGCCATCATCAGCAGGAAGATCACGACGCCCAGCAGCCACACCATCTCGCGCGGCGCCTTGTACGATCCGTAATACAGCCCGCGCCCGATGTGGATGTAGACGACCGCGAGGAACATCGACGCGCCGTTGGCGTGCGCATAGCGCAGGAACCAGCCGGCGTTGACGTCGCGCATGATGCTCTCGACCGAGCCGAACGCGACGCCGGCATTGGCGGCGTAATGCATCGCCAGCACGACGCCGGTGACGATCTGGATGACCAACGCCGCGCCCGCGAGCACGCCGAAGTTCCAGAAATAATTGAGGTTGCGCGGCACCGGATAGCCCGCGCCGATCGCGTTGTAGACGAGGCGCGGCAGCGGCAGCTTCTCGTCCACCCAGCGCATCAGCGGCGCCTTCGGCTCGTAATGCTTGGCCCAGGGAAAGCTCATGTCGGTATCTCCCCTCAGCCGACCGTCACGACGGTGTCGGAATTGAACGTATAGTCGGGCACGTGCAGGTTCTGCGGCGCCGGTCCCTGCCGGATGCGCCCGGCGGTGTCATAGGCCGAACCGTGGCACGGGCAGAAATAGCCGCCGAACGGCCCCTTGTTCTCGCCCTCGCCCGCGCCCAGCGGCACGCAGCCGAGGTGCGTGCAGACGCCGAGCGTGATCAGCCAGTTCTTCTTGCCCGCCTTGGTGCGCTCTTCCAGCGTCTGCGGATCGCGCAGCGAGGAGACGTCGACCGCATCGGCCTCGCCGATTTCCTTCGGCGTCAGGTTGCGGACGAACAGCGGCTGCTTGCGGAAGCTGGCCTTGATCGCCTGCCCCGGCGCGATCTTCGAGATGTCGATCTCGGTGGTGGACAGCGCCAGCACGTCGGCCGACGGGTTCATCTGATTGATCAGCGGCAGGACGATCGCGACCGCGCCGACCCCGGCGAACGACACCGCGGCGATGTTGATGAAGTCGCGGCGGCGCGGATCGTGCGCTTCCTCATGATAGGGCGCGGGATCTTCGCCGAGGGGGATTTCCTGCTCTGCCATCGCCATTCGCGTCACACCTCTGCCCGTTCCTCTGTCCGGCGGGTGGCTGATGCCGCGTGCGACACTGTTGCTCCCCGCCTGTGGCCTGCCCGTCCCCACGGCGGCCTTTCCGGCCTGATAGCCGTGCCCTCGCCGCTTTGCCAACAGCATTTTGCGTGCGTAAGGACGGCGGCGATGCGGATCGCACTCTACCAACCGGACATTGCGGGCAACGTCGGCACGCTGCTGCGGCTCGGCGCGTGCCTCGGCGTGGCGGTCGATCTGATCGAGCCGATGGGCTTTCCGTGGAGCGATCGCGCGCTGGCGCGCTCGGGAATGGACTATGCCGGCAAGGTCGAGGTCCGCCGTCACGTAGACTGGGACGCGTTCCTTTCCGCCAGTACCGGCCGGATCGTGCTGGCGACCACCACCGGCGCGGTGCCGCTGACCGCGGCGAGGTTCGCGGCCGATGACATTTTGTTGCTGGGCAGCGAAGGGGCCGGGGTGCCGACTGACGTGCACGACCGTGCCGACCTGCGCGTGCGCGTACCGATGCGCGCCGGGCTGCGCTCGCTCAACGTCGCGGTGGCGGGGGCGATGCTGCTGGGCGAGGCGCTGCGGCAGACGGACGGCTGGCCGGCGGACTAGGGCCGCTCGACATCCTCCCATCGCCTGCCTTCTCCCGTCATCCCGGACGTGATCCGGGATCGCGCTTCTAACGTCGTCGGCAAGAAGCGGGGCCCCGGATCAGGTCCGGGGCGACGAGCAAGGGACTGCCCGGCTCGATCCCTCGACGGTGCTGCACCGGGAAGCTGAACGTCGACCGACCTCAGCACGCGCGACCGCGCCGAGCACGTGCACGAGCAGGCCCTCGCCATCGTGGTGGAGATTGTGGCCGCCCGGCATCGCGATGATCTTCGCGCCCGGCACGCGCAGCTTCGGGCAGAGGCTGTCGTCCTCCTCGTCGCCATAGATGCAGGTCAGCGGCGCCCAGGTCAGCGTGTTGCCCGTCTCCGCGCCGAGACTGTCGGGGGTTCCGCGATAGACCCAGCCGGTCGGATCGGCGCGATAGAAGACCGTCTCCCCCGGCAGGATCAGCACGATCCCGGCGACGTGCGCGCGCAGGTCGGCGGGCAGATGCGCCAGCCCGGTCTGGACGATGTCCGCGCCATAGGACTGGCCCATCACCACCACCCGCTGCTGCCCGGTGCGTTTCAGCGCAGTGCGCACCGCATCGGCGACGAACGCGTCGACCTCCGCGCGGGTGCGGCGGAACCGGAAGAAGACCGGCGACGAGACGCCGAGCACCGTGACGTGATGCTCGGTCAGCCCGCGCGAGGTCGAGGCGCCGAGCAGGAAGCGCAGCCCCATGTCGCCGGAAATGTTGACGACCCCGATCGGGCGTGCGGGCGGCTGTGCCGGATAGAGATGGTACGGATCGCGATCGAAATAGCCGCCCGCCGCGACCATCGCGCAGACGAAGGCGGAGCTGACCGCGGTCACGCGCACCCCGCGCCAGAAGGATTTGGCGTTCATGTGCCCCGCTCTGCCATTGCCGCTGCGCCTTGGCCAGCGCGCACCGACGCGCTAGGTCGGCGGCATGATGACGCTGGATGACGAACAGGCCGCCGCGCGCGCCTGGTTCGAGGAGTTGCGCGACCGGATCTGCGCGGAGTTCGAGGCGATCGAGCGCGAGGCCGGCTCGGATGCCGGGTTCGACTATACGCCCTGGGACCGCCACGATCCCGGCGGCCTGCCCGGCGGCGGCGGGGTGCGCGGCGTGATGAAGGGCCGTGTGTTCGAGAAGGTCGGCGTCAACGTCTCGACCGTCGGCGGCACCTTCGAGGGCGAATTCGGCAAGACCATCCACGGCGCGGGCGACGATCCGCGCTTCTTCGCCACGGGCATCAGCCTCGTCGCGCACATGGCCAATCCGCATGTGCCGGCGGTGCATATGAACACGCGCTTCCTCGTGACGACCAAGCGCTGGTTCGGGGGCGGCGCGGACCTCAACCCGCCGCTGCCGATCGCCGAGGATACCGAGGACTTCCACGCGACGCTGGCGCGCGCCTGCGACGCACACGATCCCGAGCATTATCCGCGGTTCAAGAAGTGGGCCGACGATTATTTCTACATCCCGCACCGGCAGGTGCATCGCGGGGTCGGCGGGATCTTCTACGATCATCTGGAGGGCGATTTCGCGCGCAACTTCGCGTTCACGCAGGATGTCGGGCGCGCGTTCCTCGACGTCTATCCGCGGATCGTGCGGCGACGGATGGACATGCCGTTCAGCGAGGCCGACATTGCCGAGCAGCGCGCGTGGCGCGGGCGCTATGCCGAGTTCAACCTCGTCTATGACCGCGGCACGCTGTTCGGGCTCAAGACCGGCGGCAACATCGACGCGATCCTGATGAGCCTTCCCCCCGTGGCGACCTGGGCCTGACGGTGGCGGGGCTGACCCAATTGCGTGACGATCAGGTCGCCGCGATCGTCACGACGCTGGAGATGACCGAGCGCCCGCGCCCGCGCGCACTGCCGGACGCCTCGCTGCGGCTGGTGCGGTGGGAGCAGCCATCGCCCGACAAATACCGGACGCTGTTCCGCCGCGTCGGCGCGCCATGGCTGTGGTTCTCGCGGCTGGTCATGGACGATGCCGCGCTCATCGCGATCGTCCATGATCCGGCGGTCGAGGTCTATGCCGTGGTCGATCGCGCCGGAATCGAGGTCGGGATGCTGGAACTGGATTTCCGCCACCCAACCGCGTGCGAGATCGGCTATTTCGCGCTCGTCCCCGAACTGGCGGGGCGCGGGCTCGGGCGCTGGCTGATGGCGCAGGCGCTGGGGCTCGCGTGGCGCAGCGGCATCGTGCGGGTGTGGGTGCACACCTGCACGCTCGACCACCCCAGGGCGCTCGGCTTCTACCGCGCGCAGGGCTTCGTCGCGACCAAGCGGACGATCGAGACGTTCACCGATCCGCGCGTGCTCGGCGTGCTCCCCGCCGATGCCGCGCCTCAGGTCCCCTTGCTGGCGCGGATTCGGTAAGCGACGACGCCGAGCAGCAGCAGCGCGACCGCGTAGCTCGTTCCGATCGCGGCGATCAGCGCGTCGACCAGCGCCAGAGCAAGCGGATTGCCCATCCCACTGCGCAACGACTCGTCGGCGAGCAGCAGCGGCGACACCGTCAGCCATTGCGCGAGGAACAGGGTGACGATCGCCCCGGTCAGCGCGCGATCCAGCCCCTTGGTCATCTTCCAGCTCAGCCGCAGCGAGGCGAGCGGCTTCAGCGCCGGATGCCGCGCCATCGCCGGGACCGCGACGATCAGCCGCGCCTGCACGTACAGCCCCGGCAGCACCAGCAGCCACAGCCCCATCGCCACCGGCACCGCCATCGCCGCGGTCGCGATCGTGAACGCCACCAGTCGCACGATCGCCTGCCCCAGCGCCTGCCCGATCGTCAGCCGGTCCGGCTCGAGCAGGAACAGCGCGATCGCCGCGATGCCGTAGGTGCCGATCAATTCCGCCAGCAGGAACCAGATGCCATTGTCCTGGCTCCAGAGCGCGACGTTGCTCAGCCACGCCTCCATCGCCACTTCGCTGCGCGGCCCCGTCGGCAATGACGGCAACGGATCGCACAGAAGCGCGGCGGCGAAGGCGGGCAGGAAGACGAAGGTGCCGGCGATCGGCAGCAGCAGCGTCGCATCGCGTCGGAACAGACGCCATACGACCGACAGCAACCCGGCGAAGCCGATCGTCATGCCAGCGGCGCCATCCGGTGCTCGCGCTCGACCGCGGCGACATAGAAGCGTGCGTAGAACACGCTCTGCACCATCGTGGCGCCGGCCGAGATCAACGTGCTGATCACCGCCACCACGAACCCTACGCCGCCCTGCGCCTCGCCGCCCAGGATCAGCCGCGCGATGATCCCGACCACCGACGTGGCGGCGAGCATCGCGACGGTCGTGATGATGAAATAGAGGATCAGCACGCCGATCAGCTTCAGCGTCGATCCCTTGCTCAGCGCCAGGCTGCGGCGCAGCGCACCCAGCCCGCGCCGTTCGTTGGTGACGATCCCGAACAACGGCACGATCCGCGCGCTGAACCATAGCCCCAGCAGGACCGCCAGCAACACCGACAGTCCCGCGCCGGCCGTATAGCCGGGCGCGGCGTGCGACATGTCGAGCTTGCCGCCCATCGACAGCGTCGCGCCCGACAGCGCCAGCAAAGCGCCCGCGGGAATGAACACCACGATCGCCGCCGCCACCAGCACGACCAACACGCCCAACGCCGGCAGTAACCGCTCACCTGCGATCCGCAACGCCTGCGCGCGGTCGACCGCCGGATCGCTCGCGACCGCGGTCATCGCCAGCACGCCCAGGATCAACAGCACCAGCACACCCAGGCGAAGCAACGGCCCGACGATCGCGGCGGAACCGGCCAAGGGCACCAACGTCCCCAGCGCCGCCCCGACGATGCCGGGCAACACCAGCGTCAGCAACGCGATGCTCGTGAGGATTCCGGCCCGCCCGCGCAGGACGTCCACCGTCCGATCCCACACGTCGCCGATCCTGATCATCGCCACCTCATGCCGCCTGCGGATGCCTCTACTCCGGGCGTAGGGGCAGTTCGGTCGCTCGGCAATGGTCGTCGTCCACGGGCGGACGCTTGCCAACCGCCCGGCGTGCTCGCATCTGTGCCGCGTGGACACGAACAGCATGACCGACATCGCAGCGGGCGTTACCGGCCCGACGGGGATCGAATGGCGCGTGACGCCGGGGCTGACCGATTATGCGGTCGCGCTGGCGGAAATGGAGGCGCGCGCTGCGGCGGTCGCCGCCGGCGAGGCGCGCGAGCTGATATGGCTGCTCGAACATCCGCCGGTCTATACCGCCGGCACCAGCGCCGATCCCAGCGAGCTGGTCGATCCGCGCTTTCCGGTCGTGCCCGCCGGCCGCGGCGGGCGCTACACTTATCACGGCCCGGGACAGCGCGTCGGCTATCTGGTGCTCGACCTCAACAAGCGCGGCCGCGACGTGCGATGTTTCGTTCATGCGGTCGAGGGATGGGTGATCGACGCGCTGGCGCGGATCGGGATCGCCGCCTTCCGTGCGCCCGGCCGGATCGGGATCTGGACGCATGACGCCAGCGGGCAGGAAGCCAAGATCGGCGCGATCGGCATCCGTGTACGCCGGTGGGTGACGCTGCATGGATTTTCGGTCAACCTTTCGCCAGACCTGCAACACTTTACCGGGATCGTGCCGTGCGGATTGGCCGAATATCCGGTGACCAGCGCCGCCGCATTGGGGATTGGTTCGGACCCTGCAACTTTCGACGCTGCTCTGGCGTTCACCGCCGAGGCCTTTCTCAATAGCCTGACTTGTGCCGGTGAAAACGAGACTTGAGAGGCCGATCATCTGTCATTAATGTCCATGTCGGTTTGGGAACAAAAAAACGGCCGCAGGGTCGCCAAATCCACAGTCTAGGGAGCAATTTCATGCGTGCAGTCATCACCAAGTTCGTGGCCGGCTCGGCGCTCGCGGCGGCCGCTCTCGCGGTTTCGGCGTGCGGTTCGAAGACCGAAGGCACCGAGAACACCATGGTCACCGACATGAATGCCACCGAGGGCATGGACACCATGACCGACAACATGACCGCCGTCGACGGTGGCATGAACAGCGGCGCGATGGCCAACGATTCCATGATGAGCAACGACATGATGATGTCGAACATGGGCGGCATGTCGAACGCGATGTAATCTGCCGCACTGGCGATTGTATCCGAAAGGCCGTCCGGCACGACCGGGCGGCCTTTTTCTTTGCGCATGCGAACCGTTACGCCCCGCCAACAAGTCTCGGCCTCGCAAGGCATTTGCGATGAACCGAATCCGATGCGCGATAGTTTGCGCTTGGGTCATCACCCCAAATCATCGTAAAAGCCCGACAACGGCACGGGCGTGTGCGAGGAGTGTTGGGGAAATGCAAAAGGTGGGGTTCGCCCGCGCGATCGCGGCGTTGGCGGCTGGATTGCTGGTCACGACGCCAGCGGCGGCACAATTCTATATGAAGAGCAAGGATCTGCGCGGCGAGCGCGTGCGCGGTGACGAACCGGGCATCGGACAGCTACTGCCCGGCGCAAACGCCGACGAACTGCGCGCGGCGATGGTCTGGAACATGCGCGCCGCGTTGAACGTCGCCGCGCTGCAATGCCAGTTCGAACCGACGCTGCTCACGGTCCAGAACTACAATGCGATTCTGGCCGATCATAAGCAGGAGCTGGCGCAATCCTACGCGCTGCTCGGCAAGTATTTCGAGCGCACCGCCAAGTCGAAGAAGGAGGGCCAGAACGCGCTCGACCAGTTCGGCACCCGCACGTACTCGGGCTTTGCGACGGTCGCGGCGCAATATGGCTTCTGCACCACCACGTCGAACATCGGGCGTGAAGCGCTCTATGCGCCGCGGGGCTCCTTCGGCGAGATCGCGCTCGGCCGGATGCGCGAGGTCCGCAACAGCCTGACGCCGTGGGGCGAGCAGCAATTCCCGCGGATGCTGGTCTCCCTGACCCCCGCCGCGCTGCCGCGCTTCGACAAGGCATGCTGGAAGAAGGACGAGTTCGTCGTCAAGAAGTGCGGGCAGCCGTTCGGCGCGGTCAGCTACGCCGCGCGGTGATGCCGCGGCCGGTGCGGCGAACCGCACCGGCCATTACGATCAGCGCAAGCCGAGCAGCTTGTGCGTCTGGAGCGACAGCCGCCAGCGCGGGCGATCCATGACCACCGCCATCGCCGCGGCGACATTCGCGTCGCCGGCCGCATCATCCAGCGGCTGAAGCAGGAAGTGCTGGAAGTCCCAGCCCTCGATCGCCGCGATGTCGGTGCCCGGCTGCGGCCAGACGAGCTTCAACTCGTCGCCGATGCGCTGCACCGTCTCGCTGCCCGCCTTGGGGCTGATGCACACCCAGTCGATGCTGGGATGCACCGCCAGCGTCCCGTTGCTTTCGATCGCGATCTCGAACCCGGCGTCATGCAACGCATCGACCAGCGCATCGTCGACCTGCAGCATCGGCTCGCCCCCGGTCAGGACGACGAAGCGTCGCGCACTCCCCTCGCCCCAGAAGCGCTCGACCGCCGCGACGAGCGCCGCGGCATCCGCGAACTTGCCGCCGCCCGGCCCGTCGGTACCGACGAAATCGGTGTCGCAGAACCGGCACACCGCGGTCGCGCGGTCCTGCTCGCGCCCGCTCCACAGGTTGCACCCGGCGAAGCGCACGAACACCGCGCGTCGCCCCGCCTGCACGCCCTCGCCCTGGAGCGTCAGGAACATTTCCTTGACGGCATAGCTCATGGCGCGGGCGGCGTGACCGCATAATCGGTCGGATCGGCGACGCCCGCTTCCTCGAACCCTTTGTGCCGCAACCGGCAACTGTCGCACAGTCCGCAATGCCGCGCGCCGGGTGCGGGATCGTAGCACGACCAGCTCATCCCCATGTCCAGACCCAGCCGCGCGCCCTCCCGGACGATATCGGCCTTGGTCATGTGCTGGAGCGGCGCGCGGAAGCGGAACGGCACGCCCTCGACCCCGGTCTTGGTCGCGAGTTCGGCGAGATGCTCGAACGCGGCGATGAACTCCGGTCGACAGTCGGGATAGCCCGAATAATCCAGCGCATTGACGCCGAGATAGATGTCACGCGCCCCCGCCGCTTCCGCCCAGCCGAGCGCCAGGCTGAGGAAGATCGTGTTGCGCGCCGGCACATAGGTGACCGGGATCGCTTCTCCGACGCCGTCCTTGGGCACGTCGATCGCGCTGTCGGTCAGCGCCGAGCCGCCGAACGCCGACAGGTCGATCGGCAGCACGACGTGACGAACCGCGCCGAGCGCCCGCGCAACGCGGCGGGCGGCGGCGAGTTCGACCTGATGCCGCTGATTATAGTCGATCGACAGCGCGTAAAGCGAATGCCCGGCCTCGCGCGCCAGCGCCGCGGACACCAGGGAGTCGAGCCCGCCCGAGACGAGCACGACCGCAGGAGTGGAATGGGTCATGATCCGCGCGAGCTAGGCGCACTCCCGCTCCAGTGCAACCACCGCGCTGACCGAAGATGGTGCAAAAAGAACGGGCCGCCCATGGGCGGCCCGAAGGGTGCCCGTACGACCGGGCGGGGGAGAGAGCATGCCGCCGAAACAGCATGGCATCCTTATGACGGACAAGGGTTAATGAACGGTTAGGACGGATCGGGTGCTCTCAACCCGCATCCACTCTTGTCGCCCCGGACCTGATCAGGGGCCCCGCTTCTTCTTCGAACCAGCCGAAGCAGCGGGATCCCGGATCAAGGCTCTCTCCTGAGCTTGTCGAACGGTCCGGCGCGACGGATTACGCCGCCAGATCCTCCGCGCGCAGCGGGAAGACCGTCGAGCAAAAGGCGCAATCGACCGCGATCAGCCCGCGCTCGTCCGCCATCTCCAGCCGCTGTTCGAGCGGGAAACGCTCCAGCACCGAACGGATATGCTCGACCGTGCAGCGACAGCCGCGCGAGACCGGCTGCCCGTCGAGGACGCGCACCTCGCTCTCCTCGTTGAACAGCCGCCATAGCAGCGTCTCCAGCGGCAGTTGCGCGTCGGCCAGCTCGTCAACCGCGATCGTCCGCCCCAGCGCCTCGACATGCTCCCATTCGGGGTGGTCGAGCTTGGTGTGGAGCCGCTCGCGCCCTTCCTCGCCCTCGGGCAGATGCTGGAGCAGCAGGCCGCCCGCGACGCACTTGCCCGCCGCGTCCTTGTGCATCCCGACCCGCACGAGCGTCGGGATCTGCTCGGACTGGTAGAAATAGCTCTGCGCCGCCTCGGCGAGCGTCGCGCCGTCGAGCGGCACGATCCCCTGATAACGCTCGCCGGTGCTCGCCAGATCGAAGGTGATCGCGAGATAGCCCGGCCCGAACAGCGCGAACAGCGTCGGGTCGGCCGGCGCCGCCGCCAGCTTCTCGGCGTCGTACTGGACGTAGCCGCGCACCTCGCCACCGCGCCAGTCGCAGACCAGCAGCTTGACGATCCCGTCCTCGGTCTGCGTCTGCATCGTCAGCTGCCCGGCCGGGTCCTTGAGCGTCGCGCCGATCAGCGCGGTCAGCGTCAGCGCCTCGGCGAGCAGCTTCTCGATCGCGGGCGGATAGGCGTGCGCGGACAGGATCGCGTCGAGCGTCGGCCCGAGCCGCACCGCGCGCCCGCGCGCATGGCGGTCGGGGATGGTGAAGCCGAGCGCGCGGTCGAGATCGGGGGTCGTGGTCTGATCGGTCATCGTGTCTTTCGCCACCGAACCGTCACCCCGGGCTTGACCCGGGGTCCCGCTACCTCGTGGCGCAGGAAAAGCGGGACCCCGGTTCAAGACCGGGGTGACGAAGGATGTTCCGGTGAAACGCCTAGATGGTGGCACCCCCGCCCGCGATCAACCGATCTGCCCGAGGCACCAGCGCAGCACCGATTTTTGCGCATGGAGCCGGTTCTCCGCCTCCGCCCAGATCAGCGACTGCGGCCCGTCGATCACCTCCGGGGTCACTTCCTCGCCGCGGTGCGCGGGCAGGCAGTGGAGGAACTTCGCGTCGGGCTTCGCGGTGGCCATCAGCGCGGCATCGACCTGATAGGGCATCATCGCCGCCAGCTTGGTCTCGGCATGTGCCTGCCCCATCGAGATCCACGTATCGGTGACGACCACGTCCGCGCCCGCCACCGCCTCGCGCGGGTCGGCGACGATGCGCGCCCGGCCGTTGCCGCGCGCGACCGACGCTTCCTCCGGCTGGAACCCTTGCGGACACGCCGCGACAACGTCGAAATGCATCAGCCCCGCCGCCTCGACGATCGAAGCGAGCACGTTGTTGCCGTCGCCCAGCCATGCGACCTTCAGCCCGGGCAGCGCCTTGCCGCTTTCGATGATCGTCAGCAGATCGGCCATGATCTGGCACGGGTGCGATTCGTCGGTCAGCCCGTTGATGACCGGGACGGTGGCGTAATGCGCCATTTCCTCGATCTTGGCGTGATCGTCGGTGCGGATCATGATCGCGTCGACATAGTTCGACAGCACGCGCGCGGTGTCGGCGACCGTCTCGCCGCGACCGAGTTGCATCTGCCCGGCCTCCATGACGATCGACTGGCCGCCGAGCTGGCGCACCGCCATGTCGAACGACACGCGCGTGCGCGTCGAATTCTTCTCGAAGATCATCGCCAGCACATGGCCGGCGAGCGGCGCGTCGGCATCGACGCGCCCCTTGGTCCAGCCGCGGCGCGCCTGCTTGCGCGTCAGGGCATCGTCGAGCATCGCGGCAATCGCGTCCGGCCCGGCATCGGTCAGGTTCAGGAAATGGCGCATCGTCTCTCCCCCGCTCCGGCCCCCGCGTCGAGGGGGCGGAGATCAGGCCATCAATCGTCGGCGACCGGCACGTAGACCCGCGCCGCTTCGCTCAGCTTCTCCACGCACTCGGCGATGTGACTCTCGTCGATCACCAGCGGCGGCAGGATGCGGACGACGTTCTCGCCCGCCGCGACCAGCAACAGCCCGTGGTGATCGCGGCAATGCGCGACGAAGCGGCGGCTGTCGCTCTTCAGCTTCAGCCCCTGCATCAGCCCGTGCCCGCGCACCGAGTCGAACAGCCCGTCATGGTTGGGGATCAGCTGCTCCAGCGACGACCGCAACCGCTCGCCCATCTGCGCGACCTGGTCGAGGAAGCCGTCGGCGAGGATCACGTCCAGCACCGCCTCGCCCGCCGCCATCGCCAGCGGATTGCCGCCATAGGTGGAGCCGTGCGTACCGAACACCATGCCCTTTGCCGCCTCGGCGGTGGCGAGGCACGCGCCGAGCGGGAAGCCGCCGCCGATGCCCTTGGCCGCCGCCATGATGTCGGGGGTGATCCCGTACAGCTCGTGCGCGAAGAACTTGCCGGTTCGGCCATAGCCCGCCTGCACCTCGTCGAGCACCAGCAGCAGGCCGTGCTCGTCGCACGCCTTGCGCAAGCCCTGCAGGAAGTCCTTCGTCGCCGGGCGGATACCGCCCTCGCCCTGAATCGGCTCGACCAGGAAGCCGGCGGTGTTGCCGTCGATCAGCGCGAGCGCGCCCTCCAGATCGTTGAACTGCGCATATTTGAAGCCCGGCAACAGCGGCTCGAACCCGTCGCGCATCTTCGGCTGGTTGGTGGCGGAAATCGTCCCCAGCGTCCGCCCGTGAAAGGCGGTGTCGAAGGTGATGAGATCGTGCCGCTCGGGGTTGCCGTTGGCGAAATGGTAGCGGCGCGCGGTCTTGATCGCGCACTCGACCGCCTCCGCGCCCGAGTTGGTGAAGAACACCGTGTCGGCAAAGGTGTTGTCGACCAACCGCTGCGCGAAATGCTCGCCCTGCGGGCTGCCGTACAGGTTGCTGACGTGCATCAGCGTCGCGGCCTGTTCCGCAATCGCCTTGGTCAGCGCCGGATGGCCGTGGCCAAGCGCGTTGACCGCAATCCCGCTCGCGAAGTCGAGATACCGGCTGCCGTCCTCGCCAAAGAGGTACACGCCCTCACCGCGCACCGGTCGCACGCCGCACCGCGGGTAGACGGGCATCAGCGGCGGGATGGATGCGTCAGGCGACACGGGGCCTTCTCCTCGAACGAAAGCGGGCGGCCCGACATGGACCGCCCTCGTGGCGCTTGTAGAGGCAAATATTCGCGCAAACAACACCGCGTCAGCGTTGCGCCAGCCCCCTGGCCGCCGCCGCGATCGCCAGCGCGAAGGCGAAGCACGCCGCGCCCCACAAGGCATCGGTACCCAGCGCGTGATAGGCGTAGGTCCCGCCCAAGGCGCCGAGCACCAGCCCGCCCCAAAGCAGCAGATACGGCACCCACCCGGTCGCCGAGGCGGTACCGAGCAGCGCGCCGGCCAGCGACTGGCCGAGCCGCACCAACGTCCCCGTGACATAGGTGATCGGGATGCTCACCCCACCGCCGCGCTGGAACACGACGTTGAGCGCGCCCATCGCCGCCGCGAGCAACACCGCGCCCGGCCCGTCGACCATCAGCAACGCCGACCAGGCAAGCAAGGCGGTGCTGAACAGGATCATCGCCATCGGGGACCAGCGCCCCAGCCGCTCGCCGAGGATCGACGCGGTCATCACCCCGGACAGGAAGCCGAGGATCAGCGCCACGACCGTGATCGTCGCCCCGTCGCGCTGGACCAGATCGATCCCGAGCAAGGTCGAATTGCCGCTCATGAACGACACGAACAACCCGCCGATCCGCAGGAACCCCACGGCATCGACGAACCCCGCCAGCACCGCCAGCGCAATCGCGAGCGGCCAGTCGGCGCGCGGTCGTTCCGTTATCGGCATGACGGCCACTTCGTCAGACGATCGCCAACCATGTTCGACACCTTGACGTCATTGCGAGCGCAGCGAAGCAATCCAGTGCGTCCTGGTCCGACCCTGGATTGCTTCGCTGCGCTCGCAATGACGAAAGTGCGGGAATCGCCGCCGCTGGAAACAGACGAATTTGCGAAGATCATCGCATGCAAGCCCTTGAACTCACGCAGCCACCCCTCCTTCGTCGCCCCGGACTTGATCCGGGGCCCCGCTTCTTCTTGCCGGACAAAGGAAGGAAGAAGCGGGATCCCGGATCAAGTCCGGGATGACGAAAGACCGGAGTTCGATCGCCCTCCGCAACATAACCCCCTCACGCGTCGATCGCCTCCTCATCCAGCCGCGCGGCATTCTCCTGAATGAACGCGAAGCGATGCGCGGGATTGGTCCCCATCAGCCGGTCGACCAGATCCTTCACCCCCGCGCGTTCCTCATATTCGTGCGGCAGCGTGATACGGATCATGCTGCGCTTCGCCGGGTCCATCGTCGTCTCACGAAGCTGCTGCGGGTTCATCTCGCCCAGCCCCTTGAAGCGTGCGACCTCGACCTTCTTGCCCTTGAACGCGGTGCGCTCCAGCTCGGCGCGGTGCGCGTCGTCGCGCGCATACAGGCTCTTGGTCCCCGCGGTCAGGCGATAGAGCGGCGGTTGCGCCAGATAGAGATGCCCCTGCCGCACCAGATCGGGCATCTCCTGAAAGAAGAACGTCATCAGCAGCGTCGCGATATGCGCGCCGTCGACATCGGCGTCGGTCATGATGACGACGCGTTCGTAGCGCAGCTGCTCGGGGCGGCAATCCTTGCGCGTGCCGCAGCCCAGCGCCTGGATCAGATCGGCGATCTCCTGATTGGCGAGGATCTTGGCGCTGGTCGCCGAGGCGACGTTGAGAATCTTGCCGCGGATCGGCAGGATCGCCTGCGTCTTGCGATCGCGCGCCTGTTTCGCCGAGCCGCCCGCCGAATCGCCCTCGACGATGAACAATTCGGTGCCGTCCGAGGCATCGGCGGCGCAATCGGTCAGCTTGCCGGGCAGCCGCAGCTTGCGCGCCGAGGTCGCGGTCTTGCGCTTGACGTCGCGCTCCGCCTTGCGCCGCAGCCGCTCGTCCATGCGCTCCAGCACATAGCCGAGCAGCGCCTTGCCGCGGTCCATATTGTGGCCGAGCCAATGGTCGAAATGGTCGCGCATCGCCTTCTCGACCAGCCCGGCGGCCTCGGGCGAGGTCAGCCGGTCCTTGGTCTGCGACTGGAATTGCGGGTCGCGGATGAACACCGACAGCATCAGCTCGCTGCCGACCATCACGTCGTCGGCGGTCAGCTCCTTGGCGCGCTTGTTGCCGACCAGATCGCCGAACTGGCGCAGCCCGCGCACCAGCGCCTGCCGCAGCCCCTGTTCGTGCGTGCCGCCATCGGGGGTCGGGATCGTGTTGCAATACCAGCTGTAGCTGCCCTCGCTCCATAGCGGCCACGCCACCGCCCATTCGACCTTGCCCTGGCTGTCGGCGAAATCCTGCTGCCCCGCGAAGAAGTCGGCGGTCGCGCATTCACGGCCCGCGATCTGTTCCTTGAGGTGATCGGACAGCCCACCGGGAAACTGGAACACCGCCTCGGCCGGCGTGTCGTCGGTGATGAGCGATGCGGCGCATTTCCAGCGAATCTCGACCCCGGCGAACAGATACGCCTTCGACCGCGCCAGCTTGTAGAGCCGCGCCGGCTTGAAGTGCAGTTCCGGCCCGAAGATCTCGGTATCCGGGACGAAGCCGACCGTCGTCCCGCGTCGGTTGGGCGCCGCGCCGACCGTCTCGAGCGGCCCCAGCGTCTGCCCGCGCGAGAAGCGCTGGCGATACAGCTGCCGGTCGCGCGCGACCTCGACCACCGTCTCGCTCGACAGCGCGTTGACCACCGACACGCCGACGCCGTGCAACCCGCCCGAGGTCGCATAGGCTTTCCCCGCGAACTTGCCGCCCGAGTGGAGCGTCGACAGGATCACCTCCAGCGCCGACTTGTCCGGAAACTTCGGGTGCGGGTCGACCGGAATGCCGCGGCCGTTGTCGTGGATCGTCAGTCGGTTGCCCGGCTCCAGCGTGATCTCGATCCGCGTCGCATGACCCGCGACCGCCTCGTCCATCGCATTGTCGAGCACCTCGGCGGCGAGATGGTGCAGCGCGCGTTCGTCGGTGCCGCCGACATACATGCCCGGCCGGCGGCGGACCGGTTCCAGCCCCTCCAGCACCTCGATCGACGACGCATCGTAACTAGCGGGGGCAGCGGTGGCGGACGCGAAGAGATCGGACATAGGGGGTATATACGGAACAGACGCCGCCTGCGCCACCGCGCGCCGACCAGCAACCGTTCGTCACGCAACCTATATCGGGAGCGTCCCGTTGCCGACCCGTATTGTCAGGGAGTTGGTGAATGAAGGCGTATCTTCTCGCGGCGGTCGCCGCGCTGGTTTCGGTGCCCGCCCTCGCGCAGGACAGCACGAATGGCGACCCGGCGGTGACCAGCGGTTTCTCGGGTATCTATGTCGGCGCGTCGGGCGGTTATGACGTCCAGCCCAATGACGGCGGGTCGACGATCCTGTTCGACCGCAACCTCGACGGACGGTTCGGCGACACCGTGCTGACCGGCACCGGTGCGAACGCGTTCGGCCCGGGCTTCTGCGGCGGCCGTGCGCAGGCCGCGACCGGTCCGCAGAACGGCGGCCCCGGTTGCCGCAAGGACAAGGACGGCTGGGCGTACAACGCCCGCGTCGGCTTCGATCACCAGTCGGGCCCGATCGTCTACGGTGTAGTCGGCGAGTTCGGAAAGACCCACATCAACGACAGCGTCACGGGCTTTTCCTCGACGCCGGCCAATTACGTGATGACGCGCGAGATCGGCTGGGAGGCCGCGGTGCGCGCCCGCGCCGGCTTCACCCCCAACGACTCGACGCTGTTCTACGGCACGTTCGGCCCGTCGCTGGCGCGGATCGACCGCGATTTCTCGTCGAGCCAGAGCACCAACAGCTTCGAGCAGCGCGGCAAGCGCAACCAGTTCGGCTTTCAGGGCGGGGGCGGCATCGAGCAGCGCATCGGCGACCATTTCTCGGTCGGCATGGAATATGTCTACCACCAGTATCAGGACAACGATTTCCGCGTCCGCGCCGCCGGCTTGGCCGGCACGCCGTTCACCAACGCCAACAACGGCGGAACGGTCAGCGGGACGGACTTCCGGCGCTCGGACGACAAGTTCAACTGGCACAGCCTGCGCGCGACCGCGGCGTTCCGGTTTTAAGGCGAAGGGTGGCCCCGGCCAGCACAGCTGGTCCGGGGACTCACCCAAGCCCGGCCAGCGGGGCAACGCCCCGTCTGACGACGCGGCTTCGCCGCGGCGGGGCTGGTAGGAAGGCCTACACACACGCGCGTACCCCGCGAAGGCCGGGGCCCAGTCGGGAAGGCCGCAGCAACTACGCGCAACGCGAGTTACGAGCGTCTCCCAACTGGGCCCCGGCCTTCGCCGGGGTACGCGCCCGTCAGATGTACTTCAACAAGGCCCCACCGCGGGCAAAGCCCGCGTCGTCGGGCGCGGCTGTAGCCACGCCGGCCGGGCCGATCGCCGATTGCGTGCTCCAGCTTTCGCTGGAGCTTGCGCGATCGGCCGTCACCGCATCCGTGGACCACCGAACGGCAGCGGCGGCGCCCGCCGGTCACGCCGCGGCAACTGCGCCTGATACGCATGACCGCAATGCGTCACGCAATACGGGAACCCCGGGTTCACCTTCTCGCCGCAGAAATGGAAGTCCGGTTCGCCCGGATGCCCCAGCGGCCACTTGCAAATCTTGTCGTTCAGATCGAGCAGCGACGTCTTGTCGGCATATTCCGGCGCAGTGCGCGCGGGCACCAGCCGGCGCGGCGGCGCGGGAGCGATCGGCGGCTGCTGCTCGCCGGGTGCCTGACGGACGAACCCGCCCGGCCCGACCGACCGCAGGATCGGCTGCGGCGGCCGTTCGGGCGCCGGCGCGGCCGGTGCCGCATCCTCGGCGGCGAAAGGCGCATCGTCCTCCTCCTCGTCGTCAGCCTCGACCACCGGAGCAGGCGGCGGCGGCGCGACCGGCGCGGCGGCGACCGGCTTGGGGCGCGGCTCCGGCTTCGGCTCGGGAGCCGGCGGCGGCGGCGAAGCAGCGGCGGCCGGTGCCGGCGCGGCGGCAGCGCTGGCCTTTTCGGCGGCGACGCGCGCCTCTTCCTTGCTGACCACCGGCGACGGGCGCGATTGCAGGCCGAGTCGATGCGCCTTGCCGATCACCGCATTGCGGCTGACGCCGCCCAGTGCTTCGGCGATCTGGCTGGCGGTCTGGCCGCCCTCCCACATCGTCTTGAGCGTATCGATGCGCTCCTCGGTCCAGGACATGATCGTCTTCCTCGTTCGCGTTCCGGTTGCGGGCGACGGCGGCAGCGGGTACCCGCCTTTGCGATGAGCAGCCAGCCCCCTATCGGACAAATTCCATCAGGCGTCAGAAACGCCCCCGGCGTCCCGGTCATCCGGAACGTCAACTGGGGCGGCCTGAAGACCCTCTATGTGAAGGAGGTGCGCCGTTTCTTCAAGGTGCAGCTCCAGACGATCTGGGCGCCGGCGATCACGACGCTGATGTTCCTGGTGATCTTTACCGTCGCCAATGGTGCGCGCAGCCCGGTGCGCGTCGGCGGCACCGACGTGGCGTTCTCGGACTTCATCGCGCCCGGGTTGATCGTGATGGGGATGCTCAACAACGCCTTCGCCAATGCCAGCTTCTCGCTGCTCGTCGGCAAGATCCAGGGCACGATCGTCGACTATCTCCAGCCGCCGTTGTCGACCGCCGAACTGCTCGCCGCGCTGACCGGCGGCGCGGTGACGCGCGCCTTCTGCGTCGGCGCGACGGTGTGGCTGGCGATGGCGCTGTGGCCCGGCGTCCACGTCACGCCGCAGCATCCATGGGCGGTGCTGTGGTTCGGGCTGCTCGGCGCGGTCTTCCTCAGCCTCGCCGGTGTGCTGACCTCGATCTGGGCGGAGAAGTTCGACCATGCCGCCGCGGTCACCAATTTCGTGATCGCGCCGCTGACCCTGCTCAGCGGCACCTTCTATTCGGTCGATCACCTCGCGCCCGCGTTCCGCGCGTTCAGCCATGTGAACCCGTTCTTCTACGTCATCTCGGGCTTTCGCTACGGCTTTCTGGGCACCGCCGATTCGGCCGTAGCGACCGGCAGCGTCGTGATCCTCGCGATCGACGTGGCGCTCGGGCTGCTGTGCTACACGCTGCTGCGCCGTGGCTGGAAGCTCAAGAGCTGACCGACGCGCTGTCCTCGGCCGAGCCACCGTCGACGCCCCCCGCTCCGCGGCTGGCGTGGATCGCGCTCGCGCTCGCCGGGCTGATCGCCGCCGCGCTGCTCGCCTTCGAGATCCGCGACGGCGCGCCGCTGGCGTGGGACCGCGCGATCATCCTTGCGCTGCGCACCCCGGGCGACACCGCCCAACCGCTCGGCCCCGCCTGGCTGCACGAGGTGATGGTGAACATCACCGCGCTGGGCAGCGGGACGATCCTGACCTGCGTCGTTCTCGCGGTCGCCGGGCTGCTGCTGGTGCAGCGGCTCTGGCTGACCGCCGCGATGGTGCTGGTCGCGACCATGGTCGGCGGAGCGCTCGCCGGAGAGGCCAAATATTGGGTCGGCCGTCCGCGCCCGGAGCTGGTCGACCATCTGGTGCAGGTGACCGGGCTCAGCTTCCCGAGCGGCCATGCCACCAACAGCGCGATCATCTATCTGACGCTCGCCGGGCTCGTCGCGCAGGTGACGCCGCGCCGCGTCGTGCGCCGCTACGTGCTGGCGCTCGCGGTCATCCTTGTCGGCGCGATCGGCGCGAGCCGGGTGTATCTCGGCGTCCACTGGCCGTCCGACGTGCTCGCCGGCTGGTGCGCGGGCACCGGCTGGGCGGCCTTGTGGTGGTGGATCGCCGCGACCGTGCGCGGGCGGATGAGCGCAGGGCGATAGCACGCCTCTTTCGGTCACCCTGTACCCCATTCTCGTCACCCCGGCGAAGGCCGGGGTCCAGTCGGGAAGGTCGCCGTTGCGGCGCGCAACAGTCCTAATCGACGTTCCGTAACTGGACCCCGGCCTTCGCCGGGGTGACGGTAAAAAGATGAGGTAAGCCGCTACGCCTTACCCCTGCCGCTCGGCGAGCTTGCGCTCCCACGCCAGCGCGTCGCGGACGATGCCTTCCAGATCGTCGCGCTTCGGCGTCCAGTCGATCGTCTTGAGGATCGCGCTATTGTCCGCGACCAGCTCGCCCGGATCGCCCGGCCGGCGTCCCTGCAGCTTGCGCTCGATCGTCCGGTTGGTGACGCGGTCGACCGCATCCAGCACCTCGAGCACCGAGAACCCGCGCCCGTAACCGCAATTGAGCACATGGCTCTCGCCCGGCTGGTCGATCAGCAGCTTGAGCGCGGCGACATGCGCCTCGGCCAGATCGCTGACGTGGATGTAGTCGCGCACGCCGGTGCCGTCGCGGGTCTCGAAATCGGTGCCGAACACCCCGACGCTGTCGCGCTTGCCGGTCGCGGCCTCGACCGCGATCTTGATGAGATGCGTCGCGCCGATCGTCGATTGGCCGCTGCGCCCCTCGGGGTCCGCACCCGCAACGTTGAAATAGCGCAGGCAGCAATGGTTGATCGGATGCGCCGCCGACACGTCGCGCAGCATGAACTCGGTCATCAGCTTCGACATGCCGTACGGGTTGATCGGCGCCTTCGGATCGTTCTCCGAAATCGGCACGCGCTCGGGGGTGCCATAGGTCGCGGCGGTCGAGGAGAAGATGAAGTGCGGCACGCCCTCGGCGACCGCGCTCTCGATCAGCGTGCGCGTCGCGGCGGTGTTGTTGCGATAATACTTCAGCGGATCGCTGACCGATTCGGGCACCACCACCGATCCGGCGAAGTGCATGATCGCCTTGACGTTATGCTCACGGATCACGTCGCGGACACCCGGATCCTCGACCGCGATCTGCACGAACGCCGCGCGCCCGTCGACCGCCCAGTCGAACCCGGTGACGAGATTGTCGATCACCACGACCTCATAGCCGGCATCGAGCAGCGCCAGCACCGCATGGCTGCCGATATAGCCCGCGCCGCCCGTCACCATCACCTTGCCGTTCAACGCCGTCATGTCAGTCTCCCGAAACGTTGCCGCCGCGTAGCGACTTCCTACATGGGACGCAAAGGAGACGAGTTTCATGACGGAATATGCGACGCTGGCCGGCGGCTGCTTCTGGTGCACCGAGGCCGTGTTCAAGGACGTGATCGGCGTCGAAAGCGTCGAGAGCGGCTATATCGGCGGACACGTCCCCAACCCGACCTACAAGCAGGTCTGCGGCGGCGACACCGGCCATGCCGAGGCGATCCGCGTCGGCTTCGATCCCGAACAGGTCAGCTATGCCGATCTGCTCGACATCTTCTTCGCGACGCATGATCCGACGCAGCTCAACCGGCAGGGCAACGACGTCGGCACGCAATATCGCTCGGCGATCTTTCCCGAGACGGTGATGCAGGAAGAACAGGCCAACCAGGCGATCGCGCGCGCGCAGGAGACGGCGTCGGGCAAGATCGTGACGACGATCGAGCCGTTCTCGGACTGGTACATCGCCGAGGGCTATCATCAGGATTATTGGGACGGCGAAGGCCAGCGCAATCCCTACTGCCTCGCGGTGATCCCGCCCAAGCTGCAGAAACTGCGCAAGAGCTTCGCGGCGCGCAGCAAGGCGGTCACGGCCTGATCCGTCGCCCCTGCGCAGGCAGGGGCCTATGTCTTTACCGTGCGTCGGACCATCTGACACAGAAGCGACGCTCCTGTGTCAGAAGTCTCACAGAACGAAACAGCCATAGGCTCCTGCCTGCGCAGGAGCGACGGCTCGAACACCAAACAATCGTCATTCCCGCGAAGGCGGGAATCCAGAACCTCAGCCGTGCCGGCTTCTACCAAGACCTGCGCGTCTGGATCACCGCCTGCGCGGGGATGACGATGGTTCGGCGGCAGGGCTTAGCGATGCGCCGCGCGCCGGAGCCGATCGTTGATCGCTACCCCCACCCCCGTCTCCGGCACCGCCGCGACCGCAATCCCCGCACGATCGCTGGCATCCGCGCGGTGGAGCGCATCGAACAACCGCGCCGCCGCTTCCTCGAGATCGCCGCTCGCCGACAGCGTGTCATCCCCCGCGACCGCGCCGAAACCGATCAGCCACTCCCCCGCTTCCGGCGTCACCGCCATCAACCGCAACGGCTTGCGCGGCGCATAATGCGTCGCGAGTTGCCCCGGCGCGCTGACATGCGCGGTCGTGCCCGCCGCAACCGGCAGCACCTCGCCCAGCATCTCGGCCGTCACCGGCCCCGGCCGCAGGATCGTCCGCCCGGCGACGATCGTCGACTCGACCCCCGTCGCGGTCGCACCGTCATCGAGGATCAGCGCCACCGCCCCGCCGAGGCTCGCCGCGACATGCGCCGCGCGCGTCGGGCTGATCGCGTTGCTCGCATTGGCCGACGGCGCGGCCAGTGGCGCGCCGCTCGCCGCCAGCAACGCCTGCATCGCCCGGTGTGCCGGCACGCGGATCGCGATCGTATCGAGCCCCGCGGTCACCAGCGACGCGATCCCCGCCTCCGCGCGCACCGGCAGCACCAACGTCAGCGGCCCCGGCCAGAACCGCGTCGCCAGCGCGCGTGCATCGGCATCGAACACCGCGAGCCGCTCCGCCGCCGCCAGATCCGGCACATGGACGATCAGCGGGTTGAAGCTCGGCCGCCCCTTGGCCGCATAGATGCGCGCCACCGCAGCCGAATCACGCGCGTCGGCGGCGAGTCCGTAGACCGTCTCGGTGGGCACCGCGACGATACCGCCGGCACGAATAATGCCGGCGGCTTCCTCGACGGCCGCCGTGCCGTAACGTCGAATGACAGGGTCTTGAGCACGCATCGCGCTCGGCTATAGCGGCTGGACAGGAGAGAGAGAAATGCCCTTCGCCGCCGCCACCGCCGATCAGCGCTTCGTGCTCGACCATGTCGTCCGGCTGGACGAGATCGCCGCCGCCGACCGCTTCGCCGCCGCCTCGCCCGACGTGATCGAGGCGGTGCTCGACGGCGTGGCGCAGTTCGCGGCCGGGGAATGGGCGCCGCTGCTGCGCACGGGCGACACGATCGGCGCGACATGGACCCCCGATGGCGTGAAGATGCCCGCCGGCTTCCCCGAAGCCTACCGCGCCTATGTCGAGGGCGGCTGGGGCACGATCGGCGTCGACGAGCAATGGGGCGGACAGGGCTTGCCGTTCGTCGTGCAGGCCGCGGTGCTCGAGACGCTCGGCACCGCCAACATGGCGTTCGCGCTCTGCCCGACGCTGACGGTCGGCGCGATCGAGGCGCTGGCGCATCACGGCTCGCCCGAGCAGCAGGCGACTTATCTCCCGAAGCTCGCGACCGGCGAATGGACCGGCACGATGAACCTGACCGAGCCGCAGGCGGGCAGCGACGTCGGCGCGCTGCGCACGACGGCCACGCCGCGCGGCGACGGCACGTTCGCGATCGAGGGCACCAAGATCTTCATCAGCTTCGGCGACCACGATCTGGCGGAGAACATCGTCCACCTCGTGCTCGCGCGTACCCCCGACGCCCCCGCCGGCACGCGCGGCATCTCGCTGTTCCTCGTGCCCAAGGTGCGGCTCGACGGCACCCCCAACGACGTGCGCGTCGTGTCGATCGAGCACAAGATGGGGCTCCACGCCTCGCCGACCTGCGTGCTGTCGTTCGGCGACAACGACGAGTGTCTCGGCGAGCTGATCGGCCCCGAGTTCGGCGGGATGCGCGCGATGTTCACGATGATGAACAACGCCCGCCTCAACGTCGGCTTGCAGGGCGTCCAGTCGGCGGAGGCCGCGACGCAGGCCGCGGTCGCCTATGCGCGCGACCGCGTACAGGGCGCGCGCGACGGCAAGGCGGCGGCGATCATCGAACATGCCGACGTCCGCCGGATGCTGCTGCGGATGAGGGCGCAGACGATGGCGGCGCGCGCGCTCGTCTATTACGCCTGCGGACAGGTCGATCGCGCGACGCTCGGCGATGCGCGCGCGAAGGAGCGGCTGGAGATCATGACCCCGCTCGCCAAGGCGCACGCCACCGACATCGGCAACGAGGTCGCGAGCCTCGGCATCCAGATCCATGGCGGCATGGGGTACGTCGAGGAAACCGGCGCGGCGCAATTCTTCCGCGATGCGCGGATCACTCCGATCTACGAGGGCACCAACGGCATCCAGGCCGCCGATCTGGTCGGGCGCAAGCTGGCGCTGTCGAACGGCGGCGCGTTCGCCGACGTGATCGCCGACCTGCGCGCCGAGGCGCAGGCACCGGCGCTGATGCGGCTGATCGACGCCTGCGAGGCGGTCGGGCGGCGCTTGCAGGGCGCGAATGCCGACGACCGCCATGCGGCGAGCTATCCATTCCTGACGATGCTGTCGGTCGCGGCGTGCGGCTGGCTGATGGAGCGGCAGACGCGCGTCGAGGGCGCGGATCAGGTCAAGAAGGTGGCTGCGGCCTTCTACCTCGACCAGATCGTTCCCGAGGCGCTGGGGCTGGAAGCGGCCGCGAATGCCGACGCGTCGGTGCTCTATGCGCTACCGGCCGAGGCGTTCTGACCTGTCCGCTACCGTCGTCCCGGGCTTGACCCGGGACCCCGCTTCTTCGTGGGTGTCGACAAGAAGCGGGGCCCCGGATCAAGTCCGGGGCGACGTTTAGAGGAGGGCAGTCCGCTTATTCGGGGCGGGCCTACCGGGCTCACTCCCCCGACGGACACCCATTGACCGGCGCCGGCCCCGCCTTGTCAGGATACCAGCGCGCCACCTTGCGATCCTGATCGTACAGGCACACCGCCGCGTCGGTCCCGTCCGGCCGGATCGCCACCGCCCAGTTATGCGGCCCGCAATTGTGCGGCTCGCACCCGAACGCGACCAGTTTCCCCTCGACCAGCGCGATCGGCGTCGCGGTCACGTCGCTGCCGAGCACCAGCGCCCGCACCGCCTTCTCGGGCACCACCGCCGCCACCGCCTCGCGCACCTGCGGCTGGCGCAGGAAGCTCGGCGCGGCGCCCTTCGGCTCGGTCGGATATTTGCCGACATAGGCGGAAAGATCGGCCACCGGCGACGGCGCGGCGCTCGGCGTCGGTGACGGCGCGGCCACACTGGGGGTTGGCGTCGGCGCGGCGGGCTCACGCTGGCACCCGGCCAGCACGACGCCCAGCGTCAGCGGAAGAAGAAAGGCACGCATCACCGCATCAATAGCGTCACGCCGGTGCCCGTTCCAGCAGCGTGGCGGCATCCAGCCCCAGCAACGCGATCCGCTCGCGGATGCGCGGCCATTGCTGCGCGACGAAATCCTCGCGCTCCGCCGTTCGCAGCCGCTCCGCCGCACCGGGCAGCACGAACATGCCGACCCCGCGCCGCACCTCGACATAGCCGTCGTCCTGAAAGCTCTGATACGCTTTCGCGACCGTCAGCGGGTTCGCGCCATGTTCGGCGGCGAGCGCCCGGACCGAGGGAAGCTGGTCGCCCGCGCCGAACTCGCCGCGCAGGATCGCCGCCGCGATCGTGCCGCGCAGGCGGAGATAGACGGGCGAGTCGTCGTTGCTGAGCGCTGCCATGCTGCCTTAATACAGCATGGGTCTAGCGGTGTCGAGATCAGCCCTGCCAGTCGCTCCACAGCCGCGCCTCGTCGGGCCGCGGACGCTCGTCGAGCGCGCGCCCAGGCGTGCCGATGAAGATGAATCCCGCGATCCGCTCCGGCGCTTGCCCGAAGGCGTCGCGCACCCGATCCGAAAACGCCGGCCAGCCGGTCAGCCACCCGCCCGCAAAACCATGCGCATGGACGGCGTGGAGCAGGTTCATGCACGCCGCCCCCGCCGACAATTCCTGCTCCCACAACGGGATATGGCTGTCCGGCCGCGGGCTGGACAAAGCGACCACCAACGCCGGTGCCTGACGCGCGAATTGCTCCATCGCCTCGATCTCGGCACGTCCCGCTGCGGGACGCTCTTCGCGATAGGCGTCGACCAGCAACGCGGCGAGCGCATCGCGGCGGTCGTCGCCGACGATCACGAACCGCCACGGCGCGAGCTTCCCGTGATCGGGGGTGCGCCCGGCGATGCGGATCATCTCAACCAGTTGCGCGTGATCCGGGCCGGGCGCGATCAGGTCGCGCGGCTTGCCCGAACGGCGCGTGGTCAACAGCGACAGCGGCGAGGAAAGGTCGTTGAACATGGCGCGACCGTGGATAGGCGATGTGACAGGATATTTACAGCGCCCGCTTAACCGTTAGTCTCCGCCGCAACCTTGTGCCCGCTCCTTGCCGCGGGCGACGACCCATATTCTGGAGAGCTTGCCCCTCATGGTGGAAACCCCGACCGCGGACAGCCCGCACGAGCCGGACATCAGTCACGTCAATCCGGCCCAGGAAGCGACGTGGTTCGGCCACCCCCGTCAGCTCGCCCGCCTGTTCACGACCGAAATGTGGGAGCGGTTCGGCTTCTACGGCATGCGCGCGCTGCTCACGCTCTACCTGACGCAGCATTTCCTGTTCGGAGACCGGCAGGCGACCGGGCTGTACGGCGGCTATACCGCGCTGGTGTACCTGACCCCGTTGATCGGCGGCTATCTCGCCGACCAGTATCTCGGCTCGAAGCGCGCGGTGAAGTTCGGCGCGGTGTTGATGGCGATCGGCTATTTCACGCTCTGCTTCGGCGGCGATACTGCCAAGCCGTTCGCGACGATCGATGGCCAGCGCTATGAAGTCGCGATCGAGAAGAGCGCCGCGGGTACCGAAACCCGCTACGTGCTCGACGGCGCGAAGCGGCTGGCGATCAAGGGCAATGATGACGGCACCGTCGCGTTGCTCGGCACCGATGGCCAGCCGGAGCGCACCGTCGCCAAGGGCGCGTTCCAGTCGGATGGCGAGCGCAGCCCGTTCTACGTCACCGTGATGCTGCTCGCGCTGTGTCTGGTGTCGGTCGGCAACGGCTTCTTCAAACCGAACATCTCGACGATGGTCGGCGAGCTGTACCCGGTCGGCGACCGCCGCCGTGATACCGGGTTCACGATCTTCTACATGGGGATCAACATCGGCTCGACGCTGTCGCAATTGCTCTGCCCGCTGCTCGCGACGATGGTCGGCTGGTGGGCCGGCTTCGGGCTGGCGGCGATCGGGATGCTGGCGTCTTGGTCGCTGATCCAGTTCGATGGCGGGCGGCTCAACGGCTATGGCGAATCGCCCGTGCAGCCCGGCCAGCGCGACCGTGCGCTGGGCATCTATGCCGCCGCGTTGATCGGTGTGCCGATCTTCTACCTGCTGTTCACCAACCTGATGAACGCGCCCGAGCCGGTCGCCGGCACCGGGATGATCGGCTACATCATTGCGCTGCCGCTGATGGGCAAATTGCTGTTCGGCACCTTCCTGATCGCGGTGCCGGGCATCCTGATCTGGTCGTTCGCTAACGGCGCGCGTGCCGAGTTCCAGATGATGCTGGCGGCGATGGTGCTGATCGTCTTCAACGTCGTGTTCTGGACCTTGTTCGAACAGGCCGGATCGAGCCTGACGCTCTATGCCGATCGCAACACCGATCTGTCGGTCTTCGGTTTGTTCTCGCTGTCGGCGGGTCAGACGCAGTTCTTCAACGCCTTCTTCATCGTCGTCTTCGCACCGATCATGGCGGCGATGTGGACCAAGCTGGCGGAGGCGGGGCGCGAGCCGTCGATCCCGGTCAAGTTCGGGATCGCGCTGATGCTGGTCGGGTTCGGCTTCCTGTTCCTCGTCTTCGGCGGTCGCTTCGCGGGCGCGGACTTCAAGGTCGCGATCTGGTGGCTCGCCGGGCTGTACCTGATCCACTCGGTCGCGGAATTGTGCATCTCGCCGGTCGGGCTGTCGATGATCACCAAGCTGTCGATCGCGCGTGTTGTCGGGCTGATGATGGGCGTGTGGTTCCTGTCGGTGTCGGTGGCGCAATATGTCGCCGGGATCGTCGCGCAGGTCGCCAGCGTCGAGACGGTCGGCGGGCAGGTGACCAACCTCAAGGTCAGCCTCGACACCTATAACGGCGTGTTCTGGACGATCGGCCTCGCCGCCACCGCGATCGGCCTGCTGCTGATCGCGCTGTCGCCGGTCATCCGGAAGTGGATGCACGGCGTCCAGTAATCGACATCAATCGATACGCGACAAGCGCGCGGCCATCTGGCAGCAAGAAGGCGGCGACCCGGCAACCGGGCGCCGCCTTTTTCGTAGGCGTATCAACGAGGAGTGCGGATGCCGGAATTGTTCGGATTGATGCAGGACAGCGCGCTCACCGTCGATCGCTTCCTGGATCATGGCGCGACCTGGCACGGCGAGCGCGAGATCGTCTCGCGCGAGGCGGATGGCGGCATCACCCGCACCGACTATCGCCGCCTCCACCATATGGCCCGGCAGGTGTCGGACGCCTTGCTCGCCGCCGGCATCGCCCGCGGCGACCGGGTGGCGACGCTCGGCTGGAACGGCGCGCGCCACATGGCGTCGTGGTACGGCACCACCAACATCGGCGCGGTGCTCCACACGCTCAATCCGCGGCTGTTCCCTGAACAGATCGCGTGGATCGCCGCACATGCCGGCGACCGGCTGCTGCTCGCCGATCCCGCCTGCGCCGCGCTCGCCGCGCGGCTGGTGCGCGATGTGCCGTCGATCGAGAAGGTCGTGTTCCTGTGCGACCGCGCTGCGCTTCCCGCGACCGACTATCCGGCGGTCGCGTTCGACGACTGGATCGCGCCGCACGCCGGCAACGCTTCATGGGGCGGGTTCGACGAGCGGCTGGCGTGCGGGCTTTGCTATACCTCGGGCACCACCGGCGATCCCAAGGGCGTGCTCTACTCGCACCGCTCCAATTACCTCCACACGATGATGGCGTTGCAGGCCGATGCGCTGGCATTGACGCAGCGCGACACGGTGCTGCTGGTGGTGCCGATGTACCATGCCAACGCCTGGGGGGTCGTCTATGCCGCGCCCGCCGCGGGCGCGAAGCTGGTGCTGCCCGGCGCGCGGATGGACGGGGAGTCGCTCTACGAGCTGATCGAGCAGGAGGGCGTCACCTTCTCCGCGGCGGTGCCGACCGTCTGGCAGGGGTTGCTGCACTATCTGCGCGGCACCGGGCGTGCGTTCTCGACGCTGCACCGCGTCGTGATCGGCGGCGCCGCGCCCCCGCCCGCGCTGATCCGCGCCTTCCAGGACGATTATGGCGTGGAGGTGGTGCAAGGCTGGGGGATGACCGAGACGTCGCCGCTCGCCACCCTCTCCTCGCCCACTGCCGAAGTGCTGGCGCAGCCCTATGACGAACAGGTGCGGCGCAAGGCGATGCAGGGACGCTTGCAGGTCGGGCTCGACTTCCGGCTGGTCAACGACGCCGGAGAGAAGCTCCCGCACGACGGCCAGACCGCCGGACGCTTGCTGATCCGCGGGGCGACGATCACCAGCGGCTATTTCCGCGACGACACGCCCGTGCTCGACGCCGACGGCTTCTTCGACACCGGCGACGTCGCGACGATCGACGCGTCCGGCTACATGCACATCACCGACCGCGCCAAGGACATCGTCAAGTCGGGCGGCGAGTGGATCAGCTCGATCGAGATCGAGAATATCGCCAGTGGCCACCCTGCGGTGGCGATCGCGGCGGTGATCGGGGTCGCGCATCCGAAATGGGACGAACGCCCGATCCTGCTGGTCCAGCCCGCGCCGGGGCAGACCCCCGACAAGGCGGACGTGCTCGCCTACCTCGACGGCAAGATCGCGCGCTGGTGGATGCCCGACGACGTGCTGGTGGTCGAGGCGATCCCGCTCGGCGCGACCGGCAAGATCGACAAGAAGCTGCTGCGCCGCCAGTTCGCCGACTATCGCCTGCCGGAATAGACGTGTCCACATGCCGTTCGTGCTGAGGAGAGGCTGAGCCTGTCGAAGCCTCGTCTCGAAGCACCGCCCTTCGAGACGCCATTTCGACAAGCTCAACGGCTCCTCAAGGCGAACGGATGGAGAGCACCGGAACACCGCGCCCCGCCACCTCGTTACGCCCCCGACCACCGATAACGTGAGGGAGACGATGGCGGACGCGATCAGGACCGCGCGCGGCTGGCTGCACGATCTGCCCGGCTGGCTGTCCGACATCTTCTATGTGGCGGCGGTGCTGGCGCTGGCGCTGGTGCTCCACCGTATCGTCATCTGGGTGGCGCGCCGCGCCACCGCGGCGCGCCCCGAGAGCGCCAGCGCCTTGTTCGTCGAGCGCATCCGCAAGCTGCTGCGCTGGCTGATGCTCGCGATCGCGCTGGCGGCGGTGCAGCCGGCGCTCGACCTCACCCGCGGTCAGTCGGCGTTATGGGGGCGGATCGCCGCGCTACTGGTGCCCGGGCTGATGGGCTGGTGCGCGATCGTCGCGGTCGGGACGGTCACCGACGTGATGATCCGCCACGCCGACATCAGCGTCGCCGACAATCTGCGCGCGCGTCGCCGCCGCACCCGGCTCGGCATCTTCCAGCGCATCTTCGTCTCGGTCATCATGCTGGTCACGATCTGTACGATGCTGATGACGATCCCCAGCGTCCGCAGCCTCGGCGTCACGCTGGCGGCGTCGGCGGGCCTCGCCGGCCTCGCGGTCGGCGCCGCGGCGCAGCCCGCGCTCAAGAACCTGATCGCCGGCTTCCAGATGATCTTCACCGAGCCGATCCGCATCGACGACGTCGTCATCATCGACAACGAATGGGGCCGCATCGAGGAAATCCGCCTCACCTATGTCGTCGTGAAGATCTGGGACGAGCGGCGGCTGGTCGTCCCCGTCTCCAAGTTCCTCGAACAGAGCTTCCAGAACTGGACCCGCCAGTCGAGCGCGTTGCTCGGCAGTGTCTTCTGGTACGTCGACGCCGATGCCGACGTCGAGGCGCTCCGCACGAAGCTGGGCGAGATCGTCACTGCCAACCCGCGCTGGGACGGCCGCTTCTGGAACCTGCAGGTCACCGACGTGAAGCCCGACGGCTCGGTCGAGCTACGCGGGCTGATGACCGCCAAGGACGCCTCGACCGCCTTCGACCTGCGCTGCGACGTGCGCGAGGCATTGCTGGCGCACATCCGCGCCGAACAGCCGACCGCGCTGCTCCGCCGTCGCGCCTATGTCGCGCTCGAAAGCGCGGGATAGATGCGGTCGCGCCCGGCCTGCTTCGCCGCATAGGCGTGGCGGTCGGCGCGATCGAGCAAGGTGACCAACGTATCATGCGGCCGCAGCTCGGCGATGCCGCCGCTGACCGTCACCTCGGGCAGCTCCGGCCCGAGCCGGGCGACCGCCGCGCGGATCGCCGCCGCCGCGCGCCCCGCATCGCGCAGGTTCGCGCCGCGCAGCAGCGCCACGAACTCCTCACCCCCCAGTCGCGCGACCAGCGTACTCGGCGGCAACGCGCAGGTCAGCGCCTGCCCGAACGCGTGCAGCACGGCATCGCCGGTCGCGTGCCCGAAGCGATCGTTGACCTGCTTGAAATGATCGAGATCGAGCAGGATCGCCGCCACCGGCTCTCCGGTTCGCCGGGCTGCGGCGATCGCGGTGCGCGCCCGCCGCTCGAACCCGCGCCGGTTGGCGATGCACGTCAGCATGTCGGTTTCCGACTCGACGCGCGTGGAGCGCAGGATCGACCGCACGATCATCAACAGCACCGACAAGGCGCTGGTGATCATCAGCAAGCCGCCGAGCGCCTGCGACAACAGCGCATAGCTGCTGTCCGCATAGTCGCGCATCGTCTCGCCCGAGCCGAAGACCGCGGCGAAGACCGGCTTGACCGCGAAATAGCTGGCGGTGACCGCGAAGACGACGCCCAGCCCCGCCCACCACGGGTCGCACCGCTCGCGCACCGCGCGGATCGCGATGATCGTGCAGAGCAACAGCATCGCATAGAACGGAAATTGATAGACCAGCCCGTAGCCGATCGTGTTGCGAGTACTGTCGTCGAGCATGACCCGGCCGACCAGCGCGATGGCCGCGATCGCGGGCGCCACCGCCCGCGGCGGCACTCGCCCGCTCAGCACGATGACGCCTTGCGTGAAACACAAGGTCGAGATCACCAGCGACAGATAGCTGGTGGCGGTGAACAACAGCGGCGTGCTGGTGAACCGCACGCCCAATTCGCTGATCGGCGTCAGCAATCCTATTGCATAAGTCGCGCAAAACCAACCAGTTGCGCGCTGCTGCGGGTAAGACGCACGCAAGACCGCAAAGGTGGCCGCGAACAATATCGCCACACAGGCATTGACGATCAACGCATAGATGGCACCACTCACACACGCACCACTGTGATTCTCGATTAGCAGTCCGTGCAATGAAGATGCGGCGGCAGCAACCCGAACGCCAGCCCGCGTGTCAGTTTATTTTCATTCAGCGATCGGCCTCCGCGGTGGCGACCACGCTATTCTCCAGCGCCGACAGGAAGGTCTGCGCCCACCAGGTCACGTCCTGTTCCTGCACCCCGGCCATCAACCGCTCCCAACGCCGCACACGCTCCTCGCGCGGCATCCGCAGCGCCTGATAGATCGCGTCGGACACCTCTTCGGCGCTATAGGGATTGACGAGCAGCGCGTCGGTCATCTGCTCCGCCGCTCCCGCGAAGCGCGACAGCACCAGCACGCCGGGATCTTCCGGGTCCTGCGCCGCGACATATTCCTTGGCGACCAGGTTCATCCCGTCGCGCAGCGGCGTCACCAGCCCGATCTTGGCGGCGCGGTAGATGCCCGCCAGATGATCGCGCGGATAACCCTGGTTGACGTAGCGGATCGGCACCCAGTCGACGTCGGCATGGGCGCCGTTGATCCGCCCCGACAGACCTTCCAACGACTGGCGGATGCGCTGATAGCTCTCCACCGACACGCGGCTGGGCGGCGCGATCTGGAGCAGGAACACTTCCTTGCGTTCTTCGGGATGCTCGTTGAGGAAGCGCTCGTAACCGAGGAACCGCTCCTCCAGCCCCTTGGAATAATCGAGCCGGTCGACCCCGACGATCATGTCGCGGCCGTCGGCGCTGTCGCGCATCCGGCGATAAGCGAGCCGCGCCGGCACGCTCTTCGACATTTCGGCGAACTCGACCGCGTCGATCCCGATCGGGCAGGCGATCAACTCGACCTGCCGGTCGCCGAGCCGCGCGATATTGTTCTCGATCGTCGCGCCCATGTCGTGTCGCGCGAAATCGCAGAACGACTCCAGCCATTCCTCGGTATGGAAGCCGATCAGGTCATAGGCGAACAGCGACTCCCCCAGTTCGCGCGCATTGGGCAGCGTCCCCAGCAACCGCCGCGGCGGCCACGGGATGTGCAGGAAGAAACCGATCCGGTTGGTGCACCCGCGCGCGCGCAACTCCGCGCCCAGCGGGAACATGTGATAATCCTGAATCCAGATCACATCGTCCGGCTCGATCAGCGGGCGGACCGTGTCGGCGAAGCGCTGGTTGGTGCGCTTGTAGCCGCCCGCGAAGTCGCGCTCATATTCGGCCAGATCGATGCGATAGTGGAACAGCGGCCACAAGGTCCGGTTGGCGTAGCCGTCGTAATATTCCTGGACGTCCTGCTCTTCCAGATCGACCGTCGCGGTGGTGACGCCGTGATTGCGCTGGAAGTTGATATGGCCGGTGAACTGGTCGGTCTGCTCCCCCGACCAGCCGAACCACATGCCGCCGCGATCGCGCAGCGCGGCGGCGAGCGCGACCGCCAGCCCCCCCTGTGCGCCGGCGGTCGAGCCCTTGGGCGCGGTGACGCGGTTGGAGATGACGATCAGGCGATTCAACGGATACTACTCCACGGTTTACTGAGCATGGCGGCGCAGTTGATCATGCCGACCAACGAATAGGTTTGCGGATAATTTCCCCACAGCTCGCCGCTTTGCGGGTCGATGTCCTCGGACAGCAGCCCGGCGGCGGTGCAACGCGACAGCATTTCCTCGAACAACACGCGCGCCTCGTCGCTGCGCCCGGTGAGGAACAGCGCCTCGATCAGCCAGAAGGTGCAGACGTTGAACGCGGTCTCGGGCAGCCCGAAATCGTCCTCGGTATCGTAGCGCAGCATCGTCGAGCCGCGCCGCAGCCCCTTCTCGATCGCCACCAGCGTGTCGAGGAAGCGCGGATCGTCCGCTTCCAGAAAGCGCAGGTCGAGCAACTGCAGCACGCTCGCGTCGAGGTCGTCGCCCGCGAAGGTCGCCGACATTCGCCGCGTATCCTCGCGCCACGCCGCGCTCTCGATCCGGTCGCGGATCACCTGCGCGCGCTCCGACCAGAGCGCCTCGCGCTCGGGCAGCTTCAGCCGCTCGGCGGCATTGGCGAGCCGGTCGCACGCCGCCCAGCACATCGCGCTCGAATAGGTGTGGACGCTCTGCCGCGTGCGCAGCTCCCACAGCCCGGCGTCGGGCTGATCGTAATAGGCCCAGGCGCGCTCGCCGACGCGCTCCAGCGCCTCGAAATCCTCGACCCCGCTCTTGCGGAACAGCCGGTGGTCGAAGAAGGCGTGGACCGAACACAGCACGATCTGGCCGTAAGCGTCATGCTGGATCTGCTCGGCGGCCTGATTGCCGACGCGCACCGGCCCCATCCCGCGATAGCCGGCAAGCGATTCCTCGATCCGCTCGGGCAACTGCGCCTCGCCCAGCACGCCGTACAGCGGCTGGATATGCCCGCCGCGCGCGCCGTCGACGATGTTGCGAAGATAGCCGAGATAGCCCTCCAGCACGTCGAGCGCGCCGAGCCGGTTGAGCGCCTGCACCGTATAATAAGCGTCGCGGATCCAGCAGTAGCGATAGTCCCAGTTGCGCTGCGACCCGGCATGTTCGGGCACCGAGGTGGTCAGCGCGGCGACGATCGCGCCGGTTTCCTCATGCTGGCACAGTTTCAGCGTGATCGCGCAGCGGATCACCACTTCCTGCCATTCCAGCGGCACCGCCAGCCCGCGCACCCAACCCTGCCATTCCTGCGTCGTGCGGTACAGCATCAGGTCGACGGTACTGGCGAGATCGCCCTGGAAGCTCTCGTCCGGGCCGAGGAAGAAGTGCAGCGGCCGCTCGACGCGGAACGCGTGTTCGCCCTGCACCATCGCGATCGGCGCGGTGGTGGTCAGCCGCAGCGCGATCGTGTCCATCAACAGCCGCAGGTGGTTCGATCCGCCGACCTGCTCGCGGCAGCCGCCGCCCCAGCCGCAGGTCGGGCGCAGCGCGACGCGGACGCGCGGGCTGCCCGCGATCGGCCGCACGATCCGCGCAAACGCCACCGGGCGATAGGTGCGCCCTTCACGCGCGAACCGCGGACAGAAATCGATCACCTCGATCGCGCCGCCATGTGAATCCCGATGCGTGGTGACGAGGATCGGGGTGTTGCGGATATATTCCTGCTCGATCGACACGCTGTCTTCGAGGCAGATCCCCCAATAGCCGGTGTCCGGCTGCTCGCCGCCCAGCAGCGCGGAGAACAGCGGGTCGCCGTCGACGCGCGGTACGCAGCCCCAGACGAACCGTCCCTCGCGATCGACCAGCGCGCTTACCTGGCAATTGCCGATCGGCCACAGATCCAGCGTCGTCATGTCTTCTCCCTGCATGCGGCGTCGAGCCAGGCGAGCACGTCGGCGACGCCCTCGACCCGGTAGGTGGCGGCGGTGTCGCGCGCCGGGCCGACCAGCACGCCCGCGCCGCCCATTGCGGCGGCCGCGGCGAAGCCGGCCTCGTCGGTCACGTCGTCCCCCACGAACACAGGAACCGTGCGCTGCCGTAACGGTTCCCGCATCAACAGCTCGACCGCCGCGCCCTTGTCGCGCCCGGCCATCCGCAGCTCGACCACCATCTTGCCGTGCTGAAGGTGCAGGTCATGGACGGTGGCGAGCTGTTCGGCGAGCGCGGTCATCGCCTCACCGGCCTCGGGCGCGCCGCGGAAATGCAGCCCGACGCCGAACGGCTTGTCCTCGATCAGTGTCCCCGGATGCGCGGCCGCGAACGCCTGCGCCTCGGCCAGCGCAGCGTCGAGCGCGGCGGAGCGGTCGGGCGCGGTGATGCTGCCGTCGGGCGCGGCGACCTCCAGTCCATGGCTGCCCGCGATCGGCAGCGCGGCGGGCGCGACCAGCGCGCTGATCTCGTCGACCGGCCGCCCGCTGACGATCGCCACCCCGCCGGGCAAAGCGGTTCCCAGCCGCCCCAGCAACGTCGCCAGTCCGTCGGCGACCTCCACCCCGTCCGGCGTGTCGGCGATCTCGACCAGCGTCCCGTCGAAATCGAGGAACAGGCTGGCGTCGGTCAACAGCGAAGGGGGCGGCGGCAACAGGTCGGTCATGCACGCTCAAACCCGGCGCGCGCGATTTCGATGCAAGCGCGCAACGATTACCCGGCCGCCGCGACGCGCACCAGCGCCCCCGATTGCCAGCGATCGTACGCGGTGAAGAAATCGGTGAACGGTGCCTCCAGAACTGGCAACCGTTGCGCGGCAAACGCCGCCAAACCCGACACCGGCACGCTCGTAACCGACCCCAAAGCGTCACGCGCGGCACCGCAGAACCCCTGATGCGCGAAATCCTGTGCAAAAAAGTTGTACAATCGCGTCATCTGATCGTCGAACGCATCCTCCCATTGCGTGCCGCGGGAGGCCCGATATTCCTGCTGCAACGCCTTCTGCGCGCTCGCCAGCTCGACCTTACGGGTGGTGAGCATCGCATTGTATTCATTGACCATCACCGCCTGATCCGGCCCATGACACGCCAGCACCGCGACGTTCAGCGCCGCGCGCAGATGCCAGATGCTGCCCGCGCTCGACAGCCCGACATTCGGCGTCGCCCACCGCCCATCGGCCAGCCGCGCCGGTATCCGCATCCCCGCCCGCGCGCCCGCCGGCATCGGCGCTAGCGTCATCTTTACAATGGGTTGCGACGGAGGCGGCGGCGGCGCGGCAGGCGGCGTGCGCGAGCAGGCGGCGGCCAGCAGCGACGCGGCCCCGATGGCGAACAAACGCAGGCGCATCGTGAAACCCCTTTTCGAACGCGACCTTGCAGCGATCCCATCACGAAACGGTCAGCGATAGAGTCGAGCCGCTACGCCGTGCGCCAGACGGGCCGAGGCGAGTCGATGGTCTCCGGGAAAGTTCATAGCCCGCCGTCATTCGCGCGAACACGACCGTAAGCCGCTCCGCTATCTCCTTCCGTCATCCCGGATCAAGTCCGGGGCGACAACCAGGGATGTCGAGATCGAAGAAGACAGCGTGCGACGAAATCCAGCGTGTCCAAACGGTTCTACCCCACCCGCTTCTCAAACGCCTGCGCCGCTTCGGCCATCAAGGTCGCGATGATGTCGGCGATCGGTTCTTCCTTGGTGACCATGCCGACGGACTGGCCGGCCATCACGCTGCCATGCTCGACATCGCCCTCGATCACCGCACGACGCAGCGCGCCCGCCCAATAATGTTCGATCTGCAACTGCGCTTCCGCCATCGCGACGCTGCCCTCGTCGAGCGCCTGCGCGACTTCACGCTGGCGCGCCGTAAACAACTCACCGCCCGCGTTTTTCAGCGCGCGCACCGGGATCACCGGCAGCCGCGGATCGAGCTGCACGCTTGCCACCGCATCACGCGCTGAAGCCCGGATGAACGCCTTCTTGAAGTTCGGATGCGCGATGCTCTCGCTCGCACACACGAAGCGCGTGCCCAGCTGCACCCCCGCGGCCCCCATATCGAGATACCCCGCGATCGCCTCCCCGCGCCCGATCCCGCCCGCGACGAATACCGGTACGACGGCAGACAGTTCCGGCAGCATCTCCTGTGCCAGCACGCTGGTCGAAACGGGGCCGATATGCCCGCCGGCCTCCATCCCCTCGATCACCAGCGCGTCGACGCCCGAGCGGACCAGCTTCTTGGCCAGCGCCAGCGTAGGCGCGAAACAGATCGCCTTCGCC
This sequence comes from Sphingomonas phyllosphaerae, assembly GCF_036946485.1. Lineage (GTDB taxonomy): Bacteria > Pseudomonadota > Alphaproteobacteria > Sphingomonadales > Sphingomonadaceae > Sphingomonas > Sphingomonas phyllosphaerae_E. Next base: position 104,475 of record NZ_JAQIJA010000005.1, read on the forward strand.
CCGCTCGCCTTGATCGCCTCCAGCGATCCCTTCGGCGGCAGCCCGCCCGCCAGCACGACATGCCCGACCTTATGGTTCGCGCACACCTCGATCAGCGCGGTCAGATCGGGGTGCATCGTGATCAGGTTCACGCCGAACGGCTTGTCGGTCAGCGCCTTGGTCGCGGCGATCTCGGCATCGAGCAGCGCCGGCGTCATCGCGCCGCACGCGATCACCCCGAACCCGCCCGCATTCGACATCGCCGAGACGAGGTGCCGCTCCGACACCCACGACATCGCGCCGGCCATGATCGCCACCTCGCTGCCGAGGAAATGCGCCCCGCGCTCCATGCGTGCAACGAGGCGCTTTTCTCCGGCGGTCGAGGCGGAAACGGCCGGCGCAGCGGCGGTCAAGGTGTCGGTCATCGCCCCTGACTAGGCGGGGCGTCGATCGCTGGCAACATAGCCAGTCGATCACTGCGCCTGCAATCGTTCTCACTAATCGAAATTATGCGCGAAGAACGGCAGCGATCCGTACTTTTCCGCACCCCGCAGACGTGTCACGTTCCTGTCATAAGAATGAGGATGAGGACCCTGAAAATGACCGCCGGTTATAATTTCTCGACGCGCCGCCGCTTTGCCACGTTGGCGGGCCTGGTCGTCGCGAGTTGGGGCGTGATCGCGGTGACGATCGACGCGATGGTGCACCTGACGCGCTGACGCGGAACCGTCACCGATCGGCCATCTCGCCGTCACCGCGGCGAGACAGGCGCGTCACATGAAGGCGGCATAGCGGCGGCGAGGGAGAGCCGCTCATGTCGCCGATCGCCGCCACGCTCGCGCCCGTCTCCGGGCATATCGCAGACGTCACCGATCTGTTCGATTTCGCGCACTCGCGCCCGCACCGCCCGGAGGAGCCGGCCGGCGAGCGCCGCCGCTATCGCACCATCTGGATCAGCGACGTGCACCTCGGCACGCGCGGCTGCAACGCGGACATGCTGATCGACTTCCTCGACCATGTCGACAGCGACACCATGTATCTGGTCGGCGACATCGTCGACGGCTGGCAGCTCAAGAAGCGCTTCTACTGGCCCGCCGCGCACAACGACGTGATCTGGCGGCTGATGAAGCGCGCGCGACGCGGCACGCGGATGATCTACATCCCCGGCAATCACGACGAGATGTTCCGCCAGTTCGCGGGGCTCGATTTCGGCGGGATCAAGATCCGGCGCAAGGCGGTGCACGAGACCGCCGATGGCCGCCGCCTGCTGGTGCTCCACGGCGACGAATTCGACGCGATCACCCTGTCGCATCGCTGGCTCGCGCATGTCGGCGACGCCGCCTATACCGCGCTGATGACGCTCAACCGCGCGGTCAGCGCGGTGCGCCGCAAGTTCGGGATGCCCTATTGGTCGCTCAGCAAGCACGCCAAGGCCAAGGTCAAGAACGCGGTGGCCTTCATCTCGCGCTTCGAAGAGATCGTCGCCGAAGCGGCGGGCAGCCGCGGGGTCGACGGCGTGGTGTGCGGACACATCCACACCGCCGAGATGCGTGACATCGCCGGGGTCGCTTATTACAACGACGGCGATTGGGTGGAAGGGTGCAACGCCTTGGTCGAACATTTCGACGGCACGATGGAAATCCTCAACTGGGGCGACGAGATCGCGCGCCGCGAGGCAACACCCGTCACGGCGCTTGCCGCCTGACGCGATGCGGATCGCGATCGTCACCGATGCCTGGGCGCCGCAGGTCAACGGGGTGGTCCGCACACTGGAGAATGTGATCGCGGAACTGCGTGGCGACGGGCATGAGGTGCTGGTCGTTTCGCCTGCCGACGCCCCGTCGATCCCCTGCCCCACCTACCCCGAAATCCGGCTCGCGTTCATGCCGCCCGCCACGATCGGACGGCGGATCACCCGCTTCGGCGCGGAAGCGGTGCATATCGCCACCGAGGGACCGCTCGGCGTCGCGGCGCGGCGCTGGTGCCTGTCGCGCCGTCTGCCGTTCACCACCGCCTATCACACCCAATTCCCCGATTATGTCGCGGCGCGTACCGGTGCGAACCCGGAGTGGATCTGGCGCTATGTCCGCTGGTTCCACACCCCCGCCGCCGCGGTGCTCGCCTCGACACCGACGATCGAGCGCGCGCTGAACGCCCACGGCCTGACCCGCATTCGTCGTTGGGGGCGCGGCGTCGCGCCGCTGTTCCGTGCCGAGGGCGAGCGCAACGCCGTGATGGCCGCGCTTGCCGGTCCGGTGCTGCTCCATGTCGGGCGCGTCGCGGTGGAGAAGAACATCGCCGCCTTCCTCGCCGCCGACGTGCCCGGCACGAAGGTGGTGGTCGGTGACGGCCCGGCGCGCGCCGCGCTCGAGCGCCAACATCCCGATGCGATCTTCCTCGGTGCCTTGTTCGGAGAGACGCTCGCCGCTGCCTATCGCGCCGCCGATGTGCTGGTCTTCCCCAGCCGAACCGATACCTTCGGATTGGTGATGATCGAGGCGCTGGCGTGCGGCACGCCGGTTGCCGCCTTCCCGGTCCCCGGCCCGGTCGACGTCCTGACGCCTGCGACCGGCGCAATGGACGAGGACCTGCCCGCCGCGATCGCCCGCGCGCTGACGCTCGACCGCGCCGACTGCGCCGCGGCGGGCGCGCGCTTCACCTGGCCGGCGAGCGCGCGGCAGTTCTTGGACGCGCTGCAACCCTTCGGCGCTGCGCTCGCCCGCGCTGCATGAGCGCGCGCTTGCCCTAACGCGCGCCACGCACTAAGTCCCTAGGTAACAGGCGGCCGCTCCGGGAAGGGGCGGCCCTTTGCATTTATGGAGACTGTCCGCATGGCCCAGCCGCTCATGCCCCACGCGACCGCCTCGTGGCTCGTCGACAATACCGCGCTGTCCTTCGAGCAGATCGCCGATTTCTGCGGGCTGCACATCCTCGAGGTGCAGGCGATCGCCGACGACACCGCCGCGACCAAGCTGACCGGGCGCGATCCGGTCCGCGCGCACGAGCTGACGCAGGACGAGATCGACAAGGCGCAGGCCAACCCGAACTACCGCATGACGATGACCAAGGGGCCGGAGCAGGTGCGCCGCACCAAGGGCCCGCGCTACACGCCGGTCAGCAAGCGGCAGGACAAGCCCGACGGCATCGCCTGGATCATCCGCAACCACCCGGAGATTTCGGACGGCGCGATCAGCAACCTGATCGGCACGACGCGCACGACGATCGCGGCGATCCGCGACCGCAGCCATTGGAACATCGGCAACATCACGCCGAAGGACCCGGTGACGCTGGGCCTGACCACGCAGCGCGAACTGGACGCGGCGGTCAACAAGGCGGCCAAGGCGGCCGGCATCGAGCAGGCGCCGACCGACACGCGCCTCGACGGCGATCGCGAGGCGCTGATCGCGTCGCTGCGCGCGCAGCGCGAGCAGGCCGCGCGCGACGCCGAGAATGGCATCGAGAGCGACGCCCCGGCGCGCCCGGCGTTCGAGGACCCGTTCCGCCGCTGATCTCTGAACGTTAGGAACGTCCCGTCGTCCCGGACTTGATCCGGGACCCCGCTTCTTCCTGCCGTCAGCTGACAAAAATACAGCGGGCCCCGGATCAAGTCCGGGGCGACAAGGTAATTATTTCGTCATTGCGAGCGAAGCGAAGCAATCCAGCGCCGGATCAGGACGCCCTGGATTGCTTCGCTTCGCTTGCAATGACGACGCGGGGGCGGGCAATGCTCCGCCCCCGCCCCCCTCAGATCGCCCCCGAGAAGGTGTCGCACACCCCCGGGTTGCCGTTGCTCTCGATCCCGCGCCGCAACCACGCCTGCCGCTGCGCCGAGGTGCCGTGCGTGAAGCTGTCGGGCACCACGCGCCCCTGCGCCTCACGCTGCAACGTGTCGTCGCCGATCGCCTGCGCCGCGCGCATCCCTTCCTCGACATCGCCCGGATCGAGCCGGTCGCGGTTCAGCGACGCCCAGACGCCGGCATAGCAATCCGCCTGCAACTCCAGCCGCACCGACAGCGCGTTGCCCTCCGCCTCGCTCGCGCGCCGCTGCGCCTGCTGGACCTCCGTCGAGGTGCCGAGCAGATTCTGGATATGGTGCCCGAACTCATGCGCGATCACATAATATTGCGCGAAGTCGCCGCCGGCCTTGTACTTGTTCGCCAGCTCATCAAAGAAGCTGGTGTCGAGATAGATGCCGCGATCGGTCGGGCAATAGAATGGCCCCATCGCCGACATCGCCGCGCCACAACCCGACCGGCCACTCCCGCTGAAGAATTGCAGCTTCGGCGGGCTGAACTGCTGATTCTCGCGCGCGAAGATTTTTTCCCACGTATTCTGCGCATTGCTGAACGCACGACAGGTATCGCGGCGCGCGGTCGAGGCGTCGCAGACCTGTTGCACCGTTTCGCTCGACGGGGCGCTCACCTGCGGGGCAGTGCCGCTGCCCCCGCCGAGCAGCCCGCCGAGATTGCCGAGCCCGCCGACCACCGCGAGCAATAGCAGCACCACCACGATCCCGCCGCACCCAAATCGGCTGCCGATCATCGGCAGCAATCCCAAAAGAAATCCGCCGCCGCCCCCGCCGCCTAGCCCGCCACCGCCGCGGGCCTCGCCGACGTTGATATCATTGTCATAATCGTCGAGCCGCATGGAAAGCCTCCCCTGCAAAGGCTGGTCGTTACCGTCGCGGTATGAATGCGTGCACCCCGCTGCGGGTTGCAACCGCTGCGCCGCTCGCCGATTGGTGCCCGACACACGGCAGCGAAAGGCCCGGCAATGTTCCTGAACGGCAAGAGCGCGATCGTCACCGGATCGACCTCGGGCATCGGACTGGCGGTGGCGCGCGCGCTGGCCGAGGCGGGCGCGCATGTCATGCTCAACGGCTTCGGAGATGCCGAGGCGATCGAGAAAGCGCGCGCCAGCGTCGCCGCGCTCGGTTCAGGCGAAGTGTTGTACGACGCCGCCGACGTCGGGGACCCCGCCGCCATCGCAGCGCTGGTGACGCGCGCGCACGATGCCTGGGGCGGCCCGGACATCATCGTCAACAATGCCGGCATCCAGCACGTCTGCGGCATCGCTGATTTCCCGCCCGAGAAGTGGGACGCGATCCTCGCGCTCAACCTGACCGGACCGTTCCACATGATGCGCGCCGCGGTGCCGCACATGCGCGCGCGCGGCTGGGGGCGGATCGTTTCGACCGCTTCGGCGCACAGTCTGGTCGCCAGCCCCAACAAGTCCGCGTATGTCGCCGCCAAGCACGGGCTGGTCGGGTTGACCAAGACCGTCGCGCTGGAGACCGCCCAGCAGGGCATCACGGTCAATTGCATCTCGCCCGGTTATGTCTGGACGCCGCTGGTCGAACAGCAAATCCCGGACACGATGAAGGCGCGCGGGCTGACGCGCGAACAGGTGATCGACGACGTGCTGCTCGCCGCGCAGCCGACCAAGGAGTTCGTCACCCCCGAACAGGTCGCGGCGCTCGCCTTGTTCCTGTGCCGCGACGAGGCAAAGGCAATCACCGGTGCGAACCTGTCGGTCGATGGCGGCTGGACCGCGGCGTGAAGCGCGTCGCCGGCGCGCTGCTCCTCTGCCTTGCCGGATGCGGCGCGCCGCCACCCGCCGCAGTCACCGCGGCCCCGCCCGCGCCGGACGCTTTGGCCACCGCACCCGACTGGCGGCGGCTCGCCACGTCCGCCGATCGCGACCGCTTGCGGCGCTGGTATGAAGCATGGACGCAGGCATTGGCGCAGGCGCGTCCGATCGCCGCGGCCGATCTCGCCGCGCAGGGGGCGCTGTTCACGATCGACGCCGCGCTCGACGATGCGGTGCCGCCGATCGGTGCTTATCGCTGCCGCACGTTCAAGCTGGGCCGCAAGGGCAAAACCGGTGCCCCTTTTACCGCTTATGGATGGTTCGATTGCCGGATCACGGTCGCGGCCGGCGGCGCGGCGCAACTGGTCAAGCTGACCGGCTCGCAGCGGCAGGTCGGGCTGCTTTATCGCGCCGACCCGACCCGCGCGGCGTTCCTCGGGACGTTGATGCTCGGCGACGAGTCACGCGCTTATGGCTATGGCGCCGACGCGACCCGCGACGTCGCCGGCTGGATGGAACGGATCGGCCGGCGCCGCTGGCGGCTGGTGATGCCCTATCCGGCGTTTGAGTCGACGCTCGACGTGCTGGAACTAGTGCCGGCCGCGTGACCACCGCCCCATGTTCGATCCGGGGCGACGACCGGCGCTAATCGCGTTTTCCCGGCGTACTCACCGGCGCCTCGACCGGCACCACGCCGTCGATCGGCGGCAGCGTCGCCAGATATTCCCTCCCGGTCTGCTCGATCACCGTCACCGCCTGCGGCTGCGCGGCGATCACCGCGCGCAGATAGCCGCTCGGTTTCTTCATCAGCTTCGGAAACTCGACCAGCGTCAGCCCCGACCGGCGCGCCGCCTCGCGCACGAAGGTCACGCAATTGCGCTTGTTGAGATTGTAGGTCGCATCCCCGGTCCGCTCGTCCCATGCACGGATCAGCGCGACGATCGCGCCATATTGGGCGTCGGTCAGCGTGCGGGAGAAGCGGACGTGGCTGCCCGCCATATAGCCGGGCTTCGGCCGCTCGACCCGCCCCGCGACATTGCCGAACAGGATCGCCGGGGTCAGCGACCGCGCGGTGAAGCCATAAGCCGCATCGACCGGCACGCCGCCCGCATCGGGTGTCCCGCGCAGCATGAAGAAGGCGTGCGGGAAGCTGTTTCCGAAATCGCGGCTCCAGAAGGTAATCGTCACCGCCGCCTGCGCCGGCCATGCCGCGAACGCGACCAGCAGCAGCGTCAGCCGCGCCAGCCAGCGTCGCGGCCGCCGGTCAGGCACCCGCGACGGTCAATCGTTCGAGCTGATCGTCGCTCAGCCGGATCGCGGTCGCGCCGAGCAATTCCTCGACCTGCAGCGCCGAGGTGGCGCTCGCGATCGGCGCGGTGACACCCGGCTGTGCGATCAGCCACGCCAGCGCGATCTGCGCGAGCGTCGCGCCGCTCTCCGCTGCGACCGCATCCATCGTCTCGAGCACGGCCGCGCCCTTGCCCTCGAGCAGGTCGCCCATCCGCGCCCCGCGCACGCTTTTCGAAAGATCGTCCTTCGTCCGGTACTTGCCGGTCAGGAACCCCGACGCCAGTCCATAATAGGGCACGACGCCGACATTCTCGGTGACGCAATAGTCCTGCAGTTCGCCTTCGAACTGGTGGCGGCTGACCAGATTATATTCGGGCTGAAGCACCTGATAATGCGGCAGCGCCGCCACACGCGCGCGCTCGATCGCCGACTTGAGCCGGGCGGCATGGAAATTGGACGCGCCCAGCACGCGTACCTTGCCCGCCTGCACCAACCGGGCGAACGCCTCGGCGACCGCCTCCTGCGGCTGGTCGTCATCGTCCTGATGCGCGAAATACAGGTCGATCCGGTCTGTGCCGAGCCGCTTCAGCGATGCCTCGCACGCCGCCACGATCCGCGTCGGCGCCAGCTTCTCGCCGCCCTCGCCCGGCAGCATCCCGACCTTCGTGGCAAGCAGCACCCGGTCGCGCAGACCACGATCGCGCAGCCAGTCGCCGATCATCGTCTCCGACTCACCACCATGGTGGCCGTCGACCCAGGCGGAATACACGTCAGCGGTGTCGATCATCGTCCCGCCGCCCGCAACGAATGCGTCGAGCACCGCGAACGATGCATCGCGATCCGCGGTCCAACCGAAAACGTTGCCGCCGAGTACCAGCGGCGTGATCCGCAGTTCGGATGCGCCGAGGCGTCGCTTGTCGGTCATCACGATCTTCCGGCTGGAGGAACCGCCGCGGCTGCGCTCAACCGCGGCGGCAGTCACATCAGTTCTTATCGCGCAGATCCTCGCCCGCGCGCACCATCGCGTTGCCGGTCGCGTCGGCGGCGCGGTCGCCGGTGTTCTTCAGCGCGTCGCCGGTCCGGTCGAGGCTGTTCTCGGCCTTGTCGAGCGCGCGATCGGTCGCGGCATCGACGTCGTTGACCGCGTTCGACGTGGTGGCGGCGGTGTCCGCGGCGATCGCATTGCCCGCCTCGGCGGTCTCGTTCTGCGCGCGCTCGCTGCACGCGGCGAGGCCCAGCGCGGTGGCGGCGATCAGGCCGGTGGTGAAAAGACGCTTCATCGGGTTTCTCCCTGTTTTGTTACGCCGGCAAAATAGCCGCAGCGGCAAGGCGAACGAAACATGCAGGAAAAAGGTTCATCGCGCCTCTTGCGTTGACCCATATAAAGATATCTTTATATGTGGTGCCATGAAGCTGGCTCTCGACATCTTCCGTGCGCTTGCCGACGAATCGCGGCTGCGGATCGTGGCGCTTCTCGGCGCGATGGAATTATCGGTCGGCGAACTGGCGCAGGTGCTGGGGCAAAGCCAGCCCCGCGTCTCGCGCCACGTCAAGATTCTCTGCGATGCCGGGCTGGCGGAACGCCGCAAGGAAGGCAGCTGGGTGTTCGTCGCGCTGGGTGAGCGCGCACGTGTCACCCCCGTGCTGGCGGCGCTCGACGCTTATGGCGTCGCGGGCGAGGTCGAAGCCGATATCGCACGGCTGTCCGCGGTGCGCGCCGATCGTGCGGCCGCGGCCGCGGCGTGGTTCGAGGCCCATGCCGGCGAATGGGACGCGATCCGCTCGCTGCATGTCGCGGAGGACCAGGTCGAGGCCGCGATGCGCACGCTGCTCGGCAATGCGCCGCTCGGCCGGTTGATCGATATCGGCACCGGCACCGGAAGGATGATCGAGCTGTTCGCCCCCGCCGCGACCCACGTGCTCGGCATCGACAAGAGCAGCGAGATGCTGCGGCTGGCGCGCGCGCGGGTCGGAGAGCAGGCCGAGTTGCGGCAAGCCGATCTTTACGCCTTGCCGGTAGCGGACGGCGGCGTCGATGTCGCGATCCTCCACCACGTCCTGCATTTCGCGCAGCAGCCCGGGGCGGCGATCGCGGAAGCGGCGCGCGTCCTCGATGACTATGGCCGCTTGCTGATCGCCGATTTCGCCAGCCACGATCGCGAGGAGTTGCGCGCGCGTGACGCGCACACCCGGCTCGGTTTCGCGGATGCGCAGATCGCGGGCTGGTTCGAGAAGGCGGGGCTGGCGCTGGAGCGGGTCGAAACGCTCGAGGGCGGCGAACTGACGGTGAAATTGTGGCTCGGGCGCAAGCAAGGCGTGCCGGTGCGGGAGGTGAAGGCGGCATGACGTTCTCGGTCAATCAGCTCGAAGAGGCGCGACGTGCGCTGGAAGCGCCGCTCTACGCCGACGTCGGCGGTGACGTGGAGGTCAGCTTCGAATTCTCGCCGCCCAAGACCGACAAGGCCGAGGAGAATCTCTGGCAGTCGATCGAGACGCTCTGCCCGCTGAACCCGCGCTTCCTGTCCGTCACCTATGGCGCGGGCGGCTCGACCCGCGACCGAACCCACGCCACCGTTGCGCGGATCGCGCGCGAAACCAACGTGCCCGCCGCCGCGCACCTCACCTGCGTCGAAGCGACGCGCGCGGAGATCGACGCGGTCGCGCAGGAATATTGGGCAGCGGGCGTGCGCCACATCGTCGCGCTGCGCGGCGATCCGCCCGCGGGTGCCGCCGATTACGCCCCGCATCCGGGCGGTTACGAGAATGCCGCCGCTTTGGTCGAGGGGCTGCGTCGGCTGCACCCATTCGAAATTTCGGTCGCGGCCTATCCGGAAATGCACCCGAACTCGGCCGACCTCGCCGCCGATCTCGACAATCTCAAGCGCAAGCTGGACGCGGGCGCCAACCGCGCGATCACGCAATTCTTCTTCGAGCCCGAAACCTTCTTCCGCTATCGCGACGCCGCCGGGGCGGCCGGGATCAGCGCGGAGATCGTCCCGGGCATCATGCCGATCGGCAGCTTCGCCGGGGTCACGCGCATGGCGACGATGTGCAACACCGACGTGCCGGGCTGGCTGGTGCGGCTGTTCGAGGGGCTCGACGACCATCCCGCCGCGCGCCAGCTGGTCGCCGCGACCGTCGCCGCCGAACTGTGCCGCAAGCTCTATGCCGGCGGAGTTAAGCAGCTCCACTTCTACACCATGAACAAGGCGGAGCTGAGCTTCGCCATCTGTCACCTGCTGGGCGTCCGCACGCGCCCGGCGCAGGAAAGGGCGGCGGCATGACCATTCGCGAGACCTTCAACGCCGAGGCGGCCAAGCGCATCCTCATCACCGACGGCGCGTTCGGCACCGAGATCCAGAACTGGAAGCTGTCGGAGGCCGATTATGCCGGCACGTTGACGCTGGGCCACGACCAGAAGGGCAACAACGACATCCTCGCGCTGACCAAGCCCGAGGTGCCCGAGGCGATCCACCGCGCCTATTTCGAGGCCGGGGCGGACATCGCCGAAACCAACACCTTCTCGGCGAACCGCATCAGCCAGGCCGATTACGGCGCCGAAGGGCTGGTGCGCGAGATCAACGTCGAAAGCGCGAAGCTCGCGCGCCGCATCGCCGACGAATATCAGGCCAAGGACGGCCGCCCGCGCTTCGTGGCGGGCGCGATCGGCCCGACCAACAAGACGTTGTCCCTGTCGCCGGACGTCAACGATCCCGGCTATCGCGAGATCGACTTCGATTATCTGAAGGACGTCTACCGCGAGCAGATCGATGCGCTGGTCGAGGGCGGCGCGGACTTCGTGCTGATCGAGACGGTGTTCGACACGCTCAACGCCAAGGCCGGGATCATGGCCGCGATCGAGGCCGGCGAGGCGCTGGGCCGCGACCTGCCGATCATGCTGTCGATGACGCTCACCGATTTGTCGGGACGCAATCTGTCGGGGCATACTGTCGAGGCGTTCTGGCACGCGGTGCGCCATGCCAAGCCGCTGACGATCGGGCTGAACTGCTCGTTCGGTGCCGAGCAATTGCGCCCGCATGTGAAGACGCTGAGCGAACTCTGCGACACGCTCATCATGGTCTATCCCAACGCCGGGCTGCCCAACGAACTGGGCGCCTATGACGAGGCGCCGGAGACGACCGCCGGGCTGGTCGGCGAATGGGCGTTCGCAGGGCAGGTCAACGTGCTCGGCGGCTGCTGCGGCTCGACCCCCGCGCACATCAAGGCGATCGCCGATCATGTGCGCGGCATGACTCCGCGCAAGGTCGCGGTGCCCGCCGTCCGCACACGGCTGGCGGGGCTGGAGCCGTTCACGATGGCGGCATAGCGCCACTAAGCCCTCTCCCCTGCGGGGAGAGGGTTGGGTGAGGGGCCGCCACAGGCGCTTCGCTCGGTGAGACACAGCCCCTCTCCCAACCCTCTCCCCGAGGGGGAGAGGGCTCAGAAGAGATTTAGATGACCACCTCCTCCACCCAATTCGTCAACATCGGCGAGCGCACCAACGTCACCGGCTCGGCGGCGTTCAAGAAGATGATCCTCGCCGGCGACTATAACCGCGCGATCGAGGTCGCGCGCCAGCAGGTGGAGAATGGCGCGCAGGTGGTCGACGTCAACATGGACGAGGGGCTGCTCGACGCGCACCACGCCATGACCACCTTCCTCAAGCTGATCGCCGCCGAGCCCGACATCGCGCGCGTGCCGATCATGATCGACTCCTCGAAGTGGGACGTGATCGAGGCTGGCCTGAAGTGCGTCTCGGGCAAGCCGATCGTCAATTCGATCAGCATGAAGGAAGGCGAGGAGGCATTCCTCGCCCATGCGCGCAAGTGCATGAACTATGGCGCCGCGGTCGTGGTGATGGCGTTCGACGAGGTCGGACAGGCCGACACCAAGGAGCGCAAAGTCGAGATCTGCGAGCGCGCCTACAAGCTACTCACCGGCATCGGCTTCCCGCCCGAGGACATCATCTTCGACCCCAATGTCTTCGCGGTCGCGACCGGGATCGAGGAACACAACAATTACGGTGTCGACTTCATCGAGGCGTGCCGCGAGATCAAGGCGCGCTGCCCGCACGTCCATATCTCGGGCGGCCTGTCGAACCTGTCGTTCAGCTTCCGCGGCAACGAGCCGGTGCGCCGCGCGATGCACTCGGTGTTCCTCTATTACGCGATCCCCGCCGGCATGGACATGGGGATCGTCAACGCCGGGCAGCTCGATGTCTATGACGCGATCGACCCCGAGCTGCGCCAGGCGTGCGAGGACGTCATCCTCAACCGCGCCCCCGAAGCCGGCGACCGGCTGGTCGCGCTCGCCGAGAAGTTCCGCGGCACCGATGCGGCGGCCGAGAAGCAAGCCGCCGAGTGGCGCTCGCTGGAGGTCACCAAGCGGCTCGAATATGCGCTGGTGAAGGGCATCGACGCGCATGTCGTCGAGGATACCGAGGAATGCCGTCAGATGTATGCGCGCCCGATCGAGGTGATCGAGGGGCCGCTGATGGACGGGATGAACGTCGTCGGCGACCTGTTCGGCTCGGGCAAGATGTTCCTGCCGCAGGTGGTGAAGTCGGCACGCGTCATGAAGAAGGCGGTCGCGCACCTGATGCCGTTCATCGAGGCCGCCAAGGAGCCGGGCGCAAAGGGCAAAGGCAAGGTCGTGATGGCGACCGTCAAGGGCGACGTCCACGACATCGGCAAGAACATCGTCGGCGTCGTGCTCCAGTGCAACGGCTTCGAGGTGATCGACCTCGGCGTGATGGTGCCGTGGTCGAAGATCCTCGATGCCGCGAACGAGAATGACGCCGACATGATCGGCCTGTCCGGCCTCATCACCCCGTCGCTCGACGAAATGGTGACGGTCGCCGAGGAGATGCAGCGCGCGCAGATGCAGATGCCGCTGCTGATCGGCGGCGCGACCACCTCGAAAGTTCATACCGCGCTGCGCATCGCCCCGGCTTATACCGGCCCGGTCGTCCATGTGCTCGACGCCAGCCGCGCGGTCGGCGTCGCGACCACGCTCGTCTCCGACACGATCCGTGACGATTATGTCGCCGGGGTCGCCGCAGATTATCAGGCGGTGCGCGACGCGCGCGAGGGCAAGGGGCAGAACAAGCTGCTGCCGCTGGAGGAAGCCCGCAAGCGCGGCTTCGCGGCGGATATGGCGCTCAAGGCCCCCGCCCCCGCGCAGCCGGGCGTGCACGTGTTCGATGACTGGGATCTGGCGCACCTGCGCGAGTTCATCGACTGGACGCCGTTCTTCCGCGCCTGGGAGCTGGCGGGCAATTACCCCGCGATCCTCACCGACGAGGTCGTTGGCGAAAGCGCATCGTCGCTGTTCGCCGACGCGCAGGCGATGCTCGACCGCATCGTCGCGGAAAAGTGGCTGACCGCACGCGGCGTCGCCGGGCTGTGGCCCTGCCACCGCCACGACGACGACGTCTGGGTCCACGATCGCCACAGCAATGACCATCGCTCGCCCGATGGCGGCAGCGTGCCCGAGGGCTTCAACGTCCCCGACCTCGACCGCCGCAACGAACATTCGACGCGGCTGCCGTTCCTCCGCCAGCAGATCGCCAAGCGCGAGGGCCGCGCCAACATGTGCCTCGCCGACTTCATCGACCCGGCGGGCGACTGGATGGGCGGCTTTGCGGTCGGCATCCACGGCATCGACGCGCACCTGGCGCGCTACAAGGCCGACAACGACGATTACAACGACATCCTGTTGAAAGCGCTGGCGGATCGTCTTGCCGAGGCGTTCGCCGAGGCGCTGCACCAGCATGTCCGTCAGACGCTATGGGGCTATGCGCCCGACGAGCAACTCACCAACGACGCGCTGATCCGCGAGCAATATCGCGGCATCCGGCCCGCGCCGGGCTACCCCGCCTGCCCCGAACATTCGCTCAAGGTGCGGCTGTTCGAGATGCTGGAGGCGGAGAAGAACGCCGGGCTGGAGCTGACCGAGAGCTTCGCGATGCTCCCGACCGCGGCGGTCAGCGGCTTCTATTTCGGTCACGCGCAGGCGGAATATTTCGGCGTCGCCCGGATCGGCGAGGACCAGCTGGTGGATTACGCGCAACGCCTCGGCGTCGACCTGGACCGCGCCACCCGCCTGCTCCGCCCCAACCTCGACTGACCCGGCGGAGGACAACACCGTCGCCCCTGCGCAGGCAGGGGCCCATGTCTGTTGAATGGTTCGCGGCGACTGACACATGGGCCGCGGCGAATGTGTCAGATGATGCGCAAGACGATACAGAAATAGGCCCCTGCCTGCGCAGGGGCGACGGTAAAGAAGACCGCCTACGCCAGCGCCGCCGCCACGATCGCGCGCGTCCCCGTGTGCGTCCGATCATATTCGACGATCGAATCGAGGCTCTGCGCCATCGCCCGGATCAACCGCGTACCGACGCCGGTCCCCTTCGGCGGCGCGTCGCCCAGCCCGATCCCGTCATCCTCCACGGTCAGCCGGAATCGTTCGTCGCCGTCGCGCGACAGCCGCACGCGCACCTCGCCCGGCCCCCCCGGATAGGCGTATTTGCACGCATTGCTCACCAGCTCGGTGACGATCACCCCCAGCGACACCGCGCGATCGGTCGGCAGGCGCAGCGGCTCGGCATGGAGCACCAATGCACGCGGGCAATCGTCGGTCGACCAGGTCTCGGTCAGTTCGTCGATCAGCTGGGTGAGATAATCGAGCATGTCGACGCTCTCGACATCGTCGCCGGTGTAGAGGCGCCGGTGGACCTGCGCGATCGCGCTGATCCGGCGCTGCGTATCCTCCAGCGCGGCGCGCGCCGCCTCGTCGGTCAGCGCGCTCGACTGCATCCGCACCATCGCCGACACCAGTTGCAGCGAATTGGCGACGCGGTGGTTCACCTCCGCGAGCAACGCCTCCAGCCGCGCGTTGCTCGCGCGCAGGTCGTCCTCGGCGCGCGCCTTGGCGCGGGCCAGTTGCGCGCGCTCGATCACCTGCCGGAAGGTCGCGTCGAGCAGGTCGAAGAAATCGTCGCCCGGCGTCTTGACGATATAGTCCGCCGCCCCGCCGCGCAGCGCCGCCAGCGCGACCTGCGTCTCCTCTGACCCGCTGACATAGACCATCGGCGGTGCGTCGGGCAGCGTCGACAGCCGCGCCATCGTCTCCAGCCCGTCGATTCCCGGCATATAATGGTCGACCGCGACCACATCGAACGGCTCGGCCGCGGCCAGCGCCACCCCCGCCTCGCCGCCGTCGGCGACCGTCACCTTGTACCCGCGCCGCTCCAGCGCGCGCGTCACCAGCCGGCGGATGCCCGCATCATCGTCGATATAGAGGATGCGCGGCGCGTCGATCATCCGTGCGTATCGTCCAGATCGGGCACCTGGATCACCGACAGGAACAGCCCCAATTGCCGGATCGCCTGCGCGAAACTCTCATAATTCACCGGCTTGGTGATATAGACGTTGGCGCCCAGATCGTAGCAACGCTGGATCTCGCGGCTGTCGTCGGTGGTGGTCAGCACCACGACCGGCGTGCGCTTGACCGGCCCGTCGCTGGTCTTGATCTTCGCCAGAATGTCGGTCCCGCTCATATCGGGCAGGTTGAGGTCGAGCAGCACCAGCGCCGGGCCGTTCAGCTGCGGCCCGGTGGTGTCGTTGAAGATATAGTCGAGCGCGCTGGTGCCGTCGGTGAAGTGGCGGATCGGGTTCATGATCCCGGCGCGACGGATGTTCTTCTCGATCAGCCGCGCATGACCTTCGTCATCCTCGATCATCACGATATTGACGGATTGCGGCGCGTTCATGAGTTGAGTTCCTGTTTGGCGATGACGAGCGGCAGCGACACGGTGAACGCCGCCCCCTGCCCGAGTTCGGAGGCGACGTCGATGCTGCCGCCCAGTCGGAAGACCAGCGCGCGGACGGTGGCGAGCCCGATCCCCTCGCCGGGCCGGTCCTGCGCGCCCGAGCGGCGGAACAGGTCGAACACCCGTTGATGGTCGCGCGGATCGATCCCGCGGCCATTGTCGCGGATCGTATAGAAGACGCGGTCGCGCCCGCGCCGCCCGCTGACGGTCACGCGGCCGGGCACGCCGGGGCGCAGATATTTGACCGCATTCTCGATCAGGTTCGAGAAGATTTGATCGAGCGCCAGCCGATCGCTGACCACCACCGGCAGCGAGCCGTCGATCGTCAGTTCGGAATCGGTTTCGGACAGGCGGTGTGACAGCGTGTCGCCGATCTGGCGGATCAATGCGGCGACATCGATCTTCTCGGGCGCCAGTGCGCGCCGCCCCTGCCGCGACAGTTGCAGGATCGCGTTGATCAGCCGGTCCATCTTCTGCGTCGAGGTACGGATGAAACCGATCGCCTCGGGCAGGTCTTCGGTCGCCGCCAGCCGCGCCTCCTCGCTCGCCACCGCCGGCGCTTCGGCATCGACGCGCTCGACCAAAGCGCGCAGCGACGCCGCGGCGCTCTCCAGCTCGGCGGTAAAGCCCATCACATTGACCAGAGGCGAGCGCAGATCATGACTGACGATGTAGGCGAAGCGCTGGATCTCCTCATTAGCACGCGTCAGGTCCTCGGTACGCGCCGCGACCATGTCCTCCAGCCCCGCATTCAGCGCACGCAGGGCCTCGTCCGACCGCGCCAGATCGCGGGTATAGGACAGGATCGTCAGCGTGGAGATCACCGCCACCACCGCCAGCACCACGCCGCCCAACGCGATCAGCGTGTAGAAGGCGCGCTGGCTGGCGCGCAGCTCGGCGTCGCGATGCATCATCAGCCGACGCTCGACCTGCGCCATGCGATCCAGCACGTTGCGGATCGTCACGATGTCGCGCACCTCGTCATCGTCGGCATAAGCGATGATCGCGCCGCGTTGATCGCCCTGCCCCAGCAGCGCCAGCGTCCGGTCCTGCCGCGCCAGCAGGCTGCCGAGCTGCAATCGCAGCCCGTGCAGATAGCGGCGCTGGGCCGGATTGTCGCGGGTGAGCGCCTCGATCGCTCCCAGCGCGATCGGCACTTGCTGGCGCGCGCGCCGGAAATTCGCGCGGGTCACGCCTCGGCTCGGGATCAGCATCAGCCCGCGCCGCGCCGCCTCGCTTTCCTCGACCAGTCGGCGGACGTCCAGCACCGCACGTTGCACCTGATAGGTATGCTCGACCATCGCCGTGTGCAGCTCGTTACGCTGCATCACCCGCACCGCGGCATAACCCACCAGCAGCAATGCGATGAAGCCGAGCGCCATCAACGCCGTCAGGCGCCGCGCAAGCGTGCGATTGGTCGGAGCGGCGGTAGGCGGATCGGCCATTACGCTTGCGTTATCGCTTGGCGACGCCCGACGCCAGCCGAAGATGCAGCGCTACTGACCTAGGTTCGTCAAAGCAGCAGTTCCTGTGCGGTCATTCTGCCGACATGCCCGCCACCGCGCCGCCGCGCCATCTCGGTCTCGGCGGTGAAGCGGACGTCGGGATCACGGTCGGTCAGGAACTTGACCAGGCTCTCCTCCTCGATCTCGCGCCACTCCTTGCCACGATCGGGGCCATAGCGGACGCGCGGCAGCAGACCCGGCTCGCTCGACCATTGGATGAGCTGCGCCACCGACGCCTCGTTCAACTGATCGCGCAGATGGTGCGCGGTGACATAGGCGTCGGGAAAGGCGCGGTGCGCGGGCAAGCCCCGTTCGTGATCCAGCCCGACCGGCTTGCGCCAGTAGCGCAGCACCTGATTCGAATAGCTCGGTGAATCGGGCCACAACCGCAGCGCGCATTTCCACGTGCAGATCCAGTCCGCGCCATGCGTCAGCGCGGGCGTGCAGAATTGCTCCTCGAACGCCGCGCGGTGCGCCGCCAGTGCGATCCGCCGCGGATAGGGATCGAGCACCTGTCGCGCGACATCGTGCCACCACGGCGCCTCGGCGACATCCTCGTCGCGGATATGGTGGACCGCCTGCGTGATCGCGGGCATCGGGCGGCCCGGATTGACGAGGATATTGCCGCCCTCGCCATACAGCTCCCAGCGTCCGTCCGCCCCCAGCGCCACATCCTGCCAACCCACCTCGCACACGGCATGCGCGGGCGGAGCGGCGCCGGTGGTTTCGAGATCGATGACGCGGATGATCTGCGATTGCGTGCGGCGGGGATACATCATGCGAAGCGGATGTGGGGCCTTTCGCGTCGAAATGCCACCTTTGCCGCCGTCCACGAAAAAGCCCCGGACCATCCGGTCCGGGGCCTCCCGTCACAGCCGCGCCGCCATCCGGCGACGCGCGCCGCACCAGCTCAATAGGTGCCGGAGAAGCTGCTGTTCAGATTGGTGTCCTTCTGGTCGGTCGCACCGGCCGTCGTGCCCGCCGCGCTCGTGCCGGTCGCGGTCGAACCGCTCTGGGTCGCCGACGTCGTGCCCTGCGTCCGGTCGCGGTTGCTGCCGCGATCGCCATAGCCGAACATCGCCTGATTCTCTTCCTCGTTGCGCCAATGCTGCTTGGCTTCGTCGGCGGTCTTGGACAGCGTCACCTTCTTGTCCTCGACCGACTTGATCCAGCGCGACGGAATCGAGTGATGCTGCCCACCGGCATCGACATCGTTCTTGGTCAGCAGGATGCGGTCACCGCGCACCTTGTCGACGGTGCCGACATGGCTGCCGTCCGAACCGACGACCTCGAAATGCTCCTGCACCTTGTCGAGCGACGCGCGCTGCGTCTGGCGCTCCGAGCGGAAGGTCGAAAATTCGTTTTCGAACCGCGAGCGGTTTTCCTGACGATATTCGTCGTAATCGCGGTCGAGCGCGGCGATCTGGCCCGACCGCCAATTGTGATAATCGCCGTCGCGATCGTACCGGCCCTGCTGCTGATAATAGCGCTCGTCATAGCGGCTGTCGGCCTCCCGACGGCGCTCGGCATCCTCGTCGCCGAACCAGCTACGCACTTCGTCGCCGGCGCGCGCCAAGAACCCGCGGTCCTCATAATCGTAGCCCTGCGGCTGGCGACCGTAATTGGCACCGCGGTCGCGGTGACGGCTCTGGGCGCCGCCGCGATAATTGTCGTCGTCGTCATGGCGATGCGACCCGACGTCGTTGAAACGCCGCCCGTCCGATCCGTAGCTGCCATGATATTCGCCGCTCTGGCCATAGCCCGACGACTGGCCGTAACGCTGCTGCTGGCCGTAGCCGCCGCCCGACCGCTCGCTGTAGCGATCGCGATAGTCGCTGCGCTGGCCGCTCGAATAGCCACGATCCTCGCGATCGCGATCATAGCTGCCGAAGCCGCCCTGCTGACGGCCATAGCTCTCGCGCTGACCGTAGCGGCCATGCCCGTAATCGTCGCGGCCGTAACTCTCGCGGCCATAGCTTTGCTGCGAGTAATCGTCGCGCTGGCCATAGCTGCCGCGCCCGCCGCGGAAGCCGCGATCGTCGTCGCGGTCGCGATCGAACGAACCCGCCGCCTGATAGTCGCGGGCGCTCGAATAGCTGCCGGAGCGACCGGAGCCATAATCGCGACCATAATCCTGCGTCTCGCTGCGGCCGTAATAATCGCCCTTGGGGTCGGTCCCGCGCGGATAGCGTTCGTAGCCCATCATGATTCTCCTGCGTCAGACACGGGTCGCGCACCGCGTTGCGGCGTCGCGCCAGCCCCGGGAGAAAGCTGATCTGCGGCAAATCGTTCCTGTCGTTACACCCGCACAACATTGTTTTCGTCGCGCGATCGCACCGCCTGATCGCCAGGCTTTTTTCGGGATTTTGGTGGCAAGGATGGTTGCGTCGCCCGCGGATCGCGTTTAAGGGCGTCGCTCCCGGCCATGGCCGGGCATCGGCGGGCGGGGCTGTAGCTCAGATGGGAGAGCGCTGCAATCGCACTGCAGAGGTCAGGGGTTCGATTCCCCTCAGCTCCACCACCCGCCGCCGATGATGATCGACCCCTCCGTCACACCGCCTGAGGCAAAGCCCGCTGCCACGCTGGTCGTGATGCGTGACCGTGCCGATGGCCCACCCGACATTCTGATGGTCGAACGCGCCGGCGTGATGGCGTTCGCGCCGGGTGCGATGGTCTTCCCCGGCGGACGGGTCGACCCGGGCGACCATGATCTCGCACGCACGCTCGCGCTGCCCGATCTCGACGAAGGTGCCGCGCGGATCGCGGCGATCCGGGAGACGATCGAGGAGGCCGGGCTGCCGGTCGGCTTCGCGCGACCGGTCGACGCCGCGGCGATCACGACGATCCGCACCATGCTCGGCGACGGAAGCTCCTTCGGTGAGGCACTGCGCGCAACCGATGCGACGCTGAACCTCGACGCACTGGTCCCGTTCGCGCGGTGGCGCCCGCATTTGAGTCCCATTCGCCGCTATGACACGCGTTTTTACCTCGCCAACCTGCCACCCGGTGCGCCCGCGCCGCGCGTCGACGGCACCGAGAACGTCCGCCTCTGCTGGTCGACCGCGCAAGCGGTGCTTGATGACGCCGATGCCGGGCGGCTGGCGCTGATCTTCCCGACCCGCCGCAACCTCGAGCGGCTTGCCCTGTTTTCCTCCCATGCCGCAGCGGTGGCGCACGCGCGCAGCTATCCGGTCCGCGTCGTCGTGCCATGGTCCGAAGTCCGCGACGGGGAGGAATATCTCTGCATTCCCGACGATTTAGGCTATCCCGTTACCGCCGAGCGCAGCGCGCTGGTGCGGCGCGGCTAGCGCGCGCGATCCGCCGCCTTGCCGGCTGGACCGTGGCGCTCGCCATCGTCGCCACGCTCGCACTGGTCGCCTGGGGTACCCTGCGCGGCCGACCACAGGATGTGCCGTGGACTCCGCTCGATCTCGGGCAACCGGTTGGTCTGTTCACCGGGCGAAAGCTGACCGGACTGACCGCCGACCCCGCCTTGTGCCGCGGCTTGCTGACGCAGGCCGGGGTGCGGTTCACCGCCTTGCCCGCGCGCCGTGACGGCCAGTGCGGCTATGACGATGCGGTGCGGCTGACGACTGGCGGGGCGCGCAGCTCGGCTCTAGCCCCCTCCAATCTCGGCATTTCCTGCCCGGTCGCCGCAGCGCTGGCGATGTGGGAGTGGAACGTGCTCATCCCCGCCGCGCGTCGCCATTTCGACGCCCGCGTGACCCGCATCGACCATTACGGCAGCTATTCGTGCCGCCGCCTTTACGGCCGCGACGCCGGCGCGTGGAGCGAGCATTCGACCGCCGATGCGATCGACATCGCCGGCTTTGCCCTCTCCGACGGTACGCGGATCAGCGTCGCGCGCGACTGGAAGAGCGACGGCGCGAAGGCGGCGTTCCTGCGCGAGGTGCGTGACGGCGCGTGCGGGCTGTTCGCCACCGTTCTCTCACCCGATTACAACGCCGCGCACCGCGACCACTTCCACCTTGATCAGGCGGCGCGGGGCGCCCGCGGCTGGCGGGCGTGCCGTTGATTTGCGCGTTTCCCGATTCTCAGTGCGGCAATGCGGCCGTGTCGACCTTCTCCACCCAATGCGGGAAGAACGACGGCTGACGCGACGACCAACCCGAAGCGGTCGCCGCCGCCTCGCTGATCGACTGGAGCAACCGCCGCCGCAATTCGGGATGCAGATGCGGCATCGCCGCCGCCGAGCAGAACGCGGAGGGCAGCCAAGGCCGCACCTTCGCACCGACCAACCGCTCGAACAGGAACCGAAAGGCCGAGAAGGTCGTGATCCGTCCCTGCCCCAGATCGAACGCCGCCAGCGTGATGAGCGGCGCGAGCACCTGTTCGGCGGCATCGAGCCCGCTGTCGTCCGGCACCAGCGCGCGGATCGCGGGAAGGCGGCGATAATGCTGCGCTTGTGCCCGGATGCTCGCCGCCTCGACCACATCACGCGACCAGCGGGCCAGCGCGTCGTCGCGATCGAGCCCGACATCGAGACTGCGGCGGATGTACCGTTGCGTCGCCGCCGGAAATGTCGCGAATTCCTTCATTTCGGCCAGCGTCATCGCCCCTTCGGCCGCCTTCATTCTACCCATCGTCACACCCCGCCGCGCATGAACCAATGCCCGGAAGAATGCGCCAGAGTGGTTAACATCTGGCTTAACGGCGCCGTCTTCCGACTGTCATAAGTCAGCATGACTCATGCCGCACCGCAACATGGATGCGACGAACGGAGTTGAGCCTTCGACTGTGTCGCGCGGGCGTGGCGCGCCGGGGCAAAAGGCAACGCCCCGGACCAGGTCCGGGGCGGCAAAAATGGTCGGAGAATACAATCAGGCGTCGCGCTGCCGCTCGGCCTCCTCCGCGGCATCGTAGCCCGACGACGGCGCGGGCTCGCTGCGCCCCGGCTGGGTGATGGATACCGGATCGGAGGCGTCCATCGTCTCGTCCAGCCCTTCGTCGAGCCGCGCGTCCTCACTGTGCGGGTGTTTGGCCAGTCGCTTGTCGATCGACCGGTCCTGCCCGGCATCCTGGCGCGGATCCTTCGACCCACCGGCGTTGCCGGCTTCGGGCGCTACCGACAGGCTGTCGAGCGCGCGGTCGTCGATCGGGCTCGCTTCGGTCATCATACCCTCCTCATCGGACATCTTGGTTTATGTTCCAACGCCGATGCTGCCGCCGCGTTCCTGATCCAGCCGCGTCACGCGCACCCGCTGCTCCCACAGGCTGGCGGTGCCGAAGATCGTCATGAACGCGATGTCGGTCGCGTCGCGCCCCACGCCGACCCGCGCGATCTCGTCGGATCGCGCCATGCCGGTGGCGTCGAGCAGATGCCATGCGCCGTCCAGCCATAGCTCGGCGACAGCATGGAAGTCGGGCGGATCGACGCCGAGCGCATAGGCCGAGACGCAGCGCGCCGGGATCTCCGCCGCCCGCGCCAGCGCGACCAGCAGATGCGCATAGTCGCGACACACGCCGCGCCGTTCGGCGAAGGTATGCAGCGCACCACCGCCCGGCGCGACCGGCGCATAGTCGAGATTGTCGCGCACCCAGTCGGCCAGCGCGACCGCCAGCGCCCCGCCGCTCAGCCCGGCGAAGGTGCGGCGGACGAAATGGTCGAAGCGATCGGCCTCGCAATAGCGACTCGGCAGCAGATAAGGGATCGTCGCCGCCGGCAATCGCGCCGCCGGGGTAGCGGGCAGAGTCTCGAGCCGGACCACCGGTCGATCGATCGAGACGATCGCCTTGTAGCGCGCCACCAGCCGATGCTCGGCCCGCGCCCAACAGCGTTGGCCGATGCCGTCCTCGCCCGCGACCGCGCGGATCGGGTGATCCGATTCGATCACCAGCGACTGCGCCTCCAGCAGCTGGTCGGACAGCGCTGCGACCTCGATCTGCAGCAACACGTCGGCGGGGGAGGGAAAACCGTAATCCAGCACCGCCTCGATCGACAGGCGCATCCTCGCCCCTTTCCACCCAAGAGAAAGGGCCCGGCGGTCACCCGCCGAGCCCCAGACGTTCCGTTACGCAATCCCGCGGATCAGTCGCGGTTCCCGCCGAACAGGCGCAGGATGAACAGGAACATGTTGATGAAGTCGAGGTACAGGCTCAACGCCGACATCACGACCGCCTTGCCGACCATCTCCGGGCCATAGCCCGCGACCTGAAAGTACAGGCTCTTGGTACGCTGCGTGTCATAAGCGGTCAGCCCGGCGAACAGCAGCACGCCGACCAGCGAGATCAGCAGGCCGAGCGGCCCCGAGTTGACGAACAGGTTGATCAGGCTCGCGACGATCAGGCCGACGAGGCCGATGATCAGGAACGTGCCGAACGCCGACAGATCACGCTTGGTCGTGTAGCCGTACAGGCTCAGCGCCGCGAAGCCCGCCGCGGTCGCCGCGAACGCCTGCGCGATCGCGAGCGGCGAATAGACGAAGAAGATCGACGACAGCGACAAGCCCATCGCGACCGCAAAGCCCCAGAACATCGCCTTAAGCGTCGAGGTCGAGAACTTGCCCTGTCCGAAGCTCATCGCGAACACGAACGCCAGCGGCGCCAGCGCCACGACCCAGCGCAGCGGCGTGCCGAACACCGCCTGTGCATAGCCCGACAGCGCAAAGCCGAGCGCGACGATGCCGGTCAACAGCACGCCGGAGGCCATGTAGTTGTAGACGGACAGCATGTACGACCGCAGGCCGGCGTCGCGCGCCTCCGTGCGGGTGCCCGAAGCGGCCCCGCCAAACGGGGCAGCGGAGGGCCGGGGATCGGACCAATTGGCCATTGTCTCTTTGCTCCTTCATCCGAACGAATGGGTCGGATACGGGGAATATCGCGCGTCGGGTCCGGCTTTTCAAGCGAGGCACGGGCGTGCATCCGATCCAGCAAAGGTTCGTTACAGCCCCATGCACCGCCTCTTCGTCGCGCTGCGCCCGCCCCCGGCGATCCGCACCCTGTTGCTGGACGCGATGGAGGGCCTGCCCGGCGCGCGCTGGCAGGAAGACGAACAATTGCACGTCACGCTGCGCTTCATCGGCGAGGTCGACCGGCGACAGGCCGAGGACATCGCCACCGCGCTGTCGCGGCTCGCAGCACCGGCCCCGACGGTGCGGCTCGACGGCGCGGGCAGCTTCGACAAGCGCGGCCGCATCGATACGCTCTGGGCACGCGTCGTCCCGGCCGAACCACTCGCCGCAATCCACCGCAAGGTCGACCAGGCGCTCGCCCGCGCCGGCGTCGCGCCCGACCAGCGCCGCTATCTCCCGCATGTCACCCTCGCCCGCTTCTCGCGCACGGCGGGTGACCCCGCGCTGATCGACCGCTGGATCGCCGCCCACGCCGCGCTCGCCTCGCCGGACTTCACGATGCCGCACCTAATGCTGTTCGAGAGCATCCTCGCCCACGACGGTGCGCATTACGAACCCGTCGCAAGGTGGCCGCTTGATGAAGGTTCGTCGCCCCGGACTTGATCCGGGGCCCGCTTCTTCTTCTACGACGGCATCTGGATCAGGATGACATGGGACCGACGCACGTTCGTCATTGCGAGCGGAGCGAAGCAATCCAGAGCCGGACCAGGACGCCCTGGATTGCTTCGCTCCGCTCGCAATGACGATTCCGGTTCGACATGACGTTACGGGCCGCGAAGAAAAGCGGGGCGTCTCCCCTTCCCTCGCCCCATTACTCTGTTACGCTCACCCCAAAATCAGGAGGATGCATGGCCGGAGAGCAGGACGCCCGCGCAAGCGGCTATGCATGGTATGTGCTGGGGCTGCTGTTCCTGGTCTATGTCCTCAACTTCGTCGATCGACAGGTCATCTCGATCCTCGCCGAGGACATCAAGCGCGACCTGAACCTGCACGACGAGGATCTCGGTTTCCTCTACGGCACCGCCTTCGGGGTCTTCTACGCGCTGTTCGGCATTCCGCTCGGGCGGCTGGCGGACAATTGGCACCGCGTCCGGCTGATGACCGCCGGGCTGACGCTCTGGTCGGCGATGACCGCGCTGTCGGGGCTGTCCACGAACGGCGCACAGCTCGCGGCCGCGCGCGTCGGGGTCGGGGTCGGCGAGGCGACCGCCTCCCCCTCGGCCTATTCGCTGATCTCGGATTATTTCCCCAAGCGGCTGCGCGCCACCGCGCTGTCGATCTATTCGGCGGGCCTGTATGTCGGCGGCGGCTGCTCGCTGTTCATCGGCGGGCTGATCGTCCAGAACTGGAACCGCGCCTATCCCGGCGGGGGACCGCTCGGGCTCGCCGGCTGGCAGGCGGCGTTCCTCGCGGTCGGCGTGCCGGGGCTGGTGCTGGCGCTGGTCGTCGCGACCCTGCGCGAGCCGGTGCGCGGCGCGGTCGAGGGCCTACCCACCCCGCCGCCGCACCCCGCCCCGTTCCGCGCCTTCCGCGACGAGCTGGTCACGATCCTGCCGCCGCTCACGCTGATCGGCGCGGCGCGGCTCGGACGGCGCGCGCTGCGCGTCAACCTTGCGGGACTAGCCGTGACCGTCGCGGTCGTCGCGCTGCTCCACGCGCTCGGCGAGCCGCTGCCGCAATGGATCGCGGTCGGCGTCGGCTTCTATGCGGTCTTCTCCTGGGGCTGCGCGCTGCGGCAGCGCGACCCGCCGACGTTCGCGCTGATCCTCGGCACCCCCGCCTTTCTGTGCACGGTGGTCGCTTATGGCCTCAACGCCTTCATGGCCTATGCGTCGAGCTTCTGGGCGGCGCCCTATGCGATCCGCGTGCTCGGCGTCGCTCCCGCGCAGGCCGGGCTGTTCATCGGCGGCGCCGGCGCGGCGGCGGGGTTCATCGGCGTCACCACCGGCGGGCTGCTCGCCGACCGGCTGCGGCGCAACAACCCCGCCGGGCGGCTGGTGCCGGTGCTGGCGAGCGCGGTGCTGCCGGTCCCGTTCATGATCGCGGGCTATACCACCAATACGCCGATGGTGCTCTATGTCTGCGTGTTCTGCGCGCAGGTGTTCGCGGCCTGGGGGCTCGGCGCCGCCGCTGCCGCGACGCAGGATCTGGTGCTGCCCCGGATGCGGGGCACCGCAACCGCGACCTTCTTCATCGGCACCACGCTGATCGGGCTGGCGCTCGGCCCCTATCTCGCCGGACGGATCTCGACGCTCAGCGGCAGCCTGTCGACGGGGATGCTATCATTGCTGGCGAGCGTGCCGGTCACGCTCGCGGCGGGGCTGGTCGCCTACCGCCGCTTCCCCGCCGCCGAACGCACCCGCGAAGCGCGGGCGCGAGCAGCGGGGGAGCCGATCTAAACCTTCGTCGCCCCGGACTTGATCCGGGGCCGCGCTTCTTCCCCAACGGGCCGGAAAAAGCGGGATCCCGGATCAAGTCCGGGATGACGGGTCCATTTACGACGCCTGGAACACCCCACAGGCGATCCGCCCGCCCGAATTGCCGCTCGGGTCGGTCATCAGATCGTCCGGTCCCGCATGGATCACCATCGCCGCGCCGTCGGCATCGAGCAGCCCGGCCAGCGTCGCCCCCGGAATCACCGCACCGCTCGTGCCGCGCCCGTCGCTGCCGATCACGAGGTTCGGCAGGTCGCCCTGATGCGGCCCCTGCGGGTTCATCGTCCCGTGCTTCTTCTGCGTCGGATTCCAGTGCCCGCCCGCCGTCGTGAAGTCCGGCGCGTCGCAGCGCCCGACCATATGGACGTGCGCGCCATGCGTCCCCGCCGGCATCCCCGTTGCATCGACGGTGAAGCGCACGCCGCCCGCCACCTCGGTCGCGCTCGCGCGGCCGGCCGGTGCGCCGGTCGCAGTCGCCAGCATCGCCACCGCGCGCGCGCCGCCAGCGACCGGCGTGCCAGTGTCCATCTTGCCCTCGTCGTTGCACCCCGCCAGCGACAGCGCCGCCAGCCCGAGCCCCGTCATCGTCAGAACCTGTCGCATCGTCGCTCCTCCCTATAATCTATGTCGCGCCAACCCGCCGCCGCACGGCCCGGTTCCGGCATGGCTATTGATGCCCGTCCGCGATCAGCGCCGCGATCCGCCGCCCGAGATAGGCCGCCTGCATGATCGCCAGCACCAGCCCGATGTTGAGAATTACGATCTCGATCAGGAAGAACCACAGTGGCGTCCCCGCGATCATGCTCAGCCCCAGCAAGATCGTGCGCGGATTGGCGCCCAGCGCCGCCAGCAGCGGCAAGGCGCGCGATCCGATCGTCCGCGCGATCCCGGCGATCCGCCGCCGCTCGGGCGGGTCGGCCTCGGCGCTCGCCACCAGCGCGTTGACGCGCTGCGTCGGGCGCGACAGCGCGTGCCACACGCTGAGATACAGGTTCGACAGCGCCACGCCGATGCCGCGCCCGTCCGATTTCGCGTTCTGCAGCCACGGCGTATTATACGCCCACCATTGATAGGTGCGGCGCTGGCTTTCGGCGAACACCGACTGCACCGCGCGGCTCAGCCCCGCGGCGATCGCGATCGGCCAGGCGATCCAGCCCACGCTGTCGTCCAGCGCCCCCGCCAGCAACAGATACAGCACGCCATGCCCGGCATAGTCGCACAGCCCGTCGACGATCTCGCCCGACGGCGAGGCGCGGCCCGACATCCGCGCCAGCGCGCCGTCCGCCCCGTCGACGACATGCCAGCCGCAATGCAGCGCAAAGCCGATCGCGATCGCCACCGGCGTCGCGACCCAGGCGTAGAGGACCGCGGTCACCATCACCATCACCGCACCGGCGATCGACACCATGTTCGGCGTCACCGGGGTCGGCACCAACGCCTTCGCCAGACGGTGCGCCAGCGGGTGGTATAATACCCTGTTCAGAAAACCTTGCAGCTCGCGCGGCTTTCCCGCCACAGCCGTTTCAGAATCGTTCACGCGGTCCCTCGCGAGATTGCCCCGGTGCGCCTATACAGCGCATCGGCTCGCTTGACAGATGCCACGTATCTGTCACGAAGCGGCAACGTAAAATGGCTTTTCGTCCGACCAGGCGTCGGCAAGCGGGGTAAAATGGCGACGATCAAGGTTGCGGTTATCGGTGTCGGCAACTGCGCAAGCAGCCTAATTCAGGGTAAATATCATTATGCCGGCAGCAACACCGCCGCGGGCCTGATCCACGAGGATATTGGTGGATACAAGGTCGGCGATCTGGAGTTCGTCGCCGCGTTCGACGTCGATTCGCGCAAGGTCGGGCTTGATCTGGGTGAAGCGATCTTCGCCAAGCCGAACTGCACCAAGGTGTTCCATGCCGACGTGCCGAAGACGGGCACGATCGTGAAGATGGGCGCGAAGCTGGACGGCGTCGCGCCGCACATGCTGACCGCGGCCAACGATCGCGGGTTCGAGATCAACGACACGCGCGACGCCGAGAAGGCCGAGATCGTCGCCGAGCTGAAGAACTCGGGCGCCGAGATCCTCGTCAACTTCCTGCCGGTCGGCAGCCAGGACGCGACCGAATTCTACATGGAATGCGCGCTCGAGGCCGGTCTCGGCGTCGTCAACTGCATGCCCGTGTTCATCGCCTCGCGCCCCGAGTGGGAGAAGAAGTTCGCCGACGCCGGCCTGCCGATCATCGGCGACGACGTGAAGGCGCAGGTCGGCGCGACGATCGTCCACCGCGTGCTGTCGAACCTTTTCGGGCAGCGTGGCGTGACGATCGACCACACCTATCAGCTGAACACCGGCGGTAACACCGACTTCATGAACATGCTCGACCGCAACCGGCTGGCGAGCAAGAAGGAGTCGAAGACCGAGGCGGTGCAGGCGGTGATCGCCGAGCGGCTGGCGGACGAGAACATCCACGTCGGCCCGTCGGACTACATTCCGTGGCTGGGCGACAACAAGCTGTGCTTCCTGCGGCTTGAGGGCGACCTGTTCGGCGGCGTGCCGATGAACCTCGAACTGCGCCTGTCGGTCGAGGATTCGCCGAACTCGGCGGCAGTCGTCGTTGACGCGATCCGCTGCGTGAAGCTCGGGCTGGAGCGTGGCATCGGTGGCGCGCTGGAAGGCCCTTCGGCGTTCTTCTGCAAGCACCCGCCGCAGCAGGTGACCGACGACGTGGCGGCCGCGATGACCAACGAGTTCATCCACGCCGACGCGCGCCTCGCCGCCGAATAAGGTCTCGCGACCTTGCACGCGCTGATCGTCGCGGCCGGCTATGGCAGCCGGCTGCGCGAGGTGTCACCTTCGAAACCGCTGACGCTGGTCCACGGCGTCGCGCTGATCGAGCGCGTGCTGCACGCCGCCCGCGCGGGCGGCGTCACCGACGTCACCGTCGTCACCGGCCATGAGGCGGAGCGGCTCGAGCGGCATCTGGCGCTCGCCGCCGCGACGCTCGGGCTGCCGGTGCACTGCGTCCGCACCCCCGACTGGTCGTTGTCGAATGGCCATTCGGTGCTGACCGGCGCCGCGGCGATCGGCGCGCGCCGGCATCTGCTGATGATGGCCGATCATCTCGTCGACCCGGCACTGATCGCGCGCGTCGCCGCCGCGCCCGACGCGGCGCTGACGCTCGGCGTCGACCGCCGGCTCGACAATCCGCTCGTCGACCTCGACGACGTCACGCGCGTCCGTACCGATGGCGAGCGGATCGTCGCGATCGGCAAGCATCTCCCCGACTATGATTGCTACGACACCGGGGTGTTCGCGGTCGATGCGCGCTTCCACGACGCGCTGCGTGCCTCGATCGCGGCCGGCGGTCCGGGCTCGATCTCGGCCGGTGTCGAGGCGCTCGCCGCGACCGGCGAGGCGCGCGTGATCGACATCGGCGACACCTGGTGGCTCGACGTCGACGATCCGAAGGCGCTGATGCAGGCCGAGGCGGCGATGGCGACGCACGACGCCCACCAGCACGCCGCCTGACAGCAACAAAATCTCACCGGCCAGTCCGGAACACGCCAGCAACACAGGTTATTGGTCCCGGCGAATCTGATCGCCGGAGAACCTTATGTCGCACGACCCTCTCCCGACTGCCCAGCGCAGCATCGCCGGCTGGCCCGCCCTGCTCGTGATCTGCGCGCTGATCGTCGGCGTCCTCTACCTCACGCTCGGCCGCAACGAGCCCGCCGCGCGCGTCAAGCCGGCGACCGGCTCCGCGCAGGCGATGGCGCTCGCCGCCGAGCAGCCGGGACGGAAGTAATCCTCCCGTCATCCCGGACCTGATCCGGGATCCCGCTTTGCCCGGCAAAAGAAAGAAGCGGGCTCCCGGATCAAGGCTCTCCTGAGCTTGTCGAAGGGTCCGGGGCGACGAACGAGGGCCTGCGGAGAGGCCATTGGTCACGGATCATCGCCCCGGCCCGCGCGTTGTTTCCACCATGACCGACCCCGCCGACCCCCAGCATCGCCGCCGGACCGCCTTCGACAAGGACACCGGCAAGTTCGGCCAGGGCTATACGCTCGACGACGAGCGCAAGCTCGCCACCGACATGCCCGCCGGTTCCGTCGCGCCCCGCCCGTCGCAGCTGAGCGGGTCGGAGGGCGATGCCGGCCGTCGCGCCTCGTTCGATCCTGCGACCGGCGCGGTGCGCGGCAGCGGCGCGAGTGCTGGCGGTGGCCACGACGGCGAGGACCCGAGCGACGATCGTGCGGGCGGCTCCGGTGCGCCGCTGACCGGGGTCGGCACGGACTGACGATCATGGCGGCCGAATTCGACATCGTCCTGTTCGGCGCGACCGGGTTCACCGGCAAGCTCGTCGCCGACTATCTCGCCCGGCGCGACCCGGACGGGCTGCGTTGGGCGATCGCCGGCCGCGACGCCACCAAACTGGCCACGGTCCGTGACGAGTTGGCCATCGACGTGCCGATGGTCATCGCCGACAGCGACGACGCCGCCACGCTGGAGGCGATGTGCCGGCGCGCCACGGTCGTCATCAGCACGGTCGGCCCCTACCAACTCCACGGCGGCAAACTCGTCGCCGCCTGCGCCGCCACCGGCACCGCTTATGTCGATCTGTGCGGCGAGCCGGCGTGGATGCGCCAGATGATCGACGCCCATCACGACGAAGCGCAGCGCAGCGGCGCACGGATCGTCTTCTCGTGCGGGTTCGACTCGATCCCCTTCGATCTCGGCGTGCTGACGCTGCAGGAGGCGGCGCTCGCGCGCTTCGGCACGCCCGTTCCGCGCATCAAGGCACGCGTCCGGCGCATGAAAGGCGGCTTTTCCGGTGGCACCGCGGCCAGCCTCAAGGCGACCCTCGCCGCCGCCGCGCGCCAGCCTTCGCTGTTCGGGCTGCTGAGCGACCCGTTCGCGCTCACCCCCGGCCACGCCGGCCCGCACCAGCCGAGCGGACTGCTTCCCGAGTTCGACCCGACGCTGCAATCCTGGGTCGCGCCCTTCATCATGGCGCCGATCAATACCAAGAACGTTCACCGCACCAACTTCCTGCTCGGGCAGCGCTGGGGCGATCTGGTCTATGACGAGATGGTGGTGACCGGGCTCGGCGATCTCGGCAAGGCCGCCGCCGACGCGCTGGCGAAGCTCAATCCGTTCGCGGGCGACAAGGGTCCGAACTCGGGCGAAGGGCCTTCGAAGGAAGAACGCGACGCCGGCCACTTCGACATCCTCCTCGCCGGGCTGATGCCCGACGGCACGCGCCTCGACGCGGTCGTGACCGGCGACAGCGACCCCGGCTATGGCTGCACGTCGAAAATGCTTGCCGAGAGCGCCTTGTGCCTGCTCCGCGACGTCGACGCCGCGGGCGGGATCTGGACGCCCGGCGCGATCATGGGCGCACCATTGCGCGACCGCCTGATCGCACGCGCGGGGATGACGTTTACGGCGGGTTGATCCCGCTCGTCGCCATGGGTTCTAAAGCTCACCGACCTTCCGCCACTCCGTCATTGCGAGCGTAGCGAAGCAATCCAGAGCCGGACCGGGACGCCCTGGATTGCTTCGCTACGCTCGCAATGACGGTCGTGCTCGGATCGCTCCGGGCACCCGGCGTAAAGCCTACCCCTCCCCTTCCGACGCGGTCTCGCGCTCGACCTGCCCGTCCAGCACTGCCAGCAACTCCCGCGCGCTATACGGCTTGGCGAGCAGGTGCATGTTCGGCGCCGCCACCTCGACCGCCCCGATGTCGCCGCTCGCCACGACGATGCGGACGCCCGGATGCAACTCGGCGGCGCGTCCCGCCAGTTCCAGCCCCGACGTTCCCGGCAGATGCACGTCGGTCACCAGCACGTCGATCGGCGCGGTCTGCAATGCCGCCATCGCCTCCTCGGCGCTCGCGGCATCCACGACGACATGCCCCGCCTCCTGCAACACCTCGGCGGTGGCGCTGCGGATCAGCGCATCGTCCTCGACCAACAGGATCGTCCGCCGTGCGGCGGCGGGCTCGGCGGCACGCGGCACCGGTGGCACGCGCGGAGCGAGGATCTGCTGACGCTGCCCCTGATTGGCGAGCACATGCCGCACCTTCCGCGCCAGCGCTTCCCGCGTATACGGCTTGGACAGCAGCTCGACGCCCGCATCCAGCCGCCCGCCGTGGACGATCGAATTCTCGGTATAGCCGCTGGTGAACAGCACCGCGATGTCGGGCAGCCGCTCGCGCGCCTTGCGCGCCAGTTCGGGGCTCTTGAGCGTCCCGGGCATCACCACGTCGGTGAACAGCAGGTCGATCGGAATGCCGCTCTCCACGACGCTCAGCGCGCTCTGCGCATCGACCGCCTTGAGCACGCGATAGCCGAGGTCGCCCAGCATCTCGACCACGGTGGCGCGGACCTCGTCATCGTCCTCGACCACCAGCACCGTCTCGGTGCCGCCGGTGATCGGGCCGTTGTCGAGCACCACCTCGATGTCCTCGCTCTCCATCGCGCGCGGCAGATAGAGGCGGATCGTCGAGCCGTGCCCCGGCTCCGAATAGATGTTCACATGCCCGCCGGACTGTTTGACGAAGCCATAGACCATCGACAGCCCCAGCCCCGAGCCCTTGCCCTCCGCCTTGGTGGAGAAGAACGGCTCGAACACCTTGGCGACCACCTCGTCGGACATGCCGCAGCCGGTGTCGCTCACCGCCAGCATCACATATTGCCCCGGCTCGACCTCGTCGTGGCGGCGGGCGTAGTCATCGTCGAGATGCGCGTTCGCCAACTCGATCGTCAGCTTGCCCTGCCCGTCCATCGCGTCGCGGGCGTTGATCGCCAGGTTGAGCAACGCATTCTCGATCTGGCCCGGATCGATGAAGGTGTTCCACAACCCGCCGCCGAAGATCGTCTCGACCTCGATCCCCTCGCCGATCGCGCGGCGCAGCATGTCGTCCATCCCGCGCACGAAGCGCGTGACGTTGACGACCTTCGGCTCCAGCGCCTGCCGCCGCCCGAACGCCAGCAATTGCGCCGCCAGCCGCGACCCGCGCGACACCCCCGCCAGCGCATTCGCGACGCGCGTCTCGGCGCGCTCGTTGCCGGCGATGTCCTTCTGCAACAGCTGGAGGTTGCCCGAGACGACCTGCAGCAGATTGTTGAAGTCGTGCGCGACGCCGCCGGTCAGCTTGCCGACCGTCTCCATCTTCTGCGCCTGCGCCAGCTTGCGCTCGGCGGCGTGGCGCGACGCGATCTCCTCGATCACGCGCGTCTCCAGCGTCTCGTTGAGCTGGCGGAGCTGATCCTCGGCGCGCTCGCGGTGGCGCACCTGCCGCTCGAGCTGCTCGGCATGGTCGCGCAACGCGGCCTCGGCGGCGCGTTGATGCGTGATGTCGGTATGGACGCCGACCCATTCCGCGACCTCGCCATGCGAGTCGATCCGCGGCACCGCGCGCACCGCGAAGGTCCGCCACGTCCCGCAATGGCGGCGCACGCGATGCTCGAAGACGAAGGTCGACTTCGACTCGACCGCCTTGCGCCACGCATTCACCGTCGGCTGCGCATCGTCCGGGTGGACCGCATCGGCCCAGCCATAGCCCTGATATTGCTCGGGCGTCTGCCCGGTCAGCATCGCCCAGCCGAGTTGCTCGCCGACCATCCGCCCCTCGGCGTCATTGGTCCAGAGCACGCCGTGCATCGCCTCCATCGCGGCGCGGAAGCGCGCGTTGCTGGCGTTCAGCGCCTCCTCGCGCCGCACGCGTTCCTCGACGTCGAGCACGATCACCTGGAAGCCGAGCACCGCGCCCTGTTCGTCGAAACGCGGCAGGTAACGGATGTCGGCGCGACGCCACGATCCGTCGCCATGCTGGATCAGCGAGTCCTCGACGATCGTCTCGCCCGCCAGCGCGCGCTCCATCAGCGGACGGCGGCGCTCGAAATTCTCCGCACCGATCACGTCGCGGGTATGGCGGCCGATCACATCGTCCGCGCCGATCCCGAACCATTCGTAATAATGCTGGTTGGCGTAGCGATAGACCAGATCGCGGTCGATGAACGACACCAGCAGCGGCAGCGCGTCGGTGACCATCCGCAACTCGCCCTCGCTGGCAGCGAGCCGCCGCTCCAGCAACAGCCGGGTCGTATTGTCGATCACGGTGCACAGCACGCCGCCGGGTTTGCCGTCGCCCTCGATCACCGGCGTGTAGAACAGGTCGAAGAACAATTCGGTCGGCCCGCCCTCGCGGATCAGCGTCAGCGGCTGATCGCGATAGCTGACGACCTCGCCCGCCAGCCCGCGGTCGATGATCGCGCGATTCCAGTCGGCGATTTCCGGGAACACCGCCGCCGCGGTCTTGCCCATACCGCCGGGGTGCCGCGCGCCCAGTATCTCGCGATAGGCGTCATTATAGAGCAGCACGCCGTCACGGCCCCACATCAGCACCTTCGGCACCGGCGAGTTGACGACATTCGCCACCGTCACGCGCAACGCGGGCGACCAACGCTCGACCGGGCCAAGCGCGTGGCCCGACCAGTCGGCATCGCGGATCATCGCGCCGCATTCGCCGCCGCCGACCGGCCAGACGCCCGGCAATTCCCGCGGTACCGGCCCGTCGCGCAACAGCTTCAACGCGGTGCGGACGACCTCACTGGCATTGCCATAGTCGCCGGTCGCCAGACTGTCGGTGACGAAGGCGTCCAGTTCCGGGGTGAGCGAGACATTGCGCGATTGACGTTGGGCCATGATGCGAATGTCTGCCTCGCTCCACCCTGTGTCAATGAGTGACACAAGGCGTTTGACCTAGATTGAACAGGTTAATTATCCATTAATCCATCCGGCGCGGAACGCGCGCTGCTTGCCGCTCAGCTTGCCGCCGATCGTCTCGGCCCGCACGATCTCCAGCCGCGGATCGGTGAGCGCGCGGACGCTGCGCTGCTGCTCCGCCCCTTGGCGCGCGAAGCGGATCGTCACGGTCTGGCCCGGCGTCAGCCGCTCCAGCATCGCCGCCCAGCCCGCCGCGTCGACCACCGCCGCGCCATCGACCGCCACGATCCGGTCCCCGGCATCCAGCCCCGCCCCGTCAAGCGGTGAGCCCGGCAGCGGAGCGGCGGCGAGCACCACGCCCGCCGGCGTCGCGGTCACGCCGCCCGCGCCGATCCAGCCATGCCGCGGTGCGGCCGGGCGCAGCACCAGCCCCGCCTGCGCGAGCAGCGGCGCGAAATCGGGCAAGCCGCTGCTGTTGACCGTGCTCGCGAAGAAGCCGTCGGCGAAGGCGGCGTCGCCGGTGACAGTCGCCAGCCCGCGCCGCAGGTCATCGGGCGTATAGGGCCGCTCGCTACGTCCGTAGGTCTGCCACAGATAACGCATCACATCGTCGAGCGACCGCTTCGGGAAGCGTTGCCGGATCGACAGGTCCAGCGCCAGCGCGACCACCTGTCCATAGGGATAATAGGACAGGAACACGTCCGGCGCGACCGGATCGATCGAGGTCGCCGCGTCGGCGAACGGCGCGCGCAGGCTCATCTCCTGCGGCCCACCGTTGCGTCGCGCGGGCGAGAACAGGACGGTGTTGAGCGCCCCTGCGGTCGTTCGCGCCCAGCCGTCGACGTCGGTCAGCCCGGCGCGACGCAGCATCAACGGCCCGTAGTAATTGGTGAACCCTTCCGCGAACCACAAAGACGGCGTGGCATTGGCGCGGGTGAAGTCGAACGGCTCCAGCTCGCGCGGGCGCAGCCGTTCGACGTTCCAGGCATGAAAAAATTCATGCGAGATCGTCGAAAGCTGCCCGGCGTTGATGCCGTCGAGCGGCACCGGCATCGTCACCACCGTCGAATTGCGGTGCTCCATCCCGTCGCCGGAGATTTGCGGCGTGTAATCGGCGAGGAACGTGTAGCTGCCATGGTCGAAGCGCGGCCATTCACCGAACAGCTTGCGATGCTGCGGGATCAACTGCTTCACCTGCGCCGCCAGCCGGTCGACATCGGCACCGGTGCCGTCGTGGTGCACCGCCAGCCGGATCGTGTAACGCTGCTTGCCTTCCCCGACCGGCCATTCGCGCACGTCCTGCCGCGCGATCTCGATCGGGCTGTCCATCAGATATTGCAGGTCGGACGCGGCAAAGGTGTTCGGCTGCCCGGCGACCGGCGGCAATTGCGTTGCGATCGTCCAGGCGGGGTCGGGCGAGACGATCCGCACCCGCACCGGCGCGGCGTCGAAGCCGCTCGCCCACATCAGTGCGGCCGGCGGGTTGAGGTGCGCGTGGCGCGTGTCGATCTGCGCATAAGTGCCGTCGCCGCGATTGCCGAACAGCGTGTAGCTGACCACCACCGTCCCGTCGTGCCCCGCGACGCTCCAGCCGTAAGGATCGTTGCGGGTGAGCGCCAACGGCCGCCCGGCACCGTCGTGGGCGGTCACGGAGGAGACGTTCTTCGCGAATTCGTGCAGCGCGTAACGGCCCGGCGAGGAACGCGCCATCTGCACGCGCAGCGGCCCCGCCGGCACGCCGCGAAACGTCACCACCACCTGCGCGCGGTGATGCGCCGCATCGGGGAAGGACAGGTCGTAGCGGACATCACGCGCGGCTTGCGCCCACGTCGGCGTCGCCACCACCAGCCCGCCTGCCACCATTATCCATGCCGCCCGCATGTCCATCTCCTCCGCCGCCTGCGCCCCCTTGAGCACGCGCGACGCGGCGCGGCAATCACCCTTGCCGCGCGCGAATCTTCAGCGAGGATGAACCGATGGCGACACGACGGGTTCTAGCAACAAGGTTCGCACGATAATGGAACGACTTACGATGCCCGATCCGCGCCAAGCGCCGCCGCGTCCGACGTCATCGACAGGGGATCGGCGATGAGCCTGCGGCTCAAGTCCCTCACCGATCAGGTCATTCTCATCACCGGCGCCAGCTCGGGGATCGGCCTCGTCACCGCACGGCTCGCGGCGCGGCGCGGCGCGCGCGTGGTGCTGGTGTCGCGCGACGGCGACGCGCTGGTGCGGATCGTCCGCGAGATCACGGAGGCGGGCGGCCAGGCCGATTTCGCGATCGCCGATGTCGGCGACCTGCGCGATGTCCAGCGCGCGGCGACCAAGGCGGTCGAACGATTCGGGCGGATCGATACCTGGGTCAACGACGCCGGGGTCGCGATCTACGCCAAGTTGCTCGACACGCCGATGGCCGAACATGAGCAACTGTTGCGCACCAATTATCTCGGCACGGTCCACGGCTGCCTCACCGCGGTCGAGCATCTGCAACGCGCCGGCGGCGCGCTGATCACGATCGGTTCGATCGTCTCCGACATCCCCAGCCCCGGCATGGGTGCCTATGCGGCAAGCAAACACGCCGTGAAAGGCTATGTCGATTCACTGCGGATCGAGATCAACGCCGATCGCCTGCCGATCTCGGTCACGCTCATCAAGCCGTCGGGGATCGACACGCCGATCGCAGACCATGCCGCCAATCATCTCGACGGCGCGGCATTGCTCCCGCCGCCGGTCTACGACCCCGAACTGGTCGCCGAGGCGATCCTCGACGCCGCGCAGCATCGCCGCCGCGACGTGACGGTGGGCGGGACCGGGCGCCTGCAGGTGCTGACCGCGCAGCATTTCCCCGGGCTGCTCGACCGGCTCGGTCCGACGTTGCTGCCGTGGCTGCGCGATCCGAAGCGCGCGCCGAGCCGCCACGACAATCTCGCCGCGCCGGTCGCGAACGGCGACGAGCGCTCGCAGGACCAGCATGGCCGCCGCCTTAGCGTCTACGAGACCGCCGGTCGCCATCCGCTCGCCACCGCCACCGCCGCCGGAGCGGCGATGGGACTGGCCGCGCTGGCCTTTTTGGGTCAGCGCCGGGTTGACCGCTAGGCGGGGAGCGGGAATGTCTGTGTCGATCAAGAGCAGGGGCTGCGCTGTTTTGTCCAAAGAACGCCCGCCGGCAATGACATGAGCGCCGGGTCGCCCACCACGGTTCTGATCGTCGAGGACGAACTGTTCGTGCGCATGATCGGTGCCGACGCACTCGAAGAGGCCGGTTACGCGGTGATCGAAGCCGCAAGCGCCGATGAGGCGCTGGCGGTGCTCGAAGAGGCCGACAATGTCGAGGTGCTGTTCACCGACATCAGGATGCCGGGTTCGATGGACGGATTGAAGCTGGCCGAGGTCGTCCACGAACGCTGGCCGGCGATCCGTATCCTGCTCACCTCGGGTGACACGCGTCCGTCGCGCGACGACATTCCCGACGACGGCCGCTTCCTCGCCAAACCCTATCGGTTCGAAAGCCTCTCGCGCGAACTGACGACGTTGCTCGACAGCCGCTGACGCCTTTTCCCTTCGCTGCCCGGGCGCACCATCCCGCCCTTGCGCCCCCGCCCCGCGCCACCTATGTCTCCGGCAACGCGGGCGCCCTTGCGGCGCCCTCCTTCGCGCGCCTTTCCTTTTTTCGTCTTCTCGGCTAAGGCCGCGCGCACTCAACGCGAAAGAGACCCCGTTTGGCGAAAGAAGAACTCCTCGAGATGCGCGGGCAGGTGGTGGAGCTGCTGCCCAATGCGATGTTCCGCGTCCGGCTCGAGAACGATCACGAAATCCTCGGCCACACCGCCGGCAAGATGCGCAAGAACCGCATCCGCGTGCTGGTCGGCGACGAAGTCCTGGTGGAACTGACCCCGTACGATCTGACCAAGGGGCGGATCACCTACCGCTTCATGCCGGGTCGCGGCGGCCCCGGCCCGTCCTGATCCTGTCCCCGCGCCCGCGACCGGGCGCGCGACCATGACCCGTCTCGTTCTCGCCTCCTCCTCACCGCGCCGTCGCGACCTGCTCGCGCGGATCGGGGTCGTGCCCGACCGGATCGTCGCGCCCGAGATCGACGAGACGCCGCACCCGCGCGAACTACCGCGCGCCTATGCGCTGCGCCTCGCGGTCGAAAAGGCGCGCGCGGTGCCACGCGAGCCGGGAGAAGCGGTGCTGGCCGGGGACACCACGATCGCGGTCGGCCGTCGCATCCTGCCCCCCGCTACCGACGAGGCGATCCAGCGCGAGCTGCTCGGCCTGCTGTCCGGCCGGCGTCACCACGCCCTGTCGGCGGTCTGCGCGATCGCGGCCGACGGCACCGAGCGCGTCCGGCTCGCCGACACGATCGTCGCCTTCAAACCGCTCTCCCCTGCCGAGATCGACGCGTACATCGCGTGCGGCGAGGGGCTCGGCAAGGCGGGCGGCTATGCGATCCAAGGCCGCGCCGAGGCGTTCGTGCGCTTCCTGCATGGCAGCCATTCGGGTGTCGTCGGCCTCCCGCTGTTTGAAACCCGCGCGTTGCTCGCGGCCAGCGGCGTCGCCTTTGGCTGAATGGCTCTACGAGGACGGGATCGGCGAGGCGCGTGCCGCGCTGGTCGCCGGTGATCGCATTCTCGCCGCGCGGATCGAACTCCCTGAAACCTTGCGCGTCGGCACCGTCGCGCGCGCGCGGCTGACCGAGAAGCTGGTCGCGACGCTCGACGACGGGCAGGAGGTGATGCTCGACCGCGCGCTACCTGGTGTAACCCTCGGCGCTGCGATCACGATCGAGGTGATCCGCGAGGCGATCCCCGAACCCGGCCGCGCCAAGCGCCCGCGCGCGCGCGTCACCGATGCCGCCCCTGTTCCCGGCCCCGACCTGCTCGCGCGCATCACCGCCTCGCCGCACCCGGTTCGCACGCTCCGCGCGCATCAACCCGACGCCCTTGAAGCGGCGGGCTGGTCGGAGGTGATCGAGGAAGCGCAGAGCGGCGAGATCTCCTTCGCTGGCGGCGCGCTGCGCATGACCCCGACCCCGGCGATGACGCTGTTCGACGTCGACGGAGATGGCCCGCTCGACCAGCTTGCGGTCCGCGCCGCCACCGCCGTCGCGCACGCGATCCGCCGCCATGGCATCGGCGGGTCGATCGGCATCGACTTCCCGACCATCGCGGGCAAGGCGCTTCGTCAGGAGGTCGCCGCCGCGCTCGACGCCGCGCTGCCGCCGCCGTTCGAGCGCACCGCGGTCAACGGCTTCGGCTTCCTCCAGATCGTCCGCCCACGCCCGCGCGCCTCGCTGCCCGAGCGCGTCCGCGACGATCCGGTCGGCAGCGCCGCGCGCGTTGCCTTGCGCCAGCTCGAACGCGTGCCCTCGACCGCACCCAACGCGATCCGCCTCCCCAATGCAGTCGGCGCGCGCCTCGAATCTCGCCCCGACTGGATCGAGCTACTGGTGCGTCGCACCGGCCGCGCCCCCATATTCGATTGATGAGCATGTCCCGCTGCCCGATCTGCACCGCGCCTGCGGTCCCCGACCATGCGCCGTTCTGCAGCCGCGGCTGCAAGGATCGCGACCTGCTGCAATGGCTCGGCGAAGGTTATCGCCTGCCCGGCGAAACAATCGACACGGAATCGCTGGACAGCCGCTCCGACAC
Source organism: Sphingomonas phyllosphaerae (assembly GCF_036946485.1). Lineage (GTDB taxonomy): Bacteria > Pseudomonadota > Alphaproteobacteria > Sphingomonadales > Sphingomonadaceae > Sphingomonas > Sphingomonas phyllosphaerae_E. The sequence continues at coordinate 145,352 of NZ_JAQIJA010000005.1, forward strand.
CGATTAGGGGACGCGCCTCGCCGCTGAAAAGCGGTGCGCCCAAGTAGCTCAGTTGGTAGAGCATGCGACTGAAAATCGCAGTGTCGGTGGTTCGATCCCGCCCTTGGGCACCATCCCTTCCCTAACGGCCTGAAATGCCTGGGAAACCGCAGAAATCCGCCACTCTCCTCTCCGAACTCGGTACAAACACCGGGACACAAACGGACATGGCGAAGCTTCCTGACTGGGTCCGCAAAGAGGCGACTGGCCGCGTCATCTTTCGACGGGTCTATCCGGAAGCGCTCCGTCCCTTCCTAGCCAAACCGGGTCAACGTGAGCTGAAGGTTCCGCTTGGGCCAAGGACGTCGTGAGCGTCGAAGCTTACCGCGTCTATGATGCCGCTAAGCGCCGCTTCGAACTCGACGTGCAGCGGGCACGAGCGCTGCAAAGCGTCGAGGAGAAACAAGCCGCCGGGGTTGTCGATCGGCTTGGGCCTGAGATGATCGCGCACTTGGTTGGCGCTTGTAAGGAGCACCAGCTCGCCATTGATGATGAGGCTCGGTGGACGCCGCGCACCCGTGAGCGCAAGCTTCAGGCCCGAACGGCCCTGCGCGAAAACGCGAAGCACGACCTTGAAGAGGCAAAGGGGCTGAAGGCTCTCGGCGACATGGAGACCATCCTCGACATTTGGGGGTGGGCCGCGATTGAGTATGCAGGCCTTCACGGCCTCAATGTCGACCTGGAGACGCCGGGGTTTATGCCGTACCTCCAAGCGTTCCACGACACCCAGATAGAGGTCTGGGAAGCAATTCTCCGCCGCACGGACGGAGAGGCCGTACCTACGCCACCAGCGCCACCCCGCCGCCCCCAGCCTGAGCGGGCCAACAGGTCGAACGGTCGCGGCACTCATCAAAGCCTACCGCGCCGCCAAGTGGGACGCATGGAGCCAGTCGAGCCGGACGGCCGTGGCGCCAGTCTTTCGCTTGCTCATGGACACGATCGCGGAACGTGATGTGCGTTCAATCACCCGAGAGGACGCTCATGGACCTGGTGCGTCAGCTCCCGGCCGGCATGGGGCGCAAGGCGGAGCTGAAGGACCTCTCCGCCCCCGCCGCGATCGAGAAGGGGCGCCAGCTCGGGCTATCGACCATCTCACCCGGCACCATAAACGTCGGATACCTGGCGCACATGTCGGCTCTGTTCGGCTGGGCCGAGAAGGAGGATTGGGCCGACAAGAACCCGTTCAAAGGGCTGGCCGTCCATGATCCCGTGGAGGCCCGCGACAAGCGCGATCCGTTCTCGATGGACCAACTCGCCACGCTGTTCTCGGCTGCGCCTTGGAGCCGCCCGCTGCCTCACGATGACAAGCGGCCTGGAAGGTTCTGGGTCCCGCTCATTGCACTGTTCACGGGTATGCGCCTGGGCGAGATAGCCGGACTGCGCCTTATGGACGTAGAGGATCGCAACGGCGTGTCGGTCTTCAACATCCGACCGTACGAAGGCCGGTCGCTCAAGAACCCGGAGAGCCGTGGGACTGAGCCACCTGTACCGATAGACCTCGAAGCTCTCCTCGCCGCCAACGGCCCATCAGCACCGATCAAAACACGGGTCCGCGCCATCGAACTTCACGCGACTACAGCGACCCACGCTTATGCCCATCCGACCCTGCGGGCCCTGAGAAGGGCCCACAAGCCCCTCAGGGACTCGCTAGACTTGATCGAGATGCCCAAGCTACGAAAGTAGTCTGAAGGTCGCGAATGGCGCTCAAGGAGCTTCTGGGGGCATTTCGTGGGCCGCAGCCGGTTGACCAGCTTCTCGAAGGCGCTCGCGGGCGGCTTCGTGCACATTGACCGGGGTGGCTGCGAGGACGCGACGCACCATCGCCTCCAGGAACCGGCCCGGGCAAAGGTTCGGTGGAGTTTGGTCGGTTAGCACGGTCACTTTCGGTAGGCCGGCAACGATCGCCTCGGCGGTGTCGTTCGCCATCGAAGCGGCGGGAACCGCATCCAGGTCTGCCTCATCGTTCAACGCAGGCATTCCGCTGGGCTCTTCGGGACGGGTATCCGGCGGTGCTACAGCATCATCGTACTTCATGAGGATAACGCACGTGGCATGATAGGCGTCATCTTCTTGGCCAAGCTTGGCCAGAAGGTCGAAGAGCCAATTCGCGGCCCTAGGCTCCTTATGGAGAATGTCGGACCTAAGCGCGAACGCGAAGCCGAGCGCCGCAAGGGGATGCCGCAGTCGAAGGTTCTTTGCGTCTCCGTACGACTCCTCAATCCGATTAGGCGCGTTCTTCCCGTACGAAGAGTCCATCCGCTTCGTCGAAATAAGAAGCTCTGGCCCGGTGTCCCAGCCGGTCATGATCACATCGACTTGCTTGAAGTAATTTTTTCCGAGTATCGACGCGGACGCCATGGTCACGCCCGGAATAGCGCCGGCGCTGTTAACCCGCTTCGTCACTCCTTCCCTAAGCTCTTTCGGAAGAGTCTTGATCAGCTTGGCGACCGAGCTCGGCAAAATACGCGGATGCTTCGGCCGAGGCCAAACTTGATCTTCATCGAAGCCCGCTCGGCGAAGCTCGTAACTCAACCAAACATCCAGGGCGAGTGCCGGCACCCCAGACTGAGTTCCCGCCCGCAGGTGTAAGGGAACACCAAGCAACTGCTCAAGGACGCGGTAGTCCGGCACGTACCGGACCTTACCTTCACCCTCTGCGATCCACGGGCTCGTGTGGGTGTCGTCGCGCTTCGCCTCCTCCACGATGTGGTCGAACAAAGCCCACGCTTCCGCCTTTGCTGTCGGCGCCTTCGCGTCAGTCGGCATAGTGACGCCAGCGCTGGAGCGATCCGATGGCGTCCTCGACCTCTTCAACCTTCGCAGCCGAGACGGCCTTCTGAGCCGGAAACAGCAACCTCCCGGCCTCTCGGGGCTCCAGCTTGAGCATGCCGCCGCCGAGGGCATGGCCTTCAAGCTCGCAGCTCAAGCGGAGGAACGGCGACGACCACATCGGCATAAGCTTCGCCGCGAGAGTCTTATCCCGGACGCGTATGGAGTGGACGCTGTTCGTGCACGAGACCCCGGCCAGGTTCCTGACGAGATTGACGTTCCGGCCCGACATGTAGCTCATGACGTAGTCGGGTATCTGCACGTCGGGCACGACGTACCATGGCGCACGGGTACGGCACTTGTAGCCCAAGCGCGCTTCGAGCCCGGCGCTACTGTCGAGGTATTGGCTCACCGCACGAGGCAGTTCCACGTCCCGTCGGAGCCTGAGGAGCAACATGGGATCATCGTTGCTGGCCCATGCCGCCACCGTGCCCTTCGTGATCTCTGAGCCTGGCATAGCGCGGCCGTTCCGAAGGGCGGGCTGGAGGAACTGGCCCGGAATGCGGAGCCGCTTCGCCTCAGACGGGCGCAGGTGGAAGAATTGGTTGTCGCCGCTGATGTAGCCGATACCCACGTTCGCGAAGTCGGACAGTCGGTGAGACCGAGGGTCCTCGACGGTTGTTGCGTAGATATGCCGCACCGAAGCGGGAAGCAGGTATGGGCGGAGACGCCGGTTCCACACCGATCGCCACTCATCCAGAGCAATACGAGTGGTGGCCGGCGGCGGCGTTTTGTCCGGAGCGAAGCGATCCACGACAGTCATTTCGATCGCGTCGGCAGTCCCCCCAAAGCCGTCCGTGTACAGGAGCCAGCAGTCCTCCGACAGGGTTGGGAAGAGCTTCTCCCGCACCGCGATCACCCGCACGGTCGAAAAGGACCGAACAAGGTAGTCTAGGAGCGGAGCCGCATACGGCGCATGGCCAATCTCGGCCGGGACGACGAACGCCATGCGACCGCCGCGCTTCAGGAGGCCGGCTGTGGCGACAAGGAAGGGCGCCCAGGATGACGACAGGCCGCTGAAGGTCGCGCCAAGGTCCTCGCAGAGGGCTAGCGCTCGGCGACGCACTTCGCCCTTAAAGTTCTGGTAGCGGATAAACGGCGGGTTGCCGGCAGCGCACTCGAAACGCTCACGAGTTCCCCCAGCCCACGTGAAGAAATCGCCCTCATGAACGAGAGCACTTGGGGCGCGCTCTATCGCCTCATGAGCCGAGACAGGATTCTGCTCGATGCCAACGCTGTTAGGGTGAAGGGCTATGAAGCGCCCGTCACCACACGAGGGGTCGAGCATCCGGTCTCGTGGCTTGCGACATGCCCAGGCGACTAGGGCGGCGCTGACATCGTCAGGTGTGAAGTAGGCGCCCGAGCGCTTCTGTGAGAACTCCGGAGCGATCGTCACCATCTCCCGCACCTTACCTCGCCCCGCCGTTACCCATCCACCTTGATAGGAACATAACTGGAACAAACCCTTGCCGCAACAGCCAGCTCATTGCTGGGCTTGCTCCAAATGGCAACAGGGCATTCGCCATTTTTGGGCGCAAGCCAGCGCCGCCTCACTTGCGGGCGTCACGAGCTGGCCAGCGACTGACAGATGGCGCTTGGCGGCGCTCCGGTAGCCTCAACGGCCTTCATCATCGCATCGAACGTCACCGTCCTCAGCTCGTCCACGACCTGGGCGCGGGCCGGCAAGAACCATTGGTCTTCACGGGCCACGAAACCTAGGACCGTCGTCTCCACTAGGTGCTTGTTGACCGACATAGAGAACGCCAAGCCTTGCGGCGTATCGTGCTCGCCCCAGACGACGATGAGGGGCAACTCGGCCGATCGGGCCTCAAAGTCCTCTTCGGACGTGACGTCCGGCCTGTAGTGCAGCTCTAGCCCGCCGTTCTGGGATAGCACGCCGACGACAAGACCCTTGAGGATGAACTCCATTTCCTCGTCGGTCCGCTCGCGCTTCGGCTTCGGCTTCTTGAACCATCCGAACATGTCGGTCTCCCCGGCCCTGTGGCGCCTTCGATGATGAACGGGTACGCCACCGTCATCAAGTCGGCTCAGTATGCAGGTTGAAGGTACCCGATGAGACTGAAGGTTTGGCATCGCATCGGCATCGTTCTATCGGTCCTATGGACAGTCGGCGGCGGCGGTTGGCAAGCCGTGCAGATGGGCAAACTCGCAGCGGAGCAAGGCGAGCTGACCTACTCGCTTTGCTACTCCGGCTCGCATCCCTCGTCGCCGGAAGCAGTCTGCGAGGCTCAAGCTCAAAGGACCAGAGATGCTTACCGTGAAGGGCTGTGGACGGAGGTTGCTGCGCGAACCTTCCTCCCACTTGCTCTTGCCTGGGCAGCCGCCTTCCTGGCCATCTGGGTCACCCGCTGGGTGCTTGCAGGACGAGAGAAGCCGGTCGATTGATGTGAAGGTATGGGACGCCGTAGAAAGGTCAAGACGCCCTGCCCCGTAGTGACAGAAGAAGCAGGGCGTCCCGGTGAGGCATTACGCGCCTCAACGCCGTCTTTATACATTAATCGTGAAGATCGTGTGGCCGCCATGAGGCAAAGTCGCCCCGCTCCCGACCGTCGCCGAGAAGCGGGGCGAGGTCATCCGTAGTGACCCGAGCGTACCCTGAGCACTTTCAATCCCCGGCGCAACCGCACGTCCGATCCCGAAAGGAGACGCGCGTATCGCGTCTGGCTGTCTCGATGGTCAGGGCGTTGCAAACGTTACCCGCCCCCACGCAAAAAGGGCCCCGGTTGCAGCCCGGAACCCTCTCAGTCGACGATGCGGGGTCCTTCCGCCCGTCTTCCCGATCGCCCCGGCCTAGTTGCAGCTCGCCGGGGTCTTCAGGGTCTATGCGGGCCGCCTGGTCCTTCGACGGCCCGTAAGGTGTTGTGACGTCAGAGGGCGGCTAGAAGTGCCTCAAGGTCCGCTCGACGCAAGACGACATTCTGCCTTCCTTGGTCGCTGTCCTGGAACACGACAACGATGTCACTGTCCATAACACACGCTTCGCCATCCTCTAGGACGATCGCGTCTCCCATACTCATAATGCTCCGAGCCCCATAGCCGTTCGCTGCAAATGTCAGCGACCCCCGGCAAGTTCCGCATACCCAGAAAGTGTTGATGCGTCAATACTAACCACAACATCTTACAACATTCTACAAATGTGAAAACTCCCCGATTGCAGAGTTTCCCCGATCATAGATCGTTTAACGCACCGCCTCGGCGTTAAGCGACGGAGTCTTGATTTGGCACAAGCTCCCAATACATACACATTTGTCTCCCTTGCTCCTCTCTTTCGTCTGTCTACAGGGCGCCGCAACGAAAGGGGGCAGCATGAAGACTCTCATCAAGGTCGTAGATCACTACCTCAAGGTCAATGAGGAGCTAGGGCACCTAAATCCAACGGTACGCTACCATTCGAGTCCTATCCGATCGTCGGAGATCGGCGCGATGCAGTTCCGAACGGTCAAGGAGCAAGACCTACGGGAATACTGTAGTAAGCGCTTGCTGAGTGTGAGCGCCGCAACTGTTGATGGCGAGCTTCGGCTCATACGTCGCGCTCTTGAGCACGCCCTCGGCGGGACTCGTGCTCGCCCTGCCCGCAATCCGGCGCAGAACGTTCGGATCGTCGCCGACAAGCGACAGCCGCCCACCATCACTCGCGACCAATTTGAGTGCATCTTGGCCGCGTTGGCGAAGAAGCCGGCAATTCGCGCCTTGGTGGACCTCGCGGTCGAGACGAAGATGCGTCGGGGGGAGCTTCTCGCGCTGCTGTGGGAGGACGTGGATTTGGACGGCGGCAAAGCGCACCTACGCGGCACCGCGACCTTTGCGCCCCGCACGGTCCGGCTCAGCGAGAAGGCCGTTGCGATCCTCAGGGGTCTGGACGCGCCCTATTACCGGGTCTCCCACATCTCAATCGCCAAGCTCCGCTGGGCCTTCGAGGCGGCGTGTCGCTCGGCCGGCTTGGAGGGCGTAAGGTTCAACGAGCTTCGCTACTTCGCGGATCGTGTCAGCCGTTCGGACGAAGCCGAGAAGAGCTAGGCACCCTCCCCCGCGCAATCCTCCGGCTTGCTGCCTGCCTTCAATTTGGTACAAGCAACGGTACAATCCCCCGTGTTCGGAAGAGATAGGAACGACGGATTTCCGGGCCTTTCAGGCCATCAGTGCCCTTCCCGCCCTTGGGCACCATTTCCTTTTCGATGATGATCCCGGCCAATGCGCGCCGGAAATCAGCCGCGCTAGCCCGGTCAAGCCATTGGCCCGCGCAAGCGCCGATGGAGCGCCTCAGCTTCGGCTGGGCACCCGCTCCGGCTCGTTCGCGCGGTAAACGCACAGGTCATGCCCGTCATAGGTCGGACGCAACGCAGCGGCCCCGGTCGGGCAATGATCGACGACGAACGCGATCCCGTTGCGCCGTGCATAGGCGACACGCTCTGGAAGCGAATGGAGGCTTAGCACGTCGGACACGCGCCGGTGCCACTCGCCATAATAGCTCGGCGTCCACATGGCGGCGGCGCCTTCCTTGAACCCCACCCAGACGCGGCGCTGCGCGGCCGCTTCGAACACGTCGCCGCCGGGGACGAACGGCGGCTCACGATCGTCATGCGGCAGCGAGCCGCCGAAATTGATGTTCTTCGTCGGCAGCAGAAAGCGGTCACCGGGCGCGCTACGCTGACGCGCCCAGGTGGCCATCGCCAGCCACTCGCGCTGTCCGGCGCGGAACCGCGCATCGCTCACCAGCGACGTTCTGATCGCCCAGCCGACCGAGACGGCCATGACCAGCAGCGCGACACCCGCGATCCAGCGCTGCGCAGCGGCAAGCGGCAGAAGCCGTGCCCGCCGCAGCAGCAACACGACCGGCACCAGCAGGATCAGATAGGGTCCCGCCACGAGCAACAGCGCGAGCAAAGGTGCCCAGACCCGGCGGTCGACCTGTGCGTCGCCGTCCAGCAATCGGGCGATCGTCGCGGCCACGGCGACCACGGTGATGATGACGATAATGGCGCTCGACCGCAGCAGATGCAGGTTGAGGATGGTCGGCGAGCGGGTGATCAACGGCACGATCGCACCGACCAGCCAGATCGCGGCATAGGAGATCAGCACGGCCCGTAACGCGGTTCGCGCGTGCCCCTCCAGCATGAGGCTGGCCACCCACGTCGTGACGACCAGCCCGGCAAGCGCGACCAAATCACGCTTGGCGACCTGATCGACCAGGAAGTGCATCGGCCAATAGTCGCGCAGGAACGTCGGATAATCGAAGGTCGGTGCGCGCCCGAACTCTGGATTGCCGAACACGTTCATCAGCACCGGAACGATCAACGGCAGGCTGGCGATGCCGCCGACCAGCACGCGCGGCGCCAGCCCGCGAACCGACACCGCACCCCGCATGAGCGACAGGATCGCCAGCACCGCCAGCGCCGGGGCCAGCCAGACCGCCATGAACATGTTGATGAAGAAAGTGACGCTCCAGGCGAGCACCGCAGCCCCGAACCGATCGCGCATCGCCAGCGCCAGTGCGATCAACGTCGTGCCGTTGGCGAGTTCCGAATGCGTGAAGATCGGCACCAGCAGGCCCCCGTCGCCGGCCGGAGCGGTGCCACGCAGCGCAAAAGCGAGCGCGACCAGCACCAGGAACACGCACTTCTGCCTCAAATCGACGACGCACAATGGCCGCGCCATCGCCAGCACGCCGACGAAGAACAGGAACCGCGACGCGACCTGCAATGGCAGGAAGAAGCCGAGCATCGTGTCGCGGTCGGCGACGTGGCGCATCAGCATCCAGAAGCCGGAGGCGTAGAAACGGATCGACTGGACGAACGCATCGCCCCGGAAATTCTGCTGGTCGTACAGCCCGGTCAGGATCGGCAGGTGGAACAGGTTGTTGCCGGCACCCGATTGATGCCCGGTGATCGCGATCGTCAGCCACGCACAGAGGAAGGCGATGACGACCGGCCCGAGCCGTTGCCAGCGAGCGCGGTCCATCAGATCGCCGCCAGGAAGATCGCGAACAGCGCGATGCCCGCAATGCGCCAGTTGCGGTCGCGAAGCGCGAAGACGATCGGGTCATCGTCCATCTCGCCGCGATGCGCCATCATCAACATGCGGCCGAGCAGATACAGCAGCAACGGGCAAATCGCGCCCAGCACCCAGGGACGCGTATAATTGGCGGCGACGACCGGCGAGGCGACGTACAGTGCGAACACGGTGACCGAATTGACCGCACTCGCCGCCGCCAGCGCGCCGATCACGGTCAGGTCCTCCTTGCGGTAATTGCGATTTGAGGGATCGGCGAGATCCTGAAGCAACCGCACCCGCAACTCGGTATAGCGTTTGATGAGCGCGAGTGCGGTGAAGAAGAACAGCGAGAAGATCGCCAGCCAGCTCGACAGCACCACCTGCGTCGCCACCGCGCCGCCAGCGATCCGCGCGGTGTAGAGCAGCGACAATGTGATGCTGTCGACCAGCATCTTGCGCTTGATGAAGGTCGAATAGGCCAGCGTCATGACGAAATAGGCGGCCACGACCGCGAGCAGCGCCAGCGAGGCACTGGCCGCGACCACGCCGCCCAGGCAGATCAGCACCACGCTGGCGCCGATCGCGCTCGGCGCCTGGATCAGCCCGAACGGGATCGGACGCTTCTTCTTGCTCGGATGGCCGCGATCGGCGCGGATGTCGATCAGGTCGTTGATCAGATAGACGCTGGACGCGATCAGGCAGAAGGCGACGAACGCCGTTAGACATGCCACGATCGTGTCCAGATCGAAGCGATGCGCGGCCAGCATCGGCACGAACACCAGCACGTTCTTGCTATATTGGTGAACGCGCATCGCGCGCAGCCACACGCCGAGGCGCGACAATTCGCGCTCGGGCAATCGCTCATGCGCGATCCCCAGCCGGTCGAGCCGCCGGGTCAGCCGCCCCTTGGGCGCGACGACATAGGCGCGCCGTGCGCATTGCCACACCGGGATGTCCGCGAAGCTGTTGCCGACATAATCGAAGCCGCGATCGCCGAACGTCTCGGCGAGGAAGGTCGCCTTGCGGACGTCGGTCAGGTTGCGCTCGATCGTGGTGGCGAACACGCCATCGAAGCAGCCGAGATGCGCGGCGATCGCCTCGGCGCGCGTGACGTGGCTGCCCGTCGCCAGATAGACCTTGCGCCCTTGCCGGCGCGCCGCGTCGATCAAATCGATCACGGCGGCATTGTACGGCAGGTGTGCCGCGTCGAAGGTCGCGCGTTCCGAAATGTAGTGCTTGGCCGCTGCCTTGCCGCGCAGCATATGGGAGAAGATCGGTCCCGACGTCATCGGGTTCGCACCGATCTCCGACAACAGATCCTCCCAGAAGATGTCGCCGTGGAACAGCGTGCCGTCCAGATCGACGATCAGCGGCGTCGCATCCACCCCCGAGTTGGTTTCCATCTTCGCGCGTGCCTCCGATGCGCCGTACCCGCCCCCCGGCGCCGATCGTCGCGCCGCGTCTTTAGGATCGGTGCCTGGCGTTGGGAAGGGTTGTTAGCGGCCCGCGGTTAACGCCATATACCGGTACGATGCGCGGAATCCCCGCGACTTATCGCGCATCGAGCACGATCAGCGCGACACCTTGCCTCGACAGATCGAAGGTCGCGGTCGCTCCGCCCTGCCCCGCCAACAAGGTCAGCGGCTGCGGCACCATCGCCGATGCCTTTTGCAACAGCAGATATTGCGCGTCGTCGGGCGCGATCGGCGATCCCATCTTCTTCCATGCGGCGAAGGCATTGGCGTTGTCACGATCGACCCGCCACATCGTCGCGCGCCCGCCGCCACGCACCCCGCGTACCGCCAGCGTCACCGCCGCATCCGGGCCTGCGACGTCATCGTCATGATAATGCCAGACCAGCACCGCCACCTTCCCGTCGGCGGTGCGCGTCGCGATCGTCCCCACGTCCGCCGCGCCACGCACCCCCTCGGCGATCACCTTGTCGAGCGGGACCTGCGCATCGCTCGTCGCCGCCAACCGTTCGTTGCCCAGCTTCGCAAACAGACGAAAGACATTGAGCACCGGCAGGTCGATGCCGTTGCTGGCGAGCTGGCGATAGCCCGCGAACCACGGTTGATCCTCAAACTCGAACGCCCAGGTCAGCACGCCGTCGAGGTTCACCTTGCGCCGCGCCGCCAGCTCCCAGATCCGCGCGAAGCTCGCCGCGGTATAGCTCGAGTACATCGTGCCGTTGCGATAGGCGTTCTCCGGCCCCGGGCACGCCGCGCACCCCTCGGGATCGCTCTCGCCGATCACCACCGGCTTGGTCGCCAGCGCCGGGATCGACAGCGCCTTGGTGAAGCCCCGATCGACCTCGCGCAATTGCGTGGCGATCCCCATGCGGACGTGCCCGTCGACGAACGTTGGACTGCCCTTGGCATGGAAGGCGATGAAGTCGGTCGGCGTCCCCACCTGCCCGGTCGCGTAATTGCGCCCGCTGCTGACGTGCTTCAGGAATCCGTCCATGAACGCGCCGCCCGCGCCCGCGCTGTCCGGCCCGCCGACCCGTGCGGTCGGCAGTGCGCGACGGACACCGTCGACCGCATAGTCGTGCAATTTGTAGAAGTCGTCGGGCGATGCGGTCCAATAGTAACCGTTCGCCTCGTTCCAGACTTCGAAATACCAGCGCTCGACCTCGGCGCGGCCGTAGCGCTCGACATTGTGCCGCGTCCATTGGAAGATCAGCTCGCGCCATTTGTCGTAGTCCTTGGGCGGATAGGCCCAGCCCGACATGATGCGCTTGTAATCGAACCCCGGCCGCCAATCGTGGCGGTAGGGCGTGCCCTTCGGCGCGGAGGACAGCGCCTCGGGCATGAACCCCAATTGCAGGTACGGCCGGATGCCTTGCGCTAGATAGGTGTCGATGATCCGGTCGACGTTCGTCCAATTGTAGATCGGCGTGCCGTCTTTCGTCTCGTTATAGATGTCGGTGCTGCCCCATTTGAACGCAGCGGTGCCGTCGCCGGTGTTGAGCAGGTTGTGCGCGCGGAAATATACGTCGTTACGCTTCAGCTTGCCGAGTTCGGCGAGCAACTTCGTGCCATCCTTCATCGTCGCATAGTTCGGCTCGTCCGCGCCGAAGAAGCGCCACACCGGCGGCAGCGTCCCCTCGCTGCGTGCGGCATCGACCGTCACGCGGACCGGCCGCGCCGTCTGTGCGGCCGCGGGCAAAATGGTCGCGGCAAGCAGCAGCGGGGTCAGGAAGCGGGAAAGCCGGCGCATCGGTGATCCTCTCTTGGGTGTCGCGGGCCGCCACCCGCCGGTGCAAACGGGCGCGGCGACCCATGGGTAGAACACCCAACGCCGCTCTGCCACGCTCTTCTCGTGGCGGATCTGCCCCACGCCGACGGTTCGGCCCCATGACCATCTTGCGCCAGATCACCGAAACAATGCTGGCAGGCCGGCCAGTCGTTCGTCAGAACATGCTTCTCTTCCAGGAAGGTATTCCGTGTTTCGACTATTTTCGACGGCGATGATCGTGATGCTGGCCGGATGCGGTTCGCCGCAGGACGCAAAGCAGGCCGCCCCGACATCGGCACCCACCGCCGATCCGGTCAATTATGGCGCATCGACCCCGGCGAAGGTGAAGCCGTTCAAGGCCACCCCCGTTGCGACCTTCGACAGCCCCTGGGCGCTTGCATTCCTGCCCGACCGACGGATGCTGGTGACCGAGAAGCCCGGCCGGTTGTGGCTGGTGACCGGCACCGGGGCCAAGACGCAGGTCGGCGGCGTGCCGACCGTCCACTTCGAGGGTCAGGGCGGGCTGCTCTTCATCGCCGTCTCGCCGACCTTCGCGCAGAACAGCCAAGTCTATCTCACCTATTCCGAACCCGGCGAGGGTGGTGACGGACTCGCGCTGGCCCGCGCCACGCTCGACGCCAGCGGCGCGCAACCCGCGCTCAAGAACCTCGAAGTGATCTGGCGCCAGCTGCCGCGCGGCAAGGGCGGCCAGTTCGGCGGCTACATCGCCTTCTCGCCCGACGGGCGCTACCTGTTCCTGACCTCGGGCGAGCGGCAGCGCTTCACTCCCGCGCAAGACCCGGATCAGGCACTCGGCAAGATCCTGCGGCTGACGCTCGACGGCAAGCCCGCACCCGGCAACCCGGACGCCGGCAAGACCGGCGGCACGACGATCGGCATCATCGACCCGCCCGAGAACACCGGCGCGGCGGCCAAGGCACCGGTTCGCACGGCGACGATGCCGGCGGCGAACCTCACCCCCGCCGAGACGTGGAGCACCGGGCACCGCAACCCCTATGGCCTCGCCTTCGACTCGAAGGGGCAGCTCTGGGAAACCGAGATGGGTCCGCAGGGCGGCGACGAGCTGAACCTGATCGAACCCGGCCGCAATTACGGCTGGCCGCTGGTGTCCTATGGCAAGAACTACGACGACACGCCGATCCCCTCGCACAAGGGGAACACCCGCTTCCAGCAACCCGCGCTCTATTGGGACCCGATCATCGCCCCGGCGGGGCTGACCTTCTACGACGGCACGATGTTCCCGCAGTGGCGCGGCTCGGCGTTCGTCGGCGGGCTTGCCTCGACCGCGCTGATCCGCATCGCTTTCGACGGCAACGTTCCGCGTGAAGCCGAACGCTGGGACATGGGCGCACGCATCCGGGCGGTGATGACGGGCCCGGACGGTGCCTTGTGGCTGCTTGAAGACGGCGATGGCGGACGCCTGCTGCGGCTGACCGCCGATCGCGCCGGCTGAGCGGTTCTCGAGCACGGCAACCGAATCATTAACCTCTGTCAGCTAGCGAGCCCCGAGCTACTCGTTTGAATTGCTCGGGGTTTTTCGTGACATCGTTATTTATTGCCGCTGCTATGGCCTCGACCTCGCTGTCGTCGGCCACCGTTTCCGACGCGTCCGTTGATACCGCAGCGCTCAAAGTGAATGCCGACGACACCGTCACCACCGGCGTCGCCAAGGGTCGCGACCGGCTGGACAGCGCCACCTCGACCAGCAACCTCAAGGAAGCCGATCTCGCCAAGTTGGCGCCGCGTTCGATCGGCGACCTGCTGCGCGACATCCCCGGCATCCGCTCCGAAGCCGCGACCGGCGAGGCGCTCGCCAGCGTCTCGATCCGCGGGCTGCCGCTCGCCTCGTCGGGGATCAAGTTCGTCCAGTTGCAGGAAGACGGGTTGCCGGTGCTTGAATTCGGCGACATCCAGGGCCTCGGCCCCGACAGCCTGATCCGCGCCGACCTCAACCTGTCGCAGGTCGAGGTGATCCGTGGCGGTTCGGCGTCGACCTTCGCCTCCAACTCGCCCGGCGGGCTCATCAACTTCATCTCGAAGACCGGCGAGACCGAGGGCGGTGCGATCGCGCTGACCGGCGGGCTCGACTATGACCAGTATCGCGCCGACTTTGACATGGGCGGCAAGCTCGGCGAGACCGCGCGCTTCCACATCGGCGGCTTCTTCTGGCAGGGCGAGGGTCCGCGCCGCACCGGTTACGACGCGCAGCGCGGCGGGCAGGTGAAGCTCAACGTCACCAAGACCTTCACCGGCGGCTATGTCCGCCTGTACGGCAAGTACCTCGACGATCGCTCGCCCTTCTACGACACCGTCCCGGTGCAGGCAACCGGCGACAATGCGTCGCCGAAGGTCCGCGAGATCGCCAATTTCGACGCCAACCGCGACATGCTGCTGTCGCGCTACATTCGCAGCAACCTCGTGCTCGACGGCAACAACAATCCCGTCGTCCACGATCTCGCCGAGGGGGTCACCACCAAGGTGAAGTCGGTCGGGCTCGAGAGCCAGATCGATCTGGCGGGCTGGACCGTGACCGAGCGGTTCCGCTTCTCCGACGTATCCGGCGCGTTCGTCACGCCGTTCACTTCGGCCTATCTGCCTGCGACGCAGGGCGCGGCGCTGCTCGGCGGCGCGGGTGCGCGGCTGTCCTGGGCCAACGGGCCGCTCGCCGGTCAGGCGATCACCGATCCGGCCAGCCTCAACGGCAACGGCCTGCTCGCCGCACTCAACATCCTCGACCTGCGCATCAAGTCGATGGACAATGTCACCAACGACATCCGCGCCAGCCGCGTCTGGTCGATCGGTGACGGCGACCTGACCACCACCGCCGGCTTCTATGCCGCGCGCCAGTCGATCGCGCGCGACGCGCTCTGGTCGACGCTGATCTCCGACGTGCGCGGCGACGGGCGCGCCGCGCTGGTCGACGTGGCGACCGCGGGCGGTCGCGCGCTGACGCAGAACGGCGTCTATGCCTATAATCTCGCGCTGGCCGGCGGCACGCGCCGTCGGAGCGTCGATCTCGATTATGCGGTCAACGCGCCCTTCGCCTCCGCCAATTACCACATCGGCCGTGTCGCGATCGGCGCCAGCATCCGTTACGATTTCGGCACCGCGCGCGGGCAGCTGTTCGGCTCGGATCTCGGTGGCGGGCGTGTCGGCACCGTCACGCGTGATATCGACGGCAATGGCGTGATCTCCTCGCCGGAGACGCGCGTCGGCGTCACACCGCTGACCACCCCGGCGCCGCTCGACTACAGCTACCATTATCTGTCCTATTCGAGCGGGATCAACTTCCGCATCGCCGAGCCGCTGGCGGTGTTCGCGCGCTACAGTCGCGGCGCGCGCGCCAACGCCGATCGCATCCTGTTCAGCCCGATCGTCAACACCGCCGACGGCAGCCTCGCCACGAAGAGCGCCGCGTTCGATCCGGTCAAGCAGGCCGAGGTCGGCGTGAAATACCGTCAGGCCGGGCTGACGCTCAACCTGACCGGCTTCTGGGCGAAGGCGCAGGACACCAACGTCGACGTCGTCACCAGCCAGATCATCCAGCGTGAGTATCGAGCCACTGGTCTGGAGTTCGAGGGCGGCGTGCGTCGCGGGCCGTTCGCGCTCACCGCGGGGGCGACCTATACCGATGCCGAGATCACCCGCGACGCGGTCAACCCGGCGGTGATCGGCAACACGCCGCGCCATCAGGCAAAGCTGATCTTCCAGGCGACGCCGCAGATCAGCACCGATCGCTTCAGCATCGGTGCGGTGTTCATCGGCACCACCGGCAGCTATTCGCAGGACACCAACATCCTGAAGACGCCGGGCTTCGTCACCACCAACGCCTTCGCGCAGTGGCGCGTGGCGGAGCGGCTGATGCTCGGCGTCAACGCGAACAACCTGTTCGACACGCTGGCGATCACCACCTTCGACGAGGCCGCGATCCCGGCCTCAGGCATCCTGCGTGCGCGTCCGCTCAATGGTCGCACGGTGTCGGCAACGATCCGCTTCGACTTCTAAGCGCTATCGCCGCGACCGCTCTCGGGCGGTCGCGGCACGCGCAAGTAAGAGTATGCCGCGCCCGCTGGCATCATCACCGAAAGGTTGAGCCGCGCCGGGCCGCGACAGCTATGCCAGGCTGTTGCCGTATCCGATGACGATGGTGGCACCGACCAGCAGTGCGATACCGGCCCAGACAGTGGCTCTCACCGCGCGCGGGGTGCCGCGCCATTCGCGGAATGCAAAGCCCCAGAGCGTGCCGAAGATGATGATCGACGCCATGTGCAGCGTCCAGGACGAGAAGCCGAGCCGACCCATCTGGCTTTCGCCCATCGTGTAGAAGAAGAACTGGAAATACCACAACGTCCCGCCCAGCCCGGCCAGCAGGTAGTTGCGCGCGAGCGGCGGTCGGGCAGAGGCCGCCGCCTCGACACGGCCAAGCCATTGCCCGCCCGAACGGTTTCGCAGGATCAACGCCGCGCACCAGAGCGCATTCGTGACCAGCCCGCCGAACATGACAAGGCACAGCACCGGCAGGCCCGTCCACAGCGGGCCGGTTCCCGCCGCAGCGGACAGCGCCTTGACCGGCTCGCCCGCGGCCAGACCGAAGGCGAAGCACGACGACATGACGCCCGAGAAGATCGCGACGCCAATGCCCTTGCGGAAATCGAATTCCGCCACCGCATCCGCCTGATCCGCGCCACCAAGCGCCGCATTCTTGCGCGCACCGGCCGCTGCGACCACGACGATGCCGGCCAGCGTGACCACCAGCCCCAGCAGAATGACCCGCCCGCTGGACGTATCGAGCAGCTTTTCAGCGAAATCACCCTGCACGATCGGCGGGATCAGCGTGCCGAACACGGTGCACAGCCCCAATACCACCGCCATCCCGAGCGACAGTCCGAGATAACGCATCGTCAGCCCGTAAGTCAGCCCGCCGAAGCCCCAGAGCGCCCCGAACAGGATGCACAAGCCGGCGGTGTGCGCGGGCACCTGCGCGAGCACGCCGATCAGATCGTGCGTCATCACCGCAGCGAACAGCCATGGCGCGACCAGCCACGAGAACAGCCCGCCGGTCAGCCACAACACCTCCCAATTCCACCCGCGCACCCCGCGATACGGGACGTAGAAGCTGGCCGAGGACAGCCCGCCCAGCCAGTGGTAGAAGACGCCGATCAAGGGATTGGGCATCGGAGTCCTCCGTGTTCAGGAAACGATGTCGAGCCGCGAACCGAGCCCGAGGCGATAGAGACGATCGGCATTGCCACCCCACATCGCGCGCCGCTCGTCGAGAGAGAAGGACGCGGTGGCGTCAGCCAACACGTTCAGGCAGCGATCGAACGGTGCGAACAAGGTGTCGGTGGGAGTGTCGCTCGCAATCAGGCAGCGCGCCGCACCGAAAAGGTCGATCGCCTCCGCCAGCAGCGGGCGCACCTGCGTGTCGGTCCAATGGCGATCGACGAAGCCAAGTCCCGACAGCTTGATCGCGACGTTCGGCAGAGCGGCGAGCAGCCGCAAGCCGGCGCGCCACTGCCCCAGCCCGTCCGGGTCGGACAGCACCGGCATTCCGAGATGATTGAGGACAACCGTCACATCGGCGTGGCGCGCGATCAGCGTGGCGAGCCCGTCCATCTGCGCTGGATAGCATTGCAGGTCGAACGACAGCCTATGCCGCGCCAATTGCGCGAAGCCTGCCTGCCAGGCGGGCGATTGCGTCAGGTCATGCGGCTGATAGCTGCGCCGGGCATCGGGGTGCCAGTTGACGATCTGCCGGATGCCACGCACGCGCGGATGCGCGGCCTGCGCCTCCAGCAACCGCTCGACCTGCGGATCCTGGAGCGGTGCGAAGGCGACGATCGCGGAGGGGAGTCCGTCCGCCGCGGCGATCGTCTCCAGCCAGCGGGTTTCGTCGAGCGCCTGCGCGGGATCGGCGCCGGCATCGATATGGACCGCGCCTACCATGTTCCACGGCGCCGCCTGCGCCCGGTAATCGGCGACCGTGAAGGTCCGCGCGATCGCCGCGACGCTGCCATTCGGCCCGTCGTCGGCGAACGGCGGCGTCAACCAGGGATAGCGGAGCCGATCGAGGTCCCAGAGATGGATATGCGCATCGACGAACGGAAGACGCGCCGCGGCAACACCGCCGCGCGGCGCGTCCTCCGTCGGATGCGCATCGTCGCGCATCAGTAGGTCGTTCGCCCGCCGGAGGTGTCGAACGTGGCGGCCGTGGTGAAGCTGCATTCCGCCGACGCCATGAAGCACACCATCGCCGCCGATTCCTCGACCTCGCCGAGCCGCCCCATCGGGATCTTGCCCTTCATGTAATCGACCTGACTCTGCGGCAGTTGCGCGAGGATCGGGCTCTCGAAGGTCGCAGGCGTCAGCGCGTTGACGATGATCCCCTTCTCCGCAACTTCCTTGCCCAGCGACTTGGTGAAGCCCAGCACCCCCGCCTTCGACGCCGAATAGGCGGAGGCGAACGGATTGCCCTCCTTGCCGGCCACCGACGAGACGTTGACGATCCGGCCATAGCCGTTCGCGAGCATGTACGGCACGATCGCGCGACAGCAGTAGAACAGGCCGTTCAGGTTGACCTCGATCACACGCTGCCAGCTATCGAGCGGATAGGATTCGACCGGCGCGGTCGCGCCGGTAATCCCCGCCGAACAGATGAGAACGTCCACCTTACCCAGCAGTACGGCGCTTTCCTGCGCCGCGGCGGCGACGGCGGCGGCGTCCGTGACGTCGATCGCGCAGGTGCCGGTCGCGCCGATCGCCGCGGACGCTTCCTCCAAGGCATCTTCGTCGCGATCCCACAGGCAGACGCGCCCGCCCTCGCGCACGATCCGTTCCGCGGTGGCGCGCCCCAGCCCGGAGGCGCCGCCCGTCACGATCGCAGTCCGACCATCGAACCGCCCGCTGAATCCGCTCATCCGAGCCTCGCCCGGTCGAAGGCGACGACCTGCTGGCGCTGCGTGCCCAGCTTGTCGATCGCCAGTTCCATGACGTCGCCCGGCTTCAGGAAGATTTTATGGGGCTTCCTGCCCTCGCCCACCCCCGGCGGCGTGCCGGTGATCAGAAGGTCGCCGGGCAGCAGGGTGACGAAGTGGCTGACATAGGCGATCAGCTCGGCGACGCCGAAGATCATCGTGCGCGTATTGCCGGTCTGCATCCGCACGCCGTTCACGTCGAGCCGCATGTCGAGCGCCTGCGGATCGCCGATCTCGTCAGGCGTCACCAGCCATGGCCCGACCGGACAGAAGGTGTCGTGCCCCTTCCCCTTCGACCATTGGGTGCCGCGCTCCTTCTGGTTGAAGCGTTCCGACACGTCATTGGCGAGCACATAGCCTGCGACATGATCGAGCGCGTCGGCCTCCGCGACATAGCGGCACGTCCGCCCGATCACCACGCCAAGCTCGACCTCCCAGTCGCCATGGGTCGCGCCCTCGGGCAGCATCACGTCGTCGTTCGGGCCGGACAGGCTGGTGACCGCCTTCATGAACATCATCGGCTCGGTCGGGATCGGCAGGTTCGATTCGATCGCATGGTCGCGATAGTTGAGCCCGATCGCGACGATCTTGCCGACGCCCGCCACCGGCACGCCATGGCGCACGTCCTCGGGCGCGAGCGGCAGTGTCTCGGGATCGAGCGTCGCAAGCTGCGCCAGCCGGTCGACGGTCAGGTCGGGCACCTGCGCGGACAGGTCGCGCACGCGCCCCTGCGCATCGATCACGCCGGGCTGTTCGGCGCCCTTCGCACCGAAACGACAGAATTTCATCGGCAGGTCCTTAATGGGTATAGGGACGGTGAAGCGGAACGTCCGGATTGAGATCGACGCCGAAGCCGGGTCGATCGAGCGCCGACGCGCGGATGCGGCCGTTCACCGGCACCGGTTCGCCCAGCAATTGCGGCGCGAACATCGGCACCACTTCGGTTGGCCCGGGGTGCATCATCAGAAATTCGGCGCACGGCGAGTTGTGGCGCGTCACCACGAAATGATAGCTGTAGACCGACGAGCCGTGCGGGATCACCATCGCACCGCGCGCATCGGCGTAGTTCGCGATCTTAAGGAGTTCGGTGACGCCGCCACACCAGCCGACATCGGGCTGGATGATATCGCAGCATTCCATGTCGAGCAGCATCCGAAAGCCCCAGCGCGTCGCCTCATGCTCGCCGGTCGTCACGAGCAGGCCGCGCGGTGCGTTCTTCTTGAGCTGCGCATAGCCCCAGTAATCGTCGGGGCTCAACGCCTCCTCGATCCATTTGAGCCCGCATTCGTCCCACGCGCGCTGCGCCAGCCGCGTGGCATAGTCGATGTCGAGGCTCATCCAGCAATCGTACATCAGCCAGAAATCGTCGCCGCATTTGCCGCGCATGTCGGCGAGCAGCGCGATATTCTTCTCCAGCCCCTCCAACCCTTCGGCAGGTCCATGGTGGAGCGGCAGCTTGCCGCCGATGAAGCCAAGCTCGCGCGCGATGTCCGGCCGCGCGCCCGTCGCGTAGAACTGCAGTTCGTCGCGCACCGCGCCGCCGAGCAAATGGCACACCGGCTCGCCGCGCAGCTTGCCCAGCAGATCCCACAGCGCCAGGTCGACGCCGGAAATCGCGTTGATGACCAGCCCCTTGCGTCCGTAATATTGCGTCGAGAAGTACATCTGGTCCCAGATCTTCTCGACTTCGACCGGATCGCGCCCTTCGAGGAAGCGCGAAAGATGCTTCTCGACGATATAGCAGGCCGGCTCGCCACCGGTGGTCACCGCGAAGCCGACCGTGCCGTCCTCCGCCTCGATCTCCACCACCAAAGTGCCGAGCACGTTGATCCCGAACGAGCGGCGCGACTGACGATAGTCGGGATAGCGGCTCATCGGGGTCGCAATATGATCGTCGATCCAGTGCGCGCCCTGCTGGTCGTGATAATCCGCCCCGCCACCCGTCGCGGTGAAGGCGCGGACGTGCTTGATCTTCGACAATCCCACCGCGCACTCTCTCCCGGCTTGCACAATACCGAACCCACACGAAGCGGCCGCATTGTCTTGCCATATATTGAGTACAGAGATTACAAAATGGTATTTGTCGCGTCAACCGACGACCGACCGAGCGGCTGCCGCTGACGTCACCGCATCGTCAGGCAGCCCTCTTCCGCTGAGAGGAGGGCCTCATCGGAGACCTCACTTTTTCGCGCGCTTGCCACTCTTCTGCCGATGGCCGATCGCGGCGCTGATCTGCTCGGCCGCGGCAAGCACGTCGCGGCTCAACGCGTCCATCCTCGCATCCTCCATGTAATGCGCCGCGCCCGAGACGCTGATCGCGGCAACGATCCGGTCGTGCACGTCGCGGATCGGCGCCGCGACGCAGCGAATGCGATCCTCATTTTCCTCGAGGTCGAAGGCGCGCCCATGCTGCTTGTAGTCGGCCATCCGCTTCTTCCACGCCGTCCACGTCCGACGTGCGTCACCCTGCTCGGCGCCGAGCCGCTCCTCCCAATAGGACGGATCATGATCCAGCATCAGCGCCTTGCCGAGCCCGGTCGAGGTCAGCGGATGACGATCGCCGACCCGGCTGGAGACGACGACGCGCCGCCGCCCCGGCACCTTGTCGAGGTACAGCGCCTGATCTGTGTCGAGCACGCCCAGATGCACCGTGTCCTCGGTCAGCGCCGCCAGCTCCTCCATGATCGGTCGCGCTGCCTGTACGAGATCGACCTGATCGCGCGCCGCCGATCCCAGCGCCAGCAACTTCGGCCCCAGCCTGTAGCCGGCGCGCGGCGTCGCGGCGAGATAGCCACGATCCACCAGCGCGGAGGCGAGCCGGTAGGTCGTGCTCTTGTTCAGCCCGACCCGCTCGGCCAGTTCACCGACCGTCAACTGCTCATCGGCAAGCGCCTCCAGCACGTCGAGCCCCCGCATCAGCGTCTGGCTGCCCGCCCCGACAGCGGTGGTGGGAGTCGGCTCCTCGTCGGATGACGCACGTCGATTGGACATCGAAACCTTCTCTATCGGGAGTGCCGGAACACTGAAACTGGCAGGACGTGACTGATCATCGAACGTGGAGCAATAGCCAATCGCAGACTTCCACAGGCGGCTAAGCTACGCAATCTGGGTCAGCGACGACGTCGCCGGAATGGTGCCGGGTTCGTTCGTCGCCTACGCATGTGCAAGACGCCGGGCCGGCCACGGTCAGGCTTGCGGACGAAGGGGAGGCAGTAGGCGATGATGGCGCGTATCGGACGAGTGGCCCTGTCGGTCGCGACGGCGGTAGTCGCCGCGACTGTCACGCCGGCCGGCGCGCAGGTCGCGGCGCCGACCCCGCCGATGGGCTGGAATCCCTACAACGTCTTCGACCTGAACTACGGTGAAGCCGAGGTGATGGCGCAGGCCGAATTGCTCGTGTCGTCGGGGCTGGCGCGGCTCGGCTACGATCATGTCAACGTCGACGACGGATGGTGGCTGCGCCGCGAGGCGGACACGATCCGCGTGCGCACCACCATCTATCCCTCCGCGGCGCTCCCCGATGGCACCACCAGCCTGCGCCCGTTCGTCGACCGCCTGCACGCGATGGGGCTGAAAGCGGGCATCTATACCGACATCGGCCTGAATACCTGTTCGCAGCGCTGGCGGCCGCGCACGCCCAATTTGCCCGAAGGCACGGTGCAACAGCGCGAGGTCGGCACCTTTGGTCATCATGCGCAGGATGCCGCCCTGCTGTTCGCCAAATGGGGCTTCGACTTCATCAAGGTCGATGCGTGCGGCGTGGCGGATTATGGCCCGGACGTCGCGGAGGTGAAGGACGGCACGTTCCGCGCCTTCACGCCGCTGATCGTGCGCGAACAGCCCGCGCGCTCGAACGCGGCCGAGCTGGCACGGCAATATGCCGACTTTGCCCGCGAGGTGCGCCGCGCCGCGTCGGGGCGCACGCCGCTGATCTCGATCTGCGCCTGGGGGCAGGCCGACGTCAACGACTGGGCGCGGCAATATGGGCAGATGTCGCGCACCAGCTTCGACATCTCGCCGAATTGGGACACGATGCTCTTCAACTTCGACAGCGCCGCCTCGCGTGCGTTGTTCGCGGGGCCCGGGCATTGGAACGACCCGGACATGCTGGAGGTCGGCAATGGCGCGTTCGACGGCAAGCACCTGACGGCAGCGCGCGCGCACATGAGCCTTTGGGCGGTGCTCGCCGCGCCACTGATCCTCGGGAACGATCTGCGTCGCATGACCCCGGAGATCGCGGCGATCGTCGGCAACCGCGCGGTGATCGCGGTCGATCAGGATCCGGCCGGCAACCAAGGCGTGGTCCTTTCGCGAACCGGCGACGGCCAGATCGTCGCCAAGGCGCTGTCGGTGCCGGGGCGCAAGGCGGTGGCGCTCATCAACCGCGGCAAGGCGCCGCTGAAGCTCACGGTCGATCTCGCCGATCTCGGACTTTCACCCGACGCGCCGACCCGGCTGCGCGACCTGTGGACCGACAAGACCTCGACGACGACGAACGGCCGGATCAGCGTCGCGCTCCCACCGCAGGAAACCGCGTTGCTGCAGGTCGATGGGCGGCCGATGAGCGAGGACGTCGATCTGCCCGCCGATCTGCCGGCGCGATTCGACGTGGCGGACGAAGGCTATAAGGCACCGGATCGCACCCCCGCGCGCCAGTGGGTGCTCGCGCAGATCGGGTTCCGTCCGTATGGCGCGCCGCTGTTGCTGGACGGCAAGCACGACCACGCCGGACTCGGCGTTGCGGCCGGATCGCGGGTCCGCATCGACCTTGGCGCACAATATGATCGCGTTTCGCTCGATCCGCGGACGCTGGGCGCGACCACCGGCCGCTACCTCATCCGGGCGGACGGGCGGACGCTGGCGGAGGGCATTGCCTCACAAAAAGGGCATCCGTTGCTCCTGCATGTCCGCGGCGTCCGGCAGCTGGAGCTGGTCGCACCGGCAGCCGCGAACGGGCTCAACGAATTCGGCTGGCATCACGTGAGCCTGCATCGCCGATCAAATCCTTGATTCATCGGCAGACGCGCCTGCCGTCTCAGGCCGGTCCGCGACCTGCCTGACCCCATCGGGTCGCGGTGTCGGAGAGGATCAGCCGTAGCTCTCCGCCGGCGGTGATGTCGCGCTGCCTGATGAAAGGCGTATCGAGGCGGCGACCGTTCAAGGTGGCGGACGCGATGTAGATGCGCCCCGGCCGCCAATTGTCGGCGACGATCGTAAAGCGTTTGCCATTGGCCGCCACAATCGTGCCGCGCGGCTGGTGCGGGGCGTGTAGGTAATACAGGTCGGTCGTCAGCTTCGGAAACAAGCCGAGCCGGTTGAAGACATAGTGCGAGCTCATCGCGCCATTGTCCTCGTCACCCGGATAGGCGTCGGCGGTGAAGCGGCGTAAGATGCGATCCGCCCAATAGCTGGAAAGATCGGGGCGGCCGACCTCGCTGAACAGCCAGGGGGTCGCGAAACTCGGTTCGTTGGTGATGTCGATCAACCCGGCGTCGAGCGCGTGGCGGAGCCGCTGGGTGAACAGCGCGCGGCCGCCCATCGCATCGATCATGCCCGGCACGTC
Source organism: Sphingomonas phyllosphaerae (assembly GCF_036946485.1). Classification (GTDB taxonomy): domain Bacteria; phylum Pseudomonadota; class Alphaproteobacteria; order Sphingomonadales; family Sphingomonadaceae; genus Sphingomonas; species Sphingomonas phyllosphaerae_E. The sequence goes on from NZ_JAQIJA010000005.1 coordinate 170,030, forward strand.
GTGGAGCATCGCATAGGAATAGACCCATGCCGTGCCCTCGTAAAAGCCGACATTCTCGTACTTTTTCCCGTCCCAGCCGATTTTCGGATCGAGCGGCTGGAAGCGGCCGTCGGGGTAGCGCGGGATGATGAAGCCGCGGTAGCCGTCGCTCGTCGCCTCCGGGTTCCAGACGTTGCGCCAGCCAAGCGCGCGCTGACGCAGCATCGCCGCCTTGCCGCTGTCGCCGATCGCGTCGGCCAAACGCGCGGCATAATAATCGTTTAGCGCGAAGGCGGGCGTCGACGAGCCCGAGCGGGCGCGCTGGTTGTCGGGCTCGGGGCTGCGATCGCCGACCGCGAACCAGCCTTGCTCGCGATAGCCGGAACTGCGCTCTTTCAAGGCGTTATGCAGGGCGACGGGAGCGGCGCTGCGCCAGTCGATGCCGGGCACGCCGCGGATCAGCGCCTCGCCGAGCACATTGTCGACCTCGTCCCCGCCCTGCCCGACATGGTAATTTCGCCCTGTAATGAAGGCGGTATGCGCCGCGCCGAAGCGGCGGTAGGTGCGCACGATCGAGGCGACATTGTCGCGGTACACGCCCGGACGCAGCAGCGACATCAGCGGGAAACCGGTGCGGTACGTGTCCCACAGCGTGTAATAATCGTCCCAATAAGGGGTCTTACGGTCAGCGAGCGGTTGATCGCGGGTGCGGTCGCGGGGTTGCACGGCGCTGTGGTAGAGCGCGGTGTAGAAGCGGCGCTTGTCGGCATCGCCGACGCCGTCGATCGTGGCGCGCGACAATTCGCGGTTCCACGCCGCCTGCGTACCGCGACGGACGGCCTCGAAGTCCCAGCCGGGAATGTCTTCGTCGAGCAATTCGGCGGCACGGGATGCACTGCTGAACGAAACCGCGATCTTCAGTTGCACGGGGGATGCGGTTTTGGTGTCGAATTGCCACCATCCGGCCAGTTGCGTGTCGCCCGGTGCACTCGCCTGCGTCGCACCGTTGCGATCGGTGTCGCCGACGTGCACGCCCCAGCGCGTCGGCTTGCGATCCAGTTGCGCGGCGAACCAGATATCGACCTCGGCCGGGTTCCAGTAATGGCGCGTCCGCACCCGCCCGACGATCCGGCCGCGCGCCGGGTCGATCGTCACGTCCGACCCGGCGCTAGCCAGCTCGCCGCGGATCTTGCGGGTGATGTCGAAGACCATCGTCGCCGGCTGACCGGCGGGATAGGTGAAGCGGTAGATCGCGGCGTAGGGCGCGGGCGTCACCTCGGCGCGGATGCCGTAGCGGGTCAGCGTCACCGCATAAGCGTCCGCCGCGACCCGCTCGTCGGCCTTGGGCGACAGGTGGCGCGCCTCGTCGAAGATCGGTGCACCGGTCTGCGGCGAGATCAGGAAGGTGCCGTAAGTGGTGCGCCCGCCCGAGCCCTGCGTATGGAGTTGCGCGAAGCCGCTGAGCGGTGCGTCACGATCATAACCGGCGTTGCTGCCGACGAGCGTCTGCGGGCTGGGATGGATCGAGCCGGCGGGGCGCGTCGGGCCGGGGACCGTGTCGCCCTGATCGTCATTGCCGTTGCCGACGCGCGGGTCGACGTAGCGGAACAGCCCCGGCGCATCGCCCGATATCGCCATCGACGAGGTCGCCGCGAGCAGGAGGCCGAGGGCGACGCCGGTGCTGGTCTTCATGCGCGTTCCTTGTCTCGCCGGTGCACCGGTCAATATCAAAAAAGGGCGGCGCTTCCACGAACGGGAAGCGCCGCAGTCGCCCTCAGGGAAGGGACCTAGAAAGTGGCACGCGCGGTGACGGTGAAGGTGCGGCCGTCATAATCGGCGCGCCGGATCAGCCGCGGATCGTTCTCATATTCGATGCGGATCGCGTTGGTGAGGTTGTAGGCGTCGAACGACAGCGACACGGTGTCGCTGAGGTTGGCCGAGGCCGACAGATCGAGCTGCCCGCGCGCCTTCACCTGTCGCGCCGCGCCGGTAAAGGTGCCGGCCGAGGCGAGATCGTATTTGCTGCGAATGTTGTAGACCAGACGGATGCCGCCAGCATCGGTCTCGTAATAGCCGATGACATTGGCATTGTGCTTCGACACGCCGGGCAGCGTCGCGTCCGCGCCGGTCGCGGTCTTGCCGCTGATCCCGGTGAAGGCATAGTTGAAGCCGCCGCCCAGATGCCGCAGCGCGCCGGGCAGGAAGTCGAGCGATTGCTGGAGGTTGAACTCCACCCCGCGCACCGTAACCGGATTGTCCTGATTGACGAAGCCGCTGGCGGTGACGAGGAACGGCGTCGGCACCGCGCCGCCGGTGTAGATCTGGTCGCTTTCGCAGCGGTCGCCGTTGACGCGCAGATTGCCGAGGCCCAGCGCCGCGCCGTCGGCGGGGCACAGGCGGGTCGGATCGGTGATCTGCGCGATCAGCCCGGTGATCCGCTTCTGGAAGGCAGCCACCGAGATGATGCCGTTCGGGCGGTTGTACCATTCGAGCGAGGCGTCGAACGAGGTCGATTCATACGGCTTCAGATCGGGGTTGCCGAGCGTCAGCGAATAGACGCCGTTGATCGGATTGCCGACGATCGTCGAGGGCGTGAACTGGCGCGGCTGCGGCCGCACATAGGTGCGATAGGCGGCGCCGCGCAGCAGCAGCTTGTCGGTCAGGTCGGCGACGAGGATGAACGACGGCAGCAGCTTGCCATAGCTTTGCCGGTAGGTGTTGGTGCGGAAATCGGCCGGCGAGCCGATCGTGCCGGTCAGCGAGATCCGGTCGAGCGCATCGATGGTGTTGCGCGCATATTCGTAGCGCAGGCCGCCGTTGCCGCGGATGCGGATGCCGCCGACGTCGAAGCCATATTTCACCTGCGCATAACCGGCGGCGATGTCGGTTTGGTTGGTGAAATTGTAGAGCGCGTAATTGTTGTCGTTGTAGCGGATGTTGAACCCGGCCGGCGACAGCGCCCCGCCCGGATAGAGCGTGACCGGCAACAGCTTCGACAGCGCATAGTCGAAGCGGGTCGCCTGCCAGTTGGTGCTGTACGTGCCCAGCTTGCCCCCGAAGAAATCGTCGGCGACCGGCGCGGTCTGCACGAACGAGCCGTCGATGTTCTGCGTCTGGAGCCCGAAGCCCGAGGTGCGATAGCCCTGCGAGATGAACTTGTTGTGCTCGAAGCGGAAGCCGGTCTGGATGCCGCTGATGACGCTGTCCTGAAAGGTCCGCTCGACGTCCCATTGATAGGCGAGCAGCTGGTTTTCGGCATAGCTTTGCGTGCCGGTCAGCTGGAAACGGTTGGTGCGCGCCGAGGCGGTCGACGAGTTGTAATATTGGGTCGGATCGGACAGGCCGCCCCAGATCCAGGTCGGCACCGCGCTGGTGATCAGCGGTTGCGGCGCGAGCGCATAATACATGTCGCCGACATCGCCCGCGCCGGTGCGCAGCGTGCCGCTGCCGCCATTGCCGGTCGACGTCTGGAGCCGGTCGAAGTCGATCGAGGTTTCTTCCGAGCGGTTGTTCGCGCGCGAGGCGGTCAGGATGGTCGACAGCCGCCAGGAATCGTCGCTCCACTCGGCCTTGCCGTTGATCCCCCAGCTGCTCTGCCGGATGCCCAGCCGGCGGGTCGAGGCGCGCGCATCGGGGTTGGTGAAGTCGTAGTCGGTGACGACATAGCGCCCGTCGTCCAGCTTCACCGGCGCCGAGGTCGGGGTCAGGAAGCTGGCGTCGTTCTGGCTGATGATCGAGATATATTGCATCGTCTTGGGCAGACGACGGTCGGTGTAGAAACCGGTCAGGCTGACGCGGGTGCGATCGTCGGGCTTCCATTCCGCACCCGCCGCCCCGGTGTAGAGATCACCGGGATTGAGACGCGAATATTGGCGAAGCTGCGAATTGTAGAGCACGCCGCCGGTCGAGGTGGTGCCGGTGCACGACGGGCAGGCGGCGGACTTCGCATAATAGCTGCCGAGCGTGCTTGCATTGGCCTGCGCCTGCGCGGCGGAGAAGCTGGAATAGCTGTTGAACTGGACGGTATCGCGGCGGAAATTCTCCTTCTTGTACGCGAGCACCGCGAACACGCCGAAGCTGTCGGAGAACAGGTGGTTGTAGCCGACGGTGGCAGCGGGCGCGAACTTGTCGCCGAGCTGGTTATATTCCAGCGCCGCCTTGGTGAAGCCGCCTTCCTTGCGGCTGAGCGCGGGGGCGATCTGAAGATCGACGTTACCCGACAGCCCGCCCGACTGCGCATTGGCGAGCGGCGACTTGTCGATGACGATCGCGCTGAAGATGTCGGCGTTGAACGCGCCCAGCGGCGCGGCTTCGGTCAGGATCGGCTCGGCGAAGGCGACGCCGTTCAGCGTCAGGCGGGCATATTCGCCAGGCAGGCCGCGCAGGTTGATCGTGGCATTGCGGCCCTCGGCCTCGCGGTTGATCTGGACGCCGGGAACGCGTTGCAGCGCCTCGCCGACGTTCAGGTCCGGGAAGCGGCCCAGCCCGTCCGACGAAATGCCGTCGGTGATCGCGATGTCGTTGCGCTTCGAGCGGATCGCATCGGCATAGCTCTGGCGGAAACCGGTGACGACGATGTCGCCCTCCGGCTGCGGAATCGCCTCCGGCTGCGATTGCGGGTCGGCGGCGGTGGTCTGATCGGGGTTGGCGGGCGTGGCGACGGTCGGGGTCGGCGGATTGGCGGCAGGCTCGGCCTGCTGCGCGAGCGCAGGCGTGCCGGCCAGCATCGTGGCGGCGAGTAACATGGCATCGAGCGACCGATGCCGACGTGCGGCGAACCTCATCGACTTCCCCTCCTTTGCGGAGCTTTCGCTCCGACGGCCCTCCCGGCATCGCGGCTTGCGCGCGATTTGATTGGCCTGCCCCATTGGTAAGACCAATCTATCGAGGACGCACTTTATATGTCAACTTGAATTATTAATTCGGCTTGGGACAACGTTTGAGATCGACGGGCTCAGTCGGGCGACGGCAGCGCCTTTCCGCCGGCGCTCGATGGAGGTCCGCCTTTGCGGCGGCCGGCATTACGACGACGGGGGTGTCGTTACGCGCCGGTGGCACTCACAGCAGATCGCCCGGCGCGTGACCGAAGTGCGCGCGGAAGTTGCGGTAGAAGGACGACAGGCTGTCGAAGCCGCACGCGAACGCAATGTCGGCAATCGTCCCGGTCCGTCGCTGTCGCAGCAGCGCCTGCGCCGCGTTCAACCGCGCCTCCAGCAACATGCGCGCACAGCTTTTGCCCGTTCGCTCGAACAATCGCTGGAGCGCGCGTTCGGACAGCCCGTGCGCCTGCGCGATCGATCGCGGCGTCAGGCGCGGATCGGCGCAATGCTTGTCGATGTAGCGGACGATCTCGCGCAGCCGCAGGTCGGCGAGCGACGCCTGCGCCACCTCTCCCGCATCCGCGGACAGGCCGCGGTCGAGCGCGATCAGCGTGGCCATGTGCCGCACCAGCACACAGGCGTCGTCCGGCGGTACCCTGTCGAGCACGGCGGGCAGCTGCGCGAGATAGTCGCTCGCCAGCCGACCCAGCGGCGTGGTGTGGCGGATGATCCCGACTGGATCGCCCTCGGGACGCGCCAGCAGATCGCGGAGCAGGTCGGCGGGAAACACCCATTGATCGAAGTCGACGAACGGACCGCCGCTTGCCAGCACCTCCACCCCGCAATCGCCGTAGACGATGTCGCCGGGGCACACCTCGATCTCGCGGCCGTTCAGCGCGATCCGGCCCGACGTCCGGCGATAACGGATCGCCCACAGGCAATCGGGTGCGCCACGGGCGATCTCCGCCGCGCCGCGCAGGCCGAGCGCCGCCTGCCCCAGATTGCGCACCATCCCCACCCCTCCGGCGAAACCGTGCAATTCGACATGCGCGATGAACCCGCCATCGCGGTCGAGCCCGTCGCGCTCCAGACGGATCGGTATCGCCCCGTTCATCAGCATGTCTCGCATGACGTCGAAGCGCGCAGGCCGAGGGATCGCAAGCGTTGACCAGCGGTCGACCAGCATCTTCTGCCCTCCACCGGTTACGTAACAAAGTGACGCCAGGTGTAAACAGCAGTTCCTTCCTGTCGGCGAACGGGATGTTGCTGGCGGCGATCGGGACGACGGCGATCATCGCCGCTGCGACAAGGCATTGGCGGAGACGGGAAAGGGTGGCCGGACTCGTCCGCTGTTCGATCCTGCCAGCATCGTTTCGATCAACCAGGGGACCATCCATGCCGATCAAGTCGTTCACCGGGACAGGCGCCGTCCTGCTCGCTCTCTGCACGATCGCCGCGCCCGCCAGCGGCCAGATCCCTGGCTGTGCCAGTGGCGGCTGTTCGGTGGCGCGCGCACAGGTGAAGGGCTATTCCAAGCAACTTGGTGAGAACAAGGGCTCCTTCTATTACTGGCAGCGGCAAAGCGACGACAGCGGCCCGACCGCCGCCGGCGCCGGGCTGAACCAGACCTCTCCGAAGGACGTGCAGATCATCGGCTCGGCGATCGCCGACATCGCGAAGGGCGCGCTTCACGCCAGCATTCAGCAGATCGGCGGCGGTGGGGGCAGCGCCTATGCCCAGATGGTCGATACCGTACAATTCTCGCTGCCGACCGGCGTGTCGAGCATCCTCGCCTCGGTCACCTGGGTGCTGGAAGGGGAAAACAGCTTCGTGGAGGGACGCTCCGTCGCCAATGTCCAGGGCGCCGGGCTCAGCATGACCCGTACCAGCGGGCGCGGCACCGGCTTCAACATCAGCCTCGCCGCACTTCGCCAGCAATCGGCAAGTTCCGGCAGCCTCTTCTACACCAAGGGGCCGCAGCGGATCGAAGTGACCAAGGACTTCACGATCTTCGATGGCGACGTCTACACGCTCAACGCCTTCGTCAATCTTGCGGCATCCTCCAGCGAGAAGGTCTGTTCCACGCTGGGCGGCTGCGTCGGCTATCTCGACGGGTCCAAGGCCGATTACGGCAATACGTCCTACTTCAACTTCGCCCTGCCGACCGGGGTGACGATGCTGTCGGGATCGGGAACCTTGCTGTCGAACCCCTATACGGCCGGCGGCGGCGCCGGGGCGGTGCCCGAACCCGCGACATGGGCGATGATGATCCTCGGCTTCGGCCTGGTCGGCGGCGCGTTGCGGCGGCGGCGGGCGGCACCGCAGCTTTCGTGGTAAAGTAGCCGGAAAATTAACCGTCTCGCGTTACTCCGATCGCATCGTCCCTGCGATCGGAGTTTCCCCCATGATCGTCATCGCCGGCTATGCCATTGGTTCGCTGTTCACGCTTGCTGCGGTCGCCAACGTTTGCCGCACGTGCCGACCGGTTCGCGTCCGCGCCCGCGCGCGGTAAGCTATTGATGCGGCGGCATTAGCGTCTTTCGGCTGTTTGCCGCCGCGTTTAGGGCAGCAACGCTCACCATTTAATTGTGTCATATTAACCACAATTAAGAAAAGAAAATGCCGTCAAAGCCTTAGCTGGCTTCAACAATCTTGCATGTTTTCGCGATCGCTGGCCACTTCCCCGCTCAGGCGCGCCATAAGCGCTTCAAAAGGGGAATATATGCGGAACTTCCTTGCGCACCGTACCAGCTTCATCGCGCTCGTCGTCGCGACCACCCTTCCCGCTGGTGCCTATGCGCAAGCAGCACCCGAACAGACCCCGACCGAAACGGCCGCCGCGTCCGAAACGGGTGACATCGTCGTCACCGGATCGCGCATCCGGCGCGACCCGCTCGACAATCCCTCCCCGGTCGTCACGATCGACGATGCCGCGATCGCCAAGACCGGCCTGTCCTCGATCGCCGACGTGCTGCAGCGCATTCCGGCGTCGTCGGGCGGCCTCAATTCGAAGTTCAACAATTCGGGCAACCTCGGCAATCCGCCCGACGGCGGCGGCGTCGGCGCAGGGTCGGCGGCGATCGACCTGCGCTATCTGGGGGCCAAGCGCACGCTCGTGCTGGTCGACGGCCTGCGCTACGTCAACGGCGCCAGCGCCAGCGGCATTCCCGGCACGGTCGATCTGAACTCGATCCCCGACGTCATGATCCAGCGGATCGAGGTGCTGCAATCGGGTGCCTCGGCGCTCTACGGCTCCGACGCGATCGGCGGGGTGGTCAACATCATCACCAAGTCGGGCCAGAAAGGCTTTCGCGCGCAGGCGCAATACGGCCAGTATCTGGGCGAGAACGACGGCGGCACGCAGAACTATCAGTTGAGCTGGGGCGGCGGCAGCGATCGCATCCACCTGGACGTCGGCGGCTTCTATACCAAGCAGGACCCGGTCAGCGCCGCCGACCGTTCGATCTCGCAATTCCCCAACCCCGGGCAGACGAGCTGCACCGATGACATCGGCGGCTGCTCCAGCTTCACGCCGTCGGGACGCTTCGTGGTCAACGGCCAGAACATCACGCTGCGCGCGCCGGTGACCGGGCGACGACCGGTTTATGATCCGACGCTGGCGACCGGCGATTTCAAGAACTTCACCGCGGCGGACCGCTTCAATTTCGCCCCCTATAATTACTTCCTCACCCCGAACGAGCGCTACGGCGGCTTTGCCAACGCCCGGGCCGAATTCAGCGAGTGGTTCAACGTCCGCGTGAAGGCGGTCTGGAACCATCGCCAGTCGCAGAACCGCGCCGCCTTCCTCCCGCTCGGGCTGGGGCCGGACATCGGCAACGGCAATCTGCTCGACACGATCACGATCGACGCGACCAACCCGTACAATCCGTTCGGCGTGTCGCTGGTGCCGGGGCAGAATTACAATGCGATCTATCGCCGGCTCGTCGAGGCGGGGCAGCGCACCTATAGCCAGACGGTCGACACCTTCTCGGTCACCGGCACGATCGACGGCAAGTTCCAGCTGTTCGGCAAGAACTGGTATTATGACGCCAATGCGATCGCGGCGACCAACGACGCGCATCAGCTGTTCACCGGCAACGTCAACGGCGCGAACCTGGCGCAGGCGCTGGGGCCGGTCAGCCAGTGCACCGGCGCCTGCGTGCCGTTCAACATCTTCGGCGGCGAGGGATCGATCACCCCCGAGATGCTCGCCTTCGTCGGCTTCGATGAGCGGTCGCGCAGCCAGCAGCGGCTGAACGACTTCACCTTCAACCTTTCGGGCGAGCTGTTCGACCTGCCCGGCGGCCCGGTCGGGATCGCCGCGGGTTACGAGCATCGTTACCAGCAAGGCAGCTTCACCCCCGATCCGATCATCCAGGCCGGGCTGGGCGCCGACATTCCCGCACAGGCGGCGCGCGGTTCGTTCAACGTCGACGAAGTCTATGGCGAGCTGCGCGTCCCGCTGATCCGCGATGTGCCGTTCCTCCGGCTGGTCGAACTCAACGGCGCGGTGCGCCACTCCGACTTCTCGACCTATGGCGGCAACACGACCTATTCGGGTGGCGCGCTGTGGAAGCCGATCAACGACCTGCTGCTGCGCGGCCAATATGCGGAAAGCTACCGCGCCGCGTCGATCGGCGAATTGTTCGGTGCGCAATCGCGCTTCGACCAGCCGCTGGCCGATCCGTGCAGCAACATCGCGGGTTCGCCGTACCAGACGTCCGCGACCGTCCGCACCAACTGCACCGCGAATGGCGTGCCCGCCAGCGGAAGCTACGCCGAGCCGACCGGCCAGCTGCCGATCCTGACCGGCGGCAATGCGGCGCTCGCCCCCGAAACCGCGACGACGTGGCTGTTCGGCGGCGTCTACAGCCCTGCCTGGGCGCGCACCGGCTTCGCCAGCGCACTGAGCCTCGAGGTCAATTATTACGACATCAAGGTCGATGGGGCGATCGCCTCGATCCCGGCCGACACGTTGCTCAACCGCTGCGCGCAGACCGGCGACCCCCTGTCGTGTGCGTCCGTGATCCGCGCACCCAGCGGCGTGATCACCGCGATCAACGGCGTGCTGCTCAACACCGGCGGGATCCGCACGCGCGGGATCGACGCCACGCTGACGCTGCGCACGCGCCAGACCGGCGCGGGCACCTTCGGCCTGTCGGTCAGCGGCAATTACCTGCTGAAATACGAGGAAACCGTGCCCGCCACCAACGGCACCACGACCACCTCGTACCTCGGCACCGAGCGCGGCAGCCCCGATCAGGCGTATCCGCATTTCAAGGGACAGGCGACGCTCGACTGGGACATCGGCCCGGTCGCGGCGGCGTTCACCGGGCGCTACATCGACAATGTCATCGAAAGCCAGGGCGGCAACCGGCTCGACCAGCGCTTCTACGGCGACGTGCAATTGACGTTCCGGCCGAGCTGGGTCGGAGAGCGCGTCGCGTTGACGCTGGGCATCAACAACGTCTTCGACACCGATCCGCCGGCCTGCTTCTCGTGCAGCCTGAACAATTACGATCCGACCACCTACGACGTGCCCGGCCGCTTCGGCTATGCACGGGTCAGCTACGGATTCTGATACCGACCAGCGATCGGACGGGTACGCCCGTCCGATCAACCGGTTAGCGCAATCGCAAGGCTTGCCGGCTATCCCGTTCCGACAGTTGGATGCGGGAACGGGTGTGGCGCGCAACAAGAAACTCATCGTGGCGTTCGCGGCGGCGCTGATCCTCGCTGCCGCCGGCATCGCGCTCGGCATCTGGATGCAGCGCGACGGGGTGGCGACCGCGCTGGAACGCGATGCGCATCGCGCCGAGGCGGGTGCGCCGACCGTGCCCGCCGATCAGGTGCGGCAAGCGCAGCCGCTTTACTACACCTTCGACCCGGACATCGTCCTCAACATCAAGGATACCGATGCGGTGATCGACGCGGGCGTCTCGCTGTCGACGCATGACGCCGCGACAAGGGACGCGCTGAAGAACGACGATCCGGCGCTGCGCTCGGCGATCCTGATGGCGCTTGCCGACTTGCCGCAGGACACCGCGATGAGCGACGCCGGCAAGGCACAGATGCTCGCCCGGATCGTCGCCGCGGTGAACCGCCAGCTTCAAAGCGACGGCTATCGCGGCACCGTCGACGGCGCTTACTTCACCAGCTTCGTCGTCGGCGGCGGGGACACGCAGTAAGCCGCGTCCCGCGTCACGACAGCGTGGCGATCCAGCGCTCCAGCGCCGCGGTGTCGCGCATGTCGCCGCGATACGCATGGCGCGGCGTCGCGGGCACGTTCGATCCGCGTTTGCGCCCGCGATAGACTTTCATCGGCACCACCGCGTCCGCAAAGCCGCTCGGCAACGGGATCGACCGCACGTCCATGTAGAGCGAGTCCGCGCTCGTTTCCTGCCCCACCTGCACCGCGCCGAGCGCCGTCCACAGATCGACCGCATCGAGGCACGCCGATGCGCAGGCCCAATCGGTCAGGACGTACACCTTTGCCGCCAGTGGCGTATCCGGCGCGATGGCGGTGGATGCGCGCGCGGGCGGCGCCGTGTCCGGCTCGCGCCACAAAGGTTGCCGCCTGGCGATCGCGCCGGCGAGCCCGGTCGCGATCCGCTCCACCCATGCCTTCGCCTCGGGCGAGACATCGGCGGAAGAGGTCAGGTCGGCGCGATATTTCTGCATCGCGGCCAGATTGCCCGGCGACGCGCGCCAATCCACCGCGGTCGCCTCCGCTTCCTGTGCATCGGTTGCCGCCTGCCCCCATAACACGGCCGCGATCTGTTGCGACCAGTCCGACGACCCGCCGCCATTGCCGCGCAGATCGAGGACGATGCGCGGCGCCGCCCGCACGGCGGCGCGGTCCCGCTTCATCGCGGCGATCATCGGGGCCAGCCCCCTGGCAGCGTCGCCCGCCGGATCGCCGTCGAAGCTGGGCATCGTGTACCAGCGTGTCCCGTCAGCCAGCGTGCGCGACGCGAAATCGGGGCGCGCGCGCGGCGCGGTGGCCGCGAACCGGTCCTGAAACGCGGCATCGGACAGCGGACGCCACGCCAAGGCGACGTCCCGCGTCTTCCCCTTCACCGAGAAGCGACAGCGCGTCGGACGGGTGATGAACGGATTGCCGGCGTCGATGAACAACCGCCCGCCGTTCGTCGCACGCTGGCTGAGCAGCTGCCACCTTCCCCGGAACGCGCCGACGTTGCGCGCCGCGAGCGGCTCCGCCGCCACGCCATCACAGCTCGCAAGCTGCGCGCCGAGCGGCAGGTCGACGTCATCCGCCCGCGTCCGCACCACCTGTCGCCCCGCCTCGTCGAAACCGGTCAGGAACCCCGGCCATGCCAGCGGCAACGGTTGCGCGTCATGCACGTCGAGCGCGAGATGCCCGTCGTTGAAGCTCGCGACATAGCCCCGCATCACGCCGATATAGCCGCCGTAGCTGCGCACCTGTCCGGCACGTCGCCGCGCCAGCGCGAAGCTCGCCTCGTTCCGCTTCGTGAAACCGGGATCGAGCCGGTTGAGCGGCCCGGGATGGTTGGCCGCAACGTGATCGTGGAACGCCTGCACATCCTGCCGCGTCAACGCCGCCCAATCCGCTGGCGGCACATCGGCCGCCGACAGCGCCACCCCGGCCAGCACCAGCCCAACAGCCCGTTTTCTCATCGTCATCCCCCCGCCCCTGTCCGTCCCCATGTGCGGATTGTTCGCGCGCCTCAACCGGATAATCGACCCGCGAACCTTGCTGCCTCATTTAACGATATAAGGATGTCTTTATATCGCCGTTGACAGACGTGCGCGGATCGTGTTCAAACCGGCGCGTCGAGGTTCCTCATCCCAGGCATGGCGATGGGGCTAAGACGGGAAGCCGGTGCTGCCTTTCGGGGCAAAGTCCGGCGCTGCCCCCGCAACTGTAAGCGGTGAGCGGCGGTTCCTTTTCGTGTCACTGGGCTCCGCACCGAGCCCGGGAAGGCCGGAACCACCGCGTCGACCCGTGAGCCAGGAGACCTGCCTCCGACGCGATAACGTTCCTCGGACGGGGGTTCCTCCGGCGGATCGCGCTTGACGCATGGTCCGTGGTCGCGTGTCGGCCGGCCCTGTTCACGCCTTGCGCGCTCTTCCCTGACCCCTGCCCGCAACATGCAGGTGAGTCATGACGAATAGCGGCTTCACGTTCACGGTCGGCAGCATCCCGTTCGACGAGGAGTATCGCCCCGCGGACAACACGCGCATCACCACCAACTTCGCCAATCTGGCGCGCGGCGAACGCCGGCGCGAGAATCTGCGCAACACGCTGGCGATGATCGATCACCGCTTCAACTCGCTGATGCATTGGGACAATCCCACGGGCGACCGCTATACGGTGGAACTGAAGATCATCTCCGCGGCGTTGCGGATCGATGCCGACGCGGGGGCGGAGGCGTTTCCGCTGATCGAGATCCTGCACACCGCGGTCGTCGACACGCATCGCGGCGAGCGCAGCGACGGGATCGTCGGCAACAATTTCTCCTCGTACATCCGCGACTATGACTTCAGCGTCGTGCTGCCGGATCATCTCCAGCGCACCGACACCCGCGACGCGCCCGAGCATTTCGGCGACCTGCACGGCAATCTGTTCAAGCATTTCCTCAGGTCGGACGCCTATCGCGCGCATTTCGCCAAGCCGCCGGTCATCTGCCTGAGCGTTTCCAGCAAGGAAGTCTATCACCGCAGCGCGAACGTCCACCCGATCCTGGGCATCGAATACAAGAACGACGGCGCGTCGGCGACCGACCGCTATTTCGCGAAGATGGGCATGACGGCGCGATACTTCATGCCGCCGCACAGCGTCGCGCCGCTCGCCTTTTATCATATCGGCGATCTGGTCGGCGACTACAGCAATCTGGAACTCGCCAGCACGATCAGCACGATGGAGACGTTCCAGAAAATCTACCGGCCGGAAATCTACAACGCCAATTCGGTCGCTGCGGAACGTTACCAGCCCAGCCTGGCGTATCAGGACTATTCGCTGACCCGCATCGTCTACGATCGCGAGGAACGCAGCCGGCTGGCGATCGAACAGGGCCGGTTCGCCGAAGAACATCTCATCAAGCCGCACGGCGCGACGCTCGCGCGCTGGTCCGCCACCTGCGGCCTTTGATCCGCACGAACGACACGAAGGTATTGCATCATGACGACATTGTTGCCGACGACCACCGCGGGCAGCCTGCCCAAGCCCGCATGGCTGGCCACCCCCGAAACCCTATGGTCGCCCTGGAAGCTGGAGGCGGAGGAATTGGTCGCGGGCAAGCAGGACGCGCTGCGGCTGGCGGTCGACGATCAACGGCAGGCCGGCATCCATATCGTCGGGGACGGCGAGCAGACCCGCCAGCATTTCGTCACCACCTTCATCGAACATCTGGGCGGGGTCGATTTCGAAAAGCGCAAGGTGGTGCGGATCCGCGATCGCTATGACGCCAGCGTCCCGACCGTCGTCGGCGCGGTGTCGCGGCTCAACCCGGTCTTCGTCGAGGATGCGGCCTTCCTGCGCGCGCAGACCGACCGGCCGATCAAATGGACGCTGCCCGGGCCGATGACGATGATCGACACGCTCTACGACGACCACTACCGCAGCCGGGAAAAGCTGGCGTGGGAGTTCGCCTGCCTGCTGAACGAAGAAGCCCGCGAACTCGAAGCCGTGGGCGTCGACATCATCCAGTTCGATGAGCCAGCCTTCAACGTCTTCTTCGACGAGGCCAATGATTGGGGCATCGCCACGCTGGAGCGCGCCGCCGAGGGACTGAAGGCGGAAACCGCCGTCCACATCTGCTATGGCTATGGCATCAAGGCGAATACCGACTGGAAGAAGACGCTGGGCGCCGAGTGGCGGCAATATGAGCAGACCTTCCCCAATCTGCAGAGGTCGACGATCGATATCATCTCGCTGGAATGCCAGAATTCACGCGTGCCGATGGACCTGATCGAACTCGTCCGCGGCAAGAAGGTGATGGTCGGCGCGATCGACGTTGCGACCGACGCGGTCGAAACGCCGGAGCAGGTCGCCGCCACGCTCCGCAACGCGCTCCGCTTCGTCGATGCCGACAAGCTCTATCCTGCCACCAACTGCGGCATGGCGCCGCTCGCGCGCGGGGTCGCGCGCGGCAAGCTGCACGCACTGACCGCGGGTGCGGCGATCGTCCGGGAGGAACTGACGGCCTGATCGTGCCCGGGAGCGCGCCACACGCTCGTTGACGGGCGCGCGTGTGGTGCCTTTGTGCAGATTCAGCGCTGCTTCTTCGCGATCGTGGCGGTGAAATCCGGATCCTTGTTGGCCACCCAATCCACAAACTTGCGCACGTTGGGGTGATCCAGCAGCCCCGCGACCTCCATCCCGTGTCGCTGCAATTCGGAATTGGTGAAATTGGCGATCAGGGTCTGCTGACAGATCGAGTGCATCGGCACGACATCGCGACCACCGCGGCTTTTGGGCACCGGATGATGCCAGACGATCGTCTTGCCGGTCGGCCGGGCGCAAAGCCAGCATGGCACCGCAGCGGCCGGCGCCTCGTCGTCCTGCGAGAGATGATCATATGGATCCTGCTTCGAACGTCTCGCCATATCTCGATCCAATTGCCTTCCTGGCCGCGGCTGTAGCGAAGTGGGCGGATGTTTCATACGGAAAGCCAGCGACCGGGCGACGCGCCGGCAGCACTTTAGCCAGGGGTGGGGAGCGCCCGATCATGCCGCGAACGCCAGCCGGGGCAGAGTGGATGCATTTGATGCGCGCCGCTGTTCGCGAACGCTGTGCCCCGAAAGCAGGTATTGAAGGTGACGATGGGTCGTTATCGCTGAGGCGGCTGGGGGGGATGGTCGAGGGTGGAGCCTCCCCCCGTTTCACAGCTGGAGCGGGTGGCGGGGACCGAGCTGCGGCTATCCCCCGAACGCCAACAGCCCCGTCTCTGCCGAGACGGGGCTGTTGGTGTGTGTTGGTTGCGGGGACAGGATTTGAACCTGTGACCTTCAGGTTATGAGCCTGACGAGCTACCGGGCTGCTCCACCCCGCGCCGAGGTGTTGAGGGTTTGTGGATGGGTTCTTTGTGTGTGCGAGCTGCAATGCCTGGCGGCGACCTACTCTTCCATCGCTTGAGCGATAGTACCATTGGCGCAGAGGGGTTTCACGTCCGAGTTCGGGATGGGATCGGGTGGTTCACCGACGCTATGGCCACCAGGCAATGGAGCCTGCACATGTGTCCTGCCCGGCTTTGTGGCCGGGAGGATCTGGTTCAAATCGATGCACTTTCATGTCTGGTTGAGGTGTCATCACCTGCGTTCCAACGCTGTTGTTGGGGGTGTGTGCTCTCAAGCGCGAATAGGACGATTAGTATCGGTTAGCTTCACGCGTTACCGCGCTTCCACATCCGATCTATCAAGGTCGTGGTCTTCGACCGTCCTGAGAAATCTTATCTCGAGGGAGGCTTCCCGCTTAGATGCTTTCAGCGGTTATCCCGTCCGTACATAGCTACCCTGCTGCGCCGTTGGCACGACGACAGGTACACCAGAGGTACGTTCAACCCGGTCCTCTCGTACTAGGGTCAACTCCTCTCAAATTTCGACGCCCACGGCAGATAGGGACCAAACTGTCTCGCGACGTTCTGAACCCAGCTCACGTACCACTTTAATTGGCGAACAGCCAAACCCTTGGGACCTGCTCCAGCCCCAGGATGTGATGAGCCGACATCGAGGTGCCAAACAACCCCGTCGATATGAGCTCTTGGGGGTTATCAGCCTGTTATCCCCGGCGTACCTTTTATCCGTTGAGCGATGGCCCTTCCACGAGGGACCACCGGATCACTATGACCGACTTTCGTCTCTGCTCGACTTGTCAGTCTCGCAGTCAGGCGGGCTTATGCCATTGCACTCTAACAGCCGGTTTCCAACCGGCCTGAGCCCACCTTCGCGCGCCTCCGTTACTCTTTAGGAGGCGACCGCCCCAGTCAAACTACCCGCCACAGAGGGTCCCTGTACCGGTTTCACGGTACGAGGTTAGACAGTAGACAACAACAGGGTGGTATTTCACCTATGGCTCCACACCGGCTGGCGCCAATGCTTCAAAGCCTCCCACCTATGCTACACAGTTCTTGTCCACTGCCACTCTGAAGCTGCAGTAAAGGTGCACGGGGTCTTTCCGTCTAACCGCGGGTACTCCGCATCTTCACGGAGAATTCAATTTCGCTGAGCATGTCCTGGAGACAGTGGGGAAGTCGTTACGCCATTCGTGCAGGTCGGAACTTACCCGACAAGGAATTTCGCTACCTTAGGACCGTTATAGTTACGGCCGCCGTTTACCTGGGCTTCATTTCAGAGCTTGCACCCCTCCACTTAACCTTCAGGCACCGGGCAGGCGTCAGGCCCTATACGTCGTCTTGAAGCCGACTTAGCAGAGCCCTGTGTTTTTGCTAAACAGTCGCTACCCCCCTGGCCTGTGCCCCCCATGAGAGCTTGCGCTGACATGGGGCCTCCTTCTTCCGAAGGTACGGAGGCAATTTGCCGAGTTCCTTCAGGACACTTCTCTCAAGCGCCTTGGTATACTCTACCAGACCACCTGTGTCGGTTTCGGGTACGGTCTATACGGTGGGGCTATTTCCCGGGACAGCTTCGAAGCCAGCTCAATCCGTTAAGAGCTGACAACACACGCCATCC